>NZ_CP122564.1:0-2642502 GCF_029853775.1 Auritidibacter ignavus
GAATAAGGTACGTCGCGTGGTTGTCCATCCTGCTCGGGACAATTATCGTTCTAGCATTGCTGATCACTGTGTCCTTGCGAGATCTACCAGAGTTCACTGGGCGCACCGCCACGGTCGTGACAGGAACTCTTGGAGGATTATTTAATTCAACCTCAGGGGTCGCTGCCCCGGTCATGGTGATTTATGCTCGAATCTCACGTTGGGACCAGCGCTCATTTGCCGCCACCCTGCAACCGATCTTTATGACCATGGGAGCGCTGTCGGTGGTGATGAAACTGTGGACGGGGGCGGTGGAGGATTCCCCAGAGGCCGGAGTCTCGTTAGCCGTGTTAGTGGTCTTTCTTGTGGTGGCAATAGTGGGCGGGCTGGCGATCGCACTTTTATTGTCCCGCTATGTTTCCGCTCTCTTAGCACGACGAATGGCCATGACGCTGGCGGGACTCGGCGGGATCAGCGCGATCGTGCGCGGGGTGTTTCAGCTTTCGTTTTAGACTTGAGCCCCGACCTGCATGTCGAAAATAAACACAATATGCAGGAAAATGAAGACAAAAAATTCTCCTTGACCTTACAAGCTTCGTGTGTGATACTTTTCATGTCTCTTCGTCTGGGGAGACTTGGTGCAAAGGAGCGCGCAATGAGCGCAGTGAAAGTATCGCAGAAGAACTCGTCATACATCCCCTCTAAGCGACCTTTTGTCGTGGTGACGTTTACATTTTTAATGATCTTTGGATTGATGTTTTCTGGAATACATCCGGCTGAGGCAGCAAGCCGGAACCTTGGCGGAAAATCTTGTACAGGTGGCACGGCGGCGACCACGGCTACCGGTAACCGCACCATCGTTCACACGGCACTTCGTGGCGATGTGAGATACGAAAAATCCTTCAAAGGGGGGGGCCAAGTATCGTAAGACGACTTTTTACACCAAACAAAAGATCATCACCTCTAGCAATGTCAGTAATGGTGCTGGAGGACGGTTTACAGCTGCCCGGATCTTTTGCGATCACTAATCCAGAGCTCTCATGAGATTGCAAAAAATAACGGATAGGTTATGATGTTCTGTCTATTTAATACTAGAAAAATATTGACTCGCTGTGTCCAAGGTACTGCTACTGTCCTGCTGGTTGCAGGATTGTCCGGCTGTGGGACTACTAACGAGGATGGCTCCGATGGGGCCGAAAAAAACCCTTCGCCTGATGCAAATCAAAATAACCATGCAGAGATCACGGACATTGAGCGAGTTGGGAACTGCATGAAGGACCGTGGATGGGATGTCACGGTTGACGTCCGCGACGGATCCATTGAGTTCCCGAATGGGTACCACGAGGACCAGGCAGAAGCAGTAGAGCGCGATCGTGAAGCCTGCTTTGACCAATTTGGTGACGATAATGTGCCTTTATCTGAAATGAGCGACGAGCAGTGGCGTGATGAATATGACACTGCAGTTGCAGTCTCAGAGTGCATGGTGGAACACGGTCACAACGTGGCTGAACCGCCGAGCTTCGAAGTCTTTAAAGAAGGCGTGCTCAGTGGTACCAGTGACTGGGACCCGCGTGCTGATCCCGATAATCCCGATATGTCGAGTGAAGAGCACTATTCTCGCTACGAGGACTGCCCGTTCTCGAAATTTGAAGGCTAAGTCACACGTGAGCAGGAGGGTTCTCTGACGTGGGATCCCATAATATTCAGTCCCTGACGTCCCGAAGGTCACCCATGACCTGGTTGAAGCTGGCGTTGGGCGCGGTGCTGGTGCTAGCCGTAGGTGTTGGCGTTGGATGGGGGCTGAAAACGGTTCTTCAACCCCCATCAGAAGTTCTTCAGGAACGCGCCTACACTCTGACGGAGACAAGCTCTGGTGAAGTTGGCGATGAGCTCAGGCTGAACACCGCCGCCGTATGGCGCGCTCAACCTGTAGCTCGTAATCAAGCCGTTGGCACGCTCACGAGTATTGATATCAGTCCGGATCAGAGTGCCGGCAACGGCGCTCGCGCCTACACGGTGGATGGGCGTGCGGTGAGCATTGCTCAAGGTGACGTGCCGATGTACCGGGAGATCAAAGAAAAAGACAAAGGTGAAGATGTTCGGCAACTCCAGGTGATGCTCGGAGCGTTGGGCT
The DNA here is from genome assembly GCF_029853775.1 of Auritidibacter ignavus. Taxonomy (NCBI): domain Bacteria; kingdom Bacillati; phylum Actinomycetota; class Actinomycetes; order Micrococcales; family Micrococcaceae; genus Auritidibacter; species Auritidibacter ignavus. The sequence goes on from NZ_CP122564.1 coordinate 2,114, forward strand.
ACTACCACGGCAGAGCAGATGGTGAAGTCGGTTCCGGAACAGTCGACGGGATTAAGGCGTGGCAGAAGGCCCTGGGAGTTGACGATAACGGAGTGGTTGGTCAAGGTGACATCGTCTTCGTCCCGACCTTGCCCGCCCGCATGAGCATCGCGGGTGATGGTCTCACCGTTGGTTCGTCTCTGAACGGTGGTGAAGAAATCATCAATGCGTTGCCGACTGCGCCTCGGTTTGCGTTACGCGTCACATCTGAACAGGCCGAGATGATCGCCACAGGAACTGCCGTGAAAATTAGTCACGAGGACCAGGTGTGGGAGGGAGTTGTCGGTCAGCGAAATGACCAAGCTGATGCTGAAACCATTGAATTAGCCGTTGGCGGAGCAGATGACAAACCGGTGTGCGGCGATCAATGTGCGACGCTGTCGACGCAGAGCGAAACGTTATTGGATACGGTCGTCGAACTCGTTGAACCAGTACAAGGTGTCACCGTTCCTGACGCTGCCATTTCAACAGATGCCTCTGGTGAGCAGTATGTGACGGACGAGAGTGGTGTCAAGCACTCTGTGACGGTCAAAGCCTCGGCGCGAGGCATGTCGGTCATCGACGGGGTTGACGAAGGGATCAGGGTGCGTTTGCCGGGTGAACAAGGATGACTGACGTTTGCCTGGCAACCGAATCACTGAGTTTTGGGTACAAAAATTTTGCGCTCTTATTTGAGGACTGGTCGTACGAGTTCGAACCCGCTGCTACCACCGCCATCACCGGTCCATCAGGTTGTGGAAAATCCACGCTCCTCTATTTATTAGGGCTGATGCTGACACCATCTGCTGGCAGCATTCAGTTAGCTCATCAACGGGTAGATAACCTCTCCGATGCGTCCCGGGCGAGACTTCGAGCGCACTGCTATGGCTTCGTGTTTCAGGATGCAGCGTTGGACCACTCGCGAACAATTATGGCCAATGTCACTGAGGCGGCGGTTTATCGCGGCCAACGGCCAAGTCGATATCGTGAAGCGGCAATGACATTACTAGATCGGTTTGGTGTTGAATTGCGTGCAGATCATAAGCCTGGGCAAGTTTCAGGTGGACAAGCTCAACGCATTGCCCTGTGCCGAGCCCTGCTGGGAGATCCCCAAATTGTTTTAGCTGATGAACCGACGGGAAATCTTGATCCCAGCTCTGCGGAGGTCGTGTTCTCGGCGTTGCAACAGCAGGCAGATTCGGGAGCGACCGTGGTGATAGTGACCCATGACCATGCGCTGGCAGCTGCGTGCAACCAACATCTCAGCTTCTCAGAAGGAGACTGACCGGTGACATCTTTCACAAGTAAGCGGACGGGTCCGGGCATCCTGACCCTCATCCGCGAAGCTGATGCGATGAACCGTAGCCAACCGGTGATCACCATCGTCACAATCTTGATGGTTTGTGGAATGATGATTGCGGTCCTGCTGACCACCGGCCGGACCGTCGGGGCAGAAAAGTCTGTGGTGTCTACCCTCGATGATGTCGGAACCAAATCTTTGACAATTTACGCAGAACCGGATGCGGGATTGACGACGAAGTCGTTGGAAAATATTCAACGCGTTGAAGGCGTTGAGTGGTTCGCAGCTTTCGGCCCGGTCCAAGACGGATATAGCACATTGTCACCGAGCGGGGGTCCTGTCGCGGTTCGACAGTTCTGGGGCATGAGCATCCCCGGCATTCCCGAATATCACCAACGCTCTGATGGCCAGCTCGAGGGCTATGCCGCCCGGGACGCGGTGCAACAAATGCGACTCGAGGCAGCCATCGGGGGAGCACAGCTGACCGATGGACGGGTTTATTCCCTCATGGGAAGTTTTATACCACCAGAGAACCTTGGCCACTTGGGTTCGAGCGTGCTCGTACCGGCACCGGCAGAGGACCACGAAGGCCGTCACCAAGCCGTATCCATGATGACGGTCGTTGCTGAAGATCCGGGGTATATTGGGGCACTCAATGACGCTATCCCTGCGGTCTTGGAAGTAACCGACCCACAATTCATCAGGGTCGAAACCAGCCAGCAAATGGCACAACTTCGTTCTGCTGTGCAAGGACAATTGGGACAATTTGGACGATTCTTAGTTCTGGCCATTCTCGGATTAACCGGCTTATTGACGGCCGTAATTCTATCGGGGCTAATGATGTTGCGTCGCAAGGACTTCGGCCGTCGTCGCGCATTGGGAGCATCCCGGTGGACGATTCTGACTCTCGTCTTATGTCAATTCACCGAACTGTCGGTGATCGGTTCCTTGCTCGGCACGCTGATAGGCGGTGGAGCGCTATGGCTACTAGGCGATCCACTACCGGACTGGAGCTTTTTCCTGGCCTTGAGCATCTTAGCGATCATCACATCCTTATTAGCTGCACTGATTCCTGCGATGATCGCCTCTCGGCGTGATCCGCTCCGAGAACTCAGAGTGCCCTAAGGGGCCACGGCCTGGTGACCATCAGTGGCTTCGTACGGCACAACGCTGATTAGGAGAAAATCTCGTTCAGTTGCTGGTAACGAGATGCATCGAGACATTGTTTAGCCTCGAGTGCTTTCATGTTTTCCTGCACCTGCGCGACCGAACTGGCGCCGGTAATCACGGTGGAAACACGCGGGTTATGGAGGATCCACGCCAGAGAAAGCTGCGCCGGAGTGACCTGGAGTTCCTCCGCAAGAGATCCCAATCGTGCTACTTTCTCTGCAACGTCTGGTGCTGTGGCGGTGGCAACCAAGTGGCTGTGTTCCGCACTGGATCCCCGGCTACCTGAAGGGGCTCCCTGGCTATATTTGCCGGTGAGGATGCCTCCAGCCAAGGGGCTCCACGTAGTAAGACCGAGAGCGAAGCCTTCGTAGAGCCGCGCGTACTCTGTTTCGACGCGCTCGCGGTTCAGCAGGTTGTACTGGGGCTGTTCCATATACGGCTTGTGCAGGTGGTGTCGCTCGGCGATCTCAAAGGCGCCACGAATCTCTTCGGCTGACCATTCAGATGTGCCCCAATAGAGAGCTTTGCCGGAAGACACCATGTCGCTCATGGCCCAGACCGTCTCTTCAAGCGTGGTAGCGGGATCCGGACGATGACAGAACACCAAGTCGACGAAGTCCAAACCCAAGCGTTCTAAAGAGCCCTCAATTGCGTGGAAGAGGTACTTGCGGTTCAGTGTGTTCCGCAAGTTGATGTTGTCCTCGATGCCCCAAAAAAGCTTGGTCGAAATGAGGTAATCGTGCCGAGCCCAGCCCAGTTCCGAGATGGCCTGGCCCATGATCGTTTCCGAGGCACCACTGGCGTACACCTCCGCGTTGTCAAAGAAATTGACCCCGGCTTCGGCGGCGACCTGGAGGCATTCCTTCGCCAAGCCGGTATCCAGCGTGGAGCCGAAAGTCACCCAGGAACCGAAAGACAGCTCACTGACCTTAATACCGGCTCGTCCTAAACGGTTGTATGTCATTAACTGCTCACTCATGAGGACCTGCTTTCTCTGGGGTGGGTTAGGGGCTCGACGGCCCAAGAACAATCTCAATTGCTCACCATTCTGGTACGTCGATGTCCACGTTGGCTAGGTGTTTTGGACCAGCCTTGTCATTCCGGTGAACCTGTCGCGGTATCCTGAGCAGCGCCTTAGCTAACTCGCCACCACAGCAACCGATGAATTCAGTAGGGAGACCATGACAGAATGAGACTATGTCTGAGACCGTTGAACTGCACCTGAGCCAGAATGAATCCGCGGATCGTTTACTGAGTTCCAACCCACTCGCGCTGATGATTGGCATGTTGCTCGACCAGCAAGTATCCATGGAACTGGCTTTTGCTGGCCCAGAGAAAATTGCCGATCGAACAGGCGTCATGGAGGCCGAAGCCCTGGCTAGTTACGACCCGGACGAACTGGTGGAAGTCTTCCAACAGTCACCTGCGGTCCATCGTTTCCCTGGTTCCATGGCAACACGGGTGCAAAAGTTCTGTCGCGTGATCGCCGACGAATATGAAGGTGACGCCTCCGCCATCTGGACCCAAGGAGACCCCGACGGGGCAACGGTGCTCAAGCGGTTGAAGAAACTCCCTGGTTACGGCGACCAGAAAGCCAAAATATTCTTGGCACTCTTAGGCAAACAGTTGGGATTCTCTGGATCCGGATGGCGCGAAGCCTCCGGAGAATATGGAGACCCGGAGGCAATGCGCTCGGTGGCAGACATTTATGACGAACAATCTCTGGCTGCGGTCCGCGAAACCAAGAAAGCTATCAAAGCTACCGCCAAGAAAAAGAAGCAAGATACTCCAGACTAGGCGGCCAATGCCAGTCGCGATTGCAACGTGGCGATGTGTAGCGACGCCTCGGAGCTCTTCATATTACCGTTCAGCTCTCGCTGAGTGAGATCAAGGCAGGTAATTGCATCCAGGCTCGTAACGGTGTGACCTTGCAGTTCTGTGGCCAAACTCAAGAGTTGATTTAACTGTGCGGTCGTTGCGTTCATCATAATCCTTTCAAAAGTTCAATAACGTTCAGTGGGTCGTAGCGTTTTGCGCGAGGCAAATTCGTCTCAAGGACGCCAACAGCAGGGGCTGGAATGTCGTTTCCACGCGTGCAGGTGAGATCCGTGCACGTTAGCGGGACGGATATCTGGTGGCACAGCCTAAGGATGGAACCGGTAGGGAGTTTTGTCTAAAACCGGTGGTGCGCCCGCTGTTGTGATATATCGAGCGCGAGAATGCTACATCGTCAGGTTCACGATGTTTGCGCGTCGCGTGCTGGAACATGACCTGGGTGCGATTTCCAGCGAGACGAGTGATTCATTAAAACAGCTTTTGCGCAGAATTGCAAGTTAATGAATGCGGCCATAGCTGGCCTCGTTTCTTGAGCGAGGCATAGTGCGGTGTGACCGCTGTTCCCGAATAGCGTGCCAGTGAACTGTTCGCTACAACAGGGAAACGAGATAGCGCTGACGGTGAGGGCGTCAGACTGTGCGGCGATGATTTGAGCAGTGCATCCAGTAATGGGTAGTTATCCTGTCACTCTTTCGGACGGTGTATGACATCGGGTGCCAGGGCACGTGATGGTTTTTCCGTCCTCGAAGGACGCCAACGCTACACTACTGAGACGGTGGGGCGGGAAAGTTTCGAAATGTCGTTGCGCTCGTGATGGAGATGTGCTGAATACTTCGAGACGACTGGCGCCTCATGGCCGACCGCAACACGGATACGGAATAAGGCACCACACATCTGGAGTCCTAGATGTCTATGGCTCCTGGATCTTTTAGGTCGTGTGACTGTACTGGCGCGCTGACTGGCATCAAGATGCCCTTGATATGGATAGGATTACGCCTGGTCTTGGCAAGCTCACGTTTAACACAAAAGGTTGGTGCCCACCGAGCCGGCGGGCACCAACCTTAGCTCAGGGGATGAACAATTACTGCGCCGTCTGGCCACCGTCTACTGGAAGAACTGTGCCAGTGACAAAGCTCGCTAGAGGCGATGCTAGATAGAGCGCTACTTGACCAATTTCTTCAGGTTCCGCGGCACGGCCGATGGGGGTATCTCCAATAACCTTGTCTCGGGTCTCCGGGTCGTCAAGCCACTCTTGAGTCATGGGAGTGGCAACAAGTCCGGGAGCTACCGCATTGACGCGAACGTTTTGATCGGCGAATTCGAGGGCCGTGGCCTTGGTGAGTCCAATGACACCGTGCTTACTGGCAACATAGGGAGACATGTTGTAATTTCCGATCAATCCGGCAATGGATGCGGTGTTGACGATGGCTCCGCCACCGTTGTCTTTCATGTGCCCGACCTCGTGCTTCAAAGCTAAGAAGACACCTTTGAGGTTGACCGCGCTCACCTTGTCAAAGGCTTCTTCATCCATGTCCGGGACGGAAGCGTCCGGAGCGGAAACACCAGCATTGTTGAAAGCTACGTCCAGTCCACCGTAGGTGTTGACCGCGGTTGCCACTGCGTTTTTCACCGAATCGGAATCTGTCACGTCGGTTTCGACAAATGTTGCGGTGCCACCATCTTGAATAATCAGGTCAACTGTTTCTTCGGCTTCGGAAGCTACATCGGCCACTACGACATTGGCACCCTGCTGGCCGAAAACTCGCGCAGTTGCACGACCGATCCCGGTTGCGCCACCTGTGATCAGGGCGGTCTTACCAGTGAAGTCGAGTAGGTTCTCTGCCATGGTTTATATCCCTTCAGTTGTTCTTGTGATCGCAAGGACACTTTTAAGGATATTCGTTTAATCACGTGACACCAGGTCTCATCCGCGATCTGGCGGACAGTTTTTCCGGTGGATAAAAATACGACGTAGTAGGTCACAACAGTTGTCGGACCAGCCGTTGACATGCACGGATGCCACGCTCGATTGCGACCTTGCGAGACGTTCGGTCGCTTCCATCTGCATCGAATCCGCTAGGTTGGAAATATGCACATTGCCACGCATCGAATCGAAGGCGGACCGCGTCGAATCGCCTTTATGCATGGACTGATGGGACGCGGTCGAAATTTCACCTCGCCGGCGAAAGCACTGGCCGATGATGCAACTAGCTTATTGATTGACCTGCCCAATCACGGGCGCAGTGATTGGACCCGCGACTTCGACTACGTAGAAATCGCTGACGAGGTCGCCGAGATGCTACGGGCGGATTTCGGTAGCGAGGAACCGATCGTGCTACTGGGTCACTCTCTGGGTGGCAAAGTGGCCATGACTCTTGCGCTCCGGCACCCTGATCTCCTCAAAGCACTGATTGTTGAAGATATATCTCCTACCGATACCGGCAACTACTCGACCTTTGATCATTTGTTAGGGTCCTTGCGATCGGTTGACTTGCAATCGGTGTCTGAGCGCTCCGAAGTCGAAGAGCAACTAGCCGAGCCTATCCCGGAAGACTCGATTCGGCAATTTCTCATGCAAAACCTGCGACGAACCGATCGCGGATACCAATGGCAACCCAACTTGGAGATGCTGTATCAGAATCTGGACGCCATCGCAGGGTTCCCAGAGCTCACCGCAAGCTATGAAGGGCCGGTGCTGTGGATCAAAGGGGAGCAGTCGAACTACATCGACGACGACAGTGCGGTGGTGATGCGGGAGCTATTTCCCAAGGTGCGAAGGTCCACTGTCCGTGGCGCCAACCACTGGGTGCATTCCGAAAAACCGCAAGAATTCGTGGCCCTGCTTAAGTCCTTTCTCGATAGCTTGTACCCCACTGACGCCTAACAACGACCCGAGAACATACCGTGCAGAGACGACCGCCTACACTATTTGATAACCTCGCACATCGTGACCACACCAACCGATAGAAAAGATACGACCGCCTCGCAACGCTCAGACATTCCACGGGTCCCCGTCGGCCCCGGAGGCAAACCGGCGTGGGTCAAGCGGCGTGTCTTTGCCTCGCCGCTGTTGCGCCGAATCTGCTATGCGGTGGTTTTCGAGGGATTGGCCGTCGGATTCACGACCCTGATTTTGTTCTTGCTGGGTCACGCGTCCTCATCCAGTTTTCTGGTCGGGGTGGTGTCCTCTACGGTCGCGTTGACGTGGAACCTGGTGTTCAACTGGATCTTTGAAAACCTCGAGCGTCTCAGCGGAATCACGCATCGACCCTGGTGGGTCCGCGCGTTGCACACGGTCCTATTCGAGACAGGGTTGCTGAGTATCCTGATTCCCGCCGTTGCCGTGATCTTAAACGTCTCCATCTGGGAGGCCTTGGCTCTCGAAGCGGTGCTGTTGGTATTTTTCCTGATTTACAATCCGGTCTATGCCTACTTCTTTGACCGAGTCTTTGGACTTCCCGAACCAGCGGAAAATTACCGTTAGCCTGGGAACCAAGTCTCTAGCGTAGGTCGAGGAATTCCTGAATAGCGGGAAGCTCCCGCTGAGCCTGTCGGTAGCCACGCTCGTATGTTTCACGAAGTAGGCGCAAATCTCGGGTACCACTGCTAACCGGCATGACCTCGGGGATGAACAGATAGGCTTTGCCTTGATCCCGCAATTCGAAGAGCTTTTCTTTGGTTTCGTTATAGCGTTCGTGCCGGGTCAGCATGGCGTCAATGACAGCCGGATAACGTGGGAACCAAGATCGAATCACCGGCTCGAAGCGTTGCTTGTCTTTCCAGTAGCTTTCTTCCCGGGTCATAACCACGAGTAGCTTCTCATAGCCGTGCTCCAGTGCCGTCGACAGTGGCACCCCACCGTCAATCCCGAAAGCACCGTCGAGGAACAGCTCGCCATTGACGTTCACCTTCGGCATTAAGATCGGGATGGTCGAGGATGCTCTCACCCGTCGCATGAGCGCAGCCTCCGTGCTGGTGGCTTCTTTGTCCCACCATACGGTTTCGCCGGTAGCCATTTTGAAACCACCCAGCTGAATTTGAGCGGGGTTGTCCCGGTAGACCTGAAAATCAAAGGGTAGAACGCCTTCAGAACGGCAGGAATCTTCGTAGATGTATTTGGAATTCAGCACACCGTGGCCCTGCAACCAGGTCCACCAGCTACCCAACCGAGGATCACCTGCGAATTCCACAAAGTTCCGACGGGTCCGCAGGGGGTCCTGTGCGACGTAGTTGACGGCCAGGGTGGAGCCCGCCGAAATGCCAGCAACAAAGTCGAAAAGAATGTTCTGCTCCAACAGGCTGACCACCAGCCCAGCGGTATAGGAGGCACGCATTCCTCCGCCTTCGAGAACTAGAGCAGTGTCGGTGATATTGCTGTGTTGGGCAGTGCTAGCTAGTCCCACGCTTCAGACCATATGCTAATTGTATGGCAACAATCAATATGAAGGGCCAGCCCATTCAGACCAGCGGTGAGCTCCCCGCCATCGGAGACCTCGCCCCCGATTTCACGCTGGCCGGAACCGATCTGTCGGATATCAAACGCGATGATTTTATTGGCAAGAAATTGCTCATCTCGACCTTCCCCTCGCTGGATACGGGAGTGTGTGCAGCCTCGGTCCGTCGCTTCAATCAAGAGGCAACTTCTTTAGATGGCACCGTGGTACTCAACGTCTCGATGGACCTGCCCTTTGCGCACAGTCGCTTCTGCGCCGCTGAAGGAATCGACCAGGTTACCAATGCCTCAGCATTCCGTTCTCGTTTCGGAACGGACTATGGGATCACCATTGCGGATGCCCCTATGGCTGGTCTGCTAGCCCGTTCAGTCATAGTGCTCGATGAAGAAGGTAAAGTCAGCTACGTACAATTGGTATCGGAAATGTCTTATGAGCCCGATTACGAACAGGCGCTCGCCGCATTGCAGTAATCGGTGAGTGTAACGGAGCTAACTCTGCACTTTTCAGATCAGAACCGCCGGAACGAAGCGGGGTCACCTCACGGTGATCCCGCTCATTTGTACGATCCGACACCGACCGCCCAGCTACCACAGGTTCCGCCTCGGTCGATCGCTCCAGCACGGTCACCGCAGCCCTCTTCACACGGTGCAGGCTATTGGACCGTCATTGTCTTGGGCTTTATCGCGGCTGCGGTGTTGGCTTATGGGGTCTTGTTGGTGGGGTTCCAAACGTTCCAAGGAATGACCGCCGACACCGCCGTCAATACTCAGCACCGGAATCAGCCACTGACAGAGGATGATGCAGGGCCTCAGCAGGGTCATACTGCGACGGAACTGGCTGACGAGCTGGAGTTGGCCCATGAGGGGATTCCGGTGGATTTTTCGGTCCCGGGTAGTGCTACGGGATGGGGTAGTACTGAGATTGATTCAGGGCAACGTCTCGATGAAGCGCCGGGGGTGCTTTTAGTGGAGACTACTCACCTGGCGGCCTTTGGGGCCGGTACCGGTTTGGTACTCAGCGAAGAGGGGCTGGCGGTGACTAACTACCACGTGGTGGAAGGCTCGTCGCAGGTTTCGGTAACTGTAGCCGATACGGGCGAAACGTATACGGCCACGGTGCTGGGCCGAGATGCTGAGCATGACGTTGCGGTGTTGCAGATCGTGGATGCTCCCGCCTTACAGGTGGCCTCCATTAACACTGAGACCCCAGATATTGGTGATCGAACCGCTTCGGTCGGCAACGGGGGTGGGCAGGGGTTCTTGACCTCTGTTGTGGGGGAGGTCTCAGATCTGAATGTCACGATCCTGGCGTCGTCAGAGTTCAGTGAGGGCGGTGATCCCTCCCGCATCTCCGGGGTCATGCAGATGACTCAGGACGTTGTGCCCGGATATTCCGGCGGACCGTCTGTGGACGGAGATGGGCAGGTGATTGGGCTGACCACGGCCGTCTCAGAAGGGACTACCAGTGAAGAGGTCGAGGGTTTCGCCGTGCCCATTACCCAGGTGTTGTCTGTGGTGGAGCAGGTCTTGGCTGGTGAGGAGTCTGAGACTGTTTCGATCGGAGCTGACGGTGCGTTGGGCATTATCATCAGTGGTGCCGATCATCAGGTGATGGTTGAGGACGTGCTGTCCGGATCGGTTGCTGAAGAAGCCGGTCTCCGTGCCGGCGATCGACTTATTTCGGTTGATGGCATAGTAGCCAATAGCTCAGATCACATCTCGACAGTCATTCGGTCTCGCAATGTCGGCGACGAGGTCGAGGTGGTCTGGGAGGACTCCTCAGGGCAACGCCAGACGGGTATCGTGGAGCTACAAGAAGCGGCGACCAACTAATCGAGCGTAGTTGGTTTTGTGGCGGTCTGGTTACTCGGTGTCTGCAAGACCTTCCACGTCCGATAGTTCGGCGTGAGGAGTCTCTGGCGGGACAGGTCCGTTGATACGTAAACCGGTCTGTGCATCGAAAATCTTCAGGTGTTCCGGGTCTGGGGAGACCCGAATACGATCTCCGGGCTGTGGTGGACGACGTCCCGGCACGCGGACTACGACGGGCTGGTGGGTTCGAATCCCCTCCAACGTACCGTAGACGTGGGCGTCAGCGCCCAGCTGCTCGGTCAGCTCGACAATCATCTCCAGCCCGTTGGTGGGGTCTACATGCAGGTCCTCCGGGCGGAAACCAACAGTCACGGAATCACTGGTGGCATTGTTCAACGTCTCCGCAGCCACGGGCACGGTGGTGCCACCAAGCTGGATGGACTGAGCATCGTGGCGGGCTGCCACGAGGTTCATCGCAGGGGAACCGATGAAGCCCGCGACAAAGACGTTGGCAGGATTCTCGTAGAGGTTACGTGGGGTATCAACTTGCTGCAGGACCCCTTCCTTGAGTACGCAGACACGGTCACCCATGGTCATGGCTTCGACCTGGTCGTGGGTGACATATACGGTGGTCGTTGCCAGCTGACGGGTCAGTGCAGCAATCTGAGTACGGGTTTGTACGCGTAGCTTGGCATCCAAGTTCGACAGTGGCTCGTCCATCAAGAACACTTTGGGCTCACGCACGATCGCCCGGCCCATAGCCACGCGCTGACGCTGACCACCAGAGAGCTCTTTGGGCTTGCGATCGAGATAGGGGAGTAGGTCCAAAATTCTGGCGGCTTTTTCGACCTTCGCGCGTCTCTGCGACTTTGACACACCGCTGATTTTCAGGGAGAAGGCCATATTATCGGCCACGGTCATGTGAGGATACAAAGCATAGTTCTGAAACACCATGGCAATGTCGCGTGCCTTAGCGTCTTGGTGCGAGACGTCCTCGCCACCGATGAGAATGCGCCCCTCGTCAACGTCTTCCAAACCGGCCAGCATCCGGAGTGCAGTTGACTTGCCACACCCTGAGGGGCCCACCAAGACGAGAAATTCACCATCGTCGATGGCCAGGTCGAGCTGATTGATGGCCGGACGGGATCCGGCAGAGTAGATCCGGCTGGCGTGGTCATAAGTCACTGATGCCATAAGTAGGTGGCTCCTTGAGGGCTATACCGGGGCCATCCTGAATGGGCCAGGATGACCCCGGTGAGTGGGATAGTGAAGCAGAACGCGGACTCTCGGTCCGGATCAGTTCTCGATATCGTCGGCGATCTCGGTTTCGTACAGGCCCTCGAGCTCCTCCTGCAGGCTCTCGAGCCTGTCGCGGACATCGACGTCGTCGTTGGTCAAAATCTCCTGCAAGGCGCCACTGATAGCCAGGTCGCCACCGGGCAAGAACACGCGAGAATAGTCCTGAACGCGAGCGCGCTCAAGCTGGTCAACAGCCGTCTCAAATTCGGGAGTTTCATCATAGACGTCGCTCATCTCAGCATCGGTGCGCACCGGAACGTAACCGGTTCCGGCCGAAAATTCGGCGGTATTCTCCGAGTTGGTGACAAAGCCCAAGAACTTAGCTGCTGCCAGTTGCTCTTCCGGGGTGGACGAAGCCGAAATCATCAGGCCGGCACCACCGGTGGGGGTTTCACCTTCTGCTTCCGGACCCGAAGGGAGGAAGGCAACGCCAACTTCGAAGTCAGCGCTCTCCAGGACACCACCCAGGGAACCAGTGGATTGGATCATCTGGCTAGACACACCGGCGCTGAAATCATCGGCCTGGTCTCCCGATGCCACCGAGGCCCAATCACTGGTTGATTCTTGAGCAAATTCGAGAGCCTCAACGTTAGCGTCAGAGGACATGATCTCGAAGTCCCATTCCTCTGACCAAGCGCCACCATAACCCCACACGAGGTTAGCCATGGTCCACGCCGGGTACTCTGGCTGAGGCGGGTAGACGAAAGCGGAATCGGCGACATCAGCTTCCATCAGCTTCTCGGAAACCTCGGCGACTTCCTCCCAGGTCTCAGGAACTTCCTCGATGCCGGCCTCTTCGTAATGGTCAGCGTTGTAGTAGAACAGCGGGGTGGAGCGAGCGTAGGGCACACCATAGTGGGAACCCTCGTAGTTGTAGTCCTCGTAAAGGGCTTCCACATAGGTATCGGTATCGACTTCGGCTGCTTCCAGTACATCATCCAGCGGCAACAGCGAATCGTTGAGGTAGTTCGGGAACCAGGTGGCGTCTGAGAGCACCACGACGTCGGCGGTATCGCTACCACCAGTCTGATACCACTGCGAGGTTTCTTCGTAGTTACCGCCGGAATTGATCAAGTTGACCTCAATGCCAGTTTCCTCCGTGAAAGCCTCAATCATGCTTTCTTCGATGTCGACGGAAGCACCGGGGTGGTTGGACGCAAAGGTGATCTCATCGGCTGGTTCGATGCTGGACCAATCGATGTCGCTGGGTTCTTCCGGTCCGTCTCCGGAGGTGTCGGGACCGCATGCGGTCAGCGCCAGGGCGCAGATGCTCAGGGCGGCAACACCGCTGAGGACTCGGGGGGATCGAGGGGTCTTCATGGGTATTCTCTCCTTTAGTGGGTAGGGGTGAGGATGACTATTTGACCGCGCCCTGGGTCAGCCCGGCAACGATATAGCGTTGGAGCGCGGCGAAGATCAGTAGCATCGGAACGATAACCAGCACAGCTCCGGCCATCAGGATGCCGTAGGATCCGGGGGAGTTTTCGATTGACTGCAACAGGTTGAGCCCCACCGGCAGGGTCATTTTCTCGGGGGTGTCAACGATGATCAGCGGCCACAGGAAGTTGTTCCATTCGTTGACCACGGTGACCAGTGTGACTGTCGCAATGGCAGGTAGGGAGACAGGCACGGCGATTTGCACCAGCTTGCGTAGGTGCCCGGCACCGTCGAGTTCTGCGGCTTCAAAGAGTTCCTTCGGTAGCGCCTTGAAGTTTTGGCGTAACAGGAACGTCCCAAAGGCCGTGCCCAAGCCGGGCAAGATAATTCCCCACAGGGTATCCCGGCCACCGAGGCTCGTGATGGTCAAATAGTTTGGTAACATCGAGACTTCTGGTGGCACCATCAGGGCGACCAGCATACCGAGGAAGATCAGATTTGCACCCGGGACCCGGATGAAGACCAGAGCGTATGCGGTCGTAATCGCCAAAATGACTTTGATCGCAGCGCCGATCGCGGTGACAATCACACTGTTGCGTAGCACTGTCAATAGCGGGACGCGATCGGCCACCGTGCTGTAGTTGTCCAGGGTCGGGTCTTGGGGAAGAACGGTGGGATCGGCGGTAATGATCTCCGCGGGTGGTTTGAAACTAGAAGAGACCATCCAGGCCAGCGGGAGCACAATGATCAAGAAGGCAATAAGCAACGGCAGGTAACCGGTCAGCAGGGTGTCGGCGAGATGACGAGGGGCAAAGGCTTTGCGCCAACTCATCGTGTCGGTTTCTTGGTTCACTGGTAGTGCACCTTTCGCTCGACGAACCGCATCTGAATCACGGTGATCAAGAACAGCGTGAAGAACAGGACCACCGCGATGGCGGCAGAGTAGCCGGCGCGCTGATAGGCGCCGAAGGACTGCAAATAAACCTCAAAAATAATCGTGTTCGTTCCGTGCCCGGTGGGTGTCATGGTCCGCAGGATGTCGAAGGCATTCGTCATCGAGAAGATGATGTTGGTGACCAATAAGAAGAACACGGTGGGGGTGAGCAACGGCAGCGTGACAGAGAAGAACCGGCGAATCGGACCGGCGCGGTCGATAGTAGCGGCTTCGATAAGGTCTTGGGGGATTGATTGCAGACTGGCGAGAAACACCACGGCGCAGAAACCCAGGTTCTTCCAGACATAGACGATGATGACCATCAACAGTGCCCAGTCTTCATCCAAATACCATTGCGGCGAGTCCAGGCCGAACCAGTCGAGAATGTGGCTCAGTGCGCCGCGCTCTGGGTTGAAGATGAAATTCCAGACCAGGGCGACACCCACGCCAGAAAGAACATAGGGCGAAAACACCGCGGTGCGGGCGACAGTGCGTCCGGGAATCTTTTTGTTGAGCACCAGGGCGATGAGCAAGCCCAGAATCATGGACCCGGCCACTGTTCCGAGTGTGAAGATCGCGGTGACCCGCCAGACCTCGAGGCCGTCATCAGAGGTGAAGAAACGAACGTAGTTATCGAGCCCGATCTGCGTCGCGGTGCTGGAGCCCAAACGCCAGTCCAAGGTGGAGTAATACATATTGCTGATCAACGGATAATAAATAAAAGCCAAGATCAGCAGGATATTTGGGCCAGCGAAGAGGAGAAAGAAGGTCCAGTTCTTGGACAGTCGTTTACGCCTGGCTTTGCGTCGTTCTGTTGCCAGTTCGTCTTGGTCGGAATCCTGCGATAACGCTGTTTGTTCCGGATCCCGGACGCGTACTGTGGACATTCCTGCCTTCCCCGTACGGTGTGAGTAATTGGCGCATTCGCACGCCAGCTACACAGTGTGAGGAACGGAGTTAACTATGGGATCACCAGGAGGTAAACGGTAGATGTAATACGTGTTGGTAGGTCGTGAATCGATCAAGGTGAAGAATGTGCCGACGCTGTTTATGATTTTGTGGTGACGATATCAAGCCTCGATAATTGAGATTCGATAGTTGTTTTTCGGGCGACGAAGAACCCGCAGATCAGGAGCACCATGATAGTGGCCATCATCACGATTAAGGGCGTTGTCCAGGAGCCCGTCGCGGAAAAAAGAGCCCCGATGCTCACCGGTCCGGTGGCGGCAATCATATAGCCGATGGGTTGGACGAAGTCGGAAAGTCGCGCGATGGCGGTGGGGAAGGCCCAGCCACCGAAACCGAAGAATATCGCCCAGATCCAGGCGCCGCCGGCTGGATCGATTAAGAGCCCAAGATATCCTGTTGCGGTACTGAGCCCGAGAGCGATGATCCAGCCACTGATGTTCTTGCTCCGGGAAATGATCCACGGCATGACGAACCCGCCAATGATAGGCACGGCGGACATGATCGAGACCAAGGCTCCGGAAACAGCGGGAGAGACCCCGGCGTCCTGATAGATCTGTGGGAGCCACCCGAATTGCACATAAGCGTTCATGGATTGGAACGCGAAGAACCCGGTCATGGCCCACGCCAGGGGGCTGCGGTAGATCTTCACGGAGGTAGCGGATGGGGTGACCGCCCGAGGCCGATCCCGCCCCGTGCGCACCCACAGGAGGATGCCCATGATCCCCGGCACGATGGCTGCTACAGCCCAGAATCCCAGGGTTGCACGCCATCCGGTGATCTCCAGCGCTGCTCCCAGGCTCTGTGCTAAGGGGACTGCCGTCAGTGAGCCGAGTGCTCCCGAGGCAGTGACCACGGCAGAGTAGGTGCCCATTAAGCCCACCGTGGCGGTGCCGGCGTGGGTTTTGATCCAGGCTGGCGCCAGCACATTGCCGATTGCAATCCCGGACAAGGCCACGACGGTACAGAAGAGGAACAACCAGGCGTTCCCGGTAAGCGCTCGGGCCAGGCCGCCGATCCAGATCAGTCCACACCCCATGGTCAAACCTCCGGTGAGCCCGAATTGTTGGGCTAACCGGACGGCAACGAAACCCAGTGCACCGAAGCACAGTCCCGGTAGCGAGGTTAACACGCCGGCGCCCACCGCGCTGAGCTCCACCGACTCGGCAATATCGTTGAGAACCGGTCCCACGGCGGTAGCGGAGGTTCGAAGATTCAGCGCGAGGAGAATCATGAACCCCATCATTGCCCCCAGGCTCAAGGGCACGATCTTGCCCGCACCGTGGTCAAAAGTACCGGGGGAGCTCGAGGTCGTGGAAGGTGTCGTCATAGCGGATTCCCCCTGTAGCGAGGCGTTGTGGCACCAGCACTGGTAGTCTCGGTGCTCTCCCGTATCATGGACAGGGCGAACCGGCTTTCGGGGCAGACCTGATAAAATTTGCACGGCTGTTGTGGCCAAATTTTACTGACTTTCCACTGTGAAGGAATAACCCGCTGATGACCCTAGCTCACCGCGAAGACCTCCGAAATGTTGCCATCGTTGCCCACGTTGACCACGGTAAAACCACTCTGGTTGACGCCATGTTGCGCCAGACCGGGGCGTTTGATGAACACGGAGAAACCGAAGATCGCGTGATGGATTCCGGGGAGCTGGAGCGCGAAAAAGGCATTACGATTCTGGCCAAGAACACCACTGTGTTCTACTCAGGCCCCTCAGCGACCGCTGAGACCGTGACCATTAACGTCATTGATACTCCCGGCCACGCCGATTTCGGTGGCGAAGTAGAACGTGGGCTGTCGATGGTCGATGGTGTGGTATTGCTCGTGGACGCCTCGGAAGGCCCGCTACCGCAGACCCGTTTCGTCCTGCGCAAAGCGCTGGAAGCCAACCTGCCGGTGATCCTGGTGGTCAATAAGACTGACCGTGGCGATGCGCGTATCGACGGTGTGGTTTCCGAATCGATGGACCTGCTGTTGGGGCTGGCCTCCGATATTGCCGAAGAGCGTGAAATCGACTTGGATGCGGTCTTGGACGTGCCGGTGGTCTACGCCTCGGGTAAAGCCGGTCGCGCCTCGCTGAATCAGCCAGCCGACGGCGACTTGCCGAATAGCGAAGACCTTGAGCCGCTGTTCGACACCATCATGAAGCGCATCCCGGCCCCGACCTACCACGAGGACGAAGTCCTGCAGGCGCACGTGACCAACCTCGACTCCTCGCCCTTCTTGGGCCGGTTGGCGCTGTTGCGCGTCTTCAATGGCACCCTGCGCAAAAACCAACAGGTCACCTGGGCATACCAGGGTGGTTCACAAACCGTGAAGATCACCGAACTATTGGCTACCAAGGGATTGCAACGTGTCGCTGCCGAGGAAGCCGGACCCGGTGAGATCGTGGCCGTGGCTGGTATTGAGGACATTATGATTGGTGATACGCTCACTGATCTGGAGCACCCCAAGCCGCTACCACAGATCACCATCGATGAGCCGGCGATTTCGATGACCATCGGTATCAACACCTCCCCGTTGGCCGGACGGGTCAAAGGCGCGAAGGTCACGGCCCGACAGATTAAGGACCGTCTAGACCGCGAGCTGATCGGTAACGTCTCCCTACGCGTGCTCCCCACCGACCGTCCCGACACCTGGGAAGTGCAGGGCCGTGGGGAACTGGCACTGGCCGTCCTCGTAGAGCAGATGCGTCGTGAAGGCTTTGAGCTCACGGTGGGTAAGCCCAAGGTGGTGACCAAGACCATTGACGGCACGATGCACGAGCCGATTGAACGGATGACGATCGATATCCCCGAAGAGTTCATGGGCGCGGTAACCCAGCTGATGGCCTCGCGCAAGGGCATTATGCAGGAGATGACGAATAACGGCACCGGCTGGATGCGCATGGAATTTACCGTCCCCGCCCGCGGTCTGATCGGATTCCGCACTCGGTTCCTGACTGACACCCATGGTGCCGGTATCGCCTCCTCGTATTCCGACGGTTATGCGCCCTGGGCCGGAGACATTAGCTACCGCTCCTCGGGGTCGATGGTTGCCGACCGTAGTGGGGTGGCCACCCCGTTCGCCATGATCAATCTACAAGAACGAGGCACCTTCTTCGTCCAGCCCGGTGCGGACGTCTACGAAGGCATGATCGTCGGAGAAAACTCCCGCAATGAAGACATGGATGTCAATATCACTAAGGAAAAGAAACAGACCAATATGCGTGCTGCCTCGGCGGAATCCTTTGAAGGGCTGACACCGCCGGCCACCTTAACCTTGGAAGAGTCCCTGGAATTCGCGCGTGAAGATGAATGCGTGGAGGTTACGCCCGAAGACATTCGTATTCGGAAGGTCGTGCTGGATGCCCATGAGCGCATCAAGCTCTTCCGCGCTCGCCAGCGGGCCAAAGACTAAACCACACCACACCCAGGACGCATTCAGTTCATGACCGTTTTTCCACCCGAAGAGAACCCACCGGCACCGCCGGTCGCAGGCGAAACCGATCGAGATCGTCCCAGTCTCCGCCAGCCCATCGTGACCGCTGTGGGTGCGGTCTGTCTCGGAGCGCTTGTAGGGTTCTTCGGCAATGTCGTGCACTTCAACGTGGTCTGGATCGGGTCCGTTGCCCTGCCGTGGGGCGTGGTGCTGGCCTTGGGATTGGTGGTGCTGGCTGCTTTCTGGCTGACGAGTCTTACTGATCGGCTTTGGGTATCGGCAGTGACTATCCTGGCCAGCTACGGGATGGCCTGCCTGATGGCCTTTTGGCCCGGGGCAGATGTGTTCTCGGTGCCGGTTTCGGCCTTAGCCTGGCAGATGATGCCGGTGGAAGTGATTGCTGAAGCCGCGTGGTTGCTTGGTATTCCGGTTGTTGGCGTGGTGACCATGGTGATCCTGCGGGTGCAATTGTTCTCCCCACGTGGCGCAAAAACACAGCAGTCAACAGCCCAGCATGAGTCCGAGCCATGCTCCAGTACCAGCCCTGACACCTCGGCTTCACACGGGGCTCATCGGCCACAACAGCATTAGACTGGGTTGTCGACACACCCCTTCGAGCGAGGACACGTTGTCGCTGATCTTCGCTCCGCTCAGGTTCCCGAAGGATGATTCATGACTTACGTCATCGCGTTGCCATGCGTCGATGTGAAGGACCGTGCCTGCATCGATGAGTGCCCCGTCGACTGCATTTACGAAGGTGAACGGAGCCTCTACATTCACCCAGACGAGTGTGTGGACTGTGGGGCGTGTGAGCCAGTATGCCCGGTCGAGGCCATCTACTACGAAGATGATCTTCCCGAAGAATGGGAAGACTATTACGACGCCAACGTAGAATTCTTTGACGATCTCGGCTCGCCCGGAGGTGCTGCCAAAATGGGAGTCATCCCGAAAGATCACCCCCTTATCGCGGCACTTCCGCCCCAAGCCTAAAGAAGCCACAGATGGTCAAACTTCCGGTTTATCCTTGGGAAGAACTCACGCCCTATCGGCAGCGGGCAGAACAACATCCTGACGGCGTCTGCGATCTGTCGATCGGCTCCCCAGTCGATCCAGTCCCGGACTTTATCCAGCAGGCGCTGGTGCAGGCCAGTAACTGGCCTGGATACCCCGTTGCTGGCGGAGACGACCACCTGCGTCGAGCTATTGCTGAGTGGTACGCCCGACGCCGCAACGTTCCAGAGCTTGGTCCCGAACACACCGCGGCGACCGTTGGGTCCAAGGAACTAGTGGCCTGGCTACCCTTGATGTTAGGACTAGGGCCCGGTGATGTCGTGGTCCGCCCTCGGATCTCCTATCCGACTTATGACATCGGTGCACGACTGGCTGGAGCAGTCTCCATCCCCACCGACGACCTCGCAACGGTGGACGCTGAGACCGCAGCGCGGGTGAAACTGGTCTGGCTAAATTCTCCAGCCAACCCCACCGGGGACGTTCTGGACCGCGACCAGCTGTCCCGCACCGTAGACCACGCCCGCCAGCTCGGCGCAGTGATCGCCAACGATGAGTGCTACGCCGAACTGGGCTGGGACCACTGGGAAGATCATCGCGTTCCCTCCATTCTCGACCCCGTTGTGACACAAGGTGATCTCCGTGGGGTTTTGAGCGTGTATTCCTTATCAAAGCAGTCCAACATGGCCGGCTACCGAGCAGCCTTCATTGCCGGGGACCCCACGCTGATCGCTGAGCTGATCAATATTCGCAAGCATGCCGGAATGGTCGTGCCCGGCCCACTGCAAGCCGCCATGGTGGCGGCCTTGAACGACGACGAACACGTGGCGGTGCAAAAGGCCCGCTATCGAACCCGTCGCGGTCAGCTGATGTCGGCTCTGCGCCAGGCTGGGTTGGAGGTTCACGGCTCCGAAGCCGGGCTGTACCTCTGGGTGTGCCAACCGGGACGAACCGCGGATTCGGCGACCTCGCAAGATTCTTGGGACTTAGTGCGACGCTTCGCTGATGCCGGTATCGTCACCGGGCCAGGAGTCTTTTATTCTGAGGCTGGCAATGGGTACGTGCGGTTGTCGATCACCGCCCCGGACGACGTGGTGGCGGTCTCAGCTCACCGTATCAGCGTGGGCCTTTAGGACTCCGGCTGTCGAACTCGGTCAAGATGACCTAGATGACGGAGTAAGAATCGTTATTTTCTACCCATTGTTGGTAAGTTATACATGTTGAATGTGTCGTGCCCAACAATGTCTGTGGCACATCGTGATCCTCAAACACACCTGATGAGGGAGAAGCACCAATGAGTGGGAATGATCAAGCCACGCTGAATCTCGGCGCTGACAACCTCGAGCTCAACCTCGAGAAGGCGACCGTCGGAAACAACGGCATCAACATCGCACCGTTGCTCAAAGAAACCGGGACCGTCACCTACGATCCTGGATTCATGAACACCGCAAATACCCGCTCAGAGATCACCTATATCGATGGTGACAACGGAATTTTGCGCTACCGGGGCTATCCGATCGAGGAACTAGCCAAGCACTCCTCGTTTTTGGAAGTCTCGTACCTGTTGATCTACGGCGAACTGCCCTCAGCCAGCCAATTGCAGGCCTGGGACGACAATATTCGCCGTCATACGATGTTGCACGAAGACATCAAGGATTTCTTCTCCGGCTTCCCGCGGGACGCTCATCCGATGGCCGTGCTGTCCTCGGCTGTTTCAGCACTGTCCACCTTCTATGCTGATTCACTGGATCCCTTCGACGAGGAACAGGTCCACATCTCCACCATCCGCTTGATGTCGAAAGTTCCGGTGATTGCCTCTTACGCCTATAAAAAGGCGATTGGCCAGCCGATGCTCTACCCGGATAACTCGCTAAACTACGTGGAGAACTTCCTCCGACTATGCTTTGGCGTTCCGGCTGAGCCCTACGAGCTGGACCACGATATGACCGACGCTCTGGACATGCTCTTGATCCTGCACGCTGATCACGAGCAAAACTGTTCGACCTCCACCGTACGTTTGGTCGGCTCGGCCAATGCCAATATCTTCGCTTCGGTCTCGGCAGGTATTAACGCCCTGTTCGGCCCGTTGCACGGGGGTGCTAACGAAGCAGTGCTGAACATGCTGCGTGAGATCCAAGCATCTGGGGCTACCCCTGAGCAGTTCATGGAAAAGGTCAAGAACAAAGAAGACGGCGTCCGTTTGATGGGCTTCGGTCACCGTGTCTACAAGAACTACGACCCGCGTGCCCGTATCGTAAAGTCCACCGCCGAGAAGATCTTGTCTAAGCTGGGCGGTAATGACGAGTTGCTCGACATTGCCATGCGCCTGGAAGAAAAGGCCCTGGCTGATGACTACTTCATCGAGCGCAAGCTGTATCCCAACGTGGACTTCTACACCGGTCTGATCTACAAAGCTATGGGCTTCCCAGAGCGGATGTTTACTGTTCTGTTTGCGCTAGGTCGCTTGCCCGGCTGGATCGCCCAGTGGCGTGAAATGATGCAGGATCCGGTCAAGCGCATCGGTCGCCCACGTCAGATCTACGTGGGCGAAGACGAGCGCCATTACCCGGGCGCCTAGGGGCATCTTCCGCGATACTTTGTCAGGCCCCGACTGTCCCGTGCCTCGACCGCACCGGACAGTCGGGGCTTACTCGTTAATCCGGGCTGTATGTTATCGGTCACATCTCACCGTGGGCTAGGACATCCCGAAACTGAGTAGACCATCAAAATATGCTGAGCATCCGGGTATATTTTTCTGTGATTTGACCCCCTTTTTCTCAGGGAATGTGTAACAAACTGGTCACATTCGGCTCGATTTTGGCTATCTGAGTCGCTGAGTATCCGCTGAAGACAGCCGATCACAAGGCATTATGTGAATTACCTGAACTTGGCAGGTGGGGGTGGATTGTCACATTTTGATAACGACTAGATCGCATGTAGTGTGGCCATTCGAGTTCAGCACAACAGGGCAAGCCGGTGGAACCGCCGTGTTCACGTCTTGTCCGCCGCGAGGACACCGCGTCTCGAGGCACGTGCTCGAACAGACCTAGACCCAACGCCAAATGGCGCAGGAAGGAAACAAAGACCGTGAACACCACTACTGAGAATCGTGTCGCTACCCAGCCGAAGAAGCGTCGCGGTAAGTTCGCTGCGACCTCCGTTCTGGCCGCAGCAGCTCTAGCCGCTCCGTTGCTGGGTACGATCGATACGGCCTCCGCAGCCCCGGATTCAACCTGGGATGCCCTGGCCGAGTGCGAGTCCGGTGGTAACTGGTCCACCAACACCGGCAACGGCTACTACGGTGGTCTGCAGTTCAACCCGAACACCTGGCAAGCCTACGGCGGTTCTGGTAACCCGGCTGATGCTAGCCGTTCCGAGCAGATCCGCGTCGCAGAAAACGTCCTGGAGGGCCAGGGCTGGGGTGCATGGCCAGCTTGCTCCGCCAAGATTGGCGCCTCCGGCGAGGCCGAGCCACGTCAGGCTACCAGCGAGACCGAGTCCAACCAGAGCTCTTCGCAACAGCAGACTCAGCAGCAGTCCCAGCAGGCCGAGCAGCAGGCTCAGCAGTCGCAGCAGGCTCAGCAACAGCCTCAGCAGGCTCAGCAGCAGCCCCAGCAGGCTTCGACTGGCAAGCACGCTAACCAGTCCACCGGCTACGATGCTCCGTCCAGCTCCGCAAAGGCTGGTTCCGGTCCTCAGCACGCAGCCGGTTCGGCAAACTACACCGTGCAGGCCGGTGACACTCTGGGCAAGATCGCACAGCGACACCAGGTGTCTGGCGGTTGGGAAGCCATCTACCAGGCTAACTCCGGAACTATCGCTGATCCGGAGCTGATCTACCCGGGTCAGACCCTGGTTATTCCGTAAGGAGCGACCGTCCCGCAGGGGTAGACGCGTTGTTTCAGGCCGTGTTCCTTGGTAGCCCACTTCGATGGCGGGTCAAGGGCACGGCCTGAAGTGTATCTAGAACAATAGCCGCGTTGGACCGTGGCTACTTCTGCTCATCCTCATCGGGTGTTTCTGAGCAGTATTCGGTGGTGATATCAGTGGCCTGAGGTAGTTGGAGAGTGTAACCACCAGGGAACCCGGAGTGGTCGAGGAGTGATTCGAGCTCTCCGTCGGTCAGATCCTGACTGATTGCCTGGGTGGTTGCGATACAGCCGGTGGTCTCCGGTGCGAATCCGACCCAATAGAACGACGACTCAGTCAACTCGTCGGGAAGTGCGTCCACAGGATCCTCGTTTCCAGCGCTCTGCGAGGCCTCGAGCAGTTCGTCCCAGGAATAAAAATAGGCTTCCGCAGGAAGTGCATCCTCAGAAAACAGGCCAGCCAAGGCCAGGTCGTCCCCGGCCACGGCGTCGTATCGACCCGATTCCAACCCGGTGGCGCACTCACCGTAGGTATTCTGGACCGTGATTTCGCGACCGGGGTGATCATCAATGTCAGCGCTTGATCCTGCCACAATACACACACTGGCGTCATTGAGATCGGACAGATCTGAAATCGTGACCGGACCAATCAGTTGCTCCGATTCCTTGGAAGAGCTCGTGGCAGTTGGTGTCGCGTTATCGTTGGGCACTGGCTGAGACGCGGTGATTAATGCTGGTGAGATCGTGGCGTAAGGGCCAGCCCACTGGACGCCATCGCTGGTGTCAGGAACTCGTTGGCGCGCGATGACCAGATCCGCCTCGCCGGTGGTGAGCATGGAGGTAGCCTGCTGGCTGGTGGCGTGGGCTAAGCGAGCCCACGACAGTTCTGATTCGTCGTCCACGACCTGTTTCTCAGTGACCAACCGGGAGGCTAAATCCGCTTCGGAACCGGTGACATTAGATGGCTCTGTCCCCGAGCTCAAGCCGGGCGCGTCGACTCCCACAGCCACTACCACGCTGTCCTCTGGGGCTGGGCCTGGAGTCAGCGGTTCTTCGGGATCGCCACAACCAGTTAGCACGAGCGCCAGAAGCGACCCAAGCGCAGGCAGCGCCTGTGCTGAGGACATAGCAGGGTGGGGTGAGCGTAACATCGGCTGAGAGGTTGGCAGGCTCAATGAGGACGGATCAAAGGGCACGGTTATAGTATGTCAGATCTCGCTAAAGTGGCAGTCATGACTACTTGCTCTTCCCGAGGATCTGCCGACGATGAACTGTCCCAGCAACGGGTTCGCCGTGGCCCTCAGGTGTTAGGACAACAACGACGAGACGAACCGACGTTTGACGAGTTGTTATTCGAATCCGAGGGAGCCAAATCGTCCCACAGGCATAACATCGATCCGCCGTCCTCAGACGCCTGGCGCGTCTTGCGTATGCAGGGAGAGCTGGTTGAAGGTTTCGGGGCGTTGGCGGGAACCGGTCCTGCTATTTCGGTCTTTGGCTCCGCTCGCCTCTCCGAAGGTAGCCTCGGGTATGAGTTGGGAATGGAGATCGGCCAGATGCTGGTGCAAGAAGGCTACGCCGTGATCACCGGTGGGGGACCTGGCGTGATGGAAGCAGCCAACCGGGGCGCTTGGCAGGCCGAGGGGGATTCCATCGGGCTCGGCATTGAATTGCCCCGGGAACAGGGGCTCAACCAGTACTTGAGCCTTGGGATCAACTTCCGCTATTTCTTCGTCCGCAAGTTGATGTTTTTGAAGTATTCCCGGGGATTCGTGGTGCTACCGGGCGGAATGGGGACCCTTGACGAGCTCTTTGAAGCGCTCACGTTGGTTCAAACCGGAAAGGTCAGGGCGTTTCCCGTCGTGTTAGTGGGACGCGAATTCTGGGGATCATTGGTGGAGTGGATGGAGCATCAACTTGTCGGATCGGGAACGATCGACCCCACTGATCTGGACCTCTTCTGCGTGGTGGACACCGTCGATGAAGTTCGAGAACAGCTCCGTGCCCACAATAGGTAGCGATATCCAAGGGGAGTTCATGAGATACTAGGAACATGGGCGTAAATCTGTTCTTGATTGAAATCCTTGCACTGGGGGTCGTGGTCGTTGCTGCGATTGCGTTGGCGCTGGCCAAGCCGCAGGTTCGCCATCTGGTTCGCCCGTTGGCCGAACCCGAGCGGGCCCTTCCACCGGTGTTAGTCCCGCCGGCTGATCGGCTCCGTCCCGACGACATTGACCAGATACGTTTTTCGACGGCGTTGCGAGGATATCGGGCAGATCAAGTGGACCAGGTGCTGGATCGACTAACTGAGGCTCTGGCCGAACGCGACCGTAAGATCATTGAGCTGGGTGGAACTGTACCGGTTACCGACGAACGCTCGGCAACTCCCCAGTCGGATCAGTAGTCGCCAGCGCTGTGAGTAGTAAACCAGAAGGGAACTGAGACTGTATGGCAGCGATGAAACCACGAACCGGAGACGGTGTATTGGAAGTAACCCGGGAGCCCCGCAAACTCGTGATGCGGATCCCTGCTGACGGGGGAGGCCGTCTCGTCGTGGAGCTCAACGACGAAGAAGCTCAAGCGCTCAAAGACGCCCTGGAGCAGGTCCTGGCGAAGTAGCAGCATCTCATCCCTGCGTAGCTACAGCGCGGATTGCGATCAACACACCAGAACCTGTGGGAATCACCGTGGAATGCGACCAGACATCGGTCTGTTCAGCCAGTGTTTTACCCGCCTGACGTAAGGCCACGGTGGTCTGGTCACGGACCGCAGGACGTGGCACGCGATCACCATCAAAGGCGTCGTTGATCACCAATAGTCCGCCCGGACGCAAAAGTCGGGCGGACTGTTCTACATGGAAACCCAAGACCAGCGGGTCGGTATCAATAAAGACCAGGTCATAAGCACCCGTTGATAGCCGGGGTAAAACGGTGCGACCGCGACCGGTAATCAACCGGGTTTGCGAAGGAACGTACCCACCGGCGACGAAGCTCTCCCGAGCACTGCGTTGAGCCTCAGCGTCGGGATCCAATGTGGTCAGAACTGCACCTCGTGGTGCTCCACGCATCAACGACAACCCGGACACCCCAGCGCCGGTACCTAGCTCTACTATCGTCCGGGGGGCCTTGGTGGCCGCGAGGACAGTCAACAACGAGGCGGTGCCTTCGGTCACGGCCCGGATTCCGAGTTCTTCGGAACGTTCACGCGCTGTGAGCATCACCTCGTCCTCGACAGGGCGGGCTTCTGCAAAAGCCCAGCTGGCGTGTTTATCGGTCTGATGCGGGCTCAGCGCCTTCATGAGGGGAGACTCCTTTGGCTTCGCTCGTGAGTGTTGTCAATGAATCGGACGAGAGGTACGTGACGATTCCCAAGACACTGCCCCCTTATTGTACGGGCTTTGTCCTCCGAGCCACCGAGATCCGAAATGAGGCCGGCTCAGTTCAGAGTTTTCTCAGATTTCAGCACGAGAATAGCCCCATGGCCAACTCCGCGATTTCTCATCAGAGAAAGAAGAGGCGTGCCTAAATGTCGAAAACGCTCACCCACTTCACGGTTCACCCGACGATGCGCATCGATGCGTATCTGGAGGGGGCGCTGTCACGACACGCCGAGGCGAAAGTGCAACATCATCTGGCGCATTGTCCCCAATGTCGCGAGCTGTGCCGGGAGCGGGCTTTAGCCCTCGACGTGGTTGAACGTGCAGCGAAGACCCAAGAACGCGTCAATCCCTCACGAACTGTCTTCGAGGTTGAGTCGGCTGAACCCGAGGATTCCAGCCCGGAGACATCCACGCAGGACTATGTCGCTCGCCTGAAGACACAGGACGGCGTTCCCGGGTGGAAAGTCGTGATCGGGCTGGGAGTGATCTGTTTAGTGGCTTCCGGAATATTACTGACGGCGTGGTTTATGGGCGGACAGAATACTCAGGCTTCGACGGAAGTAGCAGATGATGAGCTGTTGCCCCACAATCTGCGGGTGTCTCCGCTATCGTACGGCACGGCCACAACCGGTGGTCGTTCTGCGCTGGACACCTGGTCCTTAACCGAAAGCGAACATGATGCTGCCTCGGCCATGACTGGCTCGAGTGCGCCTTTAGACATGATCGGCCGGCGAGTGGCAACCAGCTCTGTTCCAGAGCTACGAACGACAGGATGGTCAGTACCCCGCCTTGGCCAGTTGAATATGACCCAGGGACCAACCGTGGTCAACCGTGGCGAACGTTGGGCAACCATTTCGACAACCTATACTTCCCCCGGAGCCCTCAGCGATCAGCCCGGCGACAACAGTATCGATGCGCAGAACCAAACGGTGGTTCGACAGTGCAAGATGCTCGATGAACGCGACGGGGTGTCTGGCTGTGCCGTCGATGAGAGCTTATTAGATTCGGATCAACTCAGCCCGCTGGAACCCAGCGCCGAAGATGCAGTGATCCACGTGTACCCCGACGAGTCCTGGACAGCGCTGTTTGCTACAGATCAGACTCTGTACCGGGTCGATTCCAACACCCCCAAATCTGAGGCATCTGGCATGATTCGAACTATTGCGGTGTTCCAGCGTTCTCTGGTTTCTGAGGCCCAAGGAGCCGATGACTCTGTTCTGGACCGTGTCGATGACGGGCTGACGCAGATGTTTTCGTCGTCAGAATGACACCGCAAACTCTGCTGATGCTTGGCTACTGAGCTAGGCTAGGAGAATGAATTTTTTCGGTATCAACGGTAGCGAGCTCCTCGTTCTGGTGGTGCTCGTGCTTCTGCTGTTGGGGCCGGAAAAAATCCCAGAATATACACGGTCGTTACGAGATTGGATTCGGAAGCTGCGCCAGATGGCAGAGGGGGCTAAAAACTCCTTTAAAGAAGAGACCGGAACCGATTTCAATGATATCGACTGGGCGAAATATGATCCTCGGCAGTACGATCCCCGGCGCATCATCCGTGAAGCGCTAGCAGAACCCCTCGATGATTTCGGAGCCTCCACCACCCATCTGGAGACGCCGGCCAGCAAGAAATCGTCGTCTCAGAATCAACCAGCCTCGATCCAGCATGCACAGGTGTCTGGAACCGCGACCGGTCTGACGGCTGGCTCTGACGAAGACGTCGCCTCTACACAGAACCCCGAAGATACCGACGAAAATCCGTCCACCCCTTTTGATAACGAAGCCACCTAAAGGTTTCGACGTCACGTCCTGCCACCCCGAATGACGGCTTCTGTGTCGTCCCATGAAGGAGACAAGACATCATGGTCAAACGTCAGCTACCTAAGATCAACGAGCTTGCTGAACTGATGCAATTCAAGAAGCCGCAGCTTAACCGCAGGAAAGCCCGTTTGGACAAGGCCCTGACCATCTGGGATCTGCGCGAGTTGGCCAAGAAAAATACGCCGGTAGGACCATTTGACTATACCGACGGTGCCGCAGAATCAGAAGTGTCCATTCAACGAGCTCGTCAGGCTTTCCAAGACATTGAATTTCACCCCGGAATTCTGCGTGATGTCTCCCAGGTCGATACCTCCACAACCATCACCGGTGGGAAATCTGCGTATCCGTTCGGGATTGCCCCGACAGGGTTCTCACGCATGATGCAGACTGAGGGAGAAGTTGCCGGTGCCCGTGCGGCAGCCCGCTGTGGAGTGCCCTTCTCGCTGTCCACGATGGGCACCACCTCGATAGAAGATGTGGCAGCAGCGGCTCCCAACGGGCGGAACTGGTTCCAGCTGTATGTGATGAAAGATCGTGATGCCACCTACGACCTGGTCCATCGTGCTTACTCGAGTGGTTTTGACACGCTGTTCTTCACCGTTGATACTCCGGTGGCCGGTCAGCGGCTACGCGACACCTATAACGGTTTTTCGATTCCACCTCAGCTGACTCCGATGACGGTCATTGGCGCGATTCCGAAATACCACTGGTGGTTCGATTTCCTGACCACTCCGACTTTGGAATTTGCCTCCCTCACCAAGACCGGTGGTACCGTTTCCGAACTGATTGACACGATCTTCGATCCCTCGATCAACGACGAGGATTTGCGCATAATTCGCGACCTATGGCCAGGAAAATTGGTGGTCAAGGGCGTACAGACCCTCGAAGCAGCCACAAAGCTTGCCGACTTCGGGGTGGACGGGATCGTGTTGTCGAACCACGGCGGACGGCAACTAGACCGTGCCCCCGTGCCCTTTGAGCTACTTCCCACAGTCGCTCGTGAGGTCGGAGCCCAGACCGAGATCATGATCGACACCGGCATTATGCACGGTGCCGATATCGTGGCCTCCATCGCGTTAGGCGCCGACTTCACACTGGTAGGTCGCGCTTGGTTGTACGGATTGATGGCCGGTGGTGAGGCCGGGGTGGACCGGATGCTTGAAATCCTCACTAAACAGCTGACCCGGACTATGCAATTGTTACAGGTTACCAGCGTGGACGAGCTGGGACCCCAGCACGTGACCCAGCTAGAGCGACTCAACGTGCGGCAACGGATTTCTCGCGAGGAAGAAGTCAGTCGCCCCTGATGAGTGCGAGATCTCGTGCAACCGTGTGACGGCCCTTAGACGTATGCTATGACTCAGCGTGTAGATTCCGAGGCATCAAAGACCCACCGGGGGTACCGTGCTATTGGGATCATTTTGGTGGGGGCTGGCCTTGGGCGCCACTTGTACGGTACCCTACACCCAGAAATCCAGCTGATCAGCTCATCATGGGTGAGCCTATTTGGGCGGTTTCGACCAAGCGTTCGCTGATAATCTGTAACGACTTTCCGCTGGGAGAGTCTGGATGAGAAATGATCGTGGGCTGACCTTGGTCAGCATCGGTGCGAAGAATTGGGTCCAGGGGGATTGTCCCTAAGAGTTCGACCGGGTCGTGCAGATGCTCCGCCAGATGCTGGGCAACCTGTTTGCCACCGCCGGCTCCAAAAACGTCCATCACGGTGCCATCCGGGAGGGTCATCGGCCCCATATTCTCAATGACTCCGGCTACCGCCTGATGGGTTTTGGTGGCTAGTTCTCCGGCTCGAGCAGCAATATGGGCAGCAGCATACTGCGGTGTGGTCACCACCAGAAGCTGGGCCTGGGGGAGTAGCTGTGCAACTGAAATAGCAATGTCTCCCGTCCCCGGTGGTAAGTCCACCAGCAGGACATCGAGCTGGCCCCAATGGACATCGCCGATGAACTGTTCCAGGGCACGGTGGAGCATCGGTCCCCGCCAAGCCACCGGTTGGTCGGTGTCGAGAAACATCCCAATCGAAATCGTTTTGACTCCATAAGCCACCGGTGGCAAGATCATCTCTTCCAAGCGAGTGGGGCGGGTCGTGATCGAGAGCAAACGCGGGATGGAAAAACCGTGAATATCGGCATCAATTAAGCCCACCCGGTAGCCACACTTGCTCAACGCGGTGGCCAGATTTGCGGTTACCGTTGACTTACCGACACCGCCTTTGCCCGAAGCTACGGTGAGCACCAGTGGCTGGTGGGGATCCCCAGCGCTCGCGGCGGTTAAACTCGAGGAATGGCGTGAACGCAGGGAATCAACGAGTTTTCGGCGTTGCGTGCTGTCCATGGGACGTAGAGCTACCTCGACGCTACTCACCCCGGGCAAGGAGACCAGGGCGTTGAAGACCTGGTCTCGTAGCGTGTCTTGCATCGGACACCCGGGCGTGGTCAGCAGGATCTCGGCGCGAAGGTGATGCGCAGGAACTTCTTCAGATGCGGGTGCCTGACCGGAAGTGTCGTCCACAGATGCCGTCACCGCAGACACCATCCCCAAATCAGTAATGGGGACGCGAATCTCCGGATCCTCGACGTGACGTAAACGAGCCAGGGCAATCTGTTCAAGTTCGCTGATGTTCCTGGACATGGTTCTACTGTAGGTCAAGGCTAGACTCGACGCTATCAGCCAAACAATGTGCGTTGACTTGGATTCACTTCTGAAAAATGGGGAGAATAGAACTATGTCTATGAATGCCGGTTTTACCGACCCCCTCGGCCAAGGTCTGCCCCAGGGACAATTATTGGGAAATTATCGTCACTTTGACGATGCGCAGAAGGTTGTCGACCGGTTGGTCGAAGCCGGTATTAATGTGGATCATTTTCATATTGTTGGACGCGACGTGCGCCTGGTGACGTCCTTGCGCAATCGTTCAGGATATCCTGCCGTGGTCGGCAGGGCCGCCTTGCAGGGGGCATTTTTTGGCCTGCTTATCGGGCTGTTGATCTCGACCTTGATGCCAGCCCAAGCCCCATTCCAAATTCTAGCCTCGGTTGCTTTGGGCGTAGGTGTGTGGGTGATCTTTGGTGTCATCGGGCATGCACTGCGTCGACGTGCTGGTAAGTACGACTACATACCCCGATTCGCTGCCGTGAGTTTCGACTTGCTGTGCGACTTTGCCGTTGCTCACCAAGCCAAACAAATCATCGGGCCCCAACCGATGCCAACCAGTCCGACACCGGCCCATCAGCCCGACTCGACCGGTACCACCGCCCCCGGAACACCACCGCCAAGTGGCCAGACCGGTTCTTCTCCCACCACCGCGCAGACCCCGGTCCAGGAGCCCTCGGAGGCCTCCACCACCCGGTCCGGGTTCCCAGACCTTCCCGATGGCCGGCCACAGTTCGGTGCCCGGATTGATGACGCCTCTCAACCCCGACGCGAAGCAGAACCCCATGGTGATGCCAGCGCTGATCCATCCGCACCATCGGAGCCATCCGAGTCATCCGAGGCATCAGAGAAGAAGGCCACCGACGGAACCCAGAGCTCCCTATCTGAGCAACCTGAGCCCCGTCGCAAGACTTCGCAGGAGGATCACTAGCTTATCCCCTGCACCGAACTATTGCCGGTTGTTTTCTCCCAGCAGTGATGCCATCCAAGCTTCCACCTCGTCGACGGTGCGTGGAATGGTGGCACTGAGGTTCTCGGCGCCCTGGTCGGTTACGAGAATATCGTCCTCGATCCGAATGCCAAGACCCCGGTATTCTGCGGGAACGGCCAGATCTTCGTTTTTGAAATACAGGCCCGGTTCGATGGTGAACACCATGCCCGGTTCCAGCACGCCGTCCATATAAAGCTCGCGACGCGCCTGCGCACAATCGTGAACATCTAACCCCAGGTGGTGGCTGGTCCCGTGTGGCATCCAACGGCGATGCTGTTGTCCGGACAAGGAGACAGCCTCGTCAACACTGACCGGAAGAATTCCCCAGGCATCCAGGTGCTGTGCCAGAACTTCGGTGGCACGATCGTGAACATCACGGAATCGGATCCCCGGCCGCACGATCTCGAAAGCCGCATCGGCAGCTGCCAGCACAGCGTTGTAGACCTGGGCCTGAAGCTCGGAGAACCGTCCATTAATCGGTAGTGTGCGGGTGATGTCAGCGGTGTACAGGGACTCGGCTTCCACACCGGCATCTACCAGCAACAACTGCCCGTCGACAATCGGACCGGTGTTCCGAATCCAGTGCAGGATGGTGGCGTTGTTGCCGGCAGCGGCAATGGTGTCATAACCCAGGTCATTCCCCTCGAGCCGAGCTCGAGAAAAGAATGCGGTCTCGATAACCCGCTCGCCCCGTTGAACCTGCTTTGCGGCCGGTAGCGCCCGAATAATGTCGTCAAAACCTCGGGCCGTGGCGTCCACGGAGCCACGAAGTTCCCCGATTTCCCATTCGTCTTTGACCAGGCGGAGTTCGGACAGATATTCGGAGAGCTCGGCGTCGAGTCGGTCGGAGGCTTCTAGATCAACGCCGGTGTTGATCCGGGAGGTGTCAACCAGAGCCTCCATATTCAGGTCAGCGCCACGCACCACGCGCAACCGGGTGCCACCAATCTCCACGGCTCCGGCATCGACGGTGACCGCATATTCCAGTTCGTCGAGACTCTTGGTCTTCAGTCCGGTGCGAGCTTCTAATTCACGCAAGGTTGGTCGAGGTCCCACCCAAAACTCGCCGATTTTGGCGTTGGCATAGAATTCTTCGGAGTCCCGGGTAGCCAGGGGACGGAAATACAGGGTCGAAACGTGCCCGGACCCTTGGTCCCCGGTACCCGGCTCAACCGGTTGCATCACCAACGCCGCATCGGGCTCGTGGTCAATACCGAGTCCGGTCAGGTGCGTGAATGCCGAATGAGGCCGGAACCGGTAGTCGGTGTCATTGGATCGGACTTTCGGGGCGCCGGCCGGAATGATCAGGCGTTCACCCGGGAACCGCTCCGAGACCGCTTTTCGGCGTGTAGCAGCGTAAGAGGCCACCGCATCGGCTGAGAATTCTGGGTGCTCGACCGGAGCCCATTGGGAACCCATGAAGTCTTTAAATGCCTGGGACTCCGGGCGACGGGAACGGTTCTCACCCCGCTGAGAGAGAGCCTGCTCTGGTTGCTCGTCGAGCTGGTCCCGGGAGGTCGAAGAACGATGTTGTGCAGAAGAAGCGGATGATTCAGTCATGGTTCCATGCTCTCATGAATCCCCAGCACCCCGCCGGGGAGGTTACCTGTCTGTTGTATGACGTTTACACTTATGAGCATGGCCTTTGATCTGCACACGCATTCAACCTGTTCGGATGGTACCCAGCCACCGGCAGAGGTCGTGCGTTTAGCAGCAGAGGCAGGATTGGAAGGACTTGCGCTGACCGATCACGACACCACGGCAGGATGGGATGAGGCGATCTCAGCCGCGCAGCGTCACAGCATCAGCTTGGTGGTTGGCATGGAATTATCGTGCGTGACCGATGAAGGGATCAGCGTTCATGTGCTCAGCTATTTGCATGACCCACAGCACGCGGGTTTGTCAGCTGAAATTGCTCGAGCCCGAGAGGCTCGCATCATTCGAGCCCAAGAAATGACCGCTCGGATCGCCCGAGACTATCCGGACTTGAGCTGGGAGTTAGTGCTCAAACATACCCACGACGATGCCACCGTGGGGCGGCCGCATCTCGCCGATGCACTCGTGGACATCGGCGTGGTCCCGGACCGCTCGGCAGCGTTTACCAGCCTGCTATCGAGTGACTCGTCCTACTATGTGCCTCACTATGCTCCTGATCCAGCACTCGGAGTAGAGCTGATTAAAGAAGCAGGTGGGGTAGCAGTCTTCGCACACCCGATGGCTGCGAAGCGAGGACGTACCGTATCAGACCGTACCTTCACCGAGATGATCGAGGCTGGCCTAGACGGCGTTGAAGTTGACCACCGCGATAATTCGGCTAAGGGGCGGGATAAGCTTCGTCAGCTGGCCAGGAAATATGGTTTGTTGACGACCGGTTCTTCGGACTTTCACGGCAACGGTAAACCCAACCGGTTGGGTGAATATACCACGGCGGTAGAAACGGTTAAAGCGCTGGAGCCTCGAGCGAGCTCAGGACTCCAGGTGCTGTGGCACACCGACTAATTGCGGTTGTTCTGCTGGTTTGTGCTCTGTTTCCTTCTCGAGGAAACCACTTTACCGTTCTTCCGGCGAGTGCGCTGACGCCTCCGCGAAGAACCCGAGGCCTTCTCCTTCTTGGCCTGGGCCTTGTGCTTCGACGAGGAAGACCGTTCTTGGCTCTGGTCTTGCTGGTGTCCAGCCGAACGACGCCGGGAGCGTCCGCGACGATGCTGTCGACCATTGCGGGACCGCGATCGAGAATCCTTACCACCAAGATCTTCACGATCTTCGGCGTCGAGACCAGCGTGAGTGCGTTGTGACTTTGGGAGTTTTCCTTTGGTTCCCTCTGGGATATCCAAGTCTTCGAACAGGTGGGGGGAGGCGGAGTAGGTCTCAATGGGCTCGGTTTGGTCTAGGCCTAGCGAAGCGGCAATCAGCTTCCACTGCGGGATGTCTTCCCAGTCCACCAGTGTCACCGCGGTGCCCTTATGCCCGGCCCGACCGGTCCGACCGATCCGGTGTAGATAGGTCTTTTCATCTTCGGGACACTGGAAGTTGATCACGTGGGTGACATCATCGACGTCAATACCGCGGGCAGCGACATCGGTGGCGACCAGCACATCGATTTTCTCATTGCGGAAGGCCCGTAAAGCTTGCTCGCGCGCGCCCTGTCCCAAGTCGCCGTGGATCGCACCAGCTGCAAAGCCGCGCCGGGTGAGCTCATCGGTCAACCGTGCTGCTGCGCGCTTGGTACGAGTAAAGATAATCGTGCGACCTCGCTCCCTGGCCTGTAGTACCCGCGCGATCAGCTCATCTTTGTCCAGATGGTGAGCACGGTAGATCAGCTGACGGATGTCCTTTTTGGTGGCCTGAGTGTCGTCAGGATCTTCGGCACGAATATGAGTGGGGTGCGTCATGAACCGGCGGGCCATCGCCACCACCGGACCGGGCATGGTAGCAGAGAATAGCATGGTCTGACGCTTATCTGGAACGGCCTGCAACAAGGTTTCAACATCCGGCAAGAAACCCAAGTCAAGCATTTCGTCGGTTTCATCCAGAACGACGGTCTGCACATGGTCGAAGCTCAGATGACGCTGACGCATCAAGTCGATGAGTCGTCCCGGGGTTCCAACAACGACTTCGGTACCACGATTGAGTTCGTCAACTTGTGGTTCATAAGCCCGACCACCGTAAATGGTCGTCACCCGCACGCTACGACGTGAGGCCGCCAATCCGAGGTCCTCACCGACCTGGGTCGCCAGTTCGCGAGTTGGCACGATCACCAGAGCCTGGGGAGCACCGGGGGAGGGCAGAGAGTCGCTACCAGGCTCATCGGGGCCAATGACACGCTCCAGGACCGGAAGACCAAATCCCAACGTTTTACCGGTACCGGTCTTAGCTTGACCGATGATATCCTGGCCTGCCAAAGCAATCGGCAGAGTCATGGCCTGAATAGGGAATGGGGAAACGATCCCCTTGGCAACGAGGGCCTGGACCATATCGTCGCGCAGGCCGAAATCTGCGAACGTCTTGTCTGAGGTAGACCCATGCGGCGAGGTGTCGGACACGAGTTGGTCGTCCGGATCGGCCTGGTTTACAGCGGGCTGTTGGTGAAGAGAATCTGACATCTGAGATGAACTTTCTCGTGGCACCCCACAACCCAAGGTATGTGTCAGTCGGATTGTAGGGTGCCACTGAATCGAGGACTATACGAGCGGGTCAACACAATGGACAAAAAAGTGGAGCCGATCGCGGTTTAGTCTTCTGAGCTGTAGTAAGCGGTAGCGTTCTATCGCAGACGACCGGTCATCCAGGGGCGTCAATGACACCGGGGACGTGGTGTCGTAGTGAGGAATGGTCGAGTCTAGCTGGCGACAAAACCGACCGGGCCAGACGTGGTGTCTCCTACCTCGACATAGCCTACAACATTGCCGGGGACCAGGATCGTACGACCCTTAATATCGTCGATCTGAACCATACCTCCATCCTTGATGGCGGTTTGGACTTGCTCGACCACTTTCTCAGCCGGCAAATCTGTCTTGAACACAATTTCACGGGTGACGTGTTGAACACCGATACGAATTTCCATGTCTCTCCTTCACAAGCCGTGAACGCGGTTAGTGTTGTTTCGGGAACCCAGCTTAGCGGAGACGCCCTCGGCTCCGTGCGCTCTCAGCCCTGTCTGCCGCGGGCTTCGGCCAGTGGCGTAATTGTCAGTTCCGAAACACAGAAATGCCCTCACGCAACATGTCGGTCACGATCTCGGCGGTCTGGTTCGGGCCCAGTTCCTCGGTCTGTTGCTGATCCTTGGACATATAGGTCCAACCGTGGGCTGCGCTAATCACGGTAATCGTGACCATGGAAGAGACAAGTCTGGTCTGCTGGTCGGTGAGATGGGAGTCGTCAACCAGTAAGGTGTGGATTTTGTCGGTGATCTTTCCGAGAAACTCCCGACGGACTCGGTCGAGCTCACCCTCCAGAGGAGTCGAACGGTCCAGAATGACTCGGAATGGACGATCAGGGCGCGAGGCGAATTCAAAGGCCGCGGCAACGCACTTGTAAACGCACTGTCGCTCTGAGTCGCTTTCTTCGTCGAAAGCTTGGGTGAGTTTCTCGCCGAGCATTTTGAGATGGTCATTGAAGATGGCGCGGTAGATGTCTTCTTTGCCCTCGAAGTGCTGATAGAGAACTGGCTTGGAAATTGCGGCTTCCTTGGCAATGGCGTCCATAGAGGATCTGACGTAGCCGTTGATTCCAAAATGTTGAGCAGCGATGGTGAGAAGTTGTTCTCGACGCTGGCTTCTAGGTAGACGTGTCACGAGTTGCTAACCGTCCTTGACGTATCGGTGTGGTCTGCACCATGGAGAGTTCGCCATCCTTCCACGGTGATGAATGTCTGTCGTATTTCTACTGAAATTACGAGTGATTGTCATCCCTCGAAAAAAACGTAGTTAACGATTCTCATACTTTACTGATGGAATCGCAATATTGCCAGTGACTTGGGAGTTTATCGGAAGTCTTTTGCCGTGAGAGGCAACTCTCTTAACACACTCGACGCTATGCTGGGAAAATAGATGAAAGGTAAAATATAAGTGATGAATGCGCGTCCAAGAGAGCACAAAGCCAGTGAAAACTGTGCACCGAGCTCTTGGATGAGAAGTGTCGCAGGTGAGCGAAAGAGGTGGCCGGTGGTGAGTGCTTAAGCGCTCTCGGCACGATGATCGGAGTGGGGGCACGTGGGATCGGCTACCGGTGTCTGCTCGGGTGTCTGTGCACGCTTGCGTGCTGCTTGACGCTCAGCTTTCTTGCGCTGTCTTTCAGCGGTTTCGGCGGCCACGTCGAGACCGAAAATGGTTTCCAGTGCGAGCTCGTAGTCCGCTAGGCGCCCTTCTTCGGCCAGGTGACGTGCCCGCACTGTTGGTTCGTGCAAGAGCTGACGCACCATGCGACGCATGGCGAATTCCACTTCCTCGGCGGCTGCGGTACATCCGTGGCGTTGCCGCACGCGAGCAATTTCGTCCTCGAGTACGGATTGAGTGTGCTCGCGCAAGGTCACAATGGCATCGGAGGCAGAGCGCTGTTTGGACTC
The DNA here is from genome assembly GCF_029853775.1 of Auritidibacter ignavus. Lineage (NCBI taxonomy): Bacteria > Bacillati > Actinomycetota > Actinomycetes > Micrococcales > Micrococcaceae > Auritidibacter > Auritidibacter ignavus. Next base: position 40,495 of record NZ_CP122564.1, read on the forward strand.
ACTGAGGAAATCTTCGACGGCTTGGTCCACGAGGCCTTTGGCCCGAGTAATGGATTCTTGTTGCTCGTCTGGCGCCGCCATCTTGACCGACTCGAGCGTAACCACGTCAACCCCGTCAAGATCGGCGATATCGGGATCGAAGTCATGGCTGAGCGCTAGATCGATAATGGTCAAGCGATGCGGGAGGCCGGAACGCAGTCGTTGCAACTCAGGTTTGGAGATGGTCCGCTCTTGCCCAGAAACGCCAATCACGACGTCTGCTTCGGCAAAAGCCTCATGCACCATGTCACTATCTACTGCCATGGCCCAGTCACCACGATCGGCGACAAACTGCTCGGCTCGGCCCGAGGAGGAATACACTGCAACGTTGCGAGCGCCGAGTTGCTCCAGCTGGGCGATGGTAGTTCCGGCGTATGCACCGGTACCCACCAGCAACACATTGGCATCTTCCCAGAACCGCTTGGTCGCCACGACGGTTGACCCGGCTCGGATTTGGGTTGCTAGCTCCAGCGCCACAGACACGACCGACCGTCCAGTCGATCCCAACGCGGTTTCGGTACCGACTTGTTTGGCGGTCCGGGACGCAGTTTCGAAAAGTTTGGTGAGATTACCCGTGGTGGTGTTGGCTTGCTTGGCCTCGGTGAGGGCCCGGCGCACCTGTCCGGCGATCTCGCGTTCACCAACGACAGCAGACTTGAGTCCGGCGCCGACTTCGAAGAGGTGTCGTACCGTCTCGTCGTGCGGAAGGATATGGAACGCATCCCGAACCTGGTCTAGGCGCAGACCGGTCTGGTCGGCGATGCTCTGGAGGATGTCAACCTGGGCTTGTGCCGCGTCGGCTCCGGTAGCGATTTCTGCATACACTTCGACACGGTTACAGGTCGAAAGAGACACTGCCCCCTGTAAATGGGGAGAGTTTTCTACCGTGGAGGCGACCCCTGGAACTCCGTTGCTTAATTCCGCCACCGTCTCGAGGTCAAGCCAGGTGTGCGCAGCAACCAACGAAAATAATGCCACAATGACTTCCATGCTAGGCCAGTGCACTCACCGATTAAAGTGAGCGCACCCTAAGTATGATGCCTCACGGTGTGTCATCTTTGCCTGAACAGTCCGGGGTGCCATCGCGATGGTTTTTCCTCTGACGGCTGATCACCACGTCTTACATTCAGGGGCATGAGGTTCAACGTGGGAGAATGGGGTCATGACTCAAGAATCCCGTGGTGGCTCCAGCGTGTGGGCAAATCACCCGTTGCTCACCGACGATGCGCGACGATCGACCGCACAGTCCGATCTGATTCGAGCCTACCGAGGGCAGATGCCTAGTCGCCGTCCGGTGTGGTTTATGCGTCAGGCCGGCCGGTCGCTTCCCGAATACCGACGCTTAAGGGAAGGCACCACCATGCTGGATGCCTGCGTGAACCCCGAACTGGCCAGTGAAATCACTCTGCAACCGGTGCGACGCCATGACGTGGACGCTGCGATCTTTTTCTCCGATATTGTGATCCCGCTCCGTTTGGCCGGAATTGGCGTAGAGATCCAGCCCGGTGTGGGGCCAGTGCTCGAAAAACCGGTCCGGACTGCACAGGATGTGGCAGCGCTACCAGATCTGGATCAACTCGGCCCCGAAATTTTTGCTCCAATTGCCGAAGCAGTACAGCGTACCGTTGCTGAGCTCGGGCCTCGCCCCCTCATTGGTTTCGCTGGAGCGCCGTTCACCGTGGCCGCTTATATGGTGGAGGGCAAACCGAGCCGGGAGCACCTGGGGCCACGGGCCATGATGCACCGGGAACCGGAGACTTGGGAGGCGCTGATGCGCTGGGCCGCCCACGCCTCCGGTCTGTTCCTCGCCGCCCAGGTGCGCGCGGGGGCTTCGGCGGTCCAACTCTTCGATTCCTGGGCTGGGTCGTTATCGCGGACTGACTATCAGCATTCGGTGATGCCGTACTCAGCGCTAGCCTTGGCGGAGCTCGACAGCCTGCGAGCCGAACTCGACCTGCCGGTGGTGCACTTTGGGACCGGCACCGCTGAGATTTTGGACCTGATGCGTGAGGCAGGAGCGTCGGTGATCGGCGTGGACTACCGCATCGGGCTGGACGAGGCCTATCGACGCCTGCAAGCCCGCCGTGGTGAGCAGGCCCAGCCACTACGCGCCCTGCAAGGCAATATCGATCCGGCCTTCCTCGATGCCGGATGGCCCGCCCTTGAAGCCCACACCCGCGCGGTGCTGGCCGCCGGCGAGTGCGCCCCCGGGCACGTGGTCAACCTGGGGCACGGGGTCCCACCCAGCACCGACCCGGAGGTATTGACCGAGCTCGTCTCGTTCATCCACTCCATCTCGGTGGGAGTGCGGTCCGCTGAGGATTCCCAGGGCGTGGTGTTACCCCATGAGTGAGCTACCCGGGTTGCAGGGGAACCACTACGACGTCGTGGTTATCGGCGGTGGCATCGCCGGACTCACCGCGGCCCGGGAGCTGAGCATGGCCGGGGCTCGCGTCGCGGTGCTGGAGGCCGCAATGCATCCTGGTGGTGCGTTGGCCGGTCTGGAGCTCGGTGAGGCGATCAATCCGACGGATGAGCAGGTGAGACACGACCCGAACGTGTCGTTGCGGGTGGACGCTGGCGCGGAAGCTTTTGCCACCCGTGGTCCCGCCGTGGCGGAGCTGATCACAGAACTGGGGCTAGGCGAGGAGATCGTGGCACCACAGGCCAGTGGCTCGTGGCTGTACACCCGCGACCGGGGGGCGATTCCTTCCCCGACAGTGGGCGTGCTCGGCATTCCCGGAGATCTGCACAGCCCCGATGTAGCCACAGCTCTCGGTCCTGAAGGGATCGCTCGGGCCCAACAAGACCTCTCGGCCCCCGTGGATGACTACCGACAGGTGTTAACCGACCAGACACCGATCACCCTCGCCGAGGTAGTCGCAGACCGTATGGGCCCGGCTGTGGTCGATAACCTTGTGGCCCCGGTGGTCGCCGGCGTGCTCTCCACTGACCCGGCGAGCGCGGACGTGCGTCAGCTGATCCCCGGTCTCTTGGACGCGATGGTGGAACAGGGGTCGCTGGCGGCGGCCATTACGGCGCTGAAACGGTCCGGTCGGCCCGGGGCCGCGGTGAACTCTTTACGTGGTGGTATGCACCGGATCATCGACGCCCTGACCGCGGAGCTAGCTGAGAGGGGAGTGGATCTGGTGACCTCAGCCCCGGTGACCTCGCTCGCGGACGCTGAGACCCCCGGCGGCTCTGGTTACCGAGTACTCATCACCGCCGCTGAGGCATCCGAGGTCGAGCTGAGCGGCGACCGCCTCGTGCTGGCCTGTGACGCCGTGACGAGCTACCGGCTGATCACCACGTTGCGCGCGAGGCGCCAGGCACCCGAACTTCCGACCGAGGCGCAACCGGCCACCGGAACCGGTGTGGGCCTGGTGACACTGCTAGTCGACCACCCCGAACTGGACGCTGCCCCGCGCGGGACCGGGTTGCTGGTGGCTCCTGACGTCACGGATGTGGCCGCCAAGGCGATGACCCACGTCTCGGCCAAGTGGGCCTGGCTGCATGAACGACTTAACCCCACCGGTGCTACCCACCGACATGTGCTCCGGCTCAGTTACGGCCACATCTCCGATCCCGTTGCCGGGCACGCGTTGGGGTATCACAGCACCGATGACCAGCTCATCACCGCCGCCCTGGCCGACGTGCCCCGATTGCTCGGTGTTGACACGGAAAACTTTGCCGCCCGGGTGCGTGCCTCAGCGGTGGTGCGCTGGCGCGAGGCCTTGCCTTCGCCGACTCCAGCCCATACCCGCGCGGTGAATGCGTTGCTGGAGGCGATGGAGCCCGAGTCCATGATGGCCGCCGGCCCGTGGGTGTCGGGCACGGGACTGCTGGCGATCATCTCTGATGTGCGTCAGCGGGCCCGCCAGCTGATCAAATCACCACCGCCTGTGAGCACCCCGACAGATCAATCCTGACGTAGTGATCATCCGACACGAGAGGAAGTGAGACCGTCATGACAGAACAGACGGAGAACAGCACCCCAGCCCCCGGTACGGTGCAACAACAGGCCAGCTCGGTCCCCGAATTGGACACGAGTTGGTTCACCACGTACACGGTCTTTGCCCGCAACCGTCACGAGAACTCCGTGGGCTCGGCCCGGTCGGCCTCGGAAAAACAGCGTGATGCCGAGGCCTTCCGCGCCTTAGTTGCTGATCTGTCCGAACAGGGCATCACCGTACGGGGTCTCTATGACGTCTCCGGTATGCGAGCCGAAGCCGATGTGATGGTGTGGATGTGGGGTAAGGACCCGGTTGCCCTGCAACAGGCCATCCGCCAAGTGCGTCGCGCCGATCTGTTTGCCGGAACCCACGTAGCCTTTACCGCCATGGGGGCCGACCGGATGGCGGAGTTCAATAGGGACCACGTGCCGGCCTTCGCGATGGGCCGCAAACCCCGCAAATGGCTGTGCTTCTACCCGTTTGTGCGCTCCTACGACTGGTACACCATGGATCCGGCCAAACGGCGTGACTTGCTGCGCTCCCACGGCCAGCTCGGCCAAGACTTCCCTGATGTCTGGGCCAACACCGTTTCGGCCTTCGGCCTGAACGACTGGGAATGGTTGTTGGGCCTGGAAGCGCCCCGACTGGATATGCTGGTTGACATGATGCGGCATCTGCGCAATAACGAGACCCGGCACTATGTGCGCGAAGAAGTCCCCTTCTACACCGGTCACTACATCGAGATCGATGACGTCGCCGAGGTGTTGGCCTAAATGACCGTTACCGACTCCGTGCCCGGCCGGATGTTGTTGATGGGCACTCGCGGTTCCGCGCTGGCCCGCACGCAGGCCCAGCAGGTTGCCGATCAGCTCAGCGACTGGCTACCCGGGGTGGAGATCACCTCCCAGATCATCCGCACCGAAGGTGATGTGACCACCGGCTCGCTGGCCTCACTGGGTGGCACCGGAGTGTTCGCTGCAGCGGTGCGGACCGCTGTGGTGCAGGGTCGGGTGGATCTGGCCGTGCACTCGCTGAAGGACCTGCCAGCGATCCAGCCCGAGTCCTTGCGCATCGCGGCCGTACCCGTCCGAGCTGATCCCCGCGATGCGCTGTGCGCCCGAGACGGCATGAGCCTGGATGAGCTCCCGGCAGGGGCCCGTATTGGGACCGGCTCACCCCGGCGCGTGGCGCAATTGCTCCACTACCGGCCCGATCTGCAACCGGTCGATATCCGTGGCAATGTCGCCACCCGCTTGGCGCGGGTGGTCGGCTACGAACACCACCACGACAACGCACCGGCCGCTGCCGGATCGGACCGTGGCGATCTGGACGCGGTTATCCTAGCCTGTGCCGGGCTCGACCGAGTGGACATGGACTGGGCCATTACCGAACGGCTCGACCCCTCGGTCATGCTACCGGCCCCCGGTCAAGCAGCGCTGGCGGTCGAGGTCAGTACCACTCGCCTGCTCGGATCGGCGGTCGAAGACGCCTTGGCACAACTCAATGACCCCGCCACCCTGCTCCAAGTCACTGCCGAACGCGCGGTGTTGGCCCGGTTGGAAGCCGGCTGTGCGGCCCCGATCGGGGCCCTGGCCACCGTGGACGCCCACTCCGGCACGCTCGCATTACAGGCCATGGTCGCCGGGATGGACGGGGTTAACCTGATCCGCGCCAATCGGTCGGTACCGGTCTGTGTCGACGGTGACCAGCTGATCGATGACGACCACTCCCGGGCCGATGCGTGGCAACTGGGTACGGCCGTTGCCGAAGAACTCCTGGATTCCGGGGCTGAGCTGTTGCCCGAAGCACCGCCGCGCGGAAACGGTGGGAGTAGCCTGTCGTGATGACCGAGGTGGTCACCGACACGGTGGTGATCACCCGGCACCCGGCCCAAGCGTCGCAATTAGAGGCCGGACTGGGTGACCACGGTGTCAGCGTGCAGTTCTGCCCCCTGACCGATTTCGTGCTGGCCGAGGACCGCGTGCCGGGCCAGCGTCTCGTAGCGGGGCTCCACGCTGGCGTGTTCGCCGGCGTGGTGGTGACCAGCCCCAATACCGTCCGCGCGCTGAGCTTGCTGGGGCTTGATTGGGCCCGGCTGGCCGGCGGCGACACTGTCGTGGTCGCTACCGGGGCCGGCACCGCCCGGAAGGTGGGCGAGCATGGTTACCCGGGCACGGTCTGGACCCCCACCACCGAAGCGTCTGCGCACGGCATTCTCACCGACCTGCCTGGGTCCCGGAAACTGCCGGTCGAGCCGGCGCGGCCGGTGGCACTACCCCAATCAGCTGCAGCCACTGAGACGTTGGTGACGGGACTGCGTGGGCTCGGCTATCGGGTCGATCACGTGCCGATCTATCACACGGTGGTCTATCCCGGACCGGCAGGGCGACGGTTATTGGCCGCCCCACACCCCGAGAGCGCTCAGCGTCTGGTGGACCTGCACGCGTTGAACCCGCGTACCCCGGTGGTGCTCACCGCCTCCTCAGCGGTCCGCCAGCTGGCCGAGCGGGCAGGTGAGCTTCCGGCGCCGCTAGCACACTACCGACTCATTGCCCTGGGGCGCCCAACGGCCAGTACCGCCACCGAACTGGACATCACCTTGGCCGGCACCGCGACCGCCCCGAACGCTGCGGGCATCCTGCAGATCTTACGCAACCTTTAAAGTCCTGTGTCAGTGCTTTCCAGCTGCCCTAAAATGTGACCTATGGCATACTTTGCGGATGGATTCGAAGCCCTCGTCGTCGGTCACGGTCTGGCCGGTCTGGTAGCCGCCTGCGAGCTGGCCGAGGCTGGACACCGCGTGGCGGTGATCGACCAAGAGAACGCAGGCAATATTGGAGGCCAGGCATACTGGAGCTTTGGTGGATTATTCATGGTCGACAGCGCCGAACAGCGTCGCATGCGGATCAAAGACTCCCTCGAGCTCGCTCTGCTCGATTGGCGCGCCAGCGCCGGCTGGGACCGGCTGGAAGGGCACCATCCCGAAGATCAGTGGGCCCAAGCCTGGGGTGAGGCTTTCGTGCACTTCGCCGCCGAGGAACTGCGCGAGTGGATCACCGGCCACGGCGTGAGCTTCTTTCCAGTGGTGGGCTGGGCTGAACGTGGTGGCAGTACCGCCACCGGCCATGGGAATTCTGTCCCCCGATTCCACATCCCCTGGGGCACCGGAACCGGGCTCGTCGCGCCCTTCGCCCGCAAGCTGCAACGCTACGTCGATCGTGGCCTGGTGCGGTATTACCATCGCCACCGGGTCGACGAGCTGATCGTCGAGAACTCTCGGGTTGTCGGTGTCCGCGGCGCTGTCTTAGCTACTGACGATGCCGAACGTGGCGTGGCAACCAATCGTGAGGTGATCGATGATTTTGAGTTCCGGGCTGCAACGACCCTGCTCGCCACCGGCGGGATCGGCGCCAACCCCGAGCTGGTGCGTTCTTTCTGGCCCGAACGGTTGGGCACCCCACCGCAGCAAATGATCAGCGGGGTCCCAGCCCACGTGGATGGGCGCATGCTGGCTATTGCCGGTGATGCTGGAGCCCGACTAGTCAACCAAGACCGCATGTGGCACTACGTGGAAGGCATAAAAAACTGGAACCCGATCTGGGAGCGCCACGGTATCCGAATCCTGCCTGGCCCCTCCTCGCTGTGGCTGGATGCGACCGGACACCGGCTCAACCCGCCGGCTCTGCCCGGTTTTGACACGCTGGCCACCCTGGCTGAGCTACGGGCCACCGGATACGACCACTCCTGGTTTATTCTGAACCAGAAGATTATTGAAAAAGAATTCGCGCTCTCCGGCAGTGAACAAAACCCCGACCTGACCGGCAAGGATCTGAAGCTGTTACTGAAACGGCTGGGCCCCGGTGCCCCAGGGCCGGTGGAAGCATTCAAAAACCACGGCGAAGACTTCGTGGTGGCCGACACGTTGGATGAGTTGCTGACCCTGATGCAAGAACTCGAACCAGAGGTGCCGCTGGATACCGAACAGGTCCAGGCCGAAGTCCGCGCCCGCGATCTGCAACTGGACAACCCGTTCTCCAAAGACGCGCAAATCACCTTTATCCGCTCCCACCGGGCCTCGTGGGGAGATAAGCTCATCCGAGTCGCTCCCCCCGGCAAACTTACCGACCCGGCCAACGGGCCACTGATTGCTGTCCGACTGAACATCCTGACCCGCAAAACCCTGGGCGGGATCCAAACCGACTTAAACTCCCAAGCCCTGGATGCCACCGCCACCCCGATCCCCGGACTCTATGCTGCCGGCGAAGCCGCCGGATTTGGCGGAGGCGGATCCCACGGCTATCGGGCGCTAGAAGGCACCTTTGTCGGCGGGTGTCTATTCACCGGACGCACCGCCGGCCGGGCCATGGCCGCTGAACTATAACGACGAGATGACGACTAGAGTGGACCGTAGGAGCGCGGTGACCAGCTGTCATCAGCCTGTCACCAGCGCCGAACCCACACTGCCGACCCCCCATAGCAGGGGAGAAGGAAGGACCATGTCTTTTCCGCTCCAACGTCCCCGGCGCCTGCGTCAAAACTCTGCCGTGCGTCGGATGGTCGCACAGACTCGGCTTCATCCCTCCCAACTCATTCTTCCCGTCTTCATCAAAGAGGGCCTGACCGAGCCGAACCCGCTGGTCTCGATGCCCGGTGTCGTCCAGCACACCGAAGACTCTCTCAAACAGGTTGCCACCCAGGCCGCCACAGCTGGACTGGGTGGCATCATGATCTTCGGGATCCCGCAAAAACTCGACGCCACCGGATCCGAAGCACTCAACCCCGACGGCATCCTCAACCGTGGCATCCGCGCGGTTGTCTCGGCAGTCGGTGACGATCTGGTGGTGATGTCCGATCTCTGCCTGGACGAATTCACCGAGCACGGCCACTGCGGCGTCCTCGACGAGACCGGACGGGTCGATAATGACGCCACCCTGGAGCTCTACGGCAAAATGGCCCAAACCCATGCCGAAGCCGGGGTGCACATGGTCGGCCCGTCTGGCATGATGGATGGCCAAGTCCGGGTCATCCGTGAATCCCTCGACGAGGTCTCCGCCCAACACGTCGGGATCCTGGCCTACTCGGCCAAATACGCCTCCGCTTTCTACGGACCCTTCCGCGAAGCGGTAGACTCCAGCCTGACAGGCGACCGTAAAACCTACCAGATGGACCCGGCGAACCGGCGCGAAGCTCTGCTGGAGACCGAGCTCGACCTAGCAGAAGGCGCTGATATGGTGATGGTCAAACCTGCGATGAGCTATCTGGATATCCTGCGCGAGGTGGCCGACTTCTCGGACGTACCGGTTGCGGCCTACCAGATCTCCGGAGAGTACGCGATGATCGAAGCAGCTGCCGCTAACGGGTGGATCAACCGCGACGCCGCCGTGGCCGAGTCGGTGCTGTCCATCCGTCGGGCTGGAGCTGACCAGGTGCTGACCTACTACGCCCTAGAACTCGCCGATTGGATCCACCGTGGCCTGATCTAAGGCCCAGTGAGTTCCAACCAGACCCGCCCGACCCCGTCCAGCTCAGAACAGGACTGTGAGAATCCCATGACCGACCAGCCTACGTCTTTCACCAGCAACCAGCAGGCCTTCCGCGCTGCCGAAGCCGCCATGCCCGGCGGGGTGAATTCTCCGGTGCGCGCGTTCGGATCCGTCGGACTGACCCCGCCGAGCATCGTCAGTGCGCGGGGTGCTTACCTCACCGACGTCGAAGGCAACGAGTACGTTGATCTGGTTGGCTCATGGGGGCCCATGCTCCTGGGGCACCAACACCCGGCGGTGGTGGAGGCCGTGCATGCAGCGGTCGACCGCGGCCTGTCCTTCGGTGCGTCCACCCCGGACGAGACACACTTAGCCGAACTGGTGAAATCCATTCTGCCGATCGATCGCATCCGGTTTGTCTCGACCGGGACCGAGGCGACCATGACCGCGCTACGCATCGCGCGCGGTGCCACCGGACGGGACCTGATCGTGAAATTCGCCGGGGGATACCATGGCCACTCCGATGGGCTACTGGCCTCGGCGGGATCGGGTGTGGCGACCCAGTCACTTCCGGGCTCGGCCGGTGTGACTGCTGCGGTGGCCGCTCAAACGCTGGTGGTGCCCTTCAATGACCGGCAAGCCCTGGAAGAAGTCTTCGCTGACTACCCCGAGCAGATTGCTGCGGTGATCACCGAAGCCGTGCCGGCCAATATGGGCATTGTGGCGCCTGAGCCAGGGTTCATGGGCTTCTTACGTGAAATCACCCAGCGTCACGGGGCCAAACTCATTTGGGATGAAGTCCTCACCGGATTCCGCGCTACCCCCACCGGAGGCTGGGGGTTAACCGGTCAACCCGAGGGCTGGACTCCGGATTTGTGGACCTTTGGCAAAGTGATCGGCGGGGGTATGCCGGTGGCAGCGGTGGCCGGCAACGCCGAGATCATGAGCCTGTTGTCCCCGTTGGGGCCGGTCTATCAAGCAGGAACCCTGTCGGGAAACCCCGTCGCTATGGCTGCCGGTATCGCGACTCTCAGCAATGCTGATGAGCAGGTCTACCAGCAGGTGGCTCATGCCTCCCGGCAGATTCAGCAACTGGTCTCTGAGGCCTTGGATGCTGAAGGCGTGGACCATTCCCTGCAAGTGGCGGGAACGATTTTCTCCGTGGCCTTTGGCACCAGCGACCACGGGGTGCGCAACTACCACGACGCGCAGAACCAGGAGGTCTTCCGATTCGCGCCGTTCTTCCGCTCGTTACTCGAACAAGGTATCTACATCGCGCCCAGCGTGTTTGAGGATTGGTTTGTCTCCGCGGCTCATGACCAGCAGGCCATCGACAGGATTGCCGAGGCGCTCCCGGCAGCAGCCAAGGCTGCCGCGGCCGCTACCGAGTAGAACCGTCGAGGTCTTCGACTGGCCAGTGGCGCGACACTGTCGCCTCAGGATCCTTGCTCCGGCGCAGGTAGGCTTCGAAACTTTCTGCCTGGGCGGATTTCCACCGTTTCTGCAATTCGAAGAGCTCGGACAAAGGTACGGATAGCTTAGGGTACTTCTCGGCGATGGCGTAGGCGATCTCCACACCAGCCAACGCATCGGCGGCTGAGGCGTGCGCATTATCGAGCCGGACCTGGTAGATCTCAGCGACTTTGCCCAACGTGCGTCCACCCTTGCGGTAGGTGTCGACCTGTTTATCCAAGACGTAGGGATCAACGACCCCGGAGATCGTCAAGGTCTCTAGCCCGTGGCGGGCAATTTCTGCGGTTAATACCGTGAAATCATAAACCCCGTTATAGGCCACCACGGGGAAACCTGCTGCCATGAAGTCAGCCAGCGTGCCGGCGATCTGGTCAATTCCCTCCCGCGCAGCGGTCCCGTGCATGTGGGCATATTCAGTGGATATCCCATGCACTGCGGTTGCCTCAGCAGGAATCTCCACACCGGGATTGAGTAACCACTCAGCATTGGCCCGTTGGACCCGCTGCGGATCCACGACGACTAATGAGGCCGTGACAATCCGGGCTTGGCGCGGGTCCCGACCGGTCGTTTCCAGATCAAACCCCACCATCGCACCGCAGTGCCACGGCTGATCGGGACGTGGGGCAATCGATTGTAGAGCTTCGTTCACCTGTCTTACGCTACGTGGTCGACGCCTCCGGGGGAACCCACCGCCTTGCGGTGGTGGAAACAACACCGCGACAATTCTGCCAAGGCTTAACTTGTCCTTGGTGGTGCGGTTAGATGGACACTATGTCTGAGCCACAGCCTGGGTTTGAACTCCTCCAGCCTCTCCAGCCCGTCGCTTCCGCTGTTGAACTTGATGCTGACCAACGCCGTGTTGTCACGCTGCCAGCCGGTCACGGGCCCGTCCTGGTGATCGGCGCGCCCGGGTCCGGGAGGACAACCACCACGATTGAATACGCGGTCCAGCGAATGATCACCGACTGTCAGCCAGACGAGGTAGTCATGCTGGCGGGTTCGCGCCAAGCAGCCAGCCAGGTTCGAAACGCTTTGACCGCGCGGTTGCAGGCCGAAGGGTTGGGTACACGGGCAGAGACACCGGTGCGCAGCGTGGCATCATTTGCCTTTGATGTGATTCGGCGGATGCGTGCCGAAGGCTATCTGGAACATGTGGAGGAACCACCTCGGCTGTTAGCTGGTGCTGAACAGGACCGAAAGATCGCGGAGATTCTGGAGACCTACCGGGAAGAAAACACCGGGCCACAATGGCCCGAGTCATTGCAACAGGCCGTGGGGCTGGCTGGATTTCGGCGTGAGGTTCGCGAACTGATCGATCGTTGCAGCGAATACGGTATTGAACCGGGCCAACTCCAACGGTGGGGAGAAGAGTATCATTACCCCGAATGGGTAGCTGTTGCTGAGCTGTTGCAGGACTATCGCGATGACCTTGATCTGCGTTCAGCATCGGCCTTCGACCCAGCGGGACTGATTACCCGGGCGGCCGATTATCTCGCTGACCCAGCCCACCGCTCTTTTCTCGACGCAGAGCGTCAACGGCGTCCGGTGGTGATCATCGACGACATCCAGGACGCCAACCCAGCGGTCTACCGCCTTCTAGAGATCTGGGCAAGTGACCTGGATGTGGTGATGACGGCCAGCCCGACCACGACGGTGCAGGGCTTCCGCGGAGCGACACCGCAGTTGCTCTCCGAGCTACCGCAACGGATGATCAGGGGCGATCTCTCCGGCGAGCAACGTCGCCAGCGCATCATTGAACTGACACATCAGCACCGCATGGCGGCACCGGTTTTTCAAGCCTGGCGTCGGGCCGCTCAACGTATTCCCGTCACCATGGGGTTGCCCTCAACGGTGCCTGCCACTCCCACCTCGGAAGAGGCCGAGACCATAACAAACCACAACGATGAGCGTGCCGAAGTACGCTGGGTGGCCAGTGCTGGCCAAGAAAAACTGTTGGTGCACCAACAACTGTTGCAACTGCACTTAGAACACAAGATTCCTTATTCGAACATGGCCGTCATTGCCCGCACCGCGAGCCGGGTCGATGCCATCGCCCGTTCGTTGAGCTTAGAGGGGATCCCAGTGCACCGACGCATGGCCGACGTCATGCTCAACCAGCAGGCAGCGGTCTCACCGCTGCTCACCCTGGTGGCCGTTGCCAGCAGTCCGGCACCACCGCGGGGGACCGGTCTTGCACCGGAGCGGCTGAGCTGGTTACTCACCGGTCGCTACGGCGGTGCCACCGCGGTACACGTGCGCCAGTTACGACGCCGTTTACTGCAAACCGAGCAAGCCCAGGGCGGAAGCCGAAGCTCACATGAGCTACTGGATATACTGGTCGACTCCCCGGAGATGGTATACCAGATGCTGAGTCTGGACCCTGGGCGTGCCCTTCCGGATTATGCTCGTTCCGTGGTGCGCATTGGCAAGATGCTCAATGCTATGCGTGGTGCCGTGGAGTCAGACTCACCTGAACCGAGCCAGGTTTTGTGGGCCGGATGGCAGGCAGCTCGCGTCGCGACATCATGGGAAACTACCGCGTTGGAAGGTGAGGCGCAACAGGCGGCTCAGGCCCACCGCGACCTTGACGCCGTGATCGCCGTTTTTGACGCCGCCGAACGATACGAAGATCAATTCCCCGGCGAAACGTCCGCCGGATTCGTCGAATACTTGGAAAACCAAGACCTCCCCATGGACTCGCTATCGGAGACTCACCACCTTGATGAGGCGGTCTCGGTGCTGACCCCGTCGTCTGCGGTCATCGGTGAGTGGGACGCAGTCCTCATTGTGGGAGTCCAAGAAGGCATCTGGCCCAACACCCGAGTGCGTGGACAATTGTTGAAAACCGGGGACCTCGTCGACCTCGTGCGTGGTCGAACGACCCATGACAGACTGGTAGACCGGATCGCGGAAGTTCGAACCGACGAAATGCGCACCTTCGCCGCGGCCATCTCCCGGGCACGCAAGATTGTGATCGGTTCAGCGGTCGCCACCGAAGAATCTCAACCTAGTGCTTTCCTTGATCGAATCCAGCCCTGGCACGTCACTGAGGACCAGCCAGTACGGCCGATAACCTCGGTGCCCACACCGTTGACGCGGAGGATGCTGGTCGCCACCCTGCGTCGAGAACTGGAGAACTCAGCCCGTCAGAAACCAGAACATCGCGATGAAAGCCGGCAACGTGATGCAGCAACTGCGTTGGCCGTGCTAAGCGACCACGGCGTCTCGAGCGCCAACCCCAACTTCTGGTGGGGGCTGGCACCGTTGTCCAGTACCCACCCGGCAGCCGTTGCCGAAGATCTCGAATCTGGTCGGCCCATGATCTCCTTGTCGCCTTCAAGCCTCGGTGCCGCTCTGGCGAACCCAGCCGAGTGGTACTTCGACAAGATCGGAGCCTCAACCTCCTCATCAGAGCCTTTGAAGCGCGGCACCTTCGTGCACGCATTGGCTGAAAAATACCACCAGGGACGAGCCGAAGACCTGCAAGCCGGACTGGAAGAATTGTTCCCGGTTTTACTCCGCGCCCTGGAGCTTGACCCCGAAAGCTGGCAGGCCGAGGGAGAACGCCAGCGGATCAAAGATATGCTGAGCTTTTTCAGCGAGTATGTCATCGCCATGCGTCACGACGGCCGGAGTCTGGTTGCTACCGAATTGGGCGTCAACGCCACCTTCACGGTTGAGGATCTCGACGTGAAAGTTAACGGAAAAATTGACAGGCTGGAAAAAGACTCACAGGGTCGTCCAACCGTGGTAGACCTCAAGACCGGCAAGTCGATGCCTCGAAGCGAAGAGGTTGACCGCCTGCCACAATTGGCCACCTATCAGGCCCTGATCATCTCCGGCGTCTTGAAGGCAACGAAGCTCGAGTCGGCCGAGTTTTCTCAGCCCACCACCCCAGGTGGAGCCATGCTAGTCCAGCTGGGCACCACCAACCAGAACCTAAAAGTCCAACACCAACAGCCGGTTGTTCCCGAGAACCCCGAACACCCGGAAGAAAACTGGGCTAGCCAACAGATCCGGGACGCGGCGCGACGCGTCTCTGGAGCGAGCTATCTGACCTGGTGGGACCCTGGGGAGTTCCAGAAATCGTCCTACCAGATCCTCTCACCCATCACACGGCAAGGAAGGCAGATCACAGAGTGGAACCTTTAGCAGCTCAACCGCAACGAAACACCTGGGGAGACGTTCGGTTTAGCGCTGAAGAACTGGCCGATATCCTTCAGTCCGCGAAGCCACCCCAACAGCGGATGTATCCCACGAAACAACAGCGCGCCGTCATCGAATACGGTCCAGACCCCCTCCTCGTGGTCGCTGGTGCTGGCTCGGGCAAAACGCGCACCATGACAGACCGAGTCATCTGGCTGATTGCCAACGGTTTTGTGCGTCCCGAAGAAATTCTTGGCGTCACTTTTACTCGCAAAGCCGCTGGTGAATTAGCAGCACGCGTGAACGCCGCCATTGAAAACCTCGCGAGCCACGAGTCACTAGGCTTGACTCTCGACCGCCACGACCCGGGACAAGCCAGCGTTTCCACCTACCACTCCTATGCGAATGCGCTGGTAGCAGACTACGGGCTACGCATTGGTGTCGAACCCGATTCAGAAATGATTGGAGAGGCCCGATCATTCCAGATCATCGCCGAGATCGTGGCAAACTGGGAAGCTGATGTGTCCGAACTGGACTTTACCGAGAGTTCGTTGATTTCGGCGGTCAAAAAACTCGCCGCGGAAGCCAACGAACATCTTGTGAAACCTCACGAGATCAAAGAGCACGTGATCGAAATTTTGGAGTCCGGCCAGCGTCTAGACACCGGGGCAAAACGTCCCAAATACGCTACGGAGATCTTTAACAGCCTCCGCGTGAAAATGACCATGGCCGATATCGTTGCACGTTACGCCCAGGTGAAAAAAGACCATAACCTCATGGATTATGGGGACCTGGTTTATTATGCCCAACTGATCGCCTCCACGATTCCCGAAGCTGCCGCCAGCGAACGCGAGAAGTATAAGGTCGTCCTCCTCGACGAATTCCAAGACACCTCGCACGCCCAAATGATGCTGTTCTCTTCGCTGTTCGGCGCCCAATCCTCCCAGGGAGCAGGTCACTGTGTCACAGCTGTGGGGGACCCCAACCAGTCGATCTATGGATTCCGAGGTGCCTCCGCCGGTCAGCTGGGTCTTTTTCCCGAATATTTCCCAGCCGTTAGGCGTGCCGATGACGACCGTGTTGACACACGGGCTCCAGCCGATATCTTGCCCCTGAGCGTGGCATGGCGAAATAGAGAGCGCATTTTGCGCGGTGCCAATGCCATTATCGGGCAACTGGATGGAGAACCGACCACCGGCAGGCCCGTCCCGGTCCAAGAACTCTCGGCAGGAGTGACTGGTGAACCCGGACGCGTGGTTATCAATTGGTTCAAAGACTCCGAAGACGAAGCACGCACGCTGGCCGACACCGTCGCAGACTGCCTGGGGATTACCGATCCCGGCTCGAACGAGCCACATCACACCGAGAAGTCGGCTGCCATTCTTTGTCGTCGCAAGGCAGACTTCCTGCCTCTGGTTGAAGCACTCGAAGCGCGAGGAGTCCCCTATGAAATCCTGGGGATGACGGGGCTTGTCGAGGTTCCCGCCGTCGTCGAGGTGCTGTCGTTAGCTCGTGTGGTTGCCGCTCCGCAGGAAAACGAAGCTCTAGTACGTATCTTGAGTAATGCGCGCTGGAGAATCGGAACAGCCGACTTGTGGGCACTTAACCGTTATGCCCGAGGACTCGTGCGTCATGGACGTGACGCTCAACCTCCGTCGGAACTCCGGTCTGATGACCCAGAACAGATCTGGAATGCTGAGAAGCTCGCCGAGGCACTCGTCTCCGAAGACGCTGAAGAAGTGTCACTGATCGAAGCACTGTATAAGTTACCGCCGACTGAGGAGGCAGCCCATCACGGATTCACCGAGGAAGGGCTCCAACGACTGCACCGTGTTGCGGACTTATTAGTCTCGCTCCAAGAGTTGCGTTCACTGGATCTTCCGGAATTCTTCCGGATGATTGCCCGCCGTAGTGGGATTGAGGCAGAAGTTCTGGCACATCCAGGAACGGAACTCTCCGAGGCACTGCAACACCTGGAAGCCCTTTACGATGTCGTCGACGAGTTCTCACAAGGGCTGGACGACTCCTTGACGTCTGATTTGTCGGGCTTTCTGGCATGGATAGAAACTGCTGAGGCAGAAGAAAAAGGGCTGGCACTACCCGCCGTTCAACCACGCCCCGGAGCCGTCCAGTTGCTCACCGTCCATTCTTCCAAAGGATTGGAGTGGGACGCCGTGTTCGTTCCCGGACTGAGCGCAGGAAAATTCCCGTCGGAGAAACCCGAGAGATGGACTTCCACCTCCAGCGGGGCATTACCCTGGGGGCTTCGCCACGATATTCCAGACGAGTATCAGTGGCCTTTCGACCAGGCCGAAACCCTAAAAGAGTGGAGTGCAGGAGCAGGCAACACCACGTTCTCCACGAAAGATCAAGATCGGGTGACCTATCATCGGTTGTCTGAGAACGTGAAGATCCGCAATGGATTCGAAGAAAAGCGACTAGCTTATGTTGCCTTCACCCGTCCCAAGCACTTGTTGTGGCTCTCAGGAAGCCACTGGGTGGGAACAAAGAAGAAAGCCGTTGAACAGTCCGAGTTCTTGACCATTTTTCAGGGACTAGACGGGGTCGAAACTGGACACTGGGTTGATTCAACAGACTCCGAAGTCGTCGGAGATAAGAACCCGCGGGCTGAGAAGATCCTGGTCTCCACCTGGCCTGTCGATCCTCTCGATGGCGCATCGATTTACCAAATCAATGCAACGGACTTCTATGACGGCGTTTACTGGATCGATGACCGGGCCGGAAAACCTCTGGTTCGCCACTACCCACGTCGCCAAGCGGTGACACAAGCGGCACAATGGGTGACCGATGCGCGTGAAACATCTGTCACGGATATTGAAGACCACGAGCTGGCTCAACGCGTGCAGTGGGCCCAACCCGACGAAGATATGACGCAGAGCAGTGAGGTTCACTTGCCAAGTCACCTCTCGGCCTCAGCATTTATGAGTTTGGTAGACGACCCGCACACCGTAGCGAAGTCACTGAAACGTCCGATGCCACGTCGACCGATCAAAGCAGCCCGAACAGGTACGCTCGTCCACCAATGGATTGAGGAACATTTCGCCAGTCAGCGTCCTGGCATCACGGGCCTGCTCGACTTCGAGGACCCGGTCGAGGATGCCGACCAGGTCTGGGACGAACAAACCGGTGTGACGACCCTGCGAGAGAACTTCCTGAACACCAGATGGGCGCAACGCTCACCAGCGTTCATCGAAGCCGGGGTGGAAACGACAGTCGGGTCGGTGACCATTCGTGGCCGTATTGACGCTGTTTTTCGGAACGGGGGAGACCACCCGGATCAGGAATTCGACCCCACCGCGCAGTGGGAGCTCGTTGACTGGAAAACGGGTATGGTGCCGTCGACCCCAGACGACTTGGAACATAAAGGGCTTCAGCTGGCGCTGTACCGTTTGGCCTGGTCACGGCTACATGATATTCCCCTGGCGAATATCTCGGGACGTTTTGTGTACCTTGCACATGGCGAAGAACGAACTCCGGTCAACCTTGCTGACGCCGAGCGACTGGAAGCGTTGCTGGCTCAAGCGCTGGAAGCCACCGAACCCCACGGAGCAGATTGAGTGGCTATCGTCGCGGTGATAGGGAACACTGCCAATGCGACGGAGGAGGACTAGTTGCGAGATGATGAATCCTCGGCCTGCGACGCGGAATCTGACTCGCGGTCCTCTGTCATCTGACGAATGGCGTCTAACTACACCGGTTCGGTGACAACGCCGGCATCGTCATCGACCTGATCACCGTCGTCTGCGTTGTCTGCTTCCGGTGGCGAGGCCTCAGATGCTTTGGGATCATCTCGGACTGGATTCTCGTTTTCGGTTGCGTCATCGTCGTCAGCATCGACATCGGCGTCGGTCACCACGGCACCATCCTCAGCGTTGAGGTTAGCGTTGATGGTGCTGATAGGGGCAGTGACCTCTTCTGGCTCGTTGACCTGCTGGACCTGTTCAGCAGAGGTGCCGTCGTCCGCTTTGGCCGTGGAATGTGCCGGATTAGTTTCATCGGGCGCCGCGACCGAGGAATGATGAGGCTTTGACAGCTCCGAGCCCACGTCCTGGCCACCGGTTTCTGCAACGTCGGCGGCCAAATCGTCCAGCATCGACACCGCATCATCGATCATGCGCTGATCATGACTGTTGATGCCACGCATCAGCCATTGGGCCAGAGCAAATTCAGCGCTCAATGATGCCCGTCGCATCAGGTGGAAATCCCGGTCATCGGCGGCAGCGCCCAGATATCGGTAATAGGCATCGATGATCTGTTCACCGAAGACTGGATCCTCGACTGAAGCTAACCAGGAAAAATCGACCGCAGGATCCCCAATATGAAGGTCAGTCCAGCCGATCAAACCCACTGCTCGACCACGGTCGAACAACAAGTGTTCTTCGTGCAGATCTCCGTGAACAACCGTGGGAGTGAACCCCCACATTTGGGTTTCTTCCAGAGCATTTTCCCACCGTCGTAAGAGTATCGAGGGGATTTTTCCGGTCAGCGCGACTTGGTCCAATTCGTTGAGACGACGGGTTCTATGTTCCTCAGCGGTATACACCGGCAGATCGGCAATTTCCACAACCGAACGTGGTAATTCGTGGATTGCTGCGGTGATCCGTCCGAGGTCATCCCGAACGATATCGGGCAGGCAGACAATGGTGTCGAGGTCGAGTTCCTCGCCGGGGATCTGGTGATAGACAAAAGTTCGACGACGATCCAGTTGCACAGCTCCGGCAACAGAAGGCACGCGGAAAGGTAACTTCGCCCGAATCGTGGGAGTAAAACCAGACAGCACCTCCAATTCGGTTTCCAACCTCATGCCGGCTTGGTCAGTGCGCGGCGAGCGGACCCGCCAGATGGTGTTATCTCGGTCGGTCACCAGGGCATTGTCGAACTCTGGGGATTGTTCGCCGGTGGAAGCTACACCCACAATATCTAGTCCCGGCATAGCTGCGGAGGCGAGGGCGGCGAGTTCCATGGGTGTGCGTTTCACAGCATCCAGCCTACTGAATATCCACCTTTACCGGCCCGCTTGTGATTTGGCGAGTCCACAATTTGGCTGGAATACTCAGCCAGCGTTCAGCGACGCACCGTTATGCCCTGAGGAATGACTCCCCAGAAGCGAGCGCGTTTCCAGTACCGTAGAAACCATGAGCAATCAGCAGACTTTCCCTCCTCTTGGTGCTTTGCCACTAGCTCGTGAAGACCTGGACCGAGGGTGCCTGCAACGGGAGGACCCTGCCTGGTTGCCAACCCTCTGGTCAGCTCCTGAAACCAAAGTCCTCAGACTTCACGCCCGTCAGGTTCCGGTCTATCGGGGCGCACTCGTGTTCGACCACCCCCAAGGCCCGCTTCCAGAAGAAGCGGTCTATCTGGGACGCGGTGAACGAGTAGTAGACCTGTCCCCCGAGGACCTAGACGGGATCAGCCCCAACGACATTGTCCTGGTGCCTTCCGGGTCAAAAGATACTGCACCACAGTTACTCAACCCGCACCGCTGGGATGGGGCGGAGGTTAATCCGGGGCGAGTGCAATGGCTCTCGGTTCGAGAAGTCGCAGCGGGGCTTTCTGGCAAAGAAGCCGGCCTTTTCGTGGAGGCGGTGGCGATTGCCAACTGGCACTCCCGGACCCGGTTCTGCTCGCATTGTGGACACCGGCTGGTCACTGAGCAATCCGGCTGGGTTAAAACCTGCCCCGCTGAAGGAATTGAGCACTTCCCCCGCACCGATCCGGCCATCATCGTGGCCATCACCGATGACGATGACAGAATACTGCTGGGAAATAATACGGCATGGGCCCCGAACCGGTACTCCACACTGGCGGGGTTCGTTGAGCCCGGAGAATCCCTCGAGGCAGCGGTGATCCGAGAAGTCTACGAAGAAGCCGGGGCGCACGTGGCTGACCCACAGTATCTCGGTTCGCAACCGTGGCCGTTCCCGCAATCGTTAATGCTAGGTTTTCGGGCGCGTGCCACCAACGTGGAGACAATTCGAGCGGATAACAAGGAGATGCGGTCGGTGACGTGGTTTACCAAAGCCGAGATGTGGTCTCAGGCTGAGCGTGGCGAGATCTACCTACCCGGGTCCGCATCGATCGCACGAATGCTGATCGAGCACTGGTATGGCGGGCCTCTTCCGGACCCACACGTACTGCAAAACTGAGCGCCTTAGCGTGCTACGTTTCTGAGGTGACCGCTGAAGCCACGTAGCGACGTTGGGCCGGACGTTGCACAATCTATCGAGTCAAGGAGGTGCCACGGTGAGTTTACCCGAGGAGATACTTGAAGGCCTCGACGTGGAGCAACGCCGGGCAGCCACCGCCTTGCACGGACCCGTGTGCATTCTGGCCGGGGCCGGGACCGGGAAAACTCGAGCCATTACCCACCGGATTGCTTACGGAGTGGCCACCGGAGCCTATAGTCCGTTTCACACGTTGGCGCTGACCTTCACCAGCAAAGCCGCTGCGGAAATGCGAGCTCGTCTCCGGGTGCTAGGCGCTGGGGGAGTACAAGCACGCACATTTCACGCCGCGGCGTTGAAGCAGCTGAGTTATTTCTGGCCCCAAGCAATTGGTGGACCAATGTTTGGGCTATTAGAGCATAAGATCCGACTGATTATTGATGCGGCTAACCGGCTGCGGATGAGTACCGATCGAGCCACGGTCCGAGATCTTGCCGGAGAAATCGAATGGGCCAAGATCTCGATGCTCACCCCGGAGACTTACCAACATCAGGCAGGTCACCGCCCGTTGCCTAGCGGGTGGGACCCGTTGTTGTTCTCTCGGCTCTTTCAAGCCTATGAAGATCTCAAAGCCGACCAGCGATTGATGGACTTCCACGATGTGTTGCTGTTGATGGTTGGGATCCTCGAATCTGAGCCAGCTATTGCAGCCGAAGTACGTCGTCAGTACCGGGTCTTTATCGTCGATGAGTATCAGGACGTCTCCCCGCTCCAACAGCGGTTGCTAGAGGCCTGGCTGGGCGACAGCCATGAATTATGCGTGGTGGGTGATGCCTCGCAGACCATCTACTCTTTTACCGGGGCCACGTCACGGTTCTTGTTGGAGTTCACAACGACCTATCCGCAGGCTCAACGCATCGAGCTGATCCGGGATTATCGGTCCACCCCGCACATTGTGGCCTTGGCCAATCGACTCTTGGAACAACGGACCCAACAGGGCCAGCAAGCCGGAGGAAGAATGCCTCGCTGGCCTCGTCCGCTCGAGTTGGTCTCTCAGCGAGATAATGGTCCGGCGCCGGTGTTTTGGGAATGTGAGGATGAACAGACCGAAGCAGACCAGATCGCCAGCCATATCCATCAGCAAATCACCGACGGAAAACTCCCGGAAAATATTGCGGTACTGTTCCGTACCAACGCCCAATCGGTGCATTTCGAACAGGCTCTGACCCGACACAGCGTTCCCTACCAGCTCCGAGGCGCCGAAGGGTTCTTCCAACGCACTGAAGTTCGGGAAGCTGTCTTGCAACTACGCTCCGCCGCTCAGGCCTCACCTGCGGTGCGGGGCGAACAGGTGGTGGAGCTGATGGAAGCGATCCTGACCTCATTGGGATACAGCACTGATCCGCCCCAAGCCACCGGTGCAGTGCGACAGAAGTGGGAGTCCCTTGACGCACTAATTACCTTGGGTCGCCGAATGCTGGATGATCACGGTGCACAGCTCAGTCTCGACCAGGTGGTCCAGGAACTACAGCACCGAGACACCGATGAGCATCCGCCCACCGTTTCGGGGGTGACCTTGGCGTCGTTGCACTCAGCTAAAGGATTGGAATGGGACGCGGTTTACTTGGCCGGACTCACCGAGGGAATGGTCCCGATTGGTTTTGCTCAAACCCAGAGCGAGATTGATGAAGAACGACGACTGTTCTATGTGGGTATTACGCGTGCACGGAATGAAATTTTTTTCAGCTGGCCGCGTCACCGCAACGGAAGAACTGGCAACAAGTCCAAGCCCTCACGGTTCCTCTCGGCCCTGATCCCGCAAGCGTCATCGACGCAGACGATTCCTTCACCGCACACGGGTGTGTCGGCATCGAACCAGGCCCAGCGGTCCTCTCCGGGTGACTTCCACGGTAAGCGTCGCGGGCGCTCACAGGTGGCACAGTGTCGGGTCTGTGGCCAGCCACTGGAAACACCGGTGGCCCGGAAACTGGGCCGCTGTCAAAACTGTCCAGCCACCTATGACCAGCACCTTCTGGACACACTCAAAGAGTGGCGCTCCACCACCGCCAAGTCAGAAAAGTTGCCGGCGATGATGGTGTTTACAGACGCGACCTTGGTGGCCATCGCTGAAAAGGTGCCACAGACAGCGAGCGCATTACGCCAGGTCCCCGGAATCGGGGATGCCAAATTGTCGAAATACGGGGATGCGGTGCTCCACCTCGTCAGTTCCGCCCCCAGGGAGGAAGACCAGAATGGCTAGCTGCGTGTCAGGAGTAGGCGACCGCGCCACAACAGCGGGGATGCTCACTGATCGTGAAGCTTGATACGGCACCGGTTCGGGCCGAGACGCTGAGTACTTGACCGGGTACAGCGCCGGGGACTTCGCCGGCATCGGTCAGCGTCAGGACATCTCGAAGCGGTGTGGCATCGATCCAATTCAGCACTTGAATGCCCACTAATCCAGCGACAGCGTAGGCCAAACCTAGAGGTTCACGACCTGCTGCTTGCGCTCGCAACGCATGCTGTCGATCCGCGTAAGAGGGATCGAGCTCCGCTTCGCGTGCCATCCAGCAGTGAGGGCACGGCGAGGTTTGGGGCAAAAGCCAGGGGCCGATGACGACGCGATCGTCGTGAAGGGTGACTGGTAGCACTGGTTGAGCTCGACGTTGGGCCTGGGCGAGAAACTCCGTGGCCAGTCCGCCTCGTGTGATGCAGACAGACAGGTCACCGCACGGTTGGGGCGCGACGGGGTGTGACTGGGGCAAAATCTCGATGTCAGGAAACTGGTGACGTAACTGTTCGGCGGTGGCGACACCCCGGCACCGTGAAAGATCTTCGGGCAGGAACCCGGTGCCGAGATCACTGACTGTGACAGGTTGGGGATCCCACACCCACATCCTTGCGACGCCGGCGTTGGCAAGCAGGAGTGCCAAGGCGCGCCCACTGCGACCAGTCCCCAGTATCTGCACGGAGGACTGAGCGCGTCGAGTGTGCAAAGTGGGTGCATCAACTGGACAAACCTGCACCGAAGTCTTCTCGTCAGCGTCATGCTGCGAGCTGGGCTCCACGGTTACCGCCTGCAGGGTGGCCGTGGCCGTGGCAACGTCACAGTCGGTGCTTGGTTCTGGGGACGGCTCGGCCGGGGAGTTCAACAAGACTGGGTCGAGGGTTGAGATCAGTCGCCAGGTTTCCTGAGTGCTGAGCCCGGCCTGTTTGCCGTGACGTGGTTCGCTACCATCCGGAATTCCGCGACGCAGTTTCTCCAGTAGCGCGGTGATTTGCGGTGTGGCGCCAGAGATCTGCAGAGATCGTTCACCTGAACCGATTTGGACCAGGCCAGCTGAAATTTTCACGAAAGACAGGCCGGGGTTGATTTGCATGAAGTAGCTCCTGGGACGACGATGATTCGGGCCAGTACCGGCTGACCGGAAGGGTCCGGACTGCCATCATCGCAAAGACCGTGAGCTCGTGCAGACGGTTGTCCACAACTGGTTTGCTCAGGTGTTGTTGTCCACAGTCCAACACGCCTTGTTGGGGTAGGGTTGCCGTGACCGAAGAATGGACACCATGACATCACTACCACAGCACAGCACCCAGCATTCGCCCTCAACATTACACGGCTTTCGGCACCTAGACGGTCCCTTCCGGTTGGGTCGTGGCCGCGTCGCCGAAGTCTATGAGTATCACGGTCGAACCGTACGAATTATTCGTTCGCTCCGGCGCACGAGAAGCTTCCAAGCCTCTTACGAAGACGGAATGTTGCACATCGCTGCACCGGGCCGGCTGAGTCAGGAAGCAATCTTTCATGCCAGCGCTGACCTGATCCAGCGTCTGGAGAAAAAACGCGACAACCGCATGAAAACCAGCGACCAGGACCTCTACGACCGGGCGGTGTTTTTAGCCAAAACATGGTTGAATTCCGAGGTTGTGCCGGCGAGTGTCAGGTGGTCGAGCCGGCAGACCAAAGTCTGGGGGTCGTGCACCTCGGCTACCGGAGAGATTCGGTTGTCCACCCAGCTGAAAGGTATGCCTCAGTGGGTCATTGACGGTGTGCTGGTCCACGAATTGGTTCATTTAGCCCACGGCGGGCATGACGCAGATTTTCACCGGATGGCTGCTCGCTATTCTCGGATGGATGAAGCGATGGCCTATCTGGAGGGTTTCAGCCATGCACGACGTTTCGCAAGTGCGTGCTCACCGCAACTGGGTTGGACGACTGGGGACGACGGTGACGAGGATTAACGATCCTTTCCCGGTGTTTGGCCGTCGTCGTTGAAGCCACCATCGAGTAGCTTGCGGAGCTCCTCATCCATCTGTTCGGTCTGCTCGGCCTGAGCCTGGCGACGTGCTTCGTATCCGTCGGGATCGTCAAGATCTTCAGCGGTCGGAATCCACAGCTGTTCTTCCCAGATCGAATCGCGGTATTCCGTGCCCTTCTCGTCGGTAATCTTCTGCCAGAATGCAGCAGCCTCCCGCAATCGACGAGGACGAAGGTCCAGGCCGACCAACGAGCCAAAAGCATGTTCTGCTGGCCCACCGGTGGCACGGCGACGATTAATCATCTCGCGCAGTGCAGCTTCTGATTCCAGTGCCTGAGCTGCCTGAGTGGTGACGACATCGACCCAACCCTCGATGACGGCCAAGGTGGTTTCCAGCTGTTCCAGGGCAGCCTTCTGGGTCCCGGTGGGTTCAGGGACCAACATTCGGCCGGAGAAGACCTCTTGCATAGACTCGGGGTTCATGGGGTCAACCGACTGGGCAGCATCTTCAATGGAGCTCAAATCAATGGTTAAACCGGCCGCGTACTGTTGCACGGCGGCCATCAAATCACGCTCCAGCCACGGTGAATGGACAAACAGACGCATTCGGGCCGCTTCCCGCAAGGCGAGATAAATTCGGATTTGATCTTCTGGAACCTGCAGGCCATCACCGAATTCTTCGACGTTGACCGGAAGCATGACCAGCCGGTGGCCGGCCACCGGGAAACCGGAATCGGTTCCCGAAAGAACTTCGCGGGAGAGCTCGCCCAAGGCTTGGCCGAGTTGCAGACCGAAGATGGTGCCACCCATGTTCTTCATCATCGGACCGATGTCGCCCATGGCAGCTCGCATCTCTTCGGGAAGCTGGCCGGGAAGCTGTTCGGACAAAGCCCGAGACAGGGCCTGTGAGACCGAGGTGGCAACCGGCTCAGTCATCTCTTTCCACTGGTCAAGAGTCTTCTCGACCCATTCGGCTCGGGACCACGCCACGCCGGAATATCCGGTGGATTCCATAGTGGTGGCCTGATCCAACCATAGCTCCGCCAGGCGCAAGGCATCTTCGATTTCCCGTCGTGCGAAGGTGCCCACCGATGGGTCGTCGCCGGCGGCAGCCTGCCGGGCGGTTTGGCGTACCAGTGCCCAGTTCACCGGTTCATCAGAATTACCCGAGGACATCATGGCCTGGAATTGTGACATCATCTGTTGCATCATGGCGGGGTTAAACATGGCCGGATCCAACGGCATCGCGGACTGGCCGGACATCTGTTGCATGGCTCGACGAATTTCTTCGGGGTTAGGAGCCTGCTCGCCAAACATGCGACGCAACATCTCGGAAAACGGATCGTTATTGTCCGAACCGTCGTCGCCGTGGTCATTCCGTGGTCCATCCGGGGGAGTAGTCATGAGTTATAGACTACCGATTCCGGTCGCACCATGACAGCTTCGCGCGGTAGTTGCCGTTGAGGTTCGCTGAAGGCACACCGGCGTCTCGTGCCGATGTCACGAGGCTCAACGCTGTCGTACAGATGTTATTTCTTCTTCTAGAATAGAAGGGATTGGGAGACCTCTCTTCTCCGCCAGCGCGCACTGTCAGGAAGGCTCGGACAACATGTCTTTATCACCGGATGATCTCACCCCCTTGCGGGTGAATGACTCAGCCGACGTGCGCCCTGAATCGCCACGCGAGGTGAAGCGACGCCGCATGGTGTGGATTTCAGGTCTTCTGCTGGCTGCAGCACTGTTGGCTGGGGTCGTATTTCCGGTGTCCTACGTTGCCGAGCACCCCGGCCCGACCGTCAACACCATCGGGGACGTTGATCTTGGTGAGGGGGAAGAACCGGTTTTGTCGATTGAGGGTACCGAGACTTATCCCGTCGACGGTGCGCTGGATATGACAACCGTGTCGGTTCAAGGTCCGCCCACCGGAGCGACTTTTGCTATCGACGTGTTGTTTGGCTGGATGTTCCCCCACGTTTCTCTGACTCCTTCGGCCACAGTTTATCCCTCGAACGTGTCATCCTCTGAGGTTCAAGAGACCAACACGGTGGCGATGAATACTTCTCAGTCGTGGGCGATGGCTGCGGCGTTGGAGTATCTGGAGATCGATTACACCCAGCATCTGTTCGTCCACGACTTTGCAGAAGGCGCTGAGGCCACTGACCTGTTGCGTCGAGGAGATCAGGTGATTGCTGCCAACGGTCACCCCATTACCGGTCTGCAAGGACTCAAGGATGCTGTTGACGACTCCGCGCCGGAGCCGGTGACGCTCACCATTGAGCGGGACGGCGAGCAACACAAGATCGACGTACCCGTCACTGAGGCTGAGGACGGTAGCTACCAGATCGGGATCTACTTAGATTCCGAGTTCGACTTCCCCTACGACTTTGAAGTGTCCCTCGGTGATGTTGGCGGTGCCAGCGCGGGGATGATGTTTGCGCTGGGCATTATTGAAAAACTCACCGAGGAGAACCTGGTCGACGGTGACCATATTGCCGGCACCGGTACCATCGACCCCGATGGTACTGTCGGCCCCATTGGCGGAATTCTCCAAAAAGTCTATGGTGCTCAACGCTCTGGAGCCACCGTGTTTCTGGCCCCAGAGGCTAACTGTCCAGAACTTGACGATAAGGTCCCCGACGGGATCACCGTGTATTCGGTGTCGAGCCTGGAACAGGCTGTGGAGATCGTGAAATCTCACGACACACCAGAGGCAGAAAACGTCACCACCTGCGGATAGCAGGACTACTCAACACATCACCCAACATTCGACACAAGTCGGGCGTCCAACGCCTGCAGATAAGGAACAAACGTGAGTTTCGGGCAAAGTTTTGGCGACCTGTTCTCAGGCCGTTCCTCGGGCTCGGGTTCATCTGGTGGCTCGTCGGGGAATAACAATTCCTCCTCGGGTTCTTCGGGTGGACCGGGTGGCTCGTCGAACCGACAGCAACAGAACAATTCACGTCGTCCCGGTGCGCTGATCATTACGATCATTATTCTCGCTGCCCTGGTGGCGCTGTTCGTACTGTTTGCGATGATCTACACCGAAGTGCTGTGGTTCAGCCAGCTCGATTTCACCTCGGTGTTTTGGATCGAACACCTGACGCGCGGTGTACTATTTGTCATCGCCGGGGGTGTGATGGCATTCGTCACCTGGCTGGCAATGTGGCTTGCCTGGCGGAAGCGCCCCGATGCGGACGCAACCTCGATGCGCGATGGCGTCTACCAGTTTCGAAAGCAGATTGAATCGGTCCGCCGGCTCGTGCTCATCGGTGTTCCGCTCTTGATTGGTTTCTTCGCCGGAGCGGCGGCGATGAACTCCTGGCAACAAGTCCTATTGTTCCTCAACCAAGAGCCGTATGGTGAAACTGATCCAGAGTTCGGCCTGGATCTGACCTTCTATATGGCCACTCTGCCGATGCTCGGCACGATTGTCAGCTTTGCGACGTCGGTGGTCTTGGTGGCTGGCATTGTCGGACTGGTGGTGCACTACCTCTTCGGTGCGATCACCATCCAAGAACGCGGTGGTATTCAGATCTCGCGCACCGCACGCTGGCACATCGTGATCTTCGCGTCGCTGTTTATGCTCTTGCAGGGTGTCAACTACTGGCTGGATCGGTACCGCACTTTGCAGAACCAAGAAGGCAACTGGGCCGGTGCGATGTACACCGATGTCAACGCGGTGATTCCGACCTCTACCATTTTGGCTGTGGCTGCCGTTTTGGTGATCGCGCTGTTCATTCTTACCGGGCTACGCGGTCGGTGGCGGTTCGGCATCATTGGTGCAGCCGCGTTCATTGTGGCGGCTCTGGTGGCCGGGGTGGCCTACCCCTACCTGATCCAGCAGTATCGGGTGCAACCGACCGAGCGGGCCTTGGAAAGCGAGTTCATTGAGCGCAACATCAACTACACCCGTGAGGCCTATGGGCTCTCCGATATGGAATACACCAACTATGCCGGTGAGACCGAAGCGAGCGCGGGAGCGCTGGCTGGCGAATCGGCCACCACGGCCAATATTCGTTTGATGGACCCAAACCTGCTGTCCCGGACCTTCGGACAGTTGCAACAGTTCCGTCCGTACTATTCGTTCCCCAATACGTTGCACGTGGACCGTTATGAGGTTGACGGCGAAGTGCGCGACACCATCATTGCACCCCGTGAGGTCAACGTGAACCCGGACTCCTCCTGGGTGAACCAGCACATTACCTATACCCACGGGTATGGCCTCACCGCCGCGGACAGTTCGGAGGTAGGAGGCGGTGGACGCCCGGCTTTCTTGCTCTCGGGTATTCCCACCGACGGTGAGCTGGCATCTGACCAGGATTACGAGCCACGCATTTACTTCGGGATGAACTCACCGCAGTACTCCATCGTGGGTAAGGAAGATGGCGATCCGGACCAGGAACTGGACCGTCCCCAGGATGCCGAATCGGAAGAAGACACTACCTACACCTTCTCCGGTGATGGTGGCCCCTCGGTGGGTAATATCTTCAATCGGTTATCGTATGCGATCCGCTTCGGTTCCACCGAAATCATGTTCTCGCAGAACGTGACCTCGAATTCCCAGATCCTCTACGACCGCCACCCAGTCGATCGTGTGGAGAAGGTTGCCCCGTACCTGGAGGTTGACTCCAACGCGTTCCCGGCCATTGTGAACGGGAGGGTCAAGTGGATTGTCGATGCCTACACCACCTCGGATGCCTTCCCGTACTCAGATTCTCAGGACTTCGACTCGGTGACCGTCGACTCGCTGAACACCAACCCGAATACCAACCCATCGGGACAGGTGAACTACATTCGCAACTCAGTCAAGGCCACCGTGGACGCCTATGACGGTTCGGTCGACCTCTATGCATGGGAGCCCGAGGACCCGTTGCTTCAGGCCTGGCAGAAGGTCTACGGCGGTCACATCAAGCCATACTCTGACATGAGTGCGGAATTGATGGATCACGTGCGTTACCCCTCGGATATGTTCAAGGTTCAGCGTGAGCTGTTGGGTCGCTACCATGTGACCGACCCGGATGACTTCTACGAAAACAACGACGCCTGGTCGGTGCCGGTCGACCCCACGATCTCGACTAACGCTGAGAATAACGATCAGCAGACGGGTGCTCAGGATGTTTCCATCCCGCCGTATTACATGTCGATGCAGCTGCCGGGCAAGGAAGAACCCGCCTTCCAACTGACCACACCGTTCATCCCGCAGGTCACCGAAGGTGCCGCACAGCGCAACGTGCTGTATGGCTTCTTGGCAGCCAACGGTGATGCCGGTACTGGCGAGGATGGCCAGAAGGCCGAGGACTACGGTCACCTCCAGTTGCTGGAGTTGCCGCGTCAAACCACGACACCGGGTCCCGGTCAAGCCCAGGCTAACTTCGACTCCAATGACACCGTGTCGCAGGAGCTGAACCTGCTCCGTCAGGGTGCTTCGGATGTGATCAACGGCAATATGATCACCCTGCCTGCTGCGGACGGTATCCTCTACGTCCAGCCGGTCTACGTGCAGTCCACCGGTGAAACCTCCTACCCGGTCTTGCGGAAGGTCCTGGTGGCCTTCGGTGACGAGGTTGGCTTCGCCGATACCTTGGCTGAAGCGCTCGACCAGATCTTCGGTGGAGATTCCGGCGCTGAAACCTCTGCGGAAGGTCAGGCCGGTGCCGGAGATACTCCGCCACCTGAAGCCGGTGATGAAGAAGGAACCGAACCTTCCGACCAGCCACAGCCACCTGAAGCAACCAGCCCGCAACAGCAGTTAGAAAAGGCCCTGCAAGACGCACGGGATGCGATGCAGGCTTCAGAAGAGGCTATGGCGGATGGTGACTGGGCTGCCTACGGCGAAGCACAGGACCAGCTCAACGACGCATTGAGCCGGGCTCTAGAGGCTGAAGGCGTGGATTCGGATTCCAACGCCGACGATGCTGAGGACTCGGATGAGAACACCGCAGAGGAGGACAACTCCGAGGCAGAGTAAGCATCACACCACCGTGTGGTGAACGGTACACCACGCTAATTTGAACTGCTCCACCCTCCGGCGTATAGTAGATACCTGTCGCCGCGGGGTGGAGCAGTTCGGTAGCTCGCCGGGCTCATAACCCGGAGGTCACAGGTTCAAATCCTGTCCCCGCAACGAGAAAACGGCACCTGACTAGGCACGATCCTAGGCAGGTGCCGTTTGTGTATCCACGCAAAGACGGCCATGCGGTGAGTGGCCGGCCGGTACGGTGAGCTCTTGCGAGCCTCCCGTCGCAATGGGCGATACTCTTCGTGTTGTTTTTTCGGTAAAAGGCGAACACCGCCTGTGTCTGTTGGTCTGGTGGTATTGGTCAGAATGGGGTGACGCTGGTCAACTGATCTCTACCAGGCAGTTTCTTGGCTACAGGGAGCCCAATCCTCAGGACAGGTAGTACGGTCCGATTCAAACGGGGATGAAATCCACGACATACCTGCGCACAACGTACCTGCATGTGGCGCCCTGTGAGCCCTTCCACTGTATTCAGCTCGTGCTCCAAGTGACGTGATTTGTGCGGCTGGGGACCACGCCTTGGGGTGTCAGGATGTCATGTATCAGTCATAATTAATGGTAATGATTCGTATTAGCTATACTGACGGAGTACTCATGATCACCGAGGCGTTTAACGCTAGAAAAGAATGAGACTATGCAAAATCACTCATTACAGGCTCGGCCTCAGGCCGGGCGCTCGCACCGAGCACTCACGACAACCGCCGTTGTGAGCGTGCTAGGTCTGTTGATGGCGCTGCTGGGACTCACCAGTCTCCCGGTTTCGGCAGCGACCGCTACCCCCTCACAGCCTGAGGAAACATCTCGTCCAGTCGTGCTCGATAAAGGGCACGTGGACGCGTTCTACCTCCACGCCAAAGATGGCAAACCCACACTCTCGTTGAAAGAAGACGTGACCGGTCATGGCGTGATGCATGACCCGGAGACAGTCCAGTTGGACGTTGTGGAACAGGCGAAGATGACTCTCCCCGCCGTTCCAGCTGTGCCGGAGGCCCTCCATGAAGCCGAGGTGTACTACCTGCCGTTGAACCAGAACCCCCAGATTGTATGGCCGGGCTGGGACAACCAAGGGCTGCGCGGAACGGGCTACGACCAGTCTGATATCGAAATTCTCGACGTGTCGGGACCGGGCGAGGTTTACCTGTGGACCCAAAAAGGCCTGGGCGAACTGGATTCGTTACTGACCGACGATGGGTATAAACTTCCCGGTACCATTCACCAGGACTATCACGCCCACGTGCATGCGAACTGGGCGTTCACCAAGGCTGGCTACTATGACTTGACGGTCCGCGGTGTGGCGATCAACTCCGAGACTGGAGAGCGGGCCCCCACCGAGGAAAAAACCTACCGTTTCCGCGTCGGGGACTTCCAGGAGTCTACCCCTGAACCAATCCCTGACCCGGAAAACACTCCCACGGTGGAACCGACGACCCAGGCGCCTACTCAGCCGGAAACACCGTCGCAACCTACAGACTCGCAGACTCCGGGTGATGACGGTACCCCCGGCCAGGACACCTCTCCATCGCAACAGCCGAGCGAGTCACAGCAGCCCTCACCGTCTGCATCGGACAAACCCAAGCCCTCACCGAGTCAGGGTAAGCCCGCTGACGACGAGATCTGCTGGGATGGACTCAAACTGGACCACGGCCACGTCGATATGTTCAATTTGGAAATGATCGACAAGAAGCCGACCTTGACGCTGAAAGAAGATGTCACTGGGTCGGGTGTGATCCATGACCCAGCAGATGTCGAACTCAACGTCAAGGACAAGGCTCAGACCACCTTGCCCAAGTCTGATGGCATCCCCGCTGAACTTGCCGGCAAATCCGGATACTATCTGCCTCTTCTTCAGGACGATTCGTTGATCTGGCCTGGCTGGGATAGCCAAGGACTCAATGGTACCGACTACAGCTCAGTGGACTTCAAGATTGAACAGGTCACCGGTCCTGGCGAGGTTTACTTGTGGAGCTCGGGGGGCCTGGGAGGAGTCCAGTCGCTTCTGACCGGGGATTCCTACAAGCTGCCGGGTACGATCCACCAGGATTACCTTGCGCACGTTCACGCCAATTGGTTCTTTACCAAGCCCGGGGCCTACTTCCTCCGCGTCTCAGCTGAGGCCCACAACGAAAAAACTGGTCAGTCCGAAAAGACCAATGCCGCTACCTATCTGGTGACCGTTGGCGCGGACCTTCCGGAGGGTTATAACAAGTGCCCGAAGCACCGCGACGACAAGGTGGGCACCACTCCTGACAACAAGCCGGCAGACCAGGGCAACGACAGCTCGAAGAAGCCCGGAAACGGTTCCGGCGGCGGCTCCGGAGAGGATTCCGGCCCAGCCGGAGGTAGCGACGGTGACCATGGTGGCTCCAACGGGGCTGGCTCTGACGATGCCGGCGACCAGGACTCTTCCGGAACCGGTGCTGACGGCGCTGGAACCGGTACTGGCGGTGAAGCTAGTGCCGGTAACGGTGGAGGATCGGGCGGTGCTGGGGCAGGTTCGGCCCAGCAACAGGCTCCTCAGTGCTTGCCGGTTGAAGAATGGAACCGCCAATACGGTCAGGGCCGCGAGGTCGTGCCTCCGGGCGATGCCAGTGGCAGTCAGGATGGCACTGCGAAGGACGGTGCTACCAGGGCCGAACAGGGTGAGCAGGCTACTGGTCTGAGCGCCGGCGAAGGACACTTCGATCTGGGCCCGGTTGTCGAAGATGGCAAGTTTGTTGCCAAGATGAAGGACGATCGGACGGCTCCGCCGGTATGGCGCAATGCTGAGGACCTCACGTTTGTTCTCGGTGATGCTGCGTTGCGTTCAGCTGATAGTCTTCCGGGCGATCTGGAATATGTGGCAGAGTCTGGCAAGGACGTCTACATGATTCAGCAGGTTCAAGAACCCGGCGTGCCGTGGGTGGGATGGAATACTCAGCACGAATCTGTGGTCAATGGTCCTGGCTCTCAGGGTGTGACCATGAGTTTGGAGAATGTGGAGGGCCCTGGTGAGCTGGCGGTGTTCCTTAACGGGAACTTCGGGCAGCTGGTTGGTGAGAAGGTGTTCGACACTGTTGGTGGCCCCAAGAGCTACCAGATTCCGGCCAACACCCACCAACATGGCAACTGGGTGTTCACCGAACCGGGTACCTATAAGGTCTCGCTGAAATTCGAGGCCAATGGCCAGTCTGCTACCGGCACCTACACCTTCCAGGTGGGAGCTGAGACCGCTCGCAGTGCGTCGGTAGCTACCCCGAAGGACGAGAATACCGACCAGGATCTCGCCCAGGGTGACCAACAGGACGCCGAGCAGAAGAGCGACGAGAGCTCCGCGCCGGCTACCTCTGTGGCTCCTAACGGTCAGGAATTGACCGCCGGTCAGGGGCTGACTCCGGAGGGAACTCCGTGCACCTTGGCGAAGACTGGTGCTGACGAACAGGTATTGAGCATGGTCGGGATCGGTGCGGGTGTTGTGGCACTCGGAACCGCCGCGTTGCTCTACGCGCGTCGACGCGCAACACTGAACGCTGTCGGTACCGTGGACGAGCATGCCCAGAGCTAAAGCCTGGGTTGCCACGGCGATCACCGCCGCACTCGCACTGACCGGGTGCGGCGGTGTATCGACCGGCAGTTTGTCCACGCCCGAAAAGCCTTCGGTTGTGACCACGACCGGTATCCTGGCTGATCTGACCCGCAATGTGGTCGGTGACCGGATGGATGTGGAACAAATCGTGCCTGAAGGCGCCGACCCGCATAGCTACGAGCCCACGCTACGAGACGTGCGTCAGATTGCCTACGCTGATGCGGCGTTTTCGAACTACATGTTGCTTGAGGACCAATCGGTGATCCGCACCTTGGACGCCACGATCCGAGAGGATGTCCCGAACGTGGCCCTGGCAGAATCGGCGATCAAATATTCCGCAGAGGTTATTCCGCTGGTGGAAAATGTCTCCTTGGACACCATCTGGCTGGGCATGCGCGCTCAAGGCGACGGCTTACAGAACCCCGAGCTGTCCGGGGTGACGCGCAGTTCCACTGTCGAACTAACGGCCACCGATTTCTCAGGACCAGGAGATCTCGTTGCCTATCTGACAGAGTCTTTCGGCAACCCGCGGTTTTACATCGACACCTCCGATGGAATTGACCACCAGGATCACGCCCAGCTTCCTCTCGATGCCCACACGCATATGTCGTGGGCGTTCAACGAGCCTGGCGTGTACCAGCTCACCGTCAACGCTACGGTGAACATCGACGACTCATCTGAGGCACAGCCCCTGGCGGAGGACAAGACCGTCACTTTTGCTGTCGGCGTCAATCCGCACGAGGTCGATGACAGCGCGCAGGTGTTGGACGAGGGACACGCTGATATATCCGCCAATGTCGACACCGGCGAGATTGAGGTGCTCTACGACCCCAGTGGGGGAGGCGAGCACGTACAACAAGCCTATGACCCCGAAGACGTGGTCATCAGTGTTCCCACTCAAGCGCTGGAAGAAATTCCACCGGACCCCTCCTTCCGATTCCTGGGGCGGACCGGAGAACAGATCTACCAGTTGCCCCAAGCCGTCCTGGGTGCTCACGTCCACGGTGAGATTGATCCGCACCTGTGGCATGACGTGTCCAACGCCATCGCCTACGTCAAGGTCATTCGCGATACCGTGGTCGAGATCGATCCGGACAACGCTGAGTACTATCGCGCTCACGCCGCAGAGTACATTGCCGAGCTCGAAGAGCTTGACGAACAGGTAGCAACCACGATCGAGGAGATCCCGGAAGCTCAACGTCATCTGGTGACCACACACGACGCGTTCGGATACCTCGGACATGCCTATGACGTAGACATCGCGGGATTTGTCACCCCTCAGCCCTCGACCGAGCCTTCTATTCAGCAACGTCGCCGGCTGGTGGAAACCATCCAGAACCTTCAAATTCCGGCGGTATTCCTCGAGCCCGGCCTCATTTCACGGTCCAACGTGCTGGTCCAAACAGCGCATGACTTGGATGTGGAGATCTGCACGATCTACGGTGACGCCTTCGACGAGGAAGTGAACACCTACGTGGACATGATGCGCTTCAACGCCCACTCACTGAAAGACTGCCTGGGCTAAACCGGGCTCCACCGCACGAGACGAAAGAACACGACCAGTGATAACCCTTCCGACCCCTGCTAGCCCGCACGACGGGAACCTCACTTTTTCTCATGCCCTCCACGCGGTCCGTGGCATCAGCCGATCCCTGGCGACAGTGGTGCTGGGATTGTGCACCCTGGTGTCTTTCGGTGCAGTACCGGCTGTCCCGGCGCATGGGGCCACCGAAGATGCGGCGTTGGAACAGCATGTGGACGCCGATGAAAATATTGGCGAGGACCAAACCGTCATCACCTCCGGCCACGTGGACGTCGGCCCCCGGGTGATTGATGGGCAGTGGCAGTTGATGGCCCGTGACGATACCGCCCAACCGGCCACCTGGCGGTACTTCGACGATATCGTCTATCACCTCCCAGACGACGCAAGGCAACCGGCGCCCGAGGACGAGAACTATAGCTTCGTCCCCGCAGAGCCCGGCCAAGATGTATACCTGATTCCTCAAACCGAGAACCACCAGGTGCCCTGGCTGGGCTGGAACACCCAAGATCCGGCGGCCGTGGCACAGATGGCCCGTGGCATGACCTTGCGACTGACCGGTGTGGAGGGTCCCGGGGATTTCGTCTTGTTCCTGCAGAACGGTAATTTCGATCCACCGCAGAAGCTATGGGACTCCACCACGATTGGCGAGGAAGAACAAGAGATCTGGGCCGATACCAATACCCACGTGCATGCCAACTGGGTCTTCACTGAGCCCGGCGTCTACCTGTTGCACGCTGAGATTGACGTCCCCTTAACCGACGGAGAGACCGTGACCACCGCAGGAACGTTGCGCTTCGCTGTCGGCAGTCAGACCAATCCCCAAGAGGCCTTTGATGCCCAGCCAGCGACCACATCTGACGGTGAGGGTCAGCAGGCAGCAGAACAGTCCGAAGCCGATGGGGAGACTGCCGCCGGCGCTCATGCCTCCGAGGAGGGTAAGGGTGATCAGACCACACTTATTGCCATCGTGGTTGGCGTGGTGGTGTTGGTGCTGATCGTAACCATCATCCTCACCGTCGTTCGCACCTCCCGGGCACGGCGCCAGGCTGAGCGACAGGACGCTGAGGCATGACCGAGGCAAAACAGAAGGCTGACGCAACGCGACTCACCGTCGAGAATCTTTGGGTGGATCTCGGTTCACGTTCGGTGTTGAACAACATCTCGATGCGTGTCGAGGGCGGGGAGCAGGTCGGTCTCATTGGCCCCAACGGGGCCGGTAAGACCACCCTGATGCGCTCGATCCTCGGCCTGGTTCCCACACGCCAAGGGCAGGTGAACTACACCGACTCACACGGCAACACGACACTGCGCAACCGGGTGGGGTATGTGCCACAACGTCATGAATTTTCCTGGGACTTCCCGCTGAGCATTCAGGACGTGGTGCTGTCCGGACGAGTCGGGACCATCGGGTGGTTCAAACGCCCCACAGTCAACGATTTTCGGGCGGTCAACCGGGCTATCGCCCGGGTTGATCTTAGCGATCTGGCCCACCGCCCCGTCGGAGCGCTCTCGGGCGGTCAACGACAGCGCGTGCTAGTGGCCAGAGCTCTCGCGCTGGAACCCGAGCTGTTGTTATTGGATGAGCCCTTCACCGGCCTGGACATCCCCACTCAGGAACTCCTCCTGGACTTGTTTAGCGAGCTCGCCCAAGAAGGCAGAGCGTTGTTGATGACCACCCACGACCTCGCGAGCGCATTGCATACGTTTGATCGTCTCTACCTGATTAACCGCACGGTGACCGCCTCGGGTACTCCGGCACAGCTCAGGGATGAGAACATTTGGCGCTGCACGTTCGGGTTCAGCGAGAATTCGCAATTGCTGCAAGCCCTCGGCCTCAACTCCGAGGCCTCTGCCCGTTCTGCCGTGTAGCACACCGTCTTGAAGGACCCTTCATCATATGGACTTTCTCAGCTTTCCGGAGTTTCTACAGGACCTCACCAACCCCTTGTTGTCATTTCTTCCCAAAGCCCTACTCGTCGCGGTTCTCTCCGCGCTGGTCTGTGGGATTGTCGGGAACTACGTGGTGTTACGTGGCATGGTCTTTATCGGGCACGCCGTGGCTCACTCGGTGTTCCCCGGACTGGCCATCGCCTTTATCCTGCAGGGATCACTGGTCTTGGGAGGCATGATCGCTGCGGTGATCACCGCGATCCTGGTGGCCGTGTTCTCACAGAACCGGCGGTTGAAAGAAGATTCGGTGATCGGTATCTTTTTCGTGGCCGCTTTCGCCCTGGGGATTGTGATCATCTCGTTCTCACCGGCGTACTCGGGCTCCCTGGAATCATTCCTCTTTGGCTCGATTACCGGCATCCCGACTTCTGATATCTACGTGGTCGCCGGAGCCGCCGTGCTGATTCTGGGTACCCTATTCCTCTTGCATAAAGAATTGGTCGCGGTATCCCTAGACCGGGAAATGGCTGCGGCAGCAGGCTTGCCTGTGCTGGTACTCGACGTGATTCTCTATGTGCTGGTCTCGGTTGCTGTGGTGGTCTCAGTCCAGGTGATCGGCAATATTCTCGTGGTCGCTCTGCTCGTGATCCCGGCCGCCAGCTCACGACTGGTGACCGACCGTCTCGTGGTGATGATGGTGCTTTCCCCGGTGATCGGGGCAGTCTGTGCCTTTCTGGGACTCTATCTGTCCTGGGCCGCCGATTTGCCTACCGGGGGAACGATCGTCTTGGTGGCCACCGCCGTCTTCCTCTTGCTGTGGCTCGTGGCTCCACACCATGGACTACTGGGCCGATTGCTGGCCTCTCGTAAGCCCACAGCACGCAGTGTCGAATCCAGCACTGCTGCCACGGTTTAAGAGCACGACCCAGGCGTGCTTCGGAGTCGGGCTCAGTTCCTGAGCTCGCCACGCCACGGCCCCGAGAACAGTACCAGCGCTGTTCTCGGGGCCGAAGCGTGAGAAAAGGATGAGATCAGATAAGAGAACCTTAGGCGTTCTTCGTCTCTGAGTCCGGGGTGTATTCCAACTGAGCGAAGAGTTCCTCTTCGGATTCCCCACCCTGCAACGCCTGAGAACCATTGGAGGACTGACCGGCCTTCAACGCTGCCAGCCGGGCTTCCACCTCGCTCTTCTCACCTAAATCCTCCAAGGCTTCAAACTGGGCGTCCAGACTGGAGGAATTCAGTTCCTCCATGCCTCGTACGCGGGCTTCTTCGCGCCGGATCTTCTCTTCGAAGCGATCCACCTCACTGGTGGCATCATAGGAGCTCAGCGAACCAATGGCTTCCTGGACCTTGGACTGGGCCTGCGCCGACTTCGCACGAGCCACCAGCTCATCACGCTTGGAGGTGATCTCGCTGAGCTTCTTATTCATCTGCTGCAAACCGGACTTGAGCCGATCAACGACTTCACGCTGAGACTCAATAGCCGGCTCCGAGCGTTTGGCCGCTTTCTCAGCGTGCATCTGACGTTCCAGAGCGATCTTGGCGAGGTCATCGAATTTATCCGCTGAGGAGCCATCGCTGTCTTGACGGAACTGATCAGCTCGTTGCGAGGCAGCCAGTGCCTTCTGTCCCCAGGATTTTGCCTGCTCAATCTCTTCCCGGTGGTCATCTTCCAGCATCCGCAGGTTGCCGATGGTCTGGGCCACGGCGGCTTCAGCTTCTTTAATGGAGGCGGTGTAGTCACGCACCATCTGGTCCAACATCTTTTGCGGGTCCTCTGCTCGGTCGAGTAACGCATTGATGTTAGCCTTCGCTAGGGTCGCGATACGGCCGAAAATTGATTGCTGTGCCACAGGAAACCTCTCTAGGGTATCGGGATCAGGGATACGATATTGATGATTGCTTTAACTCTACGAAGCCAGACGACAAAGGACCAGAACCAATCTCGTGGTTTAGCTGAGGGCCTCAGCCTAGCGACGACGTCGCGACGCTCGACGACTCCGTGAACCCGCCCGATGTTTCATGGGGAAGGGGATGCCACTGCTGATAGACCCGGTGGAGCTTCGGTCCCATCTCGTGCGCCCCATCCCGATCGGGTAGCTAGGATCGAAGCCATCATCGGGCTCGCTGTGAGCGATCTCGGCGGCCTGATCAGCTAATTGAGAAGCGCGGCGGGCGTTGTTCAAGGCATCGATGGGATCTGTCTCGGCCCGTTGCTCGGCGGTTTGGAGTGCGGACTGGGCTTCATTGAATTTGGCACGAGCGCTATAGCCGATATATCGACCACGCCTGCCAATGTAGTCAGAGCTACCGCGCACTTTGGCTCGAGCTTGTTGCAACTCTTTACCCAGCGCGGTCCGGGCGCGGGCCAGTTTATCGTGGTAGTTCTGGATAAGCTCGAGTCGCTCAGCGAGCCGCTGGTGGGCCTGGGACAACCGGTCCAAGAGCTTCTCCGGATCGATCTTGTCCTGCTGGAGCCCAGCTTTCACTTCATCGATCGCCTGACGTAGGCCTGTCGTCGGGGGGCGCAAATTGCTGTAGTCGTCCTGCTCCATCAGCGCCTCAGCAGCCAAGATATCTTGTTCTGAGTCGACAAGTCCGGCGTTGAGATTCTCCACTGCGGTGGAAAGTTGGACCTCTTTGTGCAGGATCCCTTCGGCAAGCGAACGGAGATTCACGGCACGGTCCCAGCCCTGCCGAATAGCCAGTGTTGCTTGAGACCGATCCCCGGCGTTCAACAATTCGGCGGCCTGATCGATCGTGCCACGCAGTTCAGCGATCCCGCTGATGAGATGACGATGATTATTGGAGACCTCTTCTAAACTCGGCCCCTGATACTGCTCGGTCAGTCGCTCTAATACCAGGCGCCCTGGTCCAATCTTCAGGTCAATATCGTCGGCCTCGTAGCGGAGCTTGCGTAGCCCCTCTTCGGCAGAATCCTCTAGACCCCGCAACTTGTCGAAGAACGCCTCTTGCTGTTCCAAGACCTCATCAACTCGGTTGGCGGTGGCCAGAACTTCTTCGAGTTGCTGACGGGCTTGGTGCTCTGGGATCTCCGTGAGCTGACGTTCCACCTGTTGACTGGTCCGAAACGCTTGCAAGAGTGATTCTTTGGCCTGTTGGACCTTCAGGTGGAATTCCTCGACCGCCTCTTCACCATAGGAAGCCATCGCGAAACCGACCTCTTCTTCAGCGCGATGGATACTGTGATCGGCCTCGAGTAGCTCGAGATTGGCCTGCTGAAAAAGGTCGTCTAGTGGGATCCGAGCTTTACTCTCTGGGCGAGTGCGCTCACGCGACCGCTGGCCGGATCTACCCTGGCCGAAACGTTGATCCGACCACAATTTCGGGCGGCGAAGGATTCGCACCAAGCCTCCCACCACGACGATCAGAAATACCGCCACAACGATCAGGCTAAACATCGACACGGTGAAGGAAGCCAGGGGCATTACTGGAGTCACATTACTCACTCCTTCGGACCGGACAGGTTACCTGACGTCACCTGGCCTACTGTGACATCAGGGTGGACTGGTGACCCTTTAGAGTGTACGGGGTAGCGCTGTTAAAGTGCACGCTCCACGGTATCGAGACAGCATCCAGCTAACGTCCAGTTGCTACTCTCAGAACCTCCAGAAACGTAGGGGAGAATGATCTCCAGCTCACCTGAGTCAAGGCCCTGAAATGGAAGGACATCAACAACCCATGAGCGAGTCTGGCAATCTGAATAACTCTCAGAACCCGGAAAACAGTTCCTCCCAGCCTGGTGGCAACATGCCACCGTTTCCGTCGCAACGACCTGCGGGTGCCCCGGCCACGCCATCCGAGGCCGATGAATCCACCGGCCCGGTCTTTCCACCGGCTGGTGCTGAGCAGAACGCTCAGTCCCCGGGACAGCCACCGTATGCGACTGCACCCCTCGACGGGGCTTCGGCGCTTGGCCCATCCGACCAGACTGGCTCAGCTCAACACGGTCACGACGCGCCCGAGCAACAGCACAAAAAAAGTTTCGGTTTGCCGGCAGTGCTGACCATTGCGTTACTGGCCGGCTTACTCGGCGGCGGGATCGGCGCAGGCGCACTGTACGGGTTTTCTGCGCTCAACGATGATTCCTCAGGCGTGTTTAGCGCTCAGGACCGCAGCGGGGATCGCTCCGGGAACACCGGCGGGGTCAACCGTGAAGAAAACACCACTCTGGTCACGGACGCGGCAGCGACGGCATCGCCTTCGGTGGTGACGATTTCGGCGGCGTCTTCCTCCGGGGCGGGGAGTGGCTCCGGGGTGATATTGGATGATCAAGGCCATATTCTGACCAATACCCACGTGGTCACCCTCGGGGGTGCCACCGGTGATGCCGAGCTCAGTGTGCAAACCGCAGACTCCCGTGTTTACACCGCAGAAGTCGTGGGCACCGACCCGCTCAGCGACCTGGCTGTCATCAAGATCGATGCTGAGGGACTCACGCCGATTGAGATGGGATCCTCCTCCGATCTCAACGTCGGAGATCAAACCATCGCGATCGGTGCTCCGCTGGGTCTTTCGGGGACCGTCACTGACGGTATCGTCTCCCAAATGGATCGCACCATCGCGGTCCAGTCTTCGGCGGCTCCGGAACCAGACAGTGGGCCGGGATCCGGAGGTGACGACGATGGGCTGTTCGAGTTCCATTTTCCTGGACAGCAAGAACAGTCGCAGTCCTCGGGCGTCATCCACATCAACGTGATTCAGTCCGATGCTGCCATTAACCCGGGTAACTCCGGTGGCGCGTTAGTGGATTCTCAAGGACGGTTGATCGGTATTAACGTCGCCATCGCCTCGGCCGGTGGCTCATCCGGTGGTGAACAAGGCAATATCGGTTTGGGCTTTGCTATTCCGGTCGATTACGCCCAGCGTGTGGCCGGTGAACTGATCGAAAACGGTGAAGCCACTCACGGTGCCCTCGGTGTGTCGGTCACCCCTGAGGCTGCACGCACCGACGGGTCAGAATCCGCCGGTCCGTTGGCCCCCGGATCTGGCGGTGGGGGAGCCTTCGCCGCTGGCGCTCGCGTGGTGGATGTCGCCGACGGATCGCCGGCCGATGAAGCCGGTATTCAAGAAGGTGATGTCATTACCTCCGCCGACGGTAAACCCACCGCGGATTCTCAGGCGCTGACTGCCACGGTTCGTGAGCACGCCGCCGGGTCGGAAATTACCTTGGGTGTTACCCGTGACGGCGAACAGCAAGAAGTTCAGGTGACCCTCGGTGATGAATCCCAGCTGGGCAACTAAGCTAGTCTGAGATCTGCGCTGAGACGGCGCACCGGAACACACGAGTAGAAGACAGGCCACTGTGAGCGCAAATTTGTTGACACTTGATCCCGCCACGTTCGTGCAACAGCACACGATTAGATCGGTGTTGGCCATTGGAGCTCATCCCGACGACCTGGATTTCGGGGCAGCCGGAACCCTAGCGGGTTTGGTAGCCTGCGGGGTCCAGGTTCGTTATGGGATTGTCACCGACGGCGACGCCGGGGGCTTCCACGACCAGGAACGCAGTGCCCTGGCAACTCAACGCCAACACGAACAACGAGTGGCTGCCGAGACGATCGGGGTCAGCACGGTGGACTATTTAGGGTATCGGGACGGGGCAGTGGTCCCGGGCCCGGACCTGGAAGAAGATCTGGTGCATCTGATGCGTGAGATGAGACCGGATCTGGTGCTGGCCCCGCACCCGGAGCGCGACTGGTCGTCCCTGCAGAAGTCTCATCCGGATCATCTGGCCACCGGAGAAGCGGTCACTCGTGCCATCTATCCGGCGGTCGAAAACCCCTTCGCATTTCCGCGTTTGGCTCAGCACGGGTGGGACGCGGTCAAGATCCGTTATCTCATGCTCTACGGTGCACCCGCTACACGACATACCGTGCGCATGGATGTCACCGATTTTGTGGGGCAAAAATTGGCGGCCTTGGACTGCCACGCATCACAGCATCCGGATCCGGAGTGGATGCATCAGCGGGTCGCCGAGCAACTCGAGGCAAATCACCCAAATCCGTCGCGAGCCGCTGAACTCTTTCACCTGGTGACCGTCA
Organism: Auritidibacter ignavus; assembly: GCF_029853775.1. Taxonomy (NCBI): domain Bacteria; kingdom Bacillati; phylum Actinomycetota; class Actinomycetes; order Micrococcales; family Micrococcaceae; genus Auritidibacter; species Auritidibacter ignavus. Next base: position 85,115 of record NZ_CP122564.1, read on the forward strand.
ACGGGGAGCTGACCTTCGCTGGCTTTTAGCGACTACTAATGCAAATCGATCTGGACCAGTGGCTCGGTGGTGGGGTAGTCTGAGCCGTTCTCAGGCTCAATGGTGACCCAGAGCTGCTCGTAGCCGTTGACCCCACGGAATTGGACATGGCGGTCTTCCATTTGGGTGGCATCGTACTGGCCGAGCGAAGAGGGAGAGTCGCCGGCAGATGCAAAGAGCCAGACCTGATAGGTTTGGTCAGCTCCCAGATCTGGCACCGAGGAGAAGGACAGGTATGCCACGTCTTCATCCCGGGAGAGGTGGGCTTGCACGGTACCGCCGGCGTTGAGATCTTGAGGCGAGGTCAGCTGGGTATCGTGGGCGTCATCGACGGTGGAAACGATATCGTCGCTGGAGGCCAGAAGCGTCGAGATGGCAATGACGGCAGCCAGCAAGAGGGCAATGACCACCGCCCAGATGATTTTACGCTTAGTACCGCTGGCCGGCTCAGGTTCGGGTTCGTGCGTATCAAACTGCTCGACGAAGCCGACCCCAAGATTCTGCTCTGGCAAGGATTCCAGTAGCTGATCGAGCATCCAAGACTCCGGTTCGGTAGTCAGTCGGCGGAACCCCCACGCTAGGCTGCGTTGCAAAAGGCTGATGCGTAGTTGCCACTGTTCTTTTTTTTCCCGGCCCAGCCGGTGAACGTGGCTATCAATGGCGATGCGCTCGTCTTCATCGATTGAGTTGGTGGCCACCAGAGCAGCCAATTCGTCGACCAGGCCAGACTCCAAATCGGTGGTAATCGATTGTGAAAAGGTGGGACTCTGGCCGGTGCGTGCGGTGACCTCCGGGGTAACCGGTTTTGCCAGAATCGGATCTTGAGTGGTGTCAGAGACCCCGGTGACCGCTGCAATATAGCGTTGTGACAACCGCGAACAGGTATCACGTAACCGTGATTTTAGGGTGGGAACTCCCACTCCTAGCTCCCGAGCTGCTTCCGGGTAGGAGCGGGCTCCTAGCCAGATGATGGTCAACGCGCGCAACTGGGCCTCAGACAGTCCGTGCAACTCCGGCAGTTCGGCGGCCAGGGGGAGCAACCCGGCTTCGTCGTTGATCTCGGTGAAATGCCCGGCATGAATGAGCTCAGCGAAGGTGCGCTGGGCGAGTGAAATAATCCAGGTGGCAGCAGTACGGTTCCGGGCGGTTTCATCGCTAGCGTCCAGAGTGAAATCGAGATTAAAGTGGGGCGCTTGCTCCCATAAGGTGGTGAACACCGAGACGGTAGCTTCGCCGGCCTGTTCTTGGGTGGTCAGCAGAGCGCGAGCAAAACCATAAACCGAGGGTGCGGAGGTATCAAAAAGTGCTGCGAAGGCCGCACGGTCGCCTTCACCGGAAAGCTGGAGGAGTCGGGCAATACCCGGTGTTTCAGTCTGCATCGTCATTCCAGCATAGAAAGATTTCGCCACCTGCGTCGCTAGGCCACGCCCTGAAACCTTAATTCATTCGTGATGTTTAGGCTCCACCGGCGAAGCCGAACTGGCGCCAGGCCTCATAGGTGACAATGGAGGCCGAATTGGCCAAATTCAGGGAGCGTCGTCCCGACTGCATCGGGATCCGGACCCGATCGGTGATGCCAGGATGTTGCAGTGTTGTTTCGGTCAGCCCGGTGGATTCTTTGCCAAAGAGTAAGACATCCCCGCGACGGTATTGAATCTCGGTGTACAGACAGGTGGCGTGGGAGGTGAAGGCAAAGACCCGCTCGGGGGCCAGTGCGTGGAAGGCGGTGTCCACATCCGGATGGATCGTGACGACCGCCAAGTCGTGGTAATCCAGGCCTGCCCGGCGGAGATGGGCATCGGCGAAGTTGAATCCCAGTGGTTCGATCAGGTGCAACTCGGCACCGGTAATGGCCGCTAACCGGATGGCATTACCGGTATTACCGGGAATTTCGGGGGCTTCGAATACGATCCGGAATCCCGGGTTGGCGGTGTCGGGATGCAGACTGGCCTGGGTGTGCGGGTTGGTGTCGTGCCGGTCGGGAGCGGACATGGCGGGTGTTTCTTCTTCCTATGGAGTCATGACTACTGTGTCATGTCGACGGAGTCTGGTGTCGCTGTCTAGCGCGCGGGATGGGAGCGGTCTTTCGGGAACGGCGACATGGCCACCAGCGATCCCAACAGGTTCCGATCGAGCACATGGTGTTGGTGGTCGACGCCGAGGAACATTTTCAGATGTCGGATGGTGTTATTCAGGTTTGCCGGCACATCTTCGAGCCCGCAGGAAGTCTGGTGCGGCCCGGTACTGGTGACGTCCGGGGCAAACGGGTGCTGATCCGATGGGATGAGTGCGACAAAATGGCCCACGGTCAATTCCGGGAACAAGGTGGCTAGCTCAGCCAGGGCAGAAGGGGACCGGGTGGCATCAGCTGGCAGAGAGACCGGTCGATTCTCGGCGAATAATCGTCCCCCGTCCCACTGGTAGACTCCCGGCGATGCTTTCATCAGCCACACACAGGCCAGCCGATAACCGCACAACACTACCATGGGGATCTGCGTCGACGGGGGAGGGTTTGTTCCGAGCAAGGACCTAGCATTATCGCGACGGTGGTTTTTCAAATGACGGGTGAGTTCCTTGGTTTTCAGGCCCAGCACGATGCGGGCCGCCGGTAGTGCTTGACGTAGCGAGGGGGCCACGGTGCTGGCGACCTGCGCGTAGGCACCGCTGCGACCAGAGGAAAATAAACCGGTAGGAACACGGCCGATCACCGAGGATTCGACCAGGGTGGCATCGACGATCACGCTGGTCTTTCCCAGCTGAACCGTCACCGGCCCCTGAGCCAAAGACGGTACGACGGTGACCGGTTTCGGGGTCTGGCGGGAGGACTGTTGCCTCGTGGTGGACGATGTCGCCGAGGTGCCTGTGGCCCGTGAGGAACCCGCTGACCGTGGCGAGCGCGTCCGGGCATCGCGGTGAAACTCTGCCCGGGCTTCGGCGGTTCCGATCAGTTCCCAGGCACGGGTGACGAGGTCGAACTGTGCCGGATCACCGCCCAGATCCGGGTGGGCCTGACGTTGCGCCTTGCGGTACCCGGCCTTAATTTCGTCCTGACTTGCGTCAGCACACACCCCGAGTACCTCATAAGGGTTGGGGGAATTCGGGAAATCAGAGGTTGACACGGTGAGAATCATACCGAAACCCGGTGCGCTATCCCGCTAGGTTGCTCTGTTGCACACCACGGCAATCGAGGGTGATGGTCCAGGAGTTTTAGACTGGAGACTGTGAATACTTCCGCAGATCGTGTCTACCTTGACCATGCCGCCACCTCGCCCACCCGGCCCGAGGCGATCGAGGCGTTTGTGGATCAATCCCAACGGATCGGCAATGCCTCGTCACTGCATACCGCTGGGCGTGGCACCAAGCTTCGGGTTGAAGACGCCCGAGACCGCCTGGCCGCCGTGTTGGGAGCTCACCCCACCGAGGTCATCTACACTTCCGGCGGCACCGAATCGGACAACCTGGGCCTGCAGGGCCTTTATCATGCTCGCCACCGCCGAGATCCCCGACGCCATCAGATTCTGTTTACCGGGATTGAGCACGCCGCCGTGATCGACACACTCGAAGCCCTGGAGGCCCACCACGGCGCCGAGCTGATTCAAGTCCCCGTCGATGCCACCGGCCGGGTAGAGGTCGAGGCATGGAAGGACGCCATTGATCAGCATGCCGATCAGCTGGCGCTGGCAACCATGATGTATGCCAATAACGAGATCGGTACCGTCCAACCGATTGCCGAATTGGCCGAGGCCACCGCAGCCGCGGAGCTACCCTTCCATGTGGATGCGGTGCAGGCGTTTGGTGCCCTGGAGTTACATTTCGACCACCCGGGGGTGACCACCATGGCTATTTCCGGACACAAAATTGGGGCGCCCATCGGTATCGGCGCGCTTCTGGTGCGTCGCGACGCCCAGGTAGCGCCAGTACTTTTTGGCGGGGGCCAAGAGCGCGATATCCGCTCCGGAACCATGGCCTCGGCACTGATCGTTTCCTTCACCGCAGCCGCCGAAGCTGCCACCGCCAACCAACAGGTCGAGCGCGAACGACTCAGCGGACTTCGGGATCGGTTGATCGCCGGAATCCAGCAGGCCATTCCAGAGGCACAGTTGCAAGGTGACCAGGACCGGGACCCGGAGACCGGGCAGCACGTGCCGGTGGGGACTCGTCGTCTGCCCGGCAACGTGCATTTTTGTTTCCCCGGTTGTGAGGGAGACTCGTTGCTGTTTGGACTGGATATGGCCGGCATTGAGTCCTCGACTGGTTCGGCCTGTACCGCTGGTGTGTCCCGTCCCTCTCATGTTGTGTCCGCCACAGGAGCCGATGAGCAGATGGCACGCTCAACCCAGCGGTTTTCGCTCGGCTACACCACCACCGAGGCTGATATTCAGGCCGTGCTCTCCGTCCTACCGGGCGTCTACGCCTCCGCTCAGCGGGCCGGAATGGCCGGGCAGGATTCTCATATTGTGACCGCCAACTCCCATCGGGGCTGACCGGGAATAGGTAGGGTGCTGGTGGTGTTACATCGAGCTGTTATGGTAGAGGCCCGGTGCCACACCATACGCAAGATCCGCACCATTCCACCACGGGAGAGAAAGGGCAAGAATCGTGAAAGTGCTTGCAGCCATGAGTGGCGGTGTCGACTCCTCAGTCGCTGCTGCCCGGGCGGTCGATGCCGGTCACGAGGTGGTCGGCGTACACCTGGCACTGTCAAGAATGCCAGGCACCCTCAGAACGGGGTCTCGCGGTTGTTGCACGATTGAAGACTCCCGTGACGCCTGGCGTGCCTGTGAGAAGCTGGGTATTCCGTACTACACGTGGGATTTTTCCGAGCGGTTCAAAGAGGATGTGGTCGATGATTTCATCGCCGAATATGCCGCCGGACGAACCCCAAACCCGTGCATGCGGTGCAATGAACGCATCAAATTCGCTGCCCTGTTAGAAAAGGCCCTCGCCCTGGGATTTGATGCGGTGTGTACCGGACACTACGCCAAGGTGATCGAAAACGACCAAGGCCACCTGGAGCTACACCGTGCCGCTGACGATGCCAAGGACCAGTCATATGTGCTCGGTGTGCTCACCGCAGAACAGCTCGAACACTGTCTGTTCCCCCTGGGGGATACCCCCTCGAAGTCGTTGGTGCGCGCTGAAGCCGCCGACCGCGGACTGTCGGTGGCGCAGAAACCAGACTCCTATGACATCTGCTTCATTCCCGAAGGTGATACCCGCGAGTGGCTCGAAGAGCACATTGAGATGCGTCCGGGGCAGATTGTCGACACCGCTGGGACCGCGCTAGGCCAGCATCGCGGTGCGCAGGCCTTTACGGTTGGACAGCGCAAAGGCCTGGGAATTGGCACGCCGGCCCCGGACGGCAAGCCACGGTTCGTCCTTGAAGTCCGGCCGAAAGAAAATGAGGTTGTGGTTGGTCCCCGCGCGATGCTCAACATCGACCGGATTACCGGAATCCGGCCATCCTGGGCGGGACAACCGCTCGACGAAGAGGCCACCGGTGAGTGGTTCGACTGCCAGGTGCAGGTCCGTGCTCACGCTGACCCGGTGCCTGGACGCGTCCGCGTCGCCAGCGATGAGGTCGATGGCGCTGAAGCCACGGTATGGCAGATGAAACTGGATGAGACCATCTCCGGGGTAGCCCCAGGTCAGACGGCGGTGGTGTATCAAGGCACCCGCGTGGTGGGACAAACCACCATCCACCGTGCGGTCAATGCAGAGCGTATGGGTGCTTGGGTATAACCTGTCGGCGACAGATCCGCGATACGTTGACTACAGTGAGTGATATGAGCACATCCGAGCATGCCTCACCTCACGAGCTGGCCGAACCCGCAGTTCTCGAGCAACTCCTGGCCATTCGTGGCAGTATCGATAACTTCGATGCTGCTCTGGTTTATTTACTGGCCGAGCGGTTCAAATGCACCCAGCGGGTCGGCAAACTCAAAGCTGAGAATAATCTGCCACCCTCTGATCCGGAGCGGGAAAAAGCCCAGATTGCCCGGTTGCGTCGGCTGGCTGAGGACGCGGATCTGGACCCGGCATTTGCCGAGAAGTTTTTGAACTTCATCGTCTCCGAAGTGATCCGGCACCATCAGGCCATCGCCGATGACCAAAAGAGCGACACTGCCCAGGGCGCGGAGGACCATGAGACGACCAGGTGAGGCGACCGTGTCCAGTGAGGCACAGAAACCCGATCTCCCTGCTCTGCGCGTTAGTCTCAGCACCCCGGACCCTGGCCCCGGGGGTCCAACCGCGTGGGGTGAGACTCTGGGCATCCTGCTTGATGAGTTGCCCGGTCCCCACCTGCCTCAGTTGCCGTACTGGCAACCACTGTCCGAACTTGCTGTCGGATTACCCGGGTTTCTGGTGGCCAATCGTCGCAGCTACGGCTGGCAAGTACAAGCCACCGAAGCGACCCCGGGCAAAGAACAACGCCGATATGCTACAGCCCTGCGTGAGCAGTTCCAGCGGGTGGCCGATTACCAGCAAGAGCGTCCCCTGCCAGAGTTGATGCTCGAGGTTCCCGGCCCGGTGACCCTGTTCTCCGTGCTGATGGGCCCCGGCGGTCAGAAGATCATCCGAGATCACGGCGCTCGTCGCGATGTTGCCCACGTGTTGGCAGAGGCACTGGCCGAGCTCGTCCAGATCAGTGCCCGTATTCTGCCGGAGACTACCTTGCGTTTGGTGGTTCGAGACACCGATGTTGTTGCCGGACTACGAGGAGCGATCGCCACGGCCTCGGGGTATTTGACCGAACGGAGCCTCGATATCGCCGAGCTCGAGACGTACTGGGCACTACTTGCCGACCAGCTTTGTCCCACCGGGTCCGAGCTGGTTTTCCAGGTCGATCTAGACACCCACCACCTCGGGAAAGACGACAGGCTACTCACCTCATTGCACACCCTGGCCACCAACGACCAAGACAGTCCACCACTTGGCGTCAGCATCAGCTTTCCGGCCCTGGAAACCGATCCGGTGGGACGTTGGGCCAGCTGGCGGTGGGAATGGATTGAACGGTTCCGCCACTCCCAAATCCCCTTGCACCTGGAATGCGACCTCGAGCGACTCGACGGCATTGACCCGCCCCGGGCTGGAGTAGAGCTGGTGGAAACCACTGAACGCGTCGGGTTGGACCCCTGGGACCTGGCCTCGAGCGTACTGGTAGCCCGAGCGACCAGGCCGATGACGGGAGTAGGACTGGGACGTTGCATCGAAGCATTACGCGGTGTGGCCGATGAGTTCTCCCAGCGGGTGCCCGGCCCATCATGACGCGACTACAACCGTCCCGCAGCTTTGAGATGCAGATAGGTATCGGCTAACCGGGGCGGGAGATCCTGCGGATCGGCTTCGACCACTTCGGCGCCAAACCGTCGTAGCTGGGCAATCAGACCGGCTCGACGATGTTCGTCTTGTTCTGCCGAGGCGGCCTGAAAGACCGTCTCGAGGTCTTCGCGTTCGGCCGCCATGGCCTCGAGCTCCGGATCGGTGACCGAGGCCAGCACCACCTGATGTTTGCGCGCAATCGTCGGTAACACCGGGAGCAAACCTTGCTGAATGGCTGCGGTGTCCAGGGCCGTAATGAGTACCACCAGTGCTCGTTGTTTCACGGTCTGAGAGATGAGCGAGGACACCTGGGTGAAATCGGCAGCCACCAGCCGCGGGAATACATCGGTCAGCGCCGTGACAATCTGGTGCAAGAGTTTCCCACGACGGGTGGAAGAGGCCCGGGCCTGAACTTTCTGGTCCAGGGCGATAACTTCGACACGGTCACCGCCAGCATCAGCCAGTGCCGCTAATAGTAGCGCGGCCTCAATGCCGGTATCCAGTCGGGTGCCGTCTTCGCTCCGCACGGCCGAGGTGCGGGAGGTATCGATGAGGATCAACACCCGACGGTCCCGTTCCGGTCGCCAGGTGCGTACCACCAGTTCTTGGGCGCGGGCCGTAGCCCGCCAATCAATATCGCGGACGTCATCGCCACGGACATATTCGCGCAAAGAATCAAATTCGTGGCCGGCCCCGCGGGTCAAGACCGCCGACCTCCCGGCCATTTCCCGCAGCGAGACTAGCTTCGAGGGCAGGTGACGCCGGGAGTTGAACGGTGGAATCACCGTGATCGCACCCTCGGCGCGATGCGTGTATTGTTTGCCCGCCAGCCCCAACCAGCCCCAGCTACGGACCGTGACGATTCGGGAGCGCAGTGTGCCGCGCCTAGTGGGGGTCAGGTGCATGGAAAGCCGGCGGGACTCCTGGCCCGGAATCGTGACCGGTTGTTCCGGGCTGTCGGCCTGAGCGGTGGGTTGCCACCCATCCCGGACCGAACCGCGCAATGTTCGGGAGCTCTGATTGGTCACCACCAGCTGAACGGTAGTCGTTTCACCCAGCCGAATACTGCCTTGCGCGGAACGGGAGAAGGACACCCGGCGAGGCGAAACGGCGGTCAGTGCGTCCGCACACAGCACCACGATCAGCCCGAGCACACACAACCCCAGCGTTGACCAGCGCGGAAACAGCAGGATGGGAAACAGGCCGATAATAGCCAGAATCATCGCGCGCCAGGAGATGACCATAACTCGTAGCTACCTGCCTTTGGTGTGTCGAGGATGGTGGGAGAGGACGGAAAGAGACGGTGTTTAGCGGGGGACCGGCACACTGGAGAGTAGTCCGGTCAAGACTTGGTCGGTATCGACACCGTCCAATTCGGCCTCCGGGCGCAGCAACACCCGGTGGCGTAGGGTCGGTAGCAACAGCGACTGCACGTCGTCGGGGGTGACGAAGTTGCGGCCCGATAGCCAAGCCCAAGCCTTGGCACAGTGCATCAGAGCGGTACCACCGCGCGGGGAAGCACCCAACTGGAAAGAGGGGGATTGCCGCGTGGCGCGGACAATGTCCGTGATGTAGCTGAGCATCTCTGGACCGGTGGCGACTTGTTGCACCGAGGCGCGGGCTTTGAGCAAGGTCGTTTCCTCGGCCACCGGCTGGATGCCCACGGCGTCGAGATCTGCGGCCGAGAAACCCGCCGCATGACGGCGCAGGATCTCTCGTTCCTGATCGCGCTCGGGAAGATCCATCACCACCTTGAGCAAAAACCGATCCAGTTGGGCTTCCGGAAGGGGATAGGTTCCCTCGTGCTCGACCGGATTTTGAGTGGCTGCCACCATAAACGGGTCCGGCAACCGCCGGGTTACCCCGTCGGTAGAGACTTGGTATTCGGCCATGGCTTCCAACAAGGCAGCTTGGGTTTTCGGTGGGGTGCGGTTGATTTCGTCGGCGAGCAGCACGTGGGTAAACACCGGGCCCTTGCGGAATTCAAACTCCCCGGTTTTGGAATCATAGACCAGCGAGCCGGTGACGTCGCCGGGCATCAAATCCGGGGTGAATTGCACTCGGTGGGAGTCTAGTTGCACCGATTTGGCCACTGACCGGACCAAAAGCGTCTTGGCTACACCGGGGACCCCTTCGAGCAACACATGCCCCCGACACAAAATACCGATGAGCAATGCAGTCACGGCCTGGTCCTGGCCCACGACGGCTTTAGCCACTTCGCCACGCACCTGGTTGAGTGCCTCCCGCAGGTCGTCTGCCGACTGTGCCCGCGCAGACTGGTCCTGTGGGGGGTGACCCTGGGGTGGCTGGGATGGCGGAAAAGCCGGTGGCTGGTGCATCATGACGTGCTCCTCCCGTGATCGGGGCGTAGTACCTGGTCGATGAGATGTTCAAAATCTGTGAGTTCTTGGGCAGTGGTCACCATCTCCTCGGGGGAAACGTTGTGGCTACCGTGGGCTGGGACGAGTCCGGAGCTGATCTTGAAGAGCTGCTGGATGTCCTGGACCGGCTGGTTGGTGTGGAGTGCAGCCTGGCGCATGATGGTTTGCGGGTCGGTGTTGCGCCCTAATCGCATGCTGTGGGCGATGCGACGCAACGTGGCCTGTTCCAAGGCCTCGAGAGCTTGAAGGTGGTGTCCGGCACGTCGGTGCATGCGGGCTCGGCCCACCGTGGTTTCGGCCGGCTTGACGACCGAGGGCAATGGCTCGCGCACGATCGGGCCGTGGCGACGTCCTAACCAGAACATGGCCAGCACGGCCAGCACGACCGCCCACCAGATTCCAAAGACCACGAAACGAGGCAGTTGCGCCTCAGACAGCGGAGCATCGGAGTCCAAGAGCTCGGTGAAGTCCGGGGTATACCAGATCAGGTCCTCGCGCGAGCCGGCCAGGCGTAAGGCCAAGGCGGCATTGCCTCGCTCGTCGATCCGTTCATTGGTGAAGATCTTCGGAGAGGTCAGTACCGTGATCCCGGTTGCTGTTTCGGCCAGGAGCGCCGTGGCTTGGTCGGAGGATGCGTTCTCGGGTACGGGAAAACACGTGGAGATCTGGCCGGACTCACGCTGCGTGCGGGGGACCGATACCGCCCAGGAAGAGCTATCAATCTCACCGGCGACCCGCCCGTGCTCCAGCTGGCAGTCCTCGGTCGTGCCCGCAGTGATCCCGCCGTCGTGACTGGACACGGTGGCGTAGTCCCGCGAGAACTCGTCGGTGAAGTGTTCGAGTAGCTCCGGGGATGAGGTTGAAATCACCAGCTGGGATGGTGGAATGGCCTCCGCGGCGCGTTGCCGTGAATCATGGGGCGCCGAAGCCAGGTTGTTGTTCTCATCGATCAATACCACCGTGGCGTCCGGATGCTGGTTGAGTTGACCTTCCAACTGATCAACCGTTGCAGCGGTGTGGACCGAGACACCGCGATCTTCCAGGATGCGTGTCATGGCCTGGGAACCATAACGGCCGGGATTGTCGGTGGAATAGGGGATCCCCTGAGTGGTGCTGGGGAGCAAGGCATAAAACACCACGCCGGCGAGCACCAGAATTCCGGCGATGACCGACACCACGATGATACCGGTTTGACGGGAACCGGTCTGTGAGGTACGTGCCGAAGACTGTAGAGAGGATGCTGCGGTCATCGGGGCACCAGATCCTTGGCGTGCTGAGCGGGAACGCTGTCATCGCGGGGTGTGGCAGGGGCCGGCTTGGCTTGGTGGAGCTTTTCCGCCAACTCGATCATCTGCGTGGCATCTGTGGCGCTGGGGGATTGGTGGGCGTAGAACGTGGCATTGAAGCGAACGGCGGCTTGTTCCAATTGTTCGGTGAATGGGGGGAAGGCCTCGGCGAGTTCCGTCGTGGCAAACGTCGCGGTGAGGGAAGGACGTTCTGAGACCAGATCCCGTTGTTGCCCGTCGCGGATCATCGACCGTAACGCATCGGCCAGTGCGTGGGCATAGTCCTGCTCGGCCACATGTCGGCGGGCCCGGTCAAGATACTCCGTGGCCGTAACGTCAGCGGCGACCTCAACCTCGTCGGTTGATGTTGTCTTGACCCGACCGGTGCGGCCCGGCCGTAACCACAACACTAAGGCAATCAGCAGGGCGACTAACGCCAGGGCTAGCACGATCACACCCAGTTCGCCGCTACCGGAGAATTCGACGGTGGCCAGGTCTTGAAACCACTCAACCAGGTTATCGATCAGCTCAATGATCGGGCCGGGATCTGCCTCCGCGTATTCGGGTTTGGACAGCTCTTCTTCGGTCCACTGGCGGGCTTGCTCAGCGTCTGGGGTCAGTGGCGGGGACATCATGACCATGTCGGCGGCCCCATGGGTGGGTTAGATGGAATGGGCGGATGTGGCGGATAGTAGGGAGCATTCGGTCCCGCCGGTCCGGTGAATGGTGCACCTGCCGGTGGCGGTGTGGGCTGCCAATGCACGTCGCGACCCGGCACGAGATCGGCCGACTGAGAATCGCTACGGCGTTTGGTCGGATCAATACTGAACTCATCGATGGGACCCGAGATGGATTCAGCATCGTGGGCTAGCTGGGCACCAATGCCTTCACGTCGGATCCTCAAGTCAGTGTAGAGCAACGCAATGAAGATGGTGAACAGCGCATACAGTACCCCGGAGACCACACTGCTGACCCCGACGATGACCACCTGAGCCAGCAGGAAGCCGGTCAGCGCTTCCGCTTCGTTTCCGGCCGAAGCCAGAAAGAGTGGAGCCAGCATAGCCAAGGGAATAGAAATCACCCATCTGGCGATAACGATGCAGACAGTGACCAATAAGGTCATCCCCAAAGAACGCCAAAAATTATTATTGGTCAGCACCCAGGAACGACGAAGCGCGGTCAACGGGCCTACTTGTTCGACCGCGATCACCGTCGGGGCCAGCATCAGCTTGATCGTCAGCCAGACTATGGGAATCCCCCCGGTGAGGATGACAATAATCATGATCACGGCAAAGAGCTCCGCAGGGATCTCCAGGACGGCAACAGCGAAAACGATCAAGAGGAACGCGAGCACCGACAGCGCGATGACGGCAATATTGATCAGTACCGACAAAGCAATGAGCTTCCAGTAGCTACCGTGCAACAGGCGGAAGGATTGAAAGAATCCGGTCCAGGTACCGATCGTACCGCGCATGGTGACGATGGCTACCAGCCCCGGGAAAAATACCGACGCGAGGAACAGCAACACCAATGCCAGCATTGGAAGGACGATTATCGCCACACTTCCGGATGCGATCTGTTCCGAGGTGGGTAGGCCCCCATCAAGCACCGTGGTGAACGCGACGTACATGGTGACGAAAGCCGGGGCGACTGCCATCAGGTACAAAAGAAACGTGACGAGACCGTAGCCGAGCCCATGCAACAACACGGCCCCAGGTGCGGTGCGCAACGTTGCGAAAACCCCGCTAAACAAATCGCCGATGCTCAACGGAGTCAGCGGGATCGTGCCGGGACGGGACACCGTGAGCATCAATTGTGGTTGCGGTGTGGCGTATGGTCCCCACCCCGAGGGTTGCTGGTGTTGTGGGTACCCTCCATAGGGTGTGCCGGGGCCTTGGCCCGGGGGTGGATAGAAGCTCACGATCTCTCCATTTCTGGGGACTCGGCCCGCTCAGACTCGGACTAGTTCATATGTTATAGGACAACTTTGCGGTGCAAACAGGGTGAGTTGCGGGGCGCGCGCATGCAACACGCCGCGGCGAAATTGGCCGGCTCGGTTATGCTGGTGGTCTGGGATCATATAGTCCGAGCCGGGAGGGAAGCGGTGGCTACACCCAAGATTTTGGTCGTCGATGATGACGAAGCCCTAGCCGAAATGATTGGTATTGTTTTGCGCAACGACGGGTTTGAACCGTATTTCTGCGCTGATGGCAACCAAGCTAACGAGATGTTTCGTCAGATCCGCCCGGAGCTGGTGCTGTTGGACCTGATGCTTCCCGGCAAGGACGGCATTGACATTCTGCGCGAGATCCGCATGGAATCAGACGTGCCGGTGGTGATGTTGACCGCTAAATCTGAGACCGCCGACGTGGTTCGTGGGCTAGAAGCTGGAGCCGACGACTATGTGCCCAAGCCCTTTAAGCCCGCCGAGTTGGTGGCCCGTGTCCGTGCCCGGTTGCGCGAAACCGACCACCGTGCTCAGGAGAGCCTCACTATTGGCGATCTGACAATTGATATTTCTGGTCATGAGGTTTCCCGCAACGGTGAACGCATTTCGCTGACACCGCTGGAATTCGATCTTTTGGCCGCGTTAGCCCGTCGTCCCGGGCAAGTGCTGACCCGCGAAACGTTGTTGGAGGAAATCTGGGGATACCGGCATCAAGGCGATGCCCGGTTGGTCAACGTCCACGTGCAACGCTTGCGCTCCAAGGTCGAAAAGGATCCAGATAATCCCGAAGTTGTTCTCACTGTTCGTGGCGTGGGCTATAAAGCCGGCCAGATTTGAGCGCAGCCTTGTCCGTCGAGTCAGAAGAAACGACCTCCGAAGCAAACACCGCCCGACCGGCAGCGCCTGAGGCCCAGCGGGCAGAAAAACCGCGCAAGAATCGCTTCCTTTCTCGGCCGTTCAAAACTTTTTGGCGACGTTGGCAGTCCTCGTTGCAGCTACGCACGGTGATGATTACCGCTTTGCTCTCGGTGATTGCCGTGCTGATCCTGGCGCTGTTCTTGACTCATCAGGTGACCACGGGTCTGTTCCAGTCCCGGTTTAATCAAGTGCAGGCCGAGGCTAATCACGGGCTGAGCCAAGCACGAGAAGTCTTTGACTCCGCGGCAACCGCTGACGAAGAATCCACGGCCTCTTTGGTCAACGACACCCTGGCAGCGTTAAGTGGCAATACCTCGGGGGCCATTGCCCGCGATTTCGTGTTGGTTCCCCTCGATGATGACGAGAACCAATTCGTTGGCTCGATGTCCTCAGCCGGCGTGAGTGAAGACATCATCACCGATGACTTGGCGAGCCAAGTCGAACAAGGCGATGGGATCTACTGGCAGTCGGTGGCCATTCCCTCTGACACCGGCGGGGCAACAGATCCGGGGCTGGCCTTCGGTACTCAGGTCGTGTTGCCGCCGGGTAACTACTATGCGTTGTATTTCATTTACGACATCTCTGAAGTACAAGGCACGCTGGATTACGTGATGAGCGTGCTCCTCATTGCCGGTGCGATTTTGATCTTGCTCAATGTCGTGATTGCCGTGGTGACGACCCGCTCGGTGGTACGCCCCATCCAGCAGGCGGCCGAAACCGCCCAGTGGTTGTCGTCGGGTGACCTCTCGGTGCGCATGAATGTCAACCGGGAAGATGAAGTCGCGACGTTGTCTCGGTCGTTCAACTCGATGGCCGACAATATTCAGGACCAGATCACCCAGCTGGCGCATCTGTCTCAGATTCAACAGCGGTTCGTCTCCGATGTGTCTCACGAGTTACGGACACCGCTGACCACGGTGCGGATGGCAGCAGAAGTGCTCTATGACTCACGTGATGATTTCGATGCTGTTAATCGTCGCTCCACCGAGTTGCTCTATCACCAAGTGGAGCGCTTCCAAGCGTTGCTCGCTGATCTTTTGGAGATCTCGCGGTTCGATGCCGGGGCAGCCCAGGTGGCCAGTGAGTCCACCGACCTGTTGCATTTGGTCGCCGACGTACTACTGACTGCCCAGCCACTGGCCGATAATAACCAGACCGAACTATCCATTGTGCCCCAAGGGGACCAATTCACCGCAGAAGTCGATTCCCGTCGCATCGAACGCATTCTGCGCAATCTCATCAATAACGCCATTGAACACGGCGAATCGAAACCGGTCGATGTCATCGTGGCCGGAAATAAGACAGAGATTGCGATCGTGGTGCGTGACCACGGGCTGGGCTTGAGCGAAGATGAACTCGAGCGTGTTTTCGACCGGTTCTGGCGTGCTGACCCGGCCCGGACACGCACCACCGGAGGCTCCGGTCTGGGCCTGGCCATTGCCGTGGAAGATACGCGCTTGCACCACGGCGAACTCGATGTTTGGGGCGAACCCCACCGCGGCGCTGCCTTCCGTCTTGTCTTACCCCGCCAGGTTGGTGGAGAACTCGTCAAGCCCTACCCGCTGCAACTGCCTCCCGAATATGAGTGCTCGGAGCGTCGTAGCGCTTCCGAAATCGGCCCCGGCCCAGACGAACCTGCGAACGGCCACGAAATGCCAGACCGGGTGAATGAGCAAGCCTTGGTGCCACGATCTCGGAGGGGGCTTGATGACTAGAACACTCAGAGCACTGGTCGTGCTGGTGGCGTGTGCGCTGGTGCTGGCTGGGTGTTCCCGATTGCCGCAGTCTGGTCCGGTCGGAGAATCTGAAGACTTGGGTACGACAGGGGAATCGGTCACCCACACCTTTAACCCTGCCGGACCGGCCGAGGATGCCTCACCCGAGTCCATCATTAATGGGTTCATTGTGGCAGCGACCGGGGTTCAAGATGACTTCGCTGTGGCGCGGAGCTACCTGACAGACTCGGCGGCTGAGCAATGGGACCCGCTGGCCCGTACCTTGGTGTATCAAGGATCTCCGGCGGTGGTCTCGACTGAAGACACCGATACCTACACGGTGCAGCTTGAGGTTGATTCGGCGGTGGATGCACAGGGGGTGATGTCCCCGCTCCCATCGGAGACGACTGAAGCCCTGGAAATCAAGCTGACTGAGGTCGACGGCCAGTGGCGGATTTCTGAGCTACCCGACGGCATTGCCTTAGACAGCGCACAGTTCTCGGCACTGTTTGTCTCCCAAACTCTGTACTTCTACGACTTCGACTACCACAATGCCGTGCCGGATACCCGGTGGTTCCTTGACCGTCCCGGTCAAGCCACGGCCATCGTCGAGGCCTTGATTACCGGTCCAGCCAGCTATCTGGAGGGTGCTGTGGCCAACCCAATGGAGCAGGTCGAACTTGCTCGCCCATCGGTACCGATCAGTTCCGGCACAGCCTCGATCGATGTGAAGGCCGATTCGCTGGCGGGCACCAGCGCCCTACAGCGTCAACGCATTGAGCATCAATTGCAGATGACCTTGGGCACCCGGCCACGGATTTCGGATGTGAAACTTACCGTGGGGCTGGAAGATGTGGATACAGGAGAGCCTGATCCGCAGTTCCGGGAGACCCCCACGACGTATTCCGTTGGAGCTCGTCAAATTGCCATCAACCATGACACCAACCAACTGGTCTATTACCAGGGCTCCAACATCACCGAGATCCCTGGCGTTGCAGACGTCAGTAGTCTGGGGCCCCACGAGCCGACGATGAACGTGGAAGGCAACCGCTTTGTGTTCTTGAATGAGGACTCCACCCAGATGGTTGGGGCCACCAACGGGTCGGCGGTTCAGGAACTGGCGTCTGGAACCGATCTGTTGGCTCCTTCACTTGACAACAGGGGATGGGCCTGGACTGTCTCCAGCGTTGAAGATGAGCATTCCGAGGATGCTGGGGAGTCAGAGAACGCCGAAGCCGCTGTCTCAGGTGGCGAACAGACATTGTTCGCCAGCGAATTCGACGGCGAACAGGTTCAGGAAATCAGTGTCCCGTGGTTGATGGATGGGGAGATTAAAGCCGTACGGGTTTCTCCTGAAGGATCTCGGATCGCGATGATTTTAGAGCGGGACAACTCCCAGCAACTCTTTATTTCCGGTATCGTCCGCGATGATTCGGGTAAGCCGTTGGGTTTGGCGGAACCACTCGTGGTTGAAACCGCAGCCCCGGCCAACCGGGTGCAGTGGTACTCCATGAACGAGGTCCTGATCGGCGAGGTCTCCAGTAGCGAACGCGTCGAGCTGGAAATGATTGGATTGGCTGGCACCAGCGTGACCTTTAAACCCATGCTCGGTATGCGTGGCTTTTCGACCGGGGCCGGCAACGCCACGGTGTACGCCGAAACCGACGACGAGGTGTATATCCGCGTCGGGACCAATTGGCGTGCCCAAGAGGATAACGCCGACGACTTGTCCTACCCCGGCTAACATTCTCCACAGTCTCTGAGTGTAGCTGGGGTTGCAACCAGCAAAGCGCGAGACTGGGAAGATGAGATCTTTCAGGCACGAACCACCCAGGCCACCGGCGCCGAGGCCTCGTCTGACGCGATGGGCAGGCCGTCTTGATCGACTTCGCGAACACCCTGGCGCGCGCTGGGTGAGCACTGCAGGCCGTGAATTGGCCGGAATCCTCATGCCTCGCATCTGCGTCGTCTGTCAGCGCCGCGACGCCACCGCCGAGCACCTCTGTCACCACTGTCGGCAGACCGTGATGCCACAACTCCTTCATCCGGAACGTGCTGAGTCCTGGGCACCATCCCTTCCCTTTATACCCGGCACCGACCGCCCCTTGCCGGTGGTGGCAACAGGACAATACACCCGTGAGTTAGCCCGCATGATCCTGGCGTTCAAAGACCACTCCCGGACCGGGTTGCATCGGCTTCTTGCACCCGCACTGGCTAGGTCGATGCTGGTAGCCCGGGACCTGGTGTGGGACGCTGTGGCACAACAATATGGCACCAGCGCAACGCAGCTGCCGGTCGTGGCGGTGCCGATCCCGAGCTCTGCGGCTAGTTGGCGCCGTCGGGGTTTCGACCCGCTTGACACACTGGTGACCAGAGCGCCCGTGCCCGGCATCATACGCCAGCGACAGTTTTTACGACATCGTTGGAGATTAAACGCCCGCACATCGCACGCTGGTCGCACCGCGGCCCAACGAGTCACCGCGGCAGAACGAAAATTCTGGGTCAGACGCGGAATTGCGCAACAACTCACCGGGTATCCGGTGATGATCGTTGATGATGTGCTCACCACCGGGGCGACGCTGGCCGGGGCCACACGAGTTCTGGAAGCCGCGGGATGGGAGGTGCTCGCAGCAGCGGTGATCGCTACGGTTGAGAAACATTCGCACGACGATTTGAGCTAAACCGGAGATGGCAACGTGAACAGCTGGCAATCAATGGGTAGACTCGGCATTACCAACAGAGCACGGTGGTGAAGGGAGGTTAAACTTCTCTTACCACCGTGCTTGTTTTAGCTAAGGAGGACATTATGGCCATCGACATCTCCTATGTAGCCCGCGGCGCTTCCATTAAGGAATCGTTCCGCGATTATGTTGAAGAACGCCTCGAGAAAATCGAGTCCCTACTTCAAGAAGCCCAACGGGTCGAAATCAAGCTCGGTGCTCAGCCATCTCACACCGGCGCCTCCGGGTCGATGACCGTGGAACTAACCGTACATAGCCCCAAAAACGTAGTGCGTGCTGAAGCTTCCGACGACGACCAAATGGTGGCCTTCGATAAGGTATTCCATAAGATTCAGGAACGACTGCGCCGGCTACGGGAACGGCGCAAGTCTCACCGCAAACGTGTTTCGGTCCGCGAAATCACCGCCGATTCGGTGCCCGTGGACAACTCTGTGTCGTTGGTGGAACAGGTGCTAGAAGCCCAGCGCGAGGAAGCTGAGCGTGAAGAACAGGAACGGCACCTGGCAGAAAACGGTGAGGCACCGGTGACCATCCGTCAGAAGGTTTTTCCGCCAGAAAGCATGTCGCTCGACGATGCCGTGGACAACATGGAGCTACTGGGCCACGACTTCTACTTGTTCATTGATGCAGAGTCGGGACGTCCCTCTGTGGCCTACCGGCGACGTGGCTGGTCCTACGGCGTGATCAGCCTGGGTGAAGACACTGAACCTGAAGGTTCCGACGAACAAATCCGGGCTTACCGAGATCAGCAAGCTAGCGCTTAAACGTCTTGGCCCACTGAGGGTCTGTGATAGACCTCGAAGTGGCCTTGTTGCACACGCAACAAGGCCACTTTTTCATCCCTGAACTGTAGATCTTGGTCACTCATGGACAAAGCCCATACTAAGGATTCTTCCAGGTTAAACCACGTAGACTAGTCTGGTTGAATGCTTTGTTCCTGGACCTGTGACGACTTCGTCGTTGAGGGTCTGAGACGATTTGTGAATTTGGAGTCAACACTGTGGTCTCTTTCATCGAGAAGATCCTCAAGACCGGTGAGAAGAAAGTTCTCAAACGGTTGAGGGCCTATACCGATGCTGTCAACCAGCTCGAAGATGACTATCGGGACATGTCTGATGCCGAACTTCGGGCAGAAACCGATCGCTTCCGTGCTGAAATCGAAGACGGTACATCGCTGGATGCACTTTTACCCGAAGCATTTGCCACGGTGCGTGAAGCATCGTCCCGTACCTTGGGACTTCGCCACTTTGACGTGCAACTCATGGGTGCTGCTGCCTTGCACCTGGGAAACATCGCTGAGATGAAAACCGGTGAAGGTAAAACTCTAGTCGCCACAGCTCCCAGCTACCTGAACGCGTTGAGTGGTCAAGGCGTCCACGTGGTGACGGTTAACGACTACCTGGCCGAGTACCAATCAGACTTGATGGGACGGGTTTTCCGGTTCCTTGGGATGGAAACCGGCGTCATTCTGTCCAACCAGCGTCCTGCGCAACGGGCAAAACAGTATGCAGCTGACATCACCTACGGGACTAACAACGAATTTGGGTTCGACTATCTGCGCGACAATATGGCCTGGTCGCTCGACGATTTGGTGCAACGCGGACACAACTTCGCCATCGTCGACGAAGTCGACTCAATCCTCATCGACGAGGCACGTACTCCGTTGATTATCTCCGGACCGGCTCAGGGCGACGCCTCGAAGTGGTATTTACAATTCGCCAAATTGGCTCCGCGGCTGAAGCGCAATACTGACTACGAAGTGGACGAGAAAAAGAGGACCGTTTCGATCTCCGAAGAAGGTATCGATAAGGTCGAAGACTGGCTCGGAATCGACAACCTGTACGAATCGGCCAACACCCCGCTGATTCAGTACCTGAATAACGCGCTGAAAGCCAAGGAACTCTTTACCCGCGATAAGGACTATGTGGTTCTCAAAGGCGAGGTTCAAATCGTCGATGAGCATACCGGACGCGTGTTGGCAGGACGCCGTTACTCCGAGGGAGTTCACCAGGCGATTGAGGCCAAAGAAGGTGTGAAGATCAAGGCTGAGAACCAGACTTTGGCCACGGTGACGTTGCAGAACTATTTCCGCCTCTACGACAAGCTGTCGGGGATGACCGGTACGGCTGAGACTGAAGCTGCAGAGTTTATGAGCACCTATAAACTCGGCGTTGTCCCGATTCCGACAAATAAAGATGTTCAGCGCATCGATAAAAAAGACATTGTCTACGCCAGCGAGAAGGCGAAGTTTAATGCTGTCGTGGATGATATCGAGGCCCGTCATAAATCTGGTCAGCCGGTTTTGGTCGGGACCACCTCGGTTGAAAAATCTGAATATTTGTCGAAGCTGTTGGCCAAAAAAGGCGTACGTCACGAAGTGCTTAACGCGAAAAACAATGCGCGAGAAGCTGCCATTGTTGCTCAAGCCGGTCGTAAAGGTGCGGTGACGGTGGCAACGAACATGGCCGGACGTGGTACCGACATCATGCTCGGTGGTAACGCCGAATTTAATGCGGTCGCGGAGATGCAGGCACGCGGGCTCGACCCCGAAGAAAATGCTGAAGAATACGAGCAAATCTGGGACGAAGTCTTTGCTGAGCAAAAGGTGAAGACCCAGGCGGAGCGCGAAGAAGTTGTGGAGGCCGGTGGCTTATATGTGCTGGGAACTGAACGCCACGAATCCCGACGGATTGATAACCAGCTACGAGGTCGTTCCGGACGTCAAGGGGACCCCGGCGAGTCTCGGTTCTACTTGTCCCTGACCGATGATCTGATGCGACTGTTCAACCCGGGTATGGCGCGGAAGATTCTGCAACGCACCGGTGATGACGACCAGTTTGCCCTGGAATCCGGTCTGGTGACGAAGGCGATTCAGAATGCGCAGTCCAACGTGGAATCGCGCAACACCGAACAGCGCAAGAATGTCCTTAAATACGACGACGTGATGAACCGTCAGCGTGAGGCCATCTACGCTGACCGTCGTCAGATTTTGGAAGGCCAAGATCTGGCCGAAAAGGTCGAGCACTTCATCGAGGACTCCATTAGCGATGCCGTTGATGAAGCCACGGCCGGGGAACGAAGTTCCGAATGGTCCCCAGAGACGTTGTGGGAAGATCTGCGCTTGATCTATCCGGTCGAGTTGACCCCCGAAGAACTCGAGGAACAGCTCGGTGAATTGCACCGGGCGAAGCCTGCGGATTTGAAGCGTGAGTTTGTCTCCGATGCAAAAGTGCTGTATCAGGACCGCGAAGAAGAGATCGGCTCCGATAATATGCGTGAACTAGAGCGCAAGGTGGTGCTCAATTCCATCGGGCGAAAATGGCAAGAGCACCTCTACGAGATGGACTACCTTAAAGAAGGTATTGGGTTGCGCGCCATGGCCCAACGTGATCCTCTGGTCGAATACCAGCGTGAGGGCTACACGATGTTTGAAGCCATGATGCAGGCAATTCGCCAGGAATCGGTCCACAATCTGTTCACTCTCGACGTCAAAACCCAGCCACAGAAGGCTAGCCTTCCAGGCGTCACCGATTCTCGTGAGGTGACCATGGCGCCACAGCTGAAAATTAAAGGTCTGGACACTGACACACAGCCCGGCAAGTTGCAGTACACGGCCCCGTCCTCAGAAGGAACCGGGACTGCGAAAACCGAGGTTCGTCGCACAGACGACGGTAGTGAGAGGACGCAATCTCGAGCGGAGCGCAAAGCTGCCGAACGAGAGAAAAAGAAGGCCGCGAAGAAAGCCCGCGCCCAGAAAAAATAACATGTGTCGCCTCTGACGGCTTGGCTGAGGCCCGCGATCCGGTAGGGTTGCGGGCCTCAGCATGTGAGAAGTTTCGGCACTGGCGCATTTGGGATGAGTAGCTAGGTTTGGGCAACGGTGTCTGTTACCCAGGTGAGGGTTACCCCAACTCGAAATCACACACTTTCCACCTGTCGCGGTGCTTCTCAAAACGAAGTGCCATCGCCCGCAATCGGTTGCCAACAATAATGGTGGCACTGGATTCGTAGCACTGCGAAGGGGTTCGCTGTAGTCGCATTCGGTGTACCCGAACATTCATCGGTTTTTGACCGTCCGATTCCTGGGGTCGACCCTGCTGGGCGAGTTGGGCCCGAAACCTCATCTTCTCGATCATCTCCAGCGACATCCACCCTTGAAGTTGGTGGTAGCTTCGCAACCCATATTCAATCTCCACACAAGCTTGGCCGAGCACTCGGGTCATGGTTTGCAGGTGGCGTTCGGTGGCTCGACGCTGTTCTGCCAGGGCCCGTTGGGCTATCTGCCGTTGGCGGTTGGCGACCGGATCGTCCTGGGGAGTGGCGTCGGGCAACTGAGCGGGAGTCCGGTGCGAAACAGGCTCCGTGTCTGCAGGAGTTTGGTCTGGTGTGCTAATGGCCGGGGTGGACACCGTACCGGGTTTGAAGTGAATGAGCGGAGAGCGGGTGTTGGTCCACGCCGCTAGTTTCTCGTCGTGAAATCCCGTCAGCGCTGACGGGACGGGACTGACGGAGACTGAAGCTGGTTTACTGACCGGAGAATTGGACTGTCGGGGGAGTGCGCGCTGTTGGACGGACTGAGGGCCAGCAGTCGCAGAGACGGAGGGGAGCGTCATGATGGGGTTATCTCCTCATAAGGATAGGCGGTGGGAAGAACAGATCGTGGGCGGACAAAACGGGTTTAGGAGTGAAAAGGTGGGGAGGACAAAACCGTTCCTGGACTAACAGTGTGGGGGTCGGATCCGAGCACATCTTGGTTGTGGGACCACCACTGGCGCCAACGGAGATCAATTTCATGTATGGTCGCATCTGCCCCGAGCTCTTCATGGGCGATATCCCACAAACACTCACCGGTACCGACGATGACGGTTTTGCCGGGGACATCAGGGACTGCATCGGAGCTAGCGTCGTCTCCCGACGTGTCGTAGTTGAGATTGGGAATCCAGCCAGGAACAACGTCAGTCGGAGTGTGCAGTCCGGTGTGTTCACGGTCGGGAGAGACACGGGCGCTCACGTCCCAGCCGGCAATGTGCTCTCGTTGAGAAGATTCAATTGCTCTTGTATCAGACAAGGCTAAACCGTCGTGGGTAGTCTCGCCGGCGATGGCCGGCGAGGCGATGAGGAGATTGATCCCACATAACGTCGCGATGAGTCGCCGACCAGCCACGGGCACGACCTGCAAGGTCGCGACACCTTGAATGCGGTGACCGCAACGGTAGAGGGTGACTCCAAGAAGACTCACCACAGCATAGATGACGCAGAGCGCACAGATGCCGATCCCAATCACCGAGCATGCTGTGGCGATGAGGTATTCCAGGGTGGACAATGCGGTCTGCGCCGAGGTGGGGCTGATCGCAGTACTGAACCACCACAACAGCGGGCCGGAGATCACGCTCATCAGCACCAAG
This sequence comes from Auritidibacter ignavus, assembly GCF_029853775.1. Classification (NCBI taxonomy): domain Bacteria; kingdom Bacillati; phylum Actinomycetota; class Actinomycetes; order Micrococcales; family Micrococcaceae; genus Auritidibacter; species Auritidibacter ignavus. Next base: position 108,871 of record NZ_CP122564.1, read on the forward strand.
CAAACATCGGAGGCGCGAAGACCCGATTGACCGGAGGACGATGAGCTTTTCACCACTGCCATGGGCTCTCCTTAGGGCTTGAAAACTGTCTAAGTACCCAAAAAATTATCAAACATCATCAAACGCGGTCAATGGTGCTGAAAGGAAAATGGTGATGATTGCCACGAAAGAGGTAAGCAGGAATAATGAGGCACCATGCGCTGGGACGAATTTTTTGCTGATCTCGAACACCAAATGAGCGTGGAACTGCGGCAGGTTCGTGATGCTGAGGCCGCTGATTTTACGCGCGGTCACTGGGCGGAAACCTCTTTTGCGGACCGGTTGAGAGGACACCGGGGAGAGACAGTGCAGATGACATTTGCCGATGGAGAACATCAGCGGCTGTTGGTCTCTTCAGTTGGTCCAGACTGGATTGGTGGTCGGACGCAGTCCGGTGCAGTCGTTATACCGCAACGCGCCATAGCGGGCCTGGAAGCAGAAACGCGAACAGCTCGACCGCCGGAATCGACCTTACGAAGCGGACCGCGACTCACGAGCGTGTTGCGTCAACTAGCGCGTCGACGAGAGCCGGTGTCTATCACGGCCGGGTGGGGAAGAATTTATGTGGAAGGAACGGTCGATCGGGTGGGACAGGACTACTGCGAGGTAGCCATACATGCCCGAGACGAATTCCGCAGGCGACCTGCAGTGCGGGGACTACGGCTGATTCCCGTGGACCAGATACAAATGATCGCCACGTCTGCTGTGGCTCTCGACGACCGATAGTGGCCGAGGACAATTACGTACTGCCTCAGACAGTTAGTTCTGGTGAGCTGACTTTTGTTCTTCGATCTTGGCGTGCTGTTCGTCGTGTAACCGCTGGATGAACGCTTCAAAACGTTCTGAATCCACCCGCCATTGTCCGCGGCCCCCAATTTGAAATGCCTCGAGTTCCCCACTCTGGACGAGGTTGCGAGCGGCACCGACAGAAATCTGCAACTCTTCAGCGACATCTGGGAGGGTCAGAAAGCGTGGCATGTCACGTCCTTTCCAGCGAAGTCGTTTTAGAGGTTTAAGACCCTAAACAGGATCGCTCTCTGTTGCTCCTATTGTGACACGTTGCGTCATAGACGAGGCGAATTGTCCACATTTTTCCCTCATTGAGTGCATTCGGTCACATAAATCCCTACGGTGGACAGGGGGCCGGCACCGGCATGATCGTTTTTCGTACTCGTAGATGCCAATGGTTCTTTGCTCCCACCAACTCATGACTCAGCATCGAAAGAGACGAGACACAGAAAGACCCCCATGGCCACAGACCCTCGCCCCATCGCAGCGCGGATCCGACGTCCCGGATTCAAAGACCCCAAACTGGTGATTGGCATCCTCTTGGTGGTGTTATCAGTGGTCGCCATGGTGTTTGTGGTGCAGGCGACAGACTCTCGGCAGGGGTACTGGGCCGCCTCGGCTGACGCAGCACCCGGTGAACCGATCACCGCTGAGAATTTTACCGTGGTGCAGGCGCATTTGTCGGAAGCAGATGGACACTACTGGTCGGCCGATGAGCCGTTACCGGAGACTTTTGCAGTAACCTCCACGATTCGTCAGGGCGAGTTCTTACCCCGTGCTACGGTCTCGGAACACGACCCGGAAGATCGCCAGCAGTTCGCTATTCGGACTGCGGAAGATGTCCCCGATGCCGTGCAACCTGGCTCCCGAGTCGACTTATGGGTGTCCCAGCCAGACGACCAACGCCAAGGGTATACCAACGCCGAGCTCACCGCTGAGTCCGCCGAGGTTGTCGCTGTCGAGGACCAACGCAGTGGGTTAGGTGCCTCTTCCACGCTGACGGTCTATGTCTTGCTCACTCCTGAGCAATTACCAGCCATCATTGATGCCCAGGCAGCTTCAGCCAAGATCAGCATCGTCCCGGCTAGCCCAGGTAACGAACGGTAGGAACACGATGACTGCTGTGCGTGTTGCCACGACTTTTTCAGCCCGTTTCGATCACATCGCCGCGATTGAGTCAATGCAATCTGAGGTGATGGTCTCTCACCGGTGCCGATCGGTGGCCGAACTGATTGCCCTGGCCCGTAGTGGGATGATCGATGTGGCACTGATCGCCGAGGATTATCACGAGGTGGGTCTGGAAACCACCGACGCTTTCGCCGAGTCGGGGATGGAACATCTGCGCTGGGGAGTGGTTTGCGATATGCCCGCCGAGCGTCACCGGCTCCAAGCCTTAGACATTCAGGTCATCAGGGCCGAAACCACCGGTGAAGAACTGATCGAATGGATTCAGAACCTCCAGCCCACCTTGCCACGGGCACGCGATACCGAACCCTTGAGACCTCATGAATCCCGCGATGCCACCGACCACGCATTGCGAGCCTTATTGCAAACGGATCCCACCAGTGGTGTAACGCACCAGACGGATCCAGGCCAGCAGGAGCACCCAGAGGACCTGGGTTACGGGGCGAGGTGTCAGGCCGGGAACGTCATCGCCGTGTGGGGGCCACACGGTGGCGTGGGACGTAGCACGGTTGCGGTCAACCTGGCCGTAGAACTGACGACATGGGGCAAACACGTGCTGCTGATCGATGCCGACACCCACGGCGCCAGTGTGGCCACCATGCTGGGGTTATTAGACGACTCGGCCGGAATTGCTCAGGCCTCGCGAGCGGCTGAGCATCACCGGCTGAGCGTCGAGGAACTCAGATCGCATTGCCACAGGGTCGGTGTGGGCGGTCAGTATCTCGACGTGTTAACCGGCCTGACACGACCGGACCGGTGGGCAGAGTTGCGCCCCAGCTCCTTGCAGACAATCTTTGCCCAGGCCCGAAGCGGCTGGGACCTGGTAGTGATCGATGCCGGATTCGGGCTGGAAGAAGATGAGGAGCTCAGCTTCGACATTCCGGCCCCACAACGTCATGCAGCCACGCTGAGTGCCATCCACGCCGCCGACACCGTCGTCGCGGTCGGGACCGCCGACCCAATTGGGCTACCGCGCTTGATCGGCGGGATTGAGCAGATCGGCGAAAAGCAGATTTCCGGGGAGGTGATTCCAGTGCTCAACCAGGTCAGTTCGGCCAGTTCTGGATTCAACCCGAAACGAGGCATCACCGAGGTGTGGCAACGTTTTGGGCCGCAGCTGAAGCTGGAGGTTTTCTTGCCGGATCAACCCCAGCAGTGTCGTACCGCCTTATTGCGGGGGCAGGCACTGATCGAAGTCGCTCCGAAGTCGCCGTTGCGACGCGCGGTAAACGAACTCGCGCGTCGGCTGTCGCCACAACCGCCTGACTCGCGCTCGCGACAACACACTCACCATCAAGCTCAGCATCGGCAACAGCAGTTCTCGCCGGAAGCGGGGAGACACCATGTACTGTTTGCCTCGGACTCCCACGCTCCCGAAGCGGGGCAGTGCAGACACCAGGAGAACCAGGACCATATAGACCAACCCCGGACCCGTCGGCAACTCCGGCGGGCCCGTCATCGCCGTTAGCTGAGAAATCTTTCTCATCCGGGATATGCCTTCCATGGAGTCTTTCATCGGCTGAGAGAACTCTCTAGGGTGGAAGATGGTTGCAAAGGCGTGACCATCTTTCTCGACCGGTCAGAGCCGGTGAAAGACCAGACCCGTTCTATTGATAGAGGACTGAATGACTCGGACACAACCGCTGTGGACAAAGGAGTCCACCGGAACGGAAGAACTCGCACAAGCCTATTTTCATGATCTCTCAGCAGAGGACCGAGAGAAACTGGGCGATGCTGATGCCCGCTCGATTCTGGACCACCACCTCGAGCTCGCTATGGCTCGTCCCGCGCACGAGGCCAGCGTTGACATTCACAATGCGGGACACGTCACCACAGTGTACGTGGTCCAACAGGATATGCAGTTCCTGGTGGATTCGGTGACCGCGGTGCTCAGTGGCTCCGGCCACGGGATTGAGCTGATCAACCACCCAATGTTCATCGTGCACCGTGACGCTGAGACAGCTGAGTTGCAGTCCGTGTTCCCGGTTCCTAGCACCGGTCCCCGCCTCAGCGGTGAAACAGCCGAAAACATCGCATCCGACGCATTGCTGGGTCCGAAAGGAACCACGGTCAGTATCGAGTCCTGGATGAGCATCCGGCTTTACGAAAAGGTTGACGAACAGGAAGTTGCAGAGCTGGAGCAACAGTTGTCGGACAGTCTGGAAGACGTCTCGCTGGTCGCTCGGGACCAGGAAAAAATGCGGACCCAGGCGCTACAGGTTGCTGACCAACTCCGTCAGCAGGCACCGACTTCAACAAGTGGTGTCGATGAGACGGCAGCACTGCTGGAATGGATGGTCAAGGGCGGATTCATTTTCCAGGGATACCGTCGCTACGATCTGGAACACACCGCCGATGGCGACGTGGTGCTGGCCGGGGAGAGTGCCAACAGCCTCGGTGTCCTGTCGCGACGTCAAGGAACGGGAAGGCGGCCGCTGACCCAGTCCGGTCAGCAACAGATCCAGGTACCCAATCCGCTGATCGTGACGAAAACGAACGCCGTCTCGCGGGTGCAGAACCAGGTTCCGATGGACTACGTGGCCATCAAGACCTACGACGAGAACGGTAAGGTGACCGGAGAGAACCGGTTTATTGGTTTGTTCACCGCGAAAATTCGTACCACCCCGGTTCAGGAGCTACCTGTCGCTCGTGAAACAGCGCGGGCAGTGGTGCGGCTTTCAGGATTCGGTCCCCACTCCCACTCGGAACAGCAATTGCTGGACCATCTGGAGACCTACCCTCGCGAAGAGCTCTTGCAGTCCGGGTCAGAACAGGTTTGGGCAACTTTGGAATCTGTTCTGCATATCGGCCAGCGACGTCGTAGTGCCGTTTATGTCCATCAGGATCCTTTCGGACGCTACGCCCGGGCTATGGTGTATTTGCCCAAAGACCGCTACAACACCTCAGTGCGCAAGCGCATCCAGAACATCTTGATGGATGTCCTGCACGGTGAATCCCTTGAATACCAGGTGCTCCTCGGCGAGGCAGTATTGGCTCGGGTCACCTTCCGAATCAAAATTGCCAGCCAGTACCAGGACACTGGCGTCGTGGAATCGCTGGACATGAGCCAATTGCGCCACGACTTGGCTCAGGCCATCCGGTCGTGGAAAGAAGGCATTGATATAGAAGCCGTGGCCGTCTTCGGCGAAGAGAGCGGCGTTGATGCAGCTCAGATCTGGGACGAGGCCTTCCCTCCCGGATACCGAGTCCGCTACGAGGTCGAAGACGCACTGGAGGACATCTCCCGGTTCACCGCCCTGAACGATAACGAACCCACGGTCTATGCCATCCCGGATGCTTCCGATAGCTCGCAGGCGCGGGTGAAGATCTACTCCAAAGAGTCTAAAGACCTCTCGGATGTGCTCCCGGTCTTCCGCGATATGGGGCTACGCGTCATTGACGAATACCCGTTCATGATCAGCCCGAGTGATCAACGCGAGTTCTTCCTCTACGACTTGGGGGTCCAGGCCGAACACGAACTCGACCTGACCGTGGTGGCCAGCCTGCTGGAAGAAACCGCAGCGGCCACGCTGATCGGCACCAACTCTTCCGATGGGTTCAACCGACTGGGTATTGAACTCGGACTGCCACTGGGCCAAGTCGCCATCCTGCGCGCCTACGCCCACTACCTGCGTCAGCTGTCATTCCCCTCCTCGCTCGAGTTGGTGGCCACCACCCTGCTGAACAACCCGGTGGCAACCAGCGGTCTGGTGGAACTATTCGCCACCAAGTTCGACCCGCAAGCAACCGAAGCTGAAGGCGAAGAAAGCGACGGGGAGGCCAGTCAGGCCCGGGTGGAGGCCACCGAGCAGGCCCGGGACAAGGTCTTAGCATCCCTGGACGATGTCGCCAGTCTGGACGCCGACCGTATTTTGCGGGCCTTCATCACCGTGATCGACGCTACCGTTCGGACCAATGCCTACTTGGATCCCCACAACTCCTCGGCGGCTCGTGGTGGCCCTCGCTTGAGCTTTAAGATCCTGCCGCAACGGATCAACTTCGCTCCACAACCGCGCCCGGCCTTCGAGATCTGGGTCCACAGCCCCCAGGTTTCTGGTACCCACCTGCGCTACGACAAGATTGCCCGCGGTGGTCTGCGCTGGTCGGACCGCGCTGAAGATTTCCGCACCGAAGTCCTCGGCCTGGTGCAAACTCAGCAGGTCAAAAACGGCGTGATCGTCCCGGCTGGCGCCAAGGGCGGGTTCTTTGCCCACGGTCTGCCGGATCCGTCCCAAAACCGTAATGCCTGGTTCGAAGCCGGTCGTGATGCCTATCAGACCTTCATCCGCGGTCTGCTGGATCTTACCGATAACCAGCAGTTAGGCGCCGAAGAGACCACGGTGATCACCCCAGAGCGGGTGATCCGCCACGACGGCACCGACCCATACCTGGTGGTGGCTGCCGATAAGGGCACCGCATCCTTCTCCGATACAGCGAACGCCATTTCGGCGGAATACGGATTCTGGCTGGCCGATGCCTTTGCCTCCGGCGGGTCGGTCGGCTACGACCACAAGCAAATGGGTATTACCGCCCGTGGTGCCTGGGAGTCCGTACGCTCCCATGCTGCTGCTCTGGAGCTAGATGCCGATCACGACCCGATCACCGTGGTCGGAATCGGTGATATGTCCGGTGACGTGTTCGGTAACGGACTGCTACGATCGCAGCATCTGAAGCTCATCGCAGCGTTCAACCACCTGCACATCTTTATTGACCCCAACCCGGACCCCGAGGCGTCCTACACTGAGCGTCGCCGGCTGTATGACACCCCTCGTTCGACGTGGGCTGATTACGATCGCGACCTGATTTCCGCCGGTGGTGGCGTCTTCGACCGCGGGTCGAAGTCCATTGAGATTACCGAGCAGATGCGTGAAGCCCTGGGCCTGGAGGAATCGGTGACCTCGGCGTCCGGAGAGGAGTTGATTCACTATATCCTCCAGGCACCGGTTGACCTGCTCTACAACGGCGGTATCGGAACCTACATCAAGGCCGAGTCCGAAACCAGTGAGGACGTCGGGGACCGTGCCAATGACGTGATCCGTATCAACGGTTCCCAGGTTCGGGCACGCATCATCGGTGAAGGCGGAAACCTGGGTGCAACCCAGGCCGGCCGCGTGGAAGCTGCCGCCCACGGCGTGCGCGTCAACACTGACGCGGTAGACAACTCCGCGGGTGTGGATGCCTCCGATCACGAGGTGAACATCAAGATCCTGCTGGAGAACATGATCGCCTCCGGGGATTTGACAGCTGAGGATCGCGAGGAGTTGCTGGCCTCGATGACTGATGAGGTCGGGCACCTGGTGCTAGACACCAACGCCAGCCAGAACCGGTTGCTTCGCGTGGAAGAATCGCTCAGCCTGAACTGGATGCCAGCACTGATCCGGTATGTGAGCTGGTTGGAAGAGCACGGTGGGCTCAACCGCGAGCTGGAATCAATCCCCTCCCATGCCACACTGAACCAGCGGTTGAAGGACGGCAAACCGGTCTACACTCCAGAACTGTCCATCCTGCTGGCGTACGCCAAGAACACCCTGGCACGGCAGCTACAGGAAACCGATATCGTCACCGATCCCTGGTTCAGCCGGTGGCTGGTGCGCTATTTCCCCGAACGGCTACAAGAAACCGGTGAGAATGCGATCCTGCAACACCCGCTGGGTGCCCAGATCATCGCCACCCGCCTAGCCAACCACGTCATCGATTCCGGCGGCATCACCGTCATCTTCCGGGCCGAGGAAGAAACCGCCGCGGACCTGTCGACCCTGGTACGCGCCTTCATCGTCGCCGAAGAAATCTACCAGCTACCGGCCCTGCAACAACAGATCAATGATCTTCCCGCCACGCTGGACCACCGGGTGCGGATGCAGATGTTGCAAGATGTCCGCCGGCTCACCGACCGGCTGATGCGTTGGCTGATCCACCACCAGCTCACCACCGAGCCGATGCACTCCCGTATTGAACGGTTCCAGGACACCGTGGCAGCCGTCCAACCAAAGATCGGGCAGTTGCTCACCGGCGATATGCATCAGGCGGCCACCAGCCGTGCTACGAAACTCCGCGAGGCTGGCGTCGGCGACGAATTGGCAGAGACCGTGGCAACCCTGTTCGAATCCTACAGTTTGTTGGATATCGCCGGCATTGCCGACCGGTTCGATCAGGATCCTGCCGGTATCGCACGGGTCTACTTCCACGGTCAGGATTACTTCGACGCTGAGAAGCTACTGGAGTTGATCACCGATCTGTCCCGCCGGACCCGCTGGGATGCCCTAGCCCGCGTCTCCATCCGTGAAGACCTCTACGGGTGGCTGTCAGATTTGGCCTCGGTCATCGTGGAACAGACCGCCGAGGCGTTCACCTACGACACCCACGAAGAGGTCTCAGCTGCCGTGGAAGACTGGCGGGCCCACCACAAGCGGCGTGTGCACCGTGTCAAGGGCTTCTTCGACGAAATCAGAGCGCAGTTGCAACCCGAAGAAGGCGAGCACACCGACCTGGCGATGCTCACGGTGGTTCTGCACCGTTTGCGGACCCTGATCGTCTAGGAGTACTCCCCGAGTCCGCCCCGGTTCGGTGTGACACGCCACCACTGGTCAGCCCCGCCCGTCGGTGGGGCTGACCAGTGTGCGTTTCGGTCTTGGTTCCCGGGGCGTCGTCGCGTCCCGCTAGGCTGGCATCATGCACCACGAACGGTACCCCGACCGATCTGATCGTGCCCAGCCACCGGCCTCGGCTGGCCCGGATACGGCGGCTCTGCGACTGCCACCCGCGGTCAGCCGGCTACCTCGGGACTGGCAGATCCTCTCCGATCTCGCCTTCTCTGACCTGGTCCTCTGGCTCCCGAGTATTAACACCCGGGATGCGACGGGAAAACCCGACCAAGCAGACTTTGTGGCAGCAGCCCAAGCCCGCCCCTTCACCGCCCAAACCACGCTGATCCGCGATCTGATCGGCTCCGCCCCACGCACCGGACTTCAGCCGTTGCTGATGCAGGTGCTGCGCACCGGCATCCCCGTCAACGGATCCGAACAACTGCAAGGCTCGGCAGCTCTTGGCGTCACGGTCTGGCCGGTGGTCGACGGCGACGAGGTACTGGCCGTGCTGTCGGTGCACAAGAACCTCGCGCGACAACGTCATTCTTCCCGGCTGGAACAGGCCTACCACCGGTCGGCCCAAGATTTATTAATGATGATCTCCAGGGGACTGTGGCCAGAACCCGATCAACGCCATGGGCCATCGTTGTCAGATCTCAGGGTCGGTGACGGGATGATTCGATTAGACGCCCAAGGCCTCGTTAACTTCATCTCGCCGAACGCAGTGTCCGGGCTCCGGAAACTCGGAATCCGGCAACCGCTGGAAGGCCGACAACTTTCCCGCGTCGTGACCGACTACCTGCCCCCGCGAGGCCACACCGACCACCTGCTACCTAGCGTTCTTTATGGTGTCAGCACGGAGACCACAGAGATCGAAACTCGAAAAGTGTCTCTGTCGATACGGTCGATCCCGCTACGAGATCGACACCGAGAGCGTTATGCCGCCGTATTACTCATTCGAGACGTCACCGAACTGCGCCATCGTGATCGACAGCTGATCGGTAAGGACGCGACCATTAAGGAAATCCACCACCGGGTGAAGAATAATCTGCAGACCGTCGGGTCGCTGTTACGCATGCAATCACGTCGCATGACCTCCCCGGAAGCCAAACATGAGTTGCTACTAGCCATGGGGCGGGTTGATACCATTGCCCGGGTTCACGAAACCCTGTCACAATCGGTGGATCGTCGCATCGACATGGACGAGTTGCTCTCCCAACAATTCACGATGGCGGTAGACATCGCTAACACCGGGCGGGACATCCACACCGAAATCTCCACGGCCTTCGGGCAACTCTCGAGTGAACTGGCCACCCCGCTGGCATTGATCGTCAACGAGCTTGCCACCAATGCGGTGGAACACGGCCTCGACTCCGAACTGGGGGGAACGGTATGGTTCCGGGCCTACTACAGCACCCAAATCCCGGAAAATTTGCCCGGAACCGAGCTCACATCACGACCCGTTGAGCACCTGATCGTCGAGATTGAAGACTCGGGTCGTCCTGGCCGGCCCGGCTACCAGGGCACGCGCGGTCCAGATCGTCCGGAGCATACCTCAGCGACGAGTGCCGGAGGGCTGGGCACACAAATTATCCGCACGTTGGTGGCCTCGGACCTGCACGGAACAATCTCATGGCAACTGGCAACCCCCGGCGGTCGTGGCACCTTGGCTCGGGTTAGTATCCCGGTTGAGTAGGAGTGAGAAAGACCGAAGTGGGCCAACAGGGCTCCGGAGCCCTGTCCTACGTGGCCTTCGTGTACTGCAGACAAACACCGGTCGTTTCAGGCTCTGGCAGATTGCTCAGGGCGGTGAAACGACCGGTCAAAGATCAGTCTCGGTGGCACTGATTCAAAAGTGTGGTCTGGGCCTTTTCTCAAGGGTGCTGGCTCTTCGGCTTAGGAAGCCCGGCGGGCACGAGCCTTACGGCGCTTCAGTGCGCGACGCTCGTCCTCGCTCATACCGCCCCAGACACCGTAATCCTGACCGGTGCTGATGGCCCACTGCAAACACTGTTCCATGACAGGGCACTGGTTGCAGATTGCCTTAGCTTCTTCGATCTGCAACAACGCGGGACCGGTGTTGCCCACCGGGAAGAAGAGCTCTGGATCCTTATCCAGGCACGCTGCCTTACTACGCCAATCCATAATGAATTGCTCCTTTTCGCTGCTGGTATGGCTCGCGACCGCTGTCCGTAAGAAACAGTTCAGCTTGTCAGAGGAGACAATGAGAAGAACTCGCGAGAAAACGGAGAGGGTGCGACGCTGTGAGCCCGGCCTGTACCGGCTCGTCGACTGTTGTTAATAATGTTTTCATGTGGTTTTGCTCCGTGCAAGAGACTAAAGTCACCGAAATGTCAAATTTGAAGAGATATTTGTCACAACAGCACTCTCAATTTGCGTCCACTGTGGCATGGGGCATAACATTCCGTCTTTTTAGTGAGCGCTCTTGACAGTGCGCCTTTTAGCCTGTTAGTTCACCTGAAGTTTGCCTACGTGGGGTGGAGAGTAGGCCGGTGGGCCCGTGATGGTATGAGACAATGATCCGGAAAGGGGCACAATCAGGGGTGGTCATCATCGAAGACAATCGCGTGGATAGTCGTGCACCACTGGTGTGGTTGCTCAGCCTCATTGTGGGTTGCCAAGGGCTTGTCCTTACGGTCTCGGCTGTGCTGGCCGTACTGAACATCGGAGATGGCACCTTAGGCCTGGGGGCAGAGCTATTCCTCGCCTTTCTCTTAGCCATCGGAGCGATCTGGTTGATCGTAGCAGCCTATGGCGTCGTAAAAGGTAAAGCCTGGACCAGGGCAGCGGTCATGGTGATTGAGCTGTTCGCCATTGTCCTGTCTTTTAACTACTTCTCCACGGCTGACTGGTGGTATGGCATCGCGTTCCTTGTCCCTGCGGCCGTAGCGTTAGTCATATTGTTTAGCCCGGCAGTGAATGCCCACATCACCCGACGAGAACCTGAACGGTAGCCAAGTTGACGCTAGCTCAAGCCCACTACCGGCCTGGTATATACCGGGTAGGTAGCGGGGATGAGAATAGATTCGTAGCGTGAGTCAACCGTAGACGGGGCCGGTAAACTTCTCGCCAGGGCCTTTGCCGTGTTCATCTGGGACGGTTGAGGCCTCGCGGAAAGCGAGTTGCAGGGTGCGCAGTCCATCACGTAGGGGAGCCGCGTGTGCCCCACCGATTTCCGGGGCAGCTGCCGTGACCAGACCGGCCAAGGCCGTGATGAGCTTGCGGGCCTCATCGAGGTCAGTTTGTTCTGCGGCATCGGGCAGGTCCGCCAGTCCGCATTTCACCGCTGCTGCGGTCATCAGGTGGATTGCGGTGGTATTAATGAGTTCCACGGCAGGAACGTCCTGAATTTCGCGAACCTGATCCTCGACCCCGTGCTGGAGGTCGTCGAGTTGCTCGTCGGACAGGTGGTCGTGGGAGTGTGGTTCTGTCATAGGTCTAAGCTTGGCATAGCTCTATGGATATTGCTCAAGGTTTACCCCGCGGGTCGCCGGGACTGCGTTGGATATCGAGGCGAGACCTGCTACCATAGGTCGGTAGACAAGTGGAGGTTTGCTCCCACCCGCGCTAGCAGGAAGTATCGCGACGATACCGAGTTTCCGGGTTATGCCAAGGGTATTGCTGAGCAGTCCCTTGAAGAGACGTCACGCTTTCAACATCTCAGAGTGACGTTTTAGCCTCCACTGTCTGACAGGGAGGCATTTTTTGTGTCACGATTCCGCGAGGTAACGCGGTGGCCCTGTGCCGTTGCGACAGACTATTTGAGGAGAACAGCATTAACGAGCCTAGAATCAATGAACGCATTCGCGTGCCAGAGGTCCGCCTTGTCGGCCCGCAGGGTGAACAAGTCGGAATCGTGCGTGTTGAAGACGCCTTGCGTCTGGCGGTCGAAGCGGATCTGGATCTTGTTGAGGTTGCTCCTAAAGCCAAACCCCCTGTGGCTAAACTCATGGACTTTGGCAAATGGAAATACGAAGCTGCGGTCAAGGCCCGTCAATCGAAGAAGAAGCAAGCCTCAACAACACTCAAAGAGGTGCGGTTCCGTCTGAAGATTGATACTCACGACTATGAGACCAAGACTGGCCGGGCCAAAAAGTTCCTGAAATCTGGGGACAAGGTCAAGGCGATGATTCAGTTCCGTGGCCGTGAACAACAGCGCCCAGAGTTGGGGATCCAGCTCTTGGAGAAGTTTGCTGAAGACGTAGCTGAGTATGGCGAAGTTGAATCTGCTCCGCGACAGGACGGTCGCAACATGGTGATGGTTGTGGGTCCGTTGCGTAACCGCAGAGATAAGAAAGACGCGAAGAAGCCGTCGTCACCGCAACGCTCTGGCGGTGGCTCTCGTCGCGACCGGGCTGCTGCTGCAGCGAAGGCCGCCAGAGAGCAACAGGCCAAGGACCGCGAGGTCAAGAATTTGGTGGGAGACGCCATGCCCGAGGAACTGAAGAAGATGGGTTCCTCAGCAACGTCTTCCTCCCAGGCTCCGAAGCCGGGGCCCAAGCCGCGGGCACCTCGGAAGAGCTAGCTCAGCGGTCACGATGAACCCGTACCCGCATCGATCACGCGATGAAGGGCAACAGAGTTTGGTGGAGGGCACCGAGCTCAGTCTGACTTCCTGGGGGAGTCAGCACAACCACGAAGGAGAACGGCAACTATGCCGAAGATGAAAACTCACAAGGGTGCCGCAAAGCGCTTCCGCGTGTCCGGTACCGGAAAGCTGATGCGTCAGCGTGCCAACCGTCGCCACTACCTGGAACACAAGTCGTCGCGACTGACTCGTCGTTTGAAGGGCGATGTCGCGGTGACCAAGGGTGACACTCGTCGTATCCGGAAAATGCTGGGTATCTAAGCATTCTTTTTACACACAACTTTGTGGTGGGGCCGTGTAGCTAAGACCCCGCCGATCATCGACTACTGAAGGAGATACGCGTGGCACGTGTGAAGCGGGCGGTTAACGCCCAGAAGAAACGCCGGACCGTCTTGGAGCGGGCTTCCGGCTACCGCGGACAGCGCTCTCGCCTGTACCGCAAGGCCAAAGAACAGCTGTTGCACTCGTATGTATACAACTACCAACACCGGCACAAGCGTAAGGGTGACTTCCGCCGTCTATGGATTACCCGTATTAATGCTGCTGCTCGAGCGAACGGAATGACCTACAACCGTTTCATCCAGGGCGTACGCTTGGCGGGCCTTGAGCTGGACCGTCGTATGCTGGCTGAGATTGCTGTTTCTGATGCAGCTACTTTCGCCAAAATCGTCGAGCAGGCTAAGAACGCTCTGCCTGAGGACGTCAACGCCCCGGCTGCCAGCTAGTCCGTTGGTATTCTGCGTCTACCGTAACGACCTGCATACCGATGAGCACTGAATGCCCCGTCCCGTTCCTGGACAACGCTCGATCCGATCGAGTTAAACACGTCGCAGGTTTGGGGGGGCGTTCTGCTGTGCGTCGTCGCCAAGGGCTGTTTCTGGCTGAAGGACCGCAAACCGTCCGGGAAGCGCTCAAAGCAGAAACCGGGCAACTTCAGGCAAAGACACCGTCGGCATCACAGCGTCGTGCGAGCTGGAGACCGGGATGTGTGATTGATCAACTTTACTGGACCTCGGAGCTCGAATCCTCTGATCCGGCATTATTTGGTCTTGTCCAGGACGTCGTCCGGCGACGTAATGTCTATGCTGCAGAGATTTCTCAGGACGTCTTAGAAGCCATGTCCGATACTCAGTCACCGCAATCGATCTTGGCTGTTTGCGCAATACCTGAACAGCCAGAGCAGCTTGACTTAGCCGGGTTGCATTTGGTCGCGGTGCTGTGCCGAGTACAGGATCCTGGAAATGTCGGCACGATTATCCGTGTGGCCGATGCGGTGGGTGCTGATGGGGTGTTTCTGACTAGCGGTAGCGTGGACCCCTTCAGTCCGAAGGTCGTCCGCTCCACGGCTGGTTCTTTATTTCATCTCCCCGTCTTGTCTCGCCTTGATATCGGAGAACTGGCACCCGAACTGTCCGCGACCGGAATGAAATTATTGGCGGCTGACGGGTACGGACAGACCACACTAGACATGCTGAGCGAGGCACAATTGGCCGACCCGACGGCCTGGATGTTTGGTAATGAGGCACAAGGGCTTAGCGATGATGAGCGACACCTGGCCGTCCAGTCGATCGCGGTGCCGATGTATGGCCAGGCTGAGTCTCTAAATGTTGCTACCGCCGCCACCGTGTGCATGTATGCCTCGGCCATGCAATATCATTCAGCAAGCTGAATTTCCAGGCCTTGTACAGGCCATCCTCGTCCCACGAGGACACCACGATATGGAATATGTGGGGCTTGACGTATCCGTGGCCAGACCATACGGTGTTCCTCGGTTGAGCCGAACCCCAGATATATCCGGTCGGTAATCAGCCCCACGGTGCGCCCCGCGGCCAATTCTCGGCCACCATGTATCAGGATTTTCAGTGTGTTGGGGAAGTCGCGGATCAGCGTCATTAAACGGTCTTCAAAACTCTCGAAGCCTCGACCAGGGATTCTTGAGGCCCACGCCGAAAAATGTCGAATAATGATGGTGAGCTGTTGGCCAGCTTGAAGGATTTCTCTCAAGGTCGCTAGAGCCTCTTCGAGTTCTTCACCGGTGCACTCAGCATGGAACGACCATCTGTTCTGAGAACTCTCCGTTATGTGGATTGCTCGTTCCACTGAGGATTCTTCTCGATGGGGGCGACCATCAAAGAGGGCCACCTTGTTGGCAATCCTTGGCGAAGGGTCCCCTTGGTGGTGCTGGGTGAAGAACGCCGGGACTGCCCGATCTAGCAGTTTTTCGGCACCAGATCCGCTGGCGCCGATGACGGCTAAAGAACCGGTTAGGATCCAGGGTTTTCGTCCGCTCTGAGGCGTTGCCTCGGAAGAAGTTGTCTTGGGGTTCCACCATATCGGAGCTTGCATCCGTTCGGTTGGGTGGTCGACGAGCCCTAGGATCATGCCTGATGTCGGTGTTAACGGGTCTGTGCTCTGAGTGCTAGGATTCCAGTGCTCGGGTAGCGAAGGCAAGACAATGGGGTCAGGACATAACAGACCGGCCTGTTCATGGGCTTGGGTAATCATGGATACCACCCGTGGCCACTTCGTGGTGGCGACAGTCTTTGTCGACACCGGGCGATCGGCGGAGACTGGGGTGAGCGTGACCGGTTCAGAAGGTAGTCGCATAATAGGAGTCTGAAAGATCTCGGACTCGGCCGGTCCGCGACGCAGAATCCCACGTCCTGGCTGAGAAGCGCTGATGCGATAGGCCGAGGCATCACCGATCAGGTCCCAGGAATCTTGTTCTGTTGCTGTGCGAAGACAGAGTACCGAGCCCAGATTCGCCCGCACGTCAGAGGTCACGGTCCCCTGAGCCCGCTGTGTTGCCAACACCAAATGGAATCCCAGTGAGCGTCCCGTGGAGGCGAGGCGGATCAGAACATCTTGGGCTTGACGGTGGTCTTCGATTAGCATTTTCAGTTCATCGATGGCCACCACAAGCCGTGGCAAGACGACATGGGGCACGTTCTGTCGGAACGATGAGTAATCGGGGACCCGATACTCAGCAAAGAGCTTCTCTCTGCGGTGTAATTCGGCTTCGATAGCTCCCAAAGATCGCAAAGATAGTCCGGCGCTGAGGTTGGTTTCCACCGCCATCACATGTGGCAGGTCCTCGAGGACCGCGAAGGAGGAACCACCTTTAAAATCGAGGAGTACCATCGATAGCTGGTCCGCAGGGTAGTTCATCGCTAGTTGGGCTAGAACAGTCAGTAAGAGCTCAGATTTTCCCGATCCGGTCGTGCCGGTAATCAACACATGTGGTCCGTCTGCGACCAGATCTAAAGCGTCGGCGCTATCTCTGGCATCGATCTCCACCCGCAGATCTCCCGAGCTATGAGCGGTAAAAAATGTAGACGGAAGGCTCAACAGCGGGCTATGACTCCTGGTTGCCGGTAATTGGCTGAGTAGGCGTGAAGTAACCAAATCTAAAGTGGTGACACTTATCCCAAAGAAGTTGATCTGCGAGATATCTTGGCCCAGACCTGATACTGAGCCATCGCTAACATCAAACACCACCTCTTGGCTGGCCGGAGGTCTGGGACAGTTCTCGTCTACCTGTTCAATCCGTACCAGGGGAGTACGGGCGAATTTTTGGTCCAGGTCGTCCCGAGTGAGCGTACCGGTCGTATCAATGATTGTTGATGGTAGGACGGAATCGATCAGTTCCTTGTCCCGTTCGGAATTCGTATGGACCCAGACACGTTGTTGGGTGGCCGCTGCGTGATGGTGGCACTGTGCCAGCAGCCAGTGTGTGACCGAGGCAAGCTGTTCGGGTAGCCCGCGGACCACGGTGGTTGAGCCTGGAGCCAGATGTTGGGCGATAGCGGTATGAACTTGGGTATGCTGCGCCCATTTCTCGTCGGCGTCACTCCGCACAAGCTTGACCGCGAGGATCCCGTCTCCCCAGCGGATGGTTGGAGTTGCTAAATGCGGTCGGAGCAGCCCGAGCGGATCTGGGGCGATAGATCGCAGAGCGAAACGCAGTTGGTCTGGAGTGTATGTTTCATTCAGTCGGTGTTGTCCCTGTTCGGTAGATAGTCGGGTGATCGTTGCGATAAACTTCCGGCGTTTCGCGCGATATTGACTGATCATGACCACGGCGACGATCACCGAAATCGCGCTGAAGAGCAGGAAATACCACATTCCTGTGACAACCATCATCACCAGTCCGATGATCATCGGACTGGCTGCCATTACCAGTTGAAGCACAACATTCGGCGGCTGAGGCTCCGGGCCCGGATCAATCTCCAGTACGGCTGGGGCCCTTAACTCTGGCAGCCGGGGATAGTGCGGGGAGACGAGACGAAAACTTGTCTGCCCTCTGGACAGAGTCTCTTGTGCCGGCCACTGCGATGAAACCGATCTCTCGTGCGACGTTTCGGCAGGTTGTGTTAGCGGGCTGTAGGTTGTCAACTGGGTGGTGTGCTGCGTCAGATGCACGCTGAAATCACGATCGAGCAGATACGGATCGTTGATTTGATAGTGCGCGTGCTGTCGGCCCACGGACAATGGTTCTCGTGTGACCGGCACAAGACGCCCGGCGTCAGGTCCGGTAGTAGTCACGAGATTCAACCCAGGATGATCTATCCGTTCCTTTGGTATTGCGTGGTCAGGCCGGGCAATCAGCCGCAGGACATGACCGGCCGAGGGCACATGCTCGCAACATTGGGTGAGCTGAGTGTGATCGAGGTCCGCCAAGCGACGTTGCTCGAACCACAACTGGTAGTCCCGTAGCTGGGCTTCTGCGTGCTGTCTGATCAGCTGTTCCAATTCAGCACCGCCACCCGCGGGAAGGTTTTCAAGCACCCATCGGGGCGGTTGCGGAGTTGCTAGTCCGAAGAGCTCAAGAAGCATCGTCAATCCGGTGTGTCATGGGTTTCTGGTCGGTTCTATCTTCGTCGCCGGGTACGAATGCGTCGAGAGTATTTGTAAGACCTGTGGATAATATAAATTATCCAGAAATTTCAGGAACCACTGTTTTCTCAGCTCAATTTATTGTTTACAGTGAGTGGGGTCACAGTTTTGTGATGTCAGACGACAGTTTTGGTTGCTGAAGGGGAGCAATGATTCGATGGACGCTTTGCGCATACTGGAAACAGAAGTTCGCGAAGAGATACGCCGATCCAATATTGACCCTTCTAAAGATCTCACTGCAGTTCGAGACCTCGTCTACCACGTCACACAGAACTATGATGCGCGTTCACTGACAGGCAGCGTGCCGGTTTTGGCCGATCGTGAGGTTGCTCAAAAAGCCGTGCTAGACGCTGTCGCTGGTTTCGGACCGCTGCAACGGCTGCTGGACGATGATTCTGTCGAAGAAATCTGGATCAACTCTCCCGACCAAGTTTTCTGCGCTCGCGGTGGCACCACAGAGTTGACCAATGTCTCGTTGAGTGCGCAACAGGTTCGAGACTTGGTCGAGAAGATGCTGAAAAGTTCGGGGCGTCGACTCGACCTGTCCTCACCGTTCGTTGACGCTGCCTTACCCGACGGATCACGGCTCCACGTGGTTATTCCGGAGATTACGGCACAACACTGGGCCGTTAACATTCGAAAATTCGTTGTTCGAGCGCACAACCTTCAGGATTTGGTCCGTACCCGCTCGCTAACCGCTCAAGCCGCCATGTTTTTAGAGGCTGCCGTGACTGCCGGGCTGAACATTCTGGTGTCCGGTGCCACTCAAGCCGGGAAAACCACTCTGTTGAATTGTCTATCCGCTGCCATCGGGGCCAGAGAGCGAGTGATTACCGTTGAGGAGATCTTTGAACTGCAGATACCGGTTCGTGACGTGGTGAGCATGCAGTGTCGGCAGGCCAATCTGGAAGGTTATGGTGAGATTTCGTTGCGTCGCCTGGTAAAAGAAGCCCTGCGGATGCGTCCGGACCGGATTATTGTCGGAGAGGTCCGCGAGGCCGAAAGCTTGGACATGCTCATTGCGATGAACGCCGGACTGTCGGGAATGTGCTCGGTGCACGCCAACAGTGCCCAGGATGCACTCACCAAAATCTGCACGCTACCTTTATTGGCAGGGGACAATATCACCTCACAATTCGTGGTCCCGACGGTGACCAGTTGTTTTGACCTGGTGGTGCACTGTGAAAAAGACCGCCGAGGACAGCGACGGATAGCTGAGATCCGTGCGGTCGGGCAACGTGTCGAAGCCGGTGTGATCGAATCGGCTCCAGTCTTTCATCGACCAGAGCACGAACTAGTTTTTAACCCCAGCGGCTTGGTGGATAGCAAAAAGTTTCGTGACCACGGTATGGACGTCCGCGCTTTGATGGGCGCGAACGCATGAGCGTGTTGCTCGGGCTCATCCTAGGGGTCGGGCTACTCCTGATTTGGCTGTCATGGTGGGCCCAGCCTGCCCAGGAGAGTCGCAAGCCCTCTCGCGTGTCAGGACTTCAGCACCTGGTTATTCGTTCTGGGATCGAACGCATTACCGTCCCCACTGTCGTGGCTAGTTCGGCCATTTTGGCTTTGGTGGTGGGGCTGGTCATGATTGCCCTGACGAGAGCGGTTCCGTTGGGGATCTGCTTTGGACTCTTCGCAGCTCTGCTTCCATTTGGCATCTTGAAATCGTCAGCCAGAAAACGGCAAGCGACGATGCGCGAGGTATGGCCCGAGGCGGTAGACCATTTACGGTCCGCGATTCGTGCCGGATTGACGTTGCCCGAGGCGTTGTCACAATTGGCGATTCACGGTCCCGAAGAACTCAGACCCGCGTTGGAAGATTTCACCGCAGATTATCGGGCCGGAATGCGATTCTCTGGTGCCCTAACACGCCTTAAGGAGCGTCTGGCCGATCCAGTAGCCGATCGGCTGGCGGCATCGTTGATGATGACCCGGGATGTCGGTAGCGCAGATATTGGTGCAGTACTGGAGACCTTGGCGGACTTTTTGCGTGAAGAGGCACAAACTCGAGCTGAACTGGAAGCGCGACAGTCTTGGACTATCAACGGGGCGCGTCTGGCTGTGGTCGCGCCGTGGGTCGTGCTACTACTTTTGGCAACACAACCGCAGGCGTTGGCTGCTTATCAAACGATGGCAGGCATGCTCGTGTTGCTGTTCGGCGTGGTGGTTAGTGCCTTGTGCTATTGGCTAATGCGCAGGATTGGGGCTCTTCCGGCTGAGAGGAGAGTTTTATGAGCGTGCCAAGTTGGTTGGCCTTAGGGTGCGGGGCACTTTTAGGTACCGGTCTTGTATTGATCATGTTGGTCGTGTGGACAGGTGGGTCGCCCTCGCTAGTCCAGCGCGTCCAACCTCAGCTCCGGGGATTTGCTCCTGCGACGGCACCGGTGACGGCTCGGCCCAGTGGGGTCCTCGGTACGATCTACAAGTTGGCCGCCCCGTTGCTGGGTCGAGTGGCCAGACTGCTGGATATGATGAACCTCGGTTCTGACCAATTACAGAGAAAACTGTGGAGTGCTGGCCTCGAGATGACCGTGGCACAGTATCGCACAGAGCAACTCATGTATGCCCTACTTGGAGCATCCGCCGGAATGGTGGTCAGTATCGGGCTTGCCGTGAACTACTCACTCACGCCCCTGCTAGGCGTCATCGTGGTTCTTGGCCTTGGCGTCCTGGGTTTCTTCTTGCGGGATAATGTTCTCAGCTCCCAGGTATCTCGTCGCAAAGCCCGTATCTTGGCGGAGTTTCCCACCGTGACCGAACTAGTTGCTTTGTCAGTATCGGCCGGAGACACTGCACAGGGTGCCATCGAACGGGTGGCCAACTCCGCTGAGGGAGAGCTGGCTACCGAATTTGATCGCGTGATGCGAGATCTCCATGCCGGTTCCAGCTTCGCTACTGCCCTGCGGTCCTGTGACCACCGGGTCCAGATACCGGCCGTCGAACGATTCATCTCTGGGCTCTTGGTGGCCTTGGAACGCGGTACTCCGCTGTCGCAGGTCTTAAGGGCACAAGCCCATGATGTCCGTGAGATGTCGAAACGAAACTTGATGGAAGTCGCGGGCAAGAAAGAGATCGGCATGATGGCCCCATTGATCTTCGGCATCCTGCCTCTGACAGTCCTCTTTGCCGTCTATCCGGGCCTCTCGCTATTGAACCTCGGTGTTTGAGAGTTTCGAGCAATACAGACTAGATCACCCCCCAAAAAAAGGAATGACCAGAAATCCACGACGAGTAAGTCACGACAAGAAGGAGACACACTATGAAGAGCCTGATTACGTTGATGATCTGGATGTCCAATTCACTCCAGCGCCTGGGACGAGATGAACGAGGAGATGTTCCAGGCTGGGTGATGATTACCCTGATGTCGGCTGTGCTGGTGGCTGGCCTGCTGGCACTTGCCGGCCCGGCTCTGGCAGACCTCTTCAACCAGGCGATCGATCAAGTTTCAACAAACTAAGATGTGGGAATCCATCGGCTCGTTGCGACGTGAGCGTGGCTCCGCCGTGGCGGAATCAACCATGATCATCGCCGTCATTGCGGTGCTGATGGTTTCGATCATGCAACTAGCGGTCATTATTCACACGCGCAATACGATGATTGACGCGGCCTCAGCAGGCGCCCGTTATGCGGGGCTAGCTGATAAGTCCGTCAGCGACGGCGTGGAGCGGGCCGAGACGTTGCTGACCGAGTCGATACCGGGGGCTTCGCAGGCTCAGGTGAGTGCTCAGGTTTCCGCAGTACCCGGTGGTGATGGAGCGGAGTTGATTACCATCACCGTCGAGCACGGCATTCCCATGGTTGGGTTCGTCGCCGCTCCTGTCACGTGGGAGGTGAGTGGCCATGCGTATAGCTTCACCCAATAGATGCGACCATCGCGCCGATGAGGGGTCTTCGACCGTGGAATTCACGGTACTTGCTGCCGTACTACTGGTGCCGGTGATCTATTTCTTAGTACTCATCGCCCAGATCCAATCCGCCGGCTACGCCACCGTTGCAGCGGCTGATCAGGGCGTGAGAATGCTTGCGCAGGCTTCGGACGATGAACAGGGCGAGCAACGAGCCAGAGCCAGCATTGAGCGAACCGTGGAGGATTACGGCGTTGATCCAGACCAAATTACCGTCGCCATTCACTGCTCACCAGACAGTTGCACCGCTCCGGGCTCACTAGCGCAGATCGAAATATCCACTAGTGTGGGTCTTCCGCTGGTTCCCAGTATCTTAGGTAACCCGACCAGCGTGGCCACGTTGAACTCAGTCGCTGACTATCAAGTGGGTGAATTTGAGTAAGGTACTAGCTCGATGGCGTGTCCGAATGTGCGAAGATTCAGGACAGACCAGCATTTTGCTGATGGGGATATGCGCCGTCTTGTTGTCCTGTGCGGTCACGATCTTGGCAATCACGCAGGTCAATCTCCAGTCGCGCAAGCTCCTATCGACCGCCGACACTGTGGCATCCGTGGCGGCCGCCGACTTTCGTCTTGATACACCTGCCATCTCAGAACCCAATAGCAACAGCGTGGTAACCCAAACGCCAAGACTCAATGCCCGGTCGGCCCGGGGTCGGGTTGAAGACTATCTCAATTCTTCGGGGGCCTACCAGCGGTTCGGCGACCTTGACGTCGTCGATGTCCGAGTCCTTGGCGGGGATACAGTGGTGGTGGAGTTGACTGCACAGGCGGAGGTCCCGGTGGTGAGTTGGTTTCTTCCCGATGGGGTAGAGGTTCACGCAGAGTCCAGCGCTCGCACCAGTCTGCAACGCTGAGTCGTTTTCTGCCCTCCGGCTCAGATGACGTAGGCTTGGAGGGTCATGGCTGAAATTGATTTCCCCGCCGAGATCGCGGGTCTACGTTCTACCTATGCCTCGATTGCGGAAGTTTCCGACTTGCCGCAGATTCGCGCTGACGTCGAGGAGCTATCCCGTCAGGCCGCGGCACCTGATCTATGGGACAACCCTGATGAGGCTCAAAAAATCACCTCCAAGCTCTCGAGGCGTCAGCACGAACTGGAACGGTTGACCACCATGGAATCACGCATTGACGATCTCGAAGTCATGGTGGAATTGGCCAGGGAAGAGTCAGAACCGGCCATTTTGGATGACGCGGCCAGTGAGCTCTCCAGCATCCGCGATGCACTTAGCCAGCTAGAAACTGTCACGCTACTCAACGGTGAATATGATGAGCGCGAGGCGGTGGTGACTGTTCGTTCCGGTGCCGGTGGTGTGGATGCTGCCGACTTCGCCGAGATGCTGATGCGAATGTATTTGCGCTGGGCCGAACGCCACGGGTACCCGACCAAGGTGATGGACACCTCTTATGCCGAAGAAGCTGGGATGAAGTCGGCAACTTTTGAGGTCAATGCTGAATACGCATATGGAACGTTATCGGTTGAAGCCGGAACGCACCGTTTGGTCCGTATTTCTCCTTTCGACAACCAGGGACGTCGACAGACCTCCTTCGCCGCGGTTGAAGTCGTGCCGGTGATTGAATCCGATGACTCGCTGGAGATTCCCGAGACAGAGCTGAAGATCGATGTGTTCCGTTCCTCAGGCCCTGGTGGTCAGTCGGTCAACACCACCGACTCTGCGGTGCGTATGACCCATATTCCCACCGGGATCGTGGTGTCGATGCAGAACGAGAAGTCTCAGATTCAAAACCGCGCTGCTGCCCTGCGGGTCTTGCAGTCGCGGTTGCTGTTGCTACGCCAGCAGGAAGAAGATGCCAAGAAGAAAGAACTCGCCGGTGACGTAAAAGCCAGCTGGGGTGATCAAATGCGCTCTTATGTGCTCAATCCCTATCAGATGGTGAAAGATCTGCGGACCGGGCACGAGGAAGGTAACCCCGACAAGGTCTTCAACGGCGAAATTGATGACTTTATCGATGCTGGCATCCGGTGGCGTGCCGGTGACCGGCATGACGGCGAGGACGAGAACTAATCGACTTCGGCGACACAGCATCTCTCATGGCTCAGCCTCCCACAACGGTTACCAATTCGTGACTATTCTTGAAGGGCCGGCGCTGGAAGACTTCCCCGATTAGGCCACACCGCCGGCGGGTATTCTGCCCGGTCGGAGTAGAACATGATTCGATTCGAAGATGTCACGAAGGTTTATCACCGTACCTCGCGACCAGCACTCGAAGACGTGACCGTTGAAATAGAACGCGGTGAGTTCGTCTTCTTAGTTGGTGCCTCCGGATCCGGTAAATCAACTTTTATCCGACTGGTCCAGCGAGAAGAACGTGCAAGCTCCGGTTCCGTCTACGTCTCAGGAAAAAACGTCGCCAAACTGCCGAGCTGGCGGGTTCCTCACCTGCGACGCGGTTTGGGCGTGGTCTTTCAGGACTTTCGGTTGTTGCCGAACAAAACCGTGTTTGCCAACGTGGCCTTTGCAATGCAAGTGTTAGGCAAACGTAATGCCTTGATCAGCCAAAACGTGCCCGATGTGCTCGAGACCGTGGGGTTGGCGGGGAAAGAGAAGCGGATGCCACACGAGCTATCCGGTGGTGAGCAACAGCGCGTGGCGATTGCTCGTGCGGTTGTGAACCGCCCGGCGATTCTGTTGGCCGATGAGCCCACCGGTAACCTCGACCCCGAAACGTCCTGGGGAATTATGGAAGTTCTGGACAAGATCAACCAGAACGGCACTACCGTGGTGATGGCGACCCACGATCACGACATCGTTAACTCGATGAAAAAGCGTGTGGTGGAACTTGTGGATGGTCGTATTGTGCGTGATGAAGCCGAAGGCGGTTACTCTCCCTCCATTAGTCCTGAACACGAGCGCCAGCTGCAGGCCTATGGAGATGACCAGCCGATGCCACGTCGTGCCACACGGCGCGGTGAGGCAGTTCAGGAACAGATCGTCCAGGAGGGTCAGCAGTGAGAGTTAGGTTTATTTTCGGCGAGACTTTCTCTGGTATTCGCCGAAACCTCTCGATGGTCATCTCGGTCATTCTGGTGACTTTTGTGTCCCTGACCTTCGTCGGAGCCGCCGGTCTCCTTCAGCAACAAATTAACCAGATGAAGGGCTATTGGTACGACCGGGTTGAAGTGGCGATCTTCTTGTGTACCGAAAATTCCCTGTCGGCGGCCTGTTCGGCGGGCGCGGTGACCGATGAACAACGCCAGGCCATTGAAGACCAGCTCGAATCGCCGCAAGCAGCAGAGTATGTCGACAGCTACGAGTACGAGTCTCAAGAGATGGCGTTGGAGATTTTCCAAGAGCAGTTTGCCAACTCCGAAATGGCTGAGGTAGTCACGGCTGACCAGCTCCCGGAATCATTCCGGGTGAAATTGGTAGACCCCGAACAATACGAAGTGATCAACGAGATGTTCGCCAATATGCCGGGCGTTGAGGAGGTCTCAGATCAGCGAGAATTGCTGGAGTCGTTATTTGCAATCATGAACATCGCCTCAGTCGTTGCGGTCGGACTGGCCGTGGTGATGTTGGTGACAGCAACGCTTTTGATCGCGACCACCATCCGGCTCTCCGCCTTCTCCCGCCGACGCGAGACCGGGATTATGCGCTTGGTCGGCGCCTCCAAATCCATGATCCAACTCCCGTTTCTGGCAGAAGGTGTGTTGGCGGCGGTCCTTGGCGCGGTGCTGGCATCGGTGACGACGTGGGCACTGGCAGAGTTCTTTGTTGGTAACTGGTTGGCCACCCAATATCCAGACACTGGCTTTATATCCGGGCAAGATGCCCTCGTTCTCATACCATTGTTGATAGTGATTGCCGTGGTTCTGGCTGCGGTCTCGTCCTGGTTGACATTGCGGCGATACCTCAAGGTCTAGCTCGGCAGTGGCCTGCTTGAGTCCTTCGTCTTCCCCCGTTCCGTGAAGGAGTACTTTTCATGAGCCGTAACCGGCTACCTCTGTGTGTTATTGCGACTGGCTTGATGGCGGTGCTGACAGTCAGCAGTATCGCGCCAGCCCATGCGCAGGATAAGGTCGATGAGTTGCAACAGCAGCTGGACGAATCGCGTCAGCAGGAATCAGACTTGTCTGATTCCTTGTCGGATTTGGAAAGCCAAAAGCAAAAACTGGAGTCTGACCGGGGCGACTTGAATGCCAACCTGGAAGGGCTCGATGAGGACATCCGGAAAAAGGTCACGGAGCTCAACGAGTTGCAAGAGCAGTTGCCCGGTGCGCAACAGGCTGTTGAAGACGCAGAGTCTCGAGTGCAAGCTGCCGTGGATGAAGTGCAGTCGCTCAAGAGTCGATTGACCTCAGCCCAGCAACGTCGTCAGGAAATTCAGGCCGAGATCGATGACTCGGAACAACAGGTTGCACAAGCGCGCGAGGAAGTTGGCCAGATTGCCCACCAGGCCTACCGGCGTGGCGGGGTCTCGCAAGATCTGTCGTTTATGCTCGGTGTTTCTGATTCCTCCCTGCCCGAGACTATGGGACTGACTCAGCAGGCGCTACGCATCCAATCCTCACGGTCTTCCCAGGCCTCCCAGCAGGCAGCAACCGACCGTAATGCGGACGCACGTCTCGCCGGCGTGGAACAAGAAATCGAAGAGCTACAGGCACAGGCCGAGGAAGCTCTCGAAGCTGAAGAAAAAGCCCGTGACGAGGCTCGAGCCGCAAAGAAGGAATTGGACACGATGGTATCCGACACCGAGCGGCTCACTGAAGAACTGAAGGCCGAACGTCCGAAGATTCAGAAGCAGATCGACGAGAACCGCGCCGAGCAATCTTCGGTGAACGAAGACATCGCTCAGCGTCAGCGGGAGTTGCTCGATCAAGAATCAGCAACCTCGGACTTAGAAGGCCAATACCAAGAGGCAGTCGAAGAGGCTGAACGCAAACGCAAGGAAGCAGAAGAAGCGGAACGTAAGGCTCGTGAAGCAGAGGAACGAGCAGCGGCCGCTAAGGCGTCGGAACGTCAGCGCAAGGAGGCTGAAGAAGCACGGAAAAAGGCCGAAGAAGCCTCTAAGGCCTCGCGTGACGCAGACCAAAAAGTCACAGAAGAGGCTGCGGCCAACGAGTCGTCCAAATCATCGGGCTCCTCGGGATCCTCGAAACCTTCCAGCAGTTCCTCGGCGTGGGGTCTGGTTCCTCCCCTCAATACCTACCAGACTTCTGGATTTGGGTGGCGTCCCACCCCAGCCGGAACTTTTGACTATGGAGGAGCTGGCGGATACGTTCACACCGGAATCGACTATGGCGGTGGCTGTGGTCTACCGATCAAGGCCGCCGCGTCCGGCACGGTCATGAACGCTGACTGGGCCGTGTGGACCTCGGGTCGTCGCGTCGTCATTTCGCACGGGCAGGTTAACGGTCGGCTATTGGCCACAAAGTACCATCACATGACCCGTTACGTCGTCAGTCCAGGTCAGAAGGTCAACCAGGGTGACGTCATCGGTTATACCGGCACAACCGGTAACTCCACCGGGTGCCATTTGCACTTTGAAACGCTGTTAGACGGGACCGCGGTTGACCCCGAGGGCTTGCTCTAACTATTTCCACGTCGCGACCCTCTCTGACCCGTTAGATGACTTCGGAGAGGGCCGACGTGTATAATTTTTGGGTTGATCGACAAGATGTGCCCGGTATGTTCAACGAGATCTTGGGGAAGAGGTGAGGCTGACGATGGCGAAGAAATCGAACGGGAAAAAAACACCTGACCCCAATAGCCAGGTTGTTGCCTCGAACCGGAAAGCTCGTCACAACTACACGATCAAAGATACCTATGAAGCCGGGCTGTCTCTGATGGGAACTGAGGTTAAATCACTACGCGAGGGACAAGCCTCGATTGGTGATGGGTTCGCCCAGTTTACCAATGGTGAGCTCTACCTCGAACAGGTCTACATTCCTGAATACCTCAACGGTTCTTGGACGAACCATGCATCGCGACGCCGGAGAAAATTGCTACTACACCGTGCAGAATTGAATCGGCTTGAGCGCGCTGTCCAGGACAAAGGCGTTACCATTGTGCCACTTAAGCTCTATTTTAAGAATGGTATCGCCAAGGTAGAGATCGCCGTTGCCGAGGGTAAGCGTGACTTTGACAAGCGCCAAGCACTTCGTGAGCAGCAAGATGCGCGTGAGGCACAACGAGCGATGCGGCAAGCCAACCGGCGCGGGGTCTCCGCGTTGGAGTTTTAGCTCTTTGCAGAAGAACACAGCTCCCGGGCAATCAGGGAGCTCGCGTGACTTGCGGGCGGACTTTCGACGGGTTATTCTGGTGTATCCACGATTTCGTGGAACATAATCGAAGAGGGGACGATCGGTTTCGACGATGTGAGTTGAGGTAAGGGAAGCGTGCCGAGGACGCAAAGTCATCTCGTAAACGCCCTTTGCAATCAATTAAGTGCCGAATCTAAGCGCACTGACTTCGCTCTCGCTGCCTAATCAGTGATCGAGTCCGTCAGCCCGGGAATGCTATCGGCCCGGTGTCTGGCGTCGATTAGATAGCCACTGTTCGTTGACCCTGTCGGGGGAATCAACGAAGACCTGAAGCCGACTAGACCTGAACGATCGCCTGTCTGTGGGACGATCGAGGTCGATAAAACTTCAGAACAGACTGCGCACGGAGAAGCCTACTGAAGTTCACATCGGACCCGGGTTCGATTCCCGGCGTCTCCACCCTAGGCCCGCTAACTCGTTGAGTTGGCGGGCTTTTTCGTTGCACATAAAGGGAAGTAGCGGAATCACGCTCATCCTCAAACAAAGGGTCCACGTTCGACATGTCACGGATTGCAGGGAAGAACTCGGCAGGATGGGGGCTAACTGGGAATAAGACGACCGAGCCCCGCTCATGTCATCGATTTGTGAACAGGGTCTTTGCGTCAAAGGCGAGCCTCTAGGAGCGATTCAGTGCCTGGCTCGTGTCGGACGATGGCGTCTCATCTCTTTGGAGAGGGTCGCGGATTTCTCCTGAGACGAGGTCATCATCTCGGGTCAGGCCGCGCTGCATATCGAAGATGAAGGCAATGGTTGCTGCCACGACGGTGGGGACCATCCATCCCAGTCCCGCTGAGAACAACGGGATGATCGCCAGTGGCTCGGCCAGGACCTCAGCACCGAACAGATTGTTGGACACGATCAGATCAAGGGCCGAGAAGATCAGCGCGACATAGACACCGGTGCGGTAGGTCAGTGGTAACTGGCGACGCGGGACCAGCAGGTGGACCAAGCTGGTGACGATTAAGGCTATTGCGGGTGGGTAGATCAGTCCGATGATGGGTGTCGAGAACGTCAGGATGCGTTCCAGGCCGAGATTAGCAAGAGTGAATGCGATCACGGTGAAGATCATTGCCCAGCTACGGTAGGACAGCTGGGGGAGTAGTTCTTCAAAGAACGACGCTGAGGCAGCAATCAGACCAACCGCGGTGGTCAGGCATGCCAGCAGAACCACAGCGGAGAAGATGATGTCTCCGGTCAATCCCAAAGTCAGCTTCGACGCGCTGGACAGAATTTCTGCGCCATCGGAATAACTTTCTTTATTCGGCATGCGCGTGCCCATAAAGCCCAGACCGAGGTAAACCAGCATGAGGAAGAAGCCGGCGATACAGGCCGAGATTGCGCTGAGCTTTACCACTCTCTTGTGGTTGGTTATGCCAGCAGCGCCGAAGCTGGAGACCACCACGATGGCGAATGCCAGAGCGGCAATGGAATCCATGGTGAAGTAGCCCTGAAGAATTCCGGCGATCAGCGGGCTGGAAGCGTATTCCTCGGTGGGAGCTACCGGGGGATTATTCATGGACGCAATAACGGCGATGGTCATCACGGTCAACAGAATGAGCAGGGCGGGGGTGAGGACTTTACCCAAGGAGTCGGCCACCTTGCCTGGGAATAGCACAATGACGAACGCGACGGCAAAGAAGAGCCCGGTAAAGAACACGCGCCAGCCTGTACCGGATAGTCCAAAGGTGGATTCAATGCCGAGTTCGTAACCGATCGCTGCCACGCGTGGCATGGCGTAAAACGAACCGATGGAGAGATAGACAACCACTGAGAAGATGACACCGAAAATGACGCCAGCTCGAGAGGCCATATCCCTGACGCCGGAACCAGACACTGCGACAGCAATGATCGTGATGACCGGTAGGACCACGCCGGCCACCAGGAAGCCGGTGATTGCAGGCGCAAACCGATCGCCGGACTCGATACCGAGCATGGGCGGGAAAATCAGGTTCCCGGCCCCAAAAAACATCGAGAACAACATCAAACCAACGGCGAAGACTGTTGTGACGGTTTTCTTCGACGACAATGTGGTCGGTGAAGCCATAGATGGGGCCATCCTTGAGCGTCTGAGGTGCAGTGACTCACCTTAGGATAATGTCTGGTGGCTCACGCTACTGATATTGGTAGCTAGATTTCCCGACGTCTCGAATTGGTTAGAGGGTCAGTGGAGGAGTCGGTCTACGTGTCCATCGAATAACGTGTCCGGTCAGTACAGCCAACTAGCTTCACCTGTCTCGATCTGGGAGTTGGTCTTGTCAAGGGGTATTTGGCTCACCTAGAGTATGTGATGATGATCACATTCAAGCGCTCTTCTTTGAGGTGGGTCTCAGATGAGAGAAGGACTGGTCGCAAGCGGTGGTCCGAGTTACCGCGGGCTACCTCCGGAGTTGGAAGCCTCGTGGCGTCGCTCTCGCGCTCATTCTCTTGACGCCGAGTCGACTGACGCCCCGTTGTTCTACGACGGGCTGAAGTTGGATGACTATCGAAGAAACCACCCCCTTGCTGCTTTGTTACCAATGGTGCGGAGTGTGTTGACGGACTCCGTGGCTGAGTCAGGGTTAATTGTGGCCGTCGTCGATTACGCCGGCACCTTACTCTGGGTGGAGGGCGACCACCACACGCGGACTCTTGCGGAGGATCTATCCTTCGGTCCTGGCGCCAATTGGGCGGAGCAAAGCATGGGCACGTCCGCCCCTGCGGTTGCTTTAGTCACCGGACGTCCGGTTCAAGTGGCACGAACACAACATTTTGCCCTCCATATCCAATGCTTCTCGTGCACCGCAGTCCCTGTTCGCGACCCGATTACCGGAAAGATCTTAGGGGCCCTGGACATTACGGGCGGTGATCGTGCCGTTGCCGGGCATGCGCTGGCGTTGATGAAAGCCACCGGATTAGCTTGCGAAGGATACCTGCGAGAGCTCTACGCGGACCGCATGCCAACGTGTCTCTATCACGGTGGGGTGCAGGCGGGGCTTGGGCCCACGACACTGAGTGCGGTCGGCCGAGCCAAGCCCTTGCTGGTCGATGGTGCGGGAAATGCCGTAGAGCTGAGCCAACGTCATGCGGAAATTCTTTTCTTGTTGTGCTGGGAGGCACATCAGCGCGGTCGAGGCATGAGCGCGGAAGAGCTGAGTGAGCAACTTTTCGGCTCTGGTGAGCACGTGGTCACGGTGCGCGCTGAAATGACCCGCTTGCGAAAATTCCTAGCTGCGCGACCGGCGCTTGCTGTTGAAGTCGAGTCTCGACCCTATCGGCTTGTGGCGTCGCTGGAGCTTGATGTCGTGGAACTATGGAACGCCTTGCGCTCTGGTGATCTTGACCAGGCGTTGGGTTTCGGCAGTCAATCGTTCTTGCCAGAGAGTGGCGCGCCGGGGGTATTTGAGGTGCGCCATCGAGTGGCGACGTGGTTACGAGAGCTCGTTCTGGAGAGAGCCAATGCCGAGCAAGTGCTGAAGTATCTCGATACGTGTCACGACGAGGAAGACGAGCAAGTCATGATGCTTGCACTCAAAATTCTGCCCGAGCAGCATCCGCGCCGAACGGAAATTGTCTTGAACCTCGAGCGCACTGGTGAAATCGACGGGATGCGTTGCAACCCGCCTGCAACCGGCATGTGATTAGGATCATATTCAAGGAGTCTCTGAAGAGTAACCGTAACAACGGACTCCCGTTTTTAGGAGGTCAGGATGACACAATATGCACACCCCGGCCAGCCTGGCGCGCTGGTGGAATTTAAATCACGATACGACCATTACATCGGTGGCGAGTGGGTTGCACCAGTCAAAGGTCAGTACTTCGAGAATATTACTCCAGTGACCGGCAAAGTCTTCACCGAGGTCGCTCGCGGAACCGCGGAGGACATTGACGTCGCGATCGATGCGGCACAAGCTGCAGCATCAGCGTGGGGCAAAGCCTCGGCGGCCGAACGGGCCGGAGTTCTGTTGAAGATCGCGGACCGGATGGAGCAACATCTTGAAGAGCTTGCGGTGGCTGAGACCTGGGATAATGGTAAAGCCATCCGAGAACCCCTAAACGCAGATCTTCCCTTGGCGATTGACCACTTCCGCTATTACGCAGGGGCGATACGCGCTCAAGAGGGTCGGCTGTCCCAAATTGACGATGACACCACCGCGTATCATTTTCACGAACCGCTGGGCGTTGTCGGGCAAATCATTCCCTGGAACTTCCCGCTGTTGATGGCGGTGTGGAAACTGGCTCCAGCGCTGGCAGCAGGAAACGCTGTCGTGCTCAAGCCAGCTGAGCAAACTCCGGCTTCGATTCTGGTGCTGTTGGAGTTAATTGGGGACCTGCTGCCTGCGGGGGTCGTCAACGTGGTCAATGGATTTGGGCTGGAAGCCGGTAAGCCATTGGCTTCGAATCCGCGGATTCGAAAGATTGCTTTTACCGGCGAGACCACCACAGGTCGACTCATCATGCAGTATGCGTCAGAAAACATTATCCCCGTAACCCTGGAGCTAGGTGGTAAGTCCCCAAATATTTTCTTCGAGGACGTGATGGCTGCCGATGATGCGTTCTTCGACAAAGCACAAGAAGGGTTTGTGCTCTTTGCACTCAATCAGGGCGAAGTCTGCACCTGCCCGTCTCGAGCGCTCGTGCAGGAATCGATCGCCGATGACTTCTTGGAGCAGGCGGTAGCTCGCACTCAGCGCATTAGTCACGGTGACCCGCTCAATTCGGACACGGTCATTGGTGCACAGGCTTCCAATGATCAGCTCGAGAAGATCCTGTCTTACCTGGACATTGGAGTTAAGGAAGGCGCGGAAGTCCTGACAGGCGGTGGCCGTGCTGAACTGGAGGGAGACCTCGCGGAGGGGTTCTATGTCCAACCCACTATCTTTAAAGGGAAGAATGATATGCGTGTCTTCCAGGAAGAGATCTTCGGTCCTGTCGTCGCTGTCACGACCTTCGCGGATTACGACGAGGCAATCTCGATTGCAAATAACACGCTCTACGGTTTGGGCGCTGGCGTGTGGTCGCGGAATGGTACGAGAGCCTATCGGGCTGGTCGAGATATTCAAGCGGGCCGTGTGTGGGTGAATAATTATCACAGTTATCCGGCCCACTCGGCCTTTGGCGGGTATAAGTCCTCCGGTATTGGACGCGAAACGCACCTGATGATGTTGGAGCATTACCAACAAACGAAGAACCTATTGGTGTCCTATTCCGATTCCGCTTTAGGTTTCTTCTAAACGCGAGCGAAAGCAACTGAGTGAACAAGACCGGGCCTGCGGATGCTGTGGCGTTCTGGGCCCGGTCAACGCTTCTGTGAAGCATACCCTGAAAGGAGGGCACCATGTCGTCACATAGCGACACTGCCGAGAAGAACGCGGACCCAGAGATATTTTTGGTCGCCCGCCCAGAAATAAGCGGAGAAGATTTTTCCCGGGTATCGATGACTCGATCTGCCTTTGAACTGTTGCAAAAGCTTTGGGCTTTTCATGGTCCCCTGCTGTTTCACCAGTCAGGCGGATGTTGTGATGGCTCCTCGCCGATGTGTTTCCCGATCGGAGATTTTAAGACGGGCGCCTCAGACGTTTTACTGGGCACGTTCGAGATGTCCGGCCCGCCAGGTGAAGGCCACCGACCTGACCGCGAAGGTCAGACGCTACCGTTCTGGATATCCGCTGAACAGTTTCAGGTCTGGAAACATACTCGGCTGTGTTTAGATGTTGTCGACGGCCGTGGCGCAGGCTTCTCGGTGGAAGCCCCGGAAGGCAAACGGTTCTTGATCCGTTCGAATTTATTGGATCAGTAGCGCTTGGCAACGTTGCGAATCTTTGGGGGTGCGAAATCAGCTAAACGACGTGATAGCCAGGGTGAATCCCAGAGTGGCCACGGCCAGACTGGCGACGATGTGAAGAGTCCAGGTGCCAACCGCTCGCCCAAGGTTTCCAGCCATGACGTGGTGGGCGGTGGACATGGAGACCGTGGAGAATGTGGTGAGCGAACCTGCTAACGCCGTAATCCAAATCAGCCTGGCCTGTTCGGCCAGATCCGCATAACCGAGCATCAAACCACCGACCACACCGGCGATGGCCGACCCAGCGATGTTAGCGAGCAAAATACCGTAGCGCGGAAGCAAAACATCCGCCACGTAGCGGGTAACGGCTCCGAAAAAAGCGGCTACCACGAACGCGATGGCGATCACGCCGACTCCTCTGTGCTGGGCGCCGGGTGACTTGGCCTTGAAGCACAGTGGCGGGAACCCAGCCGGTAGCCCCACAGCGCGACTGCGGTGCCGGCCACGAGCACACCGGCTAGCAGTAGCGCGCCACTGAGCATCGCGATGACAACAGTGGTGGCAGGTGAGGGCCCGACGACTGAGCCTAATACCCAGACTCCGGTGGTGTAGGAGACCATCATGGCGGAGACAGTGGTGAAGGACCCGAGAAAACCGGTGGTGAGTGCTGGTGGTAGCCAGCTGGGCAGGTGTTGGCGTTGCACTCGGGGTGAGGTCGCCAGCCTGCCGCTGACGATGCCGAGGAGAAAAGATCCGATGAGGTTAATGACGATCAGTTCCCAGATGGTCGAGGAAAACCCGAGTCCATGGGGGACTGTGGTCAGGCCACCGGGGGTGAGACTGGGGTTGGGGAAGACCACGGTGACCAGCCAGCGCACCACGGCTCCGGTCACACCGGCTAGCCCCACGGCCAAGAGGACGGCGGGGTGTAGTCGAGCTCGGACCCTGGTGCCGATAGTTTTCGTCATTGGGCTCGTTGTTGTCCGCGCAGGCTGGGGTTGAGACGCTCCAGGACCTCATCGTGCAGCAGGTCATTGGTGGCCAGTGCATGTCCGCCGTAGGGTCCGGGTTCTCCGTCCAGTGAGGTGAACCGACCACCGGCTTCGGTCACGATCGGCACGAGCGCGGCCATGTCGTAGAGTTCGAGTTCTGGCTCGCAGGCGATGTCGACTGCGCCTTCGGCCACGAGCATGTAGGACCAAAAATCCCCGTAGGCCCGCACCCGCCAGACTGTTGAGGTCAATTCCAAAAAATCGCGAATATTACCGCGGTGGCGCCAGCCCTCCAGCGAGGAGAAAGACAGCGACGCGTCATCAATCACGCTCACGTTGGAGGCATGAAGCTGGGTTGCTCGAGCCAGCGACCGACCGGTGAAGGCACCACTTCCTTGAGCGGCCCACCAGCGCCGGTGTAGTGCCGGGGCCGAAACGACGCCAACGACAGGGATCCCGTCTTCGACCAGGGCGATGAGCGTGGCCCACACGGGCACCCCTCGCACAAAGTTCTTGGTTCCGTCGATCGGATCGATGATCCAGCGTCGGGAGGAATTGCCCTCGGTACCGAATTCTTCACCCAAGATCGCATCGCGGGGGCGGGCACGGGCTAGCTGGTTGCGAATGTGCTGCTCGGCGGCTCGATCGGCATCGGTGACCGGGGTGAGGTCTGGCTTGGTGGAGACCTGAAGGTCTTGAGCGTGAAAGCGAGCGGTCGTGACGGCGTCTACGCTATCGGCAATGGTCAGCGCGAGATTCAGGTCATCACGGTAGCCTTGCCAGCTGTTGTCGAGTGCCATGCTCATTAGATTACCCTCTTGCTACCTCGTCGCCGGGGCTGGAAACACGGTTGGCGAGTAATCGGCGCAACGAGGCCAACCGGGCCGGCCCAGAACTTCCAGCGTGACCGGAGTCCACCCAGTCATCCAGGGCACACTCGCGGGCTTGCTCACGGTGGGTGCACCCGCGTGGGCAATCGGCAATAGCAGGCAGAAGTTCCTGGAATCCGGCCACCACGTCATCAGGATCGACCAGTCCGAGCCCAAAGGAACGGATTCCGGGGGTATCGATGAGCCAGGACGGTTCGGTGTCATCGGTGTGCTCGCCACGCAATGGGACCGCTACCGCCGAGGAGGAGGTGTGTCGGCCGCGTCCGGTGGTGGGATTGATGTGACCGGTGGCGCGGTCAGCGCCGGTCAGCGCGTTGAGCAAGGTGGACTTGCCGACGCCGGAGGGCCCCACAAGTGCGCTACGGTGTCCGGTGAGACGCTCAGCGAGCCGGTGGACGTCCTCGGCATTCAGCTCAGTGTGATCGGCAGTGTGTGGATCCCCTGAGGTGGTAATGATCTCCAGATCAACATCGGCGTAGTGGTCGACGAGGGGTTGGGCAGAAGCCACATCGGTTTTGGTTACACACAACAGGGGTGTAATGCCGGCATCAAAGGCTGCAACCAGGGCGCGATCGATAAAACCGGTGCGCGGTTCCGGATCAGCGGCGGCGACGACGATCACGAGCAGATCCACGTTGGCGACCACGATGCGCTCATAGGTGTCGGAGTCATCGGCCGAGCGGCGCAGTACGCTCTGGCGGTCTGCTAGGCGCACGATGCGGGCCAGGGTTCCGTCGGCCCCGGAGAGATCGCCGACCACAGCCACCCGGTCACCGACCACGATCGCGGTTCGGCGCATCTCTTTGGCGCGCATCGCGACCACAGTACGTGGCTGATGCAGGGTGGAGGAACGTCCTCCGGGTTGTTGTGCGGGCAGGTAGACCGTATAGCGACCGCGATCTACGGCGATGACTCGTCCCAACGCGGCGTCGTGGTGCTCAGGGCGTTGCTTAGTGCGCGGCCGGGAGCCCCGCTTGGATGGGCGAGTGCGGGCCGACGACTCGTCAAAATCGGAGTAATCAATGGTGAACCGGCTCATCCTTGTACCATCGTCCTCTCTGCCGTGGCCTCGAGGCCGAAGAGCTCCGACCAAGCCAGCGGGAACCGTGGCATGGTTTTGGAGGTGGTGGTGATATCACGGACGCTGACCCCGGGGATGTGCAAACCGGCCAGCGCGCCGAAGGTTGCCATCCGGTGGTCGGCCCAGGAATCCAAGGTCGCCGGGCGCAACTGCTCCGACGGGCTGAAGTACAGGGCGGTGTCGGTGGCATGAACCCGGGCGCCGAGTTTCGTGGCCTCGGTGACGATGGCGTGCAATCGGTCGGTTTCGTGGCCGCGCAAATGACCGATCCCGGTCAGTGCGGTCTCGGAATCTGCGACAAGGGCTAGGGCCGCAATGGTCGGCACCAACTCGGCGGCGCCGGCAATTTCCCCGGCACCGAGGATGATCGGTTTCCCAGTCGAATCTGTTTGACCGGTGACTGTCAGGGTGCCAGAGGCGTCATCCTCGGGGTTTGGAGCCCACTGCACATCGGCGCCGAACCGTGGCAGGATCTGCTGCCACCGGTCACCAATCTGGGTGGTCTCCCGGGGCCAGTGGGGGATGGAGACCCTTCCACCGGTGATCACCGCGGCGGCCAAGTACACGCCAGCGTTAGACAGGTCGGGCTCGACCGCGGTGTTGCGGGCTCGGATGGGGCCAGGGGAGACGATCCAGTGCCCGGGCTCCGGGGACGCGGTCTCGACGCCGACCTCGGCGAGGACCTTGAGAGTCATGCCAACGTGTTCTGGGCTGGGAACCCTGGACCCGGTGTGACGGATCGACAGTCCGCGCTCGTAGTGGGCCGCGCAGAGCAAAAGACCGGATACAAACTGGGAGGAACCGCTCGCGTCGATACAAACAGTGCCGCCGGGCACGGAGCCGGTGCCGTAGACCGTGAAAGGCAGATGAGCCACCGGGGTAGTCTCTGCGGTGATGCGCACTCCGGCCTGACGCAGCCCCTCCAGCAAGGGGCCCATCGGGCGGGCACTGGCTTCGGGGTCACCCACGCAGTGGACCTCAGCCTGCATCAGGGCGGCAACAGGGGGAATAAAGCGCATCACCGTCCCGGCCAGGCCCACCTCAATGGTGAGCGGTTCCGCGAAGTGGGTGCCGGGTTTCAGTGGGGTGATGCGATAGCTTCCCGGTGCATCGCCGGGGGTGATGGTTGCACCCAGGGCTTCCAAGGCGTCCCTCATCAGCGCGGTATCGCGGGAGTCGAGTACCCCGGTCAATTCGCTCGGGGCCTTAGCCAGAGCCGCTAGCACCAGATAGCGATTGCTTAGTGATTTGGAGCCGGGGATCTCTACGGTGGCCCGTACGGGGCCCCTGGCGTGGGGGGCCTGCCAGAGCTTGTCGGCGGGATGATCAGCAAGGGAAGGTGAGGACACGAACGATATCTCGTTTCAGCCGGTGACGTCTGATGAACTAGGTTCTAGCCTAGCGACTGTGGCATAGCGAACCGAATGCTGAGGAATATCTGAGACCGCCGGAGAGCTATACGGGTTAGTAGAACAGTGTCGGTCACCGCTCGCTGGGCGTATCGGACCTGACGGACAGAGAATGTGGAGGAGGAGCTCGATGCCAACGGCAGTAGCGAAGACACCGGCACGGCCA
This sequence comes from Auritidibacter ignavus, assembly GCF_029853775.1. Classification (NCBI taxonomy): domain Bacteria; kingdom Bacillati; phylum Actinomycetota; class Actinomycetes; order Micrococcales; family Micrococcaceae; genus Auritidibacter; species Auritidibacter ignavus. The sequence goes on from NZ_CP122564.1 coordinate 147,463, forward strand.
CATGGCACGGGACGGACTCAACAGCGCTTAGACTGGGCTGTAATGAGTACGACAGATCCTGCCCCGTCCGCAGACTCCTCGCCAGACACCGACCGCATCGATCCGAAAACCGAGTCTCTCGAACAGCGCAAAGAACGCTTCGAGCGGGACGCCATGCAGTACGTGGACCAGCTTTATGCTGGCGCCTTGCGCATGACACGGAATCCCGCCGATGCTGAAGATCTCGTCCAGGAAGCCTTTACCAAGGCATTTTCCTCGTTCCACCAGTACAAGCCGGGCACGAATTTGCGGGCCTGGTTGTACCGGATTCTGACCAATACCTACATCAACTTGTACCGCAAGCGTCAGCGTTCGCCTCAGGAATCGGGCACCGAGGACGTCGAGGACTGGCATATGGTCCAAGCCGCCGAGCACTCCTCAACAGGGTTGCGGTCGGCGGAGACAGAGGCCCTGGATCGGTTGCCGGATGCTGATGTGAAAAAAGCTCTGCAAGAGATTCCGGAAGAGTTCCGGCTGGCGGTGTATTTCGCCGATGTTGAGGGATTTGCCTATAAGGAAATTTCTGAGATCCTCGATGTTCCCATTGGAACGGTGATGTCGCGACTGCACCGGGGTCGGAAAATGTTGCGGGAACGGCTTACGGACTATGCCGCGGACCGGGGGATCCGAGCAGCAGTGGAAGACCAAACGAAACAGAAGACGAAAAAGTAAGGAGGAAGGTTCGCTCATGGGGCAGACACCAGACGATGCACACTGCAATGTGACAGGCTGCCGGGAGAGTGGTAATCCTTCCGATTCCCGTATCCAACGAATTTATGAGTATCTTGATGGGGTGCTCTCCCACAGTGATATTGAAGATGTACAGGGGCACCTGAATGAGTGCGAAGAGTGTAGTGCAGAATATGACTTGGAATGCATTATTCGCTCGGTGGTCCGTCGGTCCTGTACTGAAAAGGCCCCGGATTCGCTGAAGTCGAAAATCATGGTGCGTATCAGTGAGATTCGGGCAGAAAGTTCACACTAACCCTTCGAAATACAACGAAGGTGGACGAAAAAATTCGTCCACCTTCGGGAAAATCTTGTGTGGCCTCACGCCACGTTAGCCAGCATTAGGGCGTTTTCCGCCATTGGCCTTATTCTTGCGACGATCCTTGCGCTTACGACCACGCTTACCCATGGCGCAACTCCTTTCTAGCGCCTCAAGACGGTGGTGAATGAATTCTTGGTAAATTTTAGCACCCGTGCCTGTTGCGCTTTGACGCGATTAGGATTGCGATCCGAGGTTCTCGGGTAGATTCATCCAGCGATACCACCCCCGGTGTAGCACCAGCCACGCCACCAGCCCGTAGGCAGACTGGCCGGGCAGACCCTGGTTTGATGCGAGATCCTGCTGGTACTGGTTATGGTCGACCAATGCTTCAAAGACATCAACATAGAATACGTTGCGGCGCTGGGCCACATTCCGGTAGGCAGCGTTAAGTTCGCGTAACTTCTGGTTGGCATCCTGATCCAGACCGGGCAAGGGACCAACAACAAATACCTCGAGGCCTTGTTGAGTCGCTTTATCGATGATGTTGGCCAAGTTCAGCCGAGCTCGTGCCGAGGTAGGCACATACTTCGTGTCGGAACTATTCAACGCGATGAGCAACCGGTTTTCAGTGTCGTTGCTGAACCGGGGTAGTGCTTCTTCTTCCCAACGATAGGACATCGCCTCGATGGGCTCTTGGGGGGCGGCCAGGACGTAGCTTTCTACCAAAACGTCGGGGTGATGACTCTTGGCGAGAACTCTGCCCAACCACCCCATGGCACGTGGATCGCCCAGCCCGGCGAGGTGTTCTCCACCCACTGAGGCCAGTCGTATCTGCCGAAATTCCATGCTGTTGGTATCTTTCTGTCTCAATCCGTTATTGTCTCAACGCTACCGCGGATTCGCGCAGAATCGATGAGCACTGCTATGTGCCGCGTGATCAGCCTGATGAGCGCAAACCGGCCAGCCGCTGTGGATGGTCAGCGAGCGTGGACGCGCTCAGCAAATGTTCCACAATTTCGGCAGCGGGCAGATGCTGAATGTTGCGGAAACCAGTTCCTGCCCAGAGATTTAGGTGTTCGGGATTGTGCTGCTGATCAGCCTGCTTGCGAATCCCTGAGGTGAGATAGTGCAACTGCGGGTATAGGTCGGGGGCCTGATCAGACAAAGCATCCGTGAATTGGTTGCGGATGGCCCGGGCTGGACGGCCGGTGAATGCCCGGGTGATCACGGTATCGCGATCGATCAGGTTGCGCAGTCCGAGACGGTGGGTCTGCTTGGTGCCAGCTTCTACTGCGTCCAAGAATAAGGTGCCAACCTGAACCGCTGTTGCGCCTTCGGCCAATAATTCGGCCACATCGTGGGGGCCGGCGATCCCACCTGCGGCGATAACGGGCACCCGGTGGTGTCGGGCCGCATAAGCGAGTAGTTCGCCGGTGCTGGGTGAGGCGTCGAAGTGATCGGCATCGGGGACACTGGCCCGATGCCCACCGGCATCAGGACCTTGGACGATGAGCAGGTCGGCCCCGTGGCGCACAGCTGCATCAATACCAGCACAGCTGGTGGCATTGAGCGCCACCCAGCGCCTGGCCTGGTGGACACGATCGATGACCTGAGCTGTCGGGTAACCAAAGGTAAAGGAGATGACCGGGATCGAGGAGCTCAGCGTCACGTTGAGCTTGTCATTGAAAGCGTCATCGGAGTAGATCGGCGCTTCTGGCAGGAGTTGTGGGTCTAGCTTCAGTTTCGAGATGATCTGGTGGCGGTACTTGAGGTACACGTCTTCGTCGATCTCTTGGGCCGCGGGGTCGGGGACGAACAGGTTCACACCAGCGGGTGCATCGGTGGCCTCGGTGTAGGCGTCCACTTGCGCTTTGAGCGCCTCGGCACTGAGATAGCCACCGGCCAGGAACGGAAACCCACCTGTTGCCGCCACGGCGATGGCAAGCTGGGCAGTGCTGGGGCCTCCAGCCATGGGGGCAACAACGAGCGGTCGTGTCAGGGTCAGCTCGGGCAACGATGGTATGGAGGGCATATCTTCGATGCTACGAATCAGGCCACGGTCACGGCAAGGGATACAGCTACGGCACGTGGCCCAATCAACCCGGTGATGGGAAGGTGAGACACGTGCCGTAGCTGGTCAGCAGGAGAACTTACTTTCCGAAGACCTCGTCGAGCAGTTCTTCCAGCTCCTGATCGTGCCGCGGCTTGCTGCCGGCTGCCGGGGAGGCTGAGGCTGGACGGGAGATGACGTTAATCTCGCGATCCAGTTCGGGGGCCAGGTTGACGGCCATGAACGGCCACGGCCCCTGGTTCTCCGGCTCATCCTGAACCCAGGTGAGATTTGCCTCGGGATATTTCTTCAGTTCTTCCTGGATCTCCTGGGTCGGCAACGGGTACAGCTGCTCGACGCGGACGATCGCGGTGGAATAATCCTCGTTCTTGGTGCGACGATCCAGCAGATCGTAGTAGAGACGACCCGAGACCAGCAGAACGCGTTGGGCGTTGGAGCCAATCTTGTCGTCTCCCATGACCGGACGGAAACCGTGCTGAGTGAAGTCGGCGATCTCCGAGCTGGCTTCACGGCGACGTAGTAGCTGCTTCGGGGTGAACACGATCAGCGGACGCCGTGGCGTGGAGTAAGCCTGCTCACGTAACAGGTGGAAGTGGTTGGCACCAAAGGAAGGCTGGACCACACGCATGTTGTGCTGTGCGCACAGCTGTAGGTAGCGCTCGATACGCGCCGAGGAGTGGTCAGGACCCTGTCCTTCGTAGCCGTGTGGTAGCAACATCACCAAGGAGGAGTGCTGACTCCACTTCTGTTCGGACGAGGAGATGAACTCATCCACAACGGTTTGAGCACCGTTGGCGAAGTCACCGAACTGGGCTTCCCACGCCACCAGCGCGTCGGGACGCTCCACGGAGTAGCCATATTCAAAACCAACGCAGGCAAACTCGCTCAGTGGCGAGTTGTAGATCCAGAACTTCGCCTGGTCCTCAGACAGGTTGGCCAGCGGGGTCCATTCGTCGTTGGTTTCGCGGTCGTAGAACACGGCATGGCGCTGTACGAATGTACCGCGTCGGGTGTCCTGACCGGTCACGCGCACCGGTGTACCTTCCATGAGGAGAGAACCGAAGGCCAGCAGTTCGGCAAAGCCCCAGTCGATGTCGCCGTCGACCGACATCTTCGCGCGCTTTTCCAGCATCGACTTGAGTTTCTTGTGAACGGTGAATCCTTCGGGGTACTCCGTGTGGGCTTCTCCGATCCGGCGCAACACTTCTTCGGAAATAGCGGTCTTTTCCGGAACGTATTCTTCGCTGGTTTCGTGAGAACCGTGCGCTGAACCCAAGATCGGGATCGGGGAGGTTTCGGCTTCGCCAATTTCGGCGAAGGCCCGCTCCAGACGATCCTTATAGTCCTGCATGGCCGAGTCGGCTTCTTCCTGAGTGATATCGCCACGACCGACCAGCGTCTCGACGTAGAGCTTACGGACCGAGCGCTTATTTTCGATCAGGTTGTACATCCGCGGCTGAGTCATCGAGGGGTCGTCACCCTCGTTGTGACCACGACGGCGGTAGCTGACCAGGTCGATCACAATGTCCTTGTGGAACCGCTCGCGGTAGTCGTAGGCCAGCTTGGCCACGTGCACCACGGATTCGGGATCGTCACCGTTGACGTGGAAGACCGGAGCGTTGACCGACTTGGCCACATCGGTGGCGTAGGTGGAGGAACGTCCTTGGGAGGGAGGAGTGGTGAAACCAACCTGGTTGTTGACGACCACGTGGATGGTACCCCCCGTACGGTATCCCCGCAATTGCGAGAGGGCGAAGGTTTCGTACACCACGCCCTGGCCGGCCATTGCGGCGTCACCGTGGACCAAAATCGGCATCACCGAGTAGGAAGTCGGTGAGTCAGAACCGCGGTCCAGACGATCCTGCTTGGCGCGCACGATACCTTCCAGTACCGGGTCAGCAGCCTCCAAGTGGGAGGGGTTAGCAGCCAGCGACACCTTGGTGGTGTTGCCGTTATAGGAGGTGAAGGTTCCTCCGGTACCGAGGTGATACTTCACGTCACCAGAGCCCTGCACGGTTTCCGGATCGATATTGCCGGTGAACTCGCGGAAGACCTGGGTGTAGGTCTTACCGGCGATATTGGTTAGCACGTTCAACCGGCCCCGGTGCGCCATAGCAATAGCGACCTCGTCGAGACCATCATCGGCGGCATCACCGATGGCAGCGTCCAACAGAGCGATCAGTGACTCACTGCCCTCCAAGGAGAACCGCTTCTGGCCGACGAATTTGGTCTGCAAGAAGGTTTCAAACGCTTCGGCGGCGTTAAGACGGCTGAGAATGTGTAGCTGCTCTTCCCGACTGGGCTTGGAGTAGGGGTGCTCCAGCTTGTCCTGGAACCACTCACGCTCTTCGGGGGAGTCAATGTGCATGTACTCCACACCGGTATTGCGACAATAAGCATCGCGCAAAACGCCCAGAATATCGCGTAACAGCATCGAGCTTTTGCCACCGAAATTTCCGGTTGCCCAAGAACGATCCAGATCCCACAGCGTCAGTCCGTGCTGGATAATGTCCAAGTCCGGGTGGGTGCGCATCCGGTACTCGAGCGGGTCCACATCGGCCATCAAGTGACCGCGGGTCCGGTAAGCGGCGATCAGCTGCTGGATGCGGGCGACCTTGCCGATTTCGTCACCGGGGTTGACCTGCACGTCGGGCTTCCAACGCACTGGCTCGTACGGAATACGCAAGGTCTTGAAGATCTCGTCGTAGAAGCCATCAGCGCCCAGCAAGTACTGGTGCACGTCGTTGAGGAAGGCTCCAGAGGCAGCGCCCTGGATGACACGGTGATCGTAGGTCGAGGTCAAAGTCAAGGTCTTAGACACCGCCCACCTCGACAACACTTCCTGCGAGGTGCCCTGGAAGGCCGCCGGGTAGTTCAGAGCGCCAACACCAATGATGGCGGCCTGACCCTCCGACAGGCGGGGCACCGAGTGTACGGTTCCGATACCACCGGGGTTGGTTAGCGAGACGGTGGTCCCGGAGTGGTCGTCCAGCGTGAGCTTGTTGTTGCGAGCCTTGGAGACGAGCTCTTCATAAGCTTCCCAGAACTCGCGGAAGTTCATCGACTCGACCTTTTTGATGCTGGGCTGAACCAGCACGCGCGACCCGTCGTTCTGGGGCAGGTCGATGGCCAGGCCGAAATTGATGTGTGCGGGCTGGACTGCGTACTTCTTATTGCCTTCTTCGCGGTACAGCGTGTTCATGCCCGGGTTTTTGACCAGGGCCTTGATGACGGCATACCCGATCAGGTGGGTGAACGAGACCTTGCCACCGCGTGCACGCTTCAGGCTGTTGTTGATCACCACGCGGTTATCAATGAGCGCCTTGACCGGCACATCGCGCACGGTGGTCGCTGTCGGCATCGACAGCGAGGCGTTCATGTTGGAAGCAATGGCCTTGGTGGCACCTTTGAGCTGGGTCCACGTGTCCTCACCCTGGTGGGACTCCTCGTCCTTTTTCTGCTTGGACTTCGGGGGCTCAGACGGGATGGCCTTTTCGCTGGAGCCCTCAGCCCGACGAACCTTCGGGCCGGAAGACTTTGAGGAGGAAGGCGAAGACGAAGAAGAGGACGACGATGCGGAGGATTGAGAGTTCGATTCCTTCTTGGTCGTTGACGTTGCGCTCGACTTCGTCGACGCGTTTTTCTGCTGTGGTTGAGCAGAGCGTGAGGTGCCCTTATCGCTGTCACCACCATGCCGTTTCTGCTGTGTTGCTGCAGTTCCTTCAAGGCGAGCGAAGATCTCGGCCCACTTGGGGTCCACAGATGAACGATCGGCCTTGTACTTTTCGTATATATCCGCCACTAGCCACTCATTGCCGGGGAATTCTTCTGACAGCTGGGCCGATGTCAGTTCTGGCACGGTGAAAGCCTCTTCCGTAGTCAGTTTGTGTTGGGGCGAGACGCTCTCAACGGGTGGCTGAGAAACAGTCCGCCACGTGTATTGTTCAGCTCTCTGCGCAGGTGCCTGCGGACATGTCATCGTCCGCGACACCGTGCCGAAAGCACGTTCTTTCATCATAGCTGTGATCGCGTCACGTAAGCCACAGCCAGGAGGTACTGTCCGACGAAGAAGTCAGGCTGTTTGCCAACAGCGCAAGTTCTAGACAATGGCGGTTTCACGGGCCCGAATAGCGGGATAAACCGGGGCAGCTGAAAAACGTGGTGCTCGCCCCAGGGATTATCGGTGTGGTGAGGTGGAGAGATGATGTGCGGTAGATCATGATAGAGGTATGCAGTTTTTAACCCAACCTCGGACTGATCTGACTTATTCAGATGTTTTCCTTGTTCCCTCCCGGTCTGAGATTACGTCTCGGACCGCTGTTGATATCTCGGCCCAGGACGGCACGGGCTCGCAGATACCGGTGGTGGCAGCGAATATGAACGCGGTCACTGGTCGGCGGATGGCGGAGACGATTGCCCGGCGCGGCGGGCTCGGCGTGCTCCCACAGGATCTGCCCCTGGATGAGGTTGCCTCAGTGACGTCCTGGATCAAATCTCGCCACCCGATCTTCGAGACCCCATTGTGGGTCACCCCGCAGGATCGGGTGTTGGACGTGCTGCATTTGTCGGCCAAACGCAATCATCCGGCCGTTGCTGTCATTGATGACCCCGAGAGCCGGACCTTCCGTGGTGTGGTGCTGGTGACCGACGTCGAAGGTGTTGACCACTTCACCTCAGTATCTGAACTGATGCGTGCACCGGTGATGACCTTAGGCGCTGACGAGCTTCCTGCCATTAGCACTCCCATGGCGGAACGCGCTGACGTTCTCAGTGAGCTATATCAGCGGATGCACCAAGCCCAGGTCGACTACGCCCCGGTCCTGGATGGGGACCGGCTTGTCGGGGTGATGACACTGTCCGGTGTACTTCGCTCCAGCCTCTACGCTCCGGGCGTTGACGATCAGCAACGCCTTCACGTCGCTGCCGCCATCGGCGTCAATGGTGATGTTAAAGGCAAGGCCGAAGCATTGGTGGAATCCGGTGTTGATTGTCTCGTGGTGGACACCGCACATGGTCACCAACAGAAAATGCTTGATGCCTTGAGCCAGGTTTCGCACCTGAAGGTGCCCCTGGTCGCCGGAAACGTTGTCACCGCAGATGGCACCAATGACCTGATCGATGCTGGGGCCGACATTATTAAGGTCGGTGTGGGTCCCGGGGCGATGTGCACCACCCGGATGATGACCGCAGTGGGGCGTCCTCAGCTCTCGGCGGTACTGGAATGTGCAGCAGCCGCGCGGGCTCGCGGGGCCTCGGTCTGGGCCGATGGAGGAGTAAAGCATCCCCGTGATGTGGCTCTTGCTTTGGCGGCTGGCGCCTCGCAGGTCATGATCGGCTCCTGGTTTTCAGGTACCTACGAATCTCCGGGCGACATCGTAGTGGACTCCTCGGGGCGTAAATATAAGGAAAACTTCGGGATGGCCTCGTCCCGGGCCGTCTCGGCACGCACCCGGGAAGATTCCGCCTACGAGCGCGCTCGTAAAGCGTTGTTTGAAGAGGGTATTTCCGGGTCGAAAATGTACATTGATCCCGACCACCCTTCGGTGGAGGACCTGCTGGATAGGATCACCTCGGGTGTGCGATCTTCGATGACCTATGCCGGCGCCTCAACACTGGAAGAATTCCACGAGCGCGCGGTCTTTGGAGTGCAGTCGGCCTCCGGGTACGAAGAAGGACGGGCAGTGGCTCAATCTTGGTAGTCCCGGCTGGTGGCCCTGTTGGTTGCGGGCAGGGCCACCGCAACCAGAATCAATGCTTATACTGTACTTATCATGCATAGATCCCCGCGTAAAAACTCTCACCGGGCAACGCAGCAGTCCGCCCGCGGATCGGAGCCTTCTAGTTGGCCGTGCGTGCCTCATGCTTTGATCCTGTCGGTGACCACCGTCCTACAAGGCTGGCGGTGATTTTTGATGGAATGGTTACTTTTCGGACTTGGCTTACTGCTGATCGGTGGTAACGGCTTTTTTGTGTCCGTGGAGTTCTCCATGATTTCCTTGGATGTTCCGACCGTGCAACGCATGGTCGATAACGGCAACCGCAAAGCCATTCCCCTGCTGAAATGCCTGAAGTCACTCTCCACCCAGTTGTCGAGTTGTCAGCTGGGGATCACGTTGACCACGCTATTGACCGGTTACGTTATGGAACCGGCGCTGGGCACCATTTTGGAAACCCCGATGCAGGCCTTGGGACTACCCGATGCGATCTCTTCCTCGGTCTCGCTGCTGATCTCTATGGTGATCGCGACAATCCTGTCGATGCTGATGGGAGAGCTGGTCCCCAAGAACCTGTCGATCGCGAAGGCTCTGGATGTCGGGCTCACGGTGGCTCGGGCACAGCTGATTTTCACCGCGATTTTCAAGCCGGTGATTCTGCTACTCAACGGCTTTGCGAACCGCGTGCTCAAAACCCTGGGGCTGGAAGCTGAAGAGGAGATTTCCGGGGCCCGGACCCCCGAGGAACTTTCCTCCTTGGTTCGTCGCTCCGCGGAGATGGGCACACTCGACGGGGACACCGCGCTCTTTGTGGACCGCACATTGCGTTTCGCTGACCGCACCGCCGCCGATGTGATGACACCGCGCATGAGAGTTGAAACTGTGGAGGTCGACCAATCGCTGTTGGAAGTCATCGATGCTGCCCGGCGAACCGGCGTCTCTCGGTTCCCGGTGATTGAGGATTCTGCCGACACGATTCGTGGCGTGTTGCACGTGAAGAAAGCAATCGCCGTTCCCAAAGACCAACGCGGTGACATGGTGGCTGCCGATATCATGACCGATTTGGCTCGGGTTCCAGAAACCATGCACCTCGATTCGCTGTTGACTGAATTGCGCGCGGTGAGTCTGCAGATGGTTGTCGTCGTTGATGAATACGGTGGCACCGCCGGTATCGTGACACTAGAAGACCTCGTGGAAGAAATCGTTGGAGAGGTTTCGGACGAACACGACAAAATTCGTCCGGGAGTGTTGCAGACAGCATCGGGGCACTGGTTCTTCCCTGCACTGTTGCGTCCCGACGAATTGATGGCTCAGATTCCAGAATTAAAAGTTCCCGAAAACGGCGCCTATGAAACCGTTGGCGGGTTCATCATGGCCGCCCTGGGGCGTGTGCCCGATATCGGGGATCAGGTGACCCTCGATGACGGCACTGTAGAAGTCATCAAAATGGACGGTCGCCGAGTCGACCGTTTGAAATATATCCCGGCGGTTCCGGATACCTCTAAAACGAAGACGGGTACCTCAATGTCAGGCGCTCCTTCCGTAGAGGCGGGTGAGAGCTAACGATGGATGAGCACGTCTCAGGTATCATCTGGCTCGTTGTTCTCTTGCTGGGCAACGCTTTCTTTGTGTCCGGTGAGTTTGCGGTCATGGGTGCCCGGCGCTCGCAGATTGAACCTAAGGCCGAAAACGGGTCAAAGCTGGCCAATACCGCCCTGTATGCGATGGAACACGTCACCCACATTCTGGCGGTCTGTCAGCTGGGCATTACGGTTTGTTCGCTGCTGATCCTCAATGTCTCCGAACCGGCTATCCACCATCTGTTTAGTATTCCGCTGCAGGCTACTGGACTCCCTGATCCGGTCGCCGATACCACCGCCTTTATCTTGGCGTTGTTGATCGTGACCTTCTTGCACGTGACTTTTGGTGAGATGGTGCCCAAAAATGCGGCTGTGACCCTGGCCGATCGGGCGATTCTGGTGCTTGCTGTACCGCTGGTGGCCCTGGACAAAGTATTACGTCCGCTGGTGTTGTTTTTGAACTTTGCGGCCAATGTCGTGCTGAAATTGTTCAAAGTCGAACCCCAAGACGAGGTCAACTCGACCTATACCTTGGAAGAGGTCCAATCCATCGTTGAAGAATCCACGCGTTCCGGGCTCTTAGACGACAACACCGGTTTACTCTCGGGCGCCCTGGAATTCTCTGACTACACCGCGGAACAAGTCATGCTTCCTTTGGACGATGTCATCACCCTGCCCCTGGGTTCCTCGGCGGAGGATTTCGACGACGCGGTGCGCCACACCGGGTTCTCTCGGTTCCTGATTGAAGACACCAACGACGGAGCCTATCTCGGCTACTTGCACCTGAAAGACGTGATGACCGTCCCAGAATTCCGCTACGAGGACCCGCTACCTCTATCAAAGATCCGATCGATGTCGAATGTGGCAGCCAGCGAAGAGATCGAAGATGCTCTGGAAGTGATGCAGCGCACCGGTTCGCACGTCGCGCGCGTGATTTCGCCGCAAGGAGAAACCATCGGTGTGCTGTTCCTTGAGGACGTCCTGGAAGTGCTGGTGGGTGAAATTCACGACGCTACTCAGCCCACGTCCGCCACTGACACGTCACAGTCCTCTTGAGGGCTTGACGAGGGTTGTTTTCTGATAATGAGAACTGTTTTCAATATGATAGTGTGTTCACGACTGGATACGAACCCCTCCATGAAGATGGTGCGGGGACTGTTTTATTTGTCAGATTGACGTGATTTCAGGAGGACACAGCATATGCGTCGCGATCACATTAACCTGCGCTCGCCTCATCGCCGGGCTGCTATGGCCCTCGGCTCACTGGGTATTATTGCTGCTCTCGGGTTGAGTGCCTGCTCCAACGACAACGCCGATTCTGAGGCCAACGCCGGGCAAGGAGAACAGAAAGAGGGACTGTCGGTCGTTGCTACCACGACCCAGGTTGGTTCCATTACCTCACAAATTACTGATTGCGCCGGTGGTGAAACCCAGGTCCTGATGGGCCCCGGTGATGACCCGCACCAGTTCTCGCTATCTTCCAAGCAGGTCACCGATGTTGTCGATGCAGACCTGGTGGTTTCCGTCGGCTTGGGCCTCGAAGCCGCTATGCAGGATTCTCTGGACAACGCGGAATCCGATGGTGCTGACATCTACGAGGTGGGTGAAGAGCTCGAGCCACTACCGATCGGCGATGATCATGTGCACAATGACGGCCACGATCATGATCATGGTGATGAAGACCATGACCATGATCACGAACATGGCCATGGTGATGAAGAGCACGACCATGATCACGACCATGATCATGGTGATGAAGAGCATGGCCATGATCACGACCATGATCATGGTGATGAAGAGCATGGCCATGATCACGACCATGACCATGGTGATGAAGATCCGCACGTGTGGATGGACGTATCTCGGATGGCTACCGCAGCCGAGCTGATCGGTGATCAGCTGGCTGAGCACACTGACGATCAGGAGCTGGCCGAGCAGTACACCAGTTGCGCCAGCGATGTTAAGGCTGACCTTGAGGAAACCGATCAAGAGGTTCGCGATATCCTCGACGAGATCGAGACTGACGAGCCCTCCTTGGTCACCGACCACGCAGCCTACCAGTACTTTGCTGATGCGTATGGTTTCGAGATTCGCGGTATCGTGATTCCTGGTGGTTCCACCGACGCGGAGCCTTCCAGCGCTGCATTGAGTGAACTTGCTCAGGTGCTAGAAGACGAAGACGCCGACGCCGCTGTGACCGATAAGCTTAGCCCCAATCCGACGTTGGAAGGACTGGCTGAAGACCACGGCGAGGTTCCGCTGATCCACCTGTACGAAGGTGGATTGGGTGAGCCCGATTCGGAAGCATCTACCTATCAGGACGCCATGATCTACAACGCAGAACAGTTGCGTGATGGATTGAACGGCGAGCAGTAGCCTTCCTCGCGCAACTGCGTGCCGGTGTTCAGGTGGTAACTCAAGAGAGGTGATCGACGGCGTGGAATGGTTGTTAGACCCGTTTGCGCTCGGATTCCAGCAACGCGCTCTCATCGGTGGCATGCTGGCTGCGGTGATGAGTGCCGTGGTTGGCGTGTGGCTGGTCTTGCGCGGGATGAGTTTCTTCGGCGACGCGTTCGTCCACGCCGTCGTTCCCGGCATTGCCGCCTCGGTGATTTTCGGTTTTTCACCTTACCTGGGGGCCGGGATTGCCGCGGTGGTGATGGTCACCGGCATGGAGCTGGTCCACCGCACCACCAGCTTGAAAGAGGACACCTCCATCGGGTTGTTATTTGTCGGCATGTTGGGCCTCGGTGTGGTGATGATTTCTACGCTCGAGTCTTTCGCCGGCTCGTTGACCACCATTCTGTTTGGTGATGCCTTGGGCGTCAGTCGCCAAGACATTATCGCTCAGTCAGTATTCTTGGTGGTCGTCGTGCTGATGTCCCTCATGCTTTATCGACCCTTGTTAGCGTTGAGCTTCTCTCCGCTGAAAGCCAAGTCCTTGGGAATGCGACCACAGCTGACGCACTGGTTGTTGTTGATCATGATTGCCGGAGCTGTGATCGGCAGTTTCCAAGCGGTGGGAACGGTGCTGGTATTCGGTCTCCTCGTCGGACCGGCAGCCACTGCGGCGTTGCTGACCCGTAGCGTGCCCCAAATGATGCTGGTCTCGGTGCTCATTGGGGTTACCTCGGTGGCTACCGGACTCATTATTAGCTACCACGCGGACACCGCTGCCTCTGCCACGATGGCAATGGTTCCCATCGTATTGTTCTTTGTGGTCCTAGCAATTCGAGATATCGTTCGCCGGATCCGCTCCCGGGCGTTGCGTTCGGAGTACGGCCCCGAGGACCCCGATGCTCCCGAGGCGGAGCCGGCTTTGTTGGCAGCTCAACACCCGGTGGCCAATCAGACGAGCACCCAACCGACCATGGCCCACGTCAAAGGTCCGAACGCATGATTTCACCATCGACAACGCACGCTTCGACCGCGCCGGACCAACGACTCCTTGTCCAGGCCCGGGACATCAAACTGGCCTATGGTCAGTATGTCGCCGTGGACCGGTCGAGTTTTCACATACCCGCCGGAGCCATTACCGCGGTGATAGGACCAAACGGGTCTGGTAAATCCACCTTGTTGCAGGCGATCGCCGGTGTTTTGCCGGTGGCTGCCGGTGAACTAACGGTGCTGGGCCGCTCACCTGAGAAAATGCGACCACACGTCTCCTTTGTGATGCAGTCGGTGGTCTTTCCGACCGGTACCCCAATTACGGTCAAGGACGTGGTGTCCATGGGGCGCTACCCCCAGACCGGCTGGTTTGGTCTGAGCACCGCGAAGGACCGGGTTGCCGTGGACCGGGCCATGGAGGTCATGGAGATCACTCACCTGAAGAAAAAGCATCTGGAAGAACTGTCCGGCGGTCAGCGTCAGCGCGTGTATGTGGCCCAGGGGATTGCCCAAGGTCATGAGATTCTCGTGCTCGATGAGCCGATGACCGGACTGGACGTCCGCTCGATGAAAGTCATCGACCAGGTGATTCACGAAGAGACCAAACACGGTCATTCCGTGGTGATGACGACGCACGATCTCGATGAGGCCGCTGTGGCCGATTATGTGGTGCTACTCAAAGGAAAGGTGCTGGCTTGTGGCATTCCCAGCGAGGTACTCACGCGCGAGAACCTGGAAACGGCCTACGGATTGGGTGCCCTGCATGATACAGCCAATCTCACCGAAGAGCTGAGTTCCCAGGGGATCGTGGCGTTGCCTCATACCGATAATGACAGCCACGGGCAAGAAAGAGCAGACGAGAATGACCACTCCTAACGCTAAGTTTCGGGTACTGATTCGTTAGTGAGGTTTTCTCGGCCCGCGAGCTGATCGCGCTGACAGTTCGGGCACAACCCGAATATTTCCAAGGTGTGATCCTGGGGGAGATATCCGAACCGACGTGCGGTCTCGTCGGCAACTTGTTCCAATTCGGGAGCCTCAAACTCTTCGGTGGCTTTGCACCGGGTGCACACGACGTGATGGTGGTGTTGAGGGCTAGTGCAGTGACGGTAGAAGGACTCTCCGTCATCACTGGTGAGCAGATCGACGGTTCCGGCTTCAACCTGGGCCTGGAGGACTCGGTAGACGGTCGCCAGCGAGACTTTTTGATCTTGACGCAATAAACCCTGGTGAATGTCTTGAGCCGAAACAAAATCGTCGGTTGCTGAGAGGAACTCCTGGATGGCTTGTTTCTGCCAGGTATTACGCGTTTTCGGCTGATTTGTCATGGCGATGCAACCTCGGGTTTAGGGTGGCGGTGAATATTGGCCGTGAGTAGGAATGATTCCGGGAAATGACAGCGGGTCGTGCCTCGACAGGCATCTGCACAAACACGGCTGTAACAGTTAGTGTAGGAGCGTGGACATTTCAGCTCAAAGTCGCCAGTCCGACATGAAACTCACAAAGTTTGGGCACTCGTGTGTTCGCCTGGATAGCACCGATCACCGCACCGTGATTGACCCCGGTGGTTTCACCGATGTGATCACCGCAGCTGCTGGAGCGGAGACCATTTTCATCACCCACGAACATCCCGATCATGTTGATGATGAGCTCGTCGTACAGTTGCTGGCCGGGCATTATTCGGTCCGGCTCTACGCGCCCGAAACGGTGATAGAACGACTCTCACACCGCGTTGCAACCGAAAAGCGCGATATTTCCGAACACCGACTTAAAGTGATCGCTGCCGGAGACGAGCTAGATTTACCTGGCTTTCACGTGCAAGCCGTGGGTGGCCAGCACGAGATCATTCACCCCCAGATCCCCCAAATCGACAACATCGGCTACGTGCTCAACGGGTCGGTATATCACCCCGGTGATAGCTTCATTGTTCCCGCCGGGGTCGAGATCGATACGCTGTGCCTACCGATTAACGCGCCCTGGGCGTCGTTGGAAGATACCTTAGACTTCATGATTAGCGTTCGGCCCCGCCAAGCGGTGCCGATCCATGACGGACTGTTGTCAGACAACGGCCACACCATTTACGACAAACAGGTTCAGGCCTTTGCTGAACGCTACGGCATTGAGCTGAATCTCCTAGCCGAAGGCGAACACGCGTGGACTCGATGACATCTTTAGGCCATACTGCCACCGAACAGCGCCCCGCCGCGCTGATCGCAGATCAGGTGCTGTCGTACTGGTTACGCCACGACGACGAGCAACACGTTCAAGAGGACCCCGGAACACAACCGGAAGGATTTGTTGCTACCGACCAAGCCCCGCAGGCCGGGCACCTGGTGATTCTCGATGTGCGCTGGTCGGCAACCGAACCCGGTGAAGGCCATGAACGCTACCGACAAGGGCACATTCCCGGCGCTGTGTTCGTCTCGATGTCCGGGCAACTCTCCGGGCACGGCGCCCCCTCAGAGGGACGTCACCCGCTACCGGATGCTTCCCGCTTCACGGACGCAGTGCGTATGCTGGGCATCAATGACGGCGACACTGTGGTGGTCTACGACGATGTGGCCTCGACCTCTGCTCCCCGCGCCTGGTGGTTGCTCCGCTATGCGGGTATGGAACGTGTTTATGTGCTCGATGGAGGCCTCCATGCTTGGCGTGAGGCCGGTCTGCCGCTGCAGGCCGGAGAAGCGCTACCAGCGATCGGTAAGGCCCACATCAGCTGGGGCAAAATGCCGGTTGTTGGCACCGAGGAAGTCGAAGCACTAGCAGCTGATGACAACGGGGTGTTGCTCGATGCCCGCGATTACCGTCGGTACACCGGTGAAGAAGAGCCCATCGATCCGGTGGCCGGCCACATCCCCGGAGCCGTCTCAGCCCCCGTATCTGAGCTGACCGATGAGACCGGGCGCTTTTTGCCTGCCCAGAAACTCCGTGAGCATTTCGCCTCCCGCGGCGTCGCACCGGAACATGCAGTGGGTGTTTATTGTGGCTCGGGTGTCACTGCGAGCGCGGAAGTGCTGGCTCTATATATTGCCGGCATGGACGTTGCCCTCTACCCCGGGTCGTTTTCGGCCTGGATTAACGCCGGGGATCGCCCGGTTGCCACCGGTGAGCATCCGTACTGATCCTGGCTGGGTGATCTTGAACACCGTGGCCGAAACGACGAGACTGGACGTGAGAGAGTTCGAGCCCGTCTGGCGCTGAGGACCCAGTGCCCAGTTGAGATAGCACGAGACAGGAGTCAGGACAATGTCCACCGTTTTTACCCGCGTCATCAATGGTGAAATCCCCGGCAGGTTCGTGTGGAAAGACGAACGCTGTGTGGGCTTTTTATCCATCGGCCCTATGGCACCCGGGCACACCCTCGTGGTGCCACGAGAAGAAGTGGATGTCTGGACCGACGCTGATCCGGATCTGCTCCAGCACTTGATCACCGTGGCCCAAAATATCGGCGCCGTGATGCCCAAGACCTTCAATGCGGTACGGGCCGGATTGATGATTGCCGGCTATGAGATCCCGCACCTGCACCTGCACGTCTGGCCCTCCAGCTCGTTGGAGGACTTCGACCTCGATAAGGTTGACAACAACCCTGAGCCCGCCGAGATGGACCAGGCCGCCGAGAAACTACGTGCCGCCCTCGTGGGGGCCGGCCACCAGGAATTCGTCCCCGAAGCATAAGCGGGGTCGACCACAGCCGGCACCATGCCGGGTGTGGCACAGACCTCAAGGTGAGGGCACGGCCTGTAGTGCAGCACGGACCTTCTTTTCCGACACCGACACGGCCGTGCCCAATTGCTGGGCAAAAAAGCTCACCCGTAGCTCTTGGAGGAGCCAAAACACCTGACTGAGCTCAGCGGGAATGAACCCGGCCTGTGCATAGTCATCCACCCGGCGCTGGTAGGCCTGCTCGAGATCGTGAATGACTTGCATCGACGCTGCGTCGGCCTGGAGACCGTGGGCTGAATTCTGCAATTTCTCAATCCGGACAGTGATGGCCTGGATATAGCGGGGTAGGTGCCGTAGCTGGCGCCACCCGGTTTTCGCCACGAAATGCTCGCCCAGTAACTCATCTAGTTGCGCGCGGATATCGGTCAGCACCGGCGCCATGGTCAAGGACTTAAGTGTCTTGGCGTCACGGCGTACGTGGCGAGCTGCGTGCAGCGCCTCGGAGACTACCGCGGTGACCCGAAAGTTTTGGTCTATCACCTCGGCGCGAACCTGCTCGTGCAATTGCTCAAACTGCTGGGCTGAGCGGGGGAGTTGGCTGTGCGAGGCTGGAACCAGCGCATCGATGGACGCGGTGAGACTGTCGGAGACAATCTCTTGCAGATCCGAATGCGGGGCACTGGTGAAGGTTAGCTTCTCCTCGTTGCTGAGGTGGTCGGCAATATAGCGTTGGGTATCGGGTAGCCCAGCCCGGAGCAACGCTACGACGCCGTGACGGTGCACGGATTGTGCCTCGCCCAGCGTTCGCATGATCACCAAATCAGCCCCCACCCCAGTGGTAGCGGGCGATAGCGCCGGGTAACCGGTCACCAGCTGGTGACCGGACCCGGTGGCCACCGGGGTTTGCACCTGTTCGGGGAGCTCGGGGATATCCCAGCGGGTCAACCCTTGCCGTGGCGTGAAGGACTCGGTCACGGTCCGGTCCTGGTCCCGTCGAGGTGGTTGCTTGCCGCTGTTGGATGCTGGCTGCCGTCGGGTGGTGTCCTTCCCGGGGCCAGGGGTGGGGTGCTGAGTGGTCTGAGCGAGGTCCACGCCTTGAGCCTGAGCCGCGCGGGTCAGTGATTCGGCCAGGGCGGTGCGGTTTTCGCCGGCCAGGTCTCGTTGCAACTGCCCGAGGTCTTCACCGACCCCCATGACCGCGCCACGGTGATCCACCACGGAGAACGTCATCCGCAAATGTTCGGGCAGGGCCTCGGGGCGCCACTGGTCCCGGGGCACCTTGACGTGCTTGACATCCAGTAAGACCGCCGAGAGGGCATCGTAGAAGTCATCGGTGAGCGGGTCGTAGTCGCGGTTGAGTATGGCCAGCGCCCGACGTGCGGTATCTGGGGCGGGAACCAACTGCTTGCGTAAGGCCTTCGGCACGTTTTTGATCAGTGCCGTAATCAGCTCTTCGCGTAGCCCTGGAATCAGCCAAGCGAAACGGTCGGGGTTCATCCGGTGCAAGATTTCGACCGCTATGGTCACCGTCACGCCGTCAGTTGGCGGTGGCGTGCCGGCGGAGTTGTTCTCGCGACGGGTCTGCGCCAGCGTCATCGGGGCAAAAGTGTAGTCCAGTGGGAGCTCGAGTTCACCGTGCTCGGTGGGGTGAATCAATACCGAGGGGTATTGTGCGGGGTCCAGTTGCTCGGGCTCGACGCGGATCAGGTCCTCGACCGCGATATCGAGCTGGTATTCATCTGTGCGACGTGCTTTTTTCCACCAGCGGTCAAAGTGCCGGACGGAGACCACCGAGGCTGGGATTCGGGCGTCGTAGAAGGCGAAGAGGTCCTCATCGGAGACTTTCAGATCGTGGCGACGATGTCGGGTCTGCAACTGGTCGACCTCGGCCATCCGCTCCCGGTTGCGCGCAAAGAACCGGTGCCGGGTGTGCCAGTCACCGTCCACCAGCGCGTGGCGGATAAACATCTCACGAGCCAGTTCACGGTTGACCCGGTAGTACTTGATCGGACGATCGACGGCCACCGGCACACCATAGACGGTGACCCTTTCCCGGGCCATCGCCGAGCCCTGACGGGTGGACCAATAGGGGTCCGAGACGCTGGATTTTGCCAACGGTCCAGCAATCTCTTCGATCCACTCGGGCTCGACTTTGGCCACCTGGCGTGCCCAGAGCCGGGAGGTTTCCACCAGTTCGGCAGCCATGACATAGTCGTGGCGCTTTGTGAACAGTCCGGACCCGGGGAAGATCCGAAATTTGGTGTTACGAGCACCAAGATATTCTTTCGTGCGTTGCTGATAGGTGCCGATCTGACTGAGTAACCCGGTCAGCACCGCCTGGTGGACTGCCTCATGGGTGCCGACCGGATCGACCGGTCCGGCCGAGACTTTCAAGCCCACCCGGTGCGCCATTTGCCGCAACTGCTGAACCAGATCCTGCCATTCACGTACGCGTAGGTAGTTGATGAATTCTCGGCGACACATCTTCCGGAACTGATTGCCCGAGAGCTGTTTTTGTTGGGAGCGTAAATACACCCACAGATTTAGCATCGCCGAAAAATCGGAATTCTCATCGGTGAAGCGCGCGTGGGCCTGATCGGCGGCATCTCGTTGATCGGCTGGGCGCTCGCGGGGGTCTTGGATGGTCATCCCGGCAGCCAGCACCATGACTTCGCGGGCTACCTTATGCTGGTCGGCTGCCAGAATCATCCGCCCCAGACGCGGGTCAATGGGTAATTGCGCTAGGCGACGGCCTAGGGGCGTGATGGTGCCACGGGTAAAGGTGCGGGTGCGCTTCGTGCCGGAGCGGTCGGTGACCTCCACCGGTGCCCCGGAGTTCAGGGCACCGAGCTCCAGCAATTGCTGAATACCGTCGGTAATTTGGCGGTGCTCGGGCGGTTGCAGGAAGGGGAACTCTTCCAGATCGGTGGGGGTTGTGGCTACGCCGGCGGCTAACATGTCCAGGATCACCGAGGCCAGCGAGGTTCGCAGAATCTCCGGGTCGGTAAATTCAGGGCGCTGGTTGAAATCTTCCTCGGAGTACAAGCGGATGGCCACCCCGGGGCTGGTGCGCCCGGCACGTCCGGCCCGCTGGTTCGCGGACGCCTGGGAAATGCGCTCGACCGGCAGCCGTTGCACCTTCGTGCGCTGGGAGTACCGTGAGATGCGGGCAGTACCGGTATCGATGACGGCCGTGATGCCCGGGACCGTCAGCGAGGTTTCGGCCACGTTGGTCGCCAAGACAATCCGCGGAGCCGAGGTGGAACTGCGCCGGAAGACGCGTTGCTGTTCAGCTAAGGACAACCGCCCGTAGAGGGGAAGAATGTCCGCGTGTTTGAGCCTTGGATGCGAGGAAATGGCAGCCTGGATCACTTCCTTGGCGTCACGGATCTCACGTTCTCCGGGAAAGAACACCAGGGTATCCCCACCGTGGTCGGTACCCAGCTCGAGCACCGCATCGGCCACCGCGTCCAACGGGTCCCGGGCGTCCTCGGCATCATCGGCGTCATCGTCGGGATCATCGGCGATGCGTGGATCGGTCAGTGGCCGGTAGCGGATCTCTACCGGATAGGTTCTGCCCGAGACTTCAATAATGGGGGCCGCTGCACCGGTGGGCGTGGAGAAATGTTCGGCAAAGGACTCCACATCGATGGTCGCTGAGGTGATGATCACCTTGAGATCCTGGCGTTGAGGCAGGATCTTCTTGAGGTAGCCCAGTAAGAAATCAATATTGAGCGATCGTTCGTGAGCTTCGTCGATGATCAGCATTGAGTAGCGGCGCAAGAGCGGATCATGCTGAATTTCGGCCAGCAAAATGCCGTCGGTCATGACCTTGACTGATGTCTCAGCTGACACCTCAGAGGTGAATCGCACCTGGTAGCCCACGTGTTCACCAACGGTTTCATTCAGCTCCTCGGCGATGCGTTCGGCCACTGACCGGGCGGCAATACGACGTGGCTGGGTGTGCCCAATCATCCCGTGCTGGTCCAGCCCCAGCTCCAGGCACATCTTTGGCAGCTGGGTGGTCTTACCGGACCCGGTTTCGCCGGCGACGATCACCACCTGGTGACCGGCCACCGCGTTCATGATCTGTTGTCGCTGGGAGCTCACCGGAAGATGTTCCGGATAGGTGATGCGCGCTGGAGGCAACAGGACATAGCCCGTGGAGGACGAAGAAGTGAACGGCGTCATCGTAGTTGGTGATCTCACTTTCGACGATCGCGGGTGGGCAGAAAGGCGGGCATAAAAAAATGCCTACATCCCCGATTCCAGATATCGGGATGTAGGCGGTGGTACCCCCGATAGGATTCGAACCTACGACCTTCTGCTCCGGAGGCAGACGCTCTATCCCCTGAGCTACGGAGGCGGGGCCAGATGATAGGGGCCATCGCCAGTGATCATCGGACGTGAATACTGTACCCTATTCTGACTCAGATCTCGAAACCACTACACTATGAGGGGTGACCCCAGAAGAACTCTCAGCAACCCTTTCGTCCGTATTGCACCAAGCCATTGCGGCCGGTGAGATCGATCTTGATCCGCAGCTGATTCCGCAGCCGGTGAAAGTTGAGCGCCCCCGTCACCGTGAACACGGAGACTGGGCATCGAACCTGGCGATGCAATTAGGAAAAAAGGCCGGGATGGCTCCCCGGGAGCTGGCCGAAATCCTGCGCACACGCTTGCAGGAGGAGTCGGGAATTTCCGCTGTAGAGGTCGCCGGTCCTGGGTTTCTGAACATTGTGGTGGAGGCAGCCGCGGCCGGACAGCTGGCGCACAGTATTGTCCAAGCCGGTGCTGAGTTTGGTCGTAACGACTCCTTGGCAGGCCAGGTCATTAACCTCGAGTTTGTCTCGGCTAACCCCACCGGTCCGTTGCATATCGGTCACACCCGCTGGGCGGCGTTAGGGGATGCCATCTCGCGACTGTTGCGGGCCAGCGGCGCTGAGGTGACCAACGAGTATTACATCAACGACGCCGGTAACCAGATGAATACGTTCGCGGACTCGGTCTATGCCCGGATCCACGACCAGCCGGTGCCTGACGGTGGTTACCCCGGTGCATATGTCACCGACATTGCCCGCCACATTGTGGCCGAGGCACCCGAGTTGGCAGAACAAGACCACGACGAGGTGTTACCGGAGCTACGTCGCCGGGCCTATCGGTTGCAGTTACAGGACATTCAAGACACCCTAGAGTCCTTCGGGGTCCACTTCGACGTCTGGTTCTCCGAACAGTCCCTGCACGATGCTGGCGCCATCGACTCGGCAGTCCAGCACCTGCGGGATCAGAACGAAGTTGATGACCACCAGGGCGCGGTCTGGTTACGCACCACCGACTTCGGCGACGATAAAGACCGCGTGCTGATTCGCGCCAATGGAGAGCCCACCTACTTTGCAGCCGATGCCGCCTATTATCTGTCGAAGAAAGAGCGCGGATTCGAACAGAAAATCTATTTGCTCGGGGCCGACCACCACGGTTATGTCTCGCGACTGAAGGCCATTGCCGCTTGCGCTGGAGACAACCCACGGCACCATATTGAAATCTTGATTGGCCAGCTGATCTCGGTCAACGGGGCGAAGCTGTCCAAACGCGCCGGCAACATCATCGAACTCAAGGACCTGGTGGAGTGGCTGGGACGTGATGCATTGCGCTACGACCTGGCACGGTATCCAGCCGATTCGCCGATCACTATTGATCCAGACCTGTTGCGTTCGCGCACCAACGACAACCCGGTCTTCTACGTCCAATACGCACACGCCCGGTCTCGTTCGGCGGCCCGGACCGCTGAAGCTCACGGCATCACTCGTGATGCGCTACCCTTTGATGCCGGTACCCTGACCGACCCGACCGAAACCGCACTGTTGGCTCAGCTCGGTGAGTTCCCCGCGGTCGTTGGACACGCCGCGGCGTTACGCCAGCCTCACCGGGTGGCACGGTACCTGGAGAATCTTGCCGGTGCCTATCACTCCTGGTATGGGGCGTGCCGGATCGTGCCGGCCCCAGATGAAGACGGGTCCGTCCCGGCAGCACAACTGGTCAATATTGCCCGGTTGTGGCTCAATGATGCCACCAGTCAGGTCTTGGCCAACGGCCTGGACCTGCTGGGCGTGTCGGCTCCAGAGAAAATGTAACCACCGATCACCGCGCGAAAGAGAACCCCGATGACTGAATCACCGTTGGCACCGTCTTGGTTGAGTTACCCCAGCGACACGTCGTATCTCAATCCCGTGATGTATTCGAACGGTACCACCCGTCAGGTTTCCGGGGAGGTCACCATCGGCACCGTGCCGGTCTCCGAGCTGGCCGCCACGTACGGTACTCCGTTGTTGGTGGTTGATGAGGATGATTTTCGCGCTAGGGCCCGAGGTTTCGTTGAAGGATTTAATCACGCCTTCGACTCCTTGTGTGGCGGGGTAGCTGTCTACTACGCCTCCAAGTCTTTGCTCACCGTCCAGGTCGCCCGCTGGGTGGCCGAGGAAGGTTTAAACATGGATGTGGCCTCTGGCGGTGAGCTTGCGATCGCGCTACGGGCCGGGTTTGATCCGGCCAAGATCGGCCTGCACGGCAATAACAAATCCGATCAGGAACTCACCCGGGCCTTGCAAACCGGGGTGGGGCGGATCGTGGTGGATTCCTTATCCGAGATACGCCGCTTGGCCGCGCTCGCCGAATCAGCCGGTGTGAGCGCACCGGTCATGTTGCGTTTGACCACCGGGGTTCATGCCTCAACCCACAGCTATATCGCCACCGCTCACGAGGACCAAAAATTTGGTCTGAGTATGATTCCGGCTCCGGGAGAAAAACGCTCCGTGGCCGAACAAGCGGTGCTGGCCGTGGCGGAACATCCCCACTTGAGGTACTTGGGGTTGCACTCACACATCGGATCACAAATTTTTGAAGCCGATGGTTTTACCGCCGCTGCCGACAGGATGCTGAACTTTATTGCAGCCCTGCAAACCCAGCACGGGATCACCACCGCCGAGCTGGACCTCGGAGGTGGCTACGGCATTGCCTACACCGAAGCTGATCGTCCCCGAGCCCCTGAAGATATCGCCGACTCACTGGCTGAAGGGATCCGCGCTACGCTCCAGTCACTCACCATTGACTGTCCTCGGATCTCGATCGAACCCGGTCGTGCGATCTCCGGCCCGGCCGGCTCCACCCTCTACCGGGTGGGTACCACCAAAACCGTGTGGGTTGATGACCCCACCGGGGCCGACCAGCCCGTGCCACGTCGTTACGTCGCTGTTGACGGCGGCATGTCCGATAACCCGCGTCCGGTGCTGTATGACGCCGACTACTCGGCCACCCTGGCCTCCCGGGTCTCCCAGGCCGATCCGGTACTGACCCGAATAGTTGGCAAACACTGCGAATCGGGCGATATTGTAGTGCGAGACACCTACCAGCCTGAGGACCTCGACGATCAGGACCTGGTACTCGTGCCGGCTACCGGCGCGTACTGTCACGTGATGAGTTCCAACTACAACGCATTACTGCGCCCTGCGGTGGTGGCCATCTCCGGAGGATCGGCCCGTCTGATTATTCGTCGAGAAACTGACCAGGACCTCTTCGCCCGCGAAGTCTAAGCCCCATGACGTTGTCTTGGGTCCCAGCCCAAGACAACACAAATTGTCGACAACTACGAACGAGCTCGGAGGAATATGACCGGCAAGCCCGCTGTACAAGAACTCAAAGTCGCTTTGTTAGGTGGCGGCACCGTCGGGTCACAGGTAGCCCGCATTTTGGTAGAAGACTCTGAGCTGATGACCGAACGGGTAGGTGTGTCGCTACGGTTGACCGGCGTGGCGGTGCGCAACCCCGAAGCCGAACGCGACTACCAGCTACCAGCCGAGTGCTACACCACCGATGCCAAGTCCCTGGTACGTGATGCCGACATCGTCATTGAACTCATGGGTGGCATCGCCCCGGCTCGCGACCTTATCCTCACGGCATTCGACTCCGGTGCCTCGGTAGTCACCGGTAACAAAGCATTATTGGCTACCCACGGGCACGAGCTCTATCAAGCAGCCGCCGATGCCGGAGTACAGCTGTCTTTTGAAGCCTCAGTGGCTGGGGCCATCCCCATTTTGCGTCCGGTGCGTGACTCGTTATCTGGCGACCGTATCACCCGCATCATGGGAATCGTCAACGGCACCACGAACTACATCATGGACCAGATGGATAGTACCGGTGCGAACTTCTACGACGCCTTGGCCGAGGCGCAACGGCTCGGTTATGCCGAAGCAGACCCCACCGCAGACGTGGGTGGCGCCGACGCCGCAGCTAAAGCCGCGGTCCTGGCTCACCTGGCTTTTAGTACCCCGTTCACCCTGGAACAGGTCTACTGCCAGGGAATGACCAACATTACTGACCGCGATCACCAGATGGCCGCGGAAGCCGGTTATGTGATCAAGATGTTGGCGATTATCGAACTGGTGCAGACCGCCGATGACCAAGAACCCGGTGTGGTCTTGCGGGTTCACCCCACCTTGCTGCCACGTGTGCACCCGCTGGCCACGGTGCGCGGGGCCTACAACGCAGTATTCGTGGAAGCAGAGAACGCTGGCGAGCTGATGTTCTACGGACCCGGTGCCGGGGGAGCCCCCACTGCCTCGGCCGTGATGGGCGATACGGTCTCTATTGCCCGTCGCATTCTGCGCGGTGGACCCGGCCGACCACACACCACCACGGGGCGTCTGAAAGCACTCGGCGTGGGCGATTCCATCACCCGCTACATGGTGGTACTGCGGACCGCGGATGTTCCCGGTGTGCTGTCTCAAGTCGCTGGCGTCTTTGCCGAGCGTGGGTTGTCCATTAAATCCATGAACCAGTCCCCAGATGAGGAGGCTGCCGCCGTGGGCAAACAGCGTGCCTTACTGCGGTTCATCACTCACCAGGCCCGGGAATCCGATCTGTCGCAGACGGTCAGTGCCGTTGAAGAACTCGACGTTGTTGACGCTGTCTTGGCCACGATGCGGGTGGAAGGTGACTAGTCCCATGGGTAGCGCAACTCCTGCTACGCAACGCCCCCCGGACCGGGTACCGGCCGGTATCACCGTTAGGGTTTCGGTCCCTGCCACCTCGGCGAATCTCGGCCCCGGTTTCGATGCCGCCGGTCTGGCGGTACAACTGTTCGACGAAGTTGAGATCATCTCGACTGAGGCCGGGTACTGCGTGGAGATCACCGGCTATGGCCAGGACTACTTGCCCACCGATTCCCGGCACTTGATAATCTCTACCATCCGTGAGTTGCTGGCCTCGATCGGCTGGACAGTACCCGGGTTGAAGGTCCGGGCGATCAATCGCATCCCGCATTCTCGTGGGCTCGGCTCGTCAGCAGCCGCTCACGTGGCGGCTGTTCTCGGGGCGCAGGGGCTTCTGCCCCGACACGCCCAGCGTACCCACGACGAGCTGTTGCAGTGGGCCGCGGAGCTAGAAGGCCACCCTGACAACGTGGCTCCGGCCCTGTTTGGTGGGCTGACCCTGTCCTGGTCAACCCATGCCCAGTTCCATACTGCTCGGTTCGAACCGGCCCCAGAATTGACTCCCGTGGTGGCCATTCCGGACAAACCGGTGGCCACTGCCACGGCTCGCGAACTTCTTCCTGAGGCCGTGCCTCACGCTGAAGCGGCTGCAAATGCTGCCAGCGCCGCGCTGTTAGCTCCAGCGATCACGACCGACCCCAGTCTGCTCTATGTCGCCACACGCGATTACCTGCACCAGGAATATCGATTCGCGGCAATGCCACATACCCTTAACGTGGTCCGTGTGATGCGCGCCCACGGCTTCGCTGCGGTCGTATCTGGTGCCGGTCCGACCGTGATGGTGTTGACTGCCTGCCCGGAGGAAGCCCGACGAGCTTACGCGGCGCTGGAAGAGACGGTAGCGCCCCAGCGTCGACACTGGGATCTCCACATTCTGGCAGTAAATCTCGAAGGTGCTAAACTGGAGATAGTCCGCCCGTGATGGGTTGCCGTGACACGACAGTCTGTGTCGACGGATTGCGTAGCCCATGACACAATACGGTTCGCGGATTTCTCCTCAACCGAGGGCTCTTTGTTCAGTGCATGAAAACGGCCGAACGAGTCATGTCATGGTCACTGTGCAATACCACTGCGATGGCATTCGCCGTGGCGACTGTCCTGCGTGCGGAGCACGTGCACAGAATGGCTACGACGCGGTCGCTAGACAAGAGTCCTGGCTGTCGGTGTAATCCAGAATTGAAGATGTCTGGGCACCGAGCATATTGAGGCGCTAAAGGCTCATAGACCAACGCAAAAAAGATGCGGACGAACACACAGTTCCCGCCTGACGAGGGAGAAGGATTACCTTCGTGACCGAAACCATCGATACCCAATCCCAGCAAGACTCCAACACTGCTGGGAACGCTAACGGTTTAGCTTCTCTGAAATTGGCCCAACTCCAGGCTCTCGCTTCCCAATTAGGCATCACGGGCGGCTCCCGGATGCGCAAGGCCGCTCTGGTCGAAGCGATCTCTGAGCACCAACGTGGGGGAGTGGCTGCTCCGAGCACTCAGCCACGTTCCAAGGACGACCAGACCGAACAGTCCGGCGACCAGACGCAGGAATCACCGGAGAAGGGCTCGTCCGAGGGCGCCGAGGGGCCCGCACAGCATGAGGACTCGGAGCACGCGGAGAACAAAGACTCACAACGCCGGCCGAGACGCTCACGGTCCCGGCGCGCTAACGCAACAGCGGGTGACCCTACCCACGGTGACACCTCTTCCGAGGAGCCCTCGACAGATCAGTCCGATGCGTCGGAGCAGTCCGACGAGTCTGACCAGTCAGGCCGGCGCGAGCGCACACACCGTCGCGGGAACAATCGCGATGACGACGAGAAGCGTCAGGACCGCAAAGACGGCGACGACCGCGATTCCTCCGAGGACGACGGCGAAGACCGGGACCGGAAGAAGGGCCAGCGTCACCAGCGTGAGGACCGGGACCAGAGCTCGGACCAGGATGACAACAACGGTGATGATTCTCAGAACAATCGCCAACGTCGTTCTCGGAACCGGGACCGCAATAACCGCAATAAGCGCAAGAACAACAATGATCGTCGCCAGCAAAACCGCGATGAGCAGCAAGACGTGCGTGACGATGAGGTCTTGCTTCCCATTGCCGGTATCTTGGACGTTCTCGACAACTACGCCTTCGTCAGGACCTCGGGATATTTGCCGGGCCCGAAGGACATCTATGTCTCGCTGTCGTTTGTGAAGAAATACGGCTTGCGCAAAGGTGACGCTGTACGCGGTGCGATTCGCCAGCCCGGCCAGGATAACGACCAGCAGCACCACGGCGGTGGTCGTGGCGGACGGGGTAAGCACAAGAACCGTCAGAAGTTCAATGCACTGGTCAGGATCGACTACGTGAATGGTCAGCCCGCCGTGGAGAACCCGGAGCGCGTTGAGTTCAACAAGCTCGTTCCGCTGTACCCGAACGAGCGGTTGCGGCTGGAGACCGATCCGAAGAAGATCGGCCCGCGTATCGTAGACCTGGTAGCTCCGATCGGTAAGGGCCAGCGCGGTTTGATTGTGTCTCCGCCCAAGGCCGGCAAGACTGTGATGCTGCAATCGATTGCCAACGCCATTAAGGAAAACAATCCCGATGTGAAGCTGATGATGGTGCTGGTGGATGAACGTCCCGAAGAAGTTACCGACATGGAACGCTCGATTGATGGCGAAGTCATCGCCTCGACCTTCGATCGTCCTGCCGACGACCACACCACCGTCGCTGAATTAGCGATCGAACGGGCCAAGCGCATGGTGGAGCTGGGCAAAGACGTGGTGGTGCTGTTGGACTCGATGACTCGTCTGGGTCGCGCCTACAACCTGGCCACCCCGGCATCCGGACGCATCCTGTCCGGTGGTGTGGACTCAGCTGCGCTTTACCCGCCGAAGAAGTTCTTCGGGGCTGCCCGCAATATTGAAAACGGTGGTTCGCTGACCATTTTGGCCACTGCCCTGGTAGAAACCGGCTCGCGGATGGACGAAGTGATCTTCGAAGAATTCAAGGGCACCGGCAATATGGAACTGCGTCTCTCGCGCGAGCTGTCTGAGCGCCGGATCTTCCCGGCTGTGGATGTCAGTGCTTCGGGTACTCGCCGCGAAGAGAACCTCCTCTCGCCGGAAGAGATCAAGATTATGTGGAAGCTACGCCGCGTGCTGTCTGGTTTGGAAACCCAGCAGGCGCTCGAGTTGCTCACCAATAAGATCAAAGAAACAGGGTCCAACGCAGAGTTCCTCATGTTGGTCTCTAAGACTACTCTGGGCGGCAAGTCCGACTCTTAGCGATTTTTTCAAGCCACCGCCCGCACAGCGCAGTGAACCGACTGACCTTTTCGGTTGTGTGCTGTCGGCGGTGGCTTGAGTGTGTCCCTGCCCGTCCACAGTCATCTGTTCAACAGAAAGTTCATCATGTTTGAATCCGTGCAGCACCTGCTGGAAGAACACCAAGAGGTCACCGAGGCCCTGGCAGACCCGGATGTGCACTCCGACCCTGGGAAATCCCGGAAGCTGGGCCGGCGATATGCCGAACTTAACGGAATTGTGGGCGCTTATCGCACCTGGTCGACGTTGCAAGACGATCTCTGCGATGCTCAAGAACTGGCAGCGGAGGACGAAGACTTTGCCGCTGAGGTCCCGATCTTACAAGAGCAGGTCGATACCGCGGCCGAACGTCTGCGCCGACTGCTGATCCCGCGTGACCCCGATGACGCCCGTGACGTGATTTTGGAGATTAAAGGCGGTGAAGGCGGTGAAGAAGCCGCACTGTTTGCGGCTGACCTGACCCGTATGTACA
The DNA here is from genome assembly GCF_029853775.1 of Auritidibacter ignavus. Classification (NCBI taxonomy): domain Bacteria; kingdom Bacillati; phylum Actinomycetota; class Actinomycetes; order Micrococcales; family Micrococcaceae; genus Auritidibacter; species Auritidibacter ignavus. Next base: position 177,726 of record NZ_CP122564.1, read on the forward strand.
TCAAGTACGCCGAACATAAGGGGTGGAAAACCGAGATCATCTCCGCGACCGAATCGGATCTCGGCGGGTATAAAGACGTTCACCTGGGGGTACGCGGTAACTCCAACGATCCAGCCGAAGGCGTCTTTGCACACCTGAAGTTTGAAGGCGGAGTCCACCGTGTGCAACGTGTGCCGGTCACCGAATCCCAGGGCCGGATTCACACCTCCGCTGCCGGTGTGCTGGTGTTCCCCGAGGTTGATGAGCCCGAAGAGATTGAGATCAACCAGAACGATCTGAAGATCGATGTGTATCGTTCCTCCGGTCCGGGTGGTCAGTCTGTGAATACCACAGATTCGGCCGTACGTATCACCCACCTGCCCACCGGCATCGTGGTCTCGATGCAAAACGAGAAGTCTCAAATCCAAAACCGTGAAGCTGCCATGCGCGTGTTGCGCTCCCGGCTGCTGGCCTACCAGCAAGAAGAACTGGCTGCGGCAGAAGCCGAGACCCGGGCTTCCCAGGTGCGAACTATGGACCGCTCGGAGCGGATTCGGACCTACAACTTCCCCGAGAACCGCATCGCCGATCACCGGACCGGTTATAAAGCCAATAACCTCGACAAGGTCCTCGAAGGTGATCTGGGGCCCGTCGTGCAGTCCTGCATCGATATGGATGAGGCCGAGCGACTTGAAGCGCTGGGCGAGCACGAAGGCTAGGATCCTGGTACATGTCGGACCAGCAGCATGACGGCTTTACGTTGCGTGAGACCCTGCACCACACACAGGCGTGCTTAGCTCAAGCTGGTATCGACCAAGCGGTAGCCGAAGCACGCTTGTTGCTCGCGCACGTCTTAGGGCTTGAACTCTCAGACGTAGCCAAGGCCAGCTTGCTGGGAGATCGGATCACCGGCGAGCAGTACCAACGACTCACGAGCTTGGTCGATCGCAGGATCCAGCGTGTGCCCCTGCAACACCTCACCGGGGCTCAGAGCTTTTACGGAGTCAGCCTGCGGGTGGGGCCGGGTGTATTTATCCCGCGTCCGGAAACCGAGGCGCTGGTGGAGCTGGCCCAGCAACTGCTGACCACACGCGACGGGGATTTAACCGTGCTGGATTTGTGTAGCGGATCGGGCGCGATCGCGGTGGCCCTGGAACATCACTGGAACCAACAGACTCCGCAGCACAGGGAGCATTCGACGCACAAGCTGCAGGTGATCGCCGTGGAAAAGGACCCGGTGGCTGTTCGGTATTTGCAGACCAACACCCACGCCACGAACATCACCACCGTGTGCGCTGATGCCACGGATGTCAACGCCCTGCTCATCGCGCACCCCGGGCTTCGCGAATGGATCGGCCACGTCGATCTGGTGGTAGCTAACCCGCCATATGTGCCCGAAGCCCACGCGGTCGTCCAGCCCGAAGCCGCAGCCGATCCACCGATCGCCCTCTACGGGGGCAACGCCGATGGCACTGCCATTCCGCTGGCCGTGGCCACAACAGCAGCTCAGTTTCTGGCCCCCGGCGGTTGGTTGGTGATGGAACACGACGCATCACACGCAGACCGCCTCCGGCAGTTGGCCTCCGAGCAAGGGATGTGGCAGACGGTAACAACCCTGTCCGACTACAACGACCGCCCCCGATTCCTCAAAGCCCACCGGGTCGATTCCAAGACTCACCCGTGCAGCGACCGGGGGCGACAGAAATAATGCGAGAATAGCAACGTGAGTACTCGATACGACGCCCAAGATCCGGCACAACGCTCAGCAGGCATTGCCGATGCGGTGGAGGCCATCAGAGACCGCCAATGCATCGTGCTACCGACCGATACCGTCTACGGCATTGGAGCTGACGCATTCTCGGCTCAAGCGGTCGCGGTCCTGCTCGCTGCCAAGGGACGATCGCGGGCCACCCCGCCCCCGGTGCTCATGGCACATCCCCGCGTATTGGATGCATTGGCTGATGACATTCCGAACCAGGCTCGTGCGCTGGCCGATGCTTTCTGGCCCGGAGCACTCACCCTGATACTGAACGCTCAACCCTCGCTAACCTGGGATCTGGGCGAAACCCACGGTACCGTGGGACTGCGCGTTCCGGACGACGAGCTAGCTCGCGATATTTTAGAACAAACCGGCCCGATGGCCGTGTCATCAGCTAATCGCCATGGCCAGCCCGCCGCCACCTCAGCGATTATGGCCCAAGAAGCGCTCGGGGAATCCGTTGCGGTCTACCTCGATGGGGGAGATCGCCAAACCCAAGCGCCCTCGACCATTGTGGACTGCACCATGAGCCCCCTGCGCCTGATCCGGGCTGGCGCCATTAGCATTGACACGTTGCGTGAGGTGGTGGAGGACCTCCTCGATGTGGGTGAGAGCGCACCTGATGCCCCTGACGATACAACGCAAGGCTAATGCGCTGAGAATCCATGAAGGTCTATTTACTGCTACTTCTCGTCACGGCGGCGCTCAGCTTCGTGTTGACCCCACTCGTCCGGCTGATCGGCATTAAAGTCCGGGCGTACACTCCCGCGCGGAAACGTGATATGCACCGCGATCCCATTCCGAAACTCGGCGGTGTCGCCATGGCTGTGGCGGTGATCATTACGCTAGGTGTAGCTGGAACTATCCCTTTCCTCGATGCCATCTTCGCCGATCCGGCCCCCGTGCGCGGTGTGTTACTGGCGATTCTTGTGATTGTGATGTTTGGTGTCGCTGACGACCTGTGGGACCTGCACTGGTCGCTGAAACTGCTCGGTCAAATCCTGGCCGGGCTGTCCCTGGGACTGAACAGCATCAAAGTTGAGGCCATGCCGGTGGGCTGGATTCACGTCGAGAGCGAAGGCCTGCAAATCGCCCTCACTGTCTTCGCGGTGGTCCTGACCGTTAACGCCTTCAACTTCGTCGATGGTCTCGACGGCTTGGCGGCCGGGGTCGCGCTGATTGGTGGCTCCGTTTTTTTCATCTATAGCTACGTACTGACTCGCACGATCAACGCCTATGACTATTCCAACCTCGCCACCTTGTTGATGGCCGTCTTGTTAGGTGCCTGTGTTGGGTTCCTTCCCTTTAATTTCAATCCCGCCCGCATCTTCATGGGAGAGGTCGGCGCCCAACTCATCGGATTGCTGATGGCTGCCGCCGCGGTGGCCGTCACCGCCGATGTGGGAGCGCTGGAAGGCTTTCGGTTCCGCAACGTACCTGCCTACATGCCTATCATGTTGCCACTGGCCGTACTGGTGCTACCGTTGCTCGATCTGCTCATGGCCGTGGTACGTCGCACCGCCCGACGCAGTAGTCCTTTCTCCGCAGACCGCGGCCATATCCACCACAAGCTGGTCGATGGTGGTTACACCCATCGCCAAGCCGTGCTGTTGCTGTATTTGTGGACCTTCGTGGTCGCCTACGGCACGGTGTCTCTGACCTTTTTCGAGCCCTGGATCGTTATGCTGATTACTAGCCTGGCCCTGGCGGTCACGATGTGGTTGACATTTCGGCCCTGGATCTTGCGCCGCGCCTACTATCGTCGGTTGAATCAAATACGACAAGCCCACCGAGCCCAACACCAACGGGAGCAACACCACGATGCAACAGACCACCGTCCGTCGACGTAACCGCTTGGTCAATCGCCACGGTTGGTGGGGAATCTTCTTTCATGCCAGCTGGGTCACGTTGCTCGCTGTCCTCGGAGCCGGGGTGCTGTTTGGCGGTCTGGATGGCATCTACGGGTGGTGGTCGGCCATCCTGGCCGGGCTGATTGTCTGGGTGCTGTCTGCCGTGAGCGTCGTGGTGATTGCGGTGGTGTGGCAAAATCATCGCGATCTGGCCATTCCTCTGGCCATGGGTGCCTTCGTCGTCAAGATCATTGTCTGCGCGATCCTGCTCAGCGTGGTGCCGACTCCCGATTGGTTGGTGGCCACGCCCGCGGCCTTGACGGCCCTGGGCGCCATCCTGGTCTGGCAAATTACCGAAGTGCTGGTCTTTACGCGCACCCGAGAGCAGATCTACCACGACTGACGCGCCAGCTTTGACGAGCTCGGCTCACTGGGTCTGGCCCACCGGTTTCTGCTGACATCATGGCGCTCGGTGGCCTGCCTGCCGCGCACCATCAGGTATGAGATGAACCACATGCAGTGGGTGAGGGCCATCGCATGAGTGATGCCACGTCAGCACCGCCCGGCGCCGAGGTGCCTCCAGTCCTTTTGGGCGAGACCATGGGGGAGAAGTAGAACACTCGACCGTGGTCCCGGAAGTGATGACCAAGGCCGAACCGTTGAGCGGGGGTTGCTAAGTCGGGAAAAATCTGGGTTGATTCCCCGACCAGGTGTCCGTAACCCCACTCTCATTTGATAGGCTGTTCTACGGACTGCAACGGGGTAGCCGTTGCGATGACTGTGTCAGCGTCACCACACCGTCTTCATCACACCTTGGCTTGTGGTGATCTATGAGGAGAGGATTCGCGTGCTTCCACTCGTGCTTGCTACTTCCACTGTCGGAAGTGAATTTGTGCCTCCCACGATTGAGGATACGCACCTCCCGGAAATTATTCCGTGGATGGCCGAATACGGGACCGGCTTCGGCAAGCAGATGCTGATGATTCTCCTCTCGATTGTGCTGATCTGGGCCTTCTTCGGTCTGGCCATGCGCAAGCCCACCATTGTTCCGGGCAAGGCACAGTTCCTGGCCGAATCCGGTTATTCCTTCGTTCGCAACGGTATCGCGCGCGACATTATTGGCGAGAAGCACTTTAAGTCCTGGGTGCCGTTCCTTTTTGCGATCTTCTTCTTTGTTCTCTTCAATAACCTCTTTGGAGCGATCCCCTTCCTGCAGTTACCCAGCTTCTCTCACGCGGGTGCTGCCTATGCCTTGGCGTTGATCGTCTACGTCACCTGGATTGCGACCGGTGTGCGTCGCCACGGCCTCCCATACTTCAAGCTGGCTGTCGTCCCGGCCGGAGTTCCCGGCTGGATTCTTCCGGCCCTGGTCCCGCTGGAGATCATCTCCAACTTCATTGTCCGTCCGCTGACTCACTCGCTACGTCTGATGGCCGTGATGCTGTCGGGTCACATGATTGTGATGCTGGCCGGTTCCGGTGCTGAATATCTCATCACCGAAACTGGAAACCTCGCCCTGCAGGCTACCGGCGTGCTGGTCATCGTCGGTTCGGTGGCTCTGTACTTCCTAGAATTGCTGATGATGGTCTTGCAGGCATTCGTCTTTACCTTGCTGACCGCGATTTACGTCCAAGGTGCCATCGACGCGAACGAACACTAGCTTGCGGTATACCGTATGCACAGTGTACGGCGTGCCGAAAGGAAAATAACCCCATAGGTTTATCGTCCATCCGGGCGATCAGGTGAGAGAAACACCTTTCAAAAACTTCCTGGTACCGGTCAATCATCGGAGCCTGCCGGGAACCCTCACAACCTGCCGACAAAGGCATCTTGAAAGGAACACAATGGAACTGCATGGTTCATTGAACATGATTGGCTACGGTCTGGCCGCTATCGGCTCCGCCATTGGTGTGGGTCTGATCTTCGCCGCTTACATCAACGGCGTTGCCCGCCAGCCCGAATCTCAGCGTATCCTGCAGCCGATCGCGCTGCTGGGCTTCGCTCTGGCTGAAGCCCTTGCGATTCTGGCACTGGTCTTCGCCTTCGTGATCGGCGCGTAGCCGTCAAACCATCCCGACCGGTCGCGAGTCAACCGGTCACTAATGTCAAGAACGTACACCAAAGGATGGTTTTCACATGAACGGTATGAATGTGATCATCGCGGCGGCTGAAGGTGCAAACCCGCTAATTCCCAACTGGTGGGAAGTCATCGTCACCTCAGCCGGCTTCTTGGTGCTGATGTTCGTCGTCGTCAAGTTCATCGCTCCGGCGCTGGAGTCCTCCTACACTAAGCGAGTTGATGAAATTGAAGGCGGTCTGGAACGGGCCGAGAAAGCTCAAGCTGAAGCCAACGCCATGATGGCTGACTATCAGCAGCAGCTCCAGGATGCTCGGGCCGAAGCACATCAGATCCGGGAAGACGCCCGTGAAGAAGCAGCACAGATTGTTTCGGAATCCCGCACCCGTGCCAGCGAAGAGGCAGCACGGATTAACGAACAAGCATCAGTACAGATTGCTGCCGAGCGTCAACAGGCTGTGACGTCGTTGCGCGCCGAGGTCGGTACTCTGGCAACCAGCCTGGCCTCCAAGATTGTCGGCGAGGCCCTGGACGATGATGCACGCTCGCAGCGGGTTGTCGACAGGTTCCTGGAGGACCTGGAGAACAACGAAGCTGCCCAAGGATCGACCACGAGTGCAGGTGCAACTGAGTGATGTCTCTAGCATCGAGTGATTCATTGGCCAATATCAGTCCCGAGCTAGAGAGTTTTCTCACCAGCAACGGACTGGACACCGCCCGCGAGCTGTTTGTCGCGCTTCGGGTGATTGATCAGCAGGGAGCGCTGCGGCGTAGCCTGGCTGACCCTACCGCAGAATCCACCAAACGACAGGGCCTCGTGGAGCGTATCTTCAGCGATCACGTCGGCGCGAACGCGTTAGGTGTGCTGCGATTGCTGGTCGGACAGCGCTGGTCGAAAGAACGCGAACTCGGCGATGCAATCGAGACCGCAGCGGCACAAGCCTCGGCTACCTCCGCCGAAGGCGAGGGCCTTGCCGGACTGCAACAGCTCACCGAACAGCTGTTGGGTTTCGACCAGCTGATTCAAGAATCCCACGAGGTGCAGTGGGCTTTGTCGGATCAGCAGGCACCAGCCAGTGCACGTGGCGATCTTGCCGTGAAACTGGTGGGTGTCAACGCCCGGGAAGAGACCAAAGCCTTGGTCCGCCAAGCGGTAGAAGCTCCTCGCGGTGCCAAGCCAGCTGCGGTGGTTCGTCACTTCGCTAACGTAGTGGCAACCCGGCAACGTCGATGGATCGCCGATGTCACGGTGGCAAAACCACTACAGCAGTCTCAGCAGGATCGTCTCGCGCGGGGTCTGTCCGCAGCCTTTGGCCGCGAGCTGACTCTCAACGTTGAGGTTGATCCACAGCTGGTCGGTGGTATTCGTGTTCAGGTTGGCGATGAGGTCGTGGACTCCTCGATCTCGGCGCGACTGAACGATCTCAAGACAAAAATGGCCGGCTGAGACCGGCACTCGACAAGATTGACAACCTGAGGTTGCCGCTAGCAGAGCAACCAGAGATGAAGAGAGCAGGGACTGCAGATGGCCGACTTGACCATCAACGCTGATGACGTCCGCAATGCCCTCAGCGAGTTCGCTGAGTCGTATGAACCTTCCGACACCGAGCGTGTTGAAGTCGGCTACGTCATTTCAGCTGCTGACGGAATTGCCCGCGTGGAGGGCTTGCCCTCCGCGATGGCCAACGAGCTACTACGTTTTGAAAACGGTGTGATGGGCCTGGCCCAGAACCTGGACCCCCGCGAAATCGGTGCGGTGGTGCTGGGTGAATTCCAGGGCATTGAAGAAGGTATGGAAGTACGTCGGACCGGCGAGGTGCTCTCGGTTCCCGTCGGCGACAACTTCCTCGGTCGTGTGGTGGACCCGCTGGGTAACGCGATCGATAACCTCGGTGAGATCACCGCGGAGACCACTCGTCCGCTGGAAGCTCAGGCTCCCGGTGTGACCGAGCGTAAATCGGTGGAAGAGCCCCTTCAGACCGGTATGAAAGCTATTGACGCGATGATCCCGATTGGCCGTGGCCAGCGTCAGCTGATCATTGGCGACCGTCAGACCGGTAAGACCGCGATTGCCGTGGACACCATCCTGAACCAGAAGGCCAACTGGGAGTCTGGTGACCCCACCAAACAGGTCCGTTGCATCTACGTAGCCGTGGGCCAGAAGGCCTCCACCATTGCCTCGGTTCGCCAGACCCTTGAAGAGCACGGCGCACTGGAATACACCACGATCGTGGCCTCCCCGGCATCCGACCCGGCAGGTATTAAGTACCTGGCCCCATACGCCGGTTCCGCTATTGGTCAGCACTGGATGTACAACGGCAAGCACGTGCTGATTATCTTTGATGACCTCACCAAGCAGGCCGATGCTTACCGTGCGGTCTCGTTGCTGTTGCGTCGTCCTCCGGGACGTGAAGCGTACCCCGGTGACGTGTTCTACTTGCACTCCCGGTTGCTGGAACGTTGTGCCAAGGTCTCCGATGAACTTGGTGGCGGGTCCATGACCGGCCTGCCGATTGTGGAAACTAAAGCGAACGACGTTTCCGCGTTCATTCCGACCAACGTCATCTCCATTACCGACGGCCAGATCTTCTTGCAGTCTGATCTGTTCAACGCTAACCAGCGTCCAGCTGTTGATGTGGGCATCTCGGTGTCGCGCGTGGGTGGTTCCGCTCAGACCAAGGCACTGAAGAAGGTCTCGGGCACCTTGAAACTGGACTTGGCTCAGTATCGCGACATGGAAGCTTTTTCGATGTTCGCTTCCGACCTGGACCCGGCAACCCGTCGCCAGCTGGCCCGTGGCGCCCGCCTGATGGAGTTGCTCAAGCAGCCGCAGTACACTCCCTACCCGGTGGAGGACCAGGTTGTTTCGATCTGGGCCGGCTCGCAGGGCCACTTGGACGAGGTGCCGGTCGAGGACGTGTCGCGCTTTGAGCGTGAGTTCATCGATCACATGCGTCGCCAGACCTCAGTTCCCGCACAGATCGCCGAAACCGGCAAGCTGTCCGACGAGATTGTCGATACGCTGAAGACCGAGGTGGAGAGCTTCAAAAAGAACTTCCTCGCTCAGGGCAACGACTCCCAGGTGCAGCCGGGTCACGAGGAACACGAGGCCATGGCCGATGAGAGCATCTCGCAGGAAAAGATCGTCAAGCAGAAGCGCTGAACAGCTAGCTAGTCACCTGGTCTGATCCAGACCCTCCTGCTAGTTAGCCAGAAAGGACAAGCATGTCAGCATCTGACATTCGGGTGTATCGCCAAAAGATCGCCTCGACAGGTTCCATGCGCAAAATCTTCAACGCGATGGAGCTGATCGCTACCTCGCGTATTGGTAAAGCGCGTGAGCGCGTGGCTGCTTCGACTCCGTACGCTAATGCCATTACTCGTGCGGTATCTGCGGTGAGCTCTCAGCAGGACATCGATCACGTGCTGACCTCCGAGGTGGAAAATCCCACCCGGTCGGCAGTACTGATCATGGCCGCTGACCGCGGTATGGCCGGTGCTTATTCGGCCAACGTACTACGGCACGCCGAGGAACTGCTAGAGCGGTTGAAGTCCGAGAACAAAGAAGCCGATCTTTACCTGATCGGCCGAAAGGCTCAGGCCTACTTCGATTTCCGTCGTCGCGAATACAAAAAGCTCTGGACCGGTAACACCGACAACCCAGAATTTTCCACCGCCAAAGAGGTGGGCGAAACTCTCGTTGATGCCTTCCTGACCGATACCGATCAAGGTGGTGTTGACGAGATCCACGTCGTGTTCACCGAGTTCAGGTCGCTGGTCTCCCAGGTCCCGACGGTCGTGCGGTTGTTGCCGCTGGAAGTTGTGGAAGAAGAGGTCACCGAAGAAACTGAGCTGTTGCCACTGTACGAGTACGAGCCCGATCCTGAGCAGGTGTTGGACGCGTTGTTGCCCAAGTACATCGAGTCTCGCATTTTTTCGGCCATGCTCCAGGCTTCGGCTTCCGAGCTGGCGTCGCGTCAGCGGGCTATGAAGTCGGCTGGTGACAACGCCACGGATTTGATCCGCGAGTACACGTTGGAAATGAACAATGCACGCCAGGCTTCCATTACTCAGGAACTCACCGAGCTGATCGCCGGTGCAGACGCTCTGGGCTAAGTTCGAACCCGAAAAACCTAAACTCCATCCACCAGTGAAGTGAGAGAAATGACTGCCACCATTAATGACACTGCAACAGGCCAGCAGGCCGGCGCGGTGGGGCGCGTTGCTCGAGTAACCGGTCCGGTGATCGATGCTGAATTCCCAGCTGACGCTATGCCGGAGATCTACAACGCCCTCACCGCCGAGATTACGATTGACGGCAAGACCCAAACTGTGACCTTCGAAGTTGCCCAGCACCTAGGTGAGAACCTGGTGCGCGCTATTTCGATGCAGTCCACGGACGGTCTGGTTCGTGGCGCCGAGGTGAAGGACACCGGAGCTGCGATCTCGGTTCCGGTTGGCGACGTCGTCAAAGGACATATCTTCAACGTGCTCGGCGAGTCGCTGGATGTGCCGGCCTCCGAACTTCAGGTAACCGAGCGCTGGCCGATCCACCGCCAAGCTCCGCCGATTGCAGACCTTGAGGGTTCGACCGAAATGCTGGAAACCGGCATTAAGGTCATTGACCTGCTGACCCCCTATATCAAGGGTGGAAAGATTGGCCTGTTCGGCGGTGCCGGTGTGGGTAAGACCGTGCTGATCCAGGAAATGATTACCCGTGTGGCGCGCAACTTCGGTGGTACCTCGGTGTTCGCCGGTGTGGGTGAGCGTACACGTGAGGGTAACGATCTCTGGGTTGAAATGGACGAGGCCGACGTGCTCAAAGATACCGCTCTGGTCTTCGGCCAGATGGATGAGCCACCGGGAACCCGTCTGCGCGTGGCCTTGACCGGTCTGACGATGGCAGAGTACTTCCGCGATGTGCAGAAGCAGGACGTGCTGTTGTTCATCGACAACATCTTCCGTTTCTCCCAGGCTGGTTCCGAGGTCTCCACGTTGCTGGGTCGTATGCCCTCTGCGGTGGGTTACCAGCCGAACCTGGCAGATGAAATGGGTGTGCTGCAGGAGCGGATTACCTCCACCCGCGGTCACTCCATTACCTCGATGCAGGCGGTCTACGTTCCCGCAGACGACTACACCGACCCGGCTCCCGCTAACGTGTTCGCCCACCTGGATGCGACCACCAACTTGACTCGTGATCTGGCCTCCCGTGGTCTGTACCCGGCGGTGGACCCGCTGGCCTCGACCTCACGTATTCTGGACCCGCAGTATGTCGGTCAGGATCACTACGAGGTTGCCAACCGCGTGAAGCAGATTCTGCAGAAGAACAAGGAACTGCAGGACATCATCGCGATTCTAGGTATCGACGAGTTGTCTGAAGAAGATCGCGTCACCGTGATGCGTGCGCGGAAGATCGAGCAGTTCCTGTCGCAGAACACCTACACGGCGAAGCAGTTCACCGGTGTTGACGGTTCCACCGTGGCCATCAAGGACACCATCGAAGGCTTCAAGGCGATCTGCGATGGCGACCTGGACCACATCGCTGAACAGGCCTTCTATAACGTCGGTGGCTTGGACGATGTGGAACGTGAGTGGGCCAAGATTCAGAAGGAAAACTAATCCATGGCTGACGAGAATATTCTCAACGTCGAAATCGTCGCTGAGGACCACCAGGTGTGGTCGGGGCAGGCACGGTCTGTCTCGGCTCGCACCATTGACGGTGAGGTCGGGATCCTTCCCGGCCACACCCCGATGCTGGCGGTGCTGGGTGATGGTGAAGTCGTTGTGGAGACCGCCGACGGGTCTGCAGTGGTGGCAGAGGCATCCGGGGGGTTCTTCTCTGTTCACGAAAATCGCGTCACCTTGGCTGCCACGCAGGCGCGCCTGCACGAGTCACAACCGAGTGCCTAACTCCACAACGCAGAAGAACATTCAGCTCAGTGAGGTGCCTTGGCCGATAGCGTAGGGACGATCGGGCTGGTGCTGGCCTGGGTTTTCGCCCTGGTGATAGCAATCAGCCTGGTGTTATTAGGGATCATCGCCTGGCGGCGACGAACCCTGCTGAAAACACCCGGTACCTTCCCGGCCAAGGCGCTCACTGCCGTTGGGGGCGAGAAGCTGGCGACGGCCCGAGGCGTGGTGGTCTCGTACCATGAGTCCAGCGTGGAAGTACTGGCGGTGTGGTCCATCTCGCCCCTACCGTATTTTATTTTTCGGTGGCTCGCCACGTCTTGGAACTACACCGTGACACCAGTGACCACCGCACCGGTTCAGATGTTCGCCTGGAACTACTGGACCTAGACTCTGGAGCCCGGATAACGCTGGCGCTCTCGGCTGATCACTGCGCTGAGCTGACGACCTGGCACGAATCCGGGCCAGCTGTTGGAATCGGTCACTGGCGTGAGGCCCCCGAGCGCGTCCAGCGTCGCAGGTATTTCTAAACATACCTTGTCCGTCCCGAGCCTGTGGCCGGCGTTGGGCACGCTTTAGAGCCGACACGCGGCAGCGGTCAGCTCTGCGTCCGGAATCCCTCCGGCCCGTCTGAGGCGTTGAAGCTGTTCGGGAACATCGCAGGCTCCCGAGGCCAACGTGTTGCGCCCGGCGACGGTCGCAAGATTGCGGTGGGGATCGCGGGAAAGCATAATCGGCCCCATATGATAGCCCGTTGTTTCCGCGAGGGTGTGACCACCAGCGGGAAAGGTTGCCGCTGAGGCATCTGAAACCAATGTGATGGCATCAGCAAACAGTTCAAAGCACCATTGCACGGCGCGCGGATGAACGTGATGGGTATCGGCGATGAGTTCCACGATGGCCTCCCCGCCGGTCGCGAGCCGATAGATAGCCGGCAGAAGACCGGGGTCGCGATGGTGGAACCTCGGCATCGCGTTGAACAGGTGCGTGATACGCACCGGTGCGTGCAGCTTGTCTGTGATCCGCTCACAAGCGGTCACAAACTCCCGCTCCGAACAGGCCGTGTGCCCAAGACTCGGCGAAATTCCCATGGCCAGCAGACGGTCGATCACTTCTTGGGCGCCGGGAAGCTCGGGAGCAATTGTCATGACGGTCACCGGCCGGTGAGCACGCTGCTGAATCACCTCGAGCTGATTCAGCAGTTCGCGGGCCTCGGGCTGGTCACCGGTCAATAGCAACGCCGACGGATGCGCTCCGGCTGCTGCAGGGCTGAGAAAAGGTCCTTCGAGATGAAGACCGGCTAGCTGTTGACGGTCAACCAGGGGGGAGAGCTGGACTACCCGGCGGAGCAGTGCCTGCGGGGCCATGGTGGGTAATGTTGCGATGATATGCCGGGTTCCGCGGTCGTTCAGGTGTTGGATGCAGTCCAGAACGCGCTCGAGCGGAGAGGTCGCAAAATCCACGCCCGCAAAGCCGTGAATATGGCCGTCAGCCACTCCGTGCCGAGCTGATTCGTGCTGAGAGGTGGCGTTAGAAAAGGCGGGATTCGGCATCGTCGACGCCTCGCATTGCGTCGTAGTCGAGAGTGACACAGCGGAAGCCACGGTCTTCGGCCAGCACCCGAGCCTGCGGTTTGATCAGTTGGGCAGCAAAGACGCCTTCGACCGGGGCCAAGAGTGGGTCACGGTTGAGTAGCTCCACATACCGGGTAAGTTGTTCCACACCGTCTATATCTCCCCGGCGTTTCAGCTCCACGGCCACGGTGGTTCCGTGGGGGGATTTCGCGACAATATCGATCGGTCCAATGGCTGTCATATACTCGCGCCGGACCAGTGTGTGTCCCGGGCCTAAGGTGTCGATCTGTTCGGCCAGCAGGCGTTGCAAATCGGCCTCGACCCCGTCTTTTTCCAAGCCCGGGTCGTGGCCTAATTCGTAGGTGTGGTCATCGAGGACCTCGTAGAGGTGGATCAGGAGCCGGTCGTCGGACTTAGTTGACTGCACCGTCCAGATCTGTTGGATGCCTTCTTCTCGTTGCGTGTTGTTGACCGGGGTCGGGCGGAGTGTTGCTGGGGGAGACATCCAATTGAGCGGTTTATAGCTTCCCGCGTCAGAATGGACGAGGACGGAACCGTCGGCTTTGAGCATCAGCACACGTTTAGCCCGGGGCAGATAGGCACGGAGCCGACCCTGGTAGATCACGGAGCATTCGGCAATTACTAAGCGCACGCAGGCCAGTGTACCGCGGGGCCACCACCTGCACGAGTCGGCAGAGCGGGCGGCGCTGGGCGCGCACGGGTGAATATGACACAATGGGCATCGTGCCCCGCAGAAACCGCCCGCGCCAGTCTCAGCGCCACAAGTCTGGCCGGGGTGTCAAGCGTACCAAGCAACACGGGCATCGCCCAGAGTGGGGAATGAAAGGGCTGGACCCCAATTATCGGCTGGAACACAGTGCCAGCGGGGACTGGCATGTGCGCGAGATTCCGTCGTGGCGGGCCGTGAAGACTTATACCTGCCCGGGATGTCTCCGCCGGATTCCGACCGGTCAAGCCCACGTGGTGGCCTGGCGGGCGGATTGGATTATGGGCGATGAACAGGCCGGGGAATACCGTCGGCACTGGCACCGAGCGTGTTGGACAAATCGTCGCCAGGATCTCGGACTTTAGTGCGCATCTTGCCGAGGGATGAGCACCTCTTTGATCAGCGTCATGATCGCTGCGGCAATCGGAATGGCCATCAGCGCGCCCAGCACGCCCAGCAATGAGCCTCCGGCGATCACGGCAATCACCGCAACCGAGGACGGGATGGAAACCGCCCGTCGCATCACTCTCGGTGAGACCAGGTAGGCCTCGACCTGTAGATAGATGAAGTAGATGATGGCGAAGATCAAAGCTGATTGCCAGCCGGTCAGCAACGCCAGCAGAGTAATCACGGTGCCACCGATCACCGCCCCGACCAGAGGGATGAACGCCATGAACCCGGCGAAGGTGGCCAACAAGGCCGAAAAGGGAAGCCCGGCAATGCTCACCGCGGTGAAGGCGACAATACCGTTCAAGGTGGCCACAACCGTTTGACCGATCACGTAATTGCCGACGGACCGGGTGATTTTTTCCGATAGTTCCTCGGTACGACGACGCCGGCTGTAGGGGACCAAGCGGTGGGCCCAGAACTTAATCGAGGGCAGGGAAACCAAAAAATACAGCGTGAGAACGATCACAATCAGCACCGAGAAACCCGTGTTGATGATCGCGGTACCGACCCCGAAGAGGCCACCGGCGAGTCGAGTGACATTATCGGTGTTACTGACAAAACGATTCAGTTCGGTGAACGCGGTACTCCTCAGATCAAATTGGTCATCCAATCGTTGGAAGATGTCCGATTCTAAGAAGTCGGTGACCAGCTGAGGGATCTGCTGGATGAAATCAGCAGTTTGGGTGACCACGGTGGGGATCAGAATCCACATCAGCAGGGCAAAGACCGCCAAAAGTAACACCACCGCGATCAACACACCCACCGAGCGGGGTGCGCCCCAGTGGACGATCTTGCGCACCACCGGGTCCAGGCCCAGGGTGATGAACAATGCGGCCAGAATCCACACCACCAGTTGCCAGTTATTGGACAGGACCCAGTACAGCGCTAAGGCGATGCCGACCCCGATGGTCACCATGAAACCGGTCTGGATGGGACGGGCGCTATAGGTGGGTAAGGCCTCGGTCTCGGTCTCGGTGGGAGTAGAGCCTGACTCCGGTTGCGATGTAGCGGGAGGATCATCCACCGTAAATCGTGGTCGGGGTGGCCGTGACGGCAATCGATCGCGCACGGATCGAACGCCGGATTTCAGGCGGCCGAGCAGCCCGGGGCGCTGGGAGGATGAGGCGGACTCTTCGGGATTCACGGTTCATACGGTACGCTACGGCAACGGCTGTGCACAGTACCTTACCGGTGTCCGATGCCGACGTGTTGGGTAAGCAGGTGCGTTCGCTAGGGATGGATCCACGCTAAACTAAGTGGAACTGTCGTGACCGTTCAGAGATCTGGAAGAGATCAAGGTGAGAGTTTTTTTCGGTATTTTGTCTCTGGTGCTCGGAATCGCCTCGATGGTGGTATCCGTTGGGTTGCAGACCGTCTGGTCCCCCCCAGAGGAAAGAACCGCCAGCGTCGAGGCCTCCGACTCGGAAGCGCCGCTGACAATCATTACCCCCGGTATTGAGGTGGAGGACGATCAGACGGCGGAATATACGCTCACCGGTGAGGGCGAGTTCACCTTAATGCTGGGGCAGCGCCGGGATATTGACGCCTGGGTTGGCGATGCTGCTCACACCGAGATCACCGGTATCGACGACTCCGGCGACGACCCGGTGGTGACTGTTGAAACCGTGGAGGGGGAATCTGAGGTTCCCAATCCGGTCAATTCTGATCTGTGGATGGCTACCCAGACCGTGGAGGGTGAAGTCACTCAGCGCTGGGCCGCCCCGGAAGAAGGCGATTGGGCCCTGTTAGTTGCTACCGATGGCACCACCCCTGCTCCCACCGAGCTATCGGTCACCTGGGCGACGGATGAGACCGAATCGCCGTGGGTCACTCCGCTGATGGTGATCGGCGTAGTACTGGTGCTGATCGGGCTGATCTTGTTGATTTGGGCGCTGGTGAGTTTCCGGTCCAAGGCGAAGAAAAAGCCTTCGGGACGCCGTGCTGCTGGCCGTGCCCCGGCTCGTGAGCAGGCGCAGGTGCCAGCTGCGGGTGAATCAGGGTCCGGATCGATCTCGACCCTGGGCCGAGTGAGTGCTGTGCTGGTGATCACCAGCATGATCCTGGCAACCACCTCGGTGCTCACCGCACAGGCAGAAAACACCGAGGAACCCGATAATGCTCCGGTGGAGTCACAGATTGATGAGGATGCCTCCGCGGTGCCCGAGGACGCCGTGGTTCCGGTGGTCTTCCCGGATCAGCTCGAGACCATCCTGGGACGGATCAATTCTGCGGTCGAAAAAGGTGACGCCTCCGAAAACGTCGAGGATCTCGGTCACCGAGTGCAGGCCCAAGCTCGCACCATGCGCTCTGAAATTTATCGCAACCGAGGTATTGATGAAGAGGTTTCCTCGCCTGTTCCGATTTCGGAGGACTCAATACAACGGGCCTGGATGGAACCCGAGGAGCAGTTCCCGCGCACCATGATGGTGCTCACCGGCGCAGAGCCTGGGCAAAGCGATGAGGACTCGCAATACCCGCAATTATTGACGTTGACTCAACCCTCGGCCCGAGAACAATACCAGCTGGTGGCGAATACCCCGGTCTTGGACGGTGTGGAGATTCCGGCCGGTGACCTGACCGATACCGACGTGACCGAATTAGCCGAGGATGAGGACGCCGGTGCGGTGGCCTCACCCAAGGATGCCTTGACCGATGTGGTGGCCTATCTCGATGACCCTGAGGCTGATGCAGCCGACAGGGTCGCCGATAACGCCTACACCGAAGCAATTCATGAGTTGCAAAGCCAAGAGGTTGACGCCCAGTCGGAGAATAATACTGAGGTCTCTCACACGCGGAGCCTGTATAACGAGTCGATGACCGCACTGAAACTCAGTGATGGTTCGGTGTTGGTGATGGGGGCGGGCTCGTCGACCACGACATTTACTCCCGAAGAGGGTGGCACCGTGAATGTGGGCAAGGTAGCTGCCGGGCTGGACGACTCTGACAACGCTGACGAGGAAGCAGCCACCGACGAGGGCGAGGAAGCCACAGCGGAGGAAGACGCTGCGGGGACCTACAGTACCGAGGTACGACTCAAGTACCGCGAACAGCTGGCACTGCTGATTCCGGCTGAGGGTGAAATTCAGCTCGTGGGGTATTCCTCATCGCTGTCAGAAACCAGCAGTGAGTAGACTGAGCCCAGAACGTGATCGAGTCTCGTGGCCCCAGGGTGTCCACGGGCAATAATCCCCGACGACAGGAGTTCCTGCAGATGACCGAATCCACCGGTGCCACCCCCGCCCAATCGCGCGGAGCCGTTGATCTGACGCAACTACAGCAACAGAGCCCCGGTTCGCCCGCTGGGGGAGCGGATGGTGGATCGGAGGCCAGCTGGGTGCTGACCGATATGGATCAGCAGGGTCTGCAACAATTGTTGGAGCATACCAATCAGGTTCCGGTCATCATTCACCTGGCTCGTTCGGCCACCGATGAGGTTTCGGCACAGATTGACCAGGCTCTGGTTCCAGAAATCGATGCGCGCGCCGGACGCATTGCCGCCGGTCGTGTCAACGTCGACACGCACCCCGAAATTTTGCAGGCCTTCGGTGGTGCCCAAGCTCCGATGGTATTGGCCATTCTGGGTGGGCAAGCGATGCCGCTACTCAATGCTCCGGCCCCTGCTGAGCAGATGAAGGCTCTGTTGGATGAATTGAACGCGGTAGCAGTCCAAAACGGTCTGTCGGGCTCAGTTCCTCCACTGGTGGCAGCCGAAGCCGACGCTGAAGGACACCTGCCACCGCATTTGCAAGAGGCCGAAGATGCTGTTGCCGCCGGCGATTATCACGGTGCAATCGCGGCCTATCAGCGGGTCTTGGAACAAAACCCCCGGGACGAGCACGCCAAAGCCGGGGTGGCCCGCGTCGAATTGTTGCAACGCACCGAGTCAATGGATGCCCAACAGGTCCGCACCGCAGCAGCCGAGAATCCCGATGCCGTCCAGGCCCAGATCGATGTGGCCGATCTGGATCTGCTGGGAGGTCACGTCGAGGACGCCTTCACCCGTCTGGTGAAATTTATTGCCTCCCACTTTGGTGACGACCGGGAGACGGCCCGGGCACACCTGGTCGAGTTGTATCAGATCGTCGGCGATCACGACCCGCGCGTGGGAGAATCTCGGAAGAAATTGGCAATGGCCTTGTTCTAGACCGAGCTGGCTAGATACCGGTCGAGGCCATGAGCGGATCCTCGGAACGCGACCCGTGGGCGTGATGAGGGTTAGAATAGAGGCATGACTTTTGAGACGATATCCGTGCTGAACTCTTCCGTGGATCCCGAGCAGGATCTTAGCGGTGGGTCAACGGGTGTGTTGGAACGCGAAGAACAGCGCCAAGCGACCGAACCCGGGGACCACGAACGTTTTAAACACTTCGTGCCGAAAGATAAGCTTGCCGATGCCATGATCAACGGCACCCCGGTGGTCGCATTGTGCGGCAAGGTCTGGGTCCCCTCACGGGATCCAGAGCGGTTCCCGATGTGCCCGTCTTGCCTGGAAATCTGGGAAGGTATGGAGTCCGGGGATGCTGAGTCCGGTCAGGGCCGCGGTGGCCGCGGATTCTTCGGATTCGGGCGCGGCAAGAAATAAACTCCGACAGAACCGGACCGTCAAAGCTACCCGAGCACGCTGTGTCTTCGGGTAGCTTTTGTCGTGGTGCCGGCCGGGTTGCTGGTCTAGCCACCGGTGAGATGACACAGCACGAACACAGCAGACACAACCGTAGGGGACATACAGGCCGGGGAGGAGCCAATCAGTGAGTGAGCAACCTGATGCGTTATTCCAGATTGGAGAAGATCTCCCCCCTGCTCTGCCGAAACGCGCTGCATGGGGCACCGCCTCGAAACTGCGCCAGTGGCAGCAAGAGGCGCTAGAACAGTATTTCTCGGCCCCGCACAAAGACTTTCTCACCGTGGCTACTCCGGGTGCGGGCAAAACCACTTTCGCGTTGCGCGTGGCCAAAATGTTGAAAGAATCCGGGGTGATCTCCCGGATGACGGTGGTGGCACCGACCGAACACTTGAAGAAGCAGTGGGCCGATTCTGCGGCTCGTATCGGGTTGGCCATTGACCCGAACTTCAAGAATTCCGATGGGCATCACGGAAGAGAATATATGGGTGTGGCCCTGACCTACGCTCAGGTGGCCCAAAAACCGGTTTTGCACCGTAACCGCACCGAAGCAGCCCGCACGCTGGTCATTCTCGATGAGGTCCACCACGGCGGTGACGCACTCAGTTGGGGCGACAGCATCAAAGAGGCGTTCGAACCCGCCACGCGCAGACTGTCACTGACCGGTACTCCTTTCCGTTCCGATGACGCCCAGATTCCCTTCGTGCGCTACGCCGATCAGGGGGATGGAGTGCTGCGGTCGCAGGCTGATTACACCTACGGGTACGGGCCAGCGCTGAAAGACCATGTGGTGCGTCCCGTGATTTTCATGGCCTATTCCGGGCAGATGCGCTGGCAAACATCAACCGGCGAAGTGATGGAAGCCCAGCTGGGTGAAGCTGCCACGAAGGACATGACTCAATCGGCATGGCGCACCGCACTGAACCCCGAGGGACAGTGGATCCCCTCGGTGCTCAAAGCCGCCGATCGTCGTCTCAGCGAAGTTCGTCGCAACGTGCCCGACGCCGGAGGACTGGTTATTGCCACCGACCATGAGGACGCCCGGGCCTATGCAGCCCAACTTCAGGCGGTGTGTGGCGAACCGGTGACCACGGTTCTCTCCGATGACCCGACGGCCTCGGAGAAGATCGAGAGCTTCGCGACCTCCGATCAGCGCTGGATGGTGGCTGTGCGCATGGTGTCCGAGGGGGTGGATGTGCCGCGACTGTGTGTGGGGGTGTATGCCACCTCCACGTCCACGCCGATGTTTTTCGCTCAGGCGGTGGGACGTTTCGTGCGCTCACGTAAGCGCGGTGAGACCGCCTCGGTGTTTTTGCCTTCGGTGCCGAAGCTGATGGCATTGGCCAATGAGCTGGAAACAGAACGTGACCACGCCCTTCAAGTCACCGGCGCCGTGGAAGTGGAGAATCTTGAGGAGGCCGCCGAAGAACGAGAACTGAAGGAAGCGAACCGACAGGAGTCGGCCTCGTCACGTCTGACCGAAGGCACCTTCCGTGCCTTGGAATCCGACGCTGCTTTTGACAAGGTCCTGTTCGATGGAGGCGAATTTGGTGCGGGAGCAGCCGTGGGATCTGCCGAAGAACTCGATTTCCTCGGCATCCCAGGTCTGCTCGATGCCGAACAAGTCTCAATCCTGCTCAAACAGCACCAGGCCAATCACCTGAAAAACCGGCCCGCCAAGTCCACGACATCCTCCCAGGATCCAGCGGTGGTTGACCACCGACAGATGAAAGAACTCCGGAAAAAGCTCTCCTCGATGGTGTCTGCCTGGGCTGCCCGCAGTGGTACTCCACACGGGGTGATCCATAACCGGTTGCGAGAGATCTCCGGAGGCCCTGCGGTGGCCCAGGCCTCCCGAGAACAATTACAAACCCGCATTAATACCTTGCAAAAATGGTTTGTGGGCAAGAAATAAACCTCCCGGCATCCACCGTCCCGGGATCAGTGGGCTCGGTGGCTGACGAGAGGTTTATCGCAAGCTGGTGCCAGCATTCAGGCTGGCCTCGGTACCGGCTTTAGTGAGCCAGAATGGCCCGGCACCGACCGACGTGGCATCCGGCATCTTCCATTTCCGAGAGAGCGTCTTCGGACTCCGCCGGATCAACACCGGCGCACAAATCTGCCAAAACCTTGACATCGTAGCCGGCATCGACGGCGTCCAGGGCCGTGGCTAGCACGCAGTGGTCGGTGGCAATGCCGACGATGTGCACGGTTTCAATATCGCGTTCGGCCAGCCACGCATTGAGATCCGGTGCACCATCTTCCACGGCGCTGGCTGCTGCGGCGGTGGCGCCATAGGGGCCGGCGTTACCGGTGGGAGCGTCCGACCGAACTTCATCGGGCTGGCCCAACAGCCCCTCAAACGCGGAGTAGCCGTCGTCGTAACGGCCCTTGAGGAACTCGGCCTGGATATGGTCGGTGTCGAGGTAGTCGCTGAGTTCAGCACCTTCGGTTCCGGCCACACAGTGAACCGGCCAGGTGTCACTGAAGTTGGGTTCCTCGTCGTTGTTCTGGGCGAAATGTGGGCCCGGTTCCACGTGCCAGTCGCGGGTGGCGACGACGGCATCGTATTGTGAATGAGCTTTCTCCAGGAATTCTGAAATCTTGGTTGCGGTGGCATTACCACCTTCGACGGCTAATGTACCGCCCTCGCAGAAGTCTTTCTGGACGTCCACGATCACCAATGCACGCATGGTCTTATGTTCCTTTGGATCGAGAGGTGCGTTGTGACGATGCTGAGCTAGCATATCCTATCTGTCCCGGGGGAAGTCAATCTCCTGGAATAGTGACGGAATGACTGGGTCTCCGGCTTGTAAACGGAAGGCCGTCCGGGGGAGTTCAGCCAGGGACTTACGGTGCCGGGCGACAGCCCGCTGCACACCGGCTTGACCGATATAGCGTTCGTCAATCTCACCGTGATCAACGAGCTTGACGACCAGATCTCGATGGGTCTGATCGGATGTGATAGGTTCATCCACGCTGAGCAACTCAGCGGTGGCCACTCCGCTAGGAGTTAGCTGGCGGGCCGCATATTTCCGGCCACCCACCGATTTCTTCCCCTGGGAGGCTTTAGCCACATTATGCCACGATCCATCGTCGGCAGCCCGGGCAGTGAGCTTATAAACCATGGAGGCGGTGGGTGCCCCGGAGCCGGTGACCAGTTTGGTGCCCACCCCATAAGCACTCACCGGAGCCGAGCGCAATCCGGCAATGGCGTATTCGTCCAGATCCGAGGTGACCATGATTCCGGTGTCGGTATTGCCCAGCTCATCGAGCAATTCGCGCACCGAGTGGGCCTGCTCAATCAGATCACCGGAGTCAATCCGGACCTTGCCTAATCCGGGACCGGCCACCTCCACGGCGGTGCGGACTCCTTGCGCAATATCGTAGGTATCCACCAACAAGGTGGTGTCCGGACCGAGCGTGTCGACCTGAGCCTGGAAGGCCTCGCGCTCGGTGTCGTGTAGCAAGGTCAACGAGTGTGCCGCGGTGCCTCCGGTCGGAATACCGTAGCGGGCACCGGCTTCCAGGTTCGAGGTGGAACCGAATCCAGCCACATAGGCAGCCCGAGCGGCGGCCACAGCAGATTCCTCGTGGGTACGCCGGGACCCCATTTCAATACAGGGGCGCCCCCCGGCAGCCCGCACCATTCGCGAGGCCGCCGAGGCCACGGCGGAATCGTAGTTCAAAATAGACAGGGCGTAGGTTTCCAGCAGGCAAGCCTCGGCGAAGGTGGCCTCAACCTGCAAGATGGGGGAGTGCGGGAAATACACTTCGCCTTCGGGATAACCGTAAATGGTGCCCGAAAACGTGAAATCGGCCAGCCACGCTAGGGTTTGATCGGTAACGACCCGGTGGTCGGAGAGAAAACCAAGCTCGGCGTCCGTGAAACGAAAGTGCTTCAGGCCTTCTAAGAATCGGCCGGTTCCGGCCACCACACCGTAACGTCGTCCCTCGGGCAAACGTCGTGCAAAGAGCTCGAAAATGCTGGGTCGATGTGCGGCACCGGAGGCCATCGCCGTATCGAGCATGGTCAGCTCGTAGTGGTCGGTGAATAACGAGGACGGCCAAAACCCGCGATTGGTCTCTGAGTGATCGAGAATACTCACTTAAACAACACTACTCTGTCTGACCGGGATGCCAAGACCCCAGCGGTGAGAACATCAGCGTCGCTGCAGCGCGCCACTGCACGCACGGCATCGGGGTAGCTCAGACAAGCCTCCACGGTGGCACGATCTGAACCAACTCTCGTTGTGTTTTAGACTGAACTCATGGCCAGACTACAGTTGTCGTTCTCTTCTCCAGTGGTGCATGCCACGGCGGTACCCGATGAGGACACCCGCAGCGATATACTCACCGAGAGCTCTCAGCAACCTGCCAGCCCCTGGAAAGTGATTGTCTGGAATGACCCGGTGAATTTGATGAGCTATGTCGCCTACGTGTTTCGGACCTATTTCGGGTACTCCCAGGCTCAAGCACACTCACTGATGCTCCAGGTCCACCAAGAAGGCAAAGCCGTGGTAGCCAACGGGACAAAAGAAGAAGCAGAACGGCACGTTCAGGCCATGCACGGTTTTGGGCTGTGGGCGACCTACGAGCCACATCAGTAGGCCACACAGCTGGGCCACATCACGAGACCACAGGAGATGTCTGCCACGTATGGCACGTGCCTTTAAATCGGGGATTCGCGGATATACCGCGCACCTAGAAGCTGAAGAACGCCGCTTATTGCGCTCGCTGTTTGCCGATGTCATTCAACTCTTGGGTGGAGCCCTGCCCGAGGGTGCGGAAACCCGGGACTCGGTGCTGAACCGGCCGGAAGACTCCGAGCAACCCGAACAATCCGAGCAACCCGACGAATCCACACAGCAGGGCCCCGCCGACACTGCATCTACCGGCGAGTTAAGCCAGGACATTGACGCCACGTTTTGGGATTTGGTCGGGCAATCCTCCGGGCTGGAGCCGCTTCCGGATCGATCCGACCCGGCCGTGGCGGCCCTGCTCCCGCCGGGACGTAGTGGCGACGATGCGCAATCGGGTTCTCAAGAGTTCCGCGATTTGGCCGAGGACGCCATTCGGGCCGACAAGATTCAGGACTTACAGCTCGCCTGGGCCGCGCTACAGCCCCGGCACCTCGTGCTGGATACGCCCACCGCGCAGGCCTTTGCTCGTGCGTTGAATCAGGTCCGCTTAGTGCTAGCGAAGCGCTTAGAAATCACCACCGAAGACGATGCTCGTAAGATTGCTGGGGTGAATTCATTGGATCGGGCCGAATCGGTGGAGTCCTACATGGCTTTGCTGTACAACTTTAGTTCGTGGCTGCTTGACACGCTGATGGTGGCCCTAATGCACGGAGAACGCGGATGAGTACCCACCCTGAACCCCAACCCCAGGCTCCGATTGGAATCTTCGACTCCGGGGTCGGCGGGCTGACCGTGGCCCGCTCCGTCATCGATCAGTTGCCCGATGAGAACATTGTCTACGTCGGCGATACCGCTCACTCACCCTATGGTCCACGCCCGATTGCCCAGGTGCGTCAGCTGGCCTTGGCGATCATGGACGAGCTGGTAGATGCCGGGGTGAAACTGCTGGTGATCGCCTGCAATTCGGCCTCCTCGGCGGTGCTACGTGATGCCCGCGAGCGATACACCGCCGGGTACGGCATCCCGGTGGTGGAAGTGATTCAACCGGCCGTGCGCCGGGCGGTGGCTACCACCCGTAACGGGCGCGTTGGGGTCATCGGTACTGAGGCCACGATCAGTTCCGGGGCCTATCACGATATGTTCGCCGCTGCTCCGCAATTGGAGATCACCTCCGTGGCCGCCCCGGAATTTGTTCACTTTGTGGAGGCCGGTATCACCACCGGGGAACGGCTCATTTCGGTGGCCGAGCGATACTTAGCGCCGCTGAAGACCGCAGGTGTTGACACGCTGGTGCTGGGGTGCACCCACTACCCGTTGCTCACCGGTGTGATCTCCTACGTGATGGGAGCTGATGTGAGTTTGGTTACGTCCTCGGAGGCCACGGCCCAAAGCGTCTACCGTGCGCTGGTGGAATATCAGCTGGAAAATCCAGCCGGTGCCACTGACTCAGCGCCGACCCTTCGTCCCGACGGGGTTCCTGGTAGTCAGCGAGAGAAATACCGATTTATGGCCACCGGCAACCCGGAGCAGTTTCAGCGTCTGGCCAGGAGATTCTTAGGTCCTGAGGTCTCCTCGGTGCAGGAAATCAGAACCGTGGCCGAAGAGTATCCCACCGGAACGTTGCGGGTGATCGACCAGGCGGTGGCGGAGCACCTGCGGGCCTGAACGGGCCTAGCAGGCGCCCGACTGTTCGGGTTCGGAACTGGCCAGACCCGGTAGTGAACGTGGGGTAGATCTCTCGGTCGTGATGGCACCGACTCTGTGTCGACCGGGGTCCGGGGTTATGGTAGTCAGGAAGACAATCGCCAGCAGGTTGCCTCGGCGAGCACCACGACCGCGCAGGAGCACTATTCATGAAGTTGACCATTATCGGGTCGTCCGGTTCGTTTCCGGGACCCGGGTCTCCAGCATCGTGCTACCTGGTCTCGGCCCAAGGTGTCGACGAACAGGGCAACCCGAAGAAATATCGCATCCTGCTGGATCTGGGCAACGGCGCCTTAGGTGCCTTGCAACGCTACATCTCGTTGGACGAGGTGGACGCGATTTGTCTCTCGCATCTGCATCCGGACCACTGCATGGACTTATGTGGCATGCATGTGGCGATCCGGTGGGATCCCTCCGGCTGGCGGGCCGGACGGGTTCCCGTCTGGGGGCCGGCTGCCACTGCTGATCGGATGGCTATCGCCTACGGGCTCGACCTGGACCCGGGGATGCACGAAGAATTTGATTTTCAGCACTGGCAGAGTCGGGTCCCGGTGAAGCTGGGACCGATGACGATCACCCCCTATCCGGTGCGTCACCCGATTGATGAGGCCTACGCCATTCGCATTGAGGCCGAAGAGCACATTGGCGGCGACACCGTGCGGTCGGCGCTGACCTATTCCGGCGATACCGACACCTGTGATGAGCTGGTGGAAGCAGCCGATCACGCCGATATTTTCCTGTGCGAGGCAGCCTTTCAAGAAGGTCGTGATGACGGGATTGAGGGGGTGCACCTGACCGGTCAGCGCGCGGGCGAGATGGCCCATCGCGCTGACGTGTCCCGGCTATTGCTCACCCACCTGCCGGTGTGGAACGATCCGCTGACTGTCGCCGAAGAAGCCCGTCGTAGCTTTGCCGGGCCCTTAGCGGTGGCGGTCTCGGGAGTGACCTACACCGTCTGAGACCGACGTGAACACAGACAGCCCCCTGCGCGGGGCCCGAATAAGGCCAAATAAGGCAAGAAAAGGACGTGATGTTGCTGTGAGCACTCAGCAGCGAGCCGATGGTCGTCGCGTTGATCAACTGCGCCCGATCACCATTGAGACCGGATGGTCCACCCAAGCCGAAGGCTCGGCGCTGATTCGGTGCGGTGAAACCGTCGTGTTGTGTAACGCCTCGCTGACCGAAGGTGTCCCGACGTGGCTGAAAGGCCAGGGCACCGGCTGGGTCACCGCCGAGTACGCGATGTTACCGCGCGCCACCAGTCAGCGCTCCACTCGCGAATCGGTCAAAGGCAAGATAGGGGGCCGAACCCACGAAATCTCGCGACTTATTGGTCGGAGCCTGCGGGCCATCATCGACCGGAAGGTGCTGGGCGAGAACACCATCGTACTGGACTGTGATGTGTTGCAGGCCGATGGTGGCACCCGTACCGCCTCGATTACCGGCGCCTATGTGGCCCTGGCCCAAGCGGTGTCCTGGGGCAAATCCCAGGGACTAATCCCCGCAGCACACAATCCGCTGACAGATTCCATCTCCGCCATCTCGGTTGGCGTGGTCGACGGGGTCGCCATGTTGGATTTGCCCTACCCGGAAGACTCCCGGGCCGATACCGACATGAACGTGGTGGTCACCGGATCCGGTGACTTCGTGGAAATCCAAGGGACCGCCGAAAACCAGCCGTTCAACCGGGACGAGCTGAACACGCTACTGGACCTGGCGGTAGCCGGAACCACCGAGCTGGCAGAAATCCAGCGCCAGGCACTGCAGGAGGCCGGAGTCCAGTGAGCGCCACCTCCGCATCCACAGCTGCGCGATCGAACCGTGATCCGGTGCTCGTGTTGGCCTCTCATAATCTCGGGAAGCTCACTGAACTGCGTCAGCTGATCGCCACTGGGCTGAGCACGCACCCAGAGCTGGACCTCGATGTCGAAACCCAGATTATTGATGCTACCACCGCCGGCGCCCCAGACGTGGTGGAAGATGGGGTCACCTTCGCCGAGAACTCGCTGAAAAAGGCTCGTGAGATCGCCCAGGCCACCGGACTGGTTGCTATCGCTGATGACTCCGGGTTATGCGTGGACGTGCTCAACGGTGCTCCCGGCATTTTTTCGGCCCGTTGGTCAGGAACCCACGGGGATGACACCGCCAACCTGAATCTCTTGCTGGCTCAGCTCTGCGATATTCCGGCCGAGCACCGTGGCGCGCACTTTCGGTGCGTGGCCTCACTGGCCACCCCGGCCGGACAAACCCACGTTGCACACGGCGTCATGCAGGGCCAGCTGGCCACCAATGCTACGGGGCGCGGCGGATTCGGCTACGACCCAATTTTTATCCCGGACGGTTATCAGTGCACCGCCGCGGAACTCTCCCCTGAGGAGAAAAACGCGATCTCTCACCGAGGCCGGGCTTTCGAGGCCTTGCTACCCCATATCCTGCGGGTGCTGAGCCAATCATGATCGACTTCACCGCCATCGACTTCGAAACGGCCAACGGTTTTCGGGGCTCAGCCTGCTCCATCGGGATGGTGCGGGTTCGCCACGGGAAGGTGGTGGCCCGCAACTACCAACTATTGCGGCCACCGGAAGGCTATGACCGGTTCGATCCGCGCAACACCCGCATTCACCAGCTCACCACCCAGGATGTGGCCCATGCCCCGCGGTTCGGTGATGCCATGGAGGGGCTGATGGAGTTCATCGGCACCGATACGGTGTTCGCCCACAACGCCGGATTTGATCTGGGAGTCATCGAGTCCGGCATGGAAGTCTCCTTGAGACCGGTGCCGGCCATCACCTACGGATGCACGCTGATGCTGTCGCGGAAGGTTTACCAGCTGGCCTCCCATGCCTTACCCTCGGCCTCGGCCGAAGCCGGTTTCGATCTCACCGTCCACCACCACGCCTTGGATGATGCCGAAGCCTGCGCTGCGATCGTGATCGATTGTGCCCGTCGGCTACAGGCCGACAGCGTCGCGGACCTGATGGAACGCGCCGGGGTCGGACTGCGCCAGCTGACGGCTAAACAGCCCGGCGAGCCGCTGTCTCGGGCCACCCGGCACGCCCAGCGGATGGGGTCGGTCTTTGATTCCCGGGTCATCACCGCTGCTGATGAGATGCCGGACCTGTTGCACTGGCCCGATGAGGGCGATAATCCCGAACCCAATACAGCCGCCGATCCGCATCACCCGCTTTTCGACCAACACGTGGTCTTCACCGGGAATCTGGGGATCTCGCGTCAGGAGGCCAAGAACCGAGCGGCCACCTACGGGGCCCACACTGCTAGCCGCGTCAACGGGTCGACCACCATGCTGGTGGTCGGCGACGGCTTCCGCTCCCATGACCTGCAGGCGCGTTCCCGGCACCCGGCTCGTACCCATAAGAAAATGCGTGAGGTGCTACACCGCAATGAGACCGGTCAGTCGATCACTATTGTCACCGAGCCCGAATTTCTCCAGATGCTGGACTACGTCTGGCCGGCCCACACCAGCTAGCGGTCGTGCCCGCCTCGAGCGATGACCGGCCCGAGAGGGGCTTGACACTAACCTGTCGTTTCCGGGAGTGGTTCGGTGAATTTCAACCAGCGGGTCGCCATCTCGTCGAGGACTGCAACCTGATCGGCCGCGAGCGCCGATTCCAGATCGCTGCGGCGGTGGTGGGGTAAGTGCCCGTCACGGGCGCCGAGTAGTTGCCCGGCGATGCTCCCCAGGGTGGACAGATCCTCGTGCGGCGCCTGTCCGAGACAGTCGAAGAGCTGATCAGCCAGCACGCCGAGCGAACCCGACGGATTGGTTGCCACCATCCCGAGTGCGCAGGCGAGCACACGATCGGCGGGAACACGCTGGGGATGGTCAGCATCGCGACCTGGGTTCAACGTGGGCTGTTCGGTGTAGCGACCGATCTGTGCTAACACCGCGCTCAGTTGTTCCTCCACGGAGTTCTCTTGTCGCAGGTACTTCAGTGCTTGGTGCACCGCACGGTCAAGATCGGATCCCGCCAGTAGCTCGGTCAGTATCAGGGCGAAGACCGCAGCCGATACCCAGGCTGTCGTGGACCCGTGGGTGAGTACTACGCTTTGGCGAACCAAGGAGATCCGCAGACGGTGATCAATATCTGGCAACATCGCATACCCGCTGGCCCGGGACACCGCGGTGGCGGTCACCGCGTCCGGATTCGCCACACGGTTGATCAACCGCATCTGGGTATGTTCCAGTCCGGATAAACATACCGGGTCTGGGTGCCGTTCGTGGCCCAATGGCTGATCGTCTGCATCAATCCAGCGCAACAGTGGTCGGGGAGTGTCTTCGGGAAAATCTCCGCGCTGGCTTCGGTACCAGCGCAACATGGCCAGCCAGACGGTGGCGGGCGGGTCGGCGGCCGATCCCTCAGCGGCCCACTCCATGACCTCCAATAGCCCGTCCATGACGTACAGGCTCATCTGTGTGTCATCGGAGATCGCCAGCGGAGACGATGAGCTCTTGGTGCCCTGTTCCCAGCTACATCGGTACCCCAATGCATCCCCGACAGCTCCGGAATGCAACGTCGCCCGGATCCTGTCCGCTGCGGTCACCGCACCGTGATCAGGCATGTGTGGATCGGGGCCGGGGTCAGTGGAGGATAAAGCACACACATCGGAAAGTTTATCTTGTCCAGACATGCACCATAGGCTGGGCTCATGCGAATTCTTCATACCTCGGACTGGCACATTGGTCGGAGTTTTCACGGCACCGGCATGTTACCGGTCCAACAGCGTGCTCTGGAGCAACTGGCCGAGATTGTGGTTCAGCACGGAATTGCGGCGGTGGTCGTCTCAGGTGATATCTATGACCGTGCCCTGCCGGCCGCCGATGCGGTCCGCACGCTGGATGCCGGCCTCGCCACACTACGGGAGACCGGAGCGGAACTGGTGTTGACCTCCGGCAACCACGATTCCTCCATTCGGTTAGGCTTTGGCCGCGAGCTCATGCGGGCCTCCGGGGTTCACTTTCGCACCCAAATTGCTGATATCACCCACCCGGTGGTGCTCGAGGATCCCGACGGTGGCACCGTGGCGATCTGGGGGATTCCCTATCTGGACCCCGGGACCTCCGCCGGGCACTGGGGCGTCGAACCCCAGCACACCGCCGTCATCCAGGCCGCCGTCAACGACATCCGCCAGGCCCAAGAAAGCCAACAGCACCTCGGGCGCGATCAGGCCGCCCACGTGGTGATGGCGCACCTGTTTGCCGCCGGTGGTACCGGATCTGATTCTGAGCGCGACATCGGTGCCCATCATGACGAAACCACTGTGGGCACCCTCGGCCAGGTTCCGGCCAGTATCTTCGACGGCTTCGACTACGCTGCGCTCGGGCACCTCCACGGGCGACAGACGATCTCCCCCGCGGTGCGCTATAGCGGTTCCCCGGTGGCCTACTCCTTTTCCGAGGCGGATCACACCAAAGGAGCGTGGGTGATCACCACTGGGCAGAACCGCGTCACCGATATTCAACCCGTTGACCTCAGCGCCGGGAAGAAGCTGGCCCGGCTCACCGGTGAAATTGACGACCTGCTGGACAACCCCGAGCACACCTGGGCCGAAGACGCCTGGTGCCAAATCACCGTTACCGATGAGCAACGACCGCCACGGGCCTATCAGCGACTGAAACAACGGTTCCCGGACCTGTTGAACTTCATACTAGCCCCCTCCGGGAACCCGCCGACCCGGCAATTGACCTACGCCAAACGGTTGGCATCGGCCACCACCGACCTGGACGTGGTGACCGACTTTATCGACCATGTCCGGGGTCGCCCAGCCTCCCAGGCAGAAAAACACTGGATCAGCCAAGCCTTGGAACAGGTAGGCCGTGAGGGAAGGGACGCTAATCTCCGATGAGAATCCACCGCCTCGAAATTCAAGCCATCGGTCCCTTTGCCCAGCGCGAGGTGATCGAATTCGACCGGCTCAACCAGGCCGGATTGTTTTTGCTGGATGGCCCCACCGGGTCGGGAAAATCCACCATCCTAGCCACCTTAACCTTCGCGCTGTACGGTACCGTACCCGGCGAACGGAAAACCGACTCACTGCACTCGACCCTGGCCGGATCCTCCACCCGGCCGGAAGTGGTCTTAGACGTCTCGGTGGCTGAGCGGCGGTTTCTTATCACGCGCTCGCCGAGTTATCAGCGCCCTTCGAAACGGGCCAAGAACGGTGTGGTGAAAGAAAACTCCACTGTCAGTGTGTCAGAACTGTTGCACGGCGCCTGGCGTGAGGTGACCACCCGAGCCGATGAAGCCGGTCAGCTGATGAATGCGGTGCTGGGGCTCACCGCCGAGCAGTTCATGCGCGTGATCCTGCTCCCACAGGGAGAATTTGCGGCGTTTTTGCACGCCAGTTCGAGCGAACGCCAGGCGCTCTTACGCAAACTGTTCGACACTGCCCGGTTCGAGCAAGTGGAAGACGCTCTCAAAGACGAACGCGACGCACTCGAGCACCACCTCGGGTCTGAAACCGATCGGATCACATCGTTGCGTCACGATGTGATCACTACCATCTCGGCTTTGACGCAGGAGGCTTGGTGGGCTGAGAACCAGGCTCCGGAAAGCGCTGAAGAATTGGACGATGAGACGCTGGCGACACGGGCGACCGAGACGATGGCGGGTTTAGTGGCCTCAGCCCACCACCGGCAACAAGAACTCTCTACAACAGAAAACACCCTTCGACAGCGAGTCGAGACGATCACCCGTGATCTCACCTGCTTGGACCAAGCCACCTCGTATCACCAGCGACGCAACCAACACGAGCACCAGCGGGAGCAGATCAGTCTTGTCACACAGCAACTGGCTGCTCATCGCGTGGCCGAACCGGTGTGGCGTGCCGTCCAAGCGGTCTGCAGAACCGCTCAGGTGGTTCAGGATCAAGCGAAGGCGCTCGCTGAGACCTTCACCGCTGGGCAAGATCATCCGCTGATCCAGACCTGGGCGCGCGCGGCAGAGCTCGGTGTGGCACAGTTTGCAGACCATCTGGATGACCTCGGCGAGTCGGATGCCGGCCTGCAGGCATTGAGGCAGGGATGGAATGACGTGCAGCGACAAGCCGACCGGGCGGTAGACCGGCTCTCGGACCGACACCAGCAAGCACGTGAGATCAGGGAACTGGCAGACAGCATTACCGGAGGTGAGCGCGAGCTCGAGGAGCTCGACGAGACCCTTCAGGTTCGCAAAAACAAGCGCGAAGAGATGGCGGGTCAACTGAGGGAACTGGCCGGAAACCTGGAGGAATTACACGGCACTGAGGAACGATTGGAAGCCGCAGAACAACGCCACCAGCAGACCGAAACAGCACTAACAGCCGCTCGAGCGAGGCAGACCGCGAAGAAAACACTTAGCGAAGAGCAACATAAGCATCACGATGCGGTAGATCAAGCACAGCGGGCGGTGGATACCTATCAGCGGCTGGTGCAGGCACGCCTGGATGCTGCAGCCGAGCTGTTGGCCGAAGAACTGGTTCAGGGACAGCCCTGTGCGGTCTGCGGTTCCATCGAGCACCCGGCCCCCGCCCAGGGGCAGGGGCTCGAAGAGATTTCGCAACACCGCGTGGAACAAGCCCGTCAGCGTGCTGACGAGCTGCACACAGCCCGCGTGCAACAGGACAAGGTGCTTCAGGCGGCTCGCGACGAGCACGAAAGGTTGCTGGCAGCAAGTTCAGGTGTGACCCCCGAGGAAGCCAGCCAAACCAGAGATGAGGCGAAGGAACACGTGGTGCAGCTCCGAAAGGACGTACAACGCTATCGTCAGCTGGTTCAGGACCAACAGCGTGCCGAACAGGCCATCGAGAAGATCACCACCATGCTTCCCGATCTGGAAGCACAACGAACCGCAACCGCGACAACCCTCGAAGCGCAACGAGAACGACAGGAGAAGCTCCAGGAGCAACTGCACAAGGCGCTGGGTTCCTATGCCTCGGTGAGTGAGCTACAGGACCACACCGAGCAAGCGCATCGACTCGTCGCCGCCATCAGCCAGCGCCTCGACCAACTTGGTGTCGCGGTGGCACGACGAGATCAGGCCATCACCAGCCGAGACCTTGCGCTGAAACAAGCTCAAGAACACGTGAAGACTCACCGACTGACCATCGATGCCAGCTCCGTGGAGGCCATCACGGCAGCGGTGATGGAGGATCGCTCGGTGACCGAAGCCGAACAACAAGTGACCGACTGGGACGCTGAGTCGGCACGATTAGCCGAGTTGGCAGAGCATGAGCACGTCGTCCATGGCCTGGACTTACTCGCCCAGCACCACAACGACCCGGAGGAACACCCGCTACCGAGTCAACAAGTGTTGAGCGCCCACCGGCAGCAACTGGAGGAGACCATTCGCAACCGGCAGGCCGCCGATTCGCGTCGCGGGACCGTCGAACACGCCCACCAACAGGTCACCGCTGAAACCACCGAGCTACACCAACGCTCCAGTCAAACCGCCGAGGTCGCAGAGAAGCACCAGCAACTTGACGATCTGCTCAAGGTGGTGCGGGGTCAGGGGGAGAACTCCTACAAGATGTCACTGGGTAGTTATGTGCTGACCGGGCGCTTGGAGAAAGTCGCTGCGGCAGCTTCAGAACGCTTGGAGCGGATGACACAGGGCCGCTACAGCCTGGAACACGATGATGCTGGCCAATCCCGCGGGAAATCCGGGCTCGATCTTCAGGTCCGCGACCACCTCAATGACACCTACCGCGCCCCAGCGACACTGTCCGGTGGCGAAAGCTTCATGGCCTCCTTGGCTCTCGCGCTGGGGTTGGCCGACACAGTTCAAGCCGAGGCCGGCGGGATCACGATGGACACGTTGTTCATTGATGAAGGGTTTGGATCTCTGGACTCCGAAACCTTAGAGCAAGTCATGGAGGTCCTCAACGGATTGGGCGATGATGGTCGCACCATCGGGTTGGTATCTCACGTGGAATCGATGAAACACCAAATCCCGACCCGTATCCGGGTCACAAAAACACCCCAGGGCGTTTCCAACCTCGAGTTGGTTCAAAACACCACCGGGGTGTAAACCCCATGACTGGGGGCCTGGCTTAGGCCAGTTTCAGTGTCTTAGCATTCTCGGCGACAATTTCTTCGTACAGGTCCGGATTATCGGCCAGCTTCTGGCCGAAGGACGGGATGATTTCTTCCAAGGTCGGACGCCATTGCTCAGCCCGGGCCGGGAAGCACTTATTCAGCAGGTTGAGCATGATCGGTGCCGCGGTGGAAGCACCCGGGGAAGCACCCAGCAGGGCCGAAATGGTGCCATCCTCGGAGGTGACCAGTTCGGTACCGAACTGCAGCACGCCGCCTTTCTTGGCGTCCTTTTTCATCACCTGGACACGCTGACCGGCGGTGATCATCTCCCAGTCCTGCTGGTCACCGGCCGGATAGAAGTCCTCCAGGGATGCGAATTTCTTGGACGTGGAGGTGGTCAACTCCGAGACCAAATACTTGACCAGATCCAGGTTGTCCTTGGCCACGTTGAGCATCGGCAGAATATTGTGTCCACGCACCGACAGCGGAAGATCCAATAAGGAGCCGGTCTTCAGGAAGTTGGTGGAGAACCCAGCGTAGGGGCCAAACATCAGCGAACGGCGCCCGTCGACAAAACGGGTATCGAGGTGCGGGACCGACATCGGAGGAGCACCGACCTGGGCCTGACCGTAGACTTTGGCGTTGTGCTGGGAGATGACCTGCTGGTTATGGCACCGCAGGAACTTCCCGGAAATCGGGAAACCGCCGAAGCCTTTGGCCTCAGGGATACCGGAGGACTGTAGCAACGGCAGGGCGCCACCGCCGGCACCAATGAAGACGAAGCGTGACCGGGCAGTGAATTCCCGGTCGCCGATCTTGTCCTTGACCGATACCTCCCAGCGACCATCCGAGCCACGTGTTAGAGACTTGACCTGGTGGCCGAAGCGGATATCAACGTAATCGTCGAGCTGAGAAACCAGCTGGCGAGAGAGCGCCCCGAAGTCCACATCGGTACCGGTCTCCACGCGGGAGGCAGCCAGTCGTTGGGAACCAATGCGTCCCTCGGTGAGCAACGGAGCCCAGGAGCCGATGGTCTCGGGATCCTCGCTGTATTCGATGTTGGAAAACAGTGGGTGAGCCTTCATCGCCTCGTAGCGGGTCTTCAGATAGTTCGCATGATCATCACCCCACACGAAGCTCATGTGTGGCAGACGGTGAATAAAGCTCTGCGGGTCGGTCAGGGTGCCGTTACGCACCAGGTAGGACCAGAACTGTTCGGAGACGTGGTACTGCTCGTTGATGTTGACGGCCTTGGTGATGTCTACGGATCCGTCAGCTTGCTGTGGCGAGTAGTTCAGTTCGCACAGTGCGGCATGACCGGTACCGGCGTTGTTCCAGGGGTCAGAAGACTCCTGACCGGCCTGATTGAGGTTTTCGTACAGGGCAACTGACCAGTTCGGCTCGAGAACCTTGAGGAAAGTTCCGAGCGTGGCGGACATAATCCCGCCCCCGATCAGAACAACATCATAAACGGGGGAGTCGCTTTCGTGCGGCACGTCTATCTCCTGATTTTCGGATCGACTATCTGACCGGCGCGCGGCCGCGGATCATCTAACAGGTTCACTCTACTACCGATCAGCCGGATCAGCTCAGTCTCACCGCGTCACAGAGATGGGTTACTGGCTGAGCCGCAGGTGGTCAAAATGTTCATCGAGCACCGGCGAAATCGGGTAGTACTGCACCCGAGACCCCGAAGCCAGCGAGGAAATCGGAAAGGCCAGCGGAAAAGCCGGCAGATCCAGAGCGGCGGCGCGAGAAATACGGGCGAGCTGTCGGTCACGGGCGGAAGAATCCAATTCGCTGCGGGCGGTGCGCAGTGTCTGGGCTACCATCGGGTTTTCCCACCCGAATTCGGGGTTCGGGGGTCCGAACAGTCGAGCCAGCATGCGTAACGGGTCGCGGGTGACCGCGTGGGCACCGAGTAGGTGGAAGGCCCGGTTGGAATTGGCGGACAGGACCTGTTGCAGGTAGTAGTCCTCCCAGGGGACGGGCACCGGTTTGAGCACCAGGCCAATGGTTGCCAGATCCTCCGAGATTTTGGCGTAGACCGCCTCGGGATTGGGTAGATATGGACGACCGACCTCGATCGGATACCAGAACTCCAGTTCCTGGCCTTGATAGGCCGATGAGTCCAGCAACTCTTGGGCTCTGGCTACGTCGAAAGGATAGGACTGGATGTCTTCTGGGGCCTGCATGATCGCTGGCGGGAGGAAATGATCGGCCACCATCGACCCGGACAGCATGGTTTCGTTGACCAGGTCTTGGCTGTCAATCGCGTGGGCGACCGCCTGGCGCACTTGCAACGAGGACACCACCGGGTGCTGCTGGTTGAAGCCCACATACACGGTGGACATCGGGTCGCGCTGAATGACTTGGAAACCGTTTTGCACCAACGGGCGTAAGACCGCCGGGGCTACCCCATCGAATGCATCGAGCTGGTCGGACTCGAGGCCGTAGAGTCGCTGGTGCACACTGGTGACCACCACCGCGTGGACTTCGGTGACCTGTTCTTCGGTGGGAATATCTGGATTGGAAACGGCCGTCTCGGTGCGGGTCAACGTCACGCTGGTTGCGTCCGAGTCGATGTTCTCGGGCCAGGTAAAGCTACCGGTGCCCGATAGGGGAACCATCGGCCAGATGATCTCGGTCGCCTCGGGGTCAGCATTCAGGCGGGATAGTTCCTGATCGAACGCCGGCCAGTCCTCAGGGCAGGTGATGGCAAAAGACGGGTCCGTCAGCGCCGAGACCAAACCTGAGATCGGTTGGTGAAGCTGAAGTCGGAAATGGGTATCATCGACGGCCTCACTGGAGTCATACAGACACTCGGTCTCACCGGTATAGCCGCCAAAGACTATGGCGAAGGCCAGTCGGGGGCGCGTAGATATTCCCGCCTCGTCTAACCGCTCGGGAAGGGTGGCCCAGCGCTGAAAATTTTGGGCCACGATCTCGGCAGTCAGCGGTGTTCCGTCGTGGAACTCTACGTCGTCACGCAACGTGAAATCGTAACGCAAATGGTCGGCAGAACGGTCCCATTCCAGTGCCAGTCGGGCGGTGGGTTCACCGGTGTCCGGGGTGATAGCCACCAGTGTGTCGTAGACCTGTCGGGTGAGCCGCAACGAATCGTGGTCACTGACCACCGAAGGATCGGTGGACATCGGCCGACTGGGAATGCCTAACCGGAGCGTGCCGGAGGATGGCTGGGCCAAACGGGGTGGTTTCGGGGTGGAAGCCACGGCCGGGGAAAGGTGCCGGGCGCCGACCAGACCGAGCCCACCGGCAGCAACCGCACTCAGCAACGAGCGGCGTGAGAGTTCCATAGCTAGCCCCCATCACGCGATGACTCGGTAGATAACTGCTCACTCAATCTCAACAGTGCGGGCGGGGGGACTTGAACCCCCACGTCAAAGACACTGGAACCTAAATCCAGCGCGTCTACCAATTCCGCCACGCCCGCAACGGTCGGCGAAGACCGTAGACCAGTGTAGCTGAAACGACTTCCGTTTACCGCATTTGTCGGCCCCTGGCTAGTCTGGACCGTCTGGTGGGTCTCGTTTGGTTAGTCCAATCCGAGGTCGCGACGCAATTTCGACACGTGCCCTGTGGCGCGAACATTATATTGAGCCAGTTCGACGGTGCCATCGGGACCAACAACAATGGTCGAACGAATCAAGCCTTCGGTGACTTTTCCGTAATTCTTTTTCTCGCCCCAGGCTCCGTAGGTTTCGGCGACGGCGTGATCGGCATCGGAGAGCACCGGGAAATTCAAATCTTCTTTCTCCGTGAATTTTTCGAGCTTGTCGACCGGGTCCGGCGAAATACCCACCACCTGGTAGCCATCCTGTGCGAAGCGGTTGAGGTTATCTCGGAAATCGCACGCCTCGGTGGTGCACCCAGGAGTCATCGCCCGAGGATAGAAATAGACGATTACTTTGTCACCGGAATAATCGCTGAGGCTGACCTGCTGGCCGCGGGCATCTGGCAAGGTGAAATCGGGGGCAACATCGCCCTGGACGAGTCGAGCGGTTTGTGCATCAGTCATACCCCTACTGTGGCACAACTTCAGTAACAGTGAAACACGAAGACATCGACTAGCAAAAACTGGAGGGTGACGGCGAGGATAGAACTAAACACACCTCAGGACCGATTTCAGCAATTGCTCATAATCGCCGCTGATCACAACCACTTTAAGGAGCCGGTTATGTCCACCCCTCACGACGCCTCTCAACCCTCCGAGACCCCTCCCGAATTCGTCGCACAGGACCAGGTGCGCAGCTTCGTGCGGAAACTGAGTTTCGGGACCATACTTTTCCGCGGGATTTTTGCGTTGATCATCGGTGTGCTGATGGTGCTGGCGCCAGCAATTCTCGCCCCCGCGCTCGGCACACTGGCAGCGGTCTTTATCGGGGTTGGACTGGTGGTCTACAGTGTGGCGGAATTCGTTGATGCCCATCGTGAGCGTAAGGCCGATGAGCCTGGCTGGGGCTGGATCGTGGCCACCGGCATCATCTCGTTGCTGCTGGGGTTGCTGTTCATCGTTTTCCCGCTGATTTCCGGAAGCGTGCTGTTGTTGGTGGCGTCCTGGATTATCGTCGCCGCCGTGTTGTTGCGCGGAATCTTCGTCATCGCCTCTCGGTACACCGGTGGCTGGAGCACCCTGTTGGGCGTGCTGATGATGATTGCTGGTCTGGTGCTCGGCGTACTTTTGCTCGTCCAGCCTGGGGCCACCATCATCAGTCTGGTGTGGGTACTCGGCCTGTTTGCCATCATCTCGGGGATTATTTCCTTGGTGCTAGCGTTCCGCGTACGCAAAATTCTCAAAGACGCCGGCGTGAAATAGCTGGCGTTGTGTTCGGAGGCGTTAGCAACGTCTCAACCCCTCTGAGCAGGTTGATTGCCTAGAATAAGACACGGAGAGACTGAGCAGTACAGGCCAGGATGAGGAGACTGCGTTGGCCACCACGACCGTCCAGAAGACATCGTCATTATTCTCACCTCCCAACGCCCAGCAATGGCATGAGCTCAGTGTTGACCAGACCTTTCAGGCGGTGGAAACCACCGCTGAGGGACTCAGCTCCCAGGAGCACCAACGACGCTTAGAGAAATGTGGCCCCAACGGGTTGCCCACCTCCGACAGCGACGCGTGGTATGTCACCTTGGCCAAACAGTTCCGCTCACCGATGGTGCTCTTTTTGGCCGTCGCCGCGGTGGTGACCGCTGTACTGCAGGAATGGTTCGATGTCCTGGTGATCGTTTTGGTGTTGTTGCTCAACGCCAGTATCGGTTTCTGGCAGGCCCGCAAAGCAGAACGTGATGTCAAAGCCCTGCAAGAACTATCGGCCCCGACCGCGACGGTGATTCGAGCAGGCGAACAGTCGCAGATTCCGGCCAGTGATGTCGTTCCCGGTGATGTGCTGTATCTGGAATCGGGGGACCAGATTGCCGCCGATGTGAGAATTCTGGAGTCTAACGGCCTCCAAGTTGATGAATCCATGCTCACTGGAGAAGCGATGGCGGTGAGCAAACACGACGAGGTCCTTGAGGCCGATATCTCCCTGGGCGACCGCATCAATATGGGCTACTCGGGCACCCTGGTCATTTCAGGCCGGGCCCGCGGTGTGGTGGTCGCCACCGGTACCGATACCGAGCTGGGACACATTGCCGAACTGGTCAGCACAGAATCGGCCAAAACACCGTTGCAGATTCTCACCGACCAGCT
This sequence comes from Auritidibacter ignavus, assembly GCF_029853775.1. Lineage (NCBI taxonomy): Bacteria > Bacillati > Actinomycetota > Actinomycetes > Micrococcales > Micrococcaceae > Auritidibacter > Auritidibacter ignavus. The sequence continues at coordinate 217,770 of NZ_CP122564.1, forward strand.
GGAACGCAACATCGCCTACGTGATTCTGGGCGTGGCGATCCTGACCTTCATTTCTAGCCTGATCATGGGCACCACGATCGGCGATACCTTCCTGATCACTGTCGCCTTGGTGGTCTCCGCGATGCCCGAAGCGCTACCCATTGTGCTCTCAGTAGCCATGGGCGTCGGTGTGTCTCGTATGGCCAAACACCGTGCGGTCGTTCGCCAACTCCACAGTGTCGAAACCTTGGGATCCACCACCGTGATCGGATCCGATAAAACCGGGACGCTGACGGTCAACCGTATGACCGTCGAACAACTGTGGACTCCAGATGCGGGAACCGTGACCATCAGCGGGGAGAACCGTGAAGAGCTGGAAGATTACACCGCAGCGCAGACGCAGTGCTTGCGCACCGGGGCGCTCACCAACGACGCCGTTCCGGCAGCCGAGGGCGACCGCGACGGTGCGGATGCCGATAGTGAAGGAACCGACAGCGAAGGTTCTCTGCTTGATCTGATCGGTGACGCGGTGGATGTGGCCATGGCGGTGTCTGGGCTCGAATCGGAACAGGTCACGAGCCAGGAGCGGGGTCAAACGCCGATGGCCTCCATGCCCTATGAGCCCGAGCTGGCCTACTCGCAAACCATCCGCACTGATCCGGATGGTACCGCGGTCTTGCATGCCAAGGGTGCTCCTGAAACGATTTTGGATTTCTGCACCGTGGACGAGGAGACCGCCCATAAAGCCCGGAAAGCCGTCTCGGAGATGGCTCACCGCGGGCTGCGCGTGATTGCCACCGCTCACCGCCAGATTGCCGACGACGAACTCGACGAGCTGGTGGAAGAGTTCGAAAACTCTCAGGCTCCGAGACCCACCGGAATGGAACTCAGTGGTCTGCAAGCGATGATGGACCCACCGCGTGGGGGCGTGGAAGACGCTATTGCCCAGTGCCGTGAGGCTGGCGTGCACGTGATGATGATTACCGGTGGTCACCCCACCACCGCCGCGGCGATCGCCGACCGGTTGGGTTTGGCCCCGACACAGACCACCAGCTCCCGCCACTCCGAAGCGGAGTCGGTCATCACCGGCACCGAGCTGGCGGAACTGTCTGATCCTGAACTGGTGGAGCGACTGCCACAGATCACCGTCGCTGCCCGCATGTCACCGCAGGACAAACTGCGCGTCGTCAAAGTTCTGCAAGAACAGGACAAAATCGTGGCCATTACCGGTGACGGCGTCAATGACGCGCCGGCGCTGAAAGCCGCCTCGATCGGTGTGGCGATGGGCGAGTCCGGCACCGACGTGGCCCGGGAAGCCTCCGATGTCGTACTCACCGACGACAACTTCGTGACCATCGTCGAGGCGGTGCGCCAGGGGCGCATTACGTTCTCCTCGATTCGTAAAGCCACCTTCTTCCTGCTCTCCAACGGTCTTGCCGCGTTGATCGCGGTCGCCGTCAACACCTTCACCGAGTTACCACTGATCTTCTTGCCGGTGATGTTGCTGTTCATGAACGTGGTGACCAACGGTATTCAGGACATTGCCCTGGCCTTCGAAAAAGGTGAAGGAGACGAACTGGACCAGTCTCCCCGACCACGTTCTGAGGGCGTACTGAACCGCACCATGTGGTTGCGCACGGTGATCACCGGTACCTGGATGGGTGTGGGCACCTTGCTGGTTTACCGGATGGCCCACGAAGCTGGTCTCGAGCTCGACCACTGTCGTACCCTGGCATTGATCACCATGGTGATGTTTAACTTCTTCCAGGTGTTCTCCGCCCGGGCAGAACGTCAATCGGTGTTCCGGCTCAACCCCTTCTCGAACCCGCTCCTGCTCATTTCAGCGCTGGCTGCTCTGGGGTTGCAGTGGTTGGCATCCAGTTGGGAGCCGATCGCGGATCTGATTGGTCTGACCGCCTTGTCGGTCACCGAATGGCTGATGTGCACGGCGATCGGATCGACGGTGCTGTTGATTGTTGAGGGCGAGAAGCTGGTGCGCCGACTGGCACACCGTGGCTCTGCTGACGGTTAGATCACCGCTGAGAACGGTGCGAGCTCGAGGAGCTCGACGAGCCCGTGCCTGAGGAGTCAGTTTCGGCGGAACGGCGACGGACCTGATACAGCCACAAACCCAGGACCGCTCCGGCCAGGGTAAACAGTGCGATGGTCACCAGCGTACCCAGCAGATCCTCGATGATCCGTTGGCCGGTCAGCCACCGGATGCCCTCGACGACCGAGGACGCCACGAGCCCGATGAGAGCGCCGATGATCAGGGCTTTTCTGCTGTTGAGCGTCATCTGTGTTCATCTCCTCTACACGATTGGCCACCGTGACTCCAGCCTACAACTCACCCCATCTGAACCTGAGCTCGCACTACCGGTGCTCACTATGTGGTCACCGGTGGTCATCGGTTTTGACACGACACCAGACCAGGGATTCTACTGAACCGACAGATAGACCGATCTGCACCGCCCGCTGCGTGGTGTCGGACCGGAGACACCTCGTGACTCGAAGGCAGGTACTGTGGCTGAACAAGACCCCAGCACTCAAGAACTCACCCACACCGCACAGGTCAAAGAAGACCGGTCAGCCCGGCTGGCCGTGACGGTTTTCCCAGCCATTATTATTGTGGCTTTTCTCGTGGGGTTCTTCTTCCCCGACCAGACCGCCGGGCTGGGAGAGTTCACCAATATTGCCTTGGGGATCATCATGTTCGCCATGGGACTGACGTTAACCCTGCCGGACTTTGCGCTGGTGGTTAAACGTCCCCTGCCGGTGCTGTTGGGCACTATGGCTCAATACGTGATCATGCCGGTGCTTGCGGTGGGACTGGTGTGGATTTTCCAGCTCCCTGCGGAGTTGGCGGTCGGGGTGATTCTGGTCGGTTGTGCCCCCGGCGGGACCTCCTCGAACGTGATTACCTATTTGGCCAAGGGGGATGTGGCGCTGTCGGTGACGATCACCTCGGTTTCGACCCTGCTGGCCCCGATTATTACCCCGCTGTTGACCCAGTGGCTGGCCGGAGCACTCTTGCCCGTGGATGCCGGGAGCATGGCGTGGTCTATCGTGCAGATGGTGCTGATCCCGATTGTGGCCGGTCTGCTCGTGCGGTGGCTGTTGCGTCAGTGGATCGACAAGATTCTGCCACTTTTACCGTGGGTGAGTGTGCTCGGCATTGCCTACGTGGTGATTGCTGTGGTGTCCGGTTCTGCTGATGCCATCGTCACCGCTGGCTGTTTGGTGCTACTGGCGGTCATCGTGCACAACGGGATTGGTTACCTGCTGGGCTATGGCGCCGCGCGGTTATTTGGCTACCCCTCGCGTGTGGCCCGCACGACCTCGGTCGAGGTCGGGATGCAGAACTCTGGACTGGCCGCAACGCTCGCCGCGTCCCACTTCAACCCCACCGCGGCGCTACCGGCCGCCGTATTCAGTGTTTGGCACAATATTTCTGGCGGATTGCTAGCAGTATTCTTCCGCTGGCGTGCCGCGCAGCACGCCGAACGCTCACTGGACTAGGGGCTTTTCGGAAGATTTCTACTCGATGGTAAGAGCCTGATTGCTGGAGTGGAGACGTTGCTTGCCATCACACCTGGTGTCCGGACACGTGACGATCTTTCCAGCGGTTGAGATCAGTGTGACCGCAGAAACGAGACCAACATGCCTGCTACCCTGCAGGAAAGGCGCCACCGGGTTTGCTCAGCGCACCGGAAAACGCGTCCATCGATCATTCTCGGTACCAGCGTGTTGACCTGTGGGCTTCTGGGTGCCGGTGTGCCCGTGGTGACCGCAATCCCGATCCCGCCCCTGGCTAACACCCCCGTGCAGGATGCACACCACAATGGGGTGGGCACCGCCGACGTGGCTCACCAATTCTCGAGTGCGCCCACACCGAGCCAGGAGTTGCACTGGCCCCAGACACGACCCGATGGTGCGACACAATCCGGACTCGTGGTGCATCACCCTGGCCGGGGAATCCCCGTCGAAGAATTCACAGGATCTCAGCCCCTGGCGTTCCCAGCACGTCACACACGGACACCACGAGCCCAGCCACGGTTCGGGAACGTTTCCAGAATCCCTACCTCGATACCGGCTACATGATGACCCGCGCGCCACGCGCGGGCGAGACTCTGACCGCGATCTTAGATGACTGGGTTGATGAACGTGATGCGACCTCGTCGGAGACGTTGAGGCAGAATTCCCGCCTGCGGATTGGAACGGGTGGTGAGCCCCCGACTACTCCCAGGATCCCTCGGAGAAGTTCCCTATCAGTGCGAAGCACCGATGCATAACTGGGAGCCGGTGACGGTCAAAGCCGGCGGAGATGATGCAAAGACCAATGATATCGGTGATAAACCGGCCCCGAATAGCGCCGTGAAGTACACGCCGGATGCCCCGAAGGACTTCCTGTGACGGTTAATCCGGAGAATGGTGAGGTGACCGCAACGGCAGACAGCACGGTCGAGCCGGGCTCCTATACCGTTCCGATTCAGCGCACCTTTGGTGATGGTCACCCTGATGAACTTCAGGTTAAGGTTATCGTGGCTCAAGTCCCTGTCTACGAGCCCATCACCGTAGCGATGAACGAGGAAGCGACCGTTGCGGTGCCACGCGGAAACGATGGCAACCCGTTGCCCGACGGCACCACCGTCGATGTCGACGGAGAGTGGCCACAGTGGGCCGCACTGCAACAGGATGGTTCCATTGCCGTCGCACCCACCCCACAGAACGCCGAACCGCGGGAGTATACCGTGCCGGTGACGATTACCGTCACGTCTGCGAGCGAGCAGTATGGTCCGGGATATGAGGCGGTCACCACTGCACCGGGTGGAACGGTTGCGGCCCCACAAACCGTCGAGCCGCAACTGCCAGAGGGGACTCGATTTGCAATCGACGAGTCATTTACCGTCCCAGACGACTGGGAGATCTCGCTTGATGAGACCACGGGAACCATCACGTACCGTGCGCCTGAGAACGCCGTGGACGAGGACAAAAGCGGTGGATCCGGAACCGCAACGGAGGGTGCTGCACCGAACAAGCGCCGCTTGGATGAGCAGTCTGGTGCAACTGGCTCTGGTTCGTCCTCAGACGTGGCGACTACCGGTACCGGAAACATCTTGGCCATTGCCGGCCTGGCTGTGGGCTCGATTGTGTGAGGAACCATTTTCGTCCCGGTGCGCAACCGCCGGGTGCACTAAGCGTCACCTGATCGTCGAATAACGACGGCACGGAAGACACACCGCGACGCTGGCCGCGTGGGGAAAGAACCCGGCGCGGCCAGCGTCGTCATAATGTGAGATATTCACGGTAATGAAGGTTTGACGACAGAATATGACGGGTCCTCCACCCGGTGCTTTGACCACTATCAGGGCGATTTTTAAAGTGTCTTTCAGAGTGGGTGGCGGTAGCGGAGGTTGAGACCAAATTCGTTAGACCAACCACTCCTCGAAAACAAGTAGAATACTTTGACAAAGGATCACGAGAACCGGTTCAACAAGCTCTGACTGGCCGGTCGGCAACCCTTTCCGCTGTGACGGGGTGCCTCAGATGATGATCCGGTCTTCAGCACACCGCTGGAGGCAAGCACGGCGTGCCCAGCACTGGCAGACACGCCCTAGTATCAAGGGGGACGTTATGTCTACTACCAGTCACTTTTCTGCCGAAGACTCTGAGGGCCCATGTCAATCCGGGTTTAGTACCCAACAAATTCACGCGGGCCGTATCCCGGATGAATCCATTCGTCCTGTACGCGAACCAGTCTATGTTTCAGCTGCCTTCGGATTCGATTCTTTCGCCCAAGCCCGTGAAGTCTTCGCCCAACGTCAACCTGGACTGACCTATTCCAGAACTGGAAATCCCACGGTTGGATTGCTGGAACGGCGACTTGCCAGCCTGGAAGACGGAGTCGGGGCGGTCGCCACCGCGTCGGGCCAGGCCGCCATCACGCTGAGTGTGCTGGCCCTGGCAGGACGGTCCTCGCAAAGCCCAGACGGTCAACCCCATCCGGAGGCTCCGGCCGGCCACGTGGTGGCTTCAAACCGTATCTATGGTGGCACCGCTGACTTGCTCAACGACAGCCTGGCGGAAGCCGGGATCACCACCACCTGGGTCAATCCGCACGATCCCCAGCAGTGGGAGGAAGCGATCACCGAACGCACGCGGGTCTTTGTGGTCGAATCCATTGCCAACCCACACGCAGACCTGCCGGATATCCCGGCCTTGGCAGAAGTTGCTCACCGGCACGGGGTGGCACTGATTGTCGACAATACCCTGGCGACACCGTATTTGCTCCAACCTGCTCGTCTGGGTGCTGACCTCGTGGTGCACTCGGTGACCAAATACTTGGTCGGAAACGGTTCCTCTCTCGGAGGAGCGGTCATTGTCACGGACAATTTCCATCCCTCACAACGTCCAGAGCTATGGCCACAGCTGACCACACCACGCCCTCGTTTTGGTCCTCAGTCCTTGGTGGAGAAATACGGGGAGGCAGGCTCTGTGCTGCATCTGCTTCGAGCACAGTTGCTCAACGACGTGGGACCGGTGCTATCGGCGTTGAACGCCCAGCAGGCTTTGGAGGGTATTGAAACGCTCGACCTGCGGTTGCCCCGCCACAGCCAGACCGCTACGGAACTCGCTCGTCGACTGGAACAGCACCCCGGTGTGCGTTCGGTGAGCCACCCCTCGCTGGAATCTCACCCGAATAAAGACATTGCGGAACGAGACTTCACGCGGGGGACGGGAGCGGTATTCTCTTTCGAATTGAATACCGATTCTGCCGGTGTTGAGCGGTTTTTCAATTCACTGCAGCTGTTTACCCTGGCGGTCAATCTTGGCGACTCTCGCTCCTTGATCACCCACCCGCTGACCACGACCCACTGTCGCCTTTCGGAGGAGCTTCGCATCGCTGGACAGATCAACGAGACCACCGTGCGACTGGCAGTTGGACGCGAAGATGTCGACGATTTGTGGCACGACGTCAAACAAGGGCTGGACCAGCTTGTTCAAGCAAATCAGCCCGCGTCCGAACAGGTCTGGGCAGATGCAAACACCACTAAGGCAGAAGAATCAGCAAAGGCGGCACTGTCATGACAACTCTTGATCTTCACCACAACATCCCGAGCAAGAAAAACGAAAATCCCACCCCGGGGTTCCGAACCCGAGCCATCCATGCTGGTCAAGACCCGGATCCACTGACCGGAGCGGTGATTCCACCGATCTATCAAACCTCGACGTTTGTGCAACCCGGTGTGGAAACACTACGCGCTGGCTTTGAATATTCCCGCGGCGGTAATCCCACACGGACCGGTCTCGAAGAACAGCTGGCCAAGCTCGAGGCCGGTGCTGCAGCGTTTAGTTTTGCCTCGGGCATGGCTGCTGAAGATGCTCTGTTGCGGGCGGTGCTGAAACCTGGTGCAACCGTTGTCAGCACGGCCGAAACCTACGGTGGTACACACCGACTGCTCACCCAGCTCTACGCTCGGTGGGGAGTTAATACCGTCTTCGTGAGTCCCAGCGAGCAAGACAAGCTCGCTCAGGCGGTGGAAACATACCGTCCTGACGTGGTCTGGTTGGAAACGCCCTCCAACCCGTTGCTGACCGTGGTTGATATCTCTGCCTGGGCAGAAGCAACGCATCAATATGGCGGACTGCTCGTAGTGGATAACACTTTCGCATCACCGGCACTACAACAGCCGATCACTCTCGGTGCGGATCTGGTGATTCACTCAACCACCAAATACATTGGCGGCCATTCAGACGTTTTGGGTGGCGCCATTGTGGTTGGCCAGACGAGCTGGGAAGACAAACCACTAGCCGAGGTCATCGGCTTCCAGCAATTCGCTGCCGGTGCTGTGGCAGGCCCCCAGGACTGTTTCCTCACCTCTCGTGGGTTGAAAACTCTGGGCGTGCGGATGCAACAACACTGTGAAAATGCACGAATCATCGCGGAATGGCTCCAGGATCGGTCCGAGGTCGACCAGGTTTTCTACCCCGGATTGTCTTCCCACCCCACTTACGACATCGCTCGTCGACAAATGAGTGATTCCGGGGGGATTGTGAGCTTCCGATTAAACGGGGGAGAGGCCAAAGCGCGTCAGGTGGCCGAATCCACCGAAACGTTCCTGTTATCGGTCAGCCTCGGTGGCGTCGAGTCGCTCATCTCTCATCCTGCCACCATGACACACGGTTCCACCAAGGGCAGCGAACAAGCTCCGCCCGCTGATGTGGTGCGGCTGTCCGTGGGCATCGAAAACATCGAGGACCTGCTGATCGATCTTGAGCGCGCTCTGCGCAGCTAGTTGGATCCCACAGAGCACAGACCAAGCTCACCAGTAACAGCTCGGGCCCCTCGCAAGCTTGCGACGGGCCCGAGCCGTTGCTGGGCACACTTCGCGAAACACGGGCGCGCCAGCGGTTCTGGGGAGAAAGTTCCGTGTTAATGTTCGTGACCGGGTGATGACCCTTTATGACAGACAGCTGATGTTAACAACGTGATCGGCGTTAGCCTGGTCCAACTAATGTCTCTGCCCAGCGTTTGCTGGTGACGTCTGTTCCGAAGGGTCTGTTGAGCAATGACAACTAGCAAGACAAAAACAGAATTCTCAGTCTTCGAACCGGCGCCGACTCGAGTAGAACCTCCGAAGCCTGATCCGGTTGGTCCGGTACAACGTAACAAGATCAGCATCTTCATTCTATTGGCCATCGGGTTGTTGGCCCTGATCTACAATGTCAACTCCCTCAACGCCGGCATAGAGCAGGGGCTCTACTTCGGCGTGCTCTTTCTCATTGGCCTCGGACTCGGCGTAGCGCTATTTCACTCCCGGTTCGGTTTTACCTCCGCCTGGCGACAGCTGGTAGCTGTCGGCAATGGTAAAGGACTTCGAAATCACGCTCTCTTACTCGGGACAACTGCAACAATCTTTATGTTGCTCTTTACCACCGGGTGGGGAGCCTTCGGCAACGAACCGACGCCCTATGCCGGGACGATCGGGGTAGGGCTTCTCCTAGGTGCCTTTATTTTCGGCATGGGGATGCAATTGGGCGGTGGTTGCGCCTCGGGAACACTTTTTGCCGTGGGCTCCGGACAATCGATGGTGATCCCCACGCTGATTGGCTTTATCGCTGGTTCCATCATCTATACCGCCCCATTTTTCTACCCGTTGGTCTCTGACCTTCCCGGTATGGAACCGGTATTGCTCTCAGACCATGTCGGCTATGTGGGAGGCTGGGCGATCACCATTGCGGTGCTACTTGTTATTGTGGCGATCACGCGCGTTGTCCAGGGCCGTCGCAACCCACCTCCAACCGGAAACCCTCCGACAGCACGTGGTGCTGCTCGAATACTACGAGGCTCATGGCCGATGTGGGTTGGAGCACTGGTGCTCGCGGTGCTCGGCGGGGCCGTGATGTGGGTCTCTGGCGGAATTTGGGGCATTACCAATGCCTTCGCTCTGTGGGGCGCCAAGGTTCTACAGTTCATTGGTTTCCAGCCCGAAACGTGGGAATTCTGGCAACAAGAAAACTGGGCCGCCATGCTGGAGGGTTCAGTGCTTTCCCACAAGAACTCACTGACAAACTTTGGCATCATGATCGGGGCAGCCCTTGCTGCTACGGCGGCCGGGACCTGGGCGTTTGCCCGCAATATCAACTGGAGGCAAGCAGGCATCGCTGTTCTTGGCGGCATCCTGATGGGGATCGGCGCCCGTCTTGCCGAAGGGTGCAATATCGGCGCCTACTTAGGTGGCATTGCCTCGGGATCCGTGTCGGGTTGGCTGTGGGCCGTGGCCGCGTTGGCGGGTACCTGGGCCGGGTTGAAAGCCCGCGCGCTGTTCGGGATGGATAATCCGAAACCGACCGACTCGGTCTGCTGATTCCCGTTTCCCGATTTTCCCGTTCCCCTACGATAACGCGATTCAGCGGTCGTGAGTCGGGCCTTCGTGACTTTGGGGCCAAGCAGTCCGGCCACCTGGAGCGGACGGCGGCTACCAGCGGACTCGTCCGTGCACTCCTCAGCCCCGCACGGTGTACGGCGAGAATCTCAAGACAGGAGCCTCCGAGAGCCCTGCAGGTCGCTGGTACGTGCTAACGACGGCGCTGATGATGACGGCACTCGTGTGCGGTGGGCTGACGGGTACGGGACACAGGGCGAGGAACCGACAGCAGAAGACCTCCGGTGACTAACGGAATCTGAGATCCGCATCGTGGTGGCCGGAGGTCTTTCAGCTATTGCGGTATTGGGTGTCGCTGGCGTTGCTAGTGTCCTGCCCCAAGAGGTTCAACAGCCTTGAGCAACGAGGCGGTGTATTCTTCTTGCGGGTTAGCAAACACCTCTTGGGTGGTGCCGGTCTCGACAATTTTGCCCTGGTTCATCACCGCGACGCGGTGTGCTAGTCGGCGTACGACAGCCAGGTCATGGGTGATGAACAAATAGGTCAATTCGTGTTCGGCTTGCAGATCCAACATCAGGTCCAACACCTGTTCCTGGACCGAAACATCCAGGGCTGAGACCGGCTCATCGCAGACCACAAAGTCGGGGGATAAGGCCAAGGCCCGTGCAATCGCGACGCGTTGACGCTGACCGCCAGACAGCTCCCTGGGCAATCTGGACCCAAACGTGGCGGGTAACCCGACTTGGTCGAGCAGTGTCTCGGCCGTGGCACGACGCTCGGCGCGGTTGCCGACTTTGAAAGCGCGCAGGGGCTCGGTGATGATCTGCTCCAGGCTCCAGCGAGGGTTTAATGACGCAAACGGATTCTGGTAGATCAACTGCGCCCGGCGGCGCAACTGTCGCCAACGACGTCCCGACAGGTTATGAACGGGTTCCCCGTCGAAGGTCACGGTCCCCTCGGTCGGAGTATCCAAACCGAGTACCAATCGTGCGGTGGTAGATTTACCGGACCCCGATTCACCCACGAGTGCCAGTGTCTCACCGCGCCGGATCACGAAATCAATGCCGTCAACGGCGTTGGTACGCAATGTTGAGGCGTCATGGCGCCGTGACGTGGCCTTCGGCTGGGCGAAATGGCGTTTCAGTCCGCGGACCTGGACCAGGACTTCGGTTTCGACCTCCAGTGGGGGACGGATATGTGTCGAGCGGTGTAATGAATCAGCCGCAGTCACCAGACGCTGGGTGTAGCTGTGCGTGGGGGTATTGAGGATGGTTCCGGTGTCTCCGATTTCCACCACGTTTCCGTGGTGCATCACCACGGTGGTCTCGGTGCGTTGCGCAGCGACTGCCAAATCGTGGGTGATGAGCACCAAGGCGATGTCTCGCTCACTGATGATGGAATCCAGCAGGTCCAAGATCTTACGCTGCACCGTGGCATCCAGAGCGGAGGTGGGCTCATCCGCGATGAGCAGATCCGGCTCGGGAGCCAAGGCAATAGCAATGAGGACGCGTTGCCGCATACCACCCGAGAGTTGATGTGGGTACTGGTCAAAACGGGTCTCTACCGCATCGAGCCCTACCTGGTCGAGCAACTCCAGAGCGCGTTGACGGGCAAGAGCCTTCGGCACCTTCTGGTGGGCGCGAATGGCCTCAATGAGTTGATGGCCAATGGTGTAGACCGGGTTGAGGCTGACACCGGGATCCTGAGGGATCAATCCGATCTTTTGACCACGGAGTCGTTGCCAGGCTCGATCAGAGCTCAGCGCGACGGGGGTATCGCCCCAGGAAAGTTTGCCGTCACGAATGGAGGCTTCCGGCGGGAGCAACCCGAGCAAGGACAGAGCCAAGGTGGACTTGCCGGACCCGGACTCGCCTACCACGGAGATTCTCTGTCCGGGGCAGACAGCAAAATCGATGCCGTGTAGGGCCGGTGTGGTGGAGGACCCGGATCGATAATCGACTTTCAGTCCTTCCAACTGAAGCAACGGTGTCGTTGGCTTCGGGGCGCTCGACGAGGCATTTTCAAGCAGAACGGTCATGGGAATCAAACCCCCTTTCGCGCGGAAATCCGGCGGGCAATGACGTGGACGGAGAGCACAGTAGCAGCTACCACCAGGCCTGGTAGTAGCGTCAACCAGCTAGCACTGTAGAGATAGTTGCGGCCCTCAGAGACCAGGGCTCCCCACTCAGGTGCCGGCTTGGGAGCACCGAAGCCCAGGAAGCTCAAGGCGGAGACCGCTAGGATGGCGTTGCCGAATTCCAACACGGCCAGCGCGATGATGGGTCCGGAAGCATTGGGCAACACGTGTCGTACCAGGATGCTGAATCGACTGGAGCCGACGGAACGGGCCGCATCAACATAGTCTGCACCCGAGACTTTGAGGCTCTCGGACCGTGCGATGCGAGCGAAGGTTGCCACGGACCCCACAGCGACAGCAATGGCAACATTCAACGAGCCGAAACCGAGTGCGGAAATCAACGCGAGTGAGAGGAGCAACGAAGGAATCGCCAAAAGGACATCCACGATGCGCATGATGACCTGGTCGACTTTACCTGCCAGGAATCCAGAGAGCACTCCGAAGAAGCTTCCGCTCACGAAGGCGATGACAACGGCCATCAGGGCGGTCTGCAGTGACAGTGAAGTACCGTGGACTACGCGGGTGAACAAATCTCGGCCGAGTTGATCGGTACCGAACCAATGGGCCAGGCTGGGCGACTGTAGCACGTTATTGGTATCACCTTGGTAAGGATCACCGGGAGCCAGGACCCCGGGGAAGAAGGCCGCGATCACCACGAGGGCCAAGAATACACCGGCCAGGATCAGCCCGATTCGAGACGTGATGGATTTTGGCGAGAATTGTGGTGGTCGGTTGTGTTGAGATCGTTGTGCGATGGTGGGTTCTGCGGACGATCGGGGCAGTCGAGCAGAGAGTGTTTGAGTCATGATGAGTTTCCCGTTCTCTTAGGCGAAACGACGGCCAAGTCGTACTCGAGGATCGATCGCTGGCAACACCAGGTCCACCAGCAGATTCACGGTGACAAAGACGACAGCTGCTAAGACGACAATGCCTTGAACCACCGGAAGATCCTGAGTGGAAACAGCCTGAACCGTCAGCTGTCCGACACCGGGACGTGAGAACACCGTTTCAACGATGACTGACCCGGCTAGTAAACCGCCGGCGACCAGTCCCACCATCGATAGGGCCGGGACCAGTGAGGTTCGGGCCACATGGCGCAGGTGCACGGTAAACCGGTTGAGTCCCTTTGCCCGCGCTGTATTGACGTAGGACTCTGCCGAGCTTCTTTCCAGGCTGGATGCAAAAACCTGGCAGATCACCGCGCCAATCGGAAGGCTGAGTGTTATCGCCGGAAGAATGATTCCGGCCAGGTTCGCCCCACCCAATGCAGGTAGCCAACCCAACTGGAAACTGAAAACCTGAATGAGTAACAAACCAATGAAGAAGGTGGGTAAAGAGATGGCCAAGGGAGGCAACGACAACAATAGGTTCTTCAACCAGGTGATGTTCGTATAGGTGGCGAGCATGGCAATTGCTGCGCCCAACACTACGGCGAGTAACAACGCGACCCCCGCTAATTGCGCGGTGGAGGGGATGACCTCGGCGATCGCTGTGGAGACCGGTTGACCGGTTCGCATCGATTCACCGAAATCACCAGTGATGGCGGCACCAAGACGGTTGAAGTATTGGACGATGAGCGGATCGTTGAAACCATAGGCTTCTCGGTACGTTGCGAGTGTCTCTTCATCCACGGCACTCGGGTCGCCACCACCAGCGGCCATGGCCAGCACAGGGTCGCCGGGAATCATGTAGAGAATAATGAAACTGACTGTATAGGCTGCCCACAAAACGAGCAGCGCCATCAGGACTCGGATGCCAACGTAACGGGCCATCAGTCCTCACCTCGATTCAAAGTCACGTCGTACAGACGAATTCGTCGATCTGAATCAAATCGCAGCCCGGATACCTCAGCGGAGGTGGCCATGACGTTGGTGTGATCGATAACTGGAATGGATGTGTAGTCCTCAATCAGTGCTTTTTGAGCTTGGTGGATGGCTTCTTCCCGTGCTTCGGGGTCCAGGGTTGTGGCCTGAAGGGAAAGAGCTTCATCGGTGTGATATCCCTCCGGCAGATGAGAGGTATTTGCCAGACGAGAGTCGAAGACAGTCCGGAGAATGTCGGCATCAGAACGGGTAGTGTTGAACCAATCGAGGTGGTAATTGCCCTCGGCCACTTTGGCCGTCCACTGGGCGGGGGTCCCCTCATCTAGTTCTGCGGCGATACCGACTTCTGAGAGTTGCTGTTGGATCAACTCCACCGAACCCGAGTTCGTAGCGGTGATGGCTGACCAGGTGAAATCAAGTTCCAGGCGTTCGCCGTCACGAACCAGGATGCCATCGTCACCAGGGGTGAAGCCGGCCTCCGCCAGTAGCTGCCGTGCTCTTTCAGGGTCGTAGCGTAGCTCTTCGGAGAAATCACTGTGGCCCGGAGTGGTCGACGACAAGATACTCGTGGCTGCGGGAGCCCCATCAGGGTAAACGACCTCGGCCACTTGTTCCCGGTTAATAGCCAGCGAGATGGCTTCGCGCACAGCATGCTCTTGAATCACCGGACTGTCGTGGTTCAGTCGAAGCGACATCGGTACTCCGGGAACGGTCAGTGTGTGCAAGGTGGCATCGGTTTGTTCGATAGCGGGAATATCCTGTGGCGCCACGCTTCCAATAGCATCAACCTGCTCTGACTGCAAGAGCCCGGCGCGTACTCCAGATTCCTGAACGACGGTAAAGCTCACCCCGGAAATCTTGGGTGCCGAACGGTTTTCGTATAGAGGCGAACCCCAGTCGTAATCCTCCCTGGCGACCAGGTTAATTCCTTCATTAGGGCGGTAGGAATCCAAGACAAATGCACCGGACCCGATAACCCCTTGGCAACGTTCATCATCCGAGAGCTCGATGGACTCCGAAGCCAGCAACCCCAGGTTGTGGGTGGACGTGGCTTGTAGAAATTGCGCATTTGGTTCGGAGAACTTCACCACAAATTCGTGGTCGTTGACGATCTCGGTGTCCTCGTAATTCTCCAGATAGCTTCGCGCAATATTTCCGCGTGGACCGAACTCGAGAATTCGTTCAAAATTGGCTTTGACGACCTCAGAAGTCACAGGCTCACCATTAGAAAAGGTCACTCCGGGGCGCAGGGTGAATGAGAACTCGGTAGCTTGGTCGTTGACTTCCCAGTCAGTAGCTAGCCAGGGGACGATTTCACCGGTCTCAGGGTCCTGGTCCGTGAGTGAATCTACCAAGTGACGTGTGGAAAACACCGCATCATTCAGAATGAGTTGCTGAGGATCAGCGCAACCAGCGTCCGAACCAACCGCTATGTGTAAAACGTTCTCCTCGTCCACTTCCGCGGCGGGGGAAAATTCCAGGCCAGTTCCACTGCTGCAACCAGTGAAGGCGAATAGGGCCGTTGCAACAAGGGCTAGTGAGCGGACGCCATGACGTGAGGACCGTGCGTGACGCTGCTTCATGAGACATTCACCCCTTGCCGGAAAGTTGCCCGGCCGGTCGTGGCCGGATCCCACGTTGTGGGCAGACCGAGTAGTTCACGTAACGTTGCGCCCTCTGGGTAGTCGGTGCGTAGAGCACCCCGCTCTTGGAGTAACGGAACAACGCGGTCGATGAAAGGCACGAGTCCGGTCGGGCTCAGATGTGGTGCCAGAATGAATCCGTCGCTGACATGGGTTTCCACAGTCTCAATCATTTCGGACGCCACGGTTTCAGGGCTTCCGACGAAGGTCTGCCGCGACTGGGTGGCAATCACTGTTTCGCGCAGGTTCAGATTGCGCGCCTCAGCGATGTCCCGTAGCTTCTGCACGGTCGCGAACCGGTCGTCATGCCTGACCTCACTGCGACCCTTACTGATGGTGGTTTCACCGACCACCGGGTCCACATCAGGAAGTGGGCCCTCGGGATCGAACTCTGAAAGCTCTCGGTTCCAAATCTGTTCCAGCAACAGGATGGCGGTCTGACCGCTGACCTGCTGAGCCCGAATCGTCGCAGCCAGTTCTTCTGCTTCTTCATCGGTATCTGCCACAACAACGGAAGTACCCGGCAGGATCTTGACAGATTCGGGATCACGGCCGGCCTGTCGCACCCGCTCGGAGAGTTCATGGTAGAACTGTCGGCTGTCTTCGTTATCAGTGTGCAAAGTGAAAATAGCATCGGCGTTACCGGCCGCGAAGTCTTGACCCTGAGCGGATTTTCCGGCCTGGAAGATCAACGGACGCCCCTGAGGGGAACGGGGGAGCGGGAACTCGCCGTGAATATCGAACTGATCGTTGGTGACGTTCACACGTTCCCGCTCGGACTCGACATCTTTCCAGCTTGCCCAGAAACGATTGGCAACATCCAGAGCCTGAGAAGCCCGCACATAGCGGTCCGCCCGGTCGAGGTAACCGCCACGACGGAAGTTGGCGCCGTGGAAGGAATCGGAGGTGGTGACAATATTCCAACCAGCTCGCCCGTTGGAGACATAGTCCAAGGTTGAAAATTGCCGAGCCACCTCATAGGGCTCATTGAAGGTGGCGTTAATAGTCCCGACCAGTCCAATGTGGTCGGTCACCGAGGCCAAGGCTGCCAAGATCGGCAACGTGTCGGGGCGACCAACGACATCCAGGTCGTGGATCAGACCCCGGTTTTCGCGCAGTCGGAGCCCTTCGGCCAAGAAAATGAAGTCCAGGCGACCACGCTCGGCTTCGGCGGCGAACTTCTCAAAAGACTCGAACTCAATGTGGCTTCCAGACTCCGGATCGGACCACACGGTGTGATGATTCACCCCGGGGAAGTGTGCCCCAAGGATGATCTGGCGAGGGGAAGAGTGATTCTGCTGATTCGTCATGAGTGTCTCCTGGGGGAGGTTAGTGAGCGGAAGCGGACGAGGAAGCTGAGGCGTACCGGTTTGCGGGACGACCAAGTCCGAACCGGGCCCGCAATGGAGCGGCATTGTTATCGGCTGGGTGATCTTGGAGTGTCTCCACGACAGATTTCAGGTGCTGCTCGATCACAGCAAGGTCGTGCTGGTTCTGGGCAGGCCAAAGCCGGACGCCATCAACCCCGGCGGCCTTGACCTGGTCTAGGCGTTCACTGAGGTGCTCTGGAGTACCGATGACGACCTCATCGGCCTGAGAAGGATTAAGGGTCTGGACCTCGTTGAGGCGTTGCCAGCGTGCGAGCGCCTCTGACTCGTCTGGATCAACCGCAAAGTACACATCGGCCACGACCTTCGGCGGCGCGTTCTTGTCACGACCGTGCTGGTCGGACAGCGTTGTAATCCTTTCGTGGAGTGAGGTCAACTTCTCCGGGGCCGAGGTGCCGGTGAAGATCACGTCGGCAGCGCGCACTGCAGTGTTCAGCACCTCTTCGCTGGTACCTGCAATGGTGACCAGTGGCTGGCCTTGCGGTGGCCGGGGAACGATAGAGGGGCCTTTGATGGAGAAGAAGTCTCCTTCGAAGTCCACGTAGTGGAGCTTGTCGCGGTCGATGAATCGTCCGGTGGCTACATCGCGAATCTCGGCGTCGTCTTCCCACGAATCCCACAGACCGCGCACGACCTCGATGACGTCGCGGGCTTCAGCATAAAGCGAGGCCTCATCGTCGTAGGCGCGTCCTCGTCCCACTAGCAGCGTTTCGGCTTCGGTGGCTGAGACTGCAACCTGCCAGCCAGCGCGACCGTGACTGACATAGTCAAGCGTGGCAAGATTTTTCGAGACGTGGAAGGGCTCGGTATGGGTGGTGGTCAGCGTCGGGATCAGGCCGATCTTCTCGGTGCGGGGCGCCAACCACGAGGCCAGCAACGACGTATCGAATCCCGGGCGGGTGGCGTCATTGAACGCATCCTCGAGGGTCACGAATCCGGCCCCCAGGTTCTCAGCCTGACGCACGAGGTCTTCCCACGCTGTGATGGAGAAGTTATCGGCAAGAGCCTGCTGGCTCCGGATGGCTGCGGGGTGGAAACCCCCTCGATCCAGCGCAACTCCGATGACGAAGTGGGAGGTTTCGGGTGTGGCACGTGACATGATTCTCCTTAAACACACTTGCCGAATGGGCCTTGTCTTCACCTGGAGCACCCCACTGTGTAAGAGATTGTGGTCGATCTCCAGAGAGAGGGTTGCTGTCCGATCAGCCAGGGCTTGAAATCGGATCTCGTGACAATAAATTCTCGGTGGTGGTTGGGTAGTTGATGGGCTGGGATGGGTGGTCAGGGGTAGCCGGAGGGCAACGGGGAAGCTATTGCCAGGCCTCAGCCAACAGCTGGAAGCTACGCAGGCGGGCTTCCGGGTCGTGGGTAATGGTCGAGATCAGCAATTCGTCGGCTTGTGTAGCGGCCTGTAGCGCCTTGAGTTTCTCGACCACCTGGTGCGGGTCCCCCACGTAGCGGGTCGTCGTCCGGTCGCGGACCAGGGGTTGCTGTTCGGCGGTGAGCTGGTTTTGTGCAGCGGTATCGGGTGAAGGATATGTGATAGCGCCTTGACCGCTACGGATGCTGTAGACCCACTGGTCGTAACCAGCTGCCAAGGTGTCAGCCTCGGAGGTGGTATCGGCCACCAAAACTTCAGCGGAGACGATGGTGTATGGGGCATCGAGGTCTTCGCTGGGTTGGAAGCGCTCGCGGTAGTCCGCCAGAGCTTCCAGAGTATGGGTGGGGGCTACGTGATAATTCGCACCAAACCGTAGTCCCTTTTCTGCGGCCAGTTGCGAGGAGTCACCGGCGTTGGTACCCAAAATCCAAATCTCCGGAGAACCCACATCCGCGGTGGCATTCGAGATCGGTTCGCCATGTACTACGGCGCGGTCATGGAACAAATCCAGTAATTGATCGAGGTACTCATCATAGAAGCGAGGCTCCGCGCCGGGCTGATGCAATAGGGCCTGCTGAGCGGTAGCACGCGGTGAGCCAAAGAGGTGAGACAAATCGGGGGAAGCGGGGATAAACACGCCGTTGTCGGTCTCGTAGTCGTCTGACTGCTGCTTAGCCTCATCTTTCTTCTCTTGTTTGGCAGCTTCGGCCTCGGTGCGCTTCTTTTTAGGGCCCTTCAACCCGGCACGTCCCAAGCCGAGGTCAATTCGTCCCGGAAAGGCCGCTTCAAGCAGGCTGAATTCTTCTGCCACCGAGAAAGGAGTGCGGTGACCGGTCAGAACCGTTCCGGAACCAAACCGCAAGGTTCCGGTTTCACTGGCCAACAAGGCGATGGTCAGGGCAGGGGAGTAGCCCAACATCCCTGGGTTCAGGTGGTGCTCCCCGTACCACAAGCGGTGATAGCCGGCTTCTTCAATGCCACGAGCAAAGGCTCGAGCATGATCAATACCTTCGGCAGGGGTATACCCTTCAGAGAGCGGTACCAAATCGAAAGCGCTAAGCCGGACTGTCATCAGATCACTTCCCGTTTTCCCATTGACGTTGGTTGATAGAGGAACGATTAACCATTCTTCAGATAGGGAAGGCTGGGACCTAGTCGAGGTCAAAGCACTGACACATTCGTCCGTTCATCTCTGGCGCGACGGTTTCCCCTGTCATATATTTCGTGTCCTTGACGCAGTGTTACACGTACCAGGCCACGCTCAACAGGCGGCCCGTCGCGAGAGGGCCGGTACGACAGGTGGCTCCCACCCAGGGTGTTGCGCCACGTCGGGACATGGTGGTCGATGCCTCATGAGGTACCCTGCTCTGGGACGAGAGAGCGAGAGGGTGGGAGGTAACGATTGCACCGGATGGATCAGATCGTGGTCCTGTCGCGGGCGTGATGCAGGAGGAGTAAGTCGGTGGGCACCAGCGCCCAGACCATGACGGAGACTCAGAGCCACACGGAAGCTGGCAGTCAATAGGCACAAACAACCCAGCGTGGAGGCGGGCCTGGTGGCTTTAAAGCTGTGGGTAGACGGTGGATTTGCCGTGTCCGCCGGATATGACAACGGCACCTGTTTGACGTGTGGCCAAACGAGGTGCCGACTTAGAGTGCGCCCCGTGGGACTCGAACCCACAACCTATTGATTAAGAGTCAAGTGCTCTACCAGTTGAGCTAGAGGCGCAGAACTAGATGCGCGTTTCGCACGAGGAACTACTCTAGCAGAGGAGTTTATCGATTGTTAAATCTGAGCGGTGTGACGATCACGACCTCTTGTTCAGCCTACTGATCTTGCTTGCGCTTGTAGAGCTCATCGAGCTGGTCCATCAGTTCGGTCATGAACTCGTGAAAGTCCTCCGAATCATCGAACTGCTCGAGAGCCACGCTGTGCCCGGCACCGAGAGGAACCTCGGGGTCTCCCACCACATCAAAATGTGCGCGATGGCCGGTCACAGTGGTGACTCCGTACCCAGCACCCGAATCAGACACCATGGCTACATTCGACAGGTCAATGGTCAGGATGTCTTCTCGGTCGGCCTCGGTGTGCACCCCAAAGGCTTCGACCTCTTCGGTGACGATCGGCAGCAATACCATCTCTAAAGGCTGGCGACGATAGCCGATCACGAAGGCCGGTCCGGTCGCGACCGGGTGGGCATAAATCAGGTTGTAATCGCCGTAGTTAAAAATTGTGGCTTCAAAGAGCAAACGCAGGCGCTGCTTCAGCGCCGCAGACGAGGAAGAGCCCTGCTTGAGGTGTGCCATCATAATGGACCAGTCTAGTCTCTGGGATGACGCTGCGTCATGATGAAATCACCAGCGATTGATTTACTCGACGATTCAGTCAGTGCAATGTGTTCGTCGTGTTGCAGATAACAGGGGCGAGCAGTCGTAGACTGTCGTCATGACACCTCGCACTACGGACAATTCATCTGAGCCAGATCTCAAGCCCCGCTCACGGGACGTGACCGATGGGATGGAAAGGGCCCCAGCCCGTGGCATGCTCCGTGCCGTGGGCATGGGGGATGAGGACTTCTCCAAACCGCTGATCGGTATTGCGTCGTCGTGGAATGAAGTCACCCCCTGCAACCTCTCCCTGGACCGTCTGGCTGATGCCGCGAAGTCGGGTGTCCATGCAGCCGGCGGGTACCCGCTGCAATTCGGCACCATTTCGGTCTCCGATGGTATTTCTATGGGCCATGACGGTATGCATTACTCACTGGTGTCTCGCGACGTGATCGCCGACTCGGTCGAGACGGTGATGATGGCTGAGCGCTTGGACGGTTCGGTGTTGCTAGCCGGGTGTGATAAGTCGCTACCCGGGATGATGATGGCCGCCGCCCGTCTGGATCTGGCCTCGGTATTCGTCTATGCCGGGTCGATCATGCCCGGCTATGCAACCTTGTCGGATGGCAAGACTCGGCAGGTGACCCTTATCGATGCGTTCGAAGCCGTAGGGGCATGCGCTCGCGGGTTGATCTCGCGCGAGGACGTGGACACCATCGAACGCGCGATTTGTCCTGGCGAAGGTGCCTGTGGCGGGATGTATACTGCCAACTCTATGGCCTCGGTCGGGGAGGCCCTTGGTCTGTCGATTCCGGGCTCGGCCGCCCCGCCTTCGGCCGATCGTCGTCGCGATGCTGATGCTCGCCGGGCCGGTGAGGCTGTGATCAACCTCCTGAAACAAGGGATCCGCACTCGTGACATCCTCACCAAGGAAGCGTTCGAGAATGCTATTGCCGTGATGATGGCCTTCGGAGGCTCCTCGAACTCGGTGCTACACCTACTGGCCATCGCCAATGAAGCCCAGGTGAACCTGAGCCTGCACGACTTCAACCGGATCGGAGACAAGGTCCCGCACCTGTCAGATATGAAGCCCTTCGGTCAGTACGTGATGACCGACCTGGACCGCATTGGTGGCGTCCCGGTGGTCATGAAGGCGTTGCTGGATCTCGGAGTGCTCCACGGCGATGCCCTGACGGTGACCGGCAAGACTGTCGCCGAAAACCTCGAAGAACTCAACCCGCAGGGACTTGATGGCGAGGTATTGCGCACCCTGGACAACCCGGTGCACCCCACCGGAGGACTGACCGTGTTGCACGGGTCGTTGGCCCCGGAAGGCGCGGTGGTGAAATCCGCGGGATTCGACGCGGAGGTCTTTGACGGTACCGCGCGGGTCTTTGAACGCGAACAGGCCGCCATGGACGCACTGGCAGCCGGCGAGTTACAGGCCGGAGACGTGGTGGTCATCCGTTACGAAGGCCCCAAGGGAGGACCCGGTATGCGCGAAATGCTAGCCATTACCGGTGCCATCAAGGGCGCCGGTCTGGGTCAAGACGTGTTGCTGATTACCGATGGTCGCTTCTCCGGCGGGACCACCGGATTGTGTATTGGACACATTGCTCCCGAGGCAGCTGTCGGCGGACCCATCGGGCTGATCGAAGACGGTGACGCGATCCAGGTCAGCATTAAAGATCGTCGTATTGATCTGCTGGTCGATGAGGCCGAACTGGAGCGTCGCCGGGAGAACTTCGAGCCCCTGCCACCGAAATTCCAGCAAGGCGTGCTCGGAAAATTTGCCGACATGGTCTCCTCCGCCTCCGCAGGTGCGGTCACCTCACGCCCGGTGAGCACCCGGTAACGCAACAGTACAGCGCGCCACACAACAGCACAGAGCGGGCTGACGACACGGGGTCGTGAGATGGTCAAATCGGTGTGAGATAGCACACCGTGGGCCACCTCACGACATATTTGACTTTTCAGTTCCTCGACTGCAAATATAAGAACATGTCGAAGACCCTAGTAGTCGTTATGTAGCGCATGGCCTGAGTCGAGAAACTCAGCTGGCGAAGCACCGCCACCATGCGCTGACCCCGTAAGGCCCACACCAGAGCCGGTATCGGGGTTTTTTTATGGCCTTTTGTGCAAACCACAAATGGCGGAATCACGAGTCGAAGACAGAAGAAATGAATGAGGCATAGCTCATGAGTTCTGGAGCGAATATCACCCCGTCGGTGATGCCCCCTCATCCACCAACACGCGGCACGAGAACCACCGCCGGTGGATACGATGACCGAGTCCCCGGAGAGAACCGGCGGATCGAACCCACCACGATGACCGGCGCCGAGGCCATTGTCCGGTCACTGGAAGAACTCGGCGTCACCGATGTCTTTGGTCTACCCGGTGGGGCAGTTCTACCCCTCTATGACCCGCTTTTGGACGCTGAGAAGATTCGCCACATTCTCGTCCGCCACGAACAAGGCGCCGGCCACGCCGCCCAGGGCTACTACTTGGCGACCGGTAAACCCGGGGTTGCTATCGCCACCTCCGGGCCCGGTGCGACCAACCTGGTCACCGCCATCGCCGATGCCCACATGGACTCGGAAGCCGTGGTCTTCATTACCGGACAGGTCGGAGCCCAGTTGATAGGCTCCGACGCTTTCCAGGAAGCCGACATTGTCGGGGTTACCATGCCGATCACTAAGCACTCCCGGCTGGTGACCCGCAGCGAAGACATCCCGCAGGTGCTGGCGGAAGCGTTCTATATCGCCACCTCCGGTCGTCCCGGGCCCGTGTTGGTCGATATCACCAAGAATGCGCAGGAAGGCACCCTGGACTTCGCCTGGCCACCGAAGCCCAATATTCCGGGCTACCGTCCGGTGACCCGTGGCCACTCCCGTCAGGTGCGCGAGGCCGCCAAGCTCATTAACTCCGCGTCCCGTCCGGTGCTCTACGTCGGCGGTGGTGCCGCCCGCGGCGAGGCTCAAAAAGAACTCCTGGAGTTGGTGGAACTCACCGGCGCACCGGTGGTGACCACCTTGAACGCCCGGGGCATGGTTCCCGACTCGCATGAGCAAAACCTGGGCATGCCCGGCATGCACGGCACCGTGGCCGCGGTCACCGCCCTGCAAATGTCGGACCTGCTGATTACGCTAGGCGCCCGATTCGATGACCGGGTGACCGGCAAACTCTCCAGCTTCGCCCCCAAAGCCAAGGTCATTCACGCCGATATCGACCCGGCCGAAATCTCCAAGAACCGTGCGGCCGATGTTCCGATCGTGGGGGATCTCAAAGAGATCCTGCCCGATCTGTACCAGGACGTCACCGCATTGCGTGAGTCCGAGGGCACACCGGACCTCAGCGAATGGTGGACGGTGCTCAATAAGGTACGCAGCACCTACCCGCTGGGTTACCCACCCACCGACGATGGGCTGATGGCCCCGCAGACCGTTATCGAGAAACTCTCCCAGATTGCCGGTCCGGAAGCCGTCTACGTTGCCGGGGTGGGCCAGCACCAAATGTGGGCCTCCCAATTCGTGGCCTACGAACGTCCCCACCAGTGGTTGAACTCCGCCGGACTGGGCACCATGGGCTTTGCCGTCCCAGCCGCCATGGGTGCCAAGGTGGCCCAACCCGAACGGGTGGTGTGGGCTATTGACGGTGACGGATGCTTCCAGATGACCAACCAGGAACTTGCCACCTGCGTGATCAACCAGATCCCGATCAAGATCGCGGTAGTCAATAACTCATCGCTGGGCATGGTCCGCCAGTGGCAGACCTTGTTCTACGACGGCCGGTATTCCAATACCGATCTCAATACCGGAGCCGACACCGTCCGGGTGCCCGACTTCGTGAAGCTCGCCGAGGCCTACGGTGCTACCGGGTTGCGGTGTGAACGCGCCGAGAATTTGGAAGACACCATTAACCAGGCGATGCAGATCAACGACCGCCCGGTCGTGGTGGACTTCGTCGTCTCCCGGGACTCGATGGTCTGGCCGATGGTGCCCGCCGGGGTGTCCAATGACGATATTCAGGTTGCCCGTGATCTGACACCGGAATGGTCAGAGGAGGACTAGACCATGGCACGACACACATTGTCCGTACTCGTTCAAGACGTCCCCGGCGTGCTGACGCGGGTGTCCGGGCTGTTCTCTCGCCGCGCCTTCAATATTGAGTCCCTGGCGGTGGGCAACTGTGAAATCGACGGGCTCTCGCGCATCACCGTGGTGGTCGATGCCGATGGTGATCACCTGGAGCAGGTCACCAAACAGCTCAATAAGCTGATCAATGTCATCAAAATCGTCGAGCTCGATGATGCAGCAGTGCACCGGGACCACATTCTGGTCAAGGTCCGCTCTGATGCCTCCACCCGTGCCTCGGTGGTCCAAGCCGTAGAACTGTTCCGCGCCACCGTGGTGGATGTTTCCACTGATGCGGTGACCGTGGAGGCCACCGGTTCACTACAAAAACTTCACGCCTTATTGGAAGTTCTGGAGCCCTTCGGGATTCGAGAACTAGTCCGTTCCGGCACCATTGCGGTCGGCCGTGGCGGGAAATCCATGACCGATAGAGCCCTGTCTAAAAAAGGAGAATGATGTCCGTTCACAAGTTTTATGATGACGATGCCGATTTGAGCATCATCCAAAACCGCAAAGTGGCCGTGATTGGTTTCGGCTCCCAGGGCCACGCCCATGCCGAATCTCTGCGCGACTCCGGTGTGGATGTCACCATTGGTCTCGCCGAGGGCTCGAAGTCTCGTGCGAAGGCTGAAGCTGCCGGGCTGAAAGTCGCCTCCGTCGCCGATGCCGCCGCTGAGGCTGACGTGATCATGATGCTGGTTCCCGACCAGGTTGCCGCCACCGTCTACACCGAGTCGGTGGAGCCCAACCTGTCTGAGGGCAATGCGCTGTTTTTCGCCCACGGGTTCAACATCCGTTTCGATTACATTCAGCCTCCGGCCGGTGTTGATGTGGCCATGGTGGCCCCCAAGGGCCCTGGTCACGTGGTTCGTCGCGAATTCGAAGCCGGACGCGGTGTTCCTGCCCTGGTGGCTGTAGAGAAGGACGAGACCGGTTCGGCCAAGGACCTGGCCCTGTCCTACGCCAAGGGTATCGGTGCCACCCGCGCTGGCGTGATTGAAACCACCTTCACCGAAGAAACCGAAACCGACCTGTTCGGTGAACAAGCCGTGCTCTGCGGTGGGGCATCCCACCTGGTCCAGGCCGGTTTCGAGGTACTCACTGAAGCTGGTTACCAGCCGGAGATCGCCTATTTTGAGGTACTACACGAGCTGAAGCTGATTGTGGATTTGATGGTCGAAGGTGGTATCTCCAAGCAGCGCTGGTCCATCTCCGACACCGCTGAATTCGGTGACTACATTTCCGGCCCGCGCGTGATCGATGCCCGGGTGAAGGAGAACATGAAGGCTGTGCTGGCCGATATCCAGGACGGCTCCTTCGCCAAGCGCTTCATGGACGATCAGGCTCAGGGCGCCGAAGAGTTCCAGAAACTGCGCGCTGAAGAAGAACAGCACCCGATCGAAACCACCGGTCGTGAACTGCGCAAGATGTTCTCCTGGCTTAAGGACTCTGATGCCGACTACACCGAGGGCACCGCAGCTCGCTAAGCGCTCGCACGGCTCACTCGAGACTGAACCCCACCGCAAGGTGCGTGATCGATGATCACCACCTGCGGTGGGGTTCCGATCTTTCCCGCTTCGCACAGTCTCCCAGCCCTCGCTCGCGTCGTAGACTAGGTGAGGTGTCAGTGTTGGCGGGCCACATGGTCCGCTCATCAACAGCGGTGACTGATGCACCAATAAGTGAACCACCCCTTGAGATGATGAAAGCGTGTCCAGAACCGTGACAAAACCTGTCGTGTTGATTGCCGAAGAGCTCTCCCCGGCCACCATGGACGTCTTGGGAGGTGACTTCGATGTTCGCCACACCGACGGGTCGGACCGCGAACAACTCCTCCAAGCCCTGCCCGAGGCCAACGCCGTCCTGATTCGCTCCGCGACCACCATGGATGCCGAAGCCATCGCCGCGGCCCCCAAACTGAAAATTATTGCCCGCGCTGGTGTGGGGCTGGACAACGTTGACACCCAAGCGGCCACCGACGCCGGGGTGATGGTGGTCAATGCCCCGACCTCGAACATCATCTCTGCGGCCGAGCTGACCTGTGCACATATCCTGGCTTCGGCTCGGAACCTGGCTGAAGGTAACGCCACCCTGAAAGCGGGGGAGTGGAAGCGCTCGAAACTCAAGGGCACTGAACTGTATGAAAAGACCCTGGGCATCGTCGGTTTAGGACGTATCGGATCGCTGGTGGCCGAGCGAATGCAGGCTTTCGGCATGAACATCGTCGCCTACGACCCCTACGTCACCGCCGCACGCGCTCAGTCCATCGGCGCGAAACTCCTCAGCCTCGAGGAAGTTCTCCAAGCCTCCGACTTTGTCACCATCCACATGCCACGCACTCCCGAAACCATGGGCATGATCTCGGACGAGCAGTTCGCGCTCATGAAGGACACCGCCTACGTCATCAACGTGGCACGTGGCGGTCTGGTGGATGAGGACGCTCTGACCCGCGCCTTGGAATCCGGGGCTATCGCTGGAGCCGGCATCGACGTCTACGTCAACGAACCCGCCAAGGACCTGGGCTTCTTCTCATCACCGAAGGCCACCGTCACCCCGCACCTGGGTGCCTCCACCTTAGAAGCCCAGGAAAAGGCCGGAGTCGCTGTGGCGAAGTCGGTGCGGTTGGCCATGGCCGGAGAGCTGGTGCCCGATGCCGTTAACGTCGCCGGGGGAGCGATTGATCCCTACGTGCGACCGGGCATTCCGCTAACCGAAAAGCTGGGACGAATCCTGACCGCACTGATGCGCAACCAGTCGCTGACCGCCGTGGAGGTCCATGTTGCCGGGGAACTGGCCGAGATGAACGTGGACTCGCTGAAATTGGCTGCCCTGAAGGGCGTGTTTACCGATGTGGTCTCCACCCAGGTCTCCTACGTCAATGCCCCGGTGATGGCCGAAAACCGCGGTGTCGAGGTGCGTTTGACCACCTCCCCGGAATCCCCGTCCTACCGTAATACCGTCACGGTGCGCGGAGCGGCCGCTAACGGTGAGCAGTATTCGGTTACCGGTACCCTGACCGGCCCCAAGCAGGTCCAAAAACTGGTCGGCATCGATGACTTTGAATTTGAGGTGGTCTTGGCTGACCACCTGCTGGTGTTGCAGTATCAGGATCGACCCGGGGTGATTGGTGTCATTGGTCAGACCCTGGGCGATCAGCACGTCAACATTGCTGCCATGGACGTCAGCCCCGATGGTGACAATGACACCGCCTTGGCCGTGGTCACCCTGGATGCCGCTCTGGCGGAGGGCACGTTGATCACCATCAGCGACACCATCGGTGCGGAACGTTCCTGCGAACTCAACTTGGAAGAACGCTGATATGAAATACTACTTGACCACCGCGATTGCCTACCCGAACGGCGACCCACACATCGGTCACGCCTATGAGTACATTGGCGCTGATGCCATGGCACGGTTCGCCCGCCTTGATGGGCGCGATGTGCGCTTTTTGACCGGCACCGATGAACACGGTCAGAAAATGCAACAAACCGCCCAGAAGCTGGGCATCACCGCCGCTGAACTCGCCTCCCGCAATTCAGCCCGGTTCAAGGACATGGACGACACGGTGCTGAAGGTGTCCTACGACCGGTTCATCCAAACCACCGACACCGATCACCGGGTGGCTGCTCGAGAGCTCTGGCAGCGGATGAGCGACAACGGTGATATTTACCTGGATAAGTACTCCGGGTGGTACTCGGTGCGTGATGAACGGTTCTTTACCGAAGACGAAACCGAGCTGGCCGACGACGGCACCCGCATCGCCACCGAAACCGGTACTGAGGTGACCTGGACTGAAGAAGAATCCTATTTCTTCCGGCTCTCGGCCTACCAGGACCGGTTGTTGGCACACTACGATGCACACCCTGAGTTCATCGCACCGGCCTCTCGTGCCAACGAAATCCGCCGCTTTGTCGAATCTGGTCTGCAAGATCTCTCCATCTCGCGCACCAGCTTCGACTGGGGCATTGACGTCCCAGAGCCCAGCGAAAAAGCCCTGGCCGCCGACCCTGGACTGGTCACCGACCAGAAACACGTGATGTATGTGTGGGTCGATGCCCTCGCCAACTACCTCACCGGTGCAGGTTTCCCCCACGATGATGAGATGTTTGGCTACTGGCCGGCTGATCTACACGTGATCGGTAAAGACATCTCCCGGTTCCACTGCGTGTTCTGGCCGGCGTTTTTGATGTCGGCAGGCATTGATTTCCCGCAGCGAGTCATCATCCACGGATTTTTGACCAATGACGGCGAAAAGATGTCCAAGTCCTTGGGCAACGTGATTGCCCCGGCCGACTGGGTCGAGCACTACGGGCTGGATACGGTGCGCTACTTCCTACTACGCGAATTCAGCTTCGGTGCTGATGGGTCCTACACCCACCAGGCTGTGGTCGCCCGCAAGAACGCCGACTTGGCCAATAACCTGGGTAACCTGGCCCAACGATCGCTGTCAATGGTGTTCAAAAACTGCGACGCCCAGATTCCAGCACCCGGCGGTGACCTCACGGACGCCGACCGGGCGCTACTGGACCAAGCACAGCCGCTGTTAAAGATCAACCAGGACCACTACTACCGGCAAGAGTTCAACCGTGCCCTGGCCGAAACCTGGCGTGTGCTCGATGAAGCCAACACCTATTTCGCCGACCAGGCACCCTGGGTGTTGCGCAAAGCAGACCCCGAGCGGATGAAGACCGTCCTATGGGTGACGTTGGAAGTCGTGCGCCAGGTCGCGTTGCTGATCCAACCGGTCATGCCGGACTCTGCTACTCAGCTGTTGAGCCTGTTGGGTGTGCCTGCCGAGGGCGATGCCGGAGCAACCCTGGTCTCCGGGCACGGCCCGCGGTCCTTCGCGGCCTGGGATGAAAAGCTTACGCCCGGAACTGAGATTCCCAAGCCGGTCGGGGTGTTCCCACGCCACGACGACACCGACGATCAGCAGTAGGGGGCCGGTGATGACAACCATCCCCGCATTGGATCTTGCGGTGATACCCGGCGACGGGATCGGCCCGGAAGTTACCGCTGAAGCGGTCAAGGTGCTCAAGGCGGTCTCTCAGACCCCGGTGACCACCACCGAGTACCTGCTGGGTGCCGAGCACTATCTGGCCACCGGTGAGACCCTAACCGATGAGACCCTGGAGGCTATCCGTGGCCACCAGGCCATCTTGTTCGGTGCCATCGGCTCCCACCCGGGCGACACCCGGATTCCCTCCGGCATCCTGGAACGCGAGATCATCCTTTCATTGCGATTCCGCCTCGACCACGGGGTGAACTTCCGCCCCGCTCAGCTCTACCCGGGAGTCCGCTCCCCGTTGGCTGACCCCGGCGAGATCGACTTCGTGGTCTTCCGCGAAGGCACCGAAGGGCTCTACCTGGGACAGGGTGGTCGGTTGCGGGCCGGCACCGACCACGAGGTGGCCACCGAGGTTTCGGTCAATACCCGGTTCTCGGTAGAGCGAGTGGTGCGCGCAGCCTTTACCTATGCCGCCGAACACCGTGAGCGCAAACACCTCACCCTCGTGCACAAACACAACGTGTTGGTTCACGCTGGTCGGCTCTACCAGGACACGGTGAATCAAGTGGCCGAAGAATTTCCGCAGGTCACCCACGATTATCTGCACGTCGATGCGGCGACCATCTTTCTGACCACCGATCCGTCCCGGTTTGATGTGATTGTGACTGATAACATGTTTGGTGACATCATCACTGATCAGGCCGCCGCAATCACCGGCGGGATCGGTTTGGCGGCATCGGGGAATCTCTCCGATACCGCACCGTCGATGTTCGAACCGGTTCATGGATCCGCCCCGGATATTGCGGGCCAGGGTCGTGCCGACCCGACCGCAGCGATCCTTTCGGCAGCCATCCTGCTCGAACACCACGGTCAGCCCGAGGCCGCACGGGCAATCCGCACGGCAGTCAGCCGCGATGTGGCCAATCGCCGTCCCCGGACGACCGAGCAGATCGGCGATGACATCATCGCCGCCCTGCCAGAAACGAAGTGAAAGGTCGTTGATTTTCCCCATGGAATTTGAACTTCACCCCCATCCGGCACCCGTCAGCGCTGACGAACGTGCCCAGATTCTGAAAGATCCCGGCTTCGGTAGCTACTTCACCGACCACATGGCCACCATTGAGTGGAAAGCCGACGTGAGTGCCCAACGGGAAGCCGCGGCTGCCGGAAACTTCTTGGACATGAAAGGCACCTGGTCCTCGGCCCGGATCGAGCCCTTCGGCCCCATCACGCTTTCACCGGCGGCCGGTGTGTTGCACTACGCCCAGGAAGTTTTCGAAGGCATCAAGGCCTACCGCCACCAAGACGGCTCCATCTGGACGTTCCGGCCCTTCGAAAATGCGCGTCGGTTGAACCGGTCCGCACGCCGTTTGGCGTTGCCGCAATTAGACGAAGAAGCGTTCGTGAAAGCCATCCAGTTGCTGGTCGAACAAGACCAGGACTGGGTCCCGGACGGCGACGGTCAATCACTCTATATCCGCCCCTTCATGATCGGCACCGAAGCCTTCCTGGGGGTGCGCCCAGCCCGCGCGGTCTCCTTCCACGTGATCGCTTCCCCGGCCGGTAACTATTTCGGTGGCGAGCTCAAGCCAGTCTCGATTATGGTCTCCCGCCAGTACGCCCGCTCGGGCCCCGGCGGTACCGGTGAAGCCAAGTGCGGTGGAAACTACGCTGCCTCCCTGGCCCCGCAACTCGAGGCCGATGCTCAGGGATATAACCAGGTATTGTTCTTGGACCCCACCCACGACAACGCTGTTGAAGAGCTCGGCGGCATGAACGTGATGTTCGTGACCGACGACAACCGCCTGATCACCCCGCAGCTGACCGGTACCATCCTGGAAGGTGTGACCCGCAAGTCCATCCTGCAGCTGGCCGAAGATCAGGGTATGACCGTCGAAGAACGTCGTATCACCCTGGATGAGTGGGACCGTGGCGTGGCTGATGGGACCATTACGGAGGTCTTTGCCTGCGGTACCGCCGCGGTGATCACCCCGATCGGTACACTTCGCGACGGCGACCGGGTGATTGATTCCTCCCACTCGGACTTTGCGGTCACCAACCGGTTGCGTCAGACCCTGCTGGATCTGCAAACCGGTGCCAGTGACGACCCCTATGGCTGGCTCTACCGCCTGGCCTAATCAGATCGAGAGGACACTTGTCATCCATGCGGATAGCTCGAGCTGTCATCGACGACCAGCCCACCTTCGGGCTGGTTGACGACGCGACGTTCACCGAAATCCACGGCGACCCCTTCTATCAGGGCATCCAGCCGACCTCGACCACCCACCAGGTGGCCGATATCCGGCTGGTGGCCCCGATCATCCCGCGCTCGAAAATCATCGGGGTGGGCCGAAACTATCTCGACCACGCCCACGAACTGGGCAACGAGGTACCCACCGTCCCGATGCTGTTTTTCAAGCCCAACACCACCGTGGTGGGTCCCGGCGACCCGGTGACCTTGCCGTCGTGGAGTGAAGAGGTCTCCTACGAAGCCGAACTGGCCGTAGTGATTGGTCGGATCTGCAAAGAGGTGCCGGTGGAGAAGGTCCCCGAGGTAGTCTTCGGCTACACGGTCGCCAATGACCTCACCGCACGGGATATCCAGCGCGCTGAAAACCAGTGGGCCCGGGCTAAAGGCTTCGACGGCTCCTGCCCACTGGGCCCGTGGATTGAAACCGAGCTGGATGTAGAAGACGCTGAAGTTCGCTCGTCGGTCAACGGTGAGGTGCGCCAGGAAGGCAATACCTCCCAGATGGTCTTCGGTGTTGCTGATCTGGTTGCCGAGATCTCCCGGGCGTTTACGTTATTGCCCGGGGACGTGATCCTGACCGGTACCCCGGCCGGGGTCGGCACCATCGAGGACGGAGACCGCGTGGAGTGCGAGGTTGAGGGCATCGGCACCTTGACCACGCTCATCCGGCGCTAAAGCGTTCAGAACCGCACGTGCTCGGCACCAACCACACCATCAGTGGCGTAGGGTGGAGATTATGACCAGTTTTGACGATATTCCTGCAGTTGATGCTTCGACCCCGGTGCGCGTGCGGTTCTGTCCTTCACCGACCGGAACGCCACACGTCGGTTTGATCCGCACCGCCCTGTTCAACTGGGGGTGGGCCCGCCACACCGGTGGCACGCTGGTCTTTCGCATCGAAGACACCGACGCCAAGCGTGACTCCGAAGAGTCCTACCAACAACTGCTGGACGCGATGCGCTGGCTGGGGATCGACTGGGACGAAGGCGTGGAAGTTGGCGGCCCGCACGAGCCCTACCGTCAATCCCAGCGAGGCGAGATCTACCAGGATGTGATCAACAAGCTGGTGGAATCCGGGCACGTCTATGAGTCCTTCTCGAACGCTGAGGAAATCAAAGCCCGTCACCAAGCCGCCGGTCGCGACCCGCAATTGGGCTATGACAACTACGACCGGAACCTTACCGCAGCACAAAAGCAGGCTTTCCGGGATGAAGGCCGTGAGCCGGTGTTGCGGTTGAAGATGCCGGATGAAGACATCAGCTTCACTGATGCGGTCCGTGGGGAGATCAGCTTCAAAGCCGGTTCGGTACCGGACTTCGTCGTGGTACGTGCCGACGGCTCCCCGCTATACACGCTGGTCAACCCGGTCGATGATGCGCTGATGGGCATCACCCACGTATTGCGCGGGGAAGACCTGTTGTCTTCCACCCCACGCCAGATTGCGCTGTATCAGGCGCTGTACGAGATCGGTGTCGCCACGCACATGCCGGTTTTCGGCCACCTACCCTATGTGATGGGAACCGGCAATAAAAAGCTGTCCAAACGCGACCCAGAATCCAATGTGTTCCTGCACCGGGACCGCGGTTTTATCCGCGAAGGTCTGCTGAACTACCTGGGCCTGCTGGGCTGGTCGCTATCGGCCGATGAGGATATCTTCACACCCGAACAGTTCGTCGAACACTTCGATATCCACGACGTGTTGGCTAATCCGGCACGCTTCGATGAGAAGAAAGCCATTGCCATCAACGGCACCCACATCCGCATGCTGGAGCCCGAGGACTTCCGCGATCGGATGATCCCGTACCTGCAGGCCCAGCAACTCATCGCAGACAACCCCACCGAACGCGAGCTGGAAATTCTCACTCAGGCAGCACCGTTGGTGCAAGAACGTACCCAGTTGCTGGCCGATGCTGCCGAGATGATGGCCTTCCTCTATCTGGACGATGACCAGATCGAAACCGAACAACAGGCGCTGAAAGGCATGCCCGAAGACCTGGCTTCCGCTCTGGAAGCCGCCTATCGTGCCCTGGAGGCCATCGACCCCGAGCAGTTCACCACCGAGGCCATCGAACCAGCTCTGCGCGTGGCGTTGATCGATGGGCTGGGGCTGAAACCGCGTCAAGCATTCGGCCCGGTGCGCAGTGCGGTGTCAGGGCGCAAGGTATCACCGCCGCTATTTGAGTCGCTGGAGATTCTCGGTCAAGACGCCACCCTGGCTCGCATCCGGCGTTTCGCTGAGGAACAGGATGCCACCTTCCCGGTCACCTAAATTCAGGTGGTGAGCATCACGACGCAGATGCTCACCCTGGATTTGATATCTGGGAAAATCATCGGGTAGAGTGACTACTCGTGTTCGGCAGAGATGCCGGCAACACAACTCAATAGTGGGGTATGGTGTAATTGGCAACACAACGGTTTCTGGTACCGTCATTCTAGGTTCGAGTCCTGGTACCCCAGCTGAACCCGTCTCGACGGGTTTTGGCCCCATCGTATAGCGGCCTAGTACGCCGCCCTCTCACGGCGGTAACGCGGGTTCGAATCCCGCTGGGGTCACAGTCGAGGAACCTCCGGTGGCACCACCGGAGGTTTTTTCGTTCTCGCCATGTGCAGCTCGACCGATGACCGGCTGACGCGCGAAAGGCCACGATGACCATAGCAGATATCGGTGAAGATGGCATTCTCGACATTCTTCACGCTCGATTCTTTACCAGCTGGGCCGAGGACGAGGTCGGCCCCGGCGATGACGCGGCCGTGATTCACCTTGGTCACCACACGGCACCAGGCGCGGGCCCAGCCCGGATGGTGGTCTGCGCTGACACCATGAACCAGGACCGCAGTTTCCGACTATCGTGGCCCCGTGGGGTCGAGGACAACGGATACTCCACCGGTTGGAAACTGGTCGCCCAGAATCTTTCTGATCTCAACGCCATGGGAGCAATCCCCACCCACCTGGTTATTTCCCTGGCACTGCCCGGATGGCTTCGGGTCCAATGGGTGGAGCAGTTTGCCACCGGAGTGATGGCCAGCCTGCATTATTTGGGGGTGCCGGGAGTCAAAGTCGCCGGGGGAGATTTGACCGCAGGCGCCGAAATTTCAGCCTCGCTCACCGCCCTTGGGGTGCTGGCCACCGAGGCCGTGACACAACGGTCCATTCGCGCTAACCCCACAGTAGCCAGTTCCTACCGGCTGATTCATCGTGGCCACCCCGGCTGGGCAGCTGCTGGGCTGGAGGTCTTGGAGTCCACCACCGAGCTCCCACGGGCACTGTCTCGTGATGCCGCCCGGGCAGTGCGGGCCCAACTCCGGCCCCGTCCGGAGCTGGCCGTGGGACCGGCCGTGGCCCGGCAGGTGGTAGCGATGATGGATGTCTCCGACGGGATCGGTCGCGATGCGCACCGTTTGGCGAAAGCCAACCGGGCGAGGGTACGCGTTGACCCGACATGGGTGCGTCACCGAGCCACCGAGCTGGCGCCGTTGGCACAAGCCCTGACCGGTGAGACCGCGACGGCCGAGCAGTGGGTCCACGGTGGGGGAGAAGACTACGGGTTGCTGGCCGTGATCGGTGAGTACGACCCGATTCCCGACGGCTTCGAAGTCATCGGCACCCTGAGCCCGGCCACCACCGTCGACGGCGAGAGCTGGGCGGCAGCGGAACAGGACCAGGGTCCCGGCTGGGATCATTTCCGGACCAGCTAGGCAGAATAATTCTGGTAGAGGTCAGAGATTCGGTGAGCGGCGGCCACTACCGAGGTGGCGTGTAATTTCCCCGGATGGCGAGTGATGCGATCGACCGGTCCAGACATTGACACAGCAGCCACCACCTTGCCATTGGCCGCCCGAATCGGAGCCGACACCGAACCGAGGCCGTCTTCGCGTTCTGCCACGGTTTGGGCCCACCCCTGGCGGCGCACTTGAGCCAAGGTGCTCGCTGAAAAAACAGCGCCATCCAGACCGGAAACCATTTCATCGTGGTCTTCCCAGGCTAAAAACACCTGAGCTGCCGAGCCGGCCTTCATGGAGAAACGGGAACCGATCGGAATGGTGTCCCGGAACCCGACAGGGCGCTCGGCCGTGGCCACGCACAACCGTAAGTCTCCTTGACGCCGGTACACCTGCGTGGATTCTCCGGTCATCTCGGCCAACCAGCGCAGTGTGTCGGGCGCAACCACAGCCAGAGGATCATCGCCACCCATTGCTGCTGCTAACTCGCCAATCCGGTGGCCCAGCACATAGCGAGAACGCTCGTCCTTGGTGAGCAGGCGATGATGGATCAGCGCGGCAGCAATGCGGTGCAATGTCGGGCGGGGAATACCGGTGGCAGCGACCAGCGTGGTCAGGTCAGCCGGGCCAGATTCCAAAGCTGCCATGATCGTCATCGCTTTGTCGATGACGCCAACTCCCGACGGGGGGATCTCAGATTTATCGCTCATCACGACAGATTCTACGGGCACCTCGGTGTGTATCTCAATAAATGAGATGGGAACGTGGAGAGGTTGGAATTTCTCGCCGGTGGTGCCAGTCTGAGGGCAAGTTATCGGTGGTCATCGCCAGTCGCGATTCACCTCGAGCATCAAGGAGCAGGGAACCATGACCGAGAACGCGCCTCGGACGTTAGCGGAGAAGGTCTGGCAGGACCATGTGGTCGTGCCCGGCGAAACGCAGGGCGATGTGCAGACCCCGGACCTGCTTTATATCGACCTCCACATGATTCATGAGGTCACCTCCCCACAGGCCTTCGAAGGGTTGCGCATGGCCAACCGCGCGGTGCGCCGGCCCGATCTGACTATTGGCACCGAAGATCACAATGTGCCCACCCGGGATATCAACGCCATGATCCAGGAGCCCACCTCCCGGCTTCAGGTCAGTACCCTGCGTGATAATGTGCAGGATTTCGGCATCCGTTTGCACTCGCTGGGGGATGACGACCAAGGCATTGTTCACGTGGTGGGACCCCAGCTGGGCTTGACCCAGCCGGGTATGACGGTGGTGTGTGGTGACTCCCACACCTCGACCCACGGTGCGATGGGGGCGCTGGCTTTTGGTATCGGCACCTCGGAGGTCGAACACGTCATGGCCACCCAGACCCTGTCAATGCAACCATTTAAAACCATGGCCATCAATGTTGAAGGCACCTTGCGGCCCGGGGTGTCCTCCAAAGACATTATTCTGGCGGTCATCGCCAAGATCGGCACCGGAGGGGGAGCCGGGTATGTGCTGGAATACCGCGGATCGGCCATTCGGTCGCTATCCATGGAAGCCCGGATGACCATCTGCAACATGTCCATCGAGGCCGGAGCCCGAGCCGGGATGATCGCCCCCGATGAGACCACTTTCAGGTATCTCAAGGGTCGTCCACACGCTCCGCAGGGGCACCAGTGGGATGAGGCGATGGCCTATTGGCAGACATTGCACACCGATGAGGGGGCCGTCTTCGATCGGGAGGTCTTCATTGACGCCCATGAACTCGAGCCCTTCGTGACGTGGGGGACCAATCCGGGACAGGGCGTGCCATTGAACGCTGAGGTGCCCGATCCCGACTCCTTTGATGACCCGGTCGAGCATGACTCGGCGGTTCGGGCCTTGGAATACATGGACCTCACCCCGGGCACGAAGATGAAGGACATCGCCGTTGACACCGTGTTCCTCGGGTCCTGCACCAATGCCCGAATTGAAGATTTGCGTGCAGCGGCCCAGATCATCCAGGGACAGCGCAAAGCCGAGAACGTCACGATGCTGGTGGTACCCGGCTCGATGCAGGTCCGCCTGCAAGCCGAAGCCGAAGGATTGGACCAGATCTTCCGAGATTTCGGAGCCGAATGGCGATTTGCTGGATGCTCGATGTGTTTGGGGATGAACCCTGACCAGCTTGCCCCCGGAGAACGTTGCGCTTCAACCTCGAATCGCAACTTTGAGGGGAGACAAGGTCGGGGCGGACGCACGCACCTGGTGTCTCCGGTGGTGGCCGCTGCCACCGCAGTGCGTGGCACCTTGTCATCACCGGCAGATTTAGGACTGGCCCCGCCCGTGATGGCTACCACACCGGCCGGCGAGACCGCGGCTGAATAGCGGGAACAGAGAGGACAGCTCATGGAAAAGTTTGTGACCCACACCGGGGTCGGCGTGCCGCTGAAGGCCTCCAACGTCGATACCGATCAAATCCTGCCGGCCATGTATCTGAAACGAATCAGTAAGACCGGTTTCGACGACGCGCTGTTTGAACGGTGGCGCCAGGACGAGGACTTCGTACTCAACCAGCCTGCCTACAGCCACGGCAGTGTGCTGGTGGCCGGACCGGATTTCGGGACCGGTTCCTCCCGCGAGCACGCCGTCTGGGCACTGCGGGACTACGGATTTAAAGTGATCCTCTCGGCGCGTTTCGGCGATATTTTCCGCTCCAACGCCGGCAAACAAGGTCTGGTGGCTGGTGTTGTGAACCACAGTGATGTTGAGTTGATCTGGAAAGAGCTGGAGAATCATCCGGGCACTGCCGTCAGCGTGGATTTGGCACACCGGGTGGTCTCTTGCGGGGGGCTAACGACACACTTCGACATAGACGACTACACGCGGTGGAGGCTCATGGAGGGGCTGGACGACATTGGCATTACTCTGCGCCACGAAAAGGCTATCGCCGATTTTGAAAAACGTCGCCCCGGGTTTAAACCCACCACGCTCCCGGCGAAGCGCTCATCGTTTCGGTCATGATCACTTAGACTAGTTTTCGGACCACATAACAGTTTTTCCCATACAAGCCATGGTGACGTCCCGCCGTCACGATGACAGGTGGCCGCAGCGGTGGGATCTTGGAGGATTTAGACGTAGATGTCGAAGCTACTAACAATCAATGGGGGCAAGCCCCTGACAGGAACAGTTTCGGTACGCGGTGCAAAGAACCTGGTGCCCAAAGCCATGGTCGCTGCACTGTTGGGGTCTAAACCATCCATTATCCGCAACGTCCCGGAAATTAAGGACGTCGAGATCGTGATCGGGCTGTTGAAGCTCCATGGTGTTGTCGTGGAGTGGAATAAAGAGTCCGGCGAAGTCTACCTCAACCCCTCTGATACCACCACCGCAGCCAATTCGGAGATCGATGCGTTCGCCGGTGATTCCCGGATTCCGATCCTATTCTGCGGCCCCTTGATGCACTCGGTCGGTGAAGCCTTTATCCCGGATCTGGGCGGGTGCCAGATCGGTGATCGTCCCATTGACTTTCATCTCACCGTGCTACGGAGTTTCGGCGCCGTGGTGGATAAATTACCCTCGGGTATTCATATCCGGGCCCCCAAAGGCCTCAAAGGCGCCAAGCTGGAACTGCCGTACCCCTCAGTCGGAGCCACCGAGCAGGTATTGCTCACCGCGGTGAAAGCTGAAGGGATCACCGAGCTCAAGGGCGCTGCCGTGGAACCAGAGATTCACGATCTGATTCACGTCCTACAGAAGATGGGCGCGATTATTACCGTCCAAACCGACCGCACCATCCGGATTGAAGG
Source organism: Auritidibacter ignavus (assembly GCF_029853775.1). Classification (NCBI taxonomy): domain Bacteria; kingdom Bacillati; phylum Actinomycetota; class Actinomycetes; order Micrococcales; family Micrococcaceae; genus Auritidibacter; species Auritidibacter ignavus. The sequence goes on from NZ_CP122564.1 coordinate 257,215, forward strand.
GGTTTCGGAACTGGGCGGTTATAACCACTTTGCCATCTATGACCGCAATGAGGCCGCTTCCTGGGCCTCGGCTGCCCTGGTGACCACCGGCGACATTTTCGTCGAAGGCGCCATGCAACGCGATTTGACCGCGTTCTTGAACGTCTACCGCAAAATCGGAGGTGAATTTGAGGTCAGCGACACCGGCATTCGGTTTTGGCGCAACGGCGGAGATCTCAAGCCGTTGGTGCTGGAAACCGATGTGCACCCAGGGTTTATGACCGACTGGCAACAACCTTTGGTCGTGGCCCTGACCCAAGCCTCCGGCGTGTCCATTGTGCACGAGACCGTCTACGAAAACCGTTTCGGATTCACTGACGCGCTGGTGCGGATGGGCGCCTCGATTCAGTTGCACCGAGAGTGCTTGGGTTCAGTGCCCTGCCGTTTCGGGCAACGCAACTTCTTACACTCTGCGGTGATCTCGGGCCCCACCCAGTTGCACGGTGCGAAGTTCGATATTCCAGATCTCCGTGGCGGATTCTCTCACCTGCTCGCCGCCCTCGCAGCCCAGGGCACCTCGCAGGCCACCGGGCTAGAAATCATCAACCGCGGTTATGAGAAATTCATGACCAAGTTGGATGGTCTCGGCGCCGATGTTGAGTTGTCGAGCACGGAAGACCGAGTCTCAGCGTGAGTGAACCGTTTGCAGAGCGGCTACAGTTCGCCGTGGCCGCCAATATCGTGCGCCCGCTGGTGAATATGGCCTACGGCAAGAAATGGACCGGGACCGATAACCTTCCGGATGGTGGCTGTATTGTCGTCGCCAACCATATCTCGCAGATTGACCCGGTGGCCCTGGGGCACATGCTGTATAACCACGGCAAGCTACCGCACTTCATGGCCAAGAAAGAACTGTTTGGGATCCCTGGGCTGAAAACTGCGCTGAATGGGTTGAAACAGATTCCGGTCGACCGCGGTGGTCGCGGGCAAGAATCTCTGCGGGTGGCGTCCGAAGTCATTGGCGAAGGGGGCGTGGTGATCATCTATCCCGAGGGGACGATTACCACGGACCCGGATTATTGGCCGATGCAGGGCAAAACCGGGGTGGCACGTTTGGCGTTGAAGACCGGTGCTCCGGTGGTGCCGGTGGGTCAATGGGGACTGCACAGGATGTTGCCGAAACGGGCCACCAAGCCGAAAATGTGGCCGCGCACCATCCACCAGATCAACGTCGGAAAACCCCTGGACCTCTCCGACCTGCGCGATACGACACTGAATAGCACTGTGTTGCATGACACCACCTGGCGGATGATGACGGCCGTGACCGACCTGGTCGCGCCACTTCGCGGGAAGAACCCGCCGACAAACCAGCTGTGGAACCCCTCCAGGCAACGCTATGAAGGTCCGGATCAGGCGCTCAAGCACGCGCGAGCACCGCGCCCCAGGAACGGACCGGCACCGCAGCACTCAGAAAGGCGAACCGATGACGGCTGATACCGCACGTTTGCACCCCCTTCGGTCCACCCAGGCAGTCACGGTTGCCATTTTGGGCTCAGGCTCGTGGGGGACAACCTTTGCGAAAGTTCTCGCCGATGCTGCCGAAGAGCGGGGTGAAGAGGTTACCGTCCGGCTCTGGGCGCGTCGTCAGGAAGTCGCCGACGATATCAACCTCTCCCACCGCAATAGCCAATACCTCTCCGATATTGTGCTTCCTGCATCCATTACCGCCACCACCGACGCCGTCGAGGCAGTCAGGACCGCCGACCTGGTGGTCCTAGCTGTTCCGGCGCAGCAGGTGCGCGGTGTGCTTTCTGACCTCACCGAGAACATCGGGTCCGAGACCGTGATCGTCTCTTTGGTCAAGGGCCTGGAACGGGATAGCCAATCGTCGATGTGGGAACTGTGTCAGTCCGAACTACAGCTTGGACCCGAACGCTTTGTCGTGGTCTCCGGCCCGAACCTGGCTATGGAAATCGCCCATGAAGAACCCACCGCCACCGTGGTGGCCTGTCGTGAAGAATCGGTCGCCGACTGGGTGGTGGCGTTGTGTAATTCCAAATACTTCCGGCCCTATCGCAATACTGACGTCACCGGTGTCGAAATTGGTGGCGTGGTCAAAAATATTATCGCCCTGGCGGTGGGGCTCTGCGATGGCCAGGGGCTGGGAGATAACTCCAAAGCATCCATTATTACGCGCGGACTGACCGAAACCACCCGCCTGGCCACTGCCGTAGGGGGCAACCCCGATACCCTGGCCGGACTGGCCGGGCTCGGTGACCTGGTGGCCACCTGTGCCTCACCGTTGTCCCGCAACCGCACCGCCGGACGACTCTACGGGCAAGGGCTGTCGACCCAAGAAGTCATCGACCGGATGGAGCAAACCGCCGAATCGGTGAAATCCGTGTCTGCGGTGGTGGCCCTGGCCCACTCAGCCGGGGTGGAAATGCCGATTTCTGAGGCGATGAACGCTGTGGTCAACGGCCAGATCAGCATTTCCGATATTTCAACATTACTGCTGGGACGAGATTTGAAACCGGAGGCGCGGTTATGAGCACACCACTGCCTGTCGACACCGCACAGTATTCCACCGGGGAACAACCCCTCAACGTGCTGGTGCTCTTTGGTGGTATTTCACCAGAACATCCGGTCTCCATCGTTTCTGCAGTCGGGGTGCTCAATGCTATGGATCCGCAGAAGTTCCGCCCCATCCCGGTCGGGATCACCTCCCAGGGCTACTGGAATCGACTAGGGACCGCCCACCAGCACGGTGCCCCCTGGAGTGTGGGGACATTAGTCAACGACGACAGCGATGAGACCTCTGCCGGCCAATCGGCCCTGGGCTCCCGGTTGCCTCGGGTGCCCGAACCCGATCAGCCGGTGCACCTGGTGGCCGGGGATCCGGTTACCTTGCGCAACGACGACGGCGAGGTGCTGGAACACGTCGATATTGTCTTCCCGCTGTTGCACGGACCCGGGGGAGAGGACGGTAGCCTGCAGGGCTACTGTGAGACTGTCGGGGTGCCCTATGTCGGTACCGGCGTGTTGTCTTCGGCGGTGGGTATGGATAAGCACTTCATGAAGATTGCCTTCGTTCATGCCGGGTTGGACGTCGGTGACTGGGTCACTATCACCGAACGCCAATGGCAGACCGAGCGTGAGGCGGTGCTACAACGAGTGGGTCGGCTCCCGCTACCGGTATTCGTCAAACCCGCCCGCGGTGGTTCCTCGCTGGGGATTTCCCGCGTGGATGCACCCGAGCAGCTGGAACCAGCAATCCAACAGGCTCGCACCTTTGACACCAAGGTACTGGTCGAGGTTGGCATCGACGGTCGCGAAATCGAATGCGCGGTGCTGGATCTGGGGCCAGACAAAGGATCAATTGCCTCCTATCCCGGCGAAATCTCAGTGGTGGGCGATGACGAACACCTGCCGTTTTATGATTTCTCCGCCAAATACCAAGACCAATCCGCCGCGCAACTGCAGTGTCCGGCCGACCTCAGCGATGAGGCTATCCGCGAGATCCGTCAGCTTGCGGTGCGCGGTTTTGATGCCGTCGATGCCCGCGGGCTCTCCCGGGTGGATTTCTTCTACACCCACGACGGGCACTTTGTGATCAACGAGATCAACACCATGCCCGGTTTCACTCCCATCTCGATGTATCCGCAAATGTGGGAACACTCGGGAGTGAACTACTCCAGCCTGATCGAGCACCTGATCACCCACGGCCTGAACCTTGGACGCCGCGGTCACTGACGGCGCAGGGCTAGGCAGGAAGGGGACGAACACCGTCGGCACTGGTGGCCGCTACTGGTTACTGCTGTTCCAGCGGGCTGGTCTCGGGTATTGGTTCCACGGTCTCCACATCCGAGGTGGTGCATTGCCCGAAGGACTCAACGCGTGAGACCGCATCGGCCAGGTCCACCATGACCGAGGAGGAGGCCACCGCATCGGCGGTGAAGACTACCTCCATGGCCGGGTCCCGCCCGTAGGTGGTCAGACGCCAGGCTTGGTCTTCTTCTTGGGTAATCCAATCGACGCCGTTGGCTTCCACACAATGTTCGGTGGTGGGGCCGGGGACCGGCACACCACACCGAAAGATCACAGTGGCGGGGTCTCCCCAGGCGGCAGTTGATTGGGAGTCAGTCCGACGACGTTCCTGGCCGGCAACTTCATCGGGCAGCGCCACCATGGCTTCAGCGCATTCCGGGTTGGTGGCATCCTCGGCCACCTCAATACCGGCCACCGTGGCACTGCACCCGGTAGCAACAACGCTCAGCGCACCGGCGAGCAAGCCCCACATCGCAACGCGATGTCGCAGGTGATGATCATGACCAAACATAATCTCCAGCGTATGCCACGAGTGGACCATTCCAGCCAATATTGAGTGTTCGCATAGCAATTAGGCCCATGAATCGATAGGGTAAAGACGCATGGAATCGCCGGAGAAAGACCGGGCCGATGACCAGCGCTGAGCGATGTTGTCACCACGAACGGAATCAGGGCATGAGCACAGAGAGTTTCACCACGCAGGTGCAGACGACGTCTCATGCCATCCGTGACGTATTGCGCTGGCTCAAACTCTCTGAATCAGCCCTGGGTAACGCCAGTGATCGGCTGAACGCCATTAATATTTTTCCCGTCGCCGATGGGGATACCGGCTCCAATATGTATGCCACCATCTCCGCCTCCCGGGTAGCGTTGATGGCCCATGTGGAAAGCCTCAGCGACGACCAGCAAGCCACCATGACCGTCGGTGACTGCCTGGGCGTGGCCGGACGGGCCGCCTTGGATCATGCCCACGGCAATTCTGGCACGCTGATTGCGGTGATTATCAATGCGATGGCCCCACCTCTGGACGGTGCCAGCCGACTGAGCGCACCGTTATTCCTTGCCGGCCTCCAACGAGCCCGCACCGCTGCGTGGGCCGCGTTATCAGACCCTCAAGAAGGCACCATGCTCTCGGTCCTCGAGGCCGCCACCCAGGCCGCACAGACCGGTCTGCAGGAACTGAACTATGCCGAAGAGGACCGCCGGCATTCTCGCAAAACCCTGGAAGTCGTGGTCAACAGCGTGGTTGAGGCAGCCTGGCGATCGGCCGTGGAGACCGAGCACCAGCTCCATGAACTCACCAAAGCTCACGTGGTAGATGCCGGAGGAATGGGACTGCTACTGGTCCTGGACGCGTTACGCGCCTCCGTGCGAGGCCAGCGCCTCGACCCCGATATCTTAGACTCGCTCAATGGTTTCCACCCGCAATACCCACACGTGCACCAAGACATGGACGTCGAGGAAGGCTTCGAAGTGATGTGCTCGCTGGAGCTAACCCCCCTGGATGCAGCGACCTTGCGCTTTGGTCTGGATGAGATCGGCGACTCGGTGATCATGTCGCCGATGACCATGTCCGAAGACCAAGCCGGCACCGTGCGCTGGCGGCTACACGTCCACGTCCCAGAATCGGAACAGGCCCTGGACCTCATCCGGAGAGTGGGAGAGCCCGAAAACCTCACCATCACCGCACTGCACGAGATCGACGACGAACACTGTCACACCCATGACGACCACCAGCATTAACCACCCGCTCCACCTGGGACTGGATCGACTGCTGGGCCCCCAGACCGCCGGCCGGATCGCGACCGAACTGAACATTACCACCACCGGGGCCCTGCTGGATTACTTTCCGCGCCGCTGGATCGAACGTGGTGAACTGACCCCCATTTCCTCGTTGCCGGTCGGGGAACACGTCACCGTCGTGGCCAAAGTCCTGTCGGTGACCAAACGCCAGATGCGCTCGCGCAAAGGCTTCATTGTCGAGGTGGTGGTCACCGACCAAGCCGATGATTCGATGATGTCGATGGCATTTTTCAATGGCTGGGACGCGCTGAAACGCCTCAGCGCTGGAGCGCACGCTATCTTCCACGGCAAAACCAGCCTGTACCGCCACCAGCTGACCCTGAATAACCCGGAATTCTCAATCCTGTCGACCGGCTACGAGGATGTGGACACCGCCAACGCGACCCTCACCGCCGCCGATTTAGCCCCGGTGCCGGTCTATCCCGCCACGGCCAAGCTACCGACCTGGACGATTCGCACCTGCATCGAGATGGTGTTGGACGCCATCAATTGGGATGTCATCGAAGATCCTGTTCCCGCCGAGTTGCTGGTGACCCAAGGCAACCTGCCCCACCTGGGGGAGGCGTACACCATGATTCATCGGCCCGAGACCATCGACGAGGCTCACCGCGCCCGTCGCCGGTTTGCGCTCCAAGAAGCGGTCATCCTCCAAACCCTGCTGGCCCAACGTCGGACCGCATACGGCACCGACCGGACGGCAACCGCCTACCCGGTGCGTAAGCACGGAATCCGGACCGCATTGGATGAGCACCTGCCGTTTAGCCTCACTGCCGGACAGCGCGAAGCCGGCGACCAGCTAGCCGCCGAGCTGAACTCCACCACCGCCATGTCGCGTCTGCTCCAAGGCGAAGTCGGCTCGGGGAAAACCCTGGTGGCTCTGCGGGCCATGGCCCAGGTGGTGGACTCGGGAGCCCAAGCCGTGCTAGTGGCCCCAACCGAGGTGTTGGCCACCCAGCACTATCAATCCATCACGACGACGCTGGGCCCGCTGGCCACCGCCGGGCAATTGAGCTCCTACACCGGCCCAGCTACCGAAGTTGTCCTGTTGACCGGGTCGATGACGACCGCGCAGACAAAACAGGCGTTGCTCAAGATCGCCTCCGGCCAAGCCGGCATCGTGATTGGCACCCACGCACTGTTTTCTGACCAGGTCTCCTTTGCTGAGCTGGGACTGATTGTCATCGATGAGCAACACCGCTTCGGAGTAGACCAGCGCGAGACGTTGCGTGAAGACCACCCCGGGGCCCACATGCTGGTCATGACCGCCACGCCCATCCCACGCTCGGTGGCGATGACCGTCTTCGGTGATCTGAACATCACGTTGCTCCACGGATTACCCTCGGGCCGGCAACCGGTTGAAACTCATGTGGCACGGATGGCCCACGGCCCTCAGATTATTGGCAGAGTCTGGGAAATTATCGCCGAAGAGGTCGCTGCCGGACATCAAGCCTTTATCGTCTGCCCCAAAATCGATCCGCCGGACCCCGCCGAGCAACCAGCCAGTACGGAACTGGCCGACCCCGCACATGCGGCCAGTGTGACCGAGATGGTGCACAAGCTTCCGCAGGTCTCGGTCTTTGACCGCCAGCAGGTGCGCTTCGGTATGGTGCACGGCCGACAGGACGCCGACACCCAGCGAGCGGTGATGCAACAGCTGGTCGCCGGGGAGATTGACGTGCTGGTCTCGACTACCGTGATTGAAGTCGGGGTTGACATTCCCAACGCCACGGTCATGGCCATCCTTGATGCCGAGTCCTTCGGACTCTCCACCCTGCACCAACTCCGCGGACGGGTGGGACGTGGTCGCGCTGCCGCCCGGTGTTTTTTGGCAACCCGATTGCCGGATCACCATCCCTCCCTGGATCGGCTCGCGGTGCTGGCCGAAACCCAAGACGGTTTCGAGATCGCCCGGGCCGATGTCGAACAACGTGGCGAAGGCGATGTCCTTGGAGCAAGCCAACACGGCTACTCCTCTCGCCTGCGCGTGTTGCGGGTGATCCGTGACGAGGACTTGATCGTGGCCGCTAACAACTGGATTGCCCCCACCCTGGAGCGTGACCCCACTCTGGAACACCACCCGGCCTTGGCACACGCGGTAGACGTCTGGGATGATGAGCACGCCGAGGGATCGGCGTACCTGGTCAAGAACTAGCCACCGTCACCGGGGAGGAGCCACCTGTGAACCGAATTATCGCCGGGGCCGCCGGCGGGTTGCGTCTGAAAACCCTGGCCGGTGACCACACCCGCCCCAGCGCCGCCCGGACCAAAGAAGCGGTGTTCTCCTGGTTGGAGACCAAAGGTTGGTTGGACAACACCCGGGTCTTGGACCTGTTTGCTGGCTCAGGTGCTTTGGGTGCCGAAGCTGCCTCCCGGGGAGCCCAACAGGTCATCTCGGTTGACAACCACCGCCAGGCTGTCGCCGTGGCACGAGACAATGCCCAAGCCGTCAACCGGGCCTTGGGTGGGTCCCGGAAGGTCATCACGGTGCGTCAGGCCACCGTGGAAAAATTCTTGCCCTTGCTAGCCACCCGGCTGGCGGGGGAGAAGAACGCGCACGGAGATTTTGACCTGGCCCTAGCCGACCCGCCGTACCCGATCGAAGGCGAGAAGCTCGATCAGGTGCTGGCTCTGATCTTTCCGGCCCTGGTGGTCGACGGACTGCTGGTCTTGGAACGGTCGGCGCGCTCGCAGCCCCCGCGCTTTCCGGCCGCCACCGAGATCATCGACACCAGAACCTACGGAGAATCGGCGGTGTTCTACGTGCGAAAAGTACCCCGGGACTAGCGATCGACCACCAGACTATCGCCGCGTCACCGGCCATCAGGCAGGCGTTCGAGCCGCTGTAGCGCCTGGTCCATCACCGTTGGAGACTTGCAGAAGGCCAGCCGCATCCAAGACCCGAACCGCTTGAGCGCGTTGTCGGTGGAACAGAATGACGACACCGGGATGCCAGCAATACCCGGATCCTTGACCAGCTCGCGAGCCGCGGTGGCTGCATCGGTGACACCCAGCGGAGCCAGATCGACCACCACAAAATAGCCGGCATCCGGTACGACCGGATCCAGTCCAGCCGAGCGGAGCGCGGTCACCAACCGGTCGCGTTGGGCACCAAATTCGGCGCGTTGGGATGCGAGGAAGGGATCCAGTCGGTCCGGAGCATCCAGGGCCTCCGCAACGGCCATTTGGTATGCCGGACCCGAAGAATACGTCAGAAACTGTTTGACCGCGCGAATAGCGGAGACCACCGGTGCATCGGCCAACAGCCACCCGACCTTCCAGCCGGTCAACGAGAGCATTTTTCCTGCAGACGACACGGTGATGATTTTGGAGTATCCCTGGGCACCGTGGGCGTAGATAGCAGCCGAGCGGTGTTCACCGGTGTACATCAGCGTTTCGTAGACCTCATCGGAGAGCAACCACACATTGTGCCGGGCACAGATCTCCACGATCTGCGCCAGCGTGGCGGCATCGACTGAGCGACCTGACGGGTTATGCGGCGTATTGAGGATGACCATCCGTGTCGCATCGGTGATGGCCTGTTCTAATGCCTCTGGGCTGGGCTGAAAATCGGGGGCGTGCAGGGGAACCGGAACATCGCGGGCTCCCGCCAGACCGATGATGGCGCCGTAGGAGTCATATGAGGGCTCAAAGGTGATGACTTCGTCTCCGGGGTTCACGAAGGCCAGAATGCTAGCGGCCAGAGCTTCCGTCGCCCCGGTGGTCACCAGAATATTTGAGGCAGGATCCCACTCCACCTCGGTGCTACGACGGTAATAGTTAGCTAGCGCTTGCCGTAATGACTCAAACCCGGTACCGGCAGCGTACTGGTTAGCCCCGGGGTAGGTGGCGCTACCTGCGGCGATGATCTCCCCGGCACGGGCGCGGATAAACTCTGGTCCGTCTTGATCAGGGAACCCTTGCCCCAGATTGACCGCCTCATACTCACGTGCGGCCGTGGTCATCTCCTCAAAGATCGTGGGAGCCGGTACACCGTCGGTGAGTAAGCCGGCACCGGTAGCTACGGCTTGCCATGGGCCGGGAGGAAATTCGGTGACGCTGGATTGCGGGATGACTGTTGGGTCTTGTGCGTTGTCCATAGATCCATAGTAAGTTCGAGATATGCAACGTGCAGTATGCCCCGGCTCCTTTGACCCAGTCCATAAAGGCCATATCGAGATCATTGCGCGCGCAACCTTCATCTTCGACGAGGTTGTCATTGCGGTATCCACCAACCCGCAGAAGAAGTACCTGTTCAGTCTCGAGCAACGTCTGGACATGATTGAGCAAACCGTCTCATCACTCAGCGGTGTCTCGGTGGTGCCGATGGAGACCGGGCTGATCGCCGAGGTCTGCCGCCAGCAAGGGGCGAATGCGCTGGTCAAGGGCATTCGTAATCCCACGGACGTGGAATACGAAACTCCGATGGCGACCTTTAACCGCCACCTTTCCGGGGTAGAAACTGTGTTCCTGCCTGCCGATGCCCGGTACCAGCATGTCTCGTCCACGCTGGTGAAGGAAATCGCCAGTTTGGGTGGAGACATCTCCGAATTTGTTCCCCATGCTGTCGCCCAGGGGCTCTCCGAACAATTCGGTCGCTAAGACGCGACCGAAGCAGTTGATAAGTCCACTGCCTAGCGACCGCGCTTCGAATGCGAGTCACGTCCGCGACGCAGACGCGAGACCACGCCCCTAACCTTTTTCTTCAACAAGGCATAGCGCTTGTCGCGTGCCAATTTTGACTCGAATTGACGCCGTTCCTTGGGATCCAAGGTGTCCAGAAATTGGGAATGAAAGTAGGCCACGACATCTAGTTCGACATCGCGAGTCTTCCCGTAAGTCGCAAACTTGTGCATGCTGGGCCCCGGGGCGGTGTTGACCTCGAGTACTCGGGCAGTGGTGGGGTCGTTGATGTCTGTCACGAGGAGATCAATGCCGGCGACCTCTAACTCAGGAATGCTGTGTGCTGCTTTGACAGCTATCTGCTTGATCCCTGGATGGATGATGTCGGTAATGTCAACGATGCTCGACCCGTACCGAAGCACGATATACGGATTGATGATGACAATCTCGTCTCGGGCCGGGACGGAAGTCTTGCGATAGCCACGAGCCTCGAGGAATTTCCACCGTGCCGTGGCAGGGTTTCTCTTCCAATAGGCGTGGTTCTTCAAGCGCTGTCGAGACGCCTTTATGAGCTCGACGAGGTTGGACTTCCCGTCGCCGACCACGAACGGCTGAAGCCGTGCCGCGGCGGCCACCACAGTATCTCCGGTCACGTAGGCGCGCACATCCATACCTGCAACGAATTCTTCGACGAGGATCTTTGAGCCTTCACGTGCGTGGGTTAGAGCCTCATTCCAGGCTTTTTCGAGTTGCTCCAGTGTCTCAACTCCAAGGCTCACACCATGTGAGCCGGCGGCATCCGAGGGTTTGACCACAAAGGGACCAGGTGCGCTCTGGATTAACTCACAGGCCCGAGGCATTTCGTCATGATCGAAGGCTTGACCGCGAGGGACCTGAACGCCGTTATTCTCCAGATACTGTCGGGTGAGATCTTTACTGCGACAGATGGCGTTAACACTCTCGGGGTGACGGTACACCAGCGATTTGCGCATCAGAAGCCTGAGGCGGTCGTTGGGTGACATAATGCGACGTTTGGGAAACTTTGAGGTTTCCCCCGGAATGTCTTCGAAGCGCCAGCCCAATGAGATGAATTCATTTTCAATCTGGTCCGGTGCCGGATTGATTTTCTCCAGCGAGTTCACAGAAAGTCCCGGTTCGAGAATCTGAGCTCGGATAAAGTTCTTGACACTCTGGTAGCTCTCGCTCAACTCATCCCTCCATTGAGATGCTGATTGATATCGGACATGGCCGTGCTGGGGTCTCGTAGATCCGCAGGCCCTCGTATAGATCGCCGATACGGCTCCGGAACTGGTACTGCAAGGTGGTTTATTAAAGCCACCGAGTATTCTAACCTCACCAGCGTCGTTGCTCAGCGTTTTATCGGAGCAGGTGAGGGAAGGTGTCTTGCATTTGTTCTTCGATGACGGGTGCGAGCGATTGGGAGAACGGGCGAGTGAGGTGGTTGCTATCGAAAGTCACAAGAATATTCCCGACAACAGCGTCGCACCGTGATGCCGATTCATCGTGAATGGCCGGGCACACCGCATCGGTGAGGTCGATGTGCTGAACGCCGTCAGGTAGTTCGATGCTGTTCAGGGGGTTCGGTTGGTGCAGTGCTAGGGCTGAGGGCCCACACTCATGAGGGCTTCCGCCTTCGGCCAAACAAGATGGAAGATCGTGTTCAGAACGTGGTGTCCCCCGAATCAAAAGAAGCTCCGTATCCGTTGCGGTGATTCGCTCCCACCACTCCTCAGCTCGGTCAGGGATGTTTTCCCGATCTTCCTCGGCCTCGTGGCGGGTTCCGGGGGCGACGACAAGGTCAACGTCGTTGTTGTTGAGCCAGCCGATGAAGTTGTTGTTCCATGCGGTGCACATATCTCCCGGTTGATTCGCAGATCCGCTGAATACGCAGCCTGGTTTTAGGACGATGAGAACTTCCCAGTCATACTTGCGGGCCAAGGTTTTAAAGGCGTCTTCCAAGTGTCCGGCGTGTGATCCTCCGGCCAGCACCACGGTCGCAGTCGGCGACTCAGGTGCTTCCTCGTCGTCGCAGACAAGGACCTCGTCTGTTCCTGGGTTGTTTCCCATTTTTTGCGTGCAATTCCTGAAATGGTATGCGGCTCGGTAGTCCGCGGCGTCTTCGGGCTGTGGAAACACGTCTGCGTCGGGAGGTTCCTCATCTTGAAGCTCGACCGCGGCACCGGGGTAGACAGCTGGGTCGAGGTCACCGAAGGCTTGGTCTAGGTCGGCGGGGGATGGTGCAAGTTGGGTGGTCAATACGGCCAGCGTGACGAGACTGGCAGCACCGGTAAGCACTGTGGGCTTATTACGCAACAGGCCGTGGGACTGTGGTTTTCCGCCGTGATGCTGTAGGGGCCGTTCCACGAACCGGTGCGTGAGCATTGCCAGGAATAAGGACGCGAGGAGAATGAGGGTGGCACCTCGTATCCCAACAGCTTCGCGATCTCGTATCTGCAGGTAGTAGAACAGTAGTGGCCAGTGCCAGAGGTAGAGGGCATAGGCGTGGTCGGCGACCCAGCCAAAGGGACGGGACGACAATAGTCGAGTTGCCGTGTACGAAGGGTCGTGGTTGCCTCCGTCAGGTCCGGCGGAGATCAGAACGAGAACGAGCCCGAGTAGTGGCCAAAGAGCCCACGGACCAGGAAACAGTTGCGCACCGTCAAGGACGAACCCACAGGAGACGATCAGGGCGACACCCACCCAACTCCCAACGGGCCGAAGCATGCGGGGCAAACGCAACGTGCTGATGAACAAGGCCAGGAGAGCCCCGAAGGCTAGTTGCCAGGCTCTGGTCTCAGTCATCAGGTAGGCCTCGGCTTGGTTGTAACTCCCAACGTAGATGGCGTAGGTAAACGATGCGAGGAAGATAAGCGTCGAGATAATGGCGAGAACGAGTGGGGCCGAGCTCCTGATTGCTCGCGCTACCAAGACTGCGATGACCGTGATGAGAGGCCAGATGAGATAGAACTGACCTTGGACGGCTAACGACCAGAAATGCTGAAACGGGGAGGTCTCGGGCCCGGCGGCTCCGTACGCCAGCTGGGAGTTGATCAGCTCGAAATTTTCGAAATAAAGTAGCGAGGCTCGAGCTTCAGCCCACAATTGGCGATGACCGGTTGCCGGCATCACCAACAATCCCACACCAAGGGTGATCAAGGCGACCAATGCGGCAGGGACGAAAATGCGTCGGAATAAGCGTCCGAAGTAGTTCCAGAGATTGATGCGCCCACCTTGGCGGTGGCTTCTCGCAAAAGCATTCCGGTGGAGAGGAACCCCGAAACAGCAAGGAAGATATCAATGCCCCCGGAAATCCTGCCGGCCCCAAAGAGATGAAAGAGGACCACACCAGCGAGAGCGAGACCTCTGATGCCGTGTAGTTCCGGGAGGTACCGGCGTTCTGGCATCCCCCGAGATAAGATTGCGTTGCGCTGGGTCGTGGAGTTCATTTTGCGGTCCGTTTCATTCGGTATTTCTTCAAGGTGTGTGTTTCACTCGGTGAGCATGAGCGATTGTACCTTCAATGTGACGGGAAGCCATACGGAAAATAGAGAAGAAAGGCATAATAGCGGCAAAAGCCATAGGACACCGTCTATTGCGTGAACCCAAGCCGTACCAGATGCTTTCCTCCGCTCTAAAGCTTATGGCCTAATTTTGGTATCGAGATTTCACGGTGTATTCTGTAGGTTTGGCTCGGTGGTTGTTCTTCAGGGGAAGAATCGCTCTGAGATGGCTACCAATAAGAGATGTCCTCAGTAACGAGGGTCCTGATTTACCCATGAGACGGTGATAGGAGGTCCGATAAGCATGGCGAACCTAGAAAAGAATTCTGTGGCTGGTGCTTTCGTGCCCTCTGACTCTGCGTGGGTTTTGAACGTTAAGAACCTCAACGGTGTTGCTGGATCTTCTGAACCGGTTCAACGACAGGTCGTGGCACCCGAGGGAATGGAAACGCCTATAGCCCGAGTAGAGCCGGGCTCTGTGATCGAGTTGGATCTCAGGATGGATTCCTTGCACGAAGGAATTTTGGTTTCCGGGGACGTCAACGCGGAACTTCGTGGTGAGTGCTCACGTTGCCTGGACCCTTTGTCGCAGGACCTGAACGTGAGCATTAGCGAGCTGTACCAGTACGTGCCAGATCCGGAACTTGATCCGGAAGAGCAACGTCTGATCGTCAATGATGCGATTGATATTGGGCTACCAGTCATTGACGCAGTGTTGTCTGCTTTTCCTTTCAAACCGGTATGCAAACCTGACTGTCAGGGCCTGTGCGATCAATGTGGCGTACGTCTTGACGAAGTCGATGAGGATCACCACCATGAGCAGCTTGACCCACGGTGGGCTGCACTCGCGGCGTTATCATCAGCGGAACAAACTGATGCTGACGCTACAATAGATAACCAGACCCAGACCCAAGAACCAGAAGAGAGATAACCATGGCTGTTCCTAAGGGAAAAAAGTCTCGCGCCAACACCCGCATGCGTCGTTCGCAGTGGAAGGCCCAGGCGCCTGAGCTTGTTAAGACCGTTGAAAACGGCAAAGTAACCTACCGTATGCCACACCAGGCTAACGTTGTGACCGACTCTGCTGGTACCCCGCTCTTCTACGAGTACAAGGGCCGCAAAGTCGCCGATATTTAGTCTTTGATGACTGAAGATCTTACGAAGCATCTCGGAGTCCACCTAGGCTCCGAGATGCTTCGTCTTGCATTAACCCACCGTTCTTATGCCTTTGAGAAGGGTGGGTTGCCGACGAACGAACGTCTAGAATTTCTCGGCGACGCAGTCCTGCAGATTATTGTGACCGATCATCTTTACCGTGCATTCCCTGATGAGGATGAGTCACAACTTGCCAAAAAGAGATCATCGATTGTCTCCACGGTGGCCTTAGCACGAGTTGGGCGAAGCATTGGGGTTGGGCAACACATTTTGCTCGGTGAAGGTGAAACTCGCACCGGGGGCGCAGATAAGGACTCCATCCTTGCGGACACCATGGAAGCCTTGATTGGAGCAACTTACCTGGAAGAAGGACACCAGGCTGCCCGAGGTTTGGTTCACCGTTATGTCATTCCTCTTCTTGATGACGACTACGTGATGGGCATCGGTCGCGACTGGAAGACTCTGGTCCAGATGGAGGCCGACTCGGCAAGTTTGGCGCCCGTCGAGTATCGACTCAGCTCGCGAGGTCCCGACCACGCACGAGAGTTCACCGCAGAACTCTATGTTGCCGAGAAAAAATACGGTGTAGGCCAAGCCGGTAGCAAAAAGGAGGCCGAACGGCTGGCTGCGTGGGACGGATACGACGCCCTGCAGAAAGACATTGCCCAGAATGCCTGAACTTCCGGAAGTTGAAGTGGTGCGGCGGGGGCTATCGCGCTGGATCACGAACCAACAGGTCCTTGACGTTGAGGTGCTTGATCCAAGGTCAGTTCGACGGCACCGGCAAGGTCCGATTGACTTCGTGACCTCGTTGCGTCAGGCGGAGCTCGAGCAACCTCAACGGCGAGGCAAGTATCTGTGGATTCCGTTACACCATTCCCCAACCGAGCAGAAATCTCCGACAGCGCTAGTCGTCCATCTGGGGATGAGCGGGCAGATCTTGTTGAGTCATCACAGCGCACCGGCTCCTCACCATCTGCGCATCAGATTGCGCTTGGACAGTGCATCCGGTCACGGACAGGCACCGACTGAGTTACGGTTCGTGGATCAACGGATCTTCGGAGGTCTCTATCTTGATCGACTTGTTCCCACCGCGGATGAGCCCGATGAGCTGATCCCGACGACGGTGACTCATATCGGACGAGACCCTTTGGATAACCATTTTGACGTAGACCACATCTATCAGGTGCTGAGCAAGAAGCAGACCGCAATTAAACGGGCGCTTCTGGATCAGAACCTGGTTTCCGGTATCGGAAATATCTATGCGGATGAAGCGCTGTGGCGGGCAAAAATACACTATAACCGGCCATGTAACCGGTTGAGCCGCAAACAAGTGCGAACGCTTTATCAGTGTGTACAGAAGGTTATGGAACAGGCCCTGAAAGAAGGCGGAACGAGTTTCGACGCTCTTTATGTCAACGTCAACGGCGAATCTGGGTATTTTGATCGCTCGTTAAACGCCTACCATCAGGAGGGCACGTATTGTCGTCGTTGCCTAGCCGAAGGGTACGACACTCTTATTCGCCGTGATAAGTTCATGAATCGGTCCTCGTATTACTGTCCGAGGTGTCAACGAAAGCCACGCACAACGCAACGGTAACTTGGAAATGGGTAGATTCGGATTTCTGATATACGATACTCGGAGTAGATTGTTACCCACTATGACGTTATCAGCGTACGGTATCGCGAAGACTCCACGTAGACTTCACGGGCTCGTTGCTGGCTTGTTGTTAACGCTTACCTGTTGCACTACCACAGCAGAGATGAAAGGAAGGACGCCGTATGGCTGAGTCCTCTCGGATCTATGCGCCCCGGCGCGTTAGTCGAGTCGCCACCCGCCCTCATGGCATTATCTTCTCCGTCATCGTCGCTGTGGTTTTGATTGTGGTGTCCGTCGTCGCCAGTACTTCGGTGTACGCGCGTACACTTATTTCGAACGTCAATGAGCGAACTCAGACCATCGATAGTGGTATTGATACCACTCGACCGGTAATGGATGATGGCGAACTGAATTTGCTCTTGCTGGGTAGTGACCAACGACCGGAAGATAAAGAAGCCGGCGAAGATGGCGCGCGCACAGACACGATCATGTTTGTGCACATACCGGATGGTCACGAAGAAGTGTATGTGATGTCCATCATGCGCGACTTATGGGTCGAGATCCCAGGGTATGGCATGGGCAAGATCAACGGTGCATATGAAGAAGGGGGGTTCCCTCTGGTCGTTGACACTGTGGAAGGACTCGTCGGCTCGGACATCGATCACATTGCCATTATCGACTTTGAAGGATTCCGTGATGTCACCGAAGCGCTTGGCGGTGTGGAAGTCGACAACGAACAGGCATTTTCATCGGGTATCCGAAACCCCTCGTTCTTCCCCGAGGGCAAAATCAAAGTTTCCGGCACCGATGCGTTGCGGTTTGTACGGGAACGCCACGCGTTCAACGATGGTGATTACCAGCGTGTAAAAAACCAACAGCTGTTCCTCGAAGGTCTGGTGGATCAACTCTTGGCACGCGATGTTTTGACAAATCCAGGAACACTCAGCGATGTCATTACGACCCTGAGCCCGTATCTGTCGGTAGACGACGGCCTTGATGCCGAAACTATGCTGAACTACGGGCTGTCGATGTCTAACATTCGCTCCTCCGATATTAAGATGTTCACAATTCCGAATGCTGGCGCCGATATCACCTCAGGCGGGGCAGCGATTGTGCGACAAGACGAGGCCGCCACTGATCGCATGCGAGAGGCGTTACGCTCTGGCACCATGGATGAGTTCTTAGAAGAATACGACGCAGAACAAAATCCCGACGGTAGCAACCAACCAGAATCGACTTCCCCAGCGAACCCGCCAGAACCGTCTGCTGTGGAATCCGGGGTACAGGGATAGTGTGACTCGACGCCTGGTTCCCGCGCACGCCGCAACTATTCGATGCTCTATGGAATGTGTTTGATGACTGCTAGCAATCCCGAGCCGGTGAAAATTCTCCTCGTCACGCATTCGTATTGGCCTGAGCAAACTCCACCACAGCGACGGTGGCAGAACTTCATCAAGTTCTTACGAGGTTTTGGGTGCGAGGTAGCTGTTCTGACTCAGGGAGTTGCTGATCACCCGAGTGAAGAACTGGGACCAGCAGGAGAACGCATTATTCGAACTGGGGTGACCCACCGCACGAAGCACTCTCGGTGGGCTCGTCTGCTGGAGAGCACGATACACGCCGCGGAGTTTATTCCTTTGGCCCGAAGATTTTCCGACGTCGACATCGTGATTGCCACCGTACCTGCCTTGCCGAATTTAGTATCTGGTCGCGTTATCTCCAAACTGCTGAAAAAACCGTTCGTCGTCGAGATGCGCGATGCATGGCCCGATCTTCTCACCGAAGCGAATGTTGGCGGAAAAGTGGTTTCCGAATCTGCGTCACAGGTCGTGACCTGGCTTCAGCGATCGGCAGACCTGCTCATCACCGTTACTCAAGGATTTGCTCAGACATTGCGAGAGCGCGGAATGACAAACGTTGCCACTATTCGAAATGGCGTGAGTGTTTCAGCTGAGGCTCTGCTACCGTCGAGGTCACGCGAACCAGGGGAGCTACACGTCCTGTATTTGGGAAATCATGGAGAATCGCAGAATCTTGCCCTAGTGTTGCAGGCAGTCGCGTTAGCACAACGCCAGAATTCCCGGATCCAGTTGCGATTTGTTGGTCAGGGCACTCAAAAACACCTTCTGATTAAAACCAACCGGTCGTTAGGGTCACCGGCGGAGCTTTACGACGCCGTGCCGTCGCACCGCGCTACCGAACATTATCAATGGGCCGATACATGTGTTGTGAGTCTTCGACCAGACTGGCAGAGCTTCAGACACACTGTTCCTTCCAAACTCTACGAATTACTGGCAACGGGAAAACATATCACCGGTTTGGTACAAGGAGAGGCAGCGCAGACACTGCGCGTTGCCGGACATCAGCCACTCGGCGAGCTTACTGCCGACCAATTGGCCTCCTATTGGCTGGAGCTTGCGAAGAACCCAGATTCTACTGCTCAGAATATTGCATCCCACCGGTGGGCTGCCGACAACATTTCTCTCGATGTCGAGGCCTCCCGGCTCTCTGCGCTGCTAGGTCACCTGCTCCAGGCACGAAAGGGCTCTTTAGCAACGAACACGGCCAATGCGTCACCATCATGGAACAGAACCCCTCAGCTTCTTCGCAATTTCCAGCTTGCGGCCCAAACCGCAAGAGACCATATCGGACAAGACCCTGCGTTATTTGCCTTGCAAGTAGCGCGACGGTTGCCGACGTCGATTTCTGAGCCTGTCGCCAGCGTTGCGTCCAAGATCCACGGCGGACCACTTGATGTTGTCGGGGCTCTGGGGGCAGCCATACGTGGGAACTCCGAAAGCTTACGAGAAGAATTGTGTAGAGCCGTGGAAGCACGTGCAGGCTCCCGTAAAGTTCTCGAGCTGGTCAACCTGCTCACCAGCAGTGGAGACACCGAGGCGGCCGAATGGGGGTTGGCCAGAGTGCGCCCCGGAGGCAAGGGCTACCGCCTCGCACGGTCACGGATCCAGTGGAATAAAGGCAACATGACCGCTGCTGTCGAAGGGCTGAAAACCTCGGGGAAAGAAGGCTGGAAGCGCAAAGGGTACCGGTCACAGTTGAGAACCTTCCAAGGAGAGCGTCCCCAACTAGCAAGGGTGCCGGACTATCACCCCGAACAAGGTGCCATTCTCCACGTGCTGACTAATTCGTTGCCATATACCGGTTCGGGATATGCACAACGATCACACTCCATCTTGCGAGCCTTGCAATCTCGGGGATGGAACGTGAGCGCCGCAACTCGCATGGGATGGCCTGTGGTGACCGGAGGGCTGACAGCCCCGGCCGTCAATCATCTTGATGGCATCGACTACCACCGGCTGATTCCAAGGCGCCTGCACACTGATGCTGAAAAACGTGAGCAACAGTATGCTGAGATGTTGCTCACTCATGCCCTCAAGGTTAAGCCGGCTTTGTTGCACACCACCTCACATTGGAATAACGCTAACGCCGTGCGTGCCGTTGCAGAAGCTTTGGATATTCCATGGGTGTATGAAGTCCGAGGGTTACTTGCCGATACGTGGGCGTCAACACGTGGTGCGGAAGCCTACCGGTCTGAGTATTACCGGTTGTTTACACAGCGGGAACAGGAATCTGTGCTGGCCGCTGACGGCGTGGTGACACTCGGGAAGCAAATGCGAGCCAAACTCGAAGAATTCGATCGCGATAGTGCAGACATCGTCCTGACACCAAATGCAATCGGGGGCGAGTTCCTCAAGGAACCCCGGTCCACTCAGGAAGCGCGCGAGGCCTTGGGGCTGCCGCGTGACCTGGAACTTGTGGGGACGGTCAGTTCATTGGTTCCGTACGAAGGACTCGATACTGTCGTGCGTGCCGTTGCTCACCTGGCCCCGAGCAGGCCTCGGCTACGGATGCTCCTTGTCGGAGATGGTACCGCCCGCCCCAGCTTGCTCCGTCTGGCCGAAGAGCTGGGACTAAGTGATCGACTGATTGCACCCGGCCGGGTGCAACGAGAAGAGTCGATACTGTATCACCAGGCCTTAGACGTGTTCGTCGTGCCCCGTATTGATTCGTCCGTCACCAGGACCGTCACTCCGATGAAATCGGTTGAGGCTTCCGCCAGTGGCAAGCCCGTTGTCGCCTCGGATCTTCCGGCTCTGTCGGAACTGGTCCATCACGGGGTGACCGGTATGTTGGTCCCGCCAGAGCATGACATTGAGTGGGCGCGCGTCCTGACGGATCTCTTGGATAACCCCACGCTACGACAAACTATCGGTCATGCCGGACGGTCGTGGGCGTTGCAGGAAAGAACCTGGAAGTCCAACGAAAGTCGCTACACTGAGCTGTATCAGAAGCTCACGGGGTACGTACCGTAGGTGTTGCGTTGTCACCTCATTGAAAATCCTGGGGTATACTTCCCCGGGGTGTACAGTGCCCCCGCACGGACCGCGGTGCTGTACTGAACCAAGTGCCGAAAGAAATCGAGGGATAATTCTATGTCGAATATTTCGACCGTGGCCGTCGTGGGGCTTGGCTACATTGGCCTTCCAACGGCTGCAATTCTGGCCGAGAACGGTGTGAAAGTCTTTGGCGTTGACGTCAATGAAAGAACGATTCAGGCGATTAACTCGGGAACTGTACCGTTCGTTGAGCCAGACCTCGAGGACTACGTCAAGCGAGCCGTTGATCAGGGCCTGCTGTCAGCTTCGGCAGAGACTCCGCAAGCTGATGCCTACATCGTGGCCGTACCCACCCCGTTCCACGATGACAAAACCCCGGACCTTTCCTATATTGAAGTAGCAGGTCGCAATATAGCTCCTCAGCTACAGGGCGATGAGCTGGTGATTCTGGAATCAACCTCACCTCCCGGGGCCACCGAACACTTGGCGGATGTGATTCACCAAGCCCGTCCAGATCTTCAAGACAAGGGCACACTGGAATTCGCTCACTGCCCAGAACGAGTGCTGCCCGGTAAGGTCATGGTCGAGCTGGTGACCAATGACCGGATCGTTGGTGGCTCGACACCGCACGCTGCTGAGCGCGCACGCGACCTTTACCGTAGCTTCTGCAAGGCAGAACTACTTTTGACCGATTTGCGCACGGCCGAGATGTCCAAACTGGTCGAAAACTCCTTCCGTGACGTCAACATTGCCTTCGCGAATGAGCTGTCTGTGATTTGTGACGAGCTGGGGATCAACGTCTGGGAAGTCATTGAACTGGCCAACCACCACCCGCGGGTTAACATCCTTCAGCCCGGCCCTGGCGTTGGTGGGCACTGCATTGCTGTGGACCCCTGGTTCATTGTCGCCGCTGCACCGGATTCGGCGAAGTTGATCCGCAACGCTCGCGAAATTAATGACGCGAAGCCAGATTGGGTCATCAAGCAGGTCAAGGCAGAAGCCTATGACGTTGAGAAAGAAACTGGCCGAGCTCCTGTCATTGCGGCGCTGGGTCTTGCCTTTAAGCCCAATATCGATGACCTGCGAGAGTCGCCGGCCATGCGAATCACTGAGCAAATGGCACGCGAGCTTTCCAGCTCCAAGATCCTCGCGGTAGAACCCCACGTGAACGAGCTTCCCGCGAAATTGCAGGGTTTGCCCAACGTCGACTTCGCAAGCGTGGATGCCGCTGTTGAAGCAGCCGATATTGTCCTGTTGCTTGTTGACCACGCTGTCTTCGCCGATCTGCGTGACCGCGTGTCGGGCAAGCATGTGATTGATACTCGTGGGCAGTGGCGCGATAAATAACTGCATGTCGTCCTTGGACGCGGGAGGGCAACCAGAGAGGTTGACGGTTGCCCTCCTCGAAGTTTTTGGCGAATAAGATGTCGTCAGCAGAGACAGCCATATTTGACCGCATGGAGGACAAGGAGTCGAGGAGAGGGAAATGCGACTTTTAGTGACGGGCGGGGCCGGCTACATCGGTGGCCATTTCGTCTCCCGGGCTCTCGAGCTGGGAGCTTACGATATTGCCGTGGTCGATGACCTCTCCACGGGGCTTCAGAGGCGCGTGCCCTCGGATGTGCCGTTATATCAACTCGATCTGTCGGCCGATAAGGCTGTTGATCAGCTCAGCAAGATTCTTTCGGACCATCAAATTGACGCCGTGGTGCATTTTGCGGCGAAGAAGGCTGTCAACGAGTCCGTCGAGCAACCCGAGATGTATTTTCGAAATAATATCGGTGGGCTCGTCAATCTGTTGAGTGCTATGAGAGACTCAGCCGTTCAGAAGATCGTTTTCTCTTCGTCCGCTTCGGTGTATGGACAACCATGCGAGTCGGAAGTGTTCGAAAACACTGCCTGTCATCCCATCAACTCCTATGGCCAGACCAAGCTCATCAACGAGCAATCTCTCCACAACGCGGAACGGGCGTGGGGGCTGTCCGCCGTGGCTTTACGCTATTTCAACGTCGCTGGCGCGACGAGTTCAGAACTTGCTGACACCACCACCACGAACCTCATGCCTGCTATCCGCAATATGCTGACGAGCCACGGTGTGGTTTCAGTCTACGGAGATGCCTATCCCACTCCTGACGGCACCTGCATTCGGGATTATGTGCATATAGAAGATCTTGTCGATGCACATATTGTCGCCCTTGACGCACTTGGCCAGCCGAATGCGACAGGGGTCTATACATATAACGTAGGCACAGGTATCGGAAGTAGTGTTCTGGATATCGTCCATGCATTCCAGAGAGTTCCAGGGGTTGACCTGGAGTATCAGATCGCGCCTCCACGCGATGGGGACGCGGCGACAGTAACTGCCAACGTCGATAAAATTCGCGAAGAACTGGGTTGGAAAGCATCTTACGGGGTCGAAGACATCGTTGAGTCCGTTGTTAAGCACCCTCCGTTGGCGACCGAACCGACAGAAGGGTGACAGATGACACTGGACTATTTATTTCCGAAACGCAACATGCTCGCCATGCGCGACGCGCGCTCGCGTTTTGTTGACCGTGACCTGATGACTATCCAACCACGACAGACCTTGCGACTTGAGGATGGTCAGGTGTGGCGTCACCGACGTACCCGTAGTCTGGCTCGGCAAATGCACGGTTGGCTTTTTTATTATTATCTTCGCCCGTTTCATATCGATTTAGACGATGCTATTGCGGAAAAGTTAATATGGCTACTCCATACCTGGCGTGACGTAGTGGGGTTACCTCCTTCCCGGATTCCAATGTCGTACCACGATGAGTCCACTGCTCAACGAACTATCGCGTTGTGCTGTCTGCTGGACGACTACGGTCCTTTGCTCAGCGCCTCGGATCAGACTTTCGTGAAGGACATTATTCGCGAAGGCGTTGATCTTTTGGTACAAGACGAATTCCATAGCGCCGGAACGAACCACGGGATGTTCCAGGACCTCGCCTTGATGCTCGCCAGTAGCTACATTGACGACAACGAAGGTTTATATGATTTAGCGTTCGGGCGATTGACTGCCTACTTCAAGAGCAGTTACACGGCCGAAGGAGTGCATAAGGAACAGTCCCCCGACTACCACGTCATCGTGAGTCGCCATCTGAAAGAATACAACCAATTACAAGGCCAGCAAGCGTCGACGACGGAACAATCCTTACGAGAAGTCTTCAAAGCCTCTGAAAGATACGCAATCGCAACCATCAGCCCCTTGGGCTCCTTTGCGCCTGTCAGCGACACCCCGCCTGGGCCGGTTCTTGGTAGAGGATATGGTCGGGTCTATAACTCGGACTCATATAGGTATGCGTTGACCCAAGGTGCACTTGGCACTCCGCCCGATTTCGACCGGTTCATTGCCGATGAAGCTGGTGTGGCAATATTTCGTGAAGACTGGCGAGATCTTGATTCTTTGTATCTGCATTTCGTAGCCGCTTATAACTCCGACTACCACAAACACAGCGATGAGCTGAGCGTATACCTCGTCTACAAAGGGCTCGAGATTCTCAGGGAAGCAGGCCCTAATGGGTACGAGATGTCTGATCCGTATACTATTTATGCTTTCTCTAGTTTCGCTCACAATACGCTTATCGTGGATGGCGAAGGACTACCTCGTATCGACCCCACAAAAATGGACAAGGTAGGGCTACAGCAAGTCGAGCAACAGGGGATGTTCGACGTCAAAGGCTTCAACCACCGCTACGAGGGCGTCAAGCATAGTCGCAGAGTGACCGTTCAACCACAAGACGATCAGCCGAATGATGCCAAACGCCACGTACGGATTATCGATACGATTGAGTCTGCTGATCTCCATCAGTACACGTTGCTATGGCATTTCGGACCCGATGTCAGAGCCAGGCCATCGGGCGATACCGTGGTCATCCAGAACGCGTCGAACGAAAATCTTGGGCACCTGAGATTACGTTCGGAAGGCGATCTCAAAATTGTTCAACGCCGAGGCGAAGAGACCCCTGATATTCAGGGCTGGTATTTTCCCAAGAATGGTGTTCATAAACCAGCGGACGTCCTTCAAGTGGAATTTTCCGCAGCGACTCGCGAAGTAACGACTGATATATACCTGTACTAAATAATTGTGGAGAGCTGAAAAGTTATTATGCTTGGTTTGTTCAGACGGTTTAGTCGTAAGCAACAGCTTGTTGTTGGTTTCTTTGGTTTGGTGGCGGTTGCTGCAACTGTCTTGGCATTTTTTATAGACCTGGCAATCTTGGTTGTTGCTCTATTCTGGCTATTGGCGCTCTTGGCATTCGTGATGGTTATGTTCCTCCGGCGCCTTAATGCAAAGGTCGTGCGCTTGACGAGAAACTCTGTTCGGCGCGCAGGTGATGTCCGAGGAAGGGTATTGCCGACAGCAGCCAGCAATCTCTCCTCGAAAGAATCCCTGGAAAGCCTGAGAGACCGGTTTCAGAAAAAGCCTACGGTGAAGAACGCATTGCCCTATGCAAATAAGGTCTTGAACGTCCAAGGGAACATCTCTGAAGCGAACAGTATCCTCGACAGTGTTCCAGAAAGCGCCGTGCTGGGCGATGGAGAGAAAAAATTTGTTCAGCGTGTTCGGTCCTTGCATAAGTTACTTGACAAGCCTGTCGAGCTACCTCAGAAGCACTATACGTGCAATTATTTGCCGGTTCAGAATCGGATTCTCTATGCGGTTGGCATTTCGCCCGTGTCCAATAGCAATGGCTACACGACCAGAACCCAGGGGATTGCACAGGGGCTCCAGTTGCAAGGCGCTGACGTCATTGTCGCCCCACTGCCTGGTAAACCGTGGGATAGGCGCCCGTCGACAGGCTTTAAAGTTCCTCAAGAAAAGCGTCGCTATCAGCAACAGATCAATGGTGTCCATTATGTTCACAACCCCGGACTCAAAAGCTGGGAAGGCGACATTGGCGTTTTCTTGCAAGTCAGCGCAGACGCTTACGTACGCGAGGCCATGATCGACAAGCCTGAGGTGATTGTGTCAGCGTCAAATTACCTCACTGCGCTTCCGGCCCTGATGGCTGCACGCCGACTCGGGGTGCCCTTTGTCTACGAAATGAGAGGCTTCTGGGAAGTCACAGCGGCGTCTAAGAACCCAGCGTGGGCCGGATCTGAAAAGTACGCACTTGACCGCCGGCTTGAGTTTCAAGTTGCCAGCGAGGCTGACCACGTCGTGGTCATCACAGAAGAAATGAAAGACGATCTTGTCGAACGTGGAGTCAACGGGGACAACATTTCCGTTGCTGCAAACTCGGTGGATATCGATAAGTTCTTTCCTCAAGGTAAAGATCTCCAACTGCTCAAGAAGCTCGGATTCTCCCAGCCTGAACTGCCTGTTGTTGGCTTCGCCGGTAGCGTCACCGAGTACGAAGGGCTTGATCTGGTGGTTGACGCACTCTCCGCTATTCAAGAAGAGGGAGATGAATTCAACTTCTTGGTCATTGGTGGTGGATCTTATCTGCCCGAACTCAAGAAACGTGTATCCGAGGCTGGTTTAGAACCTCGCACCAGGTACCTCGAGGGCATACCGAATGCCAACATGCCGACTTATCTGTCGAGCATCGACATTTTCCCGCTAGCCCGGAAATCGTTGCCAGTCACTGAGCTTGTTTCTCCGCTCAAGCCTTTGGAAGCTATGGCCGTGGGGCGTTCGGTGGTGTTGTCTGATGTCTCGCCACACAGAGCTTTCTACGGTACAGACGAAGATAAATCACGGGCTTTGAGCTTCGCGAAGGATAGTGTCCCTGAACTGAAGGAACAGTTGCACCGGCTCATCCGAAACCCGGAACTTAGAGACCAGCTCGGTGTACGCGCTCGTCGCTGGGTAAGAGAAAACCGCACGTGGAAGCAGACAGGTGAGATCTACTGGTCTGCGCTCCAAGAGCTTTTGAGAAGTCAATCGCAACTAGCGAAGAGCTCTTCTGAACGGCCGTTGGATTCCTACACCGTTGCCTTCATTGGTGATACGTTTACCTCCGAGACGTTCCTACCCGAGCTGACAGCGATTCGGGTCACGCCCGATGACTGGCGGGAACAGTTCGCTCACAACGACATTGATGCTGTCTTCATTGAGTCTGCCTGGCAGGGTAACGACAAAGCGTGGGAAGGCATCATCGGATATTACGACGACACGAGTCACGCGCCAATTGCTAACCTGATTGATCATGCCCAAGAACACGGCATTCCCGTGATGTTCTGGAATAAGGAAGATCCAGTTCATTACAACCGCTTTAAGCGTACGGCTGCTCGGTGTGACTACGTGTTTACTACTGATGCGCGCACGATTGTCGACTATAACGCTGAACCAGATAACCGCATTTCGGCCGTCGCGTCGGCGCCTTTCGCAGCTCAACCAATACTGCACAATCCGTTGCCGAGCACTCGTGAACGCGAAGACACCATTGCCTACGGTGGCACGTATTATGGCGACAAATATGCCACACGAAAGCAGGGCCTTGACTTTCTCTTCTACGAATCAGCTCCGTACGGGCTGGCTATCTATGAGCGGGTGCATAACGACCCGAATTCGCCCTATCGGCTTCCAGATCGCTTCCGTCGCTACGCTCGACAGAGTTTGAGCTACCCCGAGATGTGCCAGGCCTATAAAGCACACCCGATCCATCTCAACGGGAACTCTGTTGTGGATTCTCCCTCGATGTTTTCGCGCCGAGTTGTGGAGATTACTGCATCCGGGTCAAGCGTTCTTAGCTCGCCTGGTCGTGGTGTCGATGAAACTTTCGCGGGTACAGTCCCCACCGTTGAAAATCCCGACGAAGCCAATAGTGTCTTGAAACGCTGGAAATCGTCCGAGGAAGCCCGGCACAAGGATTTGTGGAAGGCCTTGCGACATGTTTACGAGGCCCACACGTGCGCCCATCGTTTGGTGTACATGATGCGCGTCGCTGGGTTCCTCGTAAGAGCTCCCAAGCTGCATCCCTTTGCCGTGGAGTGCTCGGCGAGTGATATCCCCGAGTTCGAGAAGCAGTCAGTACGTCCTGACATGTATTTGCTTGACGAAGAATTCGACGGTCAAGAAGTCGCTGGCCAAGTCGTTGTAGCGCCCACGGCACAGTCGAAGATGGACGCATTGCGCGAGTACGACATTCGACATGTCGTTAAGGCGGCCAATTCCATCGGGACCTTGAGCCGAAACGATGTGGAAGACCTTCTCAACGGCCTAACCTTCGGCGATTGGAAGGCCGTCGGAAAGCAGGCTGTGTCTTGGTCGCCGGGAAACCTATTTGTCCCCGTTGCCACGTGTTCGGCAGCCATCAACAGTAGGCTTGTTCTCTTCGAACGCGACACTTACGCGCAAATTTTAGAGGGTGAAACTCCTACTCTCGACGACGAGGACGTTTTCGCATGGCAGATTGTCAGAGACAAAAAAGAGCAAGTAGACTCAACGAAAACAGCAGTTACTACTAGTTCTGCTAGGAACGTTTCCCTCGCTGGTCCTGATGAGAGCTCGCAAACCGTCCTTATCGCTGGACACGATTTTAAGTTCTTTATCGAGATCATGAATGGTATCCAAAAGGCGGGCCACCGTGTCCGAATTGACCGATGGGGTGGCCATAGCATCCATGATGAACAACAAAGTCGACGTCTTCTCGATGGCGCTGACGTGATCTTTTGTGAGTGGTCGCTGGGCAATCTGGTGTGGTACAGCCAGAATAAGCTTCCGGGACAAAAACTCATCACGAGGGTGCATGCCCAGGAACTGAGAACGAAGTTTCTAGACCAAGCAATCCTCAAAAATGTTGATGCGTTTATTTTCGTCTCGCCGGTAGGGATGCGCAGGGCGCAGGTTCGCTATGGTATTCCGACGTCTAAGAGCTTCGTCATCGGCAATACGTTCGATATGGGCCGATTTCTCACCTATAGAAGCGAGATTAACCCGAAGAATATCGGCTTTGTCGGGTCTGTTCCGCAGTCCAAACGGTTCGATCGAGCTTTGGACATCATCGAGCAACTCGCATCTAAGGACCAAGAGTATAAGCTGATCGTCAAAGGGAAAGAATATACGGAGTATCCCTGGTTGCAGGATAGACCCGCAGAACAGGAGTACTTCCAGAGGGTTTATGAGCGGATCGAATCCTCACCGGTGTTAAAAGACGCTGTAGTATTTGATGGCCACAGTCCTGACCTTGCAGAATGGTATACCACCGTCCCCGGTTTCATTCTGTCGACGAGTGATCATGAAGGAACTCATCAGGTGGTTGCTGAAGGAGGGGCTGCGGGCTGTGTTCCGGTGATCCTACCTTGGGCTGGAGCAGAGCAAGTATATGGAACACGGTGGCTTGTTGACGATATCGACAGCGCTGTCCAGCGAATTCGGTCGCTGGCCGCAGATCCCCAGGCTCTGCTCGACGAGTCATATGCAGTTCGTGACTATATGCATAAGCATTTCCGTCCAGGAGTCATCTCAGGAAAAATCTTGCGGTTGATTGAGAGCTAAAACCCGTAAGGTCCCGCATATCTCTGCCCCTCCCAGTACATCGTTGGGAGGGGCAGAAGTGCGTTTAGGCTAAAGATGACAGGACGCCATGAGGTATGGCCTCGTTATGATGGCTGGCCGTCTTCCACAATGTCGTCAATCCGATCCTGGAATGTCTGCATGTGCTTTTCCTTCACACCCTGGGCGACATTTTCGCCGTGGCGCCGCAACGCATTCATGAAATAGCTGTAGTGCTTCATCACCTCGTCAGGTTCGCCATCTTCGACAACTGCACCCTTATCGAGCCAGATGACTCGAGTACACATTTCACGAATTGCAGAGGGCGAGTGGTTAACGAGGAATCCCGTACCGGAGCGGGCGATCAAGTCCTTCATGGCCTGATTCGAGCGTTGTCGGAAGGCATCGTCACCGGTGGAAAGGGCCTCATCGATCATCAAGATATCCGGGTCTGCCGACACAGAGATCGAGAAACGGAGCCGAGCTCCCATACCGGACGAGTAGGTACGCATCGGCATCCGTACGAAGTCACCAATGTCTGCCAGTTCGACAACCTCGGGCACTTTCTCTTCGACCTGTGCCGGTGTGAGTCCCATGGCCAATAGTCCGATACGAATATTGTCGATACCGGTGAGGTTCGGCAAGAGTGCGGCGCCAACACCCAGTAGCTGCGGTGTGGAGCGTGCCACGACCTGGCCTGAGTTCGGAGTCTCGACACCGGCGAGAACCCTGAGCAAGGTACTTTTACCCGACCCGTTTCGCCCTACGAGCCCAATGAATTCACCTTCGCGCGCTGCCAGCGAGATCCCTTTCAGCGCCTGAAACGATGTCTTCTTGCCGCGTGACTGAATTAATCCGCGCTCTTTGCCTTCATCTAAAATCCGCACGCGGTAAGTGAGCTCAATGTCTGTGGCGAGCATCGTGAGCTCTCCGAGCTCTGTCGTGGTTGGTGAAATGGTGTCCTCGCTCTCGTCCGGTTCCGGGGTGGGAGAGTTCTTAGGCTTAGACGTTTCGTTCGCGACCATAAGATTCCTCTCCTTGCCAAAACACTAGAAACCCAGCGACAAACAACACAACGGCCCAACCGCAGAGAACCAACCAATGCTCGACTGCTGGCACCGTGCCATCAATGAGTATTTCGCGGTACATCAGTAAGACGGTGTAGATCGGATTCAGCTCGATTATGGCTTCCAACGTTGGATATCTAGTCGTAAACCGGGTGATCGGAAAGATCACTCCAGAGCCGTACATGAGCAGGCGAGTTAGAAAAGGAATCACCTTACTCAGGTCAGGGAAAACGACCGCCAGCCGAGCAACAAGTAGCGTGATGCCAAAATTTAGGACGACGTGAATGAGCAGAATGATGGGGAAGAGGAGCCAACTCCACTCTGGAAGTTCGTGGGGAGGGATAGCCATGATGATCAAGAACATCATCAAAAAGGCCGGGCCTCTTTGCAACAAATCGTAGAGAGCCTCTCCTAAAGGCAGCGCCATCCGCGGGAACTTGAAAGCCCGTATCAGTGAGCGAGACGACGCGATCACCTTGCTACCGGTTCCCAAGGCACTACTGGTCATCTGGAACATGAAGACACCAATAATGACAAAGGCCACAAAGTTGTCCATGCCCCGATCGAATTGCAACAACAGCCCGAAGATAATCCAGTAGAAAGCTGCGTCGAGAGTTGGGCGAAGAACCAACCAAAGTGGCCCCAGCTTGGCGTCGTCGTTGCCCGTAACAACGCGGCCTCGCGACTGACGCCAAATGAAGTGACGCCGTTGCCATAGCTGACGAATATACTTTCCGATTCCAGGACGCCCTCCGATGGGAGTGAGCTTGTCTACACCTGGATACGAATCTTTTACGGCCGAAACGAACTCAGCGGTTTGTGGATGACCCGCTTCCTTGTCGTTGGTAGACGCCATACTTCTCGCTACAGCCTTTCCTGCTCCTCCACATACAACGGCATCAAGAGGTCTTCTTTGTGCCGTTGCAGGGAATCTGCACCTTCACATTGAGACTACATTGTATCGCCACGGCGAAACGATCTTGCCAGATGCTAGGAGGGTCGTCCGAACTGGGAGGTAAATGGCAGAACGAGGATCACCCGTGCAGATAAGCTGAGGTATTCGCCGAAGCTGATAGTTTTGTAGGGATGCCGGGTCAAACCAGCCATTGAGTGAAGCTACGGCCACAGATGGTTGTGCCCAGTCGATATACCCCCGAGCTGTCGTTCAGAAGGCAACCATGAATTCTCAGTCCTCATCCGTCGTTCGCGCTGTGCTGATTGATACCCGAGCTCGGACCATCGAAGAAAGTGCGGTCCCGGGTAAGTGGAAGCCAAATACGAAGGTTGCGGAGTTCGGTGGACTTGCTTTGACAGGCAAACAGCTTTGCCGGGGAGAATTTGGGTTCGCTCACCCCGAGAATCTCACGATTGCCGACTTGCGTGATGCTCCTGGGGAATGGCTAGCCATAGCTAGTTCTCGACACCTGTTGTCAGGAGTGAAACACCTTGTTTTTGCCGATCGCTTCGGATTTGGACCAGTCTTTTATGCAATTATCCCTAGGCGTGGGGTGGTCTTGTCGGATAGCTTTATCGCCGTTGCGGTTGCTCTTCGAGAGTCCGGTGTTTCGGTTCATCTGAATCTCAGTACATACGTTGCCGCTCTAACTAGTCGTGGCCGGACTGCCGAGGGGATGAGTGACTCGACGACCATGGCAGAACAAATACATATTCTCGAGCCAGATTGCGTCCTCGAGATTACCGGTCGCCAAGCGACCATCCGTCCGCGGGTTACACTGGGGGGCTCTGAGACAATCAATGACTACACCGACGCCGTGTCGTTAGGCATAGAGCTAGCCAGAGAGTCCTTGACGACTGCAGTGAATTCGTTGTCCGCTCGGAAAGTTATCACCCTTTCCGGAGGCGTTGACTCCCGGCTCGCTCTAGCGCTCCTGACACTGACTGGTGCTCATCAAGACTTCAAGGTCTTGACGTTTGACCCACGAAGATATGAGGGTAAGAAACGTAAGGTTTACGGGCGAGATATTCAGCTCGCCAATGCGATTCGCGCTGATCACGGCATGGAGTGGTGGGGCCCTACTGAACAGTGCGGTTTATCCTTATTGTTCAGTGAGCGTGTCTTCACCCATCAAATACGCGATTCGAATCGCAACTACGAGATGTTTCTGTCCGATTTTTCAGGAGAATACGCCATTCCCCAGATGACGATCCGCGGAGGTGGAGGAGAGCTACTTCGCGTCCCGGGGTCTGCTGAAGGTCTGGCTAACCGTGTTTTCCGGGAACTTGGAAAGGGCGTATCGATGTCGGACCCGCGGGTCTTCAACTTTTTTCTCCAAGCGCACAGCTACCCCCGGCTTGCGAATAAGCACTTCAAACCATTAGTTGCTGAGCATTTCGAAAGAACCTTTAAACGCTCTAGGGGATCCGACCTGTTCCAACGCCTCGACGGATACTACTTTCGGACTAGGAATAGGTACCATTTCGGTATCACGCGACAGGCTTTAGACAAGCGCGAAGTCCCCTTGTTTCCACTGGCTAATCCTTACTTTTTGCAAGCGTCGCGACTCGCTGAATTCCACGAAAGAACCCAAGGCAAGCTGGTCAAAGACATATTCCAGGCTTCGGCGCCCCAGTTGCTGAAGTACCCTTTCGACAGTGATCAGTGGACAAGCCGTCTCACCACTGCAGAGCTGAAAAAGGTGCCGGACGACGACTCATGGCGCGAATCGTATGATGTAGCGGATAGTGGCAAAACCGTACAGATTCGACGCGATGAGGCAGACGCGCAGCGCTTCACATTCAACGCTCAGCGAGCTGGAGATCTCTTCATCCGTGAAGGGTTCGCGACGATCGTTGGACACGCTCCAGAGCAGTTTCAAGAGCCTCTGCAACAACAACATGAAGCAGTATTAAGGACGATGGAGCAGGGTATACTGAACAGATCAACCATTCTCGGAAAAGTCGCCTCGGCCTTGGATGTCGTGACGCCACCCCCACCCGAGATCGCCTCACTGAAGACCCTATCGGTTCCAGGACTTTCTGCGGACGAAACCGCTCCACGAACCAAGGTTCGGCTGATTACAGATCTGCGTGAATCATCGGCCGCACTGTCTTATCCTGATCCCACTAGTTCAGTGACAACCGTGCAACGTATCCATGGGCGAATACTTGTGGCTAACGATTTCGCCAGTGTCGAACCGAGTGAGTATGAATGGGCTTTCTACCTGTATCGCGATGGGACAGAAATCTCCGAAGTTTGGTACCAAGACACTCCTCGGTACGCTTTTACTGGCGTTGAGGAATCGGGGAGATATACAGTTCTCACGTTCATCAGAAGAAAGGACAGCCCGCAAAACGTGATAAAGGTACCGAGCACCAGCGCGATCAGTATCTAGCCCGGGGAATGTCGGCGATCACAGTGATCACAGTGCAGTCATGCGGGTACTAAGGAAAGGATATCGAGAAAGGTCATATGTTTATCTCGGCCCTCCCAACGAAAATGTGCTGATTAGGGTGGTAGCTGTGTAGGGTTGTCTCGGCATACTAAAATGAAATCACCGGCTCACTGCCGCGTGAGGTCGTTGTGTCGTAGTGATGTAGGAGTAGAGACATAATGAAAATCATGCCGGTCTACGGCACCCGCCCCGAAGCGATTAAGATGGCCCCGATTGTGAAAGCTCTTCAGGAGTCGGATCAATTCGAGTGTGTGGTGACCGTCACTGGACAACACCGGGAAATGTTGGACCAGGTGAATGAGCTTTTCGGAATCACTCCCGACCACGACCTCAATATCATCCAGCCCCGCCAGACCCTGAACATGGTGATGGCGAAAACCATCAATGGTCTCGACGCGATCATGGATGAAGAGAAACCCGATGCCGTGGTGGTCCAAGGTGACACGTCGACTTCCACAGCTGGCGCCATTGCCGCCTTCAACCGTGGTGTGCCAGTGGTTCATGCCGAAGCCGGGCTCCGTAGCTTCAATATCTTTTCCCCGTTCCCGGAAGAAGCGAACCGGAAGATTACCTCCCAGATTTCTTCTCTTCACTTAGCACCGACCTCGGTCAGTCGCGATAACCTCCTCCGTGAGGCCGTCAACGCGCACGATATCTACGTCACCGGTAACACGGTCATCGATGCCCTGCTTGAAGTGGTGGACCAGCGTGTTCCGTTCAGTGAACCTGCTTTGCAAGAACTGATCGAGCAGGTAGACCAGGGACGAAAGGTCGTCCTCGTCACGACTCACCGCCGTGAGAACCAGGGTGATGCGATGCGCGGTGTCGGCCGAGCATTGGCACGACTGTCGGACTCACACCCGGACGCGACCATTGTTTTGCCAGCCCATAAGAACCCTGTAGTGCGTGAGGCAATTCTGCCGTTCCTGGAAGGCAAAGAAAATGTCATCGTCACCGAGCCGTTGGCATACGGGGAATTTACCCACTTGATGAACCTCAGCACCGTCGTCCTCACCGACTCCGGTGGCGTTCAGGAAGAAGCACCAGGTCTGGGCAAACCGGTGCTCGTGATGCGCGAGAACACCGAGCGTCCCGAAGCGGTGACCGCCGGAACCGTCCGACTGATTGGTACCGCCGAAGAGCGCGTTGTCGAGGAAGTCTCCGAGTTGCTCACAAATGACGAGGCATACGCCAAGATGGCCAATGCGGTAAACCCCTATGGTGACGGCCGGGCCGCACCGCGTTCTGTCTCGGCGATTGCAGAGCTACTCGGCGTGGGCTCTCGTTTACCACAATTTGACGACGGACTCGGTGAATAAGGGCTTATTTGCCGTCCGGTGTGACGTGTAAATGTATCTGAAAAAGCTCGAGGTTCGAGGGTTTAAGTCCTTCGCTTCCAAAACTACTTTCGAATTTGAACCTGGGATCACCGCCGTCGTCGGCCCCAATGGGTCGGGGAAATCAAATGTTGTCGATGCACTGGCCTGGGTGATGGGCGAGCAGGGTGTGAAGAACCTGCGCGGTGGCAAGATGGAGGACGTCATCTTCGCAGGCACCTCAGGTCGCCAGGCTTTGGGGCGGGCACAGGTGACCCTGACCATCGATAATTCTGATGGTGCCCTCCCGATTGAATACTCCGAAGTGGCCATTTCCCGCACCCTGTTTCGAGCCGGCGGATCCGAGTACCAAATCAATGGGTCACCGGCCCGACTGCTCGATATCCAGGAGCTTCTCAGTGACTCGGGGCTCGGTCGAGAAATGCATGTCATCGTCGGTCAGGGGCAACTCGACCGCATTTTCCATGCCACACCGGAGGAGCGACGGGGGTTCATTGAAGAAGCCGCCGGAATTCTGAAGCATCGTCGCCGGAAAGAACGGTCGGTTCGCAAACTCGATGCGATGCGTGGGAACCTGGACCGAGTCAGAGACCTCACTGAAGAAGTCCGTCGCCAGCTAGGACCACTCTCGCGTCAAGCCGACACGGCACGCAAAGCCCAGCGCATCCAATACGATGTCCGAGATGCCCGTGCCAGACTGCTGGCCGACGACGTGGAGCAGCAACTGCGGGTGGTGGCAGATCTGGTGGAACAAGATCGGGGCAACGACGAAGAGCTCGTCGCGGCTCGCCAGAACATCACTCAGGTCTCTGAACAAATGGACGCGCTGGACCAAGAACTCGACGACATTACGCAGGCGGCCACCGTCGCTCGTGAACACCGGTACGGGCTCAGTGGTTTGCAGGAACGGTATCGGTCGTTGCTGTCGGTGACCGACGAACGGCTGCGGACCGCGTCGGCACCGATCACGAAAACCACGACCATCACCGCCGAGCAAGCGCAAGCCCAGCTTGATCAAGCCGCCGAAGAATATCGGCAAATCTGCGATACCAGAGCAGAAACCGATAAGGCCCTGGCGCGGGCCATCCAGGAAAAGGACGATGCCGAGCGTGCAGCAAGAATCGCTTCGCAAGCATATACGGACTCACTGCAAGAAGAGGCCCAACGTCACCGCGCCATTGCCACAGCAGAAGCAAAGCTCGCCTCGGCCATCGCTGAACTGGAAGCAGTGAAAGCCCAGCGCAGGCACGTGACTGAAGAATCAGAGTACCGTCAAGACAGTCTTCGTGAGCTACAAAACTCACTTTCCGCATACCAAACGCAGGCCGATGAGGCAGCACGGCAACGTGCACAGATCGAAGGCCAGCTTGACGAGGCGGACCGGAAACTGTCCCAGAAGCGTGGCCAACTGGATGACCTGATGGCACACTTGGCCGCGCAGAATCGTGAATATAGCGCTATCCAGGCACGGATCGAGGTCCTCAAGGATTCGTTGGAACCACACAAGGGCTCGGCTCGGGCGTCTTTAATGGATCTGGCTGTCGAAGAATTGAGTTCTCAATTTGTGGTCTCAGCTGGGTGGGAACGCGCCGTTGCGGCCGTGCTACCGGTGGCGGTTGAACAGCTTTGGGCGGATGACTCGCAAACCGCCAAGGCTGCTGTGGACTTATTGCAACACGGCGAGGTTGAGACCACGCGGATTTACACTCCCACCTCTGAAGGGGAGAGTTACGTGAAGCGGCAACAACTCCCTGATGGGCTTGTTACTGCGGTAGACCACGTCTTCGCGCGTGAGCCAGACGCGAATTCTGCCGTGACCGCGACATTGCAAGAGCTGTTCGGACACGTCGTGCTGTGCGAAGACCTCGAGGAAGCCGAACGCGCTATACAACGCTTCGAGGAGACCGACCTCGATAATGCCCATGTGGTGATCGCTACCCGGAATGGACACCTCATGACGCATCTGTGGGTCCAGGTTCACGGAGCCGGCGGGAGTAGCCATGTCGAAGCTCGCGGGTCGCTTGATGATGCCGAAAAGACCCGAGATCGGCTTGACACGGAGATCTCGACTCAACAGCAACACATTGAGGGTATGAGACAGGAAGTACGCACCTCGCAGCAAACTCATGACGAGATCCGCGAGAGGGTAGATGAAGCTCGACGGCGAGAGACGACCTACCTGGAGCGACAGGCAGCGACGAAGAATAGCTTGGCCCAAACCCTGCAGAATAGCGAGCGTTCAGAGCAACAATTGGAGGAGCTTGCCGATCACCTTCAGGCGGCTCAGAACCGTGTGACAGGATACCAGGAGGCTTACGATACAGCCGTGGCTGCCGAGCGGGTAGCGTCGCAACAGCACACCTCGGAAGATTCGCCGAGCGAACAAGAAGCCGAGCGTGCAGAGGCTCGCGCCGTCGAAGCTCGACGGGCTGAAACGGATGCGCGGCTGGCGTTGCGAACTCAGGAGTCGACTGAACAACAGGCACAACAACGCGTGGAACAAGCCCGGCGGAGGCTATCTGCTGCTCACCTGGCAGAACAAGAGTATTCCCGCGCGCTACACCAGCAACGACACCGAGTCTCTCACCTCGAACAGGTCCACGTGGCCGTAAATACAGTTCTGGAAAAGATCGGTAGTTCGGTTCGTCGTGCTGAGGTTGATGAGCAAGAGTTCGCGGCCACTCGTGAAAAAACTCAGCAACGTCGGGAAGCTCTGGTTCACCGACGCCAGCAGGCTCAATCTGATCTAGAGAAACTCAAAGAACGTACCCACGCTCGTCAGCTTGCCCGCCAGGAGCAAGAAATTAAGCTCGAGCAACTCAAACAAAAAAGTCTGGACACTTTGGGGTACACCCACGACTATCTGGTCGCGAATTTTGGGACCGACCAACCAATCCCCGAATTTAACGAGGGCCAGCAAGATCAGGACGAGGCTGTATCGTCGACTGCTTACCGTCGAGACGAACAGGAGAAACGCTTGAAGAAGGCCGAGCGTGAATTGCGCGCGCTCGGCAAAGTCAATCCGCTGGCTTTGGAAGAGTACTCGGCGGTGCAGGAACGACACCAATACCTCAGTGAACAGTTGGAGGACCTAGAGAATTCTCGCAGGGACCTGTTGCAGATTATTGAGGATGTCGATGCGACGGTGCTCAGGGTCTTTCGAGAAGCCTTCGAGGATACCTCCGCTCAGTTTGAGCATGTTTTCTCCACGCTTTTTCCCGGAGGTGAAGGAGCGCTCGTCCTGACCGATCCGGAGAACATGTTGGAAACGGGCATTGAAGTCCATGCCCGTCCGGCCGGTAAAAAAGTCACGAGGCTATCGTTACTCTCTGGAGGCGAGCGGTCGCTAGCCGCCGTTGCGCTACTGGTGTCGATCTTTAAAGCCCGGCCTTCACCCTTTTATGTGATGGATGAGGTAGAAGCTGCGCTGGATGACGCTAATCTTTCCCGGTTGCTGACGATCTTCAAAGAACTCCAACGGGACTCGCAGCTGATTATTATCACCCACCAACAGCGCACGATGAACATCGCCGATGCTCTCTACGGTGTGTCAATGCGTGGAGATGGGGTATCCCAGGTCATCAGCCAGCGTCTGAGTCATGACGAAACATAGTCTTAGCCTCTGACTGAGTCGGATCAATCTTCGGTAAGGACCCGGTCCGGGGGCCTCCCGGAGTGATAGGGACGTTTGTCTCGGGCGAAAACGTCCAGACCAGTGCGGCGGTGACCAAGATAACCCCGGTGAGGCCAAAGCCCCAGGCGTAGCCAGCGACGTCGACAATGAGCCCGACCAATAACGGTCCGGCAATGCCGCCGACATCGGATGCCATTTGGGCCGTCGCCATCACAGTTCCTGCCTTCTTGTCTTGACCCACGATGTCAATAATCGCAGCTTGTTGTGGGGCGTTGAGCAAACCCGTTCCGGCACCGGCGATGGTATTGAGGGCTAAGAATAACCAAGGGTTAACGAACACGCCGAGCACGCCAGTTGTCACGCCAGCGATGAATAATCCGGAGACGATCAGGGGCTTACGCCCAATCCGGTCGGAGAGCCTCGACGAGAAGGTCACAGCAATTACGTTGCCCACGGCAAATAAGGACAACCCGACCGCCGCGGTTTGCGGACCGTCGAGGAAGAAGGTCATTCCCGCGAAGGCCGAGGCGGCAAAGAGGGGAGTCACGGAGTTTCGCACCCCGAACGCAGCCCAGCCATTGGCAAAAAATGATGTCAGCGTTGCCCGATAAGAACTATTGCTCAGTGCCTGCCTGAGCTTCATCGCCGGTCGGTCATCTGGTGCCGGTCGGTGCGTTTTGCTACGACCGACGCCGGTGAGGGTGAAGAAGACGACCGACGCGGCGACCACAAGGGAACAACCATAAATGATAAAAGGAGCACGAGGCCCCAACCCTGCAAGAGCACCGCCGACGATGGGACCAAAAATATTGCCTAGCAAGAAAGCAGAGGCATATGCGCCAGAGATCCGCCCGCGGATTGTTGGGGGAGACTTACGGGCCAGATACGACATCGCGGAAACGGTAAAGAGGGTGGAGCCAATGCCTCCCAAACCACGGAAGATGAGAAGTTGTGGGTAGGTCTGAGCAAGGGCCACCAAAAACATCGACAGCGCCACAATGGTGACGCCGGTGGTGTAGACATAGGGTTCACCAAACTTACTGGTGACTCGGCCGGAGACGGGGGCGAAGAGTAAGCGAGCTAAACCGAATGAGGACACCACAGCTGAGACCGCAAATGCCCCGACACCAAACGACTCTGCATACAAAGGAAGAATCGGGGCAACGATACCGAACCCGATCGCGATGAGGAAGGTCGCTGTAATGAGGACTTTTAGCTCTGCTGGAATTTTCGGGACATCGCGATCTTGGGGCATATATTCGATTTAATCACGAAGCCCGGATTGATTCGGTTGTCCTCAGTGTGCTCTTAGCAACGGGCTGAAACTGGCTCGGCAAGAACCCGGAGAATATGAAAGACTGAAGAGGTGGAAATCCTTATTATCAGCGCCGTTGTTCTGCCCGTCTTAGTCGGTCTGGTGTCGACGTTTGTCTCGGATCGACCTGATGAAACGAAGGTGGTGTACACAACCACCGCAACTCCGGAGGAAGTTGCTCCATCTCCGGAGGATGTTGCAGAAACTGCCGTCCCAGATGAGACACCGGTTCTGCCTCCATCGGAGGAAGCTCAGGCTGAGACCGAAGTCGACGAGCTTGAGACTGTCATCGAGGAGCCGATTGCTCCCGAGCTGGAGAAACCAGAAGCAGCCAAGACCCGTTTGGGGCGCCTGCGTGCGCGTCTCGTGAAATCCAACAACATCTTTTCCAAAGGGTTGCTCGCCCTCTTGTCCCAGGACGACATTGATGACGATGTCTGGGATGAAATCGAAGAGACTCTGTTGACCGCAGACCTTGGTTCCGGTCCCGCACTGGAACTTGTCGATAAGCTCCGTGAACGAGTCACCGTTGAGGGCACGAAAGACACCGAGCAAGTCCGTGAGATGCTCCGCGAAGAACTCATTAACTTGGTAGACCCGACGATGGATCGTCGTCTGGCCGTATCGCGTCAAGAAGGCCTTCCCTCCGTTGTGATGGTGGTGGGCGTCAACGGAGTGGGCAAGACCACCACTGTCGGTAAAATTGGTCGCGTTCTCGTGGCTGAAGATCATTCGGTGCTCTTTGGTGCAGCTGATACATTCCGTGCAGCTGCCGCCGAACAGCTGGCGACGTGGGGGTCCCGCGTTGGGGTTGAGACGGTACGTTCCGAGGCAGAAGGAACCGACCCAGCCTCAGTCGCTTTCGACGCCGTGCAGAAGGGCATCGAATCTGAAGTCGATACCGTGATCGTCGATACCGCCGGACGTCTGCAGAACAAGGGTAACCTCATGGACGAGCTCGGCAAGATTAAGCGTGTTTCTGAGAAACAAGCGCCGGTCCGCGAGGTCCTGCTTGTTATCGATGCCACAACGGGACAGAATGGCCTGACCCAGGCAAAGGTCTTTACCGAAGCCGTCAACGTTACAGGTATTGTGCTGACCAAGCTCGACGGATCTGCTAAGGGAGGCATCGTGGTCGCAATCCAGCGTCAGCTGGGTGTTCCTGTCAAGCTGATTGGCCTGGGCGAGGGTGCCGACGACTTGGCCCCGTTCGACACGCACGGTTTCGTTGACGCGCTGATAGCAGAGTAACCTCCGTGGCACTGACTCAGACCATCCGGACAGGTGGCGTCTTATCGACGTGCCCCAGTCCTGTGAGTTGATTCAGTGACATGGCAACGATTGAAGTCCTCTTCCCGGCCAGGAGCGATTGGTGAACCGGCTCGCTTCTGTCTCGGTGGAGGGCTTCAGCTGTCTGGGGGTCGCATCGCTCTTAATGCAAGGCGATCGGCTTTGAGATTGTCTCCCTGTGGTAGCATGATGGTTGTCTAATTAGACACTTCTGTCTCACTGTCTTCACATTTCTCTCACACCCCTTGGATAGGCCCCTTATGCCTGGCTTCACTTTGCGAAAAAAGCTCACCGTTTCATTCGTTCTTCTTGCTCTCGGTGTCTCCACCGTCAGTCCAGCAGTAGCCGACACCGTTTCTGTTGCGGTTCACAGCCAAAATGCTACAGTCGACGAGCCTGCCGAAACCGCCGAAGGACCTGCAGAGGCTGACTTTCCTGAGGCGGAGGTGCACAGTGAAGATATCCAGGTATTTTCTATCGATGGTGTCTCTCGGGAAGCCCTTCCCGAGGGCGAAGAGATCGAAGCCGAGACCTCGCCCGAGCCCCTGAACGCAGAAGCCCATGAAGAGGGGGATAGCCCGGCGACGAACGAGGTTTCGGAGGATCCAACTGAGTCTGCCCTGAGTGAGTCTGCACCCACCGACTCGGAATCCACCGAGTCTGAACTGGCGGATCCCGAACCGGTCGATGCTGACCCGAGCGAGAACGCTGTTGAGGACGATGAGACTGTAGCAGACCAAGAAACCAGGCAAACGGTTACCGATGCAGCGGAAGGGTCGGAACCGGCGACTGATCGTGAAGAAGACCATCTGAGCGAGTCTGCTCTGGATGGGGAGAGCGACGAAGGCGAGCTGTCTGCGCTGACTGTTCCTCTGGAATCCATTGATTTCGTGATTGCCGGTGTGACCTGGCATCGATCCACTTCTGAAATCGTCACTAATGTTTCGATCCGCGTTCGCGAGCAAGATCGTTGGTCTCAGTGGGAATCACTGGAGATCATTGATGACGAAATGGCCGAGGGCGATGTTATCGGTACAGAGCCACTTGCGACCACGGAAGCAGACGCCGTGCAGGTTCGCGTCAACACCGAATCAGGGGAGGTTCCTTCGGGCCTGGAGGTTACACTGATCGACCCCGGTGTTTCGGATAATGATGGAGCTGTGGTTGCCAACACCGCCAGCCATGTTTCCACCAGCAAGAAGAACCCTAGCGTAGGTCGACCAACGATCGTCCGAAGGTCACAGTGGGGTGCCAACGAATCCTGGGCGTCTCCCAGCAAGCAATCCAGCACGCTCAAAGCGATGTACGTCCACCACACAGCGGGGACCAACAACTACTCGCGGTCACAAGCTTATGCGCAAGTTCGCGGTATCTATAGCTACCATGCCCGGACGCTGGACTGGGGAGATGTCGGATATCACTTCCTCGTCGATCGGTATGGAACGATCTACGAAGGCCGCAAGGGGTCGATGGATTCTTTGCCGATAGGAGCACAGGCCGGAGGATTCAACACAGACACTATTGGTGTCAGTGCCATCGGGAACTTCGAGGCAGCTACTCCGCCGACAGCTATGGTGAACTCGCTGACACGGGTTCTGGCGTGGAAGGCGCACCAGTACGATCTCAACCCGCAAGGGAAAACAACACTTGTCTCGCGCGCTTCTCCGGGCTCGACCGCGCGTTATAAGAGCGGTACTCACGTTTCGTCGCCCGTCATTCTTGGCCACCGCCATACCAACGCTACTGCATGCCCCGGGGCCCGCCTGAATGCGCTACTGCCCAGCATCCGGTCCAATGCGTCTTCCAAAGTTTCCAAATTTGAATCCTCTGTGAAGACATATCAGTATGTGACCTCGTCTGGTCCGATGCGTGCTGGTACGTCGTCGAAGACGCGTCGGATTGGGACGGTTCCGGCTGGTGAGCGCGTTCGAGTGTTGGGTTCGAAGGGTTCGTGGACCCGCGTGGTTGCCAAGGTGGGTACTGGTTGGGTTCCTTCCCGGGTGCTGAGCGATAAACCTCCCAAGCCCTAACCCCTACTCGGCATCAAGGCTACTGGAGCTACGGTCTACAGTGA
The DNA here is from genome assembly GCF_029853775.1 of Auritidibacter ignavus. Classification (NCBI taxonomy): domain Bacteria; kingdom Bacillati; phylum Actinomycetota; class Actinomycetes; order Micrococcales; family Micrococcaceae; genus Auritidibacter; species Auritidibacter ignavus. The sequence goes on from NZ_CP122564.1 coordinate 300,673, forward strand.
TGTGAGTTTCTCTCTGACTGAGGGGTCACGCTGGTATTCCTCAGGCAGACTTGACTATTTCTGAAGACCGACGTAAGTCTTGCTACCCTGGGTAGGAGCTAATAACCGTTTCCGAAGGAAGTTTCTTTCCAGTGTTCACATCTCTGACAGACCGTCTGACGTCGACCTTCAAGAATCTGAAGGGTAAAGGTCGCCTGACCGAGGCGGATATTGATGCAACTGCTCGGGAAATTCGCCGTGCATTGCTCGATGCTGACGTTGCTGTTCCCGCGGTGCGTGAGTTCATCAAGCGCGTGAAGGAACGTGCTTTGGGTGAAGAAGTCTCCCAGGCGCTCAACCCAGGCCAGCAGGTTGTCAAAATCGTCAACGCTGAACTGGAAGAGATCCTTGGAGGCGAGACCCGTCGTATCCAGTTCGCGAAAACCCCGCCGACGGTGATCATGTTGGTGGGTCTGCAAGGCGCGGGTAAAACAACCCTTGCCGGCAAGCTGTCCCGTCATCTTAAAGAAGACGGGCATACCCCGATGTTGATCGCAGCTGACTTGCAACGTCCGAACGCTGTTCGTCAGTTGGAGATCAACGGTGAACGGGCCGGAGTTCCTGTTTTTGCTCCCCACCCAGGCGTCTCCTCGGAGTTCGAAGATCCCACTGGTGACCCGGTCCAAGTTGCCCTGGACGGGGTTAATGAAGCGAAGAAACGGCAACACGACGTGGTGATTATCGATACCGCTGGTCGCCTCGGTGTCGACCAAGAGCTCATGCAGCAGGCCTCTGATATCCGAGCTGCGACTAACCCGCAGGAAGTGCTGTTCGTCCTCGACGCGATGATCGGTCAGGACGCGGTGGCCACCGCTCAGGCGTTTAACGAAGGTGTCGGTTTTACCGGTGTCGTCCTGTCGAAGATGGACGGGGACGCTCGCGGTGGCGCCGCCCTGTCGGTCAAACACATCACGGGCAAACCCATTATGTTCGCCTCCACCGGGGAGAGCATCAAAGACTTTGAAGTCTTCCACCCCGATCGCATGGCATCACGTATCCTCGACATGGGTGACGTGATGAGCCTGATCGAGCAGGCCGAACGTAACTGGGACAAGGCCGAAGCCGAAAAGATGGCGAAGAAGTTCGCCGGGCAAGAGGACTTCACCTTTGACGACTTCTTGTCGCAGATGCAGCAACTCAAGAACATGGGGTCAATGAAGAAGCTGTTGATGCGGATGCCCGGCGCCCAGAGTATGCGCCAACAACTTGACCAATTCGACGATTCCCACATTAACCGTATTGAAGCTATTATTCGGTCGATGACCCCGCATGAACGGAACGCGCCGAAGATCCTGAACGGATCGCGACGCGCTCGCATCGCAAAAGGTTCTGGGGTTAAAGTCTCTGACGTCAATACTTTGGTCGAACAGTTTGGCCAGCTTCAGAAAGTCATGAAGAAGATGGCCTCGGGTGGAGGCATGCCGAGTATTCCTGGCATGCCCAATATTCCCGGTATGCCAGCGGGTGGCCACGGGGGCAAGAAAAAAGGTAAAGGTGGCAAAAAGAACGCCAAGAAACAGCGCTACGGCAACCCCGCTAAAGCGGAGGCTGCAGCGCGGGAGCAAGCGCAGAAAGCCGCTAACCGTCCCAAGCCAAATCCCTTGAAAGGCAGCTCTTTTGGTGGTGCTCAAAACTCTCAGGGAATGGATCCCAGTCAGCTCAACTTGCCGAAAGGCTTCGAGAAGTTCCTGAAATAGGGGTTATCCACCACGGGGCGTCGAGTGGAAATAAGAGTGCGTTGTCTGGCATAATGGTTCGGTACTGATTCGCGGAGGAAACGACCCTCTATCCTTTCCTCTGCGTTTCCGTTCGCACGCTACGTTTCAACTTTGATCCCCAGTGAAAACGTTGACGTGCACTCAATGTGAGAAAGAGGAGTAACCACAACAGTGGCTGTAAAAATTCGTCTGAAGCGTCTGGGTAAAATTCGTTCGCCGCACTACCGTGTTGTGGTGATGGATTCCCGCACCAAGCGTGATGGTCGTGCCATCGAAGAGATCGGTCTCTACCACCCGACGCAGAACCCTTCTTTCATCAAGATTGACTCTGAGCGTGCTCAGTACTGGTTGTCGGTCGGCGCTCAGCCGACCGAACAGGTCCAGGCTTTGCTGAAGCTGACTGGCGACTGGCAGAAGTTCAAGGGCGAGTCCTACGACGAGTCCACCTTGAAGCAGCCGGAAGCTAAAGAGGAGTTTGTTGCTCCGGAGAAGGGGTCGGTGATTATTCCTGAGGCCATTACCCCGAAGGGTGATGACAAGGAAGAAGACCAGGCTGAGGGCCAGGCTGAAGAGAGCACCGATGAGTCTGCGACTGAAGAGAACGCAGACAGCAAAGAAAAGTCTGAATAATCATGTTGCAAGAAGCGTTGGAACACCTGGTCCGAGGGATCGTTGATTATCCCGAGGACGTACAGGTTGACCTCCGTGAAAACCGCCGTGGCGAGCTTCTCGAAGTGCGAGTAAATCCCGACGATCTCGGCCGTGTTATAGGCCGAAAAGGTCGGACCGCCAATGCCCTGCGCGCTGTCGTTGACGGGCTGGCCGGATACTCGGTGCGAGTAGACGTGGTTGACACGGACCGTCGTCACTAAAAGCAGAGATGACCTCGAGGGTTCCTAGAACACCGATCACATTGTTCTAGGAACCCTCGGTGTTTTAACATGACAACCACCCAGCACCAGCAGGTACTAAGGAGCAAGAATCGGCATGGCCCAGGAAAAGCTAGACGGGCTCGTGAGAGTGGCCCGGATCGGCAAACCCCACGGCATTAAAGGCGACGTCACCGTTCAGATCTTCACAGACACCCCAGAAACTCGTTTTGTTCCCGGCGCGGTGCTCACCGTGGATCATGGAAAAAAAGACTCGCCATTAGCTGGTAGCCTGACGGTCAACAACGCCCGCTGGAATAAGCATATTTTGCTCCTGTCCTTCGAAGAGATCAGCGACCGGAACCAGGCCGAACAGTACCGTAATTGCCAGCTCTATGCTGAACCGGAAGACCTGGAAGACGATGATGATGCGTGGTACGCCGAAGACTTAGCGGACTTTACGGTCAAACTCGACTCTGTTGAGGGTGAGACGATCGGTACCATCTCGGACCTGATCCCTGGGGAGGCCCAGGACTTGCTCGAAGTCACACGCACCAACGGCACGACAAACCTCGTACCCTTCGTGGTCGAAATCGTTCCGGAGATCGACGTGGACCAACAACTGGTGATCCTCACCCCGCCTGCTGGCTTATTGGAACTGGGACAGGACTAACCCCGATGCGCATCGACATTATTAGCATCTTTCCCGAGTTTTTCGAGGTCCTGGACGTCTCGCTGATCGGTAAAGCCCGCCACAAGGGCCTGCTGGAGATTCATGTCCATGATCTCAGGGACCAGACCACCGACCGGCATCGCACCGTGGACGATACACCCTACGGTGGTGGGGCTGGAATGGTCATGAAACCGGAGCCGTGGGCACGTGCTCTGGAAGAAGTGGCATCCCACGGCAAACACCTGGGCTATGGCACACCGCATTTAGTGATCCCGACTCCGTCCGGGGAGGTTTTCGCTCAACCCACCGCCGCGACCCTAGCGGACTGCGAACATCTGGTTTTTGCCTGCGGACGCTATGAGGGCATCGATGAACGAGTGTTTGAGTGGGCTGAAGAACTCTTCGAAGTGCACCTTGTGTCCTTGGGCGACTATGTGCTCAATGGGGGAGAAGTCGCGACCTTGGCCATGATCGAAGCTATCGGGCGATTGATTCCTGGAGTGGTAGGAAACCCTGCGTCGTTGGTGGAAGAATCCCATTCAGATGGGCTCTTGGAATATCCTGTCTACACCAAACCCGCCACGTGGCGGGGACGAGAGGTCCCCGAGGTACTTCTTTCCGGAGATCACGGCAAAGTCGACGCGTGGCGTTTAGCACAAGCTGAGGAACGAACCAAGAGTCGCAGACCTGATTTATGGAAAATCCGCAAGGATCTGGCATAATAGATACTCGTGCCCGCTGGGTCCGCTGTCTGCCGCGGGGGATAGCGTACCGCCTGTGTGCACCGGGACAACCCTCAACAAGGGTGTCTCGAAATTTCCATCGCAAGACGTCAAGAGCTTGCTGTATGACGTGGGTGACCTGCGGCGTCCCACCAGGAGAGATCCATGAACATCTTAGATCAGCTCGATGCAAAGTCGAAGCGCAACGACATTCCTGATTTCCAGGCCGGCGACACCGTCGCTGTTCACGTGAACATTATCGAGGGTAAGACCCAGCGTGTTCAGGTTTTCGAAGGCTACGTTCTGGGCCGTCAGGGCTCGGGCCTGCGCGAAACCTTCACCGTGCGCAAGACGTCCTTCGGCGTCGGTATTGAACGCAAGTTCCCGTTGCACTCTCCCGTGATCGACAAGATCGAGGTCAAGAAGCGCGGTGACGTGCGTCGTGCCAAGCTGTACTACATGCGCGATCGTCACGGTAAGGCTGCTCGTATTCCCGAGAAGCGCGTTGACTCCTAGTCAGCGCTGATCAGTAGCTTGTCCTGACGGTGACACAGCAGAACCAGCAACGGACCGTGAGCCCTCGTGATGGCTCGCGGTCCGTTGCTGTGTCGGGGGGAGCCAAAGCCCTGATGTGGGGGCTGATTTTCGTGCTGGTGGTGGTGCTGGCGATCGTGTTCACCTTGCGCTGGTGGTTTAGCGACTCGTACGTGATTCCTTCTGAGTCCATGGAACCCGGACTGCAAGTCGGAGAGCGTATTTGGATCGACCCGGACTACTACGAGCACCATCCGGTAGAGCGCGGAGATGTGGTGGTCATCGATGCTCAAGGCTCATTTACCCCCTATCAACCGGAACAACCGTTCCAGGACGTGCTCGAAAGCGTGGGAGCATGGATCGGCATCGCCCCGAGTCGTGACAACGTGGTCAAAAGAGTGATTGGCATCAGCGGAGACCGGGTCACCTGCTGCACCGCGAACGGTCGCATCGAAATCAACGGCCAAGAGCTCCACGAAGAGCACTATCTTGCTGAGCCTGACCGGCCTGCCTCAAGCACAGCGTTTGACGTCACGGTACCCGAAGACAGAGTCTTTCTCCTGGGGGACAACCGGGAATCCTCCCTCGATTCTCGGGATTTGCTGGGTGCCCCCGGTGGTGGCATGGTGCACAATGAACGCGTGCTAGGACCTGTTCGAACTTCCAGAGAGTAGAGTAAATCCACGATGAGCAAATTAGACAAGGACGTTGATCTGAACGAGCAGTCCGATGATGTTGCATACCAGGGTGATGACCGCCAAGACGCACCGAGTCTGGGACGTCGTATCTGGGTCAATGTGCGAGAAATCCTCATTATTGTCGTCGCTGCTCTCGTCCTGTCTTTTATCATCAAAACCTTCTTCTTCCGGGCCTTCGTGATTCCCTCCGGATCAATGGAGAACACTCTGCAAGTCAATGACCGGATCTTCGTCAACCTCATGGTTCCCGGGGTGGCCGACCTGAAACGCGGTGATATCGTCGTGTTCGAAGATACGCAGGGCTGGCTCCCGCCGGTTGACGACGACAGCAACGTCTTTGAGACTGTGTTCGAAGGCGTTGGTCTCCTCCCAAATTCCTCAGAACAGCACCTGGTGAAACGTATCATCGGCATGCCTGGCGATCACGTCACCGTCGATGAACAAACCCGCAAGATTCAAGTCAACGGGGAGATCATTGACGAGCCCTACGTGTATCCGGGTGCCTCGGGATCCGACCAAGACTTCGACGTCACCGTGCCTGAAGGCAAGCTCTGGGTGATGGGCGATCACCGCAATGCCTCGGGAGACTCCCGAGCCCACCAGGAAGGGCCCAACGACGGATTCGTTAACGTCGATGATGTGGTCGGACGTGCTGAGGTCATTGCCTGGCCCATTGACCGGTGGGGCCCGGCCGGGTCGAATGACGAACCTTTCAACGACGTGCCTGAACCCTAATGGTTGCCGACGCTAGCTTCGCGACAGAACGTCAGCTCGCCGCCGACGAAAGTACCCACCGGCCCGACCACTATCCCAAAGACACCATCCTGGTGGCCGGCATGGACGAAGTCGGACGCGGTGCGCTGGCTGGGCCAGTAACGGTGGGAATCAGTGCTGTTTCCCCATTCACCACGCTCCTCATCCCGGGGTTGCGGGATTCCAAGATGCTGTCTGCCCGACGTCGAGAAACTCTCTCAGACACGATTCACACATCGTGGATGGTGGGCATCGGCCACGCCGAGCCGGCAGAAATTGACCGGTGGGGGATCAACGCCGCGCTGGCGGTCGCCGGGTACCGGGCCTGGTATGACCTGGTGAGGCGACATCACCGGGTGCCCGATGTGCTAATCCTGGATGGAAAATTCAACTGGCTGTTAAGCCTGCCGGTCGAGGTCGCTGAGGAACAGCGGCATCTCCCGGATGAGCTTCGAGTACATCTACAGGTCAAGGCCGACCGGGACTGTGCGAGTGTGGCTGCCGCATCCATTGTGGCCAAGGTCTGTCGCGACCGACTGATGACCGAGGCTGATGCGTTCTACCCCGACTACGGCTGGTCTCATAACAAAGGATATGGCTCGGCACAGCATCGCCAAGCACTGCGCGACCAGGGCATCTCTCCGTATCATCGGCGGAGCTGGCATCTGATTCCGGCAGCACATCGTCAAGACACACTGCTGTAGGATTGGAGAAGTTGCGCAGAATGTATTCGGCCGTCGAGCGTGATCGCAGCCTCGCCGGTGTCGTATCCGCTACGCCTCGCCCCGGGGTAGCCAGGATTACCTATGATGGAGATATGCACGACTCCGAGGACGATCTTGAAGAATACCATGCCACCCAGGAGCTCAACCTCTACAGAGAGTACCGAGACGTTCTGCACCTGTTTACACACATCGTTGAAACCGAACGGCGGTTCTATTTAACGAACCACGTGGAGCTCACCACGGTGGAGGACAAGGGGCAAACTTACTTCGAGGTCTACATTGAGGATGGGTGGGTCTGGGATGTGTTCCGTCCCAACAGGTTTATTCATAACGCTCGCGTGGTCTCGTTCAAAGACGTCAATATCGAAGAGTTGCCAGATCAGGATCTCGACGTGAGTACGCAGGTCGGACTGGGTCCCGAATCGTGTGCTTAGTCTCGTGGTGTGTTCCTGGTGGTCTTCTGGGGGCGTCGTTGTTGTCCACAGGTGGTGGGTCGTGTTGTGATTGTCCACAGAAATTCACCAGGTACTGAGCTGATTCTGCGGGGATTTCACACTGGTTGTGGAGGTGCAATCAGTGAGAAACTCTCAAACATCGCAGACACAACGCAACCCAAAACGTCACCGCGATCGCCGGTCCTTTGGTACACACGGTGAAGAATTAGCAACACAGCTTCTGGTAAAACGTGGTTACACCATCCTGGAAAGGCAGTGGCGGTCACGTGAGGGTGAAATCGATATTATCGCCGTGGCTGGTGGCGACCTGGTGGCCGTGGAAGTCAAAACCCGTGGTGGGATCGGTTTCGGTTCCGCCGAGCAGGCGCTCACTGCGTACCAACTTCGTCGCATTCAGCGAGCTCTGCTGAGTTACCGGGCCCAACATCCTCAGCTTCAGTACACTCCGGTACGGGTTGATCTGCTTGCCATCACTGTGGGCACGCAACGTCAGCACGAGGCGCGGTTGTTCCAGGACGTGATGCTATGAACTCCGAATATGACAACAACCCTGCGCCGGCTACTGCGGACGCGGTCCTGGACTCCATGGTGTTGAATGTGACTGAACCAGCACGCATCGGGCGTACCTACGCGATGGCGCTCAGTGGCCTGCACGGGGAACTGGTTACTGTTGAAGCAGATATCGGGGGAGCGCTGCCCGGATTTACTCTGGTGGGCCTACCCGATCAGTCACTGAACGAAGCGAAAGATCGTATTCGTGCAGCAGCACGAAATTCGGGAATGCCGATCACCCGACGGCATCTGACGGTGAACCTCACTCCCGCTGGACTACACAAGAGCGGACCACTGTTCGATTTGGCCATCGTTATGGCAGCCTATGGCGCCGAGTATCGGGTCAACGATGAAACCGGGCCGGTGTTTCTGGCTGCTTTAGGTCTCGATGGAACCTTGCAGCACGTTCCAGGACTGCTGGCAGCGGTACTCGCTGCACAAAAGGCCGGGTTTGACACAGTTGTCGTGGCCGAGGCCTCGAAGAAAGAGGCCGAACTAGTGTCCGGGGTGACCGTGTTGTCGTATCGTCATCTCAGCGCGGTTTTGGAGGATTTCGGTGCCGCTGTCCGAAGTGAGAATTTTGATGTGTTCACCGCATCGGCCCCGGACGCAACAATGCAGGAACCTGATCGGCAGGATGAGCTGGACTTCGCAGAAGTTGCCGGGCAACACCACGCACGCTGGGCACTGGAAGTCGCCGCTGCTGGCGGGCACCATCTGCTGTTTCAAGGACCTCCGGGATCAGGCAAAACCATGCTCGCCCAACGCTTACCGACGATCCTGCCACACCTGGACGAAAAGGTCTCACTGGAAACGACCGCGATTCACTCGCTGGCCTCCTCACAGGCCAAGGTGATCGCTAGCATCACGACACCACCTTTTCAGGCCCCGCACCACACTGCTTCACTAGCGTCCGTGATTGGGGGCGGAACCCGGCAGGCCCAACCAGGCGCTATCTCGTTAGCTCACGGCGGGGTGCTATTTCTCGACGAAGCACCTGAATTTGACCGACGCGTCCTCGAAGCTTTGCGTGAGCCACTGGAAAACCGTCACATCGAATTATCCCGACTCCGTCATAACGTCATCTATCCCGCCTCATTCCAGTTGCTTCTGGCAGCCAACCCGTGTCCGTGTGGGTGGGGATATGCCGGATCACGCCAATGCTCCTGCACATCCGCTGTCAGACGACGGTACAACGCGCGACTGTCGGGACCTCTTTTGGACCGCATTGACATCCTCGTCGGGTTGCACCCGGTGACATCCCGCGACCTAAACCGTCGCGGGATGCAGCCGGAGTCATCCGCCACGATTCGCCAACGGGTTTTGGCAGCCCGCGCTCGCCAAGCCGAGCGACTAAAAGGCACGGGCATCTGCGTCAATGCTGAGATGAACCAACGCTTACTCCATCACCCATCGCTGAGCGTTAGCCCCTCGGCTCGGGCGATACTCGACAGGAGCCTGGACCGCGGTGAGATCACCGCACGTGGGTATTCACGTATCCTCAAAGTCGCCTGGACCTTGGCCGACCTAGCAGAACAAACCCATCCCGGAGTTGACGAAATCGACATGGCCTTCCATCTTAAACTGTGGGGGAGCGAACATGACCGGTAGCCAGGGCATCTTCAGCGAGGAAGAGCTCGAGCAGATCGCCTTCGCTCGGGCTGGACTGACCCAAATCATTGAGCCAGCAGATGCACTCGCCACACAGATCATCACTGTGGTCGGTCCCCTGCGTGCAGCGGAATTCGTGCAAGGGTCCGCCCCGACTCACCAGGAATGGGCGCATCTGGTGGAAGGCTTCGACGACCTCGGGCTGAGAGGAAAGAGCACGAGAAAGCTTCGCGAGATCCTGTCTCGCTGGAAAGACAAACGGGATAATTATCGTCCGGCAGCCATATTGCCAGACTTTCGGCGCAACGGGGGTGGTTTCCTCATTCCGGAGGACCACCGCTGGCCGGTCGCGCTCAACCGTCTGGATCACACCACCCCGGTGGCGCTGTGGACACGAGGACCGGGGCAGATCCCTTCTCACTCACACTCGGTCGCCGTTGTCGGCAGTAGAGAAATCTCCCCGTACGGACGGAGGGTAACCGAGGAGTTCGTGAGCCTGCTGCGGCACAAACAGCGCACTATTATCTCCGGAGGCGCCTACGGTGTGGACGCCCTAGCGCATCGAACAGCCTTGGCAACAGACAGTGGCCAGAAGGCTCCCATCTCGACCATGGCCGTCATGGCCGGAGGATTAGATCAGTATTATCCATCTGGAAACCAAGAGTTACTGGCGGATATCGCGCGCACCGGAGTGCTGATCAGCGAGCTCCCACCCGGTGCCAGACCCAACCGGTACCGATTCTTGAATCGAAATCGACTGATCGCTGCGCTGAGCTCCCTGGTGTTGATACCGGAATCCCGCTGGAGATCCGGAGCCCAAAACACCGCTCACCATGCGCTGGAGATGGGTATTTCTGTGGCGGTCGTGCCTGGATCTATTCATTCGGCAGCCTCGGCAGGTTGCCACCGGCTATTATCCGAAACTCCAGCCACGATCGTCTTTGATCACCACTCGCTCACTGAGATGCTGGACGATATCGGGCCGGTCACACCAGTCGTACCAGCAGATCAGGAATCTCATTGCCGGTACAGTGACGTTTTAGATCAGCAGCTGTCTTACGAACAACTCATCCTTTATGACGCGCTACCACTGCGACGCTATGCCGCAATGGACGAAATCTGTGCAGCCAGCGGACTCAGTGCCCGCGAAGTTGCCCGGAACCTTCCGAAACTGTCTCGCGCCGGCTTAGTTCATGAACGGCACAGGCAATATCAAGCGCAACGGGTGGCCATGTCCTCGTCACAGTGAGCTCGCCAACGTGGCAGAGTAGAGGCATGAGCGGTTCCGGGCAGTCCACACTCCACATCACCGACGAACAGTGGATCGAGGAGTTCTGTGACTATCTACACTTTGAACTCAATCGGTCGCCAAATACCGTCACGGCTTACCGCAGTGATTTATACGCTTTAGCGCAGTATTGTGCGACCCAGCGGGCAAAACAGACCACGACACCGCAGTCCGCCGTGTTACCGGATATGGAACTCTCAGACCTGCGAGAGTGGTTAGCTCACCTGCACCGGCAGCATCATTCTCGAGCGAGTATCGCGCGCAAAACAGCATCAGTCCGCCGGTTCTTCGGTTGGGCCAAACGGCAGGGCCTCATTGAGCACGACCCAGCGCTACGTCTACGGGCCCCCAAGAAGCAACAACATTTGCCTGCGGCTCTCACCCAAACTCAAACCAGCCAACTGTTGGACCAGATGGGAGCACCCGCTCCAAACGAAACGGGAGAACACTCAGCAGCATCCCACGCCTGCACCCCCACCCAACAGGCTGTTGAATTGCGAGATATCGCCATGATGGAACTACTGTACGCGACCGGAATGCGCGTGGCCGAACTCGCCGACCTGAACATTGCCGATCTCGACACCGCTCAGAACACCGTGCGGGTCACTGGGAAAGGGCGCAAACAACGCGTCGTTCCACTGACCCAGTCTGCGCTAGACGCAACTGCCCGCTGGCGTGAACAGGGCCGACCCCACCTCGTGAAAGCCTCGACACCGGTCGAGGCCCTTTTTCTGGGCGCTCGCGGTGGTCGTATCGGTGTCCGTCAGGTTCGAGAGATGGTCGATCGTCATTTACGAGCCCTTGGATCGACTTCGGCGTCAGGGCCACACGTTTTGCGACACTCCGTGGCCACACACCTGCTCGATGGTGGTGCAGACCTTCGTTCCGTTCAAGAATTGCTGGGACATTCATCATTACAGACGACTCAGCTCTATACACATATCTCCATCGAACGGCTACGCGATGGATATCGTCAAGCTCACCCTCGGGCCTAAATAATCGTGGCGAACGCCGAGCTGGAGTCCTTCCAGCCAATAGTGCATAATGGAAGAGGAATGTCATTTAACGTGGCATAACAACCTCAGAAGATATTTTCCGGTCGTAGGGGAAGACGTACCAGAAAATATGGAGGGTGGTTATGTCTTTACCAATGGCTAATGGCGTGTTGTACGTCCATTCCGCACCAGCAGCGCTCTGCCCGCATATCGAGTGGGCGGTCGGCGCCGTTCTTGGTGCCCAAGAAAAAATGGATTGGGTGCCACAACCGGCCGCGCCGGGAACCTACCGCACCGAAATCAACTGGCGTGCGGAGCAGGGTAGTGGCGCAAAGCTTGCCTCATCACTGCGCGGGTGGGCTCATTTGCGTTATGAAATTACTGAAGAAGCTTCAGAAGGTTCCGACGGGTCCCGGTGGTCTCACACGCCCGAACTGGGCATTTTCCACGCCACCACCGATGTGACGGGCAACATCATGGTGTCCGAAGACCGAATCCGTTTTGCCTACGAGCAGGCAGCAGGAGAACCATCCGCGGTCTATCACGAGCTCAGCCTGGCTCTCGGGGAGGCGTGGGACGAAGAACTCGAGCCATTCCGTCAAGCAACCGACGGGGCCAATGTCCGCTGGTTGCACGAAGTCGGCTAAGTCAGCCTTCTACCCTCCTCCATACAGTTCAGCCCGGGTCCGTCACGGACCCGGGCTGAACTGTTCGTCGGTCTTTGTCGTGGGGCCTTAGATGCTACGGAAGGCCACCACAGCATTGTGGCCACCGAATCCGAAGGAGTTCGAAATGGCCAGGCGCTGGCCTTCAGGAAGGGTCGTTTCGTCCGTGACCACATGGAACGGGATGTCCGGGTCCTGGTTTTCCAAATTGATAGTGACCGGTAGCTGACGATCGGCCAAAGCTTTCACGGTCAACACCGATTCGATGGCACCTGAAGCACCCAACAGGTGACCGGTCTGAGACTTGGTGGCCGAGACGGGAATTTCGCAGATGCGGTCACCGAATACCGAGGCTAAGGCCAAGTACTCGGGCTTGTCGCCAACAGGCGTTGAGGTGGCGTGGGCGTTGATGTGAATAACGTCATGCGGTGAAGCCTGAGCGGACTCCAGAGCCTCCCAGACCGCGCGGGAGGCTCCCAGACCTTCGGGCTCGGGCGCGGTGATGTGGTGCGAATCGGAGGTCACACCGGTACCGGCCAGCTCGGCATAGACGCGTGCCCCACGAGAGGTAGCGTGGTCTTCGGACTCGATTACCAAAGTGCCGGCTCCCTCACCCAGGACAAAGCCGTCACGGTCAACGTCGTACGGGCGAGAAGCAATCTGGGGGTTGTCATTGCGCTTGGATAGCGCCTGCATGGCAGCGAAGCCGGCCACCGGCAACGGGTGGATCGCGGCTTCAGAACCACCGCAGACCACCACATCGGCTGCCCCAGAACGGATCAGGTGCAGAGCCTGGTCGAGCGCTTCGGTGCCGGAAGCGCACGCAGACACGGTGGTGCGAGCTCCAGCTTCTGCGTTGAGCTCCAGCGAGATCATGGCCGCGGCGGCGTTGGGCATCAACATTGGCACAGTCATCGGCATCACCCGACGTGGCCCACGCTCCCGCAAGGCGTCCCAGCTCGACAGCAGTGTCCAGACCCCGCCAATTCCGGTACCGTAGGCAACCGCCAGTCGTTGCGGATCTAGCTCAACATCAGTCAACCCGGCGTCAGCCCAGGCCTCGCGGGTAGCAACCATGGCGTACTGCGTGGTGGGATCCATGCGCTTGAGCTCGACACGGGAGAGCTTGTCTGCGGGATCATCGGACAGGGTGCAGGCGAAGTGCACCGGGAGATTATATTCTTCGACCCAATCTTCTTCGATGGTGCGGGCGCCTGAGGTTCCGGCCAGAGCGTTGGCCCAGAACGTCGGAACGTCGCCACCAATAGGCGTGGTGGCACCGAGACCGGTGATCACAGCTTTGCGAGTCATGCTTTCAGCCTTTTATCTTCTGCAGGGCCGAAGACCACTGCCTTCGGCCACTAAATCGGTCGGTGTAGGTGTGTGGGCGGCCACAAGGGGCACCTATGCGACAGCCTCCGGGTGCGGCCCTAAGACGTGCCATGTCGTGAAACAGACGTGACAGGGGCATGTCTTAGGACCGCTCCAGAATGCTCATGGGTGCGATCAGCGACCGCGAGAGTGTGTCCTGGTGAGTCTTAGCTCTGAGCTTGAACGATGTAGTCGACGGCATCCTGGACGGTCTTGAGGTTCTTGACTTCCTCGTCTGGGATCTTCACGTCGAACTTCTCTTCAGCGTTGACCACGATGGTCATCATCGAGATGGAGTCGATGTCCAGGTCATCGGTGAAGGACTTGTCCAGCTGGATCTCTTCAGTCTCCAAGCCGGTCTCCTCGTTGACGATCTCAGCCAGTCCAGCCAGAACTTCTTCCTTGTTAGCCATGAGCAATACTCCTTTTCACAACGTTGGCGTGTTTGTCAGCGGTGGTCTGTCGTCAGATGGGAAGACAACCCGACGGCTCAAAGCCTTAGGGCAGTCGAACCACCTGGGCGCCGTAGACCAAACCGGCGCCAAAACCTATCTGTAGGGCCAAGCCTCCGGACAGCTCGGGCTGTTCTGTTAGCAACCGGTGCATGGCCAGCGGGATCGAGGCTGCCGAGGTGTTGCCCGCATCGGCAATGTCTCGGGCGATAGCCACGGTATCGGGCAGATCTAGTTGTTTAGCGAACTCGTCAATGATACGCATATTGGCTTGATGGGGGATGAACGCCGCCAAGTCATCAACGGTCACCCCAGCTGCGGTCAAGGCATCGTGAGCAGCATCGGACATCGACCACACAGCCCACCGGAAGACCGAGGGGCCGTTCTGGCGCAGTGTCGGCCAGAGCTTATCGTCTCGATCAACGATCTCGGAGGCATCAGCGTGCTTCTGGGCCTTTTCCAGGGCGTCGCGAACATCCAGCATCGAGTGGGTCATGTGAATGGTGTCCCATCGGGAACCATCAGCACCCCACACAGACCGACCGATGCCCGGTTCCTCGCTCGGACCCACGATCACAGCGCCGGCCCCGTCGCCGAGAATAAAGGAGATCGACCGGTCGGTCTCATCGATAATGTCAGAGAGTTTTTCGGCACCAATGACCATCACATGGTCGGCTGCTCCGGACCGGATCAGGGCATCTGCCTGGGCCACACCGTAGCAGTAGCCAGCACAGGCGGCTGAAATGTCGTAGGCCGGAGCCGGGTTGGCGCCGATGTTGTCGGCGACCTTGGCTGCCGCTGAGGGGGTCGCGAAGGGGAAAGTCACTGTGGAGATGATGACCGCATCGATTTGGTCACCGGTCATTCCGGCCGATGTCAAGGCGTCTTCGGCTGCGGCGGTGGCCATATCAACCACGGAGGTCTCAGCATCAGCGCGGTGGCGGGTGATGATCCCGGTGCGTTGCCGAATCCATTCGTCCGAGGAGTCGATAGGCTCAACGATATCGTCGTTGGGGACCACCAAAGTGGGACGGTAGGCGCCGACTGAGAGAATCCGGCTACCTGCTCGAAGAGCCGATTGCTTCAGGGTCACTGTACTCATCTGATCATCCTTCAACTGCAGCACCGAGGTGCTCGGCGATAAATTCTTGGGCGGGTTCGAGGTCCTCGGGTGTCTTAATAGCCAGAGTCTTGACGCCCTTCAGCCCGCGCTTGGCGAGGCCGGTGAGGGTACCGGCGGGCAACAGCTCGATCAGTCCGGTGACGCCGGCATTTCGCAAGCTCTCCTGGCACAGATCCCACCGCACCGGGCGGATCAGCTGGGACACCAGTCGGTCCAGTACCTCTGTGCCATCCGTGACTTCTTGGCCATCGCGGTTGGACAACAGGCGCACGGTGGGATCGGCGGGAGACAAGGTGTCGGCGAAGTCATGCAATCCGGCCACGGCTGGTTTCATGTAATCGGTGTGGAACGCTCCGGCGACCTTCAGCGGGATGACCCGGGTTTTATCGAGCGGGTCATCGGCCAGGGCCTGGAGATTTGCTTCGGCACCGGCGGCCACGATCTGGCCACCACCGTTGACATTGGCCGGGGTGAGGTCGTGGGCGCGGATATGGGCGCTGACCTCCTCCGGGTCACCGCCAATCACCGCGGCCATGCCGGTCGGGGTCGTCGCAGCAGCTGTAGCCATACCAGCGGCGCGGACCTTGATGAAATTCAGGGCGTCGGATTCGGTCAGCACCCCGGCCAGGGCACTGGCGGTCACTTCACCCACGGAGTGTCCGGCGGTGATCCAGCCGGAGGGATCCAGACAGCTGAGGTTCAGGGCGCGTGCGGTAATCAGTCCGGCAGCAACAATCAGGGGTTGGGCCACGGCGGTGTCTTTGATGGTCTGTTCATCTGAGACCGTTCCGTGGGCGAGCAGATCAATGCCGGTTGCCTCAGAGTAGGTGCCCAGACGTTCGCGGGTATCCCCCAGTTCCAGCCAGTCTGTCAGGAATCCTGGGGTTTGAGAACCTTGTCCGGGGCACACAATTGCAAGCATAGATTCAACTCTCCCAAACTCGACGACGATTCACAGGCGAGACACAGCACGAAGCTCACACCACACTATTGTAGGAAACCTACAAACCACGGTCGAGGTATCAATGTCGGCCGAGTGCGCGGTGATCAGTATTCACGCGATGTATTCGCCTCCATGAGTCTACCGGTTGCCAGCGCAATTTGTAGGACATATGCATCTCGAGGGTTCAGGGGATCTTTGCCAGTTAGCTTCGCGATCCGACGTAAGCGGTACCGAACGGTATTGACGTGAATGAACATATCGCGGGCGGTGGCTTCCAAGGAGTGACCCAGCCGTAAATAGCTGTCCAATGTTGAGATCATGGCCGCGCCGGCAGTTTTCAGCGGCTGGTAGTAGAACCGCACGAGCAGTCGTTGGGCTCTGGCGTCACGGTTCAACACGCGTTCTGCTAACAGCTCAGAGGCCGCAATCGGGCGCTGGGCCCCCGGGTAGGCCGGAGCCGCGTGGAATCCGGCGATCGCTTCGTGGGCGGCGTGGTGGACCTCGCGGAGTGAATCAACCGGGGAGGAGTAAATCACGGGACCGTCTCCAAAGAAGGGCGTGAACCGTTCGATGAGGTCGTGACGTCCTTCTGCCGAGCCCAGCACGAGGAGCATTTGCTCGGAGAAAACACCCACCAAGGCCTCCACGCGGGCCCGGGTGGCGGTTTGGCGTAGCTGCGGTAGGACCGCCGGTTGGTTTTCCGACGGGGTATTACCGGCGATTACCAGGATGCCACTGGTGGCCCGCCAGCCCAGGGCGGCAGCTCGTGATTGGATTTCTTCGGGGTTCTCACCGCGCAGCACCGAGTCGAGTAGTAGTGCTTCCAGACGGGTGTCCCAGGCTCCGCGCTTCTCGGCAGCCCTGGCGTAGACGTCAGCCAAGGCGAAGGCGATCTCTCGGGAGTAACGCAAGACCGCTTCTCGGATGGTGCTCCGGTCGGATTCGGCGACCGCGGTGGGCAGGTGAGTTTCCACCGTGTCCAGGATGGATCGCAAGAGCTGGGAGGCTCGTCGCAAATTCACGGTACGAGACAGTTCCACCGGTGCATTGGCGAACACCGATGCGAGCACCCGGTTCATCTGATTAGCCGGGCGGGGCTGGTCGGTGGCGAACCAGTCGATGAAGGCCTGCAAGCCTTGTTGGGCGATAGCTCCCAACGAGGCACGTTGTTCGGCTTCCAACTCGCGATACCAGCTCAAATCGGTTTCCAGCTGCCGCAAGATGCTGGTTTTCAACACGCCGACCTGGCTGGAGAGCTCTTTGAGGGCTTCCTCCGACAGCGTCGGTGGTCGTCTCGCAGACGATTGGTGGTCGGTCTCGTTGGTGTTCTCACGCATGAGTTTGAGTTAGGTGATGTGGTGTCTGTGCTATGTCTGTGCGGTTGCTGATCGGGACGGGTGCCGGAACCGAATAAATCGGTGCCAACGGCGGATCTGCGTCTTCCCAGACGGGCGTGCCCCGGTCTGCGCACGACAGCTCGGTGGCCACCACGGCAGTTCCGGGGCACAACGCCGGGGAAGTTCGCGCAGGGCAGGGGCTTGTTAGGCGTCTCCTCCGGCGGTACCGGTGGTGCCGGCAGCGACATCATCAATCCGGTACTGGGCGAAAGCCTGGGCGGTCGTGCCCTCGGGCACCTCGCCAGTGGCTTCGAGTTCCTTCAGAGCGCGCACCACGGTTGAATGAGCGTCAATCGTGAAGTACCGACGTGCCGCGGCCCGAGTGTCGGCAAAGCCGAAGCCATCAGCGCCCAACACGGCGAACCGGTTGGGGATGTAGGGGCGTAGCTGGTCGGGCAACAGGGTGACGTAGTCGGTGGTGGCCACGATCGGACCGTCGACGTCCTGGAGCACCTGGGTGATATATGGCACCTGGTCCTGCTCATCGGGATGCATAAAGTTGTAGTGCTCGGTGGCCACGGCCTCGCGACGTAGCTCCGTCCAGGACGGCACCGACCACACATCTGCGGAGACCCCCCAGTCATCAGCCAGCAACTCGGCGGCTTCAATGACCCAGGGCAGGGAGACACCCGAGCCGAAGAGGTTGACCTTCGGGCCACCGTGCTCCGACACCGAGTAACGGTAGATACCCTTCAGCAACGACTCGACGTCGAGGTCTTCGGGCTCTTCGGGGTGCACGATCGGCTCGTTATAGACGGTCAGATAGAAGAGCACGTCACGGTCCAGCGGATCCCCGTCGTGGTCGCCGTACATCACATCCAAACCGTGGCGGACAATGTGGGCGATTTCGTAGGAGAACGCCGGATCGTAGTGGCGGACCGCCGGGTTCGTGGCAGCCAGGATCGGGGAATGGCCGTCCATGTGCTGAGTGCCTTCACCGGTCAGGGTAGTCCGACCGGCGGTAGCCCCAATCATGAAACCACGGGCCAGTTGGTCGGTGGCCGCCCACACCAGATCCCCGGTGCGCTGGAATCCGAACATCGAGTAGAAGATGTAGATCGGAATCATGATCTCGCCGTGGGTGGCATACGAGGTACCCAAGGCGGTCATCGCCCCGGTGGCACCGGCTTCGTTAATACCCACGTGCAACAGCTGGCCCTGGCTTGATTCCTTATAGGACAGAAACAGGTCGCGGTCTACGGCCATATAGTTCTGCCCGCGCGGGTTGTAGATCTTGGCGGTGGGGAAGAAGGAGTCCATCCCGAAGGTGCGGGCCTCATCGGGGATGATCGGAACGATGCGCTGACCGATATTCTTATCGCGCATGATATCCCGAAGCAGACGCACGAAAGCCATCGTGGTCGCCACTTCTTGCTTGCCGGAGCCCTTCCGCGCGTGCTTGTACAGCTTCTCATCGGGCATCGCCAGCTGATCGTAGTTCTCTCGACGCTGTGGCAAGAAACCACCCAGTGCCTCACGGCGCTCCATCATGTATTTGATTTCCGGAGCGTCCGGTCCTGGGTGATAGTAGGGCACGTGGTACGGATCGGCCTCGATCTGCTCATCGGAGATCGGGATCCGGTGACGGTCGCGGAAGACCTTGATGTCCTCCACGGTCAATTTCTTCATCTGGTGGGTTGCGTTACGACCTTCGAAGTGGGTGCCCAGACCATAGCCCTTGATGGTGTGAGCCAAAATCACCGTGGGCTTGCCCTTGAACTTCAGCGCGGCATCATAGGCGGCGTAGACCTTCTTATAGTCGTGACCGCCACGCTTCAGGCCCCAGATCTCATCATCAGACATATCGGCAACCAGTTCCTTGGTGGTCGAAGACCGACCAAAGAAGTGTTCGCGCACAAAGGCGCCATCTTCGGCTTTATAGGTCTGGTAGTCGCCATCGGGGGTTTCATTCATGATGCGCACCAGTTCGCCGGTGTCGTCGGCTTCTAATAGCGGATCCCATTCACGACCCCACAACACCTTGATCACGTTCCAGCCGGCACCGTGGAAGTAGGCTTCCAGTTCCTGGACGATCTTGCCGTTACCGCGGACCGGGCCGTCGAGACGTTGCAGGTTGCAGTTGATCACAAACGTTAGGTTGTCCAGCTTGTCGTTGGCTGCAATATGCAAAGCACCGCGGGATTCAGGCTCATCCATTTCGCCATCGCCCAAGAACGCCCACACGTGCTGCTCCGAGGTGTCTTTAATACCCCGGTTGTGCAAGTAGCGGTTAACCTGGGCCTGCTGGATTGCATTCAGTGGGCCGATCCCCATCGACACGGTGGGGAACTGCCAGAAGTCCGACATCATCCGCGGGTGAGGGTAGGAGGGTAGCCCGTGGTCGCCCTTTGATTTCTCCTGGCGGAACCCATCTAGATCCTCTTCGGTCAGCCGGCCCTCGAGAAAGGCTCGAGCGTAGTTTCCCGGGGAGGAGTGGCCCTGGAAGAAGACCTGGTCGCCACCACCGGGGTGATCGGGTCCGCGAAAGAAGTGGTTCAAGCCCACTTCGTACAGGGTGGCCTGGCCAGCGTAGGATGAAATGTGGCCACCGACCTCGATGCCTTCACGCTGAGCGTGCTGGACAATCATGGCAGCGTTCCACCGCAAATAGTTACGGTACCGGCGTTCCAGTTCTTCATCGCCGGGATAATCCGGTTCCTGGTCCGCCGGGATGGTGTTGACGTAGTCGGTGGTGGTCACCATGGGAATAGACACCGACTTGGAGCTAGCCCGCTGCAAAAGATTGCGCATGATGTACTCAGCGCGTTCGGTGCCCCGTTCCTCGAGCATTCCGTCAAAAGATTCGATCCAGTCCTGTGTCTCTTGGGGATCCTTATCCGGAACGTTGTCGGTCAATCGATTGCGGATGTGGGAACTTTCTTCAGCTGCGCTCACGTCGTGAACCTCTCTTCATCGGTGGTATCGCCACCACATTGGGTTGCGTCATCACGGTGACCAGATCGCAGACCGGTGGGTGTGCGAGCTGGTGCTGATACTTTCGAGAATACCGCGTGCAGCGGAGTTCAGACACGCTCAGGACGCGATCGTTACCTGTCTCACGGTCGCCATCGAGCCGGTCAAAACGGTGTACGAACGGGTAACGACAGCATGTCGAGGCAGTAACGTTGGGCCCAACCGTAGCGACCGAGCGTGGCATTGTTGCTAACGTCACCGGCGTCGATATGCTAGAGATACTGACTAACGCCGGAACCGGGCCGATTCGGTTCCGGCTGTTACCCTCACACATCACAAGGAGCGTGTCGTGAACCAATCGGCCGGCCTCGTTGAGGCCCTGGGCCTGTCCGTGGGCGATATTGTTCAAGAACTGGGATGGGATGACGATATCGACTTCCAGTTTCGCAACGGTTTGGAAGACGAACTCGGCGAGCCACTGTTGGCCGAAGATGACCGCGAACCGGTCGAGGCCGTTTTGCTGTGGTGGCGATCCGATGAAGGCGACGCTCAAGATCTCGCCGATGCTCTCGTCGATGCCCAAACCAATCTGGCCGAAAACGGCGCCATTTGGTTGTTGGTGCCCAAACCGGCACAAGAACTCCATGTGCCGCCGTCTGATATTGAAGAGGCCTGCCGCTCGACCGCATTACGTCGCACCTCCCAGGCGGGAGTGTCTGACAGCTGGTCAGCCACTCGGCTGGAAGTCGCCTCACCGCTGTGAGCTCGCCCGGTGCCCTGTCGGCACGAGACCAGTACGGCCAGAGGTGGTCCTCTCCGTTCCTGGCACCCGAGAGAACCGAGTGTTCGTTGGCGGGGGTGTGGCTGTATTTTCTTCCCGGCGCGTTTACGCCGGTGTGCTCCCGCGAGTTGACCGCCCTTCCCACACTGGTCACCCAGCTGAGCGAAACCAGGGTGGGACTGCGTGTGGTGGCGGTGGATTCTGTGGCCGTGCTCCGGGTGCTAGCCGACCAGCTCTGGGGCGCGGATGATCCCGCCACGGGGTCGGCGGGTCCCATACCGTTACTATCTGACTTCTGGCCACACGGCGCGATTGCCGAGAGCTTCCAGGCGTTTGATCCCGCTACCGGTAAGCCATTGCGACACAGTGTGCTACTGGATCGCGCTGGTGTCGAACGAGCCCGCGTGACCGGTAGCGCGCTCCAGCCCCGGGAACACACCGAGCACCTGCGGTTGGCTCAAGAGCAATTTGGCGAAACTCCACCGCTGGGTTAGGATAGTCTGCGTTATTCTTCGGGTCTTTAGCTCAGCTGGTAGAGCAACTGGTTTACACCCAGTAGGTCATCGGTTCGATCCCGGTAGGACCCACTCTGTGCTGAATGTGTTAGCCAACCGTCCAGATCGCCACGGTGCGAGGGTGGTTGAGAACTCCGGGCGATGAACCACGTGGTCCAGGTGGTTTTATCGCCTTTTTTGTGTTCTACGTCGTCCATGATCTGAATTACTTGCGGGTATATAATGAATTGTTCCGACATAACGGGAAGTTGTCAGACCGAGACGTGAGATGCCGCGTACTCAGGGAGCGTGCTCAAGGGGGCCGGTGGCCATGGGAAAACTCAACGCTGTACAAAAGTACTTCGGCTACCAGATGCGACGATTGGATGGCCGGTATCTCAGGATCTGGAACGAGGTGATTGACCTCGATCTCACGCCCGTGCAGTTCTCCGTGTTGCTATCGGTGCAACGGCTCTGCGAACTCGACGATCAGCCCGTCGACCAGCACGCTGCTCTGGAGGCAACCGGCGTGGAGCGAGCCCAATCCTCGGAACTGTTTCGTCGCCTGGAAGACACCGGTTGGGTCACCCGGCACCCCGATCCCCACGATGGGCGACGACGGACGATCTCGTTGACCGGCCCAGCCAAGATTGCCACGGAACAACTGAAGACCTCGGTCCAGGTGGTCCAACACCGGCTGTTGGATCCGTTGAATCCCGAAGACGCCACGTGGGTGATCGACCAGTGGCGCATCATTGGACGACTGACCGAGGATGACCTGTCCTGGTCCTACCCCGGAGATATGGTGCGACGGGTCTTAGACCGCCACGCAACCCTGTGGTCTCGTAGCGTGGAGTGGAACCACTACAAACCCGAGGAAATGTGCGTGCTGGTGACGGCCGGTTTGCATCCGGGCATTTCCCAAACTGAGTTGGCACGCCACGTGGGGTTGGACCGATCCACCACCTCGGCAATTGTCACCCGGCTGGTGAAAAATAAGCACGTGGTGCGTCAAGTGGCTGAGCACGATCACCGAGAGCGTGCTGCGGTGATCACTGAGCAAGGTAACGAATTCGCCACGCAGCTATGTGACCGGATCACCAAGACCGGCCGGCGGATGACCCGTGCGTTGAGCAAGCGCGACCGAGAACGGCTCCGCGATTTGCAGTGGCGTGTGGTGGAAACCGAAAACCGAGAACTGTTCACCGCGGATTCACGTGACCGTTAGTCGGAGCTTGACCGAGCGGTTATATTGACGGTGGTGGTGGGTTCGACGCCGAGTGCACCACAGCAATCTTGACCCGTACCAGAGGAGACAACGACCATGCTGGAAATGTTGGAACCGGATTCCCCGCGCCAGAATCTACGTGAATTTATTGACGCCATGCGCGAGGGCGGGTACACGGTCTCGGACGGTCACACCCCCGACCCCGATCTGATTGATCCTTTGGGTAAGGCCGTCGACACCTGGCGCGAAAACTACCCGTATGAGGAACGCCTGACTCGTGAAGAATACGAGCTCGAGAAGTACCGGCTCCAGATCGAATTGCTGAAACTGCAGTACTGGACCCAGGACACCGGGCAACGCCACATTATCGTTTTTGAAGGTCGCGACGCTGCGGGTAAGGGTGGCACGATCAAGCGCTTCACTGAGCACCTCAACCCTCGTGCTGCTCGAGTGGTGGCGCTGAATAAGCCCACCGAAGTTGAATCGGGCCAGTGGTACTTCCAGCGCTACATCAACCACTTTCCCACCGCCGGGGAGATGGTGTTATTTGACCGCTCCTGGTACAACCGCGCCGGTGTGGAGCGCGTGATGGGCTTCTCCACCGACGAGCAATACAAGACCTTCATGAACCAGGTGCCACTGTTCGAGAAAATGCTGGTGGAAGACGGCATCCACCTGACCAAGTTTTGGTTCTCGGTCACGCAGACCGAACAGCGCACGCGGTTTGCGATCCGTCAGCTGGACCCGGTGCGTCGCTGGAAGCTGTCGCCGATGGACTTGGAAGCTTTGGACCGGTGGGAAGACTACACCGAAGCCAAAGAAAAGATGTTCATGCACACCGACACCGACCACGCCCCGTGGATTACCGTCAAATCCAATGACAAAAAACGCGCCCGTCTAAACGCAATGCGCTACTACCTTTCCCAGTTTGACTACGACGACAAAGACTACGATGTCGTCGGTGAACCCGATCCGCTGATCGTTCAGCGTGGCCGGGATGCCGTGGGAGACTAATCGTCGACCAGAATCCTCGCTGCGGCTCCCGCTTCCAGGACGGGACACCACCCGGGCGCTAGACTAAACGGGGACGGTCCCCGCCCCGACCGACGCTTTCGCCTGCCAGGAAAGGATCCTTTCGATGAGTGCGGAACCCACCGAGACAGCCACCGAGTCCTCCCCAGAGCCACGCGCCGATATTGCGGTCACCGGTCTGGCAGTGATGGGTGCCAACCTTGCCCGCAACTTCGCTCGCCACGGTTATGTGGTCGCCGTCCACAACCGATCCGCCGAACGCACCGAGTCGTTGCTCGCCGAGCACGGTGACGAGGGCGAGTTTGTGGGGACCGAAACCCTGGCCGAGCTGGTCGCTGAGCTGAAGCGCCCCCGTCGGGTGCTGGTCATGGTCGCTGCCGCTGCGGTGGATGCCGTGATCGCAGAGCTAGCTGAACTCCTGGAGCCCGGGGATGTGGTGATCGACGGTGGCAACTCCCACTACCCGGACACCATCCGTCGCGAACAGGCCCTGGCTGAGCGGGGCCTGCACTTCGTGGGGGTCGGCGTTTCCGGTGGGGAAGACGGCGCGCTGAACGGTCCGGCCATCATGCCCGGTGGCTCCCCGGCCTCCTACCAGAGCCTGGGCCCGATGCTCGAAGACATTGCCGCTGACTTCCAGGGCGACCCGTGTTGTGCCTGGATCGGCCCCAATGGGGCCGGCCACTACGTGAAGATGGTGCACAACGGGATCGAATACGCCGATATGCAGGTTATCGGTGAGGCCTATGATTTGATGCGCCAGGTCGCCGGCATCTCACCGGCAGAACAGGCCGAGATTTTCGCCACGTGGAACACCACCCAACTGGAGTCCTACCTGATCGATATCACCGCCCAGGTTCTGGGCCACATCGATGCCACCACTGACAAGCCCCTGGTGGATGTCATCGTTGACAGTGCGGGACAAAAGGGCACCGGTCGCTGGACCGCGATCTCTGGGCTGGACATTGGCTCGGGAGTCGCCGCGATCGCTGAGTCCGTCTTCGCCCGTACCGTCTCGTCACAGCGTCAGGTACGAGCCCAAGCCCAGCAGCTTCTCTCGGCCGGGGCTGAACCGGTGACCATTGACGACCGGGAGGCTTTCATCGACGATGTGGCCCAGGCACTATATGCCTCCAAGCTGGTGTCCTATGCCCAAGGCATCGATATGCTCACCACCGCGGCAGCCACCTACGACTGGCCATTGGATATTGGCACCATCGCCTCGCTGTGGCGGAATGGTTGCATCATTCGCGCCCGGTTGCTCGACGAGATCATGCAAGCCTATGGCGGACGCGATGTGACCCGGCACCCCGATCCGCAGAATTCCGGAGCCGGGGACTACCCGGCAAACCTGTTGTTCGCCCCGAAGTTCACCGAAGCGATCACCGCAACTCTTCCGGCCTGGCGTCGTGTGGTCGCCACCGGTGTGGCGGCGGGTGTGCCGGTCCCGGTGTTCTCCTCGGCCCTGGCCTGGTACGACCAGATGCGCGCCGAGCGACTGCCAGCGGCACTGACTCAGGGCTTGCGCGACTACTTTGGCGCCCACACCTATCAGCGCGTCGACCGCCACGGGTCCTTCCATACCCTGTGGTCCCAGGACCGTTGCGAGATTGAGCAGTAGCCACACACCGCCTGCACCTTACCGGCGCGCACGGGCCGCCACCGCCGTGTTGTTTCTGACCAACGGGGCCCTGTTCGCCAACCTGTTGCCACGCTACCCGGAGATCAAAGACTCGCTAGGACTCAGCGACGGGGTCTTCGGTATTGCCGTCGCCGCGTTTCCCGCCGGAGCGATCCTGTTCGGACTCCTGGCCGCCCGGCTCGTGCGGGCTTTCGGGTCCGGGCTGATTGCCGCGGTCTTTACCGCACTGGTGGCTGTTGGTCTGCTCGGAGCGAGCTTGGCCCCCAGCCTCTGGGTGCTCATGCTGTGTCTGCTGATTGCCGGTGGCGCTGATGCGGTGGCCGATGTTTCCCAAAATGAGCACGCCTTGCGTGTCCAAGCCGGATACCACCGGTCCATCATCAATTCCTTGCACGCGGTCTGGTCGCTGGGTGGGGTGCTGGGTGGGGTCATGGCAGCCGGGGCAGTGGGGCTCACCCTCCCGCTACCGGTACACCTGAGCCTCTCCGGGGCGATGTTCACGCTGGCGGCTGTTGGGGCCTGGTGGTGGATGCTCCCACGCCAACACACCGGCACTGCACCCGGGCAGGTATCCGTCGAGAGTCACCCGACACCGGGGAAACGTTGCCGCCTGCCGATCCGCTGGTCGAGCCTTGGATTCCTGCTGGTGCTGGTCTTGATCGGCAACACCGGGACCATGGTTGAAGACGTCGGGAACTCCTGGGCGGCCCTGTATCTCTTCGAGGAACGTGGCACCAGCCCCATCGTGGCAACTATGGGGTTCACCACGCTGATCACCGGCCAACTGATGGGCCGGTTGGTCGCCGACCCGCTGATTGACCGCTTCGGGCTACGCCCCATCCTCAGCCTGGGTGGTGCATTGATCGGGCTCGGGCTCGGTGTCGCGTTGCTGTTCCCATCGGTCTGGGGCACCATCCTGGGAGTCGGCATCGCCGGCTACGGCTCCGCGGCTCTGGTCCCCGGCGCCTACGATCAAGCCCACCGTATCCCGGGCTTACCCGAAGGAACCGGCCTCACCCTGGTGTCCTGGCTGATGCGGATTGGCTTTCTCATCACCCCACCGGTGGTCGGTGCACTCGCCGAGGTCAGCGAGCTACGCTGGGCGCTGCTGGTGGTTCCCGCTGCCGGAATGCTCACGATGTGGTTAGCCCGGTGGATCCCGGACACGCAGACGGCTGGGGCCCGAGCCTAGGGCAAGGTCCTTAGATCCACAGGGCCGGGTCGACGTACTCTGCCGGGTCGACGGCCGGCTTATTTTCCTGCGGTGACTTCCGAATACGCGCGGTGGCCGGTACACCGGTGGCAATGGCATTATCGGGAGTATCTTTGACGACCACCGCGTTAGCACCCACCGCAGTGCCCGCCCCAATCTCCACCGGGCCGAGGATCTTAGCGCCAGCACCGACGACGACACCGTCATGCAACGTGGGGTGGCGCTTGACCTTCTCCAAGGACTGTCCACCAAGCGTCACACCGTGATACAGCATCACATCGTCACCGATCTCCGTGGTTTCGCCAATCACCACGCCCATGCCGTGGTCGATAAAAAACCGCCGACCAATCGTGGCCCCCGGGTGAATCTCGATACCGGTCAGCGCCCGGTTGATTTGGGACAGCAGGCGAGCAGGAAGTTTCAGGTGCTCGTGTTGCCAGGCTTTATGGGCAAGACGGTGCATCCATATGGCATGGAGCCCCGAATAGGCCAACGCGACTTCAACGGAGCCCCGAGCCGCGGGGTCATGGTCCTTGACCGCCTGGATATCTTCGACAACGCGACGGGTAATACGTGAGAGAAAGCCCACTGAGCTCAGCCTTTCGGTGCGAGTTTCCATCATCTGCTGACCGCGAACGGGGTCAGGCATCTATCAACAACACGTGAGTTTAGTGTCATATTCCACTCTGAAACGTCACGAGACAAAAAAGACCCCCGCCGGTCCTAGGTGACCTGGGCGGGGGCCTGCAGCGCTCTTCTGGGCTTGCTGAGCGCGTACTGGCCTACCCCAGCCAGTTAGCCGCGAATGTCTTCGTACAGCACGGTGGAAATGTAGCGCTCACCGAAGTCGGGGATGATCGCCACGATCAGCTTGCCCTCGTTGTCGGACTTGGCGGCCTCAGCCAGCGCAGCCGAGATGATGGCACCAGCGGAAATACCGCCCAGAATGCCTTCTTGGGTACCGAGGTCACGGGCAGCCTTGACGGATTCCTCCAACGTGGCGGCGTAGACCTCGTTGTACAGTTCGGTGTCGAGCACCTCGGGGACGAAGTTCGCCCCGATACCCTGGATCTTGTGCGGGCCGGGCTTGCCGCCGGAAAGGATCGGCGAATCTGCTGGCTCGACGGCCACGATCTTCAGCTCCGGCTTCTGCTCGCGCAGATAGCGCCCAGCACCGGTCAAGGTGCCACCGGTACCGATACCGGAGACCAGCACATCAATAGCGCCGTCGGAGTCTTCCCACAGCTCCGGCCCGGTGGTGTCATAGTGTGCCTGCACGTTGGCTTCGTTGGCGAACTGGCGAGCCCAGATGGCGTTATCAGACTCGGCCACGATCTGTTGGGCCTTTTCGACGGCGCCGCGCATCCCATCGGCACCGGGGGTGAGTACGATTTCTGCACCATAGGCGCGCAACATCACCCGACGCTCAGCCGACATGGTTTCGGGCATGGTGAGAATGACACGGTAGCCACGAGCTGCCCCAACCATCGCCAGAGCGATACCGGTGTTCCCGGACGTACCTTCCACAACGATGCCACCCGGGCGAAGCTCGCCGGACTTCTCGGCAGCGTTGATGATCGCGACACCAATACGGTCCTTGACTGAATTAGCTGGGTTGTAGAACTCCACCTTGGCCGCCACATTGCCAGGCAAGTCCTGGTCCAAGCGGTTGAGCTTGACCAAGGGGGTGTGACCAACAGCTTCGGTAATATTATTCAGTAGTGCCATGGGTGTTGCCATCCTTTCTTTCACCGCGGGCAACGGGTTAGTCTTTCCTTACTTAAGCGTAGAAGATCACTCGGCAAGCCATCAGTCGATCAGCCACGAAGCGTAATCTTTGCGGATTCGGGACAGTTTTGGGTTAATGACCACCTGGCAATACCCCATGGCGGGGTGTTTGTGATAAAAGTCCTGATGCTCATCTTCGGCTGGCCACCAGTGCCCCGCCGGTTCGATGGTGGTCACAATCGGAGCATCCCAGAGCTGCTGGTGTCGGTCGATCGCGTCTGCAAAATCCTGGCGGTCTTGCGCGGTGCGGGGGAAGACCGCAGAACGATACTGTGGGCCGACATCCCCACCTTGTCTGTTCAGACTCGTCGGATTGTGCGAGGCGAAAAAGATATCGAGGACCACCCCCACATCGATTACCTGGGGGTCAAAGCGGACCTTTACCGCCTCGGCGTGCCCGGTGGTGCCACTGCAGACCTGCCGATAGCTGGGATGGTCTACGTAGCCACCGGTGTAGCCACTTTCCACTGCGGTAATACCCCGGGTCTTGCGATAAATGGCGTCCTGACACCAAAAACAGCCCCCAGCCATGATGAGCTCACGGGTCTGCGGTGTCGCGTTCGTGTCGAAGTTCTGATCCATCACGCCAGGTATAGCGTGCTACGGGGGTGAATTCATTCCCTGACTGCGAGACAATAGAGACATGGCCGATTCCACACTCTCGTCAGCGACCGATGCCTCCACCCAACAGCACGGATACCACCGAACTCCCACCTTGCGCGAGGTGATCGAGGTGATGGAAGAACTCTGGCCGTTATCACTGGCCGAACCCTGGGATGCTTCCGGAGTGGTGACCGGCCGAGTTGAACAACCCGTGCGGCGAATTCATTGGGCCGTTGATCCGGTGCAAGCGGTGGTCGATGAGGCTGTAGAGGCCGGAGCCGATCTGTTGATTACCCATCACCCGTTGTTGCTCAAAGCGGTGCACTCGGTGGCAGCGGACCAATTTAAGGGCAAAGTCGTGCACACTCTGATCGAGGGTGGGTGTGCACTGATTACCGTTCATACCAACGCCGATTCTGCGGTCGGCGGGGTCTCCGATGTGATGGCCGAGATTCTGGGCCTGCAGCATGTGGTGCCACTGGCACCGGCCGAGAAGGGACAATCAGTCAACGGTGAGGGGATGGGTCGAGTTGGGACGTTGCCCCACCCATTGCGCCTGGAGGACTTTGCCGCCCGGGTGTTTTCTGCTCTGCCCGCGGTCGCGCCCGGAGTGAGGGTGGCCGGCGACCGCAACGGTGTGGTCCGCACCGTGGCGGTGACCGGTGGGGCCGGAGACTCGTTATTCGACCAGGTGCGTGCCCATCACGCTGATGTATATGTCACCGCTGATTTGCGCCACCATCCAGCCAGTGAAGCCCGGGAACGGGCAGCACTAGAAGGCGACCGACCCTATCTGGTCGACGTCTCCCATTTCGCCTCCGAATGGCTGTTCTTGCCGGCAGCCGCACAGGCCCTACAGCGCGGGTTGGCCGAGCATGGCTGGACGGTTGACACTGGTGTCTCAGCACTGAATACCGACCCCTGGGACTTTGTGATCACCGCCGGTTGAAACTGATCACACCACAATAGACCCGACGAGAAGACACGAGACTACAAGCGACGCGGACAGTGTACGGATCGAAAGGAATGGCGCGATGCCAGTGGCACGCTACGACCCCGAAACCCAACGACGACTTCTCGACCTGCAGGCCTTCGACACCCAGATTGCCACAGCGAAACAGCGCCTGGCTCAGCTGAAGAAAGACCCTGATTACCAGCAAGGCAAAGACCAGTACGAGAAGTTCACCGATCAACTCCAACACCTCAACCGTCAACGGGAGGACGCCGGTCTCCGCCTGGCTGACGCACAGTCAACCGAAGCATCCCTTGACCGGCGGGTGAAGACGTTGAGCGGGCAAGCAGAAGAGAACGCGGCGAACTCCCACCAGTTGAATGCGATCTTGGCGCAGAAATCCTCGGTGGAAGCCGATCTGGCGCAGGCGGAAGCGGCCACCGGTGCTGCCCGTGAGGCTGTGGCCGGGGTGGATGCCGAGATCTCCGCCTGCCAACAACAGCGTCAGTATCTGAAGCAAAACCTCGAAGAGCTCGCGGTGCGACTGAAAGACCAGATGGGCCAGATCGCTACCGAGGGCAAACGACTAACGGCAGCACGGGCTGAACTGGTTGGGAGCCTGCCGGAGGAGTTGGTGGCTCACTACCAAGACATTGCCCAGCGTAACGCAGGAATCGGTGTTATGCGGTTAGACGGCAATACCTCGGCCAGTGGCATGACACTGTCGCCGGTAGAACTCGCAGCGATTGACAATACGCCCGCCGACCAGCTGGCCTATGATCCAGAGACCGGCGTCATCCTTATTCGCGACGAGGCGTAGCGACGGAGTAGTCGGAGCTAGTCTTCAGGCAAAATGACCTGCAACGAGCCGCCCCGAGAGGCTTGGGGGCGCACCATTTCCACGTCCCAGCGGTCTTCACCACCGCTACGGCCGGCTTCTTTGACCACGTCGAGCACCTTGTCCAAGGAGCGCGTGGAGCGAGCATCGGCCTCGACTAAGGCTCGGGCAATCCGGCCACGGGTGTACTTTGCCGCGTGGGAGACAGTCTTCGGGGTGCCACCACGCATCTGGAAAACATTGACGGTCAATGTGATGGGGTGCGGGGCTTCCCACATTTTCTGATAACCACCGGATCGACAATCCACGATCGGGCCATCGTGGGTGGCGCGTTGGTCCAGCCACGGTGCCATTTTGGGGCGCCACCACTTAGCGGTCGTGCCCACGGTGTGCAGTTTGGCGGATACAGACATCCGGTAGGCCGGAATTCTATCGGCAATCCCGGTGACGCCGAACAGACCAGAGAAAACCAAAACTTTCTGCCGAGCGCGCCGTTTGGCCGCCGGCGTCAGGGAGGCATAATCGAATGCTTCATAGAGCACTCCGGTATAAATCTGGTGCGCTGGTGCGGCGGGTGCAATATTCAGGTGCTGGTTGGCGGCCACCTCATTGCTGAGTTTTCGGGACACCCCAAGCTCATCGTAGACCGTCGGCAACGAGGAGGCTGTCGCCAGATTTCCCATCATGGTGTGGCGCTCTCCGTTCAGTTGCGGGAACACCAAAGAATCCCAAGAGATCGGGCGACCTTTCTCTGGGTAATTCTTTCCTTCTGAAGGGGGCAAAAGCACTAGCATTAGTCCCACTCTAAACGGCAGAGACCAAACTCCCGGTGACCGACAAGTCGTGGCGATGTAAACAACAGTTGTTCTTATGGCCTGAGGGTGACCGCCGGGAACGCTAGACTAGCTGTCCGGGATGGTCCGGCAAACGGTCGCGGCTCAGCGACGTGAGTCGAGGAAAGTCCGGACACCGTAGGGCAGGATGGTGGGTAACGCCCACTCGGGGTAACCCGCAGGCTAGTGCAACAGAAAGTAAACCGCCCCTGTTGGGTAAGGGTGAAACGGTGGTGTAAGAGACCACCAGCGTTGCTGGTGACAGCAACGGCTTGGTAAACCCCATCCGGTGCAAAACCAAGTAGGGTGCCAACTTGTGGCCCGCGAGACGCACCCGGGTTGGTTGCTAGAGTCCTGCAGCAATGCAGTCTGACCTAGATGGATGACCGTTACCGTGGGCTTGGCAACGAGCCCACGGCACAGGATCCGGCTTATCGCCGGTCCATCCCACTGATCGTCAGCACCGGTGGCCACCTGCCGGTGAATATCTCCCACATCGTTAGGGTCTTAAAGGAGGACGCGGCTGTGCAGGCACCTTATCCTCGGCGTGGAAAGTCGCGGTCTCGCCTCGGCTCTCGGTCCCATCACCACAGAGGACATCGCAGGTCGCCAGGCATCGGGCGTAGCGCGAGCCGCCGGCGGAAGTCTTCCCGGCGCACGACCGGGACCGTCGTGGTGGCCGCCCTGGTGTTGATGGGGCTGCTCGTGGTCTTCGGGCTGTTTCCCGACCAGTCCACATTGACCGAGGTGGATGCCCAAGACCGCACTGCTGAAGAGCTCCTTGATCACCTGGAGACCGGGGACCGTGACTTCTCCGCTGAATATCAGCGCGAATACTTTGGTGATGGCTGGCTGGACCTCGACGGTGATGGGTGTAGTACCCGCAATGAAATTCTGGCCCGTGATCTCCAAAACGTCACCTACCGCAGTGGCACCGATGACTGCGTGGTAGACAGCGGGGTGCTTGAGGACCTGTACACCGGTCAAACCCTGACCTTCCAGCGTGGCGAGGACACCTCCTCGCAGGTACAAATTGATCACGTCGTTGCGCTATCAGACGCCTGGCAAAAAGGCGCCCAAGAACTGTCTGAAGACCAGCGCCACCGGTTTGCTAACGACCCGTTGAACCTTGAAGCCGTCTCCGGTCCGGTAAATACTGCCAAATCTAATAGCGACGCCTCTGAATGGTTGCCTCCGGATCCGGAAAGCCACTGCGAGTATGCCGGCCGACAGATCTCGGTCAAAGCCAAATATGAGCTGTGGGTCACCGCGGAAGAACGACAGGCATTGGAGAATATTCTGCAGACCTGTCCGGACCAGCCTGCCTACGAATCGGCGGTGTGAGCCATTGCTCCGCCGTGTGATGTCCCTGCCCACCGGCTAGTCGTGGTTAGAATGAAAGGACGTTTGGAGCCATCCGTAGCAGCCCGCCCTGCGACAAGGATGTCGTCGGGGCATTGCCTTCGCCAGAGAGGATGAACACCCAGTGGCAGATCACACCGCTGAGATTAAACAGGCCGAAGACAAGTGGGGACAGCGAGAAGAACTGGCAGAGCGGATGATCCCGCTGATCGGCCAGCTCTACCGCGACCACAATGTTGTCACCAACATTCATGGACGCACGCTGGTTCACAAGTCGGTCATCGACGTTATCCGTGCCCACCGTTTTGCCCGGCAGGTCGATGAAGCCGAACTTCCCATTGCTGAAACCTTCCCCCTGCTACAGGCAGCTACTCAGTTGAACCTGGGTGCGGCCAAGTTGGACCTCGCCCTGTTGGTACGTGACTGGCGGTCCTCGGGCGTGAACGACCCCGAAGAGTTCTTGCGCACCGCACTAGCTGACATTGTCGACGGCAACGGTGCCGGGGTGGGGGAAGAAACCGATGTGGTGCTCTACGGTTTCGGCCGGATCGGTCGCCTGCTGGCCCGGATTCTACTCTCCCACGCCGGTGGCGGAACCGGTTTGCGGCTGCGCGCCATTGTGGTGCGTCGCAACACCGATGACGACTTGATCAAACGCGCTTCCCTGTTGCGCCGCGACTCCATTCACGGACCGTTCAACGGTTCGGTCGTGGTGGATGAGGACTCCAACACCATCACCGCCAATGGCACGCGCATCCAGGTCATCTACGCCTCCGATCCGGCCGAGGTGGACTACACCGCCTACGGCATCTCCGAGGCCATCGTGGTCGATAACACCGGGCGTTGGCGTGACGAAGAAGGCCTGAGCAAGCACTTGGCTGCTCGGGGGAGCGCCAAGGTGCTCCTGACTGCACCGGGTAAGGGCGATATTAAAAACATCGTCTACGGTGTGAACCACACTGATATTCGGCCCGACGACACGATCGTCTCCGCCGCATCTTGCACGACCAACGGCATCACTCCGGTGCTGAAGGTTATCCAGGACGAGTACGGCATTGACCACGGCCACGTCGAAACCGTGCACGCCTATACCAACGACCAGAACCTCACCGATAACTTCCACAAGGGCTCCCGTCGCGGTCGCTCGGCAGGCCTAAATATGGTGCTGACCGAAACCGGCGCGGCGAAAGCAGTGGCCAAGGCTCTGCCCGAGTTGAAGGGCAGATTATCGGGTAATGCCATCCGTGTTCCGGTCCCGGATGTCTCGAT
The DNA here is from genome assembly GCF_029853775.1 of Auritidibacter ignavus. NCBI lineage: Bacteria > Bacillati > Actinomycetota > Actinomycetes > Micrococcales > Micrococcaceae > Auritidibacter > Auritidibacter ignavus. Next base: position 335,204 of record NZ_CP122564.1, read on the forward strand.
GGCTATTTTGAACCTGGAACTCAACAAGCCGACCTCGGTCGATGAGATCAACTCCCGCTTGCGCCAAGAGTCACTGACCGGTGCGATGCGTAGCCAGATTGACTACACCAACTCTCCAGAGGTCGTCTCCACCGACTTTGTGGGGTCCGAGCGTGCCGGCGTAGTTGATGGTCTGTCCACCATCGTCAATAACGGCACCCACTTGGTGCTCTACGTCTGGTACGACAACGAGTTTGGATACTCTTCTCAGGTCATCCGCGTCATTGAGAAGATGGCCGGTGAATCCCTGCCAGTGCTTCCGGCTCGCGACTAGGACCGCCCAACCGAGGCATCAGGACAGCGAACACCACAGCCCCCGAACCCGTCCCAACAGAAGGACGTGGCCGGGGGCTGTGCGTTGGTGGCTAGGAATCTTGCCGACTGTTTGGTGTATCCTCCGCTTCGGCCAGGGCCTCGGCGTCTACCTCGTGGCCGAAAGGATCCTGATCGTTTCCTGGCAACCAGGTGCGACCTTCGGTAGTCCAGCCGTGTTTTTTCAGCTCTTTCTTCCACCTTTTCGACCAGCGCTTATTCAACCGGTTGACATACAGCGTGCCGTTGAGGTGGTCGAATTCATGCTGCATAATGCGGGCAAACCAACCGGTGGCCTCGAAATCGAGCGCATCACCGTTGACGGTAAAACCTTGCAGGCGGACATGATCTGAACGCTGCAAGGGGAATCCCAGCCCGGGGACCGACAGGCAACCCTCGGTATCCTCGGTGCGGTCGGGTTCTTCCTCCGAAATTTTGCCCAGCACAGTCAGCACAGGGTTGATCACTTCGCCGTGGGTGGGTGCTACCCCTGCGGTGTCCTCGTAGCCCCAGGTAAAGATTCGTAGCCCGACCCCAACTTGCGGTGCGGCTAAGCCAACGCCATTGGCAACCCGCTGGGTGAGGTGCATGTCCTGAACGAGCGTGACGATCTCCGGGGTGATCTCGGTGACCTCAGTGGCACGACGGTGGAGGACAGGATCACCGTGAATGGTGATAGGACGGATAGTGGCCACGAAAAATTACTCCTTAGCTCTAGAGTGATCTCTAGAGGTCGACGATCTCAAACTCGAGAAGCTCAGCACTTTGGGCGGCCGGTTTGGCACGCTCGCCCTGTTCGGAATCGTCATGGGCATGTGCGGCAGCTGCACCGTGGTCGCGCCAGTGTTCAAAGTCCTGACGGGAAGCCCATTGGGTGAAGACAAAATAACGGTCTTCGCCGGCAGTAGGGCGTAACAATTTGAAGCCTTCAAAACCGGGTGCTTGGTCGACAGCATGTTTGCGAGCAGCAAAACGCTGTTCGAGAGTTGCGCGAGCTTCGTCAGGTACGGTCAGCGCATTGATGACAACAATAGACATCGGGTAGTCAGCCTTTCGTGATATTTCCTACGGGGAGGTTGATGACTCGTCAAGACTCCAGCTCGTACCGCAGATCTCGTCGAGGGTGGCCGCGGCCTGCTGAATATCTGGGTTCGATAAATCGACATCCGGGACGGCATCGGGTGATTCACCGGCCATGGTCGAGACCTGTTGGGTAAATGCTGGCGCATACACGCGCATCGCCTCAGCGAGTCGATCATCGCTGGTCTTATCGGTGGCTTGGTTCCATTCCTCGGTCATCTGGTCACTGACGGTGGTGTTATCGGAGATGGCATCACCGTGGGTCTGGGACTGGACAGACTGAAACTCCAGCACCTTAGAACAGGTCTCATCGGTGGAGTCAGACCAACAACTACTCAAGGTGAGCCCAGCGATCACCGCGAGCACGCAACCGATCACACGGTGGGATACCAACGAGGCGACACGTTGAGTGCTCGATGCCATGACTGCTCCTGAGGTCACGAAAACAGCGCCACTGATCAGGGCTGTGCTGAGATTCGAGTCTAGTCTACTCCTGACCCAGACCGGTCTAATGGTGGGGTTTGGCGCCCCGATGACTCGGCAAGACCGGGTAGCCGGGGATGAAAAAAGTCCCGTGAACTTTCGAACGGAAGAGTTCACGGGACGATATTTCCGGGTGAGTAACGGGGCTCGAACCCGCGACCTTCTGGACCACAACCAGACGCTCTACCAGCTGAGCTATACCCACCATAAGGCCCTGCCCACCAGCGCATGATGTGTCATAGTCTGCTGGGCAACGCCTAGTAACTATACCCTGCTTTCTCGTTGACACCCAATCGGGAACAACATGCGGTAAAGAGGGCGTTAACGGGCGTAGTCAGCGGTCTGATAGAGCTCCAACTCACCGGCAATTTTTTGGGCTTGCGCTGCGGTGGGGCCGGGGGAGGGGACCATGATCGTATCTCGGTAATAGCGCAACTCATTAATGGAGTCGACGATATCTCCCAGGGCACGGTGGTTGCCCGATTTTTCCGGGGCATTCTCATAGGCATCAACAAACCAGCGTTTGGCCAGTTCTTTGATCGAGGAGACATCGACGATCCGGTAATGCAGGTGGTCGGTGACCGCAGGCATTTCTTTGGTCAAAAACAATTTGTCCTGGCCCACGGTATTGCCGGCCAGTAGCGCGGTGCGCGGGGTGGGGCAGTGGGTGGTGATGTAGTCCATGACCACAGCGGAGGCGTCCTGCAGGTTCATGCCCTGTTCCCACTCGTTGATCAAACCGGTGGAGGTGTGCATCTGGGTAACAAAATCATTCATCTGAGTCACCGCTGCCTCTGAGGGCTTAATCACGACATCGACCCCGTCGCCCAGAATATTCAGTTCCGAGTCCGTGACTAGTACCGCAACTTCCACCAGTGTGTCCACATCCGGGTCTAACCCGGTCATTTCACAATCGATCCACACCAGATTGCGGTTGGCATTCTCCACGGGGGTCTTCTCGGACATTCGTGTCTCCCTGACAGATTGATTTCACATGCTTCCACCGCCAGGAACAACAGTCCGGCAGTGTTGGTGTCTTCCACCGTACTCTCCGCTAACGATGATAGATTATGCACCGAATTAGCACGATGACACCCGATGAACAGCTGTGGGTGCGGCCGTTGCCCACTCCACCGGCCGGGTACCCCGGTTGCCATCAAAAGGACGAACATGACCACCACTGAGGTATCCACCGCCTCGGAGCAACCCCGCCGGGCGCTCTCACCCTCGCTGGTGATCGCGGCAGTGGTTGGTGTCGTGGGCTCCGCGATGGTGATGCTCGGGTCCTATGCAGTCGGCTGGCTGGCAGCGGCCTCACCGTTAAATCAGTGGCAGGTGCTCACCCCGTTGCGCGCGACCAATCACGGCGTGGCGATCGGAACGTTGCTCCTTACGCTGGGATGTTGGGTGATGTTCTGGGCCTGGTTGCGACTAGGGATTGTGCTGCGTCGGCGCGTCTCGTCTCAGCAAGGGTTCTACCGGTTTCCCGCCGGCTCCCTGGCCCCGGTGACCATCATTACCACCCTGTGGATCCTGCCACAGCTACTCTGTCTGCCCATCTTCTCCCGCGATATCTTCGCGTATGTAAATCAAGGACGGCTGGTGCTCTCCGGGGGAGACCCCTATGAAGAGGGCATTTCCAACCTGTCGAACTGGTTCCAACTGGGCACCGACACCACCTGGGCTGAAGACGCCACACCCTATGGTCCCATCTTCTTATGGATTGCCGCCGGCATCATGGCCCTCAGCGGTGTGGACAGCCCCGATCTGGCAATCCTGCTCTTCCGCGTGGTTGCTGTCGCCGGCGTGGCCTTGATCATGTACTACGTGCCCACATTGGCAGCCCACTATGGTGTGGACCCGGCTCGGGCCCAGTGGATCTCAGCAGCCAATCCGCTCTTTATTATTTCTTTCGTCTCCTCGGCTCATAATGACGCGTTGATGGTGGGCTTCGCGGTCGCTGGGATCTACTACGCGGTGCGCGGGCGCGGACTGATCGCGGTGCTGCTGGTGGTCGCCTCGATCGGCATTAAGCCCATCACGGTGGTGTTGCTACCCTTTATTGGCCTGTGGTGGGCCGGACGCAATCCGGGGTGGGTGCGCAAATTCGGCTACTGGGCCCTGACCTTGGCGATCGCTCTCGCCGTGCTGGTGGCTGTTGGACTCATCAACGGCTACGGTTTCGGCTGGGTATCGGTGATGGCCGAGACCGGCACGGGCTCGGTCCCGTGGTCGCCGATTGGTTTCACCTACGATATGATCCGCACTCCCCTCAACGCCCTGGGTATCCCCAGCGACTGGGTGCTGGACGTGCTGAAACTCATCGGTCGCATTGCCTCGGTCATCATCGTGCTGATTCTGATGTTCACCGGCCGACAATCCCAGCTGTTGCAACGGACCACCTGGGCGTTTGCCACTATCGTGTTGCTTTCACCGATCGTCCAGCCCTGGTACGTGTTGTGGTTGTTGCCCCTGTTCGTGGTGGTGGGCATCAAAGGCAACTGGCAACTGAAGCTGGTCATCGTGATCGTCGCCTTCTTCCTTGCCTTCGGTGCCGCTGACCAGCTGTTCATTTGGCAATTCCTCACCGTCGGGGAATTCATGCCCCACCTATCTACCGCGGTGTCCTGGATCTGCATCATCTGGATTCTGCTACTGGACCCGCTGACCTCCCGCATGATGAAAGAAGACTGGCACGTGCGTGACGGGTTGAAAAACACCTGGCGTCGCCTGCGGACCCTACGCGCCAGCGACCTGGCGTTCTGGCGGATCACCCGCACCCCGGACAGGCCACCGATTTCGCGCGAACCTGATCGGAGTGGTGCTGATCAATGACTCTGGGCATCTGGTTCCACCGTCGGTTGTTGCGTTTGGCCCATCCTGAACCACGCCGTCACCTGCTGACCGGGCTGATCGCTTCCCTGGCCATCATGGTCTCCTCCTGGGGCGTGGGGTGGCTCCCCAGCTCCCAATTCTCCTGGTTCGCCCACTCCACGGTGCTCAACCCCCTGCGTGTGGAAACCGCCGGGGTGCTCACCTGCGCCATCGTGCTGGTCACCGCCTCACTGTTACTGGTTCGCTGTTGGTTATGCCTTGGGCAAGATTTGCGATTGCCGCACACCCGCTACCGCGGGATAAACCCCGAGCCTGAACCTGGGGCGCCCGCCCGACTGGAACACGCCCGCTATCGGGTGCTGACCCGAGCCATGGTGCTCTGGACGCTTCCGCTGATCTTCACCTTCCCGATCTTCTCCCGTGACGTTTACTCCTATATTGCCCAAGGGCAGGTGTTGCACTCCGGGTGGAGCCCCTATGAGACCGGGGTATCCACGCTACCCGGGTGGTTTAGTCAAGGCGCCGACTCCATTTGGGCCGAATCCCCCTCACCGTATGGGCCCCTGTTTCTGCTACTGGCACAAGGCATCACCTTTGTCTCCGGCCAGGTCCCGGAAATCGCGGTCCTGCTGTTCCGCGTGGTCTCGATCGCCGGGCTGTTTCTGTGCTGGTACACCGTGATTGAGCTGTCTCGCCGATTCGGCGCCCGCCCCGACTGGGCGTTGTGGGTCAGCGTACTCAACCCACTGGTCAGTCTCTACTTGGTGGCTGGAGTCCACAACGACTCGTTGATGCTGGGGCTGCTGTTGGCCGGGTTCCTGCTGTTAGGCAGTTACCGGCCCACGACCGGCTGGTGGCTGCGCACCGTGGTGGGGCTGGTACTGATCGCCTGTTCGATTGGCATCAAACCTCTGACAATTCTGGCCCTGCCCTTCGCCGGGATGATGCTCTGTCGACCCGACCCACATGACCAGCGCGAGGTCAGCTATCGGCAACGGATACTCGCCTGGGGACTCTGCGCGGTCGTGGTCGGTGCGGTGATGACCGTCTTCGGCTGGATCTCCGGGCTGTGGTTTGGCTGGATCCCGGCCATGACCACCGCTGGTGACGCTGCCTTCCCCTATGCGCCCTTCGGGTTGCTCGGCCTGGGTATCGGCTGGATCACCGACGCGCTGGCCCAGACCGGTATCCGCCCGGTCGCCGACGTGGTCTACACGCTGGGTACCGTGATCTCTGCTGTGGTGGTGGCCTACCTGGCGCTGAAGCGCTCGGTGACCCACCCGGTGATTTCCACCGGTATCGCGCTGATCGTCTCCATTCTGCTGGCACCGATCATCCAGCCCTGGTACCTGCTGTGGGTGCTGCCGCTATTCGCCGTGGTCCGGCTGTGGCATCCGCGCTGGTCCTGGATGCTGTACCTACTCATCATGGTGCTGGTGGTCATCGGCGTGGTCGATCAGGTGTCGGTGGCCGAATGGATTCCCATCCTGCTGGTGCGGGTGATCACCGGCGTCATCGGTGTCATCGGGATGGCGGGGTTGCTATTCTGGGATCCGGCCACCTCACAAGCCTTCCCGCCGCAACGCGACCGAGATGCCACCACGCTACGACACCTCGAGAAAGACTAACCCCTTATGCCTGCACCCACTGACTCCACCACACGCACCCCGGAACGCCGCCCGGTGCCCCGGTCGGCAGTCACCCCCCGACTGCTCGTGGTGCTGGTGCTGGTCACCCTGGTAGCGGCTGTGTTGGCGTTGCTGTCCAAACAATGGTGTCGTGTCAACGGCTGGGGGACCCCGGATGCGCACATCCACATGTGTTACTCGGACTTCGCGCAACTGTTTCCCACCCGCGGGCTGGCCGAAGCTTGGTTCCCGTTCTACACGCCACTACCCGAAGACCAGTGGCTGGAATACCCGGCCCTGCTGGCGGTCATCGCCGGTCTCACCGCCTGGATGGTGCCCGGTGAGGGCGCAACGCTGGAACGCACCGTGGCCTACTTCGACATCAACGCCGCCCTGATCACGGTGTGCTGGATCATCACCGTGATTGCCACCGCCTACACCGCCCGCAACCGTCCCAAAGACGCACTGTTGGTAGCTCTTGCTCCTGCGATGATCCTGACCGCGTTCATTAACTGGGATCTGTGGGCGGTGATGCTCGGCTCGCTGGCGCTGTGGGCCTTTGCCCGGAACCAGAACGTACTCGCCGGGGTGCTGATTGGGCTGGGTACGGCCATGAAGCTCTACCCGTTATTCTTCTTGGGCGCGATCCTGGTGCTGGCGATCCGTACCGGCAAACTCGGAGTGTTCGCCAAAGTCATCTTCCCGGCAGCGATCACCTGGCTGGCGGTCAACCTGCCATTTATGCTCACAGCCTTCGACCAATGGTCGCGGTTCTACACCTTCTCCTCCGATCGTGAAGTGTCCTTCTCCTCGATGTGGTTGGCCCTGGACTTCACGGGCTGGTCCGGTGAGACGTTCTCGCTGATCTCCAACGGCCTATTCGCCCTGTGTTGCGTGGGAATCCTAGTCTTGGGCTTGCGTGCCCCGGTCCGGCCCCGCATGGCTCAGTTGTGCCTGTTGATCGTGGCTGCCTTTATTCTGCTCGGAAAGGTCTACTCTCCGCAGTTCGTCACCTGGTTGATCCCTCTGGTGGTGCTGGCTCGGCCCAAACAGTCCCAGTTTTGGATCTGGCAGGCCGCGGAGGTATATCACTTCGGCGGAGTGTGGATGGAATCGGCCCGGATCACCTCCGGTGGCGACTTCGGCGACTGGTGGGTCACCGCCTGGTACGCCACCGGCATTATCGCCCACATGGTTGCCCTGATCTGGATCTGTTTGTCAGTCATCGGCAATATCCTGCGTCCGCAACGCGATGAACTGCGCGGTGACGGTAGCCAGAATTCACCGATTGATCCAGGTGGGGGAGACTTCAACGCTGCGGAAGATCGGTGGGTGCTCAGCCCCGCTCGTCGAAACGGGAGCGTCGATACGTCGCAGGCCACGTCACCCGCAACAAGGTGATCCGTCCATCAGATTCTCGTTGCACCCGGCCACTGAGCAGTGCATCGTCGAGACCTCGGCGGAGTCTGGCCTGTAGCCGCGGACTGTTGTCGGGGGCGGCATCGGGGCCACGCAGTCGGCGGAGGGTAGCCTCGATGAGCTGATCGACGGGCATCCCGCCAGCCTCGGTCTCTTCGGCCAGCATCGCCCAGTGGGCATTGGCAATTTCTCGGATCGGCGCCTGGACCAAGGGCAGATAATCGGGGTGGTGATCGTTGGGAAAAGTGCGGTGACAAATCCACTCGTCGGGATCCACCCAGGCCGGCCACAAGGCCCCATTGTGGTCCTCCACCAGGAGACCGGTGGCCAGCTGGGTGTCAAGAGCATCGTCGGTGTCCCTGGGAACATGGGGTCTGACGACTGCTGAGTCGGCGACGGCCATAATGTCGTGAACGCTCTCGCGCAACACGGGCCAGTGGCGTGTGATTGCCTCATGCACGAGTTTTCCATAACGAGTCACCGAGAACGGACCGGGAGGGTCGATCAGGGCCGGTTGATCCCACCGAGAATCCAGTACCCGTTGGGCCTCGGCCGTGTAGCGAGCCGCCGCGGCGAGGTCGGTGGAATCAGGCGCGGGACCACCCCAGCCGAACAACCGCACCCCTCGATCGGCATGATCGTAGGCCACTTCAAGATCAGTAACCATCTCATCGAGCTGAGTCAGTTGGTCCTCTCGAGGTGGATACATCGACGAATAGGGCTTGAGACGGCGAGAAAATTCGGTCCGGGCGCGATGATATTGACTCCGAAACGCCTGCACATGCGGGTTGGAATCCACTAGCCAGCCTGCGTTCTCCGGTTCGGTTGTCAAATGATGGATCTGGGAGGCTGATCGAGCTTCAAGGGCCGTGAAACGATCCGTGATCCTTTGCAACTTGTCGGCGCGCTCACGGCGTTCGGCCTCCTGCTGGTTCTGCTCTTTGCGTGCGGCGATGCGATCTTGCTTTTCCTGCAGTTGCCTTTGATCGCTTGCCGCTAGGGACGAGAACACGAAAAAGCCAACCACCAGCAACACAATAATGCCGACCACTATGTACCAGTATTCAATGGCCAGGCCCAGAACGACCAGCAGGAGAATCACTCCCAAACACCCCAGCCCGCCACCTTGTTGTTGGCTCACCGCAACTCGCTTTCACTCATGGAATAGCTGACGTCCAGCATCCCGCGCGACTTATCTGAAAGTAGCCTAAAAGGTTCCTAGGACAACGTGAGACGTGGGGGGACTTATTGAAGCTCATGTGGCTCGTCATCAGGCATCATCGGGTCGTGCCCGTGCCCGGAACGGACGTCGGTAGGTGACCGGCCAACACACACCCGACACGATGAACCTGCCGTGAGCGGTGCGTTGGACCCGGTCGTTTTCTATAGCGTTTTGAAGTCCTTGCTGGAGCCGGTCTTGCGCGTGGTGGTCTGGGCTGACGGTGATCGAGGAATTGATGACGGCGTCGGTGCCCACCAATCGATGCCACGTAGCCTCCAGCAACTGCTCAGCCGAGAGCCTCTGCGTTGCAGGGGCCTGGGCGAGGACGGCCCAGTGGGCGTTGCCGATTTCCCGGATGGGGATGCCTGGCACACGCACAGCTGTTCGGGGCGCTCGGTCCTGGAAAAGGTGCGGTGACAGATCCACGCTTGCCGATCCACCCAGCTTGGCCACAGAGCGCCATACTGGTCTTCCACCACGTGAACTGTGGTGCATTGCAGCGGCCATTGCGTGGTGACCAGCTCGAAGACCGAGGTGTTCACTCGTGTGGCAGACGCCGCTGGAGGAGCCTCGGCTCGGGCGGGTTGGCCCCAGCGCGGGTCGAGCGCTCGTTGTGCTGCGGAGATGTAGCGGGGGGTTCCGGCCCGGTCATGTGGTGCGGGCGGTGGCCCTGTCCATTCGAAGCCCTGGACACCTCGCTCAGCGTGGCGGGAGGCATCTTCGCTCTCCTGAACCAGTTCACCCAACGCGCGAGGATCGTCAGCGGAGGGAGGATACTGCGGTGACGAGGAGTCGGTGAGTTCACAGAACATCTCCTGGGCGTGAAGGTCGTGACGGTAGAACTCGGCGGCGTGAGGCCGCGTCTCCACGAACCATCCGGAATCGGGGTGCGGGTGCAACGCCTCAAAGCGTTCGGTGAGATCCTCAATCATCTCGTCTCGGGCGGCGCCCCCACCATCTGAGGCGCTTCACTCAAGTGGCCTCGGCGGTTTTCTTGTTGTTGGTCCATACCTTGCTGACCCCGGCTAGCCAGAACGATCAACACAATCAGCAGGATCAGTCCAAAACAGCCCCCGCACCCTTTGCGCACCACAGTCTCCCTCTGCCTCGATTGCCACCAGGCTCTCACGGTCTGCTCACCCGGCGAGACCATTCGTGGATTAGCTATTGGCGCGGTGTAGCACGGGATAAGGATCAGCAGGTTCAGTGTTAGGAACGTGAATGCCGGGGTGTGACCGGACGCCGGTAGAGCACCGGCCACTGGGTGCGTCCTCTCCTGATCTGGTTCGGACCGGCTGTCGCTAACCGGTCGGTGGCCAGTCCGGTCTCGAGGGCATCCCACACCCGTTGTTCGGCTTGGGGAGATGCGTGCAGGTCCTCGGCGGTTAGTCCGAGCTGTTCGGCGGTAGCGACGACCAGGTGGTTGGTGGTGGCGCGCTGGTCCTCGCAGGTGCCGAGTCCAGCCCAGGCGGCATTGGCGAGCTCAATCAACGGTACAGCGTCAGGATCGGCCAGCTGCTCAATGCTGAGCTGGCGGAATACGCCCCAGTCGGGTTGATGGGTGGAAGCCGGCCAGATGAACCCGTCATGATCACGGGCCAAAAGCTGGTGGGTCACCAGCCTGTTGAGTAAGGAATCCAGGGTTTTCTGTTCGGCCTGGCCGAGGCCAGCGGCGGTGAAGTCATCACGGATGATTCGTTGATGCACCGGCCAGTTTCTGGCCACATATACCATCAGGTTTTCTGCTAAACGCTCTGGCTGGTTGTCCGCCACAGTATCCCGGCGCAGTGGGGCACCCCAACGCCGGTCCAGGATGAATTGGGTGTTGTTGGAATCGCTAACCGTATCGCTGAGTTTGATGGCTCGATCAATTTCGAGGAAGTTTTCGGTCAGTTCGCCCAGCACCGAGACGAGGGCGTCCAGTTGCTGTGAGGACACCTGCAGGCTACCGGGTTCTGGAGCGAGCTCGGTGAAGCGTTGATAGCACGCTGACTGGCTGGCTCGGAAAGCGCGGACGAACCGACTGGACTCATCGGCCCAGCCCGGGGTGTCGAAAACCACCTCGGTGCTCGAACCAGGGTGTCGGGGGTCAGGTCCCTCGGGCAAGGCCAGCAAGGCAAAGAGCTCCTGTTGCAATTCCGCCAGACGCCGTTGCGCATCTAAACCGGCGTGGTTTCCTTCCGTAGCTGTCAGCTCGTGGTCTTCACTGCGACCTCCCAACAGCCGGGAGGCCATCATGTTCCAGCCGAACACCAACAGAGCGATACCACCCACCACCGCTACGGCCACTAGTAAGGTGCGGAAGAGCTCAAAACCATCCATGGATCCTCCTTGTCAACCGGTCGTGGAATTAGCGGTGCAGATACTGCGAGCAGGCAGGGTCAACCGGCTGATCGCGGTGAAGGACCCAGACACCTTGATCCTCCCAAACTACCTCAAAGCCGAGCCGTTCAGCCCGGTCGAATGCTTGCGATGGGGTCAGCGGGTGGTTGCCACCCAGCTCCTCGACCTCGTCATCAATAATCATCCAGGTCGACCGGTCGTCGTTCAACGTCCCGTGGAGACCCACCGCGGTGCGAGTGCTCAGATGCGGGGCGGCATGGTCGGCCGCTTCGACACAGACGTCGTCGGGGACCATTGATACGGCGCGGTCAAAGGCTTGTGCTTTCTCGCTGGGTATCCAGTACGTAGCAGTGAGTAGCTGGTGGAACGGGAAGACAGCCGGGAAGGTCACGGTGCCGACCAAGCTCACGCCAAGCACCACCGTACCGACCACGGAAGCCGGTCGTGGTCGGGGCTGACCGGTAGTCGCCTCCGTGGCGTCCTTCGGGAGGTGGTTGGTGCCAGGTGTCTGGGAGCTGTCTGGCCAGGTCCGGACCCATCGAGTAAGTCGATAAGCCCCATCGACGGCAGCCAGCATCAAAATCACCGAGGGCATGGCGTCGTACTGGTACACCGGCGCCCAGACGTTTAACCGGTCATTGAACAACCGGGAAAGTAACAGCGGAGCTGCTGCCAGGGTAATGGGCGATAACAACGGCAAGAGCAACAGGGGCACGAAGTGAAGGAGCCACAGCCCGATCTTTAGCGGATGATCAAACAGGATGCCGATTGTTTCCAAGGGGTTGGTGAGCATAAAGGTCAAGGAGGAACCCAGATCCTCACCCAGGGCGGTATATTCCCAATACGAGAATTCTCCCGAGGGGGAGAAATAAGGGATCACGACCTGTAAAACCACGACGAAACCGATCATGCCACTCACCGCGGTGACCAGAGCCTGCCACCAGGCCCGATAAAACAACATGACCACGGCGATGGCGACCAGCGTGATCCCCATGTCTTCCCGAACAGTGAGCAGGATCAGGCTCAGCCCGCACGCCAGCCAGAAACGGCGCGCATCCAGCGCCCACATCACCCACGCAATGACCGGCACCCCGAGCGTGACTTCGTGAAAGTCCCAGTTGACCATGGCCTGGAAAGGCCAGAACGCTAGCAATGCGGTGCTGACCACTAAGGCACAGACGTGGTGGTGGCTGCGGCGCCGGGTGAAGAAATAGACCGGAATCGCCGTTGAGGCCAGTGCCAGGGCCATGATGATCCCCAACATGCGCGGGTCGTCCCAGATCCAGTAGAAGGGAGATAGTAGCGCCAGGATCGGGTGGAAGTGGTCCCCGAGCAGGTGGAAACCATCGCCTTTAATCGGCACGATTGGAGGCTTAAACAACGAGTATTGGCGTACTGCCTGGTCGAAAATTCCCAGGTCGAACCCTTTGGCGTGGTAGCCGTTAAACCGCAGGATCGAATGGGTGATATACACCGCGATCGCCACGGCCATTAGGATGCCGAGATGACACCACACTTTGGCACGAGACGGGATCGCCGGTCCGGTCTCGGCCTCAGCTTGAGTCTGCTGGGTGTTCTGCTGCATAGCATGTGACACCTTATTGGGTCTCCTCACGGTCCGGTCTCGCCATATATCATGCCCCGCGGGGTCAGGGGCACACCGGTCGAGGCAAGACCGGCACACCAGATCAGCACACCAGCACCTGGTCAACAGCGCCCCAGGAGGGATTCGAACCCCCGACCTACGGATTAGAAGGCCGTTGCTCTATCCAGCTGAGCTACTGAGGCAAATGAGCACCCCTATTGTATCCGCTTTGTTCCCCACAGGGCCAATACACGCGCCACCACTATCCACAGTTGAGGTCCTGCAGGTGTCGAGTTGTCCTCAACTCGACGAAGCTGGAGGTAACCCGGACAGGGCACACACGTGCTGCCAGTCTGGGAGCTGAGAACAATGCCATCGATGAATAACCATCACCGTCAGCTCCCACCCACCCACCGCATCGGGGTATTCAGGGGGCAGACATGATGAGAAAGGGGCTGGACGATGCGACAAAACATGACGGTACGAGGCACCGTGGGAACCGAACCACGAAAAGTCACGCTACCCTCGGGGGATTCGGCGGTGGATTTCCGCTTGGCCTCGACGGAACGCAAATGGAATCAGCGCACGGGAGAGTGGGAAGACGGCAATACCAACTGGTTTACCGTCACCGCCTATAAGAAACTGGCCGATAATGTCTACCGCAGTGTCGTGAAAGGTCAACCCGTGGTCGTGACGGGCAATTTGTCCATTCGTCCCTGGACGTCCAAAGACGGACAGCGCCAAGGGACAGCAGTCGAAATCTATGCCACCACCATCGGCCACGATCTGGCGATGGGGTTTGCGGAATTCTCGCGTCCGTACGAAATATTTGCGGGGTCCACCGAGTCTTGGGACGCCTCTCCGCTGGTGCGCGACCCGGTCGAAACCCCGCAGGGGGAGGGCGACGATCCAGAGGTTGCTGCCTAAGCTAGCGTGCGGTGGCCGTGGCGTGCGAGTACGCATTTGCCACGGCCACCGACTACTGTAGAGGGCATGGCGGAATTTATTTACACCATGATCAATGCCCGCAAAAAAGTTGGCGATAAAGTCATCCTCGATGACGTCACCATGTCGTTCTTCCCCGGAGCGAAGATCGGTATGGTCGGCCCCAACGGTGCGGGTAAATCAACGATTCTGAAAATCATGGCCGGTCTGGACGAGGCCTCGAATGGTGAAGCACGTCTCAGCCCGGGATACTCGGTCGGAATTCTCTTGCAGGAACCTCCGCTCAACGAAGAGAAAAATGTGCTGGACAACGTCCGTGAGGGCGTTGGAGAGATCTACCAGAAGCTTGAGCGCTACAACCAGATCTCTGCCGAAATGGCCGAGCCAGATGCGGATTTCGATGCCTTGATGGAAGAAATGGGCACGTTGCAGGAAGAGATTGATGCCGCTGATGCGTGGGACATCGACTCTCAGTTGGAACAAGCCATGGAAGCCCTACAACTACCAGATGGTAACGCTGACGTCACGCATCTCTCTGGTGGTGAACGTCGTCGTGTTGCGCTGTGTAAATTGTTGCTGGAACAGCCTGACCTGTTGTTGCTTGATGAGCCCACCAACCACCTGGACGCAGAATCGGTGCAGTGGCTGGAAGGTCACTTAAAGACCTACCCCGGCGCTGTTATCGCCGTGACTCACGACCGGTATTTCTTGGATCACGTGGCCGAGTGGATTGCAGAAGTCGACCGCGGTCGTCTTTACCCCTACGAAGGTAACTACTCCACGTATTTGGAGAAGAAGCGTGAACGGTTGGCCGTTCAGGGGCGCAAAGACGCCAAGCTGGCCAAACGCCTCAAGGACGAACTCGACTGGGTTCGGACCAATGCCAAGGGGCGTCAAGCCAAGCAGAAGGCTCGTCTGGCACGTTACGAAGAGATGGCAGCTGAAGCGGAGAAGACCCGCAAGCTTGACTTCGAAGAGATTCAGATTCCGCCGGGCCCCCGCTTGGGATCGCAGGTCATCGAAGCCACCAATATTCGCAAAGGCTTTGGCGATCGCGTCCTGATTGATGACCTGTCGTTCTCGCTCCCGCCGAACGGCATCGTCGGTATCATCGGGCCGAACGGTGTGGGTAAGACCACCCTGTTCAAAACCATCGTGGGGCTGGAAGACCTCGACGGTGGAGAGCTGAAGATCGGTGAGTCGGTGAAGATCTCCTACGTGGATCAGAACCGTGCCAATATTGATCCCGAGAAGTCCCTGTGGGAGGTCGTCTCTGACGGACTGGACTACATTCAAGTTGGCAATGTGGAGATGCCTTCTCGGGCCTATGTGTCCGCTTTCGGATTCAAAGGCCCGGACCAGCAGAAGAAAGCTGGTGTGCTCTCCGGCGGTGAGCGTAACCGATTGAACCTGGCGCTGACGTTGAAAGAAGGTGGCAACCTGCTCCTCCTTGACGAGCCGACCAACGACCTCGACGTGGAAACACTCACCTCACTGGAAAACGCTCTGCTGGAATTCCCCGGGTGTGCGGTAGTCATTTCCCACGACCGGTGGTTCTTAGACCGTGTCGCGACCCACATGTTGGCTTGGGAAGGCACCGAAGAAAACCCCGCTCACTGGTACTGGTACGAGGGGAACTTCGAATCCTACGAGGCAAATAAGGTCGAGCGTCTCGGCCCCGAGGCAGCACGTCCGCACCGGGTGACCCACCGGAAACTGACTCGCGACTAGAGTCACGATCTCCACGCCCTGAACACCAACGGGGTCTCGCCATCGTGTGTGGTGAGACCCCGTTGGTGGTTTCTGTGCTGTTAGTGCGATTAGATGCTGTGCTAACAGACGACAGTTACGGCACGTGTCAGGACTGACGAGATCATGAGGACGGGGCGTTGTCGTCATCCGGGGTGCGGATCATGCCTTCTTGGGCGACGGTGGCAATGAGGTCTCCAGCGGTGGAATAGAACTGCCCGATACTGGTGCCTCGCGCCGACTGGGTTGAGGGGTTGGACAGCACATACAGCATCCATTCATCGACCTTGATGGGACGGTGGAACCACATGGCGTGGTCTAGCGAAGCCATCGAAATCCCGGGAGTGGCCCAGAACAGCCCGGCCTGGCGCAGAATCGGATCAAAGGGCATATAGTCAGCTGCATAGGCCAGGGCAGCCGCCTGCTGATTATGTCCCAGCTCGATGCCGGAAAAGGTCTTCAACCAGCACGCTGTTTGCGAGGAACGCTCCTGCGCAGGACCGATGTAGACCGGTTCGGAAATCATCCGAATATCGAAGGGGCGACGTGAGGCCATCTCCTGGGCTTGAGGATGGTCAATGCCGCCCAACAACTCTTCAGTGCTGGGGATGCTCCGTGGGTCGGGCATGCCCTGCGGCATGGGCTGGAAAAAGTCCATCCCGGATGCCTCGGCCTGGAAGGAACAGGTCAGGGTCAGAATGGTCTTACCGTGTTGCTGCGCTGCCACATGGCGAACCGAAAAAGACCGTCCATCGCGGACTTCTTCCACCACAAAGTTAATGGGCACCTGGGCATCGCCGGGTCGGACGAAATAGGCATGCATCGAATGCAGGTGCCGTTCGTCATCGACCGTGTCACCAGCGGCAATCAATGCCTGGGCCAGGACCTGGCCCCCAAACACACGCCCACCATATTGTGGCGGCGTTGTGCCGGTATAGATTTTCTTGGAATCAATGATTGCCTGATACTCCAGATCCAAGACTTGACGGAGTAGATCCGTTGAATCTAGCCTCGGCGTCTCGGAACCATTGGTCTCGGTCATGTGAATGGTGCCCCTCTGATGAGTGCGATGCGAATAATTCTGTCATCGATCATAACCGCTCGTGTCGTCAACAGAGCGCACGCGTGTTCCATTCGTGGGAGAATGGCGGGATGACTCAGGGGCACCGCATACCGCTGGCCAATGACCGTGTCGTGAACGATTTGCATCGCTTTGCGGAACGGGCCAAGCACCTTCAAGCCACCAGCATGCGTCTCCAAGTCCAACGCAATGTTTTGGTGACCACCGTCAATATTTTCAGCCCCCTGAGCCTTGGCGACCAGATGCCCTACGTCCTCGGTGTTCGGACCGTGGGGTTGAACAACTCTGAGGACCAAGTTGGTGTGCTGGATGGACTCGACCGTGTCTACCCGTTACAAGCGATTACCGACCGTACCAGTCGGATGACCTCCCAGGACATCACGTGGCTCACGCTACCTCCGGTAGAAGAAGAAACCGCCTGGACCGGCATGACACCGCCTAGAACCCAGTGGCGACTGGTAGCGGTGATCGACGACGCTGAGCTGAGCGAATTATCTCGACAGGGCATCCGCCACGTCGCAGAAACGTTGCCCACCAGTCCCGGGGCCGCAATGGTTCACCAGGCCCGCACCGCAATCTGGGGTGAGACATACGGCGACCCGGCCGTGGCGCAATTTCCGGCCGGGATGGCTTTTGCCGCGTCCGGACTGAGTTTTTTGACCCAGCGGGGCACCTCCCAGCTGTTTCGGGCAGGAGTCTGGTTGCGACTGACATCTCGGGGCGGGCACATCGTCTCGCGTCCGGCCATCACCGTCTAGCGGCCTCGAGTACGGTGCGTCACCAGTGATCTCTATTCAGTGTCGTGCTGGTCCTTTAGAGTGACCGTATGAGGGCAATTTTCATTTCTGGAGCAGCCACAGGAATTGGCCGGGCCACCGCACAAAAATTCTTATCCGCCGGATGGTTCGTGGGAGCCTACGACGTCAACGAGATTCCCTACGGACATCCACACCTGATCACCGGGCACTTGGATGTCACCCACCCACAGCAGTGGGATACAGCACTGGCTGAATTCACCTCGCACACCGGGGGACGGCTCGATGTGCTCGACAATAACGCCGGCGTGATCATTGACGGTGCTCTGGCTCGCCAAGACCCCGCCCGAATTCTGAACACCATTGAGGTCAACTGCGCCGGACCAACCTACGGTGCCCGGGCAGCACACCCGTATTTGAAGGCCACACCCGGCTCCACCCTGGTGAATATGTGCTCGGCATCGGCGATTTACGGTCAGCCCGATGTGCTGGTGTATTCGGCCACGAAATTCTACGTCAAAGGATTGACCGAAGGACTCGGGCTGGAATGGAAACACGATGATATTCGGGTCATCGATGTCATGCCGCTGTGGGCCAAGACGGCACTGGCTGAGGTGAGCGCCAAATCCATCCGAACGCTGGGGGTGCGGATTACCCCGCGAGACGTCGCCGAAAAGATCTACACCGCGGTGCATCCGCGCAACCAATGGCAACGGGCCAGTATCCACTACGGAGTCTCACTGCCCGATATGGCATTCCGGAAACTCCGTGCGCTGGCCCCGGACCGGACGGTGGCTCGGGTCCTCCGCCACCTGGTCTAGCGTCGTATAACTACCTCAACGGCATTCGGTGGCAAGACCGTGCCGACCCACCCGCGACAGGGACCAGGACCGAGGATTCGAGCGGTAAATCTTCAGATAGAATTTTAATTTTGCTGTGCAGGTAGTTGCTCGATCGAATAGGTATATTAGGTGTCATTAGAGGAACGGCGGTTTACTGCTAGTAGAGCTACTGCACAAATAAAATATGGTACGGAAACAATCAAAATTGACTCTAACGGCGTTTTCACGCTGATCATGAATAGCAAGAAGATTGCACCAAAAGCCATCATGATCCAAAACCAACGAGTCCGCTGTCGATTATTCCAGTGTATGAGAACACGCCCCTATTATTTATCGGCAGTAATTAGCGGTGCCAACAGCGTTTTCCGCCATTGCACCTGAAACAGCTCCTGCTGCTGTTCCTATTACAGGAACGGCACTTCCAGTAGCTGTTCCTGCAAGTCCGCCGCCTACTCCTGAACCTACGATTCCCAGCCAACATTTAGCGTCCCTTCCAGCAGATTGAGCCCCTAAAGAGCCTGAGGCATCGGAATCGCTGTCGACGGCTGTGACTATCAGGGTGTTGTCATCTTCAATGCCATATTTAAGAGCTACTTCATTCCCGTAAGCGTCCGTAGTTTCCTGGCTCTTCGTAATTGAGGGTGTGGATCAGTGATTCCAGGACACGGCGTGGCGCTGTCCGGATAGACGTCGAGGTCTTCCGATGATGGAAGTTCTTACACAGTCCATCCGAAAGACCTCGACGTGTCCAAGCTTACTTTCTCATCTCCTGATCTCACGACGTTCTGCCGGCTCGACTCCCTTGACCTCACGTGCATTGGCCAGCACATCACCGGGCACAAAGCCATTCTGGAATGCCAGCCCAACACTGCCGATGACTGGTGCCGACGGTGTGGCGGACACGGGATCGTCCGCGACACCGTCGTCCGCCGCCTCGCCCACGAACCCTTCGGCCACCGGCCACCACGCTTCACATTCGCCTCCGCCGGTACAAATGCGTCGAATGCGGCCGCGTATGGCGTCAGAACACCACTGCTGCGGCGCCACCACGAGCGAAGATCTCGCGAACCGGCCTCGACTGGGCGCTGCGTGCCCTCGTCATCGACCACGACACCGTGTCCGTGATCGCAGGCAAACTCGCCGTGTCCTGGCACACCGCGAACTCCGCGATCCTCGCGCAGGGACATCGACTGCTGATCGACGACCCGGCCCGGTTCGACGGGGTCAGCGTCATTGGTGTCGACGAACACGTCTGGCGGCACACCAGGCGCGGTGACAAGTACGTCACCGTCATCATCGACCTTACTCCCATCAGCCAGAAAGCAGGCCCGGCACGCCTGCTCGACATGGTGCCCGGACGATCGAAACAGGTGTTCAAGCAATGGTTGAAAGCCCGACCGAAAGACTGGCGTGATGGCATCGACGTCGTCGCGATGGACGGATTCTCCGGCTTCAAAACAGCCTCCGTTGAGGAACTGCCCGAGGCTGTCGAAGTCATGGACCCGTTCCACGTCGTCAAACTCGCCGGTGATGCCCTCGACGAGGTACGCCGCCGCATTCAGCAGGAAACCACCGGGCATCGCGGACGAGCAACAGACCCGTTGTATCGAGCGCGCAGGACTCTGCACACCGGTGCTGATCTGCTCACGGCCAAACAGCAGGAGCGGATCGTAGACCTCTTCGCCGACGCCAACTTCACCGCCGTCGAAGTCACCTGGGCCGTCTATCAAGACATTGTGCGCGCTTACCGAACCAACGACGGCAACGAGGGCAAGAAGCTCTTACAAACAGTCATCGACGATCTGACGACGAATCTGCCGACAGGACTGGCCGAACTCAAGCGGTTAGGACGGACTCTGAAGCGTCGAGCTGCTGATATCCTGGCGTTCTTCACCCGACCGGGAACGTCGAACGGGCCTACCGAAGCGATCAATGGCAGGCTCGAACACCTACGGGGCTCAGCACTCGGCTTCCGCAACCTCACGCACTACATCGCGAGATGTCTGCTCGAGTCCGGCGGCTTCAGACCGGTTCTACACTCTCAATTACGATGAGCCAGTTTCCTCCGGCAGGGCTTCTTCAGTCTCGCCCGTCTCTAGGTTAATTGCCTCTACTTCGCCATCATCAGTAGCCTCAAAAGAATAATCAGAAAACTCTAGCTGGACTTGATGTTCATTCAGCTGTTGCTGGTCAACTGTTTGGTCATCATGGCTTTCATCTGCAGCATGTGCAGCACCTGTAGAAAAAACCATGCAAGCGCTTAGGGCTAAGACACCAAATGGTTTGATAGCTGCTGAGCTTTTCATAGGGCGCTCCTAGCGATTGCAGGTGAAATCTATACCCATCGAGGTTTTCACTGCCGCTCAGGCTTGTCAATGAAAAAACGACTATTATTCAGGCCTCTGCGCACGGTAGACCGCGAGACGTCGAACTGTTCGGTGATTTGGGCGATGGTGAACCCAGGACGCTTCGACATGATCCGAATCTGGTCCCTGGTCGTGGTCTTGGTGATTGAGTGCGTTGTGGACGGTGCTGACTGAACACCCAGCTTGCTCAGCAATGGCCCGCATCGATAAACTCTGCCCCTGCAGTTTGCGGATCTTTCTACGGCGCTGTTCACCGCGGTTGAGATCATCGTTCCGGGGTTCAGCAACGAAATCACGCATGGTTCTAGGAGAAAAGCCTAGCTGTTCAGCTGACATTTGAGGCCTCCAATAAATCTTGGGCGCTTAATCCGTTCCGTCTTTATTGACCACTTTCCCGTCCTCGTGCCACTTGGATAGTGCTGAATGTTGCCTCATAGACTGCTACCCCATTGGTCCACATCCGGGACTGGGTAGTGATCCATCTGTGGATGCCGTTGGCAATCTGTTGGGCCTCATTTTTCCGGAGTGGTTCACTGAACTCCGCATTCAACTCATGAACATGCCAACTCACAGCCACGTAGAAATCATAAGAATCGCCCAAGTGATGGCGCAGTAACCGAGACGTCTGGGGGATTTCCTAAGGCGTCTTCACAGTAGGCCTGAACCACGTCAGATGTTTCAGGGATCCACGGCAGCTAAACTCCACCGCTTACTCAAGGAGGTCCTCCGGACGCAAAAGATCCAGTTCGATGATTGGCACGCGGGAATCGCGCTCAGCCTTGAAGGCTTGGATCGTAAAAGAAGGTATACCCAGACGGACTCGATGCTGAAGGCGTGCCGGTTAGTGTTGTAACCTACCCTCTTTGTGGGCCTCATGCTGAAGTTTCCTGCGAGGATGCTGCCTGGGGCACCAGCGGCGTAAAGATCTCCTCAGGCGTCGTTGAAGAGGCCATCGCGGACACTGAGTATTACGCGATAGGTGGTATCCTGCTGCCGAATGGCGACTCCCATCCTGACAGTTTCATGGCTTTGCTGACAAAGCAAAGCGGAGATGAAGAACCCAAGAAGTGAGGGTTAAGTACATGGGCGGTAGTCCCCCAGAATTAAGCATTGAACAAGTCCTACTTTCCGGCCCCCGAGGCCGCCGTTTCTTGCTGGAGTATGCCCTGGCTTCCGAACTTGCACGCAATCCGGTTCGTGCCGAAGGCACGTTCGGTCATGCAGCGATCCTCGCCTCCCGTCACCTGGAGCCTGGCAATAACAACACGGATGCGGTTTTCGGTGAGCCCATGTCGGATACGCACCTAGTGGAGGTCACCCCTGCTGCGGTCGCAGAGCGCCTCGATGCTGTCGAACTGCCCGACCCGACACCGCAATCGCTCCGACAAGCCTTGGTAGCGGCTGTGGGCAACGCCCGGTACTGGCAGGAGCCCGACGGCGAAGACCTACTAGCGGCAGTTCCCGAGATGTATCTTGGCCTCCAACGTGTAGCCCAGCATGTCGCTGCCTCTCAACTGACAGCATGGTGGTGCACGCCAGTCTATATCCCGGCACAATATTCAGTGCAATGGGAAGATGCTCCTCCACCAGCTATCCCTGATGATATTCAGGCAGCCCTGTTGGCAGCCCGACACCGCGAACGGACCGAAGAACATGCCGCTCGTACGGAACGCGACGCGGACCCCACTGCGAACTGGAGTGGCGAATGGTGGTCACACCCACCCAAGACCATGCCCTCCTCCACGCGCTTGCTGTTTGATGGCAGTCCTGCCGGGCTTTGGTTCGTCGAGGATCACCTCGGATGGGAGCGCGCAAACAGCGTGGAGCTGATCGTACCGAAGAAAGCGTCGGTGTTCGAAATTTATAGTGCCGCTGACTGGGCAGAACTGTGCGCGCGATTTCCGCTGGAGGTGACCGCACAGAAACGCCACGATTGGTACCGTACAACCGGACGCACCGGCCGTTGGGTGATCCCCGATTGGGCGCAGGTCGCAGAGCATTATGACGCCGTACATCTCCAGGTCGGCGCATATCTGGCCGCAGCCGGTGTGACGATTCCCGTCAATGAGATCACGGGTACTGCTAGTGTCATCGCCGGTTGGAACCCCGATGAAACCTACTGGTTCTCCTCGCACATTACCCACAGCCAGGAAAGCACCTGCTGGATGCTTGAAGACGGTGGCACCGACATGGTGTGGAAACCCGCATCAACCCGGAAGCCTCATCAGCACGAATGAGGGTTTGTGATGCTCGATAGTGGTGGATTTAGCTTATCGGGATACGCAGAAAAGACCAGGCTTGTGTTATATGGCGCTCTCTGGTAAAGAAAAGTCTTTTTGGTGGGTATAGATGAGTTGCCGAACCTGCTATCTCGGTTTGATGCCAGCAATATGGGCTGTACTGCCGCAGATATTCGGCACGCTCACTGTCATTTCCAGAAGCTGACTGCACGGATTTCAGAAGACGATTCATAGGTCGATGCCAAGGAGCTTTTTACCGTCGAGACGGAGTTCCCCTGTCGGAGAGACGTGGCGGTAAAGGGTTTGCCGGGTGACTCCGAGTTCTTTGCACAGCTCACCGACCTTGGTACCCGGTTGGCCCATGGACGCCGCAGCCAGGCGGACTTTGGCCGGCGTCATTTTGTAGGGTCGCCCACCTTTGCGGCCACGTGCTCGCGCTGAAGCGAGTCCGGCCTTGGTGCGTTCAGAACTCAGGTCACGTTCAAACTCCGCCAGAGCAGCGAAAATGCCAAACACCAGTTTGCCGGAAGCAGTCGTGGTGTCAATGGCCGCCCCTTGACCAGTGAGCACCTTCAACCCCACGCCACGGTCGGTCAGATCATGGACGACATTCACTAAGTGCCGCAAATCCCGACCCAGCCGGTCGAGCTTCCACACGATCAACGTGTCCCCGGAGCGCAACGCTTTCAGACACGCCGCTAGCTGGGGACGATCGTCTTGTTTGCCGGACGCTTGATCTTCGTAAATCTGCTCCGGGTCCACGCCTGCGGCAAGCAGCGCGTCCCGTTGCAGGTTCGTGGTTTGGGACCCGTCTGCTTTTGAGACTCGTGCGTACCCGATCAACATCCTGGTCTGCTCCTGTCATGTATTCGTTCGTTTAAGTGACAATCCGACGGCACAGCACCGACTAGGGAAAATTGTCACTTAACCCGTTATGTATTCTACGTCATGCAAACAGGGTCGCCGGCAGCTAATGTGACAGATATTCTAGACGCAAGAGCACCCTCTTATGGGTTGATGGTGGCAGTGATTTCCATGGCCACCGGCACACCTTCGTCGTGGAGTACTGCGGCTTGTCGTAGTTGACGAAATTGGTGGCCGTTTTTATCCAGGTATTCGACGAAGTCGAGATACTTCGGATGCAGCAAACGACCGCCTGCAGTATCGTCAAGGAGGTCGTCTTCAACCTCATCGATCTCGGTGCGCACGAATGCTTCGGTACGATCTGGCAGAGTCCCAGTGCGTAGCTCTACACCGTCGAGGGAGAAGTCCTTCGGGACTGGTTCACGCACCGGCCAACTCAACAATACCTCCACCTCATCAGCGGCATCAGCTGGATCGATAGCAGTCCACCAGCCGCCGATAGGCGGATTACCCGCCTGATATAGTGCGGTGTGGAGCATCTGAAAGTCGCTGTTTGCCCAATCGGCATCGTCAATGTCATCGTCTGCGACCCGGACCGTGGTTGAGATCGCTGCCCAATGGGTGGGACCGACGTGCCGGGTTTTGACGTCTGGCTGCTGGCCTGATTCGGCCAGCATGCCTTGGCCGATACGGATCGCTCGGTCTTGAACTTCCCGCTGGGCTTGGAGCTGACGCTCATGGGTGGCCAGCAGGTCCACAGCACGGTCTGGCTCCTGCAACACCTGTTCGACAGATTCCAGCGGCATCCCAGCTGCCCGCAGAACCCGAATAGTGGTAGCGGCCCGTAGCTGCCCGGCGACGTAGAACCGGTACCCGGTGGCCGGGTCGACCTCGGCCGCTGGCAGGATTCCACGCTCATCATAAAATCGCAGCGCCTTCACGCTGATACCGGTGTGCAGGGCAAATTCTCCAATAGTCATCATGACTGCAATCTCCTCAAGTAGGGCTAACACTTTTCAGTATCAGGCCTCCAGTAACAGGAGAGTCAAACGCTCCACACCCTGCAGCCAGACACCCGTATTGAGGATCGGCAACCGCACAGGGAAAACGCCTGACCGATAAGGAACTCAATGGCAGGTTGTGCAGGCGACTCCTGACAATGACATGTCAGAAGCTGGCTACACACCCCGCGCCACGACTGGCATCGAAATGCAGTCGCCTTCTGAAACTGACAGTGTGTAAAGGGGTATGCCTGGTTTGGCGACATATTCAGGGCTAAGACCGGTTCTGCATCGCGTGGGCGGCGCGCTCGAGGTAATCCCACAGGGTCTCTTCCTGCAGGGGAGCAAGGTCTAAGGACTTCACCGCGACCTTCATGTATTTCAACCAGGTATCCCGTTCTTGGGGCCCGATCTCGAAGGGCATGTGGCGCTTCCGCAACCGCGGGTGGCCACGTTGCTGGGAATAAGTGGTGGGCCCACCCCAGTACTGTTCCAGAAACATGCGCAGTCGAGCTTCTGCAGGACCCAGGTCTTCCTCGGGATACAGGGCACGGAACTCCGGGTCCGTGGCGACCTGCTCGTAGAACACCCGCGCCAGTTTCGCGAAGGTTTCGTGTCCGCCCACCTGGTCGTAGAAGCTACGCTGTTCCACTGCCGGGGAACCGGTGGCACCGGTGACCGACACGGGTTTTTTGGCCGGTCGGGGCGGTCGCAGTGCAATCGGAGCACCCAGGCGGGTGGTGAACTGAGGTGACTTTCGCTTAGGTTCTCCGGTGGTCACCGGCTTGATGGCCACCGGAAAATTCACCGACCGGGCGACGAAACACTGTTGATGAGCTGTCTCGTGCAACTCTCCGGCCCGCTGGTAGGCCTGGGGGTCCTGGTCATGAGTCGCCTCATCCAGCCACACCTGGGGGCGTAACACCGCACTGGCGACTTGTCCGCCCTCTTTCAGGTCGTGCGAGAGCAGTAGCTCGCCACCGACCTCGATGTGGGAGACCGCCAATTTTTCTTGGCCTGCCACGAATAAGTACGACAGAATATGGCACTCGGCCAGAGCCGCCAGCAATAACTGCTCCGGATTCCACCGGGAGGTGTCACCATGAAACGCTCTGGCCGCTGAGCCCTGCAGTTCACCGGGCCCATCGGCCTGGATGAGGATATCTCGGGTGAACCCCCGCTTCGGGTGCGGGGTGTCACGGCTCGACCATTCGGCGCGTAACTGAAAGGTGTGTTCCATCATGCGTCGTTCGTCTCGTTCGTGCTACCGGTGCTGCGGTGATTGCCAGACGGTGTCGTTTCAAAGGCTCGTTGGGCCCTCAGGGACCGGATCAGATCATCGCGGTTTTCTGCCAGAACTCGTTGCAGCGCAGAATGGTTGGTAGATGCCAGGACGGTCGAGGCCTTCTCGAGAGTGGATTCGGAGACATCCCAGCCGGGGAAGAGGCCTTCGGCGAACGTTTCGGCCATCTCGTGCGAGCGCTGGCCCCAGACGGTGTCGATGACCTCGAAGTACTGGTCAATGAACGGTTCCAGCACTGCACGGTCGTGGACCCGGTTGAAACCAATAATGGTTTGGCGCTGGGTGGTATTGGACATATCAGCCTCCACCAGCCGGCTCCAGGTGTCAGCTTTGGCTTGTGCTTCGGGCCGGGCTGCCATGGCCTTATGACGAGACAACGCTCCCGTGGCCGTGGTATCGGCCTGAGCCGCTGCCTCGATCTCCGTCACCCCGGCGTAGCCACCGGCTACCAGCGAGGTCAGCGCATCCCAGCGCAGTTCGTCGGAGAGCACCAGCCCGGGCAACCGCGGATCCTGACCGTGAGCACCATAGCTGAGCACCTCGGAGAGGATCTCGAGCTGGTGGTGGCGGGCATGGAGAATGAACGCCTTGAAGAACTGGAGCTGGGTATCACTGCCGGCCGGTGCCGCGGTGGCCAGCTCCCAGAGCTTCTCGGCGACCGTGTGCCGGATCTGGGGCTGATGGCTGGCCGGAACATATCGATTCAGTGCGGTATTGAGCTGACGGATCAGAGTGAAGATCAAACTCGAGTGGGTCTCTGCACCCAGATGCTTCAGCAAGGTACTAATAAACGCCGAGGCCGAGAGCACTCCATCACGGGTCATGTGCCACAATGCACCCCAGAGCACCGCACGAGCTCCGGAATCTGCCACATCCGACAGCCGGTCGATGGTGGTGCGCGCGGAATCCGGGTCCAGCACCACCTTCGCATAGGTCAGGTCTTCATCATTGACTAGCAGAATGTCCGGGACCTTCGTGCCGGCCGGTACGTGGACCTCGGTGGTCTCACCGGTGATGTCGAGCTCGATCCGTTCGGCCCGAATCAGCCGTTCGGGGTGGGCCGGGTCGTTCCGGTAGCAGCCCACCACCGCCCGGTGGGGACGCAATGGCGTTTCACTGTGCTGAGACGACTGCAGGATCTGCAAACAGGAGATCGTCTCACCGTCCTCGGCAAGCTGTAGCTGTGGCTCGAGCGTGTTGATCCCAGAGCTCCTCAGCCACAGCTCGGACCACTCGGCCAGGTCACGGCCCGAGGCCAGCTGCAGTTCACCGAGGAGATCTTTCAGCGCCGTATTGCCATAGGCATGAGTATGGAAATAACGACGCACACCTTCCACAAATGCGTCGTGACCTACATAGGCCACCAGTTGCCGGAGCACCGAGGCACCCTTGGCATAGGTGATGCCATCGAAATTCACCAGCACGTCATTCAGGTTCCTGATATCGGCCACAATCGGATGCGTGGTGCTGAGCTGGTCCTGGCGGTAGGCCCAGGTTTTCTCGACCGCGGAAAAGGTGGTCCAGGCTTGATCAAACCGGGTGTTCTGCACCGCTGCGACGTGGGAGACGAACTCGGCGAAGGACTCATTCAGCCACAGATCATTCCACCAGCGCATGGTCACCAAGTCGCCGAACCACATGTGGGCCATCTCGTGCAGGATCGTGATGGCCCGTCGTTCGACCAGCTGTTCGGCCACCGGGCCACGGAAGACATAGTCCTCCAAGAATGTCACGGCGCCGGCATTTTCCATCGCCCCGGCATTGAACTCTGGGACAAATAGCTGATCATATTTTTCAAACGGGTAGGGCGTATTGAATTCGTGCTCAAAGAAGTCGAAACCTTGCCGGGTGATTTCAAAGAGGTTGTCACCGTCCAAATACTCGGCAATCGAAGCCCGGCAGTACAGTCCCAGCGGAATCTCTCGGCCGGTGGTGGAGGTGGCTGTGGAGTGCACCGAATAGTAGGGGCCGGCAATCAGCGCGGTCACATATGAAGACAGTCGTGGCGTGGGTGTGAATTCCCAGCGAGCCAGATGCCCCCGGCTGTGGTGTGCTGTGTCGTCCCGGCGACCGGTCACACCGGCTCCGGCTAATAATTCCAGAGGAATCGGATCCGGGGTGGGTTGGTTGGAGATCACGGTCCAGTGGTCCGGGGCGATGACCGTGAACTGGAAGGTGGCTTTCAGATCGGGTTGTTCAAAGACCGTGAACACCCGGCGCGAGTCGGGCACCTCGAACTGCGAATACAGGTAGGTCTCGTTATCGACCGGATCCACAAAGCGGTGTAGTCCCTCACCGGTATTGGTATAGCGGGCCACAGCATCGACGACCAGCACGTTGGTATCGGCGAGATGCTCGACCGGCAGGGCAATACGAGCGCCGTGATACTCGTCGGTGGGTAGGTTGATGCCGTTCAGACTCACCTCGCGCAACGAGTCCCCAACAAAGTCGATGAAACTGTATTCCGGGGCGATACTGGCGCGGTCCGCAGCGGTAAAGTGCACCTCGGTACGAGACCCGAACACTTCACCGTCCCACGAGAGATCCAGCTCAACCTGGTACGACTCGACATCGAACGCGGTGGCCCGCGCTTGTGCTTCGGTGGCCGTGATATTGAGCAACTGTGATGTGGTCATCCTCTACAAAACACCTCGCTGGACGTCTCGGGTTGATCGGATTCGAAGTCCGGTCGTCTCTTGGTCTGTTCCCCATTGTGTCACTTTCTGTGCGTTTCTTGTCTGCCACAGCAGACTCACCGTTGGATAGCTGGCTCGTCAGCCGGTGCTCCGCGGTGAGAGGGTTCGCGGTAGGGTGAAGGTGAGGCTCACACCGTCATCGACCGCAGCAACACCAAGGGGAGACCAACGCCATGCGTGTGCACATTGCCACCGATCATGCCGGGCTGGATTTGGCCCACTACTTCATTGATCACCTGACTGATTCCGGATACGACGTGTTGGACCACGGGCCTCAGGCCTATGACCCCGACGATGATTACCCGTCATTCTGCATCAACGCCGCGCTCGCAGTCGCCCGGGAACGTGCAGCCGGAATGGACTCCTTGGGTATTGTGCTGGGTGGGTCCGGCAATGGTGAACAAATTGCTGCTAATAAAGTCCCCGGTATCCGAGCTGCCCTGGCCTGGTCAGTAGCCACCGCCCACCTGGCCCGTGAACACAATGACGCTCAGCTCATCGCTATCGGGGGGCGCCAGCACGCAGCCGAGGAAGCCTTGGAAATTGTGACCGCATTCTTAGAGACACCGTTTAGCGGTGAAGAACGTCACCAGCGCCGCATTGACCAGGTTGCCGAGTTCGAACAGCGCGGTGAGATCGAAGGTTTCGAACTGGGCACCGACGGGTTGGACGCGTAACGACGTAGCTGATGCCTGAAGGACACTCCATCCACCGGTTGGCCCGATATTTCTCCGAGGTCTTTACCGACCAACCGTTACGCATCACCTCTCCGCAAGGACGGTTCAGTGCCGGCGCCGCCCGGCTAGACGGGCGGCGGGCTACGCGGGCTGAAGCCTACGGGAAACATTTTTTCCTCGTCTTTGACCACGAGCTGATCCTCAACGTGCATTTGGGCATGTACGGGGCCTGGACCTTCGGTGGTGACGAGCATGTGGCCACCGTGTCCTCGATCGGAGCTCCACGCAAGATCGGCGAACGTGAGCAGCACTCCTTGCAGCTGAGCACCAACCCGGTCGATCCGCCAGAGCCCAAACCCACCACTCGGGTCAGGATCGTCTCCGACCACGGGTGGGCTGATCTCATCGGTGCCTCTGTGGTCCGGGTGCTCACCGTGGATGAAGCTGGCGACGTGGTGGCCAGTATTGGACCTGACCCCTTGCGACGTGATGCCGACCCGCAACGGTTTATCGACCGAGCGCTGGCCACTCGACGTCCCATCGGGGAGGTGCTGATGGACCAGAAAATCATTGGTGGAATCGGCAATATCTACCGGGCCGAAGGGCTCTTTCGCACCGGCATCAACCCGCACACCCCGTCGCGACAACTCGGCGCGGAACAGCTGCACCAGCTGTGGGAGGATGAAGTGCGACTGATGCGTCGTGGTGTCGCGACCGGGAAGATTATCACCACCCGGGCCGAAGATCGTCCCGGAATCGCTCTGAACGATGCCTGGCCCGAGCACGCCTATTACGTCTATCAACGACAGAACGAGCCATGCCGGGTCTGTGGCACACAGAACATTGTCGTGGAATCGATGCACCAACGAAAACTGTACTGGTGCACCCGCTGTCAGGGATAAGATAATTTGCGTCATCAACCGAAGTCATCTGGTTTAATGGATGTACTTTCATCGCGCAGGATTGAGGGGATTGCATGCGCATTCTCAACGAACTCGACAACGGTCTACAGAGCTATGCGACCATGGACCAGCGCCAACGTGAAATTCACCGGGCTGTCTCTGAAGGCCGAGAAGAATCAACGCTACTGATCTGGCAGGCCGAATCCACCTACACGGCCGGACGGAACACCAAGGCTGTCGACATTATCTCCGATGAGATTCCGGTGATTGAGACGGACCGTGCCGGATCGGTGACCTGGCACGGGCCCGGACAGCTCATTGTGTACCCGATCGTCAAGCTTGCCGAGCCCATCGACACATTGCGCTACATCCGCAGTGTGGAAGCCTCCGTGCTCACCGTGCTGGGTGAACACTACGACTTGCCGGTAGAACGCATCCAGGACCGGGCCGGAGTCTGGTTGCGCAACCCCGACCGGAAGATCTCGGCCATTGGCCTGAAGATTTCGCGCGGGGCGACCATGCACGGTATTTCGCTCAACGTCACGACCGACCCCAATACATCGTTCACTGGGATTATCCCGTGTGGCATCAATGACGCTGCGGTGACCTCGATGGCAGAAGAAGGCGTCACCGACCTTGCGGTCGCTGATCTGGTTGATCCGCTGGTCGCGGAGCTCACCGAACGATTGACCCCACTGATTGATCCGATCTACTCCACCACCGCAGAAACGGACCAGAGTCTTCAGCCACACCACAGCTGATCCGATCTCGTCTCACAAGGAGAGGAACACCTGACATGTCGACCTTGCCGAAAGTAGAAGGACGCAAGCTATTGCGCATCGAGGCGCGAAACGCTCAAGTACCTCGCGAGGATCGACCCGACTGGTTGAAAACCCAAGCCACAGTTGGGCCGGAATACCGGAACATGCGTGAGCAAGTCCGCAAGCAGTCTCTGAACACTGTCTGCGCGGAAGCCAACTGCCCCAACATTTACGAGTGCTGGGAAGACCGGGAAGCCTCGTTCTTAATCGGTGGGGCGGTGTGCACCCGCCGGTGTAGCTTCTGCGACATCGCCACCGGTAAGCCGGGGGAGTACGACCAAGAAGAGCCCGAACGTGTGGCTGACTCGGTGTCGGAACTCGGGCTACGCTATGTGACGGTGACCGGTGTGGCCCGCGACGACCTCGAAGACGGTGCCGCCTGGCTGTATGCTGAAACCTGCCGTGCCATTCATCGTCGTGGCGAAGGCACCGGGGTGGAGCTGCTGGTCGATGACTTCCGCGGGGGAGACCGCCCGTTGCAGATGGTCTTCGACGCTCAGCCCCAGGTCTTTGCCCACAACATCGAGACTGTTCCGCGGTTGATGAAGATTATTCGTCCCGCCTTTCGGTATGAGAAATCCTTGGGTGCACTCAGTAAAGCCCGCGACGCAGGACTGGTCACCAAATCCAACCTGATTCTCGGCATGGGAGAGACCACCGAAGAAATTGAAGAAACCATTGGCGATCTGGTCGATGCCGGAACCCACATTTTGACCATCACCCAGTACATGCGACCCTCGCCGCTACACCAGCCGGTCGACCGCTGGGTCAAGCCCCAAGAGTTCCTCCGGTTGCGTGACTTCGCCTACGAGCGTGGTGTCAAGGCCTGCATGTCAGGGCCGTTGGTGCGGTCTTCCTACCGTTCCGGCAAGCTCTACGTTGAGGCCATGAACGCGCTGGGTCGGCAGATCCCTGCCGAGTTCGCTCATCTGAAGGAAGCAGCTGAGGGCTCGACCCGTCAGGAAGCTGCCACTGTGGTGCAACGTCTCAAGGCCCGCGGTGCCGTCGACGACAACCCGGACGAACCGGCTTTGCCGGCACACCAGCCCGGTGACCGCACCCAGTTGCCGGTGGCCTAGACCCGCAACGGACGAGCGAGAGAGTGTCCTGATGTTTGGCGCGGGACACCACAGCTTTCGCTCCGATGAAGTGTGGGCGCGATAATTCCTCGCAAGCATTGCTAACCGGGTTGCCAACCGTTGCTTATTCAACGGAGGACGAGGGCGAGGAACCCAGGTGAAAAAGGCCGCGAGCCCTCTGTGTGCATACCTCAATGAACTACCGGGGCTGGGCGGATCAAAGCCGTTGTGGAGGGGATGACGGGAATCGAACCCGCACTATCTGCTTGGAAGGCAGAGGCTCTACCATTGAGCTACATCCCCGCAGTGCACATCAGAGTAGTTATCACCACTGCAATGCACAGCGAATTTGAGTGTAGTGCAAAAAAGTGTTCAGTCCAAATTTCCGTTTTGGACGCGAAACAGACTAAGATATCGTGGGTGCCTAGTGGCCTCCAGGCCTGCGTGATGGTTATTCAGTCAACGGTCCTGCGGAGTAATCCACGTGCGGTGAAGGATCGTTTCACCGTCAGGGTGCCACTGTTGTCGGAGTCAACACGGTGTGTTGTGCCCGGGCATTTCGGGACGTAGCTCAGCTTGGTAGAGCGCGCGCTTTGGGAGCGTGAGGTCGCAGGTTCAAATCCTGTCGTCCCGACAGTTTCGGTTCGTCGTTAACCGCTACACAATTCCATTTATCCACGATCGATATCAGGAGTCCTACGTGGTCAAGTCCACAACAGAGAATCTCAGCCCCACTCGGGTCAAGCTGGAGATTGAGGTTCCTTACGAAGAACTCAAGCCCCGTATTGACGTTGCGTATAAGAGCATTGCCAATCAGGTGCAGATCCCTGGTTTCCGCAAGGGCAAGGTTCCTCCGCGTTTGATCGACCAGCGCTTCGGTCGTGGTCTGGTGATCGAACAGGCCGTCAACGACAACCTGGACTCATTCTTCCAGCAGGGTCTGCGCGAGGCTGAGGTCGTGCCACTGTCTCGCCCCGAGGTGGATATCCAGGCCGTTCCCGGAGCCGACGGCGATGACGAAGCGCCCCTGAAGTTTACCGCTGAAATGGACATTCGGCCCAAGGTTGAACTGCCAGACTATAAGGGCCTGAAGGTCACTGTTGACCCGGCTGAGCCCAGCGCAGAAGATGAGCAAAAGGCTCTGGACGACCTGCGTGCACGGTTTGCCACCCTGAAAGACATCGATCGCCCGGCAGGGCAGGACGATTTCGTGACGATCTCTTTGACCGCCAGCATTGACGGTGAAACGGTTGATGAGGCCGAAGACCTGTCCTACCAGATCGGTTCTGGCACCATGCTCGAGGGTATGGACGAGGCACTCGACGGTCTATCAGCCGGAGAAGACGCCGTGTTCGAGACCACCCTGGCCGGCGGCGAGCACTCCGGTGAGGCTGCCACCGTCAAGGTGGTGCTTAACGCCGTCAAGGAGCGCGAGTTGCCCGAGGCTGACGATGACTTCGCACAGCTGGCCTCCGAGTTTGATACTCTCGATGAACTCAAGGAAGATCTCAAGAAGCAGGCTGCTGACGAAGCCGTGACCAACCAGGGGATTGAAGCCCGCGACAAGGTCCTGGAGGAACTGCTGAAGCTGGTCGAGGTGCCCGTGCCCGAGTCGGTCATTACCGAACAGCTGGAACAGCACTTCAACGATGGCGGTCACTCTGCCGGAGATGACCATGACACGGAGGAGCACCGCGAAGAAGTCGAGAACAACTTCCGCGAAGCCTTCGTCAACGAGATCGTGCTCGATGAGGTCGCCGATCAGGAAGAAATCGGCGTCGAACAGGCTGAGCTGATCGAATACATTATCACCACCGCTCAGCAATACGGCATGGACCCCAACCAGTTCGCGCAGATGCTGGATCAGGGCAACCAGGTGCCGATGATCATGGGTGAGGTGCGTCGTCGCAAGGCTCTGGCCAAGGTCCTCGAATACGCCGAGGTGACCGACACCAAGGGCAACGCCGTGGACCTGTCGTCCTTCGTTAAGCCACAGGACGATGACGCGGACGAGGTCGCTGAGCCCACCGAAGAGGACGAAACAAGCGAATCCACCGAGGAAGCCGACGACGAGCAGAAATAAAACTCAGCCATACTGAACGGGCCCGTTGAGGAGCAGAATTGCTCCCCGGCGGGCCCGTGGCATGTGACGGACTCGTGCCAACAGCGAAATACCGTGTGCTGTGGCCCCAGAACGAGCCGATCATCAGTAGTGTTTTTCCCGAAGATGATTCAACCAGGCTGCCGTGGAGGTAGCTGTCAGCATTGAAGGAAGGTAGGACGTCCATGACAGATTCGTCCCCCGCACCACGGATGGCCACTGTCGATCCGGCCGAACGTGAAGACTACATCTACAACCGTTTGCTGAAAGAGCGCATCATCTGGTTGGGGTCTGAAGTTCGCGATGACAACGCCAACGCAATCTGCTCGCAAATGCTGTTGCTCTCCGCAGAGGATCCCCGGAGCGACATCTACCTCTACATTAACTCCCCGGGTGGCTCGGTGACGGCCGGGATGGCCATCTACGACACCATGCAGTACATTCCCAACGACGTGGTGACTGTAGCAACCGGTTTGGCTGCCTCCATGGGACAGTTCCTGCTCTCTTCCGGGACCAAGGGCAAGCGCTACGCCACCCCCCACGCCCGCATTCTGATGCACCAACCCTCCGGCGGTATCGGTGGTACCGAGTCTGACATCCGCATTCAGGCCCAGCTGATCATGCACATGAAGAAAGTCATGGCCGAGCTGACTGCAGAACAGACCGGCCAGAGTGTGGAACGGATCCTCAAAGATAATGAACGCGACATGTGGTTTACCGCCGAGCAGGGCCTGGAATACGGTTTCTTCGACCACATCGCCGAACGTGCCGGTTCCGTATCCGGTGGTGGCGGCGTCGAGCAGTAACCATCCTGGTGTCACCACCACACTCAGCGGACTAACCACATCTTTTCAGGAGCTCTTCGATGACACAGCACAAACACTCTGGTCAGGACATGCCCGCCGCGCAGGCGCCGATGATGCCTTCGGCACGCTACATTCTCCCGCAATTTGAGGAACGCACTCCCTACGGTTTCAAACGACAGGACCCCTACGCTCGGTTGTTTGAGGACCGGATTATCTTCCTGGGAACCCAGGTCGATGACGCCTCCGCCGATGACATTATGGCTCAGCTTTTGGTGCTAGAAGCCATGGATTCGGAACGTGACATCACTCTGTACATCAACTCCCCGGGTGGATCCTTCACCGCGATGACGGCGATCTACGACACCCTCCAGTTCATCCGCCCCGAGGTCCAAACCGTGTGCCTGGGACAGGCAGCCTCGGCTGCCGCTGTCTTGCTGGCCGCCGGCACTCCGGGCAAGCGCCTGGCGCTTCCCAACGCGCGCGTGCTGATCCACCAGCCATCCATGGGCGGTGACCGTGGTACGGCAACGGATCTACAGATTCACGCTGACGAATTGTTGCGGATTCGTACCTGGATGGAAGAAGTCCTCGCCCAGCACACCAACCGTAGCGTCGATCAGGTTCGCGCTGATATTGACCGCGATAAGTTCTTGTCCTCCGAAGAGGCCAAAGAATACGGTCTCGTCGACGAGGTGCTGGAGTCGCGCAAGATCAAACGTAGCTAAGCCTGACAGTAGCACCGGTGGGGTGGACACTCTGCGATGAGATGTTCACGCCACCGGTGCCTTTCTGTGTGGTTATCCCCAGCGTGGAGACGAGATTTCCATCGCCCGGGACGTTCGGGGTAGTTTTGGGCGGGAGATCCCCTGAGCGAGCAAGGCACACGGGTGTAACGGGGCAGAAAAGTTCCGGCCAGCTACTATGCTTGGATCGAAACAAAATTGTGAGGAGTCACCTTGGCACGAATCGGAGAAAGTGCGGACCTGCTGAAATGTTCCTTCTGTGGCAAATCCCAGAAGCAGGTTCGTAAGCTCATCGCCGGTCCCGGCGTCTACATCTGTGATGAGTGCATTGAACTGTGCAACGAAATCATTGAGGAAGAACTCACCGAAGTTGCCGAGACCAACGACGTCGACTTGCCGACTCCTCGCGAGATTTTCGACCACTTGGACCAGTACGTCATTGGCCAGCAACGAGCCAAAAAAGCCTTGTCAGTCGCGGTCTACAACCATTACAAACGTGTCCGGGGCAATGACACCATCCGCCAGGCTGTTACCGACACGTTCGGAGATGACTCGATTCTAGATGCGCTGGCCGATGTGGAGGTCGGAAAATCGAATATCCTCTTGGTCGGCCCTACCGGTTCGGGCAAAACCTACTTGGCACAGACCCTGGCCAAGAAACTCGACGTGCCGTTTATCGTCGCGGACGCAACCGCACTGACCGAAGCCGGCTACGTGGGCGAAGATGTCGAGAACATTCTGCTTAAGCTGATTCAGGCCGCAGATTTTGACGTCAAGAAGGCCGAACAGGGCATTATCTATATTGACGAGATCGATAAGATCTCACGGAAATCCGAGAATCCTTCGATTACCCGCGACGTCTCCGGTGAAGGGGTGCAACAGGCCCTGCTGAAGATCCTGGAGGGTACCGTTGCCTCGGTGCCGCCACAGGGCGGTCGCAAGCACCCGCACCAGGAATTCCTGCAAATTGATACCTCTAATGTCCTGTTCATCGTGGCCGGTGCATTTGCCGGACTCGATGGCATTATCGAGTCCCGGGCTGGACGTAAGGGGATCGGCTTCGGCGCAGCCTTGTCGAGTTTCGGTGAAGGGGAGTTGCCCTCCTACTCTGATGTGCGTCCTGAAGATCTGCTGAAATTTGGTTTGATTCCTGAATTCATTGGGCGCCTGCCGGTCATTACCGCAGTAGACCCACTGGATCGGGAGGCACTCATTCGGGTGCTGACCGAGCCGAGGAACGCTGTGCTGAAGCAGTACCAAAAGATGTTTGCGTTAGATGGTGTCGAGCTTGAATTTGACCAGTCCGCTCTTGATGCTGTCGTGGACCAGGCAGAAGAACGAGGTGCAGGAGCCCGTGGGCTACGCTCCATTCTGGAAAACGTGCTACAGCCGGTGATGTTTGATCTGCCCTCACGAAACGACATTGCCTCGGTGACGATCACCGGCGACGTCGTGCGAGGTGAGGCCGAACCGCTGATGGTCACTCGCGAGGTGACCCACAAACGGCGCACCAAATCGGCCTAATTTTACGTTTTTGACCGGTATCGGAACTGTACGGAATAAATCCGCGAAGCGTGTCGCTATGCCCAACAGACTGCATTGCAGTAGATTCCGGAACCCGACAGAAGGAGATACGCTCCGATGGCCGAAAATAACGTCGTCAATTTCTGGTTTGACCCGATCTGCCCCTTCGCCTGGGTGACCTCGCGCTGGATCCGTGAAGTCGAGCAGGTCCGCGATATCACCCTCGACTGGCATGTGATGTCGCTGGGCATCCTCAATGATGCCGAGGGCAAAGAGAAAGACCCCAACGTGTGGTTGCCTGCCCGGGCCGCTGTCGCCGTCGAACAACGTCTGGGGCATGATCGTTTAGGCGAGTTCTACACTGCAGTGGGCACCCAGATTCACAACAATGACGTCTCTGATCGCGAGGCAGCCGTCCGGACCGCTCTGGAGGAGATCGGAGCCAGCGAACAGGCC
Organism: Auritidibacter ignavus; assembly: GCF_029853775.1. Lineage (NCBI taxonomy): Bacteria > Bacillati > Actinomycetota > Actinomycetes > Micrococcales > Micrococcaceae > Auritidibacter > Auritidibacter ignavus. The sequence goes on from NZ_CP122564.1 coordinate 373,101, forward strand.
GATCAGGTCATCGCTGATGCACGGACCGACGTGAACGACAAGGCACTGGCCAGCTCCCACCAGCAGGCAATTGATTTGGTCGGTAACGAGGTCGGCACTCCGGTGGTGCAGTTCGGTGACACTGCCTTCTTCGGCCCGGTGCTGTCCAAGATTCCGCGCGGTGAAGAAGCCGGCAAGATCTTTGATGGTGCTGTAGCGCTGGCGGGCTACCCCTACTTCTATGAGCTCAAGCGCAGTCGCGACTCCACACCACGCTTCGACTAATCTGCGCTGAGACACAAACGGCGGGGGTGGCCACTGTCTTGGTGGCCACCCCCGCCGTTTGTGGTCGCACCGGGACTAACTAATCCGGTCCCGACCACTCGGGGCAGGAGCTTAGCTCTCGGACTCCACGAGCTCGGTGTTGATCACGGAGATATCGTGTTCTTCATCGGTATTCGTGAGGTCGGTGAACTCCAGGTGCTGGATGCGCCCGGCAGCGTACAGGTCGTCTTGGGCCTGCCGGATTTGGTCAGCACGCGCGGAGGTCGCCTGAATAGTGGCGGTTGAGACCTCGGTGCGTTGCGACACCTTCGCATCGGACTTGGCCTTACGAACCCCGGACAGTGCACGTGCCACGGCGGTGAGCACCTCGGAATCGCTGTCACGGCCAACGGCGTCAATACCGGCAGATTCGCCCTCACGCCCCGGCCACGGTGCTGAGTGTACTGAGCCCTGTTGCCACCAGCTCCAGGTCTCATCGGTAGCGAAGGGCTGGAAAGGTGCCAACAATCGTTGCAGTGCGTCCAGTGCGGTGGCCAGGGTGACCACGGCAGAGCGTTGCTGGTCGTCGCCCCGCCCGCCATAGGCGCGGTCCTTGACCAGCTCGACGTAGTTGTCGGTGAAGTTCCAGAAGAAGGTCTCCACAACGGTCAATGCCCGGGCGTAGTCATAGCGCTCAAAGCCAACAGTGGCTTGCTGGATAGTGTCGGACAGCTGGGCCAACAACGACCGGTCCAGCGGATGGGTGATCTGTGCGGCCTGGTCAGCTGTGGTCGCAACCCAGGAGCGGTTGGCCCCCAGTTGCAACACGAACTTGGTGGCGTTGAGTAGCTTGATCGCCAGACGACGACCAATCTTCATCTGATTGACCTCATAGGCGGTGTCGGCGCCCAACTTGGCTGACGCCGCCCAATACCGAACCGCGTCCGCCCCGAATTTGTCCAGGATATCCATCGGCACCACAACGTTGCCCTTGGACTTTGACATCTTCTTCCGGTCCGGGTCGAGAATCCAGCCAGACAGGGCAGTGTGCTGCCACGGCACGGAATCGTGGAGCGCATCGGCCCGCACCACCGTGGAGAACAGCCAGGTTCGAATAATGTCGTGGCCCTGCGGACGCAGATCGAAAGGAAAGACCTTGTCGAATAGCTCATCATTGGTCGACCATTCGCCAATAATCTGTGGAGTCAGTGACGAGGTCGCCCAGGTGTCCAGCACGTCCGGATCACCAGTGAACCCGCCGGGCCGATCGCGCTGCTCAGCAGTGTAGCCGGCGGGAACATCCTGCAACGGATCAACCGGGAGCTGGGCGTCCTCTGGAATCAGCGGGGACTCATAGTCGGGCTCACCCTGGTCATCCAGCCGGTACCAGATCGGTACCGGGACCCCAAAAAACCGCTGGCGGGAGACCAGCCAGTCACCGTTGAGGTTCTCCACCCAGTTGGTGTAGCGAGACTGCATGAATTCTGGGTGCCACTGCAACTGGTCACCGCGGGCAATCAGTGCATCCCGGCGGTCGGTGTCCCGGCCACCATTGCGCAAATACCACTGACGGGAGGTGACAATCTCCAAGGGCTTTTCGCCCTTTTCGTAGAAGTTCACCGCGTGCATGATCTTCTTCGGCTGTCCATCGAGCAAATCATGTTCTTGCAGCATCTCCACGACGGCCTTCTTGGCGGAAAACACGGTCTTGCCGGCCAGTCGTTCATAGTTAGCACGACCGAACTCGGAGGTGATCCATTCTGGGGTCTCGGACTGGAATCGGCCGTCACGACCGATCACCGTGCGGGTATCCAGCTCTAGCTCACGCCACCAGGTCACGTCGGTGAGGTCACCGAAGGTACAGATCATCGCGATACCCGACCCCTTATCCGGCTGAGCCAGCGGGTGGGCCTTGACCTCGACGGGAACCTCAAACAGTGGGGACGTCACGGTGGTGCCGAAGTAGGGCTTGTACCGTTCATCGTCGGGATGAGCCACCAACGCGGTACAAGCCGGTAGCAGTTCGGGGCGGGTGGTTTCAATAAAGATCTTCTCACCCTGCTCGGTGGTGAAAGCGTACCGGTGGTAGGCGCCTTCCATCTCGCGGTCTTCCAGCTCGGCCTGGGCGACCGCGGTGCGGAAGGTGACGTCCCACAGCGTGGGAGCCTCGGCCATATAGGCATCGCCATCGGCGAGGTTCTGCAGGAAGGCCCGCTGGGAGACTTCTCGGGAGTGGTCATCGATAGTGCGGTAGGACAGATTCCAATCCACCGACAGGCCCAGACGGGTGAACAGATCCTCGTAGACCTTCTCATCGTCGGTGGACAACTCCAGACACAGCTCGATGAAGTTTTGGCGGGAGATCACATCCCAGTCGCGCTGGTTCTTTGCCGGCTTGTCCGGTGGACGATAATCGGGGTCATACGGCGTGGCCGGGTCGGTGCGCACTCCGTAGTAGTTCTGCACGCGACGCTCGGTGGGCAAACCGTTATCGTCCCAGCCCATCGGGTAGAACACGTTCTTCCCGTTCATCCGCTGATAGCGGGCCAACACGTCGGTCTGGGTATAGGAGAATACGTGACCGACGTGCAACGACCCCGAAGCGGTCGGTGGGGGAGTATCGATGGAGTAGACCTGGTCACGATCCGTGTCAGGGTCGAAGACATAGACCCGGTCGGCTTCCCACCGGGCGGTAAATTTCTCTTCGAGCCCTTCGAGGCCTGGACGATCAGGGATGGTGTTGTTTTTGGGCGAGTTCGAGCCCTGAAGATCTTCTGCCATGCCACATATTCTTTCACAGACCACCACTCCGACAGCACGTGCTGAGCAGTATGTCCCAGACCTGACGGACCAGGTGGGCACCCGTTGCGTTACCTCCCGGGGCCGCATCAGCCGGGTACTGTAAAGCTATGACCTCAGAGATGACGGATTTTCACGCAACCCGTTCGGCCGTGGTCACCGGAGCCTCCTCCGGTATCGGCCACGCCACCGCGCTTCAGCTCTCCGACCAAGGCTGGAAGGTATTCGCCGGAGCACGTCGCCTCGACCGGCTTGAAGAGCTGGCGGCACAAGTCGCCCAACCCACCGGGGAAATTATTCCCCTAGAACTAGACGTCACCGACCAAGACTCGGTGGACCGCTTCGTTGTGGCCGTGACCGAAGCCGGAGGAGTCGACACGGTGATCAACATCGCCGGCGGGGCGCACGGCACCGACCCCATTGGCCAGAGCAAAGACGAGGACTGGGACTGGATGTTGCAGACCAACGTCATGGGGGCGTTGCGCGTGATCCGGGGCTTCCTTCCGATGCTCCGAGAATCCGGTGCCGGCACCGTGCTGAATCTGACCTCCACAGCCGGCATCGTCGCCTATGAGGGCGGGGCCGGTTACAACGCTGCCAAATTCGGCGAACACGCGCTCACCGCCGCACTACGGCTTGAGGAAGCCGAACATAATCTACGGGTGGTTGAAGTGCTCCCCGGCCTGGTCAAGACCGATGAGTTCGCTCTCAACCGCATGGGCGGAGATGCCGACGCCGCCGCAAAAGTCTATGAAGGTGTCGCCGAGCCGCTCACCGCAGAAGATGTCGCTGAGGTGTGCGTGTACGCCGTCACCTTGCCACACCACATCAACCTCGACCAGATCGTGATGCGACCGGTTAAACAAGCCGCCCAACACAAGCTGATTCGAGACGCCTGAGCGACCTCGGGTTAATTCGATTTTGCCCAGCACGTGGTTTAGGATGAACCCAGAATAACCGCATACTTCACCAGCGATGACCCGGCAATCACCGGCGAGCTTCCGGAAGAACAGTCCTCGTGTCACTGGCATCAACATTGAGGCGAGTACCTAGTAGAACCGGACGGGTCAGCCCGTTACAGCGTTGCGATGAGCGATCTGAGCTTCAACTCAGATAAGCAGGGTGGTACCGCGTACACCGCTGTGGCTAGCCAGGGTGCGCCACAGGTTGTGCGTCCTTGCACACCAGAGATTCACACCGACCCGTGATTGATCGTCAGCAAGGAAGGTAACTCCACCGTGTACCCTCAGGCCAGCTCCGATTCTGAGTCCGTGCGCAACGGCTCCACTCCGTCATCGCCGAATATGCCCGCCATTGAGGAGGCCATTCTGGCGTACTGGGAATCCGATGGCACCTTCCAAGCCTCCATTGACCAACGTCCGGCCATCGCTGAGGACGGAACCAATAATGAGTTCGTTTTCTACGACGGGCCACCCTTCGCCAACGGCCTGCCTCACTACGGCCACCTGCTCACCGGGTACGTCAAAGACCTTGTGGCCCGTTACCAAACCCAGCAGGGTAAGCGCGTCGAGCGTCGGTTCGGCTGGGATACCCATGGCTTGCCCGCCGAGCTGGAAGCCATGAAGCAGCTGGGCATGACCGATAAGGCCGAAATTGAGGCCATGGGTATCGATAAGTTCAACGACGCCTGCCGGTCTTCGGTGCTCAAATACACCGAAGAGTGGAAAAACTACGTCAATCGGCAGGGGCGCTGGGTCGATTTCGATAACGACTACAAGACACTGTATCCCTCCTACATGGAATCGGTGCTGTGGGCGTTCAAAGACCTGTCCGAGAAAGGGCTCACCTACCGTGGCTTCCGCGTTCTGCCCTACTGCTGGAAAGATGAAACTCCGCTGTCCAACCACGAGTTGCGTATGGACGATGACGTCTACCAGCAACGTCAAGATCCCTCAGTGACGGTAACCTTCCGACTCACCGGCGGGATCGACGATCACCTGCTGGATGCCTCGTACATCGCCAGCTCACAAACCGCCCAGGACCTGGCCGGGGTGCGCGTGTTGGCCTGGACGACCACGCCGTGGACGCTACCCACCAATGGGTCGCTGGCGGTGGGACCGGAGGTCTCCTACGTGGTGCTACCCCGTGGCCCAAAGGCCACCACGGTGGACTCGCTGGACGGTGAACGTTTCCTGCTGGCCACAGAACGGCTGGCCGCCTATGCCACCGATCTAGGCTATGAGTCCGTGGAAGCTGCCACCGAAGCGATCACCGCCACCTATGCCGGAACGGACCTGGGCGGATTGACCTACCAGCCGATTTTCACCTACTTCTCCGAAGACGAGAAGTGGGGCAACCAGCACGCCTTCCGCGTGCTGGTTGCTGACTACGTCTCCACCGATGACGGTACCGGTGTGGTCCACCAGTCATCTGCCTATGGTGAAGACGACCAGATGATCAATGAAGCCCACGACATCCCCGTGGTGCTCTCCGTCGATGAGGGCGCGAAATTCCTGCCACTGTTCGGCGATGAGTCCCTGGGCGAGGGCAAGCTCAAAGACATTGCTGGGTTGCAGGTGTTTGAGGCCAACCGTCCGATTATTCGCTCGTTGCGCGCTGCCGGCGAGCTGGTGAAAGAAGCCTCTTATGAACACTCCTACCCGCACTGCTGGCGGTGCCGGACTCCGCTGATCTACCGGGCGATCACCTCCTGGTACGTGAAAGTTACCGAGTTCAAAGACTCGATGCTGGAACTGAACCAGCAGATCAACTGGATTCCCGATAACGTCAAGGACGGCCAGTTTGGTAAATGGCTGGAAAACGCCCGCGACTGGTCGATTTCGCGCAACCGGTACTGGGGCTCCCCGATCCCGGTGTGGGAATCCGATGACCCCAACTACCCGCGCCAAGAAATCTACGGTTCCCTAGCTGAACTCGAAGAAGCCTTCGGCGAACTACCCCGCAATGCCCACGGCGAGGTGGATCTGCACCGGCCCTGGATTGATCAGCTGGTCCGCCCCAACCCGGATGACCCTACCGGCACGTCGATGATGCGTCGAGTGCCCGATGTGCTCGATGTGTGGTTCGACTCCGGGTCGATGCCCTATGCCCAGGTGCATTATCCCATGGAGCACAAGGACTGGTTCGACACCCACAACCCAGCCGACTTCATCGTGGAATACATCGGCCAGACCCGTGGCTGGTTCTACACCATGCACGTGCTAGCCACCGCCCTGTTCCACCGCCCGGCGTTCAAAAACGTGATCTCCCACGGTATTGTGCTGGGCTCGGACGGGCAGAAGATGTCCAAGTCGCTACGCAACTACCCGGACGTCTCCGAGGTGCTGGACCGGGACGGCTCGGATGCGATGCGCTGGTTCCTGATGGCCTCGCCCATTCTGCGCGGTGGCACCCTGATCGTCAGCGAAGACGGCATTCGCGAAGCCGCCCGACAGGTGCTCCTTCCGGCCTGGAACGTGTGGCACTTCTTCACGCTCTACGCCAATTCTGCCACCGCCGGTGGCACCCGACCGCAGGGATATCGGGCCCAGTACCGTTATGAGGCCACCGACCCGCTGGACCGCTACATTCTGGCCACCACCGGCACCATGATCACCCAGGTCAAAGAGTACATGGACCACTACCTCGTGCCCCAGGCGACCGAGGAACTGCGCCGGTACATGGACACCATGACCAACTGGTATATTCGTCGCTCTCGGCAGCGGTTCTTCGATGAGAATGAACAATCCCTGGACGTGTTGTTCACGTGCCTGGAAGCCTTCTGCCGGGTGGCAGCACCGTTGTTGCCGATGGTGACCGAGGAAATCTGGCGGGGCCTGACCGGGGGACGTTCGGTGCACTTGACCGACTACCCGGACGCCAGCCTGTTCCCGCAAGGCGAGGATGCCGAGGCCGTCCAGCACAGCATGAACCTGGCCCGGGAGATTTCCTCGGCCGGTTCTGCGCTGCGTAAGGGTGCGGGCCGGCGCGTCCGCTTGCCGCTGCGCAAGCTCTCGGTGGTCATTGAAAATGCCGGACGCGTTGATCAGACCGTCTCCGAGATCATCTCCGATGAGCTCAACATCAACACCATCGACGTCAAAGACACCAGTGAAGCCTCAGCCACCGATTTCGGCATCACCCAGCAACTTGTCGTCAACGCCCGGGCCGCCGGTCCGCGCTTAGGCAAGCAGGTCCAACAGGTCATCAAAGCCTCCAAGTCTGGGGATTGGTCGGTCGCCGACGGCGTGGTCACCGCCGGCGGTGTCGAGCTGGTCGAGGGCGAATACGAGCTCGCGACCACCGTGGATCAGTCCGAAGGGTCCGACGAGACTGCGGTGGCGGTGATCTCCGACGGGTTCCTGGTGTTGGACACCAGTGTCGATGACGAGTTGGCCGCCGAAGGCTCGGCCCGCGACGTGATCCGCGCGGTCCAGGCAGCACGTCGTGAAGCCGGTCTGGACGTCTCCGACCGGATTCGGACCGAGATCACCGGGCCCACCGGACTGATCACAGCCATTGACGCCCACCGGGAGCTGATCAGCCAAGAGACGCTGACCACGCAGCTGGAGCTTGTGGCGGATGAAAACCGGGACGACCCGCGTGGTTCGATGGCCGATGACGCCTCCAAGCTGGTCAGTGTTAGCGTAGAGGTGGTTTCGTCGGCTTCCACCGATTCCCTCGCATCAATCCAGAAAGCGTAGTGCCTCGTGTCAGAGCTGTCACCAGATCCCCAGACCGGGCCCCAGAGCCTGGAGGAGCTCTATGGCGATCTGCTCGCCCGCGCCCCAGAAAACAAGATGGAGCCACGGATGGAGCCGATGTATCGTGCCATGGATTTGCTTGGGGATCCCCAACACTGCGCACCGGTCATTCATCTGACCGGTACCAATGGCAAAACCTCCACCGCTGGCATGATCGAGACCATGCTCAACAGCTACGGGCTCTCCACCGGGCGCTATACCTCACCGCACCTGGTGAAATTCACCGAACGGATGACGTTGAACTCCGAGCCGGTCGATGATGAGACCGTGCTGCGGGTGTGGTCGGAGATCTTGCCGGTCGTGCGCCTGGTGGATCAGGAGCTGCTGGTTGAGGACGAGACGCCACTGACCTATTTTGAAGCCATGACCGTGCTGGCGTTCGCGGTTTTCGCTGACGCGCCGGTCGACGTGATGGTGCTTGAGGTGGGACTCGGTGGGATCACCGATGCCACCAACGTTGCCGATGCCCAAGTTTCCGTGGTCACTCCCATTTCCCTGGATCACACCGACCTGCTGGGCGAGACCGTCGAAGAGATTGCCGAGGAGAAGGCCGGGATTATCAAACCCGACGGGTACGTCGTCTCCGCTGCGCAGGAACCGGCGGCTGCCCAGGTGCTCCTGGATAAGGCGCGCGAGGTTGGTGCCAGCTTCGCGTTTGAAAACCTGGAATTTGGGGTCACCGACCGCCGGGTGGCGGTCGGCGGGCAGCAAGTCTCGGTGCAGGGACTCAGCGGTACATACCCCGAGCTGTTCCTGCCACTCCACGGCCCCCATCAGGCAGAAAATCTCGCGGTAGCCATCGTAGCGATGGAAGCCTTCCTCGGCCACGGCGGTCACACCTTGAACCAGGAGCTACTGCAACAGGGGCTACTGCAGGTCACCAGCCCGGGACGGCTGGAAGTGCTTCGTACCAACCCAACCTTGGTGATTGACGCGGCGCATAACCCAGCCGGTATGGAAGCCACCGCCGTCAGTGTCACAGAGGCCTTCAACTTCACCAAGCTGGCGCTGGTCGTTGGCATTCTGGAAGAAAAGGATGCCCGCGGCGTGTTAGCCAGTCTCTATGACGCTTTTGGGGACACGGTCGAGCACGTGGCCCTGACAGCCTCTGCCTCACCACGCGCCATTGATCCCGACACTCTGGTGGAATACGCCCTGGATGCCGGATGGGATGCCGACACGCTACATCCCGAACCGGCCCCGACCGATGCGATTCGATGGGCCGTCGAAGCCGTGGTGGACGAGGATGAAGAACTGCACGAATCCGGCACCGCCAACATTACTGATGGCACCGGTGGCCCCGGTGTATTGGTCACCGGGTCAATCACTTTGGTAGGCCAAGTCCGTGGCCTGCTCGGCCCCGGGCAGACCGAGACCACCGATACCGCAGCCGCCCACGCGGCGGCAGCAGCCGCGGTGGTCGAAGATCACGACGACCTGGCAGCCTTCTTCGCCACCGAGGAAGACGACACGGATGACGACGTGGACCGTGGTGGCCACGGTCAGCAGGGTGATACCGATGACTGATCAACACCAACCATCAGAACCGCCCACCGGAACCACCGGCCGAGAGTCCTGGCGGCCCCAGCGCGAAACACAACGCCAAAAAGACTGGCGCCCGGGCCAACCACAGAAACGCCGTTCCCTGCGGGTGATGTTCTGCGCTTCGCTACTGGGCCTGGAATCCCTGGTACTGGTTTTCTACGGCATGACCGTGTTGAACCTCAACCGCGAGGAACCCTGGGCGGTCCCGGTCTTCTGGGCCTCGATCGCCCTGGCTGTACTGGCACTGGTCACCACGAGACTGCTCACTAAGCCCCTGGGATACTGGATCGGGTGGGGGATCCAAGTGCTGTTTGTACTGGGGGGATTTCTCGAATACTTTGCCTTGATCTTGGGAGCCGGATTCCTGGCTGCCTGGTGGTGGGCCGTGGTCCGGGGAGGGCAGATGGATGAAGAGAACATCGTCCGCGACCGACAGCAACGCGCATGGGAGATTGCCCACGGGTACCGTTGTGCTACCGACCATCCCGACACAAAGAGCTAACCGGCCCACCAGACCGCTTCGGTATACTCTCAGCTAGATACCGTCACCGGTCACCGACCCACAACAGCAAGACGACAGAAAGAGGTGCAGTCCCGATGGCCACCCCAGAACGTTCGCTGATTCTGATTAAGCCAGATGGAGTCAAACGAGGCTTGGTCGGTGAGATCCTGACCCGCATCGAGCACAAGGGTTACCGTATCGTCGAATTGGAAATGATGACCGCCAACCCGGAGATGTTGGCCGATCACTACGAAGAGCACCAGGGCAAAGAATTCTTCCCCGCCCTGGTCGAGTTCATGTCCTCCGGTCCGCTGGTGGCCGCCATCGTGGAAGGCGATCGCGTGATCGAAGGCATCCGCGCGCTGACCGGCAAGACCGACCCCACTGTGGCACTGCCGGGCACCATTCGCGGAGACTTCGGTCGTGATTGGGGCCCTGGTGTGCAACAGAACCTCATCCACGCCTCGGATTCAACCCTGTCGGCCGAGCGCGAGATGGAGATCTGGTTCGGCTGGAACCGCGCTGACTAATCGTCGCCGCAACGGCGGTTAGTGGTTTGTCTCAGCGGTGAAGTGCGAGTCATCGGAGTCGAGGGTGACTCCGCGCAGTCCAGACAGCGGGGTCACCACCGGCTGATGCCCGGCCACAATCTCCGGAATCGTTTTCAGCGCGTGGACAGTTTTAACCAGATACAGTGTTGGACGCATCAGCGCGATCTGCTCAGCGGCAAAAGCCTGGAGCAGATCGGTGGTGCTCAACCACCGCGCCTCGGTAGCTTCGGTGGTGACATTACGGACCTGATGTTGTTGCTCATCAGTGACTGCGGCGACATAGAAATACGTATCAAAGCGTTTGGGTGCCCCCAACGGAGTGGTGATATTCGCCCACGGCACCAGCTGCTCACCACTGAGTCGTACCGCCGTTTCTTCCCACACCTCACGCACCGCGGTGGCTGCCATCGCCGCCACGCCGGGAGTCGCGTCATCCAAGACCAGCCTGGTCCGCGACCAAATCTGGGCATGCTCAGCGATCGCTTCGGGACTCAATAAACCGTCACCGGCTTGGTGATCGCCCGGTTCGCTCCGACCACCGGGAAACACCGCAACACCGGCGGCGAAATCCATGGTCTTGGCACGAAATTGCACGAAAACCTCAACTCCGACGCCTTGGTCACGCAATAGCACCACCGAAGCGGCTGGGCGCACCGGAACGTGGTGGGCCGGATGATCTGGATTGTTCCGGGCCTCGGGGACATAGTGATAGGGACTGTCTGCCATGCCCCTAGCTTAGACAATAAGTGATAGGGATCACGAGAATAATGACTCGCCGAAGCGAATCAGGATGGACCCGGCAATCACCGCGTAGAGCAAGACCACCATCGGCCACGTCATGGCCAGCAGGTAGGTGCGGGCCGTAGCCGAGGTTGGAATCACTCCCGTCGCAATATTGCGAGCGGTCACCAGCACTGCCAGAGGAATCACGGCCGCCCAAATCACCATGCAGTATAAACACAGAACATTGATGTCATAGACGGCTTGGGTCCACAGCCACAGGCAGAACACCAGGGCTAAGACGACGCCGATATTAATGCAGATCCAATAGGTGCGCGTGAACTGCATGCCCATCACCAACACCGTGGCCAGGGTGATGACAATGGTGAAGCCCACCAGGCCGATGAAATGATTCGGGAACCCGAAAAGTTGGGCCTGCCACGACTGCATCACGGTGCCACACGAGACCCAGGGGCTTAAATCGCAACTGGTGACATATTCCGGGTCCTTCCAGATCTGGACCCGCTCATACATCAGGATGGCGGCCGCGCCCATCGCGATCAGCCCGGTAATGAGCATCACCAGGCCTGACCCGACGCGGGTGGCAAACCAGGGTAGATCCTCGGCACGGGTGTCAGGGTCGGGATCGAGGCGGTCGTCGAGGGTCACCGCGGTCTGGTCTGCGGTGTGATGGGAGATATCATGGGGCATGCCAGGGACTCCTTGGATCGGAAGATCACCGGCGGCATCGCATCAGAGCGGGCACGCGCGGTCACTATGTAGTCTATGCTCTCAGCCAGCACGACCAGGAAATGTCCCCGTGCTGGGTGAATCTGTGCCACAATGGGAGACGACACGGAAGATGTCCACACCATCTCACCGCTGTCCTGTGGCGATAGTTTGCGCGACCACCGATGATGAACCGCAACCGCGTTGAGTGTACGTGAGGAAACGAGCTCAATCGTGCGAAGTGGATCGGTCCCGGGTGACGTTCCCGACCGGCATCCCGCGGAGACCGTCGGAGATGAGAACAGACTGAGCTAGCACGAGATCGGTCGCCGCCCAGACGCCACAGGTTCCGTGCCTCACCGTGGCACCTCACCCGGTGGAGCCGGTTCAGACCAAGCTTTTTGTGTGCCATCCACGGCGCACCCCGGACGATCGGGGGAAACGCGCCCGTCACGGCACCCGAACCGCCTCGCGGTCAGTGTGTGGCTGATGCCGAGGAATGAAGGAGCTGCAGTGGCAGCTGACAACGAACCACAAGTGAACACCGAGAATCAGACGGAGGGCAACGAGGGAACCGACAACCAGGTGGCGTCGTTGCAGGTTCCCGACGACCCGATGGATGTGCTCTTTCACGCCCCTGATCTCTCCGATATTACGACTCGTACCCGCCGGACGGATGACTCTGAGGACGACGGGGGCCATGCAGAGTCCTCTGATTCTGAGCGATCCGGACACGGTAAGGACTCTCACGGAGAAAAATCCGGTCGCTCACGCCGTAAGCGCCGCGGTCGTCGTCGCAATAACGCTGAGCAGCAATCGTCATCTCAGGGTGATGATGGTTCGAATCGCGGACAGGGTGACCGCTCGGGTGCTGAAGATGGTTCGGAGAAGACCGGCCCATCGGGTCCAGCAGACCAGGGCGATGATCAGCCGGTAGCCCGCCGCCGTCGGAAGCGTCGTCGGGGTACCACCGACCTGGAAGTTGACGGTGGCACCGGTGATGACCCGGAGAACACCGTCACCAAAGTGCGTGCACCGCGTCCGGCCGGGGGATCGGGGACCGGCTCGGACCAGGTCACCTCGGTGCGTGGCTCCACCCGCCTGGAAGCAAAGCGTCAGCGTCGCCGGCAGGCCCGGGGACGTCGCCGTCGTGGCAATGTGTTGACCGAAGCTGAGTTTTTGGCCCGTCGGGAGTCCGTGGAGCGGACGATGATGGTGCGCCAGCGGGAGCACCGGATCCAAATTGCCGTGCTGGAAGACGGTGTGCTGGCTGAACACTTCGTATCCAACACCACCCAAGACTCGTTGATCGGCAATATCTATCTGGGCAAGGTCCAGAACGTGTTGCCCTCGATGGAAGCGGCCTTTATTGATATCGGGCGTGGTCGCAATGCGGTGCTGTATGCCGGTGAAGTCAACTGGGATATGGCACAGTTGGAGGGCAAGCCCAAGAAGATCGAGAATGCGCTGAAGTCTGGTGACTCGGTGCTCGTGCAGGTCACCAAGGACCCGGTGGGCCATAAGGGCGCCCGACTGACCTCCCAGATTTCGTTGCCCGGTCGCTATTTGGTCTACGTTCCGGGTGGGTCGATGACCGGTATTTCCCGTAAGCTCCCCGATACGGAACGTTCCCGGCTAAAGAAGATCCTGAAAGATCACATGCCGGACAACGCCGGGGTGATTGTCCGCACGGCCGCCGAGGGCACCTCGGAACAGGAATTGATGAACGACATCAACCGGTTGCGGGCGCAGTGGGAAGAGATTGAATCCGCCTCCACTTCCACGAAGGTGCTGGCCCCCGAGCAGTTGCATGCTGAACCGGACCTGACGATCAAAGTGGTCCGTGACGTGTTCAATGAGGACTTTACCGCCATGGTGGTTCAGGGTGATGAGGTCTGGGACAACGTGGAAGCCTACGTGACCTATGTGGCACCGCACCTGGTGGATCGGCTCAGCAAGTGGGACCCGGACGACCACGACGGTGAGGACCTGTTCGCCTCACACCGTCTGGATGAACAGCTCCACAAGGCCTTGGATCGTAAAGTCAATTTGCCGTCGGGCGGTTCCCTGATCTTTGACCGCACCGAAGCGATGACTGTCGTCGACGTCAATACCGGGAAATTCACCGGTTCTGGCGGCAACCTGGAAGAAACGGTGACCAAGAACAATCTAGAAGCGGCCGAAGAGATTGTGCGCCAGCTTCGGTTGCGCGATATCGGTGGCATTATTGTCATCGACTTCATCGACATGGTCTTGGAATCCAACCGAGACTTGGTGTTGCGTCGTTTGGTGGAGTGCCTGGGCCGTGACCGGACCCGGCACCAAGTCGCTGAAGTGACGTCGCTGGGCCTGGTCCAGATGACACGGAAGCGGATGGGGACTGGACTGGTTGAAGTCTTTTCCGAAACCTGTGAGGCCTGCGCCGGTCGTGGCATTATCGTCCACGACGAACCGGTGGAGAAATCGGTGTCCTACGACTCCCACGGGCAACCTCGCAAACACCGCAACCATTCTTCCTCGGCGTCGAATTCGCGGTCGCGACGCAAGAACCGCAAGAACGACAAGAACCGTTCGGACCATCACCACCACAGCTCCTCACACGAGCACGACACCTCGAACCAGGAGCAACACCATCGTGAAGAACAGGCCGAGCGGGATGCGAAAGCCGAGCAGACTCGCAATGCGATGAACTCCATTGCCGCAGCCAGCAATGGGTCCTCGCAACAGAAGGGCTCCAACGGCCAACAGGATGAAGGCCAGTCCAGCAAGGGCGAGCAGGATTCCTCTCGAGGTCGCCGTGGGCGAAAGCCTCGTCGGGCAGACTCGGACGGTGCTGTCCAGTCGCAACAGTCCATTTTGGACGACATCAATTCCGCACTGGATGATGTGCAGCGCGCCCACGAGTCCCAGGAGAGCCAGCACGCTTCGACTCCCTCCGGCTCAGTGACAACAACCGACACGGCTCAGCGCGCGAAACCACGCCGGCGGCGGGCGACCTCGGATGTGGGGGCAGAAACTGTCCAGACCGCCCCGGTAGAGTCCACCCCAGATTCCGGCGCGCAGTTCACCGCCCGGTCAACGACCTCCAGTACCAAGGCCCCGAAGGAATCGACCGAGACCAAAGAGGCTGCTGCGGTGATGCTGGGTGTTGGCGTGAGTGCAGAGGATATTTCCTCACCGCAATAACGGTCAGCAGACGCGAAAATGTGGCGCATCTTTCCCGGTGTGTCATTTGAAATTCACGTAACAGACAAGGTAAGGTATAGCTTTGGTGCTGTGAAGTTACGCGTTAAGTGTGCGTAAAACATGCCGGTCCACCCACCGAGTCGAGGCTGAGAAGGTCAAAATACCTCCGTGTGGCGTATCGGGCCTCAGCCACAGCAAAAGAACAATTTTCTAACGTCGAGAGAAGTGAGTCCCAAGTGGTGTACGCGATTGTCCGCGCTGGTGGCCGCCAGGAAAAGGTTTCCGTTGGAGACCTCGTTACCCTTGACCGCGTTCCCGCTGAGGCCGGTAGCTCCATCGAGTTGCCCGCACTGATGGTGGTGGATGGGGACAAGGTCACCTCGGAGAAGAAGGAACTAGACAACGTTAAGGTGTCTGCCGAAGTTCTGGAACACCTCCGTGGTAAGAAGGTCGTCATCCAGAAATTCAAGAATAAGACCGGCTATAAGAAGCGTCAGGGTCACCGTCAGAACCAGACTAAGGTCAAGATCACCTCTATCGCCTAGGTCGATCGAGACGTCAAAGAAAAGGATTTAGCAGATGTCAACGAAAAAAGGTGCAAGCTCGACCAAAAACGGTCGTGACTCCAACCCGCAGTACCTCGGAATCAAGCGTTTCGGTGGACAGGCAGTCTCCGCTGGTGAGATTCTCGTTCGCCAGCGCGGCACCCAGTACCACCCCGGCAACAACGTCGGCCTGGGCAAAGACCACACTCTGTTCGCTCTGGCATCCGGCTCCGTCGAGTTCGGTCAGCGCCGTGGTCGCCGCGTGATCAACGTGGTACCGGCAACGACAGAATAGCCGTTGCGCACCGTGAGAGCATAGCTGTCACTATAGACCAACGCTCCAGCGGGGGCGGGCCTGCCTGGGTCCGCCCCCGCTTGCGCTATCTAAACCCCCGAACCGCCACCGACTGAGACCACCTGACTCGTGAGGGAGAAACCAATGCCACAGTTCGTTGATCATGTCACCTTGCACGCCACCGGTGGCAACGGTGGCCACGGGGAAACCTCGGTGCGCCGGGAGAAATACAAACCACTTGGCGGACCCGACGGAGGCAACGGCGGTAGCGGTGGAGACGTGGTGGTCGTGGCCGACTCCCAAGAAACCACATTGCTTGACTATCACCACGGTCCCCACCGCTCAGCCACCAACGGCGAGCCCGGTAAGGGAGGGAATAAAGATGGTCGAGACGGTGAATCACTGTATCTACCGGTCCCAGTTGGCACGGTGATTAAAGACCAAGAAGGCAACGTGTTGGCAGATCTCGTGCATCCCGGCATGGAATACGTCGTGGCCGCCGGTGGCACCGGGGGGCTGGGCAATGCGGCGTTAGCGTCACCAAAACGTAAAGCACCCGGATTCTCATTGCTCGGTATTCCAGGCGAAGAACGTAGTGTTGTGCTGGAGCTGAAATCCGTGGCCGATATTGCCCTGGTCGGTTTCCCCTCGGCAGGGAAATCCTCTCTGATCGCTGCGCTGTCGGCTGCACGACCGAAAATCGCCGATTATCCTTTCACCACACTGGTTCCTAACCTGGGAGTGGTTCAAGCCGGTGAAACCCGGTTCACCGTCGCCGATGTGCCCGGTCTGATCCCCGGTGCCAGTCAGGGTAAGGGCTTAGGGCTAGAATTTTTGCGTCACGTCGAACGTTGCGCGGCGTTGGTCCATGTGCTGGATTGCGCGAGCTTGGAATCTGACCGCGACCCGATTTCGGACTTCGAAGCCCTGGAACACGAACTGGCCGCATATTCGGTCAAACCAGTCCAGGGTAGCAGTGGCGAGCAAATGAAACCGCTGAACGAACGTCCGCAGTTGGTCGCGCTGAATAAGACGGATCTTCCCGACGGCCAGGAGATGGCTGAGATGGTTCGAGATAACCTGGAAAGTCGCGGACTGCGGGTCTTTGACATCTCAGCGATTGCCCACCAAGGCCTGGACGCCTTGAAATTCGCCATGGCTGAGTTAGTCAACCAAGCCCGGGCCGTTGCCCCCGAACCCGAGCCTGCTCCCGTTGTGGCGATCACTCCCCGGCGCCGTCGGGGTGATCGTACCCAAGACTTTACGATTACCGCCGAGGAACGGAGCGCGAAACCACTGTTCCGTATCCGCGGGGACAAGCCGGAACGCTGGGTGGCTCAAACCAACTTCGCCAACGATGAGGCCGTGGGTTATCTGGCCGACCGCTTAGAGCGAATCGGTATTGAAGAAGAACTGTTCAAAGCCGGCGCAGTGCCTGGGGCTACTGTGGTGATCGGTGATGACGACACCGGAGTCGTCTTCGACTGGGAGCCGACGATTTCGACCGGGTCGGAACACCTCACCGGTCCACGGGGTTCCGACTACCGCATGGACGAGCGACACCGTCCGACCCGTGAAGAAAAACGTCAGGACTGGGCAGAACGCAAAGCGGCCCGGGCCGCCACCCAGGCCGAAATGGAACAGGAACGTCGCTGCGGTCTGTGGACCGACTGGCATCATACCGACGAAGACGACGACCAGTTCTGATCCGGTCCTTGCCCCGCACAGATCACATCCATCCAGCACCGAAGGCGATACCCGCGTGAGTACCCGAACCCCTGTCTCGCACAACCCGGTCACTGACCGTTCGACCATTTCCCAGGCGCGTCGGATCGTGATCAAAATTGGGTCGTCATCGTTGACCACTCCCTCCGGTGTGTCGCTGGAGGCTATAGACCGGCTCACCGCGTTGATCGCCTCCCTGCGGAAGGCTGGCACCCAGGTGGTGCTGGTCTCCTCTGGCGCGATCGCTGCCGGGTTACCGGTTTTGGACTTCGATAAACGACCCAAGGATCTGGCAACGCTACAGGCCACTGCCGCGGTGGGGCAGAGCCAGCTGATGGCCTACTATGCGCAGTCCTGCCACCGCCACGGATATACCGTTGCCCAGGTGTTACTGACCGCCGATGAATTGATGCGCCGCACCCAGTACAACAATGCTTTCCGTTCGCTTCAACGGCTTTTGCATCTGGGCGTGATCCCGGTGGTTAACGAAAACGACGCGGTGGCCACCCAAGAAATTCGGTTTGGCGATAACGACCGCCTGGCTGCACTGGTCGCCAATGTGGTCAAAGCCGACCTGCTGGTGCTCCTGACCGACGTGGACGCCCTCTACGACGGACCACCCACCCGACCCGGTAGCACCCGCATCGCCCGTGTCCGCTCTGCCGAGGACCTCCACGACGTCACGATTGGCACCACCGGCACTGCCGGTGTGGGCACCGGAGGGATGGTGACCAAAGTCGAAGCCGCCTCGATCGCCACTGGGTCCGGGATTCCAGCACTGCTGACCGCGGCGTCACTGGCAGCCCCGGCACTGGACGGCGAGGATGTGGGCACCTGGTTTGATGTGCGCGGTGAACGCAAAACCGCTCGCTCGGCCTGGTTGGGGTTGATGGCCGAGACTCGAGGATCAATTCTCATCGACGACGGGGCGGTCATTGCGGTCACCCAGCGGCATCGCTCCTTGCTCCCTGCCGGAGTGGTCGACGTCCGCGGAGAATTTGAGCCTGGAGACGCGGTCGAAATCTGCGATGTGCACGGCACCATCGTTGCCCGAGGCTTGATCAATTACTCCTCCCATGAGCTACCCGAGATGTTGGGCAAGTCCACCGCGGAGCTGCGGGAGGCACTCGGGCCTGAATACGATCGGGCAGTGGTCCACATCGACGATACCGTCACCCGCGATTCCTTCGGTCTCACTACCCGCCCGTGAGATGTATCCCATCGACGCTAGACTGGCCTGTATGACCACACAGCAGGACTCCACGGTACGCGCGGCAGTTTGGGAGATGACTCAGCGGGCCCGTCGCGCCCAGCAGACATTGGCCTCGGCATCGCGAGCCCGCAAAGATCGCACCCTGCAGGCACTCGGTGAGGCAATCTGGGACCAACGTCGCTACATCTTGGACCACAATCAAGCGGATCTGAGCGCCGGAGCCGACAACGGTCTCTCGGCGGCGCTACTCGACCGGCTCACGCTCACCGAACAGCGTATGGCCGGACTGCGCTCCGCGCTCAACGAGCTGGCCACGTTACCCGACCCCGTCGGTGAGGTGGTCCGCGGACGTAACCTTCCCAACGGGATCCGGATGCAACAAGTTCGGGTGCCCATCGGCGTGGTCGGCGCCATCTATGAGGCCCGGCCGAACGTCACTGTCGATATTTCCGGTATTGGGCTCAAAGCCGGTAGCGCGGTGCTACTACGGGGTGGATCGGCAGCTGAACACACCAACCGGGCTACCATCGCCATCCTGCGCTCTGCCCTGGCTGATCAAGGCTTTGACCCCGATGTCATTCAATCCGTGGACGAGCACGGTCGCGCTGGGGCGAGGGCCATGATGGAATTGCGCGGGGGAGTCGATCTGCTGATCCCGCGCGGGGGAGCGGGGCTGATTCGCTCGGTGGTGGACAACGCCCGGGTCCCGGTCATTGAGACCGGGGCGGGTAACGTGCACGTTTATGTGGATGCTAGTGCTGACCCACAGATGGCCGCCGACATCGTGCTGAATTCGAAAACCCACCGCACCTCCGTGTGCAATGCGGCCGAAACCCTGCTGATCCACCGCGAGGCGGTCCAGGCCGGCCGTGAGGCGCTGCGCGCCCTGGCCCAAGCCGGGGTGCGTTTGCACCTGGACGATGCAGCTCGGCAACTCATTGCCGCCACCGACTCACCGAGCGCCGGGATGTTGCTGGAGGTCACCGAACAGGACTGGGATACCGAATACCTTGACATGGAGATGGCGGTGGGCGTCGTCGATGATCTTCAGACCGCCATGGAGCACATCCAAGCTCACACGACCGGCCACACCGAAGTGATTATCACCAACGACCTCTCCCATGCCGACACGTTCATCGCTGGCATTGATGCTGCCGTGGTCATGGTCAACGCCTCCTCACGGTTCACCGATGGTGGGCAATTTGGGCTGGGCGCAGAAATTGGAATCTCCACCCAAAAGACCCACGCCCGCGGGCCCATGGGGCTGGAAGAGCTGACCAGTACCAAGTGGATTCTGCGCGGTCAAGGACAAATCAGAACGTAGTGGAAACAATGTGAGTAGACTAGGTGATGATTTTGCACACCGCTGAGCGATAAGAAAGAGAACGCCCATGCTCTCACATCTCACCACCCTTGGCTCCGGTCCGGAGATTGTCAACGAATTACCGGTTGAACCCTGGGCTTACGGGGTTGCAGTCTTCGTGATCCTGATGTGCTTGCTGTTTGCCACCATGTCCCTACGCTCCGTTCGGCGTCGTCACCAGGCCCCGGGCACCGAGGTCGTCACCCGCGAGCGCGCACACCAGCGTTTCGACGAGCAGTCTGGACACTAAAGACCGTTCTGGAAACCTCTCCGTCGCCATCCCGGTCTCGGACCCACGATCGTTGCAGGGTGGGACCGGGATGTGAAAGTAGTTTAAGTCGTGACTCACTCTGATCAGTCCCAGATGGCAGGTAACGGTGCCCAGCGCCGGCCCCGTCTGGGCATTATGGGCGGTACCTTCGACCCCATCCACCACGGCCACTTGGTCGCAGCCTCGGAAGTTGCCTCCGAATTCGAGTTGGACGAGGTCGTCTTCGTGCCGACCGGACGTCCCTGGCAGAAGGCCGATAAAGACGTCACCGCCGCCGAACACCGGTATCTCATGACCGTTATTGCTACCGCGGCCAACCCGCGGTTCTCCGTCTCACGGGTGGATATTGACCGTCCCGGGCCGACCTACACCGCCGATACCCTCGATGACCTCCACGCCTTGCGGCCCGATGCCGAGCTCTATTTCATCACCGGTGCGGATGCGATGGAAAGCATCATGTCCTGGAAAAACGTGGAGAATTTGTGGGGTAAAGCGCATTTTGTCGGTGTCTCCCGGCCCGGTCATGCCCTCGATGACTTTGGGCGCGATGACATTTCGCTGATGTCCATTCCGGCCATGGCTATTTCCTCCACGGACTGTCGGGCCCGGGTCAGAGCCGGCAAGCCGGTGTGGTACCTGGTTCCAGACGGAGTCGTACAATATATCGCCAAGTACGGTTTATACCTGAGCGAAGACACCGAAGAGGCCGCTACAGACCCGCTTCGCCCAGCGGTCGTCAGACACATGGACCCGACCAACGCGACTGATCAGGAGGTGATCTCGTGAGCAACGAGTCATCACGCCCGCTGTCCCGTCGTGAGCTACGTCGTCGCCGTGAACGGGCCATCTTCGAGGGCACTGCGGTTGAGCAGACCGGACGAAGCGAACAAAACAACCAGCCCCGTCGCGCGCGTCGGGCTGCGGATTCACCCACGGATGCTCCGTCGATGGTCTCTGGTCGGGTTCCTCGGATCCAGCAGGAATATCGATCCGCAGGACACCGCGTCGCCGATACTCAGCGCGGAAGTGTTCCGGGCCATCCCGGACAACACGCTGATCCGCAAGCGGTACCCGATGCGCCGAGGCACACCACCGTTCCACAGCACCACCGAACCGCAGCGCACTCAGCGCGGTCAGCTCCTGTTGATCAGGTCACCGAGAGTTTCCGGCGAACTGACGTGACGGGACAACCCGAGCCAGTTCGTCGTGCGCCCAGTGCCGAACGCACCCCGCCGGCGACTCCCCGGCGTCACCGTCGTGCCGATGCAGAAGCCACCTCCACCGGTGGTATCCCGCTCATCTCTCAGCAACCTCAACCAAGCCCCGCACCTTCGCAGGACACCACCCCACGGTCTCGACGACAGGCGCGAGCAGAGCGTGTCCAAGCCTACGCCGAGGCAGAGTCTTCGAATATTTTCAGTCCCGACGCTGACGATGTGGCCGCCCAACAGCGCCCGCAACAGCATCCGCGCCGGGCTGAGGCACCACAAACCGTCGAAGACCACCCGGCAGCACCTCAAGAAGTGCAGCAGTTTCACGAGTATTCCTCCACTGCCACCACCGAGATCACCGGAATTGGGTTGACCCAACCGATCGAGGATGAGCGTGCCGAACTTCAGCGCGAAATTCAGCATGTCTCTGAGGAGATCGCCCGGATCGGTGAAACGAACCCCAACCGGATTGATCCGCGCCTGTTACAACGGCAACAAGATCTGGCCAAACGAATGGGCGAGATTAATCAGCGCGCCCAGAGTCAGGTGATCTCCGATGAAGAGTGGACGTCACATACCGGGTTGCCAGCTGTCAGCGAGGACACCGCACCGCCGAAAATAAACGATCAGCTCCAGGCCAAGGCCACAGCAACCCAATCCGTGGTGGAACCTGCCACTCAGGACCATCCAGCACCCCGTTCCCGTACCACCGCCACGTCGGCGAGCGAACCGGTGCCAGCGCCGGCGAAAGTCAAGAAGAACCCCGTCGGTGCTGGCTCTGCCCACGGGCTGGACCCCCTGGATACCCGCGATTCCGCTGCTGCTGAGCGGAGAATGATGATGTGGTCTACCGTGGTATTAATAATCGGTGTGGCCACCTTGATTATCGGCCTGGTTCTGCTGTTTTTCTAAGTGATGACGATCTCAACCTGCTAAGGAGCTTAGTGAGCGTTCCCGAGACCACCCTGACAGCACTCAACGTTGCCGCCCAGGCGGCCGATAGCAAACAGGGGGAGCATATCTCCGCTGTTGATGTGGCCACGCGCCTGGGAATTACTGATGCCTTCTTATTCGTCAGTGCCAGCTCAGAACGCCAGGTAAAAGCACTCACCGAAGAGATTGAAGATGCCCTGCGGCAGCAGGAAGATCTGAAACCAATCCGGCGTGAAGGCACCGAAGAAGCCCGCTGGATACTGCTGGACTATGGCCATTTTGTCGTTCACATCCAACACCGTGAAGAACGTGAACTGTTTGCCCTAGACCGCTTATGGGCAGAAGCACCTCAGATCGAGCTAGATGTGGCACGCCCCGAACAGGACAACGAGCTGGACTAGACCGGAGAAGAGCACGTCCCATGACATTCCGCATTGTTTTGCTACGACATGGTCAAACGGAATGGAATGCTCGTGAACGATATCAAGGGCAAACCGACGTGCCTCTCAATGAGACCGGAGTCGTCCAGGCAAAAGAAGCAGCCGAACGCTGGCTCGGGACCGATTTCCTGGCCGTGCGGAGTTCTCCACTCATGCGGGCGCGGAGTACGGCGGAGTATGTGTTGCAGGCTCGTGGAGTACGTCGTCCAGTCTCGCAGATTGTCACCGTGGACGCGCGTCTGGCCGAAACGGCCGGGGGACAGTGGGAATCACTCTACTTCTCCGAGATTGCTACCCAGTGGCCAGAAGAATTTGCTCAATGGCGCAGGCCCGATATCAATTGCGGGCCGGTCCAGGGCGAAACACCCAAAGAATCCGGCACTCGCAGCGCCCAAGCAATCCGGGAAACGCTGAGTGGGGTCTTACCGAAGCTGGGCCATAATGGAGCATCGGCTACTGTGCTGTTTGTCGCGCACGGCAACACCTTACGGGCCGCGACTCATGTACTGTTGGGACAACCGGATTCTCACTACGGTAGCATCCCCCGGCTCGACAACTGTCGAGCCCACATCTTGACCTATACACCCGGGGCGTCCCGAGAATTTCAGCTCATCGATGCGAACGTTTAACCGCCGATTTGCACAATTAAAAGATGCGGTTGTATAGTAGAGAAGTTGCTTCCGAGAGGTTGCAACTACTCACTACGGGGGTATGGCGCAGCTGGTAGCGCGTCTCCATGGCATGGAGAAGGTCAGGGGTTCGAGTCCCCTTACCTCCACGTAAGATGAGAATATCGAAACTCGCCCCGCCTGATGGCGGGGCCGTTTTGTTTCTGCGGCGACGTGGGCCGGGACGTCGATGGTGATACGGGTGAACGACGCGCGGTTGAAGATGCGTCGTTCGGCTGATTCGCACTTGCTGTAGAGGTCACCGAGGTCGAGCAGGAGGTCGGTGAAATGGCCGAGTGTGATCGCGTGTCGGTGTAGTGGGTTGGGATCAGCTCGAGGCGTTAAGTTGTGCGTTTGTCGGAGACGTCGTGGCGGTCCTTCCGGGCCTGCGTGGCCTGGGTTTAGCTGAGGGAGTTGTGCTGGTAGGCGTGTTCCATCTGAGCTTCGGCGCGTGCGACGAGGATCGCGGAGCCGTGGAACTACTCGTAGTGGTCCCCGGCTCTGTCGCGCCGACGTTCAACCATGAGCTTGGCTGCGCAGGTGTAGAACAGGGTGCCTTTGCGGTAGTGGTGATACTTCTGGGATTGTTCGCCACGGGTGTTGTTGGCGTCGAGGTTGGCGTGGACACGCACCGAGGTCGTGGCGTCGACGAGGGGCTGGTGGGTGCCGTCGTAGGTGACGCTACGGAAGGTGACGCTGCCCTGGCAGGAGTGGTTGGTCTTGTGTAGCCCGTTAGTGGTGACTGTTTTGGCGGGCTGTGAGTTCTTTGGCCAGGTGCGACGGGGACCAGTCGGCTACGGTGCGGGCGGTGAGGTAGCCCAGGGGTGCTTTGGTGGGGGTGCCGCCGATAGTGGTCCTCCGGGTCATGTCGCGGGGGATTTCTTGGGCTAGGTTCAGCGAGTAGAACTCGGCCATAGAGGCCAGGAAGCATCCCTGAGGGGGGTGTCCCCTGTGCTTTAAGTCAAGCTGCTTGGGGAACTTTGTTTGGGGTAGCGTGATAGAAGTTGCCATCTCGGACCAAGGCGAACATGACGTTGAGGCGGTGGCGTGTCAGACAGATCACCGCGGCGTTATGTTTCTTATCTTCAGCGCGTTTCTTGTTGTAGTGGGCTTTCGATACCGGGTCGTGGCAGGAGGCCATCCATGCGGATCGGAATAAGGCGTTGTTGAGTTGTTTATTGCTAGAGCGGGCCGGGGACTCACCTCGGATCGAGGTCTCAGAGCGACGCGTTACGGGAGCAATGCCGGCGTAGGTGGCCAGGTGATCTGGGGTGGGGAAGGAGCTGAAGTCTGCTGCAGTGAGCAGGATCGTGGCGGTGGTCTTGATTCCGACTCCTGGCATAGGAATCAAGACCTGGGTAAGAGGGTGAGCATCGACCATCGTTTCCACCTCGGTGGCCATCAGAGCGCGTTGAGCTTTGAGTTCTTTGATCTGGGTGGCCATCCTGGGGATGATCAGTTCCACGGTAGCTGTTCCAGGCACGGTGACCGTTTGCTCGGCTAGGGCCGCGAAGATCTGGTCGATCAACGCGGAGGGGTCTTTGCGGGCATGATTTTTCGCCCAGCGTTTTACCCCCGATTTGTCAGCAGCCTGCAGGCCGTGGGGTCCGTGATACCGAATCAACAGCTCCAGGACCATGGGCCGTGTGAGGACGGTGCCGGTGAAGACTCGTTCCAGTGACGGGTAAATGTGCACCAGCAAGGACCGTAGTCGGTTGATGGCTGGGGTACATTCCCGAGCCAGGTCATCATCAAACCCAGCCAGCACTTTCAACGCCGAGAACAGATCAGATTCCCGATCCATGGCTCGTAGCGTATGGGGCATGGTTCTGGCAGTATCAGCAATGATGAACGCGTCCCGGGCATCAGTTTTGGGCCGGCCGGGATACAGATCAGCGGCCTTGCGCATCGCCAAGCCCGGCAAGTATGCCACGGTGGCGTCACAGTCTCGGGCCACCGCGATCGGTAAGGCACCAATGGTGTTAGGCTGATCGACCACCACCAGCACTGAACCGTGCCTTTGGAGCTGAACGATGACGTCTTGCAATGCGGTTTCGTCTTGCGGTAATTCCCGGTCGTAGAGTTTCTCGCCGGTGGTTGTCAGGGCGCATCCGTATTGTGCGCTTTTACCAACGTCTAGCCCCAGGATCACATCGTAGGTTGTTGTCATGGCAGTCTTCCTCACTGCTGGTAGCAAGGCCGCTGTGATCATGACACCCGATGCTTGCACCCACGTGACGAACAGACCTCAACACACTGCTTGGGCCGCATCCCTATGAGAAGTCAACGCGCGTCCTGGACCTCTGGCGGCAACACCCCCGGACCATGAAATGACAGGGCAACACAGCCATACCAGAGCCAGCGACCAGGTCCTTGGTTAGACCTAAGAAATATCCTAGAAGGACCTATAAACAAATGTAACGGGTGTCCCTATGCTCGATGCGCCTATCACGGCGATCACGGCCTGAGGGAGCTCCCGGCCTCTGGGTTGGGCACATAACATGGTCGTTCACCTTGCGCGGCAGCCCTCCCTTAGTCAGACAAAACGAGGACCGCGTGCGCTGCCCAACGCTTGCCGGGGTCACGCGATAGCGGAGCAAGACACCTCTGGGGCGTATCTCCCATATTTGCGGTGAGGTGCGCAGGATGCTCTGGCTGGGTGAGGCCAGCAGGTCCACGGTATCGAGTGATCACGGACGAGCAGTAGTGGGAGCGCATCGAACCGCTGCTGCCCTCGGACGCGGACCGCCGCGGTCATCCGTTCGGCGATGAACGGCGCGGATCATGGAGAACGTCGCGTACCGGTTCCGGACCGGGATTCCATGACGGGATCTGCCTTACCAGCAGTTTGCGCCGTGACAAACGGCGTGGAAGCGGCATCGCCGGTACGCCGGTGACGGCACCTGGAACCAAGTGCTGACGTGGAGCCTTGCCGGGGCCAATTCTGCGGGGAAGAGCGACTGGGCCGTGTCGATCGATGCGACGATCGCGCAGGCCCATCGACCCGCAACGAATACCACCCGCCCTGCGCAGGACACAGAGAGCGAGATCGAATCACAAGAACCCGCCGCGGCGGGAGATTGAACCACCCGGTCACGGCATGGGCCGCTCACCTGATGGGCTGAGCACGAAGATCCACCAGGCCATCTATGGGCGCGACTGACCGTTGGCAATGGTCCTCACTGGCGGGCAGCGCAACGATGATACCCACCGAGAGTTACGTCCTTCGGCTCGGGTCGCCCACGCACTCGCCCGGACGCTGTGACCGCCGACCGCGCCGGGGCGAGCGGTGTCATCCGCAATGAGCTGCGCCGCCGCGGCATCACGGCCGTCTCCAGACGGGCGAGACCAGAGCGCTGCCAGGAAGTGCAGGGGCAGTTATGGCGGTCACTCTCCCGGCATCGACGCCCGCCGTGGACGGAACGTGATCGAGCGGTTCCTCGCCCTGGCCACTCAATGGCGCGGTATCGCCACTCACTTCGACAAGCGCGCGATCACCTACCGCGGTGGCACAACTCTTTGCGCCATCCTCATCTGGGAGCGGCCATTGGGAGACACGCCCTAGTCAGTGCACCGGCTACTCCCGCACCGGCCCCGCCGAGCACGACGTGGCGCTCGGCGACTGGTGGCCACAGCTACGCATGCAGCGATCCGGAGGCCGCGGCAGTCGCTGCAACTGTCATCACCAGGTGTCAATCTACGTGTGACGGTGGCGAGACGAGACGAAGCTTGGGAAGTTGTACACAGTAGGCCATGTACTGCCAGATGTCAGAGAAAGGGTGCTCACTCACAATGTACGCAACAACAGAGGCTGCCGCCGTGCAGGCGAGGTCTGTGAACCTTGCAGCCGGGAACACTAGGATTCTGCGAGACTGCTCGGTAAGAATCCCGCAGAGAGGTCTGACGTCCATAGTCGGACCGAGCGGCGCCGGAAAAACCTCACTCCTATACTGCCTGAGCGGACTCGACCAGCCAGACACAGGGCAGATCCTTGTGGGGCAAACCGACATCTATAACCTGCGGAGCGAAGCGAGAGCAAAATTCCTGAGGGAGAACGTTGGATTCGTATTCCAACAATACAATCTGATCCCGTACTTAACCGTCGAAGAAAACATTACGCTACCCTCGACTATGGCCCGCAGGAAAGTGGACCATGGTTTCCTAACCCATACGATGGAGACGTTTGGATTGCTTGAGAAACGGAAAGCTCGGGCAAGTCTACTTTCAGGTGGCGAGCAACAGCGGGTTGCGCTCTGTCGTTCGATCATACTATCGCCGGCAGTCATTTTCGCAGACGAGCCGACTGGTGCTCTTGACTCAAGAAACTCGGCACTGGTCCTGCAGTCGCTCCGAGACTTGGCTTCCCAAGGCGCGACGATCGTTATGGTTACGCATGACGTCGATGCTGCTGCACTCGCAGACAGAGTCGTGTTCATGCACGACGGAACCGTAACGAATATCTCTTCGGATCAAATCAGCCCAAATGAAATATCATCCGTTCTTCGAGGCGAATGGGGAAGCAATCTGGAGCATCGGGGAAGTGCGACGTCATGACACGTTATATTTGGAAAATTTTTGCCAGTGATGCTAAGAACTGGATTCCAACTATAGTTGTCGTGGCTATAGTGACTGCTCTCATCGGGGCTTGCATTAATCAGTTCATCTGGACGAACAGCAGTCCCTTTCAAGCCGCTGCCGCGAATGCGAAACTCGATCCAAGTGAGTTTTCAATAGTATCGGTTACCATCTACATCCTGATTGCTGTTGTGGCCGTCTTTACACTCACTGTGGTTGGTGCCGCTACCGTAGAACGCACTCGTCAGACCTTCTCCCAGTGGCGTCTAGCCGGAGCCAGCCCTCGTCAGGTGCGTGGCGGGCTTTGGCTTCTTCTGGGGCTATCGAGCGTCATAGGAGCTGTGCCGGGAGCGGTGCTTGGGGCCTTTTTGAGCACAGCGGCTGTTCCGCTATTCAACGAGATGGCAGCCGAAAGTTTCCCAGACGGAACCGGCAACTTCAGCGCGCCGCCCTTCTTTCCCTCTGTCGTGGCCACGATCATGTCGTTCCTCATTGGAGTCGTCACCTGCCTAGCTGGAGCAGTCGTGCCAGCTAGACGAGCTTCGAAGGTAAAGCCTGTCGAGGCAATACGTGGCGTGTCCGCGGTCGCAGGACGGCGCAGGGTGCTCAGATGGATAGTAGGTTTGATCGTGCTGCTTGTCGCGGTCTTCCTCGCCTTCAGTAGCTCACTCATGCCCCAGAATGCTGATGTCGGTGTTGAAGCCGGCAATATGGTCAACTCAGCGATCATGGCGGGGCTCGTGGCGGCGTTTGGGGCCTTCGTCCTAGGCTCCGAAGTCATCCCCATCGTGCTGGGTGGCATCCGAATATTGCTTCGGCCGATTCCGGGCTCAGCGATCGCACAGGTGGCCGTTAAGCAAGCGAACGCCCGAGCGGGATTCAACGCGAACATGATCGCTCCTCTCGGTGCCGCAGTGGGCCTAGGCGTCGTTATGTTCACCACACTGCGTTCCTACCAAAATACGATGGCGGCCGAAGGGTTTGCCCTCACGAATCCCAACTACACAGACACAGTACTGATGACCGGCCTATTTGGCCTTGCCGCTTTGTTGACCAGCATCGCAGTTATCTGCCTTTCAGGACGAGATTCCGTATTGGAACAAGGCACCTTGAGGACAGCAGGTCTCACGCCACATCAAGTCCTGGCTCTCCTGGTATGGCAAACTTTCCAGCTGACAGTGAGCACAATCATCATCGCGCTGATCCCGGTACTCATCACGAGCACCGTCTTGGTGGCTAGGTCCACCCTAATCGCTGGAACCTCGATGCTCTCAATCCCCTTTCTCCATTTTATCGCCGCAGCATTTGTATGCTGGCTTGCACTATTCCTGGTTCAATGGGCGCAATTGGCTCCATGGTTGCGCCGTAGTCCCGCGGATAGCCTAAGGAGGGCTTGACATGATGGGCGCACCGAAGTCACACTACTCGCCAACTGAGGTAGCTCCGGATGACTCAGACAGCTCTGGGGTCCTCGTCTCACTTATGCTGGGGATGCTCCTCTGTCTTCCCGGTGTCCTGCTCGCCTGGGCATTGAGAACGAGTGACAACCATTGGAAGAGCGGGGCCGCTGCCGCAGCTTGGACGGGGTGCCTGTTGTCTCCGATTGTCTGGATTTTGCTGATTGTAGTCGGTACCGTTTTGTTTACGCTTGCCGCACTGCCGTCCGGCGAGCTCGCGAAGTATGTGTGGCCAGACCAACTATGAGGGAGCACCGCAAGTGCCTTACGAGCAGCGCCAGAATCCAGTAAAGGAGACGGCCGCACGCTACTGGCAGGTGCTCGGCGACTGGCTGTCGCAGTCGGCAGTGCCTCCCGGCAGGCCATCTGCTGGCCTCATCGCAGGCGTGATCATCTGTTCCAGCTACCAGACTTTCTTTATTGCGCGCCTCCTGTTCGTCGGTACGCCCACGGACGGTACCGCCTTCCACCTTAGCGGCGTCTGGTATGGCGCGGTATTGCTCGCCGTGGCGGTCATTGGCTCCGCTGCTGTCCTGATAGCCTCATCTCGTGCTCCACTAACAGTGCTGGGGGTTGAGTGTGTCTTACATGTTGTGGGCTCGGCTCTCGGAATGGAGAACTATTTTGTTTTCCCCCTGTTGTTCGCTCTGTTTAGCTGCATCACCAGGTCTTTGGCGTGGGGTGTCACAACTGGGATTCTGACCGTCCTCGTCGCGATGGCCGCCAGCTCTCTCATAGTCGCTCGTCCGGGAACCTTCGCTGCCGAATTCGTGGGCCAACTCATCACTGCGGCCGCCTTCGCTGCGGTTGGAATTGCGACCCGCAGCGTCCGTGCGTGGCGTAGCTCAAGTAGAAGGGTTCGCACTGCGCTGGCCCAGGCTCAACACTTCGAGTACGAAAGAGATGAGGCCATCGTATGGGCACGCATTGCGGAAGAACTGCATGATAGTGTCGGCCATGGTTTAACCACCATCGCCGCGTTGGCTGAAGGACTAAGCGGCGTGACCGGCGACGCCCAGTTCGACGAGGCATTGGACGGCATCAATCAGGTAGCGCGCGAAAGCCTGGAAGATACCCGTCGCGCAGTACATCGGCTTTCGGCGGCTGCTCACGTATCCGAAGGCCCCGACGTCGCACTTATTGAGACGGGAGCCACCGTCGATGCAGGAAACGGTGAGAGTCGGTCTCGGTACCGTCACTGGGACGACATAGTACCTATCCTTGACCACGTACGGTCCCTCGGCGTGACTGTCATATTTACAGAAACCGGCCGGCGTCAGGAACACCGGGAACATTCGCATTTGTGTTTTTCGATTACCCGAGAAAGTCTGACCAACGCCATCCGCCATGCCGCTTGTCTCAAGCGCGTGACCGTGTCATGGGACCATTCAGAAAAAGCGACACGCATCACTGTGAGGAACGACGGAGTTGAGCGGTCGCTACCGCCGAGCGCCGGCTCCCAGTACGCGCCCGGGACCGGACTCCGGAGGTTGCAACGACAGGTGGAGCAAACTGGGGGTTCTCTATCCTCTGGCTACGAAGACGGTGCGGACTGGGTACTAGTGTCCGACGTTCTAGTTCCCGATAAGGAGGTCGGCCACCCATGACGGATTCAACTTTGACCGCAGTGCACCACCGGACGTTGAAGGTCATGCTTGTTGACGATCAGCGGCTCGCTCGCACAGGATTCTCCTTGATGCTGGCGAAGACGGGAACGGTCGACGTGATAGCGGAGGCCTCCGATGGCCAGCAAGCAATTCAGGTGCTGGATTCACGCTATCGCAGCTGCGACCCCCTCCCCAACGTCATACTCATGGATGTCCGGATGCCAGTTATGGACGGCATCGAGGCAACCAGACGCATCACGATCAGTTATCCCAGCGTAAAAGTCCTCGTGCTGACGACTTACGACGAGGATGACTATGCGTTCGGAGCACTCGCCGCAGGCGCTTCGGGCTTTCTACTCAAGGATGTTCGAGCGCCCCAGCTTGCCACGGCGTTGCAGTCTGTGTCGCAGGGGGACGCGATCTTGACTCCACGTATCACGCGCCAAGTCCTCGAACGTGGCGTACTTAGGGCTTCTTCCGCTGGCGAGAAGCGCGCCCGGCAAGCGCAGTTCGCACAGCTAAGCCCTCGCGAATTCGATATTGCACGTTTAATCGCGGATGGCCTTTCAAATGCTGAAATAGCGCAGAAGCTCGTTCTTCAGCCGGCATCGATCCGCCGAAATGTTAGCCGAATCTTGGCAAAACTGGAACTCCGCGATCGGGTACAGATCGCCGTCGAATGGTATAAGTCAGGCATGTGACTTCCGAACCTCGTATCTATGTTGCAACCGGCGACAAAGGCAAGCAGCCGAGGTATGCCATGCCTCTCCGACGCGCATATCAATATTGCAGGTGCGCAATGAAACTCGCTCCCGTGGAGTGACAAGTTGAAAGTGTTCTCTCGACCCCACGTCTTCACCCTCGTCACTTACGACTCGCGTACCCGTCATGTTGCGCCTAAGGCCTACGCCGGCAACGGTCTGCCCTGGTAAGTAGCTCAGGCACAACTGCGAGCACCCTCAGAGCAGGATCTGGTCTGTAGGCTATGGCTTCCTGAGACCGCCCTCAACCCCCCGACGTACCTTATTGATATTGAGCGCGTAGCTCAGGTCGTGCCTCACGTATCGTGAGCGCGAAGCCATAGTGTGAACGCATGGATAAGGACATTGTCTCGATGAGTGCTCGGATTGAAGTCACCAAGCAATTACGTAGGGATTATCGCACGGGGTCCAAGGCGGAGAAGTCAGCGATTTTAGATCAGTTTTGTGCTTCCACTGGGTTGGGCCGGTCCACGGCCAGGCGGTATCTGACGTCGCAGACCATCGGGGTCAAAAACGTGGTGCGCATTGACCGTCGAAAGCATAAACCCACGAAGTATTCGGCGAATGCGAAAAAGCAGTTGATCCGGGTGTGGCGGTTGATGGGCATGCCCTCGGGCAAATACATGAAACCGGTGATGGAAGACTGGTTAGACGCGTTAGAAGCCCACGATGAGTTGGCGTTTGGCCGCTCCGGGTATAACCCCACGGTGCGTGCCCAGCTGGTGGCCATGAGTGCCGCCACGATTGACCGGTATCTCAAGGCCGAACGCGACCGGTTACGCCTCAAAGGCATCGCTACGACCAAGCCTGGGGCCTTGTTGCGCAACTCGATTACGGTGCGACAAGCCGGCGATGAGGTCGAAGACGAACCAGGGTTTTTCGAAACCGACACGGTGGCCCATTGCGGGCCAACCCTGCAAGGCGAATTCGCCCGCACCCTAACCATGACTGATGTGCGCACCGGGTGGGTGCACCTAGAAGTGCTCCGTCATAACGCCCAAGTGCACATCCTGGCAGGATTGGACCGGGCCGCAGCCGCCATCCCCTATGGGATCGCGGGCTTAGATTGTGACAACGGGTCAGAGTTCATCAACCACGAAGTCATGCACTGGGCTGCTGACCGGTTGATCTTTTTCACCCGGGGCCGGCCGTATCAAAAAAATGATCAAGCCACCGTGGAATCCAAAAACAACCACGCCGTGCGAAAATTTGGGTTTCACTACCGGTACGACACCGCAGATGAACGCGCCATCCTGGCGGCCCTATGGCAGGTGGTGGGTTTGAAACTCAACTACTTCACCGCCACCAAAAAACCCACCGGCTGGACCCAAGACGCCAGCGGGCGGCGCAAACGCCTCTATGACAAACCCAAGACTCCCTACCACCGGCTGCTGGATGCCGGGATCCTCTCCACCGCCCAACAAGAAGAGCTAGCGGCCATCTACCGCAGGATCAATCCAGCCCAGCTGACCCGCCAAATCCTGACCTACCAAGACCGGCTGATCAGCCTGGCCAAAGACAAAACCCTCACCATCGCCGCCGACCTCGACAGCAAGCACCAGGCCCGGCAAAAACGCCGCACCACCGGCATCCGCATCAAAGCCAGCTAACCCAAGTTTTCGCGCTCAAACTAGCTGAGGCACGACACTGCAGCCACGCGACCTCTCGCGCTCACGATCTGTGAGGCACGACTTACCCTTCGCGCTCAGTTTGACATGAGGCACTACGCCCGCAAGATTTGACCTCCCCGTTGAAGTACCGCGGCTGCCCGCATGAGTTTAGCTGACATCCTGCCCGCATGATTTTAGCTGACATCTGAGTCGACGCTCACGTACTCGACCATCCGGCTATCGGTGACGTGACCCCAATCAATTGCTGCCACGCCTCTTGCAGATCGAGGTTGGGAGGCTGCTTGCAGATCGAGGTTGGGAGGCTGCCGGCTCACCTGTGTGACGAGCAGGTGAGGGGTCGTTTGGGTGACGGTGTCGATGCGGGTGATGTCGGCCGGCGATGGCTACAAGTACCTGCTGCGCACGGTGGCGGCCGGCGACGGCGACCGGTCACTTTCGACGCCCCTGACCCGTTACTACGCCGGGGCCGGAACCCCACCCGGACGCTGGCTTGGCTCGGGCGTGGCCGCTCTGGGGCATGGTGAACTCACCCCTGGCGCCCAGGTCTCAGAGGCACAGCTTCAGTTGCTGGTCGGGATGGACGCGACCCGATCACGGGTGACCCGCTGGGGCGGGCGTATCCGGCGTACAGCTCGACGGCTGATCGGGTCGCGGGTCGTGTCGCGCAACTTGACCCGGCGCTGGGGGGGCGGTGGAGCGGGGTCGGAGGGTTGCGCAGATCGAGGCGGAGGAGGCTGCGCGGGGGTCGCGGCGTGCGGTGGCGGGGTTTGATTTCACGTTCAGTGTGCCGAAGTCGGCGTCGGTGTTGTGGGTGGTTGCGGACGCGGGGACGCAGGGGTTAATTTCGCAAGCTCATCATGAGGCGGTTGCGGCGGTGGTTGCGTTCATGGAGCGCGAGGTTGCAGCCACCCGTACGGGTGCAACTGCTGGGGATGGCGCGGTTGCACAGGTTGATGTCACGGGTTTGATCGCGACGGCGTTTGATAACTTCGGTTCCCGGGCCGGTGACCCCGCACTTGCATACGCATGTGGTGATCAGCAACAAGGCCCAAACGGTGTTGTATGGAAAGTGGCGGAGTCTGGGTGGGCGTCCGATGCATGCCACGGCGGTGTCGTTGGCGGAGCTGTACGAGACGGTGTTTGCCGACCACATGACCCGCACCTTCGACGTGAGCTGGGAGCCGCGGGAAGTGGGCCGGGACCGGAACCCGTCCTGGGCGATCACCGACGTCCCCGAAGAACTGATGGCGGAGTTCTCCACGCGGGCGCGACAGATCGCGATGGAGAAGGACCTACTGGTAGCCGAGTACGTGGCTTCCTCCGGCCCTCAGCCATCTGATGCCACCGTGATCCGGTTGCGTGCCCAGGCCACGCTCGCGATGCGTCCGGAGAAGCAGGTCCGCTCGTTGGCGGAGCTGACCGGGCGGTGGCGCACCCGCGCCAGCCAGTAGCTCGGTGTCGATGCCAGGGTGTGGGCGCGGACCGTCACGGGTGGGGAGCAGCAGCTGCTGTTGCGGGCTGATGATGTGCCGTTGGATCTGATCGAGGAGGTGGGGCGGTCGGTGGTCGAGGTGGTCGGTGAGAAGCGCTCGACGTGGCGGCGCTGGAACCTCATGGCCGAAGCCGCCCGCGAAACGATGGGGTGGCGGTTCGCCACCGTCGAGGACCGCGAAGCCATCACCGCCTTGGTTGCCGAGGCTACCGAACAAGCGTCTCAGCGGCTGATACCGCCCGAGCTAGCGATCAGTCCGGTGGAGTTCCGCCGCCCGGACGGCACCAGCGTGTTCCGGCCGAAGCACTCGACCGTGTTTTCCTCCGACACCCTCCTCGCGACAGAAGACCGCCTCCTGCAAAGGGCTCGTACGACCACCGGCCCGAGTATCGAACTGGCCACTGTCGAGGCTAGCACCGGTCGCCCCGATGCCGAGGGCCGGGTGCTCGGACAGGACCAGGCGGCAGCTTTGGCGTCGGTCGCGGTGTCTGGTCGGGCGGTGGATGTGTTGGTGGGCCCGGCGGGGGCAGGGAAGACGACCGCGATGAACGCGCTGCGCCGGGCGTGGGAGACCTCGCATGGTGCCGGGTCGGTAGTAGGGCTTGGCCCCGTCTGCGGTGGCGGCGAAGGTGCTGGCCGACGACCTGGGGATCTCCACCGAGAACACGGCGAAGTGGTGGACCACCCATCAACCCACCGTCGCGACCTTCCAGGGCGGGCAGTTGGTCATCATCGACGAAGCCTCCCTCGCTGGCACCCTGTCCTTGGATCGGATCACGCAGGCGGCTGAGGAGGCGGGGGCGAAGGTGCTGCTGGTCGGTGACTATGCCCAGCTTCAATCTGTGGATGCTGGTGGTGCGTTCAGCCTGTTGATCCACGACCGTCACGATGCTCCCGAGCTGGTCGATGTCCACCGGTTCACCCACGACTGGGAGAAGACCGCGTCCCTGGAGCTGCGGCACGGCCGCACCCCGGTCATCGACACCTACCTCGACCACCATCGCATCCATGATGGTGACGCCGAGGCTATGACCGATGCCGCCTACATAGCCTGGCGTAACGACCGGCAGCAGGATTTGGTGTCGATTTTGATCGCTGAAACCCGTGAGAACGTCACCGCTCTCAACGTCCGTGTCCGCGCCGACCTCATCCTGGACGGCACCTTGAAGCCCGGCCCCGAAATCACCCTGTCCGACGGATCGGCAGCGGGCGTGGGTGACACGATCATCACCCGCCGTAACGACCGTCGGCTGCGGAACCGGCACGGCTGGGTCCGCAACGGCCAAACCTGGACCATCACCGCCGTGCGCGATGACGGGTCGGCCGCCATCCGCCCGCCCGGTGCCCGGTTCGGCAACAGCATCGTCCTGCCCGCCGACTACGTGGCCGAGCACGTCGACCTCGGCTAGCCGAGGTGCCCGAAACACACCCACCTATGATCGTCTGCTTTTGCGCGTCTCCAGTCTACGAGCAGCAAGGGATACAGCGCCGAAGCCCTCGCGTATCGCTGAGCTTCCAGACGCGTGGGTGGCGGCTCTCCAGCCTGGCGGCCCGCTTGTCGGCTCGACCAGCTTTGTATCCGACGGTGTGTACGCGTGCGTGACGAGTGAGCGCACATCGGCTTCTCGTGGCGGGTTCGCCTCCGGGAGATGGGCGCTGACGAGTGCTGATAGATCGCGTGTGCCTGCGTGGTGAAGTTGTTCGACGTGTGCTCGACGAATGACACGCTGTCTTGGTGCTCGAGCTCGATGGATTAAGTGCCGGGCTCAACCCGGAGTGGCATGGGTCGACAGTGGGTCTGTTGACGGTTGAGCACCCGGAGCGCAGCACGTCCGTCGGCGGGCAGTTTGACGGTCACGGACGCGACCAGACTCTCCTTGTCGCTGCCAGTCGAGGCTGGTGGTCAGCGTCGCGAGCAACGACTCCGTTGGTGACGCTCGCGCCGGAACGGACCTGGTACGTCACGGCTTTTCCAAGAGCCTCGGTCCTGGCCTGCGGGTCGGCGCGCTGGTGCCTCCGGAGCGGCAGCACGCGCGCGCCGATGTGATCCTTCAGGACACCTCCTGGCGGTGAGTCCACTCATGGCGGAGCTCATCACGCGGTGGATTCGGGATGGCACTGCGGCGAACATCGCTAGCGCGCTGCGCGCCGAAGCTCAAACGCGTCTCGCGATCGCAGCGTCCGCACTCGGAGACCTCGTGCCCGCCGTCCCGTCGGGTGGCTTCCACCTGCGACTTCCCATGCCGCTACATCACGCCGAGGAAGCAGCGCGCACCGCGGCACGGGAGGTTCTTACCGTCACGCCACTCAGGACGATCCTCACCGATCCGTCCGCCCCGGAATCCGGTCTTCGAGTCTGTACCGGACGCGCCGAGGCCCGACGGCTGGAACAGGGCCTGCGACGACTGCGAAACATCATCGTGAGTCACATCACATCGTCTGCTTCCACCCATTCGCGATGACGTCATCTCCACCATCCACGTCGCGGCAGACGCCAGCGTTCACTGCTCGGCGTGACCGCTATTCGTCGCCGGTGCGTACCACCGCATCGGCCCCGAGCGCGGACGTGATGTCATCTAGGAATCCGTTCTGAATGGCCCAGGGGACACTCAACACGGAGGGAGTAGTGACTGCCATCAGAAGCTCCGGGTCTTCCAAGTAGTAGTAGCGGCCCTCGGCAATCGGAGCCCACCGCGACATCAGTGGATGGGCGAGAGTCTGCGCGATCTTGTCTCGGGAGTTCGACCATCCGATGAACACGTCGGTGGTGAGCGCATCCAGTCTCTCGAGGCTGACGGAGCCGTAGTAGTCGTCCCCAAATGAATTGACTTCCTGAACGACGGACGGATCGTCAGTCATCCCGAACTCACGAAGCAGTGTAGGTCGGGGGTCATCCGGCGAGTAGACGGCAAGGTCCGTGGAACCGTCTTCCAGCCACTCGCCGAAGATGAAGGTCCTCCCTTTGAGCTGAGGGTGCGCATCGCGCGCTGAATCGACCGTTGCCTGCGAGCTCGACGATGTCCGACCACGAACCGTAAGTCCACGGTGTGTGCGCATAGGCGATCGTCGGGGCGATGTCACTGAGCTGCTGATAGTCGGATTCGGTGATCCCGGAGTATGGCGCGAAAATCAGATCCGGGGCGTAACTGAGGATCTCCTCTGGGTCGTAGACACCGTCCTTTCCTGGCGAGAGAACCGGCGGCAGTTCGGCACCGAGTTCGACAGTCACATGCTTTCGGAACCAATCGGTATAGCCGTCCGGCGTGCCGTATTCTTCGGGGACCGCGACGGGAACGACGCCCAGCGCGGCGACCGCGTCTTCGGCGCTGCCCCCGAGGACAACCACACGTTCTGGGGTTGACGGGATACTCGTCTGGCCGTGCGCATGCGTTACGGATATCGGGAAGCCGCCCGGCTGCTCTCCTGAGGTCGGGCGGTCGTCAGCCGATGACCCGCACGCCGTCAAAGACAGCGCGAGAGCCAGAACGACGAACGGAGCCAGTACGCGGCGAAGCCCGACCTGACGTGGTGCCTGCCGAATCGTATCGGAGGTCACTCTGCGTCTCCGTCCCCACGGGTCTCGGTGACGAGGCGGCTGATGTCGTCGGCGATGGCGTCGATGCCCCAGTCGATGCCGAGCGGGGTCGCAGTCGAGAAGGCAAGCCCGGTGGCCGCGTCCTCGATCAGGACGACGCGATTCTCCGCGACTGGCGCCCAGCTTTGGAATGCGGCGTTCGCGGCAACGGCTTCGCGCCAAGTGTCTTCATCGGAGATGACGATGTGGACATCGGGGTTCAGTTGCAGGAGCTGCTCCATGCTGACAGTGAAGCTGCTGGGGTCGCCGGCTTCGTGCTGCAGTTCGAGCGTTCCGGCGAGGGGCTCAAGCCCGAGGTCTTCGAGAATCTGGGCTCGGGGATCGACGGAGCCGAAGGCGACGACCTGTCCGTCGTCGGAGGGCAGGAAGCTGTGCAGGTACGTGACTCCCGACAATTCCGGGTGCTGGGCTGCGACGTCGGCGACGCGTTGGGCGGTCTCCTTCTTGATCTCGCCCGCGTAGGTCGGGCGCCCGAGCGCGGCACCCATCATCTGAATGTGCTCATCGACCGTGGTCGCCCAGGGTTCCGAGGGGAAAGCGATCGTCGGTGCGATGTCGGACAGCGCCTCGTATTCGTCCTCGGTGATTCCGGAGTTGATGGCGACGATGAGGTCGGGCTGCTGCATCAGGACGTACTCCAGGTCGACCTCCCCACGCTCGAGCGAAGGGTTTAGGGAGGGAAGGGGTGCACCGAGCTTCCCGATCGCTTCGGAGACCCACGGGTAGTAGTGGCCCTCGATTCCGGTTGCGTTGCCTTGCGCGACCGGAACCGTGCCGAACTGGATCGCGATGTCGGCGCCGCTCCATCCGATGGCGACGACGCGCTGCGGCTGGGTCGTGACCTCGGTGGACCCGTACGCGTGGTCGATCGTCACCGGATACGCGCCGTCCTCCGGCTCGGCGAAAACGCGCTGCTCGGCCCCCGCGTGCGGCGGCGAGGACGCGCATCCGGAGAGGAGAAGGGCGAAGGCTAGCACGGCGAGCGCGGCGCGGCGGGAGGCAGAGAGCATGGACGGTCCTCACGAGTAGCGGTGATTCAGCGAGATAAGGTGAGCCTTACTTCCAACGCTATCCGTCGCCGTTTTCCCTTGGCGGACAGCTATCGTCGTCCTCGCGACATTTCTCCGGGGATGTGGGCAAGCGATTCCCGACGGAGTGAACGAGCCCGGTGTGATGTCGCTGAGAGCCCTGGTAAGTGGCCGTTTCAGTCGGCAAGCGGTCGTCGGACGGTGCGGCGAGGGATGACCAGGGGTGTCCCGGTCTCGGGGTCGGATTGGATGACGCAGGGGAGGTCGTAGACGTCCTCGACGAGCTCGGCGGTGAGGACCTGGGCTGGTTCACCGGACGCGACGACTGTGCCGTCCTTCATGACGATGAGATGGTCGGCGTACCGGGCGGCCTGGTTGAGGTCGTGCAGGACGACCACGATGGTGCGGCGGAGCTGGCTGCGGAGGGTCTCGAACAGTTCGAGGAGCCCGTACTGGTGGGAGATATCGAGGAATGTGGTCGGTTCGTCAAGGAGTAGGACCGGGGTCTGCTGGGCGAGCGCCATCGCGACCCAGACGCGCTGACGCTGCCCGCCGGAGAGTTCGTCGACGAGCCTTCCAGACAGGTCGGCGGTGCCGGTCGCTTCGAGGGCGGCGGTGACGGCGGCCTCGTCCTCGGCGGACCACCGGTCGAACATGCCCTGGTGCGGGTAGCGCCCGCGGGCCACGAGGTCGGCGACGCGTATCCCGTCCGGTGCGAGGGAGGTTTGCGGCAGCAGGCCGAGCCGGGTGGCGAGCTGTTTCGGCGGTAGGCGGTGGATGTCATCTCCGTCGAGCAGGATCAAACCGTCGAGGGACGGGAGGACGCGGGCAATCGTGCGTAGCAGGGTTG
Source organism: Auritidibacter ignavus (assembly GCF_029853775.1). Classification (NCBI taxonomy): domain Bacteria; kingdom Bacillati; phylum Actinomycetota; class Actinomycetes; order Micrococcales; family Micrococcaceae; genus Auritidibacter; species Auritidibacter ignavus. The sequence goes on from NZ_CP122564.1 coordinate 413,760, forward strand.
ATTTGCCGCATGCGTTGGGGCCGATGATGGCGGTGTAGGAGCCACGGGCGATGGTGATGTCGACGCCGTCGACGATGATCCGCTTGTCGTATCCGGCGCGCACGGCGACCGTGCGTACTGCGTCCACAGCAGCGGTGTGAGTGGCAGGGTTGGTGGTGGTCATTTTCTTCTCCGGAACTCCGAGATCAGCAGCCAAGCGAGGTAGGTGCCGCCGAGTGAGACGGTGACGACTCCGACGGGCATCCCGATGCGTTGGGCGAGGACGTCGGAGGTGAGCAGGCTGAATGCGCCCACGAGCGCCGACGGGACGAGCAGCAGCCCCGATCCGCGCACCAGGCGGCGCGCGATCTGTGGGGCGGCGAGGGCTATGAAGGAGATGGGGCCGGCGGCAGCGGTGACGAGCGCAGTGAGGGCGACGCCGAGGACCACGGAGAGCGCGCGGGTTCGATTGGCGCGCAAGCCGAGAGACTGGGCGGCGTCGTCGCCGAGTTCGAGCTGGCGCAGGCCCGGGGCAAGGGTCGTCGCGGCGGCGAGCAGGATAATGAGGAGCCCGGTCATGGGCCCGAGTTGGTCGTGGCCGAGTGCATTGAAGGATCCGGCTGCCCAGACGGCGGCGAGCATGGCGGTGTCGACGCTGGTGGACAGCATGAGTGCGGAGTTGAGCGAGGACAGTAGGGCGGCGACGCCGATGCCCATGATGATCAGCCGGAACGATTGCACGGTTCCACGCACTGTAGCGAGGAGGTAGACGATGGCGGCGGTGATGATGCCGCCGAGGATGGCGCCTGCGGCGATGTCGAGGTAGCGGGTGGATCCGAGCAGGAGCATGACGAGGATCGCGCCGGTGTAGGAACCGGAGGAGAACCCGATGATGTCCGGGGAGCCGAGCGGGTTGCGGGTGAGGGACTGGAAGATAGCGCCGGAGATGGCGAGGGCGATGCCGCAGGCGATGGTGAACAGTGCCCGCGGCAGTCGCCACCCCACCACGAGCATGCGCGTCTGCTCACTGGCGGTGCCGGTGAGCGCGGCGGCGACGTCACCGATGGGCACGGGGTAGGTGCCGAGCGTGAGGGAGACGACCGCGAGGATCAGGGTGAGCAGAGCGAGGGTGGTGCAGACAGCGAGGACACGCACACTAACGACTCCCGAGACCCGGGGCACGCGAATGGCGATCGCGCGGTATCCGTGGTCGAAGGTGTCGCGCCCGGCGCGGCGGCGGGTGCTGGTGCTCATAGGCCGCTCACCATCCGTCGTCGTGCGAGGAGGATGAGCACGGGGGCACCAATGACGGCGGTGACCAGGCCTACGCGCAGTTCTCCGCTGGGAAGGATGACTCGTCCGAGGATGTCGGAGAGCAGCAGCAGGATCGGTGAGACGACGAACGTGTAGGCGAAGATCCATCGCTGGTCGGGACCGACGAACCAGCGCACGACGTGCGGGACCATGAGCCCGACGAACCCGATCGGTCCCGTTAGCGCGGTCGCCGTGCCAGCGAGCAGGGTGACGGCGATGATCACGATGATCCGCACCCGGCCGGTGCGAACGCCGAGCGAGGCGGCGAGTTCGTCTCCGAGGGCGAGGGCGTTGAGCGCACGGGCGGCACCAAGGCCAAGCAGGAGCCCGAATAAAACCAGCGGGGCAAAGGAGAAGACGATGTCGAGCTGTCGTCCGCCGATGGATCCGACGCCCCAGAATCGGAGGTCGTCGAAGGCATCGCGGTTGCCGAGAACGATCGCGGTGGTGAGGCCGCCCAGCACGGCGCTGATCGCCACGCCCGCGAGGGTGAGCTTCGCCGGGGTGGCTTGACCGCCGCCCACGGCGCCAAGCGCGTACACGAGTACCGTGACGGCGCCAGCGCCGAGCAACGCGAACCAGACATAGCCGAGCGGGGCGGCGATGCCGAGGAACCCGACCGCCATCGTCACCGCGAACGTCGCCCCGGCATTCACGCCGAGGATGCCGGGATCAGCGAGGGGGTTCCGGGTGTACGCCTGGATCAGTGCCCCGCACATCCCGAGCGCCGGGCCCACGACCAAGCCGACGACTGTGCGCGGCACGCGCAGCTCGAGAATCATCACGTGCTCATCGATCGTGTGGTCATACGCCCACAGCGCGTCCCAGATCGTCGGCAGTGCGATAGCTCGAGCTCCGACGCCAACGCTGAGCATGACAACGATAGCAAGCACGGCAGTCGCGACACCGAGACCAGCCAGTCGAAACACCCCGGAGCGGGCCACACCGGACGGTGCCGCCCGCTCCTCGATCGCACGGGTGGCTGTCACTGTCGTGACGCTCACCTGCTCGGATCTGGATCGATGGGAGGAGCCCTGGGGCACCGTGTCACTCCGCCGTGTGCACGACGGCGTCGCCGTCGATCGCTGCGGAGATGTCCTCGATGTAGCCCTGCTCGATCGCCCACGGGATGCTGAGCACGTCAGGGCCGCTGGTGGCCATGCCGAGCGTGTTGTCTTCGGCGATGAAGTAGCGGCCGTTCGTGATCGGATCCCACCGGGTGAAGACCGGGTGCTCGAGTGTGTACGCGGTGTCGGCTGCGGCGTACGACCACGCCAAGACGACATCCGCCTCCACCGAATCGAGCTCCTCGAGGCTGATGCCGCCGAAGAAGGTGTCCGCCGGCACGTCTGCGGTCTCTGCCGCGAGCTGCGGAGTGTCGACCATGCCGAACTCGTGCAGCAGCCGCACGCGCGGATCTTCGCTGATATAGGCGGTGATCTCCGTTGACCCCTCGGAGAAGGTCGTGCTGTAGAGGAACGAGGCGTCGTCGAGGTTGGGGTACTTGGCGGCTTCCTCGTCGATGGCTGCCTCGGTCTGTTCGATCAGCTCGGTGGCTTTGTCGTCCTCGCCGAGGATCTCACCGATGATCTCGGTGTGCTCCTGCCAGGTGCCGGCAGTGAACGGCCGATCCATGTACGCGACGGTCGGAGCGATCTCGCTGAGCCGCTCGTACTCTGTCTCGGTGAAGCCGGAGTACACGCCGATGATGACGTCCGGCTGGAGGGCGAGGATCTGCTCGTAGTCGGGTCCGTCCTCGGTGACGTTAATGACCTCCGGCATCTCCGCGTCCAGCTCGTTCTCGACCTGGTCACGGAACCACGGGGTGAAGCCTTCTTCATCCCCGCCCCACGTTTCTGGCACGCCGACGGGAACAACGCCGAGGGCGGCGACGATGTCGTGGTTCATCCAACTCAGCGTCACCACGCGTTCCGGCTTCTCCGGGATGGTCGCCTCACCTAGCGCGTGCTCGATCGTGCGAGGGAAACCCGATTCCGTCGCAGCTGCCCCGTCAGGGGGTGCAGTCGAGTCGGGCGTGGACGAGCAGCCGGCGGCCACAAGGGCCAATGTGGCGAGTGTGACGAGCGCGATGGTGTGACGCAGAACGGACATGGGACCTCTCAGGACGTGATCGGGTGTCTCCGGGGAAAGACGACCGGCAGCCAGGTTAGGCGTGCCATAGTTCACCCTACGCAGTGATGGTTGCCGATAGCGGACACCTCTTTGCGTTGGACGGACACAAGCTCACCGCTGCTCCTGTCGCATCGACGTGAGCGGGCACCCGCACGAGCAGCCCTCAGGGAAGAGACACCGCAGGGCGACAATCACCATGACCCCAAAGAGCACCCCGCATGGAACCGAACCGGGCCCGGAGCTCCCCAAGCAGCGGGTAGCACCGAGAGCACACGATCAACGCCGCTGCGCCCGTTGCCGTTGAGCGCTGCTCAGCAGCTTCGATTCTTCGGCTGGAGCTTTCGTCAGTCGTCGTTATTTGCGGGCAGGAATCGGTGCGGCGGGCGTCCCATGACGCGGTGGAATGCGGCGCTGAAGGCGCTAATGGTGGCGTAGCCGACCCTGCGTGCGACTATCCCGACGGGTGTTCCGTCGCTGAGGAGACGGACCGCAGCTGACATGCGTGCGGCCGTGCGCCACTGACTGAACGTCATCCCGGTCTCGGCACGAAACGCACGTGCGAGGGTGCGGGCACTGGTGGAGGTGGCCCATGCCCAGTGCTCGATCGAGCGGTCATCGGCAGGGTCGCTCATGATCGCCCGGGCGATCGGGGCGATGCGCGGATCCCGCGGGAGCGGCAGTTCGATCACAGGGCACGCGTCATCGGTGACCAGCTCTAGACAGACCTGCTGGGCGCGCAGCCGCTGCTGGCGGGGCATACCGGTGATCGCCAGGTGACTAAGAAGTGCCCGCAGAGCGGCGTTCACGGTGACCGGGTGCACCTCCGGTGCGGGGCCCTCCCACGCCTCGGGTAGGAGGTGTAGGGCCGCCAGTGTGGTGGAGGGGGCGCGGCTTGCCGCGTGCCGTGTTCCGGCGGGCACCCACAGCCCCTGCCCAAGGGTGAGGTTGTGGCGGGTGCCCTCCACCTCGACCTCGGCGGCAGCACGTTCAGGCCAGAACACGACATGTTCGGGGTGAGCGTGCTCGTCCGGCGAGCACCCATCGGCGTCATCGACGTACGCATATCTCAGGAACCGAGTGGTCAGCAGGTAACCGTCGGGCACGATCCGCTCCCGCACCGGAAAACCCACAGGATCATCGATATCCTCACCGGTCGACGACGAATCGAGCAGAGTCACCAGCACCCCTCAACGATCTACGACTAACATCATATTTAGGTAAGGCTAACATAGGTATTATTGTCCGGTGAGCGACAACAATCGTCCTCCATGCGGTTGCCCATACGCATAGCGTCTCAAGAGTGAGCACAGACACTTCTGCGTTGAAGCGGCTGACCCCTGCTCGGGTGATGCGGTTGGCGCTGTCGCGTGGCGGACGTGGTTGGCGACTATCGGCGGCGACTGCGGGGTTCATCCTTCACCAGGCGAGCGAAGCGGCGGTGCCGATCCTGATCGGTGTGGCCATCGACCGTGCGGTGCTCCCTCGTGATCCGGGCGCGCTGGCGCTGTGGCTGGGTGTGCTGGGGGCGGTGTTTCTCGTCCTGTCGGTCAGCTACCAAGGGGCGAGCCTGGCGATGGTTCGCATCTACGGGCATGGTGAGCATGACCTGCGCCAGCTCGCGGTCGCGCGGGTGCTGGATCCGCGAGGAATACCAGCGCGACGGACGGGCGAGGTGTTGTCCGTCGTCACGAGCGACACGTATCGCGTCGCGGGCGTCGCCTGGAGCGTTGCCGAACAGGCCGCCACCATCGCGGCGCTGCTCACTGCGGTGGCGGCGCTGCTGCTCATCTCGATCCCGCTCGGCCTCGGAGTGCTGGCCGCGGCGCTGCTGGTGCTGTGCGGCATGGCCGCACTGGCTCGGCCGCTGGAACGGCTAGGCATGGCCGAACAGAGCGCGGTCTCACGGGCAAGCGACATGGCGACGGACGCCATGGAGGGACTGCGGATCATCCACGGCCTCGCCGCCCATCCGCAGATCGTCGCCCGCTACCGCGAAGCGAGCACGGCCTCCCGCGACGGCGCGATCCGCGCGTCTCGATCGCTGTTGACCTACCAGGCGGTAAGCACGGCGGTGTCGATCCTCCACCTGGGAACGCTGGCTGCCGCGGCGGGGTGGATGGCGATGTACGGGACGATCACGCCGGGGCAGTTGATCACCGTGGTGGGGCTGGCCCAGTTCCTGCAGGCCTCCCTCGACCACATCGGCACGTTCGGGGCGAACTGGGCACATAAGCGCGCATCAGCCTGGCGCCTGCACGACCTGCTCACCGAACCACACCCTCTCCCGGCCGGACAAGACACGCGCGCAGAGTGCGGCATGTTGCGGTGGACCAAGATGGACGGTCCTGTGATCGAGGCCCAGCCGGGACGGATGGTCGGCATCCGGGTGGCTGGCGCCAGGCAAGCTCACGACGTGGCGTCCCGGCTGGGGTTCCGCAGCGTGCCCGCACCGAGCGAACTCATGCTCGGCGGGGTCGACGCGCTGACCATTGGCCCCGCTGCCTATCGGGAGCACGTGCTGGCCCCACCTCATGACGCGTTCGTGTTCACCGGCAGCATCCGACACAACGTCACCCTCACCCCCTGCCCATTGAACGACGTTGTGGTGAAGTTGACAGCGTTGGACGACGTGATCGAGCATGTCGGATCGCCGGACGCGCCCGTCGGTGAACAGGGGCGTCGCCTGTCCGGCGGGCAGCGACAGCGCCTCCTTTTGGCTCGAGCGCTGCACACCCGAGCCGATATTCTCGTGCTCGAGGAACCGGCGACCGCGCTCGACCCCATCACGACGCACCGCGTCGGAGCGAGCCTCGCACGATGCGGCCGCACCATCCTGCTGATTACGAGTGACCCGATCCTGCTCGACAGCTGCGCGACGGTCATCGACCTCACCACACCCCACGCGATTCCACACGAGGTGTGCACGTGATCGGGGCGCTGCCCGTCGCATCCGTCCGCGACACGGTGCGCACTGTCGGTGGTCTCCTCGCGAGACGACGAGGCCTGATCACCGCCACAGTGGCGTTGCTGCTGACCGGATCCGCCAGTGCTTTGACGATCCCGCCCGTGCTGGGCTGGATCGTCGACATCGTCCTCTCAGGCGACGACGTGTGGCGAATCCCGTCCGCAGCTGGTGTCCTCGTCGCAGCTGGGGTCGTCTCGGCCACGACCGCCTGGTGGGGCGGACGGCTGCTGGTCGTCTGCGTGCAAGGGGTGCTTGCCGAGCTGCGCGAGGACGTGTTCACCGCCGCAATGCGGATCGACGCTACGACGGTTGAACGGGCGGGAAGCTCGGATGTGGTATCGCGCCTGACCGGTGATGTCGAGGCGGTCACCGAGGCCGGCTCAGGAGTGCTGCCGCGCTTCGTCGGCGCCCTGTTCACGATCGTGCTCACGGCGGTCGGGATCGCCGCACTTGATCCTTTCCTCGCACTGGCCGCGCTCATCGCCGTCCCGCTGCAGGTGATCGCGGTAACGCGGTTCTTGCGTCGCTCGCGCCCTCTGTATGTGAGGCTGCGCCGTGAGGAGTCCGACCGCGGACAAGCGATCATCGAGAGCGTCGCCGGAGCGGATACCGTCCGCGCCCATGGTCTCGCCCCTTCTCGTCTCCGCTTGATTGCCGAGCGAAGCCTGACCGCGGTAGAGACCGCTCGCACGGCAGGCCGGGCGCGAAACGTGTTCAACGGCACGCTCAACCTGGCAGAGTTCGCGGGTCTCGCCGCGGTGCTCACCGTCGGGTTCTGGCGGGTCGAGACGATCGGAATCACCGTCGGGACGGTGACCGCCGCGGCGCTGTTCTTCCACAGATTGTTCGGCCCCATCGGTGCCTTGCTGTCTAGCATCGATGATCTTCAACGTGCCCAGGCGGGACTAGAGCGTCTCGTCGGCTTGGTGCAGAGCACGACGCGCGCGCCCCAACAACATCCGATCCGCGATGCCTCGGTCGAACTGCGCCACGTGACGTACACCTATCCCGGATCGGGATCGGATCGACCCGCCATCGCCGATGTCAGCATCAGAATCAACCCGGGGGCGCGTGCCGTTCTCGTCGGGGCGAGCGGATCGGGGAAATCCACCACGGCGCGACTCATCGCAGGGCTCACCGAGCCTGCCCGTGGTGCCGTGCTCGTCGGCGGACAGCCGGCAATCCAAGCCATGCAGGACTCAGGCAGGCCAGCGGTCATGCTCGTCACGCAAGAAACACACCTGTTCTCCGGCACGCTCGCCGACAACCTGCGCCTGGCCCGCGCAGACGCCTCCGATGACGAACTCCGAACCGCCCTCGACGCCGTCGGCGCAGACTGGGTCAGCGACCTCCCGCACGGGCTCGACACCCCCGCCCCGCGGGACCTCGACGTGCAAGGCCTCCAGCAGATCGCGCTCGCCCGCGTCCTGATCGCCGACCCGCCCATCGTGGTGCTCGACGAAGCTTCCGCTCACGCAGGTGCGGATACAGCACTCGACCGTGCCGTCGATGCGGCCGTTCGCGGACGCACCGCAATCATCATCGCCCATCGTCTCTCCCACGCCGAGCATGCCGACACCATCGCTGTGTTCGAGACCGGCCGCATCATCGAGCAAGGCGACCTCGGCGAGCTCCTCGACCGTGGCGGCGTCTTCCGCTCACTCTGGGACGCCTGGAAACGTGGATGTGGCCAGACTTCCCAACCTCACCCATCACCCGCACCTCTCAAGGAGGAATAGCCCCATGCCCGTCCCCTGCTCCCCCGCACGCGTCGAACGCGTCGCACGACTCACCCCGCACATGATCCGGATCTCGTTCCAGACCATCGGCGACTGGCGCTGGCACACCGACGGCACCGGCGACGAGCGCATGGATATCGCGATCCCCCGCCCCGGCGAGACGGAAGCCGATCTGACGACGTTTAACCTGCCTGAGTATGGGCCCGGGTGGGCCGGCGAAGAACCCCCGTGGCGCCATTACACTGTCCGCGCCGTCCGTGACGACGGGCGCTGCTTCGACATCGACTTTGCGATCCATGGCCAAGGATTCGCCTCGAGCTGGGCCGAACGCGCAGAGCCCGGCCACATCATCGGTGCCTTCCACGGCGGAGGCTCCTACTACCGCCCACCATCCGACGCAACCTTCCAACTCCTCGTTGCCGATTCCACTGGGCTTCCCGGCCTTGGACGTATCATCGAAGAACTCCCCGAAACCACCCGAGCCCTCGCCGTCATCGAAATACCCGAGACAGGCGACATCCAAACCATCGACGCCGCGGCCACCATCGAGTACCGCTGGTTGACCGGGACCGGAAACGGTCAGGGCCCCAGCGCGCTGCCGGCTGCAGTGGCTGAGTTCACCCCGCCCGATGAGCCCTGGTACGCGTGGGCGGCCTGCGAAGCGGCCGCCAGCCGCTCCATCCGCACCGACCTTCGCAAACGCCTCGGCTCACCCCGCGACCGTCACCACGTGATCGGCTACTGGACCGAAACCAGAGCCGGAAACCACCCCGCCGACTTAGGGGGCTCTGACTAACAGACTCCTGAAGCGCCACACCGCGATTCTGACGCCAAACCCGCTGCAGAGTCTCCAAGCAGAACGCTAGGCGGAGGACCAGGCCCGAGTCGTCACGACCACAGGAAGACCACTTGGAGAACCCAAGACGAACGCAGTGCCGTAGTGCGGGTCATAGTCCCAGCCCCTGTCCTGATCGCCCCTCTGGGTTACGATGCATCGCCCCATCAGGAGAGGTGAGTTGGCATTGACGCCGTTCGGCTTCATGTTGCGCAAGTTCCCGCTCTACGCGTTTGGCCTCGATAAGCTCAGTTACGTCATTCACGGGAAGGCCGCGGATTTCCTCGTTCTCGGCACGAAGCAGCGCTGCACGAGCGCGGGCGGCGCGGGCGTTACGAGCAGGGTTGAGGGCGCGCATCCCGTGTTGGTGAGCACGCGCGTTCTCCGGCCCGTATTCGCTCGCCAGGAGCACCAGACGCTCGTTCCGATGACGCTCATCTGTTGCGGCTCGTTCGGTGCGAGCGACTTCGACAGCATGGTCAGCGCCGCGTACTCGGGGATCGGCCTCTGCTCGCCGCCACGCGACCTGCACAGCCCATTCGGGTAGCGCGCTCGGGGTTCGTGGCGGTTCAGCCTCCCATGCATCGCGGACGTGATCTCGCATGGTCTGCTTCTGTTCTCTCGCGGTGCGGTGCTCATCGCGGGCCTTGCGCCGCCCGATCCGCCCAACAGTGGCGAGGCGCGTGCTCGCTGTCCTCTCTGCTTCGGCGCTGGCAAGGTAGTCCGCGCCGTCGCGTTCAGCTTGCTTGGTGAGGGGCGCGGCGACCTGCGCACGCACTCGTGCGGCTTCTTCCTCGGCCCGACGGAGCATGGCGGTGTTCTCGTCATTCTCGGCCCGGTGCGCGGCGCGCTGGGCGTCAAGCCGGTTCGAGGTCTGCTCCCACCGCTCCGCCGCCTGCTCTGCACGCTCTGCCTCACGATCGAGCCTGGCGAGTTCTTCCGAAACGCGCTGGATCGGGCCGTTCCTGATGATGCCGCGGACCGCCGCTGTCGCCTGTATGGTGGCGTGGTCGAGGCCGCGGTCGGCGGGGTCGCGCTCCATCGCTGCGACGAACTGCGCACGCCCATCCGCCATGTCCTCGGCGATGACATGCAGCGGTCAAGTCCTGGGTAGTGGTGTATCTGGTTTCGAATCTTGGTGATGTTTGGGGGCTTGTTCTCAGGGCCCGGCTCGGGGCTGGGGTGGGGGTGTGATCATGCGGCGACCTCGTGTCCTTCTGCTGGGGCGGCATCGATCGTGCCGGCCGCCACAATGCCTTTGGTCTGCTCGAGACTAGTCAGTGACATGTAGCGTTTCTGTTGGATCCTTCTCACTCGTGTTGCTCGGCGAGTACCGCCCCGACCAGACGCACGACGGCGTCGCGGTTGGGGAAGATCCCCACGACGTCGGTGCGGCGTCTGATCTCCCGGTTGAGCCTTTCGGTGGGGTTGTTTGACCACACCTTCGTCCACACTGCTTTTTGGCGCATTCGTAAACGCCAACAGATCGTCGAGGGATTCCTCCAGGTAATCCGCCACATGGGGGAATGTCTGCTGGCAAAACTCAACGACGTCACGGGCTTGGTCCCACACGGCCTGGGCGTCGGGTTGCTTACAAGATCGTTTGAAACATCGCCGATAGCGTCGGCCACTTGGGTTTTCGGCACCATCCTTGGTGGTCTCTCGAGTCAGGTACAGATTGGAGACTCGGCGACTGAGACCAGCGTGTTTCCGGTGTCGGGAGTTCCCCGCGAACCTCCGCGACTATTGCGGAGGCTTCTGGATTTCGCCAGCGAACACCTTGAGCCCTCACGCCTCCCTGTGATTCCGCAGCTCTGTATGCTTTCGGTCAACTGGGCCCCACAGCGCCGACGTGGCAGATACCTCATCGCAGGCCACCGAACGAAGGGCACCACGCGGGGAGGAAGGCTGAGTTCGACGCTTCCGAGCTCGACCCGCTACGGACGGGCGACGACGCTCGTCGTCCCGCACCGATTTCGCATCGTCTGCGTGCTCATGGCTCTCGAATCTTGCTCGTGTCGACCACGGTGACGGATTCCTGACGGTGATGGCCGGGTGACGCCACTCCGCTCGATCACATCACCAAGCGTCCCATGCTGCCGGGAACGCAGGGATGTACCACCACCTCGGACGCGCAAGGCTCGAGGTCTGCGTGTAGCTCTGCACCAATAGGGACATCAGTACCTGCCGCGCCGCTTTTTCACCCCAGGGTTGACGGGGACAATGACGACCTGCCGTGCTAACAGGCATGAGGAGTAACCCCAGGGGTGACAAGACTCCGGATGACGCTTTCGGAGCCGAGTGGGTGCGCGTATTGGCGCACCGGCAGAGGGAAGGACAACACGTTATGGACAAGGTTGTCGAACGGTTTCGTGCCACAGGCGTTCGACCCGACGATGTTGAATCGCACCTGCGCGATGCTGGTGACCGTCTTTATGCGGCTGCCACCTCAGACGATGACCGGTGCGCAGACGAGTTCGGTGGCCCACGAGCGGTCGCTCTTCTCGCAGCGGAGATCAGCGCACTGATGTCCCACCTTGTCGCACGGGCTGCAAACATTCGGTCTGTCTGTGTGGAGGCAATGCTCGAGGAATTTAGCGCCGTCACGGTCGCTGGAGCGATCGGCGTGGCTCGGCAAAAAGTCTACGAGCTTGCCAAACCCGAGGCGGACAAGGACTACCTGGACCATTCCCCTTGGAGGATGGAATGAACGACATGAAAGAACAAATCCAGCTCCCTGTTCCGGCTGAAAGACAGCTGTTGCATCCGATACATATCGGGCAGGCACGAGCTGTTTACATCCGCGGATGGTGGTTCGCACGCCTGGGCTCAATCCCCGTGGCGGTTGCACTCGGATCTGTGATCTGGCTACTTAATAACAACCTAATCCCGGCCCTCCTGGCAGCGCTAACGACCTACGCTATCGGCATCGCGGCCGGGCGCTGGTACACCGCTCGGGCGTGGGACTTTGTACCCCGAAAGCGACAGCTGCAGCGCGACGGGATGGGGTGGAGGATGGGCGCGGCAGGCATCGATGCAGTCGCGCTAGTCGCCGCGACGATTGCTTTCGTGCTCGTTGCTCACGCTCACCGGGTCCCACTCGCGGTGCTCGTCTTCGCTCTCGGCGCAGTTGTGGTCATCGGGCTGTTGCAAGGGGGCGAGCTCGTATACCTCGCTACTCGGACGGCAACTCGCCGAGATGCGCTTCCGAAGATCGTGATGCTGATAGCCGTGGTCATTTCGGGTTTGATCGCAGTGCTGATCGGGATCGGTACTGCCTGGCACCCGCAATTGGTGCGGGTTGCGCTCCTCGGTGGAGGAACGGTGCTGTTGGCGCAAACCCTCTGGTGGGTCTTCGACGTCTCTCGGCGTAGGCAGGACGCGACGGCGCGACCGCGATGTCCGCAGTGACCCCCAAGGACCGCGCCCGCCTGGCGGAGCTGGGAAAAATGCATGAACTCTGGTCGCCCAACGACGAGCCAGTCCTCCTCGCCTGCGGAGCAGAGAACACGACCATCGCTGTCGGGGACTATATCGTGCGGTGTTCGGCTGACCACGAAGCCCTCAACCGCGAAGTGCACCTGCTCGATACGCTCGCGCGCGTCACCTCGGCCCCAATCCCGATACCAGTGTTTTATGAGGCCGAACTCGGCACGTTTGCCTACCGGAGACTTCGTGGCACGCCACTGCTTCGTCGACGAAAGCGGGACTCGACGGAGGTTCGGCAGGCCATCATCGATGCGTTATCGGCCTTCCGCCGGTTTCTGCCGGCTTCGCAACTGCCGGCTGATCGGTATCCATATCACGCCTGGCATCAGGACGCTGTGCGTAGCTACCGGGCGGTGCGTGGTCACCTAAGTGCGGGGCAGGGACGTCTCATTCGCGCGTTCCTGGACGAGCCGCCCCCGCCGACACGGTCGCTCCTTATCGCACAGCACAACGATCTGGGGGCCGAACACATTCTCGTCGATGACCACGGAACAGTGACTGGCATCATCGATTGGACCGATGCGGCGCTCACCGACCCTGCCCGTGACATTGGATCCATCTACCGGGACCTGGGGCCTGAGGCGGCCAGTCACATTGGGGAAGCGTTGAACGGGCCTCTGACTGAAGACGAGCTACATCGCATCCGCTTCCACGCCCGGTGCAGATGGCTTGAGGACGTCGTCTTCGGTCTCAGAGATCCGCTATCGCGCAGACCGTATCTCGACAACGCCTGGAGAGCGTTCGACCATACATTTGGTAGCGCATCATAACTGAGGCGACTTGCCGTCAGCGGGGACTGTTGTGGCACCTAACCTCCGTGAGCTCGTCAAAGATGCTCACGTCGTCGTTGAGGTCCGCTTCGCAGGTGACAGCGGTGAGGTCTCGAGCATCCTCGACCACACAGCGCAGGCAAGATCACGACGGTGGGTGTCCCAACGGGTCAAGGATGCTCCGGATCGCAAGGTGGCGTTCCGCGCATCTTTCAAACGCATGCCCAGCCGGCACTCGATTGGCCATGCCAGCAACCGGTCTATTGGCACCGCCGGAGCGCGGATACTGTGTGGGCGTCACCGGGATCATTCCCGGCACTTTCCGCAGCACGGACATGTTAGGTCTGCTCGCTGGGTTGCTGCGCGTCGATACGCGGATGGGCTGACCCCAACAATCGCGGTGAACTGACGTGCCGCGTGGCCACGGCTATGCCACCCAACTTGTGCCATAGCGACACCGATCGGAAGGTCAGTCGTCACCAAGAGCTCAGCAAGGCGTTGGGCTCGAACGTGAGACAGGTACTGAATGGGCGACATTCCAAAGCGCTGGCTGAAGGCCCTGCCCAGCTGCGAGATCGATAGGTGCACACGGTCGGCGAGGTCACGAAGTCGCCAGTCCTGGGCGGGATCTTGACAGAGGAGGCGTGCTACACGATGTGTGGCTGTCTCAGTCGGGTCGGCATGGCTTGCTGCATTCTCCTCAGCTAAGGGTCGTCGCAAGGGTCTGATACTCATCGGCCTCGCCTTGTGGAAGACGACGGTGCGCGGTGACGCGGTGGCGAGGAGCGTGCGGTTTTGAACAGGTCCACCCATACCGGGACCGGCAGGTCTTTCGGCAGGTCGGTGGCACTCACCTGGTGGCGTGTTAGCCACGCTTTAACTGTCTGCAGTGAGCCGAGCGTCGTGTTGCGTGCCAGAACTTGGGCGATTCCGCGTCCCGGTCCGGTGTAGACACGGTGGACCAAGGCGCGGAACTGACGTCTGTGTGCCGGGGACAGCAACGGGTGTTCGCGACGTTGGATGGTGAGGATTCCACCGTCCACGCTCGGACGTGGGGTGAAGGCGCGAGCGGGAACACGGCTGTGTAGCCTGAACTCGAACCACGGCGCCCATTGTGCGGTCATCATTGTGGCACCGCCAACGCCCGCTCTGCGGCGGGCAACCTCCCATTGTACGAGCAGGATCGCCTCATTCCATGCTGGGGCGTGCAGCATGCGTCGCAGTATGGCGGTGGTCTGGTGAAATGGCAGGTTGCCGACGATCACATGCGCAGATGGCGGAAGCCGGTAGGCCAGGAAGTCGTCATTAATGACCTCCACATGTGACGGGAGACGGTCTGCCAAGCGCTTTGCGAGCTGAGGGTCGATCTCGACGACAGTGACCGCTCGCCCCAGCTGGGCCAGTGGCGTGGTGAGGGCTCCATCACCGGGGCCGATCTCGATAATCGGGCCTTTGGTCGCTGCCACGAGTCGGGTTATCGTGGCGATGAATGATGGGTCAGTGAGGAAGTTTTGGCCGTGTTCATGACGGCCACCGTGATAGGTAGGCACTGTTTGCTCCGTGGTGGTTGTGGAACCGGGCACGATGAATAAACCGCCCGGCCGGGTGATTTCTCCGGAGGCAGGAGCAACAACGGGGAGTGTGCTCGCCGCCGTTAGCGGCGGCGCAGACGCAGTGAAGCAGTGCCGTAAAACAACATGCCAACTAGTGTAGGTGACCCACCGTCACTCGGCGACCCCATAGCCCGTCCATGCATCAAAGATGCGCAGATCCGTATCATCGCGGGCCATCACGAATTCATGCGCCTCTGCGACCACAGGTGCTCTGCACTATCGAGGTCAGCTCCGTGAGAGATCTCGATAAGGTTGCTAGGCGCCGTAGCGGCCGATGGTGGAACGCTTTCGACGCGCCTGTTTGAGGAGCGGATAATGTGGGCAGATGTCGGCTCGAAATTTCTGCCACGCCCCATCGCGACCGACGGCAACGACCAATGGGTGCTCGGTGTTCCTACCTCGTTGTTTCGCCGAAGTGGGTAGCCTGCTCGGGGGCGGGCTGGCTCGGTTGTGGCATGACTGTTTGGGGATATGGTCTACGTGCCCGGGGAGCGCAGGTATCGAGGGACAACTTCAGCGTCTGGGGGACACGCTCATGGACTGCGGTCGGGGCAGGCCTATCCGACCCGGTGTACAGCCGGGATGCTGAGTCGACGCTGGATGGATCTTCGAAGGGCATGGAGATGCTGACAAATACCACAGATTGACCGGTCCAGTTGGTCCCCGTTATCGCTGATATCGGAAATCTCGGTGCTTTGACTCCAAATGATCAGTTCACAGCCATCTTCACAACTAGTAGCTGAACCTCACAGCGTATGCCAGTAGCGAGCTGGGTGATCAGGCCATGATCGGTGACTAGGCATCGTGGGATCAGGCGTCCAGGACCCACGGCGGATGTTGTTTGTTCAGAAACGCCGTCATCCCGGCTTTGGCATCATCTCCGCCAAAAAAGCGCTGGGAGAGCTCAACCATGTCCTGCTCACGGGTATCCATAAGCTCGAGAACATGACGGTTGACCAGCATCTTTGATGCTTCCAGCGCTGCCGGAGCAGCTTTGCGTAAGTCGGTCAGAATCTCCTCGACCGTGCCGTCAACAGAACCATCGGTGTCAGTGATGGCATGAGAAATGAAGCCTGCTGACAGCGCTTCGTCTGGGGTGATGGTGCGTGCCCGAAGAAGCCAACCTGCTGCGGTTCGGTCACCAAGCCGGGCTAAGACCACGGGCGCGATCATGGCGGCGACGACCCCGATCCGCACTTCGGTGAGCCCGAAAGTGGACTGCGGACCCGCGACGACAAAGTCGCAGGCAGCCACAAAGCCCATTCCACCGGCCCTGACATGACCGTGGACCGCTGCGATGATCGGTTTAGGGCATGTTAGCAACTCACGGATGACAGCGTTCGCAGTCGAAGCGCCTGTCGTCGGCGTGCCACCTTCGGTGTCGTTTAAGGAGTGGTCTTTCAGATCTGCACCAGCGCAGAACACCGAACCGGTGTGAGTCAGCACGATACTGCGTACCGAATCATCAGCACTGGCCCGGTCCAACCCCTCAGAGATGCCCTGCAGTAGTGCCTGGTTGATCGCGTTGCGATTCTCCGGTGCATCGAGTGTCAGGGTCGCCGTTGACCCCTCGAGGGTATAGACCACGCTCGTCATGCTGTGACAGCCTCCTTTTCACTCTGGGCAACAATTACGGCCAGCACGGCACCAACGTCAACACGATCACCGACACTGACCGTGAGCTGTTCGACAATGCCATCAGCATCGCTGGTGATGGCGTGCTCCATTTTCATAGCTTCCACCCACAGGATTTTTTGGCCTGCCACCACGGCGTCACCAACTGTTGCCTCGATATGTACCACGGTGCCTGGCATGGGCACGATCAGGCTACCCGGTGCAGAGACCGTCTCCGGATCGGTGAAGTGTTCGACCTCAGTGAGCGTTACGGACCGTTCGGACCCGGTGACGACCACTTGACGGCCCGTTCGTGACACGACGAAACGTCGCTCCACATCGTCGATGCGCAGCCGCACGACAGCCGAGGATGCCGAGACGACCTCCACGCTGTTAACGTCAGGCACCGAGCTGGGGGAGATCTCCCAGCCATACCGACGTTGGCGATAGTCGATGGAGATCTCCTGGCTACCGAGAAGGAAGGCGCGAGTTCGCCAGTCGGGGTGGAACAACCGCCACCCACCAATGCGCGGTCGCGGATTCTCCTCGGCGATGTGGCGGGCCAATGCCTGGTCTGCGTTCTCTGGTGCGCCGAGCACCACCACGCCATCGGGGCACGCGGGAGCGCCTTCGGCCACAGCTGCCGCCGTAGCGATGGCTGCCACCACGGCAAACAACCTTGTGGTGGTCTCGTCAGTGGCCGGCGTGAACACAGCAGGATGATCCTCTAAGTAGGAGGTGGCGGTGTGCCCCGAGAGAAAATCCTCTTCGCCCAGGATGCTCACGAGCAGGTCGGCATTGGTGACGGGGCCGTCCCACACCATCCTTTCCAGAGCTGAGGCAAGTTTGCGTGCGGCACCGTGCCGGGTTGGGGCAACACCAATCATCTTCGCGATCATCGGATCGTAATCGGTGCCCATCACATCTCCGGCTTGGACACCAGCATCGAGACGAATCGCCGGGTGTCCGGGTGCTGGGTTGTTGAAGACAGCGTCCACTTCCGGCACCAAGAACTCTCGGATCGGTCCGGCTTGGGGCGACCAATTCTGCGTGGGGTCCTCGGCGTAGAGGCGCACTTCAATGGCATGTCCCTGAGCCCGGGGTTCGTCACCGACCAGCTCTGCCCCGGCCGCGATGTCCAACTGCAACCCAACGAGGTCGAGCCCGGTGGTACATTCAGTCACCGGGTGTTCGACCTGCAAGCGGGTATTCATTTCCAGGAAGTAAAAGGACCCGTCCTCGTCGGCCAAGAACTCAACGGTTCCTGCTCCGATATACCCCAGCCGTTGCACCGCGTTGCGAGCGGCCTGATAGAGACGTTCACGCATTCGCGCGCCCCGGCGTTCAACCAGCGGAGCGGGCGCCTCTTCGATAATCTTCTGGTGGCGACGCTGAATCGAACATTCTCGTTCTCCCACTGCCCAGGCGTTGCCGGCCCGGTCACCAAACACTTGGACCTCGATATGGTGCCCGGTAGGAATATAGCGCTCACAGAAAACCGTGGGATCGCCGAAGGCACTGGCGGCCTCGCGCGAGGCCGAGGACACGGTGTCAGCAAGCTCATCGAGACGTTCCACAATCCGCATCCCGCGACCGCCACCACCTGCTGAGGCTTTGACGAGCACCGGTAACTCAGCTTCGGTGATGGATTCGGGGTCGAGATCCGTCAAGACCGGTACGCCGGCCTGCTCCATGAGGCGCTTGGACTCGATTTTGGACCCCATTTGTTCAAGAGAAGCGGGATCCGGACCGATCCAGATCAATCCGGCCTCGATAACAGCTCGGGCGAAGCCAGCGTTCTCGGACAGGAACCCGTAGCCGGGGTGAATCGCATCGGCGCCCATTTTCTGGGCGGCCGCAATCACGAGCTCGGCACGCAGGTAGGTGTCTGCTGGGGCGGTACCCGGCAGACGCACGGCAAGATCGGCTTCGGCGACGAACGGAGCATGGGCATCCGCATCGGAAAATACCGCTGCGGTTCCGATCCCGCGGGCTTTGCATGTGGCGAAGACCCGTCGAGCGATTTCCCCACGGTTGGCGACGAGCACCCGGGTGATCGGGCGTGTTGTGGTCTGGACAGTCATGTGGTTCCTCACATCCGGAAAATTCCGTAAGACCGATCGGACTCGACCTGTCTATTCGCAATGGCCGACAACGACAGCCCCAGCACCGTGCGGGTATCTCGGGGGTCGATGATCCCATCGTCGTAGACGAGACCCGAGAGAAACAGTGGCAGAGATTCGTCTTCGATCTGTTGCTCGATGGCAGCTCGGCGATGTTCCAGCGCGTCGACATCGACGGGTGTACCACGGGCTTGGGCCGAAGCTTTCGCCACGGAGGTCACCACATCGGCCAATTGGGCGCCACCCATAACTGCCGATTTGGCCGAGGGCCAGGCGAAGAGGAAACGCGGGTCAAAGGCACGGCCGCACATCCCGTAGTGGCCGGCCCCATACGAGGACCCGATCAGCACAGAGATGTGGGGAACCGTGGAGGTGGACACCGCATTGATCATCATCGAACCGTGTTTGATGATCCCACCCTCCTCGTAGGCGCGACCGACCATGTATCCGGTTGTATTGTGTACAAACACCAGGGGAGTGGCTTGCCGGTTGGCGATCTGGATAAACTGGGTGGTCTTTTGTGCTTCCTCGCTGAAAATCACGCCCTTGGCGTTGGCGATCATGCCCACCGGGTAACCGTGGATGTTCGCCCAACCGGTCACCATGCCAGCACCATAAAGAGGCTTGAATTCATCAAAATCCGACCCATCAACGACCCGGGCAATAACCTCCCGCGGATCGAATGGAATCTTGAGGTCATCGGGCACGATGCCGAGCAACTCTTCCTCGTCGAAGACCGGTGGCATCGAGGTGGCAGGCGCGGGGCCTGCTTTGCGGTGGTTGAGCCGGGAGACAACACGGCGTGCGATACGCAATGCGTCTTGCTCGTCGTGGGCGAAATAATCGGCAAGCCCCGAGGTTCGCGCGTGCATTCCGGCTCCACCCAGTGATTCATCGTCGCTCACTTCGCCGGTGGCGGCCTTCACCAGTGGTGGTCCGCCAAGAAAGACTTTCGACTGGCCTTCGATCATGATCACGTGATCACTCATGCCCGGAAGATAGGCGCCTCCCGCAGTCGAGTTGCCAAACACGATTGAGATCGTGGGGATGCCCTCTTTAGACAGCTGGGCTAGTCGCCGAAAGGAATCACCCCCCGGGATAAAGACCTGACTCTGTGTCGGTAAGTTCGCCCCGCCTGATTCGACCAAGGTCATCAGCGGAAGCCGGTTTTTCAGTGCAATATCCATGATGCGCAGTTGCTTTTTGAGCGTGAATGGATTTGACGTACCGCCGGCAATCGTGGGGTCGTTAGCAATAATGACGCATTCAACCCCGCACACGGTTCCGATGCCACCAATGATGCTGGCTCCGACGGGAAAATCTGATCCCCAGGCCGCGACGGCGCAAAGCTCAAGAAAGGGGCTGTCGCGGTCAATGAGGAGCTCAATGCGCTCTCGTGCGGTGAGCTTACCGCGGTCGCGGTGACGGGCCACGGCACGCGGACCACCGGCTGCAGCCAGTTGCTCGAAGACCGCATCGATCTCGGAGATTTTGTGCAGCATCGCTTCTTCGCTCCGCTGGAACTCCGGGGAGGAAGTGTCGATGGTGCTGATGAGACGAGTCATGAGGATACTCCGAATCCGGTCGTGAAGTTATCGTCGAGGCCCGAAAATTCCGTGACGTCGGACGGTAGTGAAACGTGACGACTGCGCAACCACTCGGCCACACCTTTGGCCTGTGCATCAAAGCGGGCACCGAAGGCGACGCCTTCCCCGAGTGCGTCGTGAATGACGAAATTCACCGCCCGTAGCTTGGCCAGCTCGACACGGTCCATCGGGAGATCTCGAAATTCTGGGAGCAACTCTCGCAGTCGTTCCGGTGTGAGCTCTTGGCGTAGCCAAGTCCAGCCCGGGTTGCTACGGGCCCAGACACCAACATTGATCGTCCCGCCCTTATCGCCGCTACGGGCACCGAAATATCGGCCCAACGCAACAGAGGATTCCGTGGCATCGGACGAGGACTGAGTGATGGTGGGTCCCTGCCCGGTAGCAGGGGAGTGCTCGTCCAGATCCGTGGGTTCAAGTCGCAGAGTGCGTTCAGGTGGCACAATGACTTCTGCCGACCCGTCGGGGTAATGCACGCGGTGAGTTGGGATGGTCTGGGGAACGAATTCCGGACGGAACCGGCCATACACTTCGGCTTCTTTAGGTGGAGAAGATAAGAAGATACCGGGAACGCTACCCAGTGCGATCTCGACAAAAATATTTGCCAATTTTCGTCCCACCACCTGGGGGTCATTGTCGCGAGCGACCAGGGTCAGGCGGGCGCTCGCTTCCTCTTGCACGGTCGCATCGGAGTGATCGGTGCGCGCCAACGTCCATTGCAACTGCTGCGGCATCGGTAATCCAGCGGTGTTCAGGGCGTGGTGGAACTGCGCTTGAATCAGATTCGCCTTGGCATCGACGTCCAGGCCGGTGAGATAGACGGTCATCTCCTGTCGAAATCCACCGAGTTCGGTAGCTGAGACCTTGAGGGTCGGTGGTGGGGCTTCACCGAGGATTCCGCTCAACGCCACTCGATCGGCACCGAGATCGGTGACCGTGATGGAATCTAGTCGCAGGGTGGCATCCGGGCCGGGATATCTGGCCCCGGCCACCTCGTACAGTAACTGAGAGATCACCGTCTCGGCGGTGACAGCACCACCGGTGCCGACGGGTTTGGTGATCACCGAGCTACCGTCGGTGGCTATCTCAGCGATGGGGAATCCGGGACGGATCAAGTCGGGGATCTCGGTAAAGAAGGAGAAATTTCCACCGGTGGCCTGCATCCCGCACTCGATGACGTGGCCGGCGGCCATCGCCCCGGCCAGGGCATCAAGATCATCCCGTTCCCACCCGTGATACCAGGCAGCTGCACCTGTGGTCAGCGCAGCGTCGGTCACCCGCCCTGTTACCACGATCCGTGCCCCTGCCCGTAAGGCTGAGGTAATGCCAAAACCACCCAGGTAGGCATTGGCAGCTAGTGGTTGGCCCAAACCGAGTTGCTGACTGCGGTCAGTCAGGTCATCGCCGTCCACATAGGCCACCGGAAGCTCAGCTCCGGTCTTCGTCACCAGTTGATTGATCGCCTCAGCTAGCCCGGACGGATTCATCCCGCCCGCATTGACGACTACACGGGCATCGGTGGCAACCAAGGCCTCCAGCGAGTGCTTCAGCTGAGACAAAAACGTGCGCGCAAATCCTGTGGTGGGATCCGTTGCCTTCTGCCGGGCCAAGATCAGCATCGTGAGTTCTGCAAGGTAGTCACCGGTGATGACGTCCACGCCGGCCCGAACCATTTCGTCGAAAGCGGCGAAGCGATCCCCATAGAACCCGGAAGCATTACCGATCCTCACCACCGGGCCATCCTGGTCAGCCAAGATAGCGTCCGCATTCGCAACACCACGAGGACAGTGGCCAGTTCGGGTGGGTAAGGGATTGTTCCTGCTGTGCTCGGAGTCCATGCTCACGTGCCTTCCCGTGGGAGCGGATTGAACGAGTCGTGGACCTCATGTTGGCACATTTTTTGACAACAAGCAAGCGTGATTGTTTTTTCTTCATTAAGGGTGCTAATGTGACCTGCATCACGATAGACACGGTGTAACCGGTGTAAGCCACCATGTCGTTGGCGTCAGAGAGGCAAATATGACCGAAGAACCAGACGATCTTGACCAGTTTGACCTCGAACAGTTTCGCGCAGGCGTCCGATCGTTCTGCGACAAGGAAATTGTCCCCAGAATGAACCAGTGGGAGGACGCCGGAGTCTTCGACGCCCACGAACTGTTTCCTAAGTTGGCCGCAGCAGGGTACTTAGGGCTGGGGTATCCCGAAGAAGACGGTGGGGAAGGCGCGCCCATGGAGTACCAGATGGTCTTCGCCGAGGAACTGGCCAAGGGGAATACCGCTGGAGTGTCGATGGCAATCAACGTCCAGATGCACATGGCTACGCCATCCTTGGCCCGTTTTGGTAGTCCGGAGTTGAAAGAGCAATATCTACGCCCGGCCCTTGAAGGGCAACAAGTGGCAGCCATCGCGGTGACAGAACCCGGGGCCGGATCAGATGTCGCAGGTCTGTCCACCAAGGCCCGTCGCGACGGTGACGACTGGGTGATCAATGGTGGCAAGATCTTCATTACCAACGGCACTCAGGCCGACTGGTTCTGCATGTTGGTCCGGACGTCCGATGAGGGCGGGTATCGGGGGATGTCGCAGATTATTGTGCCCTCAGGGCTTGCTGGGTTCACCGTCTCGCGCCCGCTCGACAAACTCGGGAATCGTTCCTCTGACACCGTTGAGCTACACCTCGATGAGGTGAGGGTTCCGGTATCAAATACGATCGGTAAGATCGGTCGGGGATTCCAACAACAGATGCAACAGTTCGTGGTCGAGCGTCTCTCGGCGTGTTTCACAGCCGTCGGTGCCAGTGAGTGGGCGCTCGCTAAGACCCGGGAATACTTGGGACAACGTGAGCTATTCGGGGCACCCCTTGCCGCTCGCCAGTACCCCGTGTTCAAGCTGACCGAGCTTTCTGCCCAACTGGAACTATTGCGATCGCACAACGAAAAGATGTGCCGGCTATCTCATGCCGGTGCAGACATTACTCGGGAAGCCACCGTGGGCAAACTCGTAGCTGGACGCTTGCTACGCGATGTCGCCGATACGGTGCTACAAGTCCATGGGGGCATGGGTTATATGGAGGAGAACTGGACGAGCCGATTCCTCCGCGACGTGCGGTTGTCCTCGATCGGCGGTGGCGCCGACGAGGTCATGCTCCAGGTGCTTGCCCGAATGGATGGCTATCCGGTTTAACCTCTCTTCTCGATGCTCTGCGCTACTGGATCCTGGCCTGCGGTTTGCGCCTCTACTGCTTCTTACTGACCCATACATTCACCAGGAAGTGAACATTATGAAACCCGATACCAGTACCGTCGACCCCGTTGATCTCAATCTTGCCCGTCGTCATACGGTGGGCGACGCGTTGACCCGCGCCGCCGAGAAACATCCACAACAGATTGCCGTTGTGGAAGGAGAACGACGTATCAGTTATGCCCAGCTGGACCACGATGCCGAAGCGATGGCCCGCGGGATTATTAATCTCCCCGACGCCCCGGAACAGGGAGAACCGGTCGCCATCATGGTGGCCAATAGCGCGGATTTTCTGGCAATCTACTTTGGGATCGCCAAATCCGCGCGAGTGGCATTACCCATCAACTACGCGCTAACGCCGTCAGACATCGCCTGGATTCTCGACGATGCCGGTGTGCGGACTGTCATCATCGACGACGCTATGCTACCCCTGCTGGAAGCAACGATTGCCGAAGGGGTCACGATTGACAATGTCGTTGTGCGCGAAACCGGAACCGGTGCGGTCGAGAACGAGGCTGCATTGTCGATGGCGACGAACTATGCGCGAGTAGATCTGACAGATCTTTTGGCCACACCGGTGGACGATGAACTGAGACTCATCATTTCCAGTGACGACATCGTTCAGTGTCTCTACACGTCGGGAACCACCGCTAGACCAAAAGGTGCCCTAGCAACGCACAGCGCGGTGGTGACCGGTGTGATGTCTAATGCGGTGTTGATCGGAAAAGATTGGGGTGAGCACCCTGGCACCATGCTGTTATGTTTGCCGCTGTTCCATGTCACGGGGCTGAACACCCTCGCTAAGCCCGTGTTATTTCTGGGTGGCACGTTGGTGCTTCAGCAAGGGTTCGATCCCGCTACTGTTCTTGACGCCATTGAGCGAGAGAAAGTTACGGTTTTCACGGGTCTACCGATGATGTGGGCAGCCCTGATCGCCGAAAACCAGCGCCAAGCTCGGGACCTGTCATCGATGGAGACCGCCATGTACGCAATGGCACAGATGCCCGAACGGATTTTGGCAGGTATGGATGCCATGATGCCGAATGCACGGAAAGTGCTGGGATCGGGACAAACAGAAGTTGTGCCGGCGACGACGTTTCAACGTACTGATCATCGACACGGTAAGAACGGGTCGTGGGGAGTGCCCTCCCCAACGGTGCGCACCCGAATTATGGCTCCAGACGGTAGATTGTTACCTCCCGGAGAGGTTGGTGAAATCGTTTACCGCGGTCCACACGTCACCGCGGGGTACTGGAATCGGCCCGATGCCAATCAGGAGGCATTTCGTCACGGATGGTTCCATAGTGGCGACGTTGGCTACATGGACGACGAAGGCGTTGTGTGGTTCGTTGACCGAGTCAAGGACATCATCAAAACCGGCGGTGAGAATGTCTCGTCGATGAAGGTTGAGCGAATCGTTGCCGATGCCCCCGGAGTCATCGAATGTACCGTAATCGGGACACCTGACGATCATTGGGGTGAGGCCGTCACAGCCGTAGTTTGTAGCGATAAGGTTCCTGCCGTTTCAGAAGTGAGTGCTGAACAGCGACAACAGATTGCCTCCGAGGTCGAGGCAGAGATTCTGTCTCATGTGCGCGACCACCTGTCCGGCGTGGAAACACCGAAGAGAGTGTGGTTCGTCGAAGCCTTGCCGAAGACGTCAACTGGCAAAATTCGCAAGAACGTTTTGCGCGAAGAATTTTGACGCCCCTCAAGCTCTATCTCGGGTGTGTGGTGATGATGTCATCACCCGGCGCGGTGGCGTCTGAGGTCTAGGATTGAAACTTATGACCACTTCCAGTGCTTCCTCACAGTCCCACCGGTCGCACGAGCCTAAGCAGGATCGTAGCCGTGCTACTCGAGATCGAATCCTGCGGTCTACTATCAGTTGCCTGGCAGAATCCGGTTGGCACGGTGCGACGATGACGTTGATCGCTCAAGAAGCCGGGGTGAGCCGTGGTGCGTTGCAACACCATTTCCCGACCCGCGAAGATCTGTTTCTGACAGCAATCGACTACATGTTTGAGGAACGAGAACAGGCAGGGCTCCAAGCACCTAGATCGCAGGCTACCCCGGGGGATGACTTCGACCATATCGTGGAGAAAGTCCTGGAATATTACGCTTCCGACGTCTTTAAAGCCGCCCTGCAGATCTGGTGCGTCGCTGCGTCCGAACTGGCCCTCAAAGAGCGTATCCGGCCACTGGAAGATAAATTCGCACGTGGCATCTATACAGAAACGGTGCGGATTCTCAACGCCGATGTCTCCGATGAGCGTACTCGTCGTTTCATCCAGACGACGCTGGACTTGGCTCGCGGACTCGGGTTGGCTGATCTGTTGAGCGATGACTCGGACCGGCGGAAGAAGATAGCGCAGTTCTGGGCCGCAGAGATGCGCACCATTAAGCGGCTGGATCCGGAAGAACAGGGGTAAACCCGCACCTTGCCGGTGGATCTACAACCCTGGTATGGATCGTTTTTTGAATAGTGGTTGTACAGCACCGAAACGTCTTCACGAAGATGCACACCTGCTGGTTTAACGCGTTGGGCTTTGGGAATCACGTGCCCGGAACGAACAGCAGATCTCGAGTTGTGAGTCCTCTTGGCTTGCCGTCTTTGACGCTGATCAGCGAGGCCGCAAGCAAACACCTCTCGGTCTGCGGGGGCCGTTCAAGCGGTGTGAATCCGGTTGTCCCCATTGCTTTTCGTCTTCTAGAACCTAGGCCTAACGATTGTGCACGTTCTTGTCGTAAACACCAAACAGGGCTACTAACGGGCCCAGAACCCACCCCACATCGGGAATCACGACGAGGAGAACGGTTCCAATGATGAGGAGAGTGATCAACCGTATGGTTCCACGACGTCGCAGAACATCAGGACTCTTTTCTCGATGTGTGTCTGTGCCAGTCGTGTTGTTGTGATCGACGGTGTAGCGAGTCTCGTTGTCAGGCCCCCGGTTGGACCGTCTAAGAGGACGCGTACGGTCTTATCACCCTTATTGGAACGTTGAAGAATGATCAGTTCAGGATTGGCTGGTTCTGGAAAATCGATGATTGGTTCTGGAGCCCCAGGAGTGAATGAGGAATCGGGGAACTGTTTGCGGTGATGGAGCGAAGCTGGCAAATCGTGGGGAGTGCCCTGGGGCCACTTCTTGTGATGAGTGGGCCTATAGTGCCTGGCTGGTTGTTCCGGTTCATACTGATAAGCAGGCGGTACATCGTAGCTATCGGACTCAGCAACCGGAACCGGATAGAACGGCATGGTACTGTTCCAGTCGTTGCTGAGCTCAGAGGACCGAAGCGCATGAATGGTAAGTTCTGTGGCCTGCGCTACCCCTTTGCTGGTGGAACGTCATCACAGAGGACTTCGAAGTGGTCTGCCTCCTTCAAGACCTGTGCAACGTCGCCGTGAGGCAAGACAGAGAGGCTATCGGGAATGGACTGATTCAAGGGAGCCCATGTCCCGGCTCTGGGAGGACGAAATGAATCTCGGTGGAGGGGTACCAGTTTTGGGATTGAGTGCTCTGCCTGAAGAGATATTCCTGAACTTCGCGCGCATACCCTGAGGTTGCCAACCGGTGTGCTTCAGAACCGTAGCGTAGAGCGTCCTCACGACTGAGGTATCCCAGCAACTTGCCGTTGTTTCGAACACTGATCGCCATGGGATCATGCGGATTATCGGGATTTGGCACCAACGACAAGGAAAGATTGGCGTGAACAAATTGTTGTCGCGGAAAAATCGAGCACGTTGGCAATGTTCTTGGTGTAGAGACAAGTGCCCACGACCTCGATGGAGCGGCTGGGACCCCATCCTGGAGCTGGAAAGGTTCTACGACGAGGTGCTGATGGCCCTGTAGCTGATTGCTGCACTATGGCTTTTGTGTTCTTTTCCCTTGTGGTCAAGTGGTCTTGGTCCTCAGATTGGTACAGATAACTCGCGTGCCGGTTATCGAAACAAACACAAGCTCCTGCCTGCAGTCGTGATGGCAACGTAGATCCGATCTGAGATGCAACGCAGGCCAACGCGTCACGGAGGTAGGCGAAACAAGCCATGACACCTGAATCGACCACGCTCATGAGATAGTCACTAACATAGAGGCAGATCGAATCACGGTCTGCCGAACGTTGGACCGGTCCGGTGGAGTACACCAAGAGAACGTGGTTAGTCGTTGCTGTGGAACACGTCAGGAGATGACAGATGACTGCAACAAAAATGCCTACTGTGGCGGCGTCTTCACGGCGGATGTCGGCGCTGGATAAATGGCTTCCGGTATGGATCGGGCTGGCCATGCTCGCTGGATTGTTATTGGGACGATTCGTGCCGGTTCTTGCTGATGTGCTGACCCAGCTGGAGATCGGTGGGGTTTCGGTGCCGATCGCGTTGGGGCTATTGGTCATGATGTATCCAGTGTTGGCCAAAGTCCGTTACGACAAAGTCGTCGCCGTTACCGGAGATAAAAAACTTCTCGTGTCGTCTCTGGTGCTGAACTGGCTTGTTGGTCCTGCAGTCATGTTTATTCTCGCCTGGGTGTTCTTGCACGATCTACCTGAGTACCGGACCGGACTCATTATCGTTGGGCTTGCTCGGTGTATTGCGATGGTGGTGATCTGGAATGATCTGGCCTGCGGTGATCGTGAAGCCACGGCGGTTTTGGTGGCGATAAACTCCGTGTTTCAAGTGCTGATGTTCTCGGTGCTTGGCTGGTTTTATCTCACCGTTTTGCCAGGCTGGCTCGGCCTCGGAACAGACGGGCTCGAGGTCTCGATGGGTCAGATCGCTCTAAACGTGGTGATCTTCCTGGGGATTCCGCTTCTTGCCGGATTCGCCTCCCGGTGGATCGGCGAACGGTACCGGGGTC
Organism: Auritidibacter ignavus; assembly: GCF_029853775.1. NCBI lineage: Bacteria > Bacillati > Actinomycetota > Actinomycetes > Micrococcales > Micrococcaceae > Auritidibacter > Auritidibacter ignavus. The sequence goes on from NZ_CP122564.1 coordinate 442,034, forward strand.
GGGCCTGGTACGAACGCCGGTTTCTCCCACGTGTCGGACCGTGGGCGTTATATGGGCTCCTCTTTACCATCGTGCTCCTCTTTGTGCTCCAAGGGGAAGCGATTATCAACAACCCGCTTGACGTGGCACGGATCGCTCTGCCCTTGTTGGTGTATTTCGTGGTGATGTGGTTTGTGGGCATCGTGGCAGGCAAGAGTCTGGGTCTAGGCTACGCGCGGTCAACAACGCTGGCGTTTACCGCGGCAGGTAATAACTTCGAGCTGGCCATTGCGGTCGCTATCGGTACCTTTGGCGCCACCAGCGGACAAGCTCTGGCTGGGGTGGTTGGGCCACTGATTGAGGTCCCGGTGTTGCTGGGACTGGTGTACGTCTCCCTCTGGATTGCCCGCGATTGGTTCAATACCGATCCGTATCCGCCCGAATCCGCCTCACAAGTTACGAGTGTCTCATGAGTCAGCCGACACTGACCTCTCCGGAATGTACACCCACCGCCCTCCAGGCCATGCGTGCCGACTCAGCCGACCGTCTCGCACCCCCTGACCGTTCTCAGGACTGTTGGTCTCGTCGACTCGGAAGGTCGTGTGACCCGGGTGTGGAGACCTTCGACCCGGCTTCCGCCACGGACACGCCACCGGCGCGGAAACCTTCTGTTGCACCACAAGAGATCGATGACCAACTGGGTGGTCTCGTCACGGAATTGTCTGGCACGGCTACCACTGTGCCCAAGCGACTCGTCACCCATATTATCCGGGAGTCATATACCGTCGCGGTGCACACCACGACGAGCGCCCCGGAGCTTCTGCGGCGGACCAAATGCTTCGCCACCCAACGACTGGCTGATCTGACCCGGGTTCACACCGCCGTCGCACGACAAGTGCTGTTTGTCTGTGTGGCCAACGCTGGATGTTCCCAGCTTGTAGCTGCCGTTCTGCACGATAGCACCGACGGATACGCGGTGGCTCGCTCTGCTGGTTCTGCTCCGGCCGACACCGTGCACCCGAATGTGGTGTCCCTGCTGACCGACGTCGAAAGCCAGACTGCGCGGGAGCGTTTCCCCAAGCCTCTCACGTTCGATGGGGTGCGACGATATCTGCCCCATTATTCCTGGGGTACGCTATCAAGACTGGGCCGTGAGTGATCCCGTTCTGGCCTCACCCGAGGGGCTGATTGCCATCTTGCCGGAGATACAACCACGTGTTCGCACGCTGGGCCCAGCACTTCCTTCATGCCGAAAGAGGACCCGTCCATGACCACCCAAAGACCCGATACACCCTCTGTGCTGTTCGTCTGCGTCCACAATGCCGGGCGCTCCCAAATGGCCGCCGGTTATCTGCGCCATTTGGCAGCAGACCAGATCGAGGTGCGCTCGGCAGGATCGATGCCCGCTGAGCAGATCAACCCTGTTGCCGTTGCTGCTATGAGCGAAGAGGGAATCGACATTACCGCTGAGCAACCCAAGGTGCTCACCACCGAGGCCGTGCAGGACTCAGATGTGGTCATCACGATGGGATGTGGGGAGGCCTGTCCGATCTATCCGGGCAAGCGCTATGAAGAGTGGACACTTGACGACCCGGCAGGCCAAGACCTCGAGGCAGTGCGTGTCATCCGTGACGAGATCAAAACGCGAGTACGGGCCTTGATTGGCAGCCTCTTGGAGCCCAAAACGGGTTTGTGAGTTTCTGTGGTGTGGAGAAGACACAACAGGCGGGGAACTTCCATCACATTATGGTCGTGCGAATGCCTCTGAAGGGTCTGGGTGGTGCCCGCAGGGCACGGATGGGCTGGCTGAAGTAAAGGTCACCGGCCATAAGGTTCGGAATACAGACAGTCCAACACTCACGTGCCTCGCGCAACACCGATGCAGACCTATGGCCCACGATCGGACCCTTCGCCAAATACGAGCTCGGTCCCTAACTCCACCATCAAGTCGACCATCACGATTGCCTTCTCGTAGTGCAACGTGTCGATGGACTAACGGCCTTGTCCCCAGTTGGCAAAGCATCTAGTGCCTCGTCGGTACGTCCTCGGATATCGTCCACGGTTCGCACCAATCTTCCCAGCGCGTCTGCCCAGCTTCGAGACCGTAGCCGACCTCCAACACCAAGGGGTGACCGTCGGGCAAGCCGTACCACACGGAATTGACGTCACGATGAGCCACGTCCCGACGAGCTTGCAGGTGTGAAAATATAGAAGCTATTGGCTCCTGGCGGAGACCCACTGACCCGACCTCACCTCGAGAAGGGGTGAGTTTGGGTTAGTTTGGCCGCTGGGTTCGATGAAATCGGAGGCTAGTTGAGCAAATACCAGAGTGTCGGTCCACTCGCCTTTGCTAAACCAGTCCGCGATGTGGTGTGCTTCGAGTCGTAGACCGACGCGGCGAGCCAAGGCCGCGGAGGCGCTATTGCGTGCGTCCATCTGCGCAGTAATTCGGTGAAGTCCATAGTGCTCGAAACCCAGGGCCAGGACAGCTCGAACGGCTTCGGTGGCAAGTCCCCGTCCGCCTACGCGGGGTCCAGCACCCAGCCGATTTCTGCTTGGCGGTGCTGGTGATCGGTAAGCCACAGCATTACGTCGCCGACCGGCACACCTTCGTGTTCGATGACCAGTGCCACCGCTCCGCACTCACCACCGATATCGGACTTGCTCAGACGGTCAGCTACCTTGCGTCCGGTCACCTCTTCCGTCCACGGATCATCCAGTAAATACCGGGCCACTTCGGGTTGCGAGTAGAGCTGATACAGCCACCCGGTATCGTTTTGCTCATGTAGACGGAGTCGCAGTCGTTGCGTGCGCAACGGAAATATAACGGGCGGTACCAGATTGAGTCGGTAGTGGATCAATTCCTTGTGTTCTCCGGCGGGTGTGGCCCCGACACTTCGCGCCACCTTACGGAAGCCAGCTGCTGCCAGGCACCGTTGTGACGCCTCGTTGTCAGGTAGCGTGCGCGCTGTCAGTGTCTGCAGCCCGTTACGATGAGCGAAACGTGACGCCAGTTCCAAGCCTCGGCGAGCGTGCCCGGTTCCTCGTGCATCGGGATGAATCCAAAAACCGACTTCGGCATCGTCGTGCCTGATGTCAAAGAGCACCAAGGAGCCGACAAAATGGTCTGTCTCGGCGTCGGCGAGTGCCAGGACTGCCAATGTACCGGACGACAAGCCCGCCGGAGCCTGGTCACGGATCGCACAACCGGTCACGATGGATACAAGACCCCAGTGCGGAACGGAGGCCTCGAATAGCGTCTATACCGGCTATGAACTGGGAATTCGTCCCAGTGCTGCCATTTGGAGATTAGCTTGCTGAACCGCTAAGTGCCCGGCACACCGCTACCCCGGCTGGCCTCCAAAGAAGGGTGAACCAGGCGGGATTTCGCGCGCAACAATGCTCTCGGGTGGTGTGACGACGTGCTCCTCTGGGTAGGCTCCGAGAGATCCTGCCTGAGTGCGCGACACCGTTTGCTATTTCTCCTGATCAGAGCGTGTATGGACTCCACGCAACGACTAGGAGGTCCCCATGTTGCAGTTCAATTTGCTGCAGAGGGTCAAGGGAACGATGAAGTACCGGTAGACGCATGGGTATGGCACTCGCGGTTGCGACTTCACCGAAGATGTTTGAGCTGTGGGCCCACCGTCATAGGGCTACTGATAGTCATCGGCGAGGTCGCAAGTCTAGAGCGACTTCGCATCGGTCGCTTGAGCGGTCGCCTCGCGAACTGAGGGTCGGCCGATGTCGAGGACGCGAAGCTTCCCACCAGCCTCGGCCACTGACTCGATGCGTCGGAATTCAGAACCATAGTCCTCGGCAAACTGCGCGAGACCCTTGAGCTTCGGTAGAGCATCAGTACGATGCGCGGGTGGCTGAAGCAGGCCAGACGTGATGCCGGCACTGAGCCGGGCGCGACAACGGATGAGCTTGAAGAGCTGCGCCGGTTACGGCGTGAGAACCGGGAGCTGCGCCGGGCCAATGAGATTCTCAAAACTGCGTCCGCGTTTTTTGCAGCCGAGCTCGACCGCCCCTCGCCGAAATGATCGCCTACATCGATATGTACCGTGATCGGTTCGGGGTCGAGCTCATCTGCCGCACACTTGCAGCACGCGAGTGTGGATTCATGACGTCGCGTGGTTATCGGGCAGCGAAGACCCGCCCGGCCTGCGAACGCCAGATCCGTGATCGGGAACTGACCGTGGTGATCAAGGACCTGCATGCCCGCAACTACGGGGTCTACGGCGTTCGCAAAATGTGGCATGCGATGCGCCGAAGCGGCTGGAAGGTCGGCCGTGACCAGGTCGCACGGCCGATGCGTCAGGCCGGAATCAGCGGCGTGGTCCGCGGCCGGAAACCGCGCACCACGGTACCCGGGCGCACACCGGATGAGCGCCCGGATCTGGTGATGCGGGACTTCAAAGCACCGGCCCCGAATCGGCTGTGGGTCGCTGACATCGAGCGCCACGAGGTGCTCTCGAACCTTGCGGTGGTGAAAGGACACCGCTCGGTGCCTGTCGCAGCAGGCGTGTGATAGCTGGAGGACGATCTGGCCCGTTGGCGTGAGCGGGTTGGGTGGAGCAGTCCTCGACAACGACGAGTCGTGCCAGAACTGCCAGATGGTACGGGCTCGGCTAGCGAGACGGAGAGGCATACGGATAGGAACCAGTGGCTGAAAGCCCCTCAATACGAGACCACCGACTCCAACCTGGCGGATGCGGGTCGGGTTGCATCGCGCACCCTCACTGCTTCGGCGGTGAGGGGAACTCCTGGACTGGGTGATGTCGCCAGTCGGGAGGCCACGGTGAAAGCCTGCGGCGTAGCCGTGGCGAGGATGCTGGGGCATAACTGGGTGCCGATCCCGTCGAAGGGTTCGAGAGTGAACGTGGGAACCATCCCGGTCTCGCCGGAGGTGCGTCGCCGCCAGCGACGACACCGACGGCTGAGCGCACGGCCTGCTGATCGGGCCGGGATGGGACGGAGGGCCCGTAGTAGTCCGAGGCTGGGAAAGCCGGTCGCATGGCGAAGGGGTCCAGTGTGATCGCAGGATCGGCAAGCGGTAAAGGAGACACAGCCGTGAATGCGGATGTTTCGTGGCCAGCCGACACTTCGGAGGCGTGGGCACGGGTACTGAGAATGCAGACGAAACTGCACCAATGGGCGACGACCGACCCCGGTCGTCGTTTCGATGATGTGTTCAACCTGGTCTATGACCCCGGCTTCCTCGTTGCGGCGTGGAATCGGGTGGCGGGCAACAAGGGAGGTCGCACCGCCGGAGTTGACGGAATCGCCCCGCGATCCGTCCCACCGGAGAAGGTGCACGGGATGCTCGCCGAGCTGCGCGAGAGCGTCAAGCGCGGCGAGTTCGTCCCCGAACGGGTGCGTCAGAAGTCGATCCCGAAAGCGAACGGCAAGGTCCGCAAGCTCGGGATTCCGACGATGACGGACCGGATCGTTCAAGCCTCTCTGAAGCTGGTGTTGGAACCAATATTCGAGGCCGACTTCCAGCCGTCCTCGTATGGGTTCCGGCCGCGCAGGCGGGCGCAGGACGCGATCGCGGAGATCCATTTCTACGCCTCACGTGGCTACGTGCAGGTGTTTGAAGCGGACATCACCGCGTGCTTCGACGAGATCGATCACGACGCGCTCATGCAGCGCGTCCGGGCGAGGATCGTCGACAAGCGCGTGTTGCGCCTGGTCCGCGGGTTCCTGAGAGCGGGTGTCCTCAGTGAGGACGGCGTGAACAGGGACACCTACACCGGCACCCCGCAAGGCGGGATCCTGTCGCCGCTACTGGCGAACATCGCCCTGTCCGTGGTGGACGAGCACTTCCAACGCAAGTGGGATGCGCTCGGCCCGCAATGGTCGCGCACGAAGCATCAACGCGCCGGGGGCGCGACGATGAAGCTGGTCCGCTACGCGGACGACTTCGTCGTCCTCGTCCGAGGCACCCGCGAGGATGCCGACGCGCTCTGGGACGAAGTCGCCGCGGTGCTCGCGCCGATGGGTTTGCGCCTGTCGGCCGAGAAGACGACGGTCACGCACATAGACACCGGGTTCGACTTCCTCGGGTGGCACATCCAGCGCCGCCGGATCAGAGGTCACGGTGGGAAGACCGCGATCTACACCTACCCCTCACGGAAGTCGCTGGCTTCCATCCGGGACAAGGTGCGGACGCTGACCCGCCGGGCATCCCATCGAACGCTCGCAGACCTGCTGCGCCGACTCAACCCGGCGCTACGGGGCTGGTGCGCCTACTTCCAGCACGGCGTCGTCAAACACCTCTTCAGCTATCTCGACCGGTTCGCCTTCTGGCGGATCGTGGGCTGGCTGAAAAAGCGGCACCCGAAGCTGAACATGCGCACCCTCGTCAGGCGACTTCTGCCCCGGTGGCAGATCCGCGCCGAAGGGATCGAGTTCTTCCGCGCCTGGCAGGTTCCCGTGACCCGCTACCGCTACCGAGGAACCCGCATCCCAAACCCCTGGGCGAGCGTCACGGCGTGATCACATGGAGAGCCGGATGCTCAGGAATGGGCACGTCCGGTTCGGAGGGCGGCCAGCAGAAACCCATCCAGCGGCAACGCGGGCAGGGCGCTGCTGGCCGACCCTACACGTATGTGCGCACATCGTATGGCTTCGTGTACACCGCGTTCGTCATCGATGCGTACTCCCGTCGTTTCGCCGGCTGGGCGACCAGATCATCGATGACGACGCACGCGCTGTCCTTAGAAGCGCTGTAGCACGCGCTGAACACCGCGACCACAGGCAGTGCTGAACTGGTCCATCACTCCGATCGTGGCTCGCAAGGCGGATTCAACTGGTCGTCGCAACACCTTGAGGTGAGAAAGGTGTTCAAGGATGGTGACCAAGGACTGGAGCATGAAGATCGGCGAGGTCCCGGAGGGGATGCGGCGGCAGTGGCGCGCGGACCGGGCGTTGCGGCCAGCAATGCGTTCTCCGGGCAGACCGCAGCCATCGAGGGCGGTGCAGCGACAATTCTGGCGCCTGATCGCGGCCGGGGTCACGACAGCGGAGGCAGCGCTGGCGGTGGGGTGTCGGTGCCGGTCGGATCGCGGTGGTTCCGTCACGCTGGCGGTATGCCACCGCTGACGTTGACGGAGCCAACTGGTCGTTATCTCAGTTTCGAGGAGCGAGAGGAGATCGCGATCTTGCGTGCTCAGGGACGCGGTGTCCGGTCGATCGCGCGTACCCTTGGGCGGGATCCGGGCACGATCAGTCGGGAGTTGCGCCGCAACGCTGCTACCCGCAGCGGGAAGCTGGAGTATCGCGCCACGGTGGCCCAATGGAAAGCCCAGGAGGCCGCGAAACGACCCAAGACCGCGAAGCTGGTGGCCAACCTGCGGCTTCGCGACTATGTCCAGGACAGACTCTCTGGGAAGGTCACTGGCCCGGACGGGACGCCGGTGGAAGGGCCGGTCACGCCGACGTGGAAGGGGTTGAACAAGCCTCGTCGGCAAGATCGACGGTGGGCCACCAGTTGGAGCCCGGAGCAGATCAGTCACCGCTTGAAGCTGGATTTCCCTGATGATGAGTCAATGCGTATCAGTCATGAGGCGATCTACCAGGCGTTGTTCATCGAAGGCCGCGGCGCACTGAAGCGTGAGCTGGTGGCTTGCCTGCGAACGGGCAGGGCGTTGCGACAGCCCCGTGAGCGTTCCCGGAACAAACCCGGCGGTCATGTCGGCGCCGAGGTCGTGATCAGCCAACGCCCCGCAGAAGCCGCTGATCGTGCTGTTCCAGGACACTGGGAAGGTGACCTGGTCATCGGGACCGGCCGCTCTGCGATCGGGACCTTGGTCGAGCGTCGCAGCCGCGCGACGATCCTGGTCCACTTGCCCCGCCTCGACGGCTGGGGCGAGCACCCTCCGGTCAAGAACGGCCCCGCGCTGGGCGGCTACGGTGCAGTCGCGATGAACGCGGCTCTGGCCGCTGCGATCACGACCCTGCCCCAGCAGTTACGCAAGACGATCACCTGGGACCGTGGCAAGGAACTATCAGGACATGCCGCGTTCACTCTTGAGACTGGCACCAAGGTGTTCTTCGCTGATCCGCACTCCCCGTGGCAACGGCCCACCAATGAGAACACCAACGGCCTGCTACGTCAGTACTTCCCCAAGGGCACCGACCTGTCCCGCTGGAGCGCAGACGACCTCGAAGCGGTGGCCCACACCCTCAACAACAGACCCCGCAAGACTCTCGGCTGGAAGACCCCCGCCGAAGTCTTCGGCGAAGCACTACAATCCCTGAAACAGGCCGGTGTTGCAACCACCGGTTGAACCTGCCCAATACGTTGCCATTGCCTACACTGAACGGCTCATCACCGCAGGAATCACCCCATCAGTCGGAACAGTCGGCGATAGCTACGACAATGCCCTTGCTGAAACCGTCAACGGCTTGTACAAGGCCGAGCTGATCTACTCCCAGCCGGCCTGGAACAGCCTGACCGATGTCGAGTTCGCGACCATGAACTGGGTCCACTGGTGGAACACCACCCGGCTGCACGAAGCACTGGGCTACAAGACACCAGCAGAAGTCGAAGCCCAATACACCGAAAGCCTCACCAACGATGAACTGTCTTTACCAACCATCTAGGAACGAAACCCAGGACGGTTCACATCGACGATCGGGTAACGAAACGGAACCCCACGGCAATGATCCTGAATCGCCTTGCTCGTATTGGTGTATCCAAGCGCCGTTACCGCATCACGGCCACAGAAATACACCTTGTCCTCATGCTCGACAGTTCGGATCGTTCCAAAGGCATCGTTAGTGAATACCTGAAGATCTCTCGTAGCCATGTCTGGCTCCTTCTAAGAGCCAGGATTGACGTGAATTCCAGCAAGCCACGGGTGCGGCCGCTTCGGGCTCTCACGTATACGCCCCTGAGCGTGCAAGAATCCGGACACCCGGTCTTGCTGAAATACTCAGGCCACTCGCTCACATGAGAAGCTTGAGCGGTGATGCAGTCCGATTCTTTCTCCCAACGCTCGACTATCCGCAGTATTGCGAATGTCCTGGCCAGTACTGATTTGCCGAGCCTAAGCGGAAACCAAATCGACGAACTTCTCCTCGACATTGGAGCGCCACCGCGTGTTGCCGGGAGTAAGCGAGAAGGACTGTTTGTCGCGCTTACGGAGGGAATGTCGGTAGCGCAAGCAGGTCAACACACTCGTGAGTTCATAGCGACGGCGATGAGCCCGACACGGTATACCACCGATCGTCAGCGTTGGGATGATTTGCGCCGCTTGCTCAACAAGGTGCTGGCGACCGAAGGATGGCATATCGACGATGCTGGCGAGTTGACCCAACTCGCTGAGGCGGCACGCACATTCGATGATATCGAGCGTCTCACCAGCTCTCTCGTGGAGGAGCTTCAGCGGCGCAGTACCCACGAACGCCTGATGGAGTATTGCAGCCAAGAACTGATCGCCGAGTCTCTGTTCCACGCGGTATCCGAGACAGCCAAGTCGATTCCTGACCGCATCCGCATCCTTACTGGCTCTACATACGATGGTCAAAAGTTGTTGGACGCAGCTTTGGGAACAAACAATTCTGCCCCTAAGTTCGTGATTAATAGCTTTTCACGGAGTCGGAAAAATCGGAACACAAGGGTTTAGGCAGGTGCATGCAGACGTACACGCTGGTGGTTCAGAATGCGGTGGACCGTACTGAACTGGGGGTTGCAACTGCGGCGGTGCAGTTCTTCCGTAACGTCGGGTCCACGATTGGAATTGCGGTGCTGGGGTCGATCATGAGTTCGGCGATGATGCCTAAGATTCAAGAACACCTGCCTGCGGGGGCCAAGAATATGGGCGACTCGATGGGTGCGGGTTCAGGGGTTGGTTCTGCCTTGGATCCGGCGAAACTTGAAGCCTTACCAGGCCCAATTGCCGATGCCATTCACTAGGGCATGGGCGAAGCGATGCATTTAGTTTTTGTAAGTGGCGTGCCCTTCGTTGCAGCCGCACTTGTATTGGCACTGTTCGTTAAGCAGCTGACTCTGAGGACAACCCACTAGAGTCGCTTATCTGCTGGGGTGGCCATTCCCGAGGTGGTAGAAAGTAGGCCCGCACCTCCCCAACCGCGACCTGCCAGGATGAACTGATTTCTCACCTGGCGGGAGGCGCTAAAGGAAAGTGCGGGCCCTCGTTGTGCAGGACTTAGCTCTTGCGACGGCGTGCAGCTACAAGTAGCGCAACACCAGCAACAGCAAGTGCACCAGCGGTCAGTCCAACCGGAAGTACCGTGGCACCGGTACGGGACAGGGAGTTGCCGTTGTTCGAAGCGGTGCCGTTTGAACCATTTGCACCAGTGCCGTTCGAATCATTCGAACCAGTGTTGTCACCTGAACCGCCCGAGGTGCTGTTCGCACCGTTGTCGGAGTCGCCTCCGTCTCCTTCAGCAGGAGCTTCCGTCTGTTTGTCGTCAGGCTTCCTGCTGTCGTCGTTGTCGGACTCACCAGGCTGAGCCGGTTCGTTTGGCTCCTGCGAAGGTGCTTCACCGGGCTCCTCGCCAGGCTGCTCCTCTGATGGTTCCTGTGACGGGGCTTGAGTTGGCTCCTGCGACGGCTCCACAGGTGGTTCCTGCGTTGGCTGTTCGCCTGGTGCTTCACTCGGCTTTTCACTTGGCGGAGTCGAGACGTCTCCGTCTTCACCACCTGGCTTGTGATCCACGACGAACGTGAGACGTTGCGTCTTCGCTGTCACACTGCCACCAGCCCTTCGTGCACCGCCCACCTCCTGCTTGGCGCGCGCCGTCACGTCGATCGTGTACGTTCCAGGTTTGGTGAATGCCCACGCAGTGTGCATGTGGGTTCCGGGCGGAAGAGGAATGTCTGCAGCCTTCTCGCTGGATGCGTACATCGTTTGAATGGAGCCGAGGTTCTCCGTGTAGGCAAACCATTTTCCGCCTTCAGGTGCGCTCACAGGTGTGAGTGTCATCGTCGCACCTTCGGGATACTTCATGCGGTCGAGTGTTTCGCTTGAGAACCCTGGCCACACACGGCCTGGTTGTTGAGCTTGCGGCAGAATGTAGAGTTCAGTGCCTTTGGGACCGAGGACGTCGTAGCTTGGGTTGGCAAGCACGTTGCCTTCACGCTTAACCTTCGCAAGTTTCGTGACTTCCAGGGTCGTCGAGTCGATAGTGCGTGTCACGGATTCCTGTGCGTGCTGTCGCGAATCGTCACCGAGCGCTACGGTCAGTTCACCATTGAGGTCCATGGCACGCAGGTCGACGTGTCCGTTATTAATCGTGACAGGCGTGTTGAGGAGACTTTCGTCAGAGCCGTCGTTTCCGTCGCCTGGGTTTGGTGTTTCACCACCGTCGCCTGGGTCGGGTATGGTGGTGGCACCACTTTCGGAAAACTGGGTCTGAACTGTATTGCCCGTGTTACTGACCTGTCCAAGGTCAATGGTGTCTGTATTACCAATTGCGGCGCGCGGCTGTGGCTCCAATGTGAGCCGTAGCGTGTACTCGTCTCCCTTGCAGTACTCGCGACTAACTTCGAGCGTACGGCGCCCAGGGCCACTTACACCATCTACCGCACACGTTGGTTCGTCGTAACCTTCTTCGTAAAAGCCACCCGTGATGTTGTAGATAAGAGAGTCATCAGCGGGTTTCGTGTCAATTGTGACTCGGTTGCCGTCACCTTGGGTGTGTGCGTTGACGGACACATCGCGCGAGTTCACCGTTACTTCGCCTGTTGAGAAGTCTCCGGCAGGTGTGTCAGGTGTTTCTGTGGGGAATTGCCCTGTGTTCGTGGTGGACACTGCTGTCTGCCCGGTGCTTGAGGTCAGGGGTGCACTGATCCAGCGTGCAGCACCCTGGGTGGGCACAAACACGGCCTGGAAACTTGATGTGTGAGATCCGATCATTTCGCTCCACGTTGCTTTACCACCCGTAACAGGGATTTCGGCGAGGTGGTAGCCGTCGATGTAGAACACGACCGTACCTTCAGCGGCGTCGTTACCAGCATTGAAAGTGAGATCAGTGAGGTTCTTATCGCCGTCTTTTTCATTGCCTGCGTGTGGGGCGATCGTGAAGCTCGGAGCGGAATTGCCCGTGACACCTGCGGCCTGGTCATACGCGACCCTCACGTCACCGAGCTTTTCGTCGGCGGGGTTGGTACCACCTACCCGCCACACTAACGTGGTTGGTTTTGAAGCCGTGAAAGAACCGTCAGATTTCCGCGCACTTGCATCGAAAGTGACTTCGTAGCGGCCCGGCTTTGTAAACGTGGTGATGTTGTGGGTGTGCGTACCTGGGTCTAACCACACTGTCCGAGAAACCTTGTCGTGGGAGGAGAACAAGCGAGTCACCGGTAGGTCGCCGAATGTCGAATAGTTGAACATGTTCATTTGGCCGGGGCCATTAAAGCCCACGAGTTCCAGGGCGAAATTCCCGTCACGGAACTGTTCAATAGGGACTGCGGTGTCAGCGCCGAAACCTGACCAAATGGGGCTATTGCCAGGCCCAGGGACCTGTGGGGCCATGTAGAGAAGCTGGCCGTCCTTGCCAAGAAAGCCGAGGCGGTGGTCGTTAGTAACTGGGAATACGTAGTTCTGGCTACCGTCATAGTTGTAGCCACGACCCACCCAGTTTGCTGTCTTGTCCAGCGGAGCTGTTTTCCCGTTCGACTGTGAGTTGATGTCGAATGTGTTCGCCTCTTTGTTCCAAAAAACTTTGGGCGCGTCAACGTGTGCTTTCGTCTCGACGCTACGATCGTCATCTGGTCCCGCGAAGGCAGGAGTGGTGGCGAACGAAAAAGCCGTAATTGCAACAGCCGCGAGTGAGGCACAGGTTGCACGAAATACGCGCATGAACCTCTCCTTTAATGTAAGTATTCTCACTGACAAGAGCCAGCGGAATAACACTACCATGACACAAGGAGACTTGCCGTATGCATAAGCATCCACGAATGATATGCAGTATCGCTTATACGCCGCTTCAAACCGATAAAACAGGGTCAACGCGACGAGGGTGACGCTAAAGTGCACGCTCCCTTAGATAGCGGTTTAGGCGCGGGAGGTAGTGACTAGGGAACGCACGGGGTCTGATCTCCTTGCACATGACCCCAAGGTGTTACACCTTATTTCCGCAGCGTGAGTTTCGGTAGCGAATTAACGATCTTCACCGTCTCTACACTCACATAGGTGATCTTCTTGATGAGGTCCACAATGTAGCGCGGGTTTCCGTGCTCCAGACCCCAGTCGCTGGGGTCGTTGACAATGCCGGAGTCCTTGTCAGTCTTCACCTGGTATCGATCCAGAATCCACTCCAAGGCCGAACGTGACCCGAGCATGTATTCGTGAGCCTCATCCGGAATGCCCGTCAGTGTGATGTTGTCATTCACCACAATCTGCGTTTTGTTCGGCGTACGAGACTTCCCGCCCCAACGCAGCTTCTGCACACGATAGAAATCTAGGTCGTCAGTATCGCCAAACACGGCTTCTTCACCCAACGAATACTCCGGCTGCTCCTCATAGCGAATGTGCAGTTCCAACAGCTGCTCACCGGCTTCAACGAACTTACGGAAATCCTCCGCCGTGTCCGGCAACGAGATCTGCGGCAGCTGCCGTTTAAGGTCAGCCGTATAGGTGCTCCGATACAGCTCCGAATGAAGCAGAGCGTAAATGCTTGCGAAGATGTCGTCCTTCGTCACCCCGTCACCGAACGCTGCTTGGTAGCGCTGGAGCGCGTCATCAGAAATATTGTCGATCCGCCTGTATCCGTTGACGACGGTGTCACCCGAAACGCGGCCATCGGTCAGGTCGAACGTCCCCTGCGGATCGCTCGGCCCTGATGAGTCATCCAGCTTTTCGTACGTAAACCGTGGGAAGAACTGGCCAGTCTCAATTAGATGCAAGTCTGGGATCACGTTGACAGCCAAAACTGCAAAGTGGTGTCCTCCTCCACCCGACAAGCAATAAAACCCGTAGTTCTCCATTCCCGCTTCCGGGAACATCCGCGGAACCTGGCTGCGTTCATGATTGAGTCCCGACCCAAAAGCAAGACTGGATTTCATGAAGGGCCTGTAGATACTCCTGCGGAACGTGTCTGAGCTGATTTCAATCTGTCTGTCCCGGGCCGCCCAGTTACGCAAAGAGCGGGACCATTTGATCCTCGTTGCGTCCAAATACTCTGGATTGTCTCCAAGCCATTTCTGGACATCGGTTTCGTTACGGTGCTCACGCGGTTCAGCCTGGTAGGAAACGCGCACCTCATCAAATGTCCCACTAGAGCGGCCACATTTGACCTCAGCTTCTTCTCACTGAAGTTGTAGACCCACGCATCACGATTAGTCTGCAAGCCTGCTGAGTACGTTGAGAACAATGCCCTCGTAGTTTCATCACGATGCTTATCGCCAATCGGATAAAACGCCTGAAACGCGTCTGACGACTGGTTGATCCATTCGCCACGCTCGTTCAGCTCAAGCTCAGACCATTCGATAGTGCCAACGTCGGATGTCTCTACGATTTCGAGCTTCTTCACGGCTCAGATAGTCGCCAATGTCGTTGTAGTGCAGCACGCACGGCCCTGCGTGAGCAGGGTCTTTGACCGCCAACATGATGGCAACAGTCGCGCGGCTTCCCGCTTCGAACGCATTTCCGCCTTCTTTGCGACGCTGTTCTCCCGAGGTTCGAGCATTACCTCGCAAGTTGTGCACATACAGGTGGTTAAAGTCGTCGATGAGGCTGTTTCTCAACCCGTCGGCTGAATTCGAGTCGATATACCCACCGTTCGTCACATAGGCCAAAACGCCCTGGTCGTCCAAACGGCCAGCTCCCCAGCGAATAGCCCGAATGTAGGAGCCGTACAGGCTGTTGACGTTTCCGCCCTTGGTTGTTCGTTTGGCAGCGTAAGTGTCGCGGATTCGGCTATCGAGTGTCGGATACGTCTGATTTGGGTTGTTATCGTTCGCGCTCGTTTGTCCGGCTGAGTACGGCGGGTTGCCCAGAATAATCTGTATGGGGCAGTCCAGCTGGCGAGTGGCACGTTCGCTGTTCTGCGTGAACATTTGCGTGTCGAGGGTGTCGCCGTCTTCTGACATCTGGAATGTGTCAGCCAGGACGATTCCCTCAAACGGCGTGTACTCACCACCCATAACACCGTGGTAGGTGGCCTCAATATTGATAGCGGCCACGTAGTAGGCCAACAGCATGAGTTCGTTCGCGTGGAGTTCGTTCGCATATTTGCGAGCCAGGTCGTGCGTGTTGATGATGCCCGACTGCAGCAGGCGCACAATGAAGGTTCCTGTACCCGTGAACGGATCATCCGCTGCACAGACTCCGATGTGTAGTCCGGCTCGGGGAGGTGGCCGTAGCGTCGCACCGACTCATCTCTGGCGCCGGTCGCATACGCTTCTGTATCTAGCTCGGATAGGAGACGCAGGCGGGTGTTCTCGGCGGTGATCGGCAGGATGGTGCGATGACTTATTGGGAACACCCCAAGCCTGTGCAACGCCTCCGCGCGGTGGATATCCAAGATCTTGCCAGAGCATCGGTGAGATTATTAGATGCTGGGGGGCTGAAAGCACTAACCCTGCGTGCTGTCGCTCAAGACATCGGTGTAGCTCCCGCTAGTCTTTACTCACGCGTGGAATCGGTAGATGATCTCTACGATCTTGCCTTGGATATAGCATTAGCGGACGACGCACAGATGGCGGTAGCGACCCGTGAGGCTGAGCTGCCATTGCTGATGCAGTGCTTTTTTACACATCTCACCACTCATCGGTGGGCCGGTCAGGTCATCGGCATGCGGGCCCCTCGGGGCCCAGCGTATTTGGCCCTGTCCGAGCGGATGTGCGTGTTATTGGACAGCGCAGGAGTGGCCGATCCGCTCGGGACCGCCTATCAGTTGTCCAATGTGGTGATAGGGTCGGCGCTCACTGCGCCCATGGCCTTCGATGAAAAACGCGTGCCCGTCGATGCCGAGCGGGCGCCGACCTACGCTCGACTCAAGGCCACACACCAGATCAGTCCCCACAAAGTTCTGGCAGATGCTGTGGACGCGCTGCTGTCACGATGCCACACGATGTGAGGGAGCTGCGCGGTGCCTATCACTAAGGCGTGACATCCAGAACCCGAAACATCCGGTATGCGGGATTATTGCTCGGCCTGGGGCTGACCGTGCTTGTGGGTTTTCTCATGCCCGATGAGCTAGCCATAGCGGCACGGGTGACCGCCGCGGTCGTCGTGCTGATGGGAACCTGGTGGGTTACCGAAGCCGTGCCGTTGCCGGTTACCGCCATGGTGCCACTTATTGCGTTCCCGGCCACCCAGGTGTTTCCCCTGGATGAAGTCGCCGGATCATATGCCAGCGAGATCATCTTCTTGTTCCTCGGCGGATTCCTGCTCGCACGTGGCATTCAGCGCTGGAACCTGCACCGTCGCATCGCCATACTCATCGTCTTGGTCGTGGGGACGAAACCTTCCCGGATGATTCTGGGGTTGATGATGGCCACCGCTGCGCTCGGTATGTGGGTCTCCAATACCGCCACCGCGCTGATGATGATTCCACTGGGTTCTTCGCTGGTTGCACTGGTGCGCGAGGAAGGCGGGGGTCATGATGTGGGGGACGCCGATTCCGGCCACTCACAATTCGGTATTGGGCTGATGATTGCGATTGCCTATGCCGCCACGCTCAGTGCCTGTGGTTCCATCATCGCCTCACCAGGCAATATCTTCGTGGTGGGATACCTGCAGGAAACGGTCGGTTACCAGGTCGGATTCCTACAGTGGATGCTGTTTGGCATTCCGTTTTTGATCGTCTTCCTCGTCCTGGGTTGGCTGATCATCACCAAGGTTTTGTTCCGCCCGGAGGTGAAAGATCTCCCTGGAGGTCGCGACCTCTTCCTTGCGGAACTGAAGAAATTGGGCCCGATAGGTTCGGGCGAACTGGGTATCACGATGATGTTTCTGAGCGCTGCAGTGTCCTGGATCGTGGTCCCGGTGCTCTTTGACGACCCCTGGGCCACCGACGCGGTGATCGCCATGATTGCCGGCGTGGCTACCTTCGTGATCCCAGCTCAGCCATCCAAAGGTGTGATGCTGATGAATTGGGAAACCGAGCTGAAGACACCGTGGGGTGTGCTGATTCTTTAGGTGGCGGATGAGCGCTATCGGCCCAAGTGACCGACAGCTACTTGGCTGATTGGCTAGGTGCTTCCCTGGGCGGCCTTGGTGCCGTTCCAGTCTGGGTGCTGGCCCCAATGGTGGTGCTACTGGTGATCATCCAGAGGGAATTCACGTCTTCGATGGCCACGATCACCACCTTTGTACCGATCGTGGCTGTGGTCGCCGCCTCCGTGGGACACGACCCGGTGATTTTCGCGATGATGGTGACCCAGGCCTGCCAATGTGCCTTCATGCTGCCGGTTGCTTCCGCGCCCAATGCGATTGCGTTCTCTACCGGGGAGCTGAAGATCTCACATATGGTCAAAGCCGGACTCTGGATGACTGTGGTCGGCTTGATCCTAGTCAGTTCCCTCGCTCTCTTCGTTCTTCCGGTCATTCTCCGGTAGCCGATCACAGGATGCGCCGTTGACCTGGAGAAACAGGTAGTATTCGACCATGTCCAGAACCCAAACCAGACGTGTCGTCTCGCTGTGGCAGCTGTGGGCTACTCTGGTAGCGCTCAGCCTGGTGCTGACCGGTTGCACCAACCAAGAGCGGGGCAATCCTGATGGTTGGGTCGAGATCGTGCCTGAGACCGTCCCGGAGATTGCTGCGTTGGTTCCCGAGGACCTGCAAAAACGTGGCGTGCTCCGGATGGGCACCAACACGCCCTTTGCACCCTTCGAATTCAAAGACTCCGATGGCACCATCATTGGCACCGAAATGGACCTGGGACGGGCTTTGGCCTCAGTGATGGGTCTAGAGTTTGAACCGGTAGAACAGGACTTCGCCCTTATCCTGCCCTCGGTGTCATCCGGCACCGTGGATGTGGGCGGTTCCGGATTCACCGACACCGAAGAGCGTCGGCAGAACTACGATTTCGTCAATACGCTCTACGCCGGCATTCAGTGGGCCCAGCACGCCGAGCGCGACGCAGAGATCGACCCCGAACATTCCTGTGGACTCACCGTGGCCGTGCAACGTAATACCGTGGCCCAAACCGATGAAATCATTCCCAAGTCCCAAGCGTGTGCAGGAGCCGGCGAGGAACCAATCGAGATTCTGGCCTATGACACCTCGGATAATGCCGCGACCGCGTTTGTGCTGGGGCGGGCTGATGCCTTCGCCGCGGATTCTCCGATTGTCAGCTGGGTTGAAGACCAAGCTGACGGCGAGATTCAGGAGGTCGGGCCGATGTATCACGCCGCTCCCTACGGTTTTGCTGTGCCGAAAGATGCAGAACTCACCAACGCGCTGGTCGCAGCCATGGATCATCTCATTGAAACTGGTACCTACGAAGAGATTCTGGACCAATGGAATATTCAGGACGGTCTGATTGAAGAACCCTTAGTCAACGAAAAACCCGTCGAGATCCCCTTATCCCACACACTCGCGCCCTAGTGGAGCCAGCACATGACAGATCACACCACAGCTAAGACATCACCCGAGAGCCGAGCGGTTAGGCCCGAACCCATTCGCGCCAAGCCCTTGCGCCATCCCGGTCGGTGGGTAGCCGCCGCCGTGGTGGCCGGATTGCTGTTGTGGTTCGTGATCTCGGCGCTGAACAACGAGAACTACGGATGGGACGTCTACCGGTCTTACCTGTTTGACACCCGCATCATCAACGCCGCCGGACATACCCTGGCACTGACCGTGCTGTCGATGCTGTTCGGCGTCATCCTCGGCTCGGTCACTGCGGTGATGCGGATGTCGCCGAATATCGTGCTCAAATCGGTGGCGTGGCTGTACCTGTGGATCTTCCGTGGCACCCCGATCTACGTCCAGTTGGTGTTTTGGGGGCTGGCCGGCTCGTTGTACCAGTCAATCAACCTCGGATTTGCCGAGATCGACGTGCAGTCGTTGCTGTCGAATATGTTCGTCCTGGCCGTGGTCGGCCTATCGCTCAATGAAGGCGCGTACATGTCCGAAATTGTCCGCTCCGGCATTCAAGCGGTCCCCGAAGGACAGGTGGAAGCCTCCCAAGCGTTGGGCATGGGCTGGTGGCTGACCATGCGTCGCACCATCCTGCCGCAAGCGATGCGCATCATCATTCCACCCACCGGCAACGAGCTGATCTCGATGCTGAAAACGACCTCCCTGGTCGTGGCAATCCCGTACTCGCTGGAGCTTTACGGCCGGTCGCTGGATATTGCCAATGCGCTGTTTGATCCGGTGCCGATGCTGTTGGTGGCAGCCACCTGGTACCTGGCGATCACCTCGGTGCTGATGATCGGACAACACTACCTGGAAGAGCATTTCAACAAGGGAGTCTCCCGCGAACTGACGCCACGTCAGTTGGCCGCACTGGCCGACGCGGAAGGTGATTTCCCCTCCAACATCACCCTGGTCAACTCCGCAGACAAGGAGCGTCGTAACCGATGAATGCTCAAGCCAGCCTGACACCCATGATTGATGCTCAGCAGATCTGGAAGTCCTACGGAGATCTGGACGTGCTCAAAGGCATCGATCTACAGGTTGACCCCGGAGAAGTCACCTGTCTGATTGGCCCCTCGGGCTCGGGCAAGTCCACGTTTTTACGATGCGTGAATCACCTGGAGCAGATCACCGCCGGCCGACTCTACGTCGATGGAGAACTGATGGGCTACCGGGAACAGAACGGGGTACTGCACGAAATCACGCCGAAACAGGCCGCCGCCCAGCGCTCTGAGATTGGCATGGTGTTCCAACAGTTCAACCTCTTCCCGCACCGCACGGCGTTGGAGAACATCATCGAGGCACCCGTCAAGGTGAAAAAGCAGCCCCTGGATAAGGCCCGAGCCACCGCGAAGAAGCTCTTGGCCCAAATGGGTCTGGCTGCGAAAGCCACCGCCTATCCGGCCCAGCTTTCGGGTGGTCAGCAACAACGTGTCGCCATCGCTCGGGCGGTGGCGATGAACCCGAAACTGATGCTGTTCGACGAGCCCACCTCGGCGCTGGACCCAGAGCTAGTCGGAGAAGTCTTGACCGTGATGCGCGAGCTCGCCGAGGATGGAATGACCATGTTGGTGGTCACCCACGAAATGGGCTTTGCGCGGAATGTCGCCGATACGGTGGTGTTCATGGACGGGGGAGTCGTGGTCGAAGCAGGGGAGGCCGGGCAGGTCATCGAAGACCCCCAGCAACGTCGCACCCAGGAATTCTTAGCCAGTATCCGACGTTAGTGTCGGGCTGGGCCGTCGGGAAGGGAGCAGCTCATGGCCGAGCCACAGGTTTACGTGCTGGGTAGCGCTAATGTGGACCGTTATCTGTTGGTCGAACACATCGTGCGGGCAGGGGAGACCATTCTTGCCCAGGACACTTCCGCCTCACTGGGCGGAAAGGGACTCAACCAGGCGGTGGCCTCCGCACGCTACGGGGCGAGAACGCATCTGGTGGGATGTCTCGGAACTGATGTCGAAGCTGAGTTGATCTTCGAGACCATCACGTCCGAACCCCGTCTCGATACCTCGCTGATGACCCAGGTGGAGTCCCATCCCACCGGCATTGCCACCATCCAGCGTGATCCGGCCGGGGAAAATAGCATTATTGTGGCCGCCGGAGCCAATGCTGCCTTGCATCCCGACCATGCCGTCGCGGCGTTGAACCAAGTCAGCACCGATGATCTCGTCCTGGCCCAGCTGGAGATTCCCTACCCCACCGTGGTGGCCGGACTCCGCGCTGGGCAGCGGGCTGGTGCTCGCACTGTGCTCAACGCTGCCCCGGCAACCACTCACGCTGAGGTGCTGGAGTACACCGACGTGCTGGTGGTCAATGAGATTGAAGCCACCACGTTGAGTGGCGATACCTCGGGTCTGGGCACCGTTGATCTGGCTACTCGACTCTCCCAGCGCTATCACCTTGATGTGGTGGTGACCCTGGGCGAGCGCGGGAGCCAGGTGTGTACTCAGCAGGGCCAGAAGCTGGTGACGGTGCCGGCGCGAGACACCGACGTGGTCGATACCACTGGCGCCGGGGATGCTTTCACGGGAGCCCTGGTGGCGGCCTTGGTCGCTGGCGAAGACGTGGTCACGGCAGCCGCCTGGGGCACCGTCGCCGGATCCTTCGCCTGTGAGTCCCAGGGCACCCAAGGTTACCCCACACGACAGCCGGACCTGGAGGAAAAGGTTCCGGCCATTCTGGACGCTATCCGCTAGAGACCGAACACCTCGCGCAGATGCGGACTCAGCATCGTCCCGGAGGAATCCAGACATTGACGCACCCGGAGGAAATCCTCCCAGTGTTCATAGCGTGTAGCACACTGCTCGGCGGTCAGTGTATGCCACTTACCCCAGTGAGGCCGGCCCTGATACGCCGACATCACCTCGCTGACGGTGGCAAAGTAGTCGGCGAAATCCTCTGGGGCGTGCCGGTGCACGGCAATATAGCCGGTGGTTCGACCCTGGCTGGTGGCTAACCATCCGCTATCGGCGGCCGCACTACGCACCTCGATCGGGAATGTGGCTGATAAGCCCCGATCACGCAGGGCTCGGTCAAGTTCGCGTAGTACTTCGGGAACTGCCTGGAAATCTACGGCGAACTCGGTCTCGTTGAACCGTACTCGCCGCGGTGAAGCAAAAGCAGTCGCCCAATTCTTGATCCGCTCGGATTGACCCCACCCCCGAGTGGTGAGGTCATTGAGCCGTGGGGTCACCTGCGGTGCCAGATTGCCCAGCCGGCAGATCGCAGCGAATCCGGCGTTACTGATCACCTCCTCGCGCACCAGCCCGGTGAGGTCTTGACCTCGTTGCACGAGGCGGGAATGCCCGGCCTGAGTCTGTGCCACGGTTCCGGCGGGAAGCCGACGAGAGGTTTTGGTGACCGCCTGCTGGCTACGCATGAACCAAAAGAACTCAAAGTGGTCGTTGTCAGTGTTCAGCTGTTCCCACCCATCGAGTACCTCGTCGATGGGTTGCAAGCACTGGCTGGTGTGCAGATCATAGTCGGGGACCAGTTGCAGGGTGACCTCGGTGAGGACACCACAAGCGCCCAGGGTCACCCGCAAGGCGTCCAGCAGTTGCGGGTGTTGATCGGAAACTTTCAGGTGCTCGCCGTCGCCGGTGATCATAGCCAATCCGGCAAGTTGGGAGGAAAGCCCACCGAACCGGAGTCCGGTGCCATGAGTTCCGGTGGAGATGGCCCCGGCAATGGACTGGCGGTTAATATCACCGAGATTCTCCATCGCCCACCCCGTGCCGGCCAACAGGTGCGGGATCTGCCACAACTTTGTACCGGCTGCTAGCGTCACCCGCCCGGCGCGATGATCGAAGTCGATTAGCCCGCTGAGATGATCGGTGAGCACCTGGATGTCTTCACCGACCGCGACGGCCGAAAAGCTATGTCCAGAACCGACCGGACGTACCTGCCGGCCGGTGGTTCGGGCCCGGGTGAGAATGGCCTGTAGTTCCTCCACCGACCTAGGATTCAGGGTGGTGCGCGGGCTCCACCGGTAATGACCCGACCAATTCCGCTGTGATCCGATGGGTTTTCGACATGGTAACCACCGTGGTATTGCCATCACCACATCTGTCCTTCTCCGCGATAGGTCGTGACCACTCCGAGATGGTCAGCGCCATCAACGACGTGCAATTCATTGAGATGCTCACATAGCTCTCCGGCCTTGGTATGGCGCATCCACACTCGGTCGCCAATACCCACTTGGTGACCGGCAGCTACGGTCATTGGGGTCTGCACCTCGCCGGCACCCTCCCGCGAGGTCAGGCGTAACCCCTCGGGGTAGACCGGAACCGGTAACCGGTCTGGACCGGGTGCTCCGGAGGCAATCCATCCGCCACCGGCGGCGGTGACGTACCCGGGTGCCGGTATCCGGGTGATATCCAAGACGAAGTAGGTAGCCGGGCGCTGCGTGAAGGTGGTGTAGTGATCGAAATAGTGGGAGGCGTAGAGCCCTGAGCCGACCGTGATCTCGGTGACTGACGGATCAATCCTGGTGGACTCCACCGAGCCGGTGCCCCCGCCGTTGACGAATTCCAGCTCGGTCAGCTCGCCGATAGCGGACACCGCCGCACCACGGCGGGCGGTCAGTTCAGGCACCGAGAGCTTCTTCAGCATCCGCACCGCAGGGCTGGTGTCGTTCACCCCGGCCACTTGAGCCTCATAGCCCATGATCCCCACGAGGTTGAGCGCCGGGGTCGCGATCACTGCACGGGCTGCGTTGACCGCCTGCTGGCGGTGGTGAATGGGCGAGCGCCGGGTCCCTAAGTGCAAGCCCGCAAACCGGTAGGAACAATCCAGGTCCAAACAGACTCGAAACCGGTGGGGCGGCGAGCCCGCCTGGCGGTGCACTGAAGCCAGCAGCCCGAGGTGGTCAGGGTGGTCGACCATCAGGGTGATGGCATCGCTGAGTGTCTGGTCGCTGATCAGCTCTGTCAGTACCGCGGTATCGACGCTGGGATAGGCGACCACCACATCATCCAGACCGTCACGCACCAACCAGATCGACTCGCGCAGTGAATAGGCCAGAACCCCCTGAAAACCCGGCACACGCAACACCGCATGAAGCACCGGCACAGAACGCACCGATTTAGAAGCCACCCGCAGCGGGACCCCGTCGGCACGGTTGCGCAGGGTAGCAACATTGGTGGTGAACGCCCGCCGGTCTAGCACACCCAGGGGCGCGCTGAACCCCGTGATAGCGCGAGCCATCTCCGCAAAGCCGGACCGTTGCTGCGCGCTGGGTGTATCGCTGGTGGTAGCCAGGTCGCTGAGCCCGAGCAACTCGGTGGCAGCGTCCGGGGTGGCGGGCTGGCGATGAGCAAGCAATGTGTGTTCTGTCACACTGATAGCATATCGTGCCACCGGCCCAGCGGATGGTTTTTAGTGCTTGTGATACAGCTGTGTTTTGCGCTGATACTTTGGCTCGGAGGTGACTTGCATCCCCAGGGACCGGAAGATGCCCTCATCCACCGAGCCCAGAATAGTCGTGGTGTGTACATCGCAGCCACGCAGATTCTTGATCTGGTCAATGGCTCGGGCTGCCGTGGGATTGGAAGCGGCCGAGACCGATAGCGCAATGAGCACCTCATCGGTATGCAGACGCGGGTTCTTCGAACCTAAGTGCTGGGTTTTCAGGGTCTGGATCGGCTCAATCGACTCAGGAGACAGCAGGTGTTGGTGATCGTCAATGCCGGCCAAGTACTTCAGTGCGTTAAGCAACATCGCCGCGGAACACCCCAACAGCGGTGAGGTCTTGCCGGTAATAATCTTGCCGTCGGCGACTTGCATGGCGCTGGCCGGCTGGCCGCTCTTCTCAGCCCGCTCCAGGGCAGGTGCGACCACCACGCGGTCATGAGGCTCCACCCCGGCTTTGGCCATCACAATCCGAATCCGGGATGATACGGTGTCGTCGATATCGGCTTTGAATTCATCGACCTTGGCCTTATACCAGCGCCGGATGATCTCTTGTTGAGCGGCGTGCTGGCAGGCGAGATCGTTACTGATGCACCGACCGGCCATATTCACGCCCATATCGGTGGGCGACTGATAGGGCGATGTTCCCGAGAGCTTTTCCAGCATCGCCTTTAGCAGGGGGAAGACCTCGACGTCGCGGTTATAACTGGTCACCTTTTCGTCATAGGCGGTCAAGTGATACGGGTCGATCACGTTAATATCGTCGAGGTCGGCGGTAGCGGCCTCATAGGCGAGGTTAACCGGGTGTTCTAGGGGGAGGTTCCAGATCGGGAAGGTTTCAAACTTGGCATAGCCGGCGACGACACCTCGTTGGTACTCGTGATAGATCTGCGATAGCGAGGTCGCCAATTTGCCAGACCCCGGTCCCGGTGCGGTGACGACCACCAGGTCTCGGGTCGTTTCGGCGAATTCGTCCTGTCCGAATCCTTCGTCGGAAATCACCCGGGACGTGTCATTGGGGTATCCGGGAATGGTGAAGTGGTGCGAGACCTGCAGTCCGGCATTGCCGAGGCGACGAGAGAAGTCTTTCGCGAGGGCATTATCGTCTGAATATTGTGTAATCACGACGTTCTGCACCAGGAATCCGCGTTCGCGAAACACGTCGATGAGCCGTAGCACATCTTCTTCATAGGTAATGCCTAAATCGGCACGAATCTTCTGACCTTGGATATCGAAAGCATTGACACAGATGAGGATTTCCAGCTCATCGCGGAGCTGATGGAGCATCGAGATCTTATTGTCCGGGGTGAAACCGGGAAGGACTCGGGAAGCGTGGAAATCATCGAAGAGCTTCCCACCCATTTCGAGGTAGAGTTTGCCGCCGATCTTCTCGCGACGTTCGATAATATAGCGTGACTGTAACTCAATGTAGCGTTGCGGGTCGAAACCGTGAGGGTGAATGGTGGATGGCTCTGGAGCAACGAATTCACGCAGTGTGGTCATGTCTGTCCATTCAAGCACCTTCTGCTGGGACAAACCTGACACCCCGCCGCGTGATGTGAGATTAGCCGGTGAGTTGAGCAGTAGCGAGGATGAGGCCAGACGGCGAGGACTATTCTTGCCCCGGTGGATAGGTGAGAATGAGGAAGACAGTTATGAACGCAACAACGGCATGGCCGGCGATTGTGGAGTATGTCAGACAGGATCCCGAGGCTCGTTTTCCCCGGTTACTGGCCCTGGATATGGACGGGACCCTGCTGGACGGGGCCAAGAGAATTCCGGATTCGTTCTGGTCATTAGCCCAGGATCTACATCGGGCGGGATGTCAGGTGGTGCCCAGCTCGGGGCGCCAGCTGGCGACCTTGTCAGAGATGTTTGCTTCAGACGAAACGATCAGCGACTTCGTGGCGGAAAACGGTGCTGTGGTCGCCAGTCAAGGCCAGGTTATCGCCACCCAATCGTGGAACAAGCCCACGGTGATGGCCACATTAGGGGCGATCACCGCTGCCACGACCGGACTAGACCGGGTAGGGGTGGTGGTCTGTTCAGCTGCGGAAGCGCTCATTCGCCAGGTTGATCCGTCCCTGTTCGAGGCCATTCAGGCCTATTACCGGAGCCTGCGGTATGACGATGAGCTGGTGAGCGCCGTCGGTCGTGCAGAGTTTGACGTCGTGAAGATGGCCGTCTACATTCCCGACGCGGATCAATACCAACGGTTCCTGAGGAGTCTCGAAGAGCATGCCGCAAATACTGAGCAACTCGCCACTGTCGATATCGTGCGCTCGGGACGCCAATGGGTTGACATCATGGATTCCCGCGTCAGTAAAGCCACGGGGTTGTCCGCTTTGGGAAAGCATCACGAGGTCTCACTACAAGACTGCATGGCCGTGGGAGATTACCTCAATGATCTGCAGATGCTTAAAGGCGTTGGCACCTCGGTCGTGGTCGCTAATGCTCATCCTGAGGTATTCGAGGTGGCAGATTTTGCGATTGGCGCCAATACAGATCACGGAGTGATTGCCTTGATGGAAGCACTCGTGGAATACGCGCCTTAGACCTGACATCGACAGGCCGAGTACGCCAGACGCTCGGTCTGCGTCAGCTCTCATGGTGGTGGTCGTTTCAGGGCTCCTGCACGACTCATAGTTATATTCTGGCGATCTTCACCACCGGCGCCCCTTAGACACAATCCCTAGTGGTTTTCCGTTATGGAGTCCACTAGGGATTGTGTTTTGTCAGATTACGACGCGCGACACGCGGGGTGAGATAAGAAACTTTTTGGCGATTTTTGGGTGGACAACCTCATGCACACGTTGTGGATACCCTGCGTGGTGTTGAGTCAGAAGCGCGCGTTCGTGCGGATGCGCAACTGCTGTTCATCTGCCATTCACCCTCATGTTCTGTGGACAAGCCTGTGGAGGAGTTACAGGCATGTAATCCACAGGATATTGTGGTTGCTTGCAAAGCTCATCCCTAGATGTAGTATTAAACAAGATCGATCGCCACAACGTACATGACCTGGCAGATCGAATAAAGAGACCAAGAACCCCGGATTGGTTGTCAAGCGTTGCTTTGAAAAAACCGTCCTTGTTTTTCAGGAGATAGATCATGAGCGTGACCGTTTACAGCAAGCCAGCCTGCGTTCAGTGCAACGCTACCTACCGTGCCCTGGATAAGAAGGGTATCGAGTACAAGGTGGTCGACATGTCTGAAGACATCGAGGCACTGGAGCAGGTGCGTGCACTGGGCTACATGCAGGCTCCTGTCGTGATGACCGAAGGTGACCACTGGTCAGGTTTCCGTCCCGACAAGATTGCTGAGCTTGGCCAGCAGCAGGCCACCACTGTCGCCTAACACCTTTTTCTGTCAGGAGGGAGTCACGAGATGAGCACCGCGGTCGCAGATCGTTCATTTATTCGCTCCCCAGAACAGCAGCAGCTGCAGACCACCAATGCTCGGCTGATCTATTTTTCATCGGCGTCAGGCTACACCCACCATTTCGTGGAAAAACTTCAGCTACCAGCTGGGGTAACCGCCCGGTTGCCGTTGATGACCAAAGAACCCACCCTCGAAGCACAACAACCTTTTGTGCTGTTGCTTCCCACTTATGGTGGGGGAGACGGTCGCGGGGCCGTCCCCAAACAGGTCATCAAATTCCTCAACCTCAAAAAAAACCGGGACCTACTTCAAGGCGTGATCGGTTCTGGAAATACCAATTTTTACGATGCTTATTGCCTGGGTGCCGACATCATCTCCGCCAAGACCCAGGTACCGGTAATGTACAGGTTTGAACTGATGGGCACCGCCTCCGACGTTGCCCGCGTTAAAGAAGGATTGGAAGAATTTTGGCAACAGCAGTCACGGAACAAGAATTGATTCAGTCCGCTAAATCGATGCCCGAAGCATGGCAGAACATGGGCTACCACGAGCTGAACGCCATGCTCAATCTCTACGGGCCCGACGGCAAGATCCAGTTTGAGGCCGATCACGCTGCTGCTCGACAGTACTTCTTACAGCACGTCAATAAGAATACTGTCTTCTTTCACAGCACCGATGAGAAGATTAAGTACCTCATTGAGCACGACTACTATGAGCCAGAGACTTTCGAGCAATACTCGAAAGAATTTATTGACTCACTTTTCGACCGTGCCTACGCATATAAGTTCCGTTTTCCCTCCTTCTTGGGAGCGTTTAAGTTCTACACCTCTTATGCGCTGAAGACCTTCGACGGCGAACGCTACCTGGAGCGCTATGAAGACCGTGTGGTGATGAACGCACTCTACCTGGGCCGTGGCGATGAACAACTAGCCACTAATCTGCTGGATGAAATCATCGGCGGACGGTTCCAGCCTGCCACCCCAACCTTCTTGAACGCGGGGAAGAAACAGCGGGGCGAACTAGTGTCGTGCTTTTTGCTACGGGTTGAAGACAATATGGAATCTATCGCCCGTGGCATCAACTCCTCACTGCAGCTGTCCAAGCGTGGTGGTGGCGTGGCACTGTCGCTGACCAACTTGCGTGAAAACGGCGCACCGATCAAGCACATCGAGAACCAGTCCTCGGGCGTGGTCCCGGTCATGAAGCTACTGGAGGACTCCTTCTCCTACGCCAACCAGCTCGGTGCCCGTCAGGGGGCCGGGGCCGTATACCTGCACGCCCACCACCCCGACATCAACCGGTTCCTCGACACCAAGCGCGAAAATGCTGATGAGAAGATCCGGATCAAGACCCTATCTTTGGGAGTGGTGATCCCTGATATCACCTTTGAACTGGCTAAGAAGAACGAGGCCATGTACTTGTTCAGTCCCTATGACGTTGAGCGGGTTTACGGTAAGCCGTTTAGCGATATCTCGGTAACGGAAAAGTACTACGAGATGGTCGATGATCCTCGGATCCGCAAGACCAAAATCAACGCTCGTGATTTTTTCCAGACGCTAGCGGAAATCCAGTTCGAATCGGGCTACCCCTACATCGTTTTTGAAGACACGGTCAACAGGGCCAACCCGATCAAGGGTCGGATCACCATGTCGAATCTGTGCTCAGAGATCCTGCAGGTCTCGGAAGCCTCCACCTACGCCGAGAACCTCGACTACGAGTTCGTGGGCAAGGACATCTCGTGCAATCTCGGATCAATGAACATTGCCAAAGCTATGGACTCCGGAGACCTGGGTGGCTCGGTGGAGACCGCGATCCGGGCGCTGACTGCTGTGTCGGATCTGTCCAACATTGCTTCGGTGCCTTCGATTGCCAAAGGCAATGCCTCCTCGCATGCCATCGGTCTGGGGCAGATGAACCTGCACGGTTATCTCGGACGCGAACACATCCACTACGGCTCCGAAGAAGGCCTGGACTTCACCAACATGTATTTCTACACGGTGCTGTACCACGCGTTGCGGGCCTCCAACAAGATCGCGATCGAAACCGGAGAACGTTTTGGAGGATTCGAGGACTCGGACTACGCCTCCGGAGTGTTCTTCGATAAGTACACCGACCAGGCGTGGCAGCCAGCGACCGAACGGGTCGCTCAGCTATTTGCCGACAGTGGCATTGACATCCCGACCCAGGATGACTGGCGGGAACTGAAGGACTCGGTGATGACCCACGGGATCTACAACCAGAACCTACAGGCCGTCCCACCGACAGGTTCGATCTCCTACATCAATAACTCGACCTCCTCGATTCACCCGATCGCGTCCAAGATCGAGATTCGTAAAGAAGGCAAGCTGGGTCGTGTCTACTACCCGGCTCCCTACTTGAATAACGACAACTTGGAGTACTTCGAGGATGCCTACGAGGTCGGATACCAAAAGATCATCGACACCTACGCCGCTGCGACCCAGCATGTGGACCAAGGGCTCTCTCTGACACTGTTCTTCAAAGACACCGCCACGACCCGCGATGTCAACAAGGCTCAGATCTACGCCTGGACCCACGGCATCAAGACCATGTACTACATTCGGATTCGCCAGCTGGCGTTGGAAGGAACTGAAGTCGAAGGTTGCGTATCGTGCATGCTGTAGGGTCGTGAGCGGATTCGTTCCGCACTTGTCTCCCTACTCCGTGACGATCTGCTCCAAAGGACACCAAGGACATCATGACACCTGAAGAAGTCAAAGCACGGTTCACGAACTTTCAGGCCATTAACTGGAACGATATAGAAGACGAAAAAGACCTGGAGGTCTGGAATCGTCTGACCTCGAACTTCTGGTTGCCTGAAAAAGTTCCGCTCTCCAACGACCTACAGTCGTGGGCGCGAATGACCGACCAAGAAAAAGACGTGACCATGAAGATCTTTGCGGGTCTGACCCTGCTCGATACCATTCAGGGCACGATTGGTGCGGTCTCGCTGATGCCGGACTCGCTGACTCCGCATGAAGAAGCGGTATACACCAATATCTGTTTCATGGAATCAGTTCACGCCAAGTCCTACTCCTCGATTTTTTCGACCTTGGCCTCCACGGACGCCATTGACCAGGTGTTTCGCTGGGCCGGGGACGAACCCACGTTGCAGTACAAGGCCTCCCAGGTGGTCGAACACTACGAAGGCGATGACCCCCAGAAGCGCAAGATTGCCTCCACGATGCTGGAATCCTTCTTGTTCTACTCCGGATTCTACTGGCCGATGTACCTGTCCTCCCAAGCACGTTTGACCAACACCGCAGACTTGATCCGACTGATCATCCGTGACGAGGCCGTGCACGGGTACTACATCGGGTACAAATATCAACGCAACCTGGTCAACGATAGCCCGGAGCGCCAGGCAGAGCTGAAGGAATTTACCTTCGACCTGCTGCAAGATCTCTACGACAACGAAGTTACCTACACCCACGACATCTACGATCAGTTGGGATTGGCTGAAGACGTCAAGAAGTTCTTGCACTACAACGCCAATAAAGCCCTGATGAACCTCGGTTACGAGGCCATGTTCCCGGATACCCTCACCGATGTGAACCCGGCGATCCTCTCGGCGTTGAGCCCGAATGCTGATGAGAACCATGACTTCTTCTCCGGTTCTGGTTCTTCCTACGTGATTGGTAAAGCTGAGGAAACCGAAGACGACGACTGGGACTTCTAACTAATACTTCACGCCACCACGATAGCTCAGCCCCGCAGAAACCTGCGGGGCTGAGCTATGTTAGCTCCACGTCGAGAAGCAACGCCAAAGAGTCAAACAGATTGACAGGACGACTCTTTGAGAGTCATTCGGTCCCTTCGGGAGTGTGTGACCTCATATTTGTGGTGAAAAAGTGGTTAGATAGCGGTTATGGCTGAAGAAACACACTCCACACCACACGCATATTTCGTTCGATCCGGGGCAACCGAGTTCACTGAGGGAACTCGGATTTCATATTTCACCTCAACAGAACATGCCACTGGATCCTGGCAAGACGATGAACTGCACATGGCTGCTGTGTCTGGCCTGGTCGCCGCGGAACTGGAGGCCTATGAACCGCGTGAGAACTTCACCACCTCACGTATCAGTTTCGATATTCTCGGCAAGCTTCATGCCGGCGAAGTGAAGGTCACCACCCGCAACATTCGCCCCGGTCGCACTATCGAGCTGGTTCAGTCCACTGTGGAGGCCCAAGGCCGTGCGGTACTGACTGCGCGGACCTGGCGACTCATTTCCTCTGATACGTCCCGGGCGCACCGTCTGCATGATGACACACTTCTCGCTCCGATTGATCAGTGTTCCCCGGATGCCGGCTTCAATAAGCGGTGGGCTGGGGGACTGGTGGCCTCCATTCAATCTCGGGCAGCAGACGATCACGCGCCGGGACACGGTCGGATCTGGGCCAATACGGAGATTCCCATGATCCTGGATGAGCCAACCAGCCCGTTCGCGCACGCGATCGGGATGATCGATATCGCCAACGGGTTGGCACCAGCAGTCGAGCCCTATCACGACGAGGTCTATTTCGCCAACGTTGACCTGAGCATCCACCTGATGCGCGAACCCTCTGAGGACTGGCTGGGGATGGCCACCTCGGTGTCGTTGGGCGATAACGGTCTGGGGATTACCTCCACGGTGCTTTCCGACAGCAAAGGATATCTCGGGCGTGCCGAACAGTCACTGTCGGTACGTGATATGAGGGCCTAACATGCATGCCTATCGTTGTGGCCGGTGGCCCGACAGGTCTCCGGCCACTGCTGAATAAGCGCTTGTGATTGGTTTTCGCGATAATCTTTAGTATCCGCGATCAATCCATTCCTGCAGGTGTGGTTTGACGGTGCCGATGGTGCTGGACTCACCGTGACCGGTCAATACCCGCGTGGATTCAGGCAACTCCAACAACACCTCGGAAATCGATTTAATGATGGCGTCAAAGCTGGTGTAGGACCGTCCTCCGGTAGCACCGGGCCCCCCAGCAAAAAGTGTGTCACCGGTGAAGACCGCGCCCTGCCCATCTTCCAGCTCCGCAGAATAGAAACAGGTGGATCCGGGCGAGTGACCGGGGGTTTCAAACGCTGTTAAGGTGACACCAGCAATCGTGAAAGTATCTCCGTCCTGAATAGATCCGTCGGGACCTTGGACGGGGTAGACCGCGTCCCAGAGCATCCGGTCTTCAGCATTGAGCAAAACCGGGGCATCGACGAAATCACGAACTGTGAGAGCTTCGGAAATATGGTCATCGTGACCGTGCGTGAGCAGGATAGCGGCGACGTTGCGACCTTGGACTGCCTGATGGACAGCATTGGCATCGTGCGCTGGATCGATGATGATGCACTCGGTCGAGTTACCGACGATCCATACATTGTTGTCGACCTGATGGGTTTCGCCATCGAGACTAAAAGTTCCTGACGTTTCGAGGTGGTCAATGCGGGCTGTCATGGTCGGTTCTCCTTCGGACCGCTCAACGGTCGGTATCGGGTAATCAGAGGTTTTGGAGCACAAAGTGTCGCAACGAAACTGGATGTTAGAGCTCGACAACCGAGCGGAGGACATCGCCCGCGTGCATCTTTTTGAAAGCACCATTGATGTCATCGAGACCAATTCGTTCGGTGACAAAAGCATTGAGATCTAGGCGCCCCAGCCGGTACTGGTTAACAAGCATCGGGAAATCTCGAGACGGCAAGCAATCGCCATACCAGGACGATTTGAGAGCGCCACCATGAGAGAAGACATCCTGGAAGGGAAGGGTGATCTCCATGTCTGGGCGTGGTACACCGACCAAGACCACGCGACCGGCCAAGTCACGGGAGTAGAAGGCTTGTTTATAGGTTTCAGGGTGACCGACTGCCTCAATGACGACATCGGCTCCGAACCCACCGGTCAGCTCTTGGATGGCAGCTACCGGATCGGTATTTTTCGAGTTGACCGTTTCCGTGGCACCAAACTGCTTCGCCTGCTCGAGTTTCCGATCTTCGATATCGACGGCGATGATCGTGGTAGCTCCGGCCAATTGTGCCCCGGCAATAGCGGCCATGCCGACACCACCGCAACCGATGACTGCCACAGCTTCCCCTCGTTTGATCTCGCCAGTATTGATGGCAGCACCGATACCTGCCATGACGCCACAACCCAGCAGTCCTACGGCAGCGTCAGAAGACTCTGGGACTTCATCGATTTTGGTGCACTGACCGGCGGCAACAAGGGTTTTCTCGGCAAAGGACCCGATACCCAGGGCTGCTTCGAGTTCGGTCCCGTCCTCCAGAGTCATTTTCTGGGTGGCGTTGTGGGTATTGAAACAGTACTTCAGATCACCCTTACGGCACGCGCGGCATTCACCGCAGACAGCTCGCCAGTTCAGAATGACCTTATCGCCGACAGCAACTTCGGTAACGCCTTCCCCAATTTCGGAGACGACAGCGGTGGACTCGTGGCCGAGAAGATACGGATAATTATCGCCTACGCCACCGGAGACATAACTGTAATCGGTATGGCAGACGCCGCAGGTTTTGACATCGACGACGACTTCACCGGGCCCAGGATGGGGGACCACGATGGTTTCAATGGAGACCGGGTCATCTTGGGATTTAACAACCGCTGCTTTGACGTGGTGGGACATCAGGGAAACACACGCTCCTCAATTGACGAAAGCTCAGTGTTGTGAGAGGGAATTTTCCCTTGCTCTCCATCTCATCACAGTTCGGCACCGAAATATAAGAGTTTGTTTATTATTGCTACCGCAAGCTGTGATCAGTCCTTCACCATGAACGCTTGAGCAGCTCGTGGCATACTGGCACCATGTGCGGACGATTTGTGATGGCTCGAGCGATCGGCGACTTAGTTGCAGCCGCAGGGGCTCACACCCCGGAAGAACAGCTAGAACTCCGTGAAGACTACAACGTGGCTCCGACCAAGGACGTAGCGATTGTCGTGGAGCGACCGGTCGAGGCAACGTCCGAAAACGCGGACGATTCCGGCGGACACGTGCGCCGGGAGGTTCATCTGGCACACTGGGGTCTGGTCCCTGGCTGGGCGAAGGATCTGTCCTTTGGGTCCAGAACGTTCAATGCCAGATCAGAAACGGTGGTCACCAAACCAAGTTTTCGTGCTGCCGTTCGATCCCAACGTTGCGCGGTTCCGGTCGATGGATACTACGAGTGGAAAAAGCTTCCCGGTACCACTGCACGAGGCACCCAGAAAAAACAGCCCTATTATGTGAGCCGCAAAGACGGTGCCCCGATCTTTTTTGCTGGGTTATACGAATGGTGGGCTGACCCTGAAATAGCCACCGATGATCCGCGTGGCTGGGTGCTGTCTACCACGATCCTCACCGGGGCTTCTCCGGAACCCGGTAGTAGCCCCGAGGTCCTCGACGAGCTAGCGGGACTGCATGATCGGTTTCCGTTGCCCATGAATCAGTTGACCATGGACCACTGGCTGGCGCCGGAGAAATTGACCAATGCTGATCAGGCCCAAGCTCTGGTCGATACCGTGGTTGCACAAGCCTACGACACAGCGGGCGACCAGTGGCAGATGCACCCGGTCTCGACCGCGGTCGGCAATGTGCGCAACAACGGCCCCGAACTGACTAAACCGGTCGAGACGCAACATCTTCCAGGACTCTAAGATCCTTCGCTTGGTCGCACACCCTCTTTTATCTACCAATCAAATGTTCTTATCTTGTCCCTGGTAGCCCGATAAGTTCAGTTGCAGTTAGAACGAATGTTCTCTTAGACTGGTGGTCATGATCGGCCTTCCCAACGATCATGTGCTTCCCATTTCTGCATATTTGGCCTGAGAACCAGGCTGATTGATTGGAAGTATGGTGAAAGAAGGCATCATCATGGGGTTGTTAACTCAATCTGTTCGGGTCGTGTGCACCACGGCCGGCATGCCCTTACATCTGCATCTCAAGGGCCGAAACTATACCGTGGTCGCTGAACCACAGCGTTGGTTTCAACGTTGCCGCTGGTGGTCCCAACAATCACGTTTTGTCGCTGGTAGGGGCCAAGGGATGATCGATCACGAAGTATGGCGCCTACAGATCAGACCCGCTATATCTTCGTCCACGCAACCGGTGATGACCGTGGATGTCTCCCATCATCTGGACTCCGGGCTGTGGAGGCTCATTAAGGTTCACGATGGTGCCCAGCTTGCCGAACGGGAAACCGCTTAGGGATGGGCATCCGGCATACCTCGCCGTTTCCCCATCTGAATGTTTCCAGCTCGTATAGTACGCACTACGGTGTGTCCTGGCCAGAAGATTTAGTGGCTGCAGCAGCTGCTGATGGGGCAGAAATTCTAGGGCTCACAGACCGTGATGGGCTCTACGGGATGGCAAAGCACCTCCGCGCATGTCTTGATCACGGGATTGCACCTGTGGTGGGAGTTAACCTAGCGGTCGCTGGAGATCATCCTGCACCGAAACCAGGCCGTATCCCACGCCATCGGTTAGGACGCCTCACTATTTTGGCAGCCGGTCATCATGAGGCCGGGTCATGCTCCTCACCTCATATGGGTGCTGGCTACCGTGCGCTGGTACGGCTGATCTCTCAGGCCCATGCACACACGCTGGGCGGAACCAGCGGGGGAGCCCCCTACATCACCGTCACAGAGCTGGCTGATGCCATGGGAGGCGGCTACTCTACTACGGCACCGGCACCGGATCTCTATGTTCTGCTGGGTCCAGAATCACCGGTCGGTCGCGCCTTTGCCCAACGGCGTTACCACGACGGGCGGAAGTTGCTACGTCAATGGCGAAATATCCTGCCACACGGTGGGCTGTGGATTGAGGTTGTCAGCCATCTAGCTCCGCCGGGGCAACGACTCTCAACCTCACACGCGGTGAAGTTTTTACGGGTTGCCGAAGACCTGGGACTTCCCTCGGTGCTCACCAATGCGGTGCGCTATGTTAGCCCCGATCAAGCAGCCACCGCCGATGTGCTGGATGCGGCCCGTAGCTTGACCAGTTTAGATCAGTTACACGATCTTCAGCCCACTGGCCAAGGGTGGCTGAAAAGCTCCGCACAGATGCACCAGCTGGCTGGCGAAATATCGCATCAGGCAGGTACCGGTCTGAGCGGAGCCCGTCAGCTGATCACCCGTACCCAAGAGCTGGCTCGCCGGTGTGTGCTGGATCCTCGAACCGATCTTGGATGGGGACAACCCAGGGTGCCAGAAACCGGGGTGATCGGTCTGAGCGCAGATCCCGGACGTGAACTCACGCAACGTTGTCGGGCCGGACTTACTCAACGCTTTCCCGGAGTGCCGGAACATTCCCGCCACGGAATTCAGCTGTCCCATCGCCTGCAACACGAGCTGAACATCATCCAGGACTTGGATTTTTCCAGCTATTTTCTCACCGTGGCAGAAGTGGTTGCCATGATTGAGAACATGGGAGTGCGTGCCTCGGCCCGTGGCTCGGGTGCGTCCTCGCTGGTCAATTACGTTTTACGTATCTCAGATGTCGACCCCATCGAACACGAGCTGATCTTTGAACGGTTCCTCTCTCAAGATCGGTCGACTCTGCCCGATATTGATATCGACGTCGAATCTGCCCGACGCCACGAGATCTACCGAGCGATCTTTGATCGCTTCGGTGACTCACGCACCACGTTAATGAGCATGCAAAACGGGTACCGAGTTCGCGGGGCGATCCGTGATGCTGGACGTGCCCTGGGCATGGAAGAACACGACGTCGATGCCATTGCCCAACAGATGTGGCGGTTTTCAGCCTCACATTTTCGAGAAGCCATGGAGACTATGCCAGAACTAGCAGAGTTCTCCCACCGGTTACAGGCCCAACGGAGCTTGGGCAATCACCAGCTGGACTTACTAGTTGATATCACCGAACGCCTCGACCGGTTGCCACGACACATCTCCATGCACCCCTGCGGGGTGATCCTCTCCGATTCCACCCTGCTCGATCGCACCCCGGTGCAACCTTCCGGGATCGATTTGCCCATGAGTCAGTTTGATAAACACGACATGGACTCGATGGGGCTGTTGAAACTGGATGTGCTGGGAGTGCGCATGCAGTCCACCATCGCCTACACGCTCCAGCAGATCCAGGAATCCACCGGGGAAGTCATCGACCTCGAACACGTCAGCCGCGATGATCGCGCTACCTTCGACATGATCGGTAGTACCCACACCCTCGGATGTTTCCAAATTGAATCACCGGGCCAGCGTGAGCTGATCGGCAAACTGGAACCCCGAAACCTCAATGACCTGATCATTGATATCTCGTTATTTCGCCCCGGCCCCATGAAATCCGACATGGTGAGGCCTTTCCTTGATTTCCGCAACGGAGATGCCCCGGCGCACTATCCTCACCCGGCGCTACAAGGGATTCTGGAAGAGACCCACGGGGTCACGGTATTCCATGAACAAATTCTGCGCACCCTGGATACACTGACCGGTTGCGGACTGGCCCGAGCCGATGAGCTACGTCGTCAACTCGGCTCGGAGCAACAAGACAAGGTTGAATCCTATTTTCGTTCCCGGGCACACCAACGAGGTTGGGACCGCGCAGTCATCGACGAGGTGTGGAATACCCTGGCAGCTTTCGGGTCATTTGGGTTCTGTAAAGCACACGGGGCAGCCTTCGCGGTGCCGACCTACCATTCAGCCTGGCTAAAAACCCATTACCCCGAAGCCTTTATGGCTGCAGTACTCGAACACGACCCCGGTATGTATCCGCAACGTGTGATGGTCGCCGAAGCCCGCCGGTTGGGTATCCCGGTGCTTCCGGTCGATATTAACCGGTCCACTGAGCACATGCACCTGGAATGGGTGCCCGACCAAAAGCGTTGGGGCATCCGGCTGTCGCTGACGACGGTCTCGGGCATGAGCGCGACCGAACGAAAACGTCTCCTCGCGGCACGACCCTATACCACCCTGGCTGATGTGCGCGATCGCTCCGGACTCCATCGCCGGACCTTAGAACACTTAGCACAGCTCGGTGCTCTCGATGCTCTGATCACCCCGCACGGGCTGTCGCGGACCGATCTGGTGCACTATCTGCAACACCAACATGCCCGACAAGACTCTGCCACAGGAGACCTGTCGGGCCGTCGAGTCCGCAAACCGTCGCGTCAAATTCCCGGGCAACTGGCCTTTGAACTTCCCGACACCGAGCTGTCGAGCCTGCCGGCACTGTTTCCTGCTCCGACGGTAACCGAACAGGTTGCGACCGAATTAGATCTCACCGCCTTGGATACCACCGCGCACCTGATGCAATCCCACTACCCGTATCTGAATGCTCTGGGCGTGACCCCAGCTGACAAACTGTTGAGCCTGCGCACTCAATCTCGCGTGTTGGTTGCTGGAGTTAGAGTTGCTACTCAAACTCCGCCGATGCGTAGCGGACGTCGGGTGGTGTTTATCTCTGTCGATGACGGGACCGGACTCGTTGACACCACGTTCTTTACTGAGGCCCAACATAACTCCGGCAACCTGCTGTTTGGTTCCCGTCTCTTGCTCATTGAAGGTACGACACGTAGAACCGGTCGCCGAGCGGTCAATGTGCAGGCTGTTCGGGCTTGGGACCTCCATGACCGGCAACGTCTGCCCGACCCGGACTACTTAGACAAAACCCGAGAGCAATGGGCCGCCTGGTTAGACCGTGACCGCAAGCTTCCGCCGCTGAAGGTCATACCCCACCATGCCCGGCCCATTCCCGTTCCAGATCCCGAGACGTGGGAACCCACGCCCCTTGACAGCACTCCACAACCATGATCTCAGGACACAAACAAAAACGAAGGGACCACCATGTACCTGAGCACACCAGATCAACCCATTAGCCTGGCTGCTCCCAAAAACATCGTCTACGCATTCCAGCAGGCCTGGAATCAACACGACGACCACCACTTAGCCAAACTGTTTGTTGCTGACGCCTCATTCGTTAGTGACACCGGATTGTGGTGGACAGGCCACGACGAGATTCAGCGAGCTCACGCGGAAGACTTTCAGGGCCCCCTGCGGGCGGCAAGCATCATCGTCGGCCGGGTCGAACTACGCATGCTGGGCGACCGCCACGCCATGGTCCAGGCCCGCGTCACCATGACCGGACACCACGATCGCACAGTACCGGCTGATCACCCCCGTCGCATGATCATGAGTTTCGTCCTCGCCCGAACAACGCATTCCTCACCGGAGTCAGCGACCACCGGTGGAGCACACTGGCGTATCGTCTCCGCGCACCAGACTGATCTCACCACTCATGGTCTCGCAGCTTGTGTCGATGCCGGCCCTACTGGGCTCTAACGGGAATACTGTTGTCTTATGATGAAGACTTCATGGCTGGTCTTGACCGCCGGACTAATGCTGACGGTGACCTTGGCAGGCTGCTCGAACGATTCCCAGGAGCCGGAGGAGCCCGCGAGCCCAGAATCAGCCACCACTGCCTCAACTCCGAGTCCGTCACAGACGGTTATGGACAGGCCATCAAACACGTTAAAGCCGGGCGAGAAAACGCTGACTGACAGCAACAGTCCGTCAGCAACCGACCAGGACACGTCAGGGGATCAGCCACCGCTGAGCTCCGGTGTTCAGGAATCTGAGGGATTCCCGGACTCTTCCCAGGGTGACGGCCTGTATGCCACCGGTGTGCGGTCAGCGGTCCACGAGGGGTATGACCGCATTGTCATCGACCACGCCGGGAGCGGAACACCGGCCTATCGGGCTGAATACACCGATCACCCACTGGCTCCAGGTATTGGGGAACCCATTCCGGGAGCCGAGGAGTCTTCCGGCACCTATTTAGAAATCAATCTCACCGGCATGGCCTCCCACGATCAGGTTGACGAAGCCCAGGCGCTACAGAACGGGCATCGGGTGACCTCCCTGGATGCCCAAGTGGCCCAAGATGTGGTGACCTACTTACCCTGGGAGGCCACCTCGACCTATTACATTGGCGTGGACCAACAACGTCAGTACCGCGTGCAGGTTCTCGAAAATCCCAGTCGCGTGGTGATTGACCTCGCCCATGACTGACAACACTCAGCGAAATAGGGGAGAACCCGGGGTCAGGCGTAGAATGTGCTGTGGTTGTTTGGTGGTCCCGTATGCCATCAAAAGCTCAACCTGACATCAAGGAGGAACAGGCCTGTGGCCGAAATGAACCAAATCACGATCACCGTTGATGGCGAACAACGTGCGGTGGGCGCAGAGACAACCGGTACCGAACTCTTCGTCGATCAAAAAACCACGGTGGTCATGAAAGTCAATGGCGCATTGCAGGACCTGTCCCGCACCATTCCCGATGGTGCCGACGTGGTGGCTGTGGACATCACCGACCCTGAAGGTCTCGAGGTATTGCGTCACTCGACCGCACACGTGCTGGCCCAGGCCGTTCAAGAGCTGTATCCCAATGCAAAGCTGGGTATTGGCCCCTACATTACCGACGGGTTCTACTACGATTTTGACGTCGAGGAACCTTTTACCCCAGAAAACCTGAAGGCTCTGGAAAAGAAAATGCTGAAAATTGTCAACCAGACTCAGCATTTCCGTCGCCGTGAAGTCACCGAAGCGCAAGCCCGCGAAGAGCTGGCTCACGAGCCCTATAAACTCCAGTTGCTCGACAAACAGCACGAAGCCGATACCACCGGCGAAGGCGCCTCAGTAGAGATTGGCGCCGGCGAAATCACCATCTACGACAACATCGATCACCATGGTGAAACCGTCTGGAAAGATCTCTGCCGTGGACCGCATGTGCCGACCACCAAGCTGATCTCCAATGCTTTCGCCCTGACCCGCGCCGCTGGCGCGTACTGGCTGGGGAATGAGAAGAATAAGCAGCTACAACGCATCTACGGTACCGCTTGGCCGACCAAACAGGATCTGAAAGCCTACCAGGAACGCGTGGCTGAAGCCGAGCGTCGTGACCATCGTAAACTCGGTGCCGAACTAGACCTGTTCTCTTTCCCCGATGAGCTCGGTTCCGGTCTTCCGGTCTTCCACCCCAAGGGCGGAATTATTCGTAAGGAAATGGAAGACTATTCTCGGACCCGCCACGAAGAAGCCGGCTACGAGTTCGTCTATACCCCGCATATCACCAAACAGCACCTGTATGAAGTGTCCGGCCACCTGGACTGGTATGCCGAGGGGATGTTCCCGCCGATGCATGTCGATGAAGAGCGGGACCCAGAGACCGGCGACGTCACTCGCCAGGGCCAAAACTACTACCTGAAGCCGATGAACTGCCCGATGCACAACTTGATCTTTGCCTCTCGTGGCCGGTCCTATCGTGAACTGCCGTTGCGGTTATTTGAGTTCGGGTCGGTCTATCGCTATGAGAAATCCGGTGTCGTGCACGGTCTGACCCGCGTGCGCGGGATGACACAGGATGACGCGCACATCTACTGCACCCGCGAACAGATGAAAGACGAGCTGTCCAATACCCTGAAGTTTGTGCTGGACTTGCTGAAGGACTACGGGCTCGACGACTTCTATTTGGAACTGTCGACTAAGGACCCCGAGAAGTTCGTGGGATCGGACGAGATTTGGGAAGAAGCCACCCGCACCCTGGCCGAAGTGGCCACCGACTCCGGTCTGGAACTGGTTGACGATCCGGGTGGGGCTGCCTTCTATGGACCGAAGGTCTCCGTCCAGGCTCGCGATGCCATCGGACGCACCTGGCAGATGTCGACCATCCAGCTGGATTTCAATCTGCCGGAACGTTTCGACCTGGAATACCAGGCAGCCGACGGCACCCGGCAGCGTCCGGTGATGATCCACCGCGCGCTGTTCGGCTCGATTGAACGCTTCCTTGGCGTGCTCACCGAACACTACGCGGGTGCTTTCCCCGTCTGGTTAGCTCCCGAACAAGTCATTGCCATCCCGGTTGCGGAGGCATTCAATGACTACTTGGACACCATTGTGCAACGGTTGCGCGAGCGCGGTATTCGGGTGCGATTGGATGATTCCACCGACCGATTCCCGAAGAAGATCCGCACCGCCTCGAAGCAGAAAGTTCCCTTCGTGCTGATTGCCGGGGGAGAAGACCAAGAAGCCGGTGCGGTCTCCTTCCGGTATCGGGACGGTTCCCAGGACAACGGGGTGCCGATCGATCAAGCCATTGAACGCATTGTGCAGGCGGTGGAGACTAAAGAGCAGGTTTAAATCATGACGGATAACCAACAGACTCCTCACCCAGAAGACGCCGAGGTGACCGATGGCTTTGAGCTGCCGGGAACCCCGGACCGGCTCGATCGGTTGTGGACCCCACACCGGATGGCCTACGTCAAGCGTGGCCAGGGACAAGTCAAGGATGAAGCAAGCTGTCCGTTCTGTGCTGGCCCCTCACGTAGCGATGAGGACTCCTTGATTGTCACCCGGGGTGAGCATTGTTATGTGTTGATGAACCTCTATCCCTATAACCCCGGGCACCTGTTGGTGTGTCCGTACCGTCATGTTCCTGACTACACGGACCTAACCATCGAAGAGACTGCCGAATTCGGACGTCTCAGCCAGATTGGCATGGTCGTGCTCCGACGGGTTTCACGAGCCCAGGGGTATAACCTGGGGATGAACCAGGGCAAGGTCGGCGGTGCCGGGATTGCGGCCCACCTGCATCAGCACATTGTCCCGCGGTTTGGCGGAGACGGGAACTTTATGCCCATTATCGCCCAGACTAAAGCACTGACGCAGACTCTGGCAGAAATGCGCGAGCTCATCGCCGAGGATTGGCCGGAGGCGACCCAAGAATTTGACCACCACCAGTCGCAGTCCGGTCACCAGACCGATGCCGCTGACCGTTCACAATGAGGCGCTATGACTACTTACACCCCTGCCGAGGACGAATCCACGCAGAACCCCCTGAGCCTGGGCGAGATGTTCTTGCTGTTATGCATCGATGATCGTGGAAAATTGTTGGCTTCCAAAAACATGGTGTCGTTGGCCTTGGCCGGAGCTGAATTAGCGGACCTTACCCGCCGTGGCCTGCTGACTGTCACGCAGGACCTGGTCATCCAATCAGAAGAGTTTTCTGGAAGTGACACGCCGCTGGCGCGAATATCCCAGGTCCTAGAGGATTCCCCTGAGAATCAGGACGCCGAACAGTGGATCTACCGGTTCGGTCGTACCGCGCTGTTCGATGCGGTGTTGGCTCAGCTCGAAGAACGGCAGATGGTCGAAGAGCTCAACAAAAAAATATTGGGCATTTGGCCCTGCACCCGGTACCGGAAGTGGGGTGCGTTCGAGAACGTCGACATTGTGACGGTGCTTCGCGGAGCGTTATTTGAAAATGAGCCTGTGGATCTCACCACCTGGCCGGTGCTGGCGCTGATGAACATGACCGGCATCTTAGACCAGGTCTTCCCGAACTTCAGCGCCGATACGGTCTCGCGCGTGCTGTATACCCGCCCGGGCATGACGCAGACCTCCGTGACTGAATCTGTTGCCGAGGTGTTGCAAGCTACCGAAAATGTCCTGGCAGAACACCTCACGGCAACCCGTGGCGGGGCCTCCGGTTTGCCCGGCACCCGTGACTTGCGTGGCAAGGACTAAGAAGCACCAACTGCCACAGACCGTGAGGAGACCAAGGTTGGCTTTTAGGTGAGCTGTTCGGTGATATTACGCTTGATGCGACCCAAGAGCGCGCTCATGCCACGCAAACGCAAGGGTGTGAGTGCCTTAGTCAGACCCAGCTGGCTGGCCATATCATCGGGCACGGCCAGAATTTCGGAGGCTTTGAAACCGGAAATCCCCTGAAGGACCACTGAGGCGAAACCGCGGGTCGTGGGTGCCTCCGCTGGCGCGGAAATCACCAGAGTCACCTCGGGGTCTTCTCCCTTACCGGTTTCAACCGCCAAAAATAGTGGGGTCTGGCACTCTACAACCTGTTCCATCTCGTCCTCGTGCCCGGCGTATTTTTCCGGAACCTCCGGCAACTCCTCGGAGAATTCAAAAAGTAATTCCAGACGGTCTGCCTCGGGAACGGCCTGAAAATCGTCG
Source organism: Auritidibacter ignavus (assembly GCF_029853775.1). NCBI lineage: Bacteria > Bacillati > Actinomycetota > Actinomycetes > Micrococcales > Micrococcaceae > Auritidibacter > Auritidibacter ignavus. The sequence continues at coordinate 486,341 of NZ_CP122564.1, forward strand.
ATGATCTCCTGTAGCGGGGCGGGATAGGTTGCGGTCATAACACCCTTTCAGCAACGAAGGACCTGCCGGCGCTGATCTGGGCCACCGGCACCGCTCCATTCTACGCCGATGGCACCTGTCATCCTAACGACAACAGGTGCCATCACTGTGGGCTGAGCAGACCAGATCCGGTTCTGAATCTGACCTAGTGCGACCGTGGGTCGGTGCCGGGTTCTTCGCCTTCTACAATCGGCACACCCACCGAGTTACCCCACTCTGTCCAGGAGCCGTCGTAGTTCCGCACCGAATCGTAGCCGAGTAGGTACTTCAGCACGAACCAGGTGTGGGAAGAACGCTCACCAATACGGCAGTAGGCAATCACATCATCGGTATCACCGAGTTCAGCCTGCTGGGTGTAGATCTCGCGAAGTTCCTCGACCGATTTGAAGGTTCCATCCTCGCGGGCTGCCGAGGCCCACGGCACCGACTGCGCGGTAGGAATGTGTCCACCGCGCAGGGTTCCTTCTTGCGGGTAGCCGGCCATGTGGGTGGTCTCTCCGGTGTATTCAGCGAAGGAGCGCACATCGATCAGGGGGCGATGGCCAATATGGTTGAGCACCTGGGATTGTACCGCACGGTTGGTGGTATCGTCGCGGTCCACAACCGGGTACTCGACGGCGCTGACATCAGGCTTCTCCTGGGTGATTTCGCGTCCTTCGGCAATCCACTTATCCCGTCCACCATTCATCAACCGAGTGTCTGGGTGACCGAAGAGCGTGAATACCCACAGTGCGTAGGCAGCCCACCAGTTGGACTTATCGCCGTAGAACACCACGGTGGTGTCGCGGTCGATCCCTTTGGAACCGACCACCTCGGCGAACTGTTCTGGCGACGCGAAGTCACGAGTCACCGGGTCATTAAGTTCGGTGTGCCAGTCAATTTTGACCGCGCCAGGGATGTGGCCGGTGGAGTACAACAGCGTGTCTTCATTGGACTCCAAGATCACCACGTTGGGATCATCTTTGTGCTGGGCAACCCACGCGGTGGAGACCAATTTTTCCGGGTGGGCGTATTCACTGGACTCGACCGGGGGAGTGTTTTGTGTCTCGCTCATCGTGGTTGCACCTTTCCGTTGGGGTCATTGACTCACGTCACTGTGTGGGTTTAACCCTAATCTTCGACGATGGTCGATGGCAGGGCCCCGGGGGTGTTTGCGTCATACAAAGTCATAGGATGCAGGTGCGCTCGTCGGGACGAAACAGGATGTCTTCTGGCAGATGTATCGGGGCGAGAAGTTTTCGGGGTAGTGTCGTGACAGGAAACTTCACTGGTTTCTTCTCATCATCGTTTCCTACCAGAAGGGCCTGTTCCTCGTGACCGAGATTGTCCGCTTGGCCGAACGTCAACCCCAGGTATCTGCCGAACAACTGCTGGCAGGATTCCACCCCTCCTATCGCTTTGGTGAGGTGTCGTTCGAGACTTACATTCCTGATGATCGGTATCCATCTCAGGCTGAAGCGGTCAGTCGTCTGAAAAAATTCGCCGAGTCCATCTCCGGTTCCGGTTCGAACACCTCCGGAGGGTTCCTCGGTTTATTTGGGAAGAAAAAGAAGAAGGACAACCAGCCTGCCGGCCTGTACCTTGACGGTGGTTTCGGTGTAGGGAAAACCCACCTGTTGGCCTCACTGTGGCATGCGGCCGGAGGCGACCATAAAGCATTCGGTACCTTTGTGGAGTACACGAACCTGGTCGGGGCACTAACCTTTAGCAAAACCGTTGAGGTGCTCAAACAGTACTCACTGGTGTGCATCGACGAGTTCGAACTCGATGATCCCGGCGATACCGTGCTGATGTCGCGTCTGATGCGTGAGCTGGCCGATGCCGGGGTGAAACTGGCGGCTACATCCAATACTTTGCCAGGTGCACTCGGAGAAGGACGCTTCGCTGCCCAAGACTTCAAACGGGAGATTCAGGTATTGTCCTCTCAATTTGAAGTGGTCCGCATTGACGGTGAAGACTACCGCCACCGCGGTCTGGAAGAAGCCCCCGACCCGGTGGAGGATGACAAGATTGAACACCTGGCCCAGGAGAACTTCCCCGAAGCCCACGTCGTGGCGGTCGACGATTTCGCAGCGTTGATGAAAAACCTCTCACAGGTTCATCCCTCCCGTTATCGCGAATTGGTCAAGGATATCGACGTGCTGGTGCTCCACGACGTGGAGACCATTACCGAGCAGGCGATGGCCCTGCGGTTCGTGGTGCTGGCCGACAGACTCTACGATAAGGACGTTCCGGTTATCGCCTCCGGTGTGCCATTCGACCAGCTGTTCACCGAGGAGATGATGAACGGCGGGTACCTGAAGAAATATTTCCGAACGGTCTCGCGCATGACCGCGTTAGCACGGGAAGGTGTGCTCGGCCAAACCGAAGCAAAGTAGACCCGGTTTCGGCACCGGCGGGGGTTGCAGAGACAAAAGCAGGCTGGTCACGATCTCGCGTGACCAGCCTGGTGTTGGAGCGGATGACGAGATTCGAACTCGCGACCCCCACCTTGGCAAGGTGGTGCTCTAGCCAGCTGAGCTACATCCGCATGAACCATGCACCGGTTCAGTGCGCGATACTGGACTCGAACCAGTGACCTCTTCCGTGTCGAGGAAGCGCGCTAACCAACTGCGCCAATCGCGCTCAGATGCCGTGGCCATCGACCACAGTATCAGAACTTGAACACTCCCCATACTACTGGGTTACCACCCTGTCCGGGGGAGCATCTGAGGTGGGGACGGGAGTCGAACCCGCGTAGACGGCTTTGCAGGCCGCTGCCTCACCACTCGGCCACCCCACCAGGGTGCTTGTTCTGCGAGCGGATGACGAGATTCGAACTCGCGACCCCCACCTTGGCAAGGTGGTGCTCTAGCCAGCTGAGCTACATCCGCATCAGAAAACCGCGTCCGGAGCCCCGGGGGCGATTTCCAACGAGTTGAAACTCTATTACACAAACTCACGATTCGTCCAATCGAGCACCAGTGGCGGTGTGTCGTGAGCGGGATCCTGCGGTGTTTAGCCCCCAACAGACACCTTCGTATGCCACCGTGAGCCCGCAATGATGCGGCAGACCGAGAAAGGACGCGTGAGTGTCGTGTGATCAAGCGCTCATGGGCACCACTGCACCAGGGCGCGATCGTCACGACTCAATCTGGAGCTGTCGGTGGTCATCGGCGACAATGGTGACTATGACTCAACCCCTGTTGGCGCATCAAACACCTGCCGGACGTATGTATGCCCGAAGTACCCGGGATGCTCCCCAAGTTCCGTCCATCACCACGGTCATTGCGCAACAGCCAGCTGACCTGACCGGTTGGGCCAGCTATATGGCCACCCAGGCACTGATCACAGATACCCGATTGCCACAGGCGCTTGGCTCCGGGCCCAAACTCAAAGCGCTCGCTCGACACGCCAATGAGGCCGCCAGCCAGTACCGCGACCAGGCAGCCGAACGTGGTGACCGGGTGCACTACTATGCAGAACAGGTGGCCCGCGCACAGCTGGGTCAATCTCATCAGGTGCCACAGGCTCGTCAACTGCTGGTCGAGCACGCAGAGACTGCTTTCGCGGACCGGTTCGATGAGTGGTGGGAAAACTATCAGGTCCGCGCTCTGGCCGCTGAAGTCACGGTGTGGAATCACACGGTCGGTTATGCCGGGACGTTGGATCTGGTGGCCGAAATTGGTGGCCGGATCTGCTTGATTGACTACAAAACCAAAGGCACGACCCGTGATGGGCGGGTGAAGCCACTGGATGAAAAAGTGGTCATGCAATTGACCGCCGGCATGAAAGCCGAAGAATCCTTACGTGATGCCGACCAGGGTAGCTGGGTGCCCTGGGAATTTGGGCATGACGCGGTGCTGTTGGCGGTGGCCCTGGGCGAAACCGAAGCAGTGGCCTATCAAGCCCGCCCCGAGGTGCTGGCCGATCACTGGCGCAAATTCTGGTCACTGCGTCAAGCCTGGGAGTACGCCCGCGTGGTGGAGAACACTCCTCCTGCGCTACGACCCATTGCCCCGCCGGCGAGGGCGCGCTAGGCCGTGCGCCCAGATCGGGATAGGGTGGCCTGGTGACTGTTTTAGCTTTACGCACGGTACCAGACCCGGTCCTGAAGACTACCTGCCGAGAGGTTGATTCGGCTCGTTTCGGAACCGACAAACTACGACGTTTGATCACAGACATGATGGAAACGATGCAGGCGGTCGATGGTGTCGGGTTAGCCGGCCCCCAGGTCGGGGTCAGCCAATCGTTATTCGTCTTCGACGTGGAGGGTCGGCAAGGTCACGTCATCAATCCTGTCCTCGAGGTCAGCGGTGACGTATTGTACGAGCCGTCGGAAGGTTGCCTGTCGGTACCGGGACTGTTCTACGCGCCACCCCGGCGCGCAGAAGCGACAGTAACCGGACTCAATACTGAAGGCCAGGCAGTGACCTACCACGGGCACGGCTTGTTCGCGCGGATGCTTCAGCACGAAACCGATCATCTGACCGGTCACCTGTTTGTGGATCGTCTGCAGGGCGAACAACGGCATCAGGCGCGCCGGGCGATGAATACCAAACAGTTCAAGGCTGACACCGCCCAGACCCAGCATCAACGGGCCGAGCAGATCGGCTCGGCGTTTATGCGCGAGGGTCACTCCGCCGGCCTGCACTTGGCCCCGAGCCTGAAGCAACATACCCCCGGAGGAAAACGAGGCTAGGATGCGCATACTGTTTGCCGGCACCCCGCAGCCCGCGGTGACCGCGCTGGAATCCCTGCGGGCTACGATCAGCACTGACGTGGAGATCGTTGGCGTTTTGACCCGTCAGGACGCCCCCACTGGACGACGCAAGAAACTCACGGCCTCACCGGTGGCTGATTATGCCACGCACCACCGGCTACCGGTCATCAAAGCCAACCGGCTCAGTGGTGTCCACGGCCAATCCGTGCTGCCCCAGCTCGATGAGCTCCAACCCGATCTGGGTGTTGTGGTTGCCTACGGGGCGCTGCTACCGGCAGACGTGTTGGCGCATCTTCGTCTGGGCTGGATCAATCTACACTTTTCGCTCTTGCCCGAGTACCGTGGCGCGGCCCCGGTTCAACAGGCCATGATTGACGGTCGGTACCACACGGGAATGACGGTATTTCAGCTCGATGAAGGGCTCGATTCCGGAGCCGTGTGGGCCAGACAAAACTACACCATCGACCCGGAGCAAACCGCAGGTGCAGTGCTGGAAGACATGGCAACACGCGGAGGAGAGCTTCTCGCACACACCGTGGAGACGATCTCGGCCGGAACGGTGACGCCACGAGCACAGACCGGGGACTCTAGTTACGCCCCCAAGCTCTCGGGCGTCGATGGTTTGATTGATGCTAACCAGCCGGCTGAGCGCGTGCTCGCCCGGATTAACGGCACCACCCCGGAGCCGGGCGCTTGGGGGATGCTGGTCACCGACAACCTCGGTCCGACGGCAGACGGCGGTGACGAAGACCCCACGGCTCAAGCAGTGCGAGTCAAGCTCGGCGGCGCACGTCAAGTCACCCCGGAGGAGCCGACTGCATCCCAGGCCGGTACCCTCAGCGTGCGAGGCAAGCGCGTCGTGCTGAGTTGTGCGGAGGGAAGCGTCGAAATTACCGCAATCCAGCCGGCCGGGAAGAAAATGATGCCCGCCATTAATTGGGCTCGCGGTCAGAACGCACCGGTCAGACTCCTGACTACCGCGACCGCCCCCGATCTATTCGTGGCCAGCACAGGGAAGACAGATCAGAGACGATGAACACTGCATACCAAGACAACTCGGCTGCTGAACCACGTCGTGAACGTCGAAACCGGCAGGGACGAACTCGCAACCGTGGTGCCTCGGGCAAGAAACGGCAGTATTCCTCCCAGGCGCCCTCGCACCGCAACCGCACCGCAGATCCGGCGCGGCTAACCGCTTACCAGGTGGTACGTGCTGTTTCGGCCGATGATGCCTACGCAAACTTGGTGCTACCGCAGTACATTCGGCGCAACCGGCTGAACAAACGTGACGCCGGGTTCGCTACAGAGCTGACCTACGGTAGCCTGCGTTGGCAGGGTAGCTACGATGCGATTCTGGCCGAGTGTGTGGACCGGGAATTGGACAAGCTTGATCCCGAAGTGCTCGACGTGTTGCGTTTGGGAACTCACCAACTTATGCATATGCGGGTCCCCACCCACGCCGCGCTGGACTCCACAGTGGCCCTGGTGCGAGACCAGATTGGTGCCGGACCGTCCGGATTGGTTAACGCGGTGCTACGCAAGGTATCGCACGCCACCTTCGATGAGTGGCTGGAAAAGTTGGCGCCCGGTGACGGTGACGATGATCTGGCCATCCGGTATGGGCACCCACGCTGGATTGTTCGTGCGTTGAAACAAGCTTTGGTGACCCACGGCCGATCCGCCGGTGAGCTGGTGCAACTCTTGGAGGCCGATAATCTGGCCCCCGATGTGAATCTCGTGGCACTTCCGGGAATCGGAGAACTTCAGCCAGTATTGGATCACGGCGCGGAACCCTCAAGCTTGGCCCCGGATGCGGCCACTTTTTCCGGTGGCGACGCCGGCAAGATCCCCGGTGTGGCTACCGGAGCTGTGCGGATCCAGGACGTCGGCTCCCAATTGGCTGCCCGCGCCCTGGTCGAGGTTGCCCCGGTCGGGGAGTGCGAACGATGGTTAGACATGTGCGCCGGTCCGGGCGGTAAAGCCGCGCTGTTGGCGGCAGAAGCCCAACGCGCCGGTGCGCACCTGGTGGCCAATGAAGTCTCCGAGCATCGATCGCGCCTGGTGGGCCAGGCTCTGGCACCGGTGGAAGGCTCGGTCTGGGAGCTGGTCACCTACGACGGTCGGGAACTCACCGACGGACTGGCACAACACGGAGCACCCGAAACCTTTGACCGCATTATGCTCGATGCACCCTGTACGGGGCTGGGTGCTCTACGCCGCCGTCCGGAGTCGCGGTGGCGTCGCACCACGCAAGATTTGGCGGTGCTTTCTCAGTTGCAACGGCAACTGGCTGATGCGGCCGTGGAGTTGCTCGAGCCGGGGGGATACCTGGGGTATGTCACCTGTTCTCCCCATCAGGTGGAAACTCAGCTCCAAGTCCAGGACTTACTCCAGCGCCACCCTGAGTTGCGACTGGTCGATACGCCGGCAGCGGTTCTGCGGGCCGCCACCGACCGGTTGGAGCGAACCAGTCTGACTCCCAGTGCCGAAGGACAACCGGCAACCGCCCAGCTGTGGCCACACCTGCATCACACCGATGCCATGTTCATTGCGTTGATGGCCAAAACCGACGGGCCTGACTAGGCTAAGAGTTTCCCGCCTCCACCATCACACTTCACCTCATCCGCACCCGACACATCAGAGAGAGCACCGTGACAATACCGCAGATTCATCCCTCTATTCTCTCGGCCGACTTTGCTCGGCTCGGCGAGGAACTGCAGAAAATACCCACTGCTGATGCGGTGCACGTCGACGTGATGGACAATCATTTTGTTCCCAACCTGACCATCGGCTTGCCGGTGGTCCAGGCAATTCGTCGGGCCACGAATCTAGGACTCGATATCCACTTGATGATCGAAGACCCCGACCGATGGGCCCCAGCCTACGCCGAGGCAGGCGCGGAGTCAGTAACCTTTCATGCCGAAGCCTCAGCGGCCCCGATTCGCTTAGCACAGCAGTTACGTGCGACCGGTACACGGGCCTCGATGGCGTTGAAACCAGCCACCCCCATAGAGCCGTACCTGGACATGCTGGGAGAACTCGACATGCTGTTATTGATGACTGTCGAGCCGGGCTTTTCCGGCCAAGCATTCCTCGAGATGGTCCTGCCGAAAATTCGCCGGGCCCGCCAGGCGATCAGTGCGGCAGAACTACCGGTGGCCCTGCAAGTCGACGGGGGGATTAATGCGGAGACCATTGAACGTGCGGCAGCAGCAGGCGCCGACACGTTCGTGGCTGGTTCGGCGGTTTACGGGGCCGAGGATGCAAGCGAAGCCATTGATCAGCTACGCATCCTAGCTGCCCGAGGCCACCGATGCCCTCAGACCCCATCGCGGAGCACAGCGAGCTGACTGGTATGGATTGGTTCATCGACGTTTTCGACTGGACGATCCCGGTTGCCGGTGGAGGTCTACTGGTCCGTGAGGTCGTGGGGAACCTGTTCGGTCTGGCCTCTGCGCTGGGTGGTATGGTCCGTCGGGTGTGGGCGTGGCCGGTGGGCATCATCGGCAATATGTTGCTACTGACCGTCTTTCTTGCAGGTGTTTTCGGTGGGGAAGACGCGGTTAATCTACTCGGTCAGGCCGGTCGCCAAATCATGTTCATCGTGGTGTCGATCTACGGATGGGTGCAATGGCAGCGATCGAAGAAAGAACGTGAAGCAGGACGAGACGACTCAGAATCCACGGCGATTACCCCACAGTGGGCTTCCTGGCCGGTGCGTCTGGGATTAATTATTGCCCTGGTGGGAGGCACCGCCGCCATCACACCCCTGTTTAGGCTCTTGGGATCCTATGAACCGGTCTGGGCAGACACCTGGACATTTGTCGGCTCGCTGTTAGCGACCTGGGGAATGGCCAAAGGGTGGGTTGAATTCTGGCTGATCTGGGTCGCGGTCGATATCGTCGGGGTGCCCCTGCTGTTTTCGGCCGGGTATTACGCAACCGGATCGATGTACATCTTCTACGGTGCGTTTACGTTGGCAGGATTCTTTGTCTGGGCCCACGCCAGAGCCCACGAGAAGCCCGAAATAGAAACTCGCATGCCGGACCCCACTCTGCAACCCGGGTCTCATTCTGACGCATCGGGTGAGCGCTAACTCACAAGCGAGGAAAGCCAGGTAGTCTGAAGGGGTGAAATCCTTCGAAGAACTCTTTGCCGAACTCACTGAGAAAGCCCACAGCCGTCCAGAAGGCTCCGGCACCGTTGCTGAACTGGACCGGGGGGTACATTTTATCGGCAAGAAAATCGTCGAAGAAGCTGCCGAGGTATGGATGGCTTCAGAATATGAAACCGATGCCGAAGCCGCTGAGGAAATGTCGCAGTTGCTCTATCACCTCCAAGTGATGATGATCGCCAAAGGCCTCACGCTCGAGGATATCTACCGGCACCTCTAAGTCATCTCGGGACTACACCAAGGAGAAAACACACCCATGTTGCGCGTCGCTGTGCCGAATAAAGGCTCCCTATCCGAAGCAGCCCAAGCCATCTTTCTCGAAGCTGGCTACCGGCAACGTCGAGACCGTAAAGAACTCGTCATGGTCGACAACGACAATCAGGTCGAGTTCTTCTATCTCCGCCCACGCGATATCGCCGTCTATGTGGCCGACGGTAGCCTGGACATCGGATTGACCGGTCGTGACCTTTTCGTCGATGCACAGGTCAGCGATACCGCCGAGGAGATCATGGCCTTGGGTTTCGCCGAGTCGACTTTCCGGTTCGCAGCACCTCACGGGCACTTCACGAACGTTCAGGAGCTGGCCGGTAAACGTATTGCAACCAGCTACGACGGGTTGCTTGCTGACTACCTGGATACGTTGGAGATCACCCCTGGCCGTATCGTTCACCTAGATGGTGCCGTGGAATCTTCAGTATCTCTGGGCGTGGCCGATGCGATCGCTGACGTGGTCGAGACCGGTAGCACTCTCAAAGCAGCAGGAATGGAGGTCATCGGTGACCCCATTATGCACTCCGAGGCCATCCTGATCACTCGCACGGGCCAACACCCCACTGGTCTGGATGTGCTGATCCGCCGTCTGAAGTCTGTGTTGGTCGCCCGTCGCTACGTGATGATTGACTACGACATCCGTCGGGAACATCTGAATCAGGCACTCACTGTCACCCCGGGCCTGGAATCGCCGACCATCTCCTCGCTGGCCGATGACAACTGGGTCGCGGTGCGCTCCATGGTGTTGAAAAAGGACATGAATAAGATCATGGACGAGCTGTACCAGCTGAAGGCTCGGGCCATCCTGGCCTCGGCCATTCACGCTATTCGGCTCTAGACCGGCGCCGACCCCACGCGCACCACGTCCCTGCTGTCCCCGAACTACGACAAGGAACTGCTTCGTCAATGTCAGTCGCTATCCGTATTATTCCCTGCCTGGACGTCAATGACGGTCGCGTGGTGAAAGGAGTGAATTTCACCGACCTGCGTGACGCCGGGGACCCAGTAGAGCTGGCCACCCGGTATAACACAGCTGGGGCTGATGAGATGACGTTCCTCGACGTGACGGCGACTACCGCCGACCGGGAGACCACTTACGAGGTGGTGCAACAAACAGCCCAGCAGGTGTTTATCCCGCTCACGGTTGGAGGTGGGGTGCGCAGTACTGACGATGTCGACCGGCTATTGCGGCACGGTGCCGATAAAACCTCCGTGAACTCCGCGGCCGTGACACGTCCGCTACTGATCAACGAGATCGCTCAACGGTTTGGCAACCAGGTGCTTGTGCTCTCGGTTGATGCTCGTCGAACCAGTGACCCGCAGGTGCTCTCTGGCTTTGAGGTCACCACCCACGGTGGTCAACGCGGCACCGGGATCGACGCTGTGGAGTGGGTGCGCGAGGCCTGCGACCGCGGGGTGGGCGAAATCCTGTTGAACTCTATTGATGCCGACGGGACTCAGCAAGGTTTTGACCTAGAGATGATCCAGGCGGTTCGTCCCCATGCCAGCGTGCCCCTGATTGCTTCCGGTGGCGCGGGTAAACCCGAGGATTTCCCTCCGGCCGTTCAGGCCGGCGCCGATGCAGTCTTGGCCGCCTCGCTCTTCCACTTCGGGCCCCACGAAATGATTGCTCGGGTCAAGGAGCAGATACGACAGGCCGGTTTCCCGGTTCGGTGCTCAGGCCAGTGATTTCACTCCGTGTGCGAGGGTGAATGAGGTCTAGGCCTGGTCGATCAGTACCAAAGCGTGGTCGGTACGACCAAAAGCGTGCATCACCAATTCACCGGCCGGTCCGGTGATGTAGGTAAACTCCGATCCATTCTTGGCCACAATACGCTCACCGTTGGAACGCACCAGGGCGACTCCCACCGAGGACTTCTTATACTGCCACTTGGCGGTGTGGCTGAGTTGTTCAAAAAGTGCTGAAGCATAGTCCTGCGCGAGCTTGCGTGGTGCCCATCGGTTTTGGGCGCGTCGAATATCTTCGGTGTGAACGAAGAATTCCAGGAGATTGGAAACCTCAGCGAGTCGTTTTCCCGCGAAGGTGCGACGGAACGTGGTGGCGACTTTACGCGCGGTTGAGGGCTTCTGTCCCGGTTTCGGGCCCCGAGCAAATTGTTCGACGAGGCGATGATACTCGGCCACCGACGTGCACTGGTCACCCAACTCCATGGTGCGCTCATGGAGCTTCTCCGACAGCGGGGCAAACAGCAATCCAGCAGCCAGGGGGGATGACTCTCGCAGGTGCAAATGAGCAACCAAATGCTGGGTCTGCCAGCCCTCGCACAGGGTCGGCTGATCAGGTCCGGCCGCCAGGAGCGCCGAGACCAGGGCATCGCGGGATGCCGCTACAAAATCATCCGCCCCTGCCAGGGCACCAGACCCTTTTTCCGTCACACTTGGAACCTAGCATGTCTGATGTGAACTCGATAGTGGACAAGCCGTTTTAGACTAGAAGAATCATGAATGCTCCCAACCACGCACCAGACCGCGCTCACACCGGTGGACTCGACCCGGAACTCGCCGCTCGGCTGAAGCATAATGACCAGGGATTGATTCCGGCCATCGTCCAGTCCGCTGATACCGACCAGGTGTTGATGCTGGGATATATGGACGATGAAGCACTCCATCGGACGCTGACCACCGGACGGGCCTGGTACTGGTCCCGCTCGCGCGGGGAATACTGGTGCAAAGGCGAGACCTCAGGGCACATCCAGCAGGTGGTTTCCGTCTCCTTGGACTGTGATGCCGATACGGTGCTCCTGAAAGTTCACCAAACCGGACCAGCCTGCCACACCGGCACCACCAGTTGCTTTACTGACCGGGAAATCCCGGTGATCCAACACTAATGTCCGGTCACGTCGTTGTGATCATCACCCCTGCCCCGAAACCCGACCCGACCGAACCTAAACCTTAAGGAGACCCCCATGCGCGATGTGGGCGTCATCAGTCCCAGCCCTGAGGAGTTCCATGACCTGGCCCAGCGCCACCGGGTGATCCCAGTTACCATGACGGTGTTGGCTGACGCGGTGACACCGGTCGGGCTCTACCAACGTTTGGCTGAAGAACGTGCGGGCACCTTCCTGCTGGAATCTGCTGCTCAAGGCGGAGTATGGTCACGGTACTCGTTTATCGGTGCCGCCAGTTCAGCCACCTTGACCGAACGCAACGGCCAGGCCCATTGGCAAGGACAACCCCCGGCCGGACTGCCCACCCAGGGCACCGCGCTGGACGTGCTGGCCACCACCCTGGATCAGCTGACCTCCGATGTCCGTGCCGATCTTGGCACTGAGGTGCCATACTTACTGTCGGGCATGGTGGGATACCTCGGGTGGGAAACCGTCAGGCACTGGGAGCACCTACCGAATCCACCGGTCGATGATCTGCAGTTACCTGAGTTGGCGATGAACCTCATGTCCGATGTCGCCATCCACGATCACGTTGATGGCACCGTGACCTTAGTGGCCAACGCGATCGATCCCACCGGGCTCCATCACGGAACCGATGAGGCCTACCAGCACGCCGTGTCGCGGGTCCGGAACATGGCTCAGCTGATCAGTGCACCCGCTGCCGAACCGGTGAGTGTCGCCCCAGCCGGCTGGCAGGGCGTCGACACGTTTGAACGGGTTAAACATTCCTGGGATGAATCCGAATTTCTCGCCACCGTCGCCGAGGCACAGGAAGCTATCGCTGACGGCGAAGTCTTCCAAATCGTGGTCTCGCGCCGGTTTACTACCGAAACCCAGGTCTCGGGCCTTCAGATCTACCGTGCCCTACGGGCCATGAACCCCAGCCCGTATATGTTCCTCTACACCTTTGACCGTCCCGACGGTAGTGGCCGGTTCCAGCTCGTTGGTGCCTCTCCGGAAGCGCTGGTGACCGTCAATGACGGCCAAGTGGTTACCCACCCCATCGCCGGCTCCCGACCTCGTGGCACAAGCCTCGACGAGGACCACCGACTGGCCGAGGAACTATTGGCCGATGAAAAAGAACGCTCCGAACACCTGATGTTAGCAGACCTGTCTCGCAATGACCTGTCCAAAGTCTGCCGACCCGGCAGTGTACAGGTCGGACAATTCATGGAGATTGAACGGTTCAGCCATGTGATGCATCTGGTCTCCCACGTCTCGGGCACCCTGGAACCCAGCGTATCCGCGCTGGACGTGCTGGCGGCTGCCTTCCCCGCTGGCACCCTGTCGGGCTCTCCTAAACCCCGCGCCTTGCAACTGCTCGACGCATGGGAACCCCAAGCTCGCGGGCCGTATGGGGGTGTGGTCGGCTATATCGACTTTGCCGGGAATATGGACATGGCCATCGCCATTCGCACCGTGTTGCTCAAAGACGGGGTCGCCTACGTCCAGGCCGGCGCCGGAATCGTCGCCGACTCGGTCCCAGTCGCCGAAGCAGCAGAAACCGTGGCCAAAGCTTCGGCACCGTTGCGGGCCCTGTTTGCCGCTGAACAACTCCGTCACTACCGAGACGATGACCGTGATGAGGAACAGTAATGCTCGCGAAGATCTTTTCTCGTCGCAATACCGTGTTGCTAGTGCTCGCCCTCGGTGCGGTGGCCTTGATCTGTGCCACTCAAACCTGGGTACGTGCCACCGAGATTCCCCAAACGCTTGACGCCGAGATCACCGTCAGCGGTCAAGACGTCTCACCGGTGACTACGGCCATGGCCTTGGTCGCCCTGGCCGCCGCAATCGCGCTGACTATCGTCCGCACGGTGGGACGCTGGGTGATCGGTGTGCTGCTGATCCTGGTGGGCGCTATGCTGGCCTGGGCCTGCGGGTTGGTCCTTGCCGATCCCGTCGGGTCCATTCAACCCGCTGTGGCTGAATACACCGGGCTGGCTCAAGACCCCGGCCCGGTGCAGGTGACGGTAGCAGGTTGGATTTGTTTGATCGTGGGAATGGGGTTAGCCCTGCTCGGGGTAGTTGTGTTGGTGGTCGGACGCCACTGGTCACTGTCCAGTTCCCGCAAATACGAAAAAGCCACGACTACCGTGCAACCGGAGTCTGGAACCAGTGGCACGTTGTCCTCGCCCCAACCGTCCCGCACAGCTGAAATTGATGCCTGGGATGAACTTTCCCGTGGCCAGGACCCCACCTGACGGGCACCCATCAGCGCCGGGCCAGACTGCCGACTCAGACGTAAACAACGACGTGTGCTGATGGCATCTGTTCCGATTAGTGGCAGAATAGAGAATCATCACCCATCTTTGATCAGTGCATAAAGGAGCATCGATGTCTCAGCCCACCGATGAGAAGATCATCATTGACGATCACGGTCGCATTCTCAACGATCCCACCCATGCCGCCCCCGTTGAACACGGAAACTCCCCGGCTGCATGGGCCCTGGTGGTGCTGGTCCTGATCGGTTCGGTTGTGGGTGCTGTGGCGCTACTGGCCGGACAGATCTGGTTGATCTGGGTAGGTGGCGTCATTGCCGTGGCCGGACTGATTGTTGGCTTCGTGATGCGTCAAATGGGTTATGGAGTCGGTGGCTCCAAAACCAATAGCTCCCACTAAGGATCGCAGTCGCTATGCGTGGTACCGGTACCGTTCTGGATGAGATCATCCGCGGGGTCCGCGAGGACATCGATGAGCGCATCCGTGCCGTCTCCCGCGCTCAAATCCAACGCGATGCTGTGTCTGTACCGGCTGCTCGCGACGCCCATCAAGCCCTGGTCAACGGTCGCAACGACCCCACTGGCGTCCGGATCATCGCTGAAATCAAGCGCGCTTCACCGTCTGCCGGGTCCCTGGCTGAGATTCCGGCTGCCGCTGAGCTGGCAACCCGGTATCAGGATGGGGGTGCCGCGGTGATCTCGGTGCTGACCGAACAGCGTCGCTTTCGTGGCACACTGGCTGACCTGGACGCGGTTCGAGCGGCAGTGGATGTTCCGGTGTTGCGCAAAGACTTCACCGTTGACGAGTACCAAATCTATGAAGCGCGGGCACACGGGGCTGATCTCATCCTGCTCATTGTGGCGGCGCTCGACGATGCGCAACTGAAAGACTTCATTGACCTCACCCATGAACTGGGAATGAACGCGCTGGTTGAGACCCACACGGTCGATGAGATTCAGCGTGCCTACGAGATCGCACCCAAGATCGTCGGTCTCAACGTCCGTAATTTGAAAACTCTTGAGGTCAATCGCACCCACTACGCTCAGCTGGCCCAACACCTGCCCGAACACGTTGTCCGGGTGGCCGAGTCCGGGGTGACTGGCCCCGAGCATGTGGCCGACTATGCCCGCCACGGAGCCGATGCGGTGCTGGTAGGGGAAGCGCTGGTCAAACACGGTACCCCCGCAGATGCGATCCGTGACTTCCGTGCCACCAGTGTCTCTGGCGAGAGGACCGATGCGTGACTGAGCGCTGCTGGATAGCTCGCAGTCAATGGTGCCGGTCACGCGAAAAATAATCCCGAAAGAAGAACGTGTATGACAACTGCCGATCACCACATCGCACCGGGGTCCCTGACCGGACCACAGGGACCATACCGGGAAGAACAGGGTCCCTATTTCGGGCCTTTCGGCGGACGCTGGATGCCGGAATCCTTAATTGCAACTCTGGACGAACTCACCGAGGCCTTTAACGCCGCCCGTGAGGACCCTGAGTTCACCGCGCAGCTGGCAGATCTCTACGCCAACTACATCAACCGGCCCTCGTTGCTCACCGAAGTGACGCGCTTTGCCAAGGACCTGCCCGGGGTGCGGGTGTTCCTCAAGCGTGAGGACCTCAACCACACCGGCTCCCACAAGATCAATAACGTGATCGGTCAGGCGCTCCTGGCCCAGAAGATGGGTAAAACCCGGTTGATTGCCGAAACCGGAGCTGGCCAACACGGGGTGGCCACCGCCACCGCCGCCGCGTTGTTCGGGATGGAATGCACCGTCTACATGGGGGAGGAAGACACCCGTCGCCAGGCCCTGAACGTAGCCCGTATGCACATGTTGGGGGCCACGGTGGTGCCGGTAACCGTTGGCTCCCGCACACTCAAAGACGCGATCAATGAAACTCTGCGCGACTGGGTGGCCAGCGTCGACACCACACACTATCTGATGGGTACCGTGACCGGGCCACACCCGTTCCCGGCCATGGTGCACTACTTCCACCGGGTCGTCGGCGAGGAAGCACGGCAACAAATCCTGGATGCCACCGGCCGGCTACCGGATGCGGTCACCGCCTGTGTGGGTGGTGGGTCTAACGCCATCGGCATCTTCCACGGATTCCTCGACGACCCCGAGGTAGAACTCTACGGTTTTGAGGCCGGCGGATACGGCGTGGAGACCGGTAAGCACTCGGCTCCCATCACCGTTGGCGACGTGGGCATCCTGCACGGAGCGAAGTCCTACCTGATGCAGGACCGCGACGGCCAAACCCTGGAAACTCACTCCATTTCGGCCGGTCTGGACTACCCGGGCGTTGGCCCGGAACACTCCTACTTGAACGGCACCGGGCGAGCCCACTACGAGCCCATCAATGACGATGAGTGCATGCAGGCCTTTTTAAAACTCTCCCGTCGTGAGGGGATCATGCCCGCCCTGGAATCAGCACATGCGGTCGCCGGTGCCATCAAACTTGCCCAGCGGTGGCACGATCAGGGTCTCGTCTCTGCATCCACCCCCGCATCCGAGCAGAAGATCATCCTGGTCAATCTCTCCGGACGGGGCGATAAAGACGTCACGACCGCCGCGGAGTATCTCAACCTGTTGGATGACCGCACCGATACCGAGGAGACACAGCACAGATGACACGGAACCAGATTCGCTCCCGGTGCACCGAGAAAATCGAAGCTGCCCGCCAAGCCGGGCGTACCGCGTTCATCGGTTACCTGCCGGCCGGATTCCCCACACTGCAGGACTCCATTCAGGCCGCCATCGAGCTGGGACGCAACGGCGCTGACATTATCGAGATTGGCTTGCCTTACTCGGATCCGGTCATGGACGGGGAAGTCATCCAGAAGGCCACCGCCCACGCCCTGAACAACGGTTTTCATACTGATCAGGTTTTCCAGCTCGTCAACGACGTCACCGCAGCTACCGATGCGGCCGTGGTGGTGATGACCTACTGGAACCTGGTGTCACGCCTGGGGGTCACCGAGTTTGCCCGTCGGCTGGCCGAAGCCGGCGGAGCCGGACTGGTCACCCCTGATCTGGTGCCCGAAGAAGCTGATGAATGGTTCACAGCCAGTGACCGGTACGAGCTGGACCGTATCTTCCTCACCGCACCGTCGTCCTCGGATGAACGTGTCGAGCTGGTCGTGAACTCCAGCCGTGGTTTCGTTTATGCCGTCTCGGTCATGGGTGTGACCGGAGCCCGTCAACACGTCTCGGAAGCTGCCCAGCGCGTGGTGGATCGTGCGCACCGGGCGGGGGCACCGCGGGTGTGCGTGGGGCTGGGGATCTCACAGCCTGAGCACATCCAGCAGATTGGTCGTTACGCTGATGGCGCGATCGTTGGCACGGCCCTGGTGAGTGCTTTACGCGATCACGGTCCTGTAGCAGTGGGAGAACTTGCCGCTAAACTAGCAACCGGTACTGCTCGCAACTAACGAATCGTAGGAACCGATGTTGTCGACTATCAGCACCTGGGAGACACTGGCAGCTATCCCGGCCCCCGGCTGGGACGGCTTCACGCTAGGACCCCTCGAGATCCGTGCATACGCTCTGTGCATCATCCTGGGCGCCATTCTGGCGTTCTGGCTGGGTAATAGGCGCTGGAAGAAACGTGACGGCGCCGAGGGCGCGGTCTTCGACGTCGGCATCTGGGCGTTGCTCTTTGGTATTGTCGGAGCTCGCCTCTACCACGTTTTCACCAACCCCGGCCCGTTCTTCGGCCCAGGTTTCGACGGGAGCGGTGACCCGGTGCGCATCCTCTACATCTGGGAGGGTGGCATCGGTATCATGGGGGCGATCTCGATGGGCGCGTTGGGTGCCTGGATCGCCTGCCGGCGTTATGGATACAAAATTGCTGCCTTCGCCGATGTGGTGGCTCCCGGCATCTTACTGGCTCAGGCCATCGGCCGATGGGGCAACTACTTCAACCAAGAACTTTTTGGTGGCCCGACAGATCTGCCGTGGGGTCTGGAAGTTGATGCCAACCACTACAATTTCCCGGACGGCTATCCCGCCGATACGCTGTTCCACCCCACGTTCCTTTACGAATCGTTGTGGAACCTGCTCGGCGTGGTCGTGCTCTTGCTGATCGATCGGAAATTCCAATTACGCCGAGGCATGATGCTGTGGAGCTATGTGGCCTGGTATGGCGCCGGACGCACCGTGATCGAGAATCTGCGTACCGACTACGTCGCCGACGTCGAAATCCTGGGTGTCACCATGCGCTTGCACGCCTGGATTTCTCTGGCGCTGTTCGTCGTGGCCGCTGTCATGCTCGTCTACCTGTTCTTCACCCGGCCTCGCACCGCTGAAAAACGCGCGGAAGCCGAAACTGTCTGGCTTCCCGGCCGCGCACCCGATACCACCACACAGACCGCTACAGACACCGAGCATCCGGATTCACCCCAACCGGTAGGATCATCCCAGGTCAACACCAGATCTGAGAGCTAAACCCGCGCGTCGGCAACAGCATCAGTGCGGCGAAACATCCGTCACTGAAGCGTTTCTTTTCTCTACCCATCAGTCCTAGGGTTAAAGCTATGAGACATGCAAAAATTGTCGCCACCTTCGGACCTTCGACCGCCAGCTATCACACGACCCGCCAGCTGCTAGAAGCAGGCGTTGACGTGGCCCGGCTGAACATGAGTCACGGTGACCACCAGATCCACCGTGAAACCTACGACACAATCCGCCAGGCGGCTACGGACCTGAATCAACCGGTGGCGATTTTTGCCGACCTGCAAGGGCCAAAGATCCGGACCGGCACCTTCGAGAACGGTCCTCATGAGCTCACCGCTGGACAGAGCTTCACCATCACGACCGACGATGTGCCCGGCACCGCAGAAAAGGTGTCCACGACCTTCAAAGGATTGCCCGCCGACGTGTCGGTCGGAGACCAATTGCTGGTCGATGACGGTAAGATTCAGTTGCGCGCCACTGAGGTGACTGATACCGAGGTGATCTGTGAGGTCATGGTCGGAGGCGAGATTTCCAACCACAAAGGTATCAACCTCCCTGGAGTGGCGGTCAATGTCCCGGCCCTGACAGACAAAGACCAAGAAGATCTGCGGTGGGCGTTGGACACCGGCGTGGATATGATCGCGCTGTCCTTTGTGCGCAACGCTGCTGATATCGAGCTGGTTCATCAGATCATGGATGAAAAACAGCGCCGAATCCCAGTTATCGCCAAGCTCGAAAAGCCCCAGGCGATTGATAATCTCCAAGACATCGTTGATGCCTTCGACGCGATCATGGTTGCCCGCGGTGACCTGGGCGTGGAGTTGCCCTTGGAAGATGTGCCCGTGGTCCAGAAACGAGCCATTGAAATGGCTCGTCGCTGGGCCAAGCCCGTCATCGTGGCGACTCAGGTGCTGGAATCAATGATTGAGAACCCACGCCCCACACGTGCCGAAGCCTCCGACTGTGCCAACGCGGTCCTCGACGGTGCCGATGCTGTGATGCTGTCGGGTGAGACCTCGATTGGTAAATACCCAGTCGAAACCGTGCGCACCATGTCCGAGATCATCACCTCCACCGAAGTCCATGGTCTGGAACGCATCGCCCCGCTAGGCTCTAAACCCCGCACCCGGGGCGGTGCGGTGACTCGGGCGGCCGTGAATATCGCCGAACGGCTAGAAATCACCAACCTGGTGTGTTTCACCCAATCGGGAGACTCCGCCCATCGGCTGTCTCGGTTGCGTCCCGAACAGCCGATATATGCCTTCACCCACTCCGACCAGACTCACAACCAGCTGTGCCTGACCTGGGGTGTCACACCGCGGATCGTGCCCTTCGTGAATTCCACTGACCAAATGACGGCCCAAGTGGATGCTGAGCTGATCCGGGAAGGGGTCGCCGAACCCGGCGAACTTGTGATCATTGTGGCGGGCTCACCTCCCGGTAAGCCCGGGACCACCAATATGCTCAAGGTCCACTGCCTTGGGGATGTCACTTCCGAGGGCAGCGTCGAGACCAGTCAAGAACCGGTCAGTCCCGCACCACGTCACCGTATGGATCAGATATCAGGCTGGTCACCGCTCTAAACCCACCGTGAGCTCTCAGTCCTTGGGGTCTTGCACCCCGCGACTGGAGTTCATCTGTTCAACGACGGTCGCAGCTACCTGATGCATCGTCAGTCGCCGGTCCATGGAGGTCTTCTGGATCCACCGGAAGGCCTCCGGCTCCGTTAGTCCCAATGTCTCCATCAGCCACGTCTTAGCACGATCAACCATTTTGCGGGTTTCAAACCGCTCGGTGATATCCGACACCTCATTGGCCAAAGCTTGCATTTGATCAAACCGGGCTGCCGCCAACTCAATGGCCGGTACGAGGTCCTGCTCCTTGAACGGCTTGACCAAATACGCCATCGCACCGGCCTCAGTGGCTTGAATTATTAACTCCCGTTGCGGCAGCGCGGTGAGAATCACCACCGGAGCGAGTTTCTCGGCACAGATCTCACGGGTTGCGACAATCCCATCCACCACCGGCATCGAAATATCCATCAGCACCACATCCGGTTGGTGTTGCCGGGTGAGATCAATGGCACGTTGTCCGTTCTCGGCTTGACCGACCACCTCGTACCCGAGGCCTTCGAGCGTTTCGACAATATCGAGTCGAATAATGGTCTCGTCCTCGGCCACGACAATACGACGGGTCTGGCGTGGCAAACCCAGCTGTCCGGTGTCTTGCTCAGACGTCATAACATCCTCCAACCATCGTGGCGTTGACCCCGGTCAAGCGACCGCTGATGTGTACCGAGTCACTATTCTACGCAACCTGTTCACCAGCTCGTGAGACACCGCTCTCACCGTGTTCAGAATTTCTTTCCCAGGCAGAATTGTGTGTAATATGGGTCGAGTGCCAGCCCGAATGGCGGAATTGGTAGACGCGCCGCACTCAAAATGCGGTATCGCAAGATGTGTGGGTTCGAGTCCCACTTCGGGCACCACTCTCCACTGTTCTCAGCGGTCTCTCCGCGTTTACCACCGCACCCCACCCGTGCTACATCGGTGCTTATGACATCACCCCGACACGGGGCCAGCCTGTGTTTGACTGTCTCCTGCAAGCAGGGAAGGATGATGTTGCTGGTTACCTGGAGGTTCCAGGTCACCTGGTTTAAAATAGATCATCGGAATGACCATCACTGGCACCCACACGTCACACCAACACACAGTCTGATACTCGGAGGGGGAGTCATGCCACAGCCAGCTCAGTACGGCCGCTCCCATCCCGGGTTCCTTCCTATTCGTTGGGTGCTTTTGCATTCCGGGACGAACGGGCACATCACCCAGTGGGGTCAAATGCTGTCCGGGTTACCGCCCACGTAGACCGATGGCCATCCCCGCTGCGGGGCCCGGACCATTCCGGTTCCTGCAGGTTTTCTCATCCCTGCCCCCAACGATAAAGGTAACTTCCTTCGTGCTTCTGGCCTCCGTCATCCTGGTCCTTCTTGGCGTGATCAGCGCCGGCCCATTATCGCAATGGCTCGGTCGCAACGCCGGATGGGTATTATGCCTGCCGCTGCTGGCGGCCGCCGTCCTGTTGATGAGCGCCTACATCATCAGTCCCGGCGGTGAGGTGATCGAGTATTATCCCTGGATCCCGGGCCTGCTCGAAATCGGCTTCCACCTCCGACTCAACGGTCTCTCCCTGCTGTTCTCTCTGCTGGTGTTGCTCATCGGGGCCGGGGTGCTGTTCTACTCGCCACGGTATTTGGGCTCAACAAAACTCGTCTCCTTCTATCTGACGATGTCAGCCTTCGCGCTGGCCATGCTGGTGCTGGTACTGTCCAACGATCTGCTGGTCTTCTACATCGCCTGGGAAGGCACCACCTTCTGTTCCTTCTTCCTTATCGCCCGCTCCGGCCCGCACGCCCACCAGCCGGCCATCCGCACGTTACTGGTCACCGTGGCCGGAGGACTGTGCCTGCTGGCTGCGGTGTGTGTGATGACCGTAGCGGCCGGAACCACCGTGATCACCGAGGTATTAGCCTCCGAGATCTGGACCCGTCCCGGCATCACCACCAGCGTGGTGGTACTGCTGGCGATGGCAGCACTGACCAAATCTGCGCAGTTCCCCTTCCAAGCCTGGTTGCCCGACTCCATGGTGGCCATCTCCCCGGTGTCTGCTTACCTGCACGCGGCCGCGATGGTCAAGGCTGGGGTCTATCTCCTGTTGCTGTTCTCGCCAGCACTGGCCGGGCATGGACTGTGGACCCTGTTGCTGGTGTTGCTGGGAACCATCACGTGTCTGTTCGGTGCTTTCGGCGCCCTGCGTCGGTACGACCTCAAAGAACTGCTGGCCTACTCCACCATGTCCCAGCTGGGCTATCTGGTGATGCTCATCGGTATCGGCACCCCACTGGCGATCACCGCCGCGGTGCTACACACCATGGCCCACGCCCTGTTTAAATCCGCTTTATTCCTCTCCGTTGGCATCATCGACCACCAAGCCGGCACCCGCGATATGCGCATGCTGGCCTCCCGCGACGTGAACATGCCGGCCACTCTCACCGTGCTCACCGTCGCCGCCGCCTCCATGGCCGGTCTGCCACCGCTGTTCGGGTTCGTGTCCAAAGAAACCCTGTTCGACGCACTGATCGAAACAAACCTCCCCGGCGAATTACACGTGGCCCTGGCCGTGGCAATCGTCGTGGCAGCCATCTGCACCTTCGCTTACTCGGGCCGACTGGTCTGGGGCGCCTTCGGTAAGTACCGTTCACCCCGTGGCTGGCTGAACACCCCGCGGGGCTCCTCGGCCGATATCCGCACCGTTAAAGATGGCAAGATCACCTTCTGGATCTTCCCGATGATCGTCTCGCTGGCCGGCGTCGTCCTCGGGCTGGCTCCCGGGCTCACCGATCAACTCGCCACCGCTGCTGTCTCCGAGGCCGTCGGCAGCTACACCGAAGTCCACTCTGCGCTCTGGCACGGGTTCACCCCCGCCCTGGGGCTATCCGTGCTGGTCATCATCGGCGGTGTGATCGCGGTCTGGAAGATGCCAGAGATCGAAGCATTCCTGGTTCCGCGCGGGATTCCCATTTCCGGGCTCGGCGTGGTCGAAGCCCTGCGTGAAGGACTCATAGACTTCGGTGCCCGTGTGGGTGCCTGGACCTCCGGACAAAACCCAGGACGCCACCTGATCGTGCCCGCTGTGGCAGTCATTGCCCTGGCCGTCATCGGACTTTTCACACTCCCGGGCCACCTACCCGAACAAGTCGATGGTCTCGATCTGCCCCTGGACTGGGCACTGGTGTTGCTGACCGGGGTCGGTGTATTCGCTACCATCAGAACCCAAACCCGCATTTCAGCCCTGGTGGTTGTTGGCGTGGTCGGCTTCACCACCACGCTGTGGTTCTTCAACCTGGGCTCGGTCGATGTTGCCCTGACCCAGCTGCTGATCGAGATCCTCACCGTGGTGGTCATGGTGCTACTGCTCAAGCGGTTGCCCCAACGATTCTCTACAACCTCGCTGCGCCAGGCCCTACCGGCCGCCATCGCGGCCCTGGGCGCTGGTGGCGCCGCCTTCCTCGGCGTCTTTGCCCTGACCGGCCGACGCGAACTGTCTGATGTGGGCTCCTATTACGCCACCGAAGCCGCTGAGATCACCGGCGGCGACAATATCGTCAATACCATCCTCGTCGAATTCCGTGCGCTAGACACCCTGGGCGAGCTCACGGTACTCGGTGTGGCCGGTATCGGCGTGGCGGCACTGTTGGCCTCGCGCAAGCCCGACCCGGTGTTGCAATCAGCAGCCTCTAGCACCTCGCCACTGTCGCATCCTCACGTGAATCTGGCGTATCTGCGTAGCTTCACCAAGATCGCCGTCCCGGTGATGATGGTGCTCTCCCTGGTCACGCTGGTCCGGGGCCATAACGAACCCGGCGGCGGATTCATTGCCGCGCTACTGGCCGGGGCCGGGTTCTCGTTGCTGTACCTGGTCGCTTCCTCCGATCAGCGCGCTCCCGTGCGCTGGCCTTATATCACGCTGATCGGTACCGGCGTGGTCGTCGGTGTGCTCACCGGTATCTGGGGCATGCTCGAAGGATCCTTCCTCACCCCACTACATGCCGATGTATTTGGCTTGCACCTCAACACCGCGCTGATCTTCGATCTGGGGGTCTACTTGGCGGTGCTGGGCTTGATCCTCATGGCTTTCAACCTGTTGGGTATGGATCAACCTCGCGATGACGGCGCTCTGGGACAACAATTGCCTCCACCCCCGGACCCCCACCCGACCACCGGAGTGCTCCCCTCACAGCGGATCCGGACTGAATCGCGGTCCCGGCAACCAGACACTGATGCAAACCCCTCACACGATCGGCAGGTGAAACGATGACCCTGGCACTAACCGTTGGCCTCCTTGTGGCAGGGGCCGTGTACCTGTTCACCAAACGAGAAATGTTGCGCATCATTCTGGGCTTCATCCTGCTTGGCCACGCCGGAAACTTGGTGCTGATGGCTGCCGGTGGCGCGTCTCGACGTCACGAGCCCTTCGGCGAGGTTGACCCCGAACTGGCCGCCGACCCTTTGCCTCAAGCCATGGTGCTCACCGCGATCGTGATTGCCTTCTCCATCACGGTATTCATGCTCGTCCTCGCGGTCACCGGTGACCGAGGTGACCGTACTGCCGGTCGCACCGAGACTCTGGACACCACAGCAGAAGCGGTCTCTGACGCCACCATCCCGGGCACCGCCACCCACACCTTGGAAGTCTTGCACGCCCAGGAAGAGGCCAACGACCAAGCCCGCTCGGCCCAACAAGCCGCTGAGCAGTCCCAGCAGGCCGGCACACAGCGTCCCACAGGAGGCGAGAAATGAGCCAAAACCTGCTGGAGATGCTATTGCCGATGATGGTCGCGGTTCCGCTACTGGTCGGCGGGGCCCTGGCGGTGGTCGGTAACCGGCTGAAACTACACGCCTGGGTGATGATGATCACCCAGCTCGTGATCCTGGCCTTCTCGGTCTACCTGGTGGCCTACTTTGCCCACCCCGATCACCCGGATGCGCTGGGCCACTCGGTGGGGTTATGGCCCTATGGTGTCGGCATTCCGTTTGTGGCCGATATGTTTTCGGCCCTGATGCTGACGGTCACCAGCATCCTGACGGTTTGTTGTACCTGGTTCGCGCTGGCCTCCTATGCGGCCAACTCCATGTTCTTTGCCCCCCTGGTGTTGATCCTGGGATCCGGCGTCAACGGTGCATTTCTCACCGCGGATTTGTTCAACCTCTTCGTGTTCCTTGAGGTCATGCTTCTGCCGTCTTATGGGTTGTATGTCCTCTCGGCCAACCGACAGACCCCGGCCCGTCGCGTTCACGGTGCTCGGTTATACGTCACCTTGAACCTGTTCACCTCCACCCTGTACATGATCGGTGTGGGTTTTCTCTACGGCACCGCCGGGAGCGTGAACATCGGTGTGCTGGCCAGCCTGGGGTCCTCCGACCGGACGGTGGCCATGGCCGCGTCGGTGTGTCTGTTGGCGCTGGGTATTAAAGCTGCCATCGTCCCGCTGCACGGCTGGTTGGCCCGGTCCTACCCGGCCACCTCACCGGCGATCACCGCGCTGTTCTCCGGACTACACACCAAGGTCGCCATCTATGCGATTTACCGGCTGTACGCGGTGATTTTCGACGGCGACACCCGCTTTCTGTGGGTCGGAGTATTGCTGTTCTGCCTCACTATGGTCATCGGCGTGCTCGGGGCGGTAGGGGAGAAGACCACCCGCACCATTTTGGCCTTCCACATGGTTTCCCAGATTGGTTACATCCTGCTCGGCGTCGCATTGTTCACCGAATTGGGGCTGACCGCCGGCATCTTCTACCTGCTGCACCACATGATCGTCAAAGCCAGCCTGTTCCTGTCTACCGGGGCCGTGGAAGTCCGCTACGGCACCGGTGTGATCGGTGCACTGGGCGGAATCGTACGTACCGAACCCTGGGTGGCTGGAGCCTTCTTGGTGGCTGCCCTGTCATTGGCCGGGATCCCACCGTTCTCCGGATTTATGGCGAAGTTCTTGCTGATCCTTGGAGCGGTCGAAGCCGACGAAATCGCCGCGGTCGTCGTGATGGTGGTGGTCTCGTTGGTTACGCTGCTATCGATGCTGAAGATCTGGTCGGGGATGTTCTGGGAAAAATCCGCCCAGCGGACCAAATCGAAATCGCGTAACACCCCCTCGGCCACCCGTATTATTGCCTCAACCGCTTCGGCCTACTCCGATCCGAACTCGCGGACCCCCCAACTGGCCCATATGGCCTCCGAATCACAGTTCCAGACTCTCACGCAGTCGATGACCATTATCGAATCCGACCGGTCGACCGTGCCCAAAAAACGCATTAGCTGGAACCTGTCGCTACCAGCGATCGTGCTCGCTGGACTCACCATCTGCTTGGGCCTGGGCGCACAGCTGCTACTGACCCTGTCCGGGATGGCAGCCGAAGGCCTGCTCGATACCAGCAACTATCTCGAGGCGGTGATGAACGGATGATCTCAACCCGACGTTCTGCCAGCGTGGGTGACTACCTCAGCTGGCCCTTCCGGTTCATCTGCGTGTTGGTGTGGTACATCAAAGAAGTGATCGTCGCTAACTGGGCGGTGATTGCCGATAACCTCACGCCCGGACTCAACGCCCACTCTGGGATCGCCCGGGTGCCCACCCGGTGCGAATCCGAACTCGAAGTCACATTGCTGTCCTCAATGATTACTATCACCCCCGGAACCCTGACGCTGGGGACCACCATTGACGTCCACGGGGTGCGGTGGATCTACGTGCACTCGCTCTACGACGGAGACGCGGACGCCATTCGCGAGGGGTCCTGGGATATGGAAGAACATATGCTCCACGCCAAACGTCCCGAAGGTTTCGATCACCCCCGACCCGAACACCCGAGATCGGGCCCGGAACTCTACAAAGAACTCTTCGATCCCGAAGTTCAGGCTGGAGAGCGCGCCCTCGCCGATGACACCGAGGCCGAGCAGGACGGGAGGTAACCAATCATGGACCTGATCGATCTCGATTTCCTCGGTCTTGACATCGCCTTTGCGCTACTGATCGTCTCGACCCTGGTGGCCACCTGGCGCATGTTGAAAGGACCGACCGAAGCGGACCGTGCCATCGCCGGGGATTTGCTGATGTTCGGTGTGGCCGGACTGATCGCGATCTTTGGGGTTCGACTCGGCGGTCAGTTCACCTTCGACATTGTGCTGGTCGCCTCGGTGATCGGATTCCTCTCCGCCATCTCGCTGGGTCGAGCACTCACCAGGGGGCAACGCTAATGGATATCACCACCTTCTCTTTCGTTCTCGGCCAGGTCTTCGTCGTGCTCGGGGCCCTGGTTTTTGCCACCGCAGCCCTGGGCCTGGTGCGGTTTACCGACCCCTTCATGCGCATCTCCGCCGTTGGTACCGCCGGGGGACTGGGCATGATCCTGGTGGTCGTCGGCTGCCTGCTGGTCCAACCCACCGTGGTTGACACGCTCAAGGTCATCCTGATTATCTTCATGCAACTGGGTACCTCCGCGATCGGCACGATGGCCATTGCTCGCTCCAGTTATCTGACTGGCGTACGGATGGACCCCGGCTACTTTGACGAGCTGGACGAAGACGACGTCACCGGAGAGAGTGTGGAAACCCGCTGAGAACCCGGCGCCCCACCGATAGGATGGAAGCTGTGACTGAGCAACAAAGATCCCGCACCACCGCATCGGATTCCGCCGTGACGTCCCCGGAGCCCTCCCAGCAGAACTCCCGGCTGTTGGTCATCGATGGCCACTCCATGGCGTTTCGGGCCTTCTACGCGCTACCGGCGGAGAACTTCGCCACAACCACCGGGCAACACACCAATGCGGTGTATGGATTCTTGACCATGTTGCTGTCGATGATTCGCGAGCAACAACCCACCCACGTCGCGGTCGCCTTCGACGTCTCCACCCCGACCTTCCGTTCGGAAGAATACGGTGAATACAAGGCCGGTCGGCAAGAAACTCCCGAGGAATTCTCCGGCCAGATTGATCTGATCGGTGAAGTCCTCGAGGCCCTGAACATTCCGGCGATCACCGTCGACGGCTACGAAGCCGACGACATTGTGGCAACCTTCTCGGCGCAAGCCGAGCAAGCCGGTTGGACCACCGTGGTGGTCTCCGGCGACCGGGACGCCTTCCAGCTGATCTCGGAGACCACCGCGGTGTTGTATCCGACCAAGGGTGTCTCCGAAATCCCACCGATGACCACCCAAACGGTGCTGGATAAATACGGGGTTAGGCCAGCGCAGTACCCCGAACTGGCGGCCCTAGTCGGGGAAAAAGCCGATAATCTCCCCGGTGTCCCCGGTGTTGGCGCCGGTTTCGCTTCCAAATGGTTGAAACAATACGGAGATCTGCAGGGCGTGATCGATAACGCTGACCAGATCAAGGGGAAAAAAGGCCAAGCGCTACGCGAGCACCTCGACGATGTGATCCGTAACCGCAAACTCAACGCGCTGGTACGCGACCTAGACCTTCCCATTCAGCTCGAAGCCACCGCGCTGTCTGCACCGGATCACGACCACATCAACGATTTATTCGATTCCCTGGAATTCAACCGCGTGCGCGAACGGGTTTTCGATGTCTTCCATGAACGTCTCGGCCTCGAAGGCTCCTCAGCTCAGGCCTCGGTGGAGGTCACCATCGAGCTGATCACCCAGGCAGCCCAGCTGCGGGATTTTCTCTCCACCCATGGTGGCACTGCGCTCGGGGTTTTCGCCCAGATCACCGCCCCGGAGGTCATCACCCGACGCAAAATCCCGGCCCCTGGTGACTACGGCACCGTGGCCGCAGTCTCTATCGCCACTGAAGACCAGGCCGGTGTGATCGAGCTTTCCGGGTCTACTGACACCGAGCTGATCGCCGAAGTCAACGATTTCTTACTCTCGGGCTCCTACCAAAAAGTGGTCTACGACCTGAAAACACTGATCAAAGCCGGTGGCGCCACCGAGGTGCTCACGCAGTCCTTGAACGAGGACCAAGACCTCCACCACATTGCCGAGGTCGTCGACGACATCCTGCTCTGCGGATACGTGCTCCAGCCGGACCGTCGCGGTTTCGATCTGCCAGCGCTAGCACAGACGTATCTGAACACCACGCTCGAGGTGCCCAAAACAGCACCGGTGAATAAACAGGGTGAGCTCGATCTGGGGGAGACTCACGAGCCAGCACTGAGCCAGGAAATGCAGACCTATCTGGGTCAGGCCGGGTCGATGCTGATCCGACTCCACGAAGTCATGTACCCCGAGCTGATCGCCCGCGATGCGCATCAGCTGGTCACCGAGGTGGAAATTCCGCTCTCCCGAGTGCTGGCCGTGATGGAAGAAACCGGGGTTGCGGTCAATACCAATAAGCTCCACGAGCTCCTGGAAGTCTTTAGTGATCAGGCTCAGGCCGCCGAAGACCGAGCACGGGAATCCATCGACGGTGACCCGGTGAACCTGGGCTCGCCCAAACAGCTTCAAACCGTGCTCTTCGACCGGTTGAATCTACCCAAGACTCGTAAAACGAAAACCGGGCACTCCACTGATGCCGAATCCCTCAATGATCTGCTGGACAAGACCGATCACCCCTTTCTGCACAACCTGATGGCCTATCGAGATGCCACCAAATTGAAACAAACCGTGCAGGGTCTGCTCGATTCGGTGGCTACCGATCAGCGCATCCACACCACCTACTCTCAGACCGCGGCGGCGACGGGGCGACTGTCGAGCCTGAACCCGAACCTGCAGAATATTCCGGTCCGCACTGAAACCGGTCGACGTATTCGCGGCATTTTCCAGGCCGGGACCATTCCCGGATGCGATGAACCCACCACACTGCTGACAGCGGATTATTCGCAGATCGAAATGCGCATCATGGCCCACTTGTCCGAGGATGCCGGATTGATCCAGGCTTTTCAGGAGGGTGAGGACCTCCACCGGTTCGTCGGCTCCCAGGTCTTTGATGTCCGTCCCGCAGAGGTGACCACTGCGATGCGTGACAAGGTCAAAGCGATGTCCTACGGTCTGGCCTACGGTCTGAGTTCTTTCGGGCTATCCAAACAGCTCAGAATCCCGGTTGATGAGGCCCGTGAGCTGATGAGTTCCTACTTCCAGCGCTTCGGCTCCGTGCAAAAATACCTGCGTGGGGTGGTCAAAGAAGCCCGCAACGACGGCTATACCTCCACGATGATGGGGCGACGTCGCTATCTGCCAGACTTGCAGTCCGATAATCGCCAATTGCGGGATATGGCAGAACGCGCGGCGCTGAATGCCCCGATTCAGGGCTCGGCCGCGGATCTGATCAAGGTCGCGATGCTCGGTGTCGCCCGGCGACTCCGCGAGGAATCGATGAACACGCGGATGCTGTTGCAGGTCCACGACGAACTGATTCTCGAGGTCCCAGAATCAGAACGGGAACGGGCCGAAACAATTCTGGTTGAAGAAATGTCGCAGGCCGCCGAGCTCTCGGTGCCCCTGGATGTGCAAGTCGGACGCGGACGCACCTGGCAGCAAGCAGCCCACTAAGTGCAGAGCACGTCATGTTCCGCGCAATACTGCGGAATTGATCGTGTTGTCACATTGACCTTGACAACGTCATGCCGTAAGATTATCAGGTGCGCCGGCATGCCGGCGCTCTGCTGAGATTTCCCCGCACCGACGCTGAGGCGTCTTCACGATAGCGAGGTCGTTCTCAACATTCAAAGACCATTAGTTAATAAACCATATCCATTCGGAGTCCCTACTACATGACCACTACTACCAATGCCCCACAGGTTGCCGTCAACGACATTGGAACGGAAGACGATTTCCTCAATGCCGTCGATGAGACCATCAAATACTTTAACGATGGCGACCTGGTGGCTGGCACCGTCGTCAAAGTCGACCGCGACGAGGTCCTGCTCGATATCGGCTACAAGACCGAGGGTGTGATCCCGTCTCGTGAACTGTCCATCAAGAATGACGTTGATCCCGACGATGTCGTGGCGGTGGGCGACTCCATTGAAGCCCTGGTGCTGACCAAGGAAGATAAAGAAGGCCGTCTCATTCTGTCCAAGAAGCGTGCTCAGTACGAGCGGGCTTGGGGCGACATCGAGAAGATCAAGGACGAAGACGGTGTGGTCACCGGTACCGTCATCGAGGTGGTCAAGGGTGGCCTGATCCTCGACATCGGGCTGCGTGGCTTCCTGCCGGCATCCCTGGTTGAAATGCGTCGCGTTCGCGACCTGGCCCCCTACATCGGTCAGCAGCTGGAAGCTAAGATCATCGAATTGGATAAGAATCGCAACAACGTGGTGCTGTCCCGTCGTGCCTGGCTGGAGCAGACCCAGTCCGAGGCTCGTTCGAACTTCCTGCAGGCTTTGCAGAAGGGTCAGGTCCGCAACGGTGTGGTCTCTTCGATCGTCAACTTCGGTGCCTTCGTGGACCTGGGTGGCGTCGACGGTCTGGTTCACGTTTCCGAGCTGTCCTGGAAGCACATTGACCACCCCTCTGAGGTTGTCGAAGTGGGCCAGGAAGTCACCGTTGAGGTCCTCGACGTCGACATGGACCGTGAACGCGTCTCCTTGTCGTTGAAGGCCACTCAGGAAGATCCGTGGCAGCTGTTCGCCCGTACCCACGCTCTGGGTCAGATCGTGCCCGGTAAGGTCACCAAGCTGGTACCGTTCGGTGCTTTCGTCCGCGTCGAAGACGGCATCGAAGGTCTGGTGCACATCTCCGAATTGGCACACCGTCACATCGATACCGCCGAGCAGATTGTCTCCGTCGGCGAAATCGTCTACGTCAAGGTCATCGACATCGACCTGGAGCGTCGTCGCATCTCGCTGTCGCTCAAGCAGGCCAATGAGGGCGTTGACCCCGAAGGCACCGAGTTCGACCCGGCTCTGTACGGTATGGCCGCCGACTACGACGAAGAAGGCAACTACAAGTACCCCGAGGGGTTCGACCCCGAGTCCAACGAGTGGATGGAAGGCTACGAAGAGCAGCGTGCTGCTTGGGAGCAGGACTACGCCGATGCTCAGGCCCGCTGGGAAGCTCACAAGGAACAGGTTGCTCGCCACCTGGCCGACAGTGCCGAAGCTGCCGCGGCTGGACCGGTCGACACCGGCCAGGCTTCGTATTCTTCCGAAGAAGAGCACTCCGATGCTGATGACGCCGGTACCCTGGCGTCCGATGAAGCGCTGGCTGCTCTGCGTGAGAAGCTTACCGGCCACTAAACATTGCCTGTCCAGTTCGTCGAGCCGCTGACTGAGACGAACTGTCGAGAACAGTGGGCCCGAGGGAAACTTCCCTCGGGCCCACTGTTTTGATGATGGCTACCATCGCTACGATGACATACGCTAGGCCTCAGACGACGGGGTGGTCTGAGCCTGCCGAGCACGGCGGATGAATGCTTCCATCAGGTGTCGATCCTTGACCCCTCGTTCCTTCTCCACCCCGCTGGAGACGTCGAGCCCCGCCGGATGGTAATTTCGGACCACCTCGGCGACGTTCTCGGGATGGAGCCCACCGGCTAACACCACCGGAATCCTGGCCTCGTGCATCCAATCTGGGGGAGCGGTAAAGGACCCGGTGCCGTGGCTGATGTCGTAGAACCAATACTCGACATTAGGGTGGGCATCGGCACGGGTGGGGGCTTCAGCTGAGGCCACAGCCAAGTGTGCCGGCCGAGGATCATACTCATAGAGTTGGACGGCATCGACAAGATCGAGAGCCTGTTCCACCTCGGTAAAGGTCATCCCCACTGCCATCGTCCGAATCCTGTTCCGGGCTACCCGCGCGAGATCAGCCAGTTGCTCAACCGGGACATACCGAGGTGAGTTCCGAACACACATGAAACCCACCGCATCGTAGCCGAGCTCAGCTGCCCATTCGACATGCTCCGCCCGGGTCACTCCGCACACTTTGATGAACATTGATGGGTGCCTTTCCTCTCTTGCGCTTATCATGAGAATAGCCTGGCTGGCCTAGCCGGTGACTTCAGAGATAGTCACCGTAAAGGATTTGGTCCGCGCCAACTGTGTCGTCGGACCCACCAGACGTTCCAGCTGCGGACGATACTGTAGCCCCGAATTCCATACGGCCACCAATAAGCCGTTCGCGGTCAGCACCCTGCCCGCTGCGACAAACAGGTCGAGTGCAATCTGCCGGGTCACCGCCGAGGACCCGTGATGGAAGGGTGGATTCAACACCACCAGATCAACCGACGCATCAGCAAGTTGCTTCGTATCGGGCTGGTGGTAGACCGCGAAGCGACTGTTATTGTCCAACCCGTTCGCCACCAGGGTCGCGCGCGTTGCACAGACAGCGGCAGCTGAATCATCGGTGGCAATAATCTGCGGGATGGAGGTCTCCAATCCCAGCACGGTAGCCACCGTGCCATTACCACTGCCCAGATCAACGGCTGTACCCGCACCTCGGATAGCATCCTGGAAAGCATGGGGGGTTCCCAAAATCGTCTCCAGCATCAACCGGGTACCCGGATCAACCCGGGCGGCACCAAACGTTAGCCCGTAGGCGCGCAGTGCCAGCTCGTGGTCAAGCACCCGGTCGGTGTTCACCCGGGGGATCCGTGGTGGGGTCTGGCGTGTCGCATCTGGGAGGTGTGGGTCACGGGCACGAATAACACGGGCCTTATACGCACCGCGCGAGGCCGAAACGTGCCCAAAATATTGGCCCAAACGGTCATTAACCGACCGTTGCAGATCTTTCTGTCGTGCCCCGGCGAGTAACACTACGGTCTCCTTGGCCCAGCGGGCCACATGCCATGCGGTTTCCTCCACCGCTTCCAACGGGCGCGGCAACCGATACAGCACCGTGCCGGCACCCTGGAGGATCTCGCGGCTCATCACATCATCCCACGGTTCGTGGGCGAGATCGGCCTGTGCCCTGAGCCGATCGAAGAGTAGCGCCGAATCTTGCACCACGCGCAGTGGCATGCCCCGGCTTCTCAGCTCCGCGGCCACTGTTCCCTCGGTCTCGTTCACCACCACGACCGGCAGATCCCGATAGCTCGGTGACTGCTCGAGTAGCTCATCGAGTTGGTCGAGCAAGAGTCGATCGACACCGGTGGCAACACGGTGCGTCCGTGATTGAGGGTGATCGGTCATGAGCTGATATCCATCCATTGCGTGCCGGTTGCTACCGGATGGGCAGCTCCCGAGGTGATCGTGGCCAGATCAGTCTGGAGTTTCTCCACTGCACCGCGTTCGTCGCGGATACCGAGCTGAATGTGGGCCGAGGTGCCACCATAATTGGTCCCAAACACCTCGACACCGGTGGCACGCAACTCGTTCTCCCACCGGCCGGCATCGGCGTGCGGTGCGGCAACCTCATACAACAACACCCGCGCCCGACGTCGCACCACTGTGGATTCGAGCCCAGCGACAACGGCATCCGTATAGGCACGGACTAGGCCACCGGCACCGAGTTTAATCCCACCAAAATATCGCACCACTGCCACCACCGTGTCGGACAGATACCCGTCGAACTGAGGGTGAGTGAAACTATACAGGGCTTGCAGCATCGGGATCCCGGCGGTTCCGGCCGGTTCACCATCATCACAGCAGCGTTGTACCGTCCGATCCGGCCCCAGAATAAAGGCTGAACACACATGTCGAGCCCCGTGGTGGTGCTTCCGGATCCGCTCGATCACCTCACGGGCAGCAGACTCGCTCTCAACCCGGTGCACATAGGCGATGAATTCAGATTTCTTGATCTCCAACCGGACTTCGTCGGTCTCGCGCCTGGCGGCGGGGACCAGATAGGATGAGCACTGTGAATCGGGCATAGTCGACAGTCTAGGCGGTTTCGCCAGCTGAGCCCGAGCTCGCCCACCATCCAGGAGGACCTCGATGACACACCTCGGCCTGACTGGAGGAATTGGATCCGGTAAATCGACGGTGGCGAAGATGCTGGCCGAGCTGGGCGCAGTCATCATTGACGCCGACGCCATTGCCCGGTCGCTGATGGCCCCTGGTCAACCGGTGCTACAGGAAGTGGTCGAGCATTTTGGTGAGCACCTTCTCGACGAACACGGACAGCTGGACCGTCAAGCCCTGGCCTCGATCGTGTTTAACGACGACCAAGCACGCCAAACACTCGACTCGATCGTCCATCCGGCGGTCCGGGCTGAGACCCTGCGCCAGATTGAGGCTGCCACCGCGGAAAGCTCAGGGGAGACCGTGCTTATTGAAGACATTCCCTTACTGGCCGAAACCGGGCAAGCGGAGCGTTTCGACGGAGTGATCGTGGTGACATGTGATGAGCAGACTCGACTAGAGCGGCTCACCACCCATCGAGGGATGGACCCTGCCGATGCCAAAGCCCGGATGGAGTCCCAAGCCACCGACGCCCAACGCACCCAGATCGCCACGTGGGTCATTGACAATTCCCAATCGCTGGAACACACACAACAACAGGTCAGCGAACTCTGGCAGTCGCTGTAATCCGCTCGGTGAGTTCACCCACGTCTGACAGGGGCGGAGTGACAGTCGAGCCCAACCGCTCGATAGCGGTAGGTCATGGTGTAGCGAAAAGATCTTAATTGTGCAACACGGTCGTGTTGCCGGTCTGAGCCGGGTATCTCAGAGCTATTCTAAGCGCATGCGTAATATGGCGTCATATACAGCGGAGCGACCGGCATCGACGACGGTGTCCGCCGATGGAACCAACACGAGCTCCCACACCGCCGCACGACCCCCACGGTTGCGTGGCTTTGATGGGTTGCGGGCCATTGCCGCCATGGCCGTCTTGGTGTATCACCTCATTCCCGGGTGGGCTCCAGCCGGCTTTGCCGGGGTGGATATGTTTTTCGTGCTCTCCGGCTTCTTAATCACCGCCCTGTTGCTCCAGCAACTACACCGTCACGGACGGCTTGAACTCAAGAGTTTTTGGTTGCGTCGCTTCCGTCGACTGGTGCCGGCCGTGGTCGTTACCCTGATCGGTGCCTCCGCTCTGGCTCTGGCGGTCGGCGGCGATGCACTCGTGTCCTTGCCACGCCAGTTTGTTGGTGCACTGACCGGAACCTATAACTGGGTCGAAATCGCCAATGGTGCAAGCTATTTTGAACAGAACTCCCCATTACTGTTCACCAATATGTGGTCGTTATCCGTGGAGCAACAGTTCTACGTCTTCTGGCCCCTCATCGTTGCGTTGCTCGTCTTTTGGTCCCGGCCCCGACGACTCGCCGTCGTCTTCGCTGTTGCCGCGACGTCGATCGTTGCCCATGTCTGGTTGTCTGGGGTTGACCTCTCCCGTGCCTACATGGGCACCGACACACACCTCTGGGGTCTGATGTTGGGCGCCGGCATCGCCTTAGCGATCCCGGGTGCTCTGAAGATGCCGATCAATCCTACGCGCTATCCCACCCTGTGGGGCGTGGGCGGTTGGCTGGGCTTGCTGGCTGCCATCACGATGATGATGGTCCTACCCGAGTCCCTGATGTACCCCTGGGGGATGGTTGCGATTAGTGTGGCCGTAGCCATCACAGTCCGCAGTCTGCTCAACGATGTGGCCCCGTCTCAACCGGCCCTGGCGTTGACCGCCATCCTGGAGAACCCGGTCCTGGTGTGGCTGGGCGTGCGCTCTTACGGGATCTACCTATGGCACTGGCCGCTGTGGGTGCTGATGTACTACCTCAGCCCGACGATGAACCCGCTACTGGCAGCACTGCCGGTCATCGTGCTCAGCATCGTTTTCGCGGAGCTGTCCTACCGCTTCATTGAAACCCCCATCCGCACCCACGGGTTCTTGACCTGGTGTCGTCAGCTGGTAGCGCAAATCACGCAGCTGATGCCGGTAGCCAAGGTCGCAACCATTGCGGGTCTGGCCGGGGTATTGATCGCTGCGGGTTCCGCCATTGCCGTATCGCCACAACAATCCAGCGCCGAGCGAGCCCTGCAACAAGCTGCCGGGGATCAAGACCGCCTCGTGATCGGCTCTGAGTCCGACGATGAAGCCCAGGACGAACCAGGCCAACAGCCCTCGGAGCAACCTTCGGAACAACCCGCCGAGGACCCATCCGCTGAGCCCAGCGACTCCGCTACAGAAACTGCTGAGGATACTGCCACCGAACACGCCTCACCGGTCGGTCATCCCGGCCCAGAAGTCACTGGAGAGAACATCACGATGATCGGTGATTCTCTGCTCGTCGCTGCCGGAAAGACCCTGAATCAGGATTTTCCCGGCATTTATCTCGATGCAGAGATTTCCCGCTCCATC
The DNA here is from genome assembly GCF_029853775.1 of Auritidibacter ignavus. Lineage (NCBI taxonomy): Bacteria > Bacillati > Actinomycetota > Actinomycetes > Micrococcales > Micrococcaceae > Auritidibacter > Auritidibacter ignavus. The sequence continues at coordinate 523,869 of NZ_CP122564.1, forward strand.
CAGTCTGCGCCGGAGATCTTGAACCGGTTGAAGTCCGAGGGCAAACTGCGACCCTATGTCGTGGTCGGGCTGGCCACAAACGCCGTCATTAGCCAGGATCAGATCGAGACCATTCGCGAGATCATCGGTCCCGATCGGCGCCTGGTGTTGGTGACCGGTTATGGTCCGTCTCGGGCAACCTGGATCGACCCGGCCAACCGGGCCATCCGGGAAGCTGTGAAGAACCACGACGATATTTACCTGGCCGACTGGAATAACGCCATCCAGGACCACCTTGACTTGCTGGCCGATGACTCGGTGCACCCCAAGGACCAGCAGGGACGCGCGCTGTACAGTCAGACCGTCGAGAAGGCCTTGGCCCGGGCTCAGTCGGGAGAACCGCAGGTCTCCTAACGGGTTGCTGGCACGTTCGCTCTGGGTCTGACGACCGGGCTTTTGCGGTGGCAGACCGGGGGGAGAAGAGTAGGGTAGAGGCATGAGTCTGGCCCAAGAAATCACCCGGCAAGTTGCGCCCTTCAAGGTGGAATCTCCCTATCAGCCCTCTGGCGATCAGCCACGTGCTATCGCCGAATTGGCTGAGCGTGTCAGTGGCGGGGAAAAAGACGTGGTGCTGATGGGGGCCACCGGCACCGGTAAATCTGCGACCGCGGCCTGGACCATTGAACAACTTCAGCGTCCCACCCTGGTGATGGTCCAGAACAAGACTCTAGCCGCCCAGCTGGCCAATGAATTGCGAGACCTGCTTCCGCACAACGCGGTCGAGTACTTCGTTTCCTACTACGACTACTACCAGCCCGAGGCCTACGTCCCGCAGTCGGATACCTTCATTGAAAAAGATTCCTCCATCAATGAGGAAGTCGAACGCCTCCGCCACTCAGCCACCAATGCCTTGCTCACCCGCCGGGACACCGTGGTGGTCTCTACGGTATCGTGCATCTACGGTTTGGGTACCCCGGAGGAATATATCCGCCAGATGGTCACCCTCAAACGGGGCCAAGAGCTGGACCGGGACGAATTGTTGCGTCAGTTCGTGAATATGCAGTATGTGCGCAATGACCACGACTTCCACCGTGGCACCTTCCGGGTCCGTGGCGACACCGTAGAGATCATCCCGATGTATGAAGAGCTTGCGGTCCGTGTGGAATTCTTCGGCGATGAGATCGACTCGATCCAGACCCTGCACCCGCTGACCGGTCACGTGATCCGGGAAGAAGACGAGATGTACATTTTCCCGGCCTCCCACTACGTGGCCGGTGATGACCGGATGGCTCGGGCCATCGAGTCCATCGAGGATGAATTGCGCGTGCGACTGGCAGAGTTAGAGGCCCAAGATAAGTTACTCGAGGCTCAACGGTTGCGGATGCGCACCACCTACGATCTCGAAATGATGCAACAAATGGGCTACTGCAACGGGATTGAGAATTACTCGCGCCATATTGACGGCCGTGGTCCCGGCTCTGCTCCACACTGTTTACTCGACTATTTCCCCGATGACTTCTTGTTGATCATCGACGAATCCCACGTGACCGTGCCCCAAATTGGCGGAATGTATGAAGGGGATATGTCGCGTAAACGCACCCTGGTCGATCACGGGTTCCGGTTGCCCTCAGCATTGGATAACCGGCCACTGAAATGGGATGAGTTCCTCGAGCGCATCGGCCAAACCATTTACCTGTCGGCCACCCCGGGCCCCTACGAGCTGGCCCAAGCCGACGGCGTGGTGGAACAGATTATTCGACCCACCGGACTCATCGACCCCGAGGTCGTGGTCAAGCCCACCAACGGCCAGATCGATGACCTGATGGACGAGATCAACCAGCGAGTCGAGCGTGACGAACGCGTGCTGGTTACTACCCTGACCAAGCGTATGGCCGAAGACCTGACCGAATACCTGATCGAGCACGGGGTCAAGGTCCAGTATCTGCACTCCGATGTCGACACGCTCAAACGGGTGGAGCTGATGACCCAGCTACGCAAGGGCACGTTCGACGTGCTGGTCGGCATTAACCTCTTGCGCGAAGGCTTGGATTTGCCCGAGGTATCGCTGGTGTCAATCTTGGACGCCGATAAGGAAGGATTCCTGCGCTCAACCACCTCGCTGATTCAGACTATTGGTCGTGCCGCCCGCAACGTTTCCGGTCAGGTGCATATGTACGCCGATAAAATCACCGACTCGATGCGACAGGCTATCGACGAAACCAACCGTCGTCGTGAAATCCAGCAGGCTTATAACACCGAGCACGGTATCGACCCGCAGCCGTTGCGTAAGCGCATTGCCGACATTACGGACCAACTGGCCCGTGAGGATGCCGACTCCGAAGACTTCCTGTCGGGCATGGGCGGGGTCAAGGCCGGCTTTGATTTTGGTGAGGGACACCGTGGCTACACCTCGATGATCACCGATGAACAGAAATCCCAACAGGCCGATCGTGAGGGCCAGCAGGCCGTGAAGATTGCTGCCCTTCCGGCCAAGGATCTGCAGGACTTGATCGACAACATGTCCCAGCAGATGCATCAGGCCGCCACGGATCTGCAGTTCGAACTTGCCGCACGCCTGCGCGACGAGGTGGCGGAGCTCAAAAAAGAACTGCGTCAGATGAAACAAGCCGGACACGCCTAATATCGTCGTCGAGATGCTACAGTAGTCCACGAACAGGGGAGTATCCCGATCTTTCTCGCGAACGTCAGCACGTGGAGATCATTCTCAACCGGGCGCGAGGCTTGAGCAGAGACCATCAGCTCAAGTGGGAGAGACTTGTGATTCATTCTCGTATCCTCAAAGGAGCTTCCCTGTGGAAATCAACCTTGTGACCTGGTTGGTCACCGTTGCGATCATCCTGGGGTTATTGGCTTTCGACTACTTTGCCCACGCTCGGAAAGCCCATACCCCCACGATCAAAGAAGCCGCGATGTGGTCCTCCATTTACATTGGACTGGCGTTGCTGTTTGGCCTGGTATTTTTCCTCTTCGGCGATACCTCCCACGCCGTGGAGTACTACACCGGGTTCTTACTTGAAAAGTCACTATCGATCGATAACCTGTTCGTGTTCATGATCATCATGAGCAACTTCCAGGTACCGCGCGAGTACCAACAAAAGGTGCTGTTGTTCGGTATTACCTTCGCGCTGATCTCCCGGACGATTTTCATCCTCCTCGGCGCAGCCGTGATCAACGCCTGGTCGGATGTGTTCTACGTCTTCGGTCTGTTCCTGATTCTGCTGGCCGGCCAGCAACTCAAGGGCGAATTGACCTCGGCCGACGAGAAGTCCAATGAGGCCGAAAACATTATGGTGCGCACCGCCCGTCGGATTTTCCCGGTCTCACACGATTATCGCCAGGACAAACTGTTCACTAAAGAACGTGGCAAGCTGATGATCACCCCGATGTTGTTGGTCATGATCGCGATCGGTGCCACCGATGTGCTCTTCGCCTTCGACTCGATCCCCGCGATCTATGGTGTCACCCAGGAGCCCTATATCGTCTTCGCCGCCACCGCTTTCTCGCTGATGGGCTTGCGCCAGCTGTACTTCCTGATCGATGGCTTGCTGGACCGTCTGGTGTACTTGGGATACGGTTTGGCAGCCATTCTCGGCTTCATCGGCATCAAGCTGGTGCTACACGCCCTCCACGAGAACAGTTTGCCGTTTATCAACGGTGGGGAACCAGTGCCGGTTCAAGAAATTCCGACCGAGATGTCGTTGGTGGTTATTATCGCCATCCTGCTCATGGTGGTTGTCACCTCGTTGACCTCGAAGAAGGGCAAGGCGCTGATCGCATTGCAGAATGCGGAGAAGTTCTCCTTCCGGTATTCCAAGCTGGATGACTCCACTACCGAGCAAGAGCGCGAGAAAGCCGCTGCGAAAATGGATGAGTGGACTGAAAAGGCCCGTCGGGTCGAATATAAATACCTAGACGAACTGATCGAACATAAAGACCAATGGTCCAGCATTATCCGTCAGGCCCACGAGACCCGACTGGAAGACGTCCAACGCACCGGGCGTTCCGCCCCGGTCTCGCAACAGGTGGTCAACGAGTCCGGCTCGATTATTGACCCGCCGGACGACACCGAGGATTCACACGATTCCGCCGAGAAAGAGGGTGCCCGAAGCCAAGACTCGACTCGTCGCTAACCAGCGGGCTGACGGGCGCCGTGCTTACCGGTCGTGAATCATCGTGTGCAGGCGGGTGAAGATTTTCGCCCCCGCCTGGCCGATCCCGTCATGATGGTAGGCATCGGTCTCCCACACCTGTAGCTTGGCCACCCGTCCGGCGGTCTCCAGTGACAGGTCGCGATCGACGTAGACATCGTCACGATAGACCGCCGCAGCCACCGGCACCTGGTTCGCTGCCAATTGCTCGAGGTCGTATAACCGGCCCCACCCGGTGTGTTGCGCAATCAATTCGGTCGCCTCAGCAATCGGAATCAGCGTCGGATCAGTGCGGGTATACCACCGGTAGCACATCTCACCGGTCAGCCACGGGGTCTGCGTGACCTCAGCATCGAAGTCTGGATACTCTCTCAGCATCCGTTCGGCCGCCCAGTTGGTGGGCTCGGCGGCTTGATCCGGCTGAGCGTAGATGGCTTCGTGCAGGATCAGATACAGCGGATTTCTGGCCCGGGATACCTGCTCATATACCGCGTGCAGAAAGTGATCGCTGAGCTGATCAGTCCCCGGGATGAACGCTTGCTCCAGCACGTAGTGCAAGGTGTCAACCCGGGTATTGCCACCCAGCATCATCCCCAGGGTTTGCACGCGAGGGACGGTGAGCTCCGACCCATCGGGAAGGACCACTCCGCCGGCACGAACCCGCTGATACACCCGTGCCAACACCCTCAGATCCTCCGGGTAACGGTCGAAGTATTCCTGGTTGCGGGCCCGCATCCGCGCGTAGGTGGCCCGATAGACGCGGTCGGCCGGTCCAGACAGTGGGGCTAGACCGCCGGTGATTAAGCTACCGCGCAAACCCTCAGGGGCGAAGCTGAGGTAGCTGAGTGTACAGAATCCGCCAAAGGACTGGCCGAGCGAGACCCACGGCTCGATGCCGAGACCTGTTCGGAGGGCTTCAGCATCGGCCACAATATCCGGTGCCCGGAAATGAGTTAGGTAGTCCGCCTGCGCGGACGCATCCCCACGGGCACGCAACGTGTGATGATTCAGTGGGGTGGACAGACCGGTGCCACGCTGGTCGAGCATCATCACCCGGTAGGTCTTCAGTGCCTCGGCCAGCCATCCTCCGATGGTGCCCGGCCGTTGACCGGGGGAGCCGGGTCCGCCCTGGAAGTAAATCAACCACGGCTTGGTGTTGATCTCGGAATCCGGGTCATCGTCGGGGTGGCGAAACTCGCGAGCGGTGACCCACAGCATCTCAGGATCGGTTACTGCGCCGGCTTGGTGGTGATCAACCGGAACCTGCACGCGGTGGGTGCGCTGCCGGTACCCATCCTGGCGGGTGGTGAACTCACTGGAGTTCACACCGGTGCTCATCGACGAGACGGACTCCACGGAATCACTCCTTTACTGTATGTGCTAGCCTTCGATTGGTTCACCCACCGATAGCATCGTGATCGCTGGGGCCCCCTGCTCGTTGGAGGCCGCCAAATGCACCACAGCATTCAGTGCCCAGTCGTAGTTTGCCTCGGGATCCACGAGCACTTGGGTAATACTCCAGTAATCACCGGGGCTGGCCCCGAGATCGTCCAACTCGCCAGGGCCCAGCTGCGGCTCGGTGTTGATCCGTAATAACTTCGGGTCGCGTGCCGAGGCGGTATCGTCCAGGTCCTCGTAGTCGGCGAAGAAATCATCCAGCGCGTCGGCCCAATTATCGCTGGTGAACGGGATGGCGCCCTCAGGCAGATAATCCATCCCTTCCAGCTCCGCGTCCTTCTCTGCCCCAAAGAGCTGTACCCGCCGAAACATGGCATTGCGGATCATCACCCGGAACACGCCGGTCTGCTCGGTGAGCTTCGGAGGGCTGGGAGGCTCAGGATTCTCATATTCTTCTCGCGCCTGGTCGATATCGCCGGCAATCAGGTCCTCCCATTCCTCTAACAGCGAGGAATCGGTGAACCGGATCATGGTATCCAGCCAGTCCTGGATCATCTCGATCTCGGCAGTGCGCACATCCTGGGGGATAGTCTGGCGCATGGCCTTCGCCGCATCGGTCAGATACCGCAACACCACGCCTTCAGAGCGAGCCAAGGAGTAAAAGCTGACGAACTCGCCAAAGCTCATCGCACGTTCGTACATATCGCGCACCACCGACTTAGGTTCCAGCTCAAAATCTTTCAGCCAGGGGGCTGCCTGCGCATACACCGCGAACTGTTGCTCGAGAAGCTCACCGAGCGGTTGCGGGTAGGTGGTTTGGTCCAAGATGTTCATCCGCTCGGTATACTCCAGCCCCTCGGCCTTCATCTCGGCCATCTTCTCGTCCTTGGCCTTCTTGGTCTGGGCAGACAGAATCTGTCGTGGCGAATCCAGGGTGGCCTCCACGATCGAGACCATATCCAGGGCATACGTGGGGCTGTCCGGGTCCAATAGCTCAAACGCCGCCAAGGCAAATGGCGACAGCGGCTGGTTCAGTGCAAAATCCGGTTGCAGATCTACCGTGATCTCGAGTTGACGACCAAACTCATCTGGGGTGTCGGATTTGACCAGCACACCTGTGGCCAGTAACTCACGCAAGATGCCGATCGCCTCTCGCTGTAATTGCGCCTGCCGAGCAGGGGTCTCGTCCGAGCGCGTGATCAACCGACGCACATGCCGGACCGGGTTCCCCACTCGTTCGACCAGGTTCAGCACCATCGAGTGGTTGATTCGCAGCTGCGAGACCATCGGCTCCGGCTCAGCAGCGACCAGCTTGTCGAAGGTCTTTTCCGACCACGACACAAAACCTTCCGGCGGTTTTTTCTTTGCCGAGGACTTGCTGGACTGTTTGATGCGCCGGGCCCGCTCCTGCGGATCCTTAATGCCGGCAAATTTCTGTTCCAATTTGGCCTGCTCGGCCTGATTCTCAATCACATGCTCGGGTGCTTGAACGACCACATAACCGGCAGTATCAAAACCGGCACGTCCGGCCCGGCCGGCGATCTGGTGAAATTCGCGAGCATTCAGGTGCCGGGTTTTGCGCCCATCAAACTTACTCAGCGCGGTGATCAACACGGTGCGAATCGGCACGTTAATACCCACACCCAGCGTGTCGGTACCGCAGATGATTTTCAGCGTGCCCTGCTGAGCGAGCTTTTCAACCAACCGGCGATACTTGGGCAACATTCCGGCGTGATGAACCCCGATCCCGGCCTTGAGGAGCCTTTTCAGCGTCTTGCCAAACCCGGCCTGGAAGGGAAAGGTCTCCAGCTGTTCGGCCAGTTGCGCTTGCTCTGCTTTGCTCAGGACCGCCAGCGAGGAGAGATTGCTGGCCTGCTCAACGGCGTCCAGTTGCGAGAAGTGCACAATATAGATCGGTGCCTGATCGGCTGCCACCAACTGTTCTGCCCGGTGGGCCACCGACTGTTCGGAGTAGCTAAAATGCAACGGAATCGGCCGGGTGGCGGCGGTAACGGTCACAGTGGGCTTGCCGGTTGCCTCGGTGAGGCGCTGTTCGAACCGGGTGGTGTCGCCCAGGGTGGCGCTCATCAGCAAGAACTGGGCCTGGGGGAGCTCAATCAGCGGGACCTGCCAGGCCCAGCCACGGGCCGGATCGGCGTAGTAGTGGAACTCGTCCATGATCACCTGGCCGATGTCCAGTCCGGTGCCTTCCCGCAGGGCCACATTCGCCAGAATTTCCGCGGTGCAACAAATAATCGGCGCCTGAGCATTCACCGAAGCATCCCCGGTGATCATTCCCACGTTCTCGGCCCCAAAAATATCCACTAGGTCGAAGAATTTTTCTGAGACCAACGCCTTGATCGGTGCGGTGTAGTAAGACACCTGGTGCTGGGCCAACGACAAAAAGTGCGCGGCCAAAGCCACCATCGACTTCCCAGATCCGGTCGGGGTGGCCATAATGACGTTCTTGGATTCCAACAGCTCGGTGACCGCCTGGTCCTGGGCCGGATACAGCGTGATGCCACGGGAGCCGACCCACTGCGTGAAACGGTCGTAGAGCTCAGCCGGATCCTGGGCGGTGCGGTCTTGGTGGTCGGGAAGAACGTCAGTCAAAAGCATCATCTCGTACTCTACGGCAGTTGCGCGCTCGCTTCAGTGGCCGTAGACCGGCACCGGAAAGCCGGCACCGAAACGATCTGTTTCTTTGGGTGTCAGTGCCCCAGCGGCACCACCGTTGCGTGGGTCTACGGTAGAGGTATGGAGAATTTCATCTGGGATCCGAGCCAGTATGCTGTCTTCGCCGGGCACCGGGCCCGTCCCTTCTATGATCTCAGTGCTGCGATCTACGCCGATCAACCCCGCACCGTGGTGGATATGGGATGCGGGCCTGGGAACATGACCCGCACCCTGGCCCAACGGTGGCCGCAGGCGGAGGTCATTGGTCTGGATTCCTCCCGAGAAATGGTTCAAGAAGCTCGCCTCAGCCTTCAGGACGACCCACAGGCCCCCACGAACCTGCGGTTTGAGCACATCGAGGCCGAACAGTGGGAGCCCGATGCCTCGGTGGACGTGGTGGTCTCCAATGCCATGTTGCAGTGGATACCCAACCACCGGCAATTGATGGACCGCTGGTTGGGGCAGATGTCACCGGGTGCCTGGTTTGCGATGCAGGTCCCCGGCAATTATTCGGCACCCTCCCACAGGACGATTGCCGAGCTGGCGAATCGGCCCGAATATGCTGAAGCCTCCCAGCGGACCTACACCGGCGAATCGATCTACACCCCGCGAGAATACACGCACACGCTGATCCGTCGGGGATTCCGACCCAATGTGTGGGAGACGACTTATCACCAGGTACTGACCGGGGAAGAACCGGTCTACAACTGGGTAAAAGGTGCCGCCCTGCGTCCGGTGCTCCAAGGTCTTGCCGAGATTGATGAGCGCGACGGCTCCAATCTGCAAGCCGCATATCTGAGTGAATACCGAGAGCGGATGTTGCACGACTACCCGCCCTACACCAGCCCGGATGGCACCGTGGTCACCATCTTCCCGATGCGCCGGGTGTTCGTGGTAGGCCATAAAGAGCTGGACTACACCATCTAACCATCGGTATCGGCGGTACCGCTCGTCACCGGTTCAGCCCGGTCCTGGGCCGGGTTACCAGCCGCGTTGTTTCCACTCGTCCAAGTGCGGACGCTCCGCGCCCAGGGTGGTGTGATCGCCATGTCCAGGCAACACCACCGTGTCGTCGGGATAGCGATCAAACACTCGCGCGGTGACATCGGCAAACAGTTGCGCGAAGCGTTGGGGGTCCTGGTCCGTATTGCCCACACCCCCAGGGAAGAGCGAATCACCGCTGAAAATCACCGGCGACTCGTCGTCGTCCGCTCGATAGGCCAGGGCTACCGATCCCGGGGTGTGCCCGCGCAATCCAATCACATCCAGGCTGATCCCGTCGAACTGGGCGGTGTCACCGTGGTGGAGCACCACGGTCGGAGCCACGCCGGTAGCTTCTGCAATGGCCTCGGCATCGGCAGCACCGGCCGCGGTCGGCGCCCCGGTGGTCTCGGCCACCGCGGCCAGCGCCCGAATGTGATCCCAGTGCTGGTGGGTGGTAATAATGACCGCCACGTGCGGTTCACAGGGCGTATCGGCACGGGCGGATTCCAGTAGCTCGTCAATGGCCTCGGGGGAGTCGGCAGCATCGATAAGCACTTGCGTACCGGAACACTTGGAGGTCAGCAGGTAGACGTTATTGCGCATCTCGGAGACCCAGCGGCTGCGGATGGTGACCTGTGGCAGGTCCGCGATCACGCGAATCTCACCGGCTTCGGGGTGGTTGCTGGGCTGGGTCGAGGTATCGTGACTGGGCATAGCGCTCAGTTTAGGGTCTGGGTGGGCTGACTGTACAGGTCAGCACCGACGCGCTCAGGGCCGGATTAGCTGTCGGCAAACATACCGGCAGACCGGACTACCATAGAGCAGGTAGGCTTGTCGGCTCCGCGCTGTGTCACTGCCTGTGCCCTGGTAGCACAGCGGGAGAATTCCTGATCACGAGCTGCTCGCGATCTGACTGACAACGACCTGAGAACAACTGCGACCGTGTAAGTCGGAGAGGACCTAGACGATACCGTGACCACTACCTCGACCGGTTCAGAGAACTACTCGCTGGCCTCGGGACCCCACCCGGGACAGACCGTCGCTCACCATGATTCGGTCGAAGCCGACCGGATCATTGTGGCCGGCGCCCGTGAGCACAATCTGAAAAATGTCAGTATCGATATTCCTCGCAATGCTTTCGTGGTGTTTACCGGACTATCTGGCTCCGGTAAGTCGTCCTTGGCGTTTGACACCATCTTCGCCGAGGGCCAACGCCGGTACGTGGAATCACTGTCTGCCTATGCCCGGATGTTCTTGGGCCGTGTCGATAAGCCCCAGGTTGATTTTATTGAGGGACTCTCCCCGGCGGTATCGATCGACCAGAAATCCACTTCGAAGAACCCTCGGTCCACCGTGGGCACGATCACCGAAATCCACGACTATATGCGCCTGCTGTGGGCCCGGATCGGGACTCCGCACTGCCCGGAGTGCGGTGAGCCTGCCTCCCAGCAGACCCCGCAACAAATCGTCGATCAGTTGCTGGAATTACCGGAGAAAACCCGCTTCCAGATCCTGGCCCCGGTGGTGCGCGGCCGCAAGGGCGAATTCGCCGACCTCTTTGCCGAGCTCTCCCAGCAAGGCTTCTCCCGCGCCATCGTGGACGGAGAGCAGATCCAGCTGGCCGAGGCCACCAAGCTGCAGAAACAGTACAAGCACAATATCGCCGTGATCGTTGACCGGCTGGTGATCCGCGACGGTATCCGCACCCGACTGACCGACTCGGTCGAAACCGCCCTGAAACTTGCCGAGGGGATCTTGGTCGTCGATTTCGTCGACGTCAAAGCCGAGATCGACCCGGAGAAAAAGAACACCGCCGAATGGGTCGCCGAAGATGAGCAGGGCCGGGCCAAATATCGGTCGTTTTCCGAAAAGCTGTCCTGCCCCAACGGGCACGTGCAGACCATTGACGAAATCGAACCCCGCTCGTTCTCCTTCAATAGCCCCTTCGGCGCCTGCCCGACCTGTACCGGTATCGGCTCCCGGTTGCAGGTTGATCAGGACTTAGTGATCCCAGACCCGGATCTGAGCCTGGAAGAAGGCGCGATCGCACCCTGGCACATGGGTAAAGCCGCCTCCCAGTATTGGCAACGGCTGATGGCAGGTCTGGCCGATGAGCTGGGCTTTTCGATGACCACCCCGTGGAAAGAGTTGCCCGCCAAGGCCAAAAAAGCGCTGTTGCACGGCAATAATTACAAGGTCGAAGTGGCATACCGCAACCGGTGGGGTCGGGAACGGCGTTACACGTCCGGTTTCGAGGGCGTGGTGGACTACATTAAGCGCAAATACGCCGAAACCGAATCCGATCACGCCCGTGATCGGTATGAGTCCTATATGCGCCAGGTGGCCTGCCCGGATTGCCACGGTGCCCGGCTGAACCCCACTTCGCTGTCGGTGATGGTTGGGGGAAAATCAATCGCCGAGGTCTCGGCCATGCCCATGGAAGACACCATTGACTTCATGGAGAACTTGCAACTCAGTGACCGGGACGCCAAAATCGCCGACCAGGTGCTCAAAGAAATCAACGCCCGGTTGCACTTCTTGATCGATGTTGGTCTGGACTATCTGAACCTGGAACGCCCGGCAGCCACTCTCTCGGGTGGTGAAGCCCAGCGTATCCGGCTAGCCACCCAAATCGGATCCGGTCTGGTCGGGGTGCTCTACGTACTCGACGAGCCCTCGATCGGGCTCCACCAGCGCGATAACTCCCGCCTGATTGGCACATTATTGCGCCTGCGGGATTTGGGCAATACCTTGATCGTGGTCGAACATGATGAGGAAACCATTGAAGCTGCCGACTGGATTGTCGATATTGGCCCGGCTGCCGGACGGGCCGGGGGAGAGGTGGTCCACTCCGGTTCGCTCGAAGATCTCAAAAACAACACCCGCTCGATCACTGGCGACTATTTGGCTCATCGACGCACCATCGACGTTCCCGCGACCCGCCGACCGATTGACCGCCAGCGGATCGTCCGAGTGGTCGGCGCCCGCGAAAATAACCTCGATAACGTCACCGTCGACTTCCCCTTGGGAACTTTCATCGCGGTGACCGGTGTCTCCGGATCGGGGAAGTCCACCCTGGTCAATGAGGTCCTGTACAAGGTCATGGCCAATGAACTCAATAACGCGCGCCTGGTGCCGGGCCGGCATAAGAAAGTCACGGGTCTGGACCAGTTGGACAAGGTGGTCCACGTCGATCAGTCCCCGATCGGACGTACGCCTCGGTCCAACCCAGCTACCTATACCGGCGTCTTCGACGCGATCCGTAAGCTCTTCGCTGACACCCCCGAAGCAAAAGTGCGTGGCTATCAGCCCGGCCGATTCTCCTTCAATATCAAGGGTGGTCGCTGTGAGGCCTGCTCCGGTGATGGCACACTAAAGATCGAAATGAACTTCTTGCCGGATGTCTATGTGCCCTGCGAGGTCTGTCACGGAGCCCGGTATAACCGCGAAACTCTCGAGGTCCACTATAAGGGCAAAAATATTGCCGAAGTGCTGGATATGCCGATCGCTGAGGCCGCCGAGTTCTTCTCCGCCTACGGAAAGATCTCTCGTTATCTGAACACACTGGTCGATGTCGGCCTTGGCTACGTGAAGCTAGGCCAACCGGCGACCACACTATCCGGTGGTGAAGCTCAGCGGGTCAAACTCGCCACCGAACTGCAAAAACGCACGGCAGGGCGGGCGGTCTATGTGCTTGATGAACCGACCACTGGCCTGCACTTTGAAGATATCCGTAAGCTGTTGTTGGTGTTGACTCGGCTGGTTAATAAGGGCAATACCGTGATCACCATCGAACACAACCTGGACGTGGTGAAATCAGCCGACTGGATTATCGATATGGGACCCGAAGGCGGTTCCGGTGGTGGCCAGGTCGTCGCCACCGGAACCCCCGAACAGGTGGCCACCGTCCAGGGGTCCTATACCGGTCAATACCTGGCCCCGCTACTCCATGGCGCACAGGACTAACCACGTGGAGGATTCCCCGAGTCCCGAGTCCTATTGACAGATCACCCGAGGCCATGCCGAGTAGGTCCAGGTCCAGGACTCGTCATCGGTGTTGCCCTCAGGATCGGTACGCGAGCGTGTGACGTCCACGGTGAACCCCTGTCGGCCACCGGCTTCCGGAACACAGTTGGGTTCGCTCGAGGTGATGGTCTGCGAATTGGTGTAGTTATACGGCTCTGAGGTTGACATCGACACATCGTAGTAGTCGTTGCCCCACACGCGCACGTGAACTTTCTCATCGTCCAGCCACATTTCGACAATCACGGGAGCATCGGTGTCATTGAGCCAGCGGACGTTGATTTGGCCTTCCCAGAATGTCGATTCCCGGCCCTTAGGATAGCGGTCAAACCAGCGCGAGTGGGGACGGTGTTCTTTAATGTCCATCCCCGATAAGAAGCCAGCGTTATAGGCCATGGTCGCAATTTGCGAGACACCGCCACCGACCGCTTGCGCGGTCACACCCGACTGGACGACACCGGAAGAAACGTAACCGTTGGCTTCGGTCACCGGGCCCAGGGCCTCGGCCAGGTTGAATTCCTCGCCGGGCATCACCACGGTCCCGTTGACGCGTTCAGCACCCACCTCAAGGTTCGGCGTACGCGTGGGATCATCCGGATACGGCGTCGAAAACTCTGCGACCTCGTGGGTGACATCCCAGGCTTCAGCATCCTCTGTGGTCACCTCCGGATCCTGGGATTTGACCTCGACTTCGACACTGCGGGTCTGATCCTGCGCCAGGTCCTGCTCAATAGCGTCAGCGACTTCCTCACCCGCTATCCCGGTGCCGCTTTCTCCCGGGACTACCTCCGGACGAGCCGATCCAGCCTTTCCACTGAGCTTGACCGTCGCATCGGTAGCCGAGGAAGCGAACCCGTCCTCATTGGCCTCCAGCGATGCGACCAACGAGTCCTCGTCCAGTTCCAAAGACGGTGTCGCATCGCCGGTGCCCTCGCTCGATGACTCCTGCATCGACGCTGTCGAGCCCGTCGAGTCCGTTGATGCCTCAGATTCCTCGCTATCTTCCGAACTGTCTGCGGTGGCTGAAGGGCCCTGCATTCCGGTGTCCACCTGGGCTGCTTCCCCCAACTGCTCCGGGGTGAGCTCAGTGGAGGCCTCGCCGGCAGTGACCGTATAAGAGTCAGCGACGAGTGGTTCGGCGGTGTTTTCCACGAAGCTCTGCCAGGTGTCAGCGGAGATTTGAGGCTCCAGGGTCTCGCCCTGAACATGGATCTCCTCGGATTCCTGCAACCAGTTCTCCTCCACGTGACTTGCGAGCCCTTCGGCGGTGATTCCCACGCCCGACACGGGAGCCTGGTATGCCACGTCACCGGCGTTGAAGGTCACCGACCCTTCGACGGGTTCCTGGCTCATCTGCTCGGAAAGACCGCGCAGCGCCTCGGTGGCCTGAGATTCATCGATCGTCGTCTCCGCCTCACGGTGGCCTTCACCGGTGAGGCGTTGCCACAACACCACCGGGGAGAAATTCAGGCCACGATACTCCTGCAGTACACCGTCGACGTCGTAGTCCAAGCCAATCTCTTCGGGCACCACGGTGGCGGTCACATCGTCCTGAGTCGCATCGTCTACTGTGGGGGTTTCGTCCCCCGTGGCACTGTCCTGGGACTGGATGTCTCCCACCAGGGTCAACTCACGAGAGGCTCGTTCGTCCAACTCGTCCTCGACCTTCTGCTGGGCTTGGTCAACATTCATGCCCGACACATCGATTCCCTCGACGGTGAAGTTCGCTGGTAGGCGATCCTCAAAAGCCATGGCAGTGCCGACATAGACGCCCACGCCCAACACGACGATGCCACCGCCCAGCACCCATGGCCAGATGCGTCGTGAGCGAGGGGACTCGGTGGCAGAGCCGGCCGAATCGTGATGGGCAGCGGGATGATCGTGTTCAATGGGCATACTGTGTGATTCCAGAAAATTCTGTGCACTCTGAGTGCACATATGGTGATCGATGGGAGCAGTCGGAGCCTGTACAGGCTGGCAACACCTAAGGATTGTACCGAGGAAAATCGCTTCCGCACACTGCAACGATGCGTGTGTTGGGATCGTAGTGACCCGACGGTAGCGCTCCGTAAGGTGAGCTGATCACGCAACGGTGCTGGTGCTGCTGGTCAACGGGTATAATCGTGCTGTCCACCGGCTGAGATCATGCTGGGTAGCAATTTCGGTTGTCATCACTACCACCATCATTTGTGAGGAGCTTCATGCGATTGCGCGAACGAAATCCGGTGCGGATCGGATTTCGTGGCCTCGTGAAGGTCACGTGTCGCCCTGACATTTCGGGGTTGGACCACATTCCCGACACCGGAGGGTTCATCGTCGCCTCCAATCATCTGTCATTCTTTGACTCGGTGTTGCTACAAAGTATGCTCCCGCGTCTGGTGCGGTTTTTCGCCAAAGCCGAATACTTCACCGCACCGGGGATCAAAGGCAAGCTCCAGAAGAGTTTCTTCGAATCGGTCGGATCTATTCCGGTGGATCGTGGACAAAAAGCCGCCTCAGTGGCTGCCCTGGATCGGCTGGTGGAATTCCTGGACAACGGTGAAGGCGTGGGCATCTACCCCGAAGGCACTCGCTCCCGCGATGGCCGACTCTACCGTGGTAAGACCGGGGTCGGCTGGTTGGCCTTGACCACCGGCGCACCGGTCATTCCGGTGGGACTGACTGGAACCGACCGTCTGCAACCTCCGGGACGTAACTTGATCGTGCCCCATAAATTCGGGCTTACGGTGGGAGAGCCCCTGCAGTTTGAAAAAATTGGCCCGAAGCACAAGCCCAAGCTTCGCCGCCAGATCACCGATGAGATTATGGACGCGATCGCTCAGTTAACCGGCCAAGAACGTGTGGATTCCTATAATTCCGCCGCCTCGGCCGAGCAGGATACGGAGAACTGATCAGCTGTGGCTGATCCCGCAACCTATCGACCACGTACCGGGGATATTCCCACCGACCCCGGGGTCTACCGGTTCAAAGACGCCACCGGCCGGATTATCTATGTGGGCAAAGCAAAAAACCTCCGGAACCGGCTGACGTCCTATTTCGCCTCGCCGCACCAACTGAGCCCGAAAACCCGAGCCATGGTCACCTCTGCCAGCGGTGTGGAATGGACCATTGTCGCCAGTGAGCAAGAGGCGATCCAGTTGGAATACACCTGGATCAAACAGTTCACCCCGCGCTATAACATTATGTACCGCGACGATAAGTCGTATCCGTATCTGGCAGTGACCATCAATGAGCGCTTCCCGCGGGTGATGGTGATGCGGGGAGATAAACGTCCCGGTGTGAAGTACTTTGGTCCCTTCCACCCGGTCAAAGCTATTCGTGAAACCATGGACCTGTTGTTGCGTGTCTTCCCGGTCCGCACCTGCTCGGCCGGAGTATTTCGCCGGGCCGAACTGTCCGGTCGACCGTGTCTGATGGGATACATCGACAAGTGCTCCGCCCCTTGTGTGGGCAATATTTCCGAAGCCGACCATCGCCAACTTGCCCACGACTTCATCAGTTTTATGAACGGCAACATCCGGCCTTACGTCAGGGAACTCGAGACCAAAATGGCCGAGGCCGTGGCCGAGTTGCGCTACGAGGATGCCGCCCGCTATCGCGACGACATTGCCGCGTTGAACAAAGTCTTTGAACGCAACGCGGTGGTGCTACCCGAAAATACCCAAGCCGATATTTTTGCCTTCGCCGATGACGAGCTAGAAGCCGCTTTCCAGGTCTTCCACATTCGCGACGGCCGGATTCGTGGTCAGCGTGGCTGGGTGGTGGAAAAGGTCGAAGACGTCTCCGAACAAGATCTGATCGAACAACTCCTTCAGCAAGTCTATGGCCAGCTCGATGATCAAGACCGCATCCCTGCCGAGGTCTTGGTCCCGGTCTTGCCCGGCGAGGTGTCGGGTTTAGAATCCTGGCTTGAAGAGCGTCGTGGCGCCCACGTGAATTTGCGGGTCCCGCAGCGAGGCGCCAAAAAGGATCTGATGCATACCGTCAAAGACAACGCCGTGGAGGCCCTACGGTTGCACAAATCTCGTCGCTCCGGAGATATTACCGCCCGATCAGCGGCCCTGAAAGAACTCCAGCAAGCTCTGGGCCTGCATGAACCGCTGTTGCGGATCGAATGCTACGACATCTCCCACACCCAGGGCACCAATGTAGTTGGGTCCATGGTGGTATTTGAAGATGGTCTGCCAAAAAAACGCGACTATCGCCTGTTTAACGTCACCGGCGAAGCCGCCCGGGACGACACCCGAGCCATGGACGATGTGCTCACCCGCAGGTTCAAGAAGTATCTGCAGGAACAAGCTAACACCCCTGAGCCTTTCTCGGGGCAACTGGATCCAGCTGAGCTGGCCGCCGAGGACGATCAGGACCGTCAACGCTTCTCCTATCCGCCCTCTCTGGTGGTCGTTGATGGGGGACCGGCGCAGGTCGCGTCGGCCGCCCAGGCGCTGGCCGACCTTGGGATCGACGATATTCCAGTGGTCGGTTTGGCCAAGCGCCTCGAAGAGCTGTGGGTCCCCGGTGATGACTTCCCGTTGGTGCTACCACGCAGCTCAGAGGGGCTCTACCTGTTGCAACGGCTACGCGATGAGTCCCACCGGTTCGCGATCACCGCCCACCGCAAACGTCGCGCCAAGGCCATGACCCACTCCGCTCTCGACGACATTGCTGGACTGGGCCCGGCCAAACGCAAAGCGCTGTTGGCCGAATTTGGGTCTGTCAAAAAGATCACCGCCGCCACTGTGGACCAACTCCAAAATGCCCAAGGGATCGGGCCGGCGCTGGCTGAGACGATTTATACGGCCCTACACCCGGACAAGACGCAGCAAGCCGAAGGTTCCCAGGACTCCTGAGCAGCTGAGACTCTTGCGCAGATTAACCGTCGTGCTCCCGGCGATCTTCGGGCGCGAAGTGAGTAGTCTTAACGGCATGACGACACCCGTGGAACCCTCCGAGCTGGAACCTGTCAAACCACCCCGCACCGAGGTCCTGATCATTACCGGAATGTCCGGTGCCGGACGGACTACCGCCGCCCACGCCTTAGAAGACCAGGGCTGGTATGTGGTCGATAATTTGCCACCGCAACTGTTCGTGACCATGTCACAGCTGATCTCCAAGACCACCGAAAGCACGGGTCTCAAGCTCGCCCTCGTGGTTGATGTGCGAAGCAAAGAATTTTTCACCTCGGTCCAGGAAGCCATGCACCAGTTGCGGGTCGATGGCACCGAGCTGCGGGTGCTGTTCCTTGACGCTGATGACGCGGTCCTGGTCCGGCGTTTCGAATCCGGACGTCGCCCGCACCCGTTGCAGGGCGATGGTCGCATTAATGACGGGATCGGTCGCGAACGAGAACTGCTCGAAGATCTTCGCGACCAGGCCGAGCTCATCCTCGACACCTCGAAGATGAATGTCCACGACCTCACCAAGGCCACCCGGGACCTGTTTTCAGATCAGGGCCCGATCGTGCTGCGCATCAATGTCCTGAGCTTCGGTTTCAAGTATGGGGTGCCTCAAGACGCCAATTTCTTAGCCGACGTGCGCTTCATCCCCAACCCGCACTGGGTGCCCGAGCTGCGCCCGTTGACCGGACTCGATGAGCCCGTGTCAGAATTCGTGCTTGCCAAGCCCGGAGTGAATATTTTTCTGGATCACTACGTCCAAGCCCTGCACCCGGTGATGGAGGGCTACCGGGCCGAAAATAAGCACTATGCCACCCTGGCCATCGGGTGCACCGGTGGTAAGCACCGCTCGGTGGCGATTGCCGAAGAACTGGGGCGTCGCTTACGACAACAGCCCGGGCTGAAAGTCACCATTTCCCACCGAGATCGGGGCCGAGAATGAGCGTGCATTACACCGGTCAGCTACCGCTGACCCCCTCCCGTTCTAATGCGGCCCGTAAATCCGGGCACCATGCTCCCGCGCTGAAAGTCACCGCACTGGGTGGTGGCCACGGACTGTACTCGACTCTGTCAGCGTTGCGACTCATCGCCGGTGAACTCACCGCCGTGGTGACCGTGGCCGATGACGGCGGTTCCTCTGGCGCGATCCGCCAAGAACTCGACGTGATCCCTCCCGGGGACCTCCGGATGGCTCTGGCCGCGCTGTGTGATGACACCGACTGGGGGAGAACGTGGCGCGATACGATGCAACACCGTTTCATAACTCAACGCGCCGATGGCACTCCGGGGACCCTGAACAACCACGCGCTGGGCAACCTGTTGATCGTGGCTCTGGGCGAGTTACTGGGCGATTCGGTCGCCGGACTGCAATGGGCCGGAGCCCTGTTGGGAGCCCGCGGCACGGTGCTGCCGATGTCCCGGGTCCCGCTGACCATCTCCGGTACGGTGCTCTCGGGCAACGATCAGGGAGAACTGATCCGGGAAACCATCACCGGTCAGGCTGAGTTGGCCCGCGCCGCTGCCGCCGGCTCGGTGGTCTCGATCCGTCTCGACCCGGACACCGCCTCGGCCACCCCCGAAGCGCTAGAAGCCATCGATCTTTCCGACTGGGTTGTGCTGGGTCCCGGGTCCTGGTTCACCTCAGTCTTGCCCCACTTGCTGTTACCCCAGCTGCGCAACGCGCTGATCCAAACCACCGCACAACGCGCCCTGGTGATGAACCTGCAACCCAATACCACCGAGACCAACAACATGTGCGCCGCCGACCACCTGGAGGTGCTCCATCAGTACGCTCCCCAACTGCGTTTTGACGCGATCATTGTCGATCACTCCGTGGTCGATGATACCGACCGCGACCAGTTTGAGCAGACAGCAGAAAAACTTGGTGCTGAAGCAGTTTTTAGTAGGGTATTGGACGATCAGCGCGATGGGGTCCACGATCCACTGAAACTGGCGGTGGCTTTCGACGAGATCTTTTCGCGGTTCTCATGATTGCTCGCCAGTTGCGTCACACCTGGTGGCGCGGAAACACTCGGTAAAACACTCGGGCCATCTTGCCGATGTGCCGTTGTCGAAAGAGGGTATTGCATGGCACTGACAGCCGCTGTGAAGCAAGAGCTGTGCCAGATTCCGGTCACCACCTCCTCGGAGCGCGCCGCTGAGGCCGTGGCCATGTTGCGTTTCGCCGGTGGTATCCACCTCATCTCCGGTCGCATCGTGGTCGAGACCGAACTCGACCACCACGAAGCGGCCCAGCGTCTGTGCCAGACGATCCAAGGGCTCTACGGCCACCAAACCGAAGTGATCCGCGTCTCCGGCCAAAATTTGCGCCACGGGGACCGCTATGTGATCCGTGTGTTGGCCGGTGGAGCCGAACTGGCCCGCCAGACCGGTTTGGTCGACCCCCGCGGACGTCCGGTTCGTGGCATGCCACCGGCGATCGTCAACGGCTCCACGGCCGATGCCGCCGCTACCTGGCGCGGGGCCTTCCTGGCCCATGGTTCCCTGACCGAGCCGGGCCGTTCTTCCGCCCTGGAGGTCACCGCACCCGGACCCGAGGCTGCTCTGGCCATGGTCGGTGCTGCCCGTCGGTTGGGCGTGATGGCCAAGGCGCGCGAAGTACGCCAATCCGATCGAGTCGTGATTCGCGATGGAGATGCCATTGCCGACCTGCTCACTGCCATGGGGGCCACTGGAACCGTTAAAGTCTGGCAAGAGCGCCGTACCCGCAAAGAAGTTCGGGCCTCTGCCAACCGGCTGGCGAACTTCGACGACGCGAACCTCCGTCGCTCCGCCCAGGCCGCCGTGGCCGCCGGCGCCCGGGTCGCTCGCGCCCTGGAGATCCTGGAAGACGATGTGCCCGAGCACCTGGAATACGCCGGCAGGCTCCGCATCGAGCACCAGCATGCCTCCCTGGATGAACTGGGGCGACTGGCCGAACCGCAGATGACCAAAGACGCCATCGCCGGCCGTATTCGCCGGTTATTGGCCATGGCCGATAAGCGTGCCGCCGAGGAAAACATTCCCAATACCCACGACGCCGTGCCTGAAGAATTACGCGAAGATGACTAAACTCTCGCCCTGAGCTGATCCGAGTCAGTGTGCTCTTGATCGCTACCGGGTCACGTTGTCTAGGATGAGAATCAACGGGCGTGGCCTTGAAGACGCGTCCCGTCGCTGTTCGCCGGAGCGATCACGACAGCTTATGGTCGACACACCGCACCGGCTGACAGAACTGATCAAAAACCCTGCCCTGCGTGCGTGGCCCCACCGCCAGACGCCATCGTGGGGGATGTATGAGGAGGAAACGTGGAAAAGTACGTTCTGCCCGACCTAGACTACGATTTCGCAGCCCTGGAGCCCCATATCTCCGGCCGCATCATGGAGCTTCACCACGATAAGCACCACAATACCTACGTAAAAGGCGCCAACACCGCGCTGGAAAAGCTGGAGGCAGCTCGCGAAGCCGGTGACTTCTCCGCGATTAACCAGCTCTCCAAGGATCTGGCCTTCAACCTGGGTGGTCACACCAACCACTCCATCTTCTGGAAGAACCTCTCCCCAAACGGTGGCGACAAGCCCACCGGCGAGTTGGCTGCCGCCATCGACGAGTACTTCGGTTCCTTCGATTCCTTCCGCGACCACTTCACCGCAGCTGCTCTGGGTATCCAGGGTTCGGGCTGGGCGATCCTGGCTTACGAGCCGATCGGTGGCAACCTGGTCATCGAGCAGTTCTACGATCAGCAGAACGGTGTCCCCGTGGCGACCATCCCGCTGTTCCAGCTGGACATGTGGGAGCACGCCTTCTACCTGGACTACCAGAACGTCAAGGCCGATTACGTTAAGGCCATTTGGAACATCGTCAACTGGGAAGATGTTCAGCGGCGCTTTGAGGTAGCACGCTCCCAGGCATCCGGTCTGGTCACCCCGTAACCATCGCGTTGTCGTAGCGTGAACCATGCTTCGGGGGCACCTTGCACCTAGCAGGGTGCCCCCGGTGCTGTTTAGACTGGACAACGGGAGGCCGGCGTAGCATCTCGACCTCGCTACCATGCTTACGGCAACACAGTCTTTTGCGAAAGGCAGGCTTGACCTGACATGACAAAAATCGCCATCAATGGTTTCGGACGTATTGGACGTAACGCGTTACGGGTTATCGAATCTCGCCACCCCGATCTTGAATTGGTGGCCGTCAACGATCTGACCAAACCCGAAGACCTGCTTTTCCTGACCAAATACGACACGGTGCTGGGTAACTACCCACACGAGATCAGCTACGACGGCGGCAATATCATCGCCAACGGCCAAACGATCCGCGTGTTCCAGGAAAAGGACCCGAACAACCTGCCCTGGGGCGAGCTTGGTGTCGATGTCGTGATTGAATCCACCGGTAAGTTCCGGGATCGCCAGGCCGCTAGCGCCCACCTCAACGCCGGAGCCAAGAAGGTCGTGCTCTCTGCCCCCGGAAAAGGCGTTGATGGCACCTTCGTGGTCGGTGTCAACGATCAGAACCTCACCGAAGAGATGAC
Organism: Auritidibacter ignavus; assembly: GCF_029853775.1. Lineage (NCBI taxonomy): Bacteria > Bacillati > Actinomycetota > Actinomycetes > Micrococcales > Micrococcaceae > Auritidibacter > Auritidibacter ignavus. The sequence continues at coordinate 546,522 of NZ_CP122564.1, forward strand.
GATCATCTCCGCTGCCTCCTGCACGACCAACTGTTTGGCCCCAATGGCCAAGACCCTGCACGATAGCTTCGGCATCGTCGACGGCATTATGACCACCATCCACGCCTATACCGGCGATCAGCAGCTGGTCGATGCCCCGCACAAGGATCAGCGTCGCGCTCGGGCCGCGGCCCAAAACATGATCCCGACCTCCACCGGGGCCGCCAAAGCCATCGGCGAAGTGATCCCGGATCTGAAGGGCAAGCTCGATGGTTTCGCAATGCGCGTGCCGGTGATCACCGGCTCTGCCACCGACCTGACCGTCGAGCTCGACCATGAGGTGTCCATCGAGGAGGTCAACGAAGCCTTCAAAAAGGCCTCCGAAACCCCCGAGCTCTCCGGACGCCTGGTGTACTCTACCGACCCGCTGGTCTCGGCTGACATCGCAACCACCCCCGCAGCTTGCACCTATGACGCCCCGCTGACCAAGTCCATTGGTCGCGTGGTGAAGGTTATTGGGTGGTACGACAACGAGTACGGTTACACCTGCCAAATGCTTGACCTCGTCGAGCGTGCCGCCGACACTCTCTAACCCCTGGAACTCGGCTCTGACACCATCATCAGCCCCCTGGATCACCAGACGTTCGGCCCGGGCGAGTCCACTGCTCGGTGGACCGCTCGGGCCGGTGTATGCTCCTGAATATCGCCGTTTGAAAGGTCTCCTCCTATGCCTGCACAAAACCTCAACGACTTGCTTGAGCAGGGAGTCAGCTCCCGCTACGTCTTGGTTCGGTCTGATCTGAACGTGCCTCTGGATTCCGGAACCGTCACGGACGACGGTCGGATCCGCGCCTCATTGCCGGTTTTGGAAAAGCTCGCCACAGCAGGAGCCAAGGTGATCGTCATGGCTCACCTGGGACGCCCCAAGGGTGAGGCCAACCCCGAATTTTCCCTGGCCCCCGTGGCTACCCGGCTGGCTGAACTCACCACGATCGCGGTCCAGCGTGCCACCGATTTGACCGGTGAAGATGCTCGTTCCAAGGCCGATGCGCTGGCCGACGGATCGATCCTGTTGCTGGAAAATGTCCGCTTCGATCCCCGCGAAACCTCCAAAGATGACAGCGAACGGGCTGAGTTGGCAGCTGAACTGGCAAGTTTGGTCGGCGACACTGGGGTTTATGTTAACGACGCCTTCGGCGCGGTGCACCGCAAGCACGCCTCTGTCTTCGATATCGCCCGGCACCTTCCGGCCTACCAGGGTGACCTGGTCGCTACCGAGTTGCAGGTACTCGACCAGCTGATCACCGAACCGGCTCGCCCCTACGTAGTGGCCCTGGGTGGATCTAAAGTCTCCGATAAGCTTGCGGTCATCGATAACTTGCTCGACAAAGCCGACACGCTACTGATCGGCGGGGGAATGGTTTTCACCTTCCTCGCCGCGCAGGGGCATCAGGTCGGCTCCTCACTACTCGAAGAAGACCAGATCGATACCGTGGCCGAATACCTGAAGCGCTCCGGCCAAGGTGGCGCGGCCACCATCGTGTTGCCGACCGATATCGTGATGGCCGAAACGTTCGGTGCTGACGCCGGGCATGAAGTTCGCCCCGTCGATGGTCTGGCAACTGGTACCTATGGAGAGTCGGCCATGGGCCTCGATATCGGGCCCGACTCGGCAGCCCATTACGCCCAGACCATCCGCGCAGCTCACACCGTCTTCTGGAACGGCCCGATGGGTGTCTTCGAGCTACCCGCCTTCGCGGCCGGCACCAAGGCCGTAGCCGAAGCTCTCACCGCGGTTGATGGACTCTGCGTGGTTGGCGGTGGCGATTCAGCAGCTGCCGTGCGCAATCTGGGCTTCGGTGACGACCAGTTCGGCCATATCTCCACCGGAGGCGGGGCCTCCCTGGAATATTTGGAAGGACGCGAGCTACCCGGTGTGCAGGCCCTGCAGAACTAAGACAGGCTCTGTAGCACGTGCAACCCGACCGTTGGCACGGCGTAGCTCGTCGAGCCTTTGCTGACCGGACCCGAGAAGATGAAGGACTGATCTGTGCATGACCTCCACAACTAACGGAGTCTATGACCGCACCCCGCTGATGGCCGGTAACTGGAAGATGAACCTCGACCACCAGCAGGCCGTCACGCTGGTGCAAAAGCTTTGCTGGACCCTCAACGATGCCGATCATGATTTCGACGCCATTGAGGTCGCGGTTTTCCCGCCCTTCACGGATCTCCGCAGTGTGCAGACCCTGATCCGCGGTGATAAGCTCCCGGTCTCTCTGGGAGCCCAGGATCTCTCCCCACACGCCTCCGGAGCCTACACCGGTGATATCTCGGGCCAGTTCCTCGCTAAACTCGACTGCCGGTACGTGCTCGTCGGCCACTCCGAGCGTCGTAGCGTCCACCAGGAATCCGATGAGATCGTGGCCGCCAAAGTCCAGGCCGCCTTCACGCACGGGCTCGTGCCGATCCTCTGTGTCGGCGAGGACCTCCAGGTGCGTGAAGACCATCGCCATCTCGAGCACACCCTGGGCCAGGTCCGCGCCGGGATCGCCAAAGTACCCACCCAGCACGTGCAAGGCCTGGTTATTGCCTACGAGCCGGTCTGGGCAATCGGCACTGGCGAAGTCGCTGGCCCTGAGGACGCTCAAGAAATGGCCTCAGCGATCCGTGAGTTACTGAGTCAAGACCACGGGCCCGAGGTGGCCCGCTCGGTACGAATCCTTTACGGCGGTTCGGTGAAGGCCGCTAATGTGGCCAGCATCATGCGCGAGAAAGACGTCGATGGTGCCCTGGTCGGTGGGGCCAGTCTCGACGAAGCCGAATTTGCTAGTATTGTTAGGTTCGAGCATCATTTGTTGACCGACTAGCTGGCCGTCACCCACGGCGTAAAGGAAGAATCTTTTCGTGGAAATTTTACAGATTGTCCTGCAGATCCTTTTGGTGATCATCAGTGTGTCCATGGTGCTGTTGATCCTATTGCACAAGGGCCGCGGGGGCGGTATGTCCGATATGTTTGGTGGTGGCGTAACCTCCGGACTCAGCTCTTCGGGCGTTGCTCAGCGCAACCTCACTCGCCTGACCGTCTTCCTCGGCGTGCTGTGGGGTGCGATCATCATCGTCCTGGCGCTGTTGCCCCAGTTCATGCGCGAATTCTGATCCCTGCCAGTTTTGTCTCAGCCCGGTCCGCCTCGGCCACGTCCTGCAACTAGCCCTCAGACAGGGCCTGCTCATCCACCCACCACACCGTTTTGACCCGTCCCCGCACCACCAGAGCCGGTAGCACCTCGTCCATCGCACGCTGTTGCCCGGATGCTGCTGGTGGCGTGTCAGCAGAGCGCACCGCACCCACCGGTCCGGCCTTGCCCGCTCCCGGGGCAAAAAGCCAGACGTTGTCGCCACTGTTCAGCGCTTCCAGAGTCAACGACAACCGTTCCGGCGGGGGCTTCGGCGATCCCGTCACCGGGATGACCGTGCGCCCGGTTATCGTGACACCCGGCAACCCCGGGAAGAGGCTTGCCACGTGACCGTCTTCGCCAACTCCCAGTAGCACCACATCAAACCGTGGCAGTCGCTGATCAACTCCGGGATCCCGCTCGGCTGCCGTTGCCAACTCCGTGGCGTACTGCTCGGCAGAGGTTGCCAACACGTCGTGGTGGTCTCGGTCAGCATGCCCTACTGTGGCAGCCGCCATGGGGTGAAACTGCTCCCGGCCGAGGCCGTAGGACGCAACGAGTGTGCCCACCAGCGCATCCCAGGCCTGTCGCGCATTGCGCTGCGCATCAGTCGCGTCCAGATAGCGCTCATCTCCGAACCACAACTGCACGCCCGACCAATCAGTGACCTGTCCCAAAAGGTTCTTCTTTGGATCCGCGAGCCGTTCCAGCAACCCTATACCGGAGGTTCCTCCGGTGAGCACGATCTGCGCCCGGCCACGCTGGTCCAAGGCCCGATTAATGACCGCCACCAGCTCAACAGCGGCCGCCTCGAGCAACTGTGCCTTATCCGGGAACACCGCCACAGTTGCTCCGGTACCTGTACTTTCCCGGCGCATGGCACGAGCGAGCCCACCGTGGTGTGATGCGGTTGGAGTGTCGTTATCGGGCACTGGGATGCACCGCCTTAGTATTGGTAGCTGGCAAGCCTTGGGCCAGCACGCGACCAAAGAACTCATCCGGGTCCAAGCGACGCAATTCTTCGGTCAAACACTCCTGGCGTGACCGGCGAGGCAACGAAATGCGCTGCACTTTCCGGTCCTGTTGATACAGAAAGGCCACCGGGGATTCCTCATTGCGAGCCAGCACGATGTCTCCGCCGCGCCGCACCAAACGCACCGATCGCAGCCCCGGACCAGTCCCGGTCGAAGCCAAGGTGACCGGGATCTGCAATTGCATCTGCAACCATGCGCCCATCAAAATCGTGGCCGCATTATTCTCGGCCCCGTCCACGGTCGCTGCCAGCACCGACGCCGGGTCGATCGTGTCAAAAATCGCCGCCACCTGGTTGCGCCACATGGTCAGCCGCGTCCACGACAGATCGGTATCCCCGGCCCGGTAGCCTTCACGAAGTAGCTTCAGAGCCGTCGGGGCGTCCACGCCAGTGGGTGCGCTGGTATCGACAATCCGGCGATGGGCGATCCGGCCCAGTGGTGACTCAGCCGGGATTGTGGGAGCCGTGCCGGGCCACCACACCACGATCGGCGCGTCGGGGAGCAGGAACCCGTTGATCAACGTCGCCGATTCCACCGCGTTCTGGCCCGACGTGTAAAGCACCACCACGTCCGAGGCTCCGGCGTCGCCACCAACGCGGATTTGAGCATCAAGCCCGGTCTGCTTCCGCTGGTCGCCGGTAGCCAGCACCACGATCCGGCAGGGATGTTCCCGCGAGGCCTGGTTGGCTGCCTCAATGGCTTCTTCTACACTGTCCGCGGTGGTTGCAATGATCAGCGACAGTACCCGACCTAAGGCGACCACGCCACCAGATTCACGGAGCCGGCCGATCTCCTTCAGGACCTGATCGACGGTGGTACCGGATAGCTCCACAATCATTACGGTCTCCTCCAAGCGCGCCCGTCACGGGCCATCATCTCATCCGCTCCGGCCGGCCCCCAGGACCCTGGCTCATAGGGTTCTGGCTGGTCCGGTAACGACTCCCAGTACTGTTCAAATGGGTCCAGGATCCGCCACGACTGCTCGACCTCTTCGTGCCGGGGGAACAGTGGCGGGTCACCCAACAATACGTCCAAAATCAGGCGTTCATAGGCCTCGGGGCTGTCCTCGGTGAAAGCATGACCGTAGCCGAAGTCCATGGTTACATCGCGCACCGTCATCTGAGTGCCCGGCACCTTGGAGGCAAAACGGATCGTCACCCCTTCGTCGGGCTGGACTCTGATCACCACGGTGTTGTGGCCGAAGTCTGTGGTCCCGTGGGACGGGAAGATCAGATCCGGGCTCTTCTTGAACACCACCGCGATCTCGGTGACCCGCCGACCTAAGCGCTTGCCGGTGCGCAAGTAGAAGGGCACCCCCTCCCAGCGTCGGTTGTGGATCCCCAATTTGAGCGCGGCATAGGTCTCGGTCCGGGAATGGGGATCGAATCCCTCTTCGTCCAAAAAGCCCAGGACCTTTTCTCCGCCTTGCCAGCCCCCGGCGTATTGGCCCCGGGCCGAACAGTGTCCCAGGTCCTGGGGCACCACCACGGATTTGAGCACCTTTTCTTTTTCTGCCCGCAGATCATCGGCCCGGTAAGACAGGGGTTCTTCCATCGCAGTCAGCGCCAGCAACTGCAACAGGTGGTTCTGGATCACATCCCGGGCGGCCCCGACCCCGTCGTAGTAGCCGGCACGGCCCTCAATCCCGATCGATTCAGCCATCGTGATCTGCACATGGTCGACGTGTTCGGCATTCCACAACGGTTCATACAGCCGATTGGCAAATCGCAGGGCCAAAATATTCTGGACGGTTTCTTTCCCTAAGTAGTGGTCGATCCGAAACACGTCATCGGGGGAGAAGACCTGCTCGATCACCTCGTTGAGCTCCCGAGCCGAAGCCAGATCATGCCCGAAGGGTTTTTCGATCACCACCCGGCGCCACGGAGCCAGCGCAGTATCCGTGTCAGCACCGAGCTGTTTGCCAGCCAGCCCGTGATCGACCAGATGACGGGAGACCGTTTCGAACCACGCCGGCGGGATCGACAGGTAGAACGCAGTGTTGCCCCCAGTGCCACGTTGGTCTTGCAACTCCTCCAACGTGGCGGACAGTCGTTGGTAGGCCTGCTCGTCGTCAAAACCGCCCGAGATGAATCGGAATCCACCCGACAGCTGGGCCCAGACGATCTCGTTGAAACTCGTCCTGGCGTGTGCCCGCACAGAGGCCTGCACGAATGCGGTGAATTCCTGCTGGTCCCAGTCGCGTCGACCGAACCCGACCAGGGAGAAACTCGGTGGCAGCAACCCGTTATGGGCCAGATCGTAAATGGCCGGCAACAGTTTCTTGCGGGCCAGATCGCCGGTGACCCCGAACATGACCATGGCCGAGGGTCCAGCAATCGAGGTCAGGCGCCGGTCGGCCGGGTCACGCAACGGATTGGTATGACGCGACGGGCGGGGCGGATCCTGGGGTGTTGCGGGCCATGCTGGTGCCACGTGTGCTGTGCCTTCCTGCTACGTAGGGTGTGTTGATCGGTGGTGATCGACAGATGCGGCTAGATCTGTTCGGCAGCGTTGATCAGGGTCTCGATCGCTGCCGAGCGGTCCTTGAGATGTATCCGCACCACCGGTTGTCCGGTTTCGGTCAGCACCGAGCCATCTCCGGCGGCTTGGGCGGTGATCAACTCTGCGAAACTGTAGTTCAGCCCCGGGATCTGCAGGTCGAGTTCGGAATCGGCGGTAATTTGTATGAACACGCCGGTGGCCGGACCGCCCTTGTGGAACTGTCCGGTGGAGTGCAGGAACCGCGGGCCCCAGCCGAAGGTCACCGGCCGACCGTAACGACGGGCCAGCGCCGGGCGCAGGCGGGTGAGGTGCTGTTGCCGCAACCGGTTGGTGTAGGCCTGCACCGCCAGGTAGCTATCGTCCTCCAGCACCGTACCGAGTACGGTGAACAGCTCGGTGAGGATCTGTTGGGCTTCACCGGTGGCTTCCACATCGCCGAGCAACCCAGCCGGGCCGAATAGATCGAATTCGGCGGTGCTGATCTGGGGTGGTTCCGGTGTGGTCGGCTCGGCCAGTACTGCGCGGGTGGCGACCTTGGCCGATTCCACATCAGGCTGATCGAAGGGGTTGACCCCGATCAGGCTGGCTGCGGCCACGGTGGTGACCTCCCAGAACACTAGCTGGGCACCTAAACTGCCATAAATCTGCACCTCGTCGTCCCGAGGATCTTCCGGATTCAACGTCGCCTGGGATTCCCCGGGGTCGGCGATCAGGTGCAGGTGGATCACGTCCTCGTCGTGACTACGGTTCTCCACGGCACCGGGCTCGACGATCACCGGCAAGAATCCGGTCCCGTGTTTTCCGGTGGATTCGGCGATGAGCTGTTCAATCCAGTCCCCAAATCCGGGCAGAGCTTGATCAAAATTAGTGATGATGAGTTTATTGCGACTCGGCGCCCCGGCCCCCAAGACTGCGGCAGCCCGTAACGCCGGGTTGGTCTCGTCGTCCTCGTACAGACTGTGGGAAGCAGCCTCGGCATCGTCGACGATCGTGGTCAGCTCGACTCCGGCCAGTCCGGCCGGTACCAGCCCGAAGGCCGACAGGGCCGAGTAGCGCCCGCCAATGGTGGGATCGGCTTCAAACGCTGCGGTGTACTGGTGGTCTCGGGCCAGCGACTCCAACGGAGATCCGGGGTCGGTGACGGCAATCAGGTGATCGCCGGGCGTCAGCCCGGCATCCTGCAGTGCTTGAGTAAACGCACGCCGGGCCGCGTCGGTTTCAGCCGTGGAGCCGGACTTGGAGGAAATCACGAAGACCGTATCGGCCACCCCGGCGGCCAAAATCGAGCCCACCAATTCCGGGTCGGTGGAATCCACCACATCCAGCCGGACCCCGGCGGCGCGGGCCATGACTTCAGCACCCAGCGAGGAGCCACCCATCCCGGCCAACACCACCCGGGTGATGCCCTTGTCAGCCAGCTGCTCGCGCAACTGGGTGATCTGTGGGATCAGCTCGAAGGCTGTGTCGAAGGGGTCGACCCAGCCCAGACGTTGCGACGCTTCAGCTTCGGCCTCGGGGCCCCACAGTGTGTGATCACGCTCCAACAGGCGGGAGGCGAAACGGTTGCTGAGCAATTCCTCAACACGCTGGTCAACACCGTGGAGGGCGTTACCGGAAAGATTGATCCCCAGAGAATTCATCGTTGGCTCCTGTCGATACGGGGTGTCCGTGCGCTGAGATTGGTGGGAACGGGTGGATCGGTCAGGCGGTCTTGGCGCGGTCTAGTTGGTCGGTTACGGTGGCCCAGAGCTCTAACCACGCGGTCTCAAATTTGGCGATGCCCTCGTCTTCCAGGGTGGTGACCACCTGCTGGTAGTCGATCCCGACCTTCGCCAGATCGTCGAGGAGCTGATCATCGTCGGCAAAATAGGTCCAGATCTCTGGCTGGTCGACCTCCCCGTGATCGGCGAAAGCTTCCAGGGTGGCCAGTGGCATCGTGTTGACGGTGTGCTCGGCGATCAACCCCTCGACGTAGCACACATCGGAATAGGCGGGGTTCTTCGTGCCGGTGGAAGCCCACAACGGCCGCTGGACTCGCGCGCCGGCATCGCGGAGATACCGCCACCGTTCGGTGTCCTGGGCGTTGGTGAAGATCCGGTAGGCCAGCCGGGCATTGGCCAGTCCGGCCCGGCCCTGCAATTCCGCGATTCGAGCCGGCTCCAGGGAGGTCTGCTGTAATTGCGCGTCGATCTCGGTGTCAACCCGAGAGACGAAGAAGCTGGCCACCGAGTGGATAGTGCTCAGATCGCGTCCGGCCCGGTGGGCGGCTTCCAGCCCCAGCAACCAGGCGTTGATCACTTCCCGATAGCGCACCAGCGAGAAGATCAGGGTCACGTTCACCGAAATTCCAGCCGCCAAGACTTCAGTGATCGCCGGCAGGCCTTCAGTGGTGGCCGGGATTTTGATCATCAGATTCTCGCGTCCCACCGCGTCGGCCAGCTGGAGTGCCTGATCAATCGTGGCCTGGGTGTCCTTCGCCAGTCGCGGGTCGACCTCCAGCGAGACCCGGCCATCCACGCCGTGGGTGGACCGGTAGATCTCTGCAAACAGATCGCAGGCCTCGCGCACGTCCCGGGTGGTCAGTTCCCTCACGGCCCGTTCGGTATCGGCTCCCTCGGCGGCCAGGGCGCGCAGCTGGGACTCATAGCCGACCCCATCGGCCAGCGCCTTGGCGAAAATCGAGGGGTTGGTGGTGACTCCGGTGAGAGTGTAGGACTCGATCATCTCGCGCAACAGTCCTGAGGTGATCGCCGGACGGGAGAGATCGTCCAACCAGATCGAGACACCCCGGCCGGTGCTCAGCTCTGCGGTGCGGGGACTGGGTTGTACTGTCACGGGTTACGCTCGCTTTCTGCGTGGGACCACGCGGGATCAACGTCGTGCCGGCAGGCGGTCATCGCTCGGTGTTCGGTCGCCGGCTCACCCATCGCCGGATCCGCCACGCACCAGGTTTCTGGCGGCGGCCACCACCGCGTCAACGGTGATTCCGAACTGCTCAAAGAGGGTCTGGTAGTCGGCTGAGGCACCGAAATGCTCCAGCGAAATATGGGCGGCGTTTGGTCCGGTGTAGCGTTGCCAACCCTGGGCCACCCCGGCCTCGACCGAGACGGTGGGAACACCGGCCGGTAGCACCTCCGTCCGGTAGGTGGCATCCTGGGTGTCGAACCATTCCAGACAGGGTGCCGAAACCACGCGGGTGCCAATCCCGTCGGCCTCGAGCTGGTCGCGCGCTGCCACGGCCAGCTGTACCTCGGATCCGGTCGCGAGCAACACCACATCCGGCATAACGCTCTGCGGACCGCCAGCTCCTTGGGCATCAATCAGCACATAGGCGCCCCGGGCGACATGCTCCGCCGAGGCGAAGCCCCGTTCGTCCCTGGGCATGATCGGTAACGCCTGACGCGACAGCACCATCCCGGCCGGCCGGTCCGTGTGGGACAGTAGGGTTTTCCAGGCCACCGAAACCTCGTTAGCGTCGGCAGGCCGGATCACGTCCAGTCCGGGTATTGCGCGCAGGGATGCCAGGTGTTCCACTGGCTGGTGGGTCGGACCGTCTTCACCCAACCCGATCGAGTCGTGGGTCCACACGAACACCGAGGGGGCGCCCATCAGCGCGGCCAACCGGATGGCGGGTCGCTGATAGTCGGAGAAAATCAAAAACGTTCCCATATAGGCCCGGGTCAGCCCGCCCAGATTCACGCCGTTAATGATCGCCCCGGCAGCATGCTCTCGAATTCCGAAGTGCAACACCCGCCCATAGGGGTGTCCGCTGAAGGCTCCGGTAGACCGGCGTTCAGGAATGAAGCTGGGGTTGTCCTTCATGGTGGTGTTATTGGATCCGGCCAGATCCGCCGATCCGCCCCACAGTTCTGGCATCACATCAGCCAGCGCGTTGAGCACCTGGCCGGAGGCGGCCCGAGTGGCGATCCCCTTCTGGTCGGCGTCAAATACCGGGAATGCCTCGGCAAACCCCTCGGGCAATTTCCGGGCGATCAGGCGGTCATACAGGGCCGAGCGTTCCGGGTTGGCAGCCCGCCACACTGCTAGAGCCTCGTCCCATGTAGCCCGGTACTGGCCGTTGCGGTGTTTGACCTCGCGGGCGCGCTCGAGTAACTCAGGTTCAATGTGGAAGTGTTGCTCGGGATCAACATCCAGAGCGTGCTTGAGCCCGGCCAGCTCCTCGGGGCCTAGCTTCGAGCCGTGGATCGCCCCGGTGTTCTGCTTGGTCGGGGACGGCCACCCGATAATGGTGCGCAAGATGATCAGCGTGGGCCGCTGGGTTTCTGCTTTGGCCGCAACGATCGCCTGATACAGCGACCTGGTGTCCTCAACGTAGTCACCCCCGGCCGTCCAGTCGATCTCTTCCACGTGCCAGCCGTAGGCCCGGTAGCGGGCGGCCACGTCTTCGCTAAAGGCGATCTCGGTGTCATCTTCGATCGAGATCTTATTGTCGTCGTAGATCACCACCAGATTGCCCAGTTCCTGGGTACCGGCCAATGAGGACGCCTCGGAGGTTATCCCCTCCTGCATATCCCCGTCGGAGGCGATCACAAACACGTGATAGTCAAACGGGCTAGTCCCTATCGCAGCCTCGGGATCCAACAATCCGCGTAACCGACGCTGTTCGTAGGCGAAACCCACCGCCGAGGCGAGGCCCTGACCTAGCGGCCCGGTGGTGATCTCCACATGATCGGTATGACTGTACTCGGGATGCCCCGGGGTCTTCGAGCCCCAGGTGCGCAACGCTTCCAGATCGCTCATCTGAAGACCAGCTCCGGCGGCGAATAACTGCAGGTACAGGGTCAGCGAGGTGTGACCGGGGGAGAGGATGAACCGGTCCCGACCGTGCCAGCCAGCATCGGTGGGATCCCAGCGCATGACGTTCTGAAATAACTGCCAGGCCACCGGAGCCAGCGAGATCGCGGTTCCGGGGTGCCCAGATCCGACCTTTTCGACCGCATCAGCAGCCAGCACGCGCAGCGAATCGACGGTGCGCTGATCCTGCTCGGTATAGGTATAGTCTCGCGCCGGTTGGAGCCGGTTTAGGTGATGATGTGTCTGTGCATCTTGTGAGACCACGGAGGACCTTCCTGCAGGGTGAACTTGTGCGACGATGACTTTCCCTGCCACCCGGATCGTCTCCGGGCAGGCTCTGGAGAAAAGTGCTGCGTCTTCAGCTTAGCGCCGATCGAGCCGTCCATGCGATGGATCATCCCGAAAACCAGCAGATCCCATCGGTTCGCCCCCAACCGATGGCCCGCACTAGACGAACCGGTCGTCGTAGCCGGCACCACCGGCATGGCAGGCACCATCAGCATGTCAGAAAACTCAGCACCGAGCTCAACCGGGTAGACTAGACACAGACACCAGACGACGAGAATATTAACCACGCGTCCCGACACCCACCGTGGCGGTATCTGCTGGCATCACCACACCTCATCTGCCTGACTGCATCATCGCGACGTGGGCCAAGACCGCACCCTACCGAATCGGACTCACGATAGATGTCGACTTCCGTTAAAAGCACTCAGCAGACCACACCGGGTTCCGCCTCCGAAACCACCTCACGGCCAGGCTCGATCGGTCTGAAGCGTAAGATCGCCGCCTACGTGTCCTTGACCAAGCCCCGCGTGATGGAGCTGTTGCTGGTCACCACGTTGCCAACCATGATCTTCGCCGCCCAGGGCTTCCCCTCGGGGTGGCTGATGCTAGCCACCATGGTCGGCGGTGCCGCGGCGGCCGGGTCTTCGGCCGCGTTCAACTGCTACATCGATCGCGATATCGACAAGGTGATGGACCGCACCCGATCCCGGCCGCTGGTCACCGGTGAGGTCACCCCGCGCGAAGCCTTGATCTTCGCATCGGTGCTGGGCGCGATCTCCTTGGTCATCCTCGCGGTCGGGACCAACTGGCTGGCCACCGCGCTGGGGGCACTGGCTATCTTCTTCTACGTGGTCGTCTACTCCCTGATCCTCAAGCGCCGCACCGAACAGAACATCGTCTGGGGCGGGATCGCCGGCTGTTTCCCGGTACTGATCGCCTGGGCGGCCGTGCGCGAGACCATCGAATGGCCAGCCGTGGTGCTGTTCGCGGTGATTTTCTTATGGACTCCTCCGCACTACTGGCCGCTGTCGCTGAAGTACAAATCCGATTACCGGCAGGCCAACGTCCCCATGCTGGGTGCAATCGCCACCGCCCGGAAAGTCTCCACCCAGTGTGTGCTCTATACCTGGGCGACGGTGATGTGCTCGCTGTTGCTGGTGCCGTTGGGGTGGGCTGGTGTTGTCTACACCGTGATCGCGGCAACGGTGGGTGGCTGGTTCATCTATGAGAGCCACGTCCTTTACCGGGAATCGCAGAAACCGGATTTTCAGGACAAACAGGCTATGAAGGTCTTCCACTTGTCGATTACCTATTTGACCCTGCTGTTCATCGGCCTGGCCATCGACCCGTTCGTGGGTGAGCCGCTGATGGCCGAGGCCGTGACCGCCCCGGCGCTTTAAACCCGATAGACCGGGTCTCGGTCCGGTACGGTTATCGCTCCGGGACAGGCTCGGTCGCTGTGGGCACGCTGTTGCAGGTCAAGCTGTTGCAGATAGCAGATAAAGGACTCATCGTGACATTCAGGTACCGTGCCGTACACTCTCCGCACACCGCGACATCCGTATCAACACGCGCGCACCGTGGGCTGGCCTTGCTCGCTGGGCTGGCGCTGGTGGGCTCTTTGGGGCTGAGCGGTTGCGTCGAATCCGAGCACCGCGAGGCCACCCCGGATGGCAATGCCGCCCCCACCCATGTCGAACCCGGCCACTTTCCAGACAACCAACTCGGCGACACCGGGCGCTGGATCCTGAACCAAATTAACGGCAACCGCGCCATTGACCGCTCCGACTGGTACGACCGGGTGGCCCCCGAACTGACCGAACAGATCCCCGTCGACTCGCTGGTGGGCACCCTCAATGCCGAGCTACGCCCCCAGAAGCCGTATGTGATGACCCACTACGAACAGACCGACCAGGCTAGCGCGATGATGACGTTGACTCCCGATATCTCCGCCCAGCCACTGGATCTGCACTTCAGTATCGACGAGGCCGGACGACTCACCGAGCTGTGGTACCGCGATACCAACGATCCGAGCGCCAGCGCTGATCCCAGCTAAGGTCTGGCCTCCCCACTCACCGACACCGATCTGGCCTGTCGGAAGGTGTGATCCTGACCCACCATCAAGGGGTGCAGGAGGGAAAGCGGGTGTTAGCGGGCCGGGCCGGGAGAGGCGCCTTCGGCCTGGGCGTCAGCCACCAGATTGGCCGGGTCCACGTTGGCCGCGAATCTCGGAGAGCGGGGATCCACCACAGTGTCGTGCCAGGAATAGGACGAGCATTGCCGATCCATCATATTGGTCATCAGCCACGCTAGGAGCCCGGTTCCGAGCATGTGCCCCAGCACGGCCACGATGGGCAGACCGTTAAAGTGCTGATAGTAGCCCACGCTGGCCTGCAGGACGATCACCGCAATCATGGCCCAGACGCTGATCCGCTGGCGCTGGGAGGACGCCAACCGATGCACCAACACCAGCAGGACGATCACCACGGCGATCAGCAGGTAAACCGGGATGACGTGCCAGCGGGTCACGATCGCCGGATCAAAATCGTGGCGGGGCGCTTCGGCATCTCCGCCGTGGGGGCCCGAACCGGTGACGACGGTGCCGAGGATCAAGGTGATCCAGCCCAGCACGAAAGCCGCACGTGCCAACCCGCGGGTCGTGGCGGTGGTCTCGCCATCCACCAGGGACGGGACCTGCTCCACCTCGCCGCCGCCGATGCGACGCTCCAGTCCCACCCGGTTGACCAGTAGGGCGGCCAGGCAGACCAAGAAGCTCGATAACAAGAAGTGCAGGGAGACCACCCAGGGGTTCAGCTCGGTCAGGACCGTCATTCCACCGATCACCGCTTGCCCGGGAATGCCACACAGCAGAATAATCGATAGCCAGAAGATTGCACGGTAGGTGGCCCGCAGTCGCCAGATCGCCAACAGCATCAGCACCGCGACCGCGGTGAGCACAAAGGTCAGCGTCCGATTGCCGAACTCGATATAACCGTGGATTCCCATTTCGGGGGTGTTCGTCAAAGACTCGGGGGTACATTTCGGCCAGGTCGGACAGCCCAGCCCAGATTCGGTCAGTCGCACCGCGCCACCGGTGACGATAATGCCGATTTGAGTTATCAGTGAGGCCACCGCCACCGCCATGGTCCACCCGGTCACCGAGGTGGGCATCAACCAGTCTTTGGTCCGCTGGAGCGGGGACCGGGACGTTTCAGTATGGTGCTGAGTGTGGACATCATCCCGCAGCGCGAAACCAGACACGTTGATCAACCTCTTTCAACATTCGGCCCAGGGGTCACGGCAATCGGAGCGAAACTCTTAGTTATCGCCATTTAAACCAGCGTACTGTGCACCCGGTGAAGATCGCCGCCCAGACCACTAAGATGACGAAGCTGAGCAGATCGAATTGACCGCGCACCGTGGCGGCCCGCAACCCCTCACCCAGGGCAGCCGAGGGCAAAAACTGCAAGAGCTCACCGAACAGGTTCTCGGGCACGGCAAAAACCACGCCACCGGCGGCCCCCAGGATCACCCAGAGCAGATTCGTGATCGCTAAGGTTGCTTCCGGGCGGACGGTTCCAGCAATCAGCAGGCCCAAGGCGGTAAAGGTGACCGCTCCCAGTACGATGAAGATCCCAGCGTATAACACCCCGACAGCGACCGGTCGCCACTCGAGAAACAGCGCGGCGAGCCCTAAAACCATCAGTTGCACGATCAGCACCAGTACCACCGCGACCGCCTTGCCCAGCAGGAGTCCGGTCGGTCCCAGGGGAGTGGTGGACAGGTAGCGAAGCACCCCGTAGCGTCGGTCAAATCCGGTCGCGATGCCCTGACCAGTTAGTCCCGAGGACAACACCGCCAAGGCCAACACGCCGGGGGTCGCGAGGTTCACCGGCGAGATCGTGGACCCTTCAGCGACGATGAAGTCAGTCACCGACAGCGCGATCAGCACCATCAGTGGCAAGATGATCGACACCAGTAGCTGTTCCCCATTGGACAAGGTGGTGCGGGTTTCATAGCCGCCCTGAGCAATCACGCGCCGAAACAAACCTGAGGCGTGGGGCCTGGCCACCGGGGTGAGGTCCAGCACACGATCCTGATAGTGCGAACGGTATGTCAACTCATCGGCCTGTTCACGGAGCTGTCCATCGGGCCGGTCATCCGGGTGTGGGTCGGGCCGTGCCGGTTGGTCCGGGTGCTGTTGGCTCACGGGGTCACCTCCCAAAACACATCTTCTAACGACCGCCGGGACATCGACAGATCACGCGGCAGAATATCCCAGCGTTGCCACCACCGGGTCAATTCCACGTAGTCGGCTGGTTCTTGCAGTCCGCGCACCTGCCAGGTTTCCATCCCGACCATACCGGTCGCTTCGGTAGCGGTAACCCGGTGTACGCTCAACGCCTCGGGCACATCGGCCAGGGCGTGGTCCGACAGGGGAGTTTCGACCGAGAACAGCACAGCGGGACGGTCATGACGATCCGTCAATTCGGCAACGGTTCCTTCACGCTCCACCCGGCCGTGATTGATCAGGATGACCCGATCGGCTAGCTTTTCGGCATCATCGAGGAGGTGGGTGGTGAGCACGATGGCCAGTCCGGCGTGTTTCATCTGCTGGATCAGCTCAAACACGACCCGGCGAGAGACTGGATCGAGTCCGGCCGAGGGCTCATCCAAGAAGATGACCGAGGGCCGACCGATCAGCGCCGCGGCCATTGCAACCCGCTGTTGCTGGCCCCCCGACAGTCGGCGTATGGTCCGATCCTGAAACTCTGTGATCTCCAACCGGTTGATCAAAGCGTAAATATCCAGGGGCTCTCGGTAGAGGTGAGCCAGATGTTCAATCAGGCGCAAGGGCGTCACCGACGGTGGTAATCCGCCATCCTGCAACATCACCCCAACCTGGCTTCGCAGCGCTGCGGTGGCGGTAAAGGGGTCCTGACCTAACAGCCGGACACTACCGGCAGAGGGCTTGACCAGTCCCTGGGCAATCGACAACGTGGTGGTCTTGCCGGCACCGTTGGGCCCCAATAGGGCCGTCACCTCCCCGGCGCGGGCTTGCAGGCTCATACCCCGCAGAATGTTGACGGTGCCTTCGTCAGAATTCACGCTCAGCCACACATCATCAACGTCGAGCAGGATCTGATCTGATCCAGCGTTGCTCGTGTCTGGATGGAGAGAGGATGCAGAAGTCACGGTGTTCACTATAGCTACTTGGATCATGGCTATTCGGACAGCAGAAGCTATTCGGAGATCAGACGTGGAGCAGGTGGGGGCCGGTCTTGACCGGTCATCCGGCGTCATCTCGTCGCGAACTTAGGCATGCCAAACTATCAGTCCGCACGATCCCGCGTATAATTAGGAAATATCATGGTTACTTATTTTCCCCGTCACCAAGAGACTTCCGGAACGAAGTCTGCGACGCAGTCTGCCGAACCGGCCGGTAGCTCTCGGGAAAACACCCGCGAGAAGGTGCTCCATGCCGTGCTGACGCGCGGGCCGGTGAGCGCCGCTGCCATCGGTAGCGAGTTGCATCTGACTGCCGCGGCCGTGCGACGCCACCTCGACGCTCTCGAGTCCGAGGGGTTGATCGAGGTTAAGTCGGTCTCCGGCGATGCGGGTGCTGGGCGTCCCTCCAAACGCTATGTCGTCACGCACAAAGGACAACAACAGCTCGGGGATGATTACCTGGCCGTGACGAGCGCTGCCATGGAAATGATTGCCGAGCTGGGTGGGCCCGAAGCGGTCCGCCGGTTCGCCCGGGACCATTTCGCCGAGGTCGAGACGCTATTCCTGGATCGAGCCACCGACGAGATGACACTGTCGGAGCGGATCAAGGTGCTCACCGCCGTGTTGGATGAACTCGGTTACGCGGCCACCACCCGGCGCGCCGGACGTGGTGCACGCGTGACGACCCTGCGGGCAGCCCAGATTTGTCAGGGACACTGCCCGATCAAGGATCTGGCCGCGCAGTACCCCGAGTTTTGTGAAGAAGAAACCGAACTGTTCGCCCGGTTGTTGCAGGTAGATGTGCGCCGATTGGCGACCCTGCCCACCGGCGGGCATGTGTGCACCACGCACGTGCCCCTAGGGCGCAAGGCCTATGCGTCGTTGACTGCCCAAGCCGAACAGAATGCTGCCCGAGCTTAAGCGGTGACCATCCGGAGTGATCCGGAGGCAAGCCGTTGCGACCACCCGACCATGACAACCAGCGATAAAAGAGGTTGATGATGACCGATCAGATCAGTCAAGACACCGCCGATCCACGGGTCATTCAGAGAGTTCTGGACGACAATCCAGAACTGAAGTCCCTGGGTAACTACGAATTCGGCTGGCACGACTCCGACGAGGCCGGCGCTGTTGCCAAACGTGGCCTGGATGAGGACGTCGTCCGGCACATCTCCAGCATCAAAGAAGAGCCCGAATGGATGCTGAAAACCCGGTTGAAGGGTCTGCGCTACTTCGACCGCAAACCGTTGCCGACCTGGGGTGCCGACCTGTCCGGGATCGATTTCGATCGTATTAAGTATTTCGTGCGTTCCACCGAGCGTCAGGCCAGCACCTGGGAAGAACTTCCCGAAGACATCTTGGAGACTTACGAGCGGTTGGGTATCCCCGAGGCCGAGCGTGAGCGCCTGGTCGCCGGTGTGGCCGCCCAGTACGAGTCCGAGGTGGTCTACCACCAGGTCCGTGAAGATCTGGAGGCCCAGGGCGTGATCTTCATGGATACCGACACCGCTTTGAGAGAACACCCGGAGTTCTTTGAGGAGTACTTCGGCTCGGTGATTCCGGTCGGCGATAATAAGTTCGCCGCGCTGAACACCGCGGTCTGGTCCGGTGGGTCCTTCGTCTACGTCCCCAAGGGCGTACACGTCGAGATCCCGTTGCAGGCCTACTTCCGGATCAATACCGAGAACATGGGTCAGTTCGAACGGACGCTGATCATCGCCGACGAGGACTCCTACGTCCACTACATCGAAGGTTGCACCGCCCCGATCTACCAGACCGATTCGTTGCACTCAGCTGTGGTGGAGATCGTGGTCAAGAAGAACGCCCGCGTGCGTTACACCACCATTCAGAACTGGTCGAATAACGTGTATAACCTGGTCACCAAGCGTGCCGTGTGCGAAGAGGGCGGGACCATGGAGTGGATCGACGGCAACATTGGCGCCAAGACCACCATGAAGTACCCAGCCGTCTACCTCACCGGTGAGCACGCTCGCGGTGAGACCCTGTCGATGGCTTTCGCCGGCGCCGGCCAGCACCAGGATACCGGTTCCAAGATGGTACACCTGGCTCCGAATACCTCCTCGAACATCGTCTCCAAGTCGGTGGCGCGTGGTGGGGGGCGCGCAGCCTACCGTGGCCTGGTCCAGATCGTGTCCGGGGCGAAGAACTCCGCGAACTCCACGATCTGTGACGCACTGCTCGTTGATACCATTTCGCGCACCGACACCTACCCCTACATCGATATTCGCGAAGACGACGTCACTCTCGGCCACGAGGCCACCGTCTCCAAGGTCTCTGAACAGCAGCTGTTCTACCTCATGAGTCGTGGCCTGTCCGAGACGGATGCGATGGCGATGATCGTCCGCGGGTTCGTGGAGCCGATTTCCCGGCACTTGCCCATGGAATACGCACTGGAACTGAACAAGCTAATCGAATTGCAAATGGAAGGATCGGTGGGCTAACGGTGACCAACACTACACACGCTCGTGACACGGAAACCGGGGGAGCGGCTCCCCTGATTCCAGGCATGACGGATGAGGGTGAGACCTTGTCCACGGAGATCGCCGATGCCACCCAGGCGTCCCATCTGGATGCCGAGACCAAACAGAAATTCGGTACCTCACGCGCCGACCGGACCATCAGCTACGATCTGGCGGACTTCCCACAGCTCACCGGACGCGAAGAGGAATGGCGGTTCACTCCGATCGAGCGGCTTTCCGGTCTGGAGTTGCCCGGCGGCGATGAGCAGCGACTGACCGGACCGGGTCCGCAGGTCACCGTGGAAGAAACCCAGGGCGTCACGGTCGAAACCGTCGGCCGCGACGATCAGCGTCTGGGGCAGGCTTTCATTCCTGATGATCGCGTCTCAGCGGCTGCCTGGCACAACTTTCAGGAGGCCACCGTGATCACTGTGGCTGACGAAACCGAACTCGACAAGCCGTTGCTGGTCGATATCGCTGGCGAGTCCCAGGAGCCAGCCGCTCAACACGTGCGAATTCACATAGGTCGCCATTCCCAGGTGGTGCTGGTGATCAACCAGTCCGGATCAGCGGTGCTGGGTCAAAATATCGAGATCACTGTGGATGAGGGTGCCTCACTGAACGTGGTCAGCATCCAAGCCTGGGACGAGGGTTCGGTCCACGCCGGATCCCAGCAGGCCAAGGTGGGTCGCGACGCCAAGTACCGCCATACCTTGGTCACCTACGGCGGTTCGTTAGTCCGATTGACGCCGACGACCCGCTTCGCCGGTCCCGGCGCCAACGTGGAGATGTACGGCCTATACTTCGCTGATGCCGGCCAGCACCTGGAGCACCGGATCTTCGTGGATCACTCCACCGAGAACTGCGTCTCCGATGCGCTGTACAAGGGAGCGCTACAGGGTGATTCGGCTCGTACTGTGTGGGTTGGCGATGTGCTGATCCGTAAAGAGGCAGAAGGCACTGATACCTACGAGAAGAACGAGAACCTGTTGCTCACCGACGGCGCGCAAGCCGATTCGGTTCCGAACCTGGAGATCGAAACCGGCGTCATTGAAGGTGGCGGACACGCATCCTCCACCGGTCGCTTCGATGAGAATCAGCTGTTCTACCTGATGGCCCGGGGTATTCCCGAGCCCCAGGCCCGCAAGCTGATCGTGCGTGGGTTTTTGAACGAAATCATCCAGAAGATCGGTATCGACGATGTGGAACGCCGACTCGTGGAAGTCATGGAAGCCGAAATCCGCGGGCTAGAATTCTAATTCCCGCGAGCTACCCACTACCAACGACGACCGGAGGCCGGTTGGCCTTCACCAAACCAAGGCATCAAGGAGAATTTGTAGCTATGTCAACCCTTGAGGTAAAGAACCTCCACGTTTCGATCGAGACCGAAGACGGCGTCAAAGAGATTTTGAAAGGCGTGAACCTGACCGTCAATTCCGGTGAGACTCACGCGCTGATGGGCCCCAACGGCTCAGGAAAGTCCACTATGGCCTCGGCCATCGCCGGTCACCCGGCCTATGAAGTCACCGCAGGTGAGATCCTGCTCGACGGTGAGGACCTGCTGGAAAAGTCTGTCGACGAACGCGCTCAGGCCGGTCTGTTCCTGGCCATGCAGTACCCGGTGGAAGTCCCCGGCGTGACCATGACCAACTTCCTGCGCACCGCCAAGACCGCCATCGACGGTGAGGCGCCCTCCTTGCGTCACTGGTCCAAGGAAGTCAAGGACGCCTTCGAACGGCTCCAGATGGACCCGGCGTTCTCCACCCGTAACGTGAACGAAGGGTTCTCTGGTGGTGAAAAGAAGCGCGCCGAAATCTTGCAGCTGGAACTATTCAAGCCTAAGTTCGCCATCCTGGATGAGACCGACTCCGGGCTGGACATTGACGCGCTACGTATCGTGTCCGAAGGTGTCAACCGGGCACAGGACGCCAACGGCTTGGGCACCCTGTTGATCACGCACTACACCCGCATTCTGCGCTACATCAAGCCAGACTTCGTGCACGTGTTCGTGGACGGTCACGTGGTGGACTCCGGAGGTCCTGAGCTGGCCGATAAGCTGGAAGAAGAAGGCTACATCAACTACGAAAAGGCTGCCGTAGCTCAGGCCTAGTCGGCCCGTGTGGCCACAGCCTGACAGCGCGAAAGCCACGACCGACCTGAAGAAGGTGTTCCCATCATGACTGACGTGAGTGCACAAACACCGATCGAGGACCTCGAAGAGGCCCTGAAAGACGTGATTGACCCCGAACTGGGTATCAACG
The DNA here is from genome assembly GCF_029853775.1 of Auritidibacter ignavus. Classification (NCBI taxonomy): domain Bacteria; kingdom Bacillati; phylum Actinomycetota; class Actinomycetes; order Micrococcales; family Micrococcaceae; genus Auritidibacter; species Auritidibacter ignavus. Next base: position 568,286 of record NZ_CP122564.1, read on the forward strand.
TCGTGGATCTGGGGTTACTCTATGGTCTGAACTACGCCGAAGACGGTGTGCTGATCGTGGACATGACATTGACCACTGCAGCCTGCCCGCTGACGGATGAAATCGAAGATCAGGTCGGTCGGGCTATCGGCACGATGGTGGACGAATGGCGACTGAACTGGGTCTGGATGCCACCATGGGGCCCAGAACGCATTACTGAAGACGGGCGCGATCAGATGCGGGCCTTAGGGTTCAACATCTAAGATCGGTCAGGGCGATCGTGTGTCGATCTGGCACGTCCGATCGATCCAGCTGTTCCGACTGTCCGGCAGGAGGGGGCAACCCCCACCTGTTGCAGTGACTCCTGATCCACCTCGAGGGCCGTGTTCACCTGTGTTGTCACCTGACACCGGTGGATACGGTCCTTGATCGTCTCCATCTACTCCAACCACCCCATTTCTTCTCGTAAACTCCCGTTCGTGACATCGTCACGTCCCGCACAGAAAAGGACCGCACATGACTGAGCTGTTGACCGTCGCCGTGGATGGTTCGGCCCTGGGCAATCCCGGTCCTGCCGGATGGTGCTGGTATATCTCTGACGAGCACTGGGCCGCTGGCGGGTGGGACGAGGCCACCAATAACCAGGGCGAGTTACAGGCTGTGATTGAGTTGCTGGCGACCACGGCAAATCTGGACACCGACCTGCACATCGTGGCGGATTCGCAATACGTCATCAACTCCATCACCCAGTGGATGCCGGGCTGGAAGAAACGCGGGTGGAAGAAGAAGGACGGCAAACCGGTGCAGAACCAGCAGATGATGATCCACCTGGATCGGCTGATGACTCAAGCCCAGCAGGCCGGACGAAAAATCCGGTTTGACTGGGTGAGAGGTCACACCGGGCATGAGCTGAATGAGGCCGCCGATCAACGGGCACGGGCCGTTGCCGAAGCCTTCCGGGACGGTACCGTACCTGATTATGGCCCGGGATTAAACAGCGCGGGGAGATCATCGCATCTCACGGCCTCGGAGTCGGTCGCACAGCCAGCCTCAGCCGACCGTCTCGCGTCTGGAACCACCACGACGCAACCGAGACCCGGGGTGCAGGTGACGACCGAGCTCAGTCACGATGAATCGGAGACGATTATTGCCCGAGCCCGACAGGCTCAGCGTAGTCCGCAACAAGAGCTCGCCCGCCTGATCCGACTGGCAATGAACCACGATTACCAGAGCCCGCCCGGCCATTGAGCCTATTATTCTAGTCTGGAGTTGCCCCAGATGTGCACCTCTGCGCCACCCTGGTGTGCCTCCGTGCGGAACCCTTTCAGCTACGACCACAACCCCCAAAGGTAACCCTGATGATTTCTGCTCATAATCTGACCGTCACCGTTGGCTCGCGCACCCTGCTAGAGGACGTGAGTTTCCGTGTGGACCGCGGTACCCGGGTCGGTTTAGTCGGGCGCAACGGGGCCGGCAAGACCACGTTGACCAAGGTGTTGATGGACGAGGTAGTCCCAGCCACCGGCGAGGTGACCCGAACCGGATCGGTCGGATATCTGCCACAGGATCCACGGTCGGGCGATCCCGAGCAAACGGCGCAAGAACGGATTTTAGAAGCGCGTCAGCTCGGAGAACTACTCCGCCGGATGCGCAAGGCCGAGGCGGAGATGTCGTCGCCAGATCCCGACGTGATGGAACGAGGCATCAAGCGGTACCCCGCCGCTGAGGCCGCGTTTATTTCCGCCGGAGGCTACGCTGCCGAATCGGAGGCCAATGCCATCGCCGGGAACTTAGGGATCGACGCCGAAATGCTGGAACGGCCATTGAAAACGCTCTCTGGTGGGCAACGTCGCCGAGTTGAATTGGCCCGGATCCTCTTCTCAGCTCCGGACACCATGATTCTAGACGAGCCCACTAACCACTTGGATGTGGACTCGGTGGAATGGTTACGCGACTACCTCAAAACCTACTCCGGGGGGCTAATCGTGATCTCTCACGATCTGGCATTGATCGATGAAGTGGTCAATACCGTCTTTTTTCTCGACGCCACGCGCAGTGTCATTGACATTTACAACATGGGGTATCAGGCCTACCTGAAACAGCGTGAGGATGATGAACGTCGGCGTCGCCGGGAACGGGCTTCAGCGGAGAAGAAAGCAGCGGCTTTGTATGCGCAGGCCAATAAGATGCGCGCGAAGGCGACCAAAGCGGTGGCCGCCCAGCAGATGGCTAAAAGGGCCGACAAGATGTTGGAGGGACTGGCCGAAGAGCGTCACACCGAAAAGGTGGCCAACCTACGATTTCCGGCTCCAGCCCCGTGCGGTAAGGTGCCTCTGTCGGCCGAGGGGTTGACCAAATCCTATGGCACCCAGGAGGTGTTCACCGGGGTGGACCTGGCTATCGACCAGGGGTCTCGCGTGGTCATCCTCGGCTTCAATGGGGCCGGTAAAACGACATTGCTGAAGCTCTTAGCGGGATTGGAACAGCCTGATGCGGGACGGGTCGTTCCCGGACATGGCCTGCGACTGGGGTATTACGCCCAGGAACACGAGACGCTGGATGTCAACCGCACGGTGCTGGAAAATATGCAACGCTCCTCGTTGCACCTGGACGATACCGCGGTGCGAACTGTGCTCGGATCATTCTTATTTTCCGGCGACGATGTTTACAAGCCAGCCGGGGTCCTTTCGGGTGGCGAGAAAACTCGCTTAGCTTTGGCAACCTTGGTGGTGTCCTCGGCCAACGTGTTGTTGCTCGATGAGCCAACCAACAACTTAGATCCGGCATCTCGTGAGGAAATCTTGGACGCGATCCGTCGCTATGAAGGTGCGATCGTGTTGGTGACTCACGACGAGGGTGCGGTCCAGGCCTTGGACCCCGACCGCGTGTTGATCCTGCCGGACGCCGATGAGGATATGTGGTCAGAGGACTATCTGGACCTGGTTTCACTGACCTGAGCTGCGCCCATGCCGGAGAAGTAATCGTTAGCTTCCCCATCCGATCGGTCGCGACCTTGCAGGTCCTCGGAAGGTGTCGGAGCGTTGGGATCGGCCGGACCGGCGGGAGAATCGTCATCGGGTGGGTCGTTGGAGCAGGTTTCACAGCGCGGTGATTGTCTCTGCTGAAACGGTGGTTTGGGTGGCGGTAACGGCCTGAGGCTACCGGGAAGCAACGGGTCGGTGGGGGCTTCATAGGTATGATTGGTGGGAGTGGTCACCTGCAGCCCGTCGGCATCGGACTCGTGCTTCCAGCCGATCTTCTCCTTGGTTTGGTTACACACCCGACACAGTCCCTGACCGTTGTCATAGCTGGTGGCGCCACCATCGGTGTGTCGCTGCGCGTGGTCGGTTTCTTCTACCGGGTTCTCGCAGTGCGGTGTGCGGCAGATATCGTCGCGCAGACTGATCATCTTCTTCAGTCCTGCCGGAAAGAGCCGGGAACCGGATTCCATGGACACCATTTTGCCGGTCTGTCGATCGACAAAGAGCTTGGTAAGGAACAGCTTGGCCTCGGGGTTGGCCAACCATTTCCGAACGGTGGCTGCGGGCACGGGGCCCTGGCCGGCAATCATGGCGGGGGTGTTATCGTCGCCGAGGAATGCGTCGGCGGTGAGCACGATGTTGACCTGGGCAGCGACATTACCGGCCTTGGACTGCCCGGTGATGCGTTCGACCAACAGGTCAGCCATGATTTGTTCAAGAGTGCGGTGATCGGCCGGACCGTGCCGTTCTAATGTCGTGCGTTGGGTGGGCGCGAGGAGTTTCTTGGCATCACGTTCTAAGGTGTTGTAAACAGCTGCAACCTGTTCGGAGGGCAGATACGCGTTAAGGTTGGCCATACCGGGGCCAGCGCTCCCCGTGGTCACACGTCGGTTCTTGCGGGCTGTAGCCGCGCGACGAGCGAGCTGGTCGGCGTCGAGCCGTTGAGCATGGCCACGTGACCGCTTGCCCAACTGTCTGGGTGAGAGCCGACCGTATTGGTCGCTGAGCAGATCGTCGATCTCGGTGATGATCCTGGGGGCCAGGCCACGAACTTCCCGGGATAGGGTCATAGCGTGGGCTTCGGAGAGCTCCCCGGAGCGCATGGCACCGAGGGCACCGGGCATGTGGTCGGTGATGGTACGGGCGGCGTTGAGAAATCCATTGCCACGTTCGGGGGATTGTTTGCGTGCCATGGCGATCTCGGCCCCGAGCCCCGAACCACGCCGATTCTTGGGGATGCCGGCGGCTTTTTCGCGGTCCAGACGGAGCTTCTCTAACTGGGAGGCGGCTTGAGCCTGCATGGCCACAGCCGTGGCTTGGATTTTTTCCAAGGTTGAGATGACATCGATCGCGGTGGATTCGTCGGTGAGCGTCAAGGATTCGGCCAGCGCCCGATGGTGCTGGTGGAGCGTGGTGAGCTCTGCCAGCACGGTCTGATCGGAGTTCTCGCGGGGAATCTGTGGGCTCATGGCCACCACACTAGGTGGGGGACCATCATGGACGGCTGATGGGGATGATGATTGTGGAGTCCTGGCCGCAAAACCGCCACATGTGGAGGCTACCGCCGGCCGATGCGAAAGCAGTACTAGGTTGGGAAGATTGAGCAGGTGGGGACGATCGCGCACAGTGCAACGTGCGGTCAGTATCCCATCATCTCGTCTTCAATTTCCTCATCGGTCTTGGAACCATCACGGCGACGCTTGACCGGCTTGGCGCGCTCGATTCGCTGGGCGGAGAGGAAACCTTGTTCTTCGGTTTCTCCGGACATCTCGTCTTCGCGACGTTGAATGGCCTTCAGACGGGCCATATAACCCCAGACGACGAAGCTCATCAACCCAAAAGTGAACCACTGCATCGAATAGGATAGGTGCGGTCCTTCATCCCGCTCGGGCGGGGGCAGTTGTTGGGGCGTGGATTCGGCATCGGGGGTTTCGCTGGCCATCAGCCCATAGGCTGCCTCGGCGATATCGTCGTCGACGAGATTATTGATCGCCGGTAGATCAATCGAGGCGACTTGGCCGGCGGGGGCCTGACGTTGCAGGGTGGGCTCGCCGTTGACCACACGGGCAATAAGCTGGACGGTGCCTCCCGGCGGGTCGGGGACGGTGTCAGGACCATCAGCGCCAGCACCGGTGGGCAACCAACCACGGTCGATCAGGATCGTATCGCCTTCAACGGTGCGAAAGGGTACCAGCACCTCATAACCGGGGCTTCCAGCTCGGGGCCGGTTGCGGGCCAGCAAGGTGTCGTCGGTCAGGTACTCGCCCTCTATACTGACCGGGGTCCATTTGTCCTGCTCGTCGAACTCGGTAAACATTGAGGAATTTTCGGCGTAGGGGACCGGGTCTTGATCGTAATTGGCCACGATTTTGTTGATCTCATCGAGCTTGTGCATGCGACGATCCATCTGCCAGTCGCCAAGGAAGTAACAGACCACCGCGAAGAGGATGCAGAATATGAATCCGGCGATCCAGGGGCCGGATAAGAGAAACCGGAAGTCCAGCTTCGGTTTCGGGTCGGTGGTGTGTGAAACCATGGACGTCTCTGTCAGAGGGGTCGGGTGAATTTCCAGAAAGTGCGCGCGGCGAGGAATTGTTCCAGGTACTGGCGATGGGCATCGCAGGCCAGCCAGGTCTTTTCCCGCTCGCGGGCGTGAATTTTGGGGTTATTCCAGACTATCTTCCATCGGGCGGTTTCTTGGCATCCGCGACGGGAACATTTCTGTTCGACCTCGGTCTGCCCAGCATCGGTCCCTGCCGAGCTGGCTGCAAACAGTTGGCCCAGCACGTCGTGTCCATGATCGGTCATGACGTGCCCTGGTCAGCGCGGTCGACGCGGTCAGCGCGGTCGGCCCGGTTGCGGCCGGGGTCATCCGCGAGAGGATCGGCGTGTTGGTTCTGCGGTGCCCCCGGCGACGCATCCGTTTCCTCAGACGCATCCGGTTCCTCAGAGGGCATGAGCTGCCCGTAAAGCGCTGAACGCTGCGCCGACGATGAGGAGGAAGAGCCGGGACTGGGCTCGGGTTGCGGGAGTGCCTGTTGATCTTCGACGGTCGTGGATCCGATCTGTCGAGTGTTGTTGGCCAACACGACGGCGAAGTAAGGCAAGACCATCGCGGCAATGAAGAGCACCCAACGCAACCAGCCGTCGGCGAGCACCGCACCGATGAAACATACGGTACGGATCGTCATCTGGATGGTGTAACGCCGGATACGGCCGGACTGATCTTCGGTTAACGAGGTGTCGGCCGAGGTGATCTCGTACACCTCGTTGTCGTGCCCGCCACGACCGGAGGCCGGCCGCGAGGAGCGGCCTCGGTGGTGTTCAGTCATCGGCTTGCCTTCTGGGTGGGTGCCATAGCGCGGTTGGTTGTCCCGTTTTGTCTCGTTATCCTGCAAGTCATCCTCCATTGTCCCACTTTCGCCCGTAGAGTGGACACTGATCAATCCGGGTGTTTCTTCCCCGGTGAACGCCCAATCCCGTACCGTCGTGAAATCGTCCGTCCCCTCGCAACAAGGAGCAGAGATGTCCGAGCAGTCTGATCAGAGCCCGCAGTCCATAACCGCCCGCACCGTCCTGGTTACCGGTGGTAACCGGGGGATCGGCCTGGCCATTGCCGAAGCCTTCCGGGATGCCGGAGATCGCGTGGTGATTACCTCCCGCTCCGGTACCGGTCCCGAGGGGCTAGAGTGCGTGACAGCCGATGTCACCGATATGGCCTCAGTCGATGCGGCCTTTACCGAGGTGGAAGAAAAATTCGGGCCGGTCGAGGTGCTGGTGGCCAATGCCGGGATCAACGACGACCAGTTGTTGCTCCGGATGGACGAGGACAGCTTCTCCAACGTGGTCGATACCAATCTGACCGGTGCTTTCCGGGTGCTCAAGCGCGCTGCTAAAGGCTTCATCCGGGCCAAAAAAGGTCGCGTGGTGCTGATCTCGTCGGTGGTGGGCATGTTGGGCTCGCCGGGGCAGATCAACTACGCGGCCTCGAAATCGGGACTGATCGGGATGGCCCGGTCGTTGACCCGGGAACTGGGATCCCGAAACGTGACCGCCAATGTGGTGGCACCGGGATACATCAATACGGAGATGACCGAGTCGCTGGACGAGGACTTGAAGAAGAAGTACAAGACCCAGATTCCGGCGGCGCGTTTCGCCGAGCCCTCCGAAGTGGCCGGTGTGGTGCGTTGGTTGGCTTCCGATGAGGCCAGCTATATTTCCGGGGCCATCATTCCGGTCGACGGTGGTTTGGGGATGGGACACTGACCCAAACTGATCAGCTCTGATCGTGAGATATCGTCAGAGAGAATGGATACGAGGAGAAAGAGCATCATGACCGAATTACCAGATCTCACCGGTCGCGGGGCGATCGTCACCGGGTCGTCTCGCGGGGTCGGAGCCGATACCGCGAAGTTTTTAGCCGAGCGTGGCGCCGGGGTGGTGGTGAACTACCGCCAGAAAGCACCGCGGGCCAAGAAGGTCGTCTCCGCCATCGAGGAAGCCGGTGGCAAGGCGGTGGCTGTTGGCGCAGATATCACTGAGGCTCAAGGCCGGGCCGCCATGATTCAGGCAGCCACGGAGAATTTCGGAGAGCTGTCGATCCTGATCCTGAATGCCTCCGGGGGCATGGAATCCGATCTGGGTGAAGATTACGCCATGCGATTGAACCGTGACGCCCAGGTGGCGCTGTTGACCGAAGCCGCTGAGGTGATGCCAGAACAGTCCGAGGTCGTGTTTGTGACCAGCCACCAGGCGCACTTCATCGATCAGGTTGATACCTTGCCGGAGTACGAGCAGGTTGCCCGGTCCAAGCGCGCCGGAGAAGTGGCCCTGCGCGCGCAGATCCCGGCATTGACTGCCAAGGGCATCCGGCTGGTGGTCGCCACCGCCGACATGATCGAAGGCACCATTACCGCCACCTTGCTCAACCGCATGCGTCCCGGAGCGATCGAGGCACGTCGCCAAGCTGCCGGAAAGCTCTATACTGTGGCGGAATTTGCCGAAGAAATTGCCGGATTGGTAGGTCGCACCGATCTTCAGACCGGTCACACTGAATATGTCGGGGGAGCCGAGGACTTCTTGGCCGTGGCCGGCGATCCAGACCACGCAGAGAACTGATCAGACCGCGCTGGGGGCGGATCAGTAACCCAGTAGCGCCCGGACCGGATCCAGGGACGCAATATCGAGTTCTAGATCCGCGTGCGGGCGCAGTGCTGGTTTGGCGTTGAAGGCAATGCCATAGTCGGCACGTTGCACCATCTGCATGTCATTGGCACCGTCACCGATGGCGACGACCACCGCAGCAGTAGGCTGGTCGGTGGTTCCGAGGGTCTCGCGCCAGCGGGTAAGTTGCTGTCCTTTCACGGTAGCGTCAACAACCTCGCCCACCACGGCACCGGTCAAACGGTCGTCGACAATCTCCAGGGTATTCGCCCTGAACTCGTCTAATCCCAGCCGGTGGCGGAGGATCTGCAGCACCTGGGTGAAGCCACCCGAGACCGCGCAGGCAGTTCCGCCGTGGGCGTGGGCCGCGTTGATCAGGTTTGTCGCGCCGGTGGTCGGCGTAGCCAGCTGGGCCACCTCGGCAATGACCTGGCGAGGCAGTCCGGCCAGCGCCGCGACTCGGTGGTGCAGGGACTGGCTGAAGTCGATTTCGCCACGCATGGCACGCTCAGTCACCTCGGCCACTTCGGCTTCCCGGCCCGCGTGGGCGGCTAAGAGTTCAATGACTTCTTGCTGGATCAGCGTGGAGTCCACATCAAAAACCAACACAACGGGTGCGGTGTTGAGGCGTTGTACCAAATCAGCCGGTAGCACAGCAACATGGAACCCTTCGGCACGATCCCCGCTCAGAGCGGACTCTAATGAGGCAGTACCTTTCTCGTCATGGTCCTCAGTCTGGTGATCCTGCCCTTGATCTGCAACCACGAAACGATAACCGGCCCACCCGGGACCGGCTACTGGCTCAACGTGGCGGGCTCTGGGATGCTGACACGCAACGGGCCGTGGACCATCAGCAGTTTCGGGGGCGGAATCTGAGCGGTAGAGCACGATGCGGGATCCGGCAGGGATATCCGACACCCCGGCCAGTTCACGCCCGGCGAGCTCGCCGACGTTCTGCTCGCAGGATTGCAACGCGGGGGAGCTTTTCCAGGACTGATTCGTTGCCATGCCGATTCCTTTCAAGACGTACAACCGTGCTTTAGCCTAGTCTGGAGACATGGCCTCTTCCGATACAGTTGACACGCCCGCCACGTCCCTGCCATCACCCCACGAATTTGATCCCCAACCCGACGCGGTGCTGGAATTTGCCGACGCGACGGTCGTGCGTGGCCAGCAAACCATCCTGGATGCGGTGAGCTTCTCCGTGACAGAAGGGCAACGCTGGATCGTGATGGGCCCCAACGGGGCCGGTAAGTCCACGCTGATCAACCTCGCTGCCACCCGGATGCACCCGACTCGCGGTAATGTCGCGATTCTGGGGGAGACCTTAGGCGCGGTGAATGTCTTCGAGTTGCGCCCGCTGGTGGGTGTGAGCTCAGTGCAGGTGGCCCGCCAGATTCCGGCCACGGAGAAGATCTTGGATACCGTAGTCACCGCGTCGTGGGGTGTTACCGGCCGGTGGACTGAAGAATATGATCAGCTTGACCTGGATCGGGCCCGCTGGTTGTTGCGTCGGTGGGGCATCGCTCACGACGGCGATCGGCGCATTGGAACTCTGTCCGAGGGTGAACTCAAGCGCGTGCTGATCGCCCGGGCGATGATGACGGACCCAGAATTACTGCTCTTGGATGAACCGGCGGCCGGACTGGACCTGGCCGGGCGTGAAACGCTGGTGCGCTCCTTAGCCCAGCTGGCTGAGGACCCCTTGGCCCCCACCCCGGTGCTGGTCACCCATCACGTGGAGGACATCCCCCAAGGCTTCACCCACGCCTTGGTGCTCCGCAACGGCCGGGTGGTTTCGGCCGGACCGATCGAAACGGCACTGACCGAAGAAACACTCTCGGAGGCTTTCCGGTTGCCGTTGCACGTCTCGCGTACCGCCGAGGGACGATTCACCGCCTTCGCCCGCGGCTAGGACCGGTTCGCAAACGCGCGACCGCAACACCCCCAGAGCACGTCCGGCCCATTCCTCGGATGGGTTCCCGTGCAGGGGGACGCAAACCCTCACCTGAGCCGGATCGAGCCACGGCAGTGCGATCGACGTTACTTCTGGCCCACCGGACGGTACACTACCTTGGGTGGAAATACTCGGATTGGAACTATGGCAGGTTCTGCTGGTGCTCTTGGCCGGCTTTTGGGCCGGAACTATTAACTCGGTGGTGGGCTCGGGCACGCTGGTAACGTTCCCGGTCTTGGTCTCGGTGGGCTTCCCGCCGGTAACAGCCCAGATGTCCAATGCCATCGGCCTGGTCGCCGCCGGATTCTCCGGCACGTGGGGCTACCGTCGCGAGCTGTACCAGGCTAAAGCCGTCGTCCCAGTGCTGACCACCGCCTCATTGCTTGGTGGACTGATCGGATCCGGTTTGCTCATGGTGCTCCCCGAGGCCGTGTTCAGCTTCGTGGCACCAATCCTGATCGTGTTCGCGATCATTTTTGTCATCCTGCAACCGAAAATGTCCGCCTGGGTGAAAGCGCGCAAGGCCCGACAGCAGCAAGACGATGCACCGCCGGCCGAATCCGAGTCCATCGTGCCGGTGCCCACCGGTCCGGTGTCACCGTTGCTGTGGGTGCTGGTGTTTTTGATCGGTGTTTACGGCGGGTATTTTGTCGCTGCCCAAGGCGTGTTGCTGATCGGTGTGTTGGGGGTGTTCCTCAATGGTTTGCTGGTGCACGCTAATGCGGTCAAAACCTGGCTGTCCACGGTCGTTAATGTGGTGGCAGCGCTCGGATACATCATCTTCGCCTTCGACCGGATCAACTGGACCGCGGTGCTACTGATCGCGGTCTCATCCCTGATCGGTGGTTCTGTCGGAGCCCAAATTGGTCGCCGGATCTCGCCGTTGGTGCTACGGATCGTGATCGTGATCGTAGCCGTGGCCGGTCTGATCAACCTGGTCTTCGATCCCTTTGGGACCGGAGCGTAGCCCAATATTTTTCACACCGACAACCCAGTCAACAACACCCGAAGGTGTCGACCATGACCCGCTATGAGGTAACTCCACAGGATCTTCAGCATCCTGCGGACACGCTGGCGGTATACTTTAACCTGAAAGACGCCACGCTACGCACCCGTACCGATGCCCGCTATGGGATCTATCTGGCCGAATCATCGACCGTGGTGCGCCGGGCGTTGATGGCCGGGCACACCCCGCGCTCCTTTCTGCTGGCCCACCGGTACCTGGACTCCTTTGCCGATGTGTTGGCGGCGTACCCCGAGGTGCCGGTATTCACCGCCGATGACGACCTGCTTGCGGCACTGACCGGATTCCATCTGCATCGCGGGGCGCTGGCGGCGATGGAACGACCCGCACCGAGGACGTTGGAGGCGGTCACCGGGAAAGGCACCCGGCGGGTGATCGTGGCCGAAGGGGTCAATAATCATACCAATGTGGGCTCAATTTTTCGCACCGGCGCGGCATTGGGCTGGGACGCGGTCATTCTGACTCCCACCGCAGCCGATCCGTACTATCGGCGCGCATTGCGGGTGTCGATGGGCGCGACCTTCACGTTGCCCTTTGCTCGGGTAACCCATACGGTCTCGGCGATCCAGCGACTGCAGGCCCAGGGGTTCACCACGATCGCGTTAGAATTGACCGATCAGGCCCAGGATATCGGTGATCCGATGTGGCAACATCTCGATCGGCTGGCTTTGGTCCTCGGCGCTGAAGGCCCCGGAATCACCCAACCGACCCTGGAAACCGTGGATGCCCACGTGCAGATCCCGCAGCACACCGGGGCCATCGAGCACACCGGGGTCGACTCGCTCAACGTCGCCCACGCGGCCTCGATCGCCATGTGGCAATTGCGCGCCCCATCGCTCTGATCGGCCTGGCACGGCCCCAGCCCCAGCACTGACAGACCCGGCGTGATGTCGGTGTCGCCAGGGCCATTGGCCGTGCACGGTACCAACGGTGTATGATGAATAGCTGGCCCTGATGGGCTATTGCACGATGATTGATCGATCTTTCGTGTCCCTGGCAAAATCCAGGGACACCCAGCGAAGGAATCCTGATGAAAACTGATATTCACCCCGATTACCACTTGGTAATCTTCAACGATCTGGCCTCCGGCGAAAAAGTGCTGACCCGGTCCACCGTCACCTCCGAGCGCACCATGGAGTGGGAAGACGGCAACGAGTACCCGGTCATCGACGTCGAGATCTCCTCAGTCTCTCACCCGTTCTACACTGGTAAACAGCGCATTATGGACAGCGCTGGTCGTGTGGAGCGCTTCAACGCCCGCTTCAAAGGCTTCGGCGGTAAGAAGTAAGCTTGTTGATCAACTCGACGCTCAGATAGCTCCCATTCGGTCAGTTTCGACGACCGGGTGGGAGCTTTTGTTTACAGCCGGGAGCGGTCGATCTGTAGCTCGGGCACCGCGGTGAGCAACTGTTGTGTGTAGGGGTCGCGCGGCGCGGCGAAGATATCGCTGGTGGCCCCTTGTTCCACGCACCGGCCCCGATACATCACCGCCACCTGGTCGCTCATGTGCTCGATCACTCCCAGATCGTGGGAGATCAGCACCATGCTGGTCCCACGCGCGCGTTGAATCTCATCTAGCAGGTCCAGGATGGTGGCTTGGATCGAAACGTCGAGGGCGGACACCGGTTCGTCAAGCACGAGCACCTCGGGGCTAGTGGCCAGGGCCCGGGCAATAGCCAGTCGCTGACGTTGCCCCCCGGAGAGTTGGGCCGGGTTGCGGGAGGCCAATGAGGGGGCGAGCCTGACGCGGTTGAGTAGGTCGGTGACCTGGTCACGATAGCGTGCCCCGCGTCGGTGACGGCCACGGCTGAGCGCATCAACGAGGATATTTTCGACACTGTAGCGCGGATCGAAACTGGCCAGTGGGTTTTGATAGATCGCACCGAGCCGTTCCCGGTGGGCGCGTCGATCCGATTCGGTGGCGGGGGTAAACTGCGTCTGGCCGAGCCTGACGGTGCCGGCATCGGGTTCTTCCAACCCGAGGATGAGCCGGGCGGTCGTGGTTTTGCCGGACCCTGATTCGCCAACAATCCCTAGGGTGGTGCCTCGGTTGAGGCTGAAACTGACCCCGTCCACGGCGGTCAGAGAGCCGAAGGACTTGCTCAGCCCGTCCACGACCAGCACCGGGCAGGACTGCTGCTGGGTGGTTGTCGCTGAGGAGAGCTCTGGGCGGTCGGCTGGTTGTTTGGGGCGTGAGGGTTCGACCGTGGTCGGCGACAGCGGCTGGTGTCGGGGAACCCCGCGGGGCATCGCCTTGAGCAGGGTTTTGGTGTAGTCGTGTTCGCAGGCGGTGAGCATGGTCTCAGTGGTACCGGTTTCGACAATTTCGCCGTGGCGCATCACCGCGATCCGATCGGCTACCCGGACAACTTGGGCCAGATCGTGGCTGATCATCAGTACCGCGCGGCCCTGGTCCCGCATGGTAGCCAGCTGGTCGAGCACCACCGCGGTCAGCGGCGCATCGAGGGCGGTGGTGGCTTCATCGGCGATGACCACCTCGGGGTTTCCAATCAGGGCTTGGGCGATCAACACTCGTTGGCGCATCCCGCCGGAGAGTTGGTGGGAGTATTGTCGAGCACGTCGGTCCGGATCCGGCATTTTGACCGCTTCCAGGGCCTGGAGCACCCGGTCGCGACGCGTCGTGCGATCCAGCCAGCCGTGCCGGCGTAAGACGTCGTCGATCTCCCGACCGATGGGACGTAACGGGTCCAAGGCGGACAGGGCATCTTGGAGGATCATCGCGATCTGGTTACCGCGCAGAGCCCGCCAGTCCCGTTCGCCATAGGCCCGGGCGTCAGTACCGAAGATCTCCAGGGTGTCGGCGTGGACCGTGCCACCCGATAAGCCCATCAGGCTACGGGCGGTCACAGATTTGCCGGAGCCGGATTCACCCACCAGGGCCAAACATTCCCCAGCGTGCACGCTGAAGCTGATGCCTTGCACCGCCGGGGTGGCCGAAAAGCTGACGGTGAGGTTTTCGACGGTGATCAGCGGGTCGCTGGGTGCGGGGCGATCGACAGGTTCTGGGCGGTTGGAGCAGGGGAGGCGGTGTTGCATGCTAGAGGGTGACCTTTCCGGACGAATGGGCCGATCCGGCACCGATCCCGCGACCAATCAGGGTGGCTCCGGCGGCAACAACCACGATGGCTAGCCCGGGGAAGACGGTCATCCACCAGGCCAGGTTTAGGTAGGTGCGGCCACTGGCCAGCATCGCTCCCCATTCCGGGGCCGGAGGCGGGGTGCCCAGCCCTAAGAAGCTCAAAGCTGAGGCCCATACCACCGCTTGACCGATCCCGAGGGTGACCAGCACCATCAAGGTCCGCAGCGCATTGGGGATCAGGTGGTTGACGGTTTTGCGCACCGGTCCCCGGCCCAGTACCGTGGCTGCCTCCATCATCTCGCTACCGCGCAGGATCCGGATCTGGGAACGGATCAGGCGGGCGTAGCCCGGGGCCGTTGAGCAGCCCACAGCGATAATCGCCGGTTCGGGTCCGGGTCCGGTGAAGGCGATAATGATCAGAGCCAGCAACAGGGCGGGAACCGCGTAGAGTGTTTCCAACACGGCCAGGATGGCCTGGTCGATCCACCGCGGTCCTAAGGCCGCCAGTGAGCCCAGGACCAGGGCGACGCTCATGCCGAGTGCGGTGGCCAATAATCCGATCTGCAGCGAGTCGGCGGTGCCGTGAATGATGCGAGTGTAGATATCGCGGCCGGATTCATCGGTGCCCAGCGGGTGATCGACCGAGGGCGAGCTGAACGCTGCCGCTGGATCGACGGCCAGCGGGTTGCCGGGGGCCAGCACTCCGGGGAACACGGCAGCGACGGCGAGCACGCCGATGAAGATCGCAGAGAAGATGTGACCGGTGCGACTCACGAACGTCTCACCCCCGGTTCCGGCACCACGCTAGGTGCGATGGTCTCCTCGGCTACGGTGGCGGGGAGTGGACCGTCGGGGCTGTCCTGGTCGGGATGCTGATCCGCGCCGGCGGGATTGATGAGCTGCTCGGTAGCTTCGGCCAGGGCCATGACGACGATGTAGCAGACCGCGCACAGCACAGCGATGCCGGTCACTAGCGGGATATCGCGACTGAGTACCCCTTGTAGCAGGGCCCGTCCGATACCGGGCCGGGCAAAGACCTCTTCAACCACCACCGCCCCGGACAGCAACGACGAGAACGACCAACCCGACATATTGAGCACCGGCAAGATCGAGTGGCGCAGTCCGTGGGCGAAAAACACCTGCACGGTGCTCGCCCCACGGGCGCGGGCAGCCAACACGAAGGGGCTGGACATCGCCTGAGTGAGCGAGTCGCGCATCAGCTGGGCCATGAACCCAGACATCGGAATCGCCAGGGTTAGCGCCGGCAGGATAAGACCAGAGGCCCGACCGTTATCGATCGAGGGGAGCAGACCCAGGTTGGTGGAGAACACGGTGATCAATACCGCGCCGAGCCAGAAGTGTGGCACCGCGGCTGCGATGATTTCTAACAGACTCGTCATCCACCGGCTGGCCCGGCCACGACCGACCGAGATCAGCGACAAGACCAATGCCAGGAGCCACGCGGTGAGCAACGAGACCACGGCCAACAACAGTGTCTGCGGGAAGACGTCGCCGATGATCTCGGTCACCGGGTCCTGATAGGAATAGGACACCCCAAGATCACCGCGGAGCAGATTGCCCAGAAAAATCAGGTACTGTTCGACCAGTGGGCGGTCGAGACCATATTCGGCACGGGCCATATCGAGTGCTTCGGCCGAGGCCTGGGAGCCGGGCCCGCCCATAATGGCTTCAGCCGGATCTCCGGGGATCGCCCGCACCCCGATAAAGATCGCGGTCACTACCAGCCAGAGCACCACCACGGCGCGGACCAGTTGGCGCACCAACCAGGTTCCGAGGGGTTTGAGCACAGCGGAGGGCCTCCTCATCAAGCCACCCCGGCCTCGTCACGCGCTGACCGGTGGCCGATTGTTTTACTGCGCATCAACAAAGACGCTGTAGTACAGCGGGTTCGCGACCGCGTTGGTATCACCCATACCGCCGACGTCGGCCCGATAGAGGAACTGGTTCTGTTGGTTGTACAACGGCAACACGTAGTAATCCTCCAGGATGCGCCGCTGAGCCTGCTCGTACAGATCGGCCCGCTCTTGCTCATCGGTGGTCTGTTCGGCATCCATCAACAGCTGGTCAATCTCGTCATCAGTGACCTGGGCGTTATTGGCGAAATATCCCGACGGTGCCGGGATCGTGCCCTCGGAGTGGTAGAGAATCCGCAACACCGACGGACCTACCTTGGTGTAGGGGGCCGAAACCAGATTGTAGTTGTGCTCACCCAGCGCAGCGTACCAACTGGACAGGTCAAGCAATTCGATCTGGACATCGAAGCCCACCTCCGCGGCGGTGGCCTGAATCTGTTCAAACAGCGACTGCTCGGCCGGCACGGACTGGTTGGTGGAGACCGGGAAAGTTAATTCCAGGCGTTCGCCATCTTTGGTGCGAATCCCGTCGTCATCCTTGGTGTCCCATCCAGCCTCGTCGAGCAACTGATTGGCCCGATCGACATCCGGGCTAAACAGCTCTTCGGCGGAGATGCCCAACGGTTCCACCGAGCTCAACAGCGAGTAGCTGCGGTCAACCGTGTCGAAGAACAGCCCATCGATCGAGGAGTTGATATCCAGGGATTTGATGAACGCCTCGCGCACGGCGGGATCATCAAAGGGCGCCTTGGCGGAGTTCAGCTCGAGGCGGTTCGATGATCCCGGACGGGGTGCGTCGAGATGGCCGAAGGTGCCGGTATCGATGGCTTGCCGGACGTTATCGGGCTGGGGATTGTCGATCACATCGACCTCGCCGGATTCCAGGGCGGCATAGCGGGTGGATGCTTCGGGGATGAACCGCCAGATGATCTCATCCAGGTAGGCTTGGCCGTCGTTGTCTTCGGCTCGGGCGTCCCGGCCCTCATCGCGGTTGGGGAGCACGTAGTCGTCGTTGCGTTGCAAGATGATCTGCTGTTGCCGATCCCAGGATTCGACGACGAAGGGCCCGGTTCCGATCGGTTGTTCACAGATCTCATTTTCGGTCCGGTCCAGGGACTCCGGAGAGTGGATCGCGGTCCACTGCATGGCCAGGGATTCCAGCAAGGAGTTATCGGGGCGGGACATGTGTAGCTCGGCGGTCCGATCATCAACGACGTCCACAGACTCGACCTGTTCGACCCCCAGGTACCCGGTCGAGGACTTGGTTTCGGGATCCTGCAGGTGCTCGACATTGGCCTTGATAGCCTCCGAGGTCAGCGGGGTGCCATCCGAGAACTGGATGCCTTCGCGCACGGTGATCGTATAGGTCAGCCCATCATCGGACAGCTCGGCGGACTCGGCCAACCACGGAATGATCTCGTCGTTCTCATCGCGGGTGAACAGCGTCTCCAAGAACTGGGAGGAGACCAGGGACTGCGGATAATTGCCCCCATTATGCGGGTCCAGGCAGTCGGGTTCGGCATCACCGGTCGCATAGGTCAGCGTGCCACCGACAACCGGTTCGCGGTCTTCATCGGCGGCCGGCCCGGAGTTATCACCGGAGCAACCGGCCAGGATCAGCGCGCTGAGTGGCAGAGCGCTGAGCAGGGCGCGTCGTGAACGGGAACGATGTGAACGATGGGACATGAGGGGGTGTGCTCCAAGATCTGTGATGAGAGTAAACCTAATGTTGGCACGAACTTAATACCGAACTCCAACGTATCGTATGTCCCGGTGTCACGTCAGAAGCGACGTCACAGCGGTCACACAGGGCACTCATGCATCCGAGTCTGGACGGGGATCGTGGCCGGATTTGTCTGAGTTGTCTGTCTCTAAGAGGGGGAAGAATCCCGTGCCCTGGTAGCCGTCCTCATCGGTGGTCCGGCGCGGGCCCGCAGGGCGGGAGTCTAGGAAGGCCATAACGCAGGCCATCACCGCGCAAAAGACCATGATTACGGCCATGGGGTTGGAGATTGCTGAGGCGGCTCCTGCCATGGCTTCTCCAAACATTACGCCGACCACAGAGGACGTGCTTCCCGGGGCGTCGGGCAGGAAGAAACCAAGCACCAGACCGCAACCCAGTGAGATCCCCAGCCAGCCCAGACTTCGGCTGGGAACGCGGGTGCCTCGCAGATGCGGAACCGTCAGCGTGAGTATTCCGAGGATAGCCAGCACGGGCACCAGCGTGAGTGCGTAGATCACACTCAACGCTCCGGCGGTGCCGATCAGCACACGAGAGAGCCCGACCCATGCCACCACCATGATAAGTGCCACCCAGGTCAGTCCCACCAGACCGGGACGCGGCGGATGGGGACCGGTGGTCATCTGGGAGGAATCTTCGGCCATGCCTTCGAGGTTACCGGTCAACAGCGTAGGCTAGAGATGTGAGCGAAAATCATGACAAAGTCCAGCAGTCCCGTTCCGCCGTCCACGGTGCCACCCAAGATTTTCACGGGGAGTTTAAGGTCCCCGGGGGAAAACTCGTCGTCGCCGATCTGCAGGTGGCCGACGGTGTCATCACCACCATGAACCTCAACGGGGATTTCTTCTTGGAACCCGATGAGGCCCTAGCCGAGATCAACCGGGCCCTGTTGGGCTTGCCGGTGGATGCCTCGCATGCCGAGCTGGCCAGTGCGGTCAATCACGCGGTGGCCGAAGGCACGGTGATGTTCGGTTTTGATGCCAATGCGATCGCCACCGCGGTGCGTCGTGCCACCGGTTATGCCACCCGGTGGGAGGATCACCAGTGGGAGGTCATCCGCCCACAGGTGATTCCGATCCAGACCCAAGTGGCCCTGGACCAGTTGCTCACCGAGGATGTGGCCGCCGGACGCACCCGCCCGGCGATGCGGTTGTGGCAGTGGCCCGAAGATCAACCCTCGGTGGTGATCGGCTCCTTCCAGTCCTACTCCAATGAGGTCGACCCCCAGGCCGTCGACGAGCACGGGATCACCGTGGTGCGTCGCGTCTCCGGTGGTGGGGCGATGTTCATGGAAGACGATAACTGCCTAACCTACTCGCTGTACTTACCGACCTCGCTCGTCGATGGGATGAGCTTTACCGACTCGTACCCGTTCCTGGATTCTTGGGTCATGGACGCATTGGCCTCCACCGGGGTAAAGGCGTTCTACCAGCCACTGAATGACATTGCCACTCCAGAGGGCAAGATCGGTGGGGCAGCGCAAAAGCGATTGGCTGCTGGGTCAATGTTGCACCACGTGACGATGAGTTACGACATTGATGCCGAGAAGATGACCCAGGTGTTGCGCATCGGCCGAGAGAAGATCTCTGATAAGGGTGTTCGTTCGGCCAAGAAGCGCGTGGATCCGCTCCGGCGCCAAACCGGTCTCAGCCGGCAACAGATCTGGGACGTGCTGATCAACACCTTTGCCGAGCACTACCAGGCCGAGGTGCGGGACCTCACCGATGAGGAGATCACCCGTGCTGAGGCGTTGGCGGCCGAGAAGTTCTCCACCGAGTCCTGGACCCACCGGGTGCCTTAGGGCCAGCTGGTGTGCGGGGAACCGCCGATGTGGACCCGGCCGTTGAGCGTTTCTTCCTTTTCCAAATCGGTCAGGATCCGGCTAAGGATCCACAACTCGATGAACAGCGCCACGACGGTGGCCCCCAGACCCCACCAGGGCCCCGGGGTCAGCCCGGCGACCAGATAGCCGACCAGCCCGGCCCCGGCGGCCACGGCTGCGTAGGGTAGCTGGGTGCGCACGTGGGTGATGATGTTGGCCTGGGACCCGGTCGAGGACAGGATCGTGGTGTCTGAGATCGGGGAGATGTGGTCTCCTAGCACCGCCCCGGCCAGTACCGCGCCCAGAGTGACCATCAAATGGTCATCGGCACCCAACGAGACCACGATGGTTCCAGCGATCGGGATCAACAGGCCGAAGGAACCCCACGAAGTGCCGGTGGAGAAGGCCATAAATCCAGCCACCAGGAACAGCATCAGTGGCAACCACTCGACCCCCAGGGTGGAGTCGCTGATCAGCTCGGCGAGGAATTCACCGGTGCCGAGCACTTCAATCAGGGCGCCGAGCATCCAGGCGAGCATGAGGATACCGATCGCCGGGGTCATGGATTTCAGCCCGGCGAACACGCCACGACCCAGCGCGCGGGCAGAATGGGAGAAAGATGTGTCGGTGCCGGTGTTGCGGATGTAGTAGAACAACGCGACGATCATACCCAACAAGCCGCCGAGTACCAGCGATTCGGTAAGCATCGTTTCACCGAGCGCATCGATGGGGTTCAGCGCACCGGATTCCAGCCAGCCGGTAACATACATCAGGCCGATCACGCTCAGGGTCAACACCACCAGGGGGACCACCAGGGTGGATACTCCGGCCGTTTTCGCACTGGGAAGGTCTTCATCCAATTCGCCGGGGATCAGTTCTCCGTCCCGGTAGGGTTTACCTTCGGTGATTGCCCGGCGCTCTTCAACCCGCATACTGCCAAGGTCTAGTTGTAGCGCGACGACGGCGATCACCAGAATGACTGCGGCGATGGCGTAGTAGTTGGACACCGCGGCCCCGAGGAAGAGCACCACGTCGTTGAATCCCAGCGTGGAGGCGGCAATGACGGGGGAGAGTAGCCCGATGATGCTAGCGCCCCAGGAGGAGAAGGGGACCAACACGGTCATCGGGGCTGCGGTGGAATCGACGATATAGGAGAGTTTTGCGCGGGAGACCCCGAACTTATCGGTCACCGGCCGAGCAACCTGGCCGACGGCCAACGCGGAGAAATAGTCGTCGATAAACAACAAGAAGGCCATACCCAAACTGAGGCCTTGGGCGCCACGGCGGGAGCTGATCTTCGTGCTGACCCAATGGGAAAAGGCTCGATTTCCCCCGGCCATCATCATCAGGGTGGTCATCACTCCCAGCTGCCACAGGAAGATCACAATAAAGAGGTTATAGGTGTCGAACTCCCCGTCGGCCCAGAACTGGGCCGCAAAAGCTTCCCAGACCGCCACCAGAAACTCAACCGGATGAAAGTTGGCGACCAGCAGGGCGGCGAGCACGAGACCGGATGCCAGCGAGGTCACCACCCGACGGGTAAGGATGGCCAACACGATGGTCAGCACGGGTGGAAGGATAGTAAGCCAAGGAAGTTGTTCAACCATGAGTGATGAGTCTTTCGGCGCGTGAGCGGACCTCCACGGCCCGCACGCGTGGGACCGCGAGAAAACTATTGCCGGTTATTATGCCACCGTTTGGCCTGGGCGTATAGCTCACAACGCAGATCTTCGGCCAGTTCGGTGATGACCCGACGCAATGCGGCCGGGGCATTGCGGTGCTCCGTCAACCAGCTGGTGCTTTGTGCCAGGAGCCACTGGGAGTCCACGAGCTGACTGGTGTTGTCCTGATCCGGCTGAGTTGCTTGTTGAAAGGAGCCGGTGAAGTCCTGGTGACCGGGGTACAGTCCGGTGATGGTCCGGGAGGCCAAGCCGTTGGACCGGTCAGACCAGATGGACTCAAGGTGATCGCGCAGACGGTCCCAGGTGTTGTCGAGGACAGCCTGTCCGCTGATACTCACCCCGTGGGCGATGGCGGTCAGCTCGTGGTTAGACAGGGCCGTGCCGTGATCATCGGTACCGGTGAGTACCTGATCGACGAAGCGATGTTGCTGTTCGACCTCGGGCAGGGCAGCGCGGGCGGTGAGATAGTGGATTCGGTTGGCGGCCGAGACGTGTTGGTCCAGTTCACGGTCTAGTCGCTGCTGGTCGACAGCACCGTGACTGGCGAGCGCGATTAAGAACTGCCAACGTAGCTCATCATCCACCCGCAGCCCGGGGGCGAGCCCAGAGGTGTGGACCGGGTCGCTACTGCCGAGCAGGACCACCAGGTCGCCACCGAGCTCAGGGAGGTGATGGGCGAGCCGGGCCAGGGCCCGGGCCGCATTGAGCTGACGATCGGAGCCATCACCGAGAGTTTCGAGTCCACCGGTCAGAGATTCGGCAAGACGGCGTCGGAGCTGCACACGCTGCCCGGTCGGTGCAAACCGTTCCAGGGCGGTAATCGCCTGGTTCAGCATCCGGGCATGGACGCCCACATCGTTGATCTGGGGGCTAATCCGGGCTACCCCGGCCACAAAGTCTTCGGCTGGAAGTTCGGCGTGGCGGACCATGGTCCACAGCGACGCCCAGGTGACGCCACTGGCGAGGTCATCTGCTATGGGGTAGGTCAGTGCGGCCGAGACCGAGGCCGGATCGAGCTGAAGGCGGGCGTAGGTCAGATCACGGTCATTGGCGAGCAGCAACCGGGGTGTGTGCGGGGCGCTGACCTGGGACTCGTGACCTTGCAGAGACACAGTGGTCTCGGTCGTGTCAAAAAAGACCGGTTCCGACAGGGCCCGGGTTAACCAGGTGGTGCCCCCGGTGGCGCGTTCCGGATTGGATTGGTAGATACCGACCTCGAGGGTGTGCGGGCGAAGCTGATCGTTGCCGGTGACCGGGTCGGTACCATGTTGGGTCAACGTGACACTACTGAGATGCTCGTCGGGGTGCAATCTCAGGGTTGAGAATCCGCTGGTATGCAACCACGCCTGTGCCCAGGCGGTGGTGTCGGTCCCGGCAACGCGACCCAGGACCTCCATGAAGTCCTTCAGGGTCGCGTTGCTGTAGGCGAAACGGTCAAAGTAGTCCCGACAGGCGGCCATGAAGTTGTCTTGGCCGATGAAGGCGACCAGCTGTTTGATCACCGCGGCACCTTTGGCATAGGTAATGCCATCAAAGTTTTGTCGGGCTGCCTCCAGATCGGCAATATCGGCCACGATCGGGTGGGTGGTGCTGTAGCGGTCCTGGAGGTAGGCCCAACCCTTGCGTCCGTGAGCGAAGGTGGTCCAGGAGCCCGGGAATTCGGTGGCCTCAGCCACGGCTAAGGCTCCCATGAAGTCAGCAAAGGATTCTTTGAGCCAAAGGTCATCCCACCATTTCATGGTCACCAAGTCACCGAACCACATATGTGACATTTCGTGCATCAGCGTGTTGGCCCGGGCTTGGTGTTGTGCGGTGGTGCTGGCAGAGGTGAAAATATAGTCCTCGGTGAAGGTCACCAGCCCCGGGTTCTCCATGGCGCCCAGGTTGTATTCGGGGACGAAGGCTTGATCGTATTTGTCCCAGGGGTAGCTGAAACCGAAGTGGTGGTGGAAAAAGTCCAACCCGCGTCGGGTGAGATCGAAGAGTTCCTCGGCATCAACAGCATCGGCCAGAGACTCACGGGCGAAGATCCGCAGTTCGATCGGTGCTGTGTCGGTCTCGGCGTGGCCTTGCCACCGGTCGGTGAACACACGATAGGGACCAGCCAGGAGGGTTGTGATGTAGGTCGAGATCGGCGCCGTGGCGGCAAAGCTCACCCGAACCATGCCCGGCTGGTCCAGCGTCGTGCGCTCAGTCTCGGGCTGGTTGGAAGCCAGCACCCACTGCTCAGGCCCGGAGAGGTGGAAGGTGAAGCGCGCCTTCAGGTCAGGCTGTTCGAAGGTGGGGAATACGCGACGAGCATCGGCGGGCTCGTATTGGGTGTAGAGGTACACCTGGTTGGTCTGAGGGTCTTGGAACCGGTGAAGCCCTTCTCCTGAGCGGGAGTATCGCGATCGCGAGGAAATGCTGACCTGGTGTTCGCCCGGGGCCAGCTCGGTGAGGACGATCCGGTTGTGACCAAGCATCTCCCCGGGTACGGCGACGCCGTCGACCAGGACCTGTGTCACGCTGGCGCCCAGGTAATCCAGGAAGGTGGTCACCGACGGTTGGTCACTGGTGACCTCGAGGTGGATCTGGGTGTGGACCGGGTAGTCGGGTTGGTCAAGATTTTCGGCGTCGGTGACATCGACGTCGACATCATAGCTGATCACTCGCAACATCTCAGCCCGTTGCTGGGCTTCGGCTCGGGACAATCGGGTGGTATCGGGGATTCCGTGAATGATCTGGGGCTGAGCAACGCTGTTGATGTCGACCATGTTCTCCATGCTAGACGACTGCCCAAGCGGTCCTGCAGGAATCTGGTCCGGGTTAGTCGAACGTCGCGGCGTGTCCCGATGGCAGAATGATCTGGTTCTTCGGCAGCACGGTCAGCCCGGAGTCAATCACGGTGAACCCCCGCCGGCGGTCTTCTTCAGGGTCCAACCCAATCGAGACACCCTCGGGGACCACGACGTTTTTGTCGATAATCGCGTCTTTGATTTGCGCGCCCTCACCGATCTGTACTCCGTCGAGGATCACGGAGCTCTCCACCCAGGCATCGTGCATGACCCGAACGTTGTGGCTGAGCACTGAGCGGGAGACGGTCCCGCCAGAGATGATAACCCCCTGGGAGACAATGGAATCCACTGCGGTACCGGGACGTTTTGAGGCCGAACGGACCAGCTTCGCCGGGGGAGAGACAGACTGGTGTGTGAAGATCGGCCAGTGTTCGTTATAGAGGTCAAAGTCCGGCCAGGGCTTGACCAAGTCCATGTGGGCTTCGTAGTAGGAGTCAAGGGTACCCACGTCGCGCCAGTAGTGATAGTCCGTGCCGGCACCGGGGACTTCATTGCGGGTGAAGTCATACACGCCGGCGGTGCCGGCTTCGACGAAGCGGGGGATAATATCTCCACCCATATCGTGTTTGGTATCGGCAAGCTTGGCATCACGGTTTAGAGCATCCACCAGGGCGTCTTTGGTGAACACGTAGTTACCCATCGATGCCAGGAAATGATTCGGGTCATCGGGAAGACCGTCGGTGGTGGCCGGTTTCTCCACAAAACGAGCGATCCGGGTCGGATCCTGGTCATCGGTCTCGATAACACCAAAGGAGGACGCCATTTCCACCGGCTGACGAACGGCTGCCACGGTGGCTTCAGCACCGGATTCGATATGTGCCTGCACCATCTGTTCGAAGTCCATCCGGTACACGTGGTCAGCACCGATGACCACCACAATGTCAGGCATGGCGTCCGAGATGAGGTTCATGGACTGATAGATCGCGTTAGCCGAGCCGAGAAACCACTGTTTACCGCGACGTTGTTGGGCTGGCACCGAGGCGATATAGTTGCTCAACTGCGTGGACAGTCGCCATGTCTCAGAAATGTGACGGTCCAGAGAATGAGATTTGTACTGGGTCAGTACCACAACCTGGAGGTAACCCGAGTTGACAATATTTGACAGGGCGAAGTCAATCAGGCGGTACTGGCCTCCAAAGGGAACCGCAGGTTTGGCTCGATCGGCGGTGAGAGGCATCAGACGTTTTCCTTCTCCACCGGCTAGCACAATGGCCAAAACCTTCTTTTTCACGAGTTCATCCCTCCAACGACGTACCACCAGAGCAGGGTTGACATCAACCGAGCCTGTGATTCGAGACTACCCAGCCACGAGGGTTTAACGCCATAGTTCTGGGCCGGACCCCCGTATCAATTCGGCGAATTTCCGTTTAGGGTTAGAGTGTGCGCATCGATATCGTGACCAAGGAATTCCCACCCGAAATCTATGGCGGAGCCGGTGTTCATGTTGCCGAGCTCACTAAAGTGCTGGCCCAACGTGTTGAGCTGATGGTTCACGCCTTCGGTACGGATCGCGATCCGAACTATCACGGGGCCACAGTCTCCTCGTATCCCACCCCTGCCGAATTGTCCGCAACCAACGGTGCGGTTCAAACGTTGGGGACCGATCTGACCATCCTCGATGATCTGGCCGGCACCGATTTGATCCACACCCATACCTGGTATGCCAATATGGCCGGTCACCTC
Organism: Auritidibacter ignavus; assembly: GCF_029853775.1. Taxonomy (NCBI): domain Bacteria; kingdom Bacillati; phylum Actinomycetota; class Actinomycetes; order Micrococcales; family Micrococcaceae; genus Auritidibacter; species Auritidibacter ignavus. The sequence continues at coordinate 594,129 of NZ_CP122564.1, forward strand.
GGAGGGCTCCTCCACGGGGTGCCCCACATTCTGTCCGCCCATTCGCTGGAGCCACTGCGACCGTGGAAAGCCGAACAATTGGGTGGGGGATATCAGCTGTCATCGTGGGCTGAGGCCACCGCGTATGCCTCGGCGGCTGCCGTGATTGCTGTGTCCCACGGGATGAAGAATGACATCCTGACCGCCTATCCGCAGATCAATCCGGGGAAGGTGCACGTCATTCATAACGGCATTGACACGCAGGTCTGGCAACCTCGCACCACCCGCAAGGTCCACCAGCGGCTGGGCATTGATCCGGAGGCTCCCACCGTGGTCTTCGTTGGACGCGTCACCCGTCAAAAGGGTGTGCCGCACCTCTTGCGTGCGATCCGTGAACTGACACCTGAGGTCCAAGTTGTCTTGGCCCTGGGGGCTGCCGATACCCCGGAATTGCAACACGAGGTGGATGATCTGCTCGCGACTTTGCAGAAAGAACGGCAGGGCGTGCACATCCTGCGCGGCATGACTCCGCGTGATGCCCTGCAAGAACTGCTCTCGGCCGCCACGGTTTTCGCCTGCCCGTCGATCTACGAGCCACTGGGGATTGTCAATTTGGAAGCCATGGGCTGTCAGACCGCTGTGGTGGCCTCAGCGGTCGGCGGTATTCCCGAGGTTGTCGACGACGGCACCACCGGGTTGCTGGTCCATTATCAAGATCGTGGGGATCAAACTGGGGAACCGGTGGATCCCAATGCCTTTTCCTCTGACTTTGCTACCGCGCTACAACAGGTGCTGGATGACCCGCAACGGGCTCAGAGCATGGGGGAGGCCGGTCGTCAGCGTGCTATTGAGCACTTCTCCTGGGAGGCCATCGCGGATCAGACCGTTGAGCTCTACCGCCAGGTGCTCAACGGCTAACTGGCTGGCGCGAAGACCGGCTGACGGAGTTGGGATCCGCCCGGCTTTCGCGACGACAATAGCCCCCGACCAGGACCGTTTCGGTCACTGCTGCGGGGGCTATTGTCTCAAAGGGCGAATGACGAGCTATCCGTTCTTTTGTTGTTTCGCAGCCTGCTTGGCGCGACGGCGGAGCACCTTTTCATGAATCGGTGCATCGCCAGAAGCACGCTGAGCACGGTAGTATTCTGCGGCCTCGTCCTGGCGTTGTTGCTCTACGCCACTGGTGATGTCCATACGCAAATTCTCCTGGGAGAATCCGAAGGCATCCACCAGTTGTTGAGCGTAAGGACGCAGGCGGGCCACCAAACGGTTGTTGTACTCACGTAGCACGCGGGAGCGGTGCTGGGAGATCCGACCGTTTTCGATGAACCACCCGAGATCGTTTTCGATGGCGCTGAAGGTGAACAGATTGCGCAACCAGGTCAAGATCGTGCGGGTATCGTCGTCCTTGGTGTTATGAACCACCTTGGTGAAGGATTCCCACCGGAGCAACTCGGCGTGGCACTTGGCGGCCTGGATGACCTCGTACTGGTTTTGGTTGTAGACCGCGGCCTGTTCAGCTTGAGACTTCTTAGCGACCGAGCGCAAGGCACTGGCGACCGAAGCGATCCGAGTCCGCACCCGGTCAGCCAGCAGCTCATGCTGAACTTCTTCGTTCTTCAGCCATTCACCAGCACGAATATCTGAGCCCAGATCCACCACCTGCTGCGCGACACGGCGCAGGCCCGAGCGCTGGTAGACGGCTTCATTGGCCTGCTCGACCAGGTAGCGACCCACGGTTCCGGCTGACTGACCGGCGAATTCTTTGGAGTAGTCGGTCAGCAAACGGCGTCCGACCAGTTGCAACAGCACGTTATTGTCGCCTTCGAAGGTGGTGTAGATGTCGAGGTCGGCGCGCAACTGTGTGAATCGGTTCTTAGCCAAGAACCCGGCACCACCACAGGCTTCGCGACATTCTTGCAAGGTATCCAAGGCATTCCAGGTGGTCGTGGGCTTGATAGCGGCCGCGAAGGTTTCCAGTTCCTGACGATTCTGATCGGAATCGTCTTCTGCTGAAAAGACCTCATTGAACTTCTCCAGCAGGTCATTAGAGACGAACATATCGGCGTAGGTGCGAGCCAGTCGGTCCAGCAAACGGCGCTGGTGCAGCTGGTAGTCCAGGATGAATTCTTCGTCGATATCCGAGGAGGCATTGAACTGACGGCGCTGGTTGGCGTAAGTGATCGCACCGGTCAGGCCCACCGCAGAGGCCAGCGAGCTGGATACCGACAACGAGACACGGCCCTGTACCAGGGTGGAGAGCATCGTGAAGAAACGACGGCCCGGGGAATCAATATCAGATGTGTAGGTGCCATCCTCTTCCACGTCGCCGTACCGGTTGAGCAGGTTGAAGCGCGGAATGCGCACATGGTCAAAGTGCAACCGGCCGTTATCGACACCGTTAAGACCGCCCTTATAACCGTCATCTTCACCGCCGACGCCGGGCAGGAAGTTGCCCTGCTCATCGCGAACCGGCACGAAGAAGGCATGCACGCCGTGGTTGACGCCTTTGGTGATCAGCTGAGCGAAGACCACCGCGGCCTTACCGTGCAGCGCGGCGTTACCCAGATAGTCCTTCCAAGCGGCCTTAAACGGGGTGTGGATTTCGAATTCGCCGTCTTCGGGAATATAGGTTGCGGTGGTCGCCACCTTGTCCACATCGGAACCGTGGCCGATTTCGGTCATCGCATAAATGCCGGGAAGCTCTAGGCTGATCACGTCTTCAAGCCACTTTTCGTGGTGTTTTTCGGTGCCCAGGTGCAGGATGGCGGCTCCGAACAGTCCCCACTGCACACCGGCTTTAATCTGCAGCGAGGGGTGTGCGTGGACGAGTTCGGAGAACCCAGCCACGTTGCCACCGTGATCGTCTTCGCCACCGAAGCGCTTCGGGAAGGCCTTCGAGATTAGATTCCTCTCAGTGAGCAACTTGAGTTGCTCCAGGTTGCGCGCCCGGTGCTCGGCCAGCGTGAGATCAATGGGGTGGTGTAGGTCAGCCGATTCAGCCTCTTTGCGCATCCACAGGTGTGCGTCGGACCAACGCCCCAACGTTGCTTTCTGGAGCTCGTCGGGATCGATGGTGAGTTTCTCGTCATCTGCGGGGAACGGGGTAATGCCCATGGTGATCTATCTCCTCGTTATTGGTGTTGGGATTTTTCAGATCGTGTGCTATCTGGTGTGTTGTCCGTAGGTTGTTGGCGTTTGGTCGGTGGGACCGTGCAGAGGCCACCGGCGGTGTGGCAGTCTCGAGCCCAAATAGTGTCGATGTTTAGGTCCGCACTCTCACTGCCCGAGGGGTAGTCGTCATCGGGGCGTTGAGGCCCTGGACGAGCCAGTGGCTCATCCGTTTGGCTAAATCGTCAGCCGATGGCACCTGGCGTCCGGCGCTCATATCAATCAACCATTTCTCGCCGGCGTTGCGGATAAATCCAACCGCAGCATAGGACCAGTAGCGACGAGCTGCCTGATCGGCGCCATTATCTTCCACAGGGAATTCCTGTTGGGCCCGCTGCTCGACGAGTTCGGCAGTCCGGGAGAAGAACTGCGAAACTTCGTGTTCGCCACGTGTCGAAAAGAAATAGACATTGGGGGAGGATCGGGCCAGGCGCAGATACACGGTGATCATCGTGTGCAACCCTTCCAGCGCCGTTTTGGGGGTCAGAATCGCTGTGCGCAGGGCGTCTTCCATGAAATGAATCGAGGCCTGCCCGACCGCAGACTGAAGTCCGAACTTATCGCCGAAATACCGGTAGAACACCGGTTTGGACGTTCCGGCGTGATGGGCAATATCGGCCATAGAGGCGTCCGGGCCCAGGTCGTGGACGGCTTCACGGGCGGCTTTGACCAGTTCGGCACGCCGAGCGCGACGGTGGTCGTCCCAACGCGTGGAACGGCCATCGACCGCGGCGGTTGTGGCGCTGGCCGCTCGGTCAGCACGCGCTACCGGACGTGGCGTAGCACGTCGGACCGGGTGCACAGAATGTGGGTGGTACTGACTGTTCACGGTACCGAGCGTATCAGGTAAGATCGGTTCTGAGTAATGCACGCCACGAAAATTTGCTGAAATCTGATGAAAGAGGATTCTCACCTCATGGCTGAACAACACACCACCGCTACCTCCTCACCTGCTGCTGTGGCTGGCGGCCCGCTCCGTCCGGCCGTGATCATCGGTGGCAACCGCATCCCCTTCGCCCGATCTCAGGGCGCTTATGCCACCGCATCGAACCAGGACCTGCTGACCTCTGCCTTAGAAGGACTCATTGCGCGCTTCGGGCTGCAGGGCGAACGCCTGGGCGAAGTCGTCGCCGGTGCGGTGATGAAGCACTCCTCGGACTTCAACCTGACCCGTGAATCGGTGCTAGGCACCGCCCTGGACCCGCACACTCCGGCCACCGAACTGCAGAAAGCGTGCGCCACCGGTTTGGAAGCGATCGGACAGATCGCCAATAAGATTCGGCTGGGACAGATCGATTCCGGGATTGGCGCCGGAACAGACACCACCTCGGATGCGCCCTTGGCTTTCAACCGGGGTGGACGCGCTGCGTTTATGAAACTGTTCCGGGCCCGGTCCACCAAAGACAAATTGGCCGCCCTGGCATCGTTGCGTCCCAAACACTTCGCCCCGCATGCACCCACCGCCGGAGAACCTCGCACCGGCTTGTCGATGGGGGATCACCAGGCGTTGACCACCCACGCCTTCGGCATTTCCCGTCAGGCACAGGACGAGTTGGCCTTGGCCAGCCACCAGAACTTAGCGCAGGCTTACGATTCCGGGTTCTTCACCGATCTGATGACCTCCTTCCGCGGTCTGAGCGAAGATAATAACCTCCGTCGAGATTCCAGCATGGAATCGCTGGCTAAACTCAAGCCGGTCTTCGGCAAGCAATTCGGTGACGAAGCCACCATGACCGCCGGTAACTCGACTCCACTCACCGATGGTGCCGCTACGGTGCTGTTGGGTACCGAACAGTGGGCTACCGAGCGCTCTTTGCCGGTCTGGGCCGAGTTTCTCGATTTTGAGTCCGGCGCCGTGGACTTCGTTGATGGCGCTGAGGGCTTGCTGATGGCCCCCACGCACGCGATCCCGCGAATGTTGGCTCGCCATGGTCTGCGCCTACAAGATTTCGACTACTACGAGATTCACGAAGCTTTTGCGGGCACTGTGCTGTCCACTTTGGCTGCCTTCGAATCTGATGAGTACTGTCGCGAAGTCTTGGGACTGGATGGCGCGTTGGGCGCCATCGATCGTAGCAAGCTCAATGTCCACGGGTCCTCCTTAGCCGCCGGTCATCCCTTCGCAGCCACCGGTCCGCGGATTGTGGCCAGCCTGTCGAAGACCTTGCACGCTCACGGGACCGGGTCACTGGGTCTGATTTCAGTCTGCGCGGCCGGCGGTCAGGGCGTGGTGGCCATCGTCAAGGGTCGCTAACCCCCGCCTGCTGCGCCACCGTCTGCACACCCCAGCTACACATACCAACACATACCAATCTGTTGACATAGAGGTTGATTGATGAGTACTAAACCCACTGATGGTTACACCGCTTTTGTCCAAAACCCGCTCGGCAAGAAAGTCACCGGTGCCCTGGGGTTGCCCCAGCCCACACCGCTGAAACGCTATGCCCCAGGTCAGCCCGTCGTTGACGGCCCAGCACTGATCATTGGCACGTCCCCGGTGGCTGAGGCCACCGCCAGCTACCTGTTCCACCTCGGTGCCGATGTCCGTCGCGACCGTGGCCTGAAGACGAGGTTCGCCGGCATCATTGTCGCTGTCGATGATGTAGATGATCTCTCCCAGCTCTCCGAACCGATCCTCGAGCTCGGTGCCAGTCTGCGCCAGCTGGATAAAAACGGTCGCGTGATCATCATCGGTCGGGATCCACAGGCAGCCCCGATCGCCGGTGATCCCCAACAGCTCGGTGTTCGCCAGGCAATCACCGGCATCACCCGCTCGGTGGCCCACGAAATGCGTTACGGCTCCACCGCCAATGGCATTCTCATCTGCGATGATGTGGTTGCCGATGCGCCCTCGGTGATGGGCGCGATCTCCTTTTTCCTCTCCACCCGCTCGGCCTATGTCTCCGGGCAGTTCTTGACCGTCACCTCCGACGCCGGAGCGCTACCGGCTGACGCCGATCAGCCCCTGGCCGGCAAGACGATTGTGGTCACCGGTGCTGCCCGCGGTATCGGGGCCGCCATCGCCGAGGTGCTGGCCCGGGACGGGGCCAAGGTCGTCGGTGTGGACGTGCCGGCCGCCGGTGAAGCGCTGGCACGGACCATCAACCGGGTCGAAGGCCTCGCCTTGCAGTTGGATATCACCGCCGAGGACGCCGGAGAGCAAATCCTGAGATTCGTCTCCGAGCGCATCGGTCGCCTGGATGGCATCGTGCACAACGCCGGGATTACCCGCGATAAGTTACTGGCCAATATGGACGCTTCGCGCTGGGATTCGGTGCTGGCCGTCAACGTGCAGGCTCCGTTGCGCATCAACGAGCAACTGTTGGCCGCTCGCGATACCGGCGACCCCGCAGTGGCCGGCAACCTCCACATCGTCTCGTTGGCGTCCACCTCCGGTATAGCCGGTAACCGTGGCCAGACCAACTACGCGGCCTCCAAGGCCGGGATCATCGGGTTCACCCAGGCTTATGCCGACCGGCTGGCTACCAACGGCGGCAGCATTAATGCGGTGGCTCCCGGTTTCATCGAGACCGACATGACCGCAAAAATGCCGACGCTCACCCGTGAGGTCGGTCGTCGCGTCAACTCCTTGAGCCAGGGTGGCCTGCCGGTGGATGTGGCCGAAGCGATCGGCTTCTTCCTTTCCGATCAGTCAGCCGGCATCAACGGGCGCACCCTGCGCGTGTGCGGTCAAGCAGTGATGGGGGCCTAGCCGATGACCACACCACCTCTCCTTCACGACGTCACACCACCGACACACTGGAAACATCAGGAACAACTTCCCAGCCTCGGGGCACTGTATGGCAAGGTGGCAGCCGGAACGGTCGGGGCCACCCTGTCGTCACTGATTGGCAAGATCACCCCGGGAACCTCGGCGACGGGCAAGGGCTCCGGCTCGTTGCCCACCGCCGGGTGGAAAGTCACCGGCCAGGCGGTCTCCCGCCAGCAAGTCGATGACTACATTCAGCTCTTTGGGGCCACCGGGGCTATCGGTCACGACACGGTTCCGTCGTTGGCCTTACACATTGCCACGTTCCCATTGTCCATGGGAATGATGGCCTCCAAGAACTTCCCGCTACCACTGCTGGGCCTGGTGCACCTGGACCACACAGTAGATCATCTGCATCCGGTGGCGATCGATCAGCCGTTGATCGTGACCACCTGGGCGGATTCTCTGGGGGCACACCGACGAGGAACGACCGTGGCGATCTGGGTGCAGATCCACGATGAGGCGAACCCGCAGAAACTGCTCTGGCAGGGCCGGGCCACCTATTTATCCCGAGGAATTTTCCTCGCCGGCCGGCCCGAAGCGGAAACCGGCTCCGAAGACAGTGACTCGGCAGGCTCCGCGCACCGGGATTTCCAGCCACCGGTAGCCACCGCCTCCTGGAGGTTGCCGGCTGATACCGGTCGGAACTACGCCGGGGTGTCTGGAGACGTCAACCCGATTCATATGAATCATCTGACCGCCAAAGCACTGGGGATGCCCGGGATGATTGCCCACGGGATGTATCTGGCCGGACGCATGCTGGCCGGGCGCGAGCCCCAGGCACCGTTTTCGTGGCAGATCAGCTTCGCCAAACCGGTGACGCTACCGACCACGGTCGCGGTGGCCGTGGAGCACAGCTCGGAAGAGGTTACCGAGTTCACCGGCTGGAACCCGAAGAAGAAATCGCCGCATTTCTTCGGTCAGCTACGAACTGCATCACCCGTTGCGCCGACGTCTGCCAGCTAAAGCCTTGAGCATGGGCAACCGCTGCGCGGCCGTAGTTCTCCCAGACCTGTGGTTGGGCCAGCGCCTGTTTCAAGGCGGTGGCCCACGTATCTGGGTTGAGGTCCTCGAGAAGTTCTCCGGTGCGACCGTGGTCGACGACAGTGCTGAGCCCTCCGGCTCGGTGTGCCAGCACACCGGTGCCGCAGGCTTGGGCTTCGGCAGCAACGAGACCAAAACTTTCGGTCACACTGGGCATAACCACCAGATCGGCGGTGCGCATCATGGCAGCCAGCTTGGTGGGTTCCACCGGCGGGATAAAGCGCACCACGTCGGAGACTCCCAACCTGTCGGCGAGCTCGGGCAGGTGCTGTGCTACCGCCCCGGACGGTGCTCCAGTGAAGATCACGTCCAGTAGCCCGGTCTGTGGCGAGCGCTGCCGATCGAGGTCCGCCTGTACTTGTGCTAAGGCGTGGAGCAGAATCTGCGGGCCTTTATGAGGTTGGAAACGACCAGCGAAAAGGATGCGGAATCCGGACTCGGGGCTATCTTCAGCGGTGCTGGGCCACCATCGGGGGCCGTGTTCGGTGTAGATCCGGTGGTCCACCCCGGGGGTGATGATCTGGATCTTGTCCGGATCGGCGCCACAATAGGTGACCAGCTCTTCAGCTTCGGTGGCGGTATTGGCGGTCAATATATCAGCTGCGGCGACGATCTGAGTTTCACCGGCTTCGCGCGCCGAGGGCTCGGGGTGAGACCGTTGGCCGGAAGCGTCCTGCCAGGCGTGGGCTTCTCCGCGATTTTTCACCGCGGCGATGGTGTGCATGCAGTGGGCGTGGGTAATTCGGACCGCCTGGTGCTCATCGCGTAGCCGGGCGACGAGGCTCCGCCCAGCCAAGCCCGATAGCCAGTAGTGGCTATAGACCAGAATGTCTTCGTCGAACCCAGGCAGGTGGCTTACGGACCCAGACAGGTGAGCGTGGACGGCTTGCGCAAATTCCTCAACGTATTCGGACAGGACTTCTTTGGCGAGGGGCTGGCGTGGTCCTGCGGGGACGGAAATTTCTGCAACATCCTCGGTGCCCGGTAGTAGCCGCCCGGCGGGCAGGGCCCCGGTTTGCGGATCGGTGACCGGTTCGGTCGCACGGGTGTAGATCACCACCCGGTGGCCGAGGGCGCGCAGTGCCCGGGCCATATTGGCCACGTAGACGTTCATCCCGCCAGCGTCGCCGGACCCAGGCTGCGCTAAGGGTGAGGTGTGCATACTCAGCATCACCACCAGGCAACGTGGCCCCTGAGCCAGCGAGGTTCCACGACTGCTGGTTGAGTGAGCACGATCAGCTTTAGTCATGATGGATGGCAGTGTTCATCACGCGGAAGAGCTCACGGTATTCCGGGGTGGTTTCCAGATCGTCGATCAGCACTGGGTCACCGCGCAGGTTGGTGAGTGGTTGGCACCAGTTGGGATACTGGTGCTGGGTGGTGCCGGGCTGATTCTGGATGCGTTGATCAGCGACGGCATCGACCAAGGCCACGGCATGGAGCCGAGAGGGTGCGCGAGCAATGAAGCGGTGTAGCGCCTGAATCACGGGAATAAGGGGAATTTCGTCGAGGTCGTGCACACGCGCCGAACTGGCCGTCAAGAGTCCGCGTTGGACCAGGGCCTTCAGGTAGCCGCGTATATCACGGAGGAAGGTGGCTCGCTCGGCCTCGGCAGAGGTGGTTAGCAACTGGAGTTCTTCCCGTAAATCCAGGTGGACTCCGCGCAGGTAGCCGGCCGTGGGTGGCAAATCGTGGGTGTTGACAGTGGCTAGACACAACCGGCGGTACTCGGAGGGATCGTGGGGGATGCCGTCATCTTGTTCAAACCAGACAATACTGGTGCCCAGAATCTTTCGGGAAGACAGTTCGGTAACCACCGAATCGTCGACGGTCCCCAGGTCTTCTCCGACGATCAGCACTCCGGCGCGTTGGGCCTCGAGTGCAAGAATGCCGAGCATGGCGCGGGAGTCGTAGCGAACGTAGGCCCCATGGTTCGGCGTGGTGCCTTCGGGGACCCACCACAGGCGGAACTGGCCCAGAATATGGTCGATACGCACCGCACCGACCCCGGCAAAGACACTACGAAGCATCTGCCGGTAGGCCCGGTATCCGGTGGCACCGAGGGTCTGAGGGTTCCAGGGGTGCTGGGACCAGTCTTGTCCGAGCTGGTTGTACATGTCCGGGGGAGCACCTACCGAGAATGGCTCCACCAGCGCATCCGGATGCATCCAAGCATCGGCGGTATACCGGTCAGCTCCCACTGCGAGATCCACCATGACCCCGGTGCGCATCCCGGCCTGTAGCCCGCGCTTGTGGGCTACCCGGAGCTGGGTGGTGCATAGGAACTGAAGCCAGGCGAAGAACAGCAGTCGTGAGGAATCGATCTGAGGGTGATGGTTCAGATCGTGGTCGAGCAACGACCGGCATGCTGGCAGGTCGCTCAGCTGAATCTGGTCGTCTCGTCCGTCTTCGCGCAAGACACACCAGGCAGCGAAATTGCGCAACTGAGCACCACGATCCTGGCAGAAATCATGGAAGGCCCCGGCCGTGATGGCCTTGGTCGTGAGTTCTTCTTCGAACCGGGTGAAGATCAGGCGCAACGCCTGAATTTTGGCCCGGTAGCTTGCGGTACGGTCCAGCCGGTCTGCGGTGTTGTTCGTGGCCTTCAACGGGCTAGCCAGCTGGGCAATCCGGTTTTGATCATCCACCGACAGGCCCTGGTATTCGGCCACATCTTCTACCCGGAGATACAGCGGGTTGAGGAAACTTCGCGTCACCGGCGAATACGGTGAGTCAAGAAGTGGCGGTACCGGCTCTGAGGCGTGCAGCGGGTTGGTGAGCACAAAATCGGCGCCTTCTAAGGCTGCCAGTTCCATGATCCGGGCCAGGTCGGCAAAATCACCAATACCCCAAGAGTCGCTGGAGCGCACCGAGTATAGCTGAACGGTCACGCCCCAACCGCGACGGTTGTCGTATCTTGCGGTGGCCGAAATCGTGGAAGGCACCACGATGACTGAGAGATCGACCACATCTGAAGCCGGCGCAGTCAGTCTCAGCTGGTAATCACCGACCGGAAGCCCGGCCGGAAAAATCAGTCGCGGGGCGGTTTCGGAACAGTCTGTTGAGACCCGCTGAGGCGCATGCTGTATCTCAGGGAGCAACTCCTGTGTGGACCACTCGGTTGCGATGGTCTCATGGCCTCCGAGCACATCAACGGGCTGGAATGATTCAACCACCCAGTCGCCAGTTTCAAACGGCAAGGACAGCTCTCGGCCCTGGTCGCTATCGACGATGACCGTGGTCGTGAAGGGTTGTTCAGTCGGTCGAGATTTTGCCTCATCGATGGCTTGACGTAGATCGAGTGCGCTGAGGTCGGCGAACTCCTGCGCTTGATCGGGCAGGGGTGCGGCGAAAAACTGGAGTATCTGCACCACGGTGTCGAGGTCCACGCTGGCGTCGTCCCCGTTTTGGGCTGTGAAATGCGTTTGCACCCCGTAGTATTCGGCTAGCTCCGTCAGCAACCGTTCGCGCAACGGCTGATGTGTAGGTTGACGTGCAGGCATCTGGCTTCTCCGTGCTCAAGACTCAGCGGGACTTCACCCTTTAGTGTCTCACTTTTCTTCGCCCTGGCTGAACCTTTGTCGATACCCCGACATCCTCAACATGCCTACTCGAGATGATGAGTCGTGCTTCACCCAGCATAGGTCTCAGTGAAGTGTTGATGGACGGAGGAGCTAAACCATTGTGATAGTTGCACTTTCTATATACAGTGTCCTATTGTCATCAACTTCTGACGAAAACAGCACTGAAGACTATCAGGGCTTTCGTTCGACCAGGGGTTCTCGTCACTCCGTCCGATTCACCGACCTCTTGCGGGCCATTCGTGGCACCCACACACTGCGCTTAATGATTGGCTTCCGACCTCGTTTCCAACTCATCTCGTGGGAGACCGTCAACACACTCACGAGCGGATCCACGAGACCAAAACGGTGGTCTATGGTGGCCAGTCAACGCGATGGTATCGCCTGAGGTGCGCGGTATGGTCCACCGGTCGAGGGTTGGCGATTGGGCGGTACAACACCGCGGAGGATTACCATGACTCAACCCGAAAACCAGCAGCCCCAACCACCACATGATCGCTCACAGCCACAAGCACCAACCGCCCACTGAACTGCACACCAAGTAGCACCAGGACCAACCAGACAGTCTGCTCAGCAACAAGCTCCTGGACAGGAGCTCGGCGCCACGAAATCCTGGGTTCCCGTGGTGCTGGCCGTTCTCACCGGGGTGGGCACACTATCGCTTTTCATGCCATTAGCACAGGTTTCGTATTCTGGCGGAATTTTTTCATTCTCGGAGCCCTTGTCGGCGTCCGTCTCGGCCTTGGAGGAGGATGCTGAAACCCTCGGCTGGGTTCACCTGCTCCTGTTCCTGGTCACCCTGGCGTTCAGTTTGCTGGCTTTAGGCAAATCAGCTCGTAGCTTTCAGTTCACCACCGCGCTGTTGGCAGCCCTGGTCGGTGCCTTCCACATCATCTACATGCTGTACTGGATCAACGAAGAAGCCGGGTATGACTACACCGTTTTCTTCTTCGAAGACGGCGGGATGGCCGGAATCGGTATGTGGCTGTTGTTGCTGGCATCCTTGGGTATGGTGATCTTTTCCATCATGCTTTTGGTGCAGCTACTCGGTCGGAAGCGCACTGTATAAGCACCGCTTAAACGTAGATGAGCCCCGGAATGTCACGGCTCAAAACAGTTCGAGCCTGGGAGCAAATGCTCTCAGGCTCGAACTGTTTTCCATCCGTGCGCGGAGGGGGACTTGAACCCCCACGACCGATAAAGGTCACAGCGACCTCAACGCTGCGCGTCTACCAATTCCGCCACCCGCGCGGGTGAAGTAATGTCCCACCATGAACGGTTTAGACCGGCATCGGGGAGTGGCAACCTGTACATCTTAGCACGAGAAAAAACGTTCTGCGGTAACAGTGCTATAGCGCGTATCGTCTCACCGCGAATCTGTGACCAATTTAGCCCCTCCCGTTAGAGTGGGATACATGACAGCTTCACCGGAGTCGCACATTCCAGAACCCGGTCTGCTCAGCCAGCGGGTCGCGCAGATCACCTCGGATTTGATTCGCATTGACACCACGAATTTCGGGGGTAATAACTGTCGCGGAGAACGCGAAGCAGCCGAGTACTGTGCCCACGTGATGTCGGATCTGGGCATGAATCCCGAAATCATCGAATCGGTACCGGACCGGTTTTCGGTCATCGGTCGCTTAGCCGGGTGGGACGCGGAGGCTCCAGCACTGATTCTGCACGGCCATCTCGACGTCGTCCCGGCTCAAGCTGAAGAGTGGTCCCGGGACCCGTTCAGCGGTGAGATTGACGAGGACGGCATGATCTGGGGCCGTGGTGCGGTGGATATGAAGGGCATGGATGCCATGATGCTCACCGCACTTGAATACCTGGTCCACAACGAGCTTCGTCCCCGTCGTGACATCATCTTATGCCTGTTCTCCGACGAAGAGGCCGGGGGAGTCTACGGAGCCCAGTGGATGGTGCAGAACCGTCCGGAGCTACTTACCGATGCCACCGAGGCCATTTCCGAGGTGGGCGGTTTTTCCGCGGAGATTGCCGGGCAACGGGCTTATCTGTTGCAAACCGGCGAGAAAGGCATCGCCTGGCTGAATCTCACCGCCACCGCCTCACCGGGGCACGGATCCTCGGTGCACCCCGATAATGCCGTCACCCGACTGGCCGGAGCCATGGACCGCATTGGCCGGCACACCTGGCCACTAAATTACACCAAGACCACGCGGGATTTGATGGAGCAGGTCTCAGAGATGATGGGGGTCGATTTTGACGAGACCGATCCCTCCCCGCAGTTGGAAGCTTTGGGTTCTGCGGCAAAATTCGTCGGTTCTACCTTGCGCAATTCCGCCAATCCCACAGGCATGACAGCCGGATATAAACACAACGTCATTCCGGGGACAGCACGAGGCACAGTCGATGCTCGCGTGTTACCGGGTGAAGACGACAAGGTCATGGAACAGCTTCGTGAACTGGCCGGTGACGGCATCGAGTTCGACTATGAACACAAGGTCTCGTCCTTAGAGGTGCCCTTCTCTGGCGATCTCATTGAGCTGATGGTCGCAGCCATTGAAGCCGAAGACCCCGGCGCTCGGGTGTTGCCCTTTATGATGTCTGGTGGCACCGACAATAACCACCTGTCCCAGCTCGGCATCACCGGGTATGGTTTCATGCCTCTGAAACTTCCGGCTGATCTGGACTTCACGGCCCTTTTCCACGGCATCGATGAACGTATTCCGGTGGATTCCTTGGACTTCGGAGTACGCACCCTGGTGCGCGTGCTGGAACCCGGACACGATGAAAGGAATCGGTGAGACTGTTGACGCAGATCACCTCAGAGCATTCAGCAAAGATCAGCAAAGTTCTCACCCCTGAACTCTTAGAAACACTGCGGGCTCGCGCCGTCGAGCACGATGAAAACAACACGTTCCCACACGACGATCTCCAGGACTTAGCCGAGACCGGCTATTTGCGCGCCCAAACCCCAGTGGATTTGGGCGGGCTTGGGTGGGACTTCGCCGTGATCACCGAAGCCCAGCGGCTGCTAGCCACCGCCTCTCCGGCGACCGCGTTGGCGGTCAATATGCACCAGATCATCAACGCGGTCGCCTCGGTCTTCGCCATCCACGGAGATGACTCGCTGACGTTTATTCATCGTGGCTCTGCCAATGGTGAGATATACGCATTTGGTATCTCCGAGGCTGGCAATGACGCCGTGCTGTTCGACTCCAGCACCGAAGCCGTGGCGAACCCCGACGGCTCGGTGACGTTGACCGGAACCAAGATCTTCACCAGCCTCTCACCGGCCTGGACGCACCTGCTGACCTTCGGGAAAACGCCCGACGGATCGCAACTGATCTTCGGCGTCCTGGATCGTAGCGCTGAGGGGATCAGCGCCGATGATTCCAGCTGGGACATGCTCGGCATGCGCGCTACCTTCTCACTCGTTACCCGCTTGGAGCAGGCCACAATCTCAGCAGAAAAAGTCATTCGTCGCTTACCGGTAGGCCCCAACCAAGATCTGCTGGTCTTCGGGATTTTCTCGACTTTTTTGACGCTACTGTCTGCGGTCTACACCGGGATCGGGGACCGGGCGGTGGAACTGGCCCAGCAGGCTTTGGCTCTTCGCACCTCCACAGTTCAGGGCATCACCTTGGATCAGGATCCGGTGTTGCGGTATCACGCCGGTGAAGCAGCGCTGCGGCAACTCACCCAGAACGCGCAACTGCGCTACCTGTCCGAAGCAATCCGAGACAACAAAGACTTCGGCCCGGAGTGGTTCCCACGACTGGTGGCCAATAAGACTCACGCGGTGCGCACCGCAAAAGAACAGGTGGATTACGCGTTTCAGATATCGGGTGGGGCCAGCTTCAACCGCCACACCGAGATTTCACGGCTTTATCGTGACGTGATTGCCGGTTTCTTCCATCCCTCCAACGACGCGTCGGCACACAACACGTTGGCCACCTGGGCGCTCGGTCCGCTTGACCAGTAGCCACGGACCGGGATCCCCCAGTCAGCCCGTCTAGAGGGTGGACGCGACTTTATAGATCTTCCGACGCATCCAGAATCGGCGTGCCCCACCGCGGTAGATCAAGGACCGTTTCAGTTCCCATTTACCGTACTCGGCGTGCTCGACCAGCCGGCGACGAGCCTCTGGGAGGGAGTCATTCGGGGCAACTGTCAAAACCAGGTATTCCCAGCGGTCCTGGCGAGTCAGACTATCGACGGTTGAGACCACGGGATCTTCGCGCACAGAGCCTTCTCCTTGACGTTGTGGTGGGACCTGCACGCGTGTGGGGTGCAGGCATCCTCAGCTGGAGTCCAGACTAGCCGATCAAGGACACTCCAGGCAGGTGGGCGTAACACCGTATTGCTTACCGTGAAAGAAAATCGGACACAGATGCCGAATAAAGGTGTACCACGCCACGATTTCCAGCTAGCGTATCTACTATGAGTAGCGATCCACGCGTAGAGCTCCAGTCGTTAGTATCCGCCCTGCAGGAGCACATGATGGCGGCGTTGAATAAGGACGATTCGGACACGACCACGTTGGAGTCTGCCGAAGACGCCCTGGTTGAGGCATTTGAGAACTACGAGGACGCCCTCTACAACGTCACCGGCGAGGTCACCCCTCTCGACATTTTCGAAGATGACGACATCGACGACGATGACGACGACTTTGACGATGATGACTACGACGAGGACGAGGATTACTAGGCTGGCCCATCTGGTCTGATCGTCTTTCTGAACGTATATCGCTGGCCTGGGCGGATGAACCCTGTTCGACCACCACATTTTTCGACTCACCCGACCCGTGTCTAAGGTTCTCAGAGAACTGACGTAGAATCGTCCGGCGTGAGTTGGATTGAGGCAATCATTCTCGGGCTAATCCAAGGCCTGACAGAATTTATTCCGATATCGTCGTCGGCGCACCTGCGTATCGCCGGAGAGTTCTTGCCCCGGGCCGAAGATCCCGGAGCTGCATTTACTGCGATCACCCAGATCGGTACGGAACTGGCCGTGCTGATTTTTTTCTGGCGAGATATCGTCAACATCATCAGCAAATGGTTCCAGGCTTTAGCGCGTAAAGTACCTCAATCCGATCCCGACGTGCGCATGGGCTGGCTGATCATTGTCGGTTCCATCCCCATTGGAGTGCTGGGATTGCTGTTAGAAGACTGGATTGATACCAGCTTCCGTTCGCTATGGATCGTGGCAACCATGCTCATCGTCTTCGGTGTGTTGCTGGCTGTCGCCGATACGTTAGGTCGCCAGGTCAAACCGCTGGAGAAACTCACCTGGCGTGACGGTATTCTCTACGGTTTCGCCCAAGCGCTGGCGTTAATACCGGGCGTCTCGCGTTCTGGTGGCACGATTACTATGGGGCTGGCGCTGGGCTACACGCGCCAAGCAGCCACCCGCTACGCCTTCCTGCTGGCGGTGCCGGCCGTGTTCGCCTCAGGTTTTTATAAGCTCTTTGGCGCCCTGACTGACCCCGCCGAAGCCCAGGGAGCCTTCGGGTTAGGTGAGACCTTCGTGGCCACCGTCGTGTCTTTCGTTGTTGGGTATGCCGTCATTGCCTGGCTGATGCGGTTCATCTCGCAGAACTCGTATAAGCCCTTTGTGTGGTATCGCATTGGGCTGGGTACGGTGCTGTTCGTTCTGCTGGGCTTTGATGTCATCTCGGCCTAATCAAGATGACCAGATCAGCACCGTCGATTAGAGTCAAAACGGTACCAACGACGTTGTGAGATGACGTCGGCCATCACTGACAACACCGCTTTCAGGAGGGTCCGTGGAATCCTGGTCCGCCACACAACCACCGTCGCTTCCACCGCAATCAGCTCGCCTCGAGCTCTTCGATTCCGCAACCCGCTCCCTGCAGGATGCGACGGTCACCGGCGATCAGGCCTCCCTATACGTCTGCGGTATTACGCCCTACGACGCCACGCACCTCGGCCACGCCAACACCTACGTAGCCTTTGATCTGTTGAACCGGTTTTGGCGTAGCGCTGGCAAGTCCGTGGTCTACACCCAAAACGTCACCGACGTCGATGACCCGCTATTTGAACGCGCCCAATCCACCAACGTGGACTGGCAGCAACTCGCTGAAGACCAGACCAATCTGTTCCGCTCAGATATGGCCCAGCTGAACGTATTGCCACCGGACTACTACCTCAGTGTTTCCGAGACGGTGGACTGGGTCATTGAGATCGTCACGCAACTCTACGAGCTCGGTATCGCCTATCCGGTGCCCGGAGACAACGGTGACCCCGACGGCGACCTCTACTTTTCTATTGAGGCTGCCGAAGCTGCCTGCAACTGGCGCCTAGGTAGCGTGTCCGGGATGAGTCTGGCGGAGATGCAGCAGGTCTTTCCCGAACGTGGGGGAGACCCGCAACGTCCCGGCAAGAAGAATCCGCTGGACCCGCTGGTATGGAAGGCCGCCCGCGAAGGGGAACCCTCCTGGGATGCGGCCGTCATCGGTCGAGGTCGTCCCGGCTGGCATATTGAGTGCTCGATGATTGCCCGCAAGACCCTCCCCGCCCCTTTCGACGTGCAAGCCGGAGGCTCCGATCTGCGATTCCCGCACCATGAATTCTCTGCTGCCCACGCCACCGCCGTAGATCACACCCCAATGGCCCGGTTATATGTGCATGCCGGGATGGTCGGTCTCGACGGGGAGAAGATGTCAAAGTCCTTGGGCAACTTGGTGTTAGTCTCCCAACTGACCGCCGACGGCCACGAGCCGGCAACGATTCGGGCGCTCTTACTCAACCACCACTACCGCACCGACTGGTCATTTACCACCCGAGAACTCACCGACAGCGCCGATCGGATCGCTGGTTGGCGCCGAGCCCTGGCCGGTGAAGCAACACAGGATGGGGCCGAGTTGCTCTCTGCCATACACCAAGCCCTCAGCCATGACCTGGATGCTCCTACGGCACTGCGGGCCGTGGATGCCTGGGCAGAAAGCGCCCGCGCACGAGGACCGCAACCCTCGGCTCACGCCCCAACCGAGGCACGCCCCGGTGTGGCGGAGGTTCTGGAGGCGGTATTGGGGATCCAGCTGATTACTGCTGATCATCCCGTCGACGCAGAAACCGCTCAAACTCCCGGGCAATAGATTCACCCGAGGCCTCGGGCAGTTCTTCGGTGTCCTGGGCTTTTTCTAACCGGCGAATGTAATCGGAAACTTCCTGATCCTCCTCGGCCAGCTCATCAACGCCACGCTCCCAGGCCTCAGCGTCTTCGGTCAGCGAGCCCGCCTCAACCCGCATGCCCAGTAGCTCCTCGAGCCGGGTCACCAGGCCCAGCTTCGCCTTCGGGGAGGGCGCCTGGGACACATAGTGGGGAACGACGCTCCAGACCGAGAGCACCGTGAAACCGTCACGGGCGGCTTCCTCGGCGATCACTCCGGTAATACCGGTCGGGCCTTCATAGTGGGGGCTGAGCACATCCTCTAAACCGGCCCGTACCGCCGACTGGGTCGAGAACAAGGTCGCGGTCAGCGGCCTGGAGTGTGGCACGTCAGAAAGATACGAACCGACCATCACCACCGCGTCGAGGTCGAGGTCTTCGGCTACTTCCACGATCTCGGACACAAACGCCCGCCACCGCAGTGACGGCTCGACGCCAAGCATAAAATACAGATCCGGCTGGTCTTCGGTGGTGGTTCCGGCAGCAGAATGCAGAATCCGGGTCTGTGGCCAGTTGATCTGCCCCAGGGAGTTCTCCGCACGAGTGACCACCGGGCGAGTCATCTGAAAATCGTAATAGTCGTCATCGTTGACCTGCCGGTACTGCTCGGCATGGGCCTGGGTGGCGAGTTCTTCCACCGCGTCGGTGGCCGCCTCACCGGCATCGTTCCACCCCTCAAAGGCCGCAACCATAATCCGCAACGGTCCCGGGGAACGGTACGTGGGCTGTTCTGCACGGTAGTGCAGGTAGTCCGGCAGAGACCGCACCGGTTCCCGATCATCCGGCTCGGCCTCGGCTGGCCGATCCATGGATTCTTCAAAACTCACGCTCGTTTCACCTCGGTCAACGCAATAGAGACTATTGATCCACCTTACCCACTACCGCTGGAGACATCCGGGAAATCTCCTCACGTTCATTATTGGATAAGTGCCGGGTCAGCGACGGTGAGCGAAAAGATCAGTGGGGAATGCCCACGGCGAGCGCTAGAGTTAACCTTTAGTCCTGATGCCACCGAACGTCTGAAGGCCAACCATCACCACTGTGACTGACACCAACCGCTGTGACATTCCGCCCCGAGCACTGCAGGCCGTGCTGTGGGACATGGATGGTACCCTCGTGGATACCGAACCGGCCTGGAACGCCGCCCATGCCGCGATCTTAGCCGAGCACGGTGTGGAGTTTACCGAGGAGCTGGCCCACCGGCTCCAGGGCCAGACCATGGCCGCGACCGCCGAGATCTTCAGCTCACTTGGTGTACAAATTCCGGCCGAGGAGCTGACCCGGATGGAATATGAGCGAGTCACCGCTCAGGTGGTCGGCCATGCGCCGCTGACCCCGGGAGCAGCCGATCTACTGGCGGACCTCAACAAGCGCGCGGTTTTACACGCGGTGGTCTCTGCCTCGTTTACCTCCCTGATTGAGTCCGTGTTGTCTGCCGTGCCGAACCATGGGTTCACCGCCACCGTGGGGGGAGACCAGGTGACCCACGGCAAACCGGACCCAGAACCCTACCTCACCGCCGTTGCCCGGCTCGGGCTAGACCGGGCCGCTGAGTCTGGTCGCGTGGTGGTTTTGGAGGATTCGGTCCCCGGGATCCTGTCTGGACTGAGCGCCGGACTGCCCACCGTGGCCATCCGTCGCACCGGCTCGGTCCCCTTACCCGACCAGATCACCGAACACCGGCTGGCCCGGTCCGGGAAGTTGTTGGTGGTGAATTCACTCACCGAAGTGAGCTATCAGCGTTTGCAAGACTGGGTGGCCCCATCGTGAGTGCCTCATCAGCCACCATCTCGGAGCAGGGCATTGTCATCGCCCGCTACGATCGGACCCCGATCCGGTTGGCCTGGAGCTGGTGGATCTTCGCTACGGCCTTGCTGATCCTGATTCGCCCGTTCTTCGTGATCCTCACCCCGCCGACGGCCCCGGGCGGGTTGCCTTGGTTGCTCTCGGCGTTCTTCGTGCTCGGGCTACTGATCACGGTGCTCTGCCACGAACTTGCCCACGCCATCGCCGCCCGGTCGTTCGGGTGGCGAGTCTATGAGATCCGACTGACCCTCTGGGGCGGATACACCTCCTTTGCTGAGCACGATGGCAACCATCCCCGCACCCCGATGCGCTCCATGGTGGTGGCTCTGGCCGGCCCGGCTGCCAATATCCTGCTGGCGCTGATATTGACCCTGGTGGCTGAGCTGACCGGCCCCCACCTTCCCAGCCCCTGGCTGGGCCTGATCTCCGTGCTCACCACTGGAAACTGGCTGATCGCTGCCTTTAATCTCCTGCCTGGGCACCCGCTGGACGGTGGTAGCGTGGTGGAAACCATTGGCTGGAAGATCACCGGTTCCAAGGCCCAAGGATTGATTGCTGCCGGCTGGTCTGGGCGCCTGATCGTCGCCGCGCTGATCATCGGGGTGGTGGCTGTGCTCATCCTGAGAGGCGATCAGCTACCCATCCTGTTATTGGTCGTCGTCGGGGTGCTGGTGCTGATGCTCTGGGGGGCTGCCGGTGAGGGAATTAAACGTGGCAACGCCCTGCGTCGTGCCGAGGCGACGATGCTGGCAGAGCTCGCCGTTGCTGTCATCCTCGTCAGTGCAACCACTCCGGTGGCCCAGGTGATCGACAAGTTGCAGAAATACCCGGCCGGCTATCACGACCAGCCACTTATTGTGCAACTCAGTTCGTCGCAGGAGACCGGTCCCCCTCGGGTGACCGGTCTGATTGATCCGGCCACGCTGGCCCAGGTACCGACCGAATTCCGCCACCAGACCAGCGCCCACGAGGTCAGCCAGGCCTTTGCCGGAAGCACCCACTACGTGCCCGCGGACCGGCGGATCTCCGAACTAGGTTCGGCCCTAGCCACAGATCCCGATCAGGTCTTCCTGCTCACCCCTGGCTCAGGCACCCCGGCCAGCACCAGCCAGCTCCCGGCGGCAGCTGTGCTGGGAAGTCGCATCGCGGTATATCTGTCCACCGGCCGATAAGCCTGCGACCCCGGTCCTGGCTCCCGCACAAAAACAAACGCTATCCCTCAACCCCACAGGAGACGTCTTCAATGCCGTACACTCCCTGCACACCCGGCACACCCCGACCTACCGGCCTGACCGCCCGGCGTGGCCCATTGCTGGCCGGCCAGCGGGTGCAACTCACCGATGAGAAGGGCAAGATGAACACCATCACGCTGGTACCGGGAGAAGTGTTTCATTCTCACCAGGGGTATTTATCCCACGACGAGTTGATTGGCGGACCCGACGGCGTGGTGGTCACCAATTCCTTGGGCCACCAGTACCGGGTGTTGCGACCGCTACTGAACGACTTCGTGCTCTCCATGCCACGCGGAGCCACCGTGGTCTATCCGAAGGATTCCGGTCAAATTCTGCAACAGGCCGATATCTATCCCGGCGCCCGGGTGCTGGAGGCCGGAGCCGGATCCGGGGGACTGACCATGTCGCTGTTGCAAGCGGTCGGTGATCAGGGACAGGTGCACTCCTATGAACGTCGCGAGGACTTCGCCGACATTGCCCGAGGAAATATCGAAACCTATTTCGCCGGCCCCCACCCGGGCTGGCACCTCCACCTCGGCGATGTCCAAACTCAGGCGTTAGCGGACCACGAACCGGGCAGCTTCGACCGCGTGGTGCTGGATATGTTGGCTCCCTGGGAGTGTGTGGAGATGGTCCGTGAGCTCCTGGTACCCGGGGGAGTGTGGCTGACCTACGTGGCCACGGCCACCCAGCTGTCTCGGACCGCTGAAGCCATTCGTGAGGCCGGATCCTTTACCGCCACCCGGGCTTCGGAAACCATGATGCGGGATTGGCACGTTGAAGGTCTGGCGGTCCGCCCCGAACACCGGATGATCGGACATACCGGATTCCTGTTGGTCACCCGCCGGATGGCCGATCACCAAGAGTCTTTGCAGTTGCGCAAGCGTGATAAGTCCGAAAAGTTCAGTGACGACGACATCGAGTTGTGGACGCCCAGCGACGAGGCGCGCTGGGTACCCGAAGAACACGGCCAACGCGAGGCCAAACCCAAACGTGCCCGCAAAGAAGCCCGCGCGGCAACCCGGTACGCCCAACACGCCGCCACAGCACAGCGCACCACCCAGGTCACCACACAGCAACATTCCGGTGAGCTGGGGGAGAACAACACTCAACCTCCAGGGTCCACCGCGTAGGATACGCGTAGAATAGAAGGGTGACCTCAGAACGTTAGGAGGGTCTTCAATGACGGAACCGGCACGCGTTGATTCCGCAACCACCGCCGAGCAACAGCTGTCCTCCATGCGGCGCCGTCTGGGCTCATTGGTGGAGAAGAATCGGCAGCTACGTCATGACATTGACGCCGCCTCCCGCAATAACCGGCGGATGGTGGAGATGCTGGACCTCACCCGCGAACAGATTGCCACGTTAAAGCAATCCATTGAAGACGCAGCACTGCCACCGTTTAATTTTGCCACCGTGTTGCAGTACCACCCGGCCCGCCAGGCGGTGGAGGGCACCGAGCTAGCTGCCACCACTCGGGCGAGCGTGGATGTGCTCTACAACGGCCGTAAACTCCGCACGCACCTGTCCCCGTTGCTGGATGCACAGCAGGTCGTCTCAGGTGCCGAGGTGTTGCTCGACGAATCCCTCTGCGTCATCTCGGTCTTGGGACACGCCACCACCGGCGAGCTGGCTCGCGTGAAAGAAGTACTCGATGACGGGCTGTTACTGGTAGTCGGTCGCGCCGATGACGAGCACGTGATGCGGCGGGTCCACGAACTGGCCGACCGCCCGATCCGTGTCGGTGATGCAGTCACCGTGGACGTGAAGTCCGGTTATGTTTTCGACGTGGTTGCTCTCTCCGAGGTCCAAGATGTGGTGTTGGAGAAGGTCCCCAATATTTCCTATGACGACATTGGCGGACTGGGCGATCAGATTGAGATGATCCGCGACGCGGTCGAGCTACCGTTCACCCACCCTGATCTCTACCGCGAACACGGGTTGACCCCGCCAAAGGGCGTGTTGCTGTACGGACCCCCCGGTACTGGTAAAACCCTGATTGCCAAAGCGGTGGCCAACTCCTTAGCCCAACGTGGCTCCGGGGATCGCACCGCCTACTTTTTGAACATCAAGGGCCCCGAGTTGCTGAATAAGTATGTGGGGGAGACCGAACGCCATATTCGCACGCTCTTTGCTCGGGCCCGGGAAAAAGCCTCGGACGGCTACCCGGTGGTGATCTTCTTCGACGAAATGGAGTCACTGTTCCGCACCCGCGGGTCCGGGACGTCCTCCGATGTCGAAACCACCATCGTCCCGCAGTTACTGGCAGAAATTGACGGTGTGGAGTCACTGAATAATGTGATTGTTATCGGCGCGTCCAACCGGGAGGATATGATCGATCCGGCCATCCTGCGCCCGGGTCGCCTGGACGTCAAGATTCGGGTAGAGCGCCCCAATGAGGCCGAAGCTCGCGAAATCTTTAGCAAGTACGTTACTGCTGAGGTGCCGTTGCACCCCTCCGAGCTGGCGGTGCACGGCAGTCGTGAGGCCACGGTGGAGTCGATGATCTCCACCGCTGCAGCCTACATGTACGCCCGGGTGCCACAGACCGAGTATGTGGAGGTGACCTACCTGGATGGCTCCACTCAGGTGTTGCACTTTGCGGATTTCGCCTCGGGGGCTGCCATCGCCAATGTGGTGGACCGGGCCAAAACCCATGCCATCAAGGAGTATTTGGCCGCTCAAGACCATCACCCGCAGGCAGCCAAGGGACTGAAGACCCAGCACCTGGTTCGGGCGGTCTCTGAAGAATTTGCCGAACAGCAGGATCTGCCCAATACTTCCTCCCCGGAGGAGTGGGTGAAAATTTCTGGTCACCGCGGACCCCGGGTGGTGGGATTACGGATGCTGTGTGAGGCCTCGTTCTTGGGCGATAAGAACGAGAATGCCCGCCGGGTCGAAGAAGCGGTTAAAGCCAACCAGACTCAGCACACCACGTCAGCGAACACCACCTCGGCGGGGGAGTAATCCGGTGACCGAGCACCAGCAGAGCTCCAGCCAGCGCCCACCAACGCTGTTGCCAGCAGGCGCCCAAGACCTCGTCCCCGCCGGACGAGCCACCGTGGGATGGGGTGTCCACCGGGTGGTGGGATTAGAAACCGAGTACGGGATTCACGCCCCCACCCAGCCGGGGGCATCCCACGCAGCCCTCTCGTTCGATGTCGTCAACGCCTACGCTCAAAAGCTTCAGGACGACCACGTCCCGGTGGCCGGCACCGAGTGGGACTACGGGGAGGAATCCCCGTTGATGGACGCCCGCGGATGGCGGATCCCGGTTACCGAAGCCCACCCCACCCAGCTAACCAACCAGCCACTCAACGATGCTGAGGGCAAACCGATCCACCAGCTGGTCAACACCTTATTGCCCAATGGGGCACGGTTCTACGTTGATCACGCCCACCCGGAATACTCCTCCCCAGAGACCACCAACCCTTGGCAGGCGATGATCTACGACCAGGCCGGGGATCTGATCATCGGCTCGGCGGTAGCGTATCTGAACGCCCACAGCCATCGGGCCGCGGTCCAAATCTATAAAAACAACACCGACGGCAAACTCGCCTCCTACGGGGCCCACGAGAATTACCTGGTGGACCGAGGCCTGAATTTCGAAGAACTCACCGCCCGACTCCTGCCGTTTTTCGTCGCCCGGCAGGTGATCACCGGCTCGGGCCGGGTCGGGATCGGCATCAGCGACCGCCGGGCTGGGTTCCAGCTCTCCCAACGCGCAGATTTCTTTGAAGAAGAAGTCGGGATCGAGACCACCATTCACCGCCCGATCGTCAATACCCGCGACGAACCACACGCGACCGCTTCCAGCTACCGGCGGTTGCACGTCATTATTGGTGATGCCAACCTCAGTCAGTGGGCCACCTGGATGCGGGTGGGCATGACCTCGCTGGTGTTGCACATGATCGAGCTAGGAACCGCCCCCGCCCTCGAGCTGGCCGACCCGGTCGCAGCGTTGCAAACTATCAGCCACGATCCGTCGTTGCAGGCCACAGTGACCGTCAATGGTGCCGGCCAATATACCGGGCTGGATTTACTAGAACGCTACCTGGAGGCCGCCGAAGACCACGTGCAACGTTTTCAGATCACCGATGAACAGACCCGTCAGGTGCTCTACGAATGGCGGACTGCCGTGGACGGGTTGCGCACCGACCCGTATCAGTTCAGTGACCGGATCGAGTGGCTCGGCAAATACCGGTTGCTCGATGCCATGCGCGCTCGGACGGCCACTGGCAGGTGGGACGAGGCCAAACTGGCCATGATGGACCTGCAGTGGGCCGATATTCGTCCCGACAAGGGCCTCTACCACGCGCTGGTAGCCCGGGGGAGCATCCGCCAGCTCGTCGACGATACCGTCGTTCACCGGGCGGTGATGCACCCGCCGGAGGACACTCGGGCTTATACCCGCGGTCGCAGTATTGGCATCTTTGGCGCCCATCTGGCCGGGGTGTCCTGGGACAACCTGGTCTTCCGGCCCTACCACGAGGGCCGGCTCTACCGGCTGGACCTGCGCGAGCCCTTGGCCGGTAGCAAGGCCGAAATTCGCCACCTGCAAGAGCTGTCTACCGGTGCCCCGGTTGGGAAGGACACCGAGATCTTCCGCCCCGGACGCCAGCCAGTCCCGGCGACACCCTCACCGCAGACCAATCAGGCACTCACCGAGGTGCTCACCGTGCTGAGCCGATACCACAACGGGCCACGCTCTCAACGCAGCACCCGGTATGACCGCTAGGCTCAGGACCACCACACACCATTAGGACCGATCAGGAGGATCACCATCATGGCAGCTCAACAGAACTCACCCCAGTACCGCGACCAACGTGAAGATCAGGACGACCCGGGCACCCCGGAACCGGCGACCGCACCGGCGACCAGTAGCAGCTCCTCGGCCGGGGACCTGGACTCGTTGCTCGACGATATTGACGACGTCTTAGAAACCAACGCCGAGGAATTCGTCAAAGGTTTCGTCCAAAAAGGTGGCCAGTAAACCCTCGATAGCACCACCAGCACCACGAAGGCCACAACCGTCTCAGACATTGTACCCTCGGCGTGGCTGAGACACAGAAAGGGGAGCCTCACACCATGGACCATCGCGCTTTCGGCGTGGAAACCGAATATGGGGTGCACTATGTTCCCTCCGGAATTGACCCCCGCACCGGCAGTCCCACCGGCCGGCTGAGCCCCGAGGACGTGGCCCGCTACCTGTTCCGGCCGGTGGTGTCCTGGGGTGGCTCCTCCAACGTGTTCATCTCCAACGGGTCTCGGCTCTATCTGGACGTGGGCTCCCATCCCGAATACGCCACCGCCGAGTGCAGTCTGCCCAGTGAATTGATCGCCTCGGACAAAGCCGGTGAGCGCATCTTCGGTGAGCTGGCCCACCGGGCCGAAGCGGCCCTGGCCGAGGATGGATTTTCCGGAACCATCTATCTCTATCGCAATAACGCCGACTCCCAGGGCAACGCGTTCGGCTCCCACGAGAACTACACCATCACCCGGTCGCTACGGTTTCGGCGGCTCACCGATGCGTTGATTCCTTTCTTGATCACCCGCCAGCTGATGACCGGATCCGGTGTGGTCATCCCGGACCCCTCGCAACTACCCGAGCAGGCGAGGTTCCCGGTGAACCCCGAGCCCCATTTCGCCTTCTCTCAGCGTGCCGACTACGTCCAAGAAGGGGTGTCATCCTCCTCCACCAGGGCGCGTCCGATCATCAACACCCGCGATGAACCCCATGCCGATGCGGCGGTACACCGGAGGCTGCACGTCATCGTCGGGGACTCGAATATGTCCGAGACCACCCAGTTGTTACGGCTGGCCACCACCGATCTGATGTTGCGGATTCTGGAGGCTGGGGTGCCCCTACCGCAGTTGCAACTAGCTCACCCGGTCCGCGCCATTCGGCAGGTCTCCCATGATTTAACCGGAACCGAGCAACTTGACCTCGCTGAGGGTGGTACCCGTTCGGCATTAGAAATCCAGTGGGAGATTCTGGCCTTGGCGCAACACTTTATTCAACGACATGGTGCCCACCACGATGAATTATCGGCGGCCATGCAACTCTGGGAGCGCACCTTGGAGGCCGTGGAGGCCCAAGATTTTTCTCGGATTGATACCGAGATCGACTGGGCTATTAAGTACCGGTTTATCAACCGCTATTGCGAGAAAAACGGTTATGGTCTTGATCACCCGCGGGTCAAACAATTGGATCTATCCTATCACGACATCAACCCCGATCGGAGCTTGTTTTACTTGTTGCAATCACGCAATGCAGCCCGTCGGGTCCTGCCCGATCAGGACATCGCCCACGCCACCGAACACCCACCCAAGACCACTCGAGCCAGTATTCGTGGCCGGTTTATCCGTGCTGCCCGCGATGCGGGGATGGGATACGCCGTGGACTGGACGCATCTGAAATTGGTCGATTTCCCGCTTCATACCGTTCATACAAAAGATCCGTTAGACACAGATTCCAGTCAAGTCGATGAACTCTTGGCACGGGCTGGGCTCGAGGGATAAACCACGGTGCAAAATCTGTCACGCCTGCCGATGTTTGTGTAACCATTGGTAAAGAGAACCCCACCGGGAATGTCTATATCAATTACATGATCGAGGATCTATTTGTCCATGGCTAAGTTGTCTTCCCCTTGTTCACAACGCGCAACCCGACGCGCAACACTGATCACGAGCCTCGCCCTGAGCGCGTCCCTGATACTGTCCGGTTGTGGTGGCGCCGAAGGCACCGGCGACGTTGATGCTCTGGATGTCGTTGACTTCGAACAGTCCGACCCACAGCAGGCTCCTGACGTGACCGTGGATGGAGCGATCGAGGCCGATGAGGTCTCCACCCGAGTTTTGGAACAAGGCGAGGGCGAAACCTTGGATGACGAAGATCTGGCCCTGATCCACACGGCGGTGGTTGACCCGACCAATTCTGAGGTGACACAAGAATCGTTCACCGGCAATGGGGAGGCCCTCTACATCGATCCCCGCTTAGCCGAAGAAGACCCGACCCTACACGAAGCGCTAACCACGAACCCCATCGGGTCCCTGATGGCCTACTACGTGCCAGCCAACACCTATGGCAACGGCACACCCGATCAGCTCTTGGTGTTTCGGATCTCCGAAGAATTGCCCACCCACGCCGACGGCGAACCCGTGGACGAATCAGAATTAGACCCCGCCTTGCCGACCGTCACCGAGAACGAGGAGAACGGCGAGCCCACCATCGAAACCCCGGAAGGCGACCCCCCGGAGGACCTCGAAGTCGAGGTGCTGAAGGAAGGCGAGGGCGAACAGGTCGATTCCAACTCGTTTGTGACCGTCCAGTACCGCGGTATTAAGTGGTCTGATGGTGAAGAGTTTGACTCTTCCTGGGCCAACCGTAGCCCAGCACAGTTTGACATCAACGGCTTGATTGAGGGTTGGAAGGAAGGCCTGGACGGTCAGCAGGTCGGCTCCCGCGTGCTGATCTCGGTTCCGCCCGAGCAAGGTTATGGCGATTCGGAAGGTCATGAGCTCCAGGAGGAAACCCTGGTGTTCGTCGTCGACATTCTGCACAAAGTCGACATGACCCCGCCCGAAGGTGCCGACCAGCCTGCTCCTTCAGATGAGGCCTCTGAATAGGACGACAAACACGATAGGGTGTGCCCCAACACCCCTAAGTAGCAACTCTGTGAGGATTCACCATGTCTTTTGGCCAACGCCACTACGACCGGACCCGTCCCGAGATCGATTTTCCGGGGGATACGCCTCCGACTGAGCTGGTCATTGAGGATGTGATCACCGGGGCCGGCCCCGAGGTCACAGCCGGGGATAAAGTTTCCTGCCACTACGTAGGTGTCGCCTGGTCGACCGGTGCCGAGTTTGATGCCTCGTGGAACCGAGGCACACCTCTGGACTTCACGGCCGGAATCGGTCAGGTGATCCCAGGCTGGGATCAGGGGTTACTCGGCATGAAGGCCGGAGGCCGTCGTCGCTTGGAGATTCCACCCCACCTGGCTTATGGTGAGCGTGGTGCCGGTGCTGACATCGGCCCGAACGAGACCCTGATTTTCGTCGTCGACCTGGTGAGCGTGAACTAATTAGCACCAAACAACAGCGCAGTGTTGAACGCATCGTCTCCCTGATGTGGCTCCTGCTGGACTCCACACAGGGACTGACGAAGCGTCAGATTCGGCACTGCGTTGACGACTATCGCGAACTCAACGACGACAGTTTCGACCGACAGTTCACCCGGGATAAGACCAGTCTGCGAGACATCGGCATCCCGCTGGTTTCCGATGAGATCGAAACGCTGGAGCACACCGAGCACCGGTACCGGATTGATCGGGACCAGCTATTCTTGCCTCCCATCGATCTGGAACCAGAAGAGTTCCGTGCCCTGAATCAGGCCCGTGGGGTCTGGGACCATACCCCACTGCAAGCTGCAGCACGACGTGCCACCGGCCGGATGGGACTGCAGACGGCCACTCAGTACGAGCACGGTACCGAACCCAGCCTCTCAGCACAGCTGGCCAATACGTCGAAAAACCTGGTGCAACTGTCCAAGATGGCTCTCGCCCAGCAGGTGATCCGATTCGGCTACCGTGCTGCAGATGGCACCTACTCGGCCCAGCGGTCCGTCCGGGCCTGGGTCGTGGTCATGGCCAACGGACAGTGGTATCTGGTGGGGTGGGATCTGGACCGACAAGCGGTCCGGAATTTCCGCCTGACTCGGTTCACCACTGATCCCAAACCGGTCACCGACCGTGACCCGAATACACTACCGACCGACTCCCAACGCCCGGTAGATCTGGACGTGTCCGCACTGCAACGTCAGCTGATCCCCACCGACGATCCGCTCACCACGGTGCAGGTTTGGGTTGCGGACGGCCACGGCCCGCAATTGCGAATGCTGGGGACCGTACTGCAGTCCTCGAGCTCGACCCCGGGTTGGGACCTGGTAGAGATTCCAGCCGCACACACCGTGGGCATCCACCAGCTTTTGGCTCGCGCGGTCGGCCACGTCGTGGTGGACCCACACCATCACCCCGATCTGGCGCAGTCGCTTCTGGCCCAGTGGCAACAGGTCATCGACGCCCACCAGCGACCCGATCCCGCCGGTTTTGATCTTCGAGCACCCAAACGTGAGCGCTTACGGGCCGCCGAAACCGAGCGGATCGCCCGTTTGCTCGACATTGTCGCAATTCTCAATGTCCGCGGTCGAACCAGTCGCGAAGAGCTCAAGTCTCGGCTGGGTTTGAGCGATCAGCAACTGAGCAAAGATCTCAACGTATTGCAGTTCTGTGGGATGCCCGAACGAGATTTTGCCGGCCAGCAATTTGATATCGACCAGGTCGGTGATTCGGTGGAAATCTACCAGGCCGAAGACCTACAAGCGCCGCGCCGGTTCTCACGGCCCGAGGGCACGGCCCTGCTCTCAGCCCTGGATGCCCTGCAACGACAGGGAATCGCCAGCGAGCAGGAACTACAGGCCATCCGCAGTGCCCGGGCCAAAATTGATCGTGCCATCCGAACCTCAGCACCGGCCGATCATGATGACCCCGACCAGTCCCTTAACATCGTGGCTTTATTCCCGGACCTATCCTTGGGCCCCTACCAACAGCTGGCTCAAGATATTCACCGGGCCATCAGTGACCGCCGGGTGATCGTTATCGACTACTACGGCCAGTTCGCTGATCGAGTCACCACCCGGGAGATCGAACCGTTGCGATTACTGTTCTACCGGCAACACACCTATGTGCAGGCCTGGTGTCGTCGTGCGAATGCCGAACGGTCCTTCCGGCTCGATCGGATCGGGCGTTTGGCCGAGACCGAGGACACCTTCACCCCACATGTGGCCTTGCACGCATTGGGCCTGCCCACCACCGGCGAGACGCATGATGACCATGAGACGTTGGTGGTGCAGTGCCTGTTCTCCTACCGTTTGAAGGATCTGGTACCCACCTACGATCCTGTCCGTGTGGCCGAACTCGATGACGGTCGCGTGGTTGCGGAACTACGCATGCATTCGATGCGTGCTCTGCAGGATCTGGTCACCTCCCACCCCGGAGAAATCCAGGTACTGGGCACCACACCACAGTCCCGTCGCGTGCGAGATGAGCTCGTCGAGCGCCTGGATGGAGCAATCGCCACCCAGCACCGTGCCATGACAAAGCAGGACTTTCTGTCACCGGTGACATCTAGATCGCTGTAGACTGTTCCACAGCTACGGAAAGGACGTGCCATGTTACCTAAGGGTTGGCCACTGGTCATCGTTATCATTCTTATTCTTCTGCTGTTTGCAGCACCCAAATTGCCACAGTTGGCCCGCAATCTGGGCCAGTCCATGCGCATTTTCCGCTCCGAGGTCAAGCAGATGAAAGATGAGGACCAGGACTCCGAGAAGTCCCAGTCCTCGCAGAAGGACTCCGCTGAGTCCGAGCAGGGCTCCGATATCCGCGCCGTGGAAGGCACGGTGGTCGAAGACGAGCCGAAGCAACAGCACTCGGAACACACCGCTCAGAACAACAACCGCTCCTAAATTTTTATCGGTGTGACTTTTCACGTCCATGACTGAAAACTCCTCCTCCGACCCTGGTTCGAGTAGCACGAGCACCACCGGCAAAAAGAAGTCGCGCACCACCACACGTCGCCGTCACAACCCCGAGGGGCAAATGCCCCTGAAGGCCCACCTCACAGAGCTCCGCAACCGCATCATCAAAGCAGGGCTCGCCCTGGTGGCCGGCACGATCGTGGGTTTTATCCTCTATCAGCCCACCTTCACGATGATCACCGAACCGGTGTCACGGTTAGACACCGCAGAGCATCCGGCCGAGGTCGTGTTTTCTTCGGTCGCTCAGCCGTTCGACATCATGTTGCAGGTCGCGCTTTTTACCGGTGTGGTGATCTCCAGCCCGATCTGGCTGTATCAGTTGTGGGCCTTCATCATGCCGGGGCTGAAGAAAAACGAGAAGATCTACACGCTCGGTTTTCTCGCCGCGGCAATCCCGCTGTTCATCGGCGGGGTGGTGTTGGGCTGGGTCGCGTTGCCCCAGGCACTGTCTTTTTTCACCTCACTGACTCCGGAAGGTACCGCGCACCGGATTCAAGCCACCGTCTATATTCCCTTTGTGCTCCGGTTGTTGCTGGTCTTCGGGGTGGCCTTGGTGTTGCCGGTAATCTTGGTGGGTCTGAATATGGCCGGGGTGATCTCGGGCAAACAGATCCTGAAACAGTGGCGGATCTCGGTGATTGTCATCGCCGTGGTGGCAGCCATGGCGGCCCCGGGCTCGGATGTGATCACCATGTTCTTCATGGGGCTGCCACTGACCATCTTGTTCTTTGTGGCCTTGGTGATCTGTCTGGTTAATGACAAGCGTCGGGTGAAGCGTCAGACCAAAAAACAACGACAGCTCGATGAGGAGATTCAGCGCGGGGCGAGGCCACTAGGGGAACTTTAATCGTTTCCCCTAGGCTGAATAGCATGACCGAGGCAGATCAGCACTTATCACCCGCCGAACGCTATGCGCTGGATGCCAAGCGTCGACGGCAAGCTCGCACTCCGCTCGGCGAGTTTTCCGCCTCACTGGGTTTTCAGCTCGATGAGTTCCAGCAACAAGCCTGTCAGTACCTGCAACAGGGCCACTCGGTCTTGGTAGCTGCGCCCACCGGGGCGGGAAAAACCATCGTGGGAGAGTTCGCAATTCATCTCGCCCAGTCCTCGGGGCTCAAGGCTTTCTATACCACCCCGATTAAAGCGCTCAGCAATCAGAAGTACACCGATCTGGTTCAGCGCTACGGAGCCGCGCAGGTGGGGCTACTCACCGGGGATGTGGCTCGCAACCCGGATGCTCCTATTGTCGTGATGACCACCGAAGTGTTACGTAATATGCTCTATGCCGACGCGGAGCCACTGAGAAATCTCGGCTACGTCGTCATGGATGAAGTCCACTACCTGGCCGACCGTTTCCGCGGTGCTGTGTGGGAAGAAGTCATTATCCATCTTCCCGAGCACGTTGCGTTAGTGTCGTTGTCGGCTACGGTCTCCAATGCCGAAGAGTTCGGCGCCTGGCTGGATACGGTGCGGGGTTCCACCAAGGTCGTGGTCTCCGAACACCGTCCGGTCCCACTCTGGCAACACGTCATGGCCGGAAAGAATCTTTACGACCTGTTTGCCACCACCGGTGAAGGTGTGGAGAAACCCAAGCTCAATCCGGAGCTGGCGAAGATTGCCAGCGAACAGCAACGAGCCGGTCAGCCCGCCCACTGGGGTAAACCCGGTTCCGGAAAACGCGGTCGCGGTGGCAAGAGAGGAAAGGGTGGCAAAGGAAGCGCATACCGCTTCCGCAACCACACCTCCCAGCACCGCCACAGTCCCGGCCCGCGCGCCCAGTCGATGGCTACACAGACCCGAACCTCCCGCCCAACGATGGTGCGGGTACTCGAACGCGAAGCGCTGTTGCCCTGCATTACCTTCATCTTCTCCCGTGCCGGTTGTGATGCTGCGGTAGAACAGTGTCTGCAAACCGGCCTGGATTTGACCACTCCGGCAGAAAAACGCGCCATTGAGGATCTGGTTGACCAAGCCGGAGCGACGCTACCCGAGCACGACCGTGACGTGCTGGGCTTTTGGGGGTGGCGCGATGGCCTGAAACGTGGTTTCGCCGCCCACCATGCCGGCATGTTGCCACCGTTCAAAGAGGTGGTGGAGGAACTGTTCGCCGCCGGGCTGGTCAAGGTCGTGTTCGCCACCGAAACCCTGGCGTTGGGCATTAATATGCCAGCCCGTACGGTGGTGTTAGAGAAGTTGGTGAAGTTCAATGGTGAAACCCACGCACCCATCACGCCGGGGGAGTACACCCAGCTGACCGGGCGAGCTGGACGACGTGGCATTGACATTGAGGGTCACGCGGTGGTGATGTGGTCCGACCACCGGTTCGAACCTCATCAGGTGGTCGGGTTAGCCTCGCGTCGCACCTACCCGCTGAATTCCTCGTTCAAGCCCACCTACAATATGGCCGTAAACTTATTGGCGGTCTACGGTCTCGATACTGCCCGGGGGATTCTGGAGTCGTCGTTCGCCCAGTTCCAGGCCGACCGGTCCGTGGTGGGTCTGGCCCAACAGGTCAAAGAACAAGAAAAGTCCTTAGAGGGATACCGGCAGGCGATGAGCTGTCATCTGGGGGACTTCACCGAGTATGCTGCCCTCCGCCGAGAGCTGGCCGCGGCTGAAAAATCTGCGTCCCGGGTGAAAAAACGTGCCCGGCGCGATGCTGAAGAACAATCCTTGACCCGGTTGGTGGTTGGCGACATTATCGAGGTCACAGGCCCCCGGAAATTCGGGGTGTGTACCGTGGTCTCCACCGCCGGCAACCCCCATAACCCCCGAGTTGCGGTCATTACCCATAAGGGGCAGTTTCGCCGGGTCGGCACTGATGATCTCGCGGAACCGGTGGAACCGATCGGGTCGGTGAATTTGCCCAAGAATCTGCTCACCAAGACTCCCACGCAACGCAAAACGATTGCCTCCTGGGCTCGCGAAGCCCTGCGCCGGAATCAGAAACCTCGGCCGCGCGAAGAAATCACCGGGTTCCGGTACCGGGATGAATCCGCGATCGAACGCGTCGAACAGTTGCGGGCGATGTTGCGCGCCCATCCATGCGATACCTGTGCCGACCGAGAAGAACACGCCCGCTGGGCCAACCGGTGGGCCACGTTGCGCTCTGAAACCGACCGGTTGATCTCCACAATCGACTCGCGGACCAACACGATTGCCACCACCTTCGAACGCATCCTGGGCTTGTTGGCCGATTACGACTACGTCGATCTGGAAACCGAGACGCTCACCAAACCCGGACACGTCCTGCGCCGGATCTATGGGGAACGTGACCTGTTGACCGCATTGTTGCTTCAAGACGGGGTGACTGACACCATGTCGCCCGAAGACCTAGCCGGGCTGGCGGCGCTGTTGGTATTTGAGGGCCCCGAGGAGGAATTGATCGTCCAACCCGATATGCCCACCCCGGCACTGACCGAGGCGCTGGATGCCAGCGACGCGATCTGGTACCAGCTCCAAGATGCCGAGTCACAAGCCAGTCTGAAAGTCACTCCGCAACCGCACCCGGGGTTGGTGTGGCCAGTCTTCCGGTGGGTTCGCGGTCAATCGTTGACCCTGTGCCTGTCCGGCACCACGCTAGCGGCCGGAGACTTTGTCCGGTGGGCCCGGCAAGTGATCGATATGCTGGACCAGCTGGCGAAGGCCAGCCCGGATGCGGATTTTTCCCGGCGGTGCTTTAAAGCCAAGGACCTGGTTAATCGCGGCATCGTCTCCTACTCCGCCAGCCCCGACCCGCTGGGGGAGGATGGCCCCGACCCGCTCGATTCCCTGGAGTCGGACGAACCTACTGGGACCACCGATGAGACCCGCTGAGAACAGGAGAGAGAACACGCTATGAGCCTGCTACTGCGTAACGGCTTCATCCACACCGCTGATGACCCTTTTGCCACCGCGGTGCTCATTGAGGATCAGACCATCTCCTGGGTGGGGTCCGAGGAAACCGCTGACGCGATGGTCAAGGCCACTACCGACCCCGAGCCCACTGTCGAAGTGGACTTGGCAGGAGCCTTGGTGGTGCCAGCTTTCATCGATGGTCTGAGTACTCAGGCCCCCGACGTGACCACCGGATCCGAAGACCGGCAACTGGTGTCGATGACGACCGAGGCGGAATCGGTGGAGGACCACAATGCGGTGGTACGCTACGGTCCGATCGGCTCTGTAGCCCCACAGTGGTGGATCCCTCACCAGGAGATCGATGACGGGTTGACCCAGTTGCTCGAACACAGTGACCGGACACCGGCGGTGCAGGCGTTGATCGGCTCGAGGTCACCACACGAGTTGGATACGATTCTGTCTCGACTCGAAGGAGCCGATGCCGGTTGGCTAATGCGGGCCCGCCACCGGGTAGTGGCCAATCACCCGCTCAGCGCCGAGCAGATTCAGCGCATGCGAGCAACACAGTTGTCGTTGACTGTCACACCGCTCTGCTCGGACACACCCGAATTGCAGGCGCCGCTGGCCGATGTGGTCGCAGCCGGCATCCACCTCAGCCTGGGTTCCGGGGATGATGAAGCCAGCCACGAGAATATGTGGCGGGTCGTCACCGCAGCGGTGGAACACCCAGACCCCGCCCAGCGACTATCCACCCGGGCAGCCTTTCATGCGGTGACTCGCAACGGGGTACGGGTTTTGCCCTCGGTGATCTCCCAGCGGTTATTCCAGCACGGTCGGATTAGGGTCGGCTCACCGGCGCGGTTGGGTGTCTACACCGGGACCGAGCTGGGCGTGCAAGTGCCGGATGAATCCAGCGCCCAATTTTCCACAGATGCCCGGGCCGGCTCGGCGTTATTGCCGATCGTGGATTCCGCTACCCCCTTGCCGCAGCGCCAGGCCACTGTGGTGGGAGAGGACTACCGGGGGTGACGGGGACGCAAGCTCAGCTACCACGAGAAGAGAACACTCCGCGCTATACTCATGCGAGGAGAAGTCCAGCACGGCTAATCGAGGAGAGCCATGAAAGTACTGACCATCATCCCAACCTATAACGAGGCAGAATCCTTGCCCGGAACTCT
Organism: Auritidibacter ignavus; assembly: GCF_029853775.1. Classification (NCBI taxonomy): domain Bacteria; kingdom Bacillati; phylum Actinomycetota; class Actinomycetes; order Micrococcales; family Micrococcaceae; genus Auritidibacter; species Auritidibacter ignavus. Next base: position 631,484 of record NZ_CP122564.1, read on the forward strand.
GCAGCGCGTGCGAGTGGCTAACCCCGAGGTGGATGTCTTAGTGGTCGACGATAATTCTCCCGACGGCACCGGCGAGTGGGCCGATGAGCAGGCAACTCAGGACTCTCAGCTCCACGTGTTACACCGCACCGAAAAGAACGGGCTAGGTGGGGCCTATTTGGCTGGTTTCGCCTGGGGCCTGGAGCGTGGCTACGACGTGCTGGTGGAAATGGACGCCGACGGCTCCCACCAGCCTGAACAATTGCACCGGCTCCTAGACGCGGTCAATCAGGCTGATCTGGTGATCGGTTCGCGCCGGGTGCCCGGTGGCAAGATGGTCAACTGGCCTTGGTACCGCAAGCTGATTTCGATGGGTGGTTCGGTATACCCACGAATTCTCTTGGGGCTAAAACTCACCGATATCACCGCCGGTTACCGCGCCTACCGTGCTGACACGCTTCGGGAGCTTGACTTGGATGCTGTCCAGTCCAAGGGGTATGGCTTTCAAGTGGACATGACCTTCCGCACCGCGCTGGCCGGTAAGCGTATCGTTGAGGTGCCCATTACCTTCGTTGAGCGCGAGTTCGGCGAGTCCAAGATGAGTGGCAATATCATCACCGAAGCACTGGTAAATGTCACCAAGTGGGGTGTGCAGGCTCGCTGGGAGACCGCCAAGAAAAAACTCGGCCTGAACTAAATTCACTGCCAAGAGCCAAGAGCTGAGACACCCCTCCCTTAAGCACCACGCAGGAGTGAGAAAGGGTGCCTGTCGCTACGGCAGTGGCTCTTCACCACGACGTTCCCGCAGGGCATTCAGCCGTTGTTTGAGCGATTCTTCGAGTTCTTCGATACTACGACGCTCCAGCAACATATCCCAGTGGGTCCGCACCGGTTTGGAGTTGTCTTCGACGTGCTGTTCACCGTTGACCAGCCGCGCCTCTTTACCGGTTTTTGTGGTCCAGGTGGGGGGAACTTCAGCTTCAGCGGCGAAGGTGACAATGACGGTTTCACCGTCTTCGCAACGGTACTCCACCCGCTGTCGGGCTGCCGGCTCCACACCGGCTTCAGTTTCCATGGACTGCGAACCTAGCCGCATCCCGCGAAGACTGCGATCACTCATCCAATAACTCCTCTATATCAACCTCAGTGGTGCTACCGCTGGCCCGGCAGAACACCGGCGCAAACTACCACTATAGATCATTGCTGATCGTCAGCACGACCGGCCTGCGGTGGATGGGGCGGACGGGCCGGCAGTCCATCCGCAGTGAAATCAGGCTCGGCCAAGGCCTCTTCCAAGCTGGTGTGCGACAGCTTGGGAGCCTTGGGAGCGTGCTCAGCAACCTCAGCGGCAGTAGTCGGCCGGGGCTTACGCCGGGCGCGACGCTGTTCGGACTCTGCAGTTCCAGCGGAGTCATGCTCCGAAGTACGCGGGGTCCAAGTAGTCTCAGCGCCATCGGCCGAGGAATTATTCCCGGTCCCGGTCTGAGGTGTCGACTGAGAACCATTCTGGTCGGTGGAGTTTCTCGGGCCAACGGGATCGCCACTGGGTCCGGGAACATGGAAACCGCCAGCAATATTCTTCAACGCGTCAGTCAGTTCAGACGGGATGATCCACATCTTATTGGAGTCGCCTTCGGCCAGTTTGGGCAAAGTTTGCAAGTACTGGTAGGCCAACAGATCCTGATCCGGGCGACCGGCGTGGATGGCCTCGAATACCGTGGTGATGGCCTCAGCTTCGGCGTTGGCACGCAAGATTCTGGCCTGGGCCTCACCTTCAGCAGCCAGCACCGAAGCCTCGCGATTACCTTCCGCGGTCAAGATCTCGGATTGCTTTTCACCCTCAGCGGTGAGAATCGCGGCACGACGATCACGCTCTGCGCGCATCTGCTTTTCCATCGAGTCCTGAATTGAGGGCGGGGGATCGATAGCTTTCAGCTCTACACGAGAGACCCGGAGCCCCCATTTGCTGGTGGCTTCATCCAGCACGCCACGCAACTGAGTGTTAATCGAATCGCGGGAGGTCAGTGCCTGTTCGAGGTTGAGACCACCTACCACGTTGCGGAGCGTGGTTGTGGCCAGGTTTTCCACGGCGTGAATGTAGTTGGCAATCCCGTAGGTGGCGCGGTTAGGGTCGGTGACCTGGAAATATACCACCGTGTCAATGGAGACCACCAGGTTGTCCTCGGTGATGACCGGTTGTGGCGGGAAGGAGACCACCTGTTCACGCATATCAATCAGCGGTAGCATCCGGTCGATGATCGGTACCAGCATGGTCAGGCCCGCTCCTTGAGTACGCTGGTACTTCCCCAAGCGTTCCACGATGCCCGCGCGAGCCTGGGGGACGATTTTGATGGCACTCGCCAGTACCGCGATGATCACGATGGCCAAGATGATCATCACGACGACAAGAATGATTTCTCCGGCACTCATAGTTCCTCCGGGATGAGTTTGTTGGGGCCTTTCAATTGTTCAACGCAATGAACGCTTTAGGGTGACAGATCTAACACGAGTATATCGAGACCTCGCAGACGGGCATAGCCACCGCACGGCCTATCGCTGAGGACGGACCCATAAGATCGCGCCGTCAACCCGCTCGATCACGACTTCCTGATCCACCGCCAGAGGCATCGGGCTGGTGGTGCGAGCCGACCAAATCTCGCCATCGAGCTTGACGAAACCCGCGTGTTCTGACACCTCGCTAGTCACCGCCGCATTCCGGCCCGGATAGGCCTCGATCGAGTCATCGTGCGGATGACTGCCCGGCAAGCTCAAATGTCGCATCGCCACCGGACGCAGGGCAAATAACAACACCGCTGCTACCGCCGCGAATACGCCAATTTCCGCCGCGAAGGGGATGCCGAACAACGAGGCGATCAAGGCTCCGAGCGCGCCACCGGCAAGCATGAGAAAGATCAGATCCAACATCATGAGCTCAACGAGTACTGAGCCGGCAGCGACGACCAGCCACAGCACCCAGGTGTTGTCAGACAGCCAGTCGAACATCCTGTGACCTCCTGAATGTGGTCGCCGAAGCACTCTCGGTTCCGTTGTGTCGTAGCCTACCGAAAAGCACCGCCCAACACAGTACTCACACTTGACCAGCACAGACGATTCTATTTATAATTCAAGTAATAAAAAATATCCATATCGACCTAGGGGAAAGGTAGCAACGATCCCAACGTTCACTATTCAATCCCAGAATCACACTGTCCCTCGGGACCGAGATTGTCGAAGAACATCACTCAACCCCGTAAACTAGAAGAATGGCTACTGTATATCTCGCCGAAACAGAACCAGATAGAAATAGTATTCTCTCGGATTGGGTTGCTTCCCAATACTGGGGATCTGATGAAGACATAGAGATCGTCGGTAGCTACCATTTTGATGACACCGAAGGCTCCATCATGCTCGAAGGGTTCATCCTGCATCAAGGTGAACGCTTCTTACACGTGCCGGTTACATACCGCCTGAAGCCCCTGGCTGGCGCTGATTCATACCTGGTTGCCGAAATGGAGCACCCAGCGGTCGGACATCTGTGGATCTACGATGCGCTCGCGGATCCTGTGGCCGTACATTTGCTCAATCTGGCGATTGCCGGAGAAATTCAGCAAGCTGTTCCGTATTTCTATAATGCCGATGGACAGTACCTGGGGTCCGAAGAGTCAAACATCACACTGATCGTGCGTGGCGAGGTTCCTGAGCCCTGGGGCCAGGTCGGTGCACACCACGTCTTATTGCTAGACCAAACCGAGAGCACCACACGACGCATCGTGGCGATGTGGGACTCTGGTCAGTCCACCATCTATGAGCTCCTGGCACCGCAACCAACCTCGGATGAGACCACCACACCAGAAGAGACCGGCTCGATCGACTAAAACCACGAGCGAAAATCAGCCCGGGCGACCGTCTCTGGCCGGACCAATGGGTAAAACGCCGATAATCTACATTATGTCAACTTAACTCTGTATCGAGGTTTTCGGAGGGATCATCTGTCTATGTCAGCGCCCGTCTCCACCCCGCACGGCTCCTACCCCCGTCTCACGCTGGGTACGGCCACCTTTGATGCAGCCAATCCTGCGATCATCACCCCGCTCATGGGTTCGGGACGAAAACAGCTTCTGGGGCAGGCGGCATCGATCCGGGCCCATCCCGACTTCTCTTCGATCTCCGTGGTCGAATGGCGCGTGGACTTCTACGACAAATATGCCCAGCCGGCAAAGGTCACAGCCGTTTACGAGGAACTCATCGAGTTCTTTGGCGAGGTGCCGGTCTTGGCCACACTCCGAACGAGCGCCGAAGGCGGTCAGGCCGACGTCAGTGATCAGACGTACGTGCAGATTTTGACGGCGCTGGCGACCACACCGGGTGCTGTGATCCTTGATATTGAAACGGCGCGAGGCACCGCAGTCGAAGCGCTTGACCAGGCGCAGGCTCATAACGTCGCCACGCTGGGGTCTTACCACGATATTGAGCACACCCCATCGAGCTTCGATATTCTCGAACGACTCCAAACCATGGGTTACCGCGGATATGATCTGGCCAAGATCGCGGTGATGCCCAACTCCCCCTCGGACGTGATCCGGATCTATGAGGCCACCTATCAGGCCGCCTCGGTCCTGACGCAACCAGTGATTTCCGTAGCCATGGGCCCGCTGGGCGTGGGATCACGGCTCTCGGGCGGAGTTTTCGGTAGCGCCGCGACCTTTGCCACCCTTCAGGGCGCTTCAGCGCCGGGCCAGGTGCCTGTGCGCTTGGTCGTTGAGGCTGGCCAGGCGATCTATACTTCGGCGAAAAATTCAAAGGATGAGACACCATGACTCACCCAGTCCCCTCCCCCTCGCGAGCAACCGAACAAGTCACCCAGCCTGTCCCAGGTGGCCGATGGCGCCCGATCGTGGCAGTGGTGATCGATATCGCCCTGGTGGCCGGATTTGCCGCACTCGGGATGAGTTCACACCAAGAAGAGATCACCGGTAGCGAGTTGTTCCGCGTGGCCGCCCCCTTTGCCATCGCCTGCCTATTCGCCAGTATCATGACAGGTTTTTGGCACAGCTGGCAGCGCATGTGGCCCGCTGGACTGGTGGTTTGGCTCTCCACAGTGTTTATTGGTGTGGCATTACGCGTGCTGATTTTCTCCGACGGTTCCCACTGGAGTTTCGTCACCGTCTCACTCATCGTGTTGGGCATCCTGCTACTCGGGCGCCGGGCCATCTCCCAGCTGATCACCGCAGCCCTTATCCGATCCGCACAGCGCAGTGTAGAGACAGACTAGACTAAGGGTCAGCCCGTCGTTGAACCGGCAGATATCGAAGGAGACACGGTGATGGTTACTGCGTTCGTGATGATCAAGACGGACACGAATCGTATTCCGGAGGTCGCAACTGAACTGGTGGATCAGGACGGTATCGCTCAGGTGTATTCGGTCACCGGATCGTGGGACTTGGTGGCCATTGTCCGGGTGCGTGAGTTCGACGACCTCGAAGACGTGATTTCTGATCGTCTCTCCAAGATTGAGGGCATCGTCGATACCGAAACCATGCTGGCGTTCCGTGCCTATTCCCAGCACGATCTAGGAGAAGGCTTCGCCCTGGGATTCGACTAACAGTCGACAGCACCGAGTAGGTTTTACCCAGCCCCGGAAACTGGCTGGTGGCTAGTTCCCCTGTGAAACCGCAACCCAGGTGGTCAGCACCTCAGCGGCCGCACCGGAATCAATGGACTCTCGGGCTCGATCCATGTTCTTGCCGATACGTTCAAACAGATGCCCTTCGGCCGAGGTGTCATAGGCAGTGAGCCCGGCGGCGGTGTTCAGTAGCACCGCATCCCGCACGGGACCTGGCTGACCAGCCAGCAACTTGCGAACGATCGTGGCGTTGTACTCGCCGTCTTTGCCGGCCAGCGCTTCGACCGGTTGCAATGAAATCCCGAAGTCCTGCGGGTTCAGCTCGTAGGTTTCAACCGCGCCGTCGCGAATCTCGTAAATCGTCGACGGACCCGAGGTGGTGATCTTATCGCGCCCGTCGCAACCGCGGAAGACCATCCCGCGAGTTCCACGATCCCTTAACACGCCGGCCAGTTTCGGGGCCATGGCTTCATGGGCGCATCCCATCGCCTGGGCCTCCGGGCGCGCAGGATTGGACAGTGGCCCGAGGAAATTGAAAGCCGTGGGCACACCGAGTTGTTTCCGGGTGGGCGCAACGAAACGCATCGAGGGGTGGTATTCCTGAGCAAACAGGAAGGTAATACCGGCCCGTTCCAGACACTCGGCCGCGCGGGTGTGCGCCATGGTCAGATCAACACCGAGGGACTCGATCACATCAGCGGCCCCTGCCGTGGAGGACGATCCACGGTTACCGTGTTTAATGACTTTCGCTCCGGCTCCTACCGCCACCAACGAAGACATGGTCGACAGGTTTACCGTACCTAACCGGTCTCCCCCAGTGCCCACGATATCGACCGCATCGGGGCTCAGATCGATCTGGGCAGCTTGCGCGAGCATCGCGTTGGCCAGTCCCATCAGCTCTTCGACCGTCTCACCCTTGGACGCCAGTGCGACGAGAAAACCAGCGATCTGGGCGTCCGACGCGTTGCCAGACATCATCTCGGTCATCGCCCACGAAGCAGATTCTACGGACAGATCTTCGCCGTGGATCACCGACGATAACAGGCTCGGCCAGGTGTGTGTGGAGCAGTTCGCTGTGGTATGCACGATCTCATCCTAGTACCTGCACGGCGCAGAACGTGCGCGAGTGAACACCAACATCACAGCCTCACGCCGCACCCGCTCATCACGAAACCTGTGCTGGCAACTCGGACCGCGAAAAGTCTCCTTTATGCCACGACGCCCTCGCTTCGCGGGTATTCACCTGCCGACGTTATCGCTCGTCGAGAATATGCGCGAACAAAACCAGCGCCTTCCGGAAATTGACATGTCGCAGAAAATTGATCCCACGGCACGACGCATCATCATCTGGGCGATTCTTCTTGTCCTGTCTTTGGCTCTGTTCGGCATCTCAGTGCTTGCTCAAACGCACCTGTCGAACAACGCCGCGACGTTGTCAACCGATCAAGTCAACCTGTCAGACGCAGTCGTTCTCTGGTGCGGTTTGCCCGGCATATTCTCCGCGACAATCCTCATCATCCTCGCTTTGAACGCCGACGAAACCCGGTTTTTGGAGAAAGCAGGGCTCCCCTCATCACCAAACACAGGTGCTTACCCATGCTTCGGGCGTCATCTTCCATGGCCTGCCGAAAACTGACTAAAAGGGTGTTGAAACCTGCAAAAACACTGAAAAATCAGGCCACTTGAGGGCCTCTAAGTGTTCTGTGTCACTCATTTTCCTCGTGAAACACGGCTCAACGATTGGAGAACGAGCCCACTTTCAGTCCATAATGAGAGGGTGACAACTACGACTCAAACCATCTCGCACCCCACCACAGGTTTCCCCTCCCGGCCGAATCTCGTCCAGGTCGGGACCATTGTTTGGTTGGCCTCCGAAATTATGTTTTTCGGCGGGCTGTTTGCCATGTACTTCACCCTTCGCTCGACGTCTCCGACCCTCTGGGCGGAAAACACCGAGATGCTCAGTGTGCCACTGGCGACTGTAAATACCTTGATTCTGGTCGCCAGTTCTTTTACGGCACAGTTTGGTGTTTTCGCTGCTGAACGCCTGCAACCCCGGCGCACCGGAGGCGTCTTGAATATCGGCAAATGGGGCATGGTCGAATGGTTCGTGCTGACCTTCATTATGGGCACGGTCTTCGTCGCCGTTCAGTCCTTCGAATATGCCGAGCTGGTTCAACACGGCGTCACCATCGCGTCCAGCGCCTACGGTTCGGCGTTCTACATCACGACTGGTTTCCACGCCCTGCACGTTGCCGGTGGTTTGGTTGCGTTCTTGTTCGTGATCGGTCGCGCTTTCTTGGCAAAACGCTTCGGTCACCATGAAGCGACCACGGCTATTGTGGTCTCCTACTATTGGCACTTTGTCGACGTTGTTTGGTTGGTGCTGTTCGGAATTATCTATTTCCTCCAGTAACCTAAACACTGCACAACTTAATCATCATTTGCACCCCGAGGTCGTCGAACCGGAAGTGTCACATCCGGTTGGGCAAAAACGTAAGGAACTAATCAGTGAAGGCTCTGTCACAGAACCGTCGCCACCCCGCCGTGGCCGTCGCATTGTTGCTCATCGGGCTGCTGTTGACCGGTGGCCTGTACGCGTTGGCCAGTAGCCTCAATACTGCTAGCGCTACGACGGCTCAAGAGTATTCCGAATCCGATGTCGCTGCCGGCGAGCGACTGTTCAACGCCAACTGCGCCACCTGCCACGGCATGAACGCCACCGGCACCTCCGTTGCACCGTCGCTGGTGGGTGTGGGTGCTGCGTCTGTGGACTTCCAAGTCGGTACTGGTCGTATGCCGATGCAAATGCACGGACCGCAGGCTCAGCAGAAACAGCCCCAATTCAATGACGAACAAACCCAGCAGATGGCAGCCTATGTTGCCTCTTTGGGCGCTGGACCGGCCGTGCCAGAGGACGAATACCTCGACGTCGACCACGACGACGTTGACCTCGCTCGTGGTGGCGAGATCTTCCGCGTCAACTGCGCCATGTGCCACGCCGCCTCGGCTGGCGGTGGTGCCTTGACCCGCGGTAAGTTTGCGCCCACCCTACATGGTGTGGAAGAAAAACACATCTATGAGGCCATGCAGACCGGACCGCAAAACATGCCGGTGTTCTCGGATGCCAATATTTCCCCCGACCAGAAGCGCGACGTGATCGCGTACCTGAAAGAATTTGAGAACCAGGGCCACCCCGGTGGATTTAGCCTGGGCTCTCTGGGCCCGGTTGCTGAGGGGCTGTTCATTTGGACTGCCGGGCTGGGTCTGGTCATCGGCTTCATGGTCTGGCTGTCCTCGCGGTCGTCCTGACCACTGTGACCACTGAGCGCTATCGATAACCCAACACAAGCACATTCATCACTCGAGTAAAGGAATCAGATCTATGGGCGAGCAACGCCACGGAGGACCCGAGACATCGGGCACCGTCGAGCGCGCTGGGGAAGATTCGGGTCGTTACGCAATCGACAACCCGGGTCTGCCGCCACACCGGCGGCGTCTTGCTGATGAGGATCCACGAGAAGCCAAGAAAGCTGAACGGCAAGTCTCTGTGCTGTTCATCATCTCGATTATCGGCACGATCGTCTTCTTCATCGGCTACTTCGGTGTCGGTCAGATTGGCCCCGATACCGGGTTCGACACCTTGCGCTTGCAGAACACGCTACTAGGTCTTGGCACGGCCTTCGCGATGTTGGGTATCGGTGTGGGTATTGTGCATTGGGCCAAAACCCTGATGCCCGACCACGAATGGGTCGAGGACCGCCATGAGGTCACCAGCGCCGAGGACCAAGAGGAAGCTCGCAAGATTGTCAACGACGTCGTTGATGAGTCCCAGATCAAGCGTCGCCCGCTGTTGCGCAATACTCTCATCGGTGCACTCGCCCTGGCTCCGTTACCCGCTATCGCGATGTTCCGCGATCTGGATGACTCCGATAACCGCTCGGATAACGTCGCTGAGAACTTCGGTGTGGAGCGTTTGCGTCACACCATGTGGGACGAAGGCGTCCGGTTGGTCCGCGACATCACCGGCACCCCGATCAAGGCCAGCGACGTAACCATCGGCTCGGCTTTCCATGTGGTTCCTGAAGGATTGCTGGAGCTCGAGCACGACAAGCTGAACCAGAAGGCCAAGGCCGTCGTGCTGTTGATGCGGTTGAACCCCGAAGACTTGCAGATTTCCGAGGGTCGCGAGGACTGGAACGTTGATGGCATCGTGGCCTACTCCAAGATCTGCACCCACGTTGGTTGCCCGGTGGCGCTGTACGAGCAGCACACCCACCACCTGCTGTGCCCCTGCCACCAGTCAACTTTCGATCTCACGCAGGAGTGCAAAGTGATCTTCGGCCCGGCTAGCCACGCGCTGCCGCAACTACCGATTACCGTTGACGATGAAGGCTTCCTGGTTGCCCAAAGCGACTTCCACGAGCCTGTTGGACCTGCCTATTGGGAGCGTGACAGGAACCGATGACAACAGTCCACGATTACAATGCATCCACTCGCACCGGTAAGATCGCGAACTTTGTCGATACTCGCGTTGGTGCCTCCAAGATCATCAAGGAGTTCGGACGCAAGCTGTTCCCGGACCACTGGACCTTTCTGTTCGGTGAAGTCGCGCTCTACAGTTTTGTGATCCTGGTGCTCTCCGGAGCTTTCCTGACCTTCTTCTTCGACCCGTCGATGTCCCACGTGACCTATGAGGGTTCATATAAGCCGCTCTACGGTGTGGAAATGTCGGCAGCCTATGCATCCGCTCTAGATATCTCCTTTGATATTCGTGGCGGTCTGTTTATGCGCCAACTGCACCACTGGGCAGCTCTGCTGTTCATGGCTTCGCTATCCTTCCACATGTTGCGTGTGTTCTTCACCGGTGCCTTCCGTCGCCCGCGCGAACTGAACTGGGTCGTGGGCTGTACTTTGCTGGTGCTGGGCATCCTGGCTGGCTTCACCGGTTATTCCTTGCCCGACGATGTGCTCTCCGGTAACGGTCTTCGTATTGTCGACGGCATGATCAAGGCCGTTCCGATTGTCGGTACCTACATCTCGATGTTCCTCTTCGGCGGCGAGTTCCCCGGCGAGGACATCATCAGCCGGTTGTACTCCTTGCACATTATGGTCATCCCCGGTCTACTGATCCTGTTGATTGCAATCCACCTGTTCATGGTGGTCACTCACAAGCACACCCAGTACCCGGGTCCTGGCCGCAGCGAGCAGAACGTGGTGGGCTACCCGATTGGCCCCGTGTACGCTGCCAAAGCCGGTGGGTTCTTCTTCATCGTCTTCGGTATCCTGGCGCTGATTGCCGGCCTGTTCCAGATGAACGCGATCTGGAACTACGGACCGTATGACCCTTCCCCGGTGTCGGCTGGTACCCAGCCTGACTGGTATGTCGGCTTCGGTGACGGCGCTTTGCGTCTGATGCCCGGTATGCTCGGCGACTACTCCTTCCTGTGGCACATTCCCACGCCGTGGGGTGAGAACGCTTTGCCGATGGGCGTGTTGACACCGCTGATCCCAATGGCCTTGTTGATCCTGGGGATGTTCGTCTGGCCCTGGATTGAACGCTGGATCACCAAGGACAACCGCGAACACCACGTTCTTGACCGTCCGCGTAACGCCCCGGGTCGTACCGGTGTCGGCGTTGCCGGTGTCATTTTCTACTGTGTGATGTGGGCAGCAGCATCCTCGGACTTGATCGCTACCCACTTCCACGTCTCGCTCAACGACGTGACCTACGTGCTCCGCGTGCTGTACTTCTTGGGCCCAATCCTTGGATTCATCATCACCCGTCGCGTGTGTCTGTCGTTGCAACGCAAGGACCGCGAGATCGCCTTGCACGGTCGTGAGGCCGGTATCATTCAGATGTCTCCGAGCGGTGGCTTTTCCGAGAAACACGAACGCGTCAGCGACTACCGTCTCTATGAGTTGGTGGCCTTCGAATCCCAGAAGCCGGTTCCTGCTCAGCCCAATAAGAAGGGCAAGATCGGTGGCATGGAGAAGATGCGCGCTGGCCTGGCACGGTTGCTCTTCGAAGAGCGCGTCGAGCCGGTGTCCCGTGCTGAGCTGGCTGAAGCCGAGGCCCACGATCACGGTCACGAGGAAATCACCGACGCCTCCTCGGACACCAACTCGCTGGAGCGCTAAGCCGGCACCAACATAGTCTGTGGCCCACTCCCCTGTTGAGGGGCGTGGGCCACAGCTGTGTCTCGTACGTTTAGGTAAAGGGTGACTCGTCTTGCGTTTGTGCCTAGGCTGGGTGGTATGACGACCATTAACAGTACACAGATTCATCTGCAATCGCGCCCGCAGGGCGTCCCGACCCACGACAATTTTGAGACCGCCACCATCGGCCTTCCCGATCTGGGCGACACCGAGGTGCGTGTGGCCAATGATTTCATCTCGGTTGATCCATACATGCGTGGACGGATGAGTGATGCCAAGAGCTACTCAGCCCCCTATGAGGTCGGCGAGGTCATGACCGGTGGCGCTGTAGGACACGTCATCGAGTCTCGTGATCCCAATCTCCCCGAGGGCACCATCGTCCTCCACAATCTGGGATGGCGCGATATTGCTCAGGGGTCCTCCGAGATCTTTCGCCCGATTCATCCTGCATCCGACGACATCCCCTTATCGCTGTACTTCGGACTACTCGGTATGCCCGGCAGAACGGCCTATGTTGGTTTGACGCGTGTCGCACGATTACAGCCAGGCGAAACAGTCTTCGTCTCCGGTGCGGCCGGTGCGGTGGGCACCGCCGTGGGCCAGTTTGCACGGTTGCTGGGCGCCAGCAAGGTATATGGCTCAGCGGGCGGACCCGAAAAGTGTGCGTTAATCACCCAGAAATACGGATTTGATGAAGCCATCGATTACAAGGCCGCCCCGATTCGAGAGCAAGTCAACGAGGTCATCGGTGACGATGGGCTCAATGTGTATTTCGATAATGTCGGAGGCGACCACCTGGAGGCGGCCATCGACGTGCTGGCACCGTTCGGACGCGTCGCGATGTGCGGTGCGATCGGTCAATACAATGCCACGGAACCGCAACCGGGGCCCGACAACATGACCAAAGTCTTGCGCCAGAAATTGCGCATTCAAGGCTTCATCGTCGGAGACTACACTGACGACCTCGGCGATGAATTCGACACTGTGGTCGGCAACTGGTTTGCAGACGGAAAGCTGACCTACGACGAAACGGTGGTCAACGGCATTGAGAACAGCGTTGATGCCTTCCTGGGGCTCCTGCGGGGAGAGAACTCCGGGAAAATGGTCGTCAAGATCTAGCCTAGCCGTCTCCGCTCAGCCCAAGATACAACGCCAGCACGGACCGGTTCCGTGAACACCACATAAACAAGGACCGGCCGTTATCCGCCAAGCAAAGCGGATAACGGCCGGTCCTTGTCTGTCACGTCATACTAGGCGGGGCTGAATTTTCGCCTTAGTGGGCGTGCTCCCCCGTCGAGAACTCGAAGACCCATCCAATAAGGAAGAACAAGCCCAGTGCGGCACCGATGAAAAAGATCCACCAACCAACAGCAACGCCGAGCACAATGACTGCGCAGGCCACGCCCAGCCCAAGCGGCCACCAGCTCCACGGCGCAAAGCTGCCGTAGGTACCGGAGTAATCCTCGATCTCACCGTCTTCACGATCGGACGGTCCGGTCTTGAATTTCCGGTCGGTGAGCCACAGGTAGAAGGAGATCATCCAGCTCATCGCTGCCAGGGCAAAGAATGCCGGGATGCCAACCCATTCGGTAAAACGCGTGGCGAACATGTAGATCACAGCGACGATGACGAAGAAGGCACCAATGATGTTGAAAACGGCGATTGATGGTTTCATGCCCGTGCACCTTCCTTGTCGATACGGTATGAGGACTCAGGATCCGGCGAACTGGGGAGCAACTCGGGGTGATGCAGGTCCAGTGCCGGGCGCTCGGAACGGATTCGTGGCAGAGCGTGGAAGTTGTGGCGCGGTGGCGGGCAGGAGGTTGCCCACTCCAGCGAGCCACCGAAGCCCCACGGGTCGTCGACGGTGACCTTCTTGGCCTTGCGGTGGGTGATGTAGATGTTCCAGAAGAATGGAATCATCGAGGCACCCAGCAACATCGCAAAGACCGTGGAGAACTGGTTCATACCGGTGAAACCGTCCTCCGGCATGTAGTCGGCGTAGCGGCGAGGCATGCCCATAACACCCAGCCAGTGCTGAACCAAGAAGGTCCCGTGGAAGCCAATGAACAGCATCCAGAACTGGATTTTCCCCAGACGTTCGTTGAGCATCTTTCCGGTGAACTTCGGCCACCAGAAGTAGAAGCCAGCGAACATCGCGAAGACCACAGTACCGAAGATCACGTAGTGGAAGTGTGCCACCACGAAGTAGGTGTCGGAAACGTGGAAGTCCAGCGGCGGGGAGGCCAGAATGACACCGGTTAGACCACCGAAGAGGAAGGTGACCATGAAGCCCAGCGTCCACAGCATTGGGTTTTCGAAGGTAATGGATCCGCGCCACATGGTGCCGATCCAGTTCACAAACTTCACACCGGTCGGGACCGCAATGAGCATGGTCATCAGCGAGAAGAACGGCAACAGTACCGAACCGGTGACGTACATGTGGTGTGCCCACACGGTCATAGACAACGCAGCGATAGCGGTGGTCGCAAACACCAGAGACTTATACCCGAAGATCGGCTTGCGGGAGAAAACCGGGATGATCTCTGAGGCAATACCGAAGAACGGTAGCGCGATCACGTACACCTCGGGGTGTCCGAAGAACCAGAACAGGTGCTGCCAGAGGATGGCACCACCGTTTTCCGGGTTGAAGATGTTGCCATCAAAGCGACGGTCCAGACCCAGTGCGAAAAGCGCCGAGGCCAGTGGCGGGAAGGCCATCAGGATCAGGATACTGGTGATCAGGGTGTTCCAGGTGAAGATCGGCATACGCCACATGGTCATACCTGGAGCACGCATACTAATGATGGTGGTGATGAAGTTGACACCACCCATGATAGTGCCGAAGCCCTGTAGCGCCAGACCAAAGACCCAGAGATCACCACCCACACCGGGTGAGAATGTCGTGTTGGACAGGGGCGCATAGGCGAACCAACCGAAGGAGGCTGCACCCTGCGGCGTCAGGAACCCGGCGGTGGCGATCAGCGAACCGAACAGGAAGAACCAGAAGGCCAGGGCGTTCAGTCGAGGGAAGGCCACGTCGGGGGCACCAATCTGTAGTGGCACCAGCACGTTGGCGAAACCCACAAACAGCGGTGTGGCGAACATCAACAACATCAGGGTTCCGTGCATGGTGAACAGCTGGTTGAACTGTTCTTTGGTCTGCAGGATCTGCATACCTGGGCTGAACAGCTCGGCACGGATCAACAGTGCCATCACACCGGCGATGCAGAAGAACGCAAAGGAGGTGATCAGGTACATGTACCCAAGCGTCTTGTGGTCAGTGGTGGTGAGCCAGTTGACGACAATGCGCCCCTTGGATACCGGAACTACTCGAGGTTGAGCTCGAGTCTGCGAGTCATCCTGGGTGTATTCATAGGTGGTCATAGTTATTACTCCTCAACCCGTTCCGGGTCACCGAGCGGAATCTCAGCATCTTGCTGACCGTCTTCGTTCTGGTTGGTGTTACGGTTCAGCTCATCACCGGAGAGACCCTCAGGCAACTGCTCGAGTTGGTCACGGAATTCTTCTTCCGAGACAACTTCGACGTTAAACAGCATTTCTGAGTGGTATTCACCGCACAGCTCAGCACACTTGCCCTGGAAAGTCCCTTCTTCCTGAGGGGTCAGGTACATATGGTTGGTCTGGCCGGGAACCATATCGAGCTTCTGCAAGAAAGCTGGGATCCAGAAGGAGTGGACCACATCACGAGATTTCAGACGGAACTCGACAGGAACATCAACCGGCAGATATAGGGTCGGCAAGGTTTCTTCGACGCCCTCGGACCCGTCGAGGTGAGCCTGCTCGCCGTAGAAGTGACGCTCTTCGCCGTCGTATTCGTAGTCGAAGTCCCACGCCCACTGCTTACCGTAAACGGTGACGGTCAGCGGGGAGTCTTCAACCGGAGTGTCGACCGAGCGCTGCACGCGGTCGGTGAAACCCCACAGGGTGAGGACCAAGATGATCGGGATGATAGTGAACATGGTTTCCATCGGAACGTTGTAGGCGTTCTGACGCGGGAAACCACGATCTTCCTTACGACGACGATAGGCGATCATGCACCACAGCATCAGGCTCCATGCGGCCACGCCGATCACCAAGGCGGCGATCCACGAGCCGACCCACAAGTGGGTCAGTTCTTCCGTGTGGTTCGTGGTGTCGTTGCTGCCTGGTAGCCAGCCCCGCTTTACTTGTTCTGAACATGCCGTGAGAACAAGCAACCCGATGGTGGCTAGCGCTCCTCCTTGGAGAAGCCGTTTACCGTGGCTGCCGGCTTGATTCTGCGATCTCACAGACGGCCCTTCCTCTTCATTACAAATCAGTGCGAGTGTGTCTATATAGAACTGTACCCCGTTTTCCTCAGCGGACTGAAGTCTGGGCACAGACCAAGACCGTTATGGTGTTTTCTATTTTAGAGTCTCAGGACCACCTGGGGTGAACAATGACACGAGACAGCGGACCAGATCATGGGCTCATGGTCTGGTCCGCTGTCATTTACTGTCCCGTACCTCGGTACTGCACTCTGGCTTGGTTCCTCAGCCGTTAGTGGAAGGAATCACCGCAAGCGCACGATCCTGCAGCGTTTGGGTTGTCGATCGTGAATCCCACTTTGGTGATGGAGTCTTCAAAATCGATGTTGGCGCCGATCAAATACGGAACCGACATCTTATCGACGATCACCTCAACGCCGTCGAAATCGCGGACGGCATCTCCGTCAAGGACGCGCTCATCGAAGTAAAGCTGGTAGATCAGTCCGGAACAACCCCCGGGCTGAACAGCGATGCGCAACCGAAGATCTTCGCGGCCCTCTTGGGTGAGTAGCTCGCGGACCTTCGCGGCCGCAACATCACTGAGGGTGACCTCGTGGGTGGGCAACCCGTCGGCAGGTGCGGCCGGCGGCAGATTCACGGACGACTGTTCCTGTGCTTCAGTAGTCATTTTCCGCCTTCTCTCAGATCGATCAAGGAGATCACGTAGATCGGATGGTTCAATTAGGTCGCACCTGGGCCTGAGGGCCTCACGAAAGCCATAGCCTCAGATGCTTTGTCTTCCATTGTAGACACTCTGTTATAACGGGGCGGGTGTTTTGTCACGCAGAGCGCAACCCGGGGTCTCAGCGACGGTCCCCTGACCACCTGGTAGATCGTCGCCCCCAGTGTGCCCGCTGAAACAGACATGATTGTTAGCGTGAGTCATAGGTTACCGAACAAGTTCGTTTTCAGAAGCGTTAACAGCACGACCGCACTATCGTAGAAAGGATCTTGGCTAGGATGGCCTCGATCTTCCGCCCGCGTACGGTCACCATCCCCGAGGAGCACCTGGACGAACTTGACACAGTGGTGCGGGGAATGCCGCAACGATATGGCAAACAGGTCGCGACTTTCGGTGATGAACTCTGGACGGTCGAGGGCCAGCCTCAGCTCGGTCCGGAGCCCTACGGTAGCGGTGACAGTTTTCGCTACACGACTACCTTTTCAATCCTCGAGGACGATCTCTCAGCACAAGCACAACAACAAGTTGTCGAGGATTTCCAGGACCTCGCCGACGAGTTGGGGCTAAGCCGCAACGAGGGCAACCCGTCCGAGCTAACCGCCAGCGACTGACCCAGCGGTGGGATTGTTCTATTGTTCACGATCTGGCCCGATTAAGCAGACGGGCCAGCAACAGGATTTCGGCGGTAATGCACCGGTAGAAATCCGGAAGGTACAAGGACTCGTTGGCCGAGTGCGCCCGGGTATTTGGGTCCTCCACCCCGGTGATCAAAATAGTGGCTTCGGGGAAGACTTCGGCGAGATCTCCGGTCAGGGGGATGGACCCGCCCAGACCGGTGGCGACCGGGTCGGTCCCAAAAGCATCCCGCAGACAGGACAACATCAGCTGGGTGGTGGCCGAGTCGAGGTCAGTGCTAAATGGTGAACCTTTCTCGCCCGGTTCCAGGGTGATCTCGGCGCCGAAAATATCGAGGGACTCCACGTGCTCCCGGACGCGTTGCATCGCCTCGTCGGGGGTCACCCCGGGGCCGATGCGTAGTGAGAACTTCGCCCGGGCCTGCGGGATGATGGTATTTGAGGCGTGGTTGAGCTCCGGTAGGTCGGTTCCCAAAATGCTCAGGGCGGGTTTATGCCAGAGTCGTTCGGCAATCGACCCGGTGCCGGCTAACCGCACCGAGTCCACGATGCCGGCCTGGGCACGCAGGTCCTCTTCGGGGTAGTCCACCTGGGCCTGGCCCGATGTTCCGTGCAGGCCGGGGATGGCCACGTCTCCGTGCTCGTCGTGTAAGGTCGCAATAACTTTGGAGAGCACGGTGGCCGCATCAAGTACCACTCCCCCAAACAGGCCCGAGTGCACCGCGTGATCGAGGATTTTGACATGAATGGTGCCATCAACCACCCCGCGTAGCGAGCTGGTGATCGCGGGCACGCCTTCGGCCCAGTTAGCTGAGTCGGCAACGACCACCACGTCGGCGGCGAGCTTGTCGCGGTGGCGGTCAAGGAAGGCGCGGAAGGTCGGTGAGGCGACTTCTTCTTCACCTTCAATCAGCACGGTGATCCCCAGCCCGTGGTCAGTACCCAGTAGCTCGTTGAGTGCGGTCACCGCTGCCACGTGGACCATAATCCCGGCTTTATCGTCGGCGGCCCCGCGACCGTAGAGGCGGTCGCCGATACGTGTGGCAGTGAAGGGGCCGGTGTCCCACAGGGCCAGATCTCCGGTGGGTTGCACGTCGTGGTGGGCATAGAGCAGGATCGTGGGGGCTCCCGGGGCCGGCGCCCGGCGGGCGAGCACGGCCGGGCCACCGCGGTCGCCGTCCGGTTGCTTCGGATCCAGCGGTTCGCTCAGGATCTCTACCTCATCGAAACCGGCCCGGGTCATCAGGGCTTTCACGGCTTCAGCGCAGGTGTCCAGCACGGTGCGGTCGTAGCCGGGAAAGGCGATGGAGGGGATCGCGACCAGCTCGGTGAGGTGTTGCAGAATCTGGTCAGCGTGAGCGGTGACCCAGTCGGTGGCATCGTCAGCGGTGAGTTCAGTGTGATCGGCCATGAACACCACAGTAGTTGTTGGTGCGGGTCGGGTGGCAGAGGGTGAGGGTGATTCCGCATAGAATAGGGGACGTGTTTGGACGTAAGAAGACTGAGAAGACTGCTGAGGTCGACGAGGTAGAGGCCACCATCGAGCCGGTGGTGGAGAAGAAGAACTCGAAGACGACCCCCGCTAAGGGTGCCCCGACCCCGAAACGTCGTGATCAGGAGGCAGCCAACCGTCGCCCGCTGATTATGGATAACCGCAAGGAGGCCAAACGGGCCCAGCGCCAGGCGGTCGCCGAAGAGCGCGCCAAAATGCGTCGTGCCATGGAGACCGGCGATGAGAAGCACATGCCCTATCGCGATAAGGGTCCCCAGCGGCGTTATGCCCGGGACTTTGTGGATGCCCGCTATGGGATTAGCGAGTGGCTGATGATCATGGTGCTGGTGTTCTTATTGCTGTCTTTTGTCCAGATTCCAGAGGTCCAGGTCTTTATTTCGGTGGGCCTGATGGTGCTGGTCGTGGTCGTGGTGGTCGAAGGCTTCTGGGTCGGCCACCAGCTGAAGAAACGTCTGACCGAGAAATTTGGGGAGCTGGAGCGCGGTGTGCGCTGGTACGGTGCCATGCGCGCGTTGCAGTTGCGCCGGTTACGCCTGCCGAAGCCCCAGGTCAAGCGTGGGGAATTCCCCCGCTAACCCGCTCGTGACGCCAAGCGCTCAGGTTATTGCGCAGATCCCGGTTGATCCGGTAGACCCACAGCGGTCCTTGATAGAGGAAGGCCGTATAGCCCTGCACTAAGTCAGCTCCGGCACGCAGGCGCTGGATAACATCCGCTCCGGTGGTCACTCCCCCGACGGACATCACGGCCAGCGAGGATCCAGTGGCATCCAGGTGGGCACGCAACAGAGTGAGCACATCCAGGGAACGCTGGCTAAGGGGTTTGCCGGACAGTCCCCCACCGCCGTAGGACTCCACGGTGGTCGGGTCGGTGACCAGGCCCTCACGGGAGATCGTGGTGTTGGTGGCCACCAAACCGTCCAGCCCGAGTTCCCCGGCCAGGTCAGCCACCGCCAGCACATCCTCATCGGCGAGATCGGGGGCGATTTTCACCGCCAATGGCACGTGACGGCCGGTAGATTTCAGCGCCTGATCGCGCACCGCCGTCAGGATCGGACGAAGCGCTTCCACGGCCTGGAGTTGCCGGAGACCGGGGGTATTGGGGCTGGAGACGTTGACCACCAGATAGTCGGCGTGGCGAGCCAGCCGATCGGTGGACTCGCGGTAGTCTTCCACGGCGTTGTCGAGTGCGACCACTTTGGTTTTGCCAATGTTGACCCCGAGGATGGGGCGGTGGGTCCCAAACCGGCGGGTGAGTTTTTTCCGCGTTGCAGCCAGCCGGGGTTCAATAACGCGGGCCCCGGCGTTGTTGAACCCCATACGGTTGATCAGGGCCTGGTCCTGAGGTAGTCGATGCATTCGCGGTGCCGGGTTGCCGGGTTGTGGTTGGGCGGTGATGGTGCCGACTTCCACGTGCCCGAAGCCCAGGTCCATCAGCGCGGCAGTACCCCGGCCTGCTTTATCGAATCCGGCGGCCAGCCCGAAGGGCGAGGGAAACTCCAGGCCCATCACCCGCGTCCGCAGGGCCGGGTCAGCAGTAGCGAGCTTTCGGTACGCTAAAGAGAGACCAGTTGATTCCGCTGAACGGATGGCCTGAAATCCGATCCCGTGTGCTCGCTCGGGTTCCATGTTCTGGAAGACCAGCCGGAAGACCTCCGGGTAGATCCGTGGTGTGCCAGACAGGTTCCAGTCGGTGGATTCAGCGGTCATGCCATCATTGAACCATATTCTGTTTCGCCTCGTCGTGATCCTCTCCGCCTGCTCTCTGACCGCGACCTGATTCAGCCGAAGGTGTCCTGTATGTCCGAGCAACCGATTCATCCTGCACCAGATCAGCTTCCGGATTACCTCACCGATACTGCCCCGGGGGTGTGGGAACCCGACATCATGCGGGGATTTCAACGGCTATCTTTGCCCCTGGGCTATGACGACCAGGGCCCGGTCTCGGCCACCCTGGTGCGCCGTGCGCCGGCAGACGTTGACTGGAGCCTCCCGGTGCCCGGGCGTAACTGCAGCGCCGAACCAGACACGATTCCGGTGCTCTCGGTACACGGGTGGTCGGATTATTTCTTTAACGCCGATGAGGCCGAGGCCTTCGAGCAGGCCGGCTACCGGTTTTACGCCCTGGACTTGCGCAAATATGGCCGGTCGTTGCGGAGCTATCAAACCCCGGGATTCATTGACTCGCTGTCCAATTACGATGATGAGATTCGCGCCGGGCTGGCGGTGCTGGACCGGTTGCATCCGGGACAGCGGCCGGTTCTGCTCGGGCACTCCACGGGGGCGTTGACCTTATCGCTGTGGACCCAGCGACATCCGGGGCGGATTCGGGCGCTGATCATGAATTCGCCGTGGTTGGAGTTGCAGGGCAACTCGTGGGTGCGCGGCATGGCCCAGGCGGTGATGGAGCCGTTGAGTAAGATCTCGCCGAACTCGATGGTGAACCTGCCGCACACGGATAGTTACTGGCAGTCACTATCGGCCCAGGCGCACGGTGAGTGGAACCTGCACCCGCTGTGGCGGCCCCGCTACTCGTTTCGGGTGCCGCGGACCTGGCTAATCGCGGTACTGACCGGACACCGTCTGGTGGCCAGTGGTCTAGAGATTCGGGAGCCGATTTTGGTACTGACTAGTCGGGACACGAAGTTCACCATGAAGTATCAGCCCGAGGTGCAACGGGCTGACGCGGTGATTGATGTCAAGGTCACGGCCGACCGGGCCGCGCACCTGGGACGAACGATGACGCTGGTAAAAATCACCGATGCGCTCCACGATGTCTTTGCCTCAGCACCCGAGGTTCGTCGGGAGGCGCTGACCGTGGCGACCACCTGGTTGGAGTGGGCCTTGGGCTGGCCGGAAGTCTAAACGTTGCTCCGCTGGGCTTGCGGCGGTGGTTACCGGCCGGTGATCTGGTCGACGGCTACGCCGTAGCGACGATCCCGTCGGGCGTAGGTTTCGACGGCTTCCCACAGCGTACGGCGGTCCACATCGGGCCAAAGGGTGTCGGTGAAGACCATTTCGGCATAGGCAGATTGCCATAGCAAGAAATTTGAGGTGCGCTGCTCTCCGGAGGTGCGCAGAAACAAATCTACGTCGGGCACATCGGGTTCATCCAGGTGGGCGCTGATGGTGTCCTCAGTAATGTGCTGTGGCTTCAGCTTCCCGGCAGCCACCTGCGCGGCGATGGTTTTGACCGATTCGGTAATCTCGGCGCGTCCCCCGTAATTGACGCACATCATCAGCTGACAGCGGTCGTTGTCCCGGGTGAGTTCCTCGGCGGCGCGTAGCTCGTTGACCACCGAGTTCCACAGTCGCCCGTGTTGACCGTTCCACCGGATGCGCACACCCCAGCTGTTGAGCGTGTCGCGTTGGCGACGCAAGACGTCCCGCGAAAAGCCCAAGAGGAACCGGACCTCGCTGGGAGAGCGTTTCCAGTTCTCGGTCGAGAAGGCATACACCGAGACGTATTCGATGCCCAGCTGGAGGGCACCGGCCATCACATCCAGTAGCGCAGCTTCTCCGGCCCGGTGCCCTTCGGTGCGCGGCAGTCCTCGCTGATTGGCCCAGCGACCGTTTCCATCCATCACGATCCCCACGTGGCGGGGCAACACCTTGGCAGGAAGTTGTGGCGGTTGTGCTCCCGAGGGGTGGGGTGCGGGATCCAGGTAGTCGGTACGAGTCACGGTGGACAGGGCCTTCCGATGGGTCAGAGCTCGCGCTGGTTCATGACCTGCAGCGAGTGCAGGTTTTGTTCAACATGGAATCTTAAATATTGTGCCACGATCGAGGAGGCCTCCTCGATGACACGACTGGGGTCCAGCTCGTGGGCTGTGGCATCGGCCAACGCCTGCCCGGCAGCATCCCAGTCACCGGTGGCCAGCGCGGCCAACAGGCTGATGGCCTGCCGGCTGGGTGCCAGCGCGCCCTGGGGCCGGCAGTCGAAGCACACGGTCCCACCCAGCAGGATGGAGACTTGCACGTGAGGTCCCGGCGCCCCACACGAGACACAGTCACCGAAGTGGGCACCCCATCCGGCCAGCGCCAGGGCCCGGAGCAGGTAGGAGTCCATAATCAACCGCGGCGGGTGCTGGTGTTTGGCCAGTGCGGCCATTGCCCCATAGAGCAGTCGATAGTGCTCGGCGGTCGTGGGCGTGTCCTCTGCTCGGGTGAGTCGTTCGGCAGTTTCGACCATCGCGGAGGCAGCCCCGTAGGAGTCGTAGTCGGCGGCAATGATGGCCCCGTAGGGGTGGATGGTTTGAGTTTGGGCGATGATGTCTAAGGATTTTCCGGGCACTACTTGCAGGCCGGTGTGCATAAATGGTTCCAGGCTGGACCCGAACTTCGAGGTGGTGCGCCGCACTCCGCGGGCCACGGCCCGAATCTGGCCGTGCGTGTTGCTCAGTGCGACAATAATCCGGTCGGCCTCGGCGAGTTTATAGGTGCGTAGCACGATCGCATCGCACCGGTAGCTCTGAGCAACATAGCTGGCCCCGGCACGACGCGATCGGCTACCACCGGATCCACCACGAGTCTTACTCAGCGGTGGCTTCCTCATCCCGAATGAAGCGGTTCACCGCGGAGGTGACGGCTTTCAGTGATGCGGTGGAGGTGTTGTGGTCCAAGCCCACGCCCCACAGCACGCGGTCGCCAATCGCGCATTCGACGTAGGCGGCCGCCATGGCCTCGCCACCTTCTGACAGCGCGTGTTCGGTGTAGTCCAGCACGCGCACATCCACCCCAGCGTCGTGGAAGAGCTTCACCATCGCCGAGATGGGGCCGTTGCCCTCGGTGGAACGGCTGTGGACGGTGCCATCGACCATCATCTCCACGGTCATCGAGAACTCGCCGGACTCGGTGGTCGTCGAAGAAGAGGAGACGAACTGGTAGCGGCCCCAGCGGTCGGCTTCTTCTGGGCTGGGCAGGTATTCCTTGGTGAAGACCTCCCAGATTTGGTCGCCGGAGATCTCCCCGCCCTGAGCGTCGGAGAGGTCTTGGATCACCCGGGAGAATTCGATCTGGGCCCGCCGTGGCAAGTCCAGGTGGTGCTCGGAGCGCAACAGGTAGGCCACCCCGCCCTTGCCGGACTGGGAGTTGACACGGATCACGGCCTCGTAGCTACGACCCAAGTCTTGGGGATCCACCGGCAAATAGGGCACTTCCCAGACCAGATCGTTGACGTCCACGCCCTTTTCGGCGGCGGTGGCGTCCATGGCGTCGAAGCCCTTGTTGATCGCATCCTGGTGGGAGCCGGAGAAGGCGGTAAAGACCAGGTCCCCGGCCCAGGGCGAGCGGGCGTGGACCGGCATCTGGTTGGCGTATTCGGCCACTCGGCGGATCTTGGGCATATTGGAGAAGTCGATCTCGGGGTCGATGCCCTGGGTGTAGAGGTTCATGCCCAACGTCACCAGATCGACGTTACCGGTGCGCTCGCCATTACCGAATAAGCACCCTTCAATCCGGTCGGCCCCGGCCATATACCCCAGCTCGGAGGCGGCCACCGCGGTGCCGCGGTCATTATGCGGGTGCAGGGAGAGGATGATGGAGTCGCGATGGGCCAGATTGCGGTGCATCCACTCGATGGAGTCGGCGTAGACGTTGGGGGTCGCCATCTCCACGGTGGCCGGCAGGTTGAGAATCATCTGTCGGTCTGGGGAGGCCTCCAAGACCTCCATGACGGCCTCGGAGATTTCGGCGGCGAACTCCAGCTCAGTGCCGGTGAAGGATTCCGGGGAGTATTCGTAGACAATCTCGGTGTTTTTCAGCTGGTCTTCGTATTTGCGACACAACCGCGCACCCTGGGTGGCGATATCGATAATCCCGGCCCGGTCTTCACGGAACACGACCCGGCGCTGGACGATGGAGGTGGAGTTGTACAGGTGGATGATGGCCCGGGGCGCACCTTCCACGGCTTCATAGGTGCGTTCAATCAGGTGTTCCCGAGACTGGGTGAGCACCTGGATGCTGACGTCGTCGGGGATGCGGTCTTCTTCAATCAGCTGGCGGACGAAACGGAAGTCGGTTTCAGAGGCCGAGGGGAAGCCCACCTCGATTTCCTTATACCCCATCTCGACCAACAGCTCGAACATGGCCAGTTTACGGGCCGGACCCATCGGGTCGATCAGGGCCTGGTTCCCATCGCGCAGATCCACCGCACACCAGCGGGGCGCTTTAGTGATGACCTGATCCGGCCAGGTTCGGTCCGGCAACTCCACAGTGATGTGGTCCTGGAAGGGAACGTATTTGCCGATGTTCATACCCGAGGGTTGTTGACGATTCTCCATGAGATGTTCCTGCCTTTGTGAAAGCTTTGTGTGAGTTCAATGCTGTGGCAGGCCGTGAGTCAATACTCCGTAACGGGGTCCGGCCTCAAGTGAAGTTGTTGCGTTTAGTCCATCACCTTGGCCCCGCTACGGCACGATAGTAGCAGGGTGAGAGCCGAGAGAACCGGTGAGGAACGCATACCGCAACTCTAACACGTGGTGTGTGTTCTCAGTGATGGCTGCCACGCCGGGTCAGTATCCGGGGTGGTGCCGCAGGTCGTCGTCTCAGAGGTCCTCAAAGCCGACCCGGCGCATTTGTTTGGGGTCGCGTTGCCATTCTTTGGCGACTTTGACCCGCAGGTCCAGGTACACCTTGGTGCCCAAGAGTTTTTCAATCTCGGCCCGGGCCCTCGCCCCGATTGTGCGCAGCTGGGCTGCTTTCGTGCCGATGACGATCGCTTTCTGAGAGTCACGCTCCACGTAGATGGCGGCGTATACATCGGTGATGGGTGCTTTGGTGTGGCGTCGAGACGCGCGCTGCCCGTCTCCGGCGTCGTGTTGCGCGGTGGTCTCCTCGTCGCGCTCGCGCAGGCTCATCTCCTCGACCACCACGGCCAGGGAGTGTGGGAGTTCGTCGCGGAAGTCTTCCAGGGCGGCTTCTCGGATGAGTTCAGCGACCATGACCGTGTCGGCTTCATCGGTGAGTTCATCGTCCGGGTACAGTTTCGGGGATTCGGGCACGTAGTTGGCCAGCACCGTGGCAACGGTGTCGACCTGGAAGGCCGTCAAAGCCGAGACTGGCACGAGCTCGGCGAATCCCCCGTGCTCGGCTAGCATCTCATCGCCCAGCGCCTGGACGTGAAGTAGCTTCTCCCCGAGGTGTTGTTTGGTGACTTTATCGGCTTTGGTGACCAGCGCGATCACGGGGGTGTCCTTCAGGTAGGACAGTTGGGTGACGATGAACCGGTCGCCGGGGCCGATGGCTTCATCGGCGGGCAAACACAATCCGACCGCGTCCACCCCGGCCAGGGTTTCGGCCACCAGGTCGTTGAGCTTTTCTCCCAGGAGCGTGCGGGGCCGGTGGAGGCCGGGGGTATCGACCAGGATCAGCTGGTAGTCCTCGGTGGAGATGATGCCACGGAGCACCCGCCGGGTGGTTTGGGGCTTGGAGGAGGTGATGGCCACTTTGGTGCCGACCAGCGCGTTGGTGAGGGTGGATTTTCCGGCATTGGGCCGACCCACCAGGCTGATGAACCCGGCCCGGTAGCCGGGAGTGTTGTCGGCGGGATGCTGGGGTGCGTGGTGATCGTTCATCGGTGTCCTGGGGTGTGTCTAGCTGGCCTCGGAACTGGTGGCGGATTCGGTCTCGGCGCCGGTCTCGACATCGGTCTCGGTCTCGGAAGGATCCTGGTCGGTGCCACGCCGGTCTCGTTCGGTCACCCAGACCCGGATCTGGTCGACGCGGTTGCGTCGGGGTTCGAGGCTTTCGACCTCGAGTCGAAGGTTTTCGATCTCCACCGTGGAGGATTCGATGGGGATGCGGCCGAGATGTTTGGCAAACAGACCGCGCACCGTATCCACATCGTCGTTGTCATCCATCGACAGATCAAAAGTTTCGGTGAAATCGGAGACGGACATGGACCCGGTGACCAAAAATTCCCCCGGGGCGACCGGGGTGACATCCTCGCGGTCGTCCACATCGTATTCATCGGAGATATCCCCAACGACTTCTTCAATGAGGTCTTCGAGTGTGACCACACCGGCGGTACCGCCGTATTCGTCGATGACCAGCGCCACGTGGGTGGAGTCGCGTTGCATTTCTTGTAGCAGCGACCACACGGTCTTGGATTCGGGGACGAAAGAGATACTGCGGGCAATGTGGTCAACCCTGGCAGAGGTGTCCATCTTGGTGCGGTGGATGGCCCGGACCACGTCTTTGAGGTAGACGATGCCGAGAATGTCGTCGGGAGATTCTCCGGTGAGCGGGATGCGGGAGTAACCGGAGCGGATGAACAGGCTCAGGGCATCCTCCAGGGTGGTGCCGGTCTCGATCCAGATCACGTCGATGCGGGGAACCATCACCGAGCGCACCAGCGTGTCGTCGAGCTCGACCACCGACTGAATCATGTCGGCCTCTGACGGGTCGATAATATCGGCATCTTCGGCCCGGGAGATGAACTCGCGGAAGTGACGGTCGTGAATTTCGTCGAGTTCTTCGTCCTCGGTGTCGTCATCGTCGGTAGACGCCACCACCCGACCCGGGATGGGGCCGAGGATTTGGCGCAGGGTACGTACCAGCCGGGCGGTAAGGCGCACCACGAGAGATTCGTGGCGGGAGGCTAGATCACGCGGGGTAAACAGCAGGTGCAGGCCTGCGACCATCAGCATCGCCAGGCTGGCACACAGCATGGTCAGCCACAGGTTGTCGGTGAAGAAGTCGATGAGCATGGTGACACACAGTGCGACTCCGGTTTGGAAGAAAGCCCGCCAGAATTGCAACGCGAACAGGTGCTCTTGCAGGTGGGAGACCACTATCAGCGCTGGGTTCTTTGGTCGGGTAGCGACGATGTCTTCGGCTTGCCGGTAGGAGATGTAGCCCAGGGCGATTTCAGCCAGGGAGAGCACCCAGACCAGCCCAAAGCAGGCCAGTACCAGCAGGATCAGGATCGTTATGGTCAGCATCTGGTGTGTTATCCCTTAGTCCACGGTCGGTGCCGGTGCCGGGTAACCCAGGAATGCGGTCAGCAACCGGTCTTGGAGTGTGAACATCGTCTCGCGTGCTGCGGGGTCTTGGTGGTCGTAGCCGAGCAGGTGGAGCACGCCGTGGGTGAGCAGCAGTGCCATTTCATCGGCAGTCTCGTGTCCGCCGGCGCGGGCTTGGTCGGCGGCGACGACTGGGCAGAGCACCACGTCTCCTAACACCCCATCGGTGGGTTCCTCGGCGGTGCCGGGGGTCATGCCGTCCATCGGGAAGCTCATCACGTCGGTGGGCCCGGGCAGATCCATCCAGTCCAGGTGGAGTTGTTCCATCGGACCCGGGTCCACGCAGACCACCGAGAGCTCGGTGGTCTCTGCCAGGTGCAATGCGGTAAATAGGTGCTGGATGAGATGGTAGAGACGGTCGGTGTCTACAGGGGTCTGGGACTCGTTGAGCACATCGACGTGTGGCAGGGCGTCAGCAACGGACATGGCAGACCATTACCTTCCGGATTTCCGGGCGTTGCGTGCACTGCGGGCAGGACGCGAGGCGCCGGCGGGTTGGTGAGTTTCATAGGCGTCGACGATCTGAGAAACCAGACGGTGGCGAACCACATCCTTGCTGGATAGGCGCACGATGGCAATATCGTCGATCCCCTCCAGGTATTCCACGGCTTGGGCCAGCCCGGAGTCGGTGCCCCGGGGCAGATCGATTTGGGAGGAGTCGCCGGTGATGACCATATGAGAATTGAATCCCAGGCGGGTCAAGAACATTTTCATCTGTTCCGAGGAGGTATTTTGGGCCTCGTCGAGAATGATGAAGGCATCGTTCAGGGTGCGACCGCGCATATAGGCCAGCGGAGCGACTTCAATGGTTCCGGCAGCCATCAGGTGCGGAATGTTTTCGGGATCGACCATATCGTGCAACGCGTCGTAGAGCGGGCGCAGGTAGGGGTCGATTTTCTCGGACAGGGATCCGGGCAAATAGCCCAAGGACTCGCCAGCCTCGACCGCCGGGCGAGTGAGAATAATGCGGTTGACTTCCCGGGCCTGCAGGGCTTGGACCGCTTTGGCCATGGCCAAATAGGTTTTACCGGTGCCAGCTGGGCCGAGCCCAAAGGTCACGGTGTGCTCGTCGATGGCTCGCACATAGTCCTGTTGGTTCAGCGTCTTGGGACGGATCTGCTTCCCCCGGGAGGAAATAATCGCTTCGGTTCCCACACCGATTCGGGTACCGGAGGTGGTCGCGCCGGCGCCGAGGCCGGCCACTCCCCCGGCATGGGTCTGTGCTTGGGCGAGACCAGCCATCCGGGCCTGGTGCCGGACACCGGAGATGGTGGCTTCAATCAGCTGGGCGTCGACGGTGGTGCCACCGGCGGCGATGGAACGCAGTTCTTCGAGTACGCGGTGGGCTTGCGTCACCGCGTCGTCGGCGCCAGAGAGCACTACGGTTTGGTCACGTAGTGCGATGGTCAGCTCCGGGTAGATACCGTCCAAGACACGCAGGGCAAGGTCTTGGGGTCCCAAGCTGGCAATCATCTGCTCGGCAGAGGAGAAACTAATGGTGTTGTGGTTGGTGATCTCAGCCAAGAGTTCGGTGCACTCTCCGTCAGGGGGGTCAAGGTCGTGTTCTCAGACGTTGTGGTCAAGTCTACTCGCTTCACCGACGCGACGGTGATCCCTCACCCGGTGGCCTGGGGCGGATACCACCGGCCGAGTCGTTCATTGATCACCGCCACGGCGGCCGGGCCGGCGGTGGAGGCCCGCAGAATATGGGTCCCCAGCACGACGATGCGGGCCCCGGCATCCTGCAGTGCGGTGATTTCTGCCTGTGAGATACCACCTTCGGGGCCGACCACGATAGCGATCTCGGAGATGGCTGGCCCGTCATGGTGTGCTTGTTGCATCGCGTCGGTGAGCGCTTCACCCAGGTGCTCGGTGGCGTCTTGGTGGGTGACGAGCACCAGCCGGTGCCGGTGCTGGGCTAGCTCGGCCACGGCGGTGCCACTGACCGGATCCCTGAGCTCAGGGATCCGGTATCGGCGGGACTGTTGGGCCGCGGTGAGCAGCTGGGACTGCCATTTGGTCACGGTTTTGGCTGTCTTGTCTGCTTTCAGCCGCACGATCGAGCGTTCGGCCTGCCAGGGAATCACCGCGTCCACGCCGAGTTCGACCGCGGTGGCCACCGCCAGCAGGTCGCGGTCTGCTTTGGCCAGGGCTTGGACTAAAACCAACCGGGGTGCAGGTGCCGGTTGGTGGGTGAGTTCCTCGAGACCGACCACGGCACAGGGCCCGGAGGTCTCCACCAGTTCTCCCACTCCCCCGGTGCCGGTCCCATCGGCCACCAGCACCCGGTCTCCTGGCGTCAGTCGCAGGGATTTCACCGCGTGCCGGGTGGTTGCAGCATCCAGTTCCACCTGGTCGCCGCGGCCTGTCAGCCCCTCCAAAGCCCCGGGGGCAACATAGAACAGCTGGTGCGTCATGGCCTGCCCGCACTCACCGCCACCAGATGCTTAGTCGCGGTCACGGTTCTTTTTCTTCCGCCGGGAGAACAGGCCTTTGGATTCGGTCTGGCCGTGGACGATGTGTTCACTGCGGGCGGTGGCTAGTGCTTCCAACAGCTCGCGTTGCTTATCATCGAGCTTGGTGGGGGTCTCGACTTTCAGCGTCACCTTTAAGTCCCCGCGCCCGTTGCCACGCAACAGACCCACGCCCAGGCCCTTGAGAGTTTCGACCGAGCCGGATTGGGTGCCGGGTTTGACGCGGATCGTTTGTTCCCCGTCGAAGGTATCCAAGGTCAGCTCGGTGCCCAGGGCCGCAGCCGTCATCGGCAAGGTCATGGTGGCGGTCAGGTCAGCGCCGTCACGGGAGAACACCGGGTGGTCTCCGACTTTGATTTCCACATAGAGATCGCCCTGGGGGCCACCGGCGGGACCGGCTTCACCACGACCGGCCAGCTGAATGCGGGTGCCGGTATCGACACCGGAGGGAATCTTGATGGTCAGCGACACCCGTTCGCGAACACGGCCCTGGCCACCGCACTCGTGGCATGGGTTGGGAATGGTGTCGCCAAAGCCCCG
This sequence comes from Auritidibacter ignavus, assembly GCF_029853775.1. Lineage (NCBI taxonomy): Bacteria > Bacillati > Actinomycetota > Actinomycetes > Micrococcales > Micrococcaceae > Auritidibacter > Auritidibacter ignavus. The sequence goes on from NZ_CP122564.1 coordinate 662,419, forward strand.
ACAGCTCGGGCAGGTTTCGGCGGTCATCACCGTACCCAGAATGGATTGAACCGGGCGACGGATTTGGCCTTGGCCGTGGCAGGTTTCGCAGGTCTGAGTGCCGGTGCCGGGTTCGGCACAGGAGCCATCGCAAACGCTACAGCGTACCGCGGTCTGTAGGTCGATGGTTTTCTCTACACCGAAGACAGCATCTTCGAGCTCGATCTTGACGTTAATCAGCGCGTCTTGGCCGCGACGGGTACGTGAGGCCGGGCCAGAACGGGCACCACCGCCACCGCCGAAGAAGGTGTCAAAGATATCGGAGAAGCCACCGAAGCCTCCTCCAAAGCCACCGGTCGCTCCGGTACCGTTAGCGTTACCGGTCATATCGTAGTTACGACGTTTGGTCTCGTCCGAAAGCACTTCGTAGGCGGCGGTGACCTGTTTGAATTCTTCGGCAGCGTCAGGTGAGGGGTTCACATCTGGGTGCAGGGTGCGTGCCTTCTTCCGGTAGGCGCGCTTAATTTCTTCTGCCGAGGCATCTTTCGATACCCCCAGAACCTCGTAGTGATCTGCCACGGTGGAGTAACTTCCTTCCAATTTACTGAGCTAAGATTTTCGACAAGTAGCGGGCGATGGCCCGTACCGCAGACATGGTACCGGGGTAGTCCATCCGGGTTGGACCCACCACACCCAACATGGAACTGCTGTTGGGGCCATAGCCGGCTGCGACGACGGAGGTCCCCGACAATGACCCCTGGTTTTCGGTACCGATCGAGACGGACAACCCCCGCACGTCTTGTTGCATTTCGGCCAGTAGCTTCAGCAACACGACCTGTTCTTCCAGTGCTTCCAACACCGGTCCGATCGAGGATCCGAAGTCGGTTTGAGACCGAGCCAAGTTGGCGGTACCGGCCAAATAGATCCGGTCGCGCTGAGTGGAGGCCAACAACAGCTGGAGCTGGTGGGATAAATCTTCGGCCAGGCGCTGTTCTCTTCCGGGCACACCGGCCAGAATGCCCGGAATCACCGAGAGCGCTTCCTGGGCAGTGAGCCCGTTGAGCTGGCGGACGAAGATGTCGCGCACCACCTGGACGTCGAGGTCATCTTCCTGATCGGCGACGGTGAACATGCGCTGTTCGATTTTCCCGGTCGAGAAAATCACCGCAACCAGTAGGCGGTGTTCGGCTAACCAGACGAGCTCGAGGTGACGAATCACCGCGGTATCGGTCTTGGGAAACTGTGCGACGGCCACTTGGTGGGTGAGCTGGGCCAGTACCTGCACACTCCGGGTCATGACCTCATCGAGGTCTTCGGTGGTGATGTCCAAGACGGCCTGCACGGCACGTTTTTCTGCTGCCGAGAGCGGCCGAATCTCGGAGATGCGGTCAACAAAGTACCGGTACCCTTTATCGGTCGGGATCCGCCCGGCCGAGGTGTGCGGGGCAACAATAAGCCCTTCATCTTCCAAATCGGCCATATCGTTACGCACCGTGGCCGAGGAGACGCCGAGGTCGTGACGATCCACCAGGGCTTTGGAACCGACTGGCTCCCGGGAGGCGACATAGTCTTCCACGATGGCCTGCAAGACTTTCATCCGGCGCGGTAGCTCGCTCATCTCACCGTCCCTTCTGCTCACCCTGTTGATGGTCGTGCGTATCTTCCACAAATTAGCACTGTCGGGCGCCTAGTGCTAATTCTAGTAGCCCGCTGTGGTGATGTGCAGTCTCACCGGCGGTGCTTCGCTGGCAGACAAACGTCCGGTGGTAGTCTCACCGGGAACCGAGTGGACCACGTCACTGACGACGTGCCAGCGAAAGGGAGTACTGATGGAGTGGGATCAGTGGGGACCAGAGACTCTGGCAGCAGATCAGGCTCGGCGGGCCCGGCAGGCCGTTGTTCCCAAGGTTCCCGCTGCTAAGAATCTGGTGGTCGAGGATGCCACCACTGGTTTCACCGGAGCGATGATCCGGCTAGAACGGGTTGGTGGGATGATCGTGGTGGTCTTAGAAGATCGTCGCGGTGCGACCAAGTCTTTCCCGTTGGGCCCGGGATTTCTGATCGACGGACAACCGGTTGAGCTGGTGATGCCGACCAAGACGAAGAAACCGGCCGAGCCGGGACACCGTCATGCTCGCACTGCCTCAGGGTCTCGTCAGGCTCCGGTAACGCGGGCGAAGGTCGCCCGCGCCTCCCGGATTTGGGTGGAAGGTGTCCACGATGCCGAGCTGGTGGAGAAGATCTGGGGCGATGATCTGCGGGTTGAAGGGATTGTGGTCCAACCGCAACACGGTATTGACGAGCTGGCCGGTGCGGTCGAAGATTTTGGTCCGGCTCCGCGACGCCGTTTGGCGGTGTTGCTGGATCACCTTGTGCCCGGGTCCAAAGAGTCGGCGATTGCCGAGCAGACCATGACGCTTCCCGGGGCTCAGGGCAATGTGCTGATTGTGGGTCATCCGTATGTCGATATTTGGCAGGCGGTCAAGCCACAGGTGATTGGCCGGCAGCAGTGGCCGGTCATCCCGAAGGGCCAATCCTGGAAGGCCGGGATTCTCGAATGGTTGGGGCTACCGCACAAGGATGCAGAGGATATAGGGCTGGGTTGGAAACAGATTCTGGCCCGGGTGAGCAACTACGCGGACTTGGAACCGGCATTGCTGGCCAAGGTCGAACAAATGATTGACTTTGTCACCGTGGAGCCCGCCTAGCTCTCGGACCTGATCGTGTTCTTTACACGAAATTCAGGTTGTCCTCCTATACTGATGGTTGAATTCGCCCGGATTCACCTGACGAAGGGACCGGACGTGATGGCATAAAGCTGAGACAGTAGCTGTGACAGCTCGGAGAGAAAAGGTGGAACTCGTGTCCCAGTACTCGGGAAATACTTCTGGCCCCCAGCAGAATGAGACGTCAGAGCCGAAACCGCTGACTCCCTCCGAGGACCGTCAGTGGGCCGCTGTCGCACATTTTGGTGCCATTTTGATGTTCATCCCCTCACTGGTGATCTACTTGGTCTTCCGCGAGCGTGGCCCCTTCACCGCCCAAGAATCGAAGGAAGCCCTGAACTTCACTTTGCCATTGTCGGTGGTGGCTATCGTGCTGAACGTTTTGTCCTTGTTGCCGGTGATCGGCGCGATCTTCGCTGTACTGACCGTGTTGATTTGGCTGTTTATGACCGTTTCCGGTGTGGTGGCCGGTATCGAGGTCAATAAGGGTCGCCCCTACCGCTACCCGGTCAACCTGCGCCTGATCAGCTAGTCAGCTAGATATCGGCCAGCTGGCGGGTGATGGCATCCCCCAGTAACCGTCCGTGTAGGGTCGGCACTAAGCGACCTCTCTTCACAGCGCCTGGTTCTAATAATCCCTGTCGCAGTAGCTCGGGAATCTGTTCTTGTTCTGTTGGACTCAGCTCTGAGATGGCGAGTCCTTCGGAAAGGCGGATCCCGAGCATAATATTTTCCAGGTGGCGTTCTGCCTCATCGGGTTGTTCCATCCCAACCGCGGCAGGCACCCCCGAGCTCAACCGTTGCGCATAAGCCAGCGGATGCTTGGCATTCCACCACCGGATGCCGGCTAAATGCGAGTGAGCTCCGGGGCCCGCGCCCCACCAGTCCTGATTACGCCAGTAGGCCAGATTGTGTTCTGCCCGATGCACTCCGGTGCCTTCCGGATCATGAGCCCAGTTGGAGATTTCATACCAGCGGTACCCCGCCTGGCCCAGTAGCTCCTCGGCCATCACGTATTTATCGGCCTGGTCGTCCCCGTCGGTATCGGGGTAGGTGCCACGCCGAATTTGGGCCGCCAATTTGGTGCCTTGTTCAACGATGAGTCCGTAGGCAGACAGATGTTCCGGGGCCTGCTCAATGGCGACCTCAAGGCTCTGTTGCCAATCTGCCAGGCTCTCCCCCGGTGTGCCAAAGATCAGGTCGAGGGAGACCTCCAGCCCGGCCTGTTTTGCCCAGACCACCGCCGGGGGAATATTGGCCGGGGTGTGTGACCGGTCGAGGACTTTCAGTACGTGGCCGACCGCCGACTGCATGCCCAGCGACAGCCGGGTGAATCCTCCCTCGGCCAGTTCGGCGATCGAATCCTCGGTAACGGTATCCGGATTGGCCTCGGTGGTGATTTCCGCCTGCGGTTTGATACCGAAGAGCTCCCGGGCTCGCTCAACAATCCGGACCAGGTCTGTGGCAGGCAATAGTGTCGGCGTCCCGCCTCCAAAATAGACGGTATGAATCGGCCGGTTCGGAATGCCCGAAGCATCCATCCGCTCCCGGGCCATTTCCAGTTCCTGTAAGACCGTTGTGGCGTAGGTGTCGTGGGAGGCTCCGGGCCCAAAGTCGGTGGCCGTGTAGGTGTTGAAGTCGCAGTACCCACACCGGACCGTACAAAACGGAATGTGCACGTACAACGAGAAGGTCCTGGGTGTTCCCGCTGTCAGCGACTCGGAGATGCGCTGACCGACGTCAGCGGGAAACAGCGGGGAGTCAGGAACCCTGTAGCCCTGCAGGTCAACGTGTGGCACGAGATCGTCAGGCCTCCTGGAGGCTTAGTCGCCACCGTCGGTGGACAGAGCAGCAATGAAAGCTTCCTGTGGCACTTCCACGTGGCCGACCATCTTCATCCGCTTCTTGCCTTCCTTCTGCTTCTCCAACAGCTTCCGCTTACGCGAAATATCGCCACCGTAGCACTTGGACAGCACATCTTTGCGGATAGCCCGAATATTCTCGCGGGCAATAATCCGGGAACCAATGGCTGCCTGAATGGGCACCTCGTACTGCTGACGCGGGATGAGCTCTTTGAGCTTTCCGGTCATCTTGACCCCGTAGGCGTAGGCGTGGTCACGGTGGGTGATCGCTGAGAACGCATCGACCGTGTCGCCTTGAAGGAGCACATCCACCTTGACCAGGTCCGCTTCTTGGTCGCCATCGCGTTGCCAGTTCAACGAGGCGTAGCCCCTGGTCCGGGATTTCAGCTGGTCAAAGAAGTCGAAGACAATTTCGGCCAACGGGATCCAGTACCGGATCTCGACACGCTCTTCGGACAAGTAGTCCATACCTTGAAGCTGTCCGCGCTTACCCTGGCAGAGTTCCATGACCGCACCGATAAATTCGCTGGGCACAATCACGGTGGCTTGCGCCATGGGTTCACGCACCGACCGGATCTTGCCTTCGGGAAACTCTGAAGGATTGGTGACATCAACTTCGGTGCCGTCTTCGGTAGTGACCTGGTAGACCACGTTGGGCGCGGTAGAAATCAAATCCAGGTTGTATTCGCGTTCCAGACGTTCGCGCACAATCTCCAGGTGGAGCAATCCCAAGAATCCGACACGGAATCCGAAACCGAGCGCCACCGAGGTTTCGGGCTCATAGTTCAGCGCAGCATCGTTGAGCTTGAGCTTATCCAGGGCATCACGCAGGTCCGGGTAATCCGAGCCATCAATGGGATACAAACCGGAGAACACCATCGGCTGAGGCTCCTCATAGCCACTAATCAGGTCCTCGGCCGGATCGTGGGCCGAGGTAATGGTGTCACCGACTTTGGATTCGCGCACGTCTTTGACGCCGGTAATCAGGTACCCGACTTCACCGACCGACAATCCCTCAGCTTGGATGGCATCGGGTGAATACACACCCAGTTCCTGGAGTTCGTAGGTACTACCGGTGGCCATCATCTTGATCTTCTGGCGGGGTTGGAGTTCGCCGTCGACCATTCTCACGTAGGTAATCACACCACGGTAGCTGTCATAGACCGAGTCGAAAATCATCGCCCGGGTGGCCGCATCGTGATTGCCCTCAGGTGCGGGGGTGGACCGGACCACTTCATCGAGCAGTTCTTCCACGCCTTCACCGGTTTTACCCGAGACGCGGAGTACGTCGTCGGGTTCCACACCGATCAGGTTGGCGATCTCTACCGCGTAGCGGTCGGGATCAGCTGCCGGAAGGTCAATTTTATTAAGCACCGGGATAATGGACAGCTCGTGTTCCATCGCCAAATACAGGTTGGCTAGCGTTTGAGCTTCAATCCCTTGGGAAGCATCAACCAGCAGAATCGCCCCCTCACAGGAGGCTAGAGAGCGGGAGACTTCGTAGCTGAAGTCGACGTGCCCGGGGGTGTCGATCATGTTCAGCACGTAGTTGGTGCCTTCATAGGCCCAGGGCATGCGCACGGCTTGGGATTTGATGGTAATCCCGCGTTCGCGTTCAATGTCCATCCGGTCCAAAAACTGGTCTTTCATCTCCCGGGGAGTCACCACGCCGGTTTTCTGCAACATCCGGTCGGCCAGGGTAGATTTACCGTGGTCGATGTGGGCGACAATGCAGAAGTTTCGAATCTGCACCGGGTTGGTCGACCCAGGACGGGGCGGATCAATAGCCTGTGGCGACAAGGGCAACATCCTTCATCGATGACAATGAATAAGGTCTAATGGTCTATTGTCTCATGATTGCACCAGGGTGCCAGCCAGTGTATGTGCTCAGTGCCACCGCACACCACGAAGAATCCGCACGCTGTTGCGTGGTATGATGGTCAGCTGTGTGTCCGCGTAGGTCGACGGGCACCCTGTGTCGAGCTTTCCTAGGTGCCCCCACACCGCTCAGTCGCTCGGGATAGGAAACTCCCTCAACCGACCAATCCTCGACAGAAGTTAGGACCATTTCCGTGGCCAATATTAAGTCGCAAAAGAAGCGTATTCTCACCAACGAAAAGGCTCGTCGTCGCAACAATGCGTACAAGTCCGAGCTGAAGACTCACCTGCGCAACCTCGATGCAGCCGTTGAGTCCGGTGATAAGGAAGCCGCCTCGAAGGCTCTGGCCGTAGCCAGCCGTAAGCTGGACAAAGCCGTGAGCAAGGGTGTCATTCACAAGAACCAGGCCGCAAACCGCAAGTCCGGTGCTGCCGCCAAGGTTCAGAAGATGGACGCCTAATCTAGACGTTTAAGTCTGCACATCTGGCCGGGGACCTCGCGATCGCGTGGTCCCCGGTTTTGTTTAACGCTAGTTACCGTCTGAGCTGGTAAGACGAAAGAGCGCGAGACCCTGTCGATAAAATCCGATCTGACTCATGAATCCCCCACAGAAATATATGACTTCTCGTCCCTCACATCTCAGCACCTCAACGAGATCGCTTTGAAAAAATCCGGTTGCTTTCGTTATGATTTAGTTCACATTAGTCAAGCTATCTAGACAGGCCTACGCGACACATCCAACGTTGAATCGCCGGCCCGCAAATCATCTCGTCACTCGCTCTTGAACAGAGGACCGCTATGACAACTCAACAACACGATCCGGAGCCAAAAGTAGCTTCCGCCGATAGTGTAGCTACCACGCCGAGAGACGGACGCTTGGTACGGTCACTCCAATGGCTTGAGAAGATCGGCAACTATCTGCCGCACCCGTTCTGGCTGTTTATAGCGTTAGCCGTTCTTGTCCTTGTCCTTTCGGCCGTTCTTGAAAGCGTTGGCCTCAGTGCTGTGAATCCGGCCGACGACGAGCACGTAGCTGTCCAATCGTTGCTCAACCCCGCGGGTTTTCAGCGGATGATTGAAGATGCGATAGCTAACTTTGTCGAGTTCCCGCCACTTGGCATCATCATCACGGTCATGCTTGGCGTGGCTGTCGCCGAAGGCTCGGGACTGATTAGCAGTGCAATTCGGGTCATTGTTTCTCGTGTCTCGACCAAATGGCTCACATTTACTATCGCTCTGACTGGCGTCACCGGTTCTGTGGCCTCCGACGCAATCTACGTCATTTTGATTCCTTTAGCAGCCGCCGCGTTCAAGGCCGCCGGTCGCTCCGCAGTGCTCGGCGCAATCGTTGCCTTCGGTTCAGCCTCGGCGGGATACAACTCGTCACTACTAATTACTGCAGTGGATCCCGTCCTGGCCGGTATTAGCACGAGTGCAGCTCATATTATTGACGATGAATACGTCGTGTCCCCAGTTGCCAATTACTTTTTCTCTATGGCGTCTGCCGTAGTCCTCGCCACCCTGGTCACCCTTGTTGCTGAACTCTTGCTGGTGAAAATGACTCGGCGCTTCCGTGACGAAGAAGATCGAGCAGGAGGCGCGGCGACCGCAGTACTCCAAACGGGTCGGGATACAGATGCAGATACTGCGATCGATGACGACGAATCGCTACTGACGTATACGAAGAAAGAAGTCCGTTCTCTGGGATGGACAGCACTTGCTATCGTGCTCTTCCTGGCTATCTATTTCGCTCTACTGTTCATACCAGGTTCTCCGATGCAGGCTGAAAGTGGAGATGCGCTGGACTCTCCGTTACTTACCGACATCGCGTTACCAATCGCACTGGCATTCTTCGTCGCCGGTGTCACCTATGGCCTGGTGAACGGAACTATACGCAAACTACACGATGTCCCGGACATGATGGCCAAAGCGATTAAAGAACTGGCACCCATCATTGTTATCTTCTTTGCGGCAGCACAATTCATCGCTTACTTCAGATGGTCAAACATGGGCGAGGTAATGGCCATTAACGGTGCAGAGTTCCTGTCGCAGGCCAACTTGCCGACAATCGTCCTCTTTGGCGGAGTGGTGTTATTGGTCGCGGCGCTAAACTTCTTTATCACCTCCGGATCTGCTCAATGGACACTCATGGCACCCGTTTTGGTACCTATGCTGATGCTGATCGGGATTTCTCCGGAAGTTACTCAGATGTTGTTCCGCATCGGTGACTCGCCCACCAATATCATTTCGCCGATGAGCCCGTATTTCGCCCTCGTCTTAGGGTATCTGCAACGGTACTATCCGCGTGCCGGAATCGGCACACTGATCTCCATGACCTTGCCGATCTCTATCGCGTTGCTAGTCGGCTGGTTCCTTTTCTTTATGGTCTGGTACGCCATCGGAATTCCCCTAGGCCCCGGCGTTCCCGTCCGCTAACGTTTGATTACCGCCAGCCCACAGGAAGGCTTCTCCCGCGATGCCCGCCACGACGGATGCCGTTGAGAACTACATCAACTCACACCAACAGGAATTTATCGACGACCTCAGAAGGGTTGTCACAGCGGAAACGCCCAGTAACGACAAAGCCCTGCTGGATAGTGGTCTCGAAGTGATTCGCCATACTGTGATTTCCCGTACTGGAGAACCTGACGCTGAATTCAGGAATCCGCACACCGACTACGGCGATGTCTTGAAGCTACACTGGCACGGTCGTACCGCCGAAGACCACACTGATAGCATCCAGCAAGCAGTACTGGTGCTGTGCCATTACGATACGGTGTGGCCACAGGGCACGATCGATGACTGGCCACTCAAGGCCGACGGAGACAAACTTTCTGGTCCCGGAGTCTTGGATATGAAGTTCGGGATCATACAACTCGCCTGGGCGATCAGAGCAATGAAAGCACTCGGGCAGGCGTTCCCGCCCGTCACGTTATTACTCACGGGGGACGAAGAGATCGGATCGCTCTCATCGCGGCACTTGATCGAGGACGTGGCATCGAGATCGAGACTCACTTTAGTCACCGAGCCCAGCGCCCAGGGGCATCCCAAACATGAACGCAAAGGCGTGATGTTTGCGGATGTTAGGGTATATGGGCGCCAGTCGCATGCGGGGTTGGAACCAGAAAAAGGTGCCAACGCTATCCACGCGCTCGCGACAATAATCAGCGATATCACCAGTCTCGCCGATCCCGAGCAGGGTACCACCGTCAACGTGGGAGTTATCAATGGTGGCACAGGACGCAACGTCGTTGCAGGATTCGCCGAAGCTCTCGTGGATATTCGAGTGACCACGCTCGAGGAACAACAACGAATTAATCGCCAGTTACCAGCGCTAAAATTACCTGAACCTTTTGCCAGTGATGATCGGCTCTCCCTCGAGATTGAGATGGGCGCAGGCGATAGACCACCGATGACGCTCAATCCCGCTTCTGAAAGGGCGCTCTACCGTGCACTAGAAGTAGGCAAGAGGCTGGGCAGAGAACTTTCACCGAAGGCCGCCGGTGGTGCTTCTGACGCCAATTTTGTCGCCGCACGTGGCTTGGCGGTGATAGATGGTCTTGGAGCCGACGGCGAAGGACCTCACGCATTTCACGAGCATATCTTGATCTCCTCCATCGCTCCGCAAACTGCGCTTCTCGCGGGTATTATTCAAGGCCTGGGCTAGAGACAGCTTTTGAGCGACACCTCATAAATTTTGTCAGCCTATTCCGTGTCACGTTTCTCAAGCTGGGTAGCAACCATGGCAGCCAAGAGCGCTGTTCGTGGCGCAATATACTCCACCAGAGCGTGCTCGTGATCAGCGTGTGCTCCTGCACCGCACGCCCCCATTCCATCCAAAGTGGGAATCCCTTGGGCGGCGGTAAAGTTGCCATCAGAGGCTCCTCCCACACCGACTCCCTCGAATGGCTCTATGCCCAACGTCTCCGCAATCGTCTGCGCTTGGGTTAGAAGATCGGCGCCGGTGCTACGCTCCATTGGCGGACGATTGACGCCACCTAGAACTGTCACCGTTGCCCCAGGAAGCGGAGACACGAGCTGGCGCATTTCGGCATCGACACGGTCTTGCTCTTCTCGGGTCGGGGTCCGGACATCAACGGTGACTTGAGCAGAAGCGGGGACGGTGTTGGGCGTGGTTCCGGCCTTGATAATGGTTGGTGTGACTGTAGTCCCCTGGTCAGGATCACTCATGCCGGCAATCTTCGGCACCAGCAGAGCCAAAGCAAGACCCGCATTGATGCCCTGCTCAGGTTCAAGACCCGCGTGAGCGGCTCGCCCTTTAACGGCAACGACATAATCCGATGTGCCTTTACGAGCAATCTTCAGCGACGTCTCAAAAGCGCCTTCGGTAACGAAAACTGCCGTCGCATTCTGGCTCTCTGAGAGAATGAGCTCCTGCGATGTTGTCGAACCCACTTCTTCATCTCCTGTCACCAGAATGCAGAGACCATCGAGATCCACTCCCAATTCCTGCAACATGGCTGTGGCATGAACGGCCATGACCACGCCGGTTTGCATGTCAAGAGAGCCAGGGCCTCGAAGCTTGGAACCATCATTGCTAAAGGGAATGCGTTCCAGGGTCCCCAGGGGCCACACCGTATCTTGGTGAGTCAGGATGACGACTTTCGGGTTGCCTGCTCCGAAACGTAGACGCAGGTGCGTAACACCATCGACCTGGAGGGTTTCCACGGTGGCACCCAACCGTTGAGAAATAACCTCAGAAACAGCTTCAGCACCACGAGCCACAGCTTCCAGGTCCGAGGAAAAAGACTCGACCTCTACCAACTTCTGAATATCACGGAGCATGTCCGCGAGCCGCGATGACGCGGATTCAACGAGGGAAGGTGAAATAATTGACATAGGCAAAACAATACCGAAGATTCTCTCACGAACGCCCCCTGCTTTCTCTCCGCTCCAAAAACCTTCGGGCGCTTCCGCAGTAGCTCGCCGAACAGCAACATAAACCCGGCTTCAGGTGGAAACAACGACTTTCCCGAGAAGTTCTGGTGCAGTGGAATCAACCGGGCAACCGCGAAACCGCGTGGACTGCTATCCATCAGAGACCACAGGCCATGGAAACACCCGGCACTCTTGATTCGATCACCTCATTCCGAAAAGGAGTCTTCCGCCATTTCCGCGATCAGCTCCCAAGGCAGGTGCTCCCTCACGTGTCCGCACCGACCGCGACAAGGCCTGATCAACACGTCGTCGGCAACTTGTTGGACAAGGTCAGCATCAGCTCCAAGTGCTTCCGCAATCCATACGAGTTTCTCAGCGCTCTGGAGACGGTTATGAGTCTTCTTTGCTGATAGATCCGGTCTTCGCCTAACGTAGGCGCCAAAACCGGTCGTTGTTTGGGAAGCGAACCACTCAGTCATATGCTCTCGTTGAAAGGTCCGCCAACGGCCTGTCCTCTGGCGATTGGTTTGCTCAAAAGAATCTGATATCGGGAGGGGCTCAGGTAACCGAGCTAGCAGCCCTGCAAATTCTCGCACGTCAAAATCGATGTCTTCCAGAGACTCTCTCTCGATACTCGACCATCAACCATTCGCATAGTCTGCTGGTGTGTTCTGATGAAATTCGGGAAATAAAGTAAATAGTGTGCACCGTTGCCCTGCCCGGCGACACCGCCCTGGGGAACCGTGACGACTCGGGAGGCCACATGGATTTCCCGCACCGGTTTGTCGAAGTTCTCATCTAAAATGAACGAGGGCCAACCACATGACTCGGATGCGGTCCACGACAACAGGGGCAGGTATTTCACGGGGTGAAGACCAGCATGACGAAGACTAAGCCGTGGGAAGTCTTTCATGTCTTCCTCAGACTAGGACTCACCTCTTTTGGCGGACCTATTGCTCACCTTGGATATTTCCGAAATGAGCTAGTGTCTCGCCGGCGGTGGATCAGTGAAGAGCACTACGGACAGCTGGTCGGGCTCTGTCAGTTCTTACCCGGCCCTGCCTCAAGCCAGGTAGGTTTCGCTTTGGGATTCATCCGAGGTGGCTACCTGGGAGCGGTAGCAGCTTGGACGGCGTTTACCCTGCCCTCGGCACTATTGCTCGTGTTATTCGCCATCGGCGCCGTGAATTTGGACGGTGCGATCGCAGAAGGTCTCGTCATCGGCCTGAAGGCGGTGGCCGTTGCTGTGGTCGCACACGCTGTGTGGGGCATGGCAAAATCCTTAACACCTGACCTGCGGCGCATTCTCATCGGGATCGTTGCCGTCGCCCTCGTCTTAATCCTCCCCTCGAATATCGGTCAAATCGGCGCCATCGTGGCCGGAATCATTGCCGGCGTCATCTGGTGCCGTCACCTGGTTCAGACACAGCCTGCCCCACTCAGCGTGGAAATCTCCAAATACGTGGGCATCATCAGCGTTGTACTCTTTGCGGTCTTGCTGTTCGGCTTACCAATCATCACTGCCCTCTGGGACGACCCCTGGGTGAGCTTGACGGACGCGTTCTACCGTGCCGGTGCCCTGGTCTTCGGTGGCGGCCATGTCGTCTTACCCCTACTCCAAGCCGAGCCTGCGGTCACAGAAGCAGTCAGTCAAGATCAATTCTTGGCCGGTTACGGTGCGGCCCAGGCGGTACCTGGACCGTTGTTCACGTTCGCAGCATTCCTCGGGTTCGAGATGGGATCCGGTGGGAGCGCATGGCTGAGTGCAGCCCTGGCACTGGTCTCCGTCTTCCTTCCAGGTATTCTGCTTCTGTTGGCTACCCTGCCATTTTGGTCCAAGATTCAGCAGAACCAGGTGGCCCGTTCTGCCGTTCTCGGGGCCAATGCTGCCGTTGTCGGCATCATGACAGCCGCGCTGATCACTCCCATCATCACCGAAGGGATTACCGGATATGCCACACTGATCATCGCCGTGGGGTGTTTCGCCTTACTACTGTTCGCCAAAGTCCCAGCATGGTCGGTGGTGCTCATCGGTGGATTGGTTGGTGTGGTAGCTTCGGTGACCGATGTGGGGCTGACCTGGGTCTAATTGCGACCCCCGTTATCGCGGTATGGGCTGTGAGACGGGGAAGCAAACTAGTGCCAGTTTTTGGACCTCGGGGTGTTGCGAATGGTGACGTGGTGCATGGCCTCCGGACCAATCGATTCAAAGTGCACTACATACGGCAGTCTGTGACGACTGCTTGATTGCTCTCGTCAACAGGTGGTCTAGTGTCTGACGTTATTGACCGAAATGGTATCCGTACACGTCTGCAGAAAATGGCTGTTTTCTGGCGGGATCGAATCAACCAATGGCGTGCAGAGGGCACCGAGTCAGGAACACAGAAACGCTATGCCCAGCAATTCTGGTCAGACCTGATGAAGTGTTTCACTTCTTTTGGTCCGGTGTGGTGATCGGTAAGGCAAAAGCCCGACGAGACTCATAGAAAGCCCCCAGGTAGTAAGGGGTCGTGCCTCACAGAATAATCCCCGCGAAATCTTTCTCCCGGGCCACCAGGCACGACGACGAGGGGGTCATGGTCGACAAGGACGTATCTATGAGCAGCCGAATCGAGATCACGAAGAACTACGCCACCGCCTACACGCAAGCGCCGAAGAAACCTAAAGCCGCGATCCTCGATACCGTCACCGAACTCACCGGGTGGAACCGCGACCACGCCCGCCAGCAACTCACCCGCCGTACCCGGCAACCCCAAGGACGCGCGACAGCCACAGTCGCGGTCATCGACAGGCCGAAGACGAAGGCCCGCAAATACTCCTACGACGCGGTCAAGATCTTGCCATACGTGTGCTCGATCGCCGGCGGCATCTGCGGTAAGTACCTCGCCGCAGCCATGAAAGGCCTACTGGACTGCCTCGAAGCCCACCCACCTGATCCCGGGCAAAGGCCGCTACAACCACAGCGTGCGTGCCAAGCTGTTGGCGATGAGTCCGGCGACCATCAACCGGTACCTCAAACCAGTCCGTGACAAGGATCCCCTGCCTGGGAAGTCAGCGACGAAGCCCGGGAGCCTACTGCGTAACTCCATCACCGTGCCCAAGGCCGGTGACGAACTCGACGACGAACCCGGCTTCTTCGAAATCGATACCCTCGCCCACTGCGGCCCGACTCTCAACGGCGAGTTCGCCCGCTGCGTGAACGACACCGACATGCACACCGGGTGGGTCTATACCCACCCGATGAAGAACAACGCCTCGACCCACGTCGTCGATGCCTGCACACAACTCGTCAATACTGTGCCCTACCTGGTGACCGGACTCGACTTCGACAACGGGTCCGAGTTCATCAACCACAACCTCATCGACTGGGCCGCTGACCGCAAGATCTTCTTCACCCGGGCACGCCCGGATACGAAGAACGATCAGGCCACCATCGAATCGAAGAACAACCACTTCATGCGCCGGTACGGGTTCTCCTACCGCTACGACACCGCGACCGAGCTACAGCTACTGCAACGCCTGTGGCCGTTGGTCAACGACCGCCTGAACTTCTTCACTCCGAGGAAGAAACCGACCGGGTATTCCACCGATCATGTCGGCCGGCCGCAAACGCGTCTACAACTCTCCCGAAGACACCGTATCAACGATTGCTGGATTCCGGGATCCTCAACGCCCAGCAGAAACAAGAGCTTCAGAAGTACCGGGCAGGTCTGGATCCGGTCGGCATGGCTGCCGAGATCGATCAGATCCAGCAACGGTTGATCAAGCTCGCTGCGGGCAAGACTGCGAGACTTGAACGCCAGATCGAGAAAGCTCAGGCCCAACCGGATCCCGCGGGCATCAAGGTCCACCACACCCGGGCCGGCTCAGACCCCGGTTAGCGGGGAAAATATGTGTGAGGCACGACCTGCAATTCCCGGGGATCTTGACATGAGGCACTCCGGGGTCCCTTGATCGCTAGGTCAGTCTTCTCCGGTGTCGTCTGGGTCTGGTGGCGGGCGGCCCGGTAGCAGACTCTCCACGGTGGCCCATTTGTCTGCTTCGGCAGCTTCGAGCACTACGGCTAAGAGTTCCGGGTCTGATCTGCGCAGGCGGTCGTATCCACGGCCTTCGGCCAGCCACCGGGCCGGGGCTGACTCGGTATCGTCGATGATGTCCTCATCGGTCTTGTCGTTGACGTCGAACCTGTCTTTGAGTCCCCGGCTCCAGGTGATCGCCCGCCGGCCCTTGGTTCCTGCAACGTACTCACCCCATAGCCGGCGGCGTTACCCCGGCCGATGCTTGCGATCGCCTTGCCGATGCCCTTGACACCGGCGATGATCGCCTCGGCGGCCAGATTCGCTTTGAGCACGTCCCCAAAGACGCGGGTCTTATCCCCGGTGTCGTCCATCTCGTCACCGAGATCATCGACTGCGTCCTCCAAGTGCCCGGCGTCCTTGGCAGCGTCTTTCGCGTCATCGCCTGCCCCGTCGGGCTCGTCACCGAACTCGCCGAGCGCATCGTTGTTGGCCTTGAGTTCTTTTTCTAGCTCGTTGAGCTCAGCTCCGGCGTTGTTGAGCTGGATCTGCCAGTTCTTCGTGCGCGAATCGTTCTCCCCGAACGACTCGGCCGAGTTCTCCAGCGCGGCCTTGAGTGTTTCGATCTTGGCCTTTTGGGTCTCGATGTCTTTAGCCAGCACCTGGTTACGAGCCGTGAGCGCATCCGCACTGGTGGCGTTCTTCCCGAACTGGGAAGCCACCAGTTTCATCTCCGAGCCCAGCACCCGCATTTCACGGTTGATGTCGGTGATGGCCCGCTTGAACTCGCGTTCACCTTCCAGACCGATCTTGAGACCAAACGAGCTATCAGCCACGGTGAAGGTCACCTCCTCGAACTAGAATTAGGTAGTGGGAATCGTCCGCGATGCGAGGGAGCACAACGTGAGTGACACCGATATTGATGTGCGCCGGTTCGCGAAACTGCTTGCAAAGCTGGATGCGCATTTGCCGATTTCTGATGCTATGGAACAAGCCGATCCACAAAAGAATGGGCGCTGGTGGTCCTCGCAGCGTGAACACATGGCGGAGTGGTTCGCATCGCAAGCGACGACCGGCAGCGGAGCGTTCATGCGGAAAGAACCGAATGTGTCGGCGAAAACGACCTATAACCGGCTTCAACACCCCGAAGGGCTGGTCTGGATTGCTGAGGCGCTCGGAGCCGATACCGATCTGGTCCAGCGTGTGGCTGACGAAGCGTTGACGATTCCCAGACGTTCCCGCAGTGCATTTGTTCGCTCGCACCTACCGTGGGAAATGATCGCGCAGCTGGCTAAATCCCGGCTGGGATGATGTCGTCGATGAACCACACCCGTGCTGGTTTCGCTCGTCCTGTCTCGATCCGCCAGCAGTCCACCAGGTCCAGGAGCTCGCCGAAGACCATCAGGCCCACCTCGTCTTGTCTCAGGCCGAGGTGGGCTAAACCGATGTAGGTCAGGCGGGTGAACACTGCCTGGTCGGATTCGACTATCCGTCCGCTGAAGCATCGTGCGAGGGATGAGATGGGTGACTCCGGTCCAATTTCGCAGGGTCGCTTTCTTCCGCCCGTTGGCCGTGCCAATCATGAGGAAAAGTTGTATTGTTCTGACCACCACTGGTGTCTATCTCTCCCCGTTACATTTATTTATAGGTCCTTCTAGGATATTTCTTAGGTCTATCTAAGGAGCTGGTCGCTGGCTCTGGTATGGCTGTGTTGCCCTGTCATTTCATGGTCCGGGGGTGTTGCCGCCAGAGGTCCAGGACGCGCGTTGACTTCTCATAGGGATGCGGCCCAAGCAGTGTGTTGAGGTTTCTTCGTCACGTGGGTGCAAGCATCGGGTGTCATGATCACAGCGGCCTTGCTACCAGCAGTGAGCAAGACTGCCATGACAACAACCGACGATGTGATCCTGGGGCTAGACGTTGGTAAAAGCGCACAATACGGATGCGCCCTGACAACCACCGGCGAGAAACTCTACGACCGGGAATTACCGCAAGACGAAACCGCATTGCAAGACGTCATCGTTCAGCTCCAAAGGCACGATTCAGTGCTGGTGGTGGTCGATCAGCCTAACACCATTGGTGCCTTACCGATCGCGGTGGCCCGAGACTGTGACGCCACCGTGGCATACTTGCCGGGCTTGGCGATGCGCAAGGCCGCTGATCTGTATCCCGGCCGGCCCAAAACTGATGCCCGGGACGCGTTCATCATTGCTGATACTGCCAGAACCATGCCCCATACGCTACGAGCCGTGGATCGGGAATCTGATCTGTTCTCGGCGTTGAAAGTGCTGGCTGGGTTTGATGATGACCTGGCTCGGGAATGTACCCCAGCCATCAACCGACTACGATCGTTGCTGGTGCACATTTACCCGTCACTGGAACGAGTCTTCACCGGCACCGTCCTCACACGGCCCATTGTCCTGGAGTTGTTGATTCGGTATCACGGACCCCACGGCCTGCAGGCTGCTGGCAAATCTGGGGTAAAACGCTGGGCGAAAAATCAGGCCCGCAAAGACCCCTCCGCGTTGATCGACCAGATCTTCGCGGCCCTAGCTGAGCAAACGGTCACCGTGCCTGGAACAGCTACCGTGGAACTGATCATTCCCAGGATGGCCGCCCAGATCAAAGAGCTCAAAGCTCAACGCGCTCTGGTGGCCACCGAGGTGGAAGCGATGGTCGATGCTCACCCTCTTACCCAGGTCTTGATTTCTATGCCAGGAGTCGGAATCAAGACCGCCGCCACGATCCTGCTCACTGCAGCAGACTTCAGCTCCTTCCCCACCCCAGATCACCTGGCCACCTACGCCGGCATTGCTCCCGTAACGCGTCGCTCTGAGACCTCGATCCGAGGTGAGTTCCCGGCCCGCTCTAGCAATAAACAACTCAACAACGCCTTATTCCGATCCGCATGGGTGGCCTCCTGCCACGACCCGGTATCGAAAGCCCACTACAACAAGAAACGCGCAGAAGGCAAGAAACATAACGCCGCAGTGATCTGTCTGACACGCCGCCGCCTCAACGTCATGTTCGCCTTGGTCCGAGATGGCAACTTCTATCATGCCGCCCCAAACAAAGTTCCCCAAGCAGCTTGACTTAAAGCACAGGGGACACCCCCCATTTTCCAACTACGGTATCCCGCGTTTTCGTGTGGGGTATTTCCTCCTGTACAAGATCTGCTGGATGTGTTTTCCAGCACAGATGCCTGATAGTTAATGTAACATCGGTTACATCACGGCACGAGAACCACCGCTTGTAGAAAGGTCCGCGTTGACAATTCCCAAGAGTTCGCCGAAACGACTGGATCCGTCGACTGCCGCCGAGATGCTGTCCATTCCGCACGATGCTTCGCCGAGTGTCATCGATCAAGCTACCGATCGAACCGTCGAACTTATTTCCGCCGAGGGGCGAAAGTCTCAACAACATCATGTTCGTGATGCTCGCCGAACTCTAACTGACCCCGAGTGGGCAGCCCGCGAACGAGTAACTCTCGGTTACGCCGGGTTCGCCGCGCTCCTGCTCACAGAGGTCGCCGCTTTTGTATGCGCATTTCAGCTCATCACCGGCTGGGACGCTTTTTTATCTATAATCCCCGAGGACGTCACCCCACCGGAGAACATGGTTTTCGCACCACTGATTCTCAACATCCTCTGGTTTGCAGCCATCATTTGGAGACCTTTGTCTCCACTAGGTGGCCGGAACCAAGCAAGAAAGCTATTCTGGAGCGCTCTTGGCCTAGCACTCGTGGCAGACTTGGTGGTTGCAACCTCCGTTGTCTTCTCAGACGTCGATACACCGTATGCGTTCTCACCATTTATCACCATCGTGATCGCGCTCGTGCTGTGCACCACACTTGACTTGCTCGCCAAGAACCGAGAAGAGAAAGGTGGATTCCCGTGAATATCACAACACGCATCGCTCATCTTCGACAATCCATCGGTTCACTGGCAGGACAAGCTCACGTTGCCCAAACAGATGCTGAAAAGCGAATCTCCGCAAATCGTGCTGAAGCCAGCGAACAGCTCCAGCACGCAATCCAAGACGCCGAGGCCGTCTATCGATCAGGTGAAATTTCTGCCACAGCTTCCCGCGAGAACGCGGTCGCACGATTACTCAGCGAACTACGAAAAGCAGACCCATCGTCCCGTGTTCGAGACATTCCTGAGAATGGAGGAGTCCGTGCCCCAAATCCCCTTACTCGGGTTGGGACCATTCACGGACAACGGGGGGATGAGGCCCCGCTCAGCATTCCTTTGATCGATAGTTCAGGGGTCGTTATCAGTTCAACCCAGCAGACACGCGAACTCGCCCTACAGCTAGTACGGTCTGTGGTCGCCGATGTCGTCTCCCAAATACCCGCCCTACACCTGCGGCTGAGTCTCTTCGACCCCAATGTCAGTAGTGAACTCGCCGATTTCGGACCCCTCAAAGACGCACGACCGCAAACCGCACCGAAGCCTATGTCAGAAGTGCACGAACTACGCCAGCGTTTGGGCGAGATCTTTGCGCACGTACAAGAAACGGCGTCCATGCTCAAACAAGTACAGTCCCCATCGTTGTCTGAGTATTGGAAAACACTCGATACCCCTGAAGGCGAATACCACGTGCTGGTTTTGCTCGACTATCCAGCGGGACTCGATAAAGAAGGAGCACAGCGACTGGCCAAGTTCAGTCACGTTGCGAATAAGGGAGCGTTCCTCATTGTCTTGCGCACGCTGGACCACGATATGGACGAAGATCTCGTTACCGCCGATGAGAAGATCCTTTCCGGCTGTGAACACGTTATTGTCCATCCACATTCGATAGAGATTGCCGGATACCCTCCCTCTGACCGATTTCAGACTCACATTTCCTACGACTCGACGGCTGTACGAGATGTCGTGAAGGACGCTGTTAGAACCGCCCGGGAGGCAAAAGGTCCGGTCATTCCGCTTCAGTCGGTGCTCCGGGATAGTGATGTCGAATTCTGGCAGTCGAGTGCTATAGACGGTCTCGAAACCGTCATTGGCAGATATCAAAAAGAGCCACTGATCGTGCGACTGCGTGGCGCATCGCCGCCGATCGCTAATATGCTGATCGGTGGTGCTGTCGGGCAGGGCAAGTCCAATCTCCTGCTTAATATCGTCTACGGATTGGCCTACGCGTACCCGCCTGAGGAGCTCGAACTCTATCTGTTGGATTTCAAGGAAGGTCTTGAGTTCAAGAAGTTCGGTCCCGACAAGAATGGGGAAAACTGGCTACCCCATGCCTCTCTCCTGGGCCTCCACACGCGTCAGGAAGATGGACTTATAGCGTTGCGTAACATCCAGCAACGGGTCGAGAAGCGAAAAAGACTCTTCCAAAACGCCGGAGCTGAAGACTACGAAACCTACCGCCGTATGGGCCATGAGATTCCCCGATTGGTCGTCGTTATCGACGAGTTCCAAGTACCGTTCTCGGGGAATAACGCTCAGTCCGAAGAAGCTGTCACACTCATCGAGCAGTTGTCCAGGCAAAGTCGTGCCACAGGCACACATCTTATTTTGGCCTCGCAAGCTCTGTCCGGAATCGAGGCACTTCACAGCAAACGGGATTCGGTTTTGGGACAGTTTCACGCGCGCCTATCGTTGAAGAATAACGCGAGCGAATCTGAGATGTTCTTCTCTCACGAAAACAGAGCTGCCGCGGACTTAACCTATCGTGGCGAAGTCATACTCAACGAGAATATCGGCGAAGATGTCGATAAAAATAAACGGGGAATATGTGCCCTCGCCGACCGATCGTTCATAGCATCTCTTCAGACCCATATGTGGGAGCAGTCTGCTGGAGGAATACGCCGTTATCCGTTTAGGTTCACCCCTGACAGTTACATGCCGTTCAGCGCACACGGCAAGTTGGACCTTGAAACCGACGATCCCGAAGATATCGTTCTCGACCTGGGCCGCCAGCTTAGCGTCGAGGAGCAGTCGGCGACCTACACGATGAACGATGATGTTAATCAAGCATTGGCTGTTGTTGGAGCCAGCGGTGGTGAAACCGCTGGCATCTTGGCGGCCGCGGTCCGATCTCTCTATCTCGCGCGCCCCCAGGAACAAATCTTCGTGGTCAACGTTGATTCTGCAACCCGCCCTGCCTGGCTCGACGGTCTCGAAGCCCGTGAGCCCGCACTCGCTCGTCAGCTCAGGTACATCGCACGGGAGCAGGCCAGCGAATTTGTTGCGGACTCACTACCAACGATGCGCGATGCATCCATCATCATGCTCGGTCTGCAGAAGATTCGTGGTCTTAGCGACCGCCTGAACTCAGATCCGGATAGTTTTACGCGACTCGATCCTTCTGACTTCCTCGCAGAGCAGATTGGCGACACACCAAGCACCAATCTCCGGTTTGTTCTTCGTTTCGGGAGCATTGAGTCGGTCAAGTCGGTTTTCGGGTATCGCGGTAATGTCATCGGCTGCTATGCGCTCGTCAACCAAGACAAAAACACGCTGCTCGACGTCACACAAGAATATAACTTCCCAATACCGACTGACTCACCACGTTTCGTGTTGCACTCTCGGGGCACCGGAGGATCGACGTTGACTGCCGTGCCCTATGAAGCCCCCTTGCTGAAGGAGACGAATTGATGAACGGTGGATCACTGACGAACGCAGAAGCCGTCGCCCGTTACCGGACGCTGGTTGAGAATTTACTGAAGGAAGATTCATCCTTTGAACGCCAGATCTCCGGGCATGACAAGACACGAACGTCCTCGATCCACACGGCGCAACACGAGCATGATTCCCAAATGCGGCGGCTCGAGGAAACCTCAGCCCGGGTGAAAAAGATGTGGCAGGACACTGTCGACTTCGCGGAAGGCACCGGATCCGAAGCGACCCCGCCACAAGACATTATTCGTTTCGAAGACAGTAATCGTATCGACAACGAGCGTGAGCGGTTAAGGCAGGAGTGGGAAATCGTCAGTCGAGATCACGCCCAGCTGGAGGCGATCCAACGTTTCGATGACGAAACCCGCAGTTCCCGCATCATAAACCGGGTTCTCTTGCTGATGGCAATTCTTACTCCCACGATCGGAGCTGTTGTCGTTCTGATCAGAGCCGCACTCATGTACTTAGGAGGATAGTGATGTCCGTTCTCGAAAATCTTCGTGGCCTGACTTTAGAGCTCTCCGCCGACACGCAACGTACCGGTGAGAGTCTCAGTGCCTATAGCCATGAATTCAACAAGCAACGAGTCCGCATTAACGATACGTTGCGTGGTAGCACTCAGCGGAAAGATCAGGAACTGATGGCCACCGTAGACGATGCGGAACGCCAAGTACGACAAGCGGTTCTTGCACTACAGAGAGCCAGCCGTGTCGCCCGCGATTATGCACATAATTTGTAAGGACCGTTTTAATGTACGCACAAGAAATTTCTCGACTCAAATCCGAGATTTCTGAGCTTCAGAACCTTAGGCATCGGATTTCATCCGCCAGTGGCCGTTGCGAAAGACTCATTGCCCGTCTCGAACCGATCGCCGAGAGAGCGCATCTTGCCACTGCGGGGAGTATTTCAGAACAGCATCACCATATGGTCGGCGCAGCGACAGAAGCACACCGGCAACTACGTTCTACTCGGGAACGACTCAGCGATTCGGCACACGCCGTCCTGTCGCAGGTGCACCGTCTCGAAGCTGAAATCTCGCGGCTTCGAAGATTGCAACAGGAGGCAGAACGCCACGAAACCTCAAGGAGATGATGATGACATCAGAAGTTGAACGTCTCATATTCGCTCTGGACGAGTTGGCTCGCGAAGCCGATTCCTTTGCACGGGAAAGCTGGGACTTGAGTCGAGACATCGGTGGTCTTTCGGGTTCTATGACAGATATTTCAAGTACCATCTCGCTAGAAACTAGTCACCGCGCGGCAAGAAACGCCCATGAAGAAGCTATCGCAATAGCCCGCGCGGCACGCTCCTATACTGACCGGCTCTGATACGAGGGATAACCTTTTGTCTGGATCACCCGGTGACGGAACGTGTCGCCGAAACTCTAAAATGAGTTCAGCAACGAGAACGCATCACCTGTGATTACTGAGCTTCTACAGCTCCCGTTCCTTTGCCTCAAGTTGTTTCAGAGTCAGCCCATCAGCGTTTTTCCACAGATCGAGACCATTAAGGCTACTGCCACCCACAAAGCATGCAGCAGTGGAAGGACTACCGAGTAGCAAATCCGATGTGAGGACATCATCCGAGCCGATATGGTCTCGGTACTTTTCTCGCAATTTTCGAATACCGCGCCTTTCGCCACTGGTGGTGATGTCATCATCGGGCCTCAACCTCGCACCTGCCAGCACGATGAATCCATCGCTAGCTTGCCGTCCTCGAGCTTCAGTTCCTGCGTAACTGAAGTACAGCGTTGGTTCATCAGCCGGTTCCTGCTCGACTGGATTGACCACGTTGTGGTCCTTGGACTCGTCAACCGGGTCAAACATCTTATATCCCAGTGCTGCGACGACTAGTTTAACGTTGGCTATGAATTCTCTAAGCTCGGCTTCTTTCTCTTCGGTCACGGTACCCGGCGACGGGTCATTGGCGTTGGTGACCCTGAATCGCCCAGCGTCCTTGGCCAAGGTAAAGAAGCTGTTTTCGAGAAAACTGATTTCGGTGGCCCCGAAGGAATCGTCCGAGGTCACAATGGCGATCGCGTGGGTCCAATAGTCCAAGCCGTCCTGACCAATATGCTCAAGAATCCGCCCGAGAACGCCCTTGCCGTTCTTTCGTTCTCTGGCTTGGCCGATATAGACCTTTGGGGTTTCGTCTTCGGTACCCACCAAGAAATACACGCCGGTTTGTTTCAGATCATCTCGAGATTTCGCCTCTTGAAGCATCGTGCGAGGGATGAGATGGGTGACTCCGGTCCAATTTCGTAGGGTCGCTTTCTTCCGGCCGTTGGCCGTGCCATCCATGAGGAAAAGTTGTATTGTTCTGCCCACCACTGGTGTCTATCTCTCCCCCTAGCGTCTGGTGCCCTGTGCCACCCGGATGATCATGCGTTCCACTGAATAGTCCGGGTCCCGGGCCAGGCCTTTAGCCTCGGCATCTGCCTGAGCAATCAGCTCGATGGCCTGAGCGATCCCCGGCGCGGTCCAGCGGCGGGTGGTTGCCGCAATTCGCTTGGCCTGCCAAGGCGCAACACCGAGGGTCTGTGCAATTTGTCCTTGCCCAATTCTGGCATCAATGATTCTGGCGATTTGGCGGGCCTTCATTGCCAGCGCTGCGGTAATGGCCACGGGCGAGACGCCGGTCAGCAGGGAATGCCGGAGCAGTCCGACGGCTTGAGCGATCTGGCCATCTAAGGTGGCATCGGCGACTTTGAATGCGGTGGCCTGCACACGCCCGCCATAGTAGCGGTCGACGACCTGCTCGGTCACGGGGCCTTCCACGTCTGAGATCAGCTGGTCCACAGCTGAGGCCAATTCACCCATATCGGAACCGACCGCGTCCACCAAAGCGCGGATAGCTTCGGAGGCGACCTTTTTACGGTGGACTTTGAACTCTTGCGTGACAAACTCCAACTTGTCGCGGTCAGACTTGATGCTTTCGCACTCGACCACAGTGCCCGACTTCTTGAGGACGTCGAGAAGTTTCTTACCCCGGTTACCCCCGGTATGTCGCATCAGCAAAGTGACATCGTCGGCCGGGTCCTTTACGTATTGCAACGCCTCGGCGAGGAACGCATCGTTCATTTTCTGTAAGTCATCGACCTGGATCAATTTAGCTTGGCTAAACAGCGAAGGACTCGCCAACATGGTCAGTTGGCCCGGCTCGTAGTCAGCTGCGGAGAGTCGGTGGGTTTCCAGATCTGGTTCTTGCTCCCGTACGGTAGCCCGCACACGATCAGTCACCCGCATCGCGATGAAATCTTCCGGACCACGCAACAACATGATCGGTGCGGGTTCAACGGTCCGCCAGGAGGCGGTGGAGGCGCGTTTGGTACCAGCGGGCATGGTCTCTAGTCTAGTCGCGCAGTCGACGGGATTAGTGCGTTGTCTTCCACTTCCAAACCATAGTGACCATGTTCATCGGTTCTGAGCACTGAGCCGTAGGTTTCAATCGCCTCCACGATTTCATCAGCTGGATGTCCATAACTATTCTCCTCACCGACACCAATAAGACCCACACTCGGTTCAAGATGGTGAATGATCTCCGTTCCACCGTTGCGAGCGCCGTGGTGGCCGACCTTCAGGACATCGATGTGTTCTGGAACCTCATCCTCACGAATCAAACGTGCCATCGCGTCTTCTTCGAGGTCTCCTGTGGTGAGCACCGAGAGGCTGGTTCCGTCGTAGCTGATCTGCAGGTGCATGACGATGGACGCGTTGTTCTCGTTGGTGGCGTTGCGATCGGCCGCAATCACCTGCCAGTCGACCATGATTTCCTCATCGGCCACGTCTCCGGTGGTGTCACCCTGCATCCCGGGTTCGGCGTGGACGACCAGACTGTGATCTAGTGGCAGGCTGGCCGTCTCGTCTGCCGTGGAGTACAGCACCGACTCGATGGTGTCGGTTGCCTCAAGGACCCCATCTATTCCTCCGTAGTGGTCCTCGTGGTGGTGTGTAACCACCAGTAATTCCACGTGGTCAATGTCGTGTCGGTTCAGACAGGCGGCGGCTACGTCGTCTTCTGGGCCGGTGTCGATCACGATTGCGGAGTTCTCTGCAGTACGAATCAAGAACATGTCTCCCTGTCCGACATCGCACCCGAGTATGACCCAGTTTTCACCGACTCGTTGTTGTGGTGCCGGAACCAGGACGGCGATCTGAGCCATCAGCGCCACCAACACCACCACAACGCAGATCACCAGACCTTTCTGGCGCACCAGCCGGCTGGGAGAGATCGCGACGGCCAATCGTGTTGTGAGAGTGGGACGAGGGTAGCTGGTCACCGCCGGTGGGGTGCGACGTTGCCACCGCATCAGAACATATAGTCCGCACATCGCTCCGGCCAGGTGCAGGATAGTCACCACCCCTCCCAGGGCTCCTTCAGGCCAAGCAACCAGCGCTGCCGGCCAGGAAGACACCCACAAGGCAATAGCCCCAATTCCGGCTGCGGGCACAGCGATCACGCTCAGGATGAGTCCCGACACCCAGGGAAGGACCGGAATGAGGAACGCTGCCAGTGTTCCGGGAACCGTGATGAACGGGACCAGCGGAGCCGCCAGCAGGTTCGCCGGGACAGCAAAAAGGTTGACGTTACCGGTCATCGAAATGATGATGGGCTGACAGGCCAGCTGGGAGACCGTGGACACAGCCAGCGCCGCCGACACGAGGGTGGCCACCACATCGGGTACGACCCTAGCCCTCACCAGCAGAGCTTCTAGGGCCTGTTGCAGAGGCGCAGCGGCGATCACAATGGCCAGTGTCGCTGCCAAGGACAGTTGGAACGCCGGGTGTTGGGCGAGCTGTGGTAAGAACACGAGGATGCCGATCACCGCACAACACAGCACCGGCAGGGCGTGTTTACCGCGTCCGAAGAAGATCACCCATGCTGAGATCGCACCCATCACCCCGGCGCGCACCACCGACGGTTCCCAGCCGACGATGTCGACGAAGATCACCAGGGTCCCTAACACTCCGGTCAACACCACAGCCGGTGGTGCCCGCAAAGAGCGCAGTGCTAATGTCACCGCACCGGCGATCAAGGAACAGTTAGCACCCGATACCGCGGATAGGTGGCTCAGACCGGCAGTTTTCATCGCCTCGTTGAGTTCATCGCTTTCTGCTGAGCGGTCTCCCAGAATGAGCCCGGGCAGAAGTTGCTCGGCGGTGCCGAACGTGTCGCGAGAGTGCTCGCGTAGCCCTGAGCGGATGATCTCTCGTCCAGTAATCCCGGTGCTGTCGTGGCTTGCTGGCCTCTGACAGTCTCCAGGTTGGGGCCCGGTATCGGCCGAGAAGAACACCGTACCCGATCCCTCAGCTGGCTGTGGCGTCCCAAACAGGCACAGGTGGTCACCGACGGCGACCGTGGCCCACCGCTCATCGTTGCTGGAAATCATCAACTCGGCCGGGTGGTCGATCTCGGTGAGCTCGGTACCGAATCGCTCGACACTGGCCTGCACGAACCAGCGAGTACCAAATTGTCCTGCCGAGGACGTCGGGGTTTCCTCCACCTCGACGTGGACTCGGATCTGTTCTTGGGCTGCCACGGCCTCGGCCCACCCGGATTCTTCGGCCTGTAGCCGCTGGTGGAAGGCACTGGTGACCGGTGCCAGGGCCAGCCACAAGCCCAACGCCAGAACGGCTGTCAGGCGAGCCACCATCCCGGCGCGTCGGTGCGTACCCGTCCGGCGACGTGACCGAAAGAACAACCCGGTACAGATCAGTCCCAGCCCTAAGCACAGCAACGGGATCGCTCGGGCCTTCTCGACCGAGAGGCTCGGAATCCATAAACATCCCACCAGGCTGACTCCCACCGCCGGAAGCAGTCGGATATCGACCGGTAGCACCCGAGGCGGCTCGATACTGTGTCGGAGGTCGGGGGTTTCAGAAGCTGACGAGACCATCGAGCCGTTCCAACGTCGCCGGACCAATACCGGAGACTGCTTCTAAATCCGCCAGTGACCCAAACGGTCCGTGTTGGTCGCGGTGGTTGATGATCTTTTCCGCGGTCGCCGGCCCGACACCCGGCAAGCTCTCCAGTCCCGCCGCATCAGCCGTATTGACGTTGACCGCTTCCCCATCGGCTACTGGCTCTCCCCCACCACCGGTCGTGCTGGCACCGCCCGATCCGGCCGGAGCCTGGTCCTGGCTGTGGTGATCCGGTACAAGAATCTGTTGGCCGTCCTGGACCGGGGCGGCCAGGTTGAGTCCTTCCAACACCGCATCCTCGGTGGGCCCGCCGGCAGCATCCAGCGCGTCGATGACCCGCTCCTCGGTGGTCAGTTCGTAGACCCCTGGGTTGGCGACCTCACCGACCACGTGGACCACCACGTGAGACTGGTCTGCACCGATATCTGCCCCGTTGTCCTGACTGTCGCTACCGTCCGCATCAGCAACCGCAGTGTCAGCCCCGGTTTCTTGGAGCTCGATGCGGTCTTCGACCTCCCCGGTGTCATCAGCTGATGCGGGCAGGTTGATGGACAGCCACCGGAACAGCCACCACGTTCCGGCGATGATCACACAGATCACCAGCGCGGAGACGGCAATGCGTGTCCGCCATAAGGGTGAGGAACTGTCCTGGGTGACTGCAGTGTCTGATCCCTCGGCTGGATGGTGATGCTGGTGTTGGCCCATGCTCCCAAGCTTGCCGACAGCAGGCCAGCTGATCAGCCCACGGCCACCAACTGTGGACAGTGGCCCTTTGTCTCGTGCGTCTAGAGAATGGTGCTGTAGTCCAGCTCGGGGCTGATGCTCACACCTAGGGCGCCTAACCCCAGGTGAGCTACCAGCACGGCCGGGATCATCAGCACCGGCACTGGTGCGGTGGAGTATTCATCGATGCGGGCGGCCAGCTCCATGGCGGAGTCGAGATTGCCGTAACCGTGTACGGCCAGGCGGATGGGGCGTTGTGTGGCAGCTTGGGCGACTTTATCCACCATGATCTGTTGGGCTTTGGCAAAATTCCGAGGTCGGTCCATCAACTGGATGGCTCCCTCGTTCAGGGTCAGCACCGGCCGGACCTGGAGTAGTTGCCCCAGCAGACCAGTCAGTGGCGGAATGCGTCCACCTTTGCGTAACTGGTCCAGGTTTGGGACCGTGAAATACACCTGCGAGGCTGTGGCTTGTTCATCAATGAGCTGTGCCAGCTTGGTTGCCGGAATGCCGTTATGGCCACGGACCACCGCATCCACCACCGCGTATCCCATAGCCATCCCGGAGGTCAGGGTGTCGACGATCTCGACCGGGATGGGTGATTGGGTGGCTGCCAGCCGAGCGGCTTCCACGGTGCCGGAGATCTTGCCGGAGACGTGCACCGAGACAATCGAACCGTAGCCCTGTTCGGCGATCCGCTCGTAGAGTTGCCGGAATTGTCCCGGCGCGGGCCGGGAGGTGCGCACCGGAGTACCAGCTGCTAGCGCGATGGGGAGCTCGTCGTTGGTATCGGCAGAGCCATCGGAGTGGATCTGCTCGCCAATCATCACCGGCATGGCAATCTGGCGCAACTGGGAGCCGGTCGGTAGCGTGGTGGCAACCGCTTCGGGAAGCGCCGAGGAGGTGTCGGTGACGATCACCGTCCGGTCTTTGCGGGGCGGTTTGATGTATCGTCCCAGACCGGGCACCTCGGCCCGGATTTTTCGGGCCCGGGTGTGCAGGTCGGTCAGCCAGCGGGTGTAGGTTGCCATACCAGACGGTGTCCTAGCCGGTCACGATATTGACCAGTTTGGGTTCCTTGACGATGACCTTGCGAATCTCGGCGCCGTCGAGGAATTTCTGGACTTTCTCTGAGGCCAGGGCTTTGGCTTCCAGCTCCTCGGCGGTAATCGAGGTCGGGACCTCGAACTTATCGCGCAGTTTGCCTTTGACCTGCACCACGGCGGTGATGCTGTCTTCCACCAATAGCTCGGGGTCGACGGTGGGCCAAAACGACCGGGACACCGACGGCTCGTGGCCCAACAGCGCCCACATGTCTTCGGCGGTATAGGGGGCTACCAGGGACAGTAGCTGGGCCAGGACTTCCACGGCCTCACGCACGGCCGGGTCGGCGATTCCTTGCTCGCTGGAATCCACGGTTTTCCGGACCGTATTGACCAACTCCATGCACCGGGCGACCACCACGTTGAACTTGTGGTCATCCAATAGAGTGTCGGCCTCATCGACGGTTTTGTGTGTCTTCTGGCGGAGCGAGACGGTTCCGGTGGAGGGGTCGGTACCGACTGGCGCACCGGATTCGTTGATGTCGCGGGCCAACCGCCAGGCCCGGGCGAGGAACTTCAGCGACGACTGCGGGGACACCTGGGCCCAG
Source organism: Auritidibacter ignavus (assembly GCF_029853775.1). NCBI lineage: Bacteria > Bacillati > Actinomycetota > Actinomycetes > Micrococcales > Micrococcaceae > Auritidibacter > Auritidibacter ignavus. The sequence goes on from NZ_CP122564.1 coordinate 692,698, forward strand.
TCGATATCGTCTTCCGGCGGGGAGGCAAAAACCATGGTGAGTCGTACGGCATCGACACCGAAGGTGTCGAGCTGTTCACCCAGGTCCACACCATTACCGAGAGACTTGGACATCGCCTTGCCCCGGTTGAGAACCTGCCCCTGGTTGAGCAACCGGGAGAACGGTTCCACGAAGGAGACCAGCCCCATGTCGTAGAGGGCCTTGGTGAAGAACCGGGAGTACAGCAGGTGCAAGATCGCGTGCTCCACACCGCCGACATATTGGTCAACCGGTAGCCAGCGGTCCACGGCGTCCCGGTCCCAGCAGGCGGTGTCCACGTTCGGGGAGGCATACCGGATGTAGTACCAGGAGGAGTCCACGAAGGTGTCCATGGTGTCGGTATCTCGTTGTGCGGCACCGCCACAGTTCGGGCAGTCGACGTTGACCCATTCGGTAGCGGCCGCTAGTGGCGAGGTGCCCTTCGGGGCCAGCTGTTCACCCGTGAGGTTCTCGGGCTGGCGGACCGGAAGCTGGTCTTCGGGCACCGGGACTTCACCGCAGTCCGGGCAGTGAATGATCGGGATGCAGGCGCCCCAGAACCGCTGCCGCGATAGCAACCAATCGCGCAACCGGTAATTCACCGCAGCCCGTCCGGTTCCTCGGGCCTCCAGCGACTCAATGGCTTTGGCCTGGGCTGCGGTAGAGTCCAGGCCGGTGAGTTTTCCGGAGTTGACCAGGGTGCCGTGAGCGACGGTGGCGAGCTTGGTCTCTTCGGGGTTGTCTTCTCCGTTGTCGACTACCTGGCGCACCGGTAGGCCGATGGCGACGGCGAAGTCCATATCGCGCTGGTCGTGAGCGGGCACGGCCATAATCGCCCCGGTGCCGTAGTCTGAGAGCACATAGTCCGAGGCCCAGACCGGGATGCGTTCTCCGGACAGCGGGTTGATGGCGTAGCGCCCCAAAAACACGCCGGTCTTGTCCCGGTCGGTGGCCTGACGCTCAATATCGGAGACCTTCTTCAGCTCTTCCTGGTAGGCCTCCAATTTGGCGCGGTGCTCGTCATCGACGAGTTCGCCGGCCAGCTCAGCGTCGGCGGCCACCACCATGAACGTGGCACCGTAGAGCGTGTCGGCACGGGTGGTATAGATTTCGATCTCCGGGCCGTCTTCGATCTGGAAGTTCACATTCGCCCCGGTGGAGCGACCAATCCAGTTGCGTTGCATGGCCAACACCCGGTCCGGCCACTTGCCTTCCAGGGCTTCCATGTCGTCGAGCAGGCGGTCGGCATAGTCGGTGATCTTGAAGTACCACTGGTTCAGGCTCTTTTTGGTCACCTGGGTGCCACACCGCTCGCAGGCGCCGTCGACGACCTGCTCATTGGCCAACACGGTCTGATCTTTCGGGCACCAGTTCACCGGGGAGTTTTTCCGGTAGGCCAGCCCGTGCTTGTAGAACTGCAGGAACAGCCACTGGGTCCAGCGGTAGTATTCCGGGTCCGAGGTGTGCAGCTCGGTGTCCCAGTCCACCGAGATGGCGTAGCGCTGGAAGGATGCCTTCTGGGTTTCGATGTTCTGGTAGGTCCATTCCGCCGGGTGGCTATTGCGCTTAATTGCGGCGTTTTCGGCCGGCAGACCGAAAGAGTCCCATCCGATCGGGTGGAGCACATCGTAGCCTTTGAGCATCCAATACCGGGAGACCACATCCCCCATCGCGAAGGCTTCGGCGTGGCCCATGTGCAGGTCCCCGGACGGGTAGGGAAACATATCCAGGACATAGCGTCGTTCCCGGCTGCCATCATCAGCAGGAGAGAAAGTGCGGTGCTCGGTCCAGTAGGTCCCCCAGCGTTTCTCCAGGGTCCGGAAATCGTAGTCCGTCTCGTGGTGATCGGGGGCTGGTGAAGTCGAGTCAGTCACTGGATTCCTGTTCGAAAGGTGGGTGGTGGGGTTGGGCTCACCGCGGGTGAGCCGGTGAGCTGGTGGCACGGGGCCATAACGTCATTAGTCTAGTGTAGGTCCTCGGTCAGTTCCGCACGGATCTCAGTCATCCATGCGTCCAGATCCTGGACAGCATCGATCTCTTCTTGGCTATTGGGTTCTTCCAGATCAATCAAAAAGACGCGTTGCTCAGCTTCCCCCGGTAGCGATAGCTCCAGCACTTCTCCATCCTCGGAGCCTGCCCACTGTACCTCAGGGTGCAAGCCGGCAACCAGGCCCGCCTCCCAGAGCCCTTCGAGTCGCGCCTCATAGCGTGGGGCAAATCGGGCATTCTCGGTAGAGCCCGACCAGGCATCGGCGAGGCCGTCCGGCATGCGGGGGAACATCCCATGGCGTTGGGCGAAGCTGACTCCGACAGGAATGGGTCGAATGACATCCCCGACGGTGATCAGTCCGGGTTGTTCGGCGGTGACCACGAGCTGGCCGGTGGCTACTGTTTCGTCAAGTTCCACTCGACCCAGGGTGGTTCCCAGTGCAATCCGCGCACCAGCCAGTGACTGGAGCTCTTCTAAGCCTGCCCTGACAACCAGGGTGTCGGCCGTAGGTTGAGCGGCTGTGGCCTTGATGCAGGTGGTCTGGGTTGTCGGTGCTATGCGAAGGTCCACGGTCACCTCAAGGGCATCGCACGGTGCCTCAGGTGCCAGACCATCGAGAGCTGTCACGGTGAACATGAGACCATGCTACGCCGACGTCAGTCGACAGAGACCCCACAGCAGTGAACGGCTCATGAAAACCATCACGGAGCGTCCACCGCTGTGGGGTCGGTGTCGTGAGGGGCTAGGGGTTCGTGCTGGCGACGACGGTTGAGAAGGTAGCCAAACCGGTCGAAGCAAGGCTACCTTCACCTGAGACCTCCCGGTCAGACTCTTCAGTCTGTTCAGGTTGATCACTTCCAGCGCCGGGAACAAAGCTCTTATCCCGTGAGGATTCAGAGCTTTCCGTGCCGTGCGATGAGGGGACGGAACGAGACGGGTCCGGGGTATCCGAACGGCTCCACAAAATCTACTCTTTCGTAGGGTTCCACCCAATAGTGTGTTCAATGGCTTGAGCCCAGCCGGCCAGGAGACGCTGACGGTCTGATTCGCTCATGTTGGGAGTCCACTCGTGTCCGGGCTGGCACAGCGAGGAAACCTCGTGATGGTCGGTCCACAAGCCCCCACCGAGTCCGGCAGCAAAGGCAGCCCCACGGGCGGTGGTTTCAATATCTGAGGCCCGCTGAACCGGGATTTGCAACAGGTCGGCTTGGAATTGCATCAGATCGTGGTTGACGGTCATTCCCCCATCAACGCGTAGCACCTCGGGACCATCGACGCCGGTGTCTTCACTGACGGCGACCAGCACATCGCTGGTTTGGAAGGCGGTGGCTTCCAGCACCGCACGCGCAATATGTCCGGCGGTGGCGTAGCTGGTTAGGCCAATCATGGTGCCACGGGCGTCCGAGCGCCAGTACGGCGCGAACAGCCCGGAGAACGCCGGCACAAAGTACACACCACCGTTGTCTGCTACGGTGGCGGCTAGTTCCTCGATCTCTTCCGAGGTCTGAATCAGCCCAATTTGGTCGCGTAACCATTGCACCACCGAGCCGGCTTGAGCCACCGAGCCTTCCAGCGCGTAGTGCACGTCGTCTCCCTGCAGGTGGTACGCCACGGTGGTAATCAGTCCGTGGGAGGACCGCACGAGCTCGGTACCGGTGTTGTGAAGCACGAAGCATCCGGTGCCATAGGTGTTTTTGACCTGTCCGGAGTGGAAAATCCCCTGTCCGAAAGCTGCGGCCTGTTGGTCGCCCAAAATGCCGGTGATGGGGATGCCGGTAAATCCCGACCCATCCGCCACGGTGCCGAAGTGGCCGGAACAGGGTTTGATACTCGGCAGAGCCGCCAGGGTCTCCTCCACTGGCAAGCCCAACAGCTCGATGAGTTCCCGGTCCCAGTCACCCTCCAGGAGGTTCATCAGCAACGTACGGGAGGCGTTGGTGATGTCGGTGGCATGGGTACTCCGGCCGGTGAGGTTCCACAAAATCCAGGAGTCGATGGTGCCGAACAACAATCGACCTTCTGCAGCCAGCTGGCTGACTTCGGGGACGTGGTCCCATAGCCACCGCATTTTCAGCCCCGAGAAATAGGAGGCCACCGGAAGACCGGATAGTTCTCGGACCCGTGGCGAGCGCTCGGCCAGTCGGGCGACCATCTCGTCGGTGCGGGTATCCTGCCAGACAATGGCCCGGTGGACCGGACGTCCTGTCTGCACGTCCCAGGCCACGGTGGTTTCGCGCTGATTGGTCATCCCGATGGCGACAATATTCGAGGCGGTATACCGGCTACGCGCTAAGCACAGGGCCATCAGTTCCCGGATGTTCTGCCAGATCTCTCCGGCATCGTGTTCCACCCAGCCCGGGTGAGGGAAGTACTGGCGGTGTTCCCGTTGCGCGAGAGCCACCTGGGTGCCGTCGGCCGCATAAATCACCACCCGCGAGGAGGTTGTTCCAATATCGAGACTCATCACCACAGATTCCGCCATAGTTCCTCACCCTAACCGTTCAGTAGCCCATCTCACACTAGGCTGAAAGGGTGTTCACCAACTCCCCGACCCGCATTCGCTTCCGCGACCAGCTCTGTCCGCCCACCTCGGTGCGTGATACCGCGACCTTCACCGGGTTCCCGATGCGCTTTCCCGAACGCCGTCTTCTGTGGCTGGCCGACCCGGTCTCCGGAGAGCCCACCCCCACGGTTCTCTACCACTACCGTCCGGCAACAGGCACCACCCAAACCAGTACTGCTCACCGTCCCGATCCGGTGGTGATGGTCCACGGGTTCCGTGGCGACCACCACGGGCTCCAGTTGGTAGCCGACGCCTTAGCCGACCACGAGATATATATCCCGGACCTGCCCGGTTTCGGGGCATCCCCCGCCTTTCCCACCGCTCCGCACCGGTCGGAGGACTTCGCTGCGCTCATTAATCAGCTACCCGAGGCGTTGGGCCTGAGCACCTCCCCGTGGTTGGTGGGGCATTCCTTTGGCTCGATTGTGGCCAGCTACGCGGCCGCAACCGCCGTTTCCGATTCACCCGGTTGGCGCAGGCTGGCATTGCTGAATCCCATCGCCCGCCCAGCTTTAGCAGCCGATGGCTCCTGGTTTCAGCGCGTCGGGACCGCAGTCACGGCTGGCTTCTATCGGGCCTGTGCAAGCCTGCCCTCCGCGTTGGGCCGGTGGGCGCTATCAGCCAGTCCGATGGTGTGGGCCACCGGTGCTGTGATGTCAGAGACCGACGACCGTCATATCCTGGCCTACACCCACGACCAACACCAGCAGTACTTCTCGGAGTTCGACACTCCCCACAGCCTGTTGCAGGCCTATCAGGCCTCCATCTCCACCACCGTCGCCGAGGCGGCTCCGGACATCACCGTCCCGGTGTTGCTGATTGCCGGTGGGAAAGACCCGCTGGCCTCGGTGGATGACCAGCGGGTGTTGGCCACACGGTTTGGCCCCTCGTCTCACGTGCGGTTGGAGGTCATTGCCGAGACCGGGCATTTGATGCACTACGAACAGGCCCCGGCCATCGGCAGGTTGCTGACCGACTGGATGAGTGAGGTGGCTTAGAGCTCGCGCACTCCCCCAATGCGAGCTTTCACGCTGGTGGCCGAGCGTTCGGCCGACAGCACCGCCTTTTGAGCCCGCAAAGCGGCCTGGACGGTGCTGGCCACCCGGTGCGGGTAGAACAGCAGAGCCCGCCACCGGGGTTCTTCGGTAGCTTCCACCGTGGCCTCCACCGGGGTGGGCCCAATCCACGGGGACTGTTCGGCACGATAAGGCAACTGCACGCCGGCAATAAATTTGTGCACCTCGGCACTGGTGCCGGTCACCTCGGCCACCTGAGTGATCGGCGGAAACCCCAGCTCGGCCCGGTCGGCCAGGGTGCGGGAGGCGAAACTGACCGGGTTCATCCGCACCAGGGCTCCTACGATCTCTTGGTGGGTTGCGGTGACGACCACCAATCCCCCATCAGATGCCGAACGCACCAGCGTGGCGGCTTGCATCCAGTGGCCCATCACCATTTCCGGGACCATCAGTCCCTCTCGTTGTAGCTGCGCGTCCCCGTCCAGCAAGAGCGCGGTGGCGTATCCGCCGGGGGCCACCGGCTCCGAGCCGGGGGTGGCCACCACCAGGGCGGGCTCGTCGGTGATGCTGGCGACCATGTGGTCGGCCGAGGAGGAAATCACCGGCACCTGAGGGAAGGCCCGGCCCAACTCGTCGGCGGTGCGGTCCACGCCACGAGCGCCGGCCCGCAGTCGGGAGTTGCCGCAGTTGATGCACCGGTAGTCGCGGTGCCGGGCTCCGCACCATCGGCAGGCCAGTTCGCCACTGGCGGCCGCCATCCGGTCGGTGAAGCTCAGCGGACCGGTACAGTTCGGACACCGGGCCGGGGCATGACACCGGGTACAAAACACCCCGGGGATAAATCCGGCCCGATGCACCTGGACTAACACCGGACCACCGACGCCCTGGGTGCGGGTACCGTCTAGTCCCTCGCGGGCGGCTTGCCAGGCCAGACCGGGTAGTCGCGCATTGGGCCCCATGTGGTCGCGTCTGGCATGAAAACTGTCGGCGGTGGAGACTACCCGCGGGGCTAATCGATGGCGGGTGTGGCGCTCCGGGCTGATGTCTCGGGCCTGGCCGGTCTCAACCAGGTATTGGGTCGCGGTACTGCGGGAGGGCGAGACCAGCAACAGTCGTGCGGGTGCAGTCGTCTCGGCCGTGGCACCGGTGCGACGCCGGGCGACGTGGGCGACCTGGTGGTAGGGTGCTCGGGGTTCGGTGAGCTGATCGTCGGCGTCCTGATACACCGCCACCAGCCCCAGCCGATGCACCGGGGCCCAGATGGCCGACCGGGTGCCAATCACCACGTGCCGGTGGCCGGCCAGAATCTGCAGGAATGACCGGTAGCGCTGGGTGGGCCCTTGTCGGGAGTCCAACCGAGCGTAGTGATGCTGCCCGACCCGGTCGGCGACATGTCGCTCGAGCCGATCGAGGTCTTTGAGATCCGGCACCACCAGGATGCTGCTCTGCTGCCGTGCCAGGGTCCGGGCGGCGGCATCGGCGAGCAACGCCATCGAGTCCCAGGCGCCGAAGCTGGAGGGAAGACTCAGCGCAAAGCTCGTCGCAGTGTCTTCGGGGCTGGGTTCTGCAAAGAGCCCTTCCCAGCCGGGAAACACCGTCCAGTCCACGGTCGGCGATTCCTGGTCAGTCTGCTCGGGGTGTTCGGGCCAGCCCGGTTCCCGCACAGTGCCGTGATCCTGGGCCCATTGACGTTCGAGTTTTGCGACTCGCGGTGGGATGGCAGCCCGGAGAACATCAGCGACCGTGCCGGCGTAGTCGGCGGCCACGGTGGTGGCCAACCGGTAGATATCCTCGGTCAGTACGGGCAGGGCCGAGACCACGGTGCGAATCGGAGTCAGGGTAGCCCGGGTGGAGATGGTGTCGGTGCGCTCGACCAGCCAGCCGGTCATGGTCTGGTGACCGAACCGGACTTTGACTTTCACCCCCGGTTGCGCCGGGGCATCCAGTTCGGGCGGAATCAGGTAGTCGAATAGCCGGTCTAAATGCGGGACCGGGGATTCCAGCAAGACCTTTGCCACGGGCCGGTCGGGCCAGCCGGTGGGATGTGGTGGCAGGGATGGCTCTGGGACAGGTAGGTCAAAGAGCGCATCGGTGGGTGGCACGTCACCAGCCTACAGCCGCGCGCAATGCCTCCACCTGATCAAGGCGTTCCCAGGTGAAGTCGGGATCTTCCCGGCCGAAGTGACCGTTGGTGGCGGTCTTGGCGTAGATCGGACGCAACAATTTCAGGCTGGAGATAATGGCGGCCGGACGCAAGTCGAAGACCTGATTCACCGCGGCAATGATCTGCTCGTGGGAGATCTTTTCGGTCCCAAAGGTGTCCACGTACAGACCAACGGGGCGGGCCTTGCCTAGTGCGTAAGCCACCTGGAATTCGGCCCGGTCAGCCAACCCGGCGGCCACCACATTCTTGGCCACCCAGCGCATCGCATAGGCCGCCGAGCGGTCCACCTTGGAGGGATCCTTGCCGGAGAAGGCGCCACCACCGTGGCGGGCCATCCCACCGTAGGTGTCGACAATGATTTTGCGGCCGGTCAATCCGGCATCCCCGACCGGACCACCAATCACGAAGGGTCCACCGGGATTGATAATGTAATCAGCGTTCGAGTAGTCCAGATCGGAGCTGGCTAGTACCGGATTGATGACGTGCTTGATCACATCAGCACGGACCGTCTCTTGGGACACGTCCGAGGTGTGTTGGGTGGAGACCACCACGGTTTCCACGGTCACCGGTCGATGGTTCTCGTCATAGCCGACGGTGACCTGGGTTTTGCCATCCGGTAGCAAGTAGGACATCGGGGTGGATTCCAGGTTCCGCACCGTGGTCAGTCGTTCCGAGAGTCGGTGGGCTAAATAGGCCGGGGCCGGCATGTAGACCGGGGTCTCGTTGGTGGCATAGCCGAACATAATTCCCTGGTCACCTGCGCCCTGTAGGTCAATCTGGTCGACTGAGCCGTCGCGGGCCTCCAGGGAGCGGGACACACCCGAGTGGATATCTGAGGACTGTTGTCCGATGGAGATATTGACACCACAGGTTGCGCCGTCGAACCCATTGGCCGAGGAATCATAGCCGATGCCCAGAATCGTATTGCGCACAATTTCGGGGATCTCCACGTAGGCGGAGGTGCGCACCTCCCCAGCAACCTGCACCAGCCCGGTCGTGGTGAGCGTTTCCACCGCGACCTTAGCGTTGGGGTCCTGGGCCAATAAGGAGTCCAGGATGGCATCCGAAATCTGGTCACAGATCTTGTCGGGGTGTCCGCTGGTCACCGATTCAGAGGTGAACAGACGCAACTCGCCCGAGCCCACGCCCTCGTAACGGGCGTAGCCGGAACCGGTCGTGTTCTGAGAAGAATGCTGAGCTGTCACGGTTCGCCATTCTACCGCTCAGCGCTCAGCACCTGCAGTCCAGAAGTCACGAGCTGTTATCTTGCTCGCAACGCGGTCAGCGTCTTGAGCCGATGGGAGGGGAAGGTTTTCGTGTGTACTCTAACGTGCGTTGATGTTCTCCACGACCACGGCTAGACCTTGACCGACTCCAATGCACAGGCACGCCACACCCCAGCGGTCTCCGGATTCGTGCAGTCGTCGAGCCAGGGTCCCTAGCACGCGGGCACCGGAGGCACCCAACGGGTGACCCAACGCGATGGCTCCACCCCAGGTATTGACAATCCCCTGGTCCACACCCCAGGCGTCCAAACAGACCAGGGTTTGGGCGGCAAAGGCCTCGTTGAGCTCCACCGTTGCGATGTCGTCCCAGGTAATTCCCGCCCGAGCAATAGCACGGTTGGTGGCTTCCACGGGCGCATACCCGAAGAACTGGGGCTCATTAGCGGAGGCTGCGCGTCCGGCAATGCGCACGAGGGGTTCCAGCCCCAGAATCTCGGAGGCCTTGTCCGATCCAATCCACACCGTGGCTGCTCCGTCGTTCATGGGCGAGGCGTTACCAGCGGTCACGGTGCCGTGGTCTTTCCGGAACACCGTGCGCAGCCCGGCCAGAGTTTCCGGGGTGGAATCCGGGCGGATGGTTTCGTCCCGGTGTAGCTCGGTGCCGACAACCGGGGAGACCAGGTTGTCGTAGGTGCCGTTGTCCCAGGCGGTGGCCGCCAGCTGGTGGGAACGGGCCGCGTAGTCATCCATCCGTTCGCGAGTGATCCCGAATTTCTCACGCAACTGCTCGGTGGCCTCCCCGAGCGAGACCGTCCATTCAGCCGGCATGTTGTCGTTAATCAGTCGCCAACCCAGCGCGGTATTGGATAGCTGCAGGTTATACATCGGGAACGGGCGATCGGTTTTCGGCAACACCCAGGGCGCGCGCGACATGGACTCCACCCCACCGGTGAGGATCAGATCGGCATCACCGACCTCGACCTGGCGGGAGGCGACCATCGCTGCGTCCAGGCTGGAACCGCACAGGCGGTTGACCGTGGTACCGGGAATGGATACTGGGAGCCCAGCCAGTAGCGTGGCCATGCGCGCAACATTGCGGTTGTCTTCTCCAGCCCCGTTGGCATTGCCAAAGATCACTTCGTCGACCTGGTCTGCTGCAGAGAGTTCACTGGGCAAATTCGGCGCCCGTTTGACGAGCTCGCCGATCACGTGAGCGGCCAGGTCATCCGGACGCACGGCTGCCAGTCCCCCGCCGATTTTGCCGAAGGGTGTGCGCACTGCATCGTAGACGTACGCGGGTTGTAGAGCGGTCATGGCGTGGCGATCTCCTTTATGACAGTGCCCTAGATCACTTCTGGGTGATTATTCTAGTGTGGTCGCTACTAACCGACCGGTACATTGTCGCTGACATGCTTGCAGACACACCACAGGCCTGATCTTCTGCCCGCTGGTTAATCATCCTGGCAAAAGATCAGGCCCTGGTGGTCATGATCTGGTCGGCGTGACGGTTCACAGACCGACTGAGTCAGCTCCATAGGCCGCCTGGGAGTCAGAGAATCCCTCGAACTTCAGCTGGTCGATGAGTCCAGACCGGGAGAAACCGGACATGGATACATAGCTCTCTGCCTTTTGGGCAGCTTGCTCATTCCAGTCAACCGTCATTTGCCCCACGGCGGCAGTAGCATCCGCAGTGGAGAACCCTTCGAATTCCAGTTGCTCAATCAGACCAGACTCCGAGAACGCCATGGTGCTCAGATAGCTTTCGGCTGATCTGCCCGCCTGTGCACCCCAATCGACCGTCAGGCTGTCAACCGCAGCGGTGGCTTCTTTCTCGGTGAATCCTTCGAAGATGAGCTGATCAATGAGTCCAGATCGGGAGAATCCCGAGTAAGAAAGATACGATTCTGCTGCTCTGACCGCGTTCGCCTCCGCCTCGCTCACTGGGTTTTCTTCTTCAGTCGGGCTCACGTTAGCACTAGGTGCCTCAGACGCGGCCTCGAATGGCACCTCGGATGCTTCCTGGTCTTCAGTCTCCAAGGCAATATCGGCCTCGAGATCAGTGTCGAGGGCTGGTTCGGTGTCCGTTGGCGTCGGTGTTTTGACCTCCGGCGTCGTGTCGTCGGTGGTTGTGGCAGCCATGGGTTCTGCCTCGGGTTGCTCCGTTCCAGCTGCGAGGCCTCCGATCAGAACGCAGAGCCCCAGTCCACCAGCGATCAACCACGTTCGTTTGAGCTTGTACCAGGGACGTTTGGGCTGAGACTGCTGGGGAGGAGTCTGGTCCGGAAGGGGATTGCGGAAATGAGCAGGTGGTTGGGTGGGTGGATAATACTGCGCCATGATGGGTTGTCCTGTCTGTGAGCGCTCACCGCAGGTCGAAACCGAGAGGCCACGACACGAGGTGTGAATGATCAACTGGTGATCAGCGCGAGCAACTGTGGCAGTCGCTGGCCCGATCTTCTCAAAGGCTAAGAGCCACCACAGACATGATAAGACTCTGGCGTTTCATCAGGGTCGGGATCAGGCCCATGACCGCCGGGCCGACAACTGCTCAGCCACGGCCGAGATGATCTGTCCGGCGACCTGATCTTTCGTGCCAGTCGCGGTCACTGCTTCACGACCGTCAGCGTACAGGATGGTGACTTCGGTGTCGTCTTGACCGAAGACTTTGCCAACACCAACCTGGTTGACCACGAGCATCTCACAGCCTTTACGCTCGAGTTTTTGTTGTCCGTAGGTCAGCACGTCGCCGTGTTCGTCCCCGGTTTCGGCGGCGAAGCCGACAATCAGCCCCGGCAGGTTCTTCTCCTCGTTGCGGGCTTGTACCGCGGTGGCCAGCACGTCTTCGGTTTGTTCGAGTTCAATGACCGGCACGGGCTGTTCAGCGGTCTTTTTGATCTTGGACTCCCCTACCGTGCGGGGCCGGAAGTCCGCCACAGCCGCGGCCATGATCAACACGTCGGCGCCACGTCCGTGGGTCAGTACCGCATCAAGCAACTGGCGGCTGGATTCAATCTCGACGACCTCGATGCGCGGGTGCTGAGGAGCCGGAATGTCCATGGCGGCCACGATGAGCGTGACCTGAGCGCCCGCGCGGGCGGCTTGCACGGCCAGGGCCACGCCTTGTTTACCCGAAGACCGGTTACCTAAGTAACGCACGGGGTCCAGTGGTTCCCGGGTGCCGCCAGCCGAGATCACCAGGTGTTTGCCTTCCAGCACCCCGGCTGAGGGGGATATCAGGTTGTGGGCGTGGTCCCAAATAGCAGTTGGTTCGGGAAAGCGGCCTTGACCGGTATCCGTTCCGGTGAGCCGTCCTGAATCAGGATCCAGAACAGTGATCCCGCGATCCCGCAGGGTGGCCACATTGGCCTGGGTGGCGGGATTGAGCCACATTTCGGTGTGCATCGCAGGGGCAACCAGGATGGGGCAGGTTGCGGTGAGCATGATGTTGCCCAGCAAGTCCGGTGCCAGACCAGCGGCGGTGCGTGCCAGAAAATCTGCGGTCGCCGGAGCGATGATGACCAGGTCGGCGCGACGGCCTTGACGTACGTGGTTGACCTCGTCGACGGCTTCAAAGGTGTCAGTGTGCACCCGGTTGCCGCTCAGGGCTTCCCAGGTGGCTTCACCGACGAAGTTCAGTGCCGAGCGGGTGGGGACCACGTGGACCTCATGTCCCGATTCGGTCATCAACCGCAACAACAACGCGGCCTTATAGGCGGCGATGCCTCCACAGACACCTAGGACGATGCGCACCGAATGGTCTCCCTTACACGCTCACACCCGATGGAGGATGAGAGGTTCCCTACTTGTTGTCTTCGTTGTCCTCGGACTCGCTGTGGATGACCTCGTCCTCATCAGCTGGCAGGGCGAAGGGATCTTCGTCATCGGAGATCTCGAAGGCGCTGAAGTCGTCAAGCTCTTCTTCTTCAGCCGGCTGCTGTACCTCGGAGGCGTGCTTGTATTCCAGCTGGTCGTCGTTGATCTCGCGTAGTGCAATCGACAGCGGCTTCTCGTTGAGCTTGGTATCTACCAGCGGTCCGACGTATTCGAAAAGACCTTCGTGGAGTTGCGAGTAGTACGCGTTGATCTGACGGGCACGCTGGGCGGCAAAGAGTACCAGCGCGTATTTGGAGTCCACCTTCTCCAGCAGGGAATCCAATGCCGGATTAGTAATGCCTTCGTACTGTTCAGTCACAAATTCTCCAGTCACCTCTCCGCAGCATGCGGAGACCATTCAGTGTCGTTTAGCTTGTTGGGTCTTGTCCTACCCTGGTCACGGGCGTGTCACCACATGCTCGGGGCTTTTGTTTCCCCGGATCGAGGCCCATCAGGGTCACAAGTTCTGCCGCAGCCTGTTCGATGGTGTCATTGACCACGACCGCATCAAATTCTGGTTCAGCAGCAAGCTCTAGTTTAGCTGTTTCGAGCCGTCTTTGCTGTTCTTCGGGTGACTCGGTCCCTCGACCGGTCAGGCGGTGAACCAGCTCATCCCAGCTCGGCGGGGCAAGAAACACGAATTGTGCTTCAGGCATAGTCTGTCGTATTTGTCGGGCACCTTGCAAATCGATCTCCAGGAGCACGTGCTGACCGGATCGGAGTGCTTCGTCCACGGTATCTTTGCGGGTTCCGTACATATTCTTGCCGTGGACCACCGCCCATTCGAGCATCGTGCCGGTCTCGATGAGGTCCTGGAACTCTTCGGTGGTGACAAAGAAGTAGTGTTTGCCATGCACTTCCCCGGGTCGTGGTGCCCGGGTGGTGGCCGATACCGACAACCACACGTTGGCGTAGTGGTCCCTAATGTATGTTGACACCGTGCCTTTACCAACCGCTGTGGGTCCAGCCAGCACCGTGACCTGCGGGTGGTTGGGTTGGCCTGGACGCGGTTGAAAAGCACGGGGACCCGGAATCGGCGGGGCCACAGGCTGTTCGTCAGCGGGCTGATCGGCGCGTTCGGACTCCACAGTGTCACCTCGTCGGATCTGGATACAACAGTCATCTCAGGGCTCGGCCAGGACTGGTCACGTCCCGCGGGGCCTGATCCCACCTTATCCAGCTTAGCGATCCGCACGTGGCCACGATCACCGCGGGGAAAGGTTTACTCTACGGCAACACGCGCGTTGTACCAGGCAATCAGTTTTTCCCGCTGGCGACGACCAAGACCACGCAATCGGCGCTTGGGTGAAATCACACAGGCTTCCATCACCGTGGTAGCGCGCACTTCTCCAACACTGCGCAACGCCGTGAGCAGGTCGATGCACCGCATCCGACCAATGGCGTCATCGAGATCGGCGATGGAGAACACATCTTCCAACGTGATCGCTCCATTGGCGAATGCAGCTTTCAGCTCTGCTCGGGCGGTGCGAGCTTCCAGCGCTTTTTCTCGAGCGGCCTGTCGTTCAGCAGGACTAAGTTGTTCCAAGACCATTTCTCTCACTCTCTCTGTGGTTTTATCGGCAGTGCAATCCTTCGGCGGGGGCAAATGTTCCCGCTGTCCAGAAACTCGCCACAGAGCAGAGTGAAACCCTAGGCGATGTGCACCCTAGCTAAAGAACACAGCGTGTTCTCAATTGCCTCCTGGATGCCCGATCGCTGGGGACCGGCCCGGAGAATCCCTCGAGAGGAATTCACGAGCACCTGGGGCCAGGCTCGACCGAAACCCGTGACCACATCGTCCACCCCGGCTCCCTGTGCGCCGAAACCCGGTGCGAGCAACGGTGCCTGGGTATCCGACAAGTCAATCCCCAGCTCTCGAGTCCGAGAGGCCACTGTGGCGCCAATAACGAGTCCAACGGATCCCATGACCGGCGCCCCAGTATGTCGTATCTCACTTTTGTTGTCACGACTTACCCTATCAATAATTGTCCGGGCGACAGAGTTTTCGGGCCCTCCCCGGTGCTGAACTTGTGCTCCCTCGGGATTGGAAGTCAGCCCCAGCACGAACACGCCACGGTGATGGCGCCGGGCCAGTTCAATAGCGGGTCGGAGTGACTCGTAGCCGAGATATGGGCTGAGGGTGAGTGCATCGGCTGCCAATGCGGAGCCGTCGGCGAGCCATCCGGTAGCGTAACCGGCCATGGTGGAACCGATATCTCCGCGTTTAGCATCAGCGATGGTGAGGATCCCCGCCTCGCGAGCTTCGGCCAACACCGTTTCCAGCACCGCGAAGCCGGCTGAACCGTAGCGTTCGTAGAAGGCTACCTGGGGTTTCAGCACGGCCACCCCACCTGCTTGGTGTGGGTCATTGGTGTAGTCGTGGGCGACCTCGATCACCGTGCGACTGAAATGCTCCACTCCGTTGACATCGACCGGTAGCCCCCAATCCTGCAACAGTTCTGGGTGCGGGTCGATGCCAAGACACAGCTGACCGCGCTCGGCCACCGTGGCAGCCAATCGTTGTCCGAACGGCTGGCCACCTCTCGGATGGGTGGTGTGGGTAGTCTGGGACGGGTCTGTCATGGTGATGCTCAGTTGTCGTTGATCGCCCGGTGCAGGTTCTCATCGTGGACCTGCAGGCTGGTGACATCCCAGGCGAATTCGCGCTGGGCATCGATCGCCTGCAGGGCCGCCCCGAAGGATTCCAGGGTGGTGATGATCGGGATGCCACGACTGGTGGCAGCCGCACGGATCTCGTAGCCATCACCGCGAGCATTGCCCCCCGAGGGAGTGTTGAGCACCAAATCCACGCGTCCGTCTTCGATCTGGTCCAAGATGGTTTCGGCCCGGGCATCTCCAGTATCTGTATCACCAGACTGATCGGTGATCTTGGCGACCACCTCGGTGGTGATGCCGTTGCGGGCCAGCACATCGGCGGTGCCTCCGGTGGAGACCAGGGTAAAGCCCATATCCACCAGCGACTTGGCATACGGGACGACACCGCGCTTATCGCGGTTGGCCACCGAGATGAAGACCCGACCCTGAGTGGGCAATGGGCCTCCGGCTGCGGTTTGGGCCTTGGCGTAGGAGGTGTCGAAGTATCGGTCGATCCCCATCACTTCACCGGTGGAACGCATTTCCGGGCCCAACAGTGCATCCACCACGCGCCCTTCGGGAGTACGGAACCGGGTAAAGGGCAACACGGCTTCCTTGACCGCCACCGCAGCGTTGATCGGCATCGAGGCGCCGTCGTAGGCGGTAGGGAGATCACCATGAGCTTTCAGCTCGGCGATGGTCTTGCCCACACCGATCAATGCCGCGGCTTTGGCCAGTTGCACGCCGGTGGCTTTGGACACAAACGGCACGGTCCGTGAGGCCCGGGGGTTGGCCTCAATCACATACAGCACATCGGCTGCCAGGGCGAACTGGATATTGATCAGCCCACGGACCCCCACGCCCTCGGCGATGGCCTCGGTGGCATCTTTGACGCGCTCCAGCACGTCACGGGCCAGGGTGCGCGGTGGGAGCACACAGGCGGAGTCACCGGAGTGAATACCGGCCTCTTCGATGTGTTCCATGATCCCGCCCAGATACATCTCGGTGCCGTCGTAGAGCGCGTCGACGTCAATTTCGATGGCGTCGTCAAGGAATTTATCGACCAACATCGGGTGCTCGGGGGTGATCTCGGTGGCGTTGTCGATGTAGCTGGACAGCGAGGCCTCGTCGTAGACGATTTCCATCCCGCGTCCACCCAGTACGTAGGAGGGCCGGACCAGCACCGGGTAACCGATCTCATCGGCGACCTTCTTGGCGTCGGTGAAGCTCACCGCGGTGCCGTTTTTCGGCGAGATCAGTCCGGCCTCATCCAGCACCTGAGAAAACGCGCCACGGTCTTCGGCCAGGTTGATCGCATACGGGCTGGTGCCCAAAATGGTCACCCCAGCATCGGCGAGTTCTTGGGCGAGCTTGAGCGGGGTTTGACCGCCCAGCTGCACGAACACACCGGCGACTCCCCCGGAGGCTTCTTCGGCATGGATAATCTCCAACACGTCCTCCAGGGTCAGCGGCTCAAAGTAGAGCCGGTCGGAGATATCGTAGTCGGTCGAGACGGTTTCCGGGTTGCAGTTGACCATGACCGTGTCGTACCCGGAGGCTTCTAGCGCCATGGTGGCGTGCACACACGAGTAGTCGAATTCCACACCCTGACCGATCCGGTTCGGGCCCGACCCCAGAATAATCACCGAGGCACGCTCGTGGTCGGCGACTTCGGTTTCGGCGTCATAGCTGGAGTAGTGATACGGCGTGTAGGCCTCGAATTCACCGGCACAGGTGTCGACGGTCTTATACACCGGACGAATACCCAGTGCGTGGCGGACACCGCGCACCACGGCCGGGTCCAGGTGGCGTAGCTGGCCGATCTGGGCATCCGAGAAGCCGTGGCGTTTTGCCCGGCGCAACACGGACTCGTTCAGTTCCGGTGCCTGACGGACCTCGCCGGCCACCTCGTTGAGCAACACCAGCTGGTCGAGGAACCACGGGTCAATCCCGGTGGCCTCATATAGTTGCTCGACGGTGGCCCCACCCAGCAGGGCGCGCTGGACCTGGCCCAGGCGGTCAACGGTGGGAGTCTTGGCGGCTTCGATCAGCTCCGCAACTTCGTGCGCGTCGGGCACGGTGAAGTCCAGTTCTGCCCCGGACTGTTCCAGAGACCGCAGGGCCTTCTGCAGGGCTTCGGCGAAGTTGCGTCCCAGCGACATCACCTCGCCGACGGCCTTCATCGTGGTGGTCAGGGTTGGGTCGGCGGCCGGGAATTTCTCGAAGGCAAACCGCGGGACCTTCACGACAACGTAGTCCAGCATCGGCTCAAAAGCTGCCGGGGTCTTCTGGGTGATGTCGTTGGGGATCTCGTCCAGGGTGTAGCCCAGCGAGAGCTTGGTGGCGATCTTAGCGATCGGGTACCCGGTGGCCTTAGAGGCTAGCGCTGAGGAACGGGAGACCCGCGGGTTCATCTCGATGACCACGATCCGGCCGTTGGTGGGGTTGACGGCAAACTGGATGTTACAGCCACCGGTATCGACCCCGACCTCGCGGATGATGGCGATCGAGATATCGCGCATCTTTTGGAATTCGCGGTCGGTGAGGGTCAGCGCGGGGGCGACCGTGATGGAGTCACCGGTGTGTACGCCGACCGGGTCGAAGTTCTCAATCGAGCAGACCGCGACCACGTTATCGGCCGAGTCACGCATCATCTCGAATTCGAATTCTTTCCAGCCCAGGATGGATTCTTCCAGTAGCACCTCGTTGGTGGGTGAGTATTGCAAGCCGGCGCCGGCAATGCGGTGCAGGTCTTCTTCGTTATAGGCCAGCCCGGAGCCCAGTCCGCCCATGGTGAATGAGGGGCGCACCACCATGGGATACCCCAGGTGATCGGCGGCGGCCAGGGCTTCGTCCATGGAGTGCACAATCTGCGAGCGGGCGGACTCGGCACCGCAGCGTTCCACCACGCCTTTGAATTCTTCACGGTTTTCGCCCAGCTCGATGGCGTCAATATTGGCCCCGATCAGTTCCACGTTATATTCGGCCAGCACCCCGTTTTGATCCAGCGCGATGGCGGTGTTCAGCGCGGTCTGTCCGCCCAGGGTCGGCAGTACCGCATCGGGGCGCTCGGCGGCGATGATTTTGGCGACCACGTCAGGAGTGATGGGTTCCACATAGGTGGCATCGGCCAGTTGTGGGTCGGTCATAATGGTCGCCGGATTGGAGTTGACCAGGATGACCCGAATTCCTTCGTCTTTCAGCACCCGGATGGCCTGGGTTCCGGAGTAGTCGAATTCTGCGGCCTGGCCGATCACGATCGGACCGGAACCGATGACGAGAACTGAGTGCAGATCAGTGCGTTTGGGCATGAGAGTTCTTTCTCCTTGGCGCTTAGCGGGTGGCCTTAGCGAGTGGCGCGGTAGGCATCCATCAGTTCGGTGAAGTGGTCGAACAGCGGGTGCGAGTCGTGAGGTCCGGCGGCAGCTTCGGGGTGGAATTGCACCGAGAAGGCAGGCAGGTCGGTAGCGGTGAGCCCTTCCACCACCTGGTCGTTCAGGGAGTAGTAGGAGACTTTGACCGCCCCGTATTCAGACCGCGGTGCGGTCTGGGCCTGGCCGCGGGGTGCGTCAACGGCGAACCCGTGGTTTTGGGTGGTGATCAGGGTTTTGCCGGTGGCTTCTTCCATTACCGGCTGGTTGGGTCCACGGTGACCAAACGGCAACTTATAGGTGTCAAAGCCCAGCGCGCGACCGAAAAGCTGGTGGCCGAAGCAGATACCGAAGAACGGAATCCGCTTCGTGAGTAGCTTACGCAGGGTGGCAATCTGCTCGTCAGCGGTGGCCGGGTCGCCAGGTCCGTTGGAGTAGAACACGCCGTCGGGGTTCAGCTCGACAATGGTCTGCAGGCTCGTGTTAGCCGGCAGCACCTCGAGGCGGATTCCGCGCATGGCCAGCTGGCGCAGTGTGGCGGCTTTGACGCCCAGATCCAGCACGGCGACCCGGTAGGTTTCCTCGATGTTGTCGTAGCCGTAGTCGGCCGGTCCCACCGAGTAGGCTTTCTCCGTGGTGACCCCGTCGATCAGGCTCAGGCCCTTCATCGACGGTTGGTCTGTGACCTGGCTGATGAGCTGTTCCCATGGTGCGTGGGCGGACTCGCCGGAGAAGATGCCGGCGTTCATCACTCCGACAGTGCGCAACCGGCGCACCAGCGCCCGGGTATCGACGCCTTGGATGCCCACAATGTCGTTGGCCACCAGGTCATCTTCCAGTGACCGGGTGGCCCGCCAGGAGGATACCACGCGGGAGGGCTCACGAACCACCAGGCCGGCGCACCAGTAGCGTTCGGATTCGAAGTCTTCGTCGTTGGCCCCGGTATTGCCGATGTGCGGGGAGGAATGGACCACAATCTGGCGGGTGCACGAGGGGTCGGTGAGCACCTCTTGGTACCCGGTCATGCCGGTGGTGAAGATGGCTTCTCCCAGGGTGGTCCCGACGGCTCCGTAGGACCGTCCGGTGAAGGTGGTGCCGTCTTCTAAGACGAGCACTGCTGGTGCGGTATCTGTAAGGCTCACGGTTGGGTTTCTCGCTTCCTGCTACACATTTCTCGACGCGAACGACTCGACACAAACGACGAGACGGTGGTGGGCTTTACTCTGGCTGGCGCTGCTGGCTGGTCTGGTGCATCGTCTCCAGGAGCGTGTGTTGATCTGCACTGTTGCGGGTTCGGAACCCGGTGGTCACCGGGATCTGCCCCAGATTCCATCCGATGGTGATCAGTCCGTCTTTTTCCACGAACTTGCCGACCATCCCGGAACTGGTACTGATCTGGGTGATATCTCGGAACGGAATCACAAAGTTTGGGGAGCCTTCCAGCAACAGCACCACGCCCAGAGGGTGGACCTCGCACTGGGCGCGGGTCCGGATCCCCAGACCATGCACGGCCACCCGATCCAGCCAGTCTTCACCACGCACGGTGCTGACATACATGCCCTGGGCTTGAGCTAGTGGCTCGGTGGCTAACAGTCGGTCGGGCACCGGTAGTGGAGCCGGGATATTGACTTGTCGGCGTCGCCGCGCGCGCCACCCGAACCACAGTCCCAGCACCACCAGTCCGATCAGGCCCAGAGTCAACAGAATGATCACCAGGTAGGCCCCGGTGTCTGATTCGGCCTCGGCATTGGTGGCCATGACGGTGACAAAAGGTGACACGCTGTGGTTCTTTCTCCTCGTAGCGGGTGGACAGTATCAGTGGCTTGGCAAGATCACTAGTTGACTGGGTGCGCCGGGGTTTGCCGGCGGCCGGCCTGAACGTGCGGGTTCGGGGTCGCCAACTGACCATCGGCCACCACCTGGTGGCCCCGGTAAAACACGTGGCGCACACTGCCAGGTAGCTCCATGCCGCGGTAGGGCGTGTTGCGGGATTTGGATACGTGTTCGGCCGGGTCCACGGTAAAGGTGGTGTCAGGGTCGTAGAGGACCAGGTTGGCCACCACCCCGGTGCGTAGCTCGCCCTCGGGGCTGATGTGGCCTTGGTCGCAGTCCCCGGCGATGCGGGCCGGGGCGGCTGAAAACGCGTGGGCGATCCGATTCCAGTCACAGGTTCCGGTGTCAATCATGGCGTGTTGGACCACCGAGAGGGCCGTTTCTAGCCCGGTCATGCCCATCGCGGCCACCGGCCATTCGCATTCTTTGGCTTCGGCGGTGTGCGGGGCGTGGTCGGTGCCAATGGTGTCGATGGTGCCATCGGCGAGCCCGGCCCGTAGCGCCAGCACATCGGACTCCCGGCGTAGCGGCGGGTTGACTTTGAACACCGGATTATAGGTGGCCACCAGGTCTTCGGTGAGCAGCAGGTGGTGCGGGGTGACCTCGGCGGTGATGTCGATCCCTTGGGCTTTGGCCCAACGGATGATTTCCACCGACCCAGCGGTCGAGACGTGGCAGATGTGTAACCGGGAGCCCAAGTGGTGGGCCAGCAACGCGTCGCGGGCGATGATGGCTTCTTCAGCCACGGCCGGCCATCCGGCCAGTCCCAGGGTGCTGGACAGGCTCGATTCGTTCATCTGCGCACCCTCGGTCAGTCGGGGTTCTTGGGCGTGCTGGGCGATGAACCCGTTGAAGGATTTCACGTATTCTAAGGCCCGGCGCATCACCAGCGGATCCCACACGCAGTGCCCGTCATCGGAGAACATACTCACCTGGGCTTGGGAGGCATGCATGGCAGTCAGCTCAGCCAATTGTTCGCCAGCCAACCCCACGGTGACGGCACCGACCGGGTGTACATCGCACCAACCAGCGGCGCGACCCAGGGCCCAGACCTGTTCGACCACCCCGGCGGTATCGGCCACCGGGGTGGAGTTAGCCATCGCATGGACCGCGGTAAACCCGCCCTTGGCGGCCGCCCGGGTGCCGGTCTCGACGGTTTCAGCATCTTCTTTACCGGGATCGCGTAGGTGGGTGTGCAGGTCCACCAACCCCGGGAGCACGATCATCCCGGTGGCGTCACAGGTGGTGGTTTCCTCCGGGGCGGGCTGAGAATCGTGGGCGCAGGTCAGGTCCTGACCGGTGGCGACCAGGATGCCGTCGCGGATCAGCAGGTCGGTGACCTGCCCGTTGGGCATGGTGGCCTGGCGAATCAGGGTGGTCGATGACATGGTTGGCTCAACCGTCCTTTCCGGGGTTCTCAGCAGCCAAGATCAGGTACAGCACGGCCATACGGATTGAGACCCCGTTGGCGACCTGTTCGAGCACGGTGTTCCGTGGCGAATCGGCCGCGGTGGAGGAGATTTCCAGCCCGCGGTTCATCGGGCCCGGGTGCATGATGATCGCTTCGGTGTCCTCCAGCCGGCTCAGCCGTTCAGACGTCAGCCCCCACCCGCGGGTGTACTCGGCGGTGGAGGGGAAAAACGACTGGTGCATCCGTTCCTGCTGAATCCGCAACATCATCACCGCATCCGGCTCGGTGGCCAGGGCTTCGTCGAGGTCGTAGGTGACCTCGCACGGCCAGGATTCGGCCCCCAGAGGCATTAGAGTAGCTGGTCCGGCCAGGGTCACGCGCGCCCCGAGGGTGTTGAGTAGCCACACATTGGAGCGAGCCACTCGAGAATGCAGAATGTCTCCGACAATCACCACGTGTCGGCCGGTCAAATCCTGACCAACCGGCGGGGCGGTGGCCGGGTCGGACCCGTCGCGGAAGGCGAAGCGGTGGCGCATCGAAAAGGCATCGAGCAACGCTTGGGTGGGGTGCTCGTGGGTGCCATCGCCGGCATTGACCACCGGGGAGGAGCACCAGCCAGATTCGGCCAGTTGGTGGGCGGCACCGGATGCCCAGTGGCGCATCACGATCGCGTCAGCGCCGGTGGCTTCCAAGGTTTGGACGGTATCGCGCAGGGACTCGCCTTTGGACACCGAAGAACCCCGTGCGGAGAAGTTCAGCACATCGGCGCTGAGCCGCTTAGCGGCTGCTTCAAAGGAGATCCTTGTCCGGGTGGAATCTTCCAAGAAGAGGTTCACCACGGTGCGTCCGCGCAAGGCGGGAAGCTTTTTCACCTGACGGTCTTTGACCCCGGCCATTTCTTCGGCGGTATCGAGGATGTGCAGGGCGTCTTGGAAGCACAGATCCTGGGTGGACAAAAGGTGTCGCATGATCACCGCACCCCCGTTGCGGTCACGACGGTATCGGAGATGATCACGCAGTCTTCGTGTTCGGTGCCATCGACGTCTTCCAGCCAGACACTGACGCGTTCTGCCGTGGAGGTGGGCAGGTTTTTGCCGACATGGTCGGCGCGGATGGGCAGTTGCCGGTGGCCACGGTCGACCAGTACGGCCAGGCGCACAGCGGCCGGGCGACCAATATCAGATAGGGCATCAAGTCCGGCTCGTACGGTGCGTCCGGAAAATAGTACGTCATCGACCAAGACCACGACCGCATCATCGATGCCGTTACGCGGTAGCGAGGTCGGGACTGGGATCCGGGAGGCCTGGGTGCGCAGATCGTCCCGGTACAGGGTGATATCCAGGGTTCCGGTGCGTTCGGTGGCATCGAAGTCCGGATCGATTCCGGCGATTTTTTCGGAGATTCGGTGGGCTAGTGGAACACCTCGCCGGGGAATACCGAGCACCACGAGCTGATCGCTACCGTGATTCGATTCCAAAATTTCATGGGCCATTCGGGTTAACGCCCGGTCAATATCGGCCGCGTTGGCTACCACCCGGGCGGGCCGGGAGGCGGGGTTTTTGGGTTCGACAAAATCTCCCACCGTGTCTCCTTTCCCGCCTCACAGGACGGTCTTTAAAGGATGTCCCCAACCGGTTGGTTCAGGGCGTTTTCCACTGGTCAACTCTAGCACGATCGTTCACCGGCCCGAGCGCATCGTGTTAGAGCACCAGGGTAGGTTTGACCTGCTGAATTCGTCCCAGCAGACCGTTGACGAAATCCGGAGACTCATTGGTGGAATATTCTTTGGCGATAGTGGTGGCCTCCGAAACGGCCACCGCGTCGGGAACATCGTCGTTGAACAGCAGCTCCCAGGTCCCCACGCGCAGGGTAGCCCGGTCGAAGGCCGGCATCCGGTCCATGCTCCACCCTTGGGTGTAGGTGGCCAAAATCTCATCAATGCGGTCGTATTCGGTAATGACCCCGTCGACGATTTCGGCGGTATAGGGGTTGATGATTTGGTCGGTGTATTGCCGGCGAGCCTGCAACGCGGCCAAGGGTGTGGAGTGGCGTTGTTCGGCTTCAAAGATAATCTCGACGGCGCGTCGTCTGGCCCGTCCTCGCGAGGAGGTTCTCACGTGTTGTCCTGGTCCTTCTGATGATTCAACGGTCGGCACAGTATCTGAGATGACTGCACCCACCCTGCCGTGCGACGGTGGGCCGGGCAGCACCGGGTGGGTGTCTCGACAAGAGAAGTCTTAGTCGGTGACGCGACCCTGGTATTCACCGTTGCGGGTGTCAACCTTGACCTTGGTACCCTGCTCCACGAACAGCGGAACCTGCACCACGTAACCGGTTTCCAGGGTGGCCGGCTTGGTACCGGCCGAGGAGCGGTCGCCCTGTAACCCGGGTTCGGTGTAGGTAATTTCCAGGACCACCGAGGCCGGCATGTCCAGGTACAGCGGGGTGCCGTCGGAGATCGCGATGGTCACGGTCTCATTTTCCAACAGGTAGTTGGCTGCATCGCCGACCACGGACTCGGGGACGA
Source organism: Auritidibacter ignavus (assembly GCF_029853775.1). Lineage (NCBI taxonomy): Bacteria > Bacillati > Actinomycetota > Actinomycetes > Micrococcales > Micrococcaceae > Auritidibacter > Auritidibacter ignavus. Next base: position 717,285 of record NZ_CP122564.1, read on the forward strand.
TGATCTGGTCGAACGTGGTGTTGTCCATGAAGACAAACTCGTCACCGTCGCGGTACAAAAACTGGTAGTCCGAGCGGTCCACGGTAGCGAACTCAACTTTAGCCCCGGCGTTGAAGGTCTTATCGATGGTCTTACCGCTGGTGAGGTTTTTGATCTTGGTCCGCACGAAGGCGCCACCCTTGCCGGGTTTGACGTGCTGGAACTCCTGAACGTTCCACAGTTGTCCGTCCAGGGAGATCACCGAGCCGTTTTTAATATCGTTACTGGTGAGCATGACCATGCGCCGTTATAACCTCACTTCGGTTGATGAACGTTGGGAAAGATGACCTCTAACAGTGTAACGCCTTTGCGCAGGCCTGTTCGTGCTGTTCGTCGGCTCCGGTACCTTAGTCGGCGATTGCCTGATAGGCGGCGAACAATAGTGACTCATCGGGAACATCGTAGGTGATGGGCCGACCTTGGCCTTCCAGAAGCACGAAGCGTAGCTGATCGCCACGGTTCTTCTTATCGCGTTTGATGCCATCCAGCAGGGCCGCCCAGCGGTCGCCGCGGTAGGAGGTCGGCAGCCCCAGAGCACCAAGAACGCTGAAGTGTCGTTCGGCGGTGGCGTCATCGAGTTTGCCCACCGAGCGGGCCAGCTCGGCAGCGAATGCCATCCCGATCGACACCGCAGCACCGTGGCGGTACTGGTAACGTTCGGCCAGCTCAATGGCGTGGCCTAGGGTATGGCCGTAGTTGAGAATCTCGCGGATTCCGGATTCCTTCAAGTCCTGGGAAACCACCACGGATTTCACGCGGATGGCGCGTTCAATCAGTTCCCGCAGCGCCGCCGAGTGCGGATTGGTGGCTTGTTCAGGTTCGGCTTCGATCAGATCCAGAATGTGTTCATCGGCAATGAACCCGCACTTGACCACTTCAGCCAGACCAGAGATTAGCTCATTCTTGGGCAGGGTGAGCAACGTGTCGAGGTCGGCCAGGACGCCCACCGGGGGGTGGAAGGCACCCACCAGGTTTTTACCCTCGGCAGTGTTAATGCCAGTCTTACCGCCCACGGCGGCATCGACCATTCCCAACAGCGTGGTGGGCATGTGCACCACGTTCACGCCACGTAACCAGGTGGCGGCGATAAATCCGGCCACATCGGAGACCGCTCCCCCGCCGACGGAGACGATCGCATCCGAGCGCGTAAAGTCGTTTTGGCCGAGCACCTGCCAGCAAAAGGCCGCAACCTGGATGTGCTTGCCTTCTTCGGCGTCGGGGATTTCGGCGGTGATGGCGTTAAACCCGGCCTGATCAAGATCTTCTTTGACCACATCTCCGGTGGCGCGCAGGGCCCGTGGGTGGACCACTAGTACCTTGCGGACCTGGGTACCCAACATCTCGGGTAATTGCGAGAGCAAACCACGACCCACCACGACGTCATAACCACCTTCGCTGAGGTATTCCGAGCCCCCGGCGACCGGTATCACGCTGGGCTCGTCGTGCTCTTCGCGGGCCTGAACGTCCTCGGCCACCACACCCGCGTCGGCGCCAGCCGGTGCCGTCTCGGGTGGTGTCTGTGGAGTTCGCTCGGTGGTGGGATCAGTCTGTGGTTGTTGATCGGTCATGATCGATATTCATCCTCACGTGCGGCACGGGGTTCTTGTCCGGGCCATTGAGTACTGTTTTATCGAGTCTAATGGTCGTGGGTTTTTTCTGCTCGACGATACCGCCGGGCGATCTTTCCGGCGAGTTGACGAGGACTATCTGCAGTGGTATCAACTACCTGATCTGCGACGCTGCGGTAGAGCGGGTCGCGTTCGGTGGCGATCTGTTCCCACGTCTCGGCCGGGTTATTCTCTAGCATCGGTCGGCCCTGCCCGTCATCGAGCCGACGCAGGGCCTCCCGGGTGGAGACCTGCAGATAGATCACGTAGCAGTGCACGACCAGCAAGTCGCGGGTGGTGTCTGGCAACACCGCTCCCCCACCCAAAGAGATCACCGTTTGTTGTTTTCCGGTGAGGGCTTCGGCGACCACCTGCGCTTCGGCGTCGCGAAAACCGGGTTCACCGTGGACACGGAAAAACTCGGGGATGGGGCCGTGCTGGTGAGCGAACAGCTCATCGGTATCGACGTGGTCATAGCCCAGTTCTGCGGCTAATACTGGGGCAAGGGAGGATTTTCCCGATCCCATCGGGCCCACCAGGGCAATGGGTTGACCGCGGGTGTGTGAACTCACTGGATCGGATCTCCCATGTGGTCAGCTGACGTAGCCCCGCCGGTATTGGTCTGCAGGGTGGGTAGCGGGGCCAGGGAGTCCAGATAGGCGTTGAGGTTCCGCTGGACTTCAGCGATCGAGTCACCGCCGAATTTCTCCAGCACCGCTTCGGCCAAGACCAGGGCCACCATGGCTTCTGCGACCACACCGGCGGCCGGTACCGCAGCGACATCGGAGCGCTGGTGATGGGCTTTGGTGGTTTCTCCGGTGGCCACATCCACGGTGGCCAGGGCCCGGGGAACCGTGGAGATTGGTTTCATCGCCGCCCGGACGCGAATGATCTCTCCGTTGGACATTCCGGCTTCAATACCACCGGCACGGTTGGTGCGACGTGCCACGGTGTTGTCCTCGGTGCGGATGATTTCGTCGTGGGCTTGACCACCTAGGCGGGTGGCGGTGGTGAAACCATCGCCAACTTCGACACCTTTGATGGCTTGAATGCCCATCAGCGCCGCTGAAAGTTTGGCATCCAGTCGGCGATCCCAGTGCACATGGCTACCCAGCCCGACCGGGGCATGGTAGACCAACACCTCCACGGTGCCACCCAGGGTTTGACCGTCCTTTTTGGCCGAGTCGATGATCTCCACCATGCGCTGGGAGGTCTCCGGGTCGGTGCAACGCAACGGGTCCTCGTCCAACCGGTGCACGTCGTCGGGGGTCGGGAGTTCGGCGTCCTCGGGCACAAAGACCGTGGAGATCGAGACGGTGTGGGAGACGGTGCGAATGCCCAGCTGGGCCAAGAAGTGTTGGGCAACGCGCCCCAGGGCGACCCGGGTGGCGGTTTCGCGCGCCGAGGCACGCTCCAGTAGCGGGCGGGATTCGTCAAATCCGTACTTCTGCATTCCAGCCATATCGGCGTGTCCCGGACGCGGCCGGGTCAGCGCGGCGTTGCGGGCCAGACCGTCGAGCTCGGCAGGGTCCACCGGATCGGGGTTCATGACTTTTTCCCATTTCGGCCATTCGGTGTTGGCAATGTGAATGGCCACCGGGGAACCGAGGGTGAGGCCGTGACGGACACCGCCGATGAGGGTGACCTGGTCCTTTTCAAATTTCATGCGGGCGCCACGGCCGTATCCCAGTCGACGCCGTGCCAGGGCATCCTGGATATCGGCGGTGGTGATCTCAATACCTGCCGGCAGGCCTTCGATAATGCCAACCAGTCCCGAGCCATGGGATTCACCTGCGGTGAGCCATCGCAACATATCTTTAACGTCCTTCAAATTCAGGGGGTGCAACGCGAGGAACCTTGGTGGTGCCCCAGGTCACCTCGCGCCGGTGCGGACTACCTACCAGCCTAAATCACCCTCGAGTCTTTCGGCGGTCGTGGTGTTAAACCGATCGCTTCGGCCATGGCCACAGTGACCGCATCCCAGTCGGGTTCTGCCTGGTGGGATCTGGTAGCTTGTCTTGCCTCGTGTTCGGCACGGAGCTCGGCGGTCAACAGCTTGACTTGTTCGACGGCTTGGTAGAGTAACATCTCCATACCGGAGATCACCTGTCCACCATTGCGATGCCAAACGAGGGCCAGCTGGGAGGGCCAGGGGTCGTAAGCTACATCCAGCAGGGGTGGCAACCAGGTGTAGCCCGACAGGCTGTGAGCAAATTCGCTAGCTGCTCCGGGTGGGAGTGTGGAGATCACGTAGCGGTAGCGGTCCAGTTTCGTCAGCCCGGAGGCGATCGAGTCTATCTCAGCGGCCAATCCCAGATCGGTAGCGAGCTTGCGTTGGGGTTCAGTTTTGGCCTGGTTGCGGACCAAGAGCTCCACCCCGGTGACGCCCATGAGCTGTGCAGCTTCAATGGCCGCCGCGGCGGTGCCTCCGCCACCAATAATGCCCAGCGTCGACGAGGCCGGCGTCTCTGCCCGCATCAGCGCCCGGACGATGCCGTCGCAGTCGGTGTTATATCCGGTTGCCTGTCCGCTGGCGTCGAGTACCACCGTGTTCAGCACGCCCAAGCGCCGCACCCGATCAGAGAGCTGATCCATCAGTGGCACGAGGGCCGGTTTCAGCGGCATCGTCACCGAAAACCCCAGCCAGCGGGTGTGGCCGGTCGTCAATTCGTGGCGCCGGTCTCGGTAGAAGGTCTCCACCTGGTCGAGGTCGACATCGGCCCGGGTGTACTCAATTGCTAGCCCCAGGGCGCGGTAGGCGGCCTGGTGCAGGACCGGGGAGAGCGAATGGTCTATCGGGTGCCCCAATACGGCGGCCTGGCTCGGTGCGCTACGAGTGGTCACTGCGCACCGTTATCGACTGATTCGCCGTCTGTGCTCGGGGCACTGGGGTCGTCGTTGGATCCGCCACCACACATCTCGGGGTTGTCCTGACAGTACTGGCGGTATTCGTCGACGTTCTCGTTGTGTTCTTCCAGAGTGGCGGCGAATTTGGTTTCCCCAGTCTCAATGTTGACGGTCACCCAGTAGTAGTAGTCGTTGTCCTCTGGCTCTGCCGCCGCATCGAGAGCTTCCAGCGACGGGGAACCAATCGGCCCCGGTGGCAACCCGCGGTGGGCGTAGGTGTTGTACTCGTTGGACGCATCCTCACGGTCTTCTGCCGTAAACTGCAGAGACTGGGTGCCCAGCCCGTAGATCACCGTGGCATCAATCTGCAGGTAGCCGGCGGTTTCGGGGTTGGATGGATCCAGCCGGTTACGGATGATGCCCGAGACGGTCTGGAAGTCATCGGTGCGAGCTTCTGCCTGCAGGATCGAGGCGATGGTGACCAGGTCGAATTGGTCGTCCTCATCGGTGATGCCCAGCCGGTCGAACTCTTCCATGGTGGGCTCGATCATCAACTGCAAGATTTCTTCGGGGCTAGCATCCACGTCAAAACGGTACTCGCCGGTGGCGATATAACCTTCCAGGCTCTCGGCCTGTTCGGGTAGCCCGTAAGCGGTGGGGTCAGTAGCGGCTTCTTCAACCTCTTCCACCGAGTACTGGGTGGCATCGGCGATGGATTCATAGACCGCATCGATGCGGGTCCCGGAATTGACTGCGACATAGTTCACCCCGGGGTCTCCAATGCCTAACAGCCTGTCTGCTGCCTCGGAGGCTGACATTTGGCGTTTCATCTCGTAGTCGCCGGGCTGAATATCTTGAACGCTTTGGGCTTCGTCGAGCGCGTCGGTAAAGGCCCCGGTGGAGGCGACGATGTCTTCTTCCACCAGTCGGTCTCCGATCACAATGGGACCCTCACCGGGGTTCACGGTAAAGGTCACCGGTTCTCCTCCGGGTCCCTCGTAGTCGGCATTGGTGCCAGGGATCAGCTGACGCAGTCCGATACCGACCACGGCCAGCAGTCCCACAAATACCACGAAACTTGCCGCCAGCACGAGGTATCGGCGACGCCGGCGCTTGGCACGCTCGGCGGCTTTTTCTTCGTTCACCACGGTGTACTTTCCGGAGCCGTCGGCCACGGTGAGATACCCCAGTGCCTCGAGTTCCTCGTCTTCGTCATCATCGGCATGATCATGGTCGGATTCCTCAGCGTCGAAGCCGGGATATTGCCGTCCGTCCTGTGGCAACGGGTCCAAGTCGCCCAGGTCTTGGTTCTGATCTGCCTCGTAGTGGGTGGGTTGGGAGGTGTTGTGCTCGGGCTCTGCTCGGTCATGGTCAGGCTCGGAGGCGTGCTCGGTGGCCGGGACCGGGGCCGGAGCGTTCCCGGAGAGGTCCTCATCGGCCACCGAGGCGGCTCTGAGAGCGGCCCAGCGTTGCCGTCGCGTCATCGGCGCTGGCTCGTCAGTCTGTGTACCACCCTCAGCCTGGTTATAAGCCTGGGCGGTTTGGGTGGTCTGTTCCGGAGTGGTGGCGACACCGTCTTCCGAGGCATCAGCGCGTATTTGTTGCGCACGTCGTGCCAGCTCGGCTGCTTGCTCCCGTTCGCGACGCTCCCGACGCGTCATCGGTCGCTGTTCGGAAGGTGAGCCGGTACCGGCGGATTGTTCATCCGTCATGACTGTCCTTCCGTTGCTTGTTCGGGTGCCGGAACCACGCGACGTCCTGCCCGTTGTCCATCGCGTTTCTCCACGGTCAGGGCGTGTTCCAGGATTTCCACAGCTGCGGCCTGGTCAATAACCGACCGCTGAGAGCGGGCGGAGCGTCCCGCCTGATGGAGTGATTGGGAGGCAAGGACCGTGGAAAGCCGCTCGTCAACCAGGAAAACCTGCACGTGGGCACATTCGGCGCTCGCGGCAAGTGTATCAGCAAGTCCCTGAGCGTAGTCTTCAGCGTCAGCGGTGGAGGCAGTGGATTGACCGTGTAAGTTGATCGGGTCTCCCACATACACCACGGTCGCTTCCCGGTCTCTGGCGACCGAGTATATGTAGCGCTGATCACCCCCGGAACCGTTGAGATCTCGACGCAGGGTCTTCACCGGGTGAGCCATAATCCCGTCGGGATCGCTGGCGGCCAGTCCGACGCGGGCGCGCCCGACGTCGACCGCGAGGCGAACTCCGCGGGTCATGGTGCTGTGCGTGTCGGACATCGGTGGGGTGGACTCTCCGTAAGCGGCAGGGGTCATAACGGGATGGGTCAGCTGCCTAGTGCTGGACGACCTCGTCCCGAATGGCTTGTAACGCGGCGTCAACCTGGCTGGCATCTTGGCCACCACCCTGAGCGATATCGGGCTTACCACCGCCGCCGCCACCGAGGACACCGGTAGCGGTTTTGACGAGCGTGCCGGCTTTCAGGCCCTGTTCCTGGGCCTGGTGGTTAGCTGCCACGGCTACCAGCGGACGGGATCCCGCCTCACCAATCAGAGCTACCACCACACTGGCATGTCCGGCCTGTTCCAGTCGGGCCTTGAGATCCAGCACGGACTGACGCAGATCATCTGCACCGGGAACGTGCCCCAGCGAGGCGGCCACCACGGTGGTGTTGCCGATGGTTTCAGCCTGATTGATCAGCCCGGAAGCTACTGCCTGCAGCTGGGCGGATTTCAGGGCAGCGAGTTCTTTTTCAACCTCGCGCAATTTGGCCAGGGTGGCTTCCACACGGCCGGGCACATCCTCGGCCGGGGCCTTGAGCATTTCGGTGAGCTGATTCATCAGGGTGCGCTCGGCAGCGAAATGCTCGAACGCATCGTAACCGACCAGCGCCTCCACGCGACGGTTACCGGAGCCCACCGACTGTTCGCCCAGCAACGCCAGGGTGCCAATTTCCGAGGTGGTCGTCACGTGAGTCCCACCGCAGAGTTCGCGGGACCAGGCGCCGTTCATTTCCACCACGCGCACCCGTTCGCCGTATTTTTCCCCGAACAGGCTCATGGCGCCCATGGCCTTGGCCTCATCCAGTGAAGTCTCCATGGTCAACACCGGGAAGTTATCGCGAATCGTGGTGTTGGCCAGGCCTTCGATCTCGGCCAGAGCGTTGGGTGAAATGGCATCCCGCCACGTGAAGTCGAACCGCAGGTAACCCTCTTTATTGAACGACCCGGCCTGAACTGCGTCATGTCCGAGAATATCGTGCAGGGCGGCATGGATAATATGGGTGGCCGAGTGCGCTTTCTGGGCGTCCAACCTGCGTTGCACATCGATCGCACCCACGGCTTCGGCGCCGGCGGGTACTTCACCTTCGGTCACCACCGCGGAGTGGACACTGAGCCCCTTGACCGGAGACTGCACGTCAGTAATCTTCAGGACGAAACCGTCACCGGTGATCACACCGGTGTCGGCGGCCTGGCCACCGGCTTCGGCGTAGAACGGGGTGGCATCCAGCACTACTTCGATTTCTTGGCCTTGCTCAGCATAGCTCGCCTCGTGGCCGTCGACCAGCAGTCCGCGAATCCGGGATTCGGTGGTGTGCTCGGTATATCCGGTAAAGACCGTGTCGTGGCCCTGATGTAGCTGGTGATACACCGCAGCATCCGCATGACCGGACTTTTTGGACTTCGCATCTCGGCGGGCCCGGTCACGTTGCTCGGCCATCAAGGCCCGGAATTTCTCTTCATCGACGCTCACCCCAGCTTCTTCGGCCATTTCCAGGGTCAGGTCGATGGGGAATCCGTAGGTGTCGTGCAGCTCGAAAGCATCCTGGCCCGATAGCGGGGTGCCAGCGCTCTTGGCAGCGGCCACTGAGTGTTCCAACCGAGTGGTTCCTGCCGCAATGGTGCGCAAGAAGGCTTTTTCTTCGGCATATGCAATGCGGGAAATCCGGTCGAAGTCGGTCTCAACCTCAGGATAGGTTCCTTTCATGGCGTCCCGGGAGACCGGTAGCAACTCGGGCAACACCGGCTTGGTGACCCCCATCAGTCGCATCGCGCGTACAGCCCGGCGAATCAGCCGGCGCAACACATATCCCCCGCCTTCGTTACCGGGGACCACGCCGTCGGAAATCAACATCAGTGAGGACCGGATATGGTCGGCAATGTAGCGCAACCGCACGTCATTTTCGAACGTGGGGTCCGCAGGGTTCTCGCTGGAGGTGTAGGTGACCTGGGCGAGTTCTGCGGCCCGGTCGAGGACCGGACGCACCTGGTCGGTCTCGTACATGTTCTCCACGCCCTGCAAGAGCATCGCCAACCGTTCTAGTCCCAGACCGGTGTCGATGTTCTTATTCGCCAGTTCTCCGGCAATGTCAAAGTCTTCTTTGGTCCGGACCTCGGAGAGCTGATACTGCATGAACACCAGGTTCCAGATCTCCATGAACCGGGTTTCATCCGCGGCGGGTCCCCCGTCCACGCCATAGGCCGGACCACGGTCGTAGTAAATCTCGGAGCAGGGTCCGCCCGGGCCGGGCTGACCGGTATTCCAGTAGTTATCAGCTTTTCCAAACCGCTGAATACGCTCTTCGGGCAGGCCAACGACATCACGCCAAATGCTAGCTGCTTCCTCATCCTCTTCATAGACGGTGACCCACAGGCGTTCTGGGTCCAGTCCGTATCCCCCCTGGTCTTGGGGAGTGGTCAGTAGTTCCCACGCAAATTGGATGGCATCTTTTTTAAAGTAATCGCCAAAGGAGAAATTCCCGCACATCTGAAAGAAGGTTCCGTGGCGGACGGTTTTTCCAACTTCTTCAATGTCGGCGGTGCGAATACATTTCTGCACACTGGCGGCGCGGGTGAATGAGGGGGTTTCCTGGCCGAGGAAATACGGGATGAAGGGCACCATGCCGGCGATGGTAAACAGCAAGGAGGGGTCAGGAGACACCAACGAGGCTGAAGGCACCACCGTATGGTTCTTGGATTCAAAGAAAGCATTCCAACGGCGGGCAATTTCATGCGATTTCATGCAACGTGTTCCTTGTACTGTATTTTCTGTCTCGCCACAGACGCGTGGCGACTACCATGGGCTTGCCGAACGCTCCCCGACGCCGTCACCGTCGCCCGTGCACCGATTGTCACGGAGACTGGGACCGGGCTTACTGCTTCGGGGAGTTGACCGTAGCGGTCCCTTGAATCGTGGTCATCTGCTGGGCCCGCAGGGTCCGTCGCGGAGCGGTCTGCGTGGTGGTTGGTTGGTCGTGTTCATCTTGGGAGCGGAAGGCGGGAACTTCTTCACGCAACTGGGAGAAGAAGGCTTTAGCACCTTCGGTCACCGCCGTTGCGGTGGCACTGCCGGCCTGGCGTCCGATGTTTTCAGGGCTCAACGTGGTTCTCAGGGACTCCTCTGCACGCACCACAGCCTCATCACGGCCTTTGGAGATGAGCGTGTGTCCAACCCATCCGAGTGCAACTCCCACACCCAACGTCAGGACCTTGTTGATCACGGAGGTTTCCAACCTTTCTCACGAGTTCGCCGAGCAAACACTCGTTTCCGACATGGTTACGAAATGATATCAATCTCCACTTTACCTTGTCAGCACGCTACCGTGGCGTCACAGGACCCACACTTGTCACACCAGATACCTCGGTTTGAACCTGCCCTTAACCAGCGGTACCCCGCTGGATCCCATCATCCAACGGGGTACGCTCCGGTAAGTCCGGGCTTAGCGCGAGTAATGTTCAACCACGAGATTTTCCTGGATGCTGACGGGAACTTCAGAGCGTTCCGGGGTCCGAACCAGGCGAGCACGCAACTTGTCGATTTCCACGTCGAGGTAGCCGGGAACATCGGGAAGCACTTCCTGGTGAGCGCCGGTGGCAGCAATCTGGAAGGGCACCATGGTTTCCGAGCGCTCGTGAACGTGGATCAGCTGGCCTTCTTTGACCTGGAAGGAGGGGCGGTCCACACGCTGACCGTCAACCAGGATGTGGCGGTGGACCACCAACTGACGAGCCTGAGCGATGGTGCGTGCGAAACCGGCACGTAACACCAGGGCATCTAGACGGGATTCCAGCAGGGTAATGAGGTTTTCACCGGCCTGACCACTACGGCGCTTCGCTTCGGCGAAGTAACGGCGCATCTGAGCCTCACGCACGTTGTACAGTGCGCGCAACCGCTGCTTTTCCTTCAGACGAACCGAGTAGTCTGAGTCGGCGCGACGACGAGCGCGACCGTGCTGACCGGGGCCGTAGGGACGGCGCTCCATGTACTTTTCAGCTTTTGGAGTCAGGGCAATGCCGAGTGCGCGTGAGTGGCGCACCGTGCGGCGAGAACGCAAGTTCTTAGTCATGAATCAACTTTCTTGTCATACGGCAATGTCATGTTTGTTCCACTCGCGCGACAAGAACCGGAGGTTTCCGGGATACACAGCGAGCGTTCCTGGCCTCCCATATCATCTTCGGGAGAGCTGAGGGGTTTGCCGTCACCCGTCATCACTACCATTGCATCGTGGGCCCGGTGCACACGCAGGTCCTGCGATGAATGTGCCAGACTTGCCTACCCTATCAGAAATCGTCGCCGGCACCGAACCTCACCGAGCATCCTGACGGTGGTGTTGGTCTCGTGGACGCTTCTGGCCCTTGTTTAGTCCTGAGTCGTGACGTCGTCGTGCTTGTCGTGGTTCTCGTGGTCGTTCTGTTCCGACTGCGCGGTCGGTACGGTCTTGTCCCCCGTGGTCGTTGTGGAAGTCTCAGCTTGTCGTGGCGCGCTAGGATGACCGCGAAGAATATCGCGGAGCACCGGTAGCCGTTCGGAGAGGGAACGTTCCACTCCGTTGGTTGTTGGATGGTAGTACTCCCGGTTTCTCAACGTGTCGGGCAGGTACTGCTGGGTGGCGATGCTGTGCGGGGCGTCGTGGGCGTACCGGTAGCCAACACCGTGTCCGAGTGCCTTGGCTCCGGGGTAGTGACTATCGCGCAGGTGGTTTGGCACGACCCCGGAGCGACCCGCGCGGACATCGGCGATGGCCTCGTTAATGCCTTGATAGGCCCGATTGGATTTGGGCGCGGTCGCCAGATGGACGACGGCTTCAGCCAGGATGATCCGTCCTTCGGGCATCCCGATTAACTGCACCGCTTGAGCGGCTGCGACCGCAGTTTGCAAAGCGGTTGGGTCAGCCATCCCAACGTCCTCGGAAGCCAGAATAATCAGCCGGCGGGCAATGAATCGGGGGTCCTCACCGGCTTCAATCATGCGCGCCAGATAATGTAGCCCCGCATCCACATCCGAGCCCCGAATGGATTTAATGAACGCCGAGATCACGTCGTAGTGCTGGTCGCCGTCTTTATCGTAACGTAGCACCGCCCGGTCCATCGCCTGGGCTGCATCTTCTTCGGTGATCACCGGCACGCTGGGTTGCTCACCCTGTTCGGAGGTGGCAGAGGACTCCGGGGCGTGGTCGAGTGCCACCCCGGCGGAAGCCTCCAGCGTGGTCAGTGCGCGACGGGCGTCCCCGGACGCCATACGCACCAGGTAGTCCAGGGCTTGGTCGGACAGTGACACGGCGGAATTCAGACCGCGTTCATCGCTGACGGCTCGGGTGATCAGCCCGGCGATATCGTCGTCAGTCAACGGTTTCAAGGTCAATAACAGGGACCGAGATAATAAGGGGGCAACCACGGAGAAGGAGGGGTTCTCGGTGGTTGCTGCCACCAGCACCACCCAGCGGTTCTCGACCCCCGGTAGCAACGCATCTTGTTGGGCCTTATTGAACCGGTGAATCTCGTCGAGAAACAACACTGTGGTCCGACCGTAGAGATCTCGATCGTTCAGAGCTTGGTCCATCACCCGCCGGACGTCTTTGACACCGGAAGAAATCGCCGATAACTCCACGAACTTCCGTCCTTCGCCCCGGGCAATGACATGCGCCAGCGTGGTTTTGCCGGTTCCAGGAGGACCGTAGAGAATCACCGAGGCTGGTCCGGCGGCACGTCCCCCGGTGCTGGGTTCTCCCCCGGCCAGATTCCGTAGTGGCGAGCCCGGGGTCAACAGGTGCTGTTGTCCGACGACTTCGTCGATGGTTCGCGGTCGCATCCGCACCGCCAGTGGCGCTTGGGCTCCCCCAGCTCGATGAGTGTCGATTCCTGCCGGAGCCTGATCACCGGCATCATCGTGCATCGAACTAAACAAATCAGCCATGGTCTTCATTCTAGTAAGCGCCCGCCAACGACTGGGTACACTGTGCGCTATGCGCGCAGTGGTTCAAGTTGCTTCACAGGCCCAGGTCACCGTCGGCGAGGAGGTTATTGGACAGTTGCACCAACCAGGGCTGGTAGTCCTGCTCGGTATCAACACCACAGACACCCAGCAGGACGCGACCGCTGTCGCGACAAAGCTCTTCGGGCTACGGATCTTGGAGGGGGAAACGTCGGCGGAATCAACCGGTGCACCCTTGTTGGTCATTTCTCAATTCACCCTCTACGGGGACGTCCGCAAGGGCCGTCGCCCCTCCTGGTCGGCGGCAGCCCGCCCCGAGGTATCCAAACCACTGTATGAGTATTTTGTCTCGACGCTACGGGACCTGGGGGCCGATGTGCAGACCGGTGAGTTCGGGGCGAAGATGGAGGTCTCCTTAACCAATTCCGGGCCGTTCACGATCGTGATTGACTCTGATGACCTCAAGCGCCCCCGCCGTGGGTAAGCCCCCCGTTACCTTTTAGGTGTCACTGGTTTTCGGCAGGATGTGCGGTGTAGGTAGCCGGGTGGTTCACGTGCGCGGAGTGGGCGAGCCCCCTAAACCGTCGCCACTGTGCTGAATCTTGGACACGGACCAAATTGAACGGATCGTCGGATTTCGCGCCTGCACGCAATCGTGGTCGCTGTCAGATCAGTTCCGTCTTTCCCCGACCGTACTGGTCCGGTGTTGTCCCGACCTGTACGAATCCCTGCCGAGAGAAGAAGGTCCGGACGTCATGGGGAGCCACATTCAATAGTGCCTCTCCTGCGCCACGGCGCCTGGCCGACGGGTCAACAATCAGGGGGCTGATCTTGGCAGTACCGTGGCGCTTGATCACGAGGTTGATTTAACCCAGCGGGCGACCTCCGGGTTCTAGTCTGGCGACATATCCCAGTTGGACGAGAGAGTTGAGGCCGTTGAAGTCTTGTCCGTTTGAACGGTGGTCCTCGATCAGGCGAGTGAGATGCGCGTCGTGATCGCCGTCGTAGTGAGGTTCCAGAGTGCTGACGAACAAGCCACGGAGAGCGTCAAAGTCACTCTTCTGAGGCTGTTCGACGATGAAGTCATCGGTCATGACCTTGCCACCTTCCTGCGCTGACCGGTAGGCGACTGCGGTGCTGACGAGCCACCGCTCAGCGCTTCTGTGTGTTGTACTCGAACCGAAGCTATCACGGGCGTGATATATAGCACGAGTGTGACACACCGTACCGCCCCGATCCAAGCCATCGCCACCCGACCCCCGTGGCGACGACGTTGGAGCGGGGAATCGGCTCGAACGACGCTGCGGCTCAACGCCGCCACCAGTGCCTGGGTTCCATCATTTGTCACGACCGTGATACCGTGGTGGCCCATGAGCTACCTCGAAGCACAGTCGGTGAGCTACACGCTGGCCGACGGTCGGCCCCTGCTCCGCGACGTCTCGTTCCGTGTCGGCCCTCGGGAGAGAGTGGCGGTGATTGGAGCGAATGGAGCAGGCAAGACGACACTGTTACGCCTCATCACAGGCGAGATCACTCCCGAAGCGGGGGCAGTCTCCCGCAATGGCTCGATTGGAGTGATGCGCCAGTTCGTCGATTCCGGGACGGTCCAAGAATTGCTACTGTCGGTGGCTCCTCCGCCCTTGCAGGAAGCCGCCGCAGAACTACGTCGTGCCGAACAAGCGGTTGCCACTACAGACGATATTGATCGGCAGATGGAATACGCATCCGCTCTGGCCGCTTGGGGCGAGAGGGGTGGTTACGATCTCGAAGTTCTTTGGGATGCGTGCGCCACAGATTCCCTGGGCTTGCCATTCGAGAAGTGTTGGGACCGTCCGGTGACAACGTTATCGGGCGGTGAGCAGAAACGCCTCATTCTTAACGCGCTCCTTCGTGGCCCTGATGAGATTCTTCTCCTCGATGAACCAGACAACTTCCTCGACGTCCCAGGCAAACGCTGGCTTGAAAACCAGTTGGTCGAATGTAATAAGAGCGTGCTCTATATCAGCCATGACCGCGAACTTCTCGCAAACACTGCCACGAGTATCGTCACTCTCGAGCTGGGCAGCGCAGGTAACACCGCATGGGTTCACTCTGGCGGCTTCAGCGGATATCAGAAGGCACGCACGCAGCGGTTTGAAAGGCTGGACGAACTGCGGCGTCGATGGGATGACGAGCATGCAAAGTTACGTTCGCTTGTTCAGATGTATAAGCAGAAGGCGGCCTATAACTCAGATATGACCTCCCGGTACAGGGCGGCGCAGACTCGGTTGGCCAGGTTCGAACAGGCTGGTCCGCCTGAGGCGCAACCACGGGAGCAAGAACTTGCGATACGTCTACATGGAGGCAGGACGGGCAAGAAGGCCCTGACGTGTGAGCAACTCGAACTCACCGGACTCGTCCGGCCCTTCGACTTCCAAGCTTGGTACGGTGACCGCATTGCCGTTCTCGGCAAGAACGGATCTGGAAAGTCGCACTTCCTTCGTCTGCTAGCAGCCGGCGGCGATGACCCCACCCCTGAACACGAACCTGTATCCGAGATGCAGATTGATCCAGTGACGCACGACGGTACCGCGCGTCTAGGCGCCCGAGTCCGTCCGGGCTGGTTCGCTCAAACACATGGACGCCCCGACCTTCGCGGCCGTAGTCTGCTCTCGATACTGCATCGTGGTGACGAGCACCGGCGTGGAATGCCGCGAGAAGAGTCGTCCCGAGTGCTAGCTCGTTACGAGCTCGCCCGTTCCGCCGAGCAGAACTTCGATTCCCTGTCTGGGGGGCAACAAGCTCGCTTCCAGATCCTTTTGCTCGAACTTGGCGGTGCGACAATGTTGCTTCTCGACGAGCCGACTGACAATCTCGACTTGGAGTCAGCGGAGGCCCTTCAACGAGCGCTCAGAGCCTATGACGGGACAGTTCTTGCCGTGACCCATGACCGTTGGTTTGCCCGAGATTTCGATCGCTTCTTGGTCTTCGCCAAGGACGGACAGACGTACGAAACCGACCAACCTGTATGGGACGAATCTGTCAAAAGGAAATGAGGATGAAAACACATGCCTGCACGCATAGACGCAGAGGAACGCCGCCAGTATGTCATCGATGCTGCATTTCGGTTGATCGTAGCAGAGGGCCTTGAAGGACTTACCCTAAGGAAGGTGGCAGCTGAAGCGGACCTCAATATAGGGTCGGTACGGCACTTTTTTGATGGCCATGAAGACCTACTGACGGCTGCAGCTCACGAAGCCGGAAACCGGATGGGACAGCGACTCATGCACCATCCGGTCGAGCAGTTGAGGGGCCTCGAAGGTGAGGAGGCTCTAACTTCCTTGCAAGATCTCCTGGAACAAGTTCTCCCTGTCGATGAACCGCGGAGGATGGAGGCGATCGTTGTCCTTGAACTCATACGTGCCTCAAGAACACAGACAGTATTTGCATCATCCGCTGCACAGATGGCAAGCGATCTTCATGACATTATTGCTGCGGCACTAGCCTGCCTCGAAGTGCCCAACCCCAGCGCGGCAGCCCGGCAAGTTTCGGCCCTTGTTGGTGGCCTGACACTTGACACCGTCACGCCTCATGGAGCTCTCACAGTTTATCAACTGCGTTCGACTCTACGGAACGCGTTGCGCAATCTTCTTAATGCAGAAAGGTAGCCTGATGCCTGCATGGCTCTTCGCCCTGCTCGCCACAGGATTTGTACTATATACGGATGACTATGTCATCGCCGGAATTCTACCTGAACTCGCCGCTGATCTGGGGGTGAGTGAATCCCATGCGGGACAGCTCATTACCGCATTTTCGCTGACCGTAGCTATAGTGGCGCCTTTGGCCGCAGTCGTCTTGGCAAAAGTGCCGCGGCGACGACTATTTACTGTCGGTCTATGCTTGTTCATTCTCGCAAATGGTCTGGCTGTAATTGTACCGTCATACCCCCTCCTCCTGGTTTTGAGGGTGGTAGCCGCTGTGGCTGCGGCTGGGATGACTCCTGCCGTGTTCGCCTTTGCCGCGGAGCGGGCTCCTGCAGATAAGACCGGTCGCTACATCGCTATTGTGTCCCTGGGAGTGACCGGTTCTATTGCTGCCGGTGTCCCGATTGGGACGTGGATCGGCGGACATCTTGGATGGCGTGCATGCTTTGCCACCATGGCCGTCGCAGGGCTGATAGTCCTTCTTGCACTCTTGCCTACGCTACCGCGTGAAGATGGCGAACGGGAGGTGCCACTCCTTCGGGATCAGCTCCGGACGCTAAGTGCCGGACCTATCTCGTTCGCCTTGCTTGCGAACTGTGCGCTGATGACTGGGTCCATGATGATGTTGACCTACCTTGCCCCCTACCTCGATGCCACGAGCTCAGCTGGAGTTGATGAACGGGCATTGGCATTTAGTCTGTCGGGTATAGCTGGCATCCTCGGGATTTGGTTGGGTGGTATCGCAACGGACAGATGGGGCCCTGACCGGACCCTGAGTATCGGAATCGGCGGCATCATCGTCACGATGGTCATCTTGTGGCTTCTATGGATGGGACGACCGGCACCGATTCCTGCGGTTATCTGCGTTGTGACAGTGTGGGGCGGTTTGGCGTTCTGGAATTCGCCAGCCATCCAAGCTCGCTTGTACATGTTGGCCGGGCCAGTAGCACCCCAAGCTCTAGCACTGAACACCTCAGGTACCTATCTCGGTGTATCAATTGGGGCCGCTGTTGGAGGTATTGCGCTTACAACTGGCGGCGCCGGAGCTTTGCCTTTGACGGCAGCGAGCTTTGGACTGATTGCGTTGATCTTGATAGCGATTGCACGTTGCCTGGCAGGCGCACGTTCTCGAGAGCGTCATTAACTGGTTGCTTTGAATGTCCCGCTTGCCATACGGACCATCCGGTTTTGCAGGAGATGCGCCTGCGACGACGAGTCCGCACTTTACCAACAAATTACTGGCGGTGGGGAGAACCAAAAATGATGCTCCCCATCGCCACCCCGACCGCGATACCACCTAAGAATGAGGAACAGACCATGACGCTACGGCTTTTCACCTCGTAATCAGTGACCGAAGGCCACCCGGACAAGATCTGCGACCAGATCAGCGACAGCATCCTTGACGCACTGATCACCCAAGACGCCCACTCACGCACTGCCATGAAAACGCTGGTCACCACCGGTCTGGTCCACGTCGCCGGGGAGATTCGCACCAGCGGACACGCCGACATCGCCGCTCTCACGTCGGGCTCCGGCCTCCTGGATCCCGCCTCGGTCAGATAGCACTGGTACATGCGGATCACGCGGGCGTGTATCTCGTCATCGCACTCCCGTGGTGCTGAGGTGAGAAACATTCTCTTCCGTGTCGGCTCACGCCCTCCGACAGCCTCAAGGCCTCCAGGTATGATGTTCTCAGGCCACCGTGGCCTTGTCGCCGGCAACGGCGACAGGTATGGCATGCGAGAGAGGGCTGTTGACGCCCATGGCGAAGGCTTCTACGAAGCGTCCAAAGCGCTTGGCCCCGGAACCCGGCACAGGACGCGACGCGACCAAGGAGCGGCTCATACAGACCGCCTATCGTGCGTTCCTGCGTAACGGTTACTTGAACACAACGATAAAAGGTATTTGCACAAGTGCCGGCTATACAAGGGGGCATTTTACTCAAATTTCCAATCGAAGGAAGAGCTCTTTGAAACGATCTACTTCCAAGCAAACCGGTGGCAGACCGAACAAATTCAGCGAGCGGTTCATACCGCTATAGACGCTTCTCAAAAGAAAAGGTCTGCTGAATCGGCTGATCTGGCCTCCATCATCTGCACCGCCCTTCGAACCCTCAACTTCGGCACTGGTGATGAAGTGCAGTGGTTTGGAATGGTCACGGAACTACGGGGAGCCAGCGTGCACGATCAAGCCTCCCGTAAGGTCTTGATTAAGGCGCAAGACGATCTGTACGGTCAGCTGGAAAGCATACTCAATTACGTACAGAACCAGACCGGTTCGACACTCGCCCTACCTGTCCGTGATGTGGTTGTACTGGCGGTAGGTCTGTATGAGCGGCAACTCAGCAGCAATCCGCCGATGCCCGGCCAGACCCACGCGGTAAACGCCGTAGACTCGCTCGAACGTCTCCTGAGGGCGATTACGATAGACTCAGGCCGTGGCAGGAAGCATTGACACTACATCCTTGATGTTTGTCCTCGGAAAATCAGGTACTCGACTCCGAAATGTAGAGTCGTCGATCGTGTAGTCACTCTCGAACTGGTACATCATTTCGCGCTGTTCGCGTGCGGCGGTGCTGAGAACGCCGGCCATGGCGAGAACGTTTCTTCCTAGAACTGCTGGTTTAACGGATCGTCCCATAATAGACGACAGTTCGTGCGATAAGTCGTTGGCTGAGAACGCGGTGATCGCTGGCATATGAAGTGTTAGCGTAGATCGGAGATCTGAATCAAGGCACACTTCAGCCAGCCCGCGAGCGACATCGCGAGGCAGTGCGAAAGAGTGCAAGTTGTCGGGTCTTCCGAACCACCTGAAAGTTCTTTTTCTTTTCATGACGACCTCCTCAAGAGAACTCCACGGCATCACCGTGGTTTCACTTCCAGGGCCGAGGAAATCTGCCGATCGACAAATGACAACATCATGACCTTTCGCACGTGCCTGAGAAAGGATCTCCGTGCCCTTGAGCCTGGCAGATCCTTTCTCGCTGCAGGGAGCCATCGGTTGTGACTCAGATATCGGCGATTCAGCCCGGCCATAGACATAGAGGTTGTCGAGAAAGGTGAGCGGAGTCTGACGGCTTTCGGTCGACGACACGATGGAGCGAACCAGCCCTGGCCACTCCTGGTTCCATATGCGCGCCCGATAAGGCAAGCCTACTGTTGCGATAACGTCCGTACAATCGGCAAGTGCTGGCTCTAGCTGGGTGGGTTCATACGAGGAGATCTCCCGGCAGGAGACCGCTCCAGCGGAAGGAGCATCACTTCGCCGGCGCGAGATGGCGGCGACTCGAACACCACGTTGGGTCAGCGTACTCACGACGAGGCGTCCGATTTGTCCACTCGCACCTATCACCGCTACACGGCGTTCGTCGGTCACTGTCTATTCTCCTTTGATTCTGTAGCTACTCCGACACAGTAGATCCTTGAATCGCCGGTGGCGGACGAGTGGCTAAAATGACTTGTGTTCATGAAAACTAGATGTACTTCCCCGTGAGGTTGTGAACACGGACTGAGGGGGTTAGGCCTCCGATGGCGGTGTGGGTTCGATGATGATTGTACTCATGTAGGAAGGCCTGGTAGGAGGCCTCACGTTCTGATTCGCTAGCGTAGGCGCGCGCGTAGGCCCCTTCGGTCATCAGGGTTCGGTTGAACCGCTCGACTTTGCCGTTGGTTTGTGGCCTGTAGGGCTTGGTGCGCTTGTGTTTGACTCTCTCGCCGAGGGCTTTGCGGAATTCCTTAGAGCGGTAGCATGAACCGTTATCGGTCATCACCGCGGTGACCTCGACGCCGATGCCGGCGAAGAAGGCCCTGGCGCGTTTCCAGAACCCAGCGGCGGTGTGCTTGCGCTCATCGTTGAGGATCTCGGAGTAGACCACCCGGGAGTGATCATCCACCGCGTGGTGCAAGTACCGGTAGCCCCTGCCCGCAGAGGCTCCCTCAGCAGCGGCCTTCTGCGTCTTAGCCAGGGCCTTCAGCGCCTGGGGTGATCCTCTGCCATGGACTCGCCAGCCCCCACCGTCAGGGATCCGGCCCAGCTTCTTGATGTCCATGTGCACCAGCTCACCGGGCGTGGATGCTTCATACCGGTTCGGGGCCGCACGGCGCACCGGCAGCCCAGTGGCCTGGTCAATGCATTCCAACCTGGGCATCCGGTACCGCTGAAGCACCCGGCCCACGGTGGAGCGAGGGATACCCAGGTGAGCGTTAATCCGGTGAGGCCCCCACTGGCGGGTGAATCGCAACGCGATGATCCTGCGCTCGGTGCGCTGTGGCAACCTTCGGGGACTATGGTGAGAGCGACTGGAGCGGTCCTGGAATCCGTGGCCGGCCCGGTGGCGGGTCACCCATTTCGAGACCGTGGCCGCAGAGACCTGGAATCGCTCTGCGACTCGGCGCTGGGGCCATCTCTGATCGATAACCAGGGCTACGATGCGTCGCCTTCCCTCCGGGGTCAGCGGTGATCTACGGTGAACCATAGGAGACCTCCGTATCTGATGGTGAGTTGTGGTAACCCACATCGATATCGGAGGTCTCCGCTTAAGTCACGGACTGTTCACAACGTGTCGAGGAACTACACGTAGACCTCCAGGTCACGCGCGGCTCTGGAGGGCTCCCAGGTGACGAAGCCGCCGTGCTTGCCTTCCTCGAGTAGCGCCATCACCTCGTCGAAGCCCTCGCGGATCTGCTTCCGCCACTGGGAGGCAGACCGGTCGGAGTCACGCACGATCGCGTCGGGGTACCAGCGCAATGGCTCGCACCAGGACACGCAGCCGAGCAGCTGGTCGTTGATCGAGCGCATGCGCTTCTTACGGTCCTGGGAAGCGCGTCCGTAAACGATCGCCGGCGTCCAGTCGTGCGCGATCTCGCCTAGCCGTGCGGTCGAGGCTTCCACCGAGGTTGAGAGTTGAGGGGCTTCGAGCATGGAGTCAGTAGTGGTGGTCATGGACATGAGGTACGTCTGCCTTTCCTACCCCCCTGCCTCCTGGCTCGCTGAACCGACCTCAAGCTTGGACGTAAGAACCTACGCGATGGTAATGGACGCGCTTTACCAACTGCCGGAAGACATCACTGTCGTCATGGTTTCCCACGACGCGCGTCAAAGGGAGTGGGCCGACTATACAATCGAACTCGAGCTCGGAGGCGGCGTCAACGTCTCAAGTACAGCGGACCACCGCACCGCCGGTTAAACTCCCAAACAGCGGAGCACATAGCGCAAGCTCATGTTCATGCATAGGTACGAGATCATCGTCGACTTGATATATATGGATTACGCTGTGCTCGATCATGGGTTCTATGGGGATCCATCCGCTCGATTGGATGGATGACGAAAGCTCCTCCTCGACGCACTTTCCGACTGGTCGATTTGGGCTACCGCCGAATTCGACGATGGCGACGCTATCGCACTACCTCTTCGCTGCTCTCGGTCGCATTCCCAGTTCTTCCGCCTTGCGAGCTAGCGAAACGCCACTCTTTACCCGTCGATACTCAGCAACGCGACGGCATACGGTAGGGCCTCACGTATCCAGACCCTGGGAATCGGGAATCCACCACGTGGAGGATGCGTGCCTTCCCGCGTCATGGCACCTCGAAAGTGTGTTCTTGTATGGCATGAACAGGCCTGACCGAGCGCCAAGGGGGCCCAAACTGCCCCGGAGTATCGAAAAAGCTGTGCTAAGCACGTCCGCCCTGTCGATGTCCCTGCGGGCCCTCCAACCGAGATCTGAAAGCCGTGGCGCAATGATCCAAGTGCGGATGAGTTCTCTCCTGCCCTCGTTACTTTTTAGGTGTCGCTGTTTTCCGGCAGGATGTGCGGTGTAGGTTGCCGGGTGGTTCCGGCATGATGTTTGCCCCCAGTCATTGATGATCCGGGGGTTGTCACCGGAACCGGTCTGGTTCGTCCGGATCGCTACGACAAGCACGCTGTGATCATGGTGGCACTGTGTAACGTGGATGTGAACGCAGGAACTATCGGTGACCTGGTCGTGTACTGGACTGAACCACAGAAACTGGCCGATAAAACTCCACCTGTTTCGTGGCATCGACATCGGCCAGGCCGACCATCATGCCACCGCTGTCACACCCGATGGCACGGTGGTGCATGACAAATCACTGCCACCATCTGAACCGAGGATTCAGGAACTGCTGAAAGATCTTGTGGCCCAACACGCTAAGCTGTGGGTGGTAGTGGATCAGCCCAAGACTATCGGCACATTGGTGATTGCCATTGCCCAACAGCTTGGGATTCAGATGCCGTATGAACCGTCCTGGGTTTTGTTCCGTCCTGAAATGAGAGGATGGAATAAAACCCAGGACGGTTCACAACTCGCCGCCACCTACCCCGACCGAATCAACCCCTACCTCTAAACCCAACCCCGTACACAACAAACCTGACAAGCCCATCGAAGCCCGCGTCATCGCCTGGCTCGCCGGAGAATCCACCACACTCGAAGCGTTCCTGAGGGCAAGGAGCTCTACTGAGAAACCGCCTCCCGCATATTCGGTGTCCCCGTCGACAAACACGGAGCCAACAGTGAGCTGCGCCAAAAAGGAAAGATCGCAGTGCTCGCCTGTGGTTATCAAGGCGGTGTTGGTGCGCTGAAAGCTATGGGAGCCTTGCGCATGGGCCTGGCCGAGTCCGAGCTGCAACCGTTGGTGGATGCGTGGCGGGCCGCCAACCCCAACATCGTCCAACTCTGGACTGATGTCAACGCCGCCGCCATCGAGGCAATCAGCACTAGCCAGCCTGTCAAGATTGGTCCGCTGACGTTCGCCGTCGAACACTGGCTGTTCATCCACCTACCCTCAGGGAGGCAGTTGGCCTATGCGCGGCCACGGTTGAGTGAGAACCGGTTCGGCGGCACCGCCATCATCTATGACGGCATCACCAAGGGCCGCAAGTGGGGCAAGCTCAAGACCTGTGGCGGGAAACTCGTCGAGAACATCGTCCAAGCCATCGCCCCCGACCCGCTCACCCACGCCATGCACCATGTCGAGGCTACAGGGCACGAGATCGTGATGCACATCCACGACGAAATCGTCGTCGAAACCGCAGATACGACCGTTGGAGACATCTGCCACCTCTGCCCACCATCCCCAGCTTGGTCCAAGGGATTACCGCTGGCCGCAGTTGGCTACGAGTGCGCCTTCTATAGGAAAGACTAAGTGACCAACTTCTCATAATCGCCTCAACCTCGGTCACCTCCACACCAATCACGCTGTAACAAAATCTCTGATTACGAGGCACTACTCAGAGGGCGTGACGCTCCTCTATGACCAGGCACCTACACGCACTCACGTCAACCCGTTCCCCTGTCCGGTATGACGGTCTCGGTGGGGGTCATGTCGGAGGGCAGAGGCTATCGCTACCCCTTGCGCGCGGTCGTCGCCGGTGATGGTGGGCGTGTAATTGAGCGTATTCCACGGCATCCGATTTGACTATCCCTGCGTCAGAGCACCTCATCTTGTTGGATTGCGAGATTCTGAACTGCAAGCAAGCTTAGCGCAAGAGCCATACTTCCTGCCGTTGCCGTCCATGGAACCCACGGTGGAGCGTTCAATGACATGGCAACGGCGTTTCCAAATAGAACGATGAGAATCACAGCGGTGACGATGCTCGACACAGTTGACCTACGGCGCACGCCGATGAACCCGGCGATCGTGATAGCACTCAGTGTGAGCAGAGTGATGCAGGCAACCATAGTGAGCGTCGCGGGCCAAGTTCGCGCAGTCACATGCGCATCGGACACGGGCATGAACGACTCAAAAGTCAAGAAAACTGCTGTACCGAGCACGAGGCCGACCGCCGCGCTGCCTCCGATGGCGAGAGCATAAGCGGTGTTCTTAGCGAGGAAAAGAGGGCTACGCCCGCCGGGGTATGAGTACAGCTGGATCCGTCGGTTGCCAATGTAATCCGAGACAATGAAACGCTGGTAGACAACCGTCCCGTAAATGACGACGACACAGAAAGCGAGGGTGAGGGCAAGCGTAATTACAGCGGCAGGTTCTCGTAGCATCGCGCTGTCGGAGCTGTCGTCGAACCGACCGACGAAAGTAAAGAAGTACAGTCCCATTAGTGTTGAGCAGGCTACTGTTGCTCCGAAGCGCGGAATGACCCGCAGGTATCGGGATAGCTCGAGTCGAAGGAAGTGGTTCATCGTCCTGCCTCCGCAATGCTTGATCTGTAGAACTCTTCGAGACTGCCATCGTTCCTGTCCAGGATGCTGGTCAAATCCTGCTTTGCTCCAAGGCGCCCATCTGTGAGTACAGCAACGGTGTGTGCCGTTTGTTCAATCTCGGTGAGTACGTGGCTAGACATAAGCACCGTCACGCCTTCTGCGGCCAGTCTGGTGATCAGGTAACGCAGGTCAGAAATGCCAGTCGGGTCAAGGCCGTTCGCGGGCTCGTCGAGGATTAGCAGGGTGGGCCGATGACTGATCGCTCGAGCTATAGCGAGACGCTGTTTCATGCCGAGTGAGAACGAGGCGACAGGCGATCTGGCGGCCGCAGTGAGGCCGACCAGTGCGAGTAGCTCGTCGATTGGCCGGTGATCGATTAGGCCGAGAAGATCGAAGTGTAGCTGGAGAACTTGCTCGGCGGTGGCACCGTTTCGGAACTCTGGTGCTTCGATGCTCGTACCGATTCGCGCCAGGAGTGCATCGCGCGAGTCGCAATCAAGCATCCGTCCGGTCACGACAATGGCGCCCGAGGAAGGGAAGGCCAGGCCTGCGATCAGTTTGAAGAGAGTGGTTTTCCCAGCCCCGTTCGGTCCGATGATGGCGCAGATCTCACCGGGATGAAGCGTGATGCTGCACCCGGTGAGGATGTCCCGGCCATCGATCGATTTCATGACACCGGTGAGTTCGAGCGTCGGAGTGGTGTTTGTCATGGTCAGCTCCTTTTCCGGAGGGCCAAATAGGCCACGGTGTAGGCGGCAACAGCCCAACTAACCGCAGCGACGAGGTTCAGCAGTTGGGGGTCACCGGCACGGAAAGTGGCCTCTCGGATGAGATTACCGATTGGCGCGAACGGAAGGAACTGATGCATTGTGACCGCCCATTCCGGAAGGCGCTCGGCTGGGAATGTGATCGGAGTGAACAACAGACCGCCGATCATGATGATCTGCGTTACTAGGGACGTGGCGTTGAGGGGCAGCCAGAACGCGATGGCATACCCGATGCTCACCATCGTGAACTGCGCGCCGAGCACGGCGGCGACGGTGAGCGCATCGACCTGGATGTCAACCCCGAATCGGAAGGCCGCTGCGAGCATGCCGACCGCGATTCCGGGAAGGGCTGCAAGGCTCCAAACCGCAGCATCGGCGAGGAGAATCGCCGAGCGGGGAACCGGGAGTGTCCGTTGGTAGTCGAGGAGGCCTTCCTGCTTCGAAGAGCCTGTGATTTGCGGAGCGAGGACGCATCCGACCGCGATGATGCCGAGGGTCCAGGCACCGGAGGACAGATAGCGGGCAGCTTCGCTATCGATGTCGGGGATGAGTAAGGCCAGGCCGTATATGACCGCGACGGCAAACAGTGCCTGGACCGCAGTGAAAACAGGGAGTAGATATTTATGGCGGAGCAAGCTCCAACGCACGAGACCGGTCCAGCTACGGAACCACCCGAGTTTGCGAGGCAACCTAACGGTCTGAGTAGACGCGTTATTAACGGACATTAGTGATCCCTTCATACAGCGATTCCAGGGATGCCGGTGCGAGCACGTAACTGTCTACGTTTCCGGCCTCAACCTGTTCGAGGACCCAAGCCACGGCGCCGGGAATATGCTTGGGTTCGAGGTCGAGTCGAAGTTGCCCGTCGTCGATTGGATGAACCCGCGAGGCTGATGGGGTCTTTGTGAGGTCGGCGCGGGATCGGACGGAAACGCTGAGGCTGGTTGTTTGCGCCTGCTGCGATAGCTGCCTCGGGGTGCTGTCAATCAGCACCTGGCCGTTCTGAAGCAGTACGTAGCGGTCGGCGGTCCGTTGCACTTCGAGCAGATTATGAGTGACGACGATGATAATGTGTCCCGCGTTAGCGAGTTGGCGCAGGTTCCGCCAGATCAGGGGACGTCGCGTCGGGTCGACATCGTTGGTTGGCTCGTCGATGAGCAGGACAGGTGGAGGCGCGATCACGGCCATCGCGTATGAGGTCAGGCGGCGCAGTCCGCCAGACAGTTTTTCACCTCCGACATTCTGCCACGGTGTGATGTCGAGCTCGTTTATGAGAGCGCTGGCCTCGCAGCGTGCATCTCTCGCCGAAAGGCCCCGCAGTCTGCCGATGGATGTGATCGCCTGGCGGGGTGTGACTCCAGTTAGAGGAGCGTGCATCTGCGGCATCATCGAGGCGATGCGCCGAGCCAGATCCGGGTTTTTCGCGAGCGATTCTGTGCCGTAGCGGATATCGCCGGAGGTAGGCTTGGCCGTGCCGACGATTTGGTTGAGAAGGGTAGTCTTGCCTGCCCCGTTGTGTCCGATGAGCGCGATCAGCTCTCCGGGGTGGAACGTGAGACTGATGGCGTCATTCGCCGCGACAGCTCCTCGCTGGAACGTCTTGGTGATCGCCTCCAGCAGGAGTGGTTGGCTGGGAGGGGTCGAGCTTAACATATTTCACATACTATTGGTATCTGCAATGTGAATCAATGGTGACGCGACCTCCGGGGTGTGCCGGGGGTGCTGTCTAATAGAATGGAGTTTATGGTTCGGATGACACGCGTTCAGCAACGGCAACGCAACAGAGTGCTATTGCTTGAGGCGGGTGAGCGTATCTTCGCTGCGCGTGGCGTGGAGGGTGCTTCTCTTGATGATGTGGCCTTAGAAGCCGGTCTAACTAAGGGGGCGGTCTATTCAAACTTCCGTAACAAGGGTGATTTGATCCTGGAGGTAATCCGGTATCGTCAGACACTCTCGCAGGAAGCTCAGGACTTCCACGCGATCCTTGATCGCGCTACTGACGACCGCGAGCGCCTAGAGGCTTGGTGCGATGCTTGGATACTGACAGCCAGGAGCGGTGATCGCTCCAGCTATGTCCGCCTACTGTTTGACTTCATTCCCTACGCCCTGCGGGACGAGCAGTTGACCGCACGGTTTCTGGAGTTCATCTCGCCTGCCGACGATATCTCAATTGCGGAGTCGCCGATCCCATCCGATAGCACCTTCGCTCGCATCCCGGTTGGAGATCAGTTCCGCATCCTGACGGCGCTCGATCTAGGATTATCCGCTCTGGGGCTGTTCGATCCGGACAACGTCAAGCCCGAGCTGTACAAGACGGCTGTGCTCTCGCTCGCCCACACGCTCTACGACGCAAGTACGGAGTCAGAGTACTCCCAACAGCCGCAGAATGGCGGGCACGAGCCAGATCGCCAGTAGGGCGAGCTCAGCCAATGCGCCAACTGCCACCAACGCAAGCCATAGCCAAGGCGTTATGGGTGCAGATGTCCAGAGCCGGGCCGTGAGTAACTTCCTAGTGACGGTGTCGATCGTGGGGGCATCGAGCAACATCTTTGCCATGTGACGACCATCGCAATTTCGATGGAATCTGAACTGCCACACGAGGCGCAACACCATCACTGCAACGGCGACGGTCGCGATCCACGAGCCTGGCAGGGCACGCCAGGCAAGCGCCGTCGTTAGGAATGCGAAGTCGACTACCACGCCTGCAGCAACCGCTGATAGACGTGGTGACAATGGCCACGCCCAGACGTGCGTGAGATTGGTGGTGGCGGCCGCCTGAAGTACGCGAATTCGCACGGTACCTCCTGGGCGCGCGAACCTGCGCCCGAAGCCGATGTGCGCAAGCTCATGCGACACGGCCGTGGTGATCGCTAAGGCGAGCGCCACGGCAATCACGAGCAGCGGATGCGATCCTGCGGAGATGACGTCCGCACCGGTGGGAATGCCGCCTTGGAGCAGGAGCACGGTTGCGGAGGGGCAGAGCGCTGCTCCGGCCACCCACAGCGTCGCACGCGCGACCTTCCACCTCCCACTAACGGGCGCGGCAGGAGGTTGCCGGACCTCCTCAGAGAAGTCGCACATGAATCCCGCATCTGACAACGTGGCGGCTAGCGGGGCGATGATGGAGGCATGATCGTCCTGTGCTCGGAGTGCGTGTGCGACGGGCTCGCTGACTACAAGCGGTTCCGAGCCGTCGGCGACGACCACCCACATGCCGTCGCGGAGCTTCCGCCCCCGGACTGGCTTCAGACGTATGGCCTGCTCTGTCGGTTCGGCCATTGTCAGATCTGCTGGAGGTAGTGGCCGAAGACTTCCCAGGTGGCGGGATCGCCAGTGCCACACGTTGGGCAGTCGTCTGGAAGGCGTGGCCACGATGGATGTGCGAACGCCGAGCCATCCTCAAAGTTCACTTCGAACTGCAGAAGGGAATGATTATTACACGATGTGATGTTTCCTGCTTTCCTCGGTTTCATTGGGCCTGAGGACAAAGCGCTGTGGCGCACCCTGCTGGCGAACCTGACCGGGGATGCGGCCTGGCGCACCCCACCGGTGAAAGCCTGCACATAAAACCAGCACCCAGAAAACCTGGCGGCACAAGTGCCGTATATCTCGGAAAAACAGTGCCTGACGAGAGATTTTATGGCTAGATATGTGCGCGCACCTATGGCTGTATAGACATGACCGAATACACGCCAAGAACAAAGGATGGATACGATGCGCACAATCGGAGCACTTGATGAGCAAATCGAGACTCGCCAGGAGAAGAATCTGATGGCGATTGTCTCGGGCTATAAGGACACCCTGGAAGCAGGCAACGAACTAGTCGACCTCGCCCGCGAGGTCTTCGACCATGAAGTCCCCACCCTGCTAGACGAGTTACGCGAGTTGGAGATCACCGAGTTCACGATCTCCGCCCCGCAGACCAACACCACGACCATCATCTGGCAGCTCGTGGAACGCCGGGCCAGGCTCAACGGCCTGATACAGGTGAAATCCCGCTCGACGAACTGGACCACCGGGCAGCAGGACCTTCTGCCAGCCTGGCACCTCAGCGTCAACCAACGACGCCTCGTTACCTTTTAGGTGTCGCTGTTTTCCGGCAGGATATGCAGTGTAGGTTGCCGGGTGGTTCCGGCATGATGTTTGCCCCCAGTCATTGATGATCCAGGGGGTGTTGTCACCGGAACCGGTCTGGTTCGTTCGGATCGCTACGACAAGCACGCTCTGATCATGGTGGCATTATGGTGGCACCGTGTCACGTGAATGTGAACGCAGGAACTATCGGTGAGCTTGTCGTGTACTGGAATGAACCACAGAAACTGGCCGATAAAACTCCACCTGTTTCGTGGCATCGACATCGTCCAGACCAACCATCATGCCACCACTGTCACACCCGATAGCACGCTGGTACATGACAAATCACCGCCACCATCTGAACCGAGGATTCAGGAACTGCTGAAAGAACTTGTGGCCCCACACGCTAAGCTGTGGGTGGTAGTGGATCAGCCCAAGACTCTCGGCACATTGGTAATTGCCGTTGCCCAACACCTTGGGATTCAGATGCCGTATTTGCCTGGATTAACCATGCGCCGGGTAGCCGATCTGCATCCGGGCCAGGCCAGAACGGACGCTCGAGACGCCGACATTATCGCTGAAACAGCAGGCACCATGCCCCATACGCTGGGCGGTATGACTGTAGCTGAAGAGCACATTGCCGAACTGCCGCACAACTGACCCAGGTGCGCAATCGCTTGCCAGGCCTGCTGACCCAGATCCATCCCTCGCTCGAGACAGTACTAGAACCTCGACTCGCTCATCCAGCGGTGGTGGATCTACTGGGCCGGTATCCCACCCCAGCAACCCTCCAACGGGCCGGGCGAGGACACTTCAGAACCGGTTCACGAAACTCGCGCCCCGTATCCCGATGCGACTCACCGACGAGATCTTGGCAACACTCACCGAACAAACCACCGTCGTGACCGGAACCAGAGCCGCTGAACATATTATCGGGCGCTTGGCTACCCAACTTCAGCAGCTCACCCAACAGCGACTCGACATCGAAACTGAGATCCTGTCAGTAGTTGATGCCCACCCCTTTACCGACTTCCTGACGTCCATGCCCGGCGTAGGGATCAGGGCAGTCGCACGAATCCTCACCGAAGTGGTGGGCAAAGACTCTAAATCCGCAACAGACCTGGCCGCGTCTGCTGGCATCGCACCCGTCACCGGCCAATCGGGGACTTCGACCCGCGGCCAAGCGCCCTGCAGACGTGGCAACAAAGTCCTCAAACGAGCGCTGTTTTTGTTTGCCTTTGCCTCGATCAAAGACAGCCCCGCTTCGCGCGCCTACTATGATAAAAAACGCGCCGAAGGGGAACGTCACAACCAAGCCCTCATCGCCCTAGCCCGTCGAAGAACTGACGTCCTATTCGCTATACTCAGAAACGGTACCTTCTACGAATCTCAACCAGCCCCACTAACACCAGCGGCTTGACGAAAACGATAGAAGCCCCCCGGACCCCGTTCCAGCACTCTGCACAGGTGGTCAGATTATTCTGACTTCTCGGATGTCGTGGGCTCCGGTTTCGCATCCACGCCAGCTTCCTTGCGCTGCTGAGCGGTGATCGGCGCCGGAGCCTGGGTGAGTGGGTCGAAACCGTTACCGGTCTTCGGGAAGGCGATCACCTCACGGATTGAGTCGGTTCCGGCCAGCAGGGCCACGATCCGGTCCCACCCGAAGGCAATTCCGCCGTGCGGGGGTGCCCCGTATTGGAAAGCATCCAGCAAGAACCCGAACTTCTCCCGGGCTTCCTCATCGGTAATGCCCATGACGTTAAAGGCACGTTGCTGAACCTCGGGATTGTGGATACGAATCGAGCCACCACCAATTTCATTGCCATTGCAGACAATGTCGTAGGCATAGGCCAATGCCGAGCCCGGGTCGGTGTCGAAAGTGTCCAAAAACTCCGGTTTGGGCGAGGTGAAGGCATGGTGGACCGCTGTCCAGGCGCCGGACCCAACGGCCACATCTCCGGCGGCCACCGCTTCGTCAGCGGGTTCGAACATCGGAGCATCCACAACCCAGACGAATGCCCAGTCTTGGTCGGTTGCGGCGATTTCGGAGGGGTGCTTAATCAAACCGGTGCGGTGACCGATTTCCACCCGAGCTGCCCCCAGTAGCGCACGGGACTCGGTGGGCTTGCCGGCTGCGAAGAAGATGCAGTCCCCGGGCTGGGCGCCGGTGGCATCAGCCAGCCCGGCCTTTTCGTCTTCGGAAATATTCTTCGCGACCGGGCCGGTTAGCTCACCGTCATCCTGAATCAGCACGTAGGCCAACCCCTTGGCCCCGCGTTGCTTGGCCCATTCTTGCCAGGCGTCCAGGGTGCGACGCGGCTGGGAAGCGCCACCGGGCATCACCACAGCGCCGACGTAGTCGTTCTGGAACACCCGGAAAGGGGTGTTAGCGAAGTACTCGGTCAGCTCGGTCAGTTCCAAGCCAAAGCGCAAATCCGGCTTGTCCGTCCCGTATGAGGCCATGGCCTCCGCGTAGGTCATCCGCGGAAATGGGGCCGACAGTTCCACCCCGATCAGCGACCATAGCTGGGCAATGATTTTTTCGGCTAACTCGATCACGTCGTCTTCTTCTACGAACGATGCCTCAATATCCAGCTGGGTGAACTCTGGCTGACGGTCGGCGCGGAAGTCCTCGTCGCGGTAGCAACGGGCGATCTGGTAGTAGCGTTCAATACCGCCCACTTGCAAAAGCTGCTTGAACAGTTGCGGGGACTGCGGTAGCGCATACCACGAGCCCGGTGCTAGCCGGGCCGGAACCAAGAAGTCGCGAGCGCCTTCTGGAGTGGAGCGGGTCAGGGTTGGGGTTTCGACCTCATGGAATCCTTCCTCGGCCAGCAACGTGCGTGCCACCCGGTTGACCTCCGAGCGTAGGCGGATAATCCGGGCCGGCTCCGGGCGACGCAGATCCAGGTACCGGTAGCGCAGGCGGGCTTCTTCCCCGACTTCGACGTGCTCATCGATCTGGAAGGGCAACGGGGCGGCGGCATTGAGTACAGTGACCTCCGAGGCAAACAGCTCGACGTCCCCGGAAGTGATGTTCGGATTCTCGTTGCCTTCGGGGCGACGTCGGACCTCGGCGGTAACCTGCAGGACGTATTCGTTGCGCAGGTGATCGAAATCTGCCTCATCGTGGATGACGATCTGGCCCAGCCCCGAGACATCACGCAGATCGACGAAGGCTACCCCTCCGTGATCGCGCCGGCGGGCCACCCAGCCTGCCACGGTGACGGTTTCTCCGATGTTCTCGGCGGTGAGCTCGCCAAGCTGATGAGTGCGCAACACAGTGCAACGACCCCTTAAACGTGTTGTGGTTTGTCTATCTGATGCTCGTGGACACGATCAGCTTTGTATTCTACCGGCTCTGTCTCGTGCCTGGAGCCTGTGGCCTGGAGGCGCGCTGGCCCCTAACGTGTGGCTCGTACCTGAGGGTCCAGGTCGTCGGCCGGTGGCATCCAGGTGGTGGGATCAGCTGGGACTTGTTCCCCGGAGCGAAGATCTTTCACCTCGTGGGAGACGCTGCCATCCTCAGCGACCGAGGAGAACCACACGAAGGGGATGCCCCGCTTATCGGCGTATTTGATCTGCTTACCGAATTTCTCGGCCGAGACCGCGACCTCGGTGCTAATGCCACGCTCACGCAACTGTTGAGCGGTATCCAGTGCGGTGTCCCAGTCCTGATCGTGGGTCAGCGCCACCAGCACACAGCTGGGTACCGAGCGCGAGGCTTCGGCCATGGTCTGCGACAGGATACGCATCACCAGGCGAGTCACGCCGATGGATAGCCCCACACCGGGGAAACTGCGCTTGCCTTTGGTGGCCAGCGAGTCGTAGCGACCACCAGAGCAAATTGACCCGAGTTGTTCGTGACCGACCAGCACGGTTTCATACACCGTACCGGTGTAGTAGTCCAAACCACGGGCAATGGATAAGTCCGCCACGGCGGTGCCCGGAACCCGGCGGTGGAGCTGATCGATGACCTCGGCCAGCTCGGTCAGACCTTCCTCCAGCAGTTCGTGTTCCACGCCGAGAGCACGAACTTGATCAACGAATCCGGTGTCTTCGGTGCGAATCTGGGCCAAGGCCAGGGCTTGTTCGGCCTGTTGAGCGGTGGCACCAACTTCATCCTGCAACGCTTCGGCAACCTTCTCAGCACCGATTTTTTCTAGCTTGTCAATATTGCGCAACACGCCCTCAGTGTCGTCCAACCCAATCCCACGGTAAAAGCCTTCGGCGAGTTTGCGATTATTAATCCGAATGGTGAACTCGCCAATGGGAAGTTTACTGAGGGCTTCGGCCATCACGAGGGCGACGTCGATGTCGTAGCGGAAACCCAGCTGACCGTCACCGACCACATCGATATCGGCCTGGGTGAATTCACGGGCACGACCTTCTTGGGGGCGTTCACCCCGCCAGACTTTCTGAATTTGGTAGCGGCGGAATGGGAAGTGCAAATATCCGGCGTTTTCGGTGACGTACCGGGCGAAGGGAACGGTGAGGTCGAAATGCAATGCCAGGCGGTTGGGGTCGTCGCTGGCTTGGTCTTCATCGCCTTGCAGGCGTGACACCGCGTAGACCTCTTTGTCGATCTCTCCCTTACGTAACAGGGTACCGAGGGTTTCCACAGCACGAGTTTCAATATTGGTGAACCCATGGAGCCGGAAGACCTCGGTCAATGTCTGTAACACATGCAATTCCACCATGCGTTCAGCTGGTAACCATTCGTTGAAGCCAGAGAGGGAGCTCTTCCGTGCCATAGTCTGTTGCGTTCTCCAGGGGTCGATTGCGGTGATGCCGCTGGGATGTCATTTCGGCATCGATTCACTGAATACCATGCCATTCTATGCCTATCGGGGTAGGCTATTTGTGACCATGTGTGCCGATTCTCCACTTTATGGAGGCAGGCACACCCGGCCAATACCAGGAGAGTTTTAGCGGTGACTAACGGTCAAGAATCCGACAACCCACAACCCGTCTTATCCGATGCCGAACAGAACAGCCAGGCGACAGAAAGCCAGGCTGTGGACCAACAGTCCGCCGATGGTACTGAGGTCCAGGAAGCCGCTGAGGCCCAGGAACAGGACGTGTTGGCATCCACGGTAGCTACCGAATCGGCCCCCGAGCCGACGCCGGCCCCCAAACCCAGCGCTCTGGCTCCCAAACCGGGGCCTCCGCTGACAGTACCGGCCACGGCGACGCCGAAGACTCCGGTTGCTCCGGCCGTGCCGGACTTCCACACGGATCTGGCACAGGCGCGCCCCTTCGCTGATGTCGCCGAGGACGGCACCGTGTTCTTGATCGATGGTGACGACCGGGTCGAAGTAGGTCAGGTCACCGATGCCACTGAAGGCCAAGCGCTGGCCTACTTCGTGCGCAAATACGATGACGTGATGACACAGTTACTCCTGCTGGAGCAACGCTTGTCCACCGATACCGCCACCAACGAGCTGACGAAGACGCTGAAACCACTAGCCGATGCCGTAGAGGCTCGTGGCATGGTCGGTGATATGTCAGCGTTGCGGGAAAAGGTTGCGCAGCTTTCCACCGCCCTCGAGAATCGGCGCGAGCGGGAAAAGCAGGCCCGGGCCGAGGCCTTGGAAGAACAGCGCCAGCAGCGTGAAGCAGTGGTCAATGAAGCCGAGGAACTGGCTGCACAAGATCCCCAGCAGATTCACTGGAAGAAGACCTCCAACCGGATGAAGGAGCTCTTTGAGAGCTGGCGGGAACTCCAGAAATCCGGCCCGCGATTGTCCAAAGACGTCGAAGATGCACTGTGGAAGCGGTTCCGTTCGGCTCGGAATCGGTTCGATAAGGCTCGTCGGGCCTTTTTCTCGGAGCTGGATAGCAAGAATGCTGAGGCCAAGAAGGTCAAGGAGAAGCTGATCAGTGAGGCTGAAGAGCTACAGCATTCTACCGATTGGGCTCGCACCACGCAGAAATACCGTGATCTGATGACGGCGTGGAAGAAAGCTCCGCGGGCGGCGCGCAAGGAAGACGATGCGCTGTGGGCTCGTTTCCGCGCCGCTCAGGACGTGTTCTTCGGTGCTCGTCAGGCCGCTCACGACGAGATCGATCGCGAATTCCAGCAGAATCTTCAGGTCAAGGAACAAATCCTGGAGGAAGGTCGCAGCCTTCTGCCCTTTACCGATGTCGAGAAAGCCCGGGCTACCATGAATGATCTACGCACTCGGTGGGATGAGGCCGGAAAGGTTCCGCGCAAGGATATCTCACGCATGGATGCTGGCTTCCGCGAACTTGAAGACGCGTTGCAACAGATCGAGGATGACCACTGGTCACGAACCAACCCGGAAACTAAGGCACGCACCAATTCTGCCCTGGCCCAGCTCGAAGAAACCATCGCTCAACTGGAGACAGAATTGGCACAAGCCCAAGAAGCCGGCGATGAACGCAAGATTGCTGAGAAGCAAGAAGCACTGGACGCCCGCCGGGCTTGGTTGCAAGCGGTCCAAGCCTCGGCCGAGTAACTGCACGATCGATCGTCTCGCCGAGGTCGTTGACGAGGACCTCGAGACTAGCTGTCCACAGCGAGAACACCCGCCTCAGCTACCAAGCACTGGCTGTCCACAATGGTGTCCTGAGTATTTTTCCCGGTGCCACCTCGTGACATTCTGGAGGCATGCCTCAGCCAGACACTTCGTCCTCGATCCCGGTTCCCACCACCCGCCAACGTCTCGACCGTGCGGTAAGTCGCTTAATTCATCCCGACGCACCGTTGAGCCCAGGCGAATTGCAGGCTTTGCAGTTACGTGGCGTGATCCGTGAACAAGTTGGCGGGAGCTTCATCAAGACCGAACATCCCGATAGCGTGTTGCAACGAGCAGTAGCCGCCTATTGCTTTGGTGCCAACTTATTTACCGGACGTTGGGCGGTATCTCATTCCACCGCAGCCTGGATTCATCTCTCAGGCCCTGCACCAGCGGATTTTCAGGCGGTCAGTGGTCACCCTCGACGGATGTCGCGGTCGAAGACGCGTGGCATCCAGGTCACGATGCGCAAAATCGAGTACATGCAGGCTGTGGAGACTAGCCTCCACCACGGGCTCATTTTGAGTCTGGGTCCGATCCTGTTTACCAGTGTGGAACAAACGATCATCGACCTGTTGCGCTTCTTTCCGGGAAATCACCAGCTCCGCACCGTCAGCGAGCTCTTACCGCACTGTGATGAGGCTCGGCTGGCCCGAACGCTGGCGTCACAGCGTCATCTGGCGGGGATGGAGACCGCGATAGCCCGTTATCGTCAGCTCGTCC
The DNA here is from genome assembly GCF_029853775.1 of Auritidibacter ignavus. NCBI lineage: Bacteria > Bacillati > Actinomycetota > Actinomycetes > Micrococcales > Micrococcaceae > Auritidibacter > Auritidibacter ignavus. The sequence goes on from NZ_CP122564.1 coordinate 753,914, forward strand.
AGCCAGCAGCCTAGGGATTATTTCTTACTCGAGCGCTTTTTCCGCTCGGAGGACCGGTAAACCTCGTAGACACCATCGATCCGACGAATCGCATTGAGCAGGTGCTTCAGGTAGCCGGGATCTCCCATTTCGAACACGAAGCTCGACGAGGCGATCCTGTTCTTCCGGGTGGTGGACGTGGCCGAGAGGATATTGACGTGGTGTTCAGCAAGGATCCGGGTGACATCAGAGAGCAACGAGGTCCGGTCCAGGGCGTCAACGGTGATGTCGACAATGAACACCGAGTCCTGGGTTGGTTGCCAATCGACCTGGATGAGACGCTCCGAATCGTTGGCGAGATTACTGATGTTGTTGCAGTCGGCACGGTGGACCGAAATGCCAGTACCACGGGTGACGAATCCGATGATCTCATCGGGTGGCACCGGGGTGCAGCACCGGGCCAGTTTTGCCATCACGTCTCCGGCTCCTGGAACCACCACGCCAGAATCCGAGCTGCGGGTTGGTCTCGGAATGAGTGGCAGGGAGATGGTGTCGGGGTCGTTATCGTCCACCAGCTTCGGTTCCGGCTCGGGAGGTGATACCAGTTTCTCCACCCGATCCAGCACATTCTCAACCGACACGTTGCCATCACCGATCGCCGCGTAAACCCCGGAGACTCCCCCAACGTTGAGTTGGTCGGCCACATCGCCCAGAATCCCGGCGTTCATGATCTTCTGGAGTGGCAACGGATGTTTGCGGGCTTCTCTGGTCAACTGCTCCTTGCCACGTTCGACAATTTCTTCGCGACGTTCTTTCGAGAACCATTGCCGGATTCTATGTCGAGCACGACCGGAGCGGACGAAGCCCAACCAGTCTTGACTGGGTGCGGCATCTTCGGACTTGGAGGTGAAGATTTCGACCCAGTCACCGTGATTCAGCACGTAGTTCAAGGCCACCAAGCGACCATTGACCCTGGCACCTACGGTGCGGTGCCCCACCTGCGTGTGAACCGCGTACGCGAAATCCACCGGTGTCGAGCCCGATGGGAGGGCTTTGATTTCACCTTGCGGTGTAAAAACGTAGACCTCCGAGGATCCTATTTCGGTCCGGAGCGAGTCCAAGAAGTCGTCGGGGTCCTGAGCATCTTTTTGCCAATCCAACACGGCCTTCAGCCAACCGGGTGTGCTCGCGGTGTCCGCGGCGTTCCCACCACCGCGATGCTTGTACTTCCAGTGGGCTGCCACACCGTATTCGGCCCGATGGTGCATCTCATGGGTGCGGATCTGGATTTCCACCGGTTTACCGCGGGGCCCGATCACCGTGGTGTGAAGCGACTGATACATGTTGTACTTCGGCATCGCAATATAGTCTTTGAAACGCCCCGGCATCGGCGACCACTTGGCGTGTAGCACGCCTAAGGCCGCATAGCAGTCGCGCACAGAGTCCACCATGACCCTGACCCCGAGCAGATCGTAGATATCGTTGAACTCTTTTCCGCGCGCCTGCATCTTTTGATAGATCGAGTAGTAGTGCTTGGGGCGGCCGGTGATCGTGGCATTGATTTTCGCCTCGCGCAGGGTCTGTTCGATGATGTCGGTCAGCTGGGCAATATTTTTTTGTCGCTCCGGAGTGCGCTCCCCCACTAGGCGCACAATCTCGGCGTACATTTTCGGCCACAAGGCGGCAAATGAGAGATCCTCCAACTCCCACTTGATCGTGTTCATGCCCAGCCGGTGGGCCAAAGGGGCATAGATTTCCAGGGTCTCTTGGGCTTTCCGAGCCGAGGACTCCGGTGGCACGTAGCGCCAGGTGCGCGCATTGTGCAGACGGTCAGCGAGTTTGATCAGGAGCACGCGGACATCTTTGGCCATAGCCAACACCATTTTGCGCACAGTCTCCGCTTGTGCGGCGGCACCAAAGTGCACTTTATCGAGCTTGGTGACACCGTCGACGAGCAGGGCGACTTCTTCGCCAAATTCGGCGGTGAGCTGCTCGAGGGAGTAGGAGGTGTCCTCGACGGTGTCATGCAACAGCGCTGCCGCCAACGTCGTGCCCGTCATACCCAATTCAGCCAAGATCGTGGCCACTGCCACCGGGTGGGTAATGTAGGGGTCCCCCGACTTACGGAATTGGCCGTCATGGTGTTGTTCAGCAATGGTGAAGGCCCGGATAATCACGTCCAGGTCTTCTTTGGGGTGGCGGACCTTGAGCGTACGAATCAACGGCTCCAGGATGGGCGAATAGTCTGTGCCGCCCATCCTGCCGGTGAGCCTGGCCAGTCGGGAGCGGTGACGTTTGGGCGCAGACCGTTGCTCTCCGGCACCGTGGCGACCGGATTTTTGCGCATCAGAAGTACTACTCATCCGGCACCGCCCCGCTTTCTCTCCGCTGACCTCTGGAGCCCAAACGCTGATTCCAGTACGGATTGTGGTTGATTGTTTTCATACACTAGTCCCCCGATGTCGCCGGTGACAAAACACCGGTAGCATCGGGGCAGACGGACTGTGGTGCGACGGTCCGGCGCCGTTAGGCTGTCGTAATTTGTTCTTCAGTCACGTCCTCAGGGCGCAGACCGGTTTCCTCACGGAGGTTGAGCACTCGGCGATCATGGTTTTTGACTTTGTCTTCCCCACCCCGCAGCAGTGCATACAGTGGCGCCTGAATAAACAGTGTGGCCAAGGTACCGACGATAATCCCCACGAAGATCGATAGCGAAATATCGCGCAGGGTCCCTGCCCCGAGAAGCCCGGCACCAATAAACAGAATGGACCCGACCGGCAAAATACCTACTATAGAGGTGGTAATGGACCGGACCAAGGTCTGGTTAACCGCCAGGTTGACCATCTCGCGGAAGGTTCTGACGGTATTTTCGTCCATATTCGCGGTATTTTCACGAATCTTATCGAAGACGACCACCGTGTCGTAGAGCGAGTAGGACAAGATGGTCAGGAACCCAATAATGGCTGCGGGCGTGACCTCAAACCCGGTGGCCCCATAGATTCCCACGGTGAGGGCCACCACGTAGAACAACCCCAGCACTGCTGCCAACGACATCTTCCAGGTCCGGAAGTAGATGGCCATCAGCACGGTAACCAGCACAATGAAGATCACCAAGCCAATCAACATCTGCTGAGAAATCGCCTCACCCCAGGTCGGGCCCACGAAGCTGGAGGTCACGTCATTGGCCGAGACCTGATAGGCCTCTTGCAGATTGGAGGCCACTTCAAGGGTCTGGTCATCGGTGAGCTCTTCGGTTTGAACCCGCATGGTTCCGGGCGCGATATTGGTCGCGGTGGCTTCCACCTCAGCAACGACGTCGGTCACGGCCTGCTCGCCCACCGTCGGGTCGGTGTTCTGCACCGAGGAGACGGTGAACTCGGACCCACCACGGAACTCAATGCCGAAGTTGAAGCCACCCCGTGCCACGGTGATACCGACTGCCACCAGTAGCACTATAGCCGCGATGGAAAACCACAGTCGCCACTTCTGGATAAACGGGTAGGACTTTTTGCCCGTATAGAGTTTATTTCCCCACTCAGCGATGCTACTCATTCTGCGTCCTCCGTGGTCTTCTCGTCCTGTGTCAGACCAAGCTTTTCCTCACGCTCTTGTTGCCTGCGCTCGGCAATGGTTTGGCGTCGCTGAGCTTCTTTGGCTCTGCCCTTGATCTTTTTCTTCTTCACGGGTGCCCGGCTGGGTTCGTCGTTAAACTCCCGGACCCGGCCAGCGCCCTGGTAGAGCGCTTTTTGTCCCAGCAACGAGGGGTCCATCCCCGACAGCGGATGTCCGCCACCGAAGAACTTCGTTCGTGCTAACAGTTGCATAACTGGGTGGGTGAACATAAACACCAGCAACACATCGATCAGTGCCGTCAGGCCCAGAGTGAAGGCGAAACCGCGGACATTACCGACAGCCACGAAGTACAGCACTACCGCGGCCAGCAGGTTCACGGCCTTAGAAACGATAATGGTACGTTTAGCCCGCGACCACCCGAATTCCACGGCTGATTCGAACCGTCGCCCCGACCTCATTTCGTCCTTGATTCTTTCAAAGTAGACGATAAAGGAGTCCGCGGTCAGACCAACGGCGACGATAATACCGGCCATACCGGCCAGCGATAATCGATAATTATCCGACCAACCCAGCAACACGATCGCCACGTAGGTCAGCAGGAACATCACCAGCAACGAGGTCAGGGTGACAAAACCCAGGGCACGGTACTGGTAGAACTGGTAGACCGCCACCAGGCCCAAACCGATCAGTCCAGCCACCACGCCCCAGAACAACTGGTCCTGGCCCAGGGTCGCCGAAATCTGTTGTTCAGATTCGATAGTGAAGCTAATCGGCAGAGCACCATATTGGAGCTGTTCGGCCAGGGCTTGGGCCGATACTTCGGTGAAGTTTCCTTCAATCGTGGCACGGCCGTCGGTGATCACCGCATTCGAACGCGGTGCGGAAACGATGGTGCCATCCAGGACGATCGCAAACTGGTTCTGTGGTTCCGGCATGCCCGTGATGCGCTGAGTGACCTCGCGGAAGGCCTCCGTGCCTTCGTCGTCGAAGCTGAGGTTGACCACCCAGTTATTAGCCGACACTCCAGTTGGGGTCTGTGCCATACCGTAGTCGGCGTTGTCGATCTGGGTCCCTTCAACTTCGACGGGGCCCAGAATGTATTTCATCCCATACTCGGGGTCACAGGCAACGACCGCTTCATCTGTGGGCAGTTGTTCGTTTATTTCCTGCTGTTGTTGCTCACGACAGTCGGTGTTTTGAAACTCGTAGGCCAGCTCTGGGCTGATCCAGTTCTGATCCGAGCCATCTTCGGGTTCCGCCTCTGGCTCGGGGAAATCCTCCACGTCTTGGCGCTCCTCTTCCGGGGTAGCAATACCCGGGGCGCCTTGGAGGACCGCGCGGAATTCCATATTGGCCGAAGCCTGGATTAAATCGCGGGTTTGTTGATCCGGGTTGCCGGGCAGGGCGACCACAACGTTGTTATCGCCTTGGGTATTAATTTCAGCTTCCGAGACACCGGAACCATCCACACGGGCACGAATAATCTCGACGGCCTGGTTCAGCGTTTCGTCGGTGACTTCTTCACCAGAGGCGGTCTGCGGTGAGAGCACCATCTGGGTACCGCCTTCGAGGTCCAAGGCGAGCAGGGGCAAGCCATTGGTTTGGTTGGTGGCGATACCTACGCCGAGGATGCCAGCCAGCACGACGACTATCGCTGCCAGCCAGCCCAGAGTGCGTCGCGCGCGCCCTTGGGGGGTCTTTGAGGCCATGATGGTGTGGATCTTTCAGTTCTGGAGTGCGGACTCACGAAAGGTTCAGCACCCCGGGGTGCTGAACCTTTCGTGATGGTCTGGTGGTTATTTCTTCTCGTCGTCGTTTGGGGAATCTTTGTCGGTCTCCTCGGTCGAACCGTATTCTTCGCGGGGATCCTCCGGGTTACCCGATGCCTGAGTGTCGGTGGCGTCGCGGTTCTCGCTGTTGATCACGATCTTGTTGGACTCATCCGGTGTTGGTTCCGAGCTAGCAGTCGAGTCAGCGGTGTCTGCCACCGGTTCGATGACTTGAGCAATGGTCTGCAGGTGTACGGTCACGCTGTTGCCGGGCGAGACCTCAAGGACCACCTTATTGTCGTCGTGGTTGACCGAAATCACGGTACCGAAGATTCCGGCAGCGGTCATGACCTCAACGCCCGGGGCCAAGGCCTGGCGAGTTTCCATCTGCTTCTTCTGCTGTTTCCGGGTGCCACGCATGGACAAGAAGATCAGCAGACCGAAGATGACCAGCATGACGATCAAAAAGCCAGCGCCAAAACCGCCGCCACCTTCAGCATTCTGAGCCAGTGGGTTGACGAGATGAGTCAGGTCAGCAAAGTGCATGTATCGATCCAATTCCTCGGGACAATGATGTCTAGATCTTCCACCACGACAAGTCTCGTGGTGGAACGCATTATTCTCAGGCTACCTTAGGCACCTGAGGTCGGGCCTAATTCTTAAGGGTCACCTTCACGCTGGAGACCATTCTCACGGCACGGTCGCTTGATTTTTGCCCGGATCTAGTCGTGGGACTCGTCCCGGGAGAAGTCATCTGGGCCGAATAACGGAGAGGTCTGACCGGGTTCATCGGTCTGGGATTCTGCGAGTCGCCACATTGACTGCACCTCTGCGTTGTGAGGAACATCAAGTCCTAAATGTTCCCAGGCCGCCGGCATCGCGATCCGCCCGCGCGGGGTACGTCCCAGGAGTCCTTCACGCACTAGGTAGGGCTCGGCAACTTCTTCGACGGTTTCGACCTCTTCACCGACGGCAATGGCCAGGGTGGACAGTCCGACCGGGCCTCCGCCAAATTTCTGACACAATGCTTCGAGCACGCCACGATCGAGGCGGTCCAAACCACGCCGGTCAATTTCGTAGATATCCAGGGCGGTGGAGGCCGACCGGGCATCCACTTCGTCAAGGTGGTGGACCAGTGCCCAGTCACGCACCCGGCGTAGCAGTCGGTTGGCGATACGCGGGGTACCACGGGACCGTGTTGCGATTTCGGCAAAGGCTCCCGGTGACAGGCGCATATCCAGCATGGCTGCCGAGCGGCGTAGCACCAGTTCGAGTTCGGCCACGTCATAGAACTCCAAGTGACCGGTGAAACCAAACCGATCCCGTAGGGGACCCGGCAAGAGCCCCGCTCTGGTGGTGGCTCCGACTAGCGTAAAGGGTGGGAGCTCGAGCGGAATGGACGTCGCCCCAGCACCTTTGCCGACCACGATGTCGACCCGGAAATCTTCCATGGCCATATAGAGCATTTCTTCAGCTGGACGTGACATCCGGTGAATTTCGTCCAGGAAGAGCACTTCTCCCTCAGTGAGCGAAGAAAGGATCGCAGCCAGGTCACCTGAGTGTTGGATGGCCGGACCAGAGGAGATCCGCAGCGGGGCGTTCATTTCGGCGGCGATAATCATCGACAGAGTGGTTTTGCCCAGCCCCGGAGGACCTGAGAGCAACACGTGGTCGGCGGTGGCATCACGGAGTTTGGCGGCTTCGAGCACTAAGGACAGTTGTTCGCGAACCCGGGATTGGCCGACAAAGTCTCCGAGATGCTTCGGACGCAGTGCGGCCTCAATTTCACGTTCTTCGGTGGAGGCATTGGGCCCGATCAGGCGGGAATCCTGCTCAGCGTGGTGGGGATCGGTACTCATCTCGATCTAGCATGCCTTCCGATGGAGAACGTGTTATGAATGGACGCGACGTTGTCCTTGTCCCAGGTGACGCAACGTCGCGCGCAGAACCTGGGAGACGTCCTGTGACTCGCGCAATTCGGGTTCATGTTCCAGAGTGGATTTCAACGCCTTGGTGGCATCCTTGTCGGTCCAGCCGAGCCCGGTGAGAGCTTCGTGAACTTGCTCCTGCCACACCGGGTCATTGCCCGGCGTGGCACCGCTCGGCTGCCCTGCCTGTGCGGGGCCCTCGGTCGGTACGAGCTTACCGGACAGTTCCAGGATGATCCGGCGGGCGGTTTTCGCACCGATGCCGGGCACCTGGGTGAAGGCCTTATCGTCGTCTTGGGCGACCGCGCGCCGGACCTCTTCGGGTGCATAGACCGCCAGAACCGCCAGAGCGATCCGGGGCCCGATCCCGGAGATGGTCAGCATCGTCGTGAAAATTTCGCGTTCGTCCCGGGAGCGAAACCCGTAGAGGGTCATGGCATCTTCACGAACGATCAGCTCGGTCAGCACGCGTGCTTGGTCCTCGATCCGCAGTGTCGCTAGTGTTTGCGGGGTGGCGAAGAAGGTATAGCCGACGCCGTTGACATTGAGCACCGCCGAATCGACACCGAGGTACTCAACCACTCCGGTCAACGAGGAAATCATGAAGCCTCCGTAGCTGTGCGTCGAGCTCCGCCAGGTGTTTTGTCCACTGCCCGTACCGCAAATGATAGAACTAATCTACGAACACTGTACCCCGCAGGGTGCAACCGATGTTAACGGGCACGCCGTTCGGCTTCCAACCACGCTCGCTGGGCTGGGGTTGTGGGGCGGGAATTCTTTGCTGTCACACCGGGAAATTTCGATGGCCGGGCCGGGCTGGTCAATTTCCCGGTGTCCAGTCCACGCCCGTGGAGTCCCCCGCGCCAGGCGTGGGCGATCGCCAGTGCCATCGCGTCGGCTGCATCGGCGGGTTTCGGTGGCGAATCTAAGCCCAGGACCCGGGTTACCATCGCGGTGACCTGGTTTTTATCGGCGGAACCGTTTCCGGTGACCGCAGCTTTCACCTCGGAGGGGGTCAGCAAAGCGACCGGAATATTGCGTCGGCCCGCCGCTGCGATCACCACTCCGGAAGCTTGGGCGGTACCGACTACGGTCGGCGTGTTGTTTTGAGCGAACATCCGCTCCACGGCCAGGTGGTCGGGACGGTGCGACTCAAAGAAATCGGCAATGGCCTCGTCGATGGTCGCCAGTCGCTCACCGATCGAGGCCGTGTTCGGAGTCCCCACCACGCGTACGTCCACCAGAGTGGCCTGCCGGTTGGGGGCGACGTCGACCACGGCCATGCCACAACGTGTCAGTCCCGGGTCGACCGCCAGCACCCGCAAGGGTTTGCTGGGAACCCGCACCGGTTAGTCGTCCTCGTTCTCAAGTTCTGCGGCCACCTCATCGGTGATGTCCACGTTGGAGCTGACGTTCTGTACGTCGTCGAGCTCTTCGAGAGCATCAGCTAAGCGCAGGAATTGGCGGGCAGCTTTGGCATCGAGCTCGACCTTCATCGTGGCCACGAACTCGACTTCGTCGGATTCGTAGTCGATCTCGGCTTCGTCGAGTGCTTTGGCTACATCCTGCAGATCGGAGGGGTCCGAGTAGACTTCGAAGCTACCACCGGACTTGGCCACTTCTTCGGCTCCGGCATCCAGGACCGCCATCAGGATTTCGTCTTCTTCTTTACCCTCGGCGTCCATGCGGACCACGCCTTGGCGGTTGAAGAGGAAAGCGACCGACCCGGAGTCGGCCAGGGTGCCGTTATTGCGGGTGACGGTGTGGCGCACTTCGGCTGCGGCACGGTTCTTGTTATCAGTCAAGCATTCGACCATCAACGCCGAGCCTTCGGGACCGCGAACCTCGTAGATAATCTCTTCGTAGTTAATGACCTCACCGGTCAGACCGGCACCGCGCTTGATGGCACGGTCAATATTGTCATTGGGCACCGATTGCTTCTTGGCTTTGGAGACTGCAAGATCCAGCGCCGGGTTACCTTCCAGATCTGGCCCACCGGCACGAGCGGCTACCTCAATCGCCTTAATGTGCTTGGCGAACATTTTGGCGCGCTTGGCATCCAGGGCAGCTTTTTTATGCTTGGTTGTTGCCCATTTTGAGTGACCGGCCAATGGAGCCTCCTTATGGGGGTCAGGGTGCGAACAATAAAACTCTGCCCTATAGTCTAAACCCAGCCCGCTTCTCTACCGCGATAACTGTGGCACTACACGTCGCGGGCCACTGAGCACCACATAGAGCCAGCTCAGCGTTGCTTGTTCCCAGCGGTCAGGGTCAACATTCCATTCTCGCGTGTGCCGGGCCTTGGTGAATCGCACCAACGAGACCAAATCCGGACGCAGATTCGCCAGCTGTCCAGCCGGCCCGATCGGAACGAAGTCGTCGTCTTCAGAGTGCAGAATCAGCACCGGGTGCTGGAGTTGCTCGGCCCGGTCCACCCAGTTCAAGGCTTTCAAGTCCACCGGGGCTGCCAGCCCGGCAAGACGACGGGCCCATTTATTGGCAATCATAAATTGCCCCAGATGACCCACCGCGTCGGGAAGCCGGTTCAACCGGGCCTGGTAGGCCAAGACATCAATCCAGTTAATAACCGGTCCGTCGAGGACCAGCCCCGCAATCCGGTCGCGTAACGGTGACTGGGCAGCCAATTGCAGGGACACCGCACCACCCATGGACCAGCCGAAAATCACGACTTGTCGGGCACCGTGACTCAGCGCATAGTGCATGGCAGCTTCCACGTCGGGCCATTCGGTAGCTCCGAGCCCGTATCGGCCATCTCCGGCCGGCGGGGCGTTGCCGTCGTTGCGGTAGGAAATCAATAAGCTCGGCATACCTAGAGCGCCGGCGACGCGCAGGGCACGAATTCCTTCGGTACGCCGGGAGCCACGTCCGTGAACCATAATCGCCCAGGTGTCTTCTCCGAATTCAGGGGTCTGGGTAGGAAGGGGGGACTCGGCGACACGCGGGACTTGGGGTGGTACATACCAGGCCGGGGCTTCGCCACGTTCGACGGGAATGGACACTTCCTCGGACACAAACCCGGCATCACCGGGGTGGGGCCAGGTAAAGCCGGTCCAGGAGCCTTTTTGCGCCGCGGTGAGATCCCCGGAATAGATCTGTTCAATTTCTCGCACCACAATCCCGGCTTCAGCGTCGCGGTCAACGATCTTACCGATGCGGGCGATACCTTCACCGGCGGCGAAGGTCAGCGAATAGCGACCTTCCACGGTGGTTTCACGGGTGGCCTGCAACGCGATGTGAGGCCGGGGACCGTAGGGCTCAATGATTGCGTAAATCCGGATGTCTTCGGCCACCCGTCGCGTCGGGGTCACGACCGTACGGGCAAAGACGGTAGCCAGGGTAGAAATGGTGCCGGCAAACAGCGAGCCCACCACCGCAGCAGAGGCACCGACCACGGCGAGCACTTGGGAAAACCGTGCTCGAGAACGCGAGTTGTCAGACTCAGCGCGGGATCGGGGGAAGACTCGCATACTGGTCATTCTTCCCCGTTTACCGGGGAATTTCCAGTTTCTCAAACGTCGGGTCGGGAACAATCCCCTGGCCTGTGACGTTATAGCGGATATGACAGTTTCAGATACCTCTCACCACCAAGACGACACCACACAAACCACCACTACCCGCTCCGGTCAGCTCTCCGAGGACGAGTGGAAACAACGCCTCAGTCCTGCGGAGTACCAGGTGCTTCGCCAGGCGGCCACTGAACGACCCTTTACCGGGGAATACTGGGATGATTTCAGCGAAGGGATCTACCGGTGCCGGGCCTGTGGGGCTGAGCTGTTCCGTTCGGATCAGAAGTTTGATGCCCACTGCGGTTGGCCCTCATTCTTTGCCCCGTTGGCTGAAGATCGGGTGGAATACCGCAAAGACACCTCCTTGGGGATGACCCGCATCGAGGTCTTGTGTGCCCAGTGTCAGTCCCACTTGGGCCACGTGTTCGAAGGTGAGGGCTTCAATACCCCGACGGACCTGCGCTACTGCATGAACTCCATTTCCCTGGAGAAAGTCCCCCGCTCAGACCGATAAGCTCGAGGGTTCTCGGCGTGGCCTGCCCCCACCCTTCAGGTAGCGCTTTAACCTTGAGGGGTGAGCATTGATCGGTCGAGTGCAGAAACCTTGGCTTCGGCGCCTGTGACTTTTCGTCGGGCGCTATCGGGACTGCGGATGGCCCAGCCCCGAGCGGAAGTCCGGCTGACTGAAATCCCGGCACCGCAGAAAATCGCACCCTATGCGGTGGCTATGGCCGCCGATGTTTACCCGGCCGTGCTTCCGGCCCCGATCACCTCAACCGTCACCACACTCGGAGCGGTTGAAGACCAGGACCCCAATGAGCCACTAGCCACCGGGCGTTTTATTCTCTTGCATGACCCGGCCGGTTCGGCCGTGTGGAAATCCACGTTCCGCATTGTGACCTTCATTCGGGCGTCGGTTGAAGCCGAAATGGGCGTGGACCCGATGGCCGCTGAGGTGGCGTGGACATGGCTGGTGGAAGCCTTAGATGGTCACCAGGTGGATTATGACCAAGCCGGTGGGACCGCCACGCGGGTGCTGTCGGAAAGTTTCGGAGTGTTGGATGATCGGGCCGATGCCATTGACATTGAAATGCGGGCCTCGTGGAGTCCTACCAACCTGATGGGCGAATCGATGGAGAACCACCTGGAGGCCTGGGCAGATATGGTCTGCGCCTTTGCTGGTTTACCACCGGTTCCTGAAGGCGTCACAGTTCTCCCTCGAGCACGAAGGACGTAACATCATCCTGACCACAAACGCAGAATCTGAGGCACCGGTTCTGATCACCGAGCCGGCCGAGGGCATCCCAGAACTTACCGACACGCCCGAAGGGCTCACCGAATGCGCTGAAGCGCTCCGCGCCGGTAGCGGACCGGTGGCCATCGATACCGAACGAGCCTCCGGATTTCGCTACGGTCAGCGAGCATTCTTGGTCCAACTCAAGCGTGAAGGCTCCGGCATTTGGCTCATCGACCCCGAACCCTTGGAGAATTTGGACATTATTCAGCAAGCCATCGGTGACACCGAGTGGATCTTACACGCTGCCACGCAAGACTTAGGGTGTCTGGCTGACTGTGGATTACGTCCCTGCGCCCTCTTCGATACCGAGCTAGCCGGACGCCTGTGCGGCTTCCAGAAAGTAAATCTGGCCGCACTGCTACAGCGTACGTTGGGAATAACCTTGGCCAAGGAGCACTCAGCTGCCGACTGGTCGCAGCGCCCGTTGCCCGAGCGTATGCGCAACTACGCCGCCTTGGATGTGGAATTTTTGGTCCCGTTACGCGCACAGATGATTCACACACTACGTCGGCAGGACAAGCTGGAGATCGCTACCGAAGAGTTCGAAGCGTTGACCGCCTGGCAACCCCCGGAGCCCCCTCACGAGCCCTGGCGGAAAACCTCCGGTATTCACCGGGTGAAATCACCACAACAGCTGGCCATTGTCCGTGCCCTGTGGCATGCCCGTGATGAACTGGGCCGTCAGGAAGATGTCTTCCCGGGGCGGCTACTACCCGATCGGGCGATTATTGCCGCCGCGACCGCACAACCTGCAACCGCAGGTGAGCTGATGAACACCAAGGGGTTCACCGGCCGGGCTGCCGGTCGGGAGAAGGACCGGTGGTTGGAGGCGATTCGGCGCGGGGTGGCCGACGGACGGGATCCCGCAACGCGACCGGAGAAGAAACCGGCTGGCTCCGGTGGCCCTCCGCCGGTGAAAAGGTGGAAGTCTCTCGACGAGCTGGCCGCTCGGCGATTCGCCACGTGTAAGGTGCGATTGACTCGCCAAGCCGAGGCGATGGGCGTGCCGTTAGAGAACCTCTTACTCCCCTCGACGCTACGAGATCTCTGTTGGCGTCCGCCCTCACCCATTACCCCGGAAACCGTCGAAGAGTATCTCAAAGACCGGGGTGCCCGTAACTGGCAGGTCTGGGCCTGCTCGGCAATCATTACCGTTGCATTACTAGACCCGGATCCATGGGAGAGCGATGACGAGCAGCCCTGAGATGACTGAGAATCCTGAACAGACAGGTTCCACCTGTGCCGATGGTTCCTCTCATCTCGACCGTCGCCAATTGCTCTCTGGCACCGCAGCCATCGTGGCAGGTGGTGCCAGCATGCTGGGGCTGTCCAGCTGTGCACCGGCCGAGCCGGATACGGTCGAGGACTTCTCGGGTCAGCCCACTGAAGTCCTCGACGCCGATCTGTTGCCCGTCGGGGAAGCCACCGGGGTCCATACCGGCGACTATGACCTGCTGATCTATCGGGACAGCGAGAGCTCGGTGCAGGCGTTTCACGCGATCTGCCCCCACCAGGGATGCGTCGTGCGTGTCGGTGAAGGGGCGGAGCGCGCCCCGGATTTCACCTGCCCCTGCCATTCTTCCCTCTTTGATTCCGAAACCGGTGATGTGCTGGGCGGGCCGGCTCCCCGGGGCTTGCGACGACACCCCGCCGAGGTCCGCGACGGCGGCATTTGGGTCGAGGTCTAACGGGTCATCGAGCTCGTCTCTAAGGGTTCCACGCCCCGTGTTGCCGGTGATCGGCACGTAACCGTCGGGGCACCACGTGCCCGGTGCCGGGACGGTTGGGATCCCAGTCGGGGGTTTCTGCCTTCCGGCGCGGGTAGTAGTACAACCTCCACCACGCCCACACCAGGCTCCCGAGCACCGGCAATAAGAAGATCGCCACAACCCAGACGATACGACGCTGTGGTTCCAGAGGCGACCGTAGCAGGCTGATCACTGACCACACCATCACGGCCACGACCAGGATGGAGACAATCCACCATAGGGCTGATTCGAGCATTCAGGCGTTGGTCTTTCGCACGGTGACTTTTGAGGCCTGCACGCCGGCAGCTTTCACTACGGTCGGGATGATCTCGCGGGCCTTGCCCGGGTGGACGGTGGCGACCGAAATGGTAAATGCTGCGGCGCCTAAGACCGGCGAGTCCGCCTCACCGAGTCCGCGCCAGGCCAGCTCGCGGGTGGTCAAGGTTGCCAGAGTCTGCGCTTGATGAGATTCCACGTCACTCGGTTCGGTGCCACGCAAGGTATAGGTGATCTGTAGCTGTTCCATCTCGGCGGGGTCGATGGGCTGGTAGCCGTCTTCGGTGCACTGTTGGCTGAAGCCTGACAGTAGCGCTTCGGCCTGCGCGCAGTCCTCGAGTTTCTCGGCAGTGTCTACACCAGTGGCACCGACTTTGCCGTAGTGGACCACGAATTCGTGCTGGTCTTCATCCCACCACGCCTCCCGGTAGTGGGTGGGACGAGTGCTATCTTCGGGGCAGAAATAGGCTCGGATAATGGTCACGGTGAGCACCTCCTGCGCGCGGGCCGGTTGATAACCCTGCTAGTTTAGCGTACCCGTGACCTGATCAAGAAAGCGGTTTAATGGCCTCGGGGCCTGCACCGTGACCGCATGGGTCGTGGGCGCAGGCCCCGTGGACTGGCTTGGCTGCTGGCTACGTTAGTTCTTCTCGGAGGAAGCGATCTGACGCAACACGTACTGCAGAATACCGCCGTTGCGGTAGTAGTCAGCTTCACCGGGGGTGTCGATACGCACATCGGCGTCGAACTCGGTGACCTTACCCTCAGCGTGGGTGGCGGTCACGTGCACGGTGGCCGGGGTGGTGCCCTCGTTCAACTCGGTGATACCGGAGATGTCGAAGGTTTCCGTGCCGTCCAGGCCCAGTGAGTTCGCGGACTCCCCCTGCGGGAACTGCAACGGCAACACACCCATGCCGATCAGGTTCGAGCGGTGAATACGCTCAAAGGATTCGCTGATCACCGCGCGGACGCCCAGCAGTGCGGTTCCCTTAGCGGCCCAGTCACGGGAGGAACCAGTCCCGTATTCCTTACCGCCCAGCACCACCAGCGGAGTGTTTTGCTCAGCGTAGTTCATCGCAGCGTCGTAGACATAAGCCTGCGGTCCACCCTCCTGGGTGAAGTCCCGCGTGAAGCCACCTTCAACGCCATCCAGCAACTGGTTCTTGATACGGATGTTCGCGAAGGTACCGCGAATCATCACCTCGTGGTTACCGCGACGGGACCCATAGGAGTTGAAATCCTTACGGGCCACACCGTGCTCGGTCAGGTAGCGACCGGCCGGGGTGTCGGACTTGAAGGCGCCTGCCGGAGAGATGTGGTCGGTGGTCACCGAGTCACCCAACTTCAGGAGCACGCGGGCCCCGGAGATGTCCTGGACGGGGTCCGGGGTTTCCTTCATGCCCTCGAAGTACGGGGGCTTGCGCACATAGGTGGACTCATCGTTCCAGTCAAAAACATCCCCGGTCGGGGTATCGATCGACTGCCACCGCTGGTCACCATCGAAGATCGTGGAGTATTCGGTGTGGAACATCTCGGTGTCGATGGAGTCATCGATGATCTGCTGCACCTCGGTGGGGTCCGGCCAAATGTCTTTCAGGTAGACGTCGTTACCGTCCTGGTCCTGACCCAGCACGTCATTGTCGAAGTCGAAGTCCATGGACCCGGCCAGAGCGTAAGCGACCACCAGCGGCGGGGAGGCCAGGTAGTTCATCTTCACGTCCGGGTTAATCCGGCCCTCGAAGTTACGGTTACCCGACAGCACCGAGGTCACCGACAGGTCGTTTTCCTGGATGGCCTGGGAGATCTCGGACTCCAGCGGACCGGAGTTACCGATACAGGTGGTGCAACCATAACCCACGATGTTGAAGCCTAACTGCTCCAGGTACGGGATTAGACCCGACTTCTCGTAGTATTCGGTCACCACCCGGGAACCGGGAGCCACAGAGGTCTTCACCCACGGCTTGGAGGACAGGCCTTTGTCCACGGCATTGCGGGCCAGCACCGCGGCGGCCATCATGACCGAAGGGTTAGAGGTGTTGGTGCAAGAGGTGATCGAGGCGATCGACACAGCACCGTGGTCGAGTTCGAACTCACGACCATCCTCCATCTTCACGTCAACGGTGTGCGAGGGACGGCCTGCACCCGCATCGTCGCTCTCAGTGGCATAGTTGTGGATATCCTTGCGGAACTGCTCCTTGGCGTCAGAGAGCACGATCCGGTCCTGCGGACGCTTCGGACCCGAGATGGAAGGAACCACAGTGGATAGATCTAGCTCCAGGTACTCGGAGTACTGAGCCTCATTGGCCGGATCGTGCCACAGGCCCTGTTCCTTGGTGTAGGCCTCAACCAGCGCGATGTTTTCTTCGGTACGACCGGTCAGCCGCAGGTAGTCCAGGGTCACCTGATCGATCGGGAAGATCGCGGCGGTGGAACCGAACTCGGGCGACATGTTGCCGATGGTGGCGCGGTTCGCCAGCGGCACCGAGGCCACACCTTCACCGTAGAACTCGACGAACTTACCCACCACACCGTGCTGACGTAGCATCTCGGTGATGGTCAGCACCACGTCGGTTGCGGTGGCACCTGAGGGGATGGACCCGGTGAGCTTGAAGCCCACCACGCGCGGGATGAGCATGGAGACCGGCTGGCCGAGCATCGCGGCCTCGGCCTCGATGCCACCCACACCCCAGCCGAGCACGCCCAGGCCGTTGACCATCGTGGTGTGGGAGTCGGTGCCCACACAGGAGTCCGGGTAGGCGCGCAACACGCCGTCGACCTCGCGGGTCATCACGGTGCGTGCCAGGTATTCGATGTTGACCTGGTGGACAATGCCCTGTCCGGGAGGAACGACCTTGAAGTTATCGAAGGCGGTCTGACCCCAGCGCAGGAACTGATAGCGCTCACCATTGCGCTCGTATTCGATTTCCATGTTGCGCTCGATGGCGTCAGGGTTACCGAAGCTATCGATTTGCACGGAGTGGTCAATCACCAGCTCGGCCGGTGCCAGCGGGTTCACGCGCTTGGCGTCACCGCCCAAATCCGCGATGGCCTCACGCATGGTGGCCAAGTCAACCACACAGGGCACACCGGTGAAGTCCTGCATCAGCACCCGGGCCGGGGTGAACTGGATCTCGTGGCGGGGATCGTCCTGCGGGTCCCACTGGGCCAGCGTTTCAATCTGCTTCTTCGTGACGTTGGCGCCATCTTCGGTGCGCAACAGATTCTCGAGCAGAATCTTCAGTGAGTAGGGAAGGTTCTGTGCACCTTCGACCTTGTTAAGTCTAAAAATTTCATACTCGGCGCCGTTGACGTCCAATACGCCCTTCGAGCCGAAACTATCGACAGTAGTCACGGAGATTCCTCTTCCTGCCCATCAAGGGGCGCTCAACCGATCTCGCCGAAGCCGCTGGCAGCAGTCCCTCTTCGCTGATCAGCGACGTGCGACTCGGTACCGGTGCGATGCCAGTGTCGCTGGGCTCGAAATCCAGCGACCAGAGAATTATTCTACAACGCGCAGCCACTGATCCGGATCAGATGTCGTTATCTGCGTCACGATGACGTCGGTACCCGGATCAGCGCGACACTACCGGGTGAAGATATTGACCGACTCCATGTGGTGGGTGTCGGGGAACAGGTCGAAAATCTCCGAGCTCTGGTGTTGCCAGCCCAGTTCGGCCAACAGTTTGGCGTCTCGAGCCAGCGAGGCCGGGTCGCAGGAGACATAGACGACCTTGGAGGCCGGTAACGCGTTGATGCCTTTGATGGTAGCCCGGCCAGCACCAGAGCGTGGCGGGTCAAGCACCACCGTATCGATGTCACGACCTTCCAGTCCGCCTTGGCCGCTGGGGGCCTGAGGGCGGTGCGCCCACGAGGAGACCACTTTCTCAGTGCGACCATTGATCACTACGGCCTGCTTCATCTCGTGCAGGTTCTTCCGGGCGTCTTTGCTGGCCTGACGGGCCCGTTCGACCGAGTAGACCCGGCCAGTCTCCCCGACCGCCCGAGCCAGAAACGCTGAAAAGAGCCCAGCTCCTGCATATAAGTCGGCAATGACATCACCGGGTTGCGGGTTCGTCGCCTGCATGACGGCGTCGACCAAGATATGCGGGGCGTCGCGGTGGGATTGCCAGAAGCCTTCGGCCGAGACCCGGAATGTAAAAGTTCCGTGGTGCAAACTGCGCACACTTTCACTCACCCACGTGCGACCACGCAACCGTATGGTGCGTGGCTTCTGGTCCGGTTGGAGTTGAGGAACAGACACCACTGCCGAGACGGTACCGGGTAGCCCGGAGAGTTGGCGTCGCCAATTGTTGATCGCCTTATTCAGCGTGGGCTCGTGCGCCAGCGTCTCGGTAGCCGGGTGGATGACGACCATGACTTCCTGGCTATAGCCGGGGGTAATGACGTCCACGCTGGAGGCCCCGAGGAAATTGATATCCCACAGGTGTAGCTCATCGAGTTCGGGCACCGCCAGGGGAATATTGCGGACCGGAATCATGGTCTTGGATCGGTGGACGAACATCGCCAAGCGCCCGGAGGCGGTCACCGCGAAACGGTTGCGGGTCCGCCAGTGCAAACCGGTAGGCTCATCGGCTTCCACTGAGGTCACCTGAGGGTCTACGGCGAGGCGACCAATCCGATTGAGTGTGTCGCGAAAAACTTGGGCCTTGAGCCGGCGTTGGTGTTCCAGGGTGATGTGACCGTATTCGGCGCCACCGATCGGCTGACGCCCAGCCTGATAGGCGCGCAAGGAGTCGGCCAATTTCCACTGGTGTGCCCGCCGGAATTCGGAGCCCCGGATTACGTTGACGGTATCGGCCCGCCAAAAGCGAGCCTTCGCGCCACCGGAAGTCACCACGGCTCGCACCACTTCGCCAGGAATGGCGTGGCGGACGAAAACAACGCGTCCTTCGTGCCGGGCCACGCAGTGACCACCGTGGGCCATGACTCCCACCTCAAGGGTCAGGATTTCCGGATAACCGGTGTCACCGACGCCGAGCGTCGAAGTCTCGTCTAAGGTAGTCACATTCACCATGCACCGGTCTCTTTCATCATGCGCGTACCGTGTGAACCCTCAAATTTAAGCAGGTAGGGCACAAAAACAGAATACGCTGATCGCCGGGAATAACAAGACTCATTTCGGTCCGCGACGTATCAGCGAGTTTCGGTGATCTCAGGGCCGCGTGTGGGCATGCCCTTCGCATCGGTCGGGGTTGACTCCGCTTGACCTGCCTCCGATTGTTCGGCGGCTGGTTTGACCCGACGCAGGTTCTTCGGAGCGTGCAGGCGCAGGATCTCCCGCGAGGGGTGGGGTTCCTGGCCTCGGTCAATCGCAGAGCGACCCAGCACGTCGAGCAACCGTTCAGCGTGTTCGGACTTCAAGACCGCTGGGCCTCCCACAACGGCACGGACGAACCAGCGGGGTCCATCAATGCCGATAAACCGAGCCACGCGCCAGCCAGGACGACCATCTGGCAATTTCGCCGGAATCTTGGCCAAGAGCTCGGTGCCAAACCGTCCCTGTTCTTCGGTCACAGTGGCGTTGTTGGCAGAGGTTAACGATTCGGTAAGTTCTTCCCGAATTTCGTCCCATAGTCCCTGCGAGCGTGGGGCCGCAAAAGTCTGGATCTGCAAGCTGGACTTATCGTGGGACAAGGTGACACCAATGATGTCCTTGGTCTTTTCTTCGACGTCCAGTCGCACAGCGATCTGAGGGTCAGCAGCAAGTTTCAACGCGCCGAGATCGACCAGGCCCTTGGCATGATCAATTTCCGAAATGTCGCGGGGACCTGCCGGGCGCGCGTCGGGGTCGGTCGACTCTGGCGCTTCCCGCAGGTGTTCTGGAAGTGTCACACGCTCGACCTTCACGTCGCGGTTGCGTCCAAAGAGCTTCAATCAACCTGTCCTCTCTCCAGCGGTGGGGCAGTTTCTCGTTCATCCATCTGCTGCAGTGTTCACCTATCGTGGCGTTCTGCGGTGTCGTCCTGCCTGGGCGAACTAGCCGTCGTGACTGGCTCACCGGTGATAGTCTACGCGGATTCGCGCGCGGTTTCAGAGCACGACGGGGGTTCGTTCTAGTTCTCTGTGTGCGAAAACCCACCGGTAGAACCAAAACCCTGCTGGCCACGAACCGATTCCGGCAACTTGTCGACCACTTGGAAACAGGCCTGATAGACGGGCTGAATGACCAATTGCGCAATACGATCCCCCCGGTTGAGCACAATCTCGGTGTGAGGATCGGTATTGATCAGGGCCACTTTGAGCTCGCCACGATATCCCGCATCTATGGTGCCAGGCGCGTTAACGATGCTCAGGCCTTTTTTCGCAGCCAATCCAGAACGAGGGTGTACCAACCCCACGAATCCTTCCGGTAAAGCAATCGCAATCCCCGTGGAAGCCAGGTAGCGCTCCCCCGGACCCAGACGCACATCTTCTACCGTGACCAGATCGGCACCGGCATCACCGGGCTGAGCATAGTGCGGGACCGGGACATCGGGGGCTAAGAGTTGCAGGGCTACATCGATCTGAGGCATGGTGGAAGGTTCCTTTCTGGATCGTTTCCGAGATTATTTCCTGGGCTGGACTCCCGAGACTGGATGCACCGGTGTGCTCCAGCACGTATTCTGCCAGGGTTCGGTCTGTTTTCGGTCCCGGCTCGTGGCGAGCACCTTACCTGCAGGTGAATGCAACACCGGGAAAACACAACACCGGGAAAACATGAACAGAACAAAAATATGGGACCCTAGAATTATGAGCTCTTCACCGACGACTCCGCACAGTCTTGATTCCGCCGATGATCCGGTGCTGTACCATGAAAAGCTTCGGGCCACACCCTGGATGTGGTTACTCGTGGTCCTTTTCGGTGTCCTCGGATACATGGTGCTGGCACCGATCAACGTCGCGGCCGGAATCGGCTCCGCTGTGGTATTGGCCCTGATCACCGTGGCCATTTTGGTCGGGATGAGCTCTGAAATTATTGTCACCGAACAGTTTTTACAAGTCGGTCGCGCTGGGATTGAACGACGATTCGTGGGCAACGTGACCGGATATCGCGGTGACGACGCCTTCGAACAGCGCGGTCAGAAACTTCACGGTTTGGCTTACACCAATCTGCGCAGTTGGGCCTCGCCGGTGGTGCGTATTCAAATTACCGACGAACGGGACCGCACTCCCTATTGGCTGACGTCAACCCGCAATCCTGAACAACTCGTTGATGCCCTCGGTGGGGCTATGTACGCCCGTCCCGAAGATCTCGAGGATGAGAACATCCCCGACTGGTTGCGCGAAGAACGAGAAACACAACAAGCACAACAGCGCGACGATTCCGAAGGTCACACCCCCACCGACTCCAACACCGATTAGCGCAACATCAGCCCCCGCGCTCAGCAACACTGCCGGCGCGACGCAGGAACGTCAGCTCAGGGACATAACAATGTAGTGGGCGGGCCCGGGTGTGACCGGGCCCGCCCACTACATGGTTGTCGATCAGTTGTTGCTCAGCTGAACCTTGCTACCCTTCACAGTCGGTGCAATACAGCAGACCATTTTCTTCATAAGCCACCTGGGATCGATGTCGCACCAAAAAACAGGAGGCGCAGGTGAATTCATCAGATTGTGCCGGCAGCACAGTAACCTGCAGTTCTTCATTCGACAGGTCAGCGCCGGGCAGCTCAAACCCCTCAGCAGCTTCGGCCTCGTCTTCATCGACCGCGGCAGACTGCGTATCGGTCCGACGATTCTTCAACTCCTCAATGGAGTCTTCCCGGACCTCATCGTCGTTTTTGCGGGGCGCATCGTAATCAGTTGCCATATATTTGCTATCCACTCCACTAAGTCATCGACTGAACGCACAGGTGTCAGTGTCTGACAGGTTAATCTCGGTGATTGGTTCTTTTATTCCAGGCCCAAACCGATGGCTTACCGCGGTGCATGATCCCTGGAATGACCTTCGTGACAACGCGCTCACCGAGTATCATTTCGCAGAGAATCCTACTGTCCCCGACCAGAATTTCAAATCGCCAACAGTGAACACATCTTGAAGTGCCTTGAAGTGCCGTGTTGACCGCTTTATGGGATCGCTCACACCCGTCGATCCCCCTGGGATGTGTCGCCACACCGAGCGAGATTCTGGTGTAGTGGGGGCTGACGTGGCAGAGTTCAGCACAGAGCTAGGACTATTCTGGAGGCAATTTATGGATTCACCGCAGTCACCAGACCATACCACCGCGGCCGGTGCACGTCGCGCCCAACCGTTGCGCCTGGTTGGTGTCGATGATGCCGGTGACCACCTGATTCTGTCCAATGATGCTGGCGAAGAGTTCTCCCTGCCGATCACCGATGCTTTACGTCATGCCACCACCCGCCCCATTGGCCGGCCCTCGGCGGCCGCAGCCGACGAGGCAGCAGCGGTGAAGTTGTCTCCCCGAGATATTCAATCCAAGATCCGCGCCGGCTACTCTGTGGACGAGCTGGCTTCTCGGTACGACGTCAGCCTGGACCGGTTGAAGATCTACGAGGCCCCGGTGCTGGCCGAACGCCGCTGGATTGTTGATCAGGCCCGCGCGATCGAAGTCTCTTCTCCGCAATTAGGTCACGATATTTACCGGGCCGTTTTTGGTGAAGAACCGGCTCTGCTGGAACCCATGGTGCGACACCGGCTGGCGGCACTGGGCTTAGACACCTCCACCCTGGAATGGGACGCGTGGAAGGAAGAGGGCTCCAACCACTGGACCATCTCGGCCAGTTTCCAAGATAACGGCGCCCAAACCCAAATCGGCGACGAGCCGGTGGCCCGCTGGAGTTTCCGTCCCGCCGCCAAGCATGTCGATAATCTCAACCGGTGGGCCCAGGTGCTCTCCGAACTCGAACCACTCGATACTCCTACCGCGACACCCACCCGACGGCTGAGCGCAGTGTCATCAGCGGAACGTGTTTTTGACGTGGAATCCACCGAAAAGCCTGACCCGCGACCGCGACGGCATTTTGATTCCGATGCGCAAGAAGAGTTACTCGAGGTCCTGCACGCCCGGCGCGGGCAACGGTTGGGCGTCGATGAAGACGCTGATGACGAGTTGGCGATGATGATCACTCGTGAGGAGCACCCCACCTCCTGGACTGGACCACGTCTGGTAGTCAGCGGGTATTCCGATTCCGCTAAACCTGCTGAGTCTGAGACAGCTGATCAGACCGATCCGGATACGGAACAACCGGGGCAGCAGGAGCCGGAGCCGTCCACGCGGGCAGGGGTCGAGGACGAGTCAAGCCAACCAGAGAAGTCTACATCATCACTGTCTTCTGTCTCATCCTCTGAATATGAGGGTCAAACCGATGCCTTTGACGGGATGGATGAGGCCTCTCGCGGTAACGCCTTGCACCAGCAATCCACCCAACACCACCAGGACGGCAAAGACGGGCGGAGCGGTAGCTCCGCGTCTAAGTCCACACGCAAGCGTCCCCGGGTGCCCAGCTGGGACGAGATTATGTTCGGCACCCGCAAAGACGACTGAGACGAAGCGCTACTCTACAGCCTCCGCTCGTTGTGAGATTTCTCAGTCGATCACCAGCAGTGGCACCAGGCGTTCATCGTCGGTGGTCGATCCGTGGTGGCCCCACATCTCCCAGGACATCGCTGAAGCCCGGAGTGAGTCGTAGAGTGCGATATCGCTCTGGGCTACCACCAGCAGGTCTCCAATACGGGGCACCACCCGGGGTTCTAAGGGCCCGAACCAGCCGTCGTGTTCTGCTCGGTCGCGACTAATGACGATGGCTACTTCGCCATAGATTTTCTCCCACCGTTGCTGGATCTCGCGCCGGTGACTGTCGTCGGCCTCGGGAGCGAAATACAACTGGAAAAAGCGAGGTTCCCCGGCCGTGTGCAGCACGCCGTCGTAGAGTTCGGAATGTTCTCGGGTGTCCAACCGGTCTGCCGGGGCAATGGTGACCATACCGTGGTCGGCCGTCAGGAGCACGTTCACCGGGTGGCCGATCGTCGATAGTTTTCTGCGTAGCCGACGCATGTGACTATCGATCGCTTCCAGTACCTCAATCCATTCGGCAGAACCGACCCCGTGACGGTGCCCTGCTTTATCCAGTTCCGGGATATACAGGTAGACAAGCGCGCCGGGTCGTTGCAACTCCGTCAACGCCTTATGAAAGCGGGCTCCCAGGGACCGTGCCCCCACAAAGCGCGGACCGCGCAAACCAGCCCGGGTCAGCCCGCTGTCAGCAAACTCCGGCAAGGAGACCGTGACGGCCTCCAGCGGTGCCTGCACACTCTCAAAAAGTGTGGGATGGGGTTGCCATTGTTCGGGATTAACCTCCGGGTCCCAGTTGCCCAGCTGGTTAATAACCTGGCCACGATCCGGGTCGAAACTGTCATAGCCCACTAGTCCGTGTCGGCCGGGTAACAACCCTGTGGCCATCGAAGTCAAAGCGCTCGCCGTGGTGGTGGGTAACACCGTAGAGATTTCGGTTGGGGCACCACCGGTAGCAGCAGCGTGATCTCCTTGGCGGGTGAGCATCTGGCGCAAGGTGGGAGCGTAGGAAGAGTAGGCCACCAGCTGGCGGATTCCTAGCCCGTCGACCAGAATCACCATGCCAGACCCAGCCTGGGGAAGCTGCAGGCTCGTCGTCGCGACCGGCTGGGCATCAGACGAGGGCCTCAGCGAATTCAGCAGGGCCGGAACAACGTCCCAGATCCCCGGAGACTGGGGGTAGTGCGTATGACGATCGATCATCAGCGATGCTGGTCCCGAGCGGTCAAAAAGGTGGTCCGCAGGGTGCGGGCAAAGGCCAGGGCCTGGTCCACAGCCTGTTGGCCCTCGGCTTCGGCAGCGACCCGCAGAGCAAGATCTTCTGGTGTACTGGTTCCGGTCACCCCGTGGTCGGCAGAACAGTCGGGATCCGGGCAGACTGCCGGGACCAGCTCCAGGCGCTGATTGCCACGCCACAACACGCTCAGGGTCACCTCAGCCACCGGCAGGTCCGGGGTCCACGTGGCCGGCTGGTCGTGGACGGTGGTGACCGAGACCGAGTCCAGCGCATCCAGCGGGACCATCTCGGTGGTCACTTGCGCCCGGGTGGCACCTGCGTATTCTTCGGCGACGAAGTCGGTCAGGTGCACGGCAGCCAGTGCGGTGTCGGTCAGTGCCAAGACCGTCAGGTGGCGGTGTAGGTCGTTGTAGTCCACGTGGGTCTCCACGTGGACTAGCGAAGCGAGGATCTCACGGGAATCGAGTTGATCGTACAGCGCACTGATCACCAGTTCGGGGTAGAACCCAGCGTGGTAAATGTCTGACCAGGGTGACAGCGAGGTATCGATGTCCGAGGAGAGGTCTGTCATGATCCCATCATAAAGCGTAACCGGTGGTCTGCTACTGGATATCTCATCATCCGCTCAAGGCCCGGCGGGCTGAGTCGGTCCGGCGAGCTGCGTTGGCCAGCTGGACTTCTGCTTGGAGCACGCTGACGTTGTCTTCGGAGGCCAATAGTGGCGAGAACCGCACCCGCACCACCTGGGGTAAGTCATGGGCCAAGATCGACAGCCGTCCGAGTACTTCTTTCACCCCGTGAATATCGGCCGGACGAAGCCCACCGTAGCCAAAGAGTTTGGCGGCCGCCCGCGGGGTGCGCACCATCCGTTCCAGATCTGCGCTGGTTAGCGGTGGCACCATATGCACCCAGTCGTGGAGGAGTTCTACGGCGTCACCGGAGATCCCGAAGGACACCACCGGTCCCAACAGCGGGTCTTCCACGGCCACAACCGTGCAACCTTGACCGGCCGGTGCCATCGATTGCACCTCGAGTTCAGGGCTACCGTAGCGGGTGAGCACCTCACGCATTTGGGCGACATTGCCTCGCAGTGATTCAGCATCGACAATATTCAGGCGCACCCCGCCAAGATCCAAGCGGTGGCGCAGATTGGCGTCCACGGCTTTTAGGGCGACCGGGAAGCCAAGTTCTTCAGCAGCGGCCACAGCTTCGTCTGCGGTACTAAATCCCCGGGATTCCAACACCGAGATCCCGTAGCACGCCAACAGCTCGGCGGTTTGGTGCTGATCCAGAGCCAGCAGGTCGGTGCCGACGGCTTCTTGGGCCCATTCGGTGACCAGATCAACGGCACGGTGCCGATCAAGATCAGAGTATTCGAGTTCTTTGCCCTGATCGGCGTCCCGCCAAGCCTGGTAGCGAGTCAGCTGGGCAATGACTTTCAGCGCGCTTTCCGGAGTACTGAAGACCGGTAGTCCGTGCTGGGCCGACAGTGTGATTTCTTCCGCGGCTTCAGCTTCGGTGCGTTCCCGGTAGGTGCCCGCACCGAAAACGCCGGTCGGGGTAAAGGCCTGGTCCAGCACCGCGGTAAAGCAGGCCAGCACGGTAACATCAGTGTCGGCAGCGATCTCACCGAGTTGATTGGCCAATTCTCGGGCATCGCCAGGCAACTGAGTCATGGCTGACTGCACGCAGACCAGTACGGTATCGACCTGTTGCGATTCCACGGCCTGTTCAATGGCCTCGGAGAAGGCACCGAAAGCCTGCTCGACGGTATGGTCTTCGGGCAGTCCCGACACCGCGTCCCGGCGAGTAACCTTCAGACCCTGCATTTCGGCCGATTCGGCAACTAGCTCATTGATAGCAACCGCATTGCCGATCACGCCGAGCCGGTCGCCACCAGGGACCGGCTGACAGGCCAGCACCTGGAGGACGTCCATCATGTGGGCGGTGGAGTTGGTCTGAATCACCCCGGCCTGGTCCAGCATCGATTCCACGGTGCCCAGCGGAGCCTGGGTGGTACGGGTGGAGTGACCGGGAGGCAACCGGCGTCCCATGGCCGGTGAACTGGCCAGCACCACCGGTTTCTTCCGCGAGAGACGCCGTCCGATACGGGAGAACTTCCGCGGATTACCGAAGGATTCCAGATAAATACCCACCGCTGAGGTGTAGGGATCGTCTTCGAAGTATTGCATCGCATCGTTACCGGACACATCGGCACGGTTCCCGGCCGAAATCACCGAGGAGACCCCGATGCCACGTCGGCTGGATTCGGTGTAGAGATTAGCGCTGAGCGCAGCCGATTGGGAGAACAGTCCGATGGAGCCACGTTTGGGCATCGCCGCAGCCACCGAGGCGTTGAGCGAAACCTCGGGGTCGGTGGAAATAATTCCGGCCGAGGCGGGCCCGATCAGACGCATCCCGTAGGAGCGAGCCAAGGAGACCAGCTGGCGCTGGCGGTCTAAGGCCGAAGTGTCCTGGGCACTCAGATCGGAGACCACCACCAGACCGCGCACACCTTTGGCCGCACAGTCACGAATGACCTTATCAAGCTGGTGATCCGGCACCGCGATCACCGCGACGTCCACATCGCCGGGAGCCTCAGCGATGGACCCCAACGAGATCATCCCGGCCAGCTCGAGTGCTTCGGGGTTGATGCCGTAGACCGGTCCGGTGAACTTGCCTTCAATGATATTTTCCATCAGCGCGTAACCGACCGACCCCCAGTCCCGCGAGGCACCGATCACCGCAATGGATTCGGCCCGTAGCAACTCACCCAAGGACTTAGCTTCGGCGCGGTGTTCGCGCGATTCCATGACCGCACGCGTTTTGGCGGTCTCGTCCAGCGGAAATTCCACAACAATGACACCGTCTTCAAAAGAGCGTTTGATATCGAAGCCGGCGGCCTGGAAAACGGAGAGCATCTTCTGGTTCTCCGGCAACACGTCGGCCACGAAACGTCGGATCCCGTTCTCGCGGGCGGCTTCGGCCAGGTGTTCCATCAGAATCGAGGCCAGTCCGCGACCGGAGTGCCGGTCGGCGATATTGAAGGCAACCTCGGCGTCATAGGAGTTGGGCAAGCGATCATATCGGCCAATGCCAAGCAGTTCGTCGCCGTGCAAGATCACGAACGCGACCCGGTCGCGATAGTCCACGACGGTAAAACGCTCGAGCTCTTTGGCTGACAGCGAGGACTTATACGTAAAATAGCGGAAGTAGATAGAGTCCTGGGACTGATGCTGGTGCATCTGTTGTAGCGCCTGCGCATCATGAGGTGACACCGGGCGCATCCGGGCAGTGGCACCATCGGCGAGTACGACATCTGCTTCCCAATGAGCTGGATATGCACGGTCTGTGGTGAGCTCTCCCATAGACTCAGCTTAGACTCTGGACCGATATCAGCGAAAGTATAGACCGAAGAGGACCATGGCGAAAAAGTCGACACCGCGTTCCACCGCTGACAGCAAGCTGGCGCCCCAAACCGTGCCGGACCAGGAACAGAAGATCATCGATATCGATGTGTCTGCCGAGATGGAACAGTCCTTTTTGGAATATGCCTATTCGGTTATTTATTCTCGCGCCCTGCCCGATGCCCGGGACGGACTAAAACCGGTGCAACGTCGCATCCTGTACATGATGAGCCAGATGGGGCTGACCCCAGAGAAAGGGCACGTGAAATCGGCGCGCGTGGTGGGCGAAGTGATGGGTAAGCTCCACCCGCACGGTGATGGGGCCATTTATGACGCAATGGTGCGGTTGGCTCAGGACTTTAATATGCGCCTGCCACTGGTGGATGGTCACGGGAACTTCGGCTCGGTCGATGACGGTCCAGCGGCCTCTCGGTACACCGAGGCGAAGATGACCCGGGCCGCGGTGGCGATGACCGCCGATATTGGTGAAGACACCGTAGAGTTTGAGCCCAACTACGATAATCAGATCTTCCAGCCCTCGGTGTTGCCAGCGGCCTTTCCGAACCTGTTGGTCAACGGCGCCTCCGGTATTGCGGTGGGGATGGCCACCAATATGCCACCCCACCACTTAGGTGAGGTTATTGCTGCCGCCCAACACCTGCTGGCCCACCCTGAGGCCGATACCGCCGCGTTGATGAAGTTTGTGCCCGGCCCGGACCTGCCCTCGGGTGGCAAGATCGTGGGGCTGGAGGGCATTAAAGAGGCCTATGAAACCGGCCGTGGCTCGTTCAAGATGCGGGCCAGCATCACCGTGGAGCAGGTCAGTGCTCGCCGGACCGGTTTGGTGATCACCGCCCTCCCCTACGGGGTGGGGCCGGAAAAGGTGATCGATAAGGTCAAGGACGCGGTCAATAACAAAAAAGTCACCGGCGTGGCCGACGTGGTGGATCTCACCGACCGGCATCACGGGCTACGGATGGTCATTGAGCTGAAGTCCGGGTTCAATCCGCAGGCAGTGTTGGCTCAGCTGTATAAGCACACTCCGTTGGAGGAATCCTTCGGGATCAATAACGTGGCCCTCGTCGATGGCCAGCCGCGCACGCTGGGACTAAAAGAACTGCTTCACGTCTATGTACACCACCGACTCACCGTGGTGCGTCGGCGCACCGAATACCGGTTAGGCAAACGCCGGGACCGGCTGCATTTGGTCCAGGGACTACTGTTGGCACTCGTCGATATTGACGAGGTTATTGAGATCATCCGCTCCTGCGATGACGCTGCAACGGCCCGGTCACGACTAATGATGGTCTTTGACCTCACCGAGGTACAAGCCGACCATATTCTGCAGTTGCGACTACGACAGCTGACAAAGTTCTCCCGGATCGAACTCGAATCTGAACAGGCAGAGCTTACGGCAGCGATCGCCGAACTGGAAGCGATTCTGGCTTCTGATGACAAGCTCCGCGAAACTGTCTCGGACGAGCTGGGGCAGATCGCAGAGAGTTTCTCCGACCCGCGCCGCACAACCTTGCTGAAGTCCGAGGAATTGGCGCCGGTCCCCTCGACCGCCCAGGCGAAGAAGTCCCCGGAGAAAGCTGCCTCGGCGATGATGATCGCCGATGACCCGTGCTGGGTAATTTTGTCGACCTCTGGTCAGCTGGTGCGCACTGTGGATCGAACCCCGCTCGTGGCCGCCGGGCGACGGAAACGCCATGATGTCTTCCAGTCGGTGGTCGCGACCACCGCCCGCGGCGAAGTGGGCGCGGTGACCTCCACGGGGCGGATTATTCGATTCAATACGGTCGATGTACCGGTGCTCAGTCAACCTACCGAATCGCCGACAATGACCGATGCGGTGAAGGTCTCGCAGTTCCTTCCCTTACCGGACCGAGAAGACCTCGTCGGCCTGGTGCCACTCAATAAGGTGCTGGCACTGGCGACCCGCCAGGGTGTCATCAAGCGGGTGCGGGATGAGTGGCCGTTGAACCAGGACGAATTTGATGCCATTAGCCTAAAGACCAACGATCAGGTGGTGGCAGTCGCCGTGGCCGACCGTGACGACGACACGATCGTGTTAATCACCGCCCAAGCACAGCTCTTGCGGTTTGAAGCCAGCAAGGTGCGCCCTCAAGGGCGCCACGCCGGTGGGGTGGCCGGCATCAAGCTCTCCGAGGAGGATGAGGTCATTGCCCTGGGCGTCATACCGGCTGTCGCAACCGAGCAGGCGGAGGTGGTGACCGTCACCGAGGCAGAGGAAGACCTGTTAGGCGCGGTGGGGTCAGCTAAGCGTAGCCTGCTCAGTCAGTTCCCGGCCAAAGGCCGGGCGACCAGGGGCGTGCGCGCTCACCGGATGCTACGTGGCGAGACCGGGCTGAAACTCGCCTGGGCCGGAAGCGATCCGCGCGGTAGTACCAGCGGTGGTACGGCTCGGAACCTGCCCACTGAGCACAGTGACCGGGATGCCTCCGGTGTGCTATTGGATTCGGCGGTAGAGACCGTGGGGACCGCCAGCTCACCGGTGACCGTAAACAGCGCGTCGGCACCGTCCGAACCATCCGACCAGCAACCGGAAGGATTGTTCTAGCCCCTGCCCACGCACCGGCTAACCCAGCGTCACCGCCTGGTTTCCAGCGGTGGCGAATCGGGAATCGTGGGTGACCATCACCACGGATCGATCGGCCAAAGCCTTCTTGAGATCCGCTACGAGGTGCGCTGCTTCATCGGCACCTAGGTGTGCAGTGGGTTCATCCAAGAGCACGACGTCAGCACGAGCGATGAGAGCCCGGGCGACGGCGATGCGTTGACGTTGACCGCCGGAGACAAAATGTCCGGAGGGGCCCAGTCGAGTGTCGAGCCCGTTCGGGGCCACCTCGAGCCAGTCGGCCAGTCCCACGGTTTTCAGGGCACGGATGAGCTCGGCATCCTCGGGTCGGTCATCCGGGTCGCGGGCCAGGGCCAGGTTGGAGCGTAGCGTGGAGTCAAAAAGATACGCCTCTTGCGGGCACCAGGCGATCGCGCCCAGGGCAGATTCCGGGCCGATGATGCTGTCAGTACCGGACTCGGTGGCGTCTGTGCGCCGGGTGGCATGCAGGACCATGCGCCCGGATTGTGGTCGCAAGAAACCCAGTAGTACCGCCAACAGGGTGGACTTTCCAGACCCCGACGGTCCGGTGACCACACAAAAGTCACCGCGGGTGGCCCGCAAGCTCAAATCTGCCAGTACTAACGGTCCGTGTGGCGCATAAGCCACGTCAATCTGGTCAACCTCCACCGCGCTGACGACCACATCGCGATGGTGGGCGCGCTTCTGTTCAGCCACGTCGTCAGTCGCCGGTGGGGCGGGCACTGCCTCTACCTGCACCCAACCACCAGTGGCGGTCTGCGAGGTCTGCAGTAATGGACCGATCTTCTGCAGTTGCCGGCGGAGAATTGAGAACTCTTGAACCCCTTGGTTCAACAGTCCGAAGGGCTCGGCGAGGGCGAGCATCATCATCACCACCAGCGCGGTATGAGGGGCGTTGATGCCGTGTTGGACGCATTCCCACATGATCTGGATGGCGGCCCAGCCGGAGACCAATGAGGATAGCCCCTGGCCGAGGCCGGCAACCATCGAATGGCGTTTCAAGGGGCGCTGGTGGTGGAGATCCCAGCGGGCAAAGCGTTCCGAGGCCACCGTTGCGCCCCCATTGCCGGCCAAATCTGCGGCCGCTGTCAACAGTCGGGAGGTTTGCGACATCACCTGGGTGCGGTGATCGGCCAGCATCGCGGTCGACCGCGCATCGCTGAGAGCGACCAAGCCCGGGATGACGACGACGCCGAGAATTCCGGCAACCAGGGCGGGCCACCAGGCTCCGGGGGCGAAGTACATGGTTATCCCTAGCGTCGCCAACCACGCGATCACCGCGGCAGGAATGGGGACGATAACGCGCGGAACTGCATCGCGCAGTTCGTCAACATCAGAGATCAACACCGACAGGGCGCCACCGGTGCGGGTCAGTCGGGTCCACTGTTGCGCTTGGGAGCCTAGAGCGTCCCAAATCTTCAGGCGCAAGTCATCAGCCCAGGACAGCACCGCGTCGTGGACCGCCAAGCGTTCGGCGTAACGAAACACGGCCCGGCCGATGCCAAAGAAGCGAACCGCGACAATGATGGCCAGCAAATAGAGGATCGGGGGCTGGTAAGAGGCCTGCACAATGAGCCATCCGGACAGGGCCGATAGGAGCGCGGCGGAAAGCACAGCAGCGGCCGACCAAAAGACTCCGGCCAGGAATTTTCCGCGGTTCAACGGCAAGAACCGGAACCACTGTCCCAGGCTGAGCCGGTGGTTCTCGGTGTCGTGTGGCTGGTGCGCCCTGTGGTGGTCTGGGGAAGACCTCTGGGGCGTGGTAGCGCTATGCTCCGCCTGGTCGGTGATTCGTGCACCGGCAGACACGGTATCTGCTACCGGTGTGGTCGCAGCGTGTGTCACGGTCTGAACGGTCGTGGCATCGGTCCTCACCCTGGCACCGTCCACCAAATGGTCGGCCAGGTGGTGCACTTCGGGATCGTGGGAGGCCACCACCATCGTGATCGGTGGAAGCAGTGGTGTTTCACCGACGTGGTGCGTGCGATCGGTCGCTTTAGGGAGACGTCGTTGTCTCAGCGTGGCCAGCGTGTCCCGGACGGCGTCAGCGGAGGCTGGATCCAAGTGGGCGGTGGGCTCATCCAGTATCAGTAGCCAGCCACGGGCGTCGTCACCGGCGGCGAGTAACCGGATAACCACGCGGGCGAAGCCCAGGCGCCGGCGCTCCCCGGGGCTGAGATCGTTGACGATGCGGGATTGATAGTCGGCCAGCCCGCTCGTAGCCAACGCGTGAGCCACCAAGGACTCGACGGTATCGGCGGTGGCCTCAGGGCGGTCCAGTCGGACATAGAACTCCAATTCCTCGGCCACGGTGGGTTCACTGAAATTGGGGTGCTGGGCCAACCAGGCCACATGGAGCTCATCGAGGCCGCTCACCCTGCCACGGAATTCTGCTTCGGCCTCGGTGAGTACTCCGGCCAAGGCGTTGAGCACCGTAGATTTTCCGGTCCCCGAGGCCGAACCGAACACGGTGATTTCTCCCGGTGCCAAGTTCAAACTCAACCCGGTGACCACCGGGTCTAACACCTGCATCCGATGGGTCGGGCCCGCATGGTTCTTGTGGGCCAGCACTTTGGCCCGTCGTGGGTCATCGTGGTGGAGCGCCCGAATATCGGGGAGTTTTTCCGCTGTGATTTCGGTGAAAGAGCGGTAGGCAATGCTGAGGTTGTCGATGGAGACGGTGCTCGTCTGGTGTGTTGACTCAGCCCGCAAGGATTCGGCGAGGGTTTTGGCTTCGGGCTGGTTAATCTGTTCGCGAGCGCGTCGCAGTGCGTCCACCCCGTCTTCGGAAGAGTGGAAGGCAGAGCCAACATCACGGAAGGGCAAATATACTTCCGCGGCCAGGGTGAGCACCATCAGGCCCACGCTGAGTTCTAGTCCCCCGTAGACCAGACGCACCCCGATCAACACCGCAATCACCGCCACCGACAGGGTCGCGATGAGTTCCAGAGCCAGGCTGGACATAAACGCGGCCCGCAGGGTGGACATGGTGGTGCGTTGGTATTTTTCTGACACCGTCGCCAAGGACTTCCGCTGCACCCCAGCACGGCGCAACCCAACGAGCACGGGCAGACCGCGGGCGAGCTCTAATAAGTGATGCGAGAGCCGGTTGAGCCCCGCGGTGGCGTCATCGACCCGGGATTCGGTATACCGACCGATCAAGATCATAAAGACCGGGATCAGTGGCACGGTGATGACCAAAATGAGTGCCGAAACCCAGTCGTGTAGCAGAATCCAGCCGCCAAGCAGAACGGGAATGACCAGGGCGGAAAGTAGGGCCGGCAGGAACTCGGTGTAGTACTTATCCAACCCATCGAGACCTTTGGAGGCCAGTACCGCGTCTTCGCCGGCTCGATCGGCGTGTTCGCCGGCGGCGTTGAGCCGATGAGTGACCAGCTGGGCGCGCAAATATTCTTTTTCGCCCAGCGCGGCCCGGGAGGCCAACACCTGTTGGCCCCAGACGGCGACACCGCGCAACACCGCTCCCCCGAAGCCGGTCACCACGGGAGCGAGGAATTCGGTAGTGAAGGCAGCCTGAGCTAGTGATTCGACGATGCCCGGTGAGGTGGCCGGAGGATTGAAGAAGAGGTCAATGAGTTGGGCTGCGTCCTGGGTGGGCAGTGAGGCAGCCAGCTGCGAGATGCCTCGGGCGATCCCGATGGCAATCAGGATCCATCCGAGAGCTTTCACGACGGCGAGGACGCCGAGCCCTATCAGAGCACGGCGTCCTGTCGCAGAGGTTGGTAGTTCTGGTTTCAGACCGGAGTCACGACCTTGGATTCAGGGATATGGGTTTCGGCGATCCGCTTGCGGAACACCCAGTAACTCCAGCTACTGTACGCCAAAACGATCGGCACGAAGATCGCTGCGACCACGGCCATCACGGTCAACGTGTAATCCGAGGAGGAGGCGTTGTTGACGGTAAGGTTCCACGCGTCGTTGAGCGTAGAGGGCAACACATTGGGGTACAGCGCCCAGAAGATCGCTGCCACACCGGCGGCAACGAAGACCGTCATCCCAAAGAAGGCCCAACCTTCACGTTCCTGGGCCGCGAAAACCAGTGCGGCAATCATGCCTGCCACGGCGACAACAAGCAGGATCCACGGCATCACCTTCGGGTAGAGGATCAGGACACCGACAGCCCAGCCGGCCATCGGTAACAGGTAGACCCACAGCCACCGGGACAGGTGGCGTTTGGCGGCTGCTCGTGGAGCGCCCATGGTCTTCAGGCCGAGGAAGGCCCATCCCTGAGCCAAGGCGAAACCAACCACGGCCAGTCCGCCGATCACAGCCCAAGAGTTCAGCCAGACGAAGGCGTGACCCACTCGGTCACCGTTCTCATTCAGTGGCAGACCGGTGGTGGTGATGGCCAGCATCGCCCCGACACAGAAGGCTGCCGTCAACGACCCGAGACACAGTGCCCAATCCCACAAGTTACGCACTCGTGTGGTGTGGGCTTTGCCCCGGTACTCGATCGCGACCGCGCGGAAGATGAGCCCCAGCAGGGCTAGGGTAAGCGGGATGTAGAGGGCTGAGAATAACGAGGCGTACCACATTGGGAAAGCCGCGAAGGTGGCGCCACCGGCGGTGAGCAACCACACTTCGTTGCCGTCCCACACGGGGCCAATCGTGTTCAGCAACACACGTCGTTGGGACTCGTTGCGAGCCCAGAACTTCATGAGCATTCCGACACCGAGGTCGAAACCCTCAAGCACGAGGTATCCGGTCCAGAGCACTGCAATGAGGATGAACCACAGGGTGGGAAGAAATTCCATGATGGCGTGATTACCTTTCTCTACTGGGTTCTCTCATTTAGTACGCGAAGGACAGAACATCAGAGGAATCTTTGTTCTGGTCATCCCCGTCGTTTTCTTCATCTGCAGTCAGCTCCGGCATACCTGCCGGCACACCACCGCGGATGTAACGGACCAACAGAACCACTTCGACCACCAGCAACACCGCATAAACCAGAGTGAGGACGATCAGCGAGAACAAAATCTCACGCCCGTCGACTCCCGGTGACACCGCGGCAGCGGTAAACTGCCAGACCTGATCCACTCCGGTGGGGTCGGGGTTGGGGGCGACCGTGAAGGGTTGACGCCCCATTTCCGTGAAGATCCAACCGGCCGCGTTGGCGCCAAACGGTGCCAGGATCGACAGCCAGGCGGCGTGCATCAGCCACGGAGTTTGCGGCACGGTGCCCTTGCGCCCCAGGAAGAGTCCAATAGCGGCTGCCAAGGCCGCCAGACCACCAAAGGTGATCATCAGCCGGAAGCCCCAGTAGGTGACTTCCATGACCGGCAGGTACTCAATCTCTGACCCGGCACGTTCACCGTACATGGGGTCGTCGGGCAGGTGGGTACCGAAGTTTTCTTCATAAATCGGGATCAGGGTGTTCACACCGGGGACGTCGGTGTTGAAGTCGCCGTAGGCCAGGTAGGACAGCAGGCCCGGAATCTCAAAGACGCCCACCACGTCATCACAGGTGGTGGCTCCGTCGGTATTGGAAATATCTCCGACCGTCAGCACCGAGAAGCCGGTCCCGTCGTGGCAGGCAGCTTCAGCGGCTGCCATTTTCATCGGTTGCTGTTCGATCATCATTTGAGCTTGAGCGTGACCGGTAAAGGCCGTGCCTAGGAACGCACCCAAGGCGATCCAACCACCCCAGCGGAACGAGGTCCGCCACACGGTGTGGTCAATACCGTCACGAGCTTTGGAGCCGGTGGCACCAATGATCACTTCGCCGTTGGTGTTGAGGGAGTCGATACCGTCTTTGCGACGTTTCCACAGGTGGTACCAGGCCACACCGAAAAGCATGGAGCCGGCCACGGCCAGGGCGCCGAAAATGGTATGGGGGAAGTGCACCAACAAGGTGGGGTTAGTTAGCACGGCCCAGATATCGATCATCTGAGCTCGACCATCGGCGTATTCAATGCCGACTGGGTGCTGCATGAAGGCGTTTGCGGCCAAAATGAAATAGGCCGACACCACCGAACCAATCACCGCGGCCCACAGAGTCGCTAAATGCAAACGAGGAGAAACTCTGCCCCAGCCGAAAATCCAGATGCCGAGGAAGACCGATTCCAAGAAGAATGCGATCAGAGCTTCCATGGCCAGCGGGGCACCGAAAACGTCGCCAACGAACCGGGAGTATTCGCTCCAGGCCATTCCGAACTGGAACTCCTGGACAATACCGGTGGCTACACCCATGATGAAGTTGATCAAAAAGATCTTGCCCCAGAACTTCGTCATGCGTAAATAGTGTTCTTTACCGGTGCGATGCCACATGGTCTGCATTGACACCAGCACAATACCGAGGCCGATTGTCAATGGAACCATCAGGAAGTGGTAAACGGTCGTGATACCGAATTGCCACCGGGCTACCTCAAGTGGATCCATCAGGATTCCTTCCTCACGAGCGCCTAACGCGCCGACGAATGCAAGAGATGGGTCGAGTTCGGCTGTGGTCGACCTCGGTCAAAACCCTGTCGCCAAGGCCTCAAACTCGAGGCTCAAACGGTGATACGACACGATGCTCGCAGTGAGGCTCACTCCGTACAACGCTTGATCGCCGGATAAGCTACCACCATCATAACCACTTTTCTACGCTGTGTAGAAAAGATTTCTACGCGTTGTAGAAAATTCGCCTGGGCTGAGCTCAACACACGGTGCCCCGGTAGCGTATGACGCAGATCAAGCAGGCGCGCCCCGTGAAAAGCACCCGAGAGCAACGGTCATGGATATGGCATCAGGCCACTATGTCGTCATAGTGCACCGAAACTTCTACAATGCGTAGAATAAATCTACTACCGTGACCGTCAGCCCCAAGGAGTACAGAGTATGAACACCGGTTCATTAGGACAGTTGGAACAAGCCGTCATGAATCTGCTGTGGGATTCCTCTGCGCCGATGACCGCTAATGACTTACGCGAGCGATTAGAGCAGCGTACCGGCTCCACCAAAAATACTCCGGCGATCACCACGATCCTGACGGTGCTGTCCCGGCTGACGAAAAAAGGTTTTGTGAATAAGGACCAGCAACAGCGTCCGCACACCTTCACCGCCCGAGCAACCCGGGAAGCCCACACCGCTGATGTTTTGCACGAGGTCCTCAACCAAGCGCCAGATCGTCAAGCGGTGCTTGCTCAATTTGTGGGCTCCATTAACTCTGAGGAACTCGCGACTCTTCGGAGCATCCTGAATGCTCGCGACGAATCACTCAGTTAGTAAACTAGAGGGGCCCAGTCCCCTAACCGCAGCGCCGTCCGCCCATTCGTCGCATTCTCGACCCACGATGTTATGGCCCCCATTCTTCTCGCCCTCGTGGCCGTGCTATTGGCCTGGCCCGTACCCGTGCTTCTGGGGCGCGCCCAGTGGCCTGCTCGCGCTCCCGTGGCAGCGATGATTTTATGGCAAGCGGTGGGGCTCGGTGGCGGTCTAGCCCTCATTTCAGCACCCTTGCTCTATGCAGTCCGCAAATTCGGCTCCGGGCTCATCCCTGCCGGGACAGAAATATTCGAGGCGATCGCCAACCACGGTTTATTCGCTCTCCACCTCGACCCACGCTGGGGTGGGCTAGAGATCGTGGCTGGAACCCTAGCAGTCGCCATCGGCGTACATCTGGTGCTGAGCCTGGTGTACTCCGCATGGCGAACCACCCTGGAGCGTCGTCGCCACCGCGAGACGGTGCAGTTACTCTCCAAAGTCATCCACGACCCCACGGCCTCTGAGACCCTGACCCCATACCAACGCAATTCCGGTGGCGTCACCACCTTATTGCTCCCCTCCGAGCACCCGCTGGCCTACTGCATTCCCGCACTGTCCGGCTCGTATACCGTGATCTCTCAGGGATTGATGGAGCGACTAACCGAAGCCGAATTGTCAGCGGTGATCGAACATGAAAAGGCCCATTTGCGTCAGCGTCACGACCTATTGCGGGTGGGGTTTGAGGCCTGGCACCGAGCGGCATCCTGGCTGGTCGCCACCGAGACCTCACGGATTGCGGTGACCACGCTCACCGAGATGCTTGCCGATGATGCAGCTCTGGCACGCATCGATCGCGAGACCTTAATCCGGTCTATGGCCGTGGTTGCCAGCCACGACGCCCCGCACACCATCGCCAAACCGCTCTCCTCAAACCAGCCGGCCGACCGAACTACCTCGGTGACCGCGGTACGACTCAAACGGCTCCTCTCCAGCCACCCCCCTTTACCCGGTTGGCAGCAAGCCCTGATCATCACCCTGGCAGCCTGCCTGTTGACCGTCCCGGCAGCCCTGACGCTGTGCGGGGTGTAAGAAAACTAACAGGCTTTCATTAAGGCCAAATGCCTTCAACTTCTTCGTGACCGATAGAGTAAGAAGACATGGCTAGGCGAGCGGTCGTGGCGAACCCTATCATCGCGATGACCCCAGACCTGGTTCCGCGAAACTGAAGTCTCCGCGTCATCGTGCCCTACCCCAGACCAGGTGGGGCTTTTGATCAACACCTCGGTCATCCGCACCCACCTGGAACCAGCGGTGTCCGTGGTGGTTCACGACAAAATGGGACTGCCGAGCTCGGCCATGAACTTTGACATCACCAACGCCTGCCTGGGATTTGTCAACGGGATGGGGTTGGCCGCGACCATGATTGATTCAGGACAAGTGGACTAGGTGGTGGTCGTTGCCGGAGAAGATGCTTCCAAGGTACACGAAGCCACCAACCGCGATGCCTTCCTCTCCCAATTCGCCACCCTGACCCTGGGATCAGGGGCCGCCGCTGCGGTTATTGGGCCGAGCGACCGTCACCCCGAGGGGCACCGCATCCTGCACAGCGTCACCCGGGCAGGTACCGAGTTCAACCATTTGTGCGCCGGAGACCATAAGGGCATGAGCACCGACTCCGCGGCTCTGCTAGCCAATGGTCTCGACCTGGTCATGGCTGCCTGGAACGACGCCGACCCGGCATGGAAGTGGTCCGAGGCCGACCGCTACATCACCCACCAGGTCTCCTCCCAGCACACCAACGCCATTATTCAGGCCGCCGGGATTGACCCAGACAAGATCCCGGTCACGTTCCCGGATTTGGGCAATATCGGACCCGCCGCGCTACCGGTGACCTTGGCCCGGGAAAAAGACATGCTGAGCCCCGGCGATTCTGTGTTGTGCATGGGTGTTGGCTCCGGACTCAACGTGGCCATGCTCGATCTGCAGTGGTAATAGCCCCACCCGGTCCACACCCTCGAGAAAGAAGAGTGTTGCTGTGATTGTGACTCGTGCCGCCCATCAACCCGACTCCGAGACCATGCAGACCGAGCTTCCCGGTTTCCGTCCAGAGTTTTCTCACCTGGTCACTCTCGCACGAGCAGAACATCCCGCCGGCTTCCACGTCATGGACACCGGCCCGGCTCTCGAAGCCCAGGGACTGACCCCCCCACGCCACCATCGTGGCCGTACACGGCAACCCCACCTGGTCGTATCTGTGGCGCGCATTGCTCAACACCACCTACGACCGGGCCGTCTCCGACCCACAACGATACCCAGTCATCCGGGTGATCGCCCCCGACCAGCGGGACATGGGACTCTCCGACCGGTTAGCCCACCGGCGACTGCTTCGTCACAGCGGCAATGGTGGCGACTACCTGGCCCTGGAGGATCGGATCACCGATCTGCAGGAATTGCTCACAGTTCTCATCCCGGAAGCTGAGCACCCGGTCTTCACCCTCGGCCACGACTGGGGCGGGGTCATCTCCTTGGGCGCTGCTCTGCGAGCGCATCAGGCTGGATCCCATCACCTCGCCAGGCTGATGACACTGAACACGGCCGTGCACCAGTCCGAGGACGATCCCCTTCCTGCTCCCCTGCGGTGCGCGATCCACTGAACCTGCCTTACCGGCGCCAAGCCGACCGTGGCGGTGTGGGCGGGTTCGTCGCCGACATCCCCACTGATGCCACCCACCGCAGTGCTCCTGCGCTCCGCCGAGTGGCCACAGCACTCAGCGAGACC
Source organism: Auritidibacter ignavus (assembly GCF_029853775.1). Taxonomy (NCBI): domain Bacteria; kingdom Bacillati; phylum Actinomycetota; class Actinomycetes; order Micrococcales; family Micrococcaceae; genus Auritidibacter; species Auritidibacter ignavus. The sequence goes on from NZ_CP122564.1 coordinate 794,796, forward strand.
TCGTTACCGGCCCTGATCATCTGGGGTGCTACAGATCCGGTATTCCAGGATCGCTACCTCAACGATTTGCGCCAACGCCTGCCTCAAGCCGATGTGCACCGAGTGGAAACCGGCGGGCACCTGATCGTCGAAGACGTCGACTACGCCGCTATCGTCCTGGAATGGGTCTCCCAACAACTCTCCGCCGACGACAACTCTCCTACCGTCAACACCACCGCCACCATCACACACAGTGGTCACTCTGCCAACCAACCCCGCCCCGCCGGCTCAGCCCACGAGGTGCCCTACCAGCCACTGTGGGAGTTCCTGTACCGTGGCGAAGACTCCGCAGCTGCGGCCCTGGTGGATATGTCGGTCAGCGACCGCGGAAAACCCTTCACCGTTTCCTGGGCTCAGCTTTCCCAGCTCGTGGCCGCCATAGCCCAGGGGCTGTGGGATCTTGGACTGCGCCCCGGGGACCGGGTCTGCATCCTGGTTCCTCCCGGACGTGATCTGACCGCGGGACTTTACGCACTGTTGCGCATCGGCGGTGTCGCGGTAATTGCCGATCAAGGGCTGGGGATCACCGGTATGACCCGAGCTGTTCGTAGCGCCAACCCGGACTGGATTATTGGTGAAACCCCCGGACTGATCCTGGCTCGCGCCCAGGGATGGCCAGGCCGTCGCATCTCGGTGTCCACCCTGTCCACTCCGCTGGCTGGCGTACTGGGCGTCGAAGACTCGCTCTATGGTATGGCACTGCGCGAGAAAACCACTACCCGGCTTTCAGCCCTACAGGCTCCCACCCCGGACCCCGAGAGTCTGGCCGCCATCCTGTTCACCTCCGGCTCCACCGGGCCGGCCAAGGGTGTGCGCTACACCCACACCGGGCTCTCCCACCTCACCCAGCTGTTGCGCGATACCTTCGGCGTCACTCCCGGCGCCTCGCTTTTGGCTGGGTTCGCGCCCTTCGCGCTGCTGGGCCCGGCCATTGGTGCGACCTCGGTCACCCCGCGCATGTCGGTCACCAAACCGGCAACCCTGACCGCCTCTGCTCTGGCCGATGCGGCCATTGCCGGTCAGTCCACGATCGCCTTTGGTTCCCCGGCGGCATTGCGCAATGTGGCAGCAACCGCCCGGGAACTCTCCCGTGCCCAGCGCGAAGCACTGGCCGGGATTACCATGATGCTCTCGGCCGGGGCTCCGGTGTCCCAGGACCTAGTCAGAGATATTCAGGTGTTGATGCCACAAGCCGAGATCCACTCCCCGTATGGCATGACCGAGCCGCTGGCAACCCCGGTGTACTGGTGGGCACCCCGGCCGGTGAAGTCCGCCTTACCATGGCCCCGCTGGATGACCATGGTATCCCGGCCGAAACACTGTATAACCCCGAGGATACGGTGGACCAGCTGGGCGAAATCGTGGTGTCGGCCTCCCATATGCGCCAAGGCTATGACGCACTGTGGTACATCACCGCTCAAGCCTCCCACGATCAGCTCGACGGGTTACGCTGGCACCGCACCGGCGATATCGGGCACCTGGATGCGTCCGGCCGACTCTGGATCGAAGGTCGCACCCACCACGTCATCTCCACCCCGGCTGGACCCCTGGGTCCGGTGCACATCGAAGAACACGTCGCCGCATTACCAGAGGTATACCGGGCTGCAGCTGTCGGACACGGACCGGCCGGCACCCAAGCTCTGGTGGTCATTATCGAACCCGAGCGTGAGGTCACTGGCCCAATCAAGCCTGGACTGGCTCCCACCCAACTGACGGCAACCGTGCGTAGCGCCGTCACCACACCGGGAGATGTTCCCGTCGCCGCCGTATTGGTAGTCGACAGCATCCCGGTGGATATCCGCCATAACTCCAAGATTGACCGCTCCCGGTTGGCCCGCTGGGCCGATCGAGTCCTCACCGGAGGAAAGGTTGGCAAGCCATGAATCGTTTCGCCGTTGCTCTGCCCAATCTCAGCACGCGTCATGTCCTGGTCACCGGAGCCTCGGGACTGCTGGGTTCCGGTGTCGCATCCGCGCTGGTCGCTGCCGGCGCACAGCTAACCACGTTGCAGCGTCGCAGAAGCGGGATCGCCGGCGCTTACGACGTGCTGGGATCCATCACTGATCCCGAACTGGTTGCCCGCGCTGTGCAGGGTGTAGATACCATCATCCACGTAGCCGCCAAGGTTTCTGTTTCGGGTCCGGCCGAAGCGTACCGCAACGTCAACATTCAGGGCACGGGCAACCTGCTAGATGCTGCACACCGGGCGGGAACGGTGAACCGCTGGATTCACGTATCCTCTCCCTCGGTCGCTCACGCCGGTCGCTCTCTGGTGGGTACCACCGCCCAACCGGCCGACCCCGACCAGGCACGCGGGCACTACGCCGCAACCAAAGCAGCCGGTGAGCGCCTGGTGCTTGCAGCTGACCGCGAAGACTTCCGTGTGCTGGTGCTTCGCCCCCATTTGATGTGGGGCCCTGGTGATACCCAGCTGACCGAACGCATCATCGATCGCGCCCGCAGCCACCGTATGCCCATCCTGGGTTCCGGTGCCCCACTGATCGACACGCTGTTTATCGACAACGCTATCTCGGCGGTGCTCGCAGCCGTGTCAGCTATCGAAAACCACCACGGTGAAGCCCTGGTCGTCACCAACGGGGAACCCCGTCCGGTCGGTGAACTGATTCGTCAGATTGCCATCGCCGGTGGCGCTGCAGAACCCACCTTGCGATTACCGGCCGGGCTGGCCACCGTCGCTGGAGCCGTGATTGAAAAGATCTGGGACCTCACCGGAGAACATGACGATGAGCCCCCACTGACCCGGTTTCTCGCCGAACAGCTCTCCACCGCCCACTGGTTCGACCAGCGTCGTACCCGTGAGGTTTTGGCTTGGAAACCCGAGATCAGCATTGACCGCGGACTAGAGCTCACCGCCGAGTATTACCGTAACCACTAGGCATCAATCTGTTCCCGGTTGAGCTCTTGTGCCCCAGAGATAATGAAATCCTTGCGCGGGGCCACATGGGACCCCATCAGTAGCTCAAAGATCTCTTCGGCCGCCTCAAATTCGGAAATATTCACCCGCCGCAGCGTGCGGAAGCGCGGATCCATCGTGGTTTCTGAGAGCTGGTCGGCATCCATCTCGCCCAGACCCTTATACCGCTGGATTGGCTCCTTATACTTCCGGCCATCGGCTTCCAGCGAGCCCAGCAGGTTTTTGAGCTCTTGTTCGGAATAGGTGTACATGACCTCGTTCTCCTTCGAGCCAGAGTTGATAATTTCAACCCGGTGCAACGGTGGAACAGCGGCGTAAATCCGGCCGGCTTCCACCATCGGGCGCATGTAGCGGAAGAATAAGGTCAACAGCAAAGTGCGAATATGAGCCCCGTCCACGTCAGCATCGGTCATCAAAATCACCTTGCCGTAGCGGGCCGCGTTCAAATCAAAGGACCGCCCCGAGCCACCGCCGACCACTTGAATCAGCGCTGAACACTCAGCATTGGAGAGCATGTCCCCCACTGAGGCCTTTTGAACATTGAGAATTTTGCCGCGAATCGGAAACAGCGCCTGGAACTCCGAGGAACGAGCCATTTTCGCCGTCCCCAGCGCTGAGTCACCCTCAACAATGAACAATTCTGACCCGATGGCGTCATTGGTGCGGCAGTCGGCCAGCTTGGCCGGCATGGTCGAGGTTTCTAGTGCGTTCTTGCGTCGCTGATTTTCTTTATGAGTTCGGGCCGAGACCCGCGATTTCATCTCCGCGACGATCTTCTCCAACAGTTGGGTGGTCTGTTGTTTGTCCTGGCGTTTCGTGGACTTCAAAATCGCGCCCAGTTGCTCGGTGACCACCTTATTGACGATTTGTTTGGCAGCCGGAGTACCCAGCACCTCTTTGGTTTGACCTTCGAATTGCGGTTCGGCCAGACGCACGGTGAGCACCGCGGTAAGTCCCGCCAGGATATCGTCGCGCTCGATTTTGTCCTGACCGGGCTTCAGTTTCCGGGAATTGGCCTGAATCGCTTTCCGGAACACCTTCGTCATAGCTTGTTCAAAACCGGAGAGGTGAGTACCGCCCTTCGGGGTAGCAATGATATTCACGAAAGTTTTCACCCGAGTGTCGTACCCAATGTCCCAACGCAGAGCGATATCCACATCGCAATCACGGTCCACATCCTGCATTTGGGCACGTCCGTCCTCGTCGAGAACCGGCACGCGTTCGGTAAAGGACCCTGATCCCTGCAACCGCCAAATATCGGTAACCGGATTCAGTGTAGAGAGGTGGTCGACGAATTCCGAGATACCCCCGTCGTATTGGAAGACCTGTTCGTGGGGCCCCTCGGCTCCGGCAGTACCCGGCAACCGACGCAAATCTCGGATCGTAATCCTCAGGCCGGGCACCAGATATGCGGTCTGACGGGCACGGTCTTCAAGTTCTTGGTACTGGAAGGTGGCATCCGGGGTGAAAATCTGTTCATCGGCCCAATAGCGCACCTTCGTACCGGTGTGTCCGCGCTTCGCCTTGCCCACCACGGGGATATCTCCGGCTTCTGTTTTCGGACTAAACGGCGCCTCGGGGCTGGGAACCCGATGATCTTCAAAGGTCCCTGGCTTCCCGCGCTGGAACGACATCTGGTAAGTCTTGCCACCACGAAAAACGTGCACGTCCAGACGAGAGCTCAGCGCGTTAACGACTGACGCGCCCACACCGTGGAGGCCACCGGCGGCGTTATAGGAACCACTACCAAATTTTCCGCCGGCGTGGAGCTTTGTAAACACCACTTCGACACCAGACAAGCCGGTACGGGGCTCGAGGTCGACAGGAATACCGCGTCCGTGGTCTTCAACCTCCACACTGCCATCGGCATCCAACGTGATGGTGATGGACTGCCCGTAGCCGGCCAGAGCTTCGTCCACGGAGTTATCGATGATCTCCCAGAGACAGTGCATCAGCCCCCGGGAATCGGTAGAGCCAATATACATGCCCGGCCGCTTACGAACCGCCTCAAGTCCTTCGAGTACGGAAAGCTGATGGGCATTGTATTCACTGTTTCGAGACACGGAATCCGCTGACCTTTCATCTGCTGAGTGATGGGCGCTTAAGAGCTTGGATTCTCTCTCCTGTTGACACTAGCCGTTTTTTGTCTCGCCGGAAGTATTTTGGCGTTCCAGCACATGTTCTTGGTTCGCCTTTCGCTTAAGCTCTGACAGAAACGCGACCATGTCCGGAAATCAATGCAATCATTGGTCAGGTCCAGCACCCGTTCGATGGCGTTTCGCCCACGGCGTTGTCCACTCAGGGGTGTGCCGGGACTAAAAGGCGAGATGCTTGTGTTGAACTTGTCAAAGACAGCATGTACCTGCGAGGGTGGTACCAACCGCCCAACTTCGCTTGGACCACACAGAGGAGGCCCAATGTCCACAGCAACAACAGTTGAGTCACCGACCTTGACCGGTGCCGATCGTTGCGATCGGTGCGGCGCACAGGCCTACGTTCGGGCAGTTCTCGCCTCCGGTGGCGTGTTGTTGTTCTGCGCTCACCATGCGCGCCAGGTCGAGGACCAGTTGCGTCCTCAAACCAGCACCTGGCACGATGAGACCCAGCGTCTGCACGAAGGTGCCAGTAGCGAATAAGACTCCAACGCACAAACAGCAACAGCGGGGCGGTTCTCCCCAGATCATGAGAACCGCCCCGCTGTTATCTGCTCAGACCTGCTGTCTCAGGCGACGGCAGAGTTCTTACTCGAGATAATCGCGCAGAACCTGCGACCGAGATGGGTGGCGCAATTTCGACATCGTCTTGGATTCAATCTGGCGGATGCGTTCGCGGGTCACGCTGTAGACCCGACCGATCTCGTCCAACGTCTTGGGCTGTCCATCGGTGAGACCAAAGCGCATCGCCACCACGCCAGCTTCTCGCTCAGACAGGGTGTCCAACACCGAGTGCAGTTGTTCTTGCAACAACGTGAAAGACACCGCGTCAGAAGGAACAACTGCTTCGGAGTCCTCAATCAAGTCACCAAACTCAGAGTCTCCATCTTCGCCCAGTGGAGTGTGCAAGGAGATCGGTTCGCGACCGTACTTTTGAACCTCGACCACCTTTTCGGGCGTCATATCGAGCTCGGCGGCCAATTCTTCCGGGGTGGGCTCCCGACCCAGGTCCTGGAGCATCTGGCGCTGGACGCGAGCCAACTTGTTGATGACTTCGACCATGTGCACCGGAATACGAATCGTGCGGGCTTGATCTGCCATCGCGCGAGTGATCGCCTGGCGGATCCACCAGGTGGCGTATGTCGAGAACTTGAAGCCCTTGGTGTAGTCGAACTTCTCGACCGCACGGATCAGACCGAGGTTGCCTTCCTGAATCAGGTCCAGGAACAACATGCCACGACCGGTGTAGCGCTTAGCCAGCGACACCACCAAACGCAGGTTTGCTTCTAGCAGGTGGTTCTTCGCCCGACGTCCATCAGCGATCACCAATTGCATGTCGCGGCGCATGCGCGGGTCATCGTAGGTCTCTTCCTGCATCTTGTGCTCAGCATAGAGACCTGCCTCGACACGCAACGCAAGGTCTACCTCCTGCTCTGCGTTCAACAGCGCGACCTTACCGATTTGCTTCAGATAGTCCTTGACCGGATCGGCGGTGGCACCAGTGACGTTTACGCGCTGAGCCGGGGCATCATCTTCCGCATCAGACACCACGAAGCCGGAGGACGAACCATCATTGTCGTCTTTGCTCGGAGAGACCTTCTGCCCTTTAAACGCATCCACGACTCCCCGGTCGTTCTTGGTCTCCGGCTCTTGGTCTTCAACCAGATCATCGAGATCTACCGGAGTATCGTCTTCACCTTCGACCTCGATATCATCGGCCTCATCCTCGGCGAAGTCATCGGTGTCCTCATCCAATAAGGTATCGTCAACCTCTTCGTCGTCGACCACCGGCTCGGTCTCGGCCTGAGTTGCCTTCTTACCGGAAGCCTTCTTCGCGGTGGTTTTCTTCCCCGCAGTCGACTTCTTGCTCGTGGATTTGGCCGTTGATTTAGCACCAGGCTTACCGGTAGACGAAGTACCCGTCGTCTTCTTCTTGGACGAGCTCTTCTTCGTCCGAGTCGTCGAGGCCTTGGCCGTGGAGGCCTTCGTTGTCGAGGCCTTCGTCGTGGTCTTCTTTCGTGTCGAAGACTTCGATGCCGCGCTTTCTGGGTCGACAGCGTCGATCTTTACGGTACTGTCAGTCACTCGATACCTTTCCTACGGGTCAATCCCGTTCAACAGACAGTGGTCTACACACCTATGACCCTGTCAAGTCTGCGTTGCAATGGACAGAATCTCGCTGTTCTTTCGCATCGGAAAGCCATCCGGTTCTGTCCCGCAGAAACAGGGTCCATAGCAGGTGCAACGATCACAGTCGAGGTCTTATTCCCTAAACCGGGCAAAAAGTTCTTCGCTTTTCACCCAGCAGACGTCATCGTCGAACTAGGCACTCATTATTACATGTTTTTCGCTGGTCTTTTGCACCATGACAGCGAACACAGTCCTGCCCAGAAGATGAGCATCAGGTACGACCGCTGGAAGACCATGCCCGCTGGGCATCTTTGGCCCAATCACAGACCATTCCACGGTCCAGAGTCTTGCCCAGTAGGTTCAACAGTTCATATCCGTCTCCCCCGGCATGTTGTAGCTGGCGGTGGTAATTGGCTGCAATGCTCCCTCGGCCTCTCACCCACTCGATATAGACAAGGTAAATCCCTAAGACAAGGACTTCCGGACCGTCGTAGATACTCATTGCATACCGTGCACAATCTTCAAACCGCTGGATCCGGGTCCAGTCTGCCACGGTGTCCGAAGCACCGATAAATGCTTGACTGAACTGTGTGCCACTGGTTGCTGTGGGGATCACGTCGAACTCATCGGCATAGCCTTGAGGGATCAGGCCCAGGTGGATGGCTCCCGCCAAGGCAGGCTCAAGACCAAAACAGGCGATATTGAGCACCATGTCACGGTAACGGTCTTCGCCCAGCCCACGGACGAGATCACACCATTCAGTAGATTCCAGCGACTGCGGTAGGGTTTCGCCAGACAGCAGGCGGTCCCACGCCTGAAGGTCCGCGTATAAGGCACGAATTTGCTCGGGGGTGTTTGCCTCAGCGACCTGATGGCGCTGTGTGGGGTCCATTGCTGGCCACGTTTCAAGTTGTTCGGCCAGTCGTTGGGCATTAAACGGCAACACCAAATCGTTCGGGCCTCGGGGTGTGTCAACACCGTCGGCGCGCATTGAGAGGTCTAAGAAACTGTTTTCGGTCGCGTCCAACGTCGCACCCTGGACGGGGCATTCGGCTCCGTGCGCGCAGTCCAGGTGCCATACTCGGTGTGGGCTGAGCACCCAAACTTCTTGAGCCGGTAATTGGTGGTGGCGCAAATGCTCTTGCAGGTTTGCAGCAAAGCGTCGGTATCCAGCTAGCCGGTCGACCGGACCGGGATCGCCCACCGTGTCATCTTCGGATTGCAAGAGCATAAAGCAACCGTCGGCCTTTGGATCGGTGCGCAGGGTTGTCGCCACGCGATCGAAGAATCCGGTGGAAATAGGGAATTCGTCCTCACCGACGGGGTCATCTAGCGCTGGCAGATCGACACGCAGTACGGCGCGGAAGCTGGATTCGCAGGTGCTAATTAACACGCAACTTCGTTGGGGGACGAATCCCAACGTATTCTGCACGAAGGCCAGGACATCTTCCTCAGTTCTGGCGAGAAACTGTCGTGGTCCTTGCGACCGGGCTGGTGGTGTTGAGTCGGTGGTTCCAAGGGCTACTGAATGCTGATTATTTTCTGTCATGTACCCAGCATCAGTCCATCATCGGAGACGACACTATCTAGCGAGATGAACTGTGGACGGTTTCAGCGCAGGACCGACATTGTGGAGAACCAGCCCGACTTAGCGCTTGGGGATCTAGCGCCCGTCCGAGTCCTGAGGGTTGTCTCCGTCAGTTTCCGAACCCGACTCCGCGCCATTGGATTCTTCGGCCGACTCGTCCTCGTCGTGTGCAGTTGAGCTCAACCCGAGTCGCTCGGCGTTATGCTGCGACTGGGTATTAAGGAAGTCCTCGGCTTGAGCACCAATCTCTTCGCCGTCGGGAATGTGCTGGTTCGGCGGCAGAAGCAAAGAACGCGGCTGTTCCTGGTCTTCGGTATACCGGTCGAACTGAGCTTCCAGGGCCGCAACCATGTGTGAAATCTGGGGGGAGTTCTCGGTTTGTTGGGCCAGTTGCCGATCAACCTGACGTCCTGCTTCACGCAACTCATCGGTGGGCACCACGATGCCCATCGCCGCTGAAAGGTATTCCAGTCCGGCCACGGCCGCCTGCGGGTAGGTTGCATCGGCCAGATAATGTGGCACGTGCAGGGTGAACCCGGTGACCTTTCGGCCGTTCTCGGTGAGCTTGACCTCGAGTAATTGCGACATACCGGCCAACATCTGGGCCTGAGGAGACCAGGTGGACAGTCCTTCGAGTAATTCCTCCCGGCTACCGTGCGTGGTCACGCCCAAGGGACGAGTGTGTGGAACCGGAAGCGGAATAGCGTCCACTATCGCGACCTGTGACAGGTCCAGTTCGCGCACGATGGACATGACCGCATCGGAGAAACGTTCCCACTGGTAGTCCGGCTCAGGGCCGGACAGTACCAAAAACGGCTGGTCCATTTCATCGGTAAAGACATCCAGTGAGATTTCTGGACGCTGATAGTCGGTGAATTTTTCCCCGTCAAAGGTAATATGGGGGCGTTGAGCCCGGTAATCAATGAGCTGATCAGTATCAAAGGTGATCAGTTGCTCGTGATTGAGCCGGTTGAACAAAAGGTACCGGATCTGTTCGGTAAGGTGCCCGGCATCCAGATGACCACCGAAAAGCAGTAGTAGCTTGGTTCCTCGCAACGGTGAGGGATCGTCCTCGGACCCGGTCATGAGGTCACGACCGGCGGGACTGAACTGGATTAGGTGATGCGGATCCTGCATCCAGAAGCCTCCTCACGTCCTGGAATATCAAGTGTTCTGTCGATTCTATCGATCTTGTGCACTATAACTGTGTTCCCTACCCGATCTATTCCAACCTCCCTTTAATTCCATCCTCCCTTGACCGGGTCAGGCAGCTCTTTACTCGTCTGCGCTCTGAGAGGAACCCTTCACGTTACGCCCCTGTGACGGGCGACAAGATAGCGGTGACTGTCTAGGATTAACTGCGTTGTCATTGTAAAGATGTATGAATCACCGGGAAGTGATGTCGTTGACTGAAATCACCGAACTCATGAGCAAGTTCTGCGCCGAACCGCACCTGCGTTATGCCACCGTTGCACCGGAAGCCGATCTGGTGATCTACGGGGTCGCCGTCGGAGAAGAATCCGGAACATTGGTGGCCTCCGACGCCCCGGAGAGTCTCCATCGCCTGCTGAGTGATTTCCACGTCACCGGTGCTGCCGAGAAGGTTCTGGTCTTCCCCGCTCCAGAAGATGTTGCCGCCCGCAAGATCGCCTTCGTTGGCTTAGGCTCGGCCAAACCAGCCCCGCAGGGCACGCCGGTCCCCGATCAGCGCACACCGGATACCCTGGGACCCGAAAGCTACCGTCGCGCCGCCGGTGCTGCGGTTCGCCACCTGTTGGACCAGCACCCGGTGTCCACCGTGGTGTTTGAGATGGGCGCTGATTCGCCCGAGCTGCTCCAGGCCGTTGCCGAAGGTGCTGCCATTGCAAGCTACCGGTTCACCGCCTTTTCAACGCGTACCAGCAACGACGAGACTCCGCACGATGCGACCGGGCAGCGACAGGATCGCTTGGTCGCTGACGAATTCGTGATCCGCACCGCAGTGGAGGAAGAACAAGCCGAACGTATTGTGACTGAGGCGTCTCAGATCAGTCGTGGTGTGCACACGGTGATGAACCTGGTCAATACTCCAGCCTCGGTGCTCTACCCCGAGTCTTTCGCCGAGTTCGTCACCCAGCTGGTCTCCGATCAGCCACAGATCAGTTGCGAGATCTGGGATGAACAACAACTCGACGCCGAAGGGTGCGGTGGCATTCTGGGTATCGGTCAGGGATCGGCCCACCCGCCCCGGCTAGTCAGGCTCTCCTATCAGCCCGCCACGGACTCGCACGTCCAGCCGACTCACGTTGCCCTGGTGGGCAAAGGCATCACCTTCGACACCGGAGGGATTTCGCTCAAGCCCGCCAATTCTATGCTGACCATGAAAACCGATATGACCGGAGCTGCCACCGTGGCCGCGGTGATCAACACGGTGGCGGCACTGAACCTGCCGATCAAGGTCACCGGCTGGCTGGCCATGGCCGAAAACATGCCCTCCAGCACGGCCGTCAAGCCCTCCGATATCGTGACCATCCGTAACGGAAAGACCGTGGAAATCATGAACACCGACGCCGAAGGTCGCGTCGTGATGGCCGATGCGCTGGTAGCCGCCACCGAAGAAGCCCCCGCTGCTGTAATTGACATTGCCACTCTCACCGGCGCTCAAATGGTGGCCTTGGGGCAACGAACCACCGGCGTCATGGGGCACGACCAGGTCCGCACCCAGCTGGTCGAGGCCGCCCAACGGGCCGGAGAGCTGATCTGGCCGATGCCGATACCAGAGAACCAGCGGGAGTCCTTGGATTCACGCGTGGCTGATATCTCTAATATGGGCTCGAAGTTTGGCGGAATGCTCACCGCCGCGGCGTTCCTTCGAGACTTCGTCGGCGAGACCCCCTGGGCACACCTGGATATCGCCGGCCCCAGTTTCAACGAAGAGGCACCCTTTGGCTACACGCCCAAAGATGCCACCGGAGTCATGCTTCGAACCCTGGTGGAATACCTGCGCCAGAACGCTCAGCAGAGCTAAACATTCGAAGACAGCCCCGAAAACAGCGCTCCAAGATCAGCTGTGACGAGTTTTACACCGCAGTCGTTAATACCGCAGACAATGTGTGGCAACAGCCTGGTTGTCAGCGATAAGCTGGTTATCAAAGGCATCGAGGATCAGTGTGCGGTCCTGCACGGTGCACCGCTGACGAAAAGTCGATATTTGTCGAGCCAAACAGGCTTGACCTAGATGAGGAGAACTCAACGTGACCGAAAACGCCACAGAATTCGACGTCCTAATCCTCGGCGGTGGCTCCGCCGGTTATGGTGCCGCTCTACGAGCAGTGCAACACGGATTCAGCGTAGGTCTGATCGAAAAAGAGAAACTCGGTGGGACGTGCTTGCACTTTGGTTGCATCCCGACCAAGGCATACCTGCACGCTGCAGAGGTAGCCGATGAAACACGCGGCGGTTCCAAGATCGGTGTCAACTCCAACCTGGAGTCCATCGACATGTCCAAGGTCCGTGACTACAAGGACAAAATCGTCTCCGGCAAGTTCAAGGGTCTACAGGGCCTGATGAAGATGCGCAAGATCACGGTGATTGAGGGCGAAGGCAAGCTGGTGTCCGAGTCCGAAATTGAGGTCGATGGTACCCGCTACCGGGGCGAGAACATCATCCTGGCATCCGGTTCCTACTCCAAGACCATGGGCCTGCCGATCGGCAACAAGATTATGACCAGCTTCGAGGCCTTACAGCTGGACTATTTGCCCAAGTCAGCGATCGTGCTCGGTGGCGGTGTCATCGGTTCTGAGTTCGCCTCCGTCTGGAACTCCTTCGGCATTGAGGTGACCATCATCGAAGGCCTGGACCACTTGGTCCCCAACGAGGATCCGGCCATCATCAAGGTCCTAGAGCGTGAGTTCAAGTCCAAGGGCATCAAGTCCAACCTGGGGACCTTCTTCGACAAGGTCGAAGAAACTGACAACGGTGTCAAGGTCACCCTGGTGGACGGTAAAGAATTTGAAGCCGAAGTCTGCTTGGTCGCGGTGGGCCGTGGACCCAACACTGAAGGTTTGGGCTATGAAGAGGTCGGTATCCCGATGGACCGTGGCTTCGTGACCCCCAATGAGCGTTTGCACACCGGCGTGGGCAACATCTACGCCATCGGTGACATCGTCCCGGGCAAGCAACTGGCCCACCGTGGTTACCAGCAGGGTATTTTCGTGGCCGAAGAAATCGCCGGCAACAACCCGATGGTCGTTCCCGATGAACGGATCCCTGCGGTGACCTTCACCAACCCCGAGATCGTCTCGGTTGGTTTGACCCAGCCCAAGGCTGAAGAGCGCTTCGGTAAAGACAACGTGGAAGTCGCCGAGTACAACCTGGCCGGTAACGGTAAGTCCTCGATCCTGGGTACGAAGGGTTTGATTAAGCTGGTGCGCCAGAAGCACGGCCCGATTGTTGGAGCCTTCGGCGTTGGTGCCCGCATTTCCGAGCAGGTCGGTGAAGCCCAGTTGATCGTCAACTGGGAAGCCTACCCTGAGGATGTGGCTTCGCTGGTGCACGCTCACCCGACGCAGAACGAATCGCTGGGTGAAGCAGCCATGATGCTGTTCGGTCACCCCCTGCACGCCTAATCATCCACCCCACCGGGTGGCTGGCAGGCACCGACCGTCGTCCACCCTTGAACCACCGACAACCACTGATCTGCAGCGAAGACATCAGCACATCATTGGCCCAAGATCAGTGGGAAATTGAGAGAGGAAACGGGACACCATGTCAGAAACCGTGAACCTGCCCGAGCTGGGCGAGTCCGTGACCGAAGGAACGGTAACGCGTTGGCTCAAAGAAATTGGCGACACCGTCGAAGTCGACGAACCCATTGTGGAAGTCTCCACCGATAAGGTCGACACCGAAATTCCCTCCCCAGTGGCCGGAACCCTGGTCGAGATTTTGGTTGACGAGGACGAGACCGTTGAGGTTGGTCAGGCTTTAGCCCAGATTGGCGATGCCGATGAAGCCAGCGGTTCTTCCTCCAACGACGAGGGCGTCGCAGACGAGACTGAAGAGAAACCTGAAGATCAACAGCGGGAAGAGCAACCGGAGGAGTCCGGTGACGACTCCGCTGACCAGCAGGCTCCGGCTGCTTCCTCCGGCGGTTCCGGCGAGGGCGAAGAGGTAACCCTGCCAGAACTGGGCGAATCGGTCACCGAAGGTACCGTGACTCGCTGGCTGAAAGACATCGGCGACACCGTCGAGGTGGACGAAGCTCTGTTGGAGATCTCCACCGATAAGGTCGACACGGAGATCCCCTCCCCAGTCGCCGGTACTCTGTTAGAGATCAAGGTCAACGAAGACGATATTGCCGAGGTCGGTGATGTCCTGGCTATCGTGGGCTCCGGCGATGCCACCGAGTCCCCCTCCGAGACGCCGTCAGACGACTCGTCCACCCACGAGACCGCAGACGAACAAGCTGATGAGGAGCCGGCACCGGCCGAGCCACAGGATCAGGGCGAAGCCGAGGCCAAGACCGAAGACACCCAGAGCCCAGAACCCGCTGAACAACCGGCTACACCGGCTTCTGATGCGGAATCCGACACTGCGACTCAGAGTAGCGGTGGCTACGTCACCCCGCTGGTACGTCGTCTGGCCCGTGAGTCCGGTGTGGACCTCAATGATGTGACCGGTACCGGTGTGGGTGGTCGGATCCGTCGTCAAGACGTGCTCACTGCCGCTGAAGCTCAGAAGTACGAAGAGAAGCAGGCTCAGAAGTCTTCCTCGGCAACGACACCATCTCAGGCTCCTGCACAATCCTCTCCTCCGGAGCCGAAGTCCTCGGTCGATCCGTCCAAGCGTGGTTCCACCGAGAAGGCTTCGCGCACCCGCCAGGTGATTGCCCAGCGCATGACGGATTCCCTGCACACCACTGCCCAGCTCACCCAGGTTCACGAGGTCGATTTGACCCGTATCGTCGCCCTGCGCAATGCCGCCAAGGAACAGTTCCAGGCCCAGCACGGTGTCAAGCTAACCTACCTGGCCTTCATTACTCTGGCAGCTGCTGAGGCACTGCGTGCTCACCCGGTCATCAACGCCGAGTACAACTCCGAGTCCAAGGAAATCACCTACCACGATTCCGAGGACATCGGCATCGCCGTTGATACCGAAAAGGGTCTGCTGGTGCCGGTTATCAAGGGCGCTGGCAACCTGAACCTCTCCGGCATCGCCTCCCAGATCGCTGAGCTGGCTGAGAAGTCCCGGACCGGCAAGATCTCGCCAGATCTACTCTCAGGTGGTACCTTCTCGATCACCAATTTAGGGTCCTTCGGCGCCTTGTTCGACACCCCGGTGCTCAACGCGCCGCAGTCGGCCATCTTGGGCCCGGGGAACATCGTCAAGCGACCAATGATCGTTCCGGATGCTGAAGGTAACGACAGCATTGCGATCCGCGACATGATGTATCTGTCCTTGACCTACGACCACCAGATCATCGATGGTGCCGACGCAGGTCGTTTCATGACCACGTTGAAGAACCGCCTTGAAAATGCGGAATTCGGCGCTGAGCTTGGTCTGAACTAAAAGCTTGGTCTGAACTAAAGGAGCTTGACCCCACCATTATGGAAATTGTTCGTCTCATTTTTCTTGCAATTCACTTGCTCGGTTTCGCAGCCGTGGTCGGTGGATGGTTCGCGCATTTCAAGCGACCGACGGTGACCAAGTCGCAGTTCTGGGGCGCCATCGTGATTGTGCTGTCCGGACTAGTACTCTTTGGATTGGCCGAAATGATGGGTGAACCAAACCGCATCAAGCTCACTATCAAGTTGGTGCTGGGCATTACGGTGCTGGTGGTTGCCTGGGTGGGCCAACGTAAGGTCAATAAGGGTGAGCTGGTCCCCACTGGCATTGCGCACGCGACCGGCGGGACCGCGCTCATTACCGCTTTAGTAGCTGTGCTATGGCAGTAATGCTCTAAGCAGATCATCCCCAACGTTTCGGGGCCACCGTCAATTCCTCCCAGGAGGATCCTGACGGTGGCCCCGAAGCCTGTGTGCGCCGTTAGTGCTCATGGACCCGGCTAATTTTCCATTCCTGGTCATACTGCAACGTGACCACGAGATCAGCGTGTGACTCTTGTATCGACGCCCTGACCACGCCGTGAGCACCTTCGTCCGTCACCTCCTGTTGCGGCCACCCCCACTGGACGGGAATACGCACTGTCGTATCATCCAGGATCTCAACCTCGCCAGTGCGTTGTCCGCGCATTGAAAAGTCCTCCAAGTTCAATCCCTGCTCCACCAAGCCCTCAATCATTTCTCGATCGTGAACCGCCACTTCAGATTCCCCGACCGCATAACGATCCACCATGTCCGGATCGGTGGTACGAAACGCCGCTGAGCGTTGTTGCACAATCTGTTCCAACCGCTCATCCAAACGTTCCGGATCCATGTGGTCGGTGACCGAGACAGTGTCCTGTGTGGCCCTGGCTGGTTCCTGAGACTCTGCCGTCAACGACGGCGACCCGCTAATCAGCGCTAAACCAACCGCCATGGCACCCGCTCCAGCGATGAATCGTCGTTGGGCCCGTTGCCGAAGGCCACGACGCGTTTTCGGTATCCTTCTTCGGGCGGGGCGTCGAGGGCGGTTTTTCTTCTCCGACGGTGGTTCCGACAATTTGGTGGGAAGTAAGATCCTCACGTCTGCAGCCACAATCGAATGCAACTCCAGCGCCCTGGGCTCGCCCCAATGCACGGCAGCTTCCAGACAATGACGCATAGTGGGGCGTTGTGTCGGATCATCGTCCAGACACGCCTCCAGAACATCTACCACATGTTCATCAATGTTGGGCACCAAGGACGGGAGCGGAGCGCGCACGTATGTTTTGCCCGGCACTCGTCCGGTGAGAAGATACCAGCACAGCGCCGCCCAGCTATACACGTCCGTCGCCGATGTCACGGCTGAGGCCTTAACGCGCTGTTCTGGTGCCGCAAAACCGTGCACCGGTTGGCCCGGTCCTGCATCCGTGAGATAGGGCGCCCCGTTGAGGTCAAAAACCACCTCGGCCGGGCCCAACCCGCCATGACTGAGCCCTTGTCGGTGTAGTTCAGATAACGCCTGAGCGACCGGGATGACAATGGTCAAACATTGCTCGAGTTCCAGCGGACCCATGGTGTTGACGAGTTTAGCGGCATGAGAACCTCGCATCAGTTGCCAGCATCCCACCTGCGGCGCCGAATCGCCGCGGAGCTCGACGGCGCCAATCAGTGGCACCACGTGCGGATGGCTAAACCGTTGGGCCCGGTCGATAATCTGTGAGTGTCTCTCCTCCCCTACCTGCCCGAGGTCTGGAATTTTTAGCACGGCGGGCGCATCTCGTGAGCTAAATCCCGGGGGACGAAACCGCCAGAGGTTAAAGCGTTCGCCGGTGCAATACAGCTCGCCGACCTCACCCGAGAGCGGCTGTGGAGGCTGAGGTAGTGCGTCGGAGGTGTGCGATGAGGGATAGGTCATCAAATAATCCTGGGCTCGTAACAACGCGGTGTGCGATGCGGGTGTGCGAGGACAAAGGTGACAATGTCTGCCCCTGATTCTGCCGGAATCGCTCCCCTCACGGGGTGAGTTATCCACAGATAACTTTCGGTAGTATAGGTGTCATTATGGCCTCAGATAATTCTTCTCCCACTAAAGATCTCAAGACTGTCAAAGCCGAGCAGAAAGAGCGTCGGCGACAGCAGAGAGCCGAAGCGAAGGCGAACAAGAAGAGCCGCAAAAAGAACCAGGACGGTTTTTTCAAACGTATTGGGCGAGTCTTTAAAGACACCAAAGAATACGATCCCGCCGTGGTGTGGTGGATGCTACTTGGTTTTGCGGTGCCGATTCTGATCGGTGTCATCCTTGCCGGTCTCACCGGCAACTGGGTGACGTGGATCTTGATTGCTATCCCGTTCGGTTTGCTGACCGCCTTGATTATCATGAACCGGCGGGCTGAACGCGCGGCTTTTGCGCGCATCGACGGACGTCCTGGTGCTACGGGCGCGGCTTTGTCAACGTTAGGCCGCGGCTGGGTGGTACCCCAGGAGCCGGTCGCCATGAACGCTAAGTCTCAGGAAGCGGTGTACCGTGCCACCGGGAAAGCTGGTGTGGTCCTGGTGGCTGAGGGCTCGTATAACAAGGCCCGTCAGCTGGCTGAAAAAGAGCGTCGCCACATGAGCCGTTATTTGCCTAATGTCGAGATCCGTATTCTGCAGGTCGGTCATGGAAAGAATGAAGTGTCACTACACCAGCTGAGAAAGACCATCAAACGGATGAAAAAAACCCTCAATAAGCACGAAGTTCGGGCCATTGAGAACCGTCTGGCGTCCTTGCCTAGTAATAAGCTCCCGATTCCTAAGGGTGTGGATCCTTTCAAATCCCGTCCAGATCGTCGGGCGATGCGAGGGCGCTAAAGCCCCGGAGCTCGAGCGTGGATACACTAACTAGGCGGTGATCACGACCGTTTTGGCGAGCAGATCGTGGACTCCACGCTGGTCCTTGTCCATCACGATCGCCGGGATAAACAGGCCCAGGAGCAGCGCACGAATTGCTGCCTGCCATAGGCCCACGGAGGCCCCGCCAACGCGAACCACCTGAATGCGGAATAGAGCTTTGCCGATGGTGGCTCCCAACAGTCCTACCAACAGCCAGTGCATCATCACGAAAAACAGCAGGGGAAGCCAGGGCTGATCACTGCCAACAAGCCAAGCCAATCCTACGGAGATAAACCAGTCGCTAAACAGTGCTCCGACACGGCGTCCCAGCGAGGCAACCGAGCTCGGCCCGGTTCTGGGGAGCCCTAATCGTTCACCGGGGTAGGTATCTTGCCCTCCCGGGGGACCTTCCACCCAGGAAGCAAGATCTTTCCGGGTGATCAACGGGTCCTCGGCGTTGTCTTCGCGACGGTGTTCTGCGGACATAAGACAACTCTATCGGTTCGGTCTTGTCATCCTCAGTGTGTGGCAGGCACGGCTCCGCCTGACCAAGACCCTTTCTCCGTTGCGCTATTGCAGAAATTCCCGACGGCTTTCCCCCGATCAAAGCGCGCTTTCTGTAGGGTTAATGCCATCGCGGAAAGTCTGCATCGCGGAAACTATGACAGGAGTAAGAATGTTCTCCACCTCAGAAGAAATTCTCGCCTATCTCAAAGACGAGGATGTGGCCTTTGTTGATGTGCGGTTCACCGACCTCTTCGGTGGAATGCACCACTTCAACCTGCCGGCCAAGGCTGTCGACGACGACTTTTTTGAAAGTGGCCAGCTCTTCGACGGCTCGTCGATTCCCGGCTTCGCCACCATCGCAGAGTCCGATATGCAACTGATTCCCGATGTGACCACCGCGTTTATCGATCCCTTCCGGGAGCAGAAGACTCTGGCTATGTTCTTTTCTATCATTAATCCCCGCACCGGGGAGCCCTACCACCGGGATCCCCGCGGTGTGGCCACGCGAGCAGAGGATTATTTAGCCTCCACCGGTATCGCCGACACTGCCAGTTTCGCCTCTGAAGCCGAGTTCTACCTACTGGATGGCGTCCGTTACGAGAATCAGGCACATAAATCGTTCTTCGAAATTGATGCTGAAGAAGCCTGGTGGAACACCGGTCGTGAAGAGCCCGGTGGCAACCTAGGACACAAGACTCCGTCCGGTGGCGGCTACTTCCCGGTCTCCCCGATTGACCAAATCGCCGATGTGCGTGATGAAATCTGCTTACTTTTGGAACAGGTTGGGCTCGAAGTCGAGCGCTCTCATCACGAGGTCGGCTCGCCCGGGCAGGCCGAGATCAATTTCCGCTTCGATTCTTTGTTGCACTCGGCCGATAAGGCTCAGGTGTTCAAGTATGTCGTGAAAAACACCGCCTTGTTGTTCGGCAAAACCGCGACCTTTATGCCCAAGCCGGTCTACGGTGATGGCGGTTCAGGCATGCACTGCCACCAGTCCCTGTGGCAGGACGGAGAACCGCTGTTCTACGACGAAAAGGGCTACGCTTCACTGTCTGATCTGGCCCGCTGGTACATCGGCGGACTGCTGGAGCACTCCTCAGCCATTATGGCCTTCACCAACCCGACGGTGAACTCCTATAAGCGTCTGGTCAAAGGTCACGAAGCACCGATCAACATGCTCTACTCGCAGGGCAATCGCTCGGCAGCTATCCGCATTCCGATTACCGGGACCAACCCCAAAGCCAAGCGACTGGAGTTCCGTGCGCCGGACCCCTCCCAGAACCCCTATCTCGCTTTTGCAGCTCAGCTGATGGCCGGTCTGGACGGAATTCGTAATCGCATCGAGCCACCGGAGCCGGTGGATAAGGACCTCTACGAGTTGCCTCCGGAAGAAGCCGCCGATGTAAAGCAGGCGCCACGCACTCTGGAAGAAGCGATCGACGCTCTGGAAGAGGACCACGAATTCCTCCTGGCCGGTGATGTGTTCAGCGAAGACCTGATCAACACCTGGATTGACTATAAGCGTGAGTACGAAATCAATGTGTTGCGCGCCTACGTTTCGCCGAAGGAATTCGAGCTCTACTACTCGATCTAGCACCTACGCCATCAAGGACGGCTTCGACCTTCTACCTGGCGACTCAGGTAAGTGCAACGGTGCTGGTGGGGATCACAGTGATCCCCACCAGCACCGTCGGTTAATACCGTGGTGAATCTGACACGCGTCGTAGCACCGCCAAGGAATATTTGTCTCTCGGTTGGAGCTATACGCGACAGAAACACAGATCCTGCTCACTGAAAGAAGGTTTCGAATGCCTGAAGCTGGCGCTTCAACGAACTACCGGGTTTCCATTCTCGACTTAGCCACCGTCCGCCATGGGCAGTCGATTGGTGACGCGGTCGGTGAATCGCTGACTTTGGCCCAGCGGGCCGAAGAACGAGGTTTCCACCGTATTTGGTTCGCTGAGCACCACAACATGCCCTCGATCGCTTCGTCGGCAACCTCCGTGTTGCTATCTCACATCGGCGCCCACACCTCCACGATCCGCTTGGGCTCTGGTGGCGTGATGTTGCCCAACCACGCTCCGTTGCTGATTGCCGAACAGTTCGGGATGTTGCAGGAACTCTACGGCCCCCGCATCGACCTCGGCTTGGGCCGTGCACCGGGAACCGACCAGAAGACCCTGTGGGCACTGCGTCGCGATCCTCAGTCCGCTGACCGGTTCCCCCAAGACGTTGTGGAGCTGCAGGGCTACTTAAGTGGGGACTCCCAGATTCCCGGGGTGGAAGCCTACCCGGGTAAGGACACCAACTTGCCCATCTTCATTCTCGGCTCCTCACATTTCGGCGCGCAGCTAGCTGCCAAACTGGGCCTGCCCTACACCTTCGCATCTCATTTCGCTCCGCAGATGCTGGAATCGGCTGCCAGCTTGTACCGGGAGCACTACGAGCCCTCTGAACAGCACCCGGAGCCCTACTTCATTGCGGCCCTGAACGTCATTGCCGATGAGACCGAAGAGGGCGCCCAGGCCAGCTTGGAGGCCGCTCAGCGCTCCCGGATTCGGTCCTTCCTGGGTCGCGGTAAGAACCTCAGCGACGATGAGGTGTCCTTACTGCTCCACTCTCCGGCCGGCGAACAGGTGTTGAGCATGTTGAAGTACACTGCGGTGGGCACCGCCTCAGTGGTACGCGAGTACATGGATCAGTTTGCCGAACGGGTCTCAGCCGATGAGCTGATCATGACTAATCTGGCCCCGTCGTTGCAGAGTCGCTTGACCACCTTGGACCTGGTCGGCTCCTCGGTCATCAACCGATAAACTCCAGTCACCCCGATGGGTTGAGGCTAGTTCATCCCATAGAACCGATGTTCGAACACCTGCCGAGCATGGCGGGTGATGCGCAAGTAGTCCTCTTCGAAAACACCCGCATTGCCCGACTCATACCCGCACCACTGGGCGACCGCTTCTAGGTCATCTCGGTTGGTGGGCAACGTGTCGGAGGCACGGGCCGACCAGATCATATTCGCCGAGCGGATCCTAGAGCACAGTCTCCAGGAGTTTTCCAAGGCTTGGGCCTCGTGGGCATCAAGGTGCCCGAGCTCGTGCAATGCCTCCAACGCTTCCATGGTGGAGGTGGTGCGCAATGACTCTGCTTGACCGGCGTAGTGCAACTGGAAGGTCTGCACCAGCCACTCCACATCCGACAGCGACCCACGCCCGAGCTTCACATGCCGGTTAGGATCAGCCCCGCGGGGTAGTCGCTCGGATTCCACCCGAGCTTTCATTCGACGGATCGCCCGTAACCGCTGCGGGGTCAGCTCGGTGTGATAGCGCACCGAGTCTGCCCAGTCCGTGAATTCATCCTGCAGAGCCTGTTCTCCAGCTAGCGTCCGGGCCCGCAACAACGCCTGGATTTCCCAAATCTCAGCCCATTGCTGGTAGTAGTTCCGATAGGACTCCATCGAGCGCACCAAGGGACCCTGTTTGCCTTCGGGGCGCAGGTCCGCGTCAATCATCAGTACCGGTTCCAACGGGATGGCCGGTTTCAGCGGCATCTTCAGGTAGTGGGCGAGTTTCTTGGCTTGGCTGACGGCCTGTTGGTGGGCCTCACGCTCGTCGGTGGCTGCCTCGGTGGGTTGGTGAACGAACATCACGTCCAAATCCGAGCCATAGCCGCATTCCTGTCCGCCTTGGCGCCCCATGGCCACCACCACCAGGTTCGCCAGTCGTTTCTCACCACTGTCGACAAGTTCGCGTTCCACCAAATCTAGTCCGGCCATCGCGCTGGCTTGGTCGGCCCGGCATAGCGCGTGAGAGATCTCATCTTGGTCGATCAGTTCCAAGGCGTCAGCCATTGCGGTACGCAGAATTTCGCGTCGACGAATCAGCCGGATGTGGCGCATCGCTTCGTTGACTTCAGGGTGACGCGACAGCACCGAGCGCATCTCGGTCAGGATGGTGTCCAGGCTCAAGGGCACCAGGTCCTGGTCACGGTCTAGCCAGGCGGTGGCCTCCGGAGAGTGTTCCAGCAAGTCGCAGACATACCGGGAACTGGACAACACGGTGCAGAGTCGCTCGGCAGCATCGGAGGAGTCCCGCAACATACGCAGGTACCATCCTGAGCGACTGATCGATTCCGACAGACGCCGGAAACTCAGCAGACCACCATCGGGGTCCGGACCGGCAGCCAGCCAGCCCAACACGGCCGGTAAGAGCTGACGCTGCAACGCCGCCGAGCGAGACACGCCCTCAGTAAGGAACCCAATATGGCGGATCGCGCCCTTGGGGTCTCGGTACCCCAGGGCGACCAGCCGCTGTTGGGCAGCTTCAGAGGAGAGTCTGACCTGGTCGGCCGGCAGGGCCGCGGTGGCGGGAAGGAGCGGCCGGTAGAACAACCGCTCAAAGACCTCGGCGACGGCTCGAGCCGTCTTCTTCCAGCTGCTCAGCAACTCATCAGCGTTATGCGGATGTTCCTGCGCCCCTGAGCCGACGGCCCGGGCTAGCACCCGGAGATGTTGTTCTTTTTCGGGTAGCAGGTGGGTGCGACGCATCTGGGCAAGTTGTAACCGGTGCTCCATCACGCGTAAGAACCGGTAGTAGTCCGTCATCGAGCGCGCGTCGGCCCGTCCCACGTATCCGCCGGCTTCCAAAGCCTGGATGGCTTCTTCGGTGGAGCGCACATGCAGGCTCGAATCCGTTTTTCCGTGCACCAGTTGCAACAGCTGGACCGGAAATTCAATGTCACGCAGTCCCCCACTGCCGAGCTTGATGTCACGGTGACGCTGCTTCGCCGGAATATTCTTTACCACCCGGCGTCGCATCGATTGGACCTGAGAAACGAAGCCCGGCCGGGTGGAGACCTGCCAGACCAGGGGGTAGATGGCGTTGAGATATTCCTCAGCCAAGCGGTGGTTACCGGCCAGTCGACGACACTTCAGCAAGGCCTGGAACTCCCAGGTATGGGCCCACCGGTTGTAGTACGTGCGGTGTGACGCTACCGTGCGCGACAGTTCTCCATCTTTGCCTTCGGGGCGCAGGTTGGCGTCGACCTCCCACAGCCCGGGCTCTGGGGCGGGAGACTGGATGGTGTGTGAAATCCCGGTGGCCAGTTCTCGGGCCACCGCGGTCATGGTTTCCTCCGACAAAGACTCCACATGCTCCGAGGCTGCCGGTCCGTGCACAAAAATCACGTCTACGTCCGAGAGGTAGTTCAGCTCTCGGGCACCGCATTTGCCCATCCCCATCACGGTCAGGCTCGTGCCATCGATTTCTTCGCGACTAAACTTCGACTCAGCATCGAATCTCGCCACCGCCAGAGCGGCCTCCAGGGCCGCAGCAGCCAGGTCAGCCAACCACCGGGAAATAATCGGCTGGGCACCCATGGGATCGGGGGCATTGAGGTCTTGGACGGTAATGCTGAGAATTTGTCGCCGATACATGACCCGTAGCGCCACCGCCGCCTCTTTACCACCCTGGGTGGCCACCGGTTCTTCCTGCTGTGGATCAGCTCCCACAGCCTCCAGTAACAGGCAACGCAAAGCCTCGGGAGCATAGCGTGCTTCTCCGTGCGCATCAGGCTCGTAGATCCCAGCAACTGCGGGTGCGCTGGCCACAGCGTCCTCGGACCCGGTGACGACGTCCAGGTGCTCAGGGTAGCGGATCAGAAATTCACCAAGGGCTTCCGAGGTGCCCAACAGCCGAATCAGCGAGCGGATCTGGTGTTGCTCAGCTTCGTTGAAGAGCTCTTGGACACCGGCTTCGGCCTCCACGAGCCGGATCAGCAGGATGAGCGCTTGGTCAGGATTGGCAGCCACCGAGATGACATCGAGCAAACGGTCTCGATCCAGCTCAGCGAGCTCGGGCGCTTGTAGCCGGCTTTCCGCTCGCGACAGGTCGGTGAACCCCGCTCCGGCCAGGGTGCGCCCGCGTGAGGACCGGGATCGTGAACCGGATGCGGAGGCGGGGGTACGTTTGGTCAAGAAGTTACACCGCCCCGAGGTAACGGGAGAGCTCGAACGGGGACACATTGACCCGGTATTGTTCCCATTCTTCGCGTTTATTGCGCAGGAAGGACTCAAAGACCTGTTCGCCGAGCACCTCGGCAACGAATTCAGATTCTTCCATCACCCGCAAGGCATCGTGGAGGGTGGATGGCAACGGTGAGTGCCCCAAGAGTCGGCGTTCGTGTGAGGTCAACTGTGAGATGTCTTCTTGGGCAGCCTCAGGTAGGTCATATTCTTCCTGAATACCCCTCAGACCGGCAGAGAGTAGCAACGCATAGGTCAGATAGGGGTTGGCCGCGGCATCAATACCGCGGTATTCCACCCGAGCGGATCCGGCCTTATCCGGCTTATATAAGGGAACACGGACCAGGGCGGAGCGGTTGTTGTGGCCCCAGGAAACATAGGGTGGTGCTTCTCCCCCGCCCCAGAGCCGTTTATAGGAGTTGACGAACTGGTGGGTTACCGCGGTGATCTCCGCGGAGTGTCTTAGCAGTCCGGCGATAAAACGACGGGCGGTGGTCGACAGCTGGTACTCGGCTCCGGGCGCATAGAAGGCGTTGACGTCCCCTTCGAATAACGAAAAGTGTGTGTGCATCGCTGAGCCGGGGTGTTCGCCAAAGGGCTTGGGCATGAAGGTCGCGTAGTAACCCTGCAAAGTGGCGACTTCTTTGACCACGGTGCGGAATGTCATGATGTTATCCGCGGTAGCCATCGCATCCATGGCACGTAGATCAATCTCGTTCTGGCCCGGGCCCCCTTCGTGGTGGGAGAACTCCACGGAAATTCCGACCTGCTCCAACATGGACACCGCATGACGGCGGAAGTCTTGGGCGACCCCACCGGGCACGTGGTCAAAGTACCCGGCAGCATCCACCGGTTCGGGGTTGTGCATCATCCGCTTCGGGTCCGAGCGTTCTTCCAGATCTGCCTTGAGCAGATAAAACTCGATTTCCGGGTGCAGGTAGCACGTGAATCCCAAATCCGCGGCCTTGTCGATACTGCGTTGGAGCACGTAGCGGGGGTCAACGGCCGCCGGTTCCCCATCGGGCATCTTCACGTCGCAGAACATGCGTGAGGTTTGTTCATCTTCACCCCGCCAGGGCAAAACCTGGAAGGTCGAGGGATCCGGTTGTAAGAGCATGTCGGATTCGAAAATCCGGGTGAACCCATCGATCGAGGAGCCATCGAACCCCAGGCCCTCGGTGAAGGCGTACTCCACTTCAGCCGGGGCCAGAGCCACTGATTTCAGGGCACCGACCACATCGGTGAACCACAGTCGCACAAAGCGGACGTCTCGATCCTCAAGGGTGCGCAACACGAATTCTTGCTGCCGGTCCAATCGTTCCACGGTCGCTCTCCTGCATCAGCGTCGTGAGGTGGTGGGGCTCGCCGGTGACGAGCTACCTCGGCAAGTCTACGTCACCGCTTACTCGGTGTCGTCTAGTTCCACCGGGTCACTAGTGACCACGATCCCGTCGGCATCGGAGTAAACGTATTCTCCCGGAATGAACTCAATCCCACCGATCACCAGGTTAACATTCGTGACACCCAGTCCTTCTTTGCGGGATTTTTGGGAGTTGGTGCCCAAGGCTTTAACACCGATCGCCATCTCGGCGATCTCGGCCGAGTCGCGGATGGCGCCATGGACGATCACCCCGGCCCAGTTGTTGTCGATGGCCAGTTGAGCAATATTGTCTCCGAGCAACGCCCGGTTCAGGCTTCCGCCCCCATCGACAACAAGTACCCGCCTATCTCCTGGCGTGGACAGCGTAGCCCGGACTTCGGTGTTGTCTTCAAAGCAACGCACCGTGGCGATCTGGCCGGCGAATTTCTGCACTCCGCCGAAGTTCCGTAGTTGAACCGGACAGCTCCGGACCGACTCTCCAAGGTGATCTGCAAGGTCTGTGGTGTTCAGTGGTGTTGTCATGCCTCGATCTTAGAACATCCTCTGTGATCTAGATCCCCTAGACTGTGAGCATGTCGAGTTCAGAGAACATCAGCTACGCCACCGAGAGCCCGAACCCGAAACGTGTTCGCACCCACCACCTCCAGCAACTCAAAGACGCCGACCATCGGTTTGCGATGCTCACGAGCTATGACGCCCTGACCGCCCGGATTTTCGACCAGGCCGGTATCGAGGTGTTGCTCGTCGGTGATTCCGTGGGCAACACGGTGCTCGGCTATGACACGACCATGCCGGTCACCTTAGATCAAATGGTGCTGTTCTCCCAGGCGGTCGCTCGTAGCGTCGGACGGTCCCTGGTGGTCGCGGATATGCCATTTGGTAGCTATGAGTCCTCGGTGCAACAGGCCGTGGACAGCGGGGTTCGGCTGATTAAAGAAGCCCAGGTCGCGGCGGTCAAGCTCGAGGGTGGCGCCCGGTATGCCGAACACGTGGCTGCGATGACCTCAGCGGGTGTGGCGGTCATGGGCCATATCGGGTTCACGCCACAGTCAGAACATGTGCTCGGTGGGTTTCGGGTCCAAGGGCGTGGCCAGGACGCCACCCAACAGATGATCCAGGACGCACTAGCACTTCAAGAAGCTGGGGCGTTTACCGTGTTGATGGAAATGGTGCCCACTGAGGTGGCCGCCGCAGTCGACGAGGCCTTGCAGGTACCGACCATCGGGATTGGCGCCGGCAATGCCACCACCGGTCAGGTCTTAGTCTGGCAGGACGCTTTCGGACTTAATACCGGGCGTCTGCCACGATTCGTCAAGCAATACGCCACCCTTGCGGAACAGCTCTCCCAGGCGGCCAAGACCTATGCCGATGAGGTGCGTTCGGGGGCATTCCCGGACGAGGACTACTCCTTCGCCCGTTAGGTCCGTGGTGGATCAGCGTGCAACGGGGAGCACGTAGCGCGGTCGAGTGCGCGCCAGCAGGCGGGGCGAGACGGCTAGTCCTCGGCTTCGTCCTCGGCGTCCCACCGCTCATTATTCTCCTGGACCTTCTCCAAAGCCCGACGAGCCTGTTCCGCCGTCTCGAAGGGGCCCAACAATTTGCGCCAGTTCGATTGGGGACCCTTTTCAACCTCGTGAGTCTCAGCATTGAACCAGTACTGTGTCGCGCTGTCAGTCATGGCTCCATCCTCTCATATGTTCCCGAGCTGAGCCTCGGGGGCGAACTACCCCGCACATGCTATTCAGCGTTAGGATCAAGGTATGCCCAGCAATTCAGTGACACTTCATCCTGCCCCAGAACCCGGTACCGAGGGTTCCCATAATCTTCCGGTCGATGGTCCGGCACGGCCTGGGCCCGGCTCGCTGGCGCCGGTGGGACGACTCGCCCCGGGGTATGTTGCCCCACGCTTGCACGTACCCGCCGAAATTCCCCGGCCCGATTATGTCGGCAAAAAAGACCCGAATGAGGGTCAGCACGGCGATGTTTATGATGAGGTAGCTATCGAGAAAATCCGCGCTGCCGGGCGGCTGGCCGCGGAGGCGATGAACGCGGTCGAAGCTGCGATTCAACCCGGTGTCACCACTGCCGAGTTGGACCGCATCGGCCACCAGTACATGATCGATCACGGGGCTTACCCCTCATGTTTGGACTACCGGGGTTTCCCAAAATCACTGTGTACCTCGCTGAACGAGGTCATCTGCCACGGGATCCCCGATGACACCGTGCTTGAAGACGGTGACATCATCAATATCGATATCACCGCCTACCTGGATGGTTACCACGGCGACCATAATAAGACCTTTACCGTCGGTGACACCGACGAGCAGTCCCGGTTGCTCATCCAGCGCACCCACGAAGCCATGATGCGCGGTATCAAGGCGGTCAAGCCCGGACGCGAAATCAACGTGATTGGTCGTGTGATTGAAAAATATGCCAACCGGTTTGGCTACGGTGTCGTCCGCGACTTTGTCGGCCACGGCGTGGGCCGGGAGTTCCACTCCGGGTTGATTGTGCCCCACTACGACACCGCCCCGGACCATAACACCGTGATGGTGCCCGGCATGGTGTTCACCATCGAACCGATGATCACACTGGGCGATATTTCCTGGGAGATGTGGGATGACGACTGGACGGTCACGACCAAGGACCGTCAACGCACCGCTCAGTTCGAGCACACACTCGTGGTACGCGAAGATGGCGCCGAAATTTTGACCCTAGCCGAGTAGACACGATCGGAAGACGAGTACAAGGGAACCGTGGTAGCGATGTCTGGTAACAACACCCCAACCTATATCGGCGTGGATATTGGCGGCACCGGGATGAAGGGTGGCATCGTCGCAATCTCGGCCTCCGGCCAGCAGGCCGGTGAACTCTCCGGCGAGCGGTTCCGGATTCCCACCCCGCAACCAGCGACTCCCCAGGCGGTCGCGCGCACCGTCGCCGAGATCATCGATGAACTTGACAGCCGTGAAATGGCCCCGGCCCGGGATCGCCCGGTGGGAATTTGTTTGCCGTCAGTGATTCACCACGGGCTGGCGCTGTCTGCCAACAACATCGACCCGTCCTGGATTGAGACGAATGCTCACGAGCTGTTCTCCGATCACCTGCACCGCGATGTGCGAGTCATCAACGACGCAGATGCTGCCGGGCTGGCTGAAGCCCGTTTCGGTGCTGCCCGCGGGGTGTCTGGTTCGGTGCTGGTGGTTACACTGGGCACCGGCATCGGTTCGGCCATGATCCATAACGGAGTGTTGGTGCCCAATTTCGAACTGGGTTCACTCGAGTTCCGGGGAAATATGGCCGAGCGCGATGCCTCTGCGTCGGCGCGGGAGCGTGCTGAGCTAAGTTTCCAGGAGTATGCCGAGCAACGGTTACAGCCCTATTTCTCCTATCTGGAACGACTATTTTCCCCGGAACTGTTCGTGATCGGCGGTGGCATATCGCAACGTGCCGAAGAGTTCCTGCCCTATGTGAAGCTCCGCGCACGAACTATCCCGGCACAGATGGTCAATAACGCTGGCATTATTGGCGCAGCGTTGTACGCCTCGATCGCCGACGCATCGATGTAGTCGAGGCCGGTTTCACACCGCAGTCTGCACCGCGACGAGGCAGTGCCGCGGTCCATTGAGTTGAAAACCGGTGGGATCGCGGCTTCCCCTCCGCAATCCCACCGGAAAACTATTTTATCGAGTAAAGAGCTTCGCTTGTAGGGGTTCTACCGCGAAAGGATGCTCTCTCAGCTCGCTAATGGCTTTCTCGAAATCGTCCAAAGA
Source organism: Auritidibacter ignavus (assembly GCF_029853775.1). Lineage (NCBI taxonomy): Bacteria > Bacillati > Actinomycetota > Actinomycetes > Micrococcales > Micrococcaceae > Auritidibacter > Auritidibacter ignavus. The sequence goes on from NZ_CP122564.1 coordinate 824,755, forward strand.
ATCAAAGTCCTGGTACACCGAGGCAAATCGCAGATACGCCACCTGATCCAATCGGCGCAATGGTCCCAGAATGGCCAACCCGACTTCGTGGGCATCGACCTCCGAATTACCGGTCGATCGAATGGCCTCTTCAACCTCTTGCGCCAAGACAGCCAAGTCGTCTTTTGATACCGGGCGACCCTGGCAAGCTTTCGAGACACCGTTGATGACCTTATTGCGGTCAAAGGGCTCAGCGACTCCGGAACGTTTCACCACCATCAAAGAGGTGGTTTCTAACGTGGTGAAACGTTTACCACACGCTTGGCACTGCCGACGGCGACGAATTGCAGAGCCGTCCTCGAGCGAACGAGAATCGACCACCCGGGACTCCTCGTGTCGACAGAAAGGACAGTGCATCTTCGCTCCGATTTTCTCACCGTGTCACGGTATCGACGTTAGACATCCCCCACAGTACTCCCACATATAGGCGTGTTTCAAATACACAGCTACTACATGTAGTAACCGAAGGGTTTGTGGCTCTCAGTCCAGACAGGAGGCTCCCAGCAGCACCTTGAGGTCACCAAATAGGGCTGGATTAGGTGACACGCGGAAATCTGGGCCAAGCTGCATCACGTCAATGCCGAGATTGCCCATCAGTTTCACCCGCACGTCGGTCGACCCGGAATGGTTCTTCAGGGTTTCGCCAAGCTCCCGCATCAGACTTTCGGTGGCCTTGAAATGCGGGATGCTGAGGTTCACCGGTCCCCCATGGCCTACACTGGCTTCCTGTGCGTCGATCAGCGTCATCTCTTGGGCCGAGAGCGAGACCGACCCGTCGTCACGTCGTTGGACTCTGCCTTTGACCGAGACGATGAGATCTTCGGCCAGTACGGTGGCAATCGGTGCATAGACCTGTCCGAAAAACATCACATCCATCGACCCGTTGAGATCTTCGACTTCGGTACGGGCATAGGCATTACCCGAGTTCTTCGCGATCCTGCGCTCCAGGGTGTTGATCAGGCCAGCAATGGTGACTTGGGCCCCGTCAGCAGGGCCATCTTCATCCAGGATCTGGGTGATGGTGTGGTCAGCGTATTGCGACAGCACCGATTCTAGGCCGTGCAACGGGTGATCCGAGACGTAGAGTCCCAGCATGCCACGTTCAAAGCTGAGCTTGGTCTTACGATCCCATTCCGGAACGTCCGGCACAGAGATACCCAGGCCCACGTCAGCGGCTGAGGTGTCGCTGTCGTCGAGCAGGGAGAAGAAGTCGAATTGGTTATTGGCCTCTTGCCGTTTCTGCACCACCGAGGCGTCTACGGCTTCTTCATGCACCGCCAACAAAGCGCGCCGGGGCTGACCCATCGAATCGAAGCCCCCGGCTTTAATCAAGGATTCGATGGTGCGCTTATTGCACACCACCTGCGGGACCTTTTTAAAGAAGTCCTGGAAGCTGGTGAACTGACCTTGCTCTTCACGGGCGTTCACGATCCCGTGCACGACATTGTCGCCCACGTTGCGCACCGCCCCCAGGCCGAAACGAATATCGTTACCAACCGGGGTGAACTGCAAAGCTGATTCATTGACGTCGGGCGGAAGCACTGTGATACCCATGCGACGGCACTCGTTGAGATACATTGCCATCTTGTCTTTATCCGAGCCCACCGAGGTCAACAGGGCTGCCATGTATTCAGCCGGATAGTGAGCCTTCAGGTACGCGGTCCAATACGAGACGAGTCCGTAGGCAGCCGAGTGGGCCTTATTGAACGCGTAGTCAGAGAATGGAAGCAGAATGTCCCAGAGCGCAGTCACCGCCTCTTCCGAGTAACCACGGTCCAGCATGCCTTGATGGAAGTCCACGTACTGTCGGTCCAGCTCGGCTTTCTTTTTCTTGCCCATTGCGCGACGGAGAATATCCGCTTGACCCAGCGAGTAGCCGGCGACCTTCTGGGCGATGGCCATCACCTGCTCCTGGTAAACAATCAGACCGTAGGTGGTGTCCAAAATGTCTGCCAGTGGTTCTGCTAGCTCCGGGTGGATCGCGGTAATCTCTTGTTGGTTGTTCTTGCGCAACGCGTAGTTGATGTGCGAGTTGGCACCCATCGGACCTGGACGATACAGCGCGATGGTCGCGGAAATATCTTCGAAGTTATCCGGGCGCATCATCTTTAGTAGCTGGCGCATAGGGCCACCGTCGAGCTGGAAGACTCCGAGGGTTTCTCCACGCGCCAGCAACTCATAGGATTCGGTGTCGTCTAAGGTGAGAGCTTCCAAATCCAGTGGTGTTCCCTGGTTGGCCTCAATGTTGTCCAGGGCATCCGAGATGATGGTCAGGTTGCGCAAACCCAAGAAATCCATTTTGATCAGCCCCAGGCCTTCACAGGTGGGGTAATCAAACTGGGTGATGACCTGGCCGTCTTGGAGTCGGCGCATAATGGGGACTACATCAATCACCGGCGCCGAGGACATGATCACCCCGGCCGCGTGCACACCCCACTGACGCTTCAAACCTTCTAGGCCCTTCGCCGTTTCGAAGACATCTACCATCTCCGGGTCGGTCTGGAGCAATTCGCGGAACTCTGCAGCCTCGTTGTACCGAGGCGCCTCGGGGTTCTCAATGTCTTTGAGCGGAATGTCCTTAGCCATCACTGCCGGTGGGAGTGCTTTGGTGAGCTGCTCCCCCATCGAGAACGGTTTGCCCTTCACACGGGCAGAGTCTTTCAACGCCATCTTGGTCTTGATGGTGCCGTAGGTGACAATCATTGCCACCCGCTCGTCCCCGTATTTTTCGGTTACATAGTCAATAACCTCAGGACGACGGCGATCGTCGAAGTCGACGTCGAAGTCAGGCATCGAGACACGGTCCGGGTTCAAGAACCGCTCGAAGATCAGCCCGTGCTTGATGGGATCCAGCTCGGTAATCCGCATCGCGTAAGCGACCATCGAGCCTGCACCAGACCCACGGCCTGGGCCGACGCGGATGCCGTTATTCTTGGCCCAGTTGATGAAGTCTGCCACGACCAGGAAGTAACCGGGGAAACCCATGGAGATGATCACGTCAAGCTCATAGTCGGCTTGCTTCTGGGCGTAGTCGGGGACTCCGTTGGGATAACGATTGCGCAGGCCTTTATTGACCTCTTTGATCAACCAACTGGTCTCGTCTTCCCCCTCGGGCGTGGGGAAGGCCGGCATGTAGTTGGCATCGGTGTTGAAGCTGACATCGCACTGTTCGGCAATGAGCAAGGTGTTATCGCAGGCTTCGGGGAACTCTTTGAACAGAGTGCGCATTTCACGCGATGACTTCAAATAATACTCGTTGCCTGAAAAGGCGAAACGGGAACCGCCCTGATCGTAGGTGGGCTCATCCAGTCGGGACCCCGATTGCAAGGCTAAGAGGGCTTCATGGTGACCGGCGTCGTGCTCGTGGGTGTAATGCAGGTCGTTCGTAGCGACCATGGGTAGATTGAGTTTTTTGCCGATCTCAAGCAGATCGGTAAACACCCGGCGCTCAATATCGAGGCCGTGTTGCATGATTTCCAGGTAGAAATTCTCCTTACCGAAGATATCGCGGAATTCCGCAGCGGCCTCCAGCGCCTCTTGTTTCTGGCCCAGTCGCAATCGAGTCTGCACTTCCCCGGACGGGCACCCGGTGGTGGCAATAATGCCCTCCGAGTATTGGCTCAGCAGATCTCGGTCGATGCGCGGCCATTTAGAGTAGACCGAATCCAGTGATGCGATCGAGGCAGCTTTGAATAAGTTGTGCATGCCGGTGTTGTTCTTCGACAACATGGTCATGTGCGTATAGGCGCCACCGCCCGAAACATCGTCACCACGCTGGCCCTGTTCGCCCCACCGCACCCTGGTTTTGTCGTGGCGGGACTGGTGGCCGGGGGCCAAATACGCTTCTAACCCGATAATGGGTTTGATGCCGGCGTTTTTGGCTTTGGACCAGAAGTCGAAGGCGCCGAAGAGATACCCGTGGTCAGTAATGGCCATGGATTCCATACCCAACCTGTTGGCCTCGGCGAATAACTCGTCCAGTTTCGCCGCTCCATCCAACATCGAGTACTCGGTATGGGTGTGCAGGTGAACGAAACCTCGATCCTCAGAGGCAGTTGAGGTCATAGGAATTGATCATCTCCTCGACGACGGCCAGGGTCACCAGACCCCAGTCTAGTCCTTTCACACCTGCTGTATAGCAGGAGTGGGGCAGCTCCTCACCCGCTTCTGTACGGGGCGACTACCGATTGCGGAGCACCGAGAGAGCATACTGCAAATCGTTAGGGTACGGGCTGGTGTAGGTGACCCATTCGCCGGTGGTGGGGTGTTGAAAACCCAGTTGGTGGGCATGCAACCACTGTCGGGTCAGCCCCAGGTTCGCGGCCAGCTTTGGATCAGCACCGTAGGTGAGGTCTCCGGCCAGCGGATGACGCATCGCGGAGAAATGGACACGGATTTGGTGGGTGCGACCGGTCTCCAACCCCACACGGATCAGCGTGGCAGTACCGAAGGATTCCAAGGTCTCGTAGTGCGTGACTGCATGTCGACCACCGTCCAGGACAGCAAACTTCCAGTCGTGTCCTGGGTCGCGACCGATCGGGGCGTCGATAGTGCCGTCGACGGGATCCGGTAGCCCCTGGACCAGAGCGTGATACATTTTGGCCGGGACCCGGTCACGGAACTGGTCTTTCAGGTGGGTATAAGCGGTTTCACTGGTGGCCACCACCATCAGTCCACTGGTTCCCACGTCCAACCGCTGCACGATGCCTTGTCGTTCAGCGGCCCCCGAGGTAGAGATCCGGTATCCGAGTCCGGCGAGGCCGCCGACCACGGTGGGGCCGACCCATCCCGGAGAGGGGTGTGCAGCCACGCCGACGGGTTTGTCGACGACCAGGTAATCGGGATCTTCGGCGATAATCGTCAGGTCTTGCACAACCTCCACTTTAACCTCTAGCGGGTCGGGGTCTTGCGCGTCGGTGACCACCACTCTGGTACCCGGTGTAACCTTGGTGGATTTCAGTACCTGATCTCCGCTGTCAGCCTCGGTCACCAGGCCACGAGAGATCCAATCGGCTGCTTGAGAGCGCGAGACCCCTAACGCTCGCGAGAGCACCGCATCGGCGCGTCCGGATTCGGTCAGCTCAATCTGCTGCTGCTCTGCGGGGCGCTCGGGATTAGTCTGAGACATTTTCTGGACTTTCCGTCCGGGCAGGCTCGACGGGAGCTTCGTCCTCGGCGGCATGATCGTTCATAGGTAGCCCCGTAAAGATCAGGATTACGACCGCGATCATCGAACACACAATCAGTGAGTCGGCAATGTTGAAGATCGCAAAATTGGGCAACGAGATGAAGTCCACGACGTGCCCGACGCCGAAGCCCGGTTCACGAAAGAGCCGGTCGGTGAGGTTGCCGGCAATGCCGGCGGCCAGACACCCCAGCGTGATCAACCACGGAAGGGTTCGGGCCCGGCTGATGATCAGATACATAACGACCCCCAGAGCAAGGGTTTGAATGATCGTGAAGATCCAGGTGTAGTCAGTACCGATGGAAAAAGCTGCCCCGGGGTTGCGGATAAAGTACCAGTGCAATAAGGGCGGAATGACCGGGATGGATTGTCCTTCGGACATATTTTCCACCACGACGTATTTGGTGATTTGATCGATCAGATAGCCGATGACGAGAGGGATCATGGCCATCCACCAGGGAAAAGTGCGGCGGCGTGATTGGGCATCGCTCACGGTGGTGCTCCAAGGTCGGGCGTGTTTCATCTCCAGGCTTCGTACCGGCTGGTCGCAATCCTTGACACAATTCAGCCGACCACGCTGAAAAGAACGTGGTCGGCTGAGTCGATAGTGGTATCGAGACGGTCACCCGCGCTGATTACTCAGCAATACGAGACTGGGAGTCCAGGTCCTGCAACTGACCTTCGATGAAGGCACGAAGCCGGGAGCGGTAGTCGCGCTCGAAGCCACGTAGTTCTTCCACTTCGCGTTCCAGAACCGACTTCTTCTGTTCGAACTCGTTGAGGGTCTTGCGCGACTGTTCCTGTGCGTCGCTGACCAGCTTGTCAGCTTCTGCCTGCGCGTCGGAGATGATGCGGTCGCGGGTCTGCTGACCTTCGGCAACGTATTCATCGTGCAGACGCTGAGCCATCGCCAGGACGCCGGCGGCGGAGTTCGCATCGGCGTTGGTCTGGACGTTGGCCTGTTGCGGGACAGCGCCGGTACCGTACTGGTCATTGTTGGCGAAACCAGCGGCACTCTGCGGGCCGGCAACGGGTGCGGCCTGCTCGGTCGCGGGTGCTTCGCTTTGTCCTGAAGCCTCAGCTTGAGGCTGGTGGTCTTCAGGTGCCTCGGGCTGGGTGGCGGGCTCTTCAGCCGGGGTCTCAGCGGACTGACCATCAGCAGAAACGGGGGCAGGTACGGCAGCCTGGGAACTCTCGGAGCCGGCTCCACCCTGCAGCTCGGAGACCTGACGACGTAGTTCGTCGTTCTCTTGGTTCAGCCGACGTAACTCGACGACGATCTCGTCGAGGAAATCATCTACCTCGTCCTGGTCATAGCCTTCACGGAACTTTGTGGTCTGGAACCGTTTGTTGACTACATCTTCCGGCGTGAGAGCCATGTGGTCTCCTCAATAAGTGTCGTGTCCTACCCAGCTGGGTAAAACCTAGGGTTAGGTGCTATCGGTGATCTTCACAGACCACTATTGGTCACAATGTCATCCCTGGTAACTAGATTACCACCAGCAACACCGTATCAGAGATCAAGCTGACATTGCTTCGAATGATGATATTGATTTTTTACCAGATATTGCGCGGACATCTCAACCTTTTAGTGCTGTGGGAAACAATCGACCACTGGGATTTATCTGCACGAGAAGCTGGTTACAGTTGAGGAACTTTGTGGCACGAAGTGTCAAAAACTTTACTGCAAAGGAACAAGAGCCCGCAGAAGAATAACCACAATGAATACCACGAGGAAGGCCACGTCAAGGCCGATTCCGCCCAGATTCAGCGGTGGGATCTTGGAACGTAACCAACGGATCGGTGGGTCAGTAACGGTATAGACCGCGCTAGCCAAGATGAGTGAAATCCCCCGAGGTCGCCACTGTCTGGCAAAGGACTGCACCACGTCATAAACGACTCGAACGAGCAGGCTGTACCAGTACAGCGTCAACACGAGGTGCAAGAGCGCGAAGACGATATTCACTCTCAGAGTTCCTTCTGCAACGTTGTACGGGAGACTTTAATTCTACCGGACTCGGCTGAACCTGGTGGAAAGCTCACCCGAGTCCGGCCAAAACGCAAGCTGTAGTGGCCTGATCTTAAGCCTGGTTGAAGAAGGAGACTTCTTCTTCGTTGGTCTGTGAGCCTTCGGTGATGACTTCTACGGTGTTGGGGGTCAGCAGGAAGACCTTATTGGTCACTCGCTCGATGGAGCCGTAAAGACCGAACACCAGCCCCGCCGAGAAGTCGACCAAGCGCTTGGCTTCAGCCTCGGACATGTCGGTGACGTTCATGATGACAGGAACGCCGGACCGGAACGATTCACCGATCAGTTTGGCGTCGTTATAGGAACGTGGGTGAATGGTGTTAAGCTGGTGCACTTCCGAGGCTTCCTCTCTGGTCTGAGTGGCACGCTTGATCGGGGTCACCGGTGCACGGTACCCGTTGTCGTCTCCGTCCTCGGAGCTATTGTCTGGGGAAGGCACGGCGCGTACCGGGCTGAACTCCCGCCGAAGAGTCGGCATCTGGTTGACCGGCTCAGCGACCTTTGCCTGCTGTTCGTCTGCCTCGGCCTGATTCTTCGACCGCGACGTGCCACGGTCCTGGGAACGTGACTCAGAGCGCGATGCCGTGGCCTCAGCCTTTTGTTGTTGCTCTTGCTCGTAGTGTTCGTCACCGTCGGCAAGACCCAAATAGATCATTGCCTTCTTCATTCCACCAACCATAAGTTCCTCAATCTTTCAGCTAGCGTGGACTCTATAGCTCACATTAATTCACGGGGGCCAAAAATCTCGGGACCAACGGCGGTGTTTTGCCGCGTGTCACTGACTAATTCTGGTTGTCGTTGACAGGTTAGTCGGCAAAGACCATGCCTGCGCACCGCCCCACGGGGTGGCCTCCCCGGTGTGAAAAAACGCGCGAGTCTTCCAATGTGCAAATCTGGGAGCGGTGAACGGTCACCCCCAGGTCTTCCATGAGCTGCTGGCCGGCGGCAGGCAGGTCCAGCGCTGGGGTCTGCCAGCTGGTGGTGGAATACATTACCGGCATCACCGCAGAGGCTTCCGAGCGCATCTGTTCTGGCACTTCATAACATCTCCCACAGATGGATGGCCCGATCCACGCGGTGATCTCGGTCTCTGGCTCGTGTTCGCGCAAGGTGGCGATAGTGTTTTGCAAAACTCCGCTGAGCAAACCGACGCGCCCGGCGTGGGCTACCGCGGTGGCTTTCCCGGAGGTCGTGAATACCACAGGCATGCAGTCTGCGACCAGAATGGCCAACGGTGTGGCACCGGTAGCCGAGATACTTGCATCGGCGACCACGGAATCGGTGGTCTGAGACCAGCCCGGGAGTTCATCGGCCTCAACCACGGTGGCCGAGTGCACCTGGTGCAGGAACACGGTGGTTCCTTCAGCAATCCCGGCTTGCTTTTCAACAGCTCGCCGGCGAGCATAAATCTCGTCGATGCTCTCCCCTGGTTCGCGGGCCAGCAACCCGAGGTTTCCCATGTTGGCATGAGAGAAACCTACCGTGTGTCCACTGGGGCTACGGTAGGTTTCTACAAAGGCAGACTCAGTCACGAATAGTTCCGTCCGCTACAGCTTAAGGCAATACCAGAGCCTGTATGAGGCGCTGGGTGTATGGCAGAGTTTATTTCAGGAAGTCCGGAACATCGAGGTCGTCGCGGCGATCTTCTTGGTTCTCCACCACAGTGGGGACATCTTCTGATTCCTCGTTTGTGGCATTGCCGTCTTCGTCCAGGGATTCTGGGACAGCCGGATCTGCGTCATCGGCGACCGGAGCCAACGGAGTCGCCGTCGGCACGGAACCGGTCTGTTGCTGGCCAGGAACCGACTCGCTCCGGGTATGACCAGCGGAGTTGCTGGGCAGGCTCGGTGACTGGGTAGCGCTCTGCTGCTGGTCATCGTCGTTATCATCGAACCCGGCAGCAATAACGGTGACCCGCACTTCATCGCCAAGATTATCGGAGATGACCGCACCGAAGATGATGTTGGCTTCGGGGTGAGCCACTTCTTGCACCATGCGTGCTGCTTCGTTGATTTCGAACAATCCAAGGTCGGAACCGCCCTGGACTGAGAGCAACACGCCGTGGGCGCCGTCGATCGAGGCTTCCAGCAAAGGAGAGGCGATGGCGGCTTCGGTGGCTTTCACAGCGCGTTCTTCGCCTTGGGCGGCACCAATACCCATCAGCGCCGAGCCGGCGCCTTGCATCACCGATTTCACGTCGGCGAAGTCGAGGTTGATCAAACCGGCGGTGGTGATCAGATCGGTGATGCCCTGGACACCGGAGAGTAGCACCTGGTCGGCCAGTTCAAAAGCTTCCATGACCGAGATGGAGGGGTCAGATACGGTCAGTAACCGGTCGTTGGGGATCACGATCAGCGTGTCGACTTCATCGCGTAGTGCCTCAATGCCGTTCTCTGCGCTGGTCGCGCGACGGCGACCTTCGAAAGTAAACGGGCGGGTGACAACACCGATGGTGAGTGCTCCCAGCGACCGGGCCACGCGGGCCACCACCGGAGCAGCGCCGGTACCGGTTCCGCCACCTTCACCGGCGGTCACAAACACCATGTCAGCACCTTGGAGGGCTTCTTCGATCTCTTGGACGTGATCCTCAGCAGCCTGTGCTCCGACCTCAGGGTTGGCACCGGCTCCCAGTCCACGGGTCAGTTCCCGACCCACGTCGAGCTTCACATCAGCCGAAGACATCAACAGAGCCTGTGCATCGGTGTTGACCGCAATGAATTCAACGCCGCGCAGTCCAACTTCGATCATGCGGTTGACGGCGTTCACGCCGCCTCCGCCGACGCCGACGACCTTAATGACGGCTAGATAATTCTGAGGTGATGCCACGATGTGATTCCCTTATCTGATGTCGGGTATGTCAGGCCGGCCACGGCTCGGGATCATCCCGAGTCCATTAAGCCTAAAAGTTCTACCCATGACGTTAGAGTGCCACGGCGGTCACGGCAATGACCGCCGTCGCGTGTCGTGTCGATATTTTCAGCGAATTATCGCGTCACCGGGTGGTCAGGTGCAGAGACGTCGTATTCGGAGATCTGGGCAGATTCCTCGTCAGGTAACGCCAACAACGCTTGTACCACACGTCCTTTCTTTTCGGCGTCTTGGGCATTACCCCACACCACGGTTTTGTCATTGGCCAGGGTGAGCTCAATCGAATCGATGGACTCTCCGGAGGCCTGAGTGACCTCCTGTCGCAGATCGTCGGGCAAGGAACCCAAGACTTCGGTGATGGTATTGAACAGCACCGGATCTTCGACGTCTTCGGCTGAGGACACGACCGGTAAGGTCTGGTCCTGTGCTTGGGCTGCGGTGATCGTTGCGATCTCTTCGGCTGCGTCGTTGAACACGGCGTATCCATCGCCCTTGGGGGCCATGGCGACCGGGGTGAATTCGTGCACTTCGACGAACAGGGTGTCTGGTGGTTCTGCGCGAGTGCTGACCGAGGCCACCGCTGGTGAAAAGGAGAGTAGCTCCATCACTTCGTCGTCGCCGACTTGCGGCAAGGGGCGCTCTTTGAGCGGTCCTAATAGTTCGGTAGCGCGCTGTTCGCTGAGTATCGAGGTTCCGGAGATCTCAATATTCTTGATCGCCAAAATGGGCGAATAGAACAGCACGGCAATGGCAACCAGAGCCAGTACGAGGACCCCGGCCAAAGAGATCCCCATGAGTTTCAGTCGTTTTTTCGTCAGCTGTGTGGCAGTGGGGGGAAGTTCCACCACGGTCTGATCAGCCAAGGTGCGGTCAGTTTTCTCGGTCTTGTCTTTGGTAGGACGGGAGAATCTGAGCCGAGGTTTTTTCGCTGGTTTATCCCGTTGTTCATCCCGTTGCGCAACCGGCCCTCCTGCCGGTTTTGCCGTCGGTGTTAGCTTCTGCTGGGTCGGGTCGCGTTCAGCACTGAAACTCCGCGACGTTGTCGTGGACTCAGACTCTTCGGTCTGTTCGGTATCCCGCAGATGCTCAGGCAGGGGCTTCGAGGCGCTCAGCGAGTCGTCTTCCGAGCGCTGAGCCAGCCCCGGGTATTTCTGTACTACGTCCGCGTCAGTGCTGGTGGCGGTGCGTGCGTTGGTGTCGTGAGTCTTGTTGTTCATACCGGACTGTCCGTGCTCACTGTTGTGGTGACTGTGCCCTGGCGGCCAGCTGGTCGAGGATCGTCTGGGTGGAGGCGTTAATATCTCCGGCTCCAAGCGTCAGGACCAGATCCCCGGGCTGAGCGCGGTCCACGATGGTCTCGATGGCCTCGGCAGGTGTGATGGCAACCTGGCCAGCGGCGGGAAAACCGGACCGTAGCGTCTCGGTCAGCTCCTTGGTGATCAGCGAGGCGTCCACTCCAGGGATCGGTTCTTCTCGGGCGGGATAGATTTCCAAAACCCGCACGCTATCAGCTGTAGACAGTGCATTGGCAAACTCGGCGGCAAAATCCCGGGTACGAGAAAACAGGTGCGGTTGGAAAATGGCATGGACCTTTCCGCAACCGCTCAAGGTCTGGGCGGCATGGATTGCTGCCCGGACCTCAGTGGGGTGATGCGCGTAGTCATCGTAGACCTTCACCCCGGCGACTTCGCCGTGGAACTCAAAACGACGAGCCGAGCCGTGGAAGCGACGAAGACCGCGAGTACTCTCATCGGGTGAGATGCCGATCAGGTGTCCGGCTAAGACCACCGCCGCGGCGTTGAGTGCATTGTGGGTGCCCGGCTGGGCCAATGCGACACTGAGTTCCCCGGCATCGGCCAGTCGACCGGCGAAACGGTAGCTCACCCGTTGTCCGCTACCTGCTGGTTCAGAGTCGCACATCGCGAGATCCACCGGGTGGTCGCCACGACCATGTCCATAGAAATACACCTCGGGCACCGACGGGTTGTCAGCGCGAGTAGCCCTCAGCTGGTCTGCCAGGTGTCGGCAGCCGGGGTCATCTGCACACAGGATGAGCGCCCCGTCAGAGCTGACCAGGTGAGAGAAGTCTTCAAAGACCTGGTGGACGGCTTCTTCGGTGCCGTAGAAGTCGAGGTGATCGGCCTCGATGTTGGTGATGATAGCCATATCGGGACGGTAATTGAGTAGGGTTCCATCGGATTCATCGGCTTCGGCTACGAACCACTCGCCGGCTCCAGAATGGGCATTCGGGCCCAGCCCAGCCACCGCTGCTCCCACCGCGTAGGTGGGGTCCAGTCCGGCTTCGGTCAACACGGTGGCAGCCATTGACGACGTGGTGGTTTTACCGTGGGTTCCGGCCACGGTCAGGACCTTGTGGCCCTGCATGGCCATGGCTAAACCTTCCGAGCGGTGTAGCACCGGAATCCCGGCTGCCTCAGCGGCTTGGCGTTCGGGGTTTTCGGCGGTGGCTACCGAGGAGGCAATAACTAGCTCGATGGGTCCCAGTTCAGAGTCATGGTGAGCAGCGGCGAAGTTCTCGGCCCGGTAGCCTATGAAGACTCGGGCACCTTGCTCCGCCAATTCGTCAATCACGGGCAGGTGTTTGGCATCGCTACCGGAGACTTTATAACCCTGGGAGAGCATGATCCGGGCAATGCCGGAGACGCCCACTCCGCCCAGTCCGAGGAAGTGCACGTGTGTCACGGTATCGAAACGGTGGTCGGTCATCACGGGGCTCCTGGGGTTGGCACATCGGTTGTGGTCAGTGTACGGGAGGTGTTGGTCGGTGCTGGTTGGGTGCGAGCTGGTTGGCTACGAGCTGGAGCGAGACGTTAGTCGCCGGCGTGCTGGGTGACCACTTCGGTGACGATCTGGGCCATCACCTCATCGGCATCGGTCACCCCTTGCGCGGCGGCGGCCTCCGCCATGGTGGCCAGCCGTTGCGGATCGTTGAGCAACGCCGGTAAGTGGGACCGGACCCACTCGACGGTGAAGTCCTGGTCGTCTACCATCACCGCGGCCCCAGCATCGACGAGCCCGGCGCCGTTGAGGCGTTGCTCGCCGTTGCCGATCGGTAGCGGCACGAGGACAGCGGGTTTGCCCACGGCTGCCAACTCGCATACGGTGCCGGCTCCGGAGCGGGCTACCACCAGATCGGCGGCTTGAAAAACGGTTTCGAGCCCGTCGATATATTCGACTTGCCGGTACCCGTCCTGGCGGATCGGTGCGCCGTTGTCGTCCAATATGGTCTTGCCTTTTCCGGTCAGGTGCAGGATTTGGGCACCCGTGGCAGTCATCGCCTCACGGCTGGCAGCAATGGTCTCATTGAGGTGCTGGGCCCCGGAGGACCCACCGGTGACCACCACGGTGGTGCGGTCGGGGTCTAATCCAAGACTCTGACGTGCCCGGCGTTGTGCTGCGACGGAGGTGTCCAGGGTGGTGATTTCACGTCGCAGGGGCATGCCCACATGACGGGCACCAGGCAGCGGAGTACCTTCAAAGGCGGTGGCGACCGCGGCGGCCCGACGGGCACCGACCTTATTCGCCAGTCCGGGGCGAATATTGCCTTCGTGGACCACCACCGGGATCCGCTCGCGTTGTGCTGCCAAGTAGACGGGGGTCGCCGCGTATCCCCCCACGCCAACGACCACCTGCGCGCGCCTATCACGCAGGATCTCACGGGAGGCTTTGATCGCTGCACGCAACCGGAAAGGCATGGAGAACAGGTCCTTATTCACTGTTCGTGGCATCGGGACTTTGGGGATAGTTACTAACCGGAAGCCAGCTGCAGGCACCAGGTCGGCTTCGAGTCCTTCACGGGTACCGACCATGGTGATCTCAGCCTGTGGGTGGGCGCGCTGGATGGCCCGGGCGATTTGAATCATCGGTGACACATGGCCTGCGGTGCCACCGCCAGCCAAGACCACCCGAAGCACGGGCGGGGTGGCTGTTGAGGCGGTCGAAGTCGTGCCGGATCGTGGGCTCATCAGGAATTGACCTGCTTTCTACCAGGACGCCGCAGAGGCGAGGGTTTCTTCGGTGCGGTGCCAGGCACCGGGGCCGTCATCGACATGTCCTCGGTACCGGTGACTTCAGAGTGGTTGGCGTGGTGCTGTGTGCTGGGTCTTTCCGCATCGGCCGGCGGTGGCCCCAGCGGGGTGGTATCGTGGCTTGGCTCGTGCTCGGCCAGCTGGTCCCGGCGTTCTTGTCTGGTGAAGCTCAGCACTACCCCGACCGCCAACATGGCCATCATCATTGCCGAGCCACCGCGGGAGATAAACGGTAGTGGCACTCCGATGACCGGAAGCAGGCCGGTCACCATTGCGATATTCAAGAAGGCTTGGCCGATCAGCCAGGCGATAATGGCACCGGTGGTGATGCGCACGAAAGCGTGCTGGGTGCGAATAGCGACCCGAAACATCCCGATGGCCAGCACGATAAATAATGCCAGGGTAGCCAGTGCCCCCAGTAGCCCGAGTTCTTCGCCAAGGATCGTGAAGATAAAGTCGTTTTCGGCTTCGGGGATATAGGACCATTTTTGACGCGATTGGCCCAATCCGACCCCCCACCAGCCTCCCGAGGCGAGGGCGTAGAAGCCGTGGTCGGACTGGTAGCACGGGTCCGAGGGATGATCGCAGTTACCGAACCAGGCGCCGATGCGCAACATGCGGTTATCGGACTGCATGGTGACCACCGCAACCCCGATTAGCCCGATTATTCCGGCCAGCGCGAGCCAACGGAACTTAATCCCTGCCATAAACAACAGCACGGCCAGCACCAGTAGCAAAACCAGCCCGGTGCCGAGATCTCGTCCCACCAGCACCAGGAGGATGATCATCCCGCCAACCGGCACCACCGGAAGCACCAGGTGTAACGGGTGGGTCGCATAGCGACCTTTGAGGGCGAGCACGTGGCCACCCCAGAGCGCCAGACCCAGCTTGGCTGCTTCAGCCGGCTGGAAAGAGAACCCGCCAATGCGCAACCAGTTACGATTCCCGTTAACTTCATGGCCCAGCGGGGTGAACACCAGGACCAACAGCAAGATGGAAGCGAGCACGATCCCCCAGGCCAAACGTCGCAGGGTTTCGGGTTTCAGTCGGGCGACCACCACCATCAGGATTACCCCGGCCAGGGCGTAAACCCCGTGGCTGAGCAGTGAGTCGTAGGACCCCACGGTGCCAATGTTTTCAACCGAGGAAGCCGAAAGCACCATCAACACTCCGAGAGCCGACAGCGCCAAGGTGGATCCCAGGATCAGCCAGTAGGAGGTTTTAGGCGATGACCCTTCAAGCCAGCGCCACACTCGTGAGTCCGAGGAGGAGTCAGCTGTGCTCATAACCTCGGTCTCCTGTCTGCGCTGGTGGTGGCTGAATGTCTACGACTCGTCGTCAGGTGCGTCGGTCGGCGGTGGGGCGATCCCCAGGTGTTGTCTCACGGCGTGCTGGAAGGCGTCGCCACGGTCTCCGTAGGAGCTGAACTGGTCGAAAGAGGCCGCAGCCGGAGAAAGCAACACCGTGTCTTCGTCGTCTGCCAGTTGCGCGGCCAACTCGACCACGTGCGTCATCACCGACCAGCCATCGGTGGGGTCACTGTTAGTGTCTCGCAGATACTGGGTGTAGACGGGGACCTCGGGTGCGTGTCGTGTGAGTGCCTCGGTCACAGGTGCTGGATCAAGACCGATCACGATAACAGCTTTCAGTCGCGAGGCGTGATCTTTCACCAGTTGGTCGTAGCTGAGTCCCTTGGGTAGGCCACCGGCCACCCAGATCACCGAGTTGAAGGCTTTCAGCGCCGCGTCGGTGGCATGCGGGTTGGTGGCCTTCGTATCGTCAATCCACAGGGTTTGCAGGGTCTCCCCCTGAGGCCCCCCAGCAATGAGTTCCACCCGGTGCGGTTCGGGAGCGTAGTTGCGTAGTCCCTGTTTCACCGCTTGGGGTGGGACGTCAATAGCCCGGACCAGCGCGGCGGCAGCCAGGGCGTTGGCGACCTGGTGCTCGGGGACGATCACGCCAATATCGGTAATGGCCGCCAGTTCCAAAGCGGAGTGGTGGCGGTCTTCCAAAAAGGCCCGGTCAACCAGCAACCCGTCGACCACGCCAAACATGGACCGAGCTGGTACGTCGGTGGTGAAGGAGATCGCGCGACAGCCTTCCTGCACATCGGCGTTTTCAACCATTCGCATCGTGGCCGGCTGGTTCTCGTTGAAAATACAGGCCACCCGGGTGTTCTCGTAAATCTTGGCTTTATCAGCGGCATAGTTATCGAAACCGCCGTGCCAGTCCAGGTGGTCTTCAGCTATGTTGAGCACCGCTGAGGCAGCTGGTTCGAAGTGGTGAGTCCAATGCAACTGGAAACTCGACAGCTCGATGATGAGCACATCGAAGCCTTCGGGACGGCGGATGGCATCCAGAATTGGGGTGCCGACATTGCCGACAGCAATGGCGTCGAGGCCGGCTGCTTGGGCCATGGACTCGGCCATGGTCACCACGGTGGTTTTTCCATTTGTTCCGGTCAGGGCCAGCCATTCAGCGGTGCGCCGACCCTCACGGATACGCACCCGCCAGGCCAAATCAATTTCTGACCAGATCGGCACCCCGGCGGTGGCTGCGGCAGCTAGGACGGGTTGAGCGGGGTTCCAGCCCGGCGAGGTGACCACCAACTCCAGGGGCCCGTCCCAGAGGTTCTCATCGGGTAGACCGGATACCGCCTGGTGACCGAGCAGTACCTCGCGCACGCCGACAATTTTCAGCGTGTCGGCGGCGTGACGGCGCTTGTCGTCGTCTTGGCCGTCAACCACCACGACCTCAGCGCCAAGTTCGGCCAGCGTGTCGGCCACCGAAAACCCGGTCACACCGAGCCCGGTGACCAGCACGCGAAGCCCGGCCCAGTCGGAGTCCCAGGTGGTCAGGGCCGATAGATCATGATGCACTGTCACCGCACGATCACCCATTCTGCGTAGAACATGGCCAGACCGGCCAGCGCGCACACCAATCCGACCAGCCAGAACCGAACGACCACGGTGACTTCGGCCCAGCCTTTGAGCTCAAAGTGGTGTTGTAACGGGGCCATCAGGAACACCCGCTTACCACCGGAGAGCTTGAAGTATCCGACCTGAATAATCACCGACAGCGCAATGGCCACCATCAACCCGGCCAAGACCACCAGCAACAATTCGGTGCGAGACAGAATTGCGAAGCCAGCCAGCGCACCGCCCAGGGCCAACGAGCCGGTGTCTCCCATGAAAATTTTGGCAGGATTCGTGTTCCACCACAGGAATCCGATCAGACATCCGGTCAGAATAGCGGCCAGCAGGGCTAGGTCCATGGGATCGCGGGTCTGATAACACCCCGGCAGGTCTTCTGGCCCGCTACCGCAGGCCTGGTTGAGCTGGAAGACTGTGATAGCCCCGTAGGCCATGGTCACCAGCGCCACCGCGCCAGTGGCCAGACCGTCGAGCCCGTCGGTCAGGTTAACCGCGTTGGTGGTGGCGGTGGTGATCAAATTAGACCAGATCACAAACAGCACTACACCCACCACAGGTCCGGCAAAGGCCAGGTCGACACTGGTGTCGCGGAAGACAGAGATCGCAGTGGAGCCGGGAGTTAGTCCTCGGTCGTCGGGGAAGTTGAGCACCAGGATTGCAAAAGCAATACCAACCACACCCTGCAGGATGATCTTGGCCCAGGCAGTCAGTCCCAACGAGCGTTGATTAGAGATCTTCGCGAAGTCGTCAAAGAAGCCGACCAGCCCCATTCCGGCGGTCAAAAACAGCAAGAGGAGCCCGGAGGCGGTGACTCCGGCATTGCCCAGCCCCATCAGAGACATGATGCCGTGGGTCAGGAAGTAAACGATCACCAGGTTCCCGACAATCACTGCCCCACCCATCGTGGGCGTACCGCGTTTGGTCTGGTGGCTGGTGGGCCCATCTTCACGGATGAATTGGCCGTAGTGTTTTTTCACCAAGACTTTGACCAGTAGCGGGGTGCCAATCAATGTCAGCACTAGCCCGAGCGCCAGCCCGATCAGGAGTCCGATCACTGCAGGTCACCTTGCCTTGGGGTTGTTGGGTCAGCGGTGAGCCGGTCTGCAAGTTTCCACAGGCCGGTCGAGTTCGATCCTTTAATAAATACAATGTCGCCGGGCTGAAGGCGCTGGTTGAGTAACTGTTCGGCCTCGTCGATGTCAGCCACATGGTCAACTTCGTCGCCCCAGGAGCCTTCCATAACCGCTCCAGTATAGAGCGGTCTGGCTTGTTGTCCGACCACCACCAGCTGCGAAATATTCAACCGGACCACGGCTTCACCGATGTGGATATGCTCTTTGATGCTGTTGGAACCCAGCTCGAGCATCTCCCCGAGCACCGCCCAGGTCCGCCGGCCGGTGCTACGTCCGGTGAGGGCCAATGTTTTCAGTCCGGCCCGCATGGATTCGGGATTGGCGTTATACGAGTCGTCGATGATGGTAATGCCGTCTGCTCGGTCGGTGCGGGCCATCCGGTGCTTCGAGACTGGCCCGCGTCCTTGCAGGAGGCCCCCGACCGTCTCCGGGTCGAGACCTGCCGCCACAGCCACGGCAGCGGTTGCAGCCAGATTCGTGGCGTGGTGGATACCGGTCAGTCCGCTGGTGACCTCAGCTGCCGTCAGTTGTAGATCCGCCGGGCGCCCGGTGGGATTATATCCCAGGTAGAAGTGGGGGCGTTCGTTGTCGTCGGTGCTCAACTCGGCGGTGTAGACAATGGGTGCGTAGGCACTGTCATGGCGGTTGGCGGTGGAAAACCACAGCACCTCAGCCCCCTCGGGGACACGCTCTGCCATGGAGGTCACGCGCGGGTCATCAGCGTTGAGCACAGCGACCCCACCCTGGCTGAGACCTTCAACAATTTCGCCCTTCGTTTTGACAATATTCTCCACCGACCCGAAGGAGGCGGTGTGCGCGGAGCCAACGGTCAGTGCCACGGAGATATCCGGGCGCACCATCCGGCACAGGTCGGCAATATTGCCCACATGGTCGGCTCCCATTTCGACCACCAGATACCGGGTGGTGAGGCTGGCGCGGAAGATGGTCAACGGCACGCCCACTTCACCGTTATAGGAGTTTTGTGGGGCGATAACCGCGTCCGGGTCATCGGAGGCGACCGCCTCGGACAACAGCCCAGCGAGGAGATCCTTGGTGGTGGTTTTTCCGACCGAGCCGGTAATGCCAATCACCGTAGTGGGTGAATGTTCACGAATCCGGGCCACAATGTATTCGGCGAGATCACCCATGGCGACCACCGTGTCAGCGACGATAATACCGGGAACCGGGGTCCCGTTGTCATCGGAGACTTCGCGTTGCCCCAGCATCAGTTTCGCCCCGCGCTCCCGTGCGCTGAGCACAAAGTCGTGACCGTCGGCAAATTCTCCCGGTTTGGCCACAAACAATCCACCGGCGGTGATCTCGCGGGAGTCGGTGGTAGCTGAGTTAACGCTCGTGTCCGGATCGGTGCCAGCAACGAGCTGACCACCGGTCGCATCGGCAATCTGAGCAGCGGTGAGTTCAATCATAACGAGACGAGTTTATCCGTTACGGCTTTCGACCTGCTCACGACGCGACGAGTCCTCTCGTATTGTGACATATCCGTAATCCATCAGAGCCTGTTCTAAGGCCACTCGGTCGTCGAGCTCTACCGAGTGGGTGCCAAAGTCCTGGGAGGTCTCGTGCCCGCGACCGGCGGCCAGGATGATGTCGTGTTCTCCCGCCAGCTCTACGGCGTACGCCAGGGCCTTGTTGCGCGGGGCGATTTCGTGCAATGCGGTATCCAGCCCGTGTTCCTCGATGCTTTGGCGGGCCCCGGCCATTACGTCCAAGCGGATGGCAGTCGGGTCCTCGGAGTGCGGATCGTCATCGGAGACAATGACAATGTCGGCTCCGCGCACCGCAATGTCTCCCATCACCGCACGTTTAGTGGTATCGCGTTCGCCGGTGGCACCGAAGACCAGGATGGTTTTGCCCGGGTGCTCTGCAATCTGGTGTGCTTGGTTGACCGCTTCCAGGGCCTGGTAGAGCCCGTCAGGGTTATGGGCAAAGTCGACAATGGTGGTAGGAGCATTGGCGACAATTTCCATCCGCCCGGGCACCCGCACCGCACGGAAGGCACCGGGCTGGTCTTGGGTGGTTTCAGTCAACACGTTGGTGATCTCATCCCAGCGTTCGGTGGGATATCCGGTGAACAGCATCACCGCGGCCAGGGCGGCGTTGGCGACATTGAATTCACCGGGTAGGCCCACAGCGAGGTCGAGACAGAACCCGTCCCGGTGTTGCAACGTAAACACCGATCCTAGCCGGCGTGGCTGCAGATCGGTCACCTGCCAGATGGCGGGAATCTCTGCTTTGGTCAGCGCCGGATCAGCGATCTCGTGGGAGACGGCCGCCGGGCCGAGATCCAAGGTAATCACATGGTCGCCAAATGTATCCTCGCCATAGGCGGCCAACGCATGCTGGGCCATGTGGTAGCCGTAGTCGATCTGTGGGCCACCGTTGAGAGTGATCACCGAGGTCTGGGAATATTCGGGGGTGAACAGTTGCGCTTTGGCCAGGAAGTACTCCTGCATGCTCCCGTGCAGGTCCAGGTGATCCTGGGTGAGGTTGGTGAATCCGGACACAGCGAACTGCACGCCAGCCACCCGGCGATAAGACAGCGAATGGGAAGAGACTTCCATGGCGGTGGCTTGAATCTCACGCTCGCGCATGCTGGCTAATAACGCGTGCAGGTCGGGTGCTTCCGGGGTGGTGAATTTAGCCGGCACGTTGGCCCCACCGACCTGGATCTCGATCGTGCCGACTAGCCCGGTGGTCAACCCCATACCAGATAGCCCGGATTCCAGCAGGTAGGTCGTCGTCGTCTTGCCGTTGGTGCCGGTGACCGCATAGATCTGCGGGGCCCCGGGCGTGGCGACGGTGCCGTAGATCAGTGCCGAGACCGCACCGATCACCTCGCGGACCTGCTTGACCACAATGACCGGCAGTTGCTGACCCGAGGGATATTCGCGCAGGATTTCCAAGCCATCCGCATCGGTCAGGATGGCGACAGCGGGGGCGGCCACTGCGGTTTCGATAAACCGTGCGCCATGGACTTTCGCGCCGGGGACCCCAATGTAGAGGTCTCCGGATTGCACGTCGCGCGAATCCAACGCCACACCGGTAATTTCCGGGGCGTCCGTGCTGTGGGTTTGGGATGACTCGTCCTGGCCCGGGGGCACCACAATGGCCGGGGAGCCGGCCTGCTCGAGCACCGCAAGTACCTCGTCGATGCTATAGGCAGGCTGGTGCTCTGGTCGGAAGGAGGGGTTGTGTTGAGTCAAAGGATCTACCATGGGCGCTTCTGTGGGTCGTCGACAAATACGTCGTAGGCTTGCGAATCGGTTGTGGAGTGAGGCACCGAGTTCTTATTCAGAACGTAGGACATGACATCTGCTGCAGTATCGGTGACCTGCCAGGATTTCCAATTCCCCTCGGGGCGATACACCGTAACGGACACCACGTACTCGGGGTCTTCCAGCGGTGCCACCATCGCGTAGGTGGTGACGTGGCTATCATAGCCACCCGATTCACCGGCGACCTGACCGGTACCTGTTTTACCGCCAACCCGGTAACCGGGAATCTTGGAGGCACCACCGCTGCCGTTTTCGACCACGCCCTCCATGAGTTTCAGCATCTCGTCGGCGGTTTCTTCGCTGATCACCCGCTGGTCTTCACCGGCATCGTAGGCGTGCTCGGTACCGTCGGGGTCCACGTAGGCGTCAATGAGTCGCGGATTCTTGCGCACTCCCCCGTTGGCCACGGTCTGGAAGATTTGGGCAGTGTGCAGGGCGGTCACGGAGTAGCCCTGACCGAACGTGGTGGTGAACTGTTGACGGCGGTCCCAGTCTTGCCAGTTGGCAAACTGCCCGGAAGAGGAATAGGGCAATCCGAGATCGATCGGATCTCCGATACCGAATTTTTTCATGTAGTCGTACCGCTGTTCTTTACTCAGCGTTTCGGCCACCTGCACCGTGCCGGTGTTATAGGACCGGGCGAAGATCCCCGCGGTGGTCATGTCATAGGTATCGTGCGGCATCGAGTCATTAATGACCTCGTGATCGAACTCCTGCTTATTCGGCACGGTATGGGGAGTAGTCGGGCCGACACCCCCTTCGTTCAGCGCGGCCGCAAAAATCGAGACTTTTCCGGTCGAGCCGGGTTCATAGGCCTGAGTCACCGAGGTAGGGCGCCAAAACAGTGAATCCGTTTTCGATGGATCGGAAGGATCAACCGTGGTGGAATCCGCGAGAGCGAGAATATTGCCGGTCTTGACTTCCTGGACCACAATATTGCCCCATTCGGCGTTGTACTCATCGACCTTTTCTGCGATCGCTTCCTGGGCGTACCACGAAACATCCTGGTCAATGGTCAACCGCAGGTCTTGGCCGTCGACCGGCTCGGTTTCTTCAAACGTGGCATGAGGGATCCGTACCCCGTTGGCGGCGATTTCAAACGTTCGCTCCCCGGGGGTACCTTCCAGAGAGGCTTCCTGGGATTGTTCCAATCCCTCCAGCCCGTGGCCTTCTTGGCCCAAGAAGCCCAAAATATTACCGGCCACGGCGCCATTGGGGTAACTACGCTCGGCGACAGGTTCAGCAATCAGACCGGGAATGTCCAGATCCAAAGCTTCATCACGGACCTCGGGGGTGACCCCGCGGGTGATGATTTGGTAGGGGCTATCACCCATCATTAATGCCCGCAGATCATCTGGGTCCATGTCCAGAATGGTGGCCAGTTCATCGATCCGATCATCGATGTCGTATTCTTGATACGAGCGACTTTCTTCGTCCCAGACGCCATAATCCTCGTTCAAGCGTTGATCGGCCACCAAGTTATAGCGGGACACTGATTCGGCGAGCACGTTGCCGTTCTTATCCAGGATCGAACCGCGTTCGGCCGGCAACGGAACCGACCGCAGCCGTTCATTCATGGCTTCATCGGCAAAACCTGCCGCATCGACCCCCTGAACCCAGACCAGACGAGTGGCGAGGACCCCTAGCAACACCAGAGCGACGGCAATGATCCACCGAATCCGCAGACGCGTGGTCATCGCGGGGTGCTGATGCTGTGATGTCATGCCACACTCATCCTTTAACGTTCTAGCCTGTTCGTCATCACTGCTGTGACTGGTTGGCCCTTGTTGGCCATGGCACCTCGTGGAAGGCATCAGGGGATGCTGATCTGAGGCGACGACATCCTCGTCTCATCCAATTCTGCATCACCGTTGGCCGATGACTCGGACCTTTGGCTCGTGTCGGAGGGACGACCAATCTCAGGGCCGTCCACCTTGCGGTCAATCTCGAGAGTTTTCGGGACCGGTTTGGCATCCACAGCCACCGGCTCTTCGCGTGCTTGGCGTTGGGATTCCGCGACCTCGACCTGGCGTCCTTCCGAGGCCGCAACCGTAGGTGATCCCACGAACTCCGTCGGGACGTTGTCGTCAGACGCCGCTTCGGTGGTACCCGAGATTTTCCCGCTGTCGAGATTGATGGAGGCGGAGGCTCCTGGCAACACCATTCCCATGTCGACGGCCTTCTGTGCCAGATTCTGAGGAGCTGCCAGATGAGCGACTTGCTGTTCGAGGTCCTCATTCTTTTCGCGTAACTCCGAGGTCTGAGAGTTCAAATCCAACAGCTCGTACTGTTTATTGGAGACCGAAATATTGATGACCAACACGACAATCAATGCCGCCAGTAGCACAGCAACGGAAAAGATGACTGTCCCCATGGGAGTGGCTCGCAACGGAGCCGTGACCACAGCAAGGTGGGGACGACGTCGCGTGGCTGTCTCGTGTTTTGGCTGGGTCGTCGGTAGTGGGGCCTTGACGGCACTCGAACCGTTGACCACAGGAAGCTTATCGGCCGTTACCGACGAGGCTGTCTGGCGGATGCTCTGGGGGGAAGCGCTCATCCGTTACTCCTGGTGGGTCTAATTTTTTCAATGACCCGGACGCGGGCGGCTGCAGCCCGGGGATTCTGCTCGATCTCACTCGGTGTGGGTTTTTCCGTCCCTTTGCTGAGAATTTTCACCACCGGCGCGTACTCTTCGACTTCCACGGGGAACCCAGCAGGAGTCAGTGATTGCGCCTGGTGTTGAATAGCTTTTTTGACGATTTTGTCCTCTAGGGATTGGTAGCTCATGACCACCATGCGTGCGCCGATCGTCAGGACCGCCATGGCAGCGGGTATAGCGCGGGTGAGGACCTCGAGTTCGTGATTGACTTCCACGCGTAGGGCTTGGAAGGTTCGTTTGGCCGGATGACTGCCTCGGTGCGCCGCGGCAGCTGGGATAGCGCGGATAATCGTCTCAACTAGTTCTTGACTGCCACGATACGGGCGCTGTCGTCGCGTTTTGACGATCTCTGTGGCAATTCGTCGGGCGAATTTTTCATCGCCGTAGTTGCGCAACACTCGTTCCAGGTCGGCTTCCGAGTACGTGTTAACCACGTCGGCGGCGGTGAGCTGATCGGTGGGGTCCATGCGCATATCCAGCGGAGCGTCATAGGAGTAGGCAAAGCCACGGGATGGTTCATCGAGCTGATAGGACGAGACACCTAGATCAAACAGGATTCCGTCAACGCCGTCCAACCGGGTCTGCAGTTGCGTCTCGGCGGCCTGGATCGCAGCAGAGATTTCATCGTAGGTGCCGTGAAAACTCACCAGCCGGTCGGAAAACTCCCCAAGCCGTTGTTGTGCCATCTGCAGAGCCTGAGTGTCACGGTCAATGCCGATTATTCTCAGATCGGGATTATCGGAGAGCAAACGGTGAGTGTGCCCGCCCATACCCAGCGTGGCATCGATGACCACTGGGCGACGCTTCTCAGACCGCGCAACCGCCAGCCCCTCATTCAGATAGGACACCACGCGATCGATCATCACAGGAGTGTGGCGACATGCAGCGTTTTCGTCCGGTGATACGGAATGATGCACGGTCGCCTCCTTCACTGATCCGATGCGCGTTACTCCTCTAGACGGTTCTTGATCCAGATCCCCAGCCGGATACCCTGGCCCAGGGGAAGACAGGCCAGCGAATCCTTCGGCTGGAGGTCTGAATCAAGACACCACGTTCGAGATGTCCCCATCTCGTCTGTTCAGTTATGGTCGGACCGTTTTAGAAGATTCCGGGAAGAACTTCCTCATCGGTTTCCGAGAAGGCAGTTTCTTGTTCCTCGAGGTAGTTGTTCCAGGACTCAAGATCCCAAATCTCAGCGCGTGTACCAGCACCGATGACCGCGACATCCCGGTCGAGACCGGCATATTCGCGCAGTGACACCGGAATAGTGATCCGTCCCTGCTTATCCGGTACTTCGTCCGAAGCACCCGAGAGGAAGACACGGATGTAGTCGCGTGCTTGGCGTGATGACAGTGGCGCTGAACGCATCTGTTCATGCACTCGTTCAAACTCCCGAGCCGAGAACACATAAACGCAATGCTCTTGACCGCGAGTGAGAACGAGCCCATTGGCCAATTCCTCCCGGAATTTCGCCGGAAGAATCAGTCGTGACTTCTCATCAAGGCGAGGAGTGTAGGTGCCCAAAAACATGACCCCACCACCTCTTCCTTGTTGAGTGTCTCAGAGCGTCCTCTGAGCCACCGCCCTCTACCTGCCTCCACTTTACCCCACTTCGCTCCCTCCGCAACCAAATCCGGGCGTTTTCAACTCAAAAAATGCTGAGAATTCTCGAGATCACGGACGATGCAGCCACCGAAATTTCCTCAAAATCGGCATGATTCTGCGGTTAAACGGACGGTAGAGCACAGTGGGGATGACCTTGGGAGCAAAGTGGAGGGATTTTTCGCACAGGCCGTCAAGCGTCGTTAAAAAACCGTCGACGCCAGCACCACCGGCTGCCAACAGCAAGGTGGAAGGCCGCTGCTGGCGACGAAAGTCAGCCCCATCGAGATCGGCCAAATGCGCGTGATCATGCGGATCCAGCGCAAACATCGAGGTTTTGTCCACCGAGTTCTTGAACGCCCGGTCAGCTCTTGCCCCCATGGGCAGACAGACCTCGCTGCCCGAGTGGAGGAAGGTGGAGGGGAGAATGCGGAGGGCGGTGGGGTGGGGTGTGGAGCACTATAAGCAGACCAGTTAAGCGCATGAAAAAACCGTGTCGCCGATGCGTGATCCGCACTGCGGACACATCAGGCGACACGGCCTTTTGTCTGAAGTTTTTGCCGCGTCGTTGAGACGCGGTTAGGGCTGTTGGTTACGACGCTGTTCCCAACGCTCTTCAAGACCGCTCATGAAACCCGACGATTGCTTAGACGAGGACTTCTTGGACTGACCTGTTGAGTCTGACGCGTTGGCCTTTTCGGTTTTGCCACGCAGCGTCGTGAAAAAGACACCACCGGCCATCATGACGAACCCGAGAACACCAACCCAGATCTGGTTAATGGTCACCCCGGTAAGGAGCACGACCAAACCGACCACGGCAATCAGCACGCCCAAGACGATATTTCGAGTGGAGAGCTTCCGGGCGGAGGAACCCTCTTGTATCTCCATCTGTGACGCAAACTGAGGGTCGTCACTGAGTTGCTGCTCAAGTTGGGCAAGAACCTCTTGTTCACGCTCTGATAACGCCACGATAGCCTCCTCGTCCAGCACATCAACCCGGAAAATGCGCTTCGACCACTGTCCTTGTACCTATAGTAAGTCTTATAGCTGGAAGAACGCCAAAAAAGCAGAAATACTTCCCGAGGCCTTGATCACTCGGAATCTTCACCGATTCGTTCTTGTCGGTGATGTTTAAGTAACGTAGCTGGTTTCAGCCCAGCATCAGGGAATTTGGTGTGGATTTCGTCCATCACAGCATCGGTTCTAGCCAGAGACTCCCCGGAGTTTCCGCGGTCAGACGGCTGTGAGTCTTCACTGACGTGCCAGGAAAACAAAGCCTCCTGTACGGTGGCGGTTTCGTCGCTTGTCTCAAGGGAATCGGCATCGATCAGGCGTTCCCCACGCACCCCTAGGAGGCGCAATGGGTGCCACCGTTGTTGCATCAGCTCAGCCAAGAGCTCCTCGGCGACCGTAACGATCTGTGCACCCGAGGCGGTGGGGTGCCTCAGTCCCCGGGACTTATTGCGAGTGGCGCGGTGGTCATCTTTGACCTTCACCACAATACCTCGAGCCTGGGCGCCTTCGCTCCGCAGACGGCGAGCGCATTCATAACTGAGATCGAGCAGATATCGGTGCACTTGCTCAGCGGAGACCAGGTCCTGATCAAAGCTATGCTCGACGCCGACTGATTTCGAGTCGCGTTGTGGCACCACCGGTCGCGGATCAATACCACGGGCCAACTGGACGAGATCGGGACCGACCACCCCCAGCCACCGACGCATTCGTTGCGGGTCCTGAGTTGCCAGATCACCAACCGTGAGGATATTGGCACTCTGGAACCGTTCGAAGAGTTTCGGCCCAACGCCCCAAATGACATTCACCGGCAGAGGGGCGAGGTATTCGGCTGTTTGTATTGCCGGGACCACACCTAACCCATCGGGTTTTGACCGGGTGGACGCAATCTTGGCCACGGATTTGTTCATCGCGACCCCGACGGTAGCTGCCAAACCTGTTCTCTCACGCACTGCCTCCTTGACCTGCACTGCGATCTCTGCCGGAGGACCGAGGCGTCTACGCGCTCCTGAAATATCGAGGAAAGCTTCATCAATAGAGAGCCGTTCCACCAACGGGGTGAAAGAGGTCCAGATCTCAGTTAGTTGAGCCGAAATGGCCGTGTACTTCTCCCGGTGTGGTTCCAGGACCTCCACCTGAGGGTACAGAGCTTGAGCGTGTGCGAGGGGCATCGCTGATTTGATGCCATATGCACGAGCCTCATAGGAAGCCGAGGTCACCACCGATCGAGGGCCATGGTGCGCCACCACAGCGGGTTTGCCTGCCAATTCGGGGCGTTGCAATAACTCCACTGACAAAAAGAACGCGTCCATATCAATATGCAAAATGGTGGAATCCCAGCTGGGGTCTTGCTGTTGATTCCTGTCTGTCTGCGCGCCCATGTCTCCACTGTAGTCACATGGCAGGTAGCGTGGGAGCAGAGCGCCGCCGACCACGTTGGCATCAAGGTAGGAGTATCGTGTCGTCCCAAGCATCCTCATCCGCCGGCAGAACTGCCGAACAGTTTCGTACCAAGCTTGCCTCCTATCTGGACACGTTTCTTCAGCAGTACCGTGACCGGGCTGAGCAGATGTCCGAACAAGCGGTTGACCTGGTCGATGAAATCTCCCGTTTGTGCTCCGGCGGTAAACGCGTTCGCGGTTTGCTCGCTTGGTATGGCTGGCGAGCTGCTGGGGGCTCAGCAACCGATCACCGCATCGTTGAAGCAGCGGCAGCATTGGAACTTTTTCAGGCTGCTGCCCTGATTCACGATGACATTGTGGACCGCTCCGATACCCGTCGCGGTGGCCCCTCGGTCCATAAATCTTTTGAGGCCTTGCACAGCATCAAAGGTTGGACTCAGGATGGCTCTCACTTTGGCGTAGCCGCCGCGATTCTGGCCGGAGATCTGGCCCTGTCGGCCAGTGAAGAGTGCTTTAGCGCCGTGGCGGATGCCACCCCGTATGCAGCAACCGCCACCTCGGCATTTCAAATGATGCGCTTCGAAGTGATGACCGGGCAGTATCTGGATCTCGTCTCGGAAGTAGATGTATCCGCTATTTCTGCTGAAGCAATGTTGCAAAGGGCTCGCACTGTGCTACGCCATAAATCAGCCCACTACACCACCGTGTGGCCGTTTGAAATCGGTGCTATTCTCGCTGGGGCCGATGAAAATACCCTGAAAAAACTACGACGTTTTTCCACCCCCCTTGGCATTGCCTTCCAGCTTCAGGACGATATTCTCGGCGTCTTTGGCGATCCCGAACTGACCGGAAAACCCGCGGGAGATGATCTTCGGGAAGGCAAGCGGACCGAGTTGGTCGCTCACGCGCTGTTATCCCTGGACGCCGCCGGCCGAGAAACGTTGACCTCAGCTTTAGGGACCGAGGACCTCAATGATGTCTCGGTGGCTGAGATTCAAGATCTTCTCAAAGACTCAGGTGCCCTGCAACGTGTGACAACGGAGGTCTCACAGCTCGGTTCGGAAGCGCTAACCAACCTGAATAATCTCAGCCTCGATGATCGCACCCGATCCGAGATCATCGATCTGACCCAACGGCTCCTGCACCGCAAGAGCTGACCTGTCAGCGCTACTGTCCTGTGAGTCAGTTACCAGGCCAACGCCTGTGCGCGACGCCGGATTTCAGCCTTCTGTCCAGCGCGCAACGCATCAATAGGACGACCCGGAAGCGACTCGTCCTCGGTAAACAACCAGCGCACGATGCCTTCGTCATCAAACCCTGAATCCGACAGCACGATAATGGTCCCTTTGAGCGAGCCTAATAAACCTCGGTCGTCGAAGAACTGCGCCGGCACGCTCCGCACGTTATTCTCTCCGCGACGCAGAGCGATCAGACGGCGGTCACGAATCATGTTGTGAACCTTGGTGACCACCACGCCCAAACGCTCTGCGACCTCTGGCAGGGTCATCCATTCCCCGACCAGGTGATCGAGATCTGATGTTTCTGCTTCTTGAGTCATGCCTTAAAACTATCGGATAACCATCAACTCACAATGCCCCATGTCACCCGGGAATCACACATTCTCCGGATTTCACGAACATTGCACGGCGTGTCGCTAAAAAAGTATCTCCCTCACTTCACATTAGCCCCATCAGTGTTGTAGGTTTACATAGGTAACATTTTCATCAACAACACCTTGTTGCTACTCCTGTCACAATGATCTCGGGAGAACTTCCCCTGGCTACAGGTGCCTGACGCAAGAGGATATATCTATGTCTCAGCGCGCATCCGGCGCCTCCCGGCTCTATACGACCGCCATCGCAGGGACCACGTTGCCCCTGGTCACTCTGGGGTCCGTGGCCGCAGCACATGCTGACGTTCCCACGGTCCAATTCGAACCAAAGACCGCGTCGCCAGCCAATATTGCCTCCGCACAGCAGATCATCACCAAGCGGGTCAGCGCTTCCCGAGGCACTGTGACCGAGCTCCCGGCCTCTCTGAGTTCAGCTAAAATCCCGGCCGGGCGTCAGTCTGAAAAGATTTACACCGTGAAACCTGGTGACACTCTTTCTCACATTGCCGCCCGGAACAACGTTTCGTTGTCTCACCTGCTACGCTGGAACCCGGACCTGAGCACGCGTTCTGTGATCTACCCGGGACAGAAAATCAAGCTCTCCGGCACCAGCACCGGCTCAAAGAAACCCTCACGTCCAGCAACCAACACAAAAACCACCTCCGGCAACGCAGGCTCATCACAGTCCTCGACCTATACCGTCAAACGAGGAGACACCCTCTCCGGCATCGCCGCCCGCCACGGAGTCTCACTCTCGACACTGCTCAACGCCAACGGACTGAAGACCAGCTCGATCATTTACCCGGGACAGAAGATCAAGCTCTCTGGCACCAGCACCGGCTCAAAGAAACCCTCACGTCCAGCAACCAACACAAAAACCACCTCCGGCAACGCAGGCTCATCACAGTCCTCGACCTATACCGTCAAACGAGGAGACACCCTCTCCGGGATCGCCGCCCGCCACGGAGTCTCACTCTCGACACTGCTCAACGCCAACGGACTGAAGACCAGCTCGATCATTTACCCGGGACAGAAGATCAAGCTCTCTGGCACCAACACCGGCTCAAAGAAACCCTCACGTCCAGCAACCAACACAAAAACCACCTCCGGCAACGCAGGCTCATCGAAGTCCTCGACCTATACCGTCAAACGAGGAGACACCCTCTCCGGCATCGCCGCCCGCCACGGAGTCTCACTCTCGACACTGCTCAACGCCAACGGACTAAAAGTCAGCTCCCCCATCTATCCGGGTCAGCAACTCAAGCTCTCCGGGTCATCAAAAGCAACCACCGGATCCGTCGGAACCGCAAGCGGGTCCACCAACTCGGGCTCCGGCCAGCCGAAGCAGTTGGTGGGTAATACGTTCTTGCACTACACCTACCCGGATCACGTGGTAGCGAATGCGAATGCGAATAAGCAGGCTCTACTCAATGCTCCAACCCCTTCCCGGGCGGAGGTGCAAGCGATGGTGCGTGACACCGCCATCCGCATGGGCGTCGATCCGAAACTCGCGTTGGCTCACGCCATGGCAGAGTCGAGTTTCGATGCCACCGCGGTCTCCCCGGCCAACGCTATTGGTGTGATGCAGGTGATTCCTTCCTCCGGTGAATGGGCATCCCAGATGGTTGGTCGGAAACTGAACTTATTAAATCCTCAGGACAATATCACTGCGGGGATCGCCATCATCCGCCACTTGCAACGGACTTCCAGTTCCCTGGACTTTGGCATTGCCTCCTACTATCAGGGACAGGCCGGGGTGCGGAAGAACGGTATGTACCCCGACACCAAGGACTATGTGAAGAAGGTCCGCGGTTACATGCAACGGTTCTAAGCCGGCTGAAAGCCACCCCGCTCGGCGCTGTCTCATCAACCATTAAGACTCAGCCATTATCCTGGTGGGGTGACGTCCTCAGCTCAAGACACTCTGATCGGGGTACTGGTCGACGACCGGTACCGGATTCTCGATCGACTAGCTCGTGGCGGGATGTCGACGGTCTACCGGGCCCTCGACACCCGCCTCGATCGCGAAGTTGCGCTGAAAGTCCTGTATCCGCACCTAGCCGAAGACCGTGCGTTAGTGGCTCGATTCGAACAAGAAGCCAAGACAGCTGCGAAACTTTCCCACCCCAACGTCGTCAACGTCTATGACCAAGGCGAGGGGCGCACTCCCACAGGAACTGTGGTCTACTTGGCCATGGAGTATGTCAGTGGTTTTACCCTGCGTACCGTAGCGACCCGTCAGGGCGCGCTGAAACCGGATACCGCGATGACATACCTCACCGCGATGGTCCGCGGTATTGCCGCTGCGCATCAAGCGGGACTGATTCACCGCGATATTAAGCCAGAGAACGTTTTGGTGTGTCCTGAAGATGGTCGCATCAAGGTGGCAGACTTTGGCCTGGCGCGCGCCGCCACACAACACACCGGCACCGGGGCCACGTTGATGGGTACGGTGGCCTATATTTCGCCCGAACTAGTTTCGGGGAAGAAAGCCGACCAGCGTTCCGATGTTTATGCCACCGGTATCGTTGCCTACGAGCTGCTGACCGGGCGTCAGCCTTTCGTCGGCGATACCGCCGTACAGGTAGCGTTCCAGCACGTCAATGCGCGAGTGCCATCGCCCGCCAATCTGGTTCCGGAGTTACCCGAATTGCTCGTCGACTTCGTGTTGGCATGTACGGAGCCAACCCCGCAAGACCGACCCCACGATGCCCTGGAAATGCTCACCATGCTCGATGCCGTCCAACAGTCGCTAGACGCTCTGGGGCATCCCGCGTTGAGTCCCCGACAGGTGGTGCAAGACTCGGCTGGAATTGTCCTGCCCACCCCACCGACAAGCCCGCCTTCACAACAGCAACCGACACCAGCTCATCCCACTAGGATGAGCCCGGAGGATGACGCTACCGCTGTGGTGGCTCCCGAAACCGACGCAACGGTTCCGGTAACCTCAGCACCGGTTTCAGCACACGACGACGATGCAACACAGCAACCACAGCATCCAAGTGCCACCACGCAACGGTGGGTTGCTGATTCTCCGGAGGTAATGCCTCCAGCAGACCGCACCACTATTTACGCGCAAGCCACTCCTCGACCGCCAGAGACGACCCCCTCGGCTGCCGCACCCCAATCACCCTCCATGGCCACGCCACGGCAACCCCGGCTCAAAGGCCGGGCACTGACACCCACACACCGACTGTCTCAGCCCGAACCACTGCGCGGGTTGATGATCAGCATTGTGATCGTGATGCTCGCAGCCGTTGCTTTACTCGTCGGCTGGATGCTGGCCGGACATTTATTCCTCAGCACTAATCTTGGTATTCCTGCCCTTTCAGCACAGGCCGAGGTTCCCGTACGGGCCGAGATGGACAGCATACCCCCGGAAACCTGGTGCAAGTTCTCGACGGTTTCCGAGGGCGATAACTGATTGATGGTGACTTAGTGGCGTGCGTCGTTTCGCGGGTGGGACAGAGCCTCGGAAACTAAAAACGCTAATTCCAGCGACTGCTGATGGTTCAGGCGCGGGTCACACAGGGTCTCATATCGATCAGCGAAGGCCGATTCGTCAATCGCGCCGGCACCGCCCAAGCATTCGGCGACATCGTCACCGGTCATTTCCACGTGCATACCGCCGGGGTGGGTGCCTAAGGCGTGGTGGACTTCGAAGAAGCCCCGCAACTCATCGACAACATCGTCAAAGCGACGGGTCTTGTATCCATTGGCTGCGGTCACCGTGTTGCCGTGCATCGGGTCGGTCACCCACAGCGGGGTGGCTCCCGAGTCACGAACGGCTTCGACCAACGGCGGGAGGTTCTCCCGAATCTTGGATGCGCCCATCCGGGAGATGAAGGTGATGCGTCCCGGCTCGCGCTCTGGGTCGAGCTTATCAAGTAGCTGTAGTGCGTCCTCAGGTGTGGTGTTCGGGCCTAGCTTGACCCCAATCGGGTTGCGCACCTTGGACAGGAACTCCACGTGAGCCCCGTCAATGTCGCGGGTGCGCTCCCCGACCCACAGGAAGTGTCCGGAGGTGGCGTAGGGCAGACCAGTACGTGAGTCCAACCTGGTCAGGGCACGTTCGTAATCCAGCAACAACGCTTCATGGGCAGCGAAGAATTCGGTGGTGCGTAGCGCCGTGAAATCCGCCCCGGCTGCGGCCATGAACCGCACGGCACGGTCGATTTCTCCGGCGAGTTCGTCGTAGCGAGCGTAGGCCGGGTTGGACATAAAACCTTTATTCCAGGCGTGCACAGCCCGTAGGTCGGCAAAACCTCCCTGGGTGAAAGCACGAATAAGGTTCAGGGTCGATGCCGAGGTGTGGTAGGCCTTGAGCATCCGTTCCGGATCATGGCGGCGGGCTTCTTCGGTGAATTCGAAGCCGTTGACGATCTCGCCGCGGAAACTGGGCAAGGTCACTCCATCACGGGTTTCGGTGTCCGAGGAACGGGGCTTAGCGAACTGGCCTGCCATCCGGCCCATTTTCACCACTGGCATGGACGCGCCGTAAGTCAGCACCACCGCCATCTGCAGTAGGGTTTTGACGCGATCGGAAATTTTATTCGCGGTGGCTCCGGCAAAGGTTTCGGCGCAGTCACCGCCTTGGAGCACGAAGGCGTCTCCGGCTGCGACGGTGGCCAACCGCGAGCGCAATACGTCAACCTCGCCGGCGAAAACGAGCGGAGGCACCACGGAAAGCTCATCAATCACGTGCTGTGCGAGCTCGGGGTCATACCACTCAGGAGCCTGTTTGATGGGCTTGGTCTGATAGTCGTCCAATCCTGGGTACTGTGCGGCACCTTCAGAGAAGGTGGTTCCGAACGGTTGCACTCCTGCTGTGGCATCAAAACTCATAGAATGAGTCTACGAAGTTGAGGACCGGTTGTCAGGTGCATGAATCTAAAAGACAAATCTCCCGAGAAGACCCCGGGGAGAAGGAGAGCAACCGTGACGAGTAACCCGCAGCAACAGCCCCTGGACCTGGTGGGCCGTCCTTCAGGGATGCTGGCCGAAACGAGCACCGGTGTCTCGATGACGGCGGTAATTTTCCACGGTTTTACGTCTGGCCCGGCCTCCATCGCTCCGTGGGCTTATGACTTGGCCGAACATGGCGTCAACGTGGTCGCTCCCTTACTTCCCGGACACGGGACGCAGTGGCAAGATCTTGCCCGCACCAGCGCCGAGGAGATTCGTGCCGCAGCGGCAACCACCGTCTTAGCGGTTCTCGACCGCCAGGGCCAGCAACGCCATGCCGGACACACCACCCGGCTAGTGGTGGGCGGACTATCCATGGGAGGCCTCCTGGCTCTAGATGCGGCCGCGCACCTGCCTGAAATCGACCGAGTATTTCTGGTCAATCCCGCGCTTGAACTTCACAGATGGACCAGCATCGCCGCATGGTTCACGCCGTTGCTGGCTCCTCTGGTGCCCACCATTGGCTCCATCGCTGACGATATAGCCGACCCATACGCGCTGTCTTCTGACACCGAGACACCGCTGTCAGAACATGCCTATCCGCGGACCCCGCTGGCTGCGGTCGAGCAACTCGCCCGTTTGATGCGCACCATACGTGGCGAGCTCTCAAAGATTTCCACCCCGGTGACCGTCTATCGTTCTACCGAAGATCAGCTGGTCTCAGATCGGTCCCTGTCGACCTTGCGTCGGCACATGGCAACAGAGCTTTTGGAGATCGTTCCACTACCCCATTCTCGTCACGTGGCGACACTGGACGCCGATGCTACGCTGATACACCAACACAGTCGCGCAACGCTATTACACGAACTCAGTCTGACCAGAGCCGGGAGAGCAGATGCCTGATCGTTCACCTGATGAGCCACACAGCGAGGAGCAACGGTGGCGGGACATCGTCTTAGAGCTCGGCGGGAGCGACACCCAGGCCACAGCGCCGGCTCCCGTCGACAGGACAGCTCACCAACACGGCGAAACCTCCACCACAGCAACGCCCCGCGGACCAAGGGATTACACTCTGGCCGAGGAACCCGATGACGATTTCGTCCCGGCGACACCCCGGCCGATTTTTTCTGGTTCTCCCCGTGCTGTGCTGTCCTGGGTCACCGTCATCGGTATCCCCCTGATCTTTTTCGTGCTCTGGGTACTACCCGGTGTGCAGCTATCGTGGTGGTTCACGACAGGACTGTGGCTCGCCTGGTTCGGGGCCGCGGTCAGTTTGTTTTATCTGTTACCGCGAGATCGATATAGTCGCCGAGACAGTGATGATGACTATGGGAGTGGAGCCAGGGTTTAAGTTACCGGCTTGTTTTTGGCTCCCTGACTTGCAGTGTAGGCGGAATCCGCCCCCTGCTGAGAGGTTACCCTTCTTTCGTAAATCCTGGGCATACGGACTAATATTGTGAGTTGATACACATCGCTCTAGCCACATTTTGGACAGCGCCAGGAGGATTTTTATGAAAGAAATCGTCACCGAATCAGCCAGGACCGTTGATCGGACGGAAAATATCACCGATTTGCTCGAGCACCAAGTGGTAGCGGATCGCAACCGCGCTC
Organism: Auritidibacter ignavus; assembly: GCF_029853775.1. Classification (NCBI taxonomy): domain Bacteria; kingdom Bacillati; phylum Actinomycetota; class Actinomycetes; order Micrococcales; family Micrococcaceae; genus Auritidibacter; species Auritidibacter ignavus. The sequence continues at coordinate 861,090 of NZ_CP122564.1, forward strand.
TTTTTGCTCGGCAAACTTCTCCTGGCGAATGGACCGACATTTCCTCTGCGACCTTCCAGGCCGAGGTGAAAGAACTCGCTCGGGCTCTGGCCGGCATCGGCATTGCACCTGGTGACCGAGTGGGCATCATGTCCGCCACCCGCTACGAATGGACGCTGGCCGATTTCGCCATCTGGTACGCCGGAGCGGTGACTGTCCCGATTTACGAAACCTCATCGCCGTCGCAGGTGGCCTGGATTCTGGAAGATTCCGGTATTAAAGCTGTGCTGGCAGAAAACGCCACTCACCAGCAGGTCGTCGAGCGAGCGGTGCGCCAAGAAAATCTCGACCCTCTAGTGGGCATCTGGCTCTTCGACGAAAACCTCGACGACCTGCGGGCTCACAGCCAAGAAGGCCCCGACGCCGAGGAAATGGAACGGCGTCGCAATATTGCCACACTGGAAGACCTAGCGACGGTAATTTACACCTCGGGCACCACCGGCAAACCGAAGGGGTGTGAACTCACGCACGGCAACTTCTCCGAACTCTCCCAGCAAGTCCTGTCCACAGAACTGGGCGACGTGGTGCGTCCGGGACACTCCACGGTGCTATTTATCCCCCTAGCTCACGTCTTCGCCCGTTTTATCGCGGTAATCGCTGTAGCCGGGGGCGCCCGGGTGGGACACACCGCCAATATCAAACAGCTGGTCCCAGATTTGCAGAGTTTCAAACCAGACTTCCTGTTGGCCGTGCCCCGGGTATTTGAGAAGGTCTACAACGCTGCGAAAATGAAGGCCGATGACTCCGGCCGTGGCAAGATCTTCGAAGCCGGCGCCCAGACCGCGGTGGATTATTCGACCGCTCTACAAGATGGCAAGGTACCCCTCGGCCTCAAGCTCAAGCACGCTCTGTTCGACAAACTTCTCTACAACAAGATCAAAGACGCCATGGGCGGTCGAGTGACCCACGCGGTCTCCGGAGGTGGCCCGCTTGGTGCCCGATTGGGGCACTTCTTCCGGGGTGTGGGGGTCACCATTCTAGAAGGCTACGGACTCACCGAGACCACCGCGCCGGTCACCGTCAACCTTCCCTCGGAACTGCGCATCGGTAGTGTGGGACGCCCCATCCCGGGTAACGCCATCAAGATTGCCGACGACGGTGAAGTACTGGCCAAGGGTGTCTCCGTGATGCGTGGCTACCGCAACCGTCCTGACCTGGCCGACAGCACCTTCACCGACGGCTGGTTTGCCACCGGGGATCTCGGCGAGCTAGATGAGGACGGGTACCTGTCCATCACCGGCCGGAAGAAAGAACTGATTGTCACCGCCGGTGGTAAGAACGTTTCGCCCTCACAGCTGGAAGACGTGTTACGTTCCGACGTGTTGATCTCTCAGGCCATCGTCATTGGCGATCAGCGTCCCTTCGTGGCCGCCCTCGTTACCATCGACGAAGAAACCGCCCCGGACTGGTTGCGTCAGCACAAGCTGGACCCGGAGATGTCAATCAAGGAAATGTCCCAGCATCCCGACATCATTGCCCACGTCCAGACACTGGTGGACAAGGCCAATGACACCGTGTCTCGGGCCGAATCAATCCGTGAGTTCCGCATTACCACCGAGGACTTCACCGTGGAGTCCGGACAGATGACCCCGTCGTTGAAGATCAAGCGTGAGGTCGTCACCCGCGACTACGAAAACCTGATCGAAGAGATCTATGCCAAGCCCAAGCCGAAAACCTCCTAGGTGTAGTTCCCCGGGAGGTTGTGAACACTCGCGGTAGGAAGAAGACCTCCGGTACAGATGGGGTTAGCACAACCTGCATCTGAAAACCGGAGGTCTTCATGTTCCACCCTAATGCACCGTTGACTCCTGAAGGCCGTCGTCGCCTTGCTGTGTTGATTGTTGAGCACGGCTGGACGATTCGTCGAGCGGCCGAACGCTTGCAAGTCTCACCGGCCACGGCCTCGAAGTGGGCCGCTCGCTATCGGGCCGGGGAGCCGCTGACGGATCGATCGTCGCGGCCGCATCGGTCACCCCATCGGTTGTCTGTTCGCAAGGAGCGGCGCATCATTGCGCTGCGGTTCACCCGCCGGCGGGGCCCGCATCGGATCAGTTATCACCTGGGTATCGCCCGCTCCACGGTGGGTCGGGTGCTGGCCCGATACCGGATGCCCCGGTTAGCGCACGTGGATCAGACCACCGGGCTGCCGGTGCTCACACCAGCCCCCATCCGTTATGAAAAATCGGCTCCCGGGCAACTCGTGCACGTGGATATCAAGAAACTGGGCCGAATCCCCGACGGCGGTGGCCATCGGAAACTCGGGGTCGCAGGCCGCAAAAACAACGGGTACGGCAACACGGGCCGCGGCTATGCGTTCTTACACCACGCCGTGGATGATCACCCGCGGCTGGCCTATTCTGAGATCCTGTCCGATGAGCGCAAAGAGACCGCCGCAGGGTTCTGGCAACGCGCCCAAGCATTCTTCGCCGATGCTGGGATCACCGTGCAGGCCGTGATGAATGATCATGGCGCCTGTTACCGCTCACGCCTGTTCAAGGCCAACCTTGGGGACACCGTCAAGCATCGCTTCACCAAACCCTACCGACCCCAAACCAATGGCAAAGTCGAACGCTTCAACCGCACCCTGGCCCAGGAATGGGCCTATGCCCAAACCTATTACAGTGACCAAGCCCACGCCGCAACCTACCCCGACTGGTTGCACTACTACAATCATCACCGACCCCACACCGGCATCGGCGGTCTCACCCCAGCTGAACGCGTTCACAACCTCGCGGGGAATTACACCTAAGCTGGGGTCAGACCAGCCCGGAATCCGGGACGTCCAAACCCAGCAGTGCGTTTTCGACAACTTCCGCCAAAGCCGGGTGAATCCAATACTGGCCGCGTGCCATAGTGTGGGCGTCGATGCCGAGGCTCATTGCTTGAACCAACGGCTGAATCAGGTTTGAGGAGTCCTCACCGATCAGGTGGGCACCTAACAGGGTTCCGGTACTGCGTTGGGCAATGAGTTTCACGAAGCCGAAGGCATCTCCCATCGCCCAACCATAGGCAACATCGGCGTACTGCTGGACCTTGATCGTGAGATCATCGTCGTCGTATTGGGCGCGGGCCTGTGCCTCGGTGAGTCCAGCACTGGCTATTTGGGGCCGGGAGAACACTGCGGCCGGAACCGGGTCCAGCCGGGCGGGCTTAAGCTGGTCCGGGTGGTCCATATTGTGATTGACCACCCGCTGTTCGTGATTGGCCACGTGCTTGAGCTGGTGGTCATTGGTGATATCGCCCAGCGCCCAGACCCCGGGCAATACCTCACCGTTGGAGAGCACCCGTAAATACGGGTCGGTGGAAATGCGGTGGTGTTCGTTGGTATCAATGCCGGCGGCGGTCAGGTTCAGTCGGTCGGTATTCGGCACCCGGCCGGTGGCGATCAGCACCACATCGGTTTGCACACTGAGATCCGCGCTCTGGGACTGATCGGCAGAGTTCTCTTCGGTATTGACTGCAGTAAAATCAGCAACCACCTGATCCCCGTCAGTTTGGCGGATACCGTTGAGTGTATACCCGGTGGTGAGCTGCCATTGTTCCTGGGCTCGTTGGGTAAAGGCCGCCGAGATCTCCTCATCCTGGTGACGTAAAAGCCGGGGACCGCGGTTGACCTGGTGCACGGTCGAGCCGAGACCGGAAAAAATGGCGGCAAATTCGGCGGCGATATATCCCCCACCAATGATCAGGATGTGCTCAGGCAATTGTTCGAGACGCATCACCGTATCGGAGGTGTGGACCTGTGGCAGATCCACACCGGGCACGTCAGGAATCCGCGGACGCGACCCGGCGGCAATCACGATCTGTTCGGCTTCGATCACCCGACCCGATGCGCTGGTGAGCTGGCGTGCTCCGGTGAAATGGACTTCTTCAGCAATCAGAGTCGTGTGTTCGAGTTCTTCATCGCGGTAGGCACGCCCTGAGTCAGAGATCGCGTCAATGCGGGAGAATACTCTGTCTCGCAGTCCCGACCAGTCAGCCCCATTGAAACTGACATCGACGTTAACCTCAGCGGCAGGTTCTGGGGTGGAGGCCACGGTGGAAGGATAGACATACATTTTGGTGGGGATACACCCTTTATTCAAACAGGTCCCACCAAATACCCCGGAATCGATGATGGCGACCTTCTTGTCATCCCAGCTCTCGGTGATCACCGAGTTTCCAGAACCAGACCCAATAATCGCTAAATCGTAATGTTCAACGCTCATGCCCCCATCCTAGTGGGTGCCTGTCGCGGTGAAGAGGCCACTGAAACATCACCGCCTTTCGGTGCGCTTCACACCGTTAAACCTGAGCCGCACAGATGATCACGGCGCCCGCCGACCCGGGGATACCGGGCCGACGGGCGCCGTTGGTGTGGTTCGTCGGTGATTTGCCGGTGCTGGCCTAGTTCTCCGGGTCGATGACCAGGACCAGGTCGCCACCGTCGACCGGGGTGGGCTCGGTGAGAACCACGCGCTTAACGGTGCCTGTCACCTGGGTGGTAATCGCAGCTTCCATCTTCATCGCCTCGATGGTGGCCACAGTGTCACCGGCGTCAACGGTGTCGCCTTCGTCGACCTGGACGGTGACCGCACCGGCGAACGGGGCAGCGATGTGTCCGGGTTGGTCGCGGTCTGCCTTTTCGGCCGATCGGACCGTGGACTCCACGGAATTGTCGCGGACCTCAAGCTGGCGGGCCTGGCCGTTGAGAGTAACCATCACGGTGCGCATGCCCTTTTCGTCAGGCTCAGAAATCGACTGCAGGGTGGCCAGCAGGCGCACACCGGTGCCCAACGAAATCACGTGTTCCATGCCCTTGGTCATACCGTAGAGGAAGTCGCGGGTATGCAATACAGAGGTGTCACCGTAACGACGAGTGTGCTCCTCATACTCGCGGGTGGGTCCGGGAAACAGCAGTCGGTTCAGCGTTTCTTGACGTTCCCGACCGGGGCGCTTGAGCGCCGCGGAGTCCTCGGCCGAGACCGTCTCGTCCTGTTGCGGGGAAGTCTCCCGACCCTGCAGGGCCTTAGTGCGGAAGGGCTCAGGCCATCCTCCGGGAGGATCGCCCAACTGACCGGAGAGGAAGTCGATAACCGAGGAAGGAATGTCGTAGTTCTGCGGGTTTTCTTCGAAGTCGGCCGGGTCGGCCTGTGCCGAAACCAGAGTCAGGGCCAGGTCGCCAACGACCTTCGAGGACGGGGTGACCTTCACTAAGTTGCCCAGGATCTTATTGGCGGCACCATACATATCCTCGATCTGTTCGAAACGATCGGCTAGACCTAGCGAAATGGCCTGCTGACGCAGGTTGGACAGTTGTCCGCCGGGGATCTCATGCTGGTACACACGACCGGTCGATGCCGGGATGCCGGATTCGAACGGCGCGTAGATACTACGCACGGTCTCCCAGTAGGGTTCCAGACTGGCAACGTCGTCCAAACCCAGACCGGTCTCGCGGTCGGTGAAATTGGTGGCGGCCACCAATGCCGACATCGACACCTGCGACGTGGTACCCGACATGGACGCGACCGCCACATCCACGGCATCCACTCCAGCTTCGGAGGCAGCCAACAGGGTAGCCAGCTGACCACCGGCGGTGTCGTGGGTGTGCAGGTGTACCGGTACATCGAACCGGCTACGTAGCTCGGTGACCAACCGGCGGGCGGCCTCCGGACGCAACAGTCCGGCCATGTCTTTAATACCGAGCACGTGGGCACCGGCATCCACCATGCGTTCGGCCAGATTGAGGTAGTAGTCCAGCGTGTACAGCTTCTCATCTGGGTCCAGCAGGTTACCCGTATAGCACAGGGCCGCTTCTGCGACCGCACTGGTGCGCTCCCGGACCGCGGTGATGGCGGGGATGATCTGTTCGACGTCATTCAGCGCATCGAAGATCCGAAAAATATCGATCCCGGTTTCAGCAGCCTCAGCCACGAAGGCTTCGGTCACTTCTTGCGGGTACGGCGTGTACCCTACGGTGTTGCGTCCACGCAACAGCATCTGTAGCGGGATATTCGGCATGGCTTCACGCAAACGAGCCAATCGGTCCCATGGGTCCTCAGCCAAGAAGCGCAGCGCCACGTCGTAGGTGGCCCCGCCCCAGACTTCAGCCGAGAACAATTGCGACAGACGGTGCGAGACCGCAGGGGCTGCGGCCAGCAGGTCGCGAGTACGGATACGGGTGGCCAAAAGCGACTGATGGGCATCACGGAACGTGGTGTCGGTCACGGCTAGCCCCTGATGTTCACGCAGGGCTGTGGCAAAACCTTCGGGACCCTTGTCCAGCAAGACCTCCCGCCAGCCAGCAGGTGGTTCGACCTTATGGGAGACACCGTCAAAGGGAGAACGCTCCGGCTCCTCACGCTTATCCCCGGGGAAGCTGGGCAACTTATCGCGAGGGTCAATGCCTTCGACACGAGGGCCATGTGGCTGATTGACGGTAACATCGGCCAAATACTGTAAGGCCCGGGAACCACGGTTCTTGGAACGATTAATCTGGGTCAGCTCGGGGTGCTGGTCAATGAAGTCCGTGGCAACATCACCGGCGATGAACTGAGGGTCATCCAGCACGTTAAGCAAGAACGGGATATTGGTGGCCACCCCACGAATTCGGAATTCAGCCAAGGCCCGGCGTACACGGCGACGGGCGGCGGCGAAATCGCGACCGCGACCAGTGAGCTTGACCAGCATGGAGTCAAAGTGCGGGGAAATCTCGGCACCGGTGTAGATGGTGCCACCGTCGAGGCGAATACCTGAACCCCCCGCAGAACGGTAAGCCGACACGGTTCCCGTGTCCGGGCGAAAGTCATTGGCCGGGTCTTCGGTGGTGATACGGCATTGGATGGCCGCACCGCGCAAACGCAGATTCTCCTGGGTGATGCCGAGATCCTCCAGGGACTCACCGGTGGCGATGCGTAACTGCGAGGACACCAGATCGATATCGGTGACCTCTTCGGTCACGGTGTGCTCGACTTGAATGCGGGGGTTCATCTCAATGAAGAAGTGCTCGCCGGCACGCTCACCGGCGGTATCAACCAAGAATTCCACGGTACCGGCGTTGACGTAGTTCATGGACTTTGCGAATTTCACCGCGTCCCGGTAGAGCGCCTGCCGGATGGAGTCATCCAGGTTCGGGGCCGGCGCCATCTCCACTACTTTCTGGTGGCGACGTTGCATGGAGCAGTCACGTTCAAAAATATGGACCACATTGCCCTGGGAATCGGCCAGCACCTGGACCTCGATGTGACGAGGACGCACCACGGCCTGCTCGAGGAACACGGTGGGATCTCCGAAAGCAGTGTCGGCCTCCCGCATCGCCGCCGACAGCGCATCAGGAAGATCTTTGGCATGCTCGACACGGCGCATCCCCCGACCGCCACCGCCAGCAACTGCCTTGACGAACAGCGGGTAGCCAATGTCGTCAGCCTGAGCAATCAAGGCCTCGGCGTCATCGGTCGGATCAGTCGACTGCAACGTCGGGATACCAGCCTGACGGGCAGCCCGGAGTGAGGCCACCTTATTACCGGTGACTTCCAGAACATCGGCCGGCGGACCCACAAAGGTCAAACCAGCTTCGGCAGTCTTGCGTGCCAGTTCCGGGTTCTCGGAGAGGAAACCATATCCGGGATAGATCGCTTCGGCGCCAGCTTGCTGGGCCACGCGAATCATCTCGTCCACATCCAGATAGGCGCGAACCGGGTGTCCCTCTTCACCAATGAGGTAGGCTTCATCGGCTTTCTGCCGGTGAATGGAGTTGCGGTCTTCATACGGGAAAACCCCGACCGTCTTTGCCCCCAGCTCATAGCAGGCACGAAAGGCACGCACCGCGATTTCTCCGCGGTTAGCCACCAGTACTTTCGAAAAACCGGTCGGCTGATCGGACTGTGCCGGTCGGTTCGGCTGGACTGAGTCTTTACTCGCCACGAGGCCTCCAAGGTTGCGCCGTTTCCACGCCCGGGTCGCACCACGGCTCACCCAAGCTAGCGTGGTTGATTCGTCACCGGCTCAAACCCGGCAGGGCACGAGACGGTGGGTTCTCCCATAGTTTAGCGACTCGCCTGATCAATCTCTCGTATGAGGCGTTCATGACCAGCGATAACAGCTGGTGGCGTATCGTTTTGTCAATGGCCCGCTGTGAAAACTGTTCATCATCGTGGTGGTAAGCACGCTAGACTATGGTGTTGTTTCGTAACGTCTACGTGAGGATCCCTAACGGTGCAGGTCATTTCCATCTCGAGCCTCAAGGGTGGAGTCGGTAAAACCTCGGTCACCCTCGGGCTGGCGTCAGCAGCTCGAACCGCCGGCATGTCGACGCTGGTGATCGACCTCGACCCACACGCCGATGCCACCACCGGGTTGGGAATGAAGCAGGGCTTGAACACCCAGGATATCGGGACGTTATTGCGTAAGCCGAAGAAAGCCGATCTGAACACCAATGCCGAACCGGCCGGTTGGACTGAGTCTGACGCCGAACCTTCCTCGCCCATCAGCGGTAGCCGGTTGGATGTGGTCCGTGGGTCGTCCACGACCTCCATGTTCGAGCGTATCTCGACTCGTTCTCGCGATGTGAACCGTCTGGCTGTGGCCCTCGATCGGGTGCGCGGTTATGATCTAGTGCTGATCGACTGCCCGCCGGCATTGAACGGAGTGACCAGGATTGCCTGGGCTGCTTCCACCGATGTGGTCCTGGTCGCTGAACCGTCGCTGTTTTCCGTAGCGGGTACTGAACGTACCTTGCGAGCTTTGGATCAGTTCCGCCGCGAGTTTGCCCCCTCTATTAAGAGTATTCGTGTGCTGGCAAATCGTGTGCGCACTGCCTCAACCGAGCACAAGTACCGGCTTACCGAAATGGAGCGGATGTACGGTGACCGCTTATTGCCACTGAGCATTCCCGAAATCTCCAACTGGCAACAGATCCAGGGCGCAGCATGGCCGATTCATCTCTGGCCGGGTGAGACCGCAGCGAGAACGGCCCGACAGTTCGACCAGCTCCTGCAGGAAATAACCCAGCAACAGGAGTCCTCCCGTCGCTCTCGACGAGCCCAGTAATCCGCGGTGTCGAGAGTGCTGACAACCTCGCCCGTCGTCATTGCCTGCGGGTAGCGCCCGGACCGCGGGAACAACAGTCCACCTAAATCAAGCGGGCTGTTTGCATATCGTGTGTGTCTTTCGGCTTCCCAGCACCCCGGGCTGGAAAGCCACGCAACGAGTGGCTTTAAGAGGCCGACTGACGGCGGGCTTCCCGGCGTGCCGACAGCTCGTCGCCAGGGAACGACTGCACGCCACGAGGATGCTGGGCGTCTTCGACCAAATATTCTGCTGGCAACTCGGCCAACGTGCCTTCGACCTCGCGCCATACCCGTCCGACAGCAATACCATAGACACCCTGTCCGCCCTGCACCAGGTCGATCACTTCATCTGCGGAGGTGCACTCGTACACCGAGGCACCATCAGACATCAGGGTAATTTGAGCGAGGTCTTCGACACCGCGCTCACGCAGGTGCTCAACAGCGCTACGAATCTGTTGCAGAGAAACGCCGGTATCCAACAGACGCTTAACCACCTTGAGGACCAAGATGTCACGGAAAGAATAGAGGCGCTGTGACCCTGAGCCCTTAGCACCGCGCAGGCTCGGCACGACCAACCCGGTGCGAGCCCAATAGTCCAGCTGGCGATAGGTGATGCCCGCAGCGTTAGAGGCAGTGGGGCCCCGATAACCGATCTCTTCAGCAAGCCAGGGCGCGTCATCACTGAAAAGTACGCCTTGAGCCTGGCGCTCGGCGTCTGTCTGTCCCGCGTCATGGATACCTGACACGATTCCTCCTGTTTCCGCGCTCCATTGTGGGGAAGTTTCTGAGTCGCGTAGACGGGCTGAAACTACCCTTGAGACTATGATAGCCCTCGACCCGACAGAACTCATGAGGTGAGTGATCTGGAACGTCTAAGATAACGCTATGCGGTGAGCTGTCCCGGGTCAAAGACCCTGCCCATTTTTCTCCAGCGTGTCGCTCGAGTTTACATTTGTCACAACAGTATCAGTAGCGCGGGAGACTCGCAGTCGGCACTTCCCTGGGGCCAGTGGTGGCATTATTCGTCAGTGGCCTCGGCGATTTCTGCACCGATCACCGCCGCATGTAGTTCAAGACAGGCCTGAGAGATATCGCGGGCAATTTCTTCACGCTGCGACGCCGCCGTAGTCTGGGCGGAGTTTTTCAGCCCGGCGGTGGCTTGTTCGATGAGCCCCAATTCTCGATCAGCCATCATCCGGAACGGGCGGAGGTGGCGGGCCTCAAACCCATGAGTGGACAAAACCATAGCCGCCCGCACTACTTTCAGAGCGTGCTCCGTGTAGCGACCGGAGTCAGTGGGCCAGATCAGTTTATTGGCTTCAAGTCCGGCGATCAGTTGTTCATCGGCACCAGTGGTGCCGATAAGCTCCGAACGGGTTAGGGGGCGGGCATGACCGGCAATTTCTTGGGCGAGCTGTTCGGAGACGCTACGAGGTTCAAACCGTAGCCCCCCGGGCAAAGATTCAGGGTGTTGTCCAGCATCCACAGCGTCCAGATAATCTTTGATCACCCGCAGGGGAAGGTACTGGTCACGTTGGACCGAGAGGATGAACCGCAACCGCTCGATATCGGTATGGGAGTATTTGCGATATCCTGCCGGTGTCCGTCGTGGGGTGATGAGTCCCTTTTCTTCCAAGAACCGAATTTTTGAGGCCCGTACCTCGGGGAACTCATCATTGATTTCAGCCAGAACCTCGCCGATGGTCAGCAGTCCTGCCACTCCACGCGAGGAACCGGAGGGATAGGAATTCAGAGCAGAAACGGGATTCACAACACGACCTTCAGAACGTCAGTCACGGGTACAACAGATCACCACTCGGTTCCCGTACAGCGAGCCGATCGCTCTAGCACATCACGGGAGTCACCCTCGAGCTATGCCAGCCGAGGTGGCGCTACTGAACCGGTTGAATACCTTCGTAGTAGGTCAACCGGAATTTGCCGATTTGAACTTCCATACCGGACCGAAGCTTGACTGAATCAACGCGGTCTTGGTTGACATAGGTGCCGTTGAGCGATCCGGTGTCGTAAAGGACGAAACCGTCTTCGACGCGCTGGAACTTCGCGTGCTGGCGGGAGACAGTGACGTCATCGAGGAAGATGTCAGCCTTGGGGTGCCGTCCGGCGACGACTTCATCACGGTCGAGCAGGAATCTGGACCCTTGGTGTGGACCTTCGTGGGCGACCAAAAGAGCCGAGCCGACGGGCAGAGCATTAATTGCTGCCCGATCCTCTGCGTTCAGAGAGCGTTCACTGATTGGCTCAAATCGAGGCAAACCGACCGTGGTCGTCTCGATTGATTCGTCCTGGGGCTCTCCTCCAGGGACCGCACCCTCATGTGCCATACCGCTCGCATGTCCTTCCTCAACGTGACGCACACGATGTGATCGCGTGTGACCTCTGAAGTCCCTATTCTATCGGTTTCACAGCCGTGATGCACTGAGAAATTTTGACGATATTCTGTCAACGAGAACCGGTTACACCGCCGGCAACAGCACATCAGAAAAGCCCAGCTCAGACATCGTGCCTGAGCTGGGCTTGTTGCTGATCTATTCGGTCGGGCTGACAGGATTTGAACCTGCGACCCCATCACCCCCAGTGATGTGCGCTACCAAGCTGCGCCACAGCCCGAATCGTGTGGTCTCCGAAGAGCACCTGGAATATACTACACCAGGTTAACCCGGAATGACGAAACGGGAGGTCGACGCGGAGATGACCGGCACGGACGTGGTGCGAACACCGTAGACTGGAGACCATGCAACACTCCCCGGTTTCCACCGCAGAACTTGATCGTGCGCTGTCCTTGATTCGTTCGGTACCGGACTATCCAGAACCGGGGGTGACATTCCGCGATATTACTCCACTCTTGGCCGACCGGCGGGCCTTCACCTCTTGCATGGCAGCCTTGATCGAACCATATGCTGGTGAGTTCGATGTCGTCGCCGGAATCGAGGCTCGCGGGTTTATCTTGGCCGGTGCCTTAGCGGTCGAGGCCAACCGTGGCTTCATCCCGTTGCGCAAAAAGGGCAAGCTCCCCCAGCCGGTTGCCTCAGTGAACTACAACTTGGAATACGGCACGGAAGCCATGGAGGTTTCGGCCGACCTGGCCCCGGGGATGAAGGTGTTGCTCGTTGACGATATTTTGGCTACCGGCGGGTCGTTGCGGGCCGGAATGGATCTGATCCAGGCCCGCGGTGCCGAACTGGTCGGTATCACGGTGTTGCTAGAACTGGCAGGTCTCGGCGGTCGCGAGATTATCCCCGATGCCAAGGCCCTGTTTAGGCTCTAATCCTGGCCACTGTGTGGCGTGTGTGTTAACGCTTGCGCTTTTCGCGGATCCGCATGGTGATCTCAATCGGCGTCCCGGTAAAGTCAAACGTCTCCCGAAGCCGACGCTGAATGAACCGACGGTACCCGGGGTCCAAGAACCCGGTGGTGAACAACACAAATTTTGGAGGCCGGGCTGAGGCCTGGGTGGCAAACAGGATGCGAGGCTGTTTGCCCCCACGCACCGGGTGCGGATGGGCCGCGACCAGTTCCCCAATAAAGGAGTTGAGCTGACCGGTGGGGATGCGCTGATCCCAGGACGTCAGCGCAGTATCAAGGGCCGGCACCAGCCGGTTGTTGTGCCAGCCGGTTTTGGCGGAAATATTGATGCGTGGCGCCCAGGACACGTGGCTGAGGTCCAGATCGATTTCGCGTTCCAGATCATCCCGGCGCTCCTCATCCATCAGGTCCCATTTATTGAAGGCCAACACCATGGCTCGCCCGGACTCCAACACCAGCTGGATAATCCGCACGTCTTGTTCGGAGACCACTTCGGGGGCTGCCATCAGCACCACGGCTACCTCAGCGCGGTCCAGGGCAGATTTGGTGCGCAGTGAGGCGTAATAGTCGGACCCAGAAGCCATGTGTTGCCGTCGCCGGATCCCGGCGGTGTCAACGAATTTCCAGGTGCGACCATCCAGGGTGATCAGCTCATCGACCGGGTCGCGGGTTGTTCCCGCGGTATTGTCGACGACCACACGTTCAGCATTGGCCAGCGTGTTCAGCAACGAGGATTTACCCACGTTGGGTCGCCCCACCAGCGCCACCCGGCGCGGCCCGGTGAGATCTGGAGCCTGACCGTAGGCGGATTCTTCCGGCAGGGTGGCCACCACCGCATCGAGCAGGTCACCGGTGCCTCGACCATGGATGCCCGAGACCGGGAACGGGTAGCCCAAGCCCAGGCCCCACAGCATCGCCGCGTCAGCTTCCTGGTTCATCCCATCGACCTTATTGGCCGCCAGGATCACCGGCCTGCCGGATTTACGCAACATGGTGACCACTGCCTCGTCGGTGGCGGTGATCCCCACAGTGGCATCGACGACGAACATCACCGCATCGGCGCGTTCCACCGCGCGTTCGGCTTGTTCAGCAACGCGAGCGGCCATACCTTTGACCCCGTACTCCCAGCCACCGGTATCAACCAGGGTGAAGTCCACGCCGTTCCATTCAGCCTGATACTGCACCCGATCGCGGGTGACACCGGGAACATCTTCCACGACGGCTTCCCGGCGACCGATGATGCGGTTGACCAGGGTGGATTTACCCACGTTGGGGCGACCCACCACGGCCAACACGGCAGGAACATGGCTCGGTTGGAATCGGAGCGGATCCTCATCCTCGCCAGCTGCTAACAGGGCGGTGTCCTCGTCATCGAGGTCATACTGTTCCAGTCCAGCCCGATACGCAGCTTCACGGTTGCGGTAGTCCTCATCGGTCAGCGCCGCAAAGGACTCGTCGACGGTGTCGGGGCCCGAGGGGGTGAACTCAGTGTCGTCGTGGTCGTCACGCTCGGTCATGATCGGTATGTCCTCTCCGCCAATTGAGTCTGCACTGCCTGCAGTGCACTGGCAATCGTCTCGTCCAGATCCAGCTCGGTGGAATCCACCAGGGCCACCCCGTCGGCCGGTGTCATGAAATCCACCACCGAGAGGTCTCGTTGGTCCCGCTCGGTAATTTCGGCGCTTAATGCTTGGGTTGATTCTTGCTGTTGTTGCAGTCCCCGTCGGGCCATCCGAGAGGTCTCGGAGGCGGTCAACAACAGTCGCGCATCAGCCTGCGGGGCGACCACGGTGGTGATATCTCGACCTTCAGCCACAATGCGCGGGCTACCAGCGATCAGCTGACGTTGCCGGGCAATCAGAATCTCGCGTACCTGGGGAATGGTGGACACCGCCGAGACCACCGACGAGAGGTTTGGGTCCCGGATGGCCTCGGTGACATCGGAGCCATCCAGCAGGATGAGTTGGGCATCAGGGTCGAGGTCCTGGTGCACCGGCATGGTTTGGACCAGCTCGATGATTCGCTCGGTCCGCTCCGGGCTGGGCGCAGCAGCCAGGTCCACTCCCTGCTGGTGGCACCACAGCGCGGCGGTGCGATACATCGCCCCGGTGTCCAGGTAGCGAGCCTGGAAATGTCGTGCGAGAGCTTTCGCCACGGTGGATTTGCCCGACCCTGACGGCCCGTCGATGGCAATAACCAACGGCGCCTGAGCGGTGTGGTCAGCACGGGGTGAAGTCATCAGCTAGAGCACCTTCCATCCTCGAGAGGTCAACTCCTGCACCAGGAGATCCTTTTGGCCCGGCAGCACCGAAATCTCTAACATCCCGACCTGGTACCCAGCGGAGTGGTCCATGCGCAAATCCTCGACGTTGGTACCGACCTCGGCGACATCCTGCAAGGCCGCGAGGATCTGGCCGGGCGAGTCGTCCACCAGCACGGTGATAACCGCAAAGGATTGCGCAGGGTTGCCGTGTTTACCCGGAATTCTGGCCTGGCCACGGTTGCCTTCATCGATCAGCTGGGCCACGTCCAGGCGCGCCCCGAGAGCGGTGGGGTCCTCCAGGGTGGAAATCAGGCGGTCGAGATCAGCTTTCATCCCGTAGAGGTGTGGCAGGATTTCGGTGGAGTTAGCTGCCAGAATCTGGACCCACAGCCTGGGGTCACTCCCAGCAATTCTGACCGTATCGCGCAACCCGTTGCCAGCCAGTTCCAGCGCCTGAGACGGAATATTCTGCAACCGGCTGGCCAGCAGACTCGCGGTGATCTGGGGCATGTGTGAGACCAGGGCCACCGCACGGTCGTGAGCAACCGGGTCGAGGCGGTAGACGGTCGCACCTAGCACCCGAGCGAGATCTTCGGCAACGGCCAGGGCGGTAGCAGCGGTCTCTGGCCGGGCGCATACCACCCAGGGGGCAGCAGTGAATAGTTGGCCACGGGCAGCGACCGGACCAGATTTTTCGCGTCCGGCCATCGGGTGGGTACCGATATACCGAGTGGCGTCTTGATCCGCGATCACACCGGTCTGGACTGCTTGATGCACCTGATCGGCGATGGCGACTTTGACCGAGGCGATGTCAAGGACCACCGCATGCGGGTAGTGCTGGAGTGAGTCAACCACTGTCTGGCCGGTGACGTCCGGGGGTGCTGCGACCACCACGGTACCCGGCTGAGCTTGCGCGGGGTCACAGATCGCTCCCGCGCCAATGTCGGCGGCCACTGCCAGGGCGGAGGGCGATGGGTCGGACAAGAGCACCTCGACTCCGGCGGCGCGCAGGCCCAGACCGATGCTGGTCCCGAGCAGTCCGGTGCCACGAATCAACACGGGTTCGGCGATGGCATGCCGCTGGGAGACTTCTTCGGTTGCCTCGGCCAGCGCTTGGGTATCGACCCGCTGAGTGCGGGAAAAACGTGGCTGGCTCACAGTCCCACCTCGGCCATCAGGTGACCGATTTCTTGCTGGTTAAGCACCCGGAGGGTGCCTTGACGCTGGTCACCAAGCACAATGGGGCCGTGCGCGACCCGGACCAAGCGTTCCACGGGATAGCCGACGGCTTTCATCATCCGGCGCACAATTCGGTTTTGTCCCGAGTGCAAGGTGATTTCACACAGCACATGTCCGGGAGTCGAATCCACCACCCGGAAGGAGTCCACCGAGACTATGCCGTCCTCTTCGACCTCAACGCCGGCGCGCAGTTGGGCGCCCACCCCTTTGGCCAACGGCCCGCGAACCTGTACCAGGTAGGTTTTGGCAATTTCGTAGGAGGGATGCGACATCCGGTTGGCCAGTTCTCCGTCGTTGGTCAGTAGCAACAGGCCTTCGGTCTCATTATCTAGCCGGCCAATGTGGAACAGGCGCTGATCGGTGGTTTCGACGTAGTCAGCCACACAGCGTCGACCCTCGGGATCGTGCATGGTAGAAATCACGCCACGGGGTTTATTGAACGCATAATAGACGGTTTCGGGGTTGGTGTGGACGCGGATTCCGTCGACGACGATCTCGGCGGTTGTCGGATCCACGCGGGTGCCCAGCTCGGTGACGAGCACGCCGTTGACTTCCACCCGGCCTTCGGTGATCAGGTCCTCACAGACGCGGCGGGAGGCTACACCGGCCGCGGCCATGACTTTCTGCAGGCGTTGTCCATCCGGGGTGTGCTGAGCGCGCGCTGAACCGCGTCGGGCGGAAGCCGACGCGGAGCGCTGGGACTTTTGGACGGATTTCACCGGGCCAAGGGTGCGGTCGTAGTCTGCTCCGGAGAAGGGCCCGCCTTTCTGCCCTGCTTTCGGGGTACGACGGGACGAGGAATGTCCGGAGCCTCGCGGCTTGCGGGTTGCCATACAGAGTTATCCTTCGGTGTCGTTGGGAATGTCCAGATCGGTAAGATCAGCCAACCCAGGAAGTAAGGGAGAGAGTTTCGGCAGGTCTGCGACAGAATCGAGACCTAGTAATTCTAAGAAATATCCGGTGGTTGTGTACAACACAGCCTGGGTGAGCGGGTCTTGACCCGAATCTTGGATCAAGCCTCGGGTTTGCAGGCTCCGAATCACCGAGTCGGAGTTCACGCCCCGAATTTGGGCAACTCGTGAACGCGTAGTCGGTTGCAAATAGGCTATCACTGCCAGGGCCTCGGAGGCAGCAGGTGACAGTTTAGCGGTGGCACCTCTGACCATGAATCGTTCCACAGTCTGCTCATACTCACCACGAGAGTAGATCCGCCAGCCTCCAGCGACATCGCGCAGTTCGAACCCCCGCCGGGGTCCGGTAGCTTCACCGTCGTAGTCGGCGCGTAACCGTTCGAGGGCCTGGAGTACCTCCGTTGGGGTGGCTTCGGTGGCTTGGACCAGCTGATCGATAGTCACCGGCTCTTCGATGACCATCAGCACCGCTTCGAGGCTGGCCCGTAGCTCGGCCAGAGACTCAGTCATGCTCCCCCTCCGTGACAGACGGCTCGGGGCGGAGCCGGGCATCACGTTCGGGGTGCCATTGCACCTGGATGTCATCTAGCGGATGGTCTTGTTCCAAGAAGATCAGCCGGTCCCGGTAGAGCTCCAAGAGACCCAGGAACCGTGCCACCACGGTCATGGTGTTGTCGGCATCGGCGACCAGCTCGGTAAAACTCATCCGTCCAGCCTGGGCTAACCGGGAGGAGAGGATACTGACTTGTTCCCAGACGGAGACCACCGGTGAGTGCAAGTGATCGGTACCGACCTGGTCAGGGCCATCCTCGACGGGAGTTCGGGAAAAGACTTGCTGCGCCAGTTGCGCGAATTCTTCGACGGTGGTGTTGAGCACCAGTGGTGGGAGAAAGTGGCTGTGGGCCGGTTCAGGACCGGGCCGTCGTGGCACCGCGCTGGCATTTTCGGCCATGCGCTGGGTCATCAGCGCAGCAGCCTGTTTGAAGGCTTTGTACTGCAACAGACGGGCAAACAACAGATCTCGTTCTTCCAGTAGCGCCAGTTCTTCGTCTGGATCCGAGATCCCAGCCGGCAATAGCCGGGCGGTTTTGAGATCTAACAGGGTCGCTGCCACCACCATGAACGAGCTGGTTTCATCCAGTGCATCAACCGTGGACTCAATGGTGCGCACATAGGCCAGGAACTCGTCGGTGACCTCCGCCAGGGCGACTTCGGTCACCTCCAGGCGTTTGCGGGCGATCAGTGACAACAACAGATCAAAGGGTCCCTCAAAATTTTTCAGGCGAAGCTGAAAACCGCCATGGTCGGTCTCCTCGAAGTCTTCGGGGTGCGCTGTAGTGGTGAGGGCATCGCCGGAGAGTTCGGCGAGGCTCACGGTGCACCACCACGACAGATCAGCTCCCGGGCCAGTTGCCGATAGGCCTGAGCACCCGGGTGGTTGTGGGCGAAAGTGGTGATCGGTTCTGCTGCCACCGTGGCGTCGGCAAATTTAATCGTCCGGGAGATGACGGTTTCGAAAACCTTATCGTCAAAGGCTTCAACGAGTCGACCGACTACTTCTTTGGAGTGCAGAGTACGCGCATCGAACATGGTGGCCAACACACCGTCGATTTCGAGGTCGGGGTTGATGCGGTCTTGAACCTTCTCAATCGTTTCTACCAGCAGAGCCACCGCGCGCAGTGCGAAGAATTCTGCGGTCAACGGGATGATGACACCGTGGGAGGCGGCCAGCGCGTTGACGGTCAGCAATCCGAGCGAGGGCTGACAGTCAATGATGATCACATCGTAGTCATCGCGTACCTGGCGCAGTGCCCGTTCGAGCACTTGTTCACGAGCCACCTCGTTGACCAGTTGCACTTCAGCAGCCGACAAGTCAATATTGGCCGGCAAGAGGTCAATATTCTCGTGTCGGGTGGGGATGATGGCATCGCGAGCAGTGATGTCTCGCTCCATCATCACGTTGTACACGGTCAGATCCATCTCGTGGGGATTGGTCCCGAAGCCTGCCGAAAGCGCACCTTGCGGGTCAAAGTCGACCATCAGCACCTTTCGCCCGTATTCAGCCAACGCTGCTCCAAGGTTGATCGACGAGGTAGTTTTGCCGACCCCACCTTTTTGGTTGACCATCGCAATGATACGTGCCGGACCGTGGGTTTCGAGTGCCGGGGGGTTGGGGAAGTCGTGTTTAGGGCGGCCGGTGGGCCCCATCACCGGTTCTCCGGTGACCATCATGACGGGTAACGGTTGCTGTTGGTCGTTCACGGTCTAGACAGCTCCTGCAAAACTTCTGGTGTATGATCTCCCCGGGGTTAGTGACCCTCGAAAATTCTTCTAACACTACCCTAATGGGAAAGTCGCAGTTTAGCCGTTGTTCACTCTCTTTCTCGGCGAGCCTTGAGGTTAAAGTGCAACCTGAAGGTATACACTTTAGGACCTCATCGCCCGCGGGTGCGCGGTCGCATATACCTCGCGCAAACTCTCAGCGGTGACCAACGTATATACCTGTGTGGTGGTCACGGAAGCGTGTCCCAACAGTTCCTGGACCACCCGCACATCAGCTCCCCCAGATAATAAGTGGGTCGCAAACGAGTGTCGCAACGTGTGTGGCGACACCTCGTCGGTGAGCTGGACCCGTTGGGCGGCTTTTTTCAAAATGGTCCACCCAGATTGGCGAGAGAGCCGGGAACCGCGCAGATTGACAAACAGTGCCGCTGTGCCCCTCCCCCGGGAGACGATGCCCGGGCGTCCCCGACGCAACCAAGCGTCTAATGCCCGGTAGGCGTAGGATCCCAGCGGCACGATGCGTTCTTTGGATCCTTTGCCGAACAGTCGCACCACCGGTTGGGAGGTGCCATCCAGAGCCTGGACAATATCGTCAACATCCAGGGCCACCGCTTCAGAAATCCGGGCTCCGGTCGCGTAGAGAAATTCCAGCAGCGCCCGGTCCCGTAGCCCAGCCGGGGTATCCGGTGAGGGTGCTTCCAACAGACGGGCAACCTCGTCGATGCTCAGAGCTTTCGGCAGGCTCTGTTCCAGGCTGGGTGGCGAAACCTCCCGAGCCGGATCGTGGTCCACCAACCCTTCGACCGCCCAGAATTCGTGTGCCCCGCGCACGGCGGCGAGCATCCGCGCTGCCGAACGGGCCACCACTGCGGTCTCGCCATCGGCCCCGGTGCGGATGGTTTGTAAGAACCCGGTGACGTGATGGGTGGTGACCTGGCTGATGTCGTTCAGCCCCTGGGAGACCAGATAGTTCACGTAGCGAGTCAAGTCATGTTCGTATGCTTTCAGAGTGTTCTCCGATAGGCCCCGTTCAATACTCACCGCATCGAGGTACCGCTGGGCTGGGGTGCTTAAACCTGCCGGGTACTCGCGCGGATCAAGCACCGCTACGACCCAACCACTTATCATCCAGCTCGCGCACCGGCCAGGATGGCTGGGTTGAACCCACGGTGTAACTCATCACCGCCATGATGGTGTTGGCATTGTGAATCTCGCCGGCCAGTACTGCCTGAATGACCCGGTCACGGTCCACCCAGTGCAGTTGCATCCCCACCTCTTCGGCGTGTAGCTCCGCCCGGTTCTCTTCGGGAATCTGGGCCACTTCGCGCGCCAGAAAGATTCGGGTCCCTTCGGTCGAGGCCCCGGAGGTGGAGAAATGATCCACCAGAATCTGCCAGTCTTTGGCTTCCAGGCCAGCCTCTTCGGCCAGTTCCCGTTGGGCTGCGGCTACCAGCGATTCGCCGCAGACGTCCAAGAGCCCGGCCGGGATTTCCCAGCAGAACGTGGACACCGGGTGACGGTATTGGCGCACCATCGCCACCTGATCCCGGTCGTTGAGCGCCAGGACCGCCACTGCCCCGGGATGGGCCATATATTCTCGGGTCAGTTCCTGGCGTTTGCCGCCGGCGTCCAGCTCGAAAGTATCGCGTCGGATATCCCAGACCACCCCGTGGAAAGCAGTTTCCCGGTGCCTCACCGGCGCCCGGTAGCTCTGATCCACACAGTCCTGGGTCTGGTTGGCGCGCTGATCTTCGTCACGGTTCTTCACGATTTCTCGAATCCTCTCTAGCACCGGGGTCTGACGGAGCGCCCGGGGTTCACTGAGTGAGTTAGTCGCAAAGTTGCGACTGGTCTAGTAGCTCGCGGGCGTGTTCCTGCGCCGAGGAGGAGTCAGCATGCCCGGCAAGCATGCGGGCCAGTTCTTCAACTCGTTCCCGACGGGTCAGTTCCTGTACATCCGAGGTCGTCACCCCGGCCGCGGTATCGGGATTCTTCGTGACTTTCAGGTGGTGATCTGCCCAAGCTGCCACCTGTGGCAGGTGAGTCACCACAATGACTTGAACCCGACGAGCCAGGGCGGCCAGACGTTGTCCAATCTGTACGGCGGCCTCTCCCCCGACCCCGGCATCAATCTCGTCAAAAACGAAGGTCGGGACCGGGTCGGTATCGGCCAGTACCAGCTCGAGTGCCAGCATGACGCGGGAGAGCTCGCCTCCGGAAGCACCTTTGCCCAGTGGCACCGGGTCGGAGCCGGGGTGGGGCCGTAGCAGAATGGCTACATCATCTGCTCCAGAGGGCCCGAAGGTCTCTAACGGGCTGACCCGGACCGTCAGTTCGGCGGTGGGCATCAACAACCCGTGCAGTTCGTCCGTAACTTTCTCCGATAGCATCTCACCGGCACCCAGGCGCAGGGAGCGGAGCTGTTCTGCTCCCTGCGTGACGGCCTGGTGGAGCTGTTGTTCTTCGGTCTCAAGCTCTTCAATGCGACCGGTATCGCCCTGTAGCTCATCGAGTCGGGACCGGTGGTCCTGGGCCCAGGCCAGCACGTCTGTCAACTCGGGACCGTAGAGACGTTTCAGCCGATCCAGTTCAGCTCGACGCTCTTGGGCCTGGTCCAACGCGTGCGGGCCTTCATCATCGAGCCCGGCCAGATAGCTGGCCAATTCGGTAGAAATATCGGCAAGCTGGATCCCCACTTCGCTCAGCCGTTGTGCGAGTTGCTGAAGCACCGGATCATCTCCCGGTGAACTCGCCAAGGACTGTCGAGCAGCCTCCACTAACACTTCTGCGCTGGGCGCATTCAGATCGGTGTCGTCTTCACCGGCCAGCCCGCCACGGGCGGTAGTTGCTGCGGACCTGAGGTCTTCAATATTTTCCAGTCGCGCAATGGTGGAAGCCAACTCTTGGTCTTCTGCCTCGGTGATCTCGGCCTCGTCGATCTCCTCCAGCGAGCGTTGCAGGTTCTCGGCCTCTAGTGCCCTGTCTTGGGCTTGGGCGCGTAGCGCCTGGAGTTCTTCTCGAACTGCGTTCCAGCGAGAGAAATTCTTCCGATAAGTCTCCAGCGTGTCTTTCAGCTCGGCTCCAGCAAAGGAATCCAGAGCTTGGCGTTGAGCGGTCGCAGAACGCAAGCGCAATTGTTCGGACTGCCCATGAATGGCGATGCAATGTTCGCCCACGGCTACCAACAAGCTCACCGGCACACTCCGGCCACCGGCGGTGGCCCGGGAGCGAGTGGATCCGGAGGATTCGGTCACTGTCCGGGAGACCAGCACCTGGACGTTGTCCTCCAACGGGTCTACAGAGCCACCAGCTTCTTCAACCAGCCCGGCCACGGGGTGATTCTCGGGCAGAATGAATTCAGCTTCCACCGCGGCCTTGCGGTCTCCGCGACGAATCAGCGACGCATCAGCCCGGCCTCCGAGCAACAGGTTCAACGCGGTGACAATCATCGTTTTCCCGGCCCCGGTTTCACCGGTCAGGGCAGTGAAACCCGGCCCGAGGTCGAGACCCCCGGATTCGATCACGCCCAGCGACGAAATGCCTAGGTGCTCTATCACGGTACTGGCCTCCCCTTTAGTCCTCGGACCGGTTTGACGTCCGGTCTGCTCGTAATTGCGCCCTGGTCACCAGCGGATTCTTCTCATCAGCTTTCGTCACCACCGGCAACTCGGTGGTGCGCGGCTCGGTGACTTCGACTTTGGGTGCCAAGTGGTGTGGCTCCACGACTTCAACCCCGGATGAGCCGGTGGAGGCTGCGGACTGACGACGCGCCAGGGATCGGGCGGCTATTTCTGCCCGATCGGCTTCTGAGATCGACCCACGCCATCCCTTGGTGGGAAGCTTGAACTTGCGGACCAGTCGTTCGGAGAAGGGCGTGTGCGACAGCCGTGCCAGGCGCACTGGCTGATCCGAGCGGGTGACTTCCACCCGAGCTGCCTGGGGTAGATCCACGGTTCGACGGCCATCGCACCACAGCACCCCGGCCTCATTGGTGCGTTGCAACACGTCCACGGACATGACCGAGCGCGGCGAAACGACCAGGGGCCGGGCAAAGAGCGCGTGGGCAGACAGTGGCACCATCAGCATCGTTTCGACTTCGGGCCAGACGACCGGTCCTCCGGCTGAGAAAGCATAGGCAGTCGAACCGGTCGGGGTAGCCATCACGACCCCGTCACATCCGAAGGTGGAGATCGGGCGATCATCGACCCCGATGACGACCTCGAGAGTGCGTTCGCGGTTGGATTTTTCGACCGAGGCTTCATTCAATGCCCACGTTCGGGCCACCAGCTGATCGTCAACTAAAACTCTGACATCGATGGTCATGCGCTCTTCAACGTCGTAAGCCTCTTCAGCCACCGCAGCCACGGTGGAGGGAATATCGGTGCGTTCAGATTCGGCCAAGAAGCCGATGTGGCCGAGGTTGACCGCCAGCAACGGCAGTTCGGTACCGCGCACCAGCTCAGCAGCGCGCAACACCGAACCGTCTCCGCCCAGCACCACGCACAGATCAATATCACCAAGCTGACCGGCATCTTCGAGAACGTCGGCCACCATGGTGCGACGGGGCACGGCCCCGGTGATAATGGCCTGATTGATCGCTTCGGCATCATCACGCATCATGACCGGTTGTAGCCCGTACGTTAACAGTTCGTCAGCAACATCGAGTCCGGATTGAATGGCATCTTCACGACCGGTGTGGGTCAGGATCAGAATCCTGCGTGGCGCCATTCCAATACCTCCAAACTCGCGCGTCTCGCTTCAGATCACTGTACCGTCTCACGGGATCAGCGTGTACTTTTCGGCCAGCACTCTGTGGAGAAAACATCGGCACTGACCCGGTCAGTCAACCGTTACTCTCCCCAGTCTACGTTTTGGCGTCGTACCCAGTCGGCAAGCGCGTCGGCCGAGACGGCGGAGGGCCTTTTCACGGCGTGACAGAAGAATTCCCGGTTGCCATCCTGTCCTGGCAAAGTGGATGCGCTGAGCCCGACCGGGTCGAGCCCATGCCGGGCAGCAGTATGCACCACGCGAGTCACCGCTTGCACTCGGGCCTGGGGGTCGGTCACCACTCCGGATTTGGGGAGTGCTTTCTTGCCGACCTCGAATTGTGGTTTGACCATCAGCATCACATCGGCGCCGTCGGCACACACTCCGGCCAGCGGTTCCAGCACCAAGGTCAGTGAGATGAATGATAGGTCGGAAACCACCACCTCCACGGACTCCCCGAGCGTTTCGAGGCTCAGCGCGCGAATGTTCAGGCCTTCATACACGCTCACCCGGGGGTCAACTCGCAGCCGTGGCACCAGCTGGTCATGGCCCACGTCCACCGCGTGCACGTGTCCAGCTCCATGGTGCAATAACACGTCGGTAAATCCTCCCGTGGAAGCTCCGGCATCCAGGCAGCTAGCGCCCTTGACGTCTATTCCGCGGAAAATGTCCAAAGCACCGGCCAGTTTATGCCCGGCCCGAGATGCCCACTGCTGCTGGTCGGCCTGGGATTCCACCGTATCGTCGGAGGCAACTTTTTTCCCGGGTTTATGTACCACCTGGCCGTTGACGGTGATCACCCCCTGCTGAATCAAGCCTGCCGCCTGGCTTCGGGTGGGTGCCAGCCCGGCACTAACCAAATAGTGGTCCAACCGTTGCCCAGGTGTCGAGGTCACAGCGTGGGCCCTGCCGCATTCGGGTCGTTGAGATGATCCTGGAGCTGATTCAGCACCTGCTCGTATCGCTGACGCTCGGTGGCGATGTCTTGGTCCTGGATCCCGTCGAGAGTTTGGAGAATCTCGAGTAACCTGGCATCCGTGAGTTCAACGTCGTCATTCATGGGCGCCCTCGACCAATTGTCCCAAATGATCAATGATCACGTCAGGTTGTTCTGTTCTGTCACGACCGGCTACGTCGGCTGGCTGGTGGATTCCGGTGGTCACCAGGGCCGCAGTAAATCCCGCCGCATGTGCACCTTTAATATCGGTATCGAGCCGGTCACCGACCATCAGCGGGCGGTTCATTCCCTGAGCTTGGGCGGCCAGCTGGAATAATTGCGGTTCCGGCTTGCCAGCCACCACATCGGGGCCTCTGCCCACGGCCTGGGTGACCGCTCCAATCAGCGATCCGTTGCCGGGAGCGATGCCTTGTTCTTGAGGGATCGTCAGGTCCAAATTGGTAGCCACCCAGAAGGCGCCCCGGTGGATTGCGAAGCTCGCTTCGGCGAGATTCTTCCACCCGATTCCGGAGTCGAATCCTTGAATCACCGCCTCAGGCTGCTGGCTCGCGTGGTCCACCACCTGAAATCCGGCCTGTTCTACCGCCTGTCGCAGACTGTCCGAACCGACGACGAGGACCGTTGCTCCGGGCTGTTGTTCAGCGCGCAGTATTTCAACACCGGCTTGAGTTGAGGAGTACACGTGAGCTGGCGCGGCGTGGACGCCGAGCTTCTGGAGTTTCGCTGCCACGGCCTCGGTAGATTTCGAGGCGTTATTGGTGACGAAGCCCACGGCCACACCGTGGTCGATGAGATCATTGAGGATCTCGGCTCCGGAAATCAACTGGTCCCCGGCATAGACCACCCCGTCGAGATCACAGAGGAGCCCATCGTGTCCGTCACGAAGTTTCATCGGCGTAGGTTTCCTTGTCCCGAGTGTTTTTTCTGGGTGCGGGGACTTTTATCTGGCGCTGGCTCAAAATCTTCACCGAGGTCGATGATCGCTGGATCATCATCAGTCACCGAGAACCCGAGTGCTGATTCCGCTCGAGCGGTGCGTTGGCGCCACAGACGCGCTTCGCGCTCTTGTTTTGCGTTCGCTAATGCGTCCGCGTAAGCCGTAAATAGTCGCGGACTATAGCTAAAGGCCTTGTGCCGATCTAGTTCCGGAATCTGGAGCGCTGCAACGGCTTCCTGAGCGCGGCCGAGGTCCTGCAAGATCCCGGAGACCACGATAGCAAGTTCGACCCGGACACGTTTGGTTAGTTTTTCTCGGTTGACTTCCGCGGCGGTTTGGAGTGCTTTTTCGCCACGCCCCAGGGCACGCTCACAGTCCACGATCTCCGGAATATGGGTATCGTCTCCCGAAATACGTCGATACGTCCGGAACTCGCGTAGCGCATCCTGATATTTCTCTGCTTCGTAGGCGGTGATCCCGACTGCTTCCCTGACCACCCCGATGCGACCGCCACGGCTGGAGGCGGCGCGTGCGTGGTCAAAGGCGAGCTCGGGGTCTGCTTCTAAGTACCGGGCGGCCATCACCAAGTGCTTGGCGACCTTGACGCGGTTGTGCTCTTCTAAAGCCGCTAGTTCGCGGGTGACAGCCCCGTCCAGTTCCCGTCCGGTGACATCTCCGTCAATCTGTGGCTCCCGTGGGCGGTCCTTGCGCGGTCCCCGAACAGATCGCTGCCCGTGATGCCCACGCCCACGGTTTGGGTGTGACCGACCACCGTGGTTGTTGTGACGGTGCGGGCGCTGGCCTCCGTGGTCACGTCGTGGGGAGGACTGCTGTTCTGAATGTTCTGTCACTAACGAGCCGTTCTAACGATCGAAAATACCTTGTTACACGTCGGAGTTAGTCTACTAGAAAGCCACCGGTGTTGTTCGGTCAGACGAGGCCGGCTGAGCCACTGATCGGTTGAGAAACATCCTCAGGAACTGAAATCACTGTGCTCGCCACTCGCGCTTCTTCAACAGCGTGCACAGCAGACGTTAAAGCACACATTTCACGGTCGCTGTCGCCGTACCGAAGGACCAACGACCGTGAAATGTCAGCGTGGAGACTCGCTACAGTAGCTTGTTCGGTTGCCCCAGAAGGTCAACCACCTCGGCAAGGAACAACGCCGCAGGATACCCATCGTTCAACCGGTGATCCACCGTCAAACTCAAGGGCAACTCGTGGCGCCACACGAAGCCTGACCCAAACCGTGTCGGCACTTCACGAACCCGACCAATTCCCAAAATCGCTGACTGTGGCGGGTTAATGATGGGGGTGAAGAAATCAATTCCTTGCCCACCAAGTGCAGTGATGGAAAAAGTTCCTCCATCAAAGTCATCAGCGCCCAGGTCCTGGTCACGCGCACGTGTGGCCAGTTCCCGCGTGGTCTCTGCCATCTCGGCCAGCCCGAGGCGTTCGGCGTTGTGGATCACCGGAACAACGAGCCCGTCCTCGAGTGCCACCGCAAAACCTAGGTTGATCACGCCCGGATCGACGATGGAGTCGTCTTCCAGTCGGGAATTCAACAACGGATGGTGCCCGAGAGCGGCCGCTACCGCCCGCAGAACGGCGTCCATGTAGGACGGTTTCGTCACTCCGCCACCGACATCACCCCGGAAGGTTTCAAAGTCCGTGATATCCGCTGTGGTCGTCAGCGTATATTGTGCGGTGTCGGACAGGCTGGCGTGCATCCGATCGGCAATGACTTTACGTAACCGTGGGATTTTCTCCCGCGTTTCGCCTTCTGGTGAGACGCCACCGGCTTCGGCCGTACTTGGTTGCTCCTGGGCTTGGTCATCGGCAGGTGCAGCGTCGCGACCTTCGATAACGTCTCGGACGTCTTGGGTCACAATCCGGCCTGAGGTTCCGCTGCCGTCGATCTGAGCAAGGTCGATGTCGTGTTCTTTGGCCAGTTTGCGGGCCAAAGGAACCACCCCGGTGATGCGACCGGATTTCTTGCGAGCTTCTTCAATCCCTCGCGGTGCACCCGCATCATGCGAGGTGTTCTCGCTGGTGCGCCGCTCAGATTCTGTCGGTGATGTCGAAGTGGTCTCAGACGGTGACTCATCCCCGTCCTGAGGCGCTGCCTGTTGCTGCATCGCACCATCACCCACGACGCACAGCACAGTGTTAACCTCAACGGTGTCGTCTACGTCAACCAAAATTTCCTGAACGGTTCCCGCTGTTGGAGAGCTGACATCGTCGGTGACTTTGGCAGCTTCTATTTCAACGAGAGGTTGGCCAGCTTCTACTTCGTCGCCAACACTGACATACCACTGCGTGACGGTACCTTCACCCATTGACATGCCCCACTGTGGGAGCTTGATTTCAGTCGTCACAACGGCCCCTCTCATTCCATGGTTTGGTGTACGGCCGCAACGATGCGGTCGGCGTTCGGATATAGCGGTTTTTCCATCGACTGCGCGTATGGAATGTGAGTGTGCGGAGTGGTCACTCGCTGGATCGGTGCTTCCAGGTCCCAGAAACCTTCTTGGACAACTTCGGCCGAGATCTGTGAAGCAATCGAGGAAAAGTCATGACATGGGTCGGCCACAACAAGCTTTCCTGTCTTGGCGACAGAGGTCAGAATCGCTTCCAGGTCCAGAGGCAAAATCGATCGCGGGTCCAAGATCTCGGCGTCAATTCCTTCGTCGGCTAGTTGATTTGCTGCAGCCTCGGCAGCACCCAGTGCCCCGGCAACCGTCACGATGGTGACGTCTGAGCCTTCCCGTTTGATATCGGCCCGGCCCAAGGGAATCGTGAATTCCTCGTCGGCATCCGGAACTTCGCCACGTACACCGGTACGGGTGAAATCTTCCAGGACCACCACCGGATCGTCGGTTTGGATTGCTTGACGCAACAGCCCGTACATGTCTCTGGGCGTGGACGGCGCAATAATCTTCAGCCCGGGAATGGTTGCAAGGGTAGAAATCGGACGATCCGAGTGCTGGGCTGCGTTGCCCACGTTATAAATCATGGGCATCCGGATTGTTATGGGTAGCGATGCTTGACCACCGTAGATATATGTGGATTTCGAAATAATGGACACCAGTTGGTCCATGGCAACGTAGATGAACGGTGCAATTTCAATTTCGACGATGGGTCGCATCCCAACCATCGCAGCGCCCGCTCCAGTGCCAACGTAGCCATTCTCTGAAATGGGAGCGTCCCGAACACGTTCTAACCCGAACTGCTCTGAGAGTTTGCCATTCTTGTTCCCCGTTGTTCCGGTAATGTTCCAAGACACGTCCAAGCCCATGAGGAACACGTTCTCATCACGGGCCATCTCGTCACGTTGTGCTTCGACGATAGCGTCGAGATATGTCAAAGTACGCATTGCCTGTATCCTCTTCTCACACAGCTAGTGTCGAATCTCGACGGGTTCGGTGAATAGGTGGGTGAACGCCTCATCCGCCGATGGCTCCGGCGAGGCTTTGGCAAATTCAACCGCTTCATTGACTTCATCGATAATCGCTTCATCAATGCTGTCTAAATCAGCAATATTCAGACCGAATTCCTCAGCCTTATCACGGAACAGGACCAGGGGATCACGGTTCTCTCGCCACTCGTCGATCTCTTCGTCGTCCCGATATTCCTCAACGGGCAACCCAATCGCATGGTTCTCGAAACGGTAGGTGCGAGTCTCCACCAGCGAGGGTCCTTCACCGGACCGTGCCCGATCAACCGCTGTCTTGACCGCCTCATACACAGCCATGAACTCTTGTCCGTCAACAACAACGCCCGGCATATCGTAAGCCACGGAGCGGGCAGCGATTGATTCCGATGCCACTACCTTTCCCCAGGAGGTAAACTCACCATAACCGTTATTCTCACAGACGTACACGACGGGCAGATCCCAGATCGAGGCGATGTTGAGAGCCTCATGAAATGCACCTTCATTGGAAGCACCATCACCAAAGAAACATAAGGTGACCTGGTCTTTCCCCTGCAATTTCGTGCCCAACCCGGCGCCGGTAGCGACAGGCAGTCCGGACCCAACGATCGAGGTCTCCCCGAGCGACCCAACGGAGAAATCAGACAGGTGCATCGACCCGCCCTTACCTTCGTTAACACCGTCCACGCGGCCGAATAATTCAGCCATCAGCCCCTTGATATCGGCGCCTTTGCCGATAGGGTGCCCGTGTGACCGGTGTGTACCAACCATATAATCGGTCTCTTCAAGAGCTAAACACGACCCGACAATAGAGGCCTCTTGCCCCGCCGAAGTGTGAAACGCTCCATAAAGCTGACCATCAAGTAATAAATCTTTTGTTACTTCTTCAAACTGCCGAATTCGACTCATCCGCCGATAGGCTTCGATGAGCCGGTCCTCCTCGAGTTTCATGTTCCCGCCCCTCAACGTTTCCGCCTGAGGAAAGTCACCACGGAAACGTTCCGATGTGCAACTTGGACATTCAACTTTATCAGTAAATCGTTATCTAAACGCTCTACCGATATATTTAATGTTACCAGGGCCACGCCCTCTGGGCCGACAGTTGAGGTGCTGATGCCCACAGCAACAACACGTCAAGAGCACTCAGGGAACGCGTTGCATTACCAAGAAACGCGCGGAAGTGATCGCCGTAGCATGAAGTCGGATAGAAACGACTGGACACTAGCTCATTGCGCCCGGGTAGCGGTCAGTGACAAACAATGATTGGAAGAGACTACAACAGATACACATAAAATAGCACAGTCCGAAGCACTGGCACTTTTTTAGCGCTGAATACGTACCTGCGTACCTGAACACCTCGATCAGGTGTTTGGTGGGTTGAATGGTGGTCGGGGACGAACAGAGCCTGGGCGGTGGTGGCGTCGTTGTCACCAGGGTGGTCTGTTCGTCCCCGACCGTGTAATGATTGTCCGGCGGTGTCCTACTCTCCCACACACTCCCGTGTGCAGTACCATCGGCGCTGTAGGTCTTAGCTTCCGGGTTCGGAATGGGACCGGGCGTTTCCCCTACGCTATAACCACCGTAACTCTTCTCACCAACCCCCGGGGGGTGGGGGTGGGAAACCTTGTCTTCGATTGTGTGGGCCTGTGTGTTTCACACACGGCGGTGTTTGTTGGGGTAATCCCATAGTGGACGTTGGCATGGTTGTGCTGGCTAGAACACGTTGGGTGTCGTGTTTTTTGTGTGTGCCGTGAGTGTTTGCTCGTGATCACCCTGACAGGCCACCCCCGGTTGGGGTGGTGTTGTGTCAGGGTGTGGTGTTGTGTCTGGCTTACGATCTCACACCCCAGACCCGTGATCCTTCACCAACCCCCGGCGGGCGGGGAGTGGTTTGTGGTTGGTTGGGGGTGTTTGTAAGTCTTTGGTCTATTAGTACCGGTCAGCTCAACACGTCGTCAGTCCGTGCTTACACACCCGGCCTATCAACCCAGTCATCTACTGGGAACCTCTCACACCACAAGGGTGTCAGGAGAATTCATCTTGAAGCAAGCTTCCCGCTTAGATGCTTTCAGCGGTTATCTATCCCGAACGTAGCCAATCAGCCATGCACCTGGCGGTACAACTGACATACCAGAGGTTCGTCCGTCCCGGTCCTCTCGTACTAAGGACAGCCCTTCTCAATTCTCCACCGCGCGCAGAGGATAGGGACCGAACTGTCTCACGACGTTCTGAACCCAGCTCGCGTACCGCTTTAATGGGCGAACAGCCCAACCCTTGGGACCAACTCCAGCCCCAGGATGCGACGAGCCGACATCGAGGTGCCAAACCATGCCGTCGATATGAACTCTTGGGCAAGATAAGCCTGTTATCCCCGAGGTACCTTTTATCCGTTGAGCGACGACCGTTCCACAACGAGTCGCCGGATCACTAGTCCCAACTTTCGTTCCTGCTCGACCTGCCAGTCTCACAGTCAAGCTCCCTTGTGCACTTACACTCAACACCTGATTGCCAACCAGGCTGAGGGAACCTTTGGGCGCCTCCGTTACCATTTAGGAGGCAACCGCCCCAGTTAAACTACCCATCAGGCACTGTCCCTGAACCGGATCACGGTCCGAAGTTAGATGTTCACTATGACCAGAGTGGTATTTCACACAACGACTCCACTACCACTAGCGTGCTAGCTTCACAGTCTCCCACCTATTCTACACAAGCCACACCGAACACCAATACCAAACTATAGTGAAGGTCTCGGGGTCTTTCCGTCCTTCTGCGCGTAACGAGCATCTTTACTCGTACTGCAATTTCACCGAGTTCACAGTTGAGACAGCGGGGAAGTCGTTACTCCATTCGTGCAGGTCGGAACTTACCCGACAAGGAATTTCGCTACCTTAGGATGGTTATAGTTACCACCGCCGTTTACTGGGGCTTAACTTCACCACGTCGCCCACAAAGGGCTAATAGCTCCGCTTAACCTTCCAGCACCGGGCAGGAGTCAGTCCATATACATCGTCTTACGACTTCGCATGGACCTGTGTTTTTGATAAACAGTCGCTTCCCCCTGGTCTCTGCGGCCCCTACCCCCTCCACCCAGCACGTGGGTGTCAAGGTCGAGGCCCCCCTTCTTCCGAAGTTACGGGGGCATTTTGCCGAGTTCCTTAACTATGATTCTCTCGATCGCCTTAGTATTCTCTACCTGACTACCTGAGTCGGTTTAGGGTACGGGCAATGTCAACCTCGCGTCGATGCTTTTCTTGGCAGCATAGGATCACCAGATCTCCCACCACGTGGGAGCCCATCACGTCTCAGACACACACAGAGCGGATTTACCAACCCTGCATCCTACACGCTTAGACCAGGACCATTCCACTGCCTGGCCCGGCTACCTTCCTGCGTCACACCTGTTAACACGCTTGCCTCACCAGTTCAGGTCCCACGCTCACCAACCACGTCACCCCGAAAGGTGATCCAGGAAGGCTCGGGTGGTTAGTATCACCAGCTCAGCAGGGACGGTCTACCACTGGTACGGGAATATCAACCCGTTATCCATCGACTACGCCTGTCGGCCTCGCCTTAGGTCCCGACTAACCCAGGGAAGATGAACTTGACCCTGGAACCCTTAGTCATCCGGCGGAAGGGTTTCTCACCCTCCTATCGCTACTCATGCCTGCATTCTCACTCGCACGCTCTCCACAACCGTTCACACGACTGCTTCACCACACGCACGACGCTCCCCTACCCAACCCACCACACGGTGGTTTGTCACAGTTTCGGCGGTATGCTTAAGCCCCGCTACATTGTCGGCGCAAAATCACTTGACCAGTGGGCTATTACGCACTCTTTCAAGGGTGGCTGCTTCTAAGCCAACCTCCTGGTTGTCTCAGCAACTTCACATCCTTTTCCACTTAGCACACGCTTAGGGGCCTTAACCGATGATCTGGGCTGTTTCCCTCTCGACCATGAAGCTTATCCCCCACAGTCTCACTGCCACGCTCTCACTCACCAGCATTCGGAGTTTGGCTGACGTCAGTAACCTTGTCGGGCCCATCAGCCAACCAGTAGCTCTACCACCAGCAAGAAACACGCAACGCTGCACCTAAATGCATTTCGGGGAGAACCAGCTATCACGGAGTTTGATTAGCCTTTCACCCCTACCCACAGCTCATCCCCTCCATTTTCAACTGAAGTGGGTCCGGTCCTCCACGTGCTCTTACACACGCTTCAACCTGGCCATGGGTAGATCACTCCGCTTCGGGTCCAGAACACGCGACTCACCGCCCTATTCAGACTCGCTTTCGCTACGACTACCCCACACGGGTTAACCTCGCCACGCATCACTGACTCGCAGGCTCATTTTGCAAAAGGCACGCTCTCACACCCCACAGGACGCTCGAACGGATTGTAAGCACATGGTTTCAGGTACTCTTTCACTCCCCTCCCGGGGTACTTTTCACCATTCCCTCACGGTACTGATCCACTATCGGTCAATAGGAAGTATTTAGACTTACCAGGTGGTCCTGGCAGATTCACACGGGACTCCACGAACCCCGTACTACTCGGGAAAACACCAAAGCCCGGCCAACGCGTTACCACTACGGGACTCTCACCCACTACGGTGTAGCATCCAAACTACTTCGCATACACGCAACCATCACTCGCCAGCCCGGTAGAACCAGCACAGCGCATCCCACAACCCCCAGCACGCAACCACTACCGTGTATCACACGCACCAGGTTTAGCCTCATCCACGTTCGCTCGCCACTACTAGCAGAATCATTATTATTTTCTCTTCCTGCAGGTACTGAGATGTTTCACTTCCCCACGTTCCCTCCAACTGGCCTATACATTCAACCAGCGGTCACGCACCACCACGATGCGCGGGGTTACCCCATTCGGACATCCTGGCATCAACGCTCGGTTATCAACTCCACCAGGCTTATCGCAGATTCCCACGTCCTTCATCGGCTCCTATTACCAAGGCATCCACCATGCGCCCTTCACAACTTACAAACACCACCAACCCCCACAACCCAACACAACGAAGGAATCACAGGGGGCAACCGGTGGCGCCACACGTAAGCCACAAAACAAGCAACACCAACACCACACACAACACCAAACCAGCATCATGCGATGGTGACTGGACACACAAAACAAACAACTAAAGCAACCACAAAGAAACACCACCACAACCACCAACCCCAACAGGCCAATGATCGCAGCACAAACTCATGCTCTTTGCAGCACAACCACAACACCACAAAACCGCAGTGTCGTGATAGATGCTCACGTCCACTATGCAATTACCACAACAACACCCCACCCACCCCCATCACCACCAACACGATGACAACAAGAGCAGACAGGCCACCAGGGAACAATTACCCCATAACCCAACAGTGCACCAAACACACCAGAACACCACCAGCAACCACCACACTCCACGAACCACACCACACACAACACGCGGCGCGGAACAGTACTAATAGCAGCAACCAGCCATGCCCACAGCATGACCCCCACACAACCAGGGATTCATTGATGATCCACCCAAACAGCACCCTGGCACCAACACCACAACAGCATCAGTCACCACACCAGGGCACCAACAAAAACACTGAGAAAAAAACTTTCTCCTTAGAAAGGAGGTGATCCAGCCGCACCTTCCGGTACGGCTACCTTGTTACGACTTAGTCCCAATCGCCAGTCCCACCTTCGACGGCTCCCCCCACAACGGTTAGGCCACCGGCTTCGGGTGTTACCAACTTTCGTGACTCGACGGGCGGTGTGTACAAGGCCCGGGAACGTATTCACCGCAGCATTGCTGATCTGCGATTACTAGCGACTCCGACTTCATGGGGTCGAGTTGCAGACCCCAATCCGAACTGAGACCAGCTTTAAGGGATTAGCTCAACCTCACAGTATCGCAACCCTCTGTACCGGCCATTGTAGCATGCGTGAAGCCCAAGACATAAGGGGCATGATGATTTGACGTCATCCCCACCTTCCTCCGAGTTGACCCCGGCAGTCTCCTATGAGTCCCCAACCAAATGCTGGCAACATAGAACGAGGGTTGCGCTCGTTGCGGGACTTAACCCAACATCTCACGACACGAGCTGACGACAACCATGCACCACCTGTACACCAGCCCAAAAAGGGAAGAACCATCTCTGGAACGATCCGGTGTATGTCAAGCCTTGGTAAGGTTCTTCGCGTTGCATCGAATTAATCCGCATGCTCCGCCGCTTGTGCGGGCCCCCGTCAATTCCTTTGAGTTTTAGCCTTGCGGCCGTACTCCCCAGGCGGGGCACTTAATGCGTTAGCTACGGCGCGGAAAACGTGGAAATATCCCCCACACCTAGTGCCCAACGTTTACGGCATGGACTACCAGGGTATCTAATCCTGTTCGCTCCCCATGCTTTCGCTCCTCAGCGTCAGTAACAGCCCAGAGACCTGCCTTCGCCATCGGTGTTCCTCCTGATATCTGCGCATTCCACCGCTACACCAGGAATTCCAATCTCCCCTACTGCACTCCAGTCTGCCCGTACCCACTGCAAACTCAGAGTTAAGCCCTGAGCTTTCACAGCAGACGCGACAAACCGCCTACGAGCTCTTTACGCCCAATAATTCCGGATAACGCTCGCACCCTACGTATTACCGCGGCTGCTGGCACGTAGTTAGCCGGTGCTTCTTCTGCAGGTACCGTCACCAAAGCTTCTTCCCTGCTGAAAGAGGTTTACAACCCGAAGGCCGTCATCCCTCACGCGACGTCGCTGCATCAGGCTTGCGCCCATTGTGCAATATCCCCCACTGCTGCCTCCCGTAGGAGTCTGGGCCGTGTCTCAGTCCCAGTGTGGCCGGTCACCCTCTCAGGCCGGCTACCCGTCGAAGCCTTGGTAGGCCATTACCCCACCAACAAGCTGATAGGCCGCGAGTCCATCCAAAACCGCAAAAACTTTCCACAACCAACCATGCGGTCAGAAGTCATATCCAGTATTAGACCCAGTTTCCCAGGCTTATCCCAGAGTCAAGGGCAGGTTACTCACGTGATACTCACCCGTTCGCCACTAATCCACCACAGCAAGCTGTAGCTTCATCGTTCGACTTGCATGTGTTAAGCACGCCGCCAGCGTTCATCCTGAGCCAGGATCAAACTCTCCAAAACAAGAACAACAAAAATGAAGTCACGCCCCAGAAAGAACGATCAAAAGGCAGGCCGGAAAAACCCACCACTGGCCAAACCACAACCCCAAAACCAACGAGGCAAAAAAGAGGCCATGGCAACCAAACAAAAAAAATTTGGCATCAACAAACTTGGCACACTATCGAGTTATCAAACAACCGTTCGTAGAAACAGAAGAAGAGGTTTTCAACTTCCCATTTCTCAGGGTTTCCACGATAGTCACTCGATGTTCACCTCGTCAAATCAAATCTTCACCTGATTTTCAGAAGCAAATTCGAACCCAACGTGGAAGAGAACCGGATTCGTAGTTTAGCAGATGATCTCTCTGCGTTGCAAATTCTGTTCTCGATGCTGTCTCTTCTTGGCCGCTCGTTCAGCGGGCTTGGTCTCTGACAGCAATGAATACTTTACACACACCTCGTGCAAAAAACAAAATCGGCGGAATCGTCGGGTTCTACCGCATGATTCCGCCGATTTTAGGCTGATAGCGACGGTGTGCGAAAACTATTTTCTGTGACCCCGCTCTCGCGTTGGGGTTAGTCAGCTGGTTCTTTCGCCCTAGAGCGCGCTGAGGTCCACGAAGGCTAGATTCTTCTTGCCTCGACGCACGAAGAGGTACTTCCCATGCAGGGCCTTTTCGGCCCCAAACTGCTCTTCGGGGTCGGGAATTTTCTCGTTATTGACGGAGGCGCCACCATCGCTGACGGTTCGCCGTGCCGAGGACCTGGATTTTTCCAGGCCTGTAGCAACGAGCAAGTCAACTATGGTGAGCGCGGAAGAGTCCAGGGCTCCTGGCTCGGGCCGTGGTAGTTCGGCACCTGCCGCAGCTAAGGTCTGCTCGTCAATATGAGCCAATTCGCCGCGGCCGAAGAGCGCAGCCGAAGCGTCAATGACCTGTCGGGTTTGTTCTTCGCCGTGCACCAGACTAGTCACCAACCATGCCAAAATTTTCTGGGCCTCACGCAAATGTGGTTGCTCTTTGACCTTCGTCTCATAGTCTGCAATCTGATCCCGGGTGAGGAACGTGAAGACTTTCAACCGGTCGATCACGTCTGCATCGGCGGTATTGAGCCAGAACTGGTAGAAGGTGTAGGGCGAACACATCTCAGGATCGAGCCAGATCGCATTGCCTTCAGATTTACCGAATTTGGTGCCGTCCGCGTTGGTGATCAACGGAGTCCCGAAGGCGTGGACATGTTGACCTTCAACTTTGCGGACCAACTCGGTTCCGGAGGTGAGGTTTCCCCACTGGTCAGAACCACCGGTTTGTAGCACGCAACCGTAACGACGGTAGAGCTCCAGAAAGTCGTAGCCCTGCAAGATCTGGTAGGAGAACTCGGTGTAGGAGATGCCTTCTTCAGATTCGAGTCTCTTGGCTACGATCTCTTTTTTGATCATGGTTCCCACGCGGAAGAACTTACCAATATCGCGTAAGAAATCCAGGGCCGAAAGCTGCCCGGTCCAGTCCAGGTTGTTCACCATGGTGGCGACATTGTCTCCGGCGTCGAACTCCAGATAGTTCGAAACCTGGTCTTGCAGAGAATTGACCCACTCGGCCACGAGGGCCTTATCGTTCAGAGTCCGTTCTGTGGTTTGTCGCGGGTCTCCGATCAGTCCGGTGAATCCTCCGACCAACGCCAGGGGTTTGTGTCCCGCCAGCTGCAGTCGGCGCATCACCAGCAGTTGAACCAGGTGTCCAAGATGAAGCGACGCTGCTGTCGGGTCGAAGCCACAATAGTAGGTGATGGGTTCTCCAGCAAGCACTTTTTCCAGTGCTTGTTCATCGGTACTCACATGTGCCAGTCCTCGCCACTTCAGCTCCTGCCAAATATTGTCAAAGGACGGATCATTGGCTTGTGGCACGGAAATTTCACCTGGAGTAGTCACACACCACAACATACCAGTTTCTATCTGGACTCTGGTGCATCTTCCCCACAGTCAGTGCTTGGAGTAGTTAGGCTCAGGCTGTTTCAACGGCGTGACAGTGTTGTTCCAATGGTGCGGGAAGCTCCTCGGGATCGTCGGTGGTGATCATCCGTAAAATTTGGGTGGCTCGGGTCATGGCCACGTAGAGGTCACCGATCGAGCCCTCGGCTTCGGCCACGATCTGTTGGGGCTCGACGATCACCACGGCGTCGTATTCGAGTCCCTTGGATTCATAGGCTGTCACCAGGACCAGATCCCGGTCGTGACGCAGTCCTTGTCCCCACCAGATGCGCTCAGGAAAGGCCGAGGACAAGTTCTGACCGGTCGTGTCAATGAGTGCCTCGGGCACCACGACGGCGATCAGTGCCGCGGGCAGGTCGGTGGCCAACCGATTAATCACCTCATGCAGATGCCTGTCTCGATCACCAACACCAACAACATCAATACGTGGACGGTCCTCACCGGCGCGGAGCGCTTTCGGAGTGGAGATGTTCGCCCCGTGACGGGTGGCAACTTCGGCGGCCAAGTCGGCAATGGTGGCCGGTGTTCGGTAGTTCACGCTCAGTTCCATCTCGCGGGTCGCCTGATCCGCGAAGGGCTCCAGACGTTGCCGCCACGTGGTGGTGTCGGCGTTGGAGGACTGCGCAATATCGCCAACGATGGTGAAAGACTTGATCGGACATCGGCGGAACAGCACCCGCCACTGCATCGGGGTCAATTCTTGACCTTCATCCACAATGACGTGCCCGTAGGTCCAGCCCCGATCGGTGATAGCGTGCTCAGCAGCGCTACGCCGGACGTGCTGAGGTCCTTGTGACCGGGCCAGGGCCTCGGCAGTCACGACACCATCGACTCCGAGGTCTTCCAGGCTCTGGTGCACATTCTCCAACGTTGCTTCGGCATTGGCGAGGTCACGTTCGTATTGACGTTGCTCGGCGCGTTGTACCGCGCGGGTAGCGGCGTCCACCGCCCCGAGCAGTTCAGCCAGTTCATCCAAGAGTGGCACATCAGAGACCGTAAAAGGCGCGTGGGGCTCACGGAGCAACGCCAGTAGCTCGTGGTTGTCGAGCATATAAGCCGCATCGACGAGTAGGCGCGGGGTGGACAGTAACTCGTCGAGAACTTTTTCTGGGCTCAACGGCATCCAACACATGTTCAGGATGCGCCGCACATCCACAGACTGGCGGATTTCGGTGGGCACATAGGACCGGTCGGCCTCGTTCTTGCCTGCGGACCCGGCGGCAAGTTCGGCGATCATCTGATCGCTCAGAGCGTCGACGACCTCGTTGACGAAGACTTCTCGTGCTTGGTTGTGGGCCAGTCCGGAATGGCGTGCTTTCTTCAGCGCAGCGTCGACGACCTGGGGTGTCAGGGTCAGCGTAATGGTTTCAACCTTCAACTCACGCGGGGTAGTGATCCGGCGTTGCCGGGCCTGGACCGCGTGGCGCATCACGTCAGCCATCACCGCACGTCCTTTGATGCGAGCCACGTCCCGAGAGGTTTCGGCAACGGCTTTGAGCCCGGGATACAGCTCCGCCAGAGAACTCATCACCACACCGTTTTCGCCCAGGGAAGGTAACACCTGGTCAATGTAATTCATGAACGCTTCCGAGGGGCCCACCAATAGTACGCCGGAGGACTCCAAGCGTTGCCGGTGGGTGTACAGCAAATACGCAGCCCGGTGCAGGGCCACGGCCGTCTTGCCGGTCCCGGGGCCTCCCTGAACCACCAAGACGCCGGACAGCGGGGACCGGATGATCTCATCTTGTTCAGCTTGAATGGTCGCCACAATGTCGCCCATGCGTCCGGTGCGCCGGGCGGTGACCGCACTCAGCAATGCCGAGGAACGATACTGGATATCTTCATCGACCAGATCTGCATCAAGCACGTCATCATCAAAGCCCACGACCCGTCGGCGTGACATCAACAGGTGACGGCGTCGTTGAACCGTCCCACGGTTCTGCGCGGTGGCCTGGTAGAACGCAGCTGATTCCGGGGCGCGCCAGTCGATCAGTAGCCGGGAGTGATCCGCCGAGCTCAGACCGATCCGTCCGATATAGCGTGGGTCCTCGTTCTCGGTGTCAAGCCGGCCGAATACCAGGCGATCTTCGACGGCGTCGAGTTGAGCGATCCGGTCCTCGTACTGGGTGGCAAAGGCATCACGCTCGGATTGGTTCTGCAAGGATCCTTGCGCGCCGGATTTACGCACCCGGGCTAGTTGTTCCCGCTTTTCAGCGCGTAGCTGGTCAAGCCGAGCGTAGAGCTGCCCAACATAGCGTTGTTCCCGGGCGAGTTCATCCCGGTAGGTTTCAGGAAGGTGATCGTGGGCGTCGGAGCAGGACTGATCAACGTGCATATGTCACCTGTTTCACCGGCACTGGACTACAGCAGGCCGGTGGGGTTGGAGTCGATGAAGTCACGGACACGATGTAATTGTGCTTTGAATTCTTCCAGCTGTTGAGCCACCGCCTCCGGGGCGGTTCCGCCCTGGGCGTTGCGGGCGCTGAGGGAACCGTGGGTCGTCAACACCTCCCGCACTGCGGGAGTGAGGTGTACGGAGACGGAGGCAAACTCCTCATCGGTGAGATCCCAGAGTTCCACTCCGCGTCGTTCGGCGATTTTGACGGCTTCGCCAGACAACTCGTGAGCAACTCGGAACGGTACGCCCTGTCGGACCAGCCATTCGGCGATATCGGTGGCCAGCGCGAAACCTTCCGGGGCCAGTTCGGCCATCTTCTCGGTATTGAATTCCAAGGTAGCAATCATGCCAGAGACCGCCGGCAACAAGATTTCCAGGTTGTCCACGGCGTCAAAGACGGGCTCTTTATCTTCCTGCAGGTCCCGGTTGTAGGCCAACGGCAGACCTTTGAGCGTGGTCAACAGGCCGGTGAGATCACCAATGAACCGTCCGGATTTACCCCGGGCGAGTTCAGCGACGTCGGGGTTCTTCTTCTGTGGCATGATGGACGAGCCGGTCGAGAAAGCATCAGCTAAGGTGGCGAAATTGGCTTCTTTCGTCGCCCAGAAGATCACTTCTTCGGAGATTCGGGAGAGGTCGATGCCGATCATGGCCACGATCCAGAGGAATTCAGCGAAAATATCCCGAGCAGCGGTACCATCAATGGAATTGAACACCGCGGAATCAAATCCCAACTCTGTGGCAACCCTATTGGGGTCCAATCCCAGGGTCGACCCGGCCAGTGCGCCGGAGCCATAGGGCGATACCGCGGCGCGAACATCCCAGTCTTGCAGACGTTGCAGATCGCGTAGCATCGCCCAGGCGTGGGCCAACAGGTGGTGGGACAGCAACACCGGTTGGGCGTGCTGCAGGTGAGTACGCCCCGGCATGGGCGCGTAGGGGTGGGACTCTGCCTGATCAACCAATGCTTGCACGACCGCCTGTAACCGGCCACCGATGATGCGGGCATGATCACGCAGGTACATTCTGCCCATGGTCGCAATTTGATCGTTGCGCGACCGACCGGCTCGCAGTTTTCCACCCAGTTCTTCGCCGGCGCGTTCTAACAGTCCACGTTCCAGGGCACCATGAACGTCTTCATCAGTCTCGGCTGGCTGAAATTTTTCTGAAAGCACATCGGCTTCCAGCGTGTCCAGGGCCTCGAGCATCCCGGCAAGTTCGTCCTCGGTGAGCAACCCGCTACGGTACAACACGCGGGCGTGGGCACGCGAACCGGCGATATCGTAGCGGGCCAGTCGCCAGTCGAAGTCGGTGGATTTACTCAGCGCTGCCACGGCTTGGTTGGGGCCACCGGAGAATCGCCCTCCCCACAGCGACCCTTGATTGGTGCCGTGGCGCGGTGCGGGTTGGCCTGGAGATGTGGAGGAACCGCTCATGCGTGTGTGTTGTCCCCTCAGAACTGTGTCGGATGAATCAAAAAGTTACCACCTCCACTTTAGCGACTTTGTGGTCTGAAGAAACACGCTGGGAGAGATCATCGGTCTACGGGCGACTTCAAGCCACCGGCAGGGTGTTCTAGAGTGGGAGCATGGCTGATTCTGCAACACCGACCCCGGAACATTCCGGTCCCGAACCCCAGTTGAGTGACGAGCAGATCGAGTTTCTGCATACGCTGTTCGATGCGGCTCGCGAGGGGAAAGTCCAGATGCTGTCTTCGGCGATTGATCAAGGGATCCCGGTCAATCTCGCCAATGCCAATGGTGATACGTTCCTGATTCTGGCGACCTACCGCAACCAGCCCGAGGTGGTCAGCGCCCTGCTGGAACGCGGTGCGGATGTCAACGCCACGAATCAGCGGGGTCAGTCCGCACTGACCTGCGCGGTATTCCTGCAGGACAAAGGCCTGGTCCAACAACTACTCGAGGCCGGTGCGGACCCTGAGCTGGGTGCCCAGTCAGCACGAGCCACCGTAGAGTTCATGGACCTGCCCGCTATGAAGGACGTGCTGGACCAGCACCAACGCTAGCCCTCGGAACGCCCGCTATTCGGCGAGCTGGCCACCGGCCATATTCAAGAACATCGTGGCGAGTCGATGACCGGTCGTAGTTTCACGGGCGATCACGAGAATCGCATCATCGCCGGCAATGGTACCTAGCACCTCGTCCAGTCGCGCCTGGTCAATGCAGGAGGCCAAAAATTGTGCGGCTCCTGGCGGGGTGCGGACCACCACTAAGTTCCCGGAGGCCTCGGCGGAGACCAACAGTTCCCGACAGAGCCCAGCCAGCCGAGCCAGCGCTTTGGCCCGAGGGCCACTCAACGGTGTCTGCTCGAGATCACCGGTCTGCGCGTTCTGCCAGCGCTGCTGCGCATCGGCGTGAGGCCCCAGGTCCGGAACCACATACACCAGTTCTCCCCCGGCGTCCCGGGCCCGGGAGGCGCCGAGTTCGACCAGATCACGGGAGAGCGTGCCCTGGGTGACCTCCACTCCCTGTTGGGCGAGCATGGCCCGCAATTGAGCCTGGGAACTGACCGGATAGTCGGCCAACAGAGACCGGATGTGGGCCTGCCGAGCCGTCTTAGTGCCCGGCGTGTTGGGTTTACTGCGCGGTGTGCTAGCGCGTTTGTCCATGAGACTGACCTAAACGCTTGTGCCCAGTCGCTGAGCCGATCGGTGCGCTTTCGGAAGGGACACATCTGCGGGAATCTCAGCCCGCCCCGAGGCATAGAGTAACCAGGCCACCAGAGCTTTCTGAGCGTGTAGCCGATTTTCGGCTTCATCAAAGACGACCGACTGAGGCCCATCGATCACCTCGGCTGCTACTTCTACACCGCGGTAGGCCGGCAGACAGTGCAGGAAGATCGCATCGTGAGCGGCCTGAGCCATGGCCGCCTGATCGACCGTGTAGTCGCTGAAGACGCTCAGGCGCTGTGCTTTCTCTTCCTCGTGGCCCATGGAGATCCAGGTATCGGTAACTACCACGTCGGCACCGTGCAACGCCTCTGCAGGGTCGTGTGTGACAGTCACCGACCCGCCGGTGACATTAGCTCGTTGCTGAGCTGCCTGCACGATCTCGGTGCGGGGAACATATCCTTTGGGACCGGCGACCCGAACGTGCATGCCTGCGGTCGCTGCGCCGAGCAGGTAGGAGTTCGCCATGTTGTTGGCGGCATCCCCCAAGTAGGCCATAGTCAGCCCACGGGCACGACCTTTGTGCTCGATCACCGTTTGCAAGTCCGCCAGGATTTGGCAGGGGTGGTAATCATCGGTCAGAGCGTTGACCACCGGTATATGAGAGTACTCGGCCAGTTCCTCCAGCCCGGCCTGAGCATAGGTGCGCCAGATGACCACCGAAACCATACGTTCAAACACGCGCGCAGAATCAGCGATGGTTTCTTTATGCCCCAACTGGGACTCGCCCGGGTTGATCACCAGCGGGTGACCGCCCAATTCGGCGATCCCGGCGGCAAAAGAGATCCGAGTACGGGTTGAGGTTTTATCAAACATCACAATCCCGGTCTGGGGGCCGGACAACGGGCGGTGACGATACGGTTCGGCCTTGATCTGCTGAGCGAGCTGGAGAACTTCGGCTTGTTCTTCGGGACTCAGATCGGTGTCGATCAGAAAGTGACGCACCCCGGCACCTGCTTCCTGCGTGGTGGCGGTAGTCGGTGTTGTACTCATCATGTCTCTTTTCTTGTCTCCTGCGGTAACGCCGTAGCGGTCTACCGGGTGTGATTCTGGCTGGCTGTCGCGACAAGCGCGGGGAGCCGCTGGTAGAACGAGTCCAGCTGCTCGTCAGTGACCACCAAGCTGGGAGCCAACCGCAACGTGGTTGGCGAGGTGGCGTTGATGAGAAAACCTGCCTCGGCGGCAGCCGTGACGGCTCGAGCCGCCAGGTGCGGTGTGTTGAGGTCGTCCCGGGCGGGGCGTGGCTGGTCGGCTGGCTGGTCGG
This sequence comes from Auritidibacter ignavus, assembly GCF_029853775.1. Lineage (NCBI taxonomy): Bacteria > Bacillati > Actinomycetota > Actinomycetes > Micrococcales > Micrococcaceae > Auritidibacter > Auritidibacter ignavus. The sequence goes on from NZ_CP122564.1 coordinate 905,769, forward strand.
GTATCGACACATCGATCCCGGCCCAGGCGCCGTAGACTCGCACAGTCTCGATCCCCTCGATCTCGGTGAGATGTGTGGCCATGGAGCGCCCGATGGCCTGGGCCCGCTCCAGCAAGTTCTCCTCTTCCAGGGTGTGCAGGACTTCCAGGGCTACCGCACAAGCTAGCGGGTTGCCACCGAAGGTGGTGCCGTGTTGACCGGCGCTCAGTGCCATCGAGGTGGCCTTGTTCAGACACACCGTCGCCCCGATCGGGAATCCTCCGCCCAGAGATTTGGCCAAGGTCACCACATCGGGAACCACAGGGTGTTCTTGCCCAGTCACGGCCGGATTTTGATAAGCGAACCAGGTTCCGGTGCGTCCAGACCCGGACTGCACCTCGTCGAAGATCAATAGCGCGCCATGCCGATCGCAGAGGTCGCGCACCGCAGCAAGGTATCCGGCCGGGTACCCGTGGACCCCGGATTCGCCTTGAACCGGTTCGATCAACACCGCAGCCACCGTCTCATCGACGGCGGCTACCATCTGGTCGAGATCGCCGGCAGGCACTCGGGTGATCGCCGGTAGTAGCGGCTCGAAAGGATCCCGGTAGGCCTGCTTAGCCGTGACACTCACCGCCCCTAGGGTACGACCGTGGAAGGCCTGCTCCACGCAGATGATGCGGGTCTTGTGCTCGCTGAGCTGTTTGCCGTAGGCGCGAGCAATTTTCAGGGCGGCTTCATTTGCTTCAGAACCGGAGTTCGAGAAGAACACGGACCCGTCGGGCGCCTGGGCTAACTCGAGGAGTTTTTCGGCCAGCTGAACCTGAGCCGGTGAGGTAAACAGGTTGGAGATGTGGCCCAAAGTTGCCGCTTGCGCCGACAGGGCGGCCAGGATCCGCGGATGGGCATGACCGAGAATGTTCACGGCAATTCCGCCGAGCAGATCCAGGTATTCTGCACCGTCTGCATCCCAGACGGTTGCCCCACGACCACGCACCAGCACCCGTTGCGGGGTGCCAAAAACTCCGGTGACAGTCTGCTGATAACGCTGCAAGTAGTCCCGTTGCATGGAGTCGGGATGAGTGGAATCCGGGTCCGTCATCAGTGGCCTCCTGTGGTGTTGAGGGCAAGAACTTCTGGGTGGTCGTCGGGAAGTACCTGGGTGCCGACTCCAGCGGAGGTGAAGATCTCCAACAGCATCGAGTGTTCTTCCCGACCGTCTACGATGTGAGCCTGGGGAACTCCGGCTTCGACGGCTTCGACACAGGCGCTCATCTTCGGGATCATGCCCGATTCCAGCGTGGGGAGCAACTCCTTCAGAGCGCTGACTCCGATGGTGGACACCAGGGAGTCGCGATCTGGCCAGTTGCTATAAAGCCCTTCCACGTCCGTGAGAATCAGTAGCTTAGAGGCTCCCAAGGCTACCGCGACAGCGGTGGCTACCGTATCGGCATTGATGTTGAGGACCTGGCCGGTAGGCTCTCCGTTGTCGTCGAACTCGGGCGCGACCGAGGAGATCACTGGGATATGTCCGGAGTCAATGATGGTCTGGATCGCTTCCGGAGCAACGTGGTCGATCTCCCCGACCAGTCCCAGATCGGCTGATTCGCCCTCGATTTTTACCTTCCGACGGCGGGCCCGGAAGATCGCGGCGTCTTCACCGGACAAGCCCATGGCGTAGGGGCCACGAGAATTCAGCAAGCCCACCAGATCTCGACCCACCTGACCGGTCAGCACCATACGCACGACCTGCATGGATTCCTCGGTGGTGACCCGCAATCCTCCTCGAAATTCGGAATCAATCTGCAGCCGGTCCAGCATCGCGTTGATTTGAGGGCCACCACCGTGGACCACCACTGGATGGATGCCGGCGTGGTGCAAGAAGGTAATGTCTTCAGCGAAAGCCTGCCGAAGGGATTCCGACACCATCGCGTTGCCACCGTATTTGACCACCACAGTGGTTCCAGAAAAACCGCGAATCCAGGGTAAGGCTTCAATAAGCACCTGGGATTTTTGGGCAGCAATCCGGCGGTCGTGGCGATGGGCTTGCACATCTTCGGTCACGAGAAGGGACCTTTCGTCATCAGTCATGGGGCAGTAAAAAATACATGAAGGCTGGAATGCTAGCGGGATTCAGGACGAGTATTCGGCGTTGACCGCAACGTAGTCGTAGGTCAGATCGTTAGTCCAGATAGTAGCGGTGTGTTCACCGGCGTGGAGGTCAATGATCACCCGTGCCTCGCGTGGGGAGAGATCGACCAAAGAGCGGTCCTCGCCCATGCCCCCGGCCCGGCAAACCTGGACGCCATTGATGGTGACATCAATCTGATCGGGATCGTAATCACCGTCGACGGTACCCACCGCCGAGATCACGCGACCCCAGTTCGGGTCCTGGCCGTAGATGGCAGTCTTGAATAGGTTGGAGCGAGTCACGGCCCGGGCGATTGTCTCAGCTTCGGCTTCGGTGCTGGAGTTGACGACAGTGACGGCAATATCGTGCTGGGCACCTTCGGCATCCGCGATAATCTGGCGAGCTAATAGGGCGCAGACCTCGTTGAGCCCGGCCTGGAACTCTGCTGGATCGGGTCTGACCCCGCTGGCGGAGTTGGCCAGCAATAACACGGTGTCGTTGGTCGACATACACCCGTCCGAGTCGGCACGGTTAAAGCTGAGAGCCACTGCCTGTTGCAACATGCTCTGTAATTGGCCGGCCTCGAGCTGGGCATCGGTGGTAATCACCGCCAGCATCGTGGCCATCCCGGGCGCAATCATTCCAGCCCCTTTAGCCATGCCACCGATGTGGTATCCGGTGGTAGTCGTGGCCACCGCAGTCTTGGAGCGCGTATCGGTGGTCATGATGGCTTCGGCGGCATCATCGCCTCCCGCAACACTCGCGCTGTCCAGTGCCACGTCAAGACCGTCCACGAGTTCCCGGATCTTCAGCCGTTCGCCGATGAGCCCGGTCGAGCACACCTGAATTCGGTCGGCAACTGTGTCCAACAACTCAGCGGCTCGTTGCGCGGTGTCAGAGACGTCTTGGTCGCCAATCTTTCCAGTGCAGGCATTAGCACCACCGGAGTTGAGCACCACCGCATCGGCCTGATACCCACTGGATTTCAGCGCCTCTAGGGACCACTTCACCGGAGCGGCTTTGACCTTATTGGAGGTAAAAACTCCAGCCGCCTGCTGATCGGGTCCGTCGTTGATGATAACGGCCAGGTCTTTTGCCCCGGATTCTTTAATACCGCTGGCAACACCGGCGGCCCGGAACCCTTTGGCTTGTGTTACGCTCACGGGGAAACTCCTGTCTGGGTCAGTCCACGGGACTCCTCAAGTCCCAGGGCAATATTCATCGATTGAATTGCACCACCGCCAGTGCCTTTGGTGAGGTTATCGATCGCACAACTGACAATCACGCGCTGGGCGTGCTCATCAACAGCCAGTTGCATCACCGCATGATTCGAACCCACCACCATAGCGGTAGCTGGCCACTGTCCTTCGGGCAACACATGCACGAACGCTTCGTCAGCATAAGCCTGTTCCCACGCCTGCCGGACCGAGGTCGCCGAGACTCCCGTCCGGAGCCGAGCGGTAGCGGTGGTCAGGATCCCGCGGGCCATGGGCGCCAGCGTCGGGGTGAAGGACACCTGCACCGGCTCACCGGCAGCCCAGGTCAATCCTTGCTCAATTTCTGGAGTATGCCGGTGCACGCCGCCCACCCCATAGGGGCTCATCGACCCCATCACTTCCGAACCCAGCAAATGAGGTTTCAGCGATTTCCCGGCCCCGGACGTACCGGAGGCAGCCACGATGACCACATCGGAGGTTTCCAACAGTCCAGCACTGAACCCGGGGCTCAGGGCCAGCAAATTCGAGGTCGGATAGCAACCGGGTACGGCAATGCGCCGAGTTCCCCGTAGCATCTCGCGTTGACCCGGTAGTTCTGGCAGACCATAGGGCCAGTGTCCGGCGTAATCGGTTCCGTAGAATTTCTCCCAGCTTTGTTCAGATGTCAGGCGGTGATCAGCGCCGGCATCGATGACCAGGGTGTTCTCTGGTAGCTGGGCTGCAATCTCGCCCGAGGCGCCATGTGGCAGTGCCAGGAACACCACATCGTGACCAGATAAAACCTCGGCCGTGGTCTCTTCCAAGACCCGATCAGCTAAGGGAATCAAGTGGGGTTGGAGTTCGCCGAGTCGCTGTCCCGCGTTGGAATGGGCGGTGATGGCTCCAATGGTCACTTCGGGATGATTGACTAGCAGGCGCAACACTTCGCCACCGGCGTATCCGGAGGCACCCGAAACGGCTACAGAAATACACATAGGGGCCAGCCTACGTCACCATCACCCGATTATGCACTCTGTGACATATTTATGCATTCAGTACGTGTCATGTCTTTTGTGACTGATTTCTCAGAAGCTGTCGATTAGCGTAGTGACTATGGAACATTTTGAGATCCCCACCACCCACCACGCCGCTATCGTCTCCGATGCCGGTGGCGTGGAAAACTTCTCATGGTCTGAAACCTCTGTCCCCGCCCCCGGCCCCGAAGAAGTCCTGATCACCACGGCCGCTGTGGGGCTCAACTTCATTGAGACCTATCAACGTTCCGGCGTGTACTCGGTGGACTACCCCTTTATCCCGGGCACCGAAGGCGCCGGGACCGTGGTGGCTCTCGGAGAGGACGTCACCGACGTGGCCCTCGGGCAGCGGGTGGCTACCGCCGCAGGTCGGGGCACCTATGCCGAGCACTTTGTGGCCCCTGCTTCCCAGTTATTACCCGTGCCCGATGCGATGGATTTGGTCACCGCAGCTGCATTACCTCTGCAGGGCTTGACCGCTCATTATCTCGCTCGTTCGACATTCCCCGTTGCCCCCGGTGATGCGGTTCTCATCCATGCTGGCGCTGGTGGCGTGGGGTTGTTACTCACCCAGTTGTGTGTGCATTGGGGCGCTACCGTTTACACCACTGCCTCCACCGATGCAAAGAGGCAACTGTCCCGCCAAGCTGGAGCAGAGCACTGTTTCGACTACGAGAATTTCGCGGAAGAGATTGCTGAAGTTACCGGTGGTCGCGGTGTCGATGTCGTCTATGACGGTGTCGGAGCCTCAACCTTCGACGGCTCTTTGGAGGCGCTGAAGGTTCGTGGCATGATGGTGCTCTTCGGTGGAGCTTCGGGGCAAGTACCGCCCTTTGATCTGCAACGGCTGAACTCCGCCGGCGGGCTGTACATCACGCGTCCGGCCCTGAGCCACTACACCGCCACAGCCGAGGAAACTGCCTCTCGAGCCCGCGAACTCTTCGATGGACTCGAGCAGGGCTGGTTGACCTTGCGAATCGACCAAACCGTGCCACTGTCCGAGGTGGGAGGCGCACATACCGCTTTGGAGTCTCGTCAGACGACGGGCAAGACCGTGTTGACGGTGTAGTCTCTCATCACCGCGGGGCTCACCGCGTCCCGGGGGCATCGGCCCATGAGCCGATCTGGCTGATTTAGACGAACAGCCCCGAAATCGTGGCGTAGAGTAGCCCGGCGATGACGACCAGCGCGATCACGCCGACGGCAATCCGTTGGATCTGACCCCGTTTGCGGTCCTCGTCGCTGGGCGGTACCTCACGTTCGAGTTCCCACGGGTCTGGGTCGCTCATCGTAGGTGCGCTCCTAACTCTTGTTCCGCGCGAGCCACGGCAGCCAACCGCACTTCAGAGGCTTCATCATTGGTGAGTGTTTTGTGGTGGTCCCGGAACCGCAAATTGAAGGCCAGGGACTTCTTGCCGTGCTCCACTCCGGCGCCACGGTAGACGTCGAAGAGGGCGATCTCTTCCAAGAGCTCACCGGCGGCCTCCTCCAACACACGCTTCACCTGGGCAGCCGGCATGGCTTCATCCACCACCAACGCCACGTCTTGAGTGACCGCAGGATAGGGGCTGACTGCACGGGCTTCCACTACCTCGGGGACCTCATCGAGCAACCGATCCAGGTCCAGTTCCACTGCCGCGACACGTTCTGGCAGGTGTTGTTGCTGGACGTATTTGGGGAGCAACTCGCCGGCATAACCGAGCACGGATCCACTGGCGGTGACCAATTCAGCGCAACGGCCGGGATGGAAGGCCTGATGGGCGCCCTGACGAACCTCTAACGCCACACCGACGGCATCGGCAATGTTCAGGGCTGTACCGATGGCGTCTTCCCAGTCGTAGGGGGTCGGTTCGAAGCCCGGTCCGGGTGTTGCCGCGTGACCGGCGAACACCGCAGCCACGTAGTGAGGTTGGTGGGGCACGCTGTTGACGATGCGTTCCAATACCTCGGGTGCGGGATGGACACCGACGCCGGGAATCTCCGACACGGCGTCCGAGGAGGCCTCCGGGTGGAACACCAAGCCGGTTTCAAACAGCGCCACGTCTTTGAAACCGCGAGATATGTTGCGGTGCAAGGTGGTCACCAAACCGGGCAACATCGAAGTGCGTAACCATCCCAGCTCGGCAGAAAGCGGATTGGCCAGATGTACCATCTGTTGTTGGGCACCGACCTGCTCGTCGGCGGAACCAAAGAACCGGTTGTCCGACTCAGCCACGAAGGGATACGACAGGACTTCCACAAGTCCCGAAGCCGCCAGGGTCTCCGATACGTTGCGACGCAGCCGCTGACGCGGGGTGAAACCACGCCCGGCCGGTGCTACGGGCAACCGTGATGGGATCTTGTCGTAGCCAACCAGGCGAGCAATTTCTTCCGTCAGGTCTTCGGCAATGGTCAGGTCAAACCGCCAGGATGGGACGGTGACCCGGTAGGTGGTGCCAGACTGTTCATCGGTCTGCTGGGTGACCTGGCACCCAATCTGTTCCAGCACCTCGTCGATCTGCTCGGTGGTGAACTCGTACCCGATGCGTTGGGTTGGGAAATCAGCTGCCATCTCAACGACGGTCGGTTCGGGGCGTTCGCCGATATCGGTGACACCCTCATCAGCAACACCACCGGCCAGTTCCACGAGGAGCTGGACGGCGCGTTCGGCGGCTTCGTCGCAAATCTCCCAGTCCACACCGCGCTCGTTGCGACGCGAGGCTTCTGAGGGGAGCTTGTGGCGACGCTTGGTCCGGGCGACAGAAACCTGATCGAAATGGGCAGACTCGATCACAATATCGGTGGTTTGTTCGGTCACTTCGGTGGCCAAACCACCCATCACGCCGGCCAGCCCGATCGGACCGGAGTCGTCAGCGATCAACAGGTCTTCGGGATCCAGTGTGCGGGTCTTGCCGTCGAGGGTTTCGAGCGTTTCTCCGGACGCGGCACGTCGGACGCGCAGAGCGCCGTTCAGCCGGTCACGATCGTAAAAGTGCAGGGGCTGTCCCATCTCCAGCATGACATAGTTGGAAATGTCCACCGGCAACGACAGCGAACGAATGCCAGCCAGTCGCAGTCGTTGTGCCATCCACACCGGAGTCGCACCGGTAGTATCCACGCCAGTTACGGTGCGGGTCACAAAACGGGTTGCTCCCGGGTTGCCGTGGATCGGTGCCTGATCGTCCAGCACGACCGGATACCCGGAATCGTTGGGCACAGGAGGGTGCACGGATTCTGCCGGGTCGATACTCGTGGTCCCGGTGGCGTGACCGTACTCGCGAGCGACACCACGCAGGGAAAGAACGTAGGACCGGTCAGCGGTGACGTTAATTTCGGCGGCTTCGTCATCGAGGCCTAGTAGCTCGATCACATCGGTACCGGGCTCTGGGTCCAACCCCCAGTCCCCCAGCACGATGATCCCCTCATGGCCTTCGCCCAGACCGAGTTCTTTCTCGGAGGCGATCATGCCGGCTGAGATATGACCGTAGGTTTTCCGCGCGGAGATGCGGAAATCACCGGGAAGGACGGCTCCCGGCAGGGTGACGACAACTTTGTCTCCGGGCTCGAAATTGTGTGCTCCGCAGATCACGCCCTGGACGCCATCGACTGCGATGCCCTCGCCTTCCAGAGTTTGGCTGGCTCCGTCGGGCACGACCTGGACGTGACACCAGTTGACGGTTTTGCCGTTGGAATGTTCTTCCGGGGTTTTGTCCAAGACCTTGCCGACCACAATCGGTCCGGACAGCTCATCGAGGGGACGGTGCACGTCTTCCTCTTCGAGTCCAACGCTGACCAGATCGGCCATGAGATCTTCGGCAGTAGCGCCAGCGGGAAGCTGGGTGAATTCACGAAGCCAAGACAGTGGAATCCGCATACCTTAGATCTCCAATCCAAACTGTTGAGAAAAGCGAATGTCGCCTTCAATCATGTCGTGCATGTCGGCAACATCATTCCGAAACATCAGGGTGCGTTCCACACCCATGCCGAAGGCGAATCCGGAATATTCATCAGGGTCGACACCAGCTGCCCGCAAGACGTTGGGGTGCACCATGCCACACCCACCCCACTCAATCCACTGTGGGCCTCCTTTGGCACCGGGGTGCCAGATGTCCATTTCCGCACTGGGCTCGGTGAAGGGGAAGTAGTTGGGGCGCAACCGGATGGCTGCCTCGTCACCAAACATGACGCGGGCGAAGTATTCCAGGGTGCCACGCAGGTCTGCCATGGTCAGCCCGCTGTCCACGGCCAGTCCTTCGAACTGATGGAAAACCGGCGTGTGCGTGGCGTCTAGCTCATCGGTGCGGAAGGTTTTGCCGGGGCACAGCACGTAGGTGGGAGCTCCGCGTTCGATGAGTGCCCGGACCTGAACCGGAGAGGTATGAGTCCGCAACAGCAAGTGATCTTCGGGAGGATCAATAAAGAAAGTGTCTTGCATTTCCCGGGCTGGGTGGTCCGGTAAGAAGTTCAGCGCGTCAAAGTTGAACCACTCGGATTCCACTTCGGGACCTTCGGCGATGTCCCATCCCATCCCGACAAAGATGTCGCAGACTCGATCTTGGAGCACGTTGAGCGGGTGGCGGGCTCCGAGGCGACGACGACGCACCGCGGTGGTGACATCTACGGTTTCTTCCAGCAACACCTGCTGTTCATGGTCAGCTTCGAGCACTTCGGTACGTGCAGCCAACGCCTTATTAACCTGAGCTCGAGCTTGCCCCATGCGCTTGCCGGCGGCTGCTTTCTCAGATTTGTCCAAGCTACCGATCTGCTTATTGGCCAGCGTAAGCGGAGATTTTTCTCCGGTGTGAGCAAGACGAGCTACTTTGAGCTCGTCGAGTGATCCCGCTGCTTCGAAGGCTTCGAGAGCTTCAGCCACAGCACGGTCGACCGCATCTTGGTCGGCCGGCGAGATCAGCTGGTCATCGTTAGCTGATGAACGATCTGTCATGGGCACACGCCTTCACCTAGATTCGACTGTTACGGATGGGTCTTCGACCCTCATCTAGTTTAGGGGCTTTTGCTACTCCCTCGGCACACCGAGAAGGTCTCGGTCTCGGAATGGTCTGGTTAAACACTGATCCGGAGTCGAGGCGCCACGGCGAGTCGACTCCGGATCAGCCATGCAGGATATTGTCTAACTGCGGTTAGAAACTGCCGGGAGCTCCAGGGATATCGAGAATTACATCCGCATCAGGAGCAGTGATCTCCTCCACTTCGCCATAGGCGGAGAAGTCCATGGTGGTTTCCCCGCCCTCAGCCTGAGATTCACCACGAATCACTTGGTTATCGGTGTTGAAGTACAGGTCGATCGGTTCCCCCTCGGTATCTTCACCGGAGTACTTATAGGCCTCTTCCCCATCAAGCTCGGCCTCTTCGACGGCCACGTCCTCGTCAGGCATACTTTCCAGAGTCTCCCGGAACTCCTCGGTAAAGGCAGAGAAATCTTGTTCATCAACCGTTCCGGTATCGATCCACTTCGAGGTATCCAGAGTGGAGGCGACCATGCCGGTGCTATCGAAGTAGTTCCAGAAGTTATCGTCACCCTTGATGTAGGTCGAGTTGTCGACGACCAGCATCTCAACGGTGAAGCCATGTTCCTCGGACTTCAGCTCACCTCGCATGTCACCGGTTTCCGAGAAACCTTCAAAGTACCCGGTTACGTCTCCAAAGCCGAAGTCGAGCTCTTCTGAGCTTGTCCCCTCAACGTCAACACGCGCGGATTCGGCATTTTGGAAATGCTCCACCGCATCCGCTTTAACCTCGGACACCGATGGCGGTCCGCCACAAGCGGTCAACGACAAACTGGCAACAGCGATCAGGCCCAGGCTCAAGCTGGCGCGTTTCTTTGCGAGTGTGTTCATACTTGAAATAGTACAGTGAACCATCCAGCTTTCCAACAGTTAAGGACCGTTGCTCTCAGGAATAGGATTTATCAGGAAATAATATCGGCAAAGATTTGCTGCCACAATGGAGCATTGTGTGTTTTAAAAATCCCCATATGATCGATGCGCTCTTGTCCTAAATCCTGTGGATGATAATGGTGATGTTCCAGGTCAGCCCGGGAATACCAGCTCATCAACGACAGGCTGGCCGGTAAGGGCATCGTGCGGTCATCGGCGAAGGTGATAAAGGTAAGTGGTCCGGTATAGCCCGCAAATTTTTTGGCCAGTTCCGGATATTCGGTCAGCATGTAGCGAGGCATAGTGCACCACCTCCCCCACTGTCTCATCACCTGCGGTGGGATATCACCGAGGATGCCCAACTTCTTTCCCGGGAAGTAGCCGACAGTTCGCACGGCGACCGGAGCCAAGAGATACCACATCACCGGCGGCAACAGTACTCCGGCACCATAGTGCTGCCAGTATTTCCAGTATCCGGTTCCGGCCGAGACGATGGTGGCAGCTTCTAGATGCTCGTGTCGGGCAAAGGCGAGCATTTGTCCACCAAGGCTGTGGCCAAGCCATCGCACCGGAACTGTCTCGTGCTCGGCGACGTAATCAACAACTGCTCCGGGGTCCTGGGCCCAGGTGAGAAAATCCGCGGTGACATCTTTCAACGGCCCACGGGAAGAGCCTCCATACCCCTGGTGATCGTACAAGTAGGCCACAAGCCCGTGGGTCGTCAGCCACCGGGCGAAGCGCCGATAGAACCTGGCCTGGACCGCGATGGCCGGGGAAATGATCACTGCGGCACGAGGCTGCGCCCCATCCGGGTTGCTGAAACGAGTCACCACCAACGGTTCGCCGTTATCTTTGGTAATGGTGACTTCTTCTTCGATGGCGTGTTCGGGAATAACGTTCGTCATGGGGTGTCCTCCCCCGAGTACTCTTTCGATGGTCTGCGCTCAGTGGATTGAGTACGACGTGGTCTATGACATGGACTACACCGCTATCCTAGAGCTCCCGAGGAAGATGATCAGGGGGAGTCACAGATAAATCTTCTCGGGTAAATTACAGATCATGTTTCGCGCGACGTTCAATCTGCTTAACCTCTCGACGGTGCTGGGCTTGATTGTTGCGGTTATTGCCGGCACTACACTTCTGCCCGGTCCCGATCGGTTAATGCTGGCGATGAACTATCGGTGGCCATGGCCTTCCGGCGGGTGTATCACCCTGGGCAACGTGGTGCTGGTCCGTCCCGGAGTGCGGCTCTCATCCGGACTTCTGGCCCATGAATCACGCCATGCGACGCAGTGGGCGTTATGCCTGGGTTTGCCCTTCCTACCGCTCTACGGGCTGGCGGTGTTGTGGTCGCTGTACCGTTATGGGGACACAGCTAATGGCAATATTTTTGAACGCGCCGCCGGCCTTACCGATGGCGGTTACCGACGACGCGCTCCGGTGCGGCCCTGAGCCACGAGCCCTGGCTCAATCCTGTGCCGGCTTAGGCGCTGACGCGCAGAATCAGGGCGTCACCCTGACCACCGCCACCACACAAACCGGCCGCACCCACGCCACCGCCACGGCGGCCCAGTTCCAAAGCCAGGGTGAGCACCAGGCGTGCGCCGGACATTCCGACCGGGTGCCCCAAAGCGATGGCCCCACCATTGACGTTGACGATCTTCTCGCTGACGCCGAGTTGTCGCGCAGAGACGAGCCCCACCGCGGCGAAAGCCTCATTAATTTCCACCAGGTCAAGGTTTTCGGGTGTCAGACCTTCCTTGGCACATGCTTTCGCAATGGCATTCGCCGGTTGGGCTTGCAACGATGAATCGGGGCCGGCCACCATACCGTGAGCGCCAACTTCAGCAATCCACTGCAGACCGAGACTTTCGGCCTTCTGCTGAGACATCACCACCAAGGCGGCGGCCCCGTCAGAGATCTGTGAGGCAGTGCCGGCGGTAATGGAGCCGTCCTTGCCGAAAGCCGGGGGCAACTTGCTCAGCGACTCCGGGGTAGTCTCGGGTCGAATGCCCTCGTCCTGGGAAACCACCATTGGCTCCCCCTTTCGCTGGGGTACCTGAACGCTGACGATTTCGTCATCGAAGATCCCGTTCTGCTGGGCGGCGGCAGCCCGTTGGTGCGAGGTAGCGGCGAAACGGTCTTGATCCTGACGGGACACTTCGAATTCTCCGAGGTTGCAGGAGTCAGTCAGTGCTCCCATGGCCTGTTCGGTGGCCTGGTCATACAGCGCATCGTAAGCCATCGAATCCACCAGTGCTGTATCGCCGAATTTGACTCCGGTCCGGGACTTGGGCAACAGATGCGGGGCCAAGGACATCGACTCCATGCCACCGGCCACGACGACCTCTGCTTCACCGGCGCGGATCAGCTGATCAGCGGTTGCCACAGCATTGAGGCCCGACAAGCAGACCTTGTTGATGGTGATCGAAGGAACGGATGGGGGAATCCCAGCAGCGATGGCAGCTCCGCGGGCCGGGTTCTGTCCGGCGCCTGCCTGAATGACCTGTCCCATGATGACGTAGTCGACGCTAGTGGGGTCTACGCCACCCTTTTCTAGTGCGCCACGGATAGCCACGGCGCCCAGCTGATGAGCCGGAATGCTGGACAACGAGCCCAGCAGACGCCCCATCGGGGTGCGGGCACCTGAAATAATCACCGAACTAGTCATGCGGGATCTTCTCCTCAGATTCGTGCAGTCTGCGTGTTGAACGTCCGTCTAACAGTTCGTATCTTAGCGAACCTGAGACCCTGCTCACAGCACGGCACGAGAATCATCAACCTGGTGATCAGCCAGGAGTTGTTTGGCTTGTTCCCGCATCTCGATCTTGCGCACTTTCCCCGTCACCGTGGTGGGGAATTCCTTCACCAGGTGAACGTACCGGGGGATTTTGTAGCTGGAGAGATGAGGGACACAGAATTCGCGCAATTGCGTGGCGGTCAACGGTTCGGCATCTTCGCGGAGTTGAACCCAGGCCATCAATTCTTCACCATATTTCTCATCGGGCACACCAATGACTTGAGCGTCCAGAATATCGGGGTGCGTGTAAAGAAATTCTTCAATCTCCCGTGGATAAATGTTCTCACCGCCACGAATCACCATGTCTTTGAGCCGACCGGTTACTTTGACGTAGCCGTGTTCATCCATTCGCCCCAGGTCACCGGTCCGCATCCATCCTTGGTCATCCAGCACCTCAGCGGTTTTTTCAGGCTGATTCCAGTACCCCTGCATCACCAAGTAACCTTTGGTGCAGACTTCGCCATCCTGGTTAATCGGTAACGTCTTTCCGGTGGCCGGGTCGATAATCTTGGTTTCGACGTGGGGGCCGGGGCGACCGACAGTAGACACCCGCCGGTTCACCGTATCGTCAGGCCGGGTTTGGGTCGAGACCGGGGATGTCTCGGTCATGCCGTAGCAAATGGAGATTTCTTCCATATGCATCTGTCCCATGATTTTGCGCATTACTTCTTCGGGACAGGGCGATCCGGCAATGAGTCCGGTCCGCAGGCTGGAGAGATCAAATTCTGAGAACCTCGCCAGCGCCAGCTCGGCGATGAACATGGTCGGCACCCCGTAGAGGGCAGTGCACCGTTCTTGTTCAACCGCTCGCAACACGGCTACAGGATCAAAAGACATGCCTGGGATAACCATTGTCGCCCCGTGGGTGGTGCAGTTGAGATTGCCCATCACCATTCCGAAACAGTGATAGAACGGCACCGGAATGCACACCCGGTCGTGCTCGGTGTAGTTGATGGTTTCGCCCACAAAGTAGCCGTTATTGAGGATATTACGGTGGGTGAGGGTGGCCCCTTTCGGAAAGCCGGTAGTTCCCGAGGTGTATTGGATATTAATCGGGTCGTCGGGGCCGAGCCCAGACTGAACCGCGGCCAGCAGTTCCTCGTCGGCCACGGTGTCGTAGACCTGAGCCCAGGACTCAGTGGTCATGATGATCTTGACCTGGAAGTCTCCCAGTTCCTCTTCGGCGCGGTTCAGCATCGCGGGGTAATTGCTCTTCGGCAACGCTTCGGAGGAAATCACCGAGGTGATGCCGGCTTGCTGGACGACGTAGTTGAGTTCGTGCTGGCGATAGGAGGGATTAATGTTGACCAGAATCGCCCCGATCTCTGCGGTGGCGTACTGGGTCATGGTCCATTCCCAGCGGTTAGTTCCCCAAATCCCGACTCGTTCTCCGGGACGAATTCCCGCACGGTACAACCCGGTGGCGAGACCACGGACGGCGGTGTGGAATTCTGCGTAGGTCCAGCGTTTACCCTGCACTACATCGACGAGAGCTTCACGATCGGGAAATCTTTCGACGGTGTCCTTCAGGTTGTCAAAAATAGTGGTTTCCAACAGCGCGACATCGCGGGGGCCAATAGCATGAGACAGCGTCAGCAACTCGGTCATCGGGGGCTCCTGATCATCCTGGATCTGGCGACCAGATCGGTGTTCTAATGACGCCAAGGTACCAGCATGTGTCATAAATCACAATAACAGCTCCTTGGGAGAGGCGACTGCCCCACATGAGCCGATTCATGCGCCATCACGGCCAACAGGTGCGCCAGTCGCTGGTCAGCTCGCTGAGCCCGGTAGCCGCCAGTGAGCGAGTGCGCCGTGGAGTTAATCAGCCCAAAAATCCCGTAGACCCGCGTGCGAATCTCCTTGGTCGTATCAGCGGGGTGTAACTGAGCCAGAGCCTGCGACCAGATGCGAACATACTCTCGCTGTGTCCGACGAACCTGTTGTCGATCCTCATTGGCCAACTGCGCCATTTCTTGGTCTTGAATCCGAATCACCTCCGGCGCATCCAAAGCGAAGCGCACATGAAAACTAATGAGCTCATCCAGCTGGGGCGTCGGATCCGGATAATGACTTTGAATCCACCGGCCACCTTCCAACAGGGTTCGACTCACATCGACCAACACTTGGCCCAACAGATGTTGCTTGGAATCGAAGTGACGATAGATCGCCTGCGCTGTCACACCGACTTCGGCCCCCACGTCAGCCAGGGACACTTGCGCATACCCATGAGCTGCGAATAATCGCGCCGCGGCATCTAGCAGCGACTGTCGCCGGCGGGCTTTATCTTGGGCTCGACGGGTTCGTTGCCCCTGAATTTCAGTGGTCATCGTGACTCCTTTACGGGACTTTCTCACTGCAGAGATCCGCCATCTAGACAAATGTGAATCATATCACTATCCTAAGATTCAGTGAATGGCGATTAACCCAATTTGTCGCAGGAGGTCCCATGGCGGAGGTCAGTAGCCCGGTCGATACTCGATCTGAACAGTTTCAGGCCAACGCTGCGTTTCACCACGGACTTTGGGACGAATTGCGCCAGAGACTGGCAACCGTGCGCCGAGGCGGGTCAGAGAAGGCTCGGCAGCGCCATCTGGATCGTGGTCGCATGCTCCCGCGGGACCGCGTAACCCGCGTGCTCGACGATGGCAGCCCCTTTTTGGAAATTGGTGCGCTGGCGGCCTGGGATGTCTACGATAATCAAGCTACGTCAGCAGGAATTATTATCGGCATCGGGCTGGTTCACGCACGACCGGTGATGGTGGTCTGCAATGATTCTACGGTCAAGGGGGGAACCTATTTCCCGCTGACGGTCAAAAAGCACCTGCGTGCCCAAACCATCGCATTAGAGAACGAATTGCCCTGTATTTACTTGGTGGACTCCGGCGGTGCCTATCTGCCGATGCAGGATGAGGTCTTCCCCGACCGCGAGCATTTCGGCCGGATCTTTTTCAACCAAGCCACGATGTCGGCGAAGAAGATCCCACAATTAGCTGCGGTGCTGGGCTCATGTACGGCAGGTGGAGCCTACGTGCCGGCCATGAGTGATGAGTCGGTGATTGTCCGCAACCAGGGCACGATCTTCTTGGGTGGTCCGCCCCTGGTGAAAGCAGCTACGGGTGAACAAGTCAGTGCCGAGGAGCTGGGCGGCGCCGAGGTCCATACGAAGACCTCCGGAGTAGCCGATCACATCGCCGAATCCGACGACCACGCGTTACAGATCATTCGCAATATTGTCGCGACGCTACCTCCTCCGCATCCCCGGGCCTGGCAGAAAATCACCGCGAGCGCCCCTGCGGCGGACCCCGACGAGTTAGCCGGGATCATCCCGCAGGATCTGAATCAGGCCTTTGATGCCTACCAGGTCATCGACCGCGTCATTGATCGGGATTCGTTCCAAGAGTTCAAACCCGATTACGGGACATCGCTGGTCACCGGCTTCGCTCGACTCGAAGGTCACCCGGTGGGGATTGTAGCCAATAACGGGATTCTCTTCTCTGAATCCTCGCTCAAGGGAGCCCACTTTATCGAATTATGCGACCAACGTGGCATCCCACTGATCTTTCTGCAAAATATTTCCGGATTCATGGTCGGTAAGGATTATGAACACGGAGGCATCGCCAAAAACGGGGCCAAAATGGTCACGGCGGTCTCCACCGTACGGGTTCCTAAAATCACCGTGGTCATCGGTGGGTCTTTTGGCGCCGGGAACTATTCGATGTGTGGACGGGCATATTCGCCACGGTTTCTTTTCATGTGGCCCAATGCCCGGATCTCGGTGATGGGCGCCGACCAGGCTGCCGGTGTGCTTGCTACGGTCAAGCGGGACCAGCACGAGGCCGCCGGCACCGAATGGTCGGCCGAAGAAGAGGCTGAGTTCACCGCACCCATCAAGGCCAGCTACGAGGCCCAGGGCCAACCGTATTATTCCAGTGCGCGACTGTGGGATGACGGAATCATTGACCCGCGCGATACACGTCGGGTTCTGGCGATGGCGCTGGACGTGTGCCGTCAGCCCGATCTGCCACCCACCGGTTTCGGAGTCTTCCGCATGTAGTCGTGACCTGGACTCTGTCTGTTCAGCGCCCTGCCCTGACCTACCGCCAGCCATATTGCACCGCACAGTGAAAGATGACTCATGGATCAACCCACCGCTTCAGTCTTCCGCATGTAGTCGTGACCTGGACTCTGTCTGTTCAGCGCCCTGCCCTGACCTACCGCCAGCCATATTGCACCGCACAGTGAAAGATGACTCATGGATCAACCCACCGCTTCAGTCTTCCGCACCGTTATGATCGCTAACCGAGGCGAAATTGCGTGCCGGGTCATCCGGACCGTTCACCAGATGGGCATGACCGCTGTAGCGGTGTATACCACGCCGGATGCCCAGGCATTGCATGTCCGACTCGCCGACCGAGCCGTGCATTTACCCGACCACCAGGCCACCACCGGCTACTTGGACATCGACGCGGTCGTGGCCGCTGCGGTGGAGACGGGGGCTGACGCTATCCATCCCGGCTACGGCTTCCTGTCAGAGAATGCGGACTTTGCCAGAGCCTGTGCTCGAGCAGGGATCACGTTCATCGGTCCCGATGCACAGGCCCTGGAGATCATGGGCGATAAGATCACCTCAAAAAAGCACGTCGGTGCCGCCGGGGTCCCGCTCATTCAAGGGATTTCTGAACCCGGACTCAGTGATGAGGAGCTGGTCGACAAAGCCTGTTCGATGACTTTTCCAGTGCTGATCAAGCCGTCTGCCGGCGGTGGCGGGAAGGGCATGCACGTTGCCGAGTCCTTGGACCAGTTGCCGGAAATGTTGGCCACCGCTCGACGTATCGCCCACGCTTCGTTTGGCGATGACACGCTTTTTATTGAACAGCTCATCGGCTCCCCACGCCACGTTGAGGTCCAGATTCTCGCCGACCAGCACGGCAATGTCATCCACCTGGGCGAACGAGAATGCTCCTTGCAGCGCCGGCACCAAAAGGTCATTGAAGAAGCCCCCTCGGTGGTCTTGACCGACCAGACGCGTGCCAGAATTGGTCAGGCCGCCTGCGATACCGCTCTCTCTGTAAATTATCGCGGTGCCGGAACCGTGGAGTTCTTAGTCTCCGATCACGACCCGGACACCTTCTACTTCATGGAGATGAATACTCGCCTGCAGGTCGAGCACCCGGTCACCGAAGAAATCACGGGCATCGATCTGGTGGAACAGCAGCTTCGCATCGCCGCCGGCGAGCCACTAGCCTACACCCAGGACGAGATTCAGTTGCGCGGTCATTCGGTCGAGGCTCGGGTGTATGCCGAGGTTCCTGCCGCCGGCTTCCTGCCCTCCACCGGAACCATCCTCGAACTGGCCGAACCTGCCGGCACCGGGGTGCGGGTTGATTCCGGGTTGCGTCGTGGCAGTGTCATCGGCACGAATTTCGATCCGATGCTTGCCAAGGTCATCGCGACCGGCACGCACCGTGACCAAGCGCTAGACCGTCTCGATCGGGCGTTGAAGAACATGGTGGTGCTCGGGGTCCAGACCAATATCAGCTATCTACGACAGTTGATCAATGATAGCCGGGTCCGAGCCGGGGCGTTAGATACCACCATGATCGAACGGATCCTGCCGGAGATGGATTTCCCGGGGCCCGGAGCCGACGACGCACAGATTGCAGCCACATTGGCTTACCACTTTGAACCGGCTCCGACCACCAGCCTGTCCTCCGGATGGCGTTGCGATGGGTGGCGCAGCATGGCCGAGCCGACAAGCGTCCGCCGGCATGTCAGCTACCGTACGGCTTCCGGGGACACCGAAGACTTCGACGTCACCTTGGACCCCTCCACGGTGGTCGAGCAGGTGGGAGACCATGAGTACTTATTATCCACACCAGAGTCAATGACCACCAGGGTGCACGCGGTCGTCGCCACACAACGCGCCGGGCAAAGCCAGCTGTGGTGTTTCACCCCGAACTTTGCCGGACTGCTGACCATCAGTGACCGACAGGCCATCACCAGCAACGAGGTCCAAGCCCAGCGGGCTGGCACTGCCGGGCTTATCTCCAACCCGGACGTGAGCTCCCCGCTACCGGGCACAGTGATGTCGGTGCCGGTGACCTCCGGAGACCAGGTATCAGCCGGCGACACGCTGGTGATCGTGGAAGCTATGAAGATGGAGCACCGGCTGGTCGCTCCCTTCGATGGTGTCGTCACGATCCACACAGCAGAAACCGAACAGGTCAAGCTCGGCCAAGTGCTGGCCAGCATCACCCCTGACGATGACAAGAATCCAGAAAACGAGCCCGCAAACTAGCTGGTGATGACCACCACGAAAGGACCTTGGCGATGTCCCTTGATCTCACCGATGAACAACAGGAATTGATTGCTACCGTCCGCGACTTCGCACAGAACGTCGTCGCTGCTGTGTCCTCACAGCATGACCGCGAGCACAGCTTCCCTTACGAGGTCATTGCTCAGATGGGAGAACTCGGCCTCTTCGGTCTCCCCTTCCCCGAGGATTATGAGGGCATGGGCGGGGATTTCTTCGCCCTGTGCTTGGCATTGGAAGAATTGGCCAAAGTCGATCAATCCGTTGCCATTACGCTGGAGGCGGGAGTTTCCCTGGGCGCGATGCCGATCTACCGTTTCGGGACGGAGGAGCAAAAGCAACGCTGGCTTCCCGACCTGGTTGCCGGCCGAAAGCTGGCCGGTTTCGGTCTTACTGAGCCGGGCGCCGGGTCCGACGCCGGTGGCACCCGCACCACTGCTCGTGCAGACGGCGACCACTGGGTGATTAATGGAAATAAGGAATTCATCACCAACTCCGGAACCGACATCACCTCGGTGGTCACCGTGACTGCGGTGACTGGGGACCATGAAATCTCCACGATCATCGTGCCGACCGACACCCCGGGCTTCACCGCCGAACCGGCCTATGACAAGGTGGGCTGGAATGCTTCCGACACCCACCCGTTGACGCTGAATGATGTGAGAGTGCCACAAGAAAACCTGTTGGGTCAACGGGGCCGTGGCTTTGCTAATTTCCTCCACACCCTGGATGAGGGCCGGGTGGCCATTGCCGCGTTATCGGCCGGTGTTGCCCAAGGATGCGTGGATGAAGCGGTCCGGTACGCCAATACGCGCATCACCTTCGGCTCTCCCATTTCCCGCAATCAGGCCATTAGCTTCAAGATCGCCCGGATGCAGGCTCGCGCCCACACCGCACGGCTGGCCTACTATGATGCAGCACAGAAATTGGTCGCGGGCCGACCGTTCAAAACCGAAGCCTCGATCGCCAAGTTGGTGGCCTCCGAGGCGGCCATGGACAACGCTCGAGATGCCACTCAGGTCTTCGGCGGCTACGGATTCATGAACGAGTCTCTGGTCGCTCGCCACTACCGCGATTCGAAGATCCTGGAGATCGGCGAAGGCACCACCGAGGTCCAGTTGATGCTGATCGCTCGGTCCTTGGGCATGTAATCCCCTTGAGCATCGACAAATTGAATGCTATGTGAAAAAGGAGCCTGCTTGTGAATACCGCAGATCAGACACCGCCGGTGGTGGTGCAACGGGGCCTCTACGCCGATGAGATGGAGGTCGGCACAATCTATCAGCATGCCCCGGGTCGAACCATCACCGAGGCCGACAACGTGCTGTTCACGACGCTGTCCATGAACACCCAATCTCTGCACTTGGACGCGCACTGGTCGTCCCAACAGTCCTTCGGCCAACCCCTGGTGAATTCTATGCTGACCTTGGCAACCATCGTCGGCGCCTCAGTGGCCCAACTGACTCAAGGGACCATTGTGGCTAATCTGGGCTTCGACACTGTCGCATTCCCTCACCCGATGTATCACGGTGACACGCTGTATACCCGCACCGAAATCCTGGACAAACGGGATTCCGCTTCCCGCCCGCATCAGAGCATCGTGAAGTTCCAGCACGTAGGTGTTAATCAGGATGGCACGGTGGTCGCCGAGTGTGTGCGTTCCACGCTGCTGTGGAAGAACGAAGCTGAACATCGGCGAGAGCAGTCAGGACAGCGTCCATGAACCAACCACGCGATATCTTCACGCTGGGGCCAGCGATCTTGTTCTGCCCTGCCGACCGTCCGCAGCGATACATCAAAGCGTCCGAACGGGCTGATGCGGTCATCCTCGACCTGGAGGATGCGGTTGCCCCTGATGCCAAAGACCGGGCCCGTCACGCTCTGCAAGAACATCTGGCCACGACCGTGGCGCAGGATGCGACGCTGGCAGCCCGCACGATAGTGCGGATCAATCCTGTCGGTACCGAGATGAGTCGGGCCGACCTGGCGACGTTGGCCGGTAGTTCGGTGACCACGGTGATGGTCCCGAAGGTCGAATCGGTCCATCAGCTCGATGCCGTAGCGTCTCGTCTGGACGACCATGTGGGGATGGTGGCCCTGGTGGAAACCGCCCGTGGTGTGGCCTACGCGACAGCGATCGCCGAGCATCCGCGGGTGGTGGCCATGATGTGGGGTGCTGAGGATCTCATCGCGTCCATGGGCGGTTCCTCCTCACGTCATGCCGACGGAACCTACCGGGATGTCCCCCGTTTTGCCCGGTCCCAGGTGATGGTGGCCGCCGCAAGTGCCGGGGTAGCCTGTGTGGATTCGATCTGGGCCGATATCCAAGATCTGCAGGGTCTGCGAGTGGAAGTCGAAGACGCTGTAGCGACCGGCTTTAGCGCCAAAGCCTGTATCCACCCCTCACATGTGGCAACGATCCGGGAGGGTTTCACCCCCAGCGCAGCAGATCAAGAATATGCTCGTGCTTTGCTGGCAGCTGTCGAGGATCACCCCCAGGGAGTGTTCTCCTTCCGGGGCACCATGGTCGACGGTCCGCTCATCGCTCACGCGCGCAGGATTATCGCCCGGGCCGGCTGATCGGGGTTTCCGATCATCGCATCGGAGATTTCTATTGGACCGCCTGTGACGCGCTCCATAGGGTAAGGATTAGAGGCACAGCCCATAGATCAATAACAACAAGGAGGTTATTGTGGCGAAAATTCTCATGGTCCTCTACCCCGATCCTGCTGATGGATACCCTCCCCAGTACGCCCGCGAGAGCATCCCCGAGCTCAGCGAATACCCAGATGGCCAGTCCCTACCAACCCCTGACAATATCGATTTCACCCCGGGTGAGTTGCTGGGGTGCGTCTCCGGTGGGCTGGGTATCGTCGACTGGTTGAAGTCTGAAGGCCACGATGTGGTGGTGACCTCTGATAAAGAGGGGGAAGACTCCGAATTTGACCGTGAGCTACCCGACGCCGATGTTGTGATCTCCCAGCCGTTCTGGCCGGCCTACCTGACCAAGGAGCGCCTGGAGAAAGCCAAGAATCTCAAACTGGCTCTTACCGCCGGCATTGGCTCTGACCACGTTGATTTGGATGAGGCCGCCAAGCGCGGAATCACCGTGGCAGAGGAGACCTACTCCAACTCAATTTCGGTCGCCGAACACACCGTGTTGATGGTGCTGGCCCTGGTGCGTGATTATCTGCACCAGCACGACATCTCCCGCAACGGTCGTTGGGACATTGCTGAAGCTGTGTCTCGGTCCTACGATCTGGAGGGAATGGATGTTGGTGTGCTGGCGGCCGGGCGCATCGGTCGGGCTGTCATCGAGCGCCTGGCACCCTTCGATGTCAAACTGCACTACTTCGATCAGCATCGTCTGCCCGAAGACTACGAGAAGAAGTACAATCTGACCTTCCACGAGTCTGCCGAAGCGCTGGTACCGAACATTGATGTGCTGTGCATTCACACTCCGCTGACACCCTCAACGGAGGGCATGTTCGATGAAAAACTGCTGAACACGATGCGACATGGCGCCTACATCGTGAACCCCGCCCGCGGTGCCATCATGGATCGCGATGCCGTCGTCCGCGCTCTGGAATCGGGGCAATTGGCCGGCTACGCCGGAGACGTGTGGTACCCGCAGCCGGCACCGGAAGATCACCCATGGCGCACCATGCCACATAATGGCATGACTCCGCATACCTCGGGTTCGTCGCTGTCGGCTCAGGCTCGTTATGCTGCCGGTACTCGTGAGATCTTGGAAGACTTCCTTGCCAACCGTCAGATCCGCGACGAATACCTCATTGTTGACGGCGGAGACTACGCCGGAACCGGTGCCTCCTCCTACCGCCAGTCGAAGTAACCAGGCCCTGACAAGCCCCATCGATTAAACTCGGTCATATCCTGGGCCGGTAGCCATACTGGCTACCGGCCCGCGGTCGTTAAACGTCCGAGGAGTGACCGGCAATGCACCTGAACCAGCTGGCCTATTTTATGGCCTTGGCACGAGAACAACATTTTGCACGTGCTGCAGAAGCCTGTTTCATTTCGCAGTCAACGTTGTCTGCCTCGATCAAGAAGCTGGAATCCGAGCTGGGTGTGGAACTCATCCGCCGCGGTCACGCCATGGAGGGGATCACCGAGCAGGGGCACGTGGTGCTGAAGTGGGCCGAGCGCATCCTAGCCGATCATCGCTCGATGGTCGCTGAGCTCGAGTACTTCCAGCAACACCTCACGGTTCCGCTTCGCCTCAGTACCGTTCCTACCGGGCTGGCCATCGCTTCACAGCTGGTGACCACCCTGAGAAAAACACATCCGACGGTCACCGTCAGTGTCGATTCCGGGTCCAATGATCATATCCTCCACGGATTGCGCCACCGCGAGCTCGATGCAGGGATCATCCTCGATCTGGGCGCAGAAGATGACCTTTATACCCATCGTGTGGCAGAGGACCGATATCAGCTCCTGGCCAGCCGGGAGTTGCTGGACCAATACCCGGACGTGGTAGACCTGGCACAGTCTCCCTCACCTTCCATCTGCTTATCCGATCTTGCCCACATTCCGCTTGCCGTGTTGTCTCCTGCCATGCAGGCACGAAACATGCTCGATCGAGCCATGGCGCGTGTGGGAGTGGAGCTGCACCCGGCGTTGGAAACGACCACTCTCCCAACACTCCTTGCTGTGGCGACCTCCCCCCAGTTCGCTTCACTCGTGCCTCGCTCGACCTTGCAGGAGCCCAGCGTCACAGGACCCGACGCGGTGATTTTGGACCTTGATCCGCCGGTCGAGCTACCTCTGGCGCTTGCCTATCCAGCGACCTCTCCGGCACCCTCTGTCGCGGCTCTGCTAGCCAATATCAACCGCGATGAGTTAGACTGAGCTCCATGACGCGGGGTGCTTCACGTCACCACACGGAAGCTGAGAAGATACCCGTTGAACCTGATCCAGCTCGTACTGGCGAAGGGACGTCTCACCGGTTGCACCGGGTCACTGTGGTCACTGTGCGTACCCTGTGCTCTTTCCGGATGGTTCTTTCTTGTCTGCCCGAGCTGTCTGCGGGTTTCTTTTCGGCACGGTGCCACCGCGTTAACGCCCACCGTATTGGCCGTTGTGGTTCATCCCCTTGCTGGAAAGGAATAGTCACTGTGGCAGATAAATTGACCCCTCAGGCGATTCACGACGACGTGCGCGCCATCCTGACCCAGGTGAAAACCGGCCATCCGCTGGTGCATTGTTTGACCAATAACGTGGTCAAACAGGTTACCGCCAATGCCTTGTTGGCGGCCGGGGCAGCACCGGCGATGGTGGAAGACGCTGTAGAGGCCGGCGAGTTCGCCCACGTCGCTTCGGGGGTTCTGGTCAATGTCGGCACACTGACCCCCGATATCCGCCAGGCCATGACCTCAGCGGTCAGCGCCGCGCAGTCAGCCAACACCCCGTGGGTGCTCGACCCTGTTGCGGTCGGCGGGTTGAGCGTCCGCACCCAGTTTGCCCGTTCCATCCTGGACTCCCGCCCCGCTGCGATCCGTGGCAACCCCTCAGAAATCGCGGCACTAGCGGGAACCGGTTCCGGCGGGCGTGGCGTTGACTCCACCGACTCCGTGGAGGCGGTTGCCACCATTGCAGCAGGACTGAGCCACCGTAGTGGAGCAATCGTGGCCGCCTCGGGGCCCACCGACCTGGTCGTCTCCACAGTAGCGCGTACTCACGTCACCGGCGGGCACCCGATGTTGCAACAGGTCATCGGCACCGGATGCGCTTTGGGCGCCCTGACTGCCGCAACTCTGGGCGTCACGCAGTTGCCTGCCCAACACCACGCTGCCGTGGTGGCGTCCCATGCCTTGGTCTCGGCGGCTGGGACCGTTGCGGGACAGACCGCGAGCGCACCGGGACATTTTGCCGTGGCTTGGTTGGATGCCCTCCACACCCTGAGCGCCGACGACGTGCTCGAGCTGATCACCCTCGACTCCGAACAGGCCTAAAGTATGTTACGGCATTCCACCCATCTCGCTGACGCCACCGACTGGCGGCTCTACTACATCACCGATACCGAATACTCCGGTGGTCTCACTGCGGTTCCCGACGTCGTGGTCGAGGCGGTGAAAGGCGGGGCCGGTGTCGTCCAGGTCAGAGATAAGACGCTTTCCGACGAGGAGTTCGCCGAACTGACCGTGGCCTGCCAGCACGCCGTGCGCAACCAGCTAGGGCAACAACGGTTCGAACAGGTCAGGTTCTTCGTCAACGACCGGCTGGACGTGGCCCGCCAGCTGGGTTGTCACCTACACCTGGGACAGACCGATACCCCAATCTCTGAAGCTCGTGCCGTGCTCGGGGAGGAGGTGATGATTGGGTTATCTACGTCAACCCCCCGGCAGGTACGAGAGGCCGTAAACCACCAGCTGGCTGATGTGTTAGGCATCGGCCCGTTTGCTGTAACCCCCACGAAACCCGATGCTGCCACGCCCTTAGGTCTCACCGGGATCAGCCAGTGCGTTCAGGCAACAGCCGGCTCCAAGGTGAAATGTGTTGCCATTGGTGGCATCAACACCACCAATGCGGCTGATATCTATCGCAGAACCGGCGTGGACGGGATCTGTGTGGTCTCTGCTATCGCTGCAGCCAGCGATCCCGCCCAGGTGGCTGCGCAGTTATTCTCGGCGTTGCACCGTGAATAACTGTCCCAGCACAACGCTTCACCCTCCACTACTCGCCCTCGAATCATCAAGACACAGCAAAACACGGAAGGAACGAAAGGAAGGCAAGGACCGATGACATCTCGACCAGCCACCGCCTTAACCATCGCCGGAACAGATCCCTCGGGAGGAGCCGGCATTCAGGCCGATCTGAAAACCTTCACCACCCTCGGGGTGTACGGAACCTCCGCTATTACCTCGCTGATCGCACAGAACACCCAGGGCGTTCAACAGGTGATCCCCATTGGTATCGATGATCTGCGGGCTCAAATCAGCTCGGTGCTGGATGATCTGCCCATTGACGCCACGAAAATTGGGATGCTCGGCTCGGCCGAGATGGTCAAAGCCGTCGCAAAGATCATTGCCGATCGGCGTGAAGAATTCGGTGTTCTCGTCGTCGACCCGGTACTGGTAGCCACCAGCGGAGATAGCTTGTCCGATGACGATGCCGCTCTGGCGATGGTCGAGCACCTGCTTCCGTTAGCGGATGTGGTGACCCCCAACCTTCCCGAAGCTGCGTGGCTCTC
The DNA here is from genome assembly GCF_029853775.1 of Auritidibacter ignavus. Taxonomy (NCBI): domain Bacteria; kingdom Bacillati; phylum Actinomycetota; class Actinomycetes; order Micrococcales; family Micrococcaceae; genus Auritidibacter; species Auritidibacter ignavus. The sequence continues at coordinate 932,311 of NZ_CP122564.1, forward strand.
CGATGCCGATGCTGAGGCCGAAAGTCTCGAACAGATGACTGAACAGGCCCACGTTGTGGCTCAGCATGGAACTGGAGCGGTGATGGTCAAAGGTGGTCACCTCTACCACGACACCCAGGAGATGACCGATGTGGTCGTCATCAACGGTGAAGCTTATTCGCTACCGATCCCCCGTGTTAGCACCCGCAATACGCACGGCACCGGGTGCACGTTGTCGTCAGCAATCGCAGCCCGGGCGGCCCTGAACGTATCCGCTCAGACCCCGCCAAGCTCCGAGGATCTGTTGGCGTGGATCAAGAAGGGCCAAACTGATCTGGCCCGCGCCCTGGCCGCTGGGGCACACTGGGAACTCTCCTATGCTCCGCAGACCGGGCACGGGCCCGTCAATCACCTCGCCCTACGGGCCTAGCCACTTAGAGTGCTTGTTGCCAGAACTCGGCTTCCAAGCGTGAGGCGGTGGCAAAGATGTGTGACAACTCGGCGAATCGCTGGTCAGACAACGGCCCCTCGCCAGCCAGCGCGTCGAGGTTGTCAACCTCTTGTTCCGAGGCTTTGACAAACTGTGGATCAATGTAGGTTTCGATCCACTCTTTATACCGGTGGTCGGGGTTTTTCTCCAGGGCCGGTGCAATCTCGGCACCGATTTCGGCGTAGCCGATCAGACACGGTGCCAGGGAGACGTACAGGTCCAGCAGGGTACCGGTCAGCGCAGTGTCGAGCACGTAGCGGGTGTAGGCCACCGTGCCAAGGTCCTCAGGGGTCGCGTTCAGTTCCTCGGGGCTGATCCCCCACTCGGCGGTCATCGAGGTGTGTAATCCGGTTTCCCAGACAATGTTCTTCAGCCCATCCATCGAATGTTGGATGCCCTCGAGCGTGTGTTGCTTATACACGGCCAGTCCGTAGGCGCGGGCAAAGTGAATCAGGAAGTGGTAGTCCTGAATCAGGTAGCGCTGGAAGGCTTCGAGTTCTAGGGATTCATCGGCCAACTTTTGGATAAATTCGTGACGAGTATAGGACTGCCACACCTCCAGGTTGGCCTGCTTCAGATCGTTGAACAACGTCATGCGTGGATTCCTTTCAGCGGGTACTTATAGGTGTCGTTGAAGAAGCCGAGCTCAAGCTCCACCGCCCGGCGGAAAAAGTCGTGGGCGGTCTCGGCATCTTGCGCCCCGGAACGGTCGGCCTCCTGTTCGAGGAAGGTCGCGAAATTCAAGAAGTCCGGGTTGTCGTGCAAGGTGATCCATTCGTGATGAACAAAACTCTCCGGATGGTTTTCGGGAGCTCGGGCCGCCCAGTCTCGGTACAAGCACTCGGTGACCATCAGCACCGCGACCACCGCACTGTAGTTTTGTGAGGATGCCGCTTCCCGCATCAGATCGACGAAACCGCCGGCACTCGGGGTGTCTGGAGTCGATGCGCGGAGTTCATCGGTAACGCCCAGTGCGTCAAAGGCTCGCTGGAAGTAGGTGTCTTCACTATTGACCATTTCTCCGGCGAAGCTGGCGTATCGTAACCGTGCATCGAGCCGGTCCGCGGTGGTGATGGCGGCGCCCAGTAACTGTAAGAACGCTTCAAAGAAGCGGTAGTCCTGGTCGAGATATCCGGCCATCACGGCGTCATCGATTGTTCCCTCGAAAAGCTCGGTCACGAACCGGTGATTAATCGCTTCATCCCAGGTGGCGCGATTGGCTTCAAGGAGTTCTTGACTAAAACGTTGGCTCATTCCGTCCTGTTGTCCTTTCCGTTCTTGCACAGAAAAACTCAGGACACGATCGTGCACTCAGAATAAGGCCTGACGTTGACTCGCTCCACAGGTACCAAGATTCGGTACCAGCACCGCAATGACATCCCTCCGCGAAGATTAATTCGATCAGGTTCTCGGGTTTAATCTCAGCCCATTCTCAGGCACCCCGTGTCGTTCAACACTGTATCGAATGGCCTCATTTTGCGTCTAGGGTGTTGCTCGTTCATCGAGTGCACAGCCGGGCACTCTCAGGGCTCTTTAAACAAGGTCAGTCCAGCCCCCTATGCGTGGCTGGACTAACCCTGTTGCCGTCTGAGCGTTTTTGGGACCCGAAGGCCCGGAAGGCTCTATCCGAACATTACTGCTTTTCGATCACGGCACGGTGAATCATCCGGGCCGCAGTTCTCGCGGTGCGCCCACCAATATCGTGCTTCGGGCTCAACTCGGCGACATCAAAATGTAGTAGTTTCCCACTGCGGGCCACCAGACCGATCACGTACTCAATCACATGGGGCGAGACACCAACAGCTGCCGGAGCGCTGACGCCCGGAGCAACATCGGCCGAAAGCACATCCAAGTCCAGGGTCAGGTAGACCGCATCCAGATCTGCCAGGAACGACTCCACAAACTCTGTCACAGCGCTCTTGTGATCGATGGTGGCCTCCCGGTCAAGGAGGACGGCCACATTCTCAGATTTCGCGCGGTCGAACAGAATTTTGGTGTTGGCTTGCTCAGCAATGCCCAGGGCGGCGTAGTGCAGGTCACGGCCGGCAAGATGCTCATGCTCAGCGATTTGAAAGAATCCGGTTCCGGAGGTCGCAAAGCCGGCGTCCCGGTTGTCAAAGTGAGCATCCAGATTCACGATGCCTAATTTTGCCGAGCCTGACAGCGAACGGTCTGAGGCGTCACCAGCACGCAGGAAGTGGGAAACACCCAGAAAACTGGCCCAGGTAATTTCATGGCCCCCGCCTAATCCGACGGTGAAGTGGCCTTGGTCCAGCAGGGTGCTCAGATTGTCACCGAATTCTTTCTGACCTTCTTCGAGCTCAGCCCCGGTGTCAATGTCTCCGGCATCGTAGATGCTGATCGGTTCCGGCAACGCGAATCCGCCTAATGCCTGGCGCAAGGACTGAGGTCCTTCCACTGCTCCAGGACGACCCATATTGCGTTTCACGCCTTCATCGGAGCGGAACCCTAGCAGTGCGGTTCCTGATTCGGCTGTAGCCGAGAAGGGACGGACGGCTTGGTGCCACCGCAGGTGCTCTGGCCCGTCCCCGTCGACACGGCCACTCCAGTTCTCTTTGTTCATGGTGTCAATAAGAGCCATACAATCTACCCCTGTTCTCAAATCACGAAGCTCACGGACGGTTTACACTGCACGAACGCCGCGACGCCAGACCGAATGCGTCATGGGCATTCCAGGGCGGTAGGCCAAGTGGATGGCAGCGGGGGCGTTCAGCAGGTGAAGATCGGCTCGTTTTCCGACTTCCAGGGAGCCGACTTCATCGTCAGCCCCCACGGCGATGGCGCCACCCAGTGTGGCAGCCCGGATAGCTTCGTGCAAGCTCAACCCCATCTGGAGCACAGCGGTACCCACGCAGAAGTTCATCGACGAGGTATAGCTGGTGCCCGGGTTGCAGTTGGAGGCCAACGCAATCACGGCACCCGCATCAAGCAGGCGACGGCCCGGAGCCAGCTGTTCGCGGGTGGACAGGTCGCAGGCCGGCAAGCAGGTTGCCACAGTGCCACGTTGTCCGGTGCCATTGTCCCGATCACCATCGCTCCAGGATCCTGCCAGGGCCTCGACGTCCGAATCGCTCAAGTAGTTCACGTGGTCCACACTGGTGGCTCCCATCTCCACGGCGAGTCTCACACCGGGGCCTTCTCCCAACTGGTTGCCGTGTACCCGTAAACCCAGACCAGCATCTTTGGCGTGTTGCAATACGCTCCGGGATTGGTCTTCGTTGAAGGCGCCCCGTTCACAGAATACGTCGGCCCAATCCACGTATGGCGTCACACCTTCCAGCATCGGGCCGTTGACATCGGCCAGGTACTCATCGGCGTCCACGCCCGCCGGGACCAGGTGGGCACCGAGGAAGGTGACGGTATCGAGCTCCCCGTCTTCTTTCAGCTGGTGTGCTAACTTGGCGTGCCGAATTTCTTCGGCAACCTGCAACCCGTACCCGGTCTTGGTCTCCAGATAGGTGGTGCCACCGTCAACGGCCTGACGAATCCGATCACGCACCAGCCCGCTCAGTCGCTCATCGCTGGCAGCCCGAGTCGCTTCGGTGGTGACGTTAATGCCACCAGCCGAGTAGGATTCTCCTGCCATTCGAGCCTCAAATTCGGCGCTACGGTCGCCATCGAAAATAATATGAGTGTGGGAATCAACCCAGCCGGGAAGAGCGGCTTTGCCTTCGGCGTCAACACTGACGTCAGCGGCGGGCACATCCTTGGAGGGGCCTACCCAGGCGATCTTTCCGTCTTCGAAAACAATCCCGGCATCCTTGATGACGCGTGACTCTGCATCCTGAGTATGTAATTCGGAGATATTGAAGATTGCGGTCGACTCGTTATTCTTCGAGCTCATCGAAACACTCATTCCTCTCAACGATAAAAATAATACGGGGCCTTTGCAGATCTGCCGGATGTTTTTGACTGTCGGTGAGGGTGTAGTGCCCATGGCCACGGCCGATGGCTCGCCCGCGTTGTAACCGATCAAACCGGAGCGCGTCCGTGTCGTCCTGAAGGACCGACACAGACGCGCCCAGGCAGCTCACATGGCCATTACTCAACGGCGATTAGTCGCGGATCTTCGGCTCCATCGGAACCTTGACACCACGTTCCTGAGCAACCTCGGCTGCGCGACTGTAACCGGCGTCCACGTGACGGATGACACCCATCGCCGGGTCGTTAGTCAGCAGTGCTTCCAGCTTGGCCCGGCCTAGCTCGGTACCGTCAGCCAAACCGACCTGGCCGGCGTGGATAGAGCGGCCCATGCCCACACCACCCCCGTGGTGCAGCGAGACCCAGGTGGCACCCGAGCTGGTAGCGGTCAGCGCGTTCAACAGAGGCCAGTCGGCAATGGCGTCGGAGCCATCGAGCATGGACTCGGTTTCGCGGTACGGAGAGGCCACCGAACCGGAGTCCAGGTGGTCACGGCCAATAGCGATCGGAGCCTTGACCTTGCCGGAGGCCACCAGCTCGTTGAACAGCAGGCCGGCCTTGTGCCGCTCACCGTAGCCTAACCAGCAAATACGTGCCGGTAACCCCTCAAATTCGACGTATTCTTCAGCAGCATCCAACCAGGTGTGCAGGTGCTCGTTATCCGGGAACAGCTCCTTCAAGGCCTGGTCGGTGACCTTGATGTCTTCCGGATCGCCGGAGAGAGCAACCCAGCGGAACGGGCCAAGACCCTCGCAGAACAGCGGACGGATATAGGCCGGGACGAAGCCGGGGAATTCGAAGGCACGCTCGTAGCTGGCCTTGCGAGCCTCGTCACGAATGGAGTTGCCATAGTCGAAGACCTCAGCACCTTCGTCCTGGAACTCCACCATGGCCTGCACGTGGGCGGCCATGGACTCGCGGGACTTCTTGGTGAAGCCCTCCGGATCAGCCTGTGCTTCCCGATCCCAATCATCAATCGTGTACTCGACGGGCAGGTAGGACAGCGGATCGTGTGCCGAGGTCTGATCGGTCACAATGTCGATACTGATTTCACCAGCACGGTGACGACGCAATAGCTCGGGGAACACTTCAGCGGCGTTGCCCACGTATCCCACAGACAGGGCTTTCTTCTGCTCCTTGGCTTCCAGGACTTTTTTCAGCGCGGTTTCCAGATCGGTTTCGACCTCGTCGAGGTAGCGCTTGCCCTGACGACGACGTAGCCGTTCCTCGGAGACGTCCACGATCAGCACGGCACCACCATTAAGGGTCACGGCTAGTGGCTGTGCTCCACCCATACCACCGCAACCGGCGGTCAGGGTTAGGGTTCCGGCCAAGCTGCCCTCGAAACGGTTCTTCGCGATCGCACCGAAGGTTTCGTAGGTACCCTGCAGAATCCCCTGGGTCGCGATGTAGATCCACGATCCAGCGGTCATCTGTCCGTACATCATCAGCTCAGCGTCATCGAGCTTGCGGAATTCTTCCCAGTTGGCCCAGTCGCCGACCAGGTTCGAGTTGGCAATCAGCACGCGCGGTGCCCACTCGTTGGTCTTGAGCACCCCAACGGGCTTACCGGACTGCACCAGTAGCGTCTCGTTGTTTTCGAGTTCTTTGAGGCTTTCGATGATGGCATCGTAGGCTTCCCAGCTACGAGCTGCCCGGCCGGTTCCGCCGTAGACGACCAGGTCTTCAGGACGTTCAGCCACCTCGGGGTCGAGGTTGTTCATCAGCATGCGCATCGGAGCTTCAGTCTGCCAGGACTTCGCGGAGATCTCGGTGCCTCGAGGCGCATGAATTTCGCGGGACGGGTCATGACGGGTAAAAGACATCGTATTTTTCCTTTCTCGGGTAGCACACTGGTAGTCACCCGGATGACTACATCAGCCGTTTTTCTAATATGTTCGCGTAACGGCGCAGAGCCGTCACAAGCTTGTCGTGTTGTTCTGGTGTGGTCTTGGCCGGGATATAGGTCAGCGTCATCGCAGCAACCGGCCAGGCATTGCGGTCACAGATCGCCACTGATACTGAGGAAAAACCTTCGGTGACTTCTGAATGCTCGCTGGCGTAGCCTCTCTGACGGATCTCGCCTAACTCCTCCTGCAATTTCTGTAGCGTCGTGATTCTCAGCAGGTCAATATTGCGGACGGGAAACTCCAGCGATTCGTCATCGAGCTTATGTTCTCCCTCCGACTGGCCGTGCTCCCCCGTGGCAAACGCGCTCTTGAGTGAATACATGGCGGCCACTTGATCTTCGGGTAGCTGTGCCAGCATGGCCCGTCCCGAGGCGGTCGCGTGAGCTAACAGGCGCACGCCGACGTGGTTGACCAGCACCGGCCGGCCCTCGGCACGTTCATTCAACAAGTAGACAACGTTACGCCCGTAGAGCGTCGACAGATGTCCGTTGGCCCGTGTCTCGTCAACCAGCTTGGCCAGCAGTGGCGAGGCCAGACGTGAAACCGGCTCGTAACGCACATAGGAGTGAGACAATTCGACCGCGGAAGGCCCCAGACCGTATTTCTTCTCTTCTGGGTAGTGGATGACAAACCCCTGCGCTATGGCCGTGTTCAACAGGTGATAGACGGTCGAACGCGGAATGTGCAATTGATCCGAGACCAGTTGTGCACTCACGGGACCACGTTGTCTAGACAGCATCAGCAAGATCTCCAGAACGTGCTGAGCTGCCGGCACGCGAGATGACGAGTACTGCTCCGGCTTCCGTTGCGAAAGGACACTGCCTGTTTTCACTATTGCAACATCACCACCACGTGGCACAAGGGGCCAGCGATCAGAATGGTCAGCACGACGCGTTCAAACCACACCACGAGCATTTGCCAGAGGCTGATTGGAATCGACGTCGACATCACGGTCGGAATCAGTGCGGAGAGGAACACGATCACCGAAACTGAGACGACGGCAATCAGCAGTCGCAACGCGAGATCTTCATCGCCACTCAGGAAAGTCGCAGGCAAAAAGATTTCAGCGACACTGAGGAACGATGCTTTGGCGGCCAGAAGCGGTTCGCTCATGCCCACGATCCACGTAAACGGCAAGAGCAGGTATCCTAGCCAGTCGAAGATCGGTGTGAAGTGCACCAGGATCAAAGCCACCGTTCCCACACCCATGATGGATGGGACGATATTCGTGGCCATACGAAGCCCGGTCAGGAAGTTGGTGCCGAGGTTCACAAAGATATTGGGTGCAGCATCAGCGATCGCCAGCGCTTCAGACCAGGCCACTTTGGTCTTATTCTTCTTGACAATGCTTTCGGTTTCCAATTCCACGTTGGGATACGCTGTATTCGGAATGGTGCCCAGCGGAGGAATGCGGACGACAATGGCGGTCACCAGGAAGGTTACGATCAGCGACAAGAAGAAGTACCACAGCCACATGTCCATCAGGTCCAGGGTGCGTGCAATCACGACCATGAAAGTCACCGACACGGTGGAAAAGCCCACCGCGATAATGGCTGCTTCCCGGCCGGTGTAGCGTCCTTTCTTGTACATCCGATCGGTGATCAGCATCGAGACCGAGTAGCTGGCCACGAACGATGCGACCGCATCCACGGCGGAGCGACCAGGCGTGCGCCACACTGGGCGCATGATCGGCTGGGCATAAACACCGATGAATTCCATCAGCCCGTAATTGGTCAGTAGCACCAAGAAGATCGCACCAATCGGCACCAGGATTCCGACCTGTGATGCCACCGGGTTAAAAATCGACGGTGCAATGTCCTCGCCGATGATCCAGTTCGGTCCGAAGTCAAAGACCACCATGGCTGAAAAAAGAGCGCCCAAGACGGCAAACACGGCGAAGACCGCATCCACGACGTTCGTCATCCACTTGCCCTGAATCACGGTGAGCACCGCTCCGGCCACAGCGAGTGCCAGAATGATGTATGGCACCGCCTGACCGAGCCAGTCGGTGAACCACGAGACGATGTGTTCAATAAGGATCGAGCTCTCTCCGTTGATAGTCAAGGGAACGAAGAAAATGAAAATACCCAACGCGCTGTAAAAAATGACGCGGAAAGCGTTACCCGCCGTGTGGGTATGTTGTGTTTCTGACGTTTCACTGTTCACAGTCATGTCAGCTCCTGTCTGGGCCGGATCGATGGTCCAACCGCTTTCTCGTCTCCGATCTTCCGAGACGTGGTGATCAGTAGTTTTCCAAAATTCTTGTTATATCCCCCGCGCTGAGGAGTACTTCGCGGAGCAGCTAACAGTTGGATTCCATCGTCTTCAGGTGCCACGACTTGAGGTTTCCAGGCGGATTCACCGGCGACAATACCGCCTCCGGTTGGACTACCCTCGTGAGTACGCCACACCCAGTTGAGGTCCTAGCCGGGTCATCTTCAGTATATTCTCCGAAAATCGTGCCCAGCGGCTTACGCATTTCTCGGCAATGGTCCTGCCGCGTCTTGTAGCAAGCGACGTGATAGCTACTCACGCAGTCTGCTAGCCACAGCAGTTTTCTCTGTTGCCCAACGAACCAACCACTGGAGACAGCAATCACGGTCTCAATCTCCACAGTGTGGGAAACGCGTACCAAAACCGTCGTGGCATGTGTGTTTCACATCGAGGTAATCTCCTTCATGCTTTCGCGCGAGTCGAGAGGGCCTCAGCCCACCTCACCTTCTGGTCGTCCCTCCATCACCGTTCGACGAGGTGCGTACGACAGTGGTGAATCGGGTACACACACCAGTACAGCACCTCTTGGAGATCAGTAATAAGCTCAGCCCCAGATAACCGTCTGAGATACCAGACACTCGAGTGATCCAGCTAACTCACGCCGACACGAAGCTATCGCCGCCTCTTCCTGCGCGTACACCCCCTATCGTTCATTTGTCCGAAGAGAGTATGCGCTTTCGATCAATTTGTTCTATAATGTTCTATATGCGATGGGAAGCGCAGACCCTCCAGGTCGACCACGAGCAGCTGGATATTGCCGACGGAGATACCCCGTCAGGTGGTGTCCAACACCCGATGGTCGACCTGGAGTTATCCTCCCCAACCCCCGAGTTTGCTCATACCGAATTCCACGAGGTCATCACCAAGTCAGCGCTCAACAAGGTGCCCGAAGCATCCAACATGCCGTTCCGTTGGTCGATCAATCCGTATCGTGGTTGCACTCACGCTTGCGTTTACTGCTACGCTCGGGGCACACACGAGTATCTCGATTGCAACTACGGCGAAGACTTCGACCGACAGATCGTGGTCAAGGTCAATATTGTCGACGCGCTACGTCAAGAACTCAAAAGGGGCAAGTGGGATGGACAGACCGTTGCCCTCGGCACCAATACTGACCCTTACCAGCGCGCAGAGGGCCGATATCAACTCATGCCGGGGCTACTGGCTGAACTTGGCAAAGCCGGCGCTCCGGTTTCCCTCCTCACCAAAGGCACTCTACTCTCCCGAGACATTCCACTCTTGCGATCCTTAGCCCCAGAGATCCCCCTAGATATTGGGGTCTCCCTGGCAATGATTGATCCACAGTTGACCGAGATTTTTGAGCCCGGAACGCCATCTCCGAGCGCACGATTGAAACTGATTGAGAAGCTCTCATCAGCAGGAGCCAATGTCTCAATCATGGCCATGCCGATCATCCCGTGGCTGACCGACTCAATCAACGCCATGGAGCAGCTCTTTAGCTCAGTGGCCTCCGCCGGTGCCACCAGCATCCAAACCACTCCCCTCTTCCTGCGACCAGGCTCTCGCGAGTGGTTCATGTCGTTTATCCAGTCACAGTACCCGCATCTGCTGGCCGGTTTTCAATCCATGTACAGTGGCCGGATTTATGCTCCGGCACGTTATGCCAACAAATTACGAGCCAAGACACGACAACTGGCCCACCAGCACGGGCTCGGTATCGGCGCAGTGCACGAATCGGAAAAGGACCCGGACGTGCACTTTCGCACGCATTTACCAATCCGCCCGGTCAACTCGAGGCCCACAACCACACAGACTCCCGGCACGAATCAACAGGCGCTGTTTTAGAAACGTCGGGGCCGTAGCCAGCGCTCTATCACGATCGAAACAGCACTCATCGGCTGAGCTGCTCGAGGAGCGCGTCGACGATAGGACGGTCCGCGGGAATCCATTCGAACGCGTGCAACGCAGTAGAGTCGAGTTGTTCCCAGACCAATTGATCATGTTCGACCAGCGCCGTGGCCTTACCGGAAATAATCACTGCGGTATAGACCTGCATCCGCATCCCGTTGCCCAACAGCCACCCCTGCGGCTCTGGAGATTCGATGCGATCCAATATTTCAGCCTCAACATCGAGTTCTTCCTGAAGCTCACGGCGTAGTGCCTGTTCGAGATCCTCACCGGCCTCAACCTTGCCACCAGGGAACTCCCAATAGCCGGCCAAGGACTTTGGTGCTTTGCGACGTGCCAGCATCATCTGTCCAGGTTCATGCTTGTCATCGAGGATGGCAGCTCCCACAACAACACGCCGACTGTTGCTGTCGGTGAGCGATGATGAGGCCGAGGACTGATGGGGATGATGGCCCACGGGTAACACTCCGTTACGACTCGATAGGTGATGGTCCGATAGCAACTTTACTTCACGGTCATGGGTACCCTACGAGGGGATCACCCTTCTGGCAGCGACCACAGATCATCTCGTACTTTCCACCGCTACACCCCTGATCACCACGATGGATCCGGTGCGCTTGGCCGAAGATTACGCCTACCTCCAGCACTTAGCTGATGGTCGAGTTGACCTGACGATGGGACGGGGTAATACCGGTCCGGTAGACCCGTGGTTTGGCCGAGACATCCGGCAGGGCATCCCTCTAGCTTTAGAGCACTACCGGTTACTCCACCAGCTGTGGCGAGAAGAGAATGTCGACTGGTCTGGGCGTTTTCGGGCCCCGTTGCACAAGTTCACCTCCACCCCGCGTCCGCTCGACGGGGTTGCCCCATTCGTTTGGCACGGTTCGATTCGTTCCGTCGACATAGCTGAACAGGCCGCCTACTACGGTGACGGATTCTTCCACAACAACATCTTCTGGAATAAAGAACACGTCATCCGAATGGTCGAAATCTACCGGCAACGCTATGCGTACTACGGACATGGCCAGGCCCACCAGGTCTACGTGGTGCTGGGTAGCCAGGCCTTGATGCGGAAGAACTCACAGGATGCTTGGCGTGAGGTCCGTCCTTATTTTGCTAACGCGCCAGTCTATGGCCACGGCCCGTCGATGGAAGAGTTCACCTCTATGACCACTCTCACCGTCGGCTCGCCCCAGCAGGTCATTGAACGTACCCTCAGCTTCCGCGACTGGGTTGGCGACTACCAGCGTCAAATGTTCCTGATGCACCAACGCATGAGTTCTTGGTTGGTCGCCAACATGCCGGCAACGACCCCATCGTTAGTGGTGGACCCGTTTCGCAGGCTACTCCTGATCCTGCCTCTGGCTAGATGCCTCCACCACGTCAACAGCTTTACACCCTCTCATCAGAGCGGGTACCTGCAACGTCCATCTGAGCCTCATCGGCCACGGGGTACCGGTTGAAAGACTTCCACGGTCTAACTGTGTCGGAATACAACGTGTTGTTGGCCTTCGCCGAGGCGCAGGAGCAAAAGCTGACAAGGAGTGAATTAGTTCGTGAAACGGTCGTCTCACCCTCTTGGCTCACCTATTCGGTCACGGTCTTCCACCAGCGGGGGTTGGTCGCCCGGCAACAGTCCCTGCCCACCGACGAGCGGTCTAAGGGAAACCGTGCTGACCGACCAAAGGCGCAATGTGTTCCGGAAGGCCTCAATGATCCATCTCGACACTGTCTGAGAGATGCGTACCGATCTGCTTGATGAGGCTGACCAGCGGTCGCTGTTTCGGAACTTTTCTCGAGTCCAACACCGCCCAGAGGACCTTGACGACTAGTGGTGGTGCCCCATGAGTCGCAGCTCTACACTATCGGCACGTTCTGCCAGCATCGGGTCATCGGCAATCAGCGTTTCGAACGTGGTGAGCATCAGTTTCTGCCCGATAGAGTCCACCGACTGCTCTGCCACGAGCCGGAGTTCAAGTTCCGGGCCTGCCCCGCCACCGGCCACCGGCGTGCCCGAGCGGGTGAGGCTGCCAACACCGGGGCCCGGGAGCATTTCGATTCGTGCTAGCCCCGGTACGAGACCCACAGAATCAGCCAGGTGTTCGCTGAGCTGTTCGTCTAGATAGGACGGCACCCAGTCTCGCTGTTGGGCTAGCGCCCACACGGCCGGACGTCGCACCACAAAGGTCAGGTCTTCTCCTGGGTCCACCACCACCAATTGATCGCCTTCATCCACAGCCGCCAGGCACGCCCGGGGCATCCATACCGCCACCGGTCTCGCCTGCGGATTCCACGAGGTCAGCGCCGGTACCGAGGTGAAGACCGGGAGGGCTTGTCTGCCATCTTTGGCCTGCAGGCTCACCAGCGCGACGTCGGCTGCTTTATCCCCGTAGGTGGCGTGGTCGTGCTGAGATACCTCGGTCGCTCTCGGCACCACGGCCGCAAAAACCCTCATCTTAGCTAGGGCTTTAATGGCGTCAACCTCTGTGGCTTCACGGGCCATGAGTTGTTCGGCGATGGTCGTCCACGCCTGATCGGTGGTGCCGTCATCGGTGTCGAAGGCGTGTAGCGGATTCTGGGATCCATCGATCCCAGCGCCGCTGAGGTCCCGGCCCTTCCAAGCGGTTCCTGCCGAATCTGCCGGTCGTCCCTGAGCGTCACGATGTTGATGGGCCAGGTTCCGCTGAATGGCTGCCTGGATGTGGGCGGGCAACTGCCGGGAGGTGGACCGTTGGTGGCGGTCACCGGATCCTGTCACGTTGTCTCGGCCAGCGGTGGTCACGAGGGGGAATTCTCCTGCACCTGGGCCGGGTCGGCCCCGCCTGCGACGGCCAAAGCCTGTTGGAAGGTGAACTGTCCCGAATACAGTGCCTTGCCGATAATGGCACCGTCCACCCCGGAGCCACTCATCTGGTACAGCGTGGCGAGATCATCGAGGGTGGAAATGCCACCGGAGGCGACGACCGGCTTGTGGACCCGCTCGACAATGCTAGCCAACAACTCGGTATTCGGGCCGGTCAGGGTGCCGTCTTTGGTGATGTCGGTGACCACATACCGGTCGCAACCAGCCTGTTCCAGGGTGTCTAATACCTCCCAGAGGTTCCCCCCGGACTGCACCCAGCCTCGGGTGGCTAATTCTTCGCCGCGCACATCGAGTCCCACCGCGATTTTTTCACCGTAACGGGCAATGACCTCAGCGGTCCAGCCGGGGCGTTCCAGGGCAGCGGTGCCGAGGTTGACGCGAGCTGCGCCCATCGTGATGGCTTCGTCGAGGCTGGCGTCGTCACGCAGACCGCCGGAGACTTCGACGTTAATCTGCAACTCGGTCACGATATCACGAATGATCTGCCGGTTATCCCCGGTCCCGAAGGCCGCATCGAGATCCACCAGGTGGATCCATTCGGCACCCGCCTCAGCCCAACGGCGTGCTGCCTGGAGCGGGTTACCATAATCGGTGGCTTGATCGGCCTCGCCTTTGACGAGACGAACGGCTTGGCCGTTCTTAATGTCGACGGCCGGAAACAGGGTCAACGAGGTAGAGCGTTCAGACATGGGTGGTTTTCCTTGTTGTGGGGTGTTGGGCGCGAAGGTGCTGGGTTCGGGCGATCATTCAACAGCGGGAACAGTCAGGAATCCGGCGAGAATAGCCATGATGCCCACCACCACGAAACTGACCGTGACCCAGAGGGGAAATTTCTGCCGATACGATGACCACGATCCGCCCAGCAGAATCCCTCCCAGCGCGATCAACAATGTTGACCATACCGGCATTAAAGCGTTCCAATCCAGTTGTTGAGCAACTGCATTCCTGCATCACCAGATTTCTCCGGGTGAAACTGGGTACCGGATAGTGGGCCGTTCTCAATGGCAGCGATGAAATCACTCCCGTGGTGTGCCCAGGTGACTTGCGGTGGTCGCATGTGTTGGGAGTTCTGGTCGAACTCCCAGCGTCGTACGGCATAGGAATGCACAAAATAGAATCGTTCCCGATGCAGACCAGCGAAAAGCACCGAGTTCTCGGGAGCCCGAATTTCAGACCATCCCATGTGGGGCAACACCTCGGCAGGTAGCTTCTCAACGGTGCCGGGCCACTCCCCCATACCCTCGGTAGTAATTCCATGTTCAACACCGGTTTCGAACAGAATCTGGTGGCCCACACAGATCCCCAACACAGCTCGCCCGCCAGCGATCCGGCGCCCGATCCATCGCATCGCTTCGATGGCGCGCAGGCCGTTGGCGACGGCATCGAAGGATCCCACCCCGGGGACGACAAGGCCATCAGCGTTCAGGACCTGTTCGGCGTCAGCGGTGACCTCGACCTTGGCGCCAAGCCGACGCAAGGCATGAACGGCGGAGTGGATGTTCCCCGAGCCGTAGTCCAGCACGGCGACCGTTTTCTTCTGCACAGTTGTGGCGCGACCCTGCTGGCTCATAGGGCCCCTTTAGTGGAGGGAATCGTGCCCTGCATCCGAGGGTCGGGCTCGACGGCTGTCCGGAGCGCACGGGCGAACGCTTTGAACTGCGCTTCCACAATATGGTGAGGGTCACGGCCTCGAATGAGATCCATATGCAGGCACAGGGCACCGTGGTGGGCAATGGATTCGAAAACGTGGCGAGTCATCGATCCGGTGAAGTGTCCACCAATCAGGTGATATTCCTGCCCTGCTGGCTCACCAGTGTGGACAACGTAGGGCCGTCCTGACAAATCCACTACTGCCCGGGCTAGAGACTCGTCGAGCGGAACCAGGGCATCACCAAAACGACGAATTCCGGATTTATCCCCTAAAGCAGTTTTTAACACCTCGCCCAAGGTAATCGCAACATCCTCGACCACATGGTGGACGTCAATATGTGTATCGCCACTAGCGGTCACAGTCAGATCTATCAACGAATGCTTCGAAACCGCAGTAAGCATGTGGTCATAGAAAGGCACCGACGTGGAAATCTGCGATTGACCGGTACCGTCTAGATCTGCTTCGACAGACACGTTGGACTCAGAGGTCGTGCGTGTCATGCTGGCACGACGGCCCGAAAGTAGTTCTGCACCCAAGGGATCGTGGCCTTCCTGGATTTCCCGGTTGGACTAGTGGTTAACACTGCTCACTCTACAGCGGGAGCTCGTCCGTATGGGTGACGATGTCTCTGAGAGCTTTGAGGAATGCCGAGGTTTCTTCTTCCGTCCCCGCAGTGACGCGCAGATGGTGCGCGATCCCGACATCGCGCACCAAGACTCCACGATCAAGCAAGCTCTGCCACACCGCGCGAGCATCTTCGAGCCACCCAAAGAACACAAAATTCGAGTCAGAAGTATGCGGCTTCAGGCCCATCTCGGTCAAGTCCGCCACAATACGATCACGCTGAGTTCGAATGGCTTCCACGTTTTCCAGCAAGGCTTCCCGGTGGGCCAGGGCTGCTAATGCGGTGGCCTGTGTCGTTGCCGAGAGGTGGTACGGCAGACGCACCAGACGCAAAGCATCGGTGATTTCTGGCGCCGCGGCTAAGTAGCCCAGGCGAGCCCCGGCAAGGGCAAAGGCCTTCGACATGGTCCGCGTCACGATCAGCAACGGACGGGACGGAAGCAAACTCAGTGCGGATGCGGTGCCCTCCAGCGCAAATTCCGCGTAGGCCTCGTCAACGACCACCAGGGCATTAATCTCGGACGCCACCTCATACACAGCCTTTACCACGTCAAGACCTAGCGCGGTGCCGGTGGGATTATTAGGCGAACACAACAAGACGAGGTTCGGTCGTGTTTCACGTACTTGTTGGGCAGCTGATTCAGGGCTGAGCGTGAAGTCCTCGGCTCTGACGCCAGAGACGTACGCTGTCTCAGTTCCCAACGCCAACAGAGGATACATCGAATACGTGGGCGGAAAACTTAGCACACTTCGCCCCGGCCCGCCGAAAGCTTGCAGTATTTGCTGAAGAATCTCGTTGGAGCCATTTGCAGCCCACAGATGTTCCCGGCTCAGACCGTGTCCGAGATACTGCGCCAGCTGTTCTCGAAGTTCCGTGAATTCCCGGTCCGGGTAACGATTCAGCGTTGTCGCAGCCTGAAGCGTTGCTTTCCCAATTGCATCCACTACCGCCGGCGGGACAGGGTGAGTGTTTTCGTTGGTGTTCAACGCGTAGGGAACCTCAATTTGAGGGGCTCCGTAGGGAGACTGACCGCGTAGCGCGTCTCGTAAAGGTAAGCGCTGCAGGGCTGTGGGGTCGAAGCTTTTCTGAGAATCCACCCCTCCAGCTTAGCCGGCCCTGAGCCTTACTGATAACGCGGGACAAACAGCTTATCTCCCACCGCGATATCGGAGGTTTCCAAGTCATTGAGTTCCGCAATACGGGTGACCACATCGGCACGGGGCTCTTCCGGAGCAATCTCACCGGCAATAGACCACAGCGTGTCGCCATACCCGACAGTCAGCGTCACCATACCGGCTTGATGGGACTGGTGGCTTGCCTCGGCTGAGGGGTTACCCCAACCAAACAGCACCATCGCGAAGAAACCCACAAGCAGTGTACCAACCACAGCCAGAGGGACAGCGCGGAAGACCAGACGCCCGCGACGAGTCAGCGACATGGCATTCACCGAGGTTGAAGCATGGTTAGCGATAGTCATGATCTTCCCTATCTCATCGTGCAAAATCAGTACGAATCCACGTGTTCTTGCCGAACACAATTGCTAGTACATCTTTTCTAACATGCTTGTTCGAACGATGCAATGAATCTCTCGAACACAACTATGAATCTGTTCGGTAATCCGATAGAATTTCAGCAACGGCCACCAGTTATCGGAAAAATCCGTTCGAGGCTCATGGTGCTAGTTCATCAGAGGGCACGGACATTTTTAGAACGGAGGACCTAGATGAGCGAGCAAATGGACTCTGCTGAGTCCACGACCCCAGCGGAGCACGTTCCAAAACTCAGTGGGCGCCAGCGCCAGGTACTGAACTTTTTGCGGGCATCCATCACCGAGAGGGGCTACCCGCCGTCAATGCGAGAGATTGGTACCGGGTGCCATCTACAGTCATTGTCCTCGGTGACTTATCAGCTGAAGAAGTTGACCAAGTATGGCTATATCCGACGCGATCCGCACATTCCACGCGGTATCGAAGTCCTCAGAGATGAGTACGGCTATCTGATAACTGACACCGACAATGAGCACGACATGGCTCCAGAAGTTCCGATGAATGCCGCGGAAATGATGGCCCTGCATACTCGCATGAATATGGGACCAGCCGAAGCCGTGGCGGTGCCACTAGTGGGCCGTATTGCTGCCGGTGGGCCGATTCTTGCCGACCAGCAGGTCGAAGACTACATGATGCTTCCGAAACAGCTCACGGGCGAGGGTGAATTGTTCATGCTCAAGGTGCGCGGTGACTCCATGATTGACGCTGCGATTTGTGACGGCGATTGGGTCGTGATCCGCCAACAGAATACCGCCGATAACGGCGAAATTGTCGCTGCCTTGCTCGACGACGAAGCCACTGTCAAGACTTTCCGGCAACGGGATGGTCACACCTGGCTGCTACCTCAAAACACCAACTATGAACCCATCCTCGGTGATCACGCCACCATTATGGGCAAAGTCGTCTCGGTCTTGCGCTCGGTATAGCCTGTATCAGCCGAACCACCGCTTGAGCATCGCAGGTGCGACAGGACCACTAACGGGTTCTGTCGCACCTGCGATGGTTTGCCCTTATTATCGGGGCGGCTGGCTCTAGCGGAAGACCTAAATCAGCCCGATCCACTGCCAATAGGTGGCCGAGAATAGCAGAATCAGCAGGTAGCCCACGATGGTCAACGGGATACCGGCCTTGATGAACTGTTTCGAGGTAAACGCGCCGGTACCGTAGGCCAACATGTTCTGTGGTGCCGAGATGGGCAGGATGAAGCCGAAGCTGATCACGAACTGCTGAATCAGCACAAAACCAAGACCTTCGTTCGGTAGCCCGGGGATCGAACCGGCCAGTGCAATGAAGACCGGGATCAGGGCCGAGGCCAGTGCAGTAGCCGAGGCGAACCCCAGATGAATCAAGATATTGAAGGCTGCTACGAGGGCGATCGTGGCCAACAATGGCATTTCTGCCAGTCCGATATTGGAGAAAATCGCATCCGACAGCCAGGCGGCTGCATTGGTCTGGAGCAACAGGTTCCCCAAGGAAATACCGATAGCAAAGACCACCAGGGTCCCCCAGTTGACCATTTTTTCCAGTGATTTCCAGGAGATCACGCCGACCCGCGGGATCAGCATGATCGCAATACCTAGGATGGTAATCGTCGAGGAGTCGAGGTCGTGAATGACTCCTTCAGTAGCCCATAGCGCCAACATCACCACGGCGATGATGGTCAGTCGAATCTCGCGACCGGTCATCTTGCCCATCTCGTTCAGACCGTCGGCAACGACTTTCTTCCCACCGGAGAGTTCTTTGGTTTCGGGTTTGATGACCCAGCGCATCACAAAGTACAACGCCACGGACATCAGCACGGACCACGGGGCGGCGTAGGCGAACCATTCCGGCCATGAGATCGTTGCACCGAATTCTCCTTCGATGAATCCAACAGCCACCTGGTTCTGGGCGGCTGCGGTCTTAATGCCGACGTTCCAAATCGAGACCGCATTGGCGGCGGTGATGATCAGCAAAGCACCGAGTTTGGACTGCACCGGCAGTCCAAAGGCCACCACCATGCCGATCAGAATCGGTACGACCGCACCGGCACGAGCGGTCGCGGAGGGGACGAAGAATGCCAAGATGATCGAGATGACGATCGCCCCAACGAGGATGTGGCTGACTTTTTCACCAGCAAACTTCAGGATATAGAACGCCAGGCGCTTGTGTAGCCCGGTTGCTTGCATGGCGGCAGCCAGCGCCAGGGCGGCCGCCACCAAGGCCAAGGCAGAGGTAGAAAAGCCGTGAAGCCCAAAACTTAAGCCACCACCAGTGCCGTAGAGCTCCTCCAGCTCCGCCCCGGTCTCGGGATCTAACTCTGGTGAGAAACCGATCAGTAAAGCGATCAGTCCGAGAATCATCACGGAGCTGACCGGGTAGGAGACGGCTTCGGTGACCCACATGATCACCGCGAACACCAAGATCGCCAGTGCTCGTTGCCCGGCGATGGAGAGCCCATCGGGAGTCGGCATGAACAACACTACGCCCATAGCCACGAAGGCGAGCACGAACCAGAGGGGTTTCATACTCAAGTGCGCCAGAATCGAGTCATCGTTGCGTGCTTGTAGCGCTTCGTAGAGATTGCTCCGAACGATTCTGGTTTCTTCGCGGGCTACTTCCTCGTCGCGTTGGCGCCGTTGGGATTTTTTGTCGGACTGTTCGACACCGGTATGTCCCGATTGCGGCGTACCAGATGACATGATGTGTCCCCCTTCTACCCGGTAGTGATGTGATGAGGCCCCACCAACTGCGACTCCGGGATCGGTTCCGGCATGGCACATGGGCAGACCCTTACACACAACATCTCAGGTCTGACCTCTTTATGCCAGATTTGCCAGCCGATTCAAGGCATGTGTGACAAGTTCCTCGTCAACAGTTCGATAAAAATCAGGAAGGGATTTCAGCAGGAAGAGACCATATCGGGCGGTGACGATCCGAGGGTCGAGAATGGCTACCACACCTTTGTCCTGGGTGGAACGAATCAGCCGGCCGACGCCCTGAGCTAAACGTACGGCCGCGTGTGTAGCCGAGACCTTCATGAACCCGTTACCCCCGTGCTGGACGACCCACTGTGTCCTGGCCCGGGTCAGCGGGTCGTTAGGACGTGGGAAGGGGATGCGATCGATAGTGACCAAACGTAATGACCGCCCCGGAACGTCAATGCCCTGCCACAGCGACAGCGTACCGAAGAGGCTCAGCTGCTCATCGGCAGCAAACTCGGTCACGAGACTGGACAGTGTGGCCTCGCCTTGGCATGAAATAGGGAACTTATCGCCGAGGCGTTGGCGCATTTCCGCAGCGGCGTCTTCGGCGGCCCGTCGGGAGGAGAACAAACACAGTGCGCCACCCTGTGAAGCCCGGAGCAATGATTCGAGACGGTCCGCGGTCCGCTCTGCCAGGCTGAACGACGGAGCGGGCAGATCTTTGGCCGCATACAGAATACCTTGGCTCGGGTAGTTGAACGGACTGCCGACATCCAACGTGGTGTAGGAGGGAGCCCCTACCCCTGCTAGACCCAAGTCTCCGGCGACTTCGTCGAATCGTCCCCCGATGCTCAGCGTGGCTGAGGTCAGCACGCAAGTCTTCTCTTCTAGGAGGTGATGACGCAGTTTGCCAGCGACTGATAGCGGGGCCACATACAGGGTGGGTGCTGCGTGTTCGTCAATCGGGTGCCATCCGGTGCCCGGGGTAAATTGTTGAGGTCTGGTGGCCCAGACCACCCAGGGGGCAGAATCTTCCTCAGCCGGTTGGTCGAGGATGCGCTCACAGACGTCCAAGATCTCTTGGAGTCGCGCCCGGACGAGATGCGCCTGGGATGCGGTCTCGTCAGCGGATTGTGCCGAACTGGACGCGGTGTTAGAGTCTTTCAGCTCGCTGAGCAGAGTGCGCGTGGCACTCCGGACCGATTCGATGGCCAGTTCTTGAACCTGGTTGAGGCCAGGTGTGAGCAGACCGGACTCGGCGTTGATAAAGGCATCCTCAACGCTGGAGGCCGCAGCTTTCAGGTCGGTGACGCTCAATCCTGCATCCCGCTGAGCGCTGTTCGCCACCGAGGTAATCAGCGATGCCGAGAGTTGCCCGGTCACCGCCGATGTGACCCGGTCGACAAACTCGTGGCCCTCATCGATGATGACGGCTTCTGAGGAGGGAAGCACCTGAATCCCTTCGAAGGCGGCAATGGCCAGCATAGCGTGGTTGGTGACCACAATGTCGGCTTCTTCGGCTTCGTGACGAGCAAGCTCGGAAAAACACTCTTCAACGAACGGGCACGACGAGCCGATGCATTCACGTGCGGTGACAGATACTTGACGCCACGCGTCGTCGGAGACACCCGGGGTCAGTTCATCGCGATCACCGGTGTCGGTTGTCTCAGCCCATTCGCGCAGACGCATCACCTCGGTCCCGAGTCGAGAAGACGTCTCCGCCATGGCACCGGCGGCCGCGAATTGGGTCTCATCCACCAAAGGAGGCGTGCTCATTTCGCTGGCCAGCCCCCCGTGCAGACGGTTCTTGCACAGGTAGTTGGCCCGACCTTTCAACAAGGCCACTTTGGGTGTGCTCTCGGTGTGCTTAGCGAGTGCCTCGACGGCCCGAGGGCCATCTTTGGCTACAATCTGGGCCTGCAGAGCCAACGTCGCCGTGGCAATAATCACCGGCCGGTCACTGGTCTGGGCGCGTTGAAGAGCCGGGATCAGATATGCCAGTGATTTCCCGGTGCCGGTACCGGCCTGCACCAGCAGGTGGCGTTGGTTTTCCAGTGCTCGTGAGACGGCCAGAGCCATAGCTTCTTGACCGACCCGCCGCGTACCTCCCAGAGATTCAACGACATGGTGCAGCCAGTCAATGACCTGATGGTCGGCCTGCGTGACGGGCTGGGTATCGAGCCGGTTAGTCGTGGACATAGTCCCGCAAATCCTCCACATCTTCGGGGCGAACCAGCACCCGAAGCGCGGTGCCATCTTCCTGATAGGACTCGTGCAGAATTTCAGTATCGGGCGAATGTAGCCGGGAGACGACTGCGCCATCGGTGTAGGGAACGACCAGATTCAATTCGACGTTGGGACGCGGGATGCGTGCGGCGATGCGGTGTTGCAATTGATCAATCCCTTCGCCGGTGGCAGCTGAGACCACCATGGCGTCGGGATATTTGCGAGTCAACTCTGCTAAAACGAGAGGATCAGCCAGATCTGCTTTGTTGAACACGATCTGCTCGTCCACGCCGGCGACCTCGGTGTCGTTCAGAACCGTGCGGACTGCCTCAATCTGACCAAACGGGTCCGGGTGAGAAGCATCCACCACGTGTAGCATCAGGTCCGCGTCGGCGACTTCTTCCAGCGTCGATCGGAAGGCCTCCACCAGTTGGGTGGGTAATTGCCGGACAAACCCGACGGTGTCTGAGAGGGTGTAGCCGATGCCATCGGGAGTTTCGGCCTGCCGTACGGTGGGGTCTAGGGTTGCAAACAGGGCATTTTCGACCAGAACACCGGCGCGGGTGAGTCGGTTGAGCAAGGAGGATTTACCAGCATTGGTGTAGCCGGCGATGGCCACTGAGGGCACCCGGCGGGCTTGCCGGCGGGCACGTTTGGTGTCCCGGGCAGGTTTCATGGCTTTGATTTCACGCCGTAGTTTAGCCATCCGGTCGCGAATGCGGCGACGGTCCAACTCGATCTTGGTTTCACCGGGACCACGGGAGCCGATCCCTTCACCGGATGCGGCACGACCACCGGCCTGCCGGGACATCGACTCGCCCCAACCGCGAAGACGCGGGAGGAGGTATTCGAGTTGGGCAAGTTCGACCTGGGCTTTACCTTCCTTGGACTTGGCGTGTTGGGCGAAAATATCCAAAATCAGTGCGGTGCGGTCAATGACCTTAACCCCGACGACATCCTCGAGCGCCCGGCGCTGTGACGGGGCCAGCTCGGAGTCGATCACTACGGTATCGGCACCGGTTTCAGCCACGACTGTCGCCAGTTCTTGGGCCTTGCCTTTGCCGAGAAAGGTTGCTGGGTCCTGGGCGTGGCGGCGTTGGATCAGGCCATCAAGCACCGTGGAGCCAGCAGTCTCAGCTAGGGCGGCGAGTTCTCGTAGCGAATACTCCGCCTCAGCCGCGGTTCCCTCGGTCCACAGTCCGGCCAGCACCACTTGCTCGAGCCGAACTTGACGATATTCGACCTCGGTAATATCTTCCAGTTCGGTCGACAGCCCAGTCACACGCCGTAGTGCGCGACGTTCTTCGAGGTCAAATTGATCGCCATCAAAGTCCGTGTGAGTGGTCTCGCCCTGATGCAACGCTTGAGCGGTCCCGCCGTCCCAGCGCGCGTTGTCTGGCTGCGGGTCATGGCTGACTTCTGTCTGTTGATTTTCGTGCGCGAGAATGCGCTCGATCATCCGCTGGGCGGCATCCTTGCCGTGCTGAGCGGTGGTGGTGTTCCGATCGGAATCGGTCATGGTCTCCTTGGGGTTCTCGTCATCAAGCATCCCGGGGATGCGTAATTCTTCTATTCTGTCACATTTAGCCCCTACCGCTACACTGAGAGACCGTGGACTCAGCACATTATTTTTCCGCGACTCCGGCCGGTGACCAGCGTCGACACCGCATCACCGTGCCGTTGGCTGGGGCCGAGCGCGAGGTTTTTTCAGCTGCCGGCGTGTTCTCCCACGACGAATTGGACCGTGGCACGCGCGTTCTACTCGATACGGTGCCCGCTCCCCCGCCGACTGGACGTTTTCTCGATATCGGCAGCGGCTGGGGGCCACTAGCCTTGTCCATGGCGCTGTTGTCCCCCGAGGCCGAGGTTTGTGCAGTGGAGGTCAATGAGCGCGCCCGGGAGTTGACCGTGGAGAATGCCCGAGCATTGGGTCTGGAGCAGATCAGCGTCTGGGCCCCGGACGAGCTGGATCCCGAACCTGGATTTGATCTGATCTGGTCCAATCCTCCGATCCGCGTGGGTAAAGCAGTGTTGCACGAAATTTTGCAACGGTGGTTACCGCGTTTGCGTCCCGGCGGGCACGCGTGGCTGGTGGTGGCCAAGAAGCTCGGCGCGGATTCACTGTTGCCCTGGATTGCAACGATGCTTCAGAACCATGGGCCCGGAGAATTTACCGCACAGCGTCACGCCACGGTCAAGGGATTCCGGATTTTGCACATTCATCGCGCGCAGTAACCCTACAGCACCGCGTCAAAGAGCCAGGTGACCGGGGTGGCTACGTCCAGGCCGTTACTACCTTCGGGGGCTGTTGCGCAGTGCACGGAGTATTCGGTCCCGGCGGCTAGCACTCGCCAAGGCATCTCGTGGGGTAAATGGGCCCACGTTTTCACCGCGGTTGTGGCGGCTGCAGCCGCTGTGGCCCCGGTGTGCATATCTGAGGGTCGTTGCGAGAGTTTCAGTCGCAACTGGCCCTTCCCGTTGGAGACGACCGGGTCGGCCATCAGCACCAGCCCCACCACCGGATCTTCTTGGGTCGGTGGTTCAATGCCGGGCAGTGACTGGGTGGAGGCCGCCTCGAACTCTTCTTCTGATCCCAGGGCCACAATGACGAACCGTCTGTTGTGGGATTGGATGCTTAGCCCCGGTCGCGGATCCGGTAGGCCCGCGCATTTCACCAAGGCGTCAACCGCGTGGGATCTGGCTTGCTCGGGATCAGCGAAACTCCAGTCAGGGGTGCGCACCGACCACCAGCCTGGTTGGGGCGAGTCCAGCTGATATGATCCAGGCCGTGGTCCTTGGTGACAGGTCAGGGTGAGACCTCTCGGAGTGGATTGGCCACCATGAGCGGTGATCACCTCCGCTGCCACGCGCAAGGCCTCGGTGGGATCGTCGAGTTGCTGTCCATCGGCGGCATAACCGATGACCTCCCAGTGATCATCACGATCTGCAAGACCCACCACTCCGGCTGCTCCGATCCCCTTGGTGCGGTGGGTGAGCACACGGATGGTATCGGGGTCCATGGGGGCCAGCTCGGGCCCGATCGTGACTAACCAATCCAGGGATCCGCTCATGAGTTTCTGGAAACGCGTGGCCTTCAGGCCCAAAAGCTCTCCCAGTGACGCCGGGGAGGTGTTCATGATGATCAGGTCCTTTGCTGTGCGACGGCAATGAGTTTGTGGGCCTGCTGTAGCCGGTCCGGGGCGTCGGCGTTGATCCAGTGCACGCGTGGGTCGGCCGAAAACCACGTTTCTTGTCGTTTGGCGAATTGTCGGGTGGCAATCACGATTTTCTCGACAGCCTCGTCGAGAGGCAACCGTCCTTCCAACACCTCCAAAAGCTGGCGGTAGCCGATAGCTCGGGATGCTGTGGGTGAGTCGGTGATACCCTGTGCTACCAGCCGTTGGACTTCTTCCAGCCATCCTTGTTCAAGCATGGCGTGGACCCGGTCACGAATCCGTTGGTGCAACCGGACCCGGTTCAGCCTTAATCCAATCTGAACCACCGGCGGGATCCCCGCGGCATAGCGACGTTGGGGCATGTAGGAGCTAAAGGGTCTGCCGGTGAGCTCATGGACTTCCAGGGCGCGAATAATGCGCCGGTCATCGTCTAGTCGCGCGGCGGAGCCCGGGTCCACCGACCGCAGGCGTTCGGTCATCACCTGGATTCCGACCACCTCAGCTTCTTGGGTCAACCGTGCTCTGAGGTCAGGGTCTGTCGGCGGAAATTCCAAGTCGTCCAGCGCTGCTCGCACATACAGCCCGGATCCACCGACCAAGATGGGCATGGCGGAGCCGCCGGGCTGTTCCGCCCGGATCGTCTCGATGGCTCGTCGCGCCCCGATCTGGAATTCGGCCACGGAGGCTTCTGCATGAAGCGGGAGGATATCGATCAGGTGATGCACAATGCCACGACGTGATGCCTCTGGAACCTTAGCCGTCCCGATATCCATGCCGGGGTAAAACTGCATCGAATCGGCATTGATAATCTCCGCCCCTGGCCCGGGACCCTCAGAGTATTCGACAGCAAGGTCTAAGGCCAGGTCCGATTTTCCAGTGGCCGTCGGACCGACAATCGCAACAACCGGTTCTGGCATAGCTACAGTGACCTTTAGCCACCCACGCGAATGGTTGGCATCCCCAGGTTTACTCCGGAACCTGTGGAGGAGCCACCGGCATTAGCGCCACAGCTATCGGCCTGCGCCAGATCCCATGCATCCCCGGCACGAGACCGCCGTAACTGGTAGTCCTCAGGCTGGGGGTCAGCAATCAGGAAGTAGGGGTGAGTTTCAGTGATTGGCACAGTCACAAAGTCACCGGGACGTGGCGGGGTTGCCCCAGCCGGAACCGAGAAGTGAATCAGACGATTATCTGGAGCCCGCCCGCTGAGACGACCGGTCGTGGCGCCTTTGGAACCGGTGTCATTGGTGACCAAGACTTCTTGTGTGGTGCCTAGCAATGTGGCGGATTCTTCGGCAGAAATTTGATCTTGCAATGCCACGAGACGTTCGAACCGTTCTTGGACCACATCGGCAGGAATTTGATCTGGCATCTCACCGGCAGGCGTTCCGGGCCGGATGGAGTACTGAAAAGTAAAGGCCGAGGAAAACCGTGAGGATCTCACAACATCTAAGGTGTCCTGGAAATCTTGTTCGGTCTCGCCGGGGAAGCCAACAATGATGTCAGTGGTGATCGCCGCGTGAGGAATTCGCGTGCGTACCTTGTCCAAAATGCCCAGAAACTTCTTCGTGCGGTAGGACCGTCGCATCGATTTCAGGATCCGGTCGGAACCGGATTGCAGTGGCATGTGCAACTGTGGCATCACGTTCGGGGTTTCCGCCATGGCATCAATGACATCATCGGTGAACGATGCCGGATGCGGGCTCGTAAAGCGCACTCGTTCCAGCCCATCAATTTCTCCGCAGGCGCGCAAGAGTTTTGCGAATGCTCCCCGATCCCGGAACTCTACACCGTAGGTGTTGACGTTCTGGCCCAGCAGGGTCACCTCAACGGCACCGGCATCGACAAGGGCCTGAACTTCAGCCAGAATATCCCCGGGTCGGCGGTCTTTTTCTTTGCCTCGAAGCTGGGGAACAATGCAGAAGGTGCAGGTGTTGTTGCATCCCACCGAAATGGAAACCCAACCTGAATAGGTGGAGTCGCGTTTGGTGGGCAAGGTGGAGGGGAAGACTTCCAAGGACTCCAACAGCTCGACCTCGGCTTCTTGGTTATGACGCGACCGCTCCAGTAGTGTCGGCAACGAGCCGATGTTATGGGTACCGAACACCACATCGACCCAGGGAGCTTTCTCCACAATCGTGTTCTGATCCTTTTGGGCAAGACAACCACCGACGGCAATCTGCATGCCGGGGTGCGCTTCTTTGACGGCGCGGAGGTTCCCAAGGTTTCCGTAGAGTTTATTATCGGCGTTTTCCCGCACCGCGCAGGTGTTGAACACCACCAGGTCAGCTTGTTCGTCCCTGCTGGCGGGAACGTAGCCGTGGTCTTCCAGAAGCCCGGAGATACGCTCAGAATCGTGAACGTTCATTTGGCATCCGAAAGTCCGCACTTCGTACGAGCGCGTGGTCGAATCAGCCTGATCGGCGATGAGCTGGGAAGTCAGAGTCACAGTAATACTCGCTCATGAGGCTAGGAGTCAATTTCTTTCTCCTCTAGCACCTGTTTAACAATGCTAAAGGCCATGGAGGGTGCATAGCCTTTGCGACCGAGCATCCCCACCATGCGTCGAATTAGTTTATCGCGTTCGCGACGGTCTTCAACAATTGTTGTCCCGGGGACAGACTTGCGCGCCAGTTTACGCTCTACGAGCTCAACGCCACGTTGGTATTGCTGGTCATCGTCGATGAGTTCGAGTGCCTGTTCAGCTGTTTCCCCGACAATGCCTTTGTCGTGTAGCTCACGTGCCAGGGCTGTTTTGGCCAATCCCTTTGAACGTTGCCGTGATTCGACCCAGGACCGGGCGAAGGCAGCATCGTCGATGAGTTGAACTTCTTCGAACCGGTCCAAAACCTTTTCGGCAACGTCAGCGGGGATCTCCTGGGACGCGAGCTTATCTGCCAGTTGTTTCCTGGTTTTCGGAGTCGCCGACAGGGTACGCAAGAGGATCTGACGGGCTCGTTCCGTCTGGTTTTCGCCAATGGGCACGGAGGGAGCTACACCGTCGGTAGCCGAGTATTGTGACGGCTCGTCGTACATCCCGTGCCGAGGTTCATCGCTCGACTCGAGTTGTTCGATCTGCTCCCTTAAGCGCGCGAGGACCTCGGGACGGTCGTGAGGTTGACTCATCAGGCTCCAGTATCTTCGACCACACTCAGACCGGAGTCTTCAATCTCCTCGTCCTCGGCAATGATGCCCATGGCCTTCTTGATCCGTTCTTCGAGTTCATTGGCCAAATCTGGGTTGTCCTTGAGGAATCGGCGCGCATTTTCCTTGCCTTGGCCCAGCTGGTCACCCTCGTAGGTAAACCATGCTCCGGATTTGCGAATGATGTTTTCTTGGACGCCCAGGTCCAGAATGTCTCCTTCGCGGGAGATACCTTGGCCGTAGAGAATGTCGAATTCCGCTTGTTTAAACGGCGGAGCCATCTTATTCTTCACGATTTTCGCCCGCGTACGGTTACCGACTGGATTACCAGCTTCTTTCAACGTCTCGATACGACGTACATCCACGCGCACAGAAGCGTAGAATTTCAGTGCCTTACCGCCGGTGGTGGTTTCCGGACTGCCAAAGAACACCCCAACTTTTTCGCGTAGCTGGTTGATGAAGATTGCTGTGGTTTTTGACTGAGCGAGGCGACCGGTGATCTTGCGCAGGGCCTGCGACATCAAGCGAGCCTGCAGGCCCACATGAGAGTCTCCCATTTCGCCTTCAATTTCTGCTCGAGGCACCAATGCCGCCACCGAGTCGACAACGACGATATCGAGTGCGCCGGATCCGACGAGCATGTCCATGATTTCCAGCGCTTGTTCACCGGTGTCGGGCTGAGACACCAGCAACGAATCAGTGTCAACGCCGAGTTTGGCAGCGTACTCAGGATCGAGAGCGTGCTCCGCGTCGATGAATGCAGCCACGCCACCGTTGCGTTGCGCGTTGGCCACAGCGTGTAATGCCACAGTGGTTTTACCGGAAGACTCTGGACCGTAGACCTCGACAACACGACCCCGCGGGAAACCACCAATACCAAGAGCAACGTCGAGAGCGACAGAACCGGTTTTTACGACTTCAATAGGAGCCCGGGCTTCGTCGCCCAGGCGCATAATGGAGCCCTTTCCATAATTTTTGTCGATCTGTGCCAGGGCCGCTTCGAGCGCCTTGTCTCGATCTGTTCCTTTATTGCCTTTGCTGGAGGTTGCTGCCATGGTTGTACTCCTTGTCACGAGGGAAGGTAGACCGCAACGTTGAACCGCTTAGCACGGTCCCGATGCACCCAAAAGTCTAGGGATCCGTCACGGACGCGATAAGCCTCAAGGACAACGTGTGGAAAACTATCGCACCGACGAATACTCCCTTGTTCTAGCTCCACTGTACGGGAATTAGAACACTATTTCGAACATTGGCAGGCGTGTTGTACAAAGTGGACTGTTTGTCCGCGATTTTATAGAACGCCTGAACCACTCGCGGTGCCAGTGACTCGTCACTAGATGACGTCGGGATTGTCTTTCGTCGGGATGTCTCGGCCCAGTCGACGAGATTCAGGGATCTGATGTAAGTCGCAGAGGTCGCGCCAAACGCGTTTTGGCTCCACGCCTCGATCCAGGGCCTGCTGGGCAGTGACATGAAGACTAGGGAGTATGAGGGAATCTACGATGACGCGTGCGGTGGTGTCACCGAATTCCTCGGTGGCTAAACGCCAGAACTCTGAGACTCTCACCAGCTGTGACTCTCCTTGACAACATCGCAGCCACCGACTCGTGGAGAGAATCGGCGGCTGCTCCTTTAGTTTACGGTGTATTCAGGCAACCCTGGAGAGTGTATTAGTGGGTTCCAGCCATGTAACCGCGAGGTCCCGTAGCCGACTGGTTTGGCTGCGCGACTCCCCGCTGGAAGCGGTGGGTCATTTCGTCTGGAACGGTATCGGGTACGTGTCCCACTTCGGCCACGGCGATACGATCGGCAACTTCCCGCAACATACCCGAGAACGGGACGTCGAGGGCTTCACAGATTGCGGCGAGCAATTCACTGGAGGCCTCTTTTTGTCCGCGTTCCACCTCGGACAAATAGCCAAGTGAAACTCGTGCATCGTGGGAGACTTCGCGGAGAGTGCGTCCTTGCCGCTGACGAATATCGCGGAGCACCTCTCCGATTTCCTCACGAAGAACCGGTACTGCGTACTCAGCAGTGTCTTGTTCTTCTCGGCCTGGATCGCCTGCGTTAACCCAACGGGTAATTCCGTTGACTACGACTGGTTCTTTCATCATCTGTGGCGTTTCTCCTCTGCCGCTTAGGAATTCTGCTAGTTCTGAGGACAACAAGGACTAGCGACCTGTGTTCTATTATGAACAACTCATGATGCGTGGGTTTTGTTCCCGATCGCTCGGAAAGATTTCTCCCGCATCCTCTAGCGCCGTGATGTAGTCTACGGGAGCAACCTGAAGTAAAGCTGGGAAGAGTTGAGTCTAGATCACTCAACTGTTAGCCCGCTCAGCGCTTAGTCTACGACTGCGCAGAGCTCTTTGATCGCAGCCTCGACGGTTTGGTGCCGGATCTGTGCTCGGTCTCCTTGCAGATGCAGTTCAACGTGTTGGGAAACGTGATCGGCAATGCACAGGCCGATGTATACGGTGCCGACGTCTTTGCCCTGGTGCGGCTCCGGGCCAGCTACTCCGGTCGTGGATATACCAATGTCGCTGTCGCAGACTCTCTGGGCGCCCCGAGCCATCTGTTCTGCGGTAACCGGGTCCACGGCTCCCCGGGTACTGAGTAGGTGGGCGTCAACCCCGAGCACGCGCTGTTTAATCTTATTCTGGTAGCAGACCACTCCCCCGTTGAGTATCGCTGAGGCGCCGGGAATGTCAGCGATACGGGCAGCAAGCAAACCGGCAGTCAGAGACTCTGCAGTAGCCACCGTTAGGCCACGGTCAGTCAGGGTGTGAACCAGCGCGTGCAGGGGTGTTTGGTGCATTAGGAGCTCGCCTGATCTTTTTCGGGGGTCGTACCACGTAGCTGAATGGCTTTGATCACGTAGTCGATGCCGGTGATCACGGTGATGGCCATGGCGATCAGGACGAGACCCCAGCCAAGGTAGAGCCACCACAGTCCGACCAGATCAACCAGCGGGGCCAACAGGACGATGAGGCCCGCGGTTTGGAACACGGTCTTGATTTTGCCACCGCGTGAGGCGGGCATGACTTGGACTCGGACTAGGGCCAGACGCATCAGCGTGATGCCCCACTCCCGCACCAGGATAACGATGGTAACCCACCACCACAGCTCCCCGAGCGCGGACAAGACGATAAAAGCCACTCCGGTCAGAAGCTTGTCTGCGATCGGGTCGGCGATCTTGCCGAAGTCGGTGACGATCCCGCGGGCTCGAGCGATATCGCCGTCGAGTTTATCGGTGTACATCGCCACGGCAAAGACCACCAAGGCCAACCAGCGGTACACTCCCGATTCGACACCATACGCTCCGCCGGCGATCAGGAACCACATCAACAGTGGCACCAGCACGATGCGAACCATGGTGAGGATATTCGGCAGGTTCCAGACCTGCTTGGTGTTTAACGCCCCGTCAGTTGCCATGCGTCCTCATTCGTTGTGTCAGCCTCACCCAGATCGTCGTAGTCCGCATAGTCGGTATGCACGGGCGAATCATAGGCGGTGCTGGTTGTCCTCGAGTCAGTATCGAGGGCTGAGTCCGTCTCGGCGTGTTCCGTGGTCTCAGTCTGGGCCGAAGGCGGGGTCTCGCCCTTGATGGTGGCGATCACATCGGCCAGATCATCGGGTTTGACCAGCACATCACGGGCCTTGGATCCTTCCGAGGGCCCGACCACCCCGCGGGACTCCATCAAGTCCATCAGCCGCCCGGCCCGAGCGAAGCCCACCCGGAGCTTACGTTGCAACATGGAGGTGGATCCGAACTGGGAGGTGACGACCAGCTCGACGGCTTGCAGCAGGTCTTCCAGATCGTCTCCAATATCCTCGTCGATCTGTTTCTGCGGCTTGTCCGGGATGACATCGTCTCGGTATTGGGCGGTCATTTGCGACTTGACGTGGTCCACCACGGCGTGAATTTCGGATTCGTTGACCCAGGCGCCCTGGACACGCATCGGTTTGGACTTGCCCATCGGCAAGAACAACGCGTCACCTTGGCCGAGCAGTTTCTCTGCGCCGGGCTGGTCGAGCACCACTCGGGAGTCGGTGACCGAGGAGGTCGCAAACGCCAACCGGGAGGGGATATTGGCTTTGATCAGACCGGTGACCACGTCCACCGAGGGCCGCTGGGTGGCCAGCACCAGGTGAATACCGGCAGCACGAGCCAACTGGGTGATGCGCACAATCGCGTCTTCGACATCGCGCGGGGCGACCATCATCAAATCAGCAAGCTCGTCAACGATCACCAACAGGTAAGGGTAGGGCTTGAGCTTGCGCTTCGAATCCGGTGGCAGGGTCACTTTTCCGGCGCGCACAGCGTTATTGAAGTCGTCGATGTGCTTGTACCCGAAGGCGGCTAGGTCGTCGTAGCGGGTGTCCATTTCTTGCACGACCCACTGCAGAGCTTCGGCGGCTTTCTTCGGGGAGGTAATAATCGGTGTCACCAGGTGGGGTACGCCCTCGTAGGCGGTCAGCTCCACACGCTTGGGGTCGACCATGATCATCCGGACCTCGTCCGGGGTCGAATGCATCAGGATTGAGGTGATCATCGAGTTAACGAAGGAGGACTTACCGGCGCCGGTGGCACCGGCAACAAGCATATGGGGCATCTTGGCCAGGTTGGCCATCACGAACCCACCTTCAACGTCCTTGCCCACGCCCATGACCATCGGGTGATCGGATTTGCGCGCTGCATTAGAGCGCAACACATCCCCCAGGGCGACAACTTCTTTGTCCCGGTTAGGAATTTCCACACCGATCGCCGATTTGCCCGGGATCGGGCTGAGCATGCGTACCTCGGGCGAGGCCACCGCGTAGGCGATATTTTTCTCCAGACCGGTGACTTTCTCGACCTTGGTCCCCGGTGCCACTTCAATCTCGTAGCGGGTCACCGTCGGGCCACGAGAGAAGCCGGTGACCTCGGCGTCGACTTTGAACTGTTCGAAGGTCGAGTTCAGTGCTGCCACGATGTGGTCGTTGGCTTCGGTGCGATCTTTGGCCGGAGGTCCGGGTGGTAGCAACTCGAGCGAGGGCAACGTGTAGGTGACATCGCCGTCCAGGTGGAGTTGTTCTGACCGGGCTGGAAGTGGTGGCAGTTGCGGTGCTTGAGAGACCTTCGTTGAGGGCACCGAGTGTTGGGGCGGCTGGTCGCTGTCATCCGCGACGAGTCCTGCTGCTCGACGGGCTTGCTGCAACTTCTGTTCATCGGCGGTGGGGCGTTTCACCCCGGCCGGAATCGTCGTGTCGATCGGCTGGGTGGCGTCCTGGTCCACGGCCTGATCGGGTGAGGGGTCATCGTCCAGTGCGTCAGTGTCGCCGGTTTCGTCAGGCTCGGTAGATGCCTCGTCGAAGAGATCACCGAAGTCGATCACTTCGGTGGCTTGGTCTTTCGTGCGCTTTGCGGACTTCTTCGACTCGCGGCCGGCCCCATCCGATCCGAGAGATTCCGTCGTATCGGGATGATTCGGGTGATCGTCGAGCACCGCAGTGGCGTAGGCCTGCTGACCGGCGGACTGACGATCGAGGTGGTCCGCGTCGTTATCGGTGAGCTCCCCGTCGTCAGCCCGGTTGTTGGTAGACCGTCGCAAGAAGCGCAACAGCCCACCTGAGGCCCGGCGTGGCTTCTTCGGCTCGCCGGGCTGCCCGACAGCGTCGTGTTGGTACAGGTAAGACTGATCGTGTCCAGATTCGCGACGATAGTCCTGTGGTTCCTCGCTGTGTTCAGACGGGTCCTGTCCGGTCAGCCACTGATACATGCCCACGATGCGGGCGGGAATCTTCCCGACTGGGGTGGCGGTCAACACCAGCAGGCCAAAGACCAACAGCACGATCATCAGCACCCACACGGGGACCGGGGTGATCAGTGAGACCAGTGGGTCGGTAACAATAAAGCCCAGTACTCCTCCGGAACTGAGCATTTCCTGAAGCGAGCCGGCAACCGGCGGGTTGGAAAACGCCAACTGTGCGATACCGGCACCGCAGATCATCATGATCACCAGTCCGATCGAGATCCGTCCGTTGGCCCGGTCAGCTTCCGGGTACCGGAAGAGTCGCACGGCGAGGATGACCAGGGCCACTGGGAGAAACAAAGCCATCCATCCGAAGGTTCCGGCGGCCACGCCATGGACGATGTGACCGTACCCGGGCAAATCGCGTAAGCCCCACCATTCCACCGAGGCAATGATCGTGGCCACGAGTACTAAGAAGAAGCCGGTGCCGTCGCGACGATCTTGGGGCGGGATGTGGCGGTCGGGCCCGATTTTGCGCACACCGGCGCCGATTGGGGTGGCAAACATCATCCAGAACCCGCGTAGCACCCGGACAACCCACGGACTGGTCGGGTCGGTGGTTTCGTACGCTAAATGCACGGTCTCATCGGCACCTGCGTTCTTCTTCGACGAAGAGCTGGAGGTCTTCGACGACCGTGCTGGGGAAGTTTCAGTCGCCATAAGGCCTTATTCTACCGCGCTCTAGCGACTGAGACAGGATGAACGCGGTTCGGGCACGTCATCGTGCTCTTTGGTACCGCAGACAAGCACGGGGTCTGCTACTCACATGACCAGCAGACCCCTTGGCTCACTGACAGTCGATGACGTATCAGTGAGCGGTTTAGTAGGAGGAGTAACCGTCCTCGGTCAGCTCGTGCTTCTCGTTACCGGTGATGGCCGGGTTGAAGATCGACACCAGGATCAAGTCCTCGTTGTCGCCGCCCTTCAGGGTGTGGGCATCGTGCTCGTCGAGCACGTAAATGGTCCCTTCAGTGATCTTGTGCTCGGTACCGTCAGGCTCCACCACGGAACCGGAACCGCCGATGCAATAGCAGGCCTCCAGGTGGTTGCGGTACTGCAGTTTGGAGGAACTGCCGGCCCGCACAACGGTATGGGCCACAGCAAATCCCATGTTGTCTTTGTCCACAAGCAGACGCTCGGAGGTTCCGCCACCCCATTCAACTTTTTCGACGTCGTCACGGCTACGAGTAAACATTATTCTCCTTCCGTTGTCGTCGCCCCGGGCGACAGGTCCGGCCCGGAGCGAACGCTTCTCTTTCTCACGTTAGGGGCCGGTTCACGTGGTGTCAGTATCTGAACGACGTGTTTCAGACACTGTTTAAAACCACACAGCCTGCATTCAGCACGTACCCGTTGAGATGGGCAACGGGTACGTGGGATCTGGTTAGGCCTCAATAATGATCGGCACGATCATTGGACGACGGCGTAGTTTGCGGTTCACCCACGATCCGATCGCTCGACGCATGACTTGCTGTAGCTGGTGATTGGTGTGCTTCTTATCGGAAGCGGCTGCCTCTTCCAGGGCTTTGATGATCTTGGGTTTGACCGATTCAAAGACGGTGTCATCTTCGGCCACACCTCGGGCGTGAATGTCGGGTCCGGAGACAATCTTTCCGGTTTGCCGGTTGATCACCGCAATCACCGAGATAAAGCCTTCTTCGCCCAACACCCGACGGTCCTTGAGATCTGCGTCGGTGATTTCGCCAATGGACTTACCGTCGACGTAGACATAGCTGCAGTCGATTTCGCCCACAATCTCGGCATGACCGTCTTTGAGGTCGACCACAGAACCGTCTTCGGCCAGAATCACCTTCTCGGTGGGAACCCCGGTGGCTTCGGCGATCCGACCGTTGGCGATCAGGTGGCGGACTTCCCCGTGGATCGGCATCACGTTGCGGGGTCGAACAATGTTGTAGCTATAGAGTAGTTCCCCTTGTGAAGCGTGGCCAGAGACGTGCACCTGGGCGTTGCCCTTGTGCACCACTTCGGCACCGAGTTTCATCAGGCCGTTGATCACCCGGAATACGGAGTTTTCGTTACCAGGGATCAGCGAGGACGCCAGCACGACCAAGTCCTCGGGCTGGATTTGGACCTGGTGGTCGCCGTTCGCCATCCGGGATAGGGCAGCCATGGGCTCGCCCTGGGAGCCGGTCGACATCAACACAATGCGGTTGTCGGGGTAGTCATCGACCTTCTTCATGTCGATAACGGTGTTGTCTGGGATGTTGAGGTAGCCCAAGTGGGCAGCGATTCCCATATTCCGCACCATCGAGCGACCGACGAAGGCCACTTTGCGCTGGTGCATCGCCGCGGCATCAAGGACCTGTTGGACACGGTGGACGTGGGAGGAGAAGCTAGCGACAATAATGCGTCGTTGTGCGCGTCCGACCAGCGATTCTAGCACCGGGCCGATGTCTTTTTCGGTGGTGGTAAAGCCGGGAACTTCGGCGTTGGTGGAATCAGTCATGAACAAGTCCACGCCTTCTTCACCCAATCGAGCGAAAGCGCGCAGGTCGGTGATGCGACCGTCAAGGGGCAACTGGTCCATCTTAAAGTCACCGGTGTGCAACACGGTGCCCGCCTCCGAGCGGATAAACAGCGCCAAGGCGTCGGGAATCGAGTGATTGACGGCGACGAATTCGAGTTCGAAGGGCCCGAGCTGTTCGAGCTGACCTTCCGTGACAGCCAGCGTGTAAGGAGTGATGCGGTGCTCTTCGAGTTTGGCTTCAATCAGGGCCAGGGTCAATTGCGAGCCCACCAGGGGGATATCGTCTTTCATCCGCAACAGGTAGGGTACCGCGCCGATGTGATCTTCGTGGCCGTGGGTGAGGACGATGCCGACCACATCGTCAAGACGATCGCGGATGTAGTCAAAATCTGGCAGGATCAGGTCAACACCGGGTTGTACTTCTTCAGGAAAGAGCACACCACAGTCAACGATGAGTAGTTTTCCGTTGAGCTCGAAGACGGTCATGTTGCGGCCAACATCGCCGAGCCCGCCCAGTGGCACAATGCGCATGGTTCCGCCAGGCAGTTGAGGAGGATGAGACAGCACTACTTGCTGTTCGTGGGGCATGAAGGTCCTTTCGGAAAAATATCAGAATGAAATATTTGTTTCGGCCAGGTCTGTACGGATGGCCTTGAGGTCTTCTTCGGTGGCCTCGGTAAGAGGCAGGCGCACGGTCGCCGATGAAATCAAGCCCTGACCGGCCAGGATGGCCTTCGAGGCGACGGCGCCCTGGTGGTGGGACATCACCGCGCGCTGGACCGGGTCGAGTTGAAAATGCAGTGCTCGGGCAGTAAGCAGGTCGCCCTCGTTCAAGGCGTCCACCATCGCACGGTAAGTCCCCGGGGCAATGTGAGCGCTGACCGAGATCACGCCAACAGCACCGGCAGCCATCAGCGGGAAAGTCATCAAATCGTCGCCGGAATAGACAAACAGGTCTGTTTCAGCCAGTACTGTGGTGGTCGATTGGTAGTCGCCCTTGGCATCTTTAAGCGCCAAAATATTGGGGTGATCGGCCAGAGCGACGATGGTCTCAGCGGCAATGGGACGCACCGAACGTCCGGGAATGTCGTAGAGGATCACTGGCACGTCAGTCGCCGAGGCCACGGTTTCAAAGTGTGCTTTGATACCGGCCTGCACTGGCTTGTTGTAGTAGGGAGTCACCAGCAACAACCCGTCAACGCCGGTGGCCGCAGCACGTCGGGAGAGTTCGGCTGAATGAGCCGTGTCGTTCATCCCGGTTCCGGCGATAATTTTGCACCTGTCGCCGACAGCTTCTTTGACTACCTGGTACATCAGCACGTTTTCATCATCCGTCAGCGTCGAAATCTCACCGGTGGTTCCGGTCACCACGAGTCCGTTGACTCCAGAATCCACCAAATGCGTGGCAAGTTTTTGAGCGGAGTCGGCATCCACCTGACCGTCGGCGGTGAATGGTGTCACCATGGCAACCAGGGTGGTACCGAAAACGTCTTCTGCCTGCTGACTCAAATCGCTCATGGACATAGCTTACCTGTGACGCACGCGGGGTACATCATTGCCTTACCGTCACTCTGTAAAGTTGTTCACGGCATCAGGTATTTCATCGTCACGGCATCCCAGCATCCAGGCGGGCCTTAAGAGGTGACGATCTAGACACAGGATGAGCACCCAACTATGGCTTCTTCTTCCTCAACCACGGGTTCGCCCTTTGAGCTCCGGCAACGACTGACCGGTATCGATGTCGCCCGCGCACTGGCGATTCTTGGCATGATTGCCGTTCACGTCTACCCGCTGAACGTCACGGATGCAGCCACCGGCCGTATCGTCCCCAGTTGGGCCGGGTGGATCGCGGCGGGATCGTCTTCGGTGCTGTTCTGCGTTGTGGCGGGTGTTTCGGTGGTGTTGCTTAGTCGCAACGCGTCGACGGTGGGTTTCGGACAGATCGTGATTCGTTTGCTGTTACGAGCCACCGTGTTGGTATTGCTGGGTTTGACCCTGGGCCAGCTGGATTCCGGGGTTGCCGTGATCCTGGTGCACTACGGGGTGCTTTTCGTCATTGCCATCGCCTTCCTGAAGCTCTCGGCCAAGGTCTTGGGCGTGCTGGCGGTCAGCTGGTTGGTGCTGATGCCACTGCTGTTCGGAGTGCTCAACCGGTTCCTCCAGGCGGCTATGGGCCGAGTAGAGTACGTCAACAACTTTCGGCTATGGTCCAACCCGAATTTCATCACGTTGTTGGAGCAACCGGGTGTCACGCTCTGGGACGTGCTGGTCTCGGGCTACTATCCGGTGCTCGTGTGGACCGGTTTCTTACTGCTGGGCATGTTTATCGCCAAGATGGACCTGCGGTCCTTTCCGGTGCATCTGTTGCTCTTCGGCGCGGGATTGCTGGTGGCTGGTCTGACACGTGCCGCCGGCTATGGGCTCGCATCGAATCCGGAGCGGCTCCGGCGGTGGAGCGAGCTGAGCTTCACCGACCCGGCCGAGGCCCCGGCTGCCGCACTGACCGGGTCGGGTATGGTCACTCAGTACCTTGTCGGTGATCCTTCCTGGTATGTGATGGTCGCCCCGCATTCCACGGCTCCCCTCGATGTGCTCTCCACGGCCGGGATTGCCGTGGCGGTGATCGGATTATGTCTCATCCTCACCCAGCACACAGCGGGTCTGGGCGACAAGGTCCTCTATCCGCTGATCGGCGCCGGAGCCATTCCCCTGACCCTGTACGTCGCTCACGTGCTGGTCATGGCGGTGTTGGGCGATGAGGCCGGCTCCGAATGGACCGTGTTGCTGATCCAATGGGGCGCGTGCTTGATTCTGGGCACTGCACTTCGGATCGTGGGCTGGCGTGGCCCGTTGGAATTCCTCATACACGCGGTGTCCACGCATTTAATTGTGCTCAACCCGCCGGCTAAAGACTCCCGCTAGGCGCGTCTCAAACCACGTGACGGCCTGAATCAGTCTTGCCCGGCTTCCATCTTGATGGCCTTATTCAGCGCTTGTCGGGCACGACGTCGGTCACCGGCGGCATCATAGGCCAGTCCCAGGCGGAACCAGCTCCGCCAGTTCTCCGGATCGTTCTGGGTTTCTATTCGGTAGATCTCGAAATCCTCATCGGCAGCAGCCTGATCGATCTTGTTGTATTTTCCCCGCGGGAGATCATCGACCGGCAAGCCACCTTCCTGGTCGAGAATTTTCGCCAACCGTTCGGTCCCGACCCCAAAACGCCATTCTCTCATCAACGCCCAGATCCCGAACAGGAGCATGACGATCACGGCCCAGCCGATCAGGTTGGCCAGGGTGGACTGGGAACTGATGAACCCGATCGCAGACGTCAATCCCAGGAAAATGAAAAGCAAGGCCAACACAATCAGCGCGATGGCCGCAAACTTATTCTTCATCGAGACTACTTTTACCTCAACTGACTCAGGTTTTAGTGCAGATCTAAATACGCATCCAACCCGTAGCTCAGCCCCGGGTTATCTGCTACCTGTCGCAAGCCGAGCAAAACACCGGGCATATAGGAGCTACGGTCGAAGGCATCGTGTCGCAAGACCAGCTGTTGCCCGGGACTACCCAGCAGCACCTCTTGGTGGGCTTCAAGCCCCGCCAGCCGGACCGCGTGGACGTGAATGTCGTCAATGGTCGCCCCGCGAGCACCGTGGGGATCCTGTTCGGTGGCATCGGGGCTGGGTGGAAGCTCGTGCTCGGCGCGGGCCTGGGCAATCATTGACGCCGTGCGGGTGGCAGTTCCGGAGGGAGCATCAACTTTATGAGGGTGATGCATTTCGATAATTTCAACCGAGTCGAAGTACCGTGCAGCTTGAGTGGCAAACTGGGTGGCCAGCACTGAGCCGATCGAAAAATTCGGAGCAATCAGCACTCCCACATCGGGGTGGTCCCCCAACTGTTGTTGGAGACGGTCCCGCTTCTCATCGGACCACCCGGAGGTTCCCACGACGGTGTGCAGGTCGTGTTCGACAGCGAACTGAACCACTGATTCAGACACCGACGGGACCGTGAGGTCCAACACGTGGGTGGCCTCGGAGTCAAGAATTTCTTCCAGCTGAGACTTTGAGTTCAGTTGAGCCACCAGGCGCATGTCCGGGGCTGCCTCGATGGCAGCCCCGGCATGCTGGCCCATTTTTCCGGTCGCGCCCACCAGGGCCACGTGAATATCTGTCTGTGAGGTCATGTCCCCCACTCTAGTGGCCGGGACTGGATGGGCGCTGACAGACACTGTTTAGAAGCGGTCAGTCTCGCTGAAGCTTCCGCGGCCGTCAGACTGGCCTGCAGAATAAGAGTGGGTTGGGGATTCCTCAGCCCCGAGCTGGTAGAACGGCTCGGTGAGGTTGTCGTGACGCCATGCCTGCCACCACGACACATGGCTCATCTGCCGGTCGATGTCTTCGGCCGAGGAGTCCATGCGCGGGTCGATCTGCAGGTAGCGCTTGGTTTCTCGTGCAATCAGTCCCGACATCGCCAGCAGGCCGATGATGTTCGGCACAGCCATCAAACCGTTGGTCAGGTCCGAGAAATCCCACACGATTTCCAGTGGCAAAGTACACCCCAGATAAATCACGATGCAGAACAGCACGCGGTAGGGCATCACCCAAGCGCGACCCAGCAGGCGTTCCACATTGCGCTCGCCGTAATAGGACCAGGCCAGCATGGTGGAATAGGCGAACAGGATCAGACCGATGGTGACGATCAGGTGGCCCCAGTTACCGGGAAGCCCTTCGGTGAAGGCGTTAGCGGTCATGATGGCGGCTTCTTGGCGTTCTCCGGCCTGCCAGGCTCCGGTGGTAATCAGCACCAGACCGGTGCAGGTCACCACAATGATGGTGTCGATAAAGGTCTGGGTCATCGAGACCAGGCCCTGGCGGACCGGGTGAGTGGTCTTGGCAGCTGCCGCGGCAATCGCGGCCGAGCCCATCCCCGACTCGTTCGAGAAAATACCGCGAGCCACACCGTACTGGATGGCAATAATCATCGCCGAGCCGGCGAAACCACCCACCGCAGAGGTTCCGGTGAAGGCATCGGTGAACACCATGCCAAGGGCCTCGGGAAGCTGACCGACGTTAGCGATCAGCAGCCACAGTGAGCCCAGCACGTAGAAGACAATCATCACCGGCACCAGAGCGGAGGTGACATTCCCAATGGATTTAATACCGCCTAGCAAGACCACTAGCGTCAGAACCGTCAGGATCAGTCCGGTGATCCACGGTTCAACGTTGAACGAGTTCTCCACGTTGGAGGCAATGGAATTGCCCTGAGTCATATTGCCAATGCCGAAGGACGCGAAGAACGCAAAGATCGCGAACAGCAAGCCCAAGACTTTGCCGTACCAGCTTCCCAGTCCCCGTTCCAGGTAGTAGGCCGGGCCACCGGACTTTTCGCCCTTCGCATCATTGGTGCGGTAGAGCACACCCAAAAAGGCTTCGGAGTACTTAGTTGCCATACCCAATAGTGCGGTGACCCACATCCAAAACAAGGCGCCGGGTCCACCGATTGATAACGCCGTGGCCACCCCGACGATATTTCCGGTCCCCACTGTCGCTGCTAGCGCTGTGGTGAGCGCCTGGAACTGGGAGATATCTCCGTCATCAGAGTCGTCTTTACGCTGGACGAATCCCAGCTTCAGGGCGCGTCCCAGCGTTCGGAATTGAAGACCGCCGTAACGTACGGTCAGGTAGAGACCCGAGAGCAAAAGTAAGGGCATCAGAAAAAATGGTCCCCAGACAAAGTCTCGAATCGCCACGATCACTTCATGGATGGAATTGATCAGAGCGTCCATGCCGGTCCTTTAGTGTGAGTGTTTAAC
Source organism: Auritidibacter ignavus (assembly GCF_029853775.1). NCBI lineage: Bacteria > Bacillati > Actinomycetota > Actinomycetes > Micrococcales > Micrococcaceae > Auritidibacter > Auritidibacter ignavus. The sequence continues at coordinate 974,792 of NZ_CP122564.1, forward strand.
TGTTTATCGGTTGTCCGGCCCGACACTGATCTGTGTTCTGGGCGAGTCCGCCAGCAGCCGGGCCATCCCAACGACTTCGTCCGCTGAGACACCTGTGATTCTAGCCACAGAACCGTCTAAGTCAATGTATCGACGTACCTTATTGATATTGAGCGCGTAGCTCAGGTCGTGCCTCACGTATCGTGAGCGCGAAGCCATAGTGTGAACGCATGGATAAGGACATTGTCTCGATGAGTGCTCGGATTGAAGTCACCAAGCAATTACGTAGGGATTATCGCACGGGGTCCAAGGCGGAGAAGTCAGCGATTTTAGATCAGTTTTGTGCTTCCACTGGGTTGGGCCGGTCCACGGCCAGGCGGTATCTGACGTCGCAGACCATCGGGGTCAAAAACGTGGTGCGCATTGACCGTCGAAAGCATAAACCCACGAAGTATTCGGCGAATGCGAAAAAGCAGTTGATCCGGGTGTGGCGGTTGATGGGCATGCCCTCGGGCAAATACATGAAACCGGTGATGGAAGACTGGTTAGACGCGTTAGAAGCCCACGATGAGTTGGCGTTTGGCCGCTCCGGGTATAACCCCACGGTGCGTGCCCAGCTGGTGGCCATGAGTGCCGCCACGATTGACCGGTATCTCAAGGCCGAACGCGACCGGTTACGCCTCAAAGGCATCGCTACGACCAAGCCTGGGGCCTTGTTGCGCAACTCGATTACGGTGCGACAAGCCGGCGATGAGGTCGAAGACGAACCAGGGTTTTTCGAAACCGACACGGTGGCCCATTGCGGGCCAACCCTGCAAGGCGAATTCGCCCGCACCCTCACCATGACTGATGTGCGCACCGGGTGGGTGCACCTAGAAGTGCTCCGTAATAACGCCCAAGTGCACATCCTGGCAGGATTGGACCGGGCCGCAGCCGCCATCCCCTATGGGATCGCGGGCTTAGATTGTGACAACGGGTCAGAGGGCGGATTCAACTGGTCGTCGCAACACCTTGAGGTGAGAAAGGTGTTCAAGGATGGTGACCAAGGACTGGAGCATGAAGATCGGCGAGGTCCCGGAGGGGATGCGGCGGCAGTGGCGCGCGGACCGGGCGTTGCGGCCAGCAATGCGTTCTCCGGGCAGACCGCAGCCATCGAGGGCGGTGCAGCGACAATTCTGGCGCCTGATCGCGGCCGGGGTCACGACAGCGGAGGCAGCGCTGGCGGTGGGGTGTCGGTGCCGGTCGGATCGCGGTGGTTCCGTCACGCTGGCGGTATGCCACCGCTGACGTTGACGGAGCCAACTGGTCGTTATCTCAGTTTCGAGGAGCGAGAGGAGATCGCGATCTTGCGTGCTCAGGGACGCGGTGTCCGGTCGATCGCGCGTACCCTTGGGCGGGATCCGGGCACGATCAGTCGGGAGTTGCGCCGCAACGCTGCTACCCGCAGCGGGAAGCTGGAGTATCGCGCCACGGTGGCCCAATGGAAAGCCCAGGAGGCCGCGAAACGACCCAAGACCGCGAAGCTGGTGGCCAACCTGCGGCTTCGCGGCTATGTCCAGGACAGACTCTCTGGGAAGGTCACTGGCCCGGACGGGACGCCGGTGGAAGGGCCGGTCACGCCGACGTGGAAGGGGTTGAACAAGCCTCGTCGGCAAGATCGACGGTGGGCCACCAGTTGGAGCCCGGAGCAGATCAGTCACCGCTTGAAGCTGGATTTCCCTGATGATGAGTCAATGCGTATCAGTCATGAGGCGATCTACCAGGCGTTGTTCATCGAAGGCCGCGGCGCACTGAAGCGTGAGCTGGTGGCTTGCCTGCGAACGGGCAGGGCGTTGCGACAGCCCCGTGAGCGTTCCCGGAACAAACCCGGCGGTCATGTCGGCGCCGAGGTCGTGATCAGCCAACGCCGAGCAGAAGCCGCTGATCGTGCTGTTCCAGGACACTGGGAAGGTGACCTGGTCATCGGGACCGGCCTCTGTGCGATCGGGACCTTGGTCGAGCGTCGCAGCCGCGCGACGATCCTGGTCCACTTGCCCCGCCTCGACGGCTGGGGCGAGCACCCTCCGGTCAAGAACGGCCCCGCGCTGGGCGGCTACGGTGCAGTCGCGATGAACGCGGCTCTGGCCGCTGCGATCACGACCCTGCCCCAGCAGTTACGCAAGACGATCACCTGGGACCGCGGCAAGGAACTATCAGGACATGCCGCGTTCACTCTTGAGACTGGCACCAAGGTGTTCTTCGCTGATCCGCACTCCCCGTGGCAACGGCCCACCAACGAGAACACCAACGGCCTGCTACGTCAGTACTTCCCCAAGGGCACCGACCTGTCCCGCTGGAGCGCAGACGACCTCGAAGCGGTGGCCCACACCCTCAACAACAGACCCCGCAAGACCCTCGGCTGGAAGACCCCCGCCGAAGTCTTCGGCGAAGCACTACAATCCCTGAAACAGGCCGGTGTTGCAACCACCGGTTGAACCTGCCGAGTTCATCAACCACGAAGTCATGCACTGGGCTGCTGACCGGTTGATCTTTTTCACCCGGGGCCGGCCGTATCAAAAAAATGATCAAGCCACCGTGGAATCCAAAAACAACCACGCCGTGCGAAAATTTGGGTTTCACTACCGGTACGACACCGCAGATGAACGCGCCATCCTGGCGGCCCTATGGCAGGTGGTGGGTTTGAAACTCAACTACTTCACCGCCACCAAAAAACCCACCGGCTGGACCCAAGACGCCAGCGGGCGGCGCAAACGCCTCTATGACAAACCCAAGACTCCCTACCACCGGCTGCTGGATGCCGGGATCCTCTCCACCGCCCAACAAGAAGAGCTAGCGGCCATCTACCGCAGGATCAATCCAGCCCAGCTGACCCGCCAAATCCTGACCTACCAAGACCGGCTGATCAGCCTGGCCAAAGACAAAACCCTCACCATCGCCGCCGACCTCGACAGCAAGCACCAGGCCCGGCAAAAACGCCGCACCACCGGCATCCGCACCAAAGCCAGCTAACCCAAGTTTTCGCGCTCAAACTAGCTGAGGCACGACACTGCAGCCACGCGACCTCTCGCGCTCACGATCTGTGAGGCACGACTTACCCTTCGCGCTCAGTTTGACATGAGGCACTACGTGTATTGACCCGTGACGAGTTCGGCGCGTCCGAGTCGTGACATCCGTGCTTCGGTGTTTTCTAGTCCCAACACCACGTTTCCTGCGATTTGACCGTGGGCTCGTTCGAGCTCATCGGCGGTGACGCCTTTCTGCGCGAGCGTGTCGAGTTCTGTGCTCATGACCTCAATGACCTCGTCGGCTTTAGCTGGATGGCATCCGGCATACATTCCGAAGTAGCCCAGATCAGAGTAGCTGGCAGCAAAAGAATAGGTCGAGTAGGCCAGGCCACGCCGTTCTCGGATTTCTTGGAACAACCGAGAGGTCATCCCACCACCGAGAATGACGTTCATCACCGTCATCGCGAACCGGCGTGGATCCACGGTATTCAGGCCCCGGCCACCGACCATCACCGCGGTTTGTTCTACTGGACGGGTAAGCGTGAGGCGTTCGGTGTTCATGACCGGGAATTCAGCGTGGTGGTCGCGACGCGGTGCCGGGGTCTGGATCAGGTTGCTTTCCGGACTCATCCATCCACTACGGCTCAGTGCGGCAGAAACCGTTTGCACCAGTTCTTTGTGGTCAAGCCCTCCGGCTGCGGTAATCACGAGTTGCTCGGGGCGGTACCACCGGTTGTAGTGGCTTACCATGTCCTCGCGACTGATGGAGTTGATCACCTCGGGGGTGCCACCGATGGACCGGCCGAGCGGGTGTCCGGGCAAGACCTGTTCGGCCAGGGATTCGTGGACCACATAAGCCGGGTCGTCGCTGTCGACGGCGAGTTCTTCGAGGATGACTCCGCGCTCGGTATCCATCTGCTCTGACTCGAGCAGTGGTGCGGTCACCATATCTGTGAGAATGTCTACCGCCATCGCGAGGTTGGTGTTGATCACCCGGGCGTGGTAACAGGTGGACTCTTTCGCGGTCGCAGCATTGACATCTCCACCGACCCGGTCGAAAGCTTCGGAAATATCCCACCCGGTGTAATTCGCGCTGCCCTTGAACAGCAGGTGCTCAAGAAAGTGGGTTGACCCGTATCCTGATGGCTGTTCATCCCGCGAGCCCACCCCGATCCAAAATCCGATGGAAACGGCTTTTTGTCCAGGCATCACTTCGGTCAGGATACGCACACCGTTCTCCAGTACGGTGCGTTCAACGAGGTTACCTCCCCCACCGTTATAAATCACACCGGAGTACTGCGGGTCAATATCGATGGTGGCCATGCTGGGTAGTTTAGTGCCTGACTCCAGCCGGCAGTTCAAGTTCGAGCACCCGGTAGAATCCGGCGTCATCGATGACTGCATCCACCCGGGCATAGGTCGGGATGGTGCCCCACCGATCAGTGACGCTCGCGATAGCATCCTGCCCCAAGCGCACCTGATCTGCGGTAGCCTGCCACGGCGTGTTGGTTTCCCCGGCAAAGAGCGTGCCGATGATCGCTCCCGTTTCGGGAATGCTGACCCGCTTATTGGCAACGTGGCTAAATTCTCCAATGATGAATACCAGTAGCCATTCTCCCTCGGTGGCTACCGACTCAAGGGCTGGTGTGGTGGAACCGTGAGACGTACCGACTCCCCGCGCCAATGGCAGGTTTAATCACCACGGCAGACTGCGGATGGCCACCGAGTGTTTCCCCGGGCTCGATCACTGTACTGGGGATCATAGCCACCCCGTCGTCCACCGGATCATCTCGGTCGGATTGGCCAGGGTGCTGGCCTGGCTAACGTGATCCGACCAGGCGAGGAAGTCCTCTCGTCGGTCACTGTAGTCCCAGGTTGAACCCAACACCACCACGTCGAAGTGCACCAGTCGACGTGTGCGTTATCCCAGTTCACCACCTGGAACCGGTGGCCAAGTTGTTCGCCGGCTACGATCATCGGGGATTCGTCCTCATCTAGTCCGTGCGCGACAACGGCCCCCACCCATATCGAGTGCGGGGCCGTCATCGTGTCAGTCAAAGCCGGGACTTAGTCCTCATCGGACTCTTCGGTAACCGGGATCAGTGACAGCTTGCCACGGTCATCGACTTTGGTGATTTCGACCTGAATCTTTTGGCCAACACCTACGACGTCTTCAACATCTGCGACACGCTTGCCGTCGTTGAGCTTGCGCAACTCGGAGATGTGTAGCAGACCGTCCTTACCGGGGGTCAGCGAGATGAACGCGCCGAAGCTGGTGGTCTTCACGACCGTACCCAGGTAGCGTTCCCCGACCTCCGGAACCTGCGGGTTAGCGATGCTGTTGATCGCACCCCGGGCCGCTTCTGCGGCAGCACCCTCGGTGGCACCGATCAGCACCGTACCGTCATCTTCGATACTGATTTCAGCGCCGGTGTCTTCCTGGATGGTGTTGATCATCTTGCCCTTCGGCCCGATGACCTCACCGATCTTATCGACCGGGATCTGTACGGTGAGGATCCGCGGAGCGTAGGGACTCATCTCGTCGGGGCCGTCGATGGCCGAGGCGATCACCGACAGGATGTGCAACCGCGCCTCGCGAGCCTGGGTCAGGGCGGCAGCCAGCACCGAGGCGGGAATACCGTCCAGCTTGGTGTCCAGCTGGATGGCGGTAACGAACTCGGAGGTACCGGCAACCTTGAAGTCCATGTCACCGAACGCATCTTCAGCGCCGAGGATGTCGGTCAGGGCAGCATAGCGCGTTTCACCGTCGACGGTGTCGGAGACCAGCCCCATGGCGATACCGGCCACGGGAGCTTTCAGTGGCACGCCGGCGTTGTACAACGCCAGGGTCGAGGCACACACCGAGCCCATAGAGGTCGAGCCGTTGGAGCCCAGTGCCTCGGAGACCTGACGGATCGCATAGGGGAACTCTTCGCGGGAAGGGATGACCGGCACCAGAGCGCGTTCGGCCAGGGCGCCGTGCCCAATCTCGCGACGCTTGGGCGAACCCACACGGCCGGTTTCACCGGTGGAGTAGGGCGGGAAGTTGTAGTGGTGGATGTAGCGCTTATTGGTGACCGGGTTCAGCGAGTCAATCTGTTGCTCCATCTTGAGCATATTCAGGGTCGTTACGCCCATAATCTGGGTTTCGCCACGTTCGAAGATGGCCGAGCCGTGCACGCGTGGCAGGACCTCCACCTCGGCAGTCAGCTTGCGGATGTCGGTCAGACCACGACCGTCGATCCGGACCTGGTCCTTCAGGATCCGCTGGCGTACTACCTGTTTGGTGACTGCACCGTAGGCCTTAGCGATTTCATCGGCACGCTCTTCGAACTCGCGGCCTTCACCGGCCAGTTCTTCCACGACTTCCTCGCGGTAAGCGTTGTCGGCCGACTCACGCTCGTGCTTATCGGCAATGATGTAGATCTCACCCAATCGCGTGGAGGCCAGTTTCTCCACAGCTTGGTAGGCGTCTTCTTGGTAGTCAATGAACAGCGGCACGTCAACGGGATCCTTCTGAGCCCGTTCGCGCAGGTCGGCCTGCGCCTCACACAGGGCGCGGATGAAGGGTTTGGCAGCTTCCAGACCGTCAGCGACGACCTCTTCGGTGGGGGCCTGAGCGCCCTGTTCTTTGACCAATTTCCACACGTGGTCGGTGGCTTCGGCTTCGACCATCATGATCGCAACGTCGTCATCGACCAGACGACCGGCGACAGCCATGTTGAACACGGCGTCGTCCAGTTGGGAGTGCTTCGGGAAGGCAATCCACTGGCGCTCCCCGGAGCCGTTGTCCATCAGCGCCATACGCACGCCACCGATCGGGCCGGAGAAGGGCATGCCGGACAGACTGGTGGACATCGAGGCGGCGTTGATGGCCACGGTGTCGTAGAGCTCATCGGGGGCGATGGAGGTCACGGTGACCACGACCTGGACCTCGTTGCGGATGCCCTTCTTAAAGGCCGGTCGCAACGGGCGGTCAATTAGACGGCAGGTCAGAATCGCATCGGTGGAGGGACGACCCTCACGACGGAAAAACGAGCCGGGGATCTCGCCCTTGGCGTATTGGCGTTCCTCGACGTCGACGGTCAGCGGGAAGAAGTCGAAACCTTCGCGCGGGCTATTGCCCACCGCGGTGGCCGAGAGCATCGAGGTTTCATCATCGATGTAGACCATGGCCGACCCAGCAGCCTGCTGGGCCAACCGGCCGGTTTCAAAGCGCACCGTGCGCTTGCCGTAGGCGCCGTTGTCAATCACGGCTTCGGAAAACTTAATTTCAGGACCCTCCATGGGTCTCCTTTCGTGGTTTTCCACCTCAAGGCCTACCCCAGTCGGTCTTCGATCGAAGCCCTCGGATGCTGTGGGATAACCTACCGGTACGATACCGGTAGGACACCGCGGTTCCGAAAGCCACTGTCGAGGACCGCACACGAACGTGGCTGACCTATCAGTGGAGTTTCAGGGTTATTGACTTATCAGCATCGGCCTACTGTGGCCTGACACAACGAAAGCGGCGACTTGATCCCAAGTTCGCCGCCTTCGGTCAGATAGATCACTTACGCAGTCCCAGTCGCTCGATCAAGGAGCGGTAGCGCTCAATGTCGACTTTCTGCAGGTACTGCAACATGCGACGACGCCGACCCACCAGAGCCATCAGGCCACGGCGAGTGTGGTGGTCGTGCTTGTGCTCTTTCAAGTGCTCAGTCAGATCCGAGATACGACGGGTCAGCACGGCAACCTGAACTTCAGGAGAACCGGTGTCACCTTCGTGAGTCGCGTATTCTTGGATGATCTGCTGTTTAACTTCAGGGGCTAATGCCATGATAAAAACTCCTTGGAGTGTGCCGCGTTCAAGGACAACACTGCCAACCCGTGGGTTGCCAGCCAGTGCCCGCCACCGCGGACCGCAGCAAGCACCGGAATCAGTCTAACAGGTTTGTGTTACATTCCCCCACGCGGTATCCTGCCACGGTGGTACCGGCCGTGCACGAACCAATAGATCCCCAGGCTGGCCAGCATCAGACCGACGCCGGTTGCATACAGCAGACGATACCCCGAGTAGGTAATCAACGATCCCAGCAACACTGGAGCGAGCGCCACCCCGGAGTCCAGCGCGAGAAAGTGGGTTGAGGTGGCCATGGAGACGCGTTCTGGTGTGGCCCGTTGGACTCCGACCACTTGCAAACAAGGCACAGCACCGCCAAATCCGCATCCGACCAGAGTCCCGGCGAGCACTACGGCCCAGAGGTCTTGGGTGAGGGCAAGGAGTCCTAAGCCTGCCGCAAAACACAGCAACAGAGCTGGTATGACCGAGTTTTCACCACGCCGGTCTTGTAAGCGCCCCGCAAAGAGCCGGACCAGCAACATCGCCACGGAGAACACTGCGAAGAAGATCGAGGCGCTGGCCGGTTCACCGGTGGAGATCATAAACGGTGTCAGATAGGTCATCACCACCGAGTATCCAAGTCCGCACAACAACACCACCCCGGCAACAGGTAACGCATCCAGGTCGACGATGGTATCGAACCCGACACCGCGCAACGTCTCTCGCTCGGTGGCTGAGATCTGCGGTTCGGGGATCTTCAGGATCAAGACCGCGACCAACGACAAGACCGACAACGCCCCGGTATAAGTAAACATCCACACCGGGTCAACCGACAGGCTCATCGGCACCGCGAGCAACGGACCAATCCCATTGGCGATGGTCCCCGAAATCCCAAAGTAGCCGATTCCTTCCGCGAGACGGTGGGCGGGAATCAACGAAATCGCCACGGCTGTAATGGCGGTATTAATCAGGCCGAAGGCCAGCCCGTGGATCAGTCGCACCGTAATCAGTAGGGGGTAGTTTATCGCCAGCAAGTAGAGCCCCGAGCAGGCTCCAAAGACGATCAGTCCCACTATCAGCACGCGCCGTCTACCGATCACGTCAATGTATTTCCCGAAGGCCAGCCGGGCCAGCGCTGCTCCCAGGACGTAGGCGCCCGCTGCGAAGCCGGCAGCGGTCTCCTCAACGGCGAACATGCGAATCGCATAGACCGCCATGAAGGTCATCAACGAGATGAAAACCAAAGAGACGAACAGCTGAACGCCAATGGTCAGCACGTAGGCGGGAGTAAACAGCCGTGGTGATGGTTCGATGGTGTGTGCCCCCTGAATAACCACACATCCGCGCGTGGGTCTACTCTTGGCTATTGACGCCAGAAGCTGACGGGCCAGACTGGATCTGAGGGCGGGCTACGGTGTCCAGCGGAGCCACCCCGTTGCCGTGGCTACTTATTAAATGAGTGAATCCTCTTTGTTCACCGCTTCAGCGTCCTTGGCGGCTTTGCGCTTGTCATGCTCTTTCTTGCGCTCTTTTTTCGCCTGTCGCTCGCGTTCCTTATTTTCTTCGGCGACGCGGCGGATCTGATGCTGGGCCTGGTCGACTTTGTCATTTTCTCCGTCACGTCCGGTCCAGACCTTGATGACTGCCCAAATCACCGCCACCAGAGGAACCGCTAGAATTGCGCCAATAATACCGGCCAGCACCGTACCACCGGTCAGGGCCATCAAGATAATCAATGCGTGCAGTTTCAGAGTCTGCGACATCACTACCGGTTGCAGGAAGTTGCCTTCGAGCTGGTTGACCAGAATAACCGCGGCCAACACGATGATCGCCACCACCGGGCCGTTGGCGACCAGGGCAATCAGGGTGGCCAAAATGCCCGCCAGCGTAGCACCAACCATGGGGATGAACGAGCCCAGGAAGACCACCACCCCCAGCGGGATGGCCAGTGGAACCTGCAAGATCAACAGCGCGATGGTAATGCCAACGGCGTCCACGGCCGCCACGATCGCGGTGCCACGGATGTATCCGCCGAATGTCCGCTGGGCGCGGTCACCGGAGGCGATCCACTTATCGCGGAAGTGCTCGGGCGTCCAGGAGACGAAGAAGGCCCAAATCCGGTCCCCGTCTTTCAGGAAGAAGAACAGGATCACCAGGAATAGCACCAGCCCGGTGACAAAACTTCCGGCCGCACTGATCGTGTTGACGGCACCGGTGCCGAATTGTGGGGAGGTTAAGAAGCTCTGAATGGAGTTCAGCAGGCTATCGACCTGTTCCTGTTGGAGTTGAAGATCGGCATCGCCAAGCAGCTCATCAGCCCAGGCACGCAACTGATTGAAACCGTTGATGGCCTGATCGACCAGGGTTTCCCACTCGCTCATCACCGAGAACACCAAAGCGGTTCCGACACCGCCGAGCACTAGCAACGAGCCTAAGAACACGGACCAGGCGGCCAGCATGCTATTCATCACCGTGCGACAGAGTCGCACCAGTGGCCACAGCGCGCAGGCGATAATCAGGGCTAGCAAGGTCGGAATGACGATCAGGGTCAGCTGGAGCATCGCGAAGATCACCGCGATGGCGACAATACCGATCAGCAGGATTTGGGCTGCCCGGATACTGGTGCGTCCAAAGACGTCGGTCCAAAGCTGTTTCAGGGAGAATCTGGGGGTTCGCGTTGAGGTCTCCGCGGCTGGTTGAGCAGTCTCCGAGGCGTGTTCCGAGGAGTTACTGGCGTGTGTCATGCACTGATCCTGTTGGTATCCGGGTTGATCGACATCACGACTATAGTACGTGCTGTGGTCAGTCGCTAGCAGGCGATCTCCGGTGTACTTGGGTGCGCCAAGCGCTGGTCACATACGGGACGGCGATAGACTCCTCAGGCCGGTAGCCCAGATGCTGATGCAGGTACCAGTCGAGGTTGTGGTGCATACGTTGGCGCTGTGTGTCGGTGGTGCGCATATAAAAGGATCGGGTCTGCATCAGCTGGTGAAGTTCTTGTGGTCCTAAGACGTCGTTCCAGTGCCACCATCGCCCTTCAGCGGGACGAAACGGCGGGACCAGTGCAGGGCTGAGCTCAACCGGGTGAACATCTCCGGCGTGCATGATCCGGGTCAAGCGGTGGACCCAGGGAATGGAGGTATCCAGCTGGTGGTGGACGATACCCAGTACGCCGGTGGGTTTCAACAGGGACGCTGCCATCGTACAAAGTTGGTCCGGGTCGAACCAGTGCCATGACTGGGCGGCCACGATCAGTGTTTGATCGCCGAGCCGTCGAGCGAGGTCCGGGTCATGACGGACCCGGTGGTCCAGGTCTTCGACGCTGAGTTGCAACACCTGCGCCTGGGGTAGTCGTTGGGAGAGAAACGCTGCCATCGACTCGGCCGGTTCCACAGCGGTGACGGTGAAACCATAGTCGACCAGCACCTGGGTGAACAGCCCGGTTCCGGCACCGAGGTCAAGAGCTGAGGCAGAAACCTGTAAGGGCTGGTCCTGCTCCTCCAGGAGAAAATCAATGATCTCTGGGAAATATCCGGGTCGCACCGAGTGGTAGGTCTGGGCGCTGGTGGAATGGTAGGAGGTACCGAAGGCGTGTCTGCTGTTGGTGTCGATGCGTGGCGCTGACTGCGGGCGAGACGGTGTATCAGCCATCGACGGCATCAACGGCTAGGGACCGGCCTTCCAAAACAGCTTGGGCTTGAGCCACGTCCTGACCCATTTGGGCGATGAGCTTCTCCACACCTTCGAAGGCGACCATGCCCCGAAGCCGGGCGACGAATTCCACGGTGACGATTTGTCCGTACAGGTCGAAGTCTTCTACGCGCTCTTCTTCGGGCCGGTTCATGATGTGGGCTTCCACGGTCCGTTGGACCCCTTCAAAAGTCGGGTTCGAACCCACGGAGATCGCGGTGGGCCAGCGGTGGTGATCTTGATCAATAAACCATCCCGCGTAGACGCCATCGGCTGGAATCATACCCTGTGCCTCATCGCTGAGGTTGGCGGTGGGAAAACCCAGTTCGCGGCCGCGTGCTTCGCCGTGAACAACTTCGCCACAGACTTCATGCGGTCGCCCCAGGATGGTGGCGGCGTCGGCAACTCTGCCTTCGGACAGGGCCTGGCGGACACTGGTGGAGGACCACCGCGAGTCAGTGCCGACTTCGGGGACTTCTACCACCTCAAATCCGTACGTCTCCCCGAGCTCTCGCAACGTCGTGATATCACCGGCGTTAGCCTTGCCGAAGCGACAATCGGATCCCACCACGACAACCTGGGCGTTAAAGGTTTCGACCAGGGTGGTGCGCACGTATTCCTCTGGCGATTGGCTCGCGAAGTTCAGCGTGTAGTGCACCACGCACGTGGCGTCGGCACCGGCACGTTGAATCAGGTTCAGCCGTTGCGGCAACGAAACAATGGGCACCAGGGGTTCTTCGGGATGGTGCACCAGTCTGGGGTGCGGATCAAAGGTCAGCACCACCGCTTGGAGTCCGCGGTCACGGGCGGTGTCAACGGTTGCTGTGAGCACCTCTTGGTGACCCCGGTGTACCCCGTCGAAGTTGCCCATGGTCACCGCCGAGGGCGGTTGTTCGGCCGGCACCGCTGCCAGTCCTTGCCAAGCCTCCACTATTTGAGCGCCCCCCCCTATCGCCGTTGTGCTGAGACTACCGCCTCAGTGGTCTGGACGGTGTCAGCCTGGTGCGAGTCTGCGTTTTTCGGTGCGTGCTTGACCAGCCAGAACAGCCCCACGAAAGGCAGGATCAACGGAATATAGCCGTAACCCTCACCGAAGTGGCTCCAGATCGAAGCATGTTGAAATAGTTCCGGCTGTGCGTAGGACCAAATCCCCACGCCGATCACGCCCACCAGTTCCACGGTTACTGCCACCATAGCCACGATCCAGGCTTTTTTGCCGGGAATCGCCAGAGCAATGGTCGCCACGACATAGACCAGTGCGGAAAAACCTGACAACGCATAAGAGATCGGGGCTTCGTCGAACTTGGTGATGATCTGGTAGCTGGCACGGGCCATGGCAGAGAAGGCAAACACACCGTAGACAGCGACGATCAAACGACCGATCCCTTTATGACGGCGGTCCCATCGGGGCGGTTTGAGGGCCGTTGAACGGTTCCCGACTGTGTTTGCAATTGAATCCACGTGCATCAATCTCCATACCATGCGTGCCAGATGACCTGCATGCGATGAATCATCACCAAAACGGTGGGGCCCATGGCTCCCAGCACCAGGTTAGACCATCGTGACTTATCGGTAATGGCCCAGAAAAAGGCCACCACTGGCAGTATAAGGGCGACCACGAGATAGCCCCAGAATTCCCAGAGTGGACCTTGGATCTCCACCGGTGAGATCGCCGCATAAATGCCGTAAATGACCAAGAAAATTTCGACGGCGCCGACCGAGAGGATCGACAAATCATCCGGGAACGTGCGGATTATTGTCATCACAACACAGATCGCTAGGGAGCCCAGACAGATCGCTGTCGCTACCCAGAACCAAGCGTCTAGGACCATCAGGCCTCACCTTCTGTGTGGATGCGATAATCGGTGACGAACACTACCTGAGGCTTGGCCCCGTAACCGGTTTTGGTGCGGGCGTTTTCGATCAGCGCGATCACGGTGTCGCCACCATGGCGGGCTGCGTAGCATCGGTCGTCGTCATTGGGGCTAATCAGTCGCCCGAAACTCAGCGCTTCCGCCTCGCGGTCGCAGACTTCACGGACCGGGAACAGCTCGGAACAGGCCTGTGATAGCTCACAGTAGTCAAACCGACTTCCCAGCTGTTCTATGGTGTGGGCCTTATCGATAGTAAAGGGCCCCACCCGGGTGCGGCGCAGCGTGATCAGGTGCCCGCCAGTGTTCAAAGACTCGCCCAAATCTCTGGCGAGAGCCCGGATATAGGTACCCGAAGAGCAATCTATAGCGACCTCGATATCAAGGATCTTTCCCTCGTCGAGACGATGAACTCCGGTGACCTTGAACCGAGATACGGTGACCCGACGTGCCGGTAGCTCGACCTTTTCACCGTCACGCACGCGCTGATAGGCTCGTTTGCCACCAACCTTGATGGCAGACACTGCCGAAGGGATCTGATCGATCTCCCCCTTAAGTTCTGCGATGGCGAGTTCAAGACGGTCTCGAGTGACCGCGTTGGCGTATCTGCGTTGAATGACCTCACCGTCAGCATCATCGGTCGTGGTATTGACTCCGAGCCGGATGGTTGCCGCATAGGTCTTGTTCGTACCGGTGATGTGGGTCAAAAGGCGGGTGGCTTTATTGAACCCCACGACCAGTAAGCCTGTAGCCATCGGGTCCAAGGTTCCTGCGTGACCGACTTTCCGCGTCCCAGCGAGTTTGCGTAGCTTGGCCACCACATCATGAGAGGTCCAGCCGGTCGGTTTGTCCACCAGCACCAGACCCGAGACGCTTCGTCCCGGGGCCTGGGAGGTGTTGGAAGCGGAGGTGGAGAAGCTCACCACCCGTCAGTCTCCTAACCGGTGGTGGTCCGACGTGCGGTACGGATTCGCCTCGCCAGCGTACTGCGACTCGTCTCGGTTAGCGGCCAGTTCTTCATCACGAGCGCGCGCAGCACGCAGGATATCTTCCAGGTGTGCTGCGGCCTCCGGCACCGTATCCGGCACCAATTCCAGGGTCGGGACCAAACGGATGTTGAGTCCTCGACCCATTTCTCGGCGTAGCATGCCCCGGTGTTCGGTCATCGCCGCGTGACCGGCAGCGACCGTGTCCTCGTCGCCGTAAACGGTGTAGTAGACCGTGGCTTGTTGCAGGTCATTGGTGACTTTGGCGTCAGTAATGGTCACGTTTTCCACGCGATCATCTTTCACAGTTTTTTGCAGGGCTTCAGCCAGAATGACTTTGATCCGCTGAGCCAAACGTGCCGGACGGTTGTTATTTGCCATCGGCGACAACCTCTCTCATGCTGTGTTGTCTAGGGATCCCCCTCCGGCCCGGCCACTGCCATTGTGCGATGACAGTCGCCGGGTCGGGGAGGAGATCGACAGGACTAGCTCCGTGGCTTTTCCTGCATTTCGTAGTTTTCAATCACGTCATCGACCTTGATGTCGTTGAACTTGCCCAGGCCGATACCGCATTCGTAGCCGTCACGAACCTCGGTCACGTCATCGGTGAACCGGCGCAACGACTCGATACTGATATTGTCGGTGACCACCGCACCGTCGCGGACCAAGCGTGCCGATGCGTTGCGCTTAATCACACCGGACTGCACCAGAGAACCGGCAATGGTACCGGCCTTGGAGGAACGGAAGATCTCGCGAACCTCGGCACGACCCAGCACGACTTCTTCGTACTCGGGCTTGAGCATACCGCGCAAAGCATTTTCAATATCATCAATCGCGTCGTAAATGACCGTGTAAAAGCGCATATCCACGCCTTCGGCATCGGCCAGTTCGGTCACCCGCTCGGCAGGGCGAACGTTGAAACCAATGATGATCGCGTTGTCGACGGTGGCCAGGTTGACGTCGTTCTGGGTAATCGCACCCACGCCGCGGTGGATCACTCGCAACTGGACCTCGTCTTCGCCACCCACGTCGATCTTCATCAACGAATCTTCCAGCGCTTCCACTGGACCGGAGGCGTCGGACTTGATGATCAGGTTCAAGGTATCCAACTTGCCCTCGGCGACCGCCTGGTCGAATTCTTCCAAGGTGATCCGCTTGCGACGACGTGCCAACTGGGCGTTACGCTTGGCAGCTTCGCGCTTCTCAGCGATTTGACGGGCGGTGCGCTCTTCGTCGGTAACCAAAAAGTTGTCACCGGCCCGTGGCACGTTCGACAAGCCCAACACCTGGACCGGAGTCGACGGCTTGGCTTCGGAGACGTTCTGACCGTCATCGCCAAACATCGCACGCACACGCCCGTAGGCGTCACCGCAAACCATGTTGTCTCCCACCCGCAAGGTACCGGACTCAACCAGGACGGTGGCCACCGCACCGCGGCCCTTATCCAGGTTGGCTTCAATAGCCACACCGCGGGCGTCCTTATCCGGGTTTGCCTTGAGCTCCAGAGTCGCATCTGCGGTCAGCAACACAGCTTCGAGTAGCTGGTCGATACCCATCTTCTGCAACGCCGAAACCTCAACGAACATGGTTTCGCCACCATATTCCTCGGGCACCAGCCCGTACTCCGACAGCTCACCACGGATCCGGTCTGGGTTGGCCTCGGGCTTATCCACCTTGTTGATGGCCACCACAATGGGCACATCAGCTGCCTGAGCGTGGTTGAGCGCTTCAACGGTTTGCGGCATCACACCGTCGTCAGCGGCGACGACGAGCACGGCGATGTCGGTGACTTCAGCACCGCGAGCACGCATGGCCGTAAACGCCTCGTGACCCGGGGTATCGATGAAGGTGATGGCACGCTGGTCGCCTTCAAGCTCCACATCGATCTGGTACGCACCAATGTGCTGAGTAATACCACCGGCTTCACCTTCCCGAACCCTCGAGGAACGGATGGCATCCAGTAGCCGAGTCTTACCGTGGTCGACGTGACCCATCACGGTCACCACCGGCGGACGAGGATCCTGGTCCTCCTCATCTTCTGCGGCCTCTTCCGCTTCTAGATTGATGTCAAAGGACTCGAGGATTTCCTTGTCTTCGTCCTCGGGCGAGACGATCTGGACCTTGTACCCCAGTTCGTCACCGAGTACACCGAAGGTGTCCTCGTCCAGAGACTGGTTGGCGGTCGCCATCTCGCCTAGGTGGAACATCACGGTCACCAGTGCTGCCGGGTCTGCACCAATTTTCTCGGCCAAATCGGCAATGGAAGAGCCACGACGTAGCCGAATAACGGTGTTGCCATCGCCTTTGGGGACTTTGACACCACCGATCACTGGTGCTTGTTGCTCTACTTCTTGACGCTTTTGACGCTTCTTCGCCCGACGACGTCCTGCCCGGCCTCCTCGACCGAATGCGCCCTGAGCGTTGCCGTGACCGCCTGGACGACGGCCACCGCCGCCACCAGAACGACGGCCCCCCGGATGTCCCGGGCCCTTGTGTTGACTCGGCGGGGCCGGACGATCAATGTGTCCGGGCATCATCGCCGGTGAGGGACGCAAATTCGACGGCTTCGGCGCCGGCGAATCCTGGCGACTTGGCTTGGGTGCAGACCGCGGTTTATTACCACGGGGCATACCGGGCTTGGGGGCAGCTCCGCCACGAGGACGGGGACGTGGCCCACCCGGACGTTCTTCGGAAGACCGCATTCCTTGCTGGGGTGCGAAGGGGTTATTGCCCGGACGCGGCGCTCCGGGCCGAGGTGCCGTACGCGGTGCGGGGCGCGGGGTGGCGGCACCCTTCGGGCTAAACGGATTATTGCCCGGACGCGGTGCCGGTTTCTTCCCGGAACCCCCCGGCTTTCCGGGTTTGGGGGCTGCCCCAGGACGCGGAGTCGGCGCGGCCGGCTTCGGTTTGGATTGGGAGGGCTTGGGATCCTCAGGAGCCTGGGGTGCCTGCTCCTTTGACTTCTGCGCGGTCGGCTCAGTGCTCGGTCCCGCAGTGGTGGTCTTCTTCTGGCCTGGCTTGGTGGCCGGCTTCTTCGCCGGAGCAGATGGCTTGGCGGCCGGCTTTTTGGGCGCGGGCTTCTGGGCAGGCTTAGGCTTGTCTTCGGACGAAGCGTCGTCTTTGAATTCGGCCTTCAGCCGTTTCACGACTGGGGGTTCAATGGTTGAGGATGCGGAGGAGACGAACTCCCCCATGTCTTCCAATTTGGCAAGGGCCTCTTTCGAGGTGATCCCAAGTTGCTTGGCAACTTCGTGGACGCGTAGTTTCGCCACGACTCTCCTGTTCTGGACGAATCGCGGCGGCGGGCGGATGCTCAGCGCGTCCGGATTCGTACCATCGTTGTGTGGGGCTCTAATCTTGGGCACGCCACGACAGTTTGATGTCGTAGCATGCTGTGTGAGCATGTCTTTTTGGTCATGGTTGGGCACTCATCGTGTGCTCACCGGGTATCCATCAGATCTTCGACCCGCTTTCTTGTCCTTGGTTTAGTTCACCCAGCACCTTGGAAAACTCCGCTTCGACCGCACGCAGTGACTCGGCATTGACGCGAGTCCGAAAAGCGCGGTGAAAAGCACCGGATTTTACAGCACGTCGCACGCACTGTGTGTTGGGGTGTATCCACGCCCCACGTCCCGGGAGTTTTCGTTGCCAGTCCACCACCACGGATCGGGTATCCGCGGTCATGTCGCAGGCGCAACGCACCAGGTTAGGAGTCTCTTGTTGTGCTCGGCATCCGATGCACGTTCGCACCGGAAGACGTGAACCCATGGTTCTCCCATCTCATGGAGCACAAAAAGACATACTATAGTTTAGCGGTTTTGAAAATATTTTGTCGCCGGTTTCTAGTCCGGGGTCACCGCCAAGGGGTCAGTGGTTCCCGACTCCCCCATAATATCAATGCGCCATCCAGTCAATTTGGCCGCCAGACGAGCATTTTGTCCTTCTTTGCCAATAGCTAAAGACAGTTGGTAATCCGGAACGATCACACGTGCTGAGCGGGTGGCTTCATCAACCATCGGCACCGAGGAAACCTTGGCGGGGCTCAGCGCGTTCGCAACGAACTTGGCTGGTTCCTCTGAGGCGTCAATGATGTCGATTTTTTCGTCGTTCAGTTCGGTCATGACCGCTCTGACGCGCGAGCCGAGTTCACCAATGCACGCGCCTTTAGCGTTCAACCCGGCCTGCTTGGCCCGCACTGCTATCTTGGAGCGGTGCCCGGCTTCACGAGCAAGAGCAACGATCTCTACTGACCCGTCAGCGATTTCGGGAACTTCTAGCTCAAACAGCTTGGCCACCAGCTGCGGATGCGAGCGCGAAACCGTCACCGACGGTCCTTTGGTACCACGGGTGACCGAAACAACATAGCACCGTAGGCGTTTGCCGTGCACGTACTCTTCCCCGGGAACCTGTTCTGCTGGCGGCAACACTGCTTCAATCGACCCGAGATCGACCTGAATCATATGGGGGTTTTTACCCTGTTGGATGACGCCGGATACCAGCTGGTCTTGTTTGTTTTTGAACTCACCTAAAATTTGGGTGTCTTCTGCATCGCGCAACCGTTGCAGGATGACCTGGCGGGCAGTTGAGGCCGCGACGCGACCAAAGTCATTGGGGGTGTCGTCAAATTCCCCGATGGCGTTGTTGTTTTCATCGAACTCGGTGGCCCAGATCGTCACCTTGCCGGTCTTCAGATCAATTTCAGCACGGGATTTCGAGATCGCCCCCGGAGACTTCTGATAGGCCAGATAGAGGGCCTGTTCGATAGTTGGCACCAGCTGTTCAAGCGGAATACCGCGTTCCTTCTCCAACATCCGCAGTGCGCTTATATCGATGTCCATCTCTGCCTCCGGTCTTCTCGATCATTCACTTATCTCGTGCCTGGGATGCGACGTCCCACAGACCACCAGCATGCCTAGGCCTGTTTTAACTTTACCTGCACCTGAGCATCGGTAATGTCGTCGAATGAGTAGTGAGCACGCTCCCCCACCTTCTCCGGCATACCTTTCTTGGCGCCCGGAATGATCAAAGTCAGTTCGACTCCGGTGTCGTCCACATCATCGATACGCGCGCGTTGCCGACCCGGCTGGCCTGTTAACTCGGCTTCCACCGTGCGACCGAGATTGCGCTGCCAGTGGTGGGGACGCACCAGCGGTCGCCCCACCCCGGGAGTGGAAACTTCCAGCTGGTAAGCGTCGTCACCGATCTCCGGCAACGGGCCGGTATGGGCGTCCAAAGCGTCTGAGACTACTTGCGAGGACGTAGCGATCTCATCCAGGCTAAGACCCTCGGCGCCGGTCCAAGCATCAATCACAACAGTGAGAACTTTGGACCCCGGGGTCCCGGTGACCTCCACATCTTCCACCCAGACCTGTTGATCGGTCAGCGCCGTGGCGATCAGCTGTTCAAGTGGGCTTCGCATCTCGACCGTTTTTTCTGAAACGTCTTCCGAGGACTCAGCATGGGTGCGAGGAAAGAACCGTGATGCCATCAGGGATGGACCTCCGAAAGGTTGTCGGTTGTTATCTGTGGTGTCGTCTGTGGCGCGCTCAATATCGTGCGCAATCTTAAACCTTAGCCCTCTGGGACAGCAATACGCACAGTTGAGTGGTAAACGTGGAAGAATCTGAGCTGTGAAATCCTCCGCACCGACACAATCGTCTCGTTGGCGTTACGTGGTAATCCCCCTCACCGTGGCAGCCACCTTGGTGATCCTGATTCTGGGATGGTGGGGCATTCGTAGCCTCTTCGCGCCCGGGCCATTCTCTTTCCCGCTGTTTGCGCCACCGCGGGATGCCACCGAAATCGTGGAGGAGTACCAGCGTCTCGCCGAGCAAGGCGAAAAACCGGAGGACTATCGTGCTCTGTGGGACACCGCTTCCACCGTGACCAGTGAAGAATGCGACGGTGATTGGGTCGAGCAAGTCCAAGACCTCGGCCGAGAGCACCGGGCACTCGCTCGTCTGACAGAATTTCTCTCCGCCCGCGTCGAGGGACCTGTGAGCGCCCCTACGGAGGATGAGCAACAAGACTGGACTAACGCGGTGATTGATCTTGATTTAACTGCCGAATCTTCCAGTATGGCGATGACCGCCGGTCTACCAACTGAATGCGTGGCTTACCCAGAACACCCAGAGGTAGTTGACCAACAGCTACGGGAAGACTCCTCGCCGACGATGACAGTCCTGCACGAGCCGGCGGAAAGCCTCAAAGCGCAGTGGGCGCGCGCCTGGGAGAAGGCCAGCACCCCGGCTCAGGAACAACTTGCTGAGGCCGGGCTCTGGGAATCAATGGTGTTCGAACAGAAGCTATCGGAGCTGGCCGAACTCACCGCCTAGGGGGCACAGGGGCACAGGACCGACCGGTAGTTACTCTCGAAGGCGAGAGAGTGATCTCTTTACTGCTTGTTCTGGTTGTCCGACCGCGTCGAGAGCCCCTGCGCGACGATGTCGACGACAGCAGAAACCGCTTGATCAACCGGCAGGTCCTGACGGGTGTCGTCACGACGGTCTTTGAACTCAACCGTGCCTTGGGCAAGACCGCGTCCGACCACCAGGATGAGTGGTACACCGACCAACTCAGAGTCGGAGAATTTCACGCCGGCCGAAACTTTCTTGCGATCGTCGTAGAGTACCTCGATGCCTGAGGCTTCGAGGTCGGCGACGAGTTTTTCGGCGGTATCGAAGATGTCTTGGTCCTTGCCGGTGGCCACCACATGGACGTGGGCGGGGGCAACATTCAGTGGCCAGATCAGGCCACGGTCATCGTGGTGTGCTTCGGCGATCGCTGCCACCGCGCGGGTGACACCGATGCCATAAGAGCCCATCGTGACCACAACTTGTTTGCCGTTCTCGTCCAGCACTTTCAGGTCCAGGGCTTCAGTGTATTTACGACCCAGCTGGAAAATGTGGCCCATTTCCATACCGCGACGAGTGTGTAATGGTCCGGATCCATCCGGGGCCTCGTCTCCATCTTGAACCACAGTGGCTTCCACGACCGCGTCCCAGGTGAAGTCGCGTCCTGCGACCAGGTCGAAGACGTGGTGCTGCGTCTGATTAGCGCCAGTAATCCAGCGGGTCCCGGGGACAATGCGGGGGTCGACGAAGAACGGCACCCCGGAGGGTGCCTCTGCACCCAACAGCTGGGTCACGGTCTCGCCTGCCACGGTGGCGGGGCCGATGTATCCGGGCACCAGATGGGGGTTCTTTGCCAAATCATCTGCAGTGGCCGGTTCCAGTTGAGGTTCACCAGTGAGCGGAAGAGCCTCGGCAATCGTGGATTCCAAACGCTTGACGTCGACATCGCGGTCGCCAGGAACAGCGACGACGAAGGGTAGACGTTGATCACCATCGATGGCAACCAATACCACACATTTCAGTGTATCGGAGGCGTCCCAGGCACCGGACTCGCGTGGCACCAGATGATTAGCGACCTCGACCAGAGCCTCGATGGTGGTCGACTCCGGGGTCTCTTTCACCTCAGCTGCCGGTACATCCGAGTAGTCTTCAGGCTCAGGAGCCACGGTAGTTACCGCTTCCACGTTGGCCCGGTAGCCCCCGTCGGATTCCACAAAAGTGTCCTCACCGATGGGGGACGGGTGCAGGAATTCCTCAGACCGAGAACCGCCCATGGCACCGGCGGTGGCTTGAACTGCTACGACGGGCAGACCGAGTCGCTGGAAGATCCGAAAGTAGGCGCCACGGTGGGCTTCATAGGCCTCATCGAGCCCAGCGTCATCAATGGTGAAGGAGTAGGAATCTTTCATCACGAACTCTCGCACCCGCAGGAGACCAGCTCGCGGGCGAGCTTCGTCGCGATATTTGGTTTGGATCTGGTACAGGTAGACCGGCAGATCCTTATATGAGGCGTAGTGATCCTTAACCAGCAGAGTGAACAGCTCTTCGTGGGTGGGAGCCAACAGGTAGTCGGCGTCCTTGCGGTCTTTGACCCGGAAGATATTGTCGCCGTAGTCGTCCCAGCGACCGGTCGCTTCATACGGCTCTTTGGGTAGCAAAGCTGGGAAGAAGACTTCCTGAGCGCCAATGGCGTTCATTTCGTCGCGAATGATCTGTTCGACTTTAGTCTTGACGCGCACACCCAACGGCAACCAGGTGTAACCACCAGGTGCAGCCCGGCGGATAAAACCGGCCCGGACGAGTAGCTTGTGGCTGGCGACTTCGGCATCAGCCGGGTCGTCACGCAAGGTACGCAAGAACAGGTGGGACATGCGCAAGGGCACAGCACGGCTCCAATCACGGTGAGAGCGTCAGGACATTCTGAGATCTGGGGAAAGTCTACCCCAGCGGAGTCTAGTCAGCGGGGGCCTTGAGTTCCTCGGCCAGCTGGTCAATAGCACTCAGTTCCTCAGCGTAGGCGCGCGGTGGCACGCTGAGAGCAACGGTGAGACGGCTACCGTCCTGGACCCAGACCGTAGAGGTACCCACGTGACCGAGGACTTCCTGATCGTCACCGCTGAGCGGGCCCGCTGCAGGGGGATCTTCCGAGCTCTGGCCCGCAGGGCTGAGTGTGTGCTCGGGTTCCGGGGTGTTTTCATCGTCCGTGGCAGATTCAGACTCGTCCTCGGATGCCTCATCGGTGACAGACTCCCCCGCAGCGGACTCACCCTGGCCATAATCTTCCAGATACACCGCAAACGCCTGGTCAGTGTGATGGGTGAGTTCTTCGAAGGTGATCTCGCGTTCTAAGGCCGGGCTCCCTTGGGGCTCAAAAAGGGCTCTCTGGCACGAGCTGGCGAATTCTCGGACCTGGTCGGTGTACCGCTTGGCTTCATCGGCATCGTCGAACTCGATGACCGCGAGTTGCCGAAAATCAAAATTACCGGGCTCGGAGGCATCGACGTGTGTCCCGGTCACCGCCACGACGTCCTCGGCTGAGGGCAAGTCAGGCTTAGGGACGGGGCTTTCATCGCTTCCCCCGCTGACGCACTCACCTGTGGTGCCCAGCACATTCACGTAATCAATGGCGGCTTCCCCATCGACCACCTCGGCGCCGGGTCCCAGCACCTCGTTCAGGGTTTCGGCGATCTGGTCCTCGGTGATCGCAACCTCAGCGGTGTCTGTCGGCGACGGACCGTCTTCGGGCTGAAAGTCGTCTCGGCACCCGGACAACGTCAAGATGCCAACCATCGTCAGCGCAAGAATCCAGGTAGCGCGCTGTAACCGGGGCCTGTGTTCCGAGCTATGGTGCATGGTTCTCCTGCTCCGTCGCGATTTCGGGCAGCTGATCTACGATCTTAGTCAAGATCTCCACCAGACGAGACTGTTCCACAGGATGATCGACCGTGACCACCAGTACGTGATGATTTTCTTGTCCCAGGGCTGTGGTGGTCGTGGTTTGTGCTTCCAACCGAGGTTGTAGTTGCGGGGCGGCGCTGGGCATTTCCTCGGCCGGTGTGGGAGGCGTTTCGACGGCGTCGGCAGTATCTGCCTGGTCTTGGGCTTCGTCAAGATCAACCACGGTCGTGCTGTTGATCAACAGAGTTTCATCGAATTCAGTGGCCAGCTGTTGAAGTTCCTCACCCACCTGGGCGGGATCGGCGGTGGGCGACGGTGCTACCGATTCGCCTCCGTCTCCACCGGTGGCGGTTTGGTCCTCGGTGGGTTCGTCCTCGACCTGCTCGCCGGCGAGCTCGGGGTTGGAGAAATCGCTGACCGCGGTCGTGACCTCCGCTTCGATGTCCTCGTCGAGGTCCACGAGATAGGTGGGACACTCCTTGGCAGCCTGGCGACGAGCTGTCAGATAGTCTTCGGCCTCAGCTTCGGATTCAAATTCGATGATGGACGCCGACGTGGAGAGGGTCTCAGCGTCTTGTTCGGTAACCACGCCTAAGGTAGCGGTGGTGTTGGCCAACAGCTGTTCGTCAAAGGTGGTCTGGCAAGAAGCAGGCGAAATCTCGTATTCTTCCAACGCGCGTTCTTCCTCAATCAGCGCCTGCCGAGCCTGGTCCCCGTCGAGCGTCACGGCCTGATCTCCCAGGGCGTGACGAATGGCCTGCAGCGACGCGTCTGAATCGGATTCAGCAGACGGTGACTGACTGGCACTGGCAGTGTCAGACGGTGTGGCCTGCGCACGTTCAGCCTCGTCGTCACCGTCGGCGCAACCGGCCAGCGCTAGCGCACACACCGCCCATAACGCTAGGTGTCCCGCTCTGCCTAGGGCCACACCACTGCCTTCCTCTTCACGTTCTGTCACGAGCTGTTTGCACGCTGTTTTTGACCTGTTCTGGAGTTCTCAGGTCGAAGCACATACTTCTCTCACTGTAGCCGAGTTTGTCCGGTATGGAGAACAGTGCAGGGCGCCGAAACGATCAGAACAACACCGTGGCGAACTCTCCGGTAACCTCGAACCCCACGTTACGGTAGGTCTTCAGCGCCGCCACATTGAAATCGTTGACGTAGAGCGAGACGACCGGGGCTAGGGTCAGGCTGTGAGCGACCACCGCTGACATCAGAGCGCTGGCCTCACCGCGACCACGCAAATGCTCGGGGATCCACACACCTTGAATTTGAATGCAGTCGTTGGTGACCACCCCCAGGTCTGCTTTGAACAGAACCTCTCCCCCGATTCGGCGACCGGGGGTCTTCACCAGGCACCATCCGGATTCGATCAACTGTCGGACCCGGGCTCGGTAGGAGTTGGGGCTGTCCTTCATCGGTGAGTATCCGAGCTCTTCTGTGAACATCTCCACGGCAGCGGGAAAGACCGTGTTGAAGTCACCAGCTTGGGCGACCCGCACGTCGGGGTCGACCGGTACCGCAGAGAGGCTCCGGGTGGTCATCAGCGGTTGTGACGTTCGAATGGCGCGGGGTTGTTGTAGCCCATACGACAGGCTAGACCAGATTCCGTGCACCGCGTCCCGCGGCCCGAAGATCGACCCATAGCGTCGGCCCAAGCACCGGATGGCCATGCCCAGGATTTCTCCATAAAATTCATTGACCGCGACCGGGACGATATTGGACCCAACCCACACCGCACACCGGAGCTCATTCGGATCGCGTTCGTCATCGATACCCAGAAATAGCCCGCGATGCAGGTCACGTCCAGGCCCAGCACCACGGCCGCCGTCGAGCAACGATTGGACATAGCAGTGAGCCACCGGGTCGCTGGCAACCAGTCGGGATAAGGCCTCGGTGTCGTCGTCGGAAAGGATCCGAACCATATCGCCGGTGGTCCGAGACAGCTGGTCTTCGGTGTCCAATAGCCAACGCATCTGCCGGGCAAATCTCATCTCTGGTATCCCTTCGACTGATACGAACGGCTCAAGGTGGTTCAGGCAGGCGCTAGTTGAGCGTCACCGGTTTGAAGATATCGGCCACTATCAACAGTACGCCCATGCCTAACAGGGCCACCGCAACGACGTAAGTCAGGGGCAATAGTCGTGAAATGTCGAAGGTAGGCGGGCGTGGTCTACCCCGGAGCTTGGCCCAGAGTTTGCGCCCACCATCCCAAAGCGCACCCACCACATGGCCACCGTCCAAGGGCAAGAGCGGAATCAGGTTGAAGGCCATGAGGGCAATATTGACCCCGGCGATCAGCGAGACCAGCATGGCCACCCGGTCCTGCAGGGGTATCTCGTCCATGGCTGCCGCCTCGCCGGCAATGCGACCGACTCCCACCACCGACATCGGACCGTTGGGGTCACGTTCCCCGTCGGTAATCAGCACTTGGGCGGTATCCCAAAGCCGAACCGGCAAGACTACGATCACGCGGAAGGTGGCTTCCAATTGCTGTCCAATGACCGGGAAGGTCTGGGTGACCGGTTGTTGCACTCGTTCTACCTGCGATCCCATTCCCACGAATCCGACCTGGTGCGTGACAAGGTCGCCGGATTCGTCGGTTTCGGTGCGTCCTAGGTCGTCGACCACCGGGCGTTCGGTCAGCACCGGGGTAATCTCGGTGTCATGTTGTTGTCCGCCGCGCTCGTAGGTCATGGGCGTGGGGTCTCCGGCTCGTTGTCGGATCAAGCCGGTGAGTTCGTCCCAGGATTCCACCGCGACCCCGTTGAAGGAGGTAATCGTGTCACCGGGTTGTAGTCCGGCGGCGTAGGCCGGCCCACCTGGGTCATTGTCGTCGCATTCGGCGATCTCGTCCTGGGTGGCCGCGACTTGTACTGCCTGCACACACCGGTAGACCTCAGAAACCGTGGTGGTGGCGGTGTTCACCCCGAAGCTAGTGATTAAAATCCCGGTCAGAACCACCGCAATCAACAAATTCATCGCCGGACCGCCCAACATGATGATGATCCGTTTCCATACCGGTAGCTGGACGAACAACCGGTTCTCATCTCCGGGGCGAATCTCAGCCGCGGAGATCTCCCGGGCCTGTTGGGACATTTGTTGGAAGACGCCGGTCGACGAGGTTTTCGGCTTCTCGCCCGGGGCTTGGGGCGGGTACATCCCGATCATGGCCACGTAGCCACCCAGGGGAATGGCTTTGACCCCATATTCGGTCTCGCCACGGCGGATGGAGAACAGTGTCTTTCCAAAACCCACCATGTACTGGGTGACACGTACTCCGAAGAGTTTGGCCGGAACCAGGTGCCCGATCTCGTGCAACGCAATAGAGAGGATAATCCCCACGGCAATGGCCAAAACACCGAGGGTGAAAGCCAAAATCTCCACGGAGTACTCCTCTCATTTCTCATTGGGTTGTTTCTCACAAGGTTGTCTGCACGCGCTATCCAAGGGATAGTTCACCGGCCTATTATGCCGGTCAAACCTGTGAAGTGGGCTCGGATGAACGGTTGAATCCTCGTCGAGGCAGTGCTAGAGGCACAATGTCATCAGCTAGCACAGCCGCCAACTCCGCGACCACACACCCCCTAGCGGAACATCGCCGTCCACCCGGCCGGGCCGACCACGTTGAGTTCCTCAGACGAGGCAAGCGAACACCATCTGATGCGTGCCCGGCTGTGCTACCAGAAGACAGTTGTACCGCATTGGCCCAAGAGCTCGCGCCCAACGTGAGTGCTGTGCGGTTTGCAGGATCGGCACATCCCACGGTGGAAGAATGTAGAGTGGTGGGACTACCAGAGACCAGGAGGCAGTTGCATGATTCTTCGTGAGGTACGGACCGAGGACCTCGATGAGTTCTTTGTCCACCAGCAGGATACCTTGGCCAATCTGATGGCCGCCTTTGCGCCTCGCAATCCCCAGGATCGTGGCGTCTTCGATTTCCACTGGAATAGCTTGCTTCACGATGAGAACACCATCGTTCGCACCATCGAGGAGAACGGTCAGGTGGCCGGTGCGTTGATCTGTTTGAACATCGACGAGATTCCGGAGCTGTCGTTCTGGACAGCCCGGGAGTTCTGGGACCAGGGCATCACCACTGCGGCGGTGGACCAGTTCCTGGAGGATTTCCAACAGCGCCCCATCCGCGCCATGGTTCCGGCTGACAACGCCGGGTCACAGAAGGTACTCACCCGACGTGGTTTCGAAAAGATTGGTGAAGAGCAGTCCTTCTCAAATGCTCGCGCTGAGATTATCACGGAGGACGTGCTAGAGCTCAACCAACCCTAACCAGTCCTTGCGCCTGGTGGTTGCCTGGCGATCAGCTGGGACTGGGTCATGCCTTGATCAACCTTCTAGCTGAGGTTGATCAGCAATTCGATTCCAGCTTGCACAAAGGCATCAACCTCGGCCTCTTCGTAACCCTTCTTACCTTTAGCGGCGCGGAAGGTCGTGGCTCGAAGCTGTTGGGCAGTGACCGTATCGCGATCGGTAAAGTGAGCAAAAAGGGTCTCACATACCGCGTCGACATCTTCAACACGGTAGCTGATGGCCTTTGATTTCTTGGGGCGACGGAAACGTTCCCCGGCTGGGCGCTGAAGGCGACCCATCAGTTCCCGGATGGAGTCATCAAGGTAGCTGTTCCACGCTTCCAGGCCATGGCTCTCAATAAATTCATCTCGTTCGGCCCGTCGGAATGCGTCCTCGAGACGGTCCAAGACCTTGTCGACCTGATGGGGTGCATACCCGCCTTTGACCGCGGCGAAGGAGACATCACGCACGTCGTTGGCCGCCATGAATTCATTCCCGTCATAAGCAGAACGCGCCCGCGCGATAAATTCATCAACCTGGTTCGGCTGGTAACCATAGGCTTTTTTCTCCACCCGAGTAAAAGGAGAACTCTCGTGCTCGGTTCGTGCAGCCCGTCGGCCCATGGTTGTATCCTTCCTGACGGATGTGAGTTGCTCGGTCATCTACTCGTAGCCTAGGGCAAAAGAACCACGAACAGCGCGAACGCCACTGGAGCACCAAAAACGAGGGAGTCCAACCGGTCCATCACTCCCCCGTGCCCGGGCAACGTGTTGCCCATGTCTTTGACACCGAGATCGCGTTTGACCATCGAGGCCGCAAAATCGCCAGTAGTGGCTACCACGACCATGACGAGGCCGACAATCACCGACCGCCAGACTTCCAAGTCAAGCATGAACCAGCCAGCCCCAATCGAGACCAGGACGGCTCCGACCAAAGAACCCGCGAAACCTTCCCAGGATTTTTTCGGTGAGATCTGTGGCGCCATCGGGTGTTTGCCAAACAAGGCTCCGACGATGTACCCGAAGGTGTCATTGGCAACGACGGCCAATAGGAACAATGCGACCATATAGTTGCCCTCGGGCTCCTGCATCAACACGACCCCGAACGAGAGCATAAAGGGGACCCAAAGCACGATGAATCCGGTGGTCATTGCCGCGGCTAGGGGCCGGTAGGGATCACTGACTACAGTCCAAAACACCGCAAGGATCATCGTCCCGAACAGGGCGAACACCATAGCGTCGATGCCACCAAAATACGCCGAAATGGGCATCGCAAGGGCCCCGACCCAGAGCGGTACCAAAGGTACCTCAATCTTGTAGGGGCGATACAACCGGGACATTTCCCAAGTGCCCACCAGCAACAGGAGTGAGATGAGCACCATCACCACCACGGGAACCCAGAAGATCCCGATGATGGCTGCGACGAGCAGAACCGCACCGACGGCAATCGCTGCCGGAAGGTTACGACCAGCCGTCGATTGTTTGGGTTCTTCTAGCTCGGCTGGACGTTCCGAGACGGTGGTAGGTGCCACCATGGGATCGTTGTCAACGTAGGTGGCGGGCTCGGCTGTCTCGGGGTCTGTGTCATTGGACTCACCGCGTTCAGCACCAACCGTCTCGGGAAGAGCCCGTTGGTGCTCGATTTCGGCTTGGGCGGCTTCCAGAGCCTTGCGTTCTTTCCGGGTTTGGGGAATGATCCGGCCGGTTTCCGGGTCCCGGACCAAATTCTCGAAGCCCTCAAGCTCGGTAATAACCGGCTCCTCACCTGGTGAGGATCCGGTGTTGCCTGTGGGGTCTTGTTGGCTCATGTGGTGCACGTTAGAGGTGCTTAGACCTCCATGAGGTCCTGTTCTTTGTTCTTGGCCATCTCTTCAACCTGGTCCACGTACTTACGGGTCAGGTCATCAAGTTCTTTCTCACCACGTTTGCCTTCGTCTTCGCCGATTTCGCCGTCGTTAACCATCTTCTCGAGGGTTTCTTTGGCTTTGCGACGGGAATTACGTATCGAGACCTTGTGATCTTCGGCCTTTGATTTAACCAGCTTCACATATTCGGCTCGACGCTCAGCGGTCAACTCCGGCATGACAATCCGGATCACTTTGCCGTCATTGGAGGGATTAGCTCCCACCTCGGAGTCAGACAGGGCTTTTTCGATCTCACGCAGGGCGGATACGTCATAAGGTGCAATCAGCAGGGTACGGGCATCCTGTGCGGTGAAGGAGGCAAGTTGTTGCAAGGGGGTGGGAGTACCGTAGTAGTCGACCAGAACCTTGGCAAAAAGACCAGGTGTGGCTCGACCGGTGCGCACCGAGGCAAAGTCCTCGGAGGTGGCCTCCAGGGTTCGTTCCATCGCGGCCTTGGCGTCATTGAGTACTTCGCTGGTCACGGAATCTCCTTCAACATTATGAACTTGCCCAACCGGCTCCGGTTGGGCGAACTTAATCGCCTGATTACCATCTTAGGACAGCTTAGGTGCAGTCACCGTCGTGTTGATACGGCGGGGCGGTTATGACTCCACCGTAGTACCGATGCGTTCACCGAGCAGTGCTTTGGTGACGTTACCCTTTTGCTCCATGCCAAAAACCATCATTGGCAAATTATTATCTTTGCACATCGTCATTGCGGTGAGATCCATCACTCGGATATTTCTCATGATGGCTTCGTCGTAGCTGAGGTGGTCAAAGAGCTGAGCATCGGGGTTCGTCTTGGGATCGGCCGTGTAGACACCGTCCACACCGGACTTGGCCATGAGCACCTCGTCAGCACCGACTTCTAGGGCCCGTTGGGCCGC
The DNA here is from genome assembly GCF_029853775.1 of Auritidibacter ignavus. Classification (NCBI taxonomy): domain Bacteria; kingdom Bacillati; phylum Actinomycetota; class Actinomycetes; order Micrococcales; family Micrococcaceae; genus Auritidibacter; species Auritidibacter ignavus. The sequence continues at coordinate 1,005,494 of NZ_CP122564.1, forward strand.
GACAGTGTCGGTGGAAAAGTACGGCAGACCGGTACCGGCGCCGAAAATTACCACACGGCCTTTTTCCATGTGTCGCACCGCGCGCTGAGGAATGTACGGTTCAGCAACCTGTGACATGTGAATCGCAGACTGAACCCGGCAATCCACGCCAGTTTGCAACAAGAAATCCTGTAAGGCCAGGGCATTCATCACAGTGCCGAGCATACCCATGTAGTCGGCACGCCGGCGTTCCATGCCGTTCTCGGATAGTTCGGCTCCACGGAAGAAATTACCGCCTCCGACAACGATGGCAATCTGGACCTGGTCAGAGGCCGCCGCAATTTGTTCGGCCACGAACCGAACCGTTGTGGGATCAACCCCCACGGAGCCACCGCCGAAGACTTCACCGGAGAGTTTCAAGAGCACCCGACGCCTCCGGGTCGAAGGGTCAGATTCTGCAGATCTCGGCCCATCTTGGAGGCCTCCGGGAATATTAATAGCCGGGGTGGGTTCGGTCATGGTCTCCTCCTGCAATGGTTCACCGGATCTGAACGAAGTCAGCGATATTAATGAAAAAGTTTGGGGCAGTCAGAAGGGGTGAACACTTAGTTATAAGTGTTCACCCCTTCTGCTGTTCATGCTTAGGCGCCGACGCGGAAGCGTGCGAACTGCACGGCTTCGGTGCCGGCTTCTTCCAGTACCTTACCCACAGTGGTCTTGGAATCTTTAGCGAATGGCTGATCCACCAGCACGACATCCTTGTAATAGCCGTTCAATCGACCATTGACGATCTGCTCCATGGCCTTTTCCGGCTTGTTCTCAGCACGAGCGGTGTCCTTAGCCACGCGACGCTCATTCTCAACGGTTTCGGCCGGAACTTCGTCACGGGTCAGGTAAGTCGGAGACAGAGCTGCAATGTGAACTGCAACGTCGTGAGCTGCTTCCTGAGCCTTCTCGTCATCGGTGGAGACAGCCATGAGCACACCGACCTGGGCTGGCAGGTCTTTACTGGTCTTGTGCAAGTATGCGTCAACGTACGCACCGGAAACCCGGGCGACACGACGAACCGCGACCTTTTCACCCAGGGTGGCAGCCTCCTCGGTGACGTATTCGCCCAGGGTCTTACCATCGTACTCAGCGGCCAGCAATGCCTCAGCGTCATCGGCTCCACTGGAAACGGCGACCTCGAGGACGTTGTTAGCCAGATCGATGAACTTCTGGTTCTTGGCCACAAAGTCGGTCTCGCAGTTGATCTCGACCATCACGCCTTCGCCGTCGTTGACAGTAGCGACGATCAGACCTTCAGCAGCGGAACGACCTTCACGCTTGGTCGCGCCCTTCAAACCCTTGATCCGAATGATTTCCATGGCTTTCTGGGCGTCGCCTTCGGCTTCATCCAGGGCCTTCTTGACATCCATCATGCCTGCACCGGTACGTTCGCGCAGGTCCTTGATATCAGCGGCAGTGTAGTTGGCCATTCAGTAATCCCATCCTTAGGTTTCTGAGTTATTGGTGGTGAGTAGGTCGAAAGGTCAATCTCACTCGGAGTCAGTCTGAGACTGAGGTGCTGGCGCGGTAGCCTGATCCTCAGTCGTGGCCGGCTGCGTTGCGGTCTCGGCGGGTTGCTCGGCCTGTGCCTTCTGTTTGGTCTCAGTCTGTTCACCGAGGAGCAGGTCACGTTCCCACTCAGCCATCGGCTCTTCACCGCCGGCCTCTCCCTGCTTGCCCTGATTGCGTGCCAGTAGACCATCGGCCACAGCGTCTGCAACCACGCGGGTCAGCAATGCCACTGAGCGGATCGCGTCGTCGTTGCCCGGAATCGGGTAGGTGACTTCGTCCGGATCGCAGTTGGTGTCGAGGATTGCGACCACGGGAATGCCAAGTTTCTTGGCCTCGTCCACAGCCAGGTGTTCTTTCTTAGTGTCAACGATCCAGACCGCAGAAGGGGTGCGACTCATGTTGCGGATACCACCAAGGTTAGCCTGCAACTTCTGCATTTCGCGCTGTAGCAGCAACAGTTCCTTCTTGGTGTGGCCGGACCCGGCAACATCTTCGTAGTCGATTTCTTCCAGTTCCTTCATGCGATTGACACGCTTAGAAACGGTCTGGAAGTTCGTCAGCATACCGCCAAGCCAGCGGTGGTTGACGTAGGGCATCCCGACCCGGGTTGCCTGCTCAGCAATGGCCTCCTGGGCCTGCTTCTTGGTTCCTACAAACAGGATGGAACCGCCGTGTGCCACGGTTTCTTTAACGAAGTCGTAGGCGCGGTCGATGTAAGACAGCGATTGCTGCAGATCAATGATGTAGATGCCGTTGCGCTCGGTGAAGATGAAACGCTTCATCTTCGGGTTCCAACGGCGAGTTTGGTGTCCAAAGTGAACACCAGAGTCCAGCATTTCACGCATCGTAACGACGGGCATGTCGCTCCTTTACCGTCAGCCTTCGCGGCCTGCGCCGAGGCTGACATTTTTCTTGTCTATCGGTTACTTAGCACCACAACCGGTTGGTCGGCGCTCCTGGCACGACGGCGGTTTCCCGACACAACACCAGCACCCCGTGATGGGGACCGAAGGGGTTATGTTGTCTGACTAGACACTCACATCGTGCGCGAAGTCAGTACCATCGCAGGCTGCTTTGCCGGCCCGGATACTACTGCTTGTATCAGCATACCGTATTTTCCCGTGGCCCTAACCGCGTCAGGAGCGACCATGCCAGTGTTTTTCCTCCACGAGCCGATAGCCGATTCCCCGCACCGTTTCGAAGCGCTCCGCACCGAGTTTATTGCGTAAGTACCGAACGTAGACGTCGACCACGTTGGAGCTACCTGTAAAGCCCTCGCCCCAGACTCTACTCAGTAACACATCTCTGGTGAGCGCCTGCCCGGGATTGCGGAAGAATAATTCTGCCAGGGCGAACTCGCGCGGTGAGAGATCAACCGGCTTGCCGTCCACAGTGACCAAATGTCGGGTGGAATCGATAACGACTTCGGCGTGACTGACCACGTCGTGATCTTGTGCGTCGTGGACGGTGTTGCCGGCATGGGGCGAAGCGGTTGGCTGATCGTGCGAGGCGCCCGCTACTTGCTCACGGTTCTCCCGGTCTCGAAGTCGCAACCGGATGCGAGCCACCAGTTCGGGGAAACGGAACGGTTTGGGAACATAATCGTCGGCCCCGGACGTCAATCCCTGGACAGTCGCTGCCCCAGAGGTTCGTGCTGTGAGAATAATGACAGGAAGATCCGAAAATCTGAGTCGAATTTGTTCAAGAACCTCGAAGCCATCCATATCTGGCAGTCCCAGATCGAGGATGATCAAATCCCACTCTTCGGTGCGCACCAGCGCGAGACCCTTGGCGCCGGTGTCAGCGACTACCGGGTCAAATCCCTCAGCCGACAGACCGTTGAATACAAAATCCGAAATACGTGGCTCATCTTCAATCACGAGAATACGGGCTACTGTCATTCGGTGCTCTCCTGACGCGAGGAACTGGTGGTGCACAAGGTTTTGCCTGAGCCGGAGGGATAGGGCAATGACATCGTAAAAGTCGATCCGACATCGAGCTGAGACCGGACAGAGACCACGCCACGGTGTGCACGAACTATCTCTTGAACAATGGTCAGTCCGAGCCCGGGCCCTTCGGTGCCGGAAGCGTTACGGGCTCGACCGAAACGTTCGAAGATCGTGCTCAGATCGTCGACGGCGATCCCCGCACCATAGTCAGTAATCCAGAGATCGAGGCTACGGTCGAGAACCTCGCCACTGTCTAAGCGCTCGACCAGGCGCGAGCCCAGCGTGATTTCACTATCGGGTTCAGAGTGTTTGACGGCATTCTCGGCGAGTTGTAACCACGCTTGAGTGATGCGGTGTTCATCTAAGGGATAGATCACGTCGGCGGTTTCGGCTACGCTCCAGGTACGCGTGCCCAGCTGTTCGGATTTTCGGGCGACATCATGAGTCAGCGTGGCTACGTCTACGGGTATCGGTTGCACGAAATCTGGGCGGTTTGAGGTAGCTAGCGTCATTAGGTCTTCAGTGAGCCGGGTGGCTCGTTCAAGCTCGTGCAGAGAAATGTCGCGTACTCTCTCCACGTCGTCGGGATTGTCACTTTTCATCAGTTCCAAATTTCCCTGAATGATGGTCATCGGGGTACGAATTTCGTGACCCACATCGTCGAGTAGCTGTCGTTGGGACGAGAAACTGTCTTGAAGACGATCGAGCATGGCATTGACGTCTTGAGAGAGACGAGCAACGTCATCGTCACCAGTCACCGGCGCTCGGCGATCAAGGTCCTCGTCGGACGAGATCTTGGCCGCGGTGGCTTGAAGTTGCCGGAGTGGTGCAAGAAGTCTGCCAATCAGCACCCAACCGGCAACAGCGATCAATACGACCACCACGCCAGCGGTAATGCCGAAAGTCATAAAAGTTCGGTTGACTTCCTGCAGGCTTGCTCGCTGGTCTTGTGCAACCACCAATACTGACGGCTCGGGGTCTTCAGAAAAAGACACCGGAATGGAGACCACCCGGTACGTAGTCAGCTCGGTCCGCACGGTTTCCAACGTTACCGCGGTGAATTCTGCTGATTGAACGCGACGTTCGAGCAAGGACACGAGTTCTGGGTCGTGTTCCAGGCGGGTGGGCACAGATTCATGAGCGGTCCAGACCACCCCGTTCCGGTTCAGGCCCAGCATGCCTTCATGGGCTTCGGGCATGTGCCGCGCCATGGCTACGTAGATCAGCTGGTCTGACTCGTTAAAGGGCTCTCCCGTTTCAGGGTCTACACCCTGTTCGGCCAAAATACGCACTTCGTGAACGGTTCGGGTCAGCCCGTCGTCCATGCGCTGAAGATAGGCGCCACGCTGCAAGAGATAGGACAATGCCCCCGTCAGGCTCAGCGCTAGTAGGGTCATGGCGATCAAAAACAGCACCACTCGGGTGCGGACCGAGAGCCGTTTCCAAGCTGGTGCTTGCTGCTCTTTGTTCACGCTGGCCTAGTCGTCGTCATCATCGTCCTCATCATCCCCGTCTTCATCGTCGTCATCATCATCGTCTGGCTGGTAGGGCGAAGGTGCCGGTGGGCCAACGTTCTTCGGGCTCACTTCGTTTACTTCGGTATTGCCGGGCGTTTCTGTTGGCTGAGCTTCGGACGAGGGGTTCTGAGAAGAACCGGTGATCTTAGATGAGGTCGCGGGCACGGGTCCAGATGATTCGTCGGCGACGGCTTGGGATGGGCGGTGTTGAGAGGAGGTGGGGGTCTGATTCACGGAAATTGGAGGACTGAGTTCCACCTCATCCGAGCCACCAGAGAGGTTGACCCAGAGCATGCCCAAACCGATGATCACGGCGACCAGCGCTACCGCCGACCCACCCCATAGCAGGGCTGTCCTTCCACCTGTTGACATGATGCCTATTCTGTCGTTTTTTCGTGAGACCTCAATGAGAATGTGCGCTCACCGTGTCCTCATCATGACATATCTACGCTCTCCCGGGGAACAAGACTTTCCTCATCCACAGTTCCCTTTCTTGCTGGATCCAAGTACTGGTGGCGGACGATGCTACGGATATGACGACGACACAACGTTTTTGTTCCGAAGTTCCACGGCGAGACCAACGTGCTCCCGGGCGTCGTGAAATCGGCAGACGACTCCTTGGGCTACTCGCGGTGATCTGGCTGATGGGGTTGTTTCCGGCTGCGACGGTGCTCGCCACTCCCCACTACTCCCCTGTGTCGAGATCGCCTCTGACTGTGGTGCCAGCAGACACTCAATGGGACCCACCGGTTCCCGGCGCGAGTCCGCAGGACATTGTCACCAGTTTTGATCCACCGACTGCCCCGTGGTCCGCTGGCCACCGTGGGATAGATCTCGTTGCTCCATCGGGCACCGTGGTCGCTCCCGCTCACGGGCGGGTGACGGTGGCTCAGAAAGTGGTGGACCGACATGTCGTGACAGTTGAGCACCCCAATGGTCTGTTGTCATCGTTCGAACCGGTGGTGACCGAGCTCGAGGTCGGAGAAACGGTGCAGACCGGGGATGTCATCGGGGAGATTGAACCGGGCGTGGACCACTGTGATGTTTCGTGCGTGCACTGGGGGGTGCGAGTTCCCGATGGATGGCGCATTGGCTCGACGCTTCGAGATCGCTATATCGATCCGTCATTGTTGCTGGGATGGCAACGGCCGTCGGTGTTATGGCCACTCGACCATGATCCGCCGGTCGCGCCGGAACACTGAGTCACGCACCGCGGCGACGCTGGTCATGAACGCGGTAAGCCAGATCGATGAGTCGACGGGCCGAATCCTCCCAGCGGTAGCACTGAGATTGCTCTCGCGCTGCAACCGAGGCCCGCGCGAAGTGTTCGGGCTGGTTGAGTAGGATAGCGGCCTGTGCAAAGTCAGAGAGCCAGTCAGAGTCCTGCAGATCGATAAAGTGGGCGTGCGGTCCCTCCCCAGCGATATCCCGGAATATCTCGATATCGGAAACAATCACCGGGGTTCCTTCTTCCATTGCTTCGGCCAGCGGCAAGCCGAAACCCTCGGTACGAGACAATGTCACGAGGGCGGTGGCAGTACGCAAGAGCCGGTGATATTCCTCTTCGGATGTACCGTGATGCAGGATCACCTGTTCGGACCCAACCCCGGCCTCAGCAGCGACAGTAGCCAGTTCTTCTTCCCGTTGTGGTGAAATTTTGGACAATAGATGTAGCCGATACTCAGGGAGTTCTGCCATGACCCGGACGAGGTCGTTGACATTTTTGTAGTCCATGAACGAGCCCATATAGACCAATGATTTATCCGGTTGCTGGTGTGGATCACGGGGCTGGGAAACCTCATGGGCCGCATTGGAGATCACGGTGATGGGACGAGTGGTTAGCCGGTGTTTGCGCATGAGCCGTTGCGTGGTACGCGACACCGTCGCCACGGCATCCGCTCTGTTCAGCACCAGCCGTTGCGGCCAGTAGGCCAGGTGATAGAGTCGCCACAGTCCACGCACCGGGGCGGGCAAATCATGTGGCGGGGTGCGGTGTTGATAATAAATCAGGTCGTGCAGGGTGAGAATCAGCCCGTAGTTCCTCCCCCACGACCCCATGGTCTGCATAGGGGAAAACACCACATCGGGTTCTAATGCGTTGATCCGTCGAGCAATGAATGGTTCGGCCGGAGACGTCGGTGCGGGCATGAGCTCCCACGGGACATTATTGGGCAGGAGCTTGAGCTGTGCGGTATCGCTGATGAGCATGGAAACAGGATGCTGGGCGGCCACCGCTTCGATCAGGGAGGACCCGTACCGAGAAATCCCGTCGTGGAAATCGGTGCGGGTGTATCGAGCGTCCATCACCAGCCTCAACGTTGTGGTCATGGGCTTCCTTCCCTCGATGACGTTCTCCCCACGAAAAGGTACCTGGCTCACACCTGATCAGATTGGTTGCCTGGTGGGATGGCAATTGGTAGGGCGTGTGGGACTTGAACCCACGACAAAAGGATTATGAGTCCGTGTCAACCCATTTCACGTGGTTACACTACCACCCAAAACCGCACCATTCCGCGAAATTTGTTTCACTGACATGCAGGCGTGTTCGGGCTTGTTCCACCTGTGGTTCCACCTACAATCCCCTAGCTTCACGCCACGCATCCAACCCCACCACATTCCCCTCAGACGGTGGTGGCGAGGACGGCGCAGGCGCTAACAAGGCGTCAGCGACCCGGTCCACCGCATCCACCCGCAGCTCATCCAACACGTGCTGATACCGCTTCAACATCGAAACCTGCGACCACCCCATGATCTCCATGACCACCCTGGGGTCCACGCCCTCCACTAGCAGCATGGTCGCCGCCGTGTGCCGCAGGTCTTTCACCGTCCCGGTTGTCACCCCAGCCTGCTTCAACAGGTCCTTGAACAGCGCCCAGTCCTCACGCGAGTTTGGTGGCCGCCCGTTGCGCTGTTTGAACACCAGGTCGTACTCCTGACCGTCTGGGGCAGTCCAGGTCGCCCGGTGGCCGTCTTGGACCTCCCACACCCGGTGACGCTCCCGCTGCTCCAACAACGCTCGATAGATCACCTCTGGCATGGGCAGCCCGCGGATACTTGTTTCGGTCTTCGGCTCCCCCAAAAATAGCCCACCACCAAACCGTTGTGGGCAATCCGCGCCACGCCGCTTCCCGCACGAAGGACCACGCCTCGACTCAGCACACCCGTGCTGCCAGGTGAGCCGATACAGTTTCCGGTCCACTCTGATCCGCTTCTGCTCCAAATACACCCGGTCCCAGGCCAAGCCCAGCACCTCTGACTGGCGTGGACCCAACAGGGTGCCAATAAGCCACCTGGCCGGATTCTCACTATCCTGGATCACCTCCAACAGCCTCTTGGCCTGGGGCACGGTCAACGACTCCCCCGACCTCGACATGTTCTGCGACCGCAACGCCTTCGGCACCGTCGCCAAGTCCACCGGGTTATGTCCCAACACGCCCCGCCGCACCGCCATATCTATCCCCTTACGCAGAATGTTATGGAATTGCCGGACCGTGGAAATTGCTAACCCGGCGTCGCGCATCACCCGGTACTGGCGCTCCACATCCTCCGGTACCAGACGCGCTAACCCGATCTTGCCCAACCTGGTTTCGTCCACATAGGTTCGGATCTTCGACCTGTAGCCCTTCAGCGTCACCGGATCCAGGTCCTCTGCTAACTCTCGTTTCTGCAGATAATGCTCCATCCACGCCGACAGTGTCATGCTGGCGTCCACGGTGGTGACTCGGCCGGCCTCATAATCCCGCACCAGCCGGGCAATCGCCCGCCTGCACGCTGTAGCAGACTCTGCGGTCACGGTGCGCCGGTTGCGGGCGCCGTCGGGCTTGTACCCGAGCATGACCGTGGACCGCCACACCCCGGGTCGGACTTCTTTGGGCTCGGACCCCTCCCCATCGAGCCGTTTACGTTTCTTCTGTGCGCCCTTGCTCATAGTGTTTTCCCTATCTCCGCGTTAATGCTGCCTAACCGTTGCTGTTGTTTGAAGGTCAGCCCGTCCAACCGGTCCTCTAACACCAGCCGAGTCACCTGGAGTTCGTCGGCGAGTTCATCAATCGTGGTAGCCCACCGCCAAGACTCCTCCAAGGTCTCGAACGGTATGAGCAGTTTCGCGGTGAGTGCCCGGACGCGTGCTTCGACAAGGGGTGGTTGGCAGGTGGTGTGCCCGCATGCGATGTGGACGAGTTCGTGCATCACCGCGCACCGGTACTCGGTTTGATTCATCCGGGGGTCAACCCAGATGTGAGTGCCATCGGTGGCGGCGGGGATATGGTCGGCTGGTCTACGGTGGATCACTCTGACATGGGGCGCGAAGGACTGAAGAATTCGTTCAACCATGCCCACCATGCTGGCTGTTAGCTAGGACACGATAACAGCAGCAGCAACCAAAATTGTGTGACCGCGCGGCACCCAAAGTGTTATACTGGGGTCACCGAGGCCCTTGGCGCGAATAGTCGCCGTATGGTTGGCGTTCCCACAATCGTGGGATAGCACCAAGGGCCGACTTTTTATCTCGTGAAATTCCAGTACGTGCCCTGCGGCTGCACATGCAGTTTCCTGCTGTTGCGTCCTATTGACCGCACGGTATCCAAGATGTCATACTTAAAACAGGGAGAGCCCTTGGAAGGGACGCAGGAGTCAGCCGGAGCCGCGTACGCGGATCACTCTCTGAAACAATGGGAGAAACGCCCTCCTGGTCCCTCCCAGGGGCTCTCTTTGTTTATGCATCCTTGTGCTCAAGAAACGTAAGCCACCAAGGGCTCCCATACATATCTTGAGCGGACGCGGTTGGCAAAAATTTGATTCCATAACCACCTACTTCCCCTCGGTAATTTTGATGCACTTGTTTTGCGATTCCAAAAAGATGCTGAGGCTTGCTGCGTCGAATGGCTGCATCAAAGATCCCCGAATAGACGTCAGCTAACTGCAAACCATCAAACTCGTGTTGATGTCGCCAAGTCACCGGCCACAGGATGTTCTCCCATGGGGTCGGAAATTTAGGCGGCCCAATGGCCGTGTCTTCCAAATATCTCTTGGTCTCCTTATGATCCACGCCACCGACCACCCCAAACCTGGTCAACGCTACTCGCTGCCCTCCGGGCCACCCTGCAGCTACCCTGGCAATACGCTCTAACAAGAGCATCGAAGCGTATTTGTATGCCACGTCAGGGTTCTTTCGCATGTGCGCATCTTTGTACACATTTGGTTTATCCATAACGACATGAATGGCTCTGATAGCAGGGAGTTGTGACAGTTTGTCAACCAGGAAATCCCGTTTCCAGGCCTGACCAGGCCTGTCGCGGAAGTGTCTTACCCAGTGCATCGTTTTCCTAATTTTCAGGGCGTATCGTAGGCCACCCACCATGTACTTCATGTCTCGGTCAAACTCTTCGGGGATGCACACAGCAGTCATGGAGAAAAAGTTACTTTGCCGATTTCTCGAGAAATTTCGATCCCCGGATTCGTCGACGTATACGTGAAGCTTTGGAAGTCGACGACACACTGCTGAGGTTGTTAGCTTCCCATTTTTGTCCCATTCGAGATTCCGTGGGTTCGAGTAAACCGAATTCGGGATGTCGCTAACCTTCATTGAAAACTTCTCCATGGTTAGCGCTCGCCCTCCTCATCCTGGTTTTCTTCGCCGAGCCCATCAAAGAACTCATCGTCCTGATCAGCTTGGATCGGCATGTTTGGGTGTGCCGCTAAGAATTCTGGATCCAGCGACGGGATCTTCTGTTCAGACTCAGAACTTTGGGTGTCATTGTCCGGGCTATCGACAGCACGGAGGTCTGGGCGGTTGGGTTCTTGGGCTCGTTTGCGGAGTTCATTTCGTAGCCTTTCAATCTCACGATTGGTTTTCAGAAAGGCACGTGCCGCATAAATCAGAGCTTCACGCTGGTCTTGGTCCAGTTCATCAACATCTGGTGGGAGTTGGTCTGCGAATTTCGCGGCCACATATTTACGGCCTGCAGCTTCATACACCCGCTCTTCGGAGAGGCCGGCCAGGAAGGCCAGCGCTTCGAGAGTTTTTGCCTGCGGCTTGGACCGGTAGATCCCTGCCACGATTCGGTCAAAGGTAGTTGGTGACATGGTCTTGCCAGCGCGCTCAGCGATTCGTTGCATCTGTCGTCCGCCGACGCCGTCGTGGCGTTGCTGGGCGATCAGCGCGATGTCTCGCAGTGATTCGTTTTGGCTCGTGCTCATGTCCTCAACTTTCCCGGTACTGGTACTAGTAATACCAGCGCAAAGTGAAAAGTAATTATTACCAGGTCGGCTACTTCCCTTGCATTGTATGGCATCCACGGCCATTAGTAATACTTGCAGTGCCAATTGCGGCATGCTACAGTTGTTTTCACCGAAGAAAGAGGGCACAATGGTTTATACACAGCAACCAAGAGTTACTCCACTGAAGAAGAAGTGGAGCCGACCAAAGGAAAGAATTGCAGGGCACACCTACATGAAAGTACGCGACTATGAGCTCATGAGAGAGCTCAGAGAAGAGCAGGGCCTAACGCAAACCCAGCTAGCGGTTCTCTCGAAATGCAGTCAGGCCACGATTAGCGCCATCGAGAACGAAAACCTCACGACGATCAGTGTGGACCTTGGCACTCACCTGGCTTACTGGTTGGGGCGTCGTCCGCGTGAACTTTTTGACGAGTTCGACGACCGTGAAGTTGCTGCGGTCAAAGTGAAAATTGATACACGCCGCACTCGTCACCGTAAAGCGGAGCCAGCAGCATGACAACACCGAAAAGCGGCCTAGGGCTTCTAGCTTCCGCATATAAGGCCACGTTTGGCAGCGGACTGGTGACCGACTTTGAGTCGGTTGTCGCTGTCGCCTATCAAAAGATTGACCCCCACCGTGCCGGGTAGGGGCCAAAACAGTCAACTCGAAAAAGGAGTATCTGATGTCTACTTTACCACTTGAATATGCCACCGAAGCCAGAGATACGTACATCCGAAGCGCACGGGCTCGGACTGTTGTGCTTCACCAGCTCAACGATGTGCGTCGTGACCCGGCCGCGCTTGCCTCCTCGGGCGTGACGACCGAGGAGGTCCAAGCCGCATTTGAGACGGTATGGAAGGTCTCCGCGTTCTATGAATCCAAGCTCTGGCTTGAGGCCAACGAGGAACGCAAAGCCAACGACCGGATTGTTGAGCCGTTGCGGCGTGCAGTGTCTGGTGACGCCTCCCCGGTAGCGCCCCTGCCTGACGAAGAGGACGACTGATGACCGCCACCCTCTCCCCTGATCTGCTTGAGGTTCGTTGCTACACGGTTCGTGAGGTAGCCGAACACCTCGGGACCTCCCCCGGGTTTGTTTATAAGGAGATCCACGCTGGACGTCTCACCGCCGTGAATCTTGGGACCGGTAGCAAGTTCCGTGTTCGCCACTGCGACCTCATCGAATATCTCGATTCCCATGCCCATTAAGAGGAGCACCACCATGACTGAACCTATACCTACTGATGGTCTGGCCGAGATGCTTGAACGGTTTCAGAAACAGGGCGTGGACTTTCAGACCGCGTTCAACATGATGAACCGTCAACTCGGCGGTAACTTCCCCGCCTAACACTTAGGCAAAACTCTCTCTCATTATTTCACGCCGCCTTTTGGCGTACCCAGGTTCTAAGTCCGTGCCACTACTGGGGTGGTTTCTCGGCAAGCAAATGCTGAAAGGAGCGTCTATTGGCATGTCCAAAAATAGTTCAACTGGGTTCTGGGATGTTTACCGAACCATAAAAAAGACCGCTAAACAAGAGGGTCTGAAGCTGTCGTCCAAGAAGGTTTTCAATATCAGCAACTATTACATGCGGTTACTTGAGGATGCCGTTAAAGAGGATGAGGAATTGCAATGCGATTTTGATCCGACGACGTATAAGGATCCGACTGGTGATGCGGCCGTCAAGCATTGGTTCCGGTTGATGGCTAGAAGTTTAGTCACCCAGGCAATACGTGCGTCGATCTGTAGCGCGGCAATGGTCACGGATAAAGGCATCGTCCGGTGTGACCAGCCCGCCGTCCACGTTCCTGGTTGGGACACGGACAACCCGGTCTGTGAGCACCACATGGAGCAATTAACGAAAAATAACTACCACAGAAAAAAGAAGAAGCCCGGTTCGGGAACACCGGGCATTTTGGTTTAAGAAAGGAAAACCAAGATGCAACATATTATACCGCATACTAACGAATCACCATTTGATGCGATCAAGCAGACCGACGAACACGGTAATGAGTGGTGGTCAGCACGTGACCTGATGGAAGTCATGGGTTACCCCACCTGGCAACACTTCCGTCCAGTGATTGAACGTGCTATGAGCGCATCAGCGAATCAAGGTCACACCCCCGAAACCCTTTTCAAGGTCAACCGTGAAAAGTCTGGTGGCCGTCCACGTGAAGACTATTTGATGCCACGGTTCGCTTGCTATCTGGTCGCCATGAACGGCGACCCGCGAAAACCAGAAGTTGCTGGCGCTCAGTCGTATTTCGCGATTCAGACTCGTGTTGCTGAGACTCAGATTCCTCAGCAGATTGAGATGTCTGAGGATGAGATCTTGCATCGGGCATTAGAGATCTCTGCTGGCCGGGTGAAGGCTCTGGAAGCGAAGGTTGAGCAGGACGCCCCGAAAGTTGATTATCACGACACGTTTGTTGCTGATGAGGACCTGCTGTCTTTCCGCACTGTGGCGAGTGATTTGAAGATCGGTGAGCAGCAATTACGGCAGATGTTGATGGGTGCTGGATGGATTTATGCTCAGCACACTTCACGTTGGTCGCAGTCGAAGCAGAAAAAGATCCCGATTACCCGGTATAGCGCGTATGCGGAGAAGAAGAACTGCTTCCAAGCCGTGCTGCATCATGATGTGCCGCGTTTCCGTGGCGAGGTGATGCACACGTTGAAGATCACTCCGGCTGGCGCGTCTGCTATTGCACGTCTTGTGGAGAGAAAGAAGGCAGCATGAAAGGAAACAACCTAATGGGTGAGATTGAGCAGATTATCGAGCGCATGGAGCAAGGGGAGATCAGCCGAGCGAAGGCGGAAGAGCTGATCCTTTTCGCACAAGAACGTGAAGACGACGCTAGACGGCGCCGGATAGACACAACCGTTGACCGGGAAAGACGGCGCCAACAACGCTCACCCAAACTATTCGACCAGGAAACACAATGAGCCAATGGACAGAATCCTCGACCCCAGCATTCGTAACCGCAACCAACAAGCCGAAGCAGACGACGATCCCAGAAAAGAGCACGGATATGACCGAGATAATTCATAACTTGCCGGCAGAAGAATACTTTGCTAACCCAGCATTCGGCAGCACATCAATACGATATTTATCTGACCCAGAAATCAGCCTCCAAGAAGTCAAACACCTACTCGAACACGACGAGCACAAGAAAGAGTACGACGTCGGCACGCTGGCTCACGCACTCATTTTGGAAGGCTCAATGGATCACCTCATCGTAGAGGTAGATGCCAACGACTACCGGACGAAAGCGGCACGAGAAGCACGAGACGCCGCCTACGCCGCAAATAAGATCCCAGTGAATAATGCGGAATGGGCAACCATGATGGAACCAATTCATGGGATGCAAGCCGCCGTGTACCATCACGACATTGCGCGTGATCTACTCACCGACCATGCACCAGAAGTCAGCCTGTTTTGGGAGCAATCCGGTGTACCAATGAAAGCCCGTATCGACGCGTTGCATGAGGGTCGGAAGCTCGCAGTGGATTTGAAAACGGTTCGTTCAGCAAGACCAAATGACTTCAAACGACAAATCTCCGACCTCGCCTACTACGTTCAAGCATCCCACTACCTCAACGGATTAGAGACTGTCACCGGAGACAAGTACGACTGGTTATTCGTGGCAGTCGAGAAATCAGAACCGCACGTGGTCTCAGTTCATCGCATGAGCCCAGACGCACTCACTGAAGGCTCTATTCGCATTGGTCATGCCATCGACCGCTACAAGGCCGCACAAGAGCGCGGGTGGACTGGTTATGAGGCAATCTTCACCCAAGAACTAACCCCCTGGGAATCCATGAAAAATGAGTCCCTGCTGGATGACGAAATCTTTATAGGAGGTGCAGCATGAATGTGGATATCAGTGGCACCATAGTCGCAAAATCTGACCAAATCAATGCTTCCGACATTACCCAGCCAACGATCATCACCATCACCGAGGTGAAGGTCAAAAAGGGTGACGACCAGCCAGTTTGGATCACCGTGGCTGAATACCCTAAACGCTACTTCAAACCCGGCCTGACTGTACGCCGGATTATTGCCCACCTATGGGGTAACGACGGTTCGGCATGGGTTGGCCGGCAAATCGAAATCTACAACGATCCGACCGTGAAATGGGCAGGCCAAGAAGTCGGCGGGATTCGTGTCTCGCGCATGAGTCACATCGAGAAACCAGAAGTATTGGCTCTGCCTGAGGGGCGCGGCAAGTGGAAAGACTTCTATGTTGAACCACTCCCCCAACAACCGCAGCAACAGCCTCAGCAGTCCCCACAGGCTGCCCCTGATTGGGATGAGGCGATCTCTGACTGCCAGGGCAACACTGACGATCTGCGGGCCTTATGGACGCAAGCACAAGAAACCGGCGCCCCACAAGAAGTCCTCAACAAGATTCAAGCAGTAGCACAACAAGGAGACCAACAGTAATGGCGAACGTCAGTTTTCGAGGCAATGTCGGCAAGGTGTTCGGCCTCAAGCGTTCCCAAGACGGCAAACCGCGCTTCCAGTTCAGCGTTGCGGAAAGTCATGGCCGGTTCGACCAGCACAATCAATGGCAAGACACTGGAACGACATGGTGGAACGTGACCGTATTCGGGAAACAGTCCGAGAACCTGGCAGACATTATCCAGGAAGGCCAGAAGCAACAAGTCGTGGTTACTGGGCGCTCGCAAACTCGACGGTACGAGCACAACGGTGAGCAGCGCGAATCATTAGACGTTGCGGCTGATCATGTTGGGTTAGTCCACCGGGCTAACCAGCCTCAGTCGTCCCCTGCTGCTAACTGGAACAACGCGCCAGAAAACGCATGGGCAGGTGGCGGACAACAGCAAGGTGGCAACCCTCCTTTCTGACCCGTAGCACTACGAATTAGTCAAGACACCTTTTCGGGTGTCTTTTTTATTACCCAAGGCCCGGTCAGACGCATTGTTTGGCCGGGCCTCACTTGCACCTAGGAGACCAATGACGAATACCACCCTTGAATGGCGGGAGCAGCCCAGCAGAGACTCAGCAGACTGTCAGCGCGGTTGCTGCAAAACAATCTACAACGTTTGTTACGCCCGATACCAGTGCCGATGCCATCAGATTGCGGTGCTCAAATGATCTGGTACTGCGGGCCAGCTTGTGAGCCCCTCGTGAAATTCTCGACCTCCGAAGAAAAGGAGCTGGCATGAATGTTGAATTCATCCCCGCCTTCTCATGAAGGACGGGGTTTGTATTTTATGCGAAGACTACCACTGGCAAACAGAAATCTTTTCACAACTTAAGGACAACAAATGACCAACCCGCAGAAACCTATTGACCCTGCGTACAGCCTGAAATCTGCTGAAACTATCGGGGAACACGTGTCTCAGATCGCCATCGACGGGATGGGCGAATACGCCGTATTCACCAACACAAACCCCGAACTTTTGGCTCAACAACTCAGAGACATCGCAAACCACATCGAAGAAGAAAACCAGCCATGACCCACACGCCTTCGAGGAGAGCCCATGCAGTTACCAATTAAAAAGTTAAACCCGGACGCGAAACTTCCAACACGTGGCTCAGCCGATTCAGCTGGGCTTGATTTATATGCGCTAGGGTCCACCAGGATCGCGTCAGGAGCACGCGTAGCTGTCCCAACAGGTATTGCAGCATCAATACCTCACGGGCACGTTGGGATGCTGTTTATCCGGTCAGGACACGCACTAAAACACGGGTTGTCCCTCGCTAACGGAACCGGCGTTGTGGACGCAGACTACCGTGGCGAAATTATGGCAGTCGTCCATAACACTGGCATGCAACCGTACACCATCCACGACGGTGAACGATTCTGCCAACTCGTAATCCAAGAATACGTTCACGCCCTTGTGGTCGAAACCTACTCGATGAGTGGCACAGACAGAGGGGGTGCCGGTTTTGGGTCAACAGGTCAATGAACTCAGCATGGACCGGGTGACAACTTCAAATGACAAGATGACTGAATACGAGCTGTTTGTGACGGCCCCACATGAAGGAGGCAAGCCGTTATGGATAAACGCGAATCAACGCCAACACTGGGCCGTGAAAGCAAAAAACACGAAGCTATGGCGCCAAGCAACAGCACTTAGAGCGCGTCAAATGAAACTCCCAACAGGGCTAAAACGCGCTCACATCACCGTGCACGTCCACAAGAGCAACAGGCGCACCTACGACGTACACAACCTCTACGGAACAGCAAAAGCCGCCATTGACGGGCTCATTGACTACGGCGTCCTGCCAGATGACACGAATGCTCACCTGACCGGACCAGACATGCGAGAAGGCGATCCACGACCCATCGCAGGAATCACCATCACCATCAAGGAGACGACATGATCAACTTTATTTACCGCCTGAAATTCAAAGGCGCCCTATCAGCAACGAAGACAGTGCGTCTGTCAGAGCTTCGGGAGTACGTCAAATCGTTGGAACACCTGGACGATGACCAGATCATTCAGCTAGTTGATGACGCTGTGGAAGCGCACACGCCAGTGAACGACTCGAAGTCAACCGGCAATTCAATCGGCATCGCCTTGCACTGCGAGTCCTTCCCACCCCGTGACCACCTTGGCAGATTCGCCAAACGGAAATAAGCACACACCATATTCAAGCTGACCGCCCAATGAGGCGGTTGTTTTGTTTAACAGCTGGGGTCAGCACACGTTGGCCCCAGCTACCTTACCTAAGAGGCGTTTATGTCTCACGAATCATTCCACTCCCGCGCTGGCGATTACTTCGGGACCTGTCCTGTGACTGGCAAACGCGGGTACACCAGCCGCAAACAAGCACGCCGAGCCAGACAAGGCAGTGGTCACGTCCACGGTAACCCCTACAAGTGCCGACACTGTGGACTTTTTCACCTCGGCAGGTACAAGGCAGCGAAAACCCGCGACGAATACCGGGGCATGGTTGATCGGGGTTATGTTCACGTGAACACCGCGAGGAAAGAGCTCGGGGTCAGTCTGAACGTCTTGTTGCTTGCCCTCGACCACCTGGGCGTCACCCCAGAAAACAGCCATATACCTGCCAGTGTTCTACACCAACTCAAACAGCTCACCTACCGGTGAGGAGCCAACATGAGCCGCGAAAAGTACAACCTAAAACTCAGCGTTGACCTAGACGACAACACCACATTTGGAGACATCAGGAAATTCGTAGAAGCACTCAAGGGAATGCCAGACGACATGCCCACATTCTTCGCAAACGAAATGTCAAACGAAGGACCAGAACTACTCGGATACCTAGACCAAGCGCAGGAAGGACTCAGCAATGGCTAAGATGCGCGGGATCAAGCCGGAGACTTTCACTGACGACAAGATCCTGCAAATCTCACCATTAGCACGCTGGCTATTCATCGGCATGTGGACTCAAGCGTGCGATAACGGGCACGTCGAAGATAACCCGGTGCAACTCAAAGTCCGGTTACTTCCAATGGATAACTGCGACGTGAAAGAGCTTGTTGATGAGCTAGTCAATATCGGGCTGGTGAAGCGGATTGAAGGACACTTGTCGATCCCGAACCTTCCTCATCATCAGAAGATCGACCGCAGATTCTTAGTTTTCTGTGAAGCGTGTGAGTTCGACCCTGATGTGAAGTTCTACCCAAAAGACAAGCTGGCACGCTCACCGAGCAAACGACGTGCAAGCAAGGCGGAAGACGAAGGTAAAGACACCCGCTCGTCGGGCGCTCGTCGTGCACTCGTCGATGAAGGTGAAGGTGAAGGTGAAGGTGAAGGTGAGAGAGGCGCGCAGTCCAAGCCTTCCCGCAAAACCCGCATCCCAGACGACTGGGAACCTACCGACTCTCACAAGAAGCGTGGGGCAGAGAAGAACCTGAACCTCGCAGAAGAAGCTGAGAAGTTCAAGAACTGGGCAATAGCCAATGACCGTAAATACGTGGACTGGAACCGGGCGTTTAGTAACTGGCTGATCAACGCACGACCTCAACCCTCAAGATCTTCAGGGGATGACTCATGGCACAAACTGATGAACTGGAACAAGCAGAACTCGGCCTGATCGGGGCAACACTCAACAGTGCTGGACGAGCGTTCACCGAACTGGACTTTGACCCGACAGACTTCCGTCACCCCGTCATGGAACAAGTCTGGCGGGTCATGCAGAAAATGGTCCAAGACGGGAAACCAGTAGACCAGGTGACACTCATACACGCTCTAGCGAACAGTGACATGCCGGTAGAGCCATCGCTGATCCACAAGGCTGTAGAGGTCGCACCATCCCCTGCTTCAGCGAACTACTACGCGGGCATCGTCGCTGAGCACGCGGCCCGTAGGAGGCTAGCAACCGTGGGCCGGTCGATCATCGACCTAGCAGGCCAGCCCGGTAGCGTGGACGCGCTCATCGATGAGGCGAGAAAAAAACTCGACAACACGACCCGCGTGAACATCACTAGCCCGGTTCAGTACGTGTGGGAAACGATGGGCGACACGGTAGCAACGTTCACGGAGGGTGACACGTTCATTGAGACCCCGTGGCCGTCCTTGAACCGGATCATCGGCGGGCTAAGGCCAGGAGCGGTATACACGGTCGGCTCAAGGCCAGGTGTCGGCAAATCCGTGTTGGGTATCGAACTAGGGTTAGTGATGGCACAACACGGCGGTGTTGCGCTGTTCAGTCTTGAGATGTCCCAGGATGACGTAAACAAGCGGATTCTGGCTAATCAGAAGCAGATACCGATGAACCGGCTCATGTCGCCGTCTGAGCTCACGGACGTCGATTATCGGAAGATCGCGGAATGGCGTAACGAGTTCAGGCGGCCTTTCGCGGTGAATAAGTCGCCGCAGGTCACCATCGGGGAGATACGCCGGTTTGCCAGGAATGTGGATCGTCGTGACCCTCTGGCCGGTGTCGTGGTGGACTATCTGCAACTGATGGGGCAAGCGCCGAACGACAAGCGGGCCAGGCAGGAGTTTGTTTCCGACATGTCCCGGAACCTGAAATTGCTAGCTATGGAACTCGATGTGCCCGTGGTCATGCTCAGCCAGCTCAACCGTGAACTTGAAGGTAGAAATAACGGCATGCCGAAACTCTCCGATTTGCGCGAGTCGGGGTCGATCGAACAAGACAGCGACGTGGTACTGCTCCTCCACCGCGACATCGTAGACGAGGGGAAAGCTCACGAACTCCAAATGATCGTCGCCAAAAACCGCCACGGCGCACCAGGAGGACTCACACTCGACTTCGCAGGCCACTACAGCAAACTCAGAGAACCACATGGAGGATTCTAATGACCACTTTTCGCGACAACGGCGGGAAACTCCCGGCAGGACTCGACTACTTCCACAACCTACTCAGCCCGCCAGGACCATTCATGAGACTGCTCAAACATAAACGTCGGCCCATCGTCAAAGTGCGACGCATCTGGCGCGGACCAAACCCCATCACTGGGCAAACATTCTCAACCTGGTATTGGCAATGCAAACTATGCGACCACCACATGAACCCCCGCGACGTTGGCAGCACCTACTACGGCGAACTCTGCTTCACCTGGGCCGACGCTCAGGCCGACGCCGCCGAGGACCTACCCGGGGCGGCCTGACACACAGGAAATCACCGAGGACCTGTCCACAATCCTTGACACAGCCCAGCCTGCGTAGACCTCATCCACCAAGTCGCCGAAGAAACAGCCACCACACCAACGGAGGATTCTAAACAGTGACTACTGACACTCTCGACCTTCTCCACCAACTCACCAGAACACACAAAACCACCATCGAGAACGACGACGGAACACGCCAATACGTCGAAGTACACTCCTACCTCGCCCAACTCCAAGACGCCATCACCGGCAAATCACGCGGAAGAGGCGGCAACCAAACCAGCGCACCACTCAGCACAAACGCACTCGACCTCTGGCACGAAATCGCAGAAACCACGCTGCAACACTGGCCAGGCTACGGGCGCCCACACCTCGCCAGAACCCCACTACACAGGCGCATCCAGCAATGGGCATCCGTCGCACTGAACTCCAACGACGAACACGACGAAGCCACCCTCAACAAGCACCTAGCCAGATGGGTCCGAGAGATCCAAGCACTCTTCGAACCAAGCGTCGAACTCAGCGCGCCATGCCCCGAATGCCACGAAACCTACGTCTGGAGACACGAAGCCGGCGAAAACATCAGGAAACGCTGCCTCACCTTCAACAAACACCGGGCCACCTGCATCAACTGCAAAACCACCTGGGAAGGCAAAGCATCAATGGCCAACCTCGCACGCATCATCAACCACGACGCCCCCATCAACGGGACACCAGCACACACATCGCAAACCGAATAAAAATCTGCTATAGTAGTGAGTGCCCCGGTGAAGTGTCTGATTTTCCGAGAGCAACACAGAAACCCCGACCGTTTTGGTCAGGGGGTTTTTTGTTTAAGCCCGGCCCCACCGGATACGCAAACCACAAGGGCCGGGCACAAAACCTGCAACCTGAGAAAACCCTGGGCTAAACTGGCTCTTCACAATCGAGGGTGTAGACGGGGCTTGAATCCTCCGCTCTCGAGCAAGGACCTGGCGATGTAGTTGGTGAGATTCCGGAAGCCCAGGGCGGATCCGCGCAGGTGTTCGAGTCGTCCGTTGATGGCCTCGGTGGGTCCGTTGGAGGTTCCGGGGCGGTCGAAGTAGGCCAGGATGTCTGCCGCCCTTTTCTTCAGCGTCCTACCCAGACCGGCCAGCTCGATGAGCTTGGTCGGCACTGCCCGGCCCAGCTTGGCGATCAGCTGCTCCATCATCGCCCTGCCCTCGGCCCTGTCTGTCTGGCGGTAGGCGGCGACCATGTGCTGGTAGAACGCCCACGTGGCCTCGACCTCCACATGCTCGTCAGCCTCGAAGAGGTCCTGGATCCTGGAATACTGCTTCTCGGTGAGCAGGTCGGCCCCGGTCAGCAGGGTCCGGCGGGCCTTGTAGAGCGGATCCTGTTTGCGGCCCCGGTGGCCGTTCACCTGTTGCTGGACTCGCCGGCGGCATCGCTCGAGCGCGTCTCCGGCCAGGCGGACCACATGGAAGGGGTCCATGACCGTGGTGGCTTCGGGGATCTCCTCAGTGGCTGCGGTCTTGAAGCCGGTGAACCCGTCCATCGCCACCACCTCCACGCCATCCCGCCAGGAAGCCGGACGCTCGGCCAGCCAGGTCTTGAAGGCCTGTTTGGAGCGGCCCTCGACCATGTCCAGCAACCTCGCCGGACCGGTGCCGACGCGCAGTGGTGTGAGGTCGATGATCACGGTGACGTACTTGTCGCCACGCCGGGTATGGCGCCAGACGTGTTCATCCACGCCGATCGCGGTGACCCCGTCAAACCGGGCCGGGTCGTCGATGAGCAGACGCTTGCCCTCGGCCAGCACGGCGTCGTTGGCGGTGTTCCACCGCACCCCCAACGCCTCGGCGACCCGGGCGATGGTCAGGTGCTGCACGACCAGAGCTTCCAGGGCCCAGCGCAGGGCACGGCGGGAGAGCTTGGCCTTCGGCTCTGCCGCGGCGGTGGTGTCCTGGCGCCAGACGTGGGCGCAGTCGGCGCACCGGTAGCGCCGAACCGTGACGTGCAGAGTCGTGGGCCTCCAGCCCAGCGGCTCGTGCGCCAGCCGGCGGATCACCGTGCCCCGCGCGGTGCCCTGAGAACCACAGCGGTGACACCACTCATCTGGCTCCACCACCCGACAGGCCAGTACCGCCCGCCCGGGCTCCACCCGTTGCCCGGTAGCTTGAAGGCCGAGCTCGTCCAGCCGGCAAAACTTGGTCAGGTCACAGTCGTCGAAGGTAGCGTTAGGCACGTCGAGGTCTTTCAGATGGCTTGTGTAGGAACTTCCATCATCGGAAGGCCTCGACCTCTATCCAGCTATCGACGCGCCACTTCCCCGAGACCCCCGTCTACACCCTCGATTGTGAAGAGCCGCTAAACTTGAGCGCATGAAACAACCGCGCACACCAGCCACACTCACAGCCCTCGCACTAACACTCGCCCTCACAGGATGCAGTGACCAGGCAGAATCAGAAGACCCGACGCCAACAGCCGCAGCTGCATCTGAACCAGCCAACGAAGAACCCATGAACACAGTCAGAACTTACCCCACCGACGCTGACTACTACTTCATCGGAGACGACGGTCGATCCGTAGGTAAGTTCACCATCCCAACCGAACCCACCGAAGAAATCAACCACATCTTCACATCTCTCATCCCCGACGAAGAATCCACCTTCATCAAAGTCACAGTGGACAACCGAGAAGGCGAATCACAATTCACCGTCGACGACATCACCGGATACGACACCGACGGCAAAGAATACAAATACCAAGACTTCGGCGCAACAATGTCAGGACCGCTCTGGTCAGTATGGGAAGACATCGACATCTCAGATGACGCAGCAATGCAAGAGTACGATGAACTTGAAGCTCTCGTAGACAAATATGATAACGATATTGAACCCGGAGCCATCAAAGACGTATGGCTTATCTCCCAAGAAACAAGCCTCCCAGACGAGCTCACACGCCTCGGAATCAACGGAGGTAGTAGCTATATGGGCGGCACAGACGCACTCCCAGTCGAGATGGCAGAGTTTGACTTAGACTTCGAAGCCCCCACCAACTAATACGACCCGACCCTTCCAGCAGGACCCCTCCTTATGGGCGGGGTCCACCCCATTTAAAAGGCCCCCTCTACCTGACGTGGTACCCCACCACAGGCATGCCACCCCCACCCTGCGAAAGGGGACCCCATGCTCGTATGTGACGCCCACCCAGCAGAACGAGCCACCACAACCATCACCCTGCGCAGCGGCAAACAACTCACACTCTGCGGACACCACGCACGAACAGTCATCGAGCAGCTCATAGCGCAAGGCAAAACAATCAACGCCGAGAACCACAGCTGACCACAGGAAGTGATGAGTATGAAACAAAACTCATCACGAACAGGAACAGCACGATGGCGACGAGTCAGGCAACAGCGACTCGATCATGACTTCAACAACGGACTAACACACTGTCCAGACTGCGGAACGTTCCTTGACTGGGAATACAGTCGACGACCAAACAGCGCCGAACCAGACCACATCATCCCGCACAGCCAAGGCGGGCCAGACGCGTTCGAAAACACGCGGACCATATGCCGCAACTGCAACCAGCGGTCAGGCGGCAAACTCGGCGCGAAACACGGGGTAATCGCAGTACGAAAAGTGGAGTACCAGACCGCCCTCGACTGGTAAAAAGATTTTGAAAGTTTTTCGAAAAAAGATAGGTTCTGGGTTGCCTTCTGGATTCGGGTGTGTTAGAAGCCCGCGCCCCGGCCCAGGGGGCACCCGGTCCCCGTCACACCAAATCTAGCGCCCCGGGCATAGTTGAATATTTTCAGTCTTTTCCACAGGGCCCCGGGGCGACAGGACACAGCTTAGGAGGTGCTGTATGGCCGGTAAGAAGCGTTTGAAAGCCGTTGACGGCGCATCGGTGCCTGACGGGTTGAGGGAGGCTCCTAAGACGATTTACGAGGCTGCTGAGTCTGGTTCGCAGTTGGACCAGTTGATTGCTCTGCGTCGTCGGATTGCTGCCACCTTGGATGCTGATACGACTTTGGCGCGTGATTTGGCGTCGTTGTCGAAGCGGATGATGGAGGTCTCTAAGGAGATTGAGCAGTTGCAGGCGCAAGAAGCTGAGCAGGCTAAGGATGCGGAGGTGAAGGATGGGAACATTAGCACCATCTGGAACTCCGAAGCTATCTGAGGTAGCTCGGCATCTCATCATGCCGGACGGAATTGTGTCGTCTGATTTCCCTTTGCTCGGTCCACAGATCGAGCGCATGGGGACACCGTTGGATCGTTGGCAGCAGGGGTTGTGTCAGGCGATTCTGGCGAAGCGTGAGAATGGGATGTACGCCTGCGGTATCGGTGGGGCAGTGGTCAGCATCCCGCGTCAGGTTGGGAAGACGTACACGATTGGTGTTTTGATTTTTGCACTGTGTGCGATGAATCCGGACATGCTGGTGTTGTGGTCTGCTCACAGGGCTAGGACGCACCAGGAGACTTTCAAATCGATGGACACGATGTCGAAACGGTCTGGTGTCGCCGCGTATGTCAAACGGGTGTTGACCGGGGCTGGCACTGAGGCTGTTGAATTTGCGAATGGTTCACGGGTTTTGTTTGGTGCTCGTGAGAATGGTTTCGGTCGTGGTTTTGCCAAGGTTGATGTGCTTGTGCTTGATGAGGCTCAGATCCTGACTGAGAAAGCCATGGAAGATATGGTTCCTGCGACGAACGCGGCTCCGAATGGGCTTGTGTTGATGATGGGTACGCCGCCTCGTCCTGGTGATCCTGGTGAGGTGTTTACGAGTCGTCGTGTTGATGCGCTGTCTGGTGACGATACTGACACCCTGTATGTGGAGTTCTCTGCTGATAAGCGGGCGAACCCTGATGACCGGGAGCAGTGGAAGAAAGCTAATCCGTCGTTCCCTGGTCGCACCACGGAGACAGCGATTCTTCGCGTCAAGAAGTTGCTCGGGTCTGTTGAGTCTTTCCTCCGTGAGGCTTTAGGGATTTGGGATGAAGAGCAGTTAGGCAAGAAGGCTGTTCAGTCTGAGGTGTGGGCCGCACGTCGTGGGTCGTCAGATCAGGTTGAGTTGGCGTCTGAGGGTCGTCGGGTTGTTGGTGTCAGGTTCACTCCTGATGGTTCGACTGTTGCTGTGGCTGGCGCGGTGAAACCGGATGATGAGTCGTTACCGTTTGTGGTTGAAGCGATTGATCAGCGGTCTACTAGCGGGGGCACTCAGTGGCTGGTTGATTTCCTGGTTGAGCGGCATACGGATTTGGCGCAGATTGTGATTGATGGGAAGTCTGGTGTCGGGTATCTTGTGAACGCTCTTAGGGCTGAGGGTGTCTCTGCGAAAACGATTTTGACGCCGACTACTGATGATGTGACAGCGGCTCATTCGATGATGGAGGCCGCTATTCGTGATGGTGGCCTGATACATACGGGCCAGGAGGCACTTGATGGCCAGGTGGTTGCGGCTTTGAAACGAAAGATTGGTACTGCTGGCGGCTTTGGTTGGGAAGCTCCGGATGGTGGCAGTGTGGCTTCATTTGAGGCTGTGACATTAGCGCACTGGGGTGCTCGTGTGACGAATCGTAGACCAGGGAGGAAGGCGGTGATGTTGTGATCGATTTGAGCGTGCGGGACATCGCTAACTTGTCGATTGTGAATGTCACCGATGCTGAGATGGACACGATTCGTGACCTGATTCGAGTGTGGCAGGGTCGTTTGGCCCGTAATCTTGAGCGATCTGTTTATTATGATGCTGAGCAGGCGTTCAAGGATTTGAATCTGATGTTGCCGCCGCAGTTGAAGAATGCGAAGTTTTATCTTGGGTGGGCGAATATGGCGGTCAGGAAGGCTGCTATCCGTTCGCAGTTTGATGGTCTGCGGTTGCCTGGGTCGGATGATCCTTTTGAGTTGTCTGAGATTCTGGGTCAGAACAGTTTTGGTTTGGAGTTTTCGCAGTCGGTTGTTTCGGCGTATAAGCATGGCGTGTCATTCGTGACGGTTGCTAGGGGCGCTCAGGGTGAGCCGGATGTTCAGATTCAGTCGCATGAAGCTGAATCTGCTGCGGCGTTGTGGGATTACCGGAACCGTCGCATCAAGGCTGGCATCACGATTTCAGAGCTCGACGAAAAGGGGCCGTCAAGGTTTGTCGTGTACCTGGATGATGTTGTGCTGATTTGTGAGCGCAACGATTCTGGTAAGTGGGTGGCTGAGCGGTCTGCGAATCCTGTTGGCCGTGCGTTGATGGTTCCGGTTACTTATGATCCGCAGACGAGTAAGCCGTTTGGTCGGTCGCGGATTACGCGCCCGGTGATGTCGCTAACGGATATGGCTGTGCGAGCCTATGTCCGGATGGAAGGTAACGCCGAGTTCTATAGCTCGCCGCAGTTGGCGGTTGAGGGTATCGATCCTGAAGCGTTTGGGAATGTTTCGGAGCAGAAAAAGTTCAAGCTGGCGATGGACCGGCTTGTTGCGTTGACTCGTGATGAGGACGGCAACGCTCCGACCGTCAAGCAGATGCAGCAGGCCACGATGACGCCGCACTCGGATATGTTGCGTACCGTGGCTATGGCTTTTAGCGGGGAGACGGGCATACCGCCGTCGTCGTTGGGGATCATTCATGATCAGCCGTCGTCTGCTGAGGCGATTCGGGCGAATGAGCATGATTTGTTGATTGATGTTCAGTATCAGAATAAGTTCGTGTTGTCGTCTGCGGTGAAGCAGATTGCTCAGTATGCGGTGATGGTTCGTGATGGCTTGTCAGAGCCGCCTGCTGAGTCGCACAAGTTGTCTACTGTGTTCCTTGATCCTGAGTTCCGGTCGATGTCTGCTCGTGCTGACGCTGCGGTCAAGCTGGCTTCTATTCCGACACTTGCTGATTCAACCGTGGTGCTCGAAGAAATCTTTGATGAGGGTCAGATTCAGCGGGTTAATGCGGACCGACGTAGTTCGGCTGTGGGTTCGTTCTTGAATCGCATATCGAGTCTTGAGCCGCGTTCTGTGCGTGCTCGTGCTGCTGCTGATGCGGGCGTGGTGAATGCTGATGATGATTCCGTCTAGCGTGTTGGGGTCGTATTCGTCGTTGCGGAAGGTTATTAGTGACGCTGCGATGGATGACCTGGACTCGTTGATGGTGTCGGTGTTGCCGGAGTCGCCACGTGTGCAGCGTGAGGCGTTGCGGGATGTTATGCCTGATTTGGGTGACCGGTATGTTGGTGCGACGTCGATGGTGGCAGCTGAGTTTTTTGATGAGCTGATGTCGTTGCAGGATGTGGCGAAACCGGTTCGTGCTGACACGTTGCTCGTGGAGGACCCGAACCGGTGGCGGTCGTTGGTGGATTGGTCTGCTGCTGATTACGTGTTTGAGCGGCTGGGTGCTGATGCGGTGTTTTCGCGTCTTGCGGGCGGGTTGACGAAGATACTCACGGAAGCTGCGGCGGACACGATGATCGGGAACGCTGAACAGCAACGCGATAACTTCTATAGCGCGCAGCGTGTCCCCCAGCCTGGATGCTGTGCGTTTTGCAGCATGTTGGCTTCTCGTGGTGCGGTTTATACTGAGCGGTCGGCTACTGGTGTTGTGGGGCGGGGTACGCCTATTGGGTCGCACCGGTTGGCGAAAGGGATTCGTCCTCGTGGGTCACGGAAACTTGGGGAGGATTTCCACGATTACTGTCGTTGTGAGGTTGTGATCCTGACCCAGGACAACCAGGCTGAGCTTTTGGCGATCCAAGAACAGCATCTCGCAGCGTATGAGAATGCCGCTCAGAACGCTGACGAGGGCAGGTCTTTGGCGTGGAAAGAGACCACGCTGAAAGACGGCACGACGAAGCGGAATCATTACTGGGTGAAAGACGGCCAAAAACACACTGCCGCGGATAAGACCAGTGACATCCTGGCCGCGATGCGCGCCGAACTCGGTATCAAATAGATCTTCCAGTGGACTCCCGCTGGTGAACGGCACCCGACCGTTATTTCGGGGTTTATCAATGCTGACGAGCTACGGAGAAGGAGTGTGATCAGCGTTGTCTGAAAACACTGGGAAGAACACCGCAGAAGCGGGAGAACAGCAACCAAACCAAGAGCAGACTGAGTCTACGTTCTCGCAGGAGGACGTGAACCGGATTGTTCAGGAACGGTTGCAACGCGAGAGAGACAAGTTTTCTGATTATGAGGATCTGAAGGCCGCTGCTGAGCGTGCTCAGGAACTTGAATCAGAGAACCAATCATTAGCAGATCGGGTAGCCGAGTTTGAGGCCAAGGAAGAGCAATCCAAGTTGATTGCTGAGGTGTCTGAAGCGACTGGTGTACCGGCTAATGCTTTGCGTGGCACGACCAAAGATGAGTTGGAAGCTCACGCGGAAGTGCTGAAGTCTCTTGTGCAATCCACTGGCCCTGTGATTCCCGGCCAGGAGAAAAGACCAAACAACGTTGAGGATAGCGAAGAGCGGAAAGCCGTTCGTGGGCTATTCGGTAACTGACTTATAGAAAGGCATCTATCATGGCCGTTTTCGGTACTAGTGATGCTCAGGTGCTGATGCCTCGCAATATTGCGGATGGCATGATCACTGAGTCTCGCACTCTGTCCACTGTCGCGCAGCTGTCTGGTCGTGAACCGCAGCTTTTTGGTGAAACTGATTACATGATCTTCAATGACTTCCCGAAAGCGGAATTTGTTGAAGAAGGTGACGATAAGTCGTCTACTTCTGGCGGGTACAGCTCGGTGACTGCGAAGCCTCGTAAGGCTCAGGTCACGATGCGGTTCAACCAGGAAGTGCAGTGGGCGTCTGAGGATCACCAGTTGTCCATCTTCCAGGACCTTGCGAATGCTGGTCAGGTCTCCCTGGCTCGCGCCCTGGATCTTGGCCTGATTCACCGTATTAACCCGCTGACTGGTAATACCATCACCGGATGGGATAACTACCTGGACGCTACCGATAAGCGTGTCACCTATGACGGCACTGTTGAGGCGGACCAGGTTGTCCGTGAGGCCGTTGGGTTGTTGTTGCAGCAGGACACTTCCTGGGGTGTGAATGGTTTCGCGGTTGATCCACGGTTCTCTTGGGAGCTGTCGAACCTGCAGACCAAGCTCGCTAATGGTGACCCGTCTGGTATCCAGCGGTACCCGAATCTTGGATTCGGCACCGACATCACCTCATTCATGGGTGTCAACACCGCTCAGGGCAACACGGTTTCTGGTACCCCTGAAGCATCTGATACTGGTGTTCGTGGCATTGTTGGTGATTTCCAGTCCGGTATTCGTTGGGGTGTCCAGCGGGACCTTCCAGTTGAGCTGATTCGTTTCGGTGACCCTGATGGTCAGGGCGACTTGAAACGCAAGAACCAGATCGCATTGCGTCTTGAGATCGTCTACGGCTGGTACGTGTTCACTGACCGGTTCGCGGTCATTGAGACCGGCGGTGGCGATTCGGGGGAATGACGGCCCGTTATCTTCCAAGCTACTAGCTGCTTGATAACGGGCTGGTCAGAGAACAACTAGTTGGGAGGTCCGGTCATGGCTGACACGGTTAAACCGTTTCCATTCGCAACGGTAAAAGAGCTCAAGGCCCGCTGGCCGGACATGCCCGCTGGTTCGGAGGATCACGCAGCGACTCTGCTAGAGGATGCGTCGCAGTTCATTCTGGACATGGTTCCATCGTCTGCTGACGCGAAAGAGTCCACGCGCCGTCGTGTGGTGTGCGCCGTGGTTCGTCGCTCAATGGAAGCGTCTACGGCTGACCTTTCTGGTTTCTCTCAATTCAGTGTTGGCACTGGCCCATTCAGCATGGGAGGGTCACCTGCGAATCCGCACGGAGACTTCTATCTGACAAAGAATGAGAAACGATCACTGGGTGACGGACAGCAGAAAGCGTTCAGTGTCCAAGTCACAGGCCAGGTAGCAGGGTTAGAACAACATCGGCCTTGGTGCTCGTTGATGTTTGGGGCCACCCGTTGTTCCTGTGGGGCTGATATTGCGGGCGAACCGATCTATGAGAGGTGATGACTAATGGTGTGGCCTTTCCCGAGATCCTGGTTCATCACGGTCAAAGTTGAGCGTGGCGGCGGTGGGCTCGACCGGTTTGGTAGGCCGTTGCCGGTCGAAGAGTTTGAAGTGACTAACTGCCTTTTGGGCCCGAAGTCGATGAATAACGAAGACCAGTATGGCGCATGGTCTGATTCTGATGCGGCCTTGTACCACGAAACCCAAATGTTTCAGCAGAACGATTTGATCATCGTTGGTGATGGTCTGATGAATGCTGGCAGGTGGGAGGTTCAGGCGCCGTCGAATCAGTGGCCGTTTGGTACTGAGACGATACTCAGGCGGGTGAATCAGCATGGCGAGGGGGTATAGCAAGAGAACAAAGAATGTGTATTACGAGTCGAAACCGGCTGGTATGCGTGCTCTTGGTGTTTCAAAGGTGGCGTCTAAGGCTGCTGGACTGGGCGCGTCAAGGTTGGTGTCTGCTGCGAATGCGTTGGACCCGAAAGGGAAATACGCGGCGCGAGGTGTCGGCCTGTATGCGGGGTGGGAAAACGAACCGCGTAATGGCGCTGTTGTCGAGGGGCAATGGTATCCAGGCGCGACGACAGCGGCCCTGTTGTCAGCTATGAGGCAGGTGTCTCAGAAATGACTGACCCGATGGTATTCCCGAATTTCGTGGCTTCGTTTCTTGGTCATTTCGATGGCCAGGAAATCCTGGGCCACAAGGTGGTGACATCACTGATTTTAACCACGATTGACCCTGCCTCTGGTGAAGTGATCTTGCATGGTCGCAACATGCAGAAGCGAGACGCGAATGGTATGCGAAATCAACGCACCAGGTTCTCACTGTATGGGCATGACTACTGGACTGCTGAGTCAATTGCTGAGGTCATCCATTCATCACTGCTAGATGATGGCGTCACGATTGAGCCAAACATCATGAATCCAGAGCTTGCGTTTTTTGATCATATCGAATCTGAGCAGGCACCCTTCCTACAAGAATCACCCGGTCTAACAAGCATCGTGTTTGTGTTCGACCTTGTGGCCGTGTCACGGTCCATCAATTAATAAGGAGAAAATATTATGGCTACTATTGAAGCGTTGATGGCCGAGGGCCATAATCGTAAGCTTCGCCGGCATGGTGGGCTGAAGCAGATCGTGTATCTTGCGCCTCAGTCTGTCGAAGTTCCGACCTCACTTTTTAGTTCCGGTAACGAGCTGATCGATCCTGTCAGGATTGGGTTCCATCCGGTCGGTCTGCTGACTGATGATGGTGTGGAATTCAACGACAGTTTTGAGGTTGAAGGATCTTCATCTGTCGGGTACACATCGAACACGCGTGAAGATCCCGGCGAGACTGAGCGTGGCATTTCAGTCACGTTGCAGGAATCGTACAACAAGTTTGTTGAAGGCGTGGTCCGGGGTGCTGACTACTCTGGCCTGGAGATGTCAGAGAATGGTGAAGTGGTTTTTGATGACCCGTCGTTGCCCATTCTGACTGAGTACCGTGGCCTGGTTTTGTCCGTGGATGGTCCGCCTGAGGATCAGTGGATTATGGGCAAACTGTATTTCGCGTTGCAG
The DNA here is from genome assembly GCF_029853775.1 of Auritidibacter ignavus. NCBI lineage: Bacteria > Bacillati > Actinomycetota > Actinomycetes > Micrococcales > Micrococcaceae > Auritidibacter > Auritidibacter ignavus. The sequence continues at coordinate 1,037,837 of NZ_CP122564.1, forward strand.
CTGTCCTCCCGTGATGCGTATTCGTGGGCGAAGGGCGTCACGATGGACCGGCCGGTGAGCTTTACTGCACTCGATGATGCGGTTGAAGGCATCCCGTCGCGTGAGATTATTGCTGGCACTGGGCCGCTTCGTCATGCGAAAGCATTGGGTTTTGATATTGCTGCTGGTGGTGGCGACGAGTCGGGGGAATAACAGCCCGTTACCTTCCAAGCTACTAAATGCTTGGTAACGGGATGATCTGTTTTCTAATCATTTTGAAAGGAGCCTGTGATGGCTGAATGGAATGTAGACCTGCCTGCCAAGGCGGTCGAGGGCGCGGATACGCATGTTCAGGATCACAACGCGGTGTACGACGCGATTAAGGAAGTCCGTACCAACGTTGATGCGATCGAACTGACCCCTGGCCCGAAAGGCGCGAAGGGTGACAAGGGCGAGCCTGGCAAGGATGCTGAACCTCAATTCACTGAGGAAGAAGTCGCAGCACTCAAAGCCCTCGCAGCAGGCTAGCCTCACAATACCGGTGGCTGTGGTGTGGCCTCGGGGGATTGCCACGGCCACCTCACCCCCCCACCAAATAGTTTGAGGAGACACAATGTCGAATTTCAAACCCGGCGTGATCTTGACCAAAAAGGATGACCAGCTCGGTACGGTAACCACCAAGCCTGGCACGAAAGCCGAATATAACAACCTGAAACTGCATGGCTGGTCCGAGCAGAAGACAAAACCTGCTACCGGGCAGTCACAGAAGAAGGAGAAGAAAGACTAACTGAGCTGCTTCACTAGCTCAACCACAGCTTTCTTCTGACCATAATCGAACACTGTTTTCTGACCGGCCTGATTAATCGTAAACGTTGTGAGATTCGCAGAGTTTGTGGAACTATCTAGCCCGGTTATTTCTGAGCGGTCGATCGTGTACACGTCTGGCATTCCAGCGATCGTGGAAACCCATAGTAGGCGTTGATCGGTTGTCACCATGACGCCGAACCTTTTTCCCTTGCGGCATGTCAGCGCGTACTCGACCGTCTCAGCGTCTTTAAGCAGATCATTCAGAAGCGCCTTATTCTTGGTGTTCCGTTTGATCTTGTTTGTATCCAACACGTTTTGTAAGTCGTCACGTAAGGCGACCTTTTTTGTCTTAAATAGCATATCCCCACATTATCAGGAGGCCACCATGGCAAAGTCTGACCAGACAAAACCTATCAAATCTCTCGCCGCGCTGCGCAAGGAGCACAAGCCCGCGAAAGCGTTTACGTTCACCGTTGACAAAGACTTGGAACTCATTTTTGAGGACTTCAACTACTTTGATGATGAGCGGTACTTGCGCATGATGGATCTGATGGACAAGGCACATGGCAACACTGCTGATTCGTACAAGGAGCTTGTCTTAGCAAATGATCAGCTCTTTGAAGAGTGGATTGGCGAAGAGGTTTACGAGAAGCTCAAGGCCAAAACCACGATTGTTGAACGTGCACAGATTTCTGCGCAAGCTGGACAGTATTTCAATAATCAGCATGGGGCGGATGACCCAAAAGACAAGTAGTCGGACAACTGGTAGCTAAGTACACCCCGCAGCTTCGCGCAGATTTCGCGTCGAAGTACGGGGTGGACTTGGCCCTGCTGGTTGCCGAGAACCGGTATCAAGCCGTCCTGGACTTTTTCTACATGTTGCCGTCGTATTCGCTGACGAACGAGGCGATCATGAATGATCCTGAAGAAGTCGATGCGATGGCGGAGCAGGGATTATTCAAAGAGTCTGATCAGAAGCGTACGACACGTATTTCTGAGGACACGCCGCTTTTGTCTGCGATCAATGACCTGCTGATTGAGCTGCGTATTGCGAATCGTCTTGCAGCGCAGTCGAAGAAGCCTATTGAGATGCCGCCTGAGACGAGTATGCCGCTGGTCAGGGAGGCCCAGTCGCGCGCTAAGAAGACTGACTATGAGGACCTGAAGGCATTCTTTAGCAGCTGATTAGCGGGCCACTTCATCACGTCGGGAGTCACATTCTGTGTGGCTCCTTTTTTGTTCCCAGAAGGTAGGGTGATCCAAATTTCTGTTATCGGTAACGCCCAGGTACTTGTCACGCCTACTTTCTCTGGCTTGCAGTCAGCTATTGGGAGGGGCTTCGTCAAGCCTCTAGAAAAAGGCGTGGGAGCCGCTGATCCCGGGAAACGAATTGGCGACAAGGTCATTTCTGGTCTCGGTAAGGCGCTCAAGGTGGGGGCTGCGGGCACGGTCGCTGTGGGTGCTGGTGTTGTCGCAACAGCGCTCGCCAAAGGATTCCAACGCCTTCAGGACATCGAAGAAGCCCGCGCAAAGCTCAAAGGTCTTGGTCATAGTGGTGAAGAAGTCGAAGCCATCATGGACAACGCACTCAACGCGGTCAAAGGCACAGCTTTTGGCATGGGCGAGGCTGCATCCCTGGCTGCCACGATGGTCGCTGCTGGTATTCAGCCTGGTGAAGATCTAGAGCGTGTGCTGACGCTGGTGGGCGACGCTGCCACGGTTGCAGGCACTGACCTGAATGATATGGGCCTCATCTGGGGTAAAGCTGCGGCGAAGGGCAAGATTGACGGCCAGATTGTCAATCAGATGCTTGAGCGGCAAATCCCTATCTTGGACTTGCTTGCTGACCATTATAATGTGACGGCTGCGGAAGTGTCCGACATGGTGTCGGAGGGAAAAGTCAGCTTTGAGGACTTTGCCGCAGCCATGGAGACTGGTGTTGGCGGGGCCGCCCAGGAATCCGGGGATACGTTTCTTGGCGCTTGGAAGAACACTATTGCGTCTTTGGGTCGCATTGGCGCGTCACTGCTTGGCCCATTGTACGAGGCCGGTAAAGCATTCCTGAACTGGGCTATGGAAGCTTTGGAGCCGGTTGAGGATTGGGCTAAGTCCATGGAGCCGATCATCGCAGACGCGGTGGCAGGATTGGCGAACTGGTTCCAAAACACGTTCCTCCCCATCGCTAGCAATGTTGTTGGCGCGCTCATGGACATTGGGAAATGGATTATCCAGAACCGCGATTGGATCATCCCACTCACGCTCGCGGTCGGAACGTTCATCACAACGTTCCTTGGCGTGCTTGGAGTCAAGTCCGCGATTGATTCGGTCAAGTCCGCGATTGATTCGGTCAAAATTTCATTCGGTGCACTCAACGCAGTCATGAAAGCAAACCCTGTCGGGTTGGTGATCTCGGGTATAGCCGCCCTGGTTGCTGGTTTGACCTGGTTTTTCACACAAACCGAGATAGGTCAAAAACTCTGGGCTACCTTCACTGAGGCACTAGGCACTGCTTTGACCTGGTTATGGGAGACCGTGGTGCAGCCGGTCATCACTTGGATGGGTGATGCGTTCACATGGTTGTGGGAGTCTGTCATCTCACCGGTTGTCGATTGGATTGTTGCGGCCTGGCAGTGGCTCGGTGAGGCTTTCACTGCCATCAGCGACGGGATCGGCACCACGGTAGACGGTATCGGCTCCGCTTTCTCGTGGCTCTGGGAATCAGTCATCCAGCCAGTCACCTCGTGGATTGCTGACGCCTGGAATGCAACGGTCGGATTCATTCAAGCTGCCTGGGAAAACGTTCTGAAGCCAGTGTGGGATGCGGTAGCAACCGTTTTGCAGTGGCTGTGGGATGCCGTGGTCTTCGTTGTTTTTACGGCGATCTGGACGTACTGGCAAGTCATGTCCACGACAATGCAGGCCGCTTGGGAGTACATACTTAAACCGGTCTGGGACGCGGTCGCTGCGGTCGCTACTTGGTTGTGGGAAAACATTCTCAGCCCGGTGTTTTCGTGGATTGCTGATAAGTGGCAGTACGTGGTTCTCGCGATCCAATTTAATTGGGAAACTGTTTGGAAACCCGTTTTACATGCTGTTGCTTTTGTTGCGCAATGGTTGTGGAATAATGTTTTGTCGCCGGTGTTTTCGTGGATTGGGAACCACTGGCAATCCATGGTTGATCGGATGGTCTGGGCGTGGCAGAACGTTTTGAAACCGGCGTGGGATTACCTTGCTGACATCGCTTTCTGGTTGTGGAACGCGGTTCTTTCCCCGGTGTTTTCGTGGATTGGGAACCACTGGCAATCCATGGTTGATCGGATGGTCTGGGCGTGGCAGAACATTCTGAAACCCGCGTGGGATTACCTTGCTGACATCGCTTTCTGGTTGTGGAACGCGGTTCTTTCCCCGGTGTTTTCGTGGATTGGGAACCACTGGCAATCCATGGTTGATCGGATGGTCTGGGCGTGGCAGAACGTTTTGAAACCGGCGTGGGATTACCTTGCTGACATCGCTTTCTGGTTGTGGAACGCGGTTCTTTCCCCGGTGTTTTCGTGGATTGGGAACCACTGGCAATCCATGGTTGATCGGATGGTCTGGGCGTGGCAGAACATTCTGAAACCCGCGTGGGATTACCTTGCTGACATCGCTTTCTGGTTATGGAACGCTGTTTTGTCCCCGGTTTTCACGTGGATTGGTGACAAATGGTCGTCAATGTCAGGCCTCATGTCCGACGTTTACCACAATGGCATCAAACCGGTTATTGACTGGTTTGGGGACAAGATGGAGAACCTTAAATCCCGGTTCAAAACAGCCGTGGAGAACATCCAAAAGCAGTGGGACCGGCTGAAAGGGATCGCGGCTAAACCGATTAAGTTCGTCATCCAGGATGTCTTCAACGACGGCCTGATCAACGCACTGAATAAGGTTCCTGGGGTTAACATTCCGGGCATTCCGGAGCCGGGTTGGATTAACGAGTACGCGACCGGTGGTTGGACTGGTCCTGGTGGCAAGTTCCAGCCTGCTGGTGTTGTTCACGCCGATGAGTTCGTGATCCGCAAGTCGTCGCGTCGCCGGTTTGAACGTTTGCACCCTGGCCTGTTGTCGCACATCAACGAGCACGGGGACCTTGAAGGGTACGCGTCTGGCGGGCTCGTTAAACCTGTGAATGGTCCTGTCACGTCGAAGTTTGGTCCACGGTGGGGTGGCCACCACTCGGGTGTTGACTGGGCCGTCCCAACTGGGACACCTGTTCGGGCCGCGCTGGCTGGCACGGTGGCACGCACAGGGTGGAACATCGTCACAGGCCGTACCGGGATCGGCGTTCTGTTGAACCACCCAGGAAACAGGAACACGTATTACGGCCACTTGCAGAAAGCTAAAGCAGCCGCAGGTGATGACGTTTCTAAAGGCCAGACTATTGCGTTATCAGGTAACACCGGTAACAGTACTGGCCCTCACTTGCACTTTGAAACCTGGTCTGGTGGGAAACCTGTTGATCCGCTGAAACACATGGGTGGAATCCCCGAAGGTGACGACGACGGCGGCGGCGGCTGGTTTGACCCGTTAGCACCATTCAAAGCGCTTGGCAAGAAAATCACCAAATGGATAACCGATAAGTTCCCTCACGCGGAATACATTTTGGACGCGTCAATCGGTCTGGCCAAACAGGCGTTTGATTCCATGCTGGAATGGGCGAAAAGCAAAATCGGTCTTTCCTCTGGTGACAATGAGGGCGGTGACGCTGAACCATCTGGTTCTGTTGTGGATCAGGTCAGGGACGTTGCCAAACGGTTCGGCTGGCACACCGGTCAGCAGTGGTCCGCTTTGTCGGATTTGATTCAGCGTGAATCGTCGTGGAACCCGAACGCCGCGAACCCGTCCTCAAGTGCGAGGGGGTTGTTCCAGAAGATGACATCCTTGCACGGTCCGGTTGAGTCTACTGCGGCTGGTCAGGCTAATTGGGGTTTGAATTACATTAAGGGCCGTTATGGTAGCCCTGTTTCAGCGTTGAACTTCCACAAACGGCATAACCATTATGATACTGGTGGTTTGGTTGACCCGAAACCGATCTTGCGTGATCAGGGTGGTGTTCTTCCTCCTGGTTTGTCGATGGTGCTGAATAACACTGGCCGGAATGAGTATGTGATGAATCAGCGGAATTTGCATGATTTGGAGCGTGCTTTGCAGTCCCGTCGTGGTGCTCAGCATGGTTCGACCATGAATTTCTATGGTGACGTGTTGACTCAGTCGCCTGCCGAGTTTGCGCAGGAAGTTCATAAGGAAGCTCGTCGTAAAGCTTCGTTGGCTGTGCCATTCTAGGGAGGTCATTCGTTATGCCGTTTCGTGAGAGCGCGTTGATGCCTCCGGTGTTCCAGTCGCCGCGGGGTGATCGCAGGGATCATAAGCCGCCTGTGGTGTCGATCAAGCCGTCTGGTGAGCCGATGGAGTCTGGGATCCGGTTGCACCACAACCAGCGGCGTGAGGGGTATTTCCTAAAGCCGGATGTTGAGGGCCTTGGTGTTGCGCCGGTGTCGGTGGAGGCTGCTGAGTTGGCGTCTGGTGGGTCGGTGTTCAGGCATGCCCGGTTGGAGGCTGGTGACATGTTTTTGCCAATCCACCTACACACGCCGGTGCCTTCGACGTTGCCTCAGATGTTTGACCGGCTAGTCCAGATTGTGCAGCCTGGTCAGAAACGGTTTTTTGATGTGATCGTGTTTGACCCGTACTCGCAGGAGACGCGCACCCGGAAGTTGATGGCCACGGAGATCACTGATCCTACGCGTCATAATGATTGGTGGTGGACGGTCGGGATCACGGCGCAGTTTTTTGACCCGTTTTGGTATGGGCAGGTGCGTGAGTTGCGGCGTCGTCTGGGCAACATTGAGAAGAAGTTCATTACGGCGAAGCCTGATCCGAACGGGTATGAGTTCCCGTTTTTCCCGGTGCGTATCGGTGGCTCAGTTGTCCAAGGCGAATATGAACTCCAGGTGGCTGGTGATGCGCCGGCGTATTGGTCTGCGGTTGTTACCCCACCTGGTGAGGATTTGTTGATCCAGAACGCGCAGGGGGAACGCATTTTTGTGCATGGCAGGGTTGATGAACCAATCCTGATTCAAACCAGGCCACAAGAACAAGACATCACGTTGGCGGATGGGACGCCAATTTGGGATCGTATCGACCCTGGAGATGATGACTTCTTCCCGTTGCATCCTGGCCGGAACCATATTCACGTGTCGATGGTTGGCGCTAATCAGCAGTCGGAGATTTTGATCCGGTATCATGAGGCGTTCTTCCACGCGATCGGGGGTGGGTAGTGATCCACGCTGACTTTTATAACCGGGATTTGCAGCGTCTTGGGCGGATCCCGATCCTGGGTGGTAGCGCGGTGATCCGCAATAACGCGGTGTCTACCGGTGTGCTTGACGTGAACGGCAATAGCCCATTGTGGCGGCGGTTTGAGACTGACCCACGCTACCGGTTAGAGGGCGGTCACGTGGCCGTGTACGACGGCAAAGATCAGTTGATCGCGGGGAAGCTCAAACAATATGTTGAAACGAATAGCAGCGGGTTGAAAGATATTGAGCTGCATTTCGAGTGCCACCTGTCCTACGTTCACGGGATGATCACGGTGCCGTCACCTAACCGGGCGCTCACCTCTCAGACTGTGCGACCGTACTACCGTGAAACCGGGCCTGCAGAGACGGTCATCAAAGACGCCGTGAGACTGCATGTGAGCCAAAACGCGCCGCGTGCTGAGAATCGGAACCCCATCGTGGTGGATTTGTCTGAGGGGCGCGGTAAGAGGGTCACGATCAATTCTCGCTTCCAGAACCTCTTAGAGGAATTGCAAGCGGTCAGTAAGAACTCCGGTGTCGTGTTTTTCTCGTATTTGGACCATGAGACCTCGCAGATCCGGTTTGGTGTTCGTGAACCCAATGATTACCGCCGGTCTATCCGTTTGCGTGAGGCCAATGGCAGCGTCGAACAATACTCGTATTCTCTCGAAGCTCCCACAGCGTCACGCGTACTCGTAGCAGGCCAAGGTGAAGGCACAGGCCGCATGCTGAGACTGGTCGAATCCGATCAGACCGATTGGGAAGTCAAAACCCTGCTATTCCAAGACCGGCGCGACACCGAAGAAGCCAAAGAACTCATCAAGGCCGGGGAAGACACCCTAGCTGATCATGTGGAGAAGCAGTCGATCACCATTGACACGTCCACGATGGGCAATCTCAAATACGGGCGGGACTTCACCAGGGGCGATCTGATCACCGTGCAGTTGACGGATAAGACGAACATCCAGGACACGTTGCAGCGGGTGGAGCTCAACTGGGACAAAGGCGGCACCACATACAAAGTATCCGTTGGCCCGGTCATGGAAGAACCCGACGCGAACGATGGCAAAGTCCGTGAGCTGATCAAAGAGTTACGCGCCGAACTACGCCGCACACAAAACAACTAACCCGACACTTACTCCCCTAGCCGCTCACTTGGGCGGTCTTTTTGTTTAACCAAAGGAGCCGCTATGACACACCCAACCGCGCACGACATACTCCAAGACCAACGGTTAGACGGTCTAGAGGGCCTGGTCAAACCGGCCTATGATCCCCCGGACGCGCCAGAAAGGTCATTCCCGGTCGTTGGGCAGGGCATTGATTCTCGCCAATATCAGCAGATGTCACGCGCTGCAGGCACCGGCGTGTTCGTACAATCTGAACCAGGATCAGCCCAATCACCATACCGGCTTGTGGGCATGCCCGGTGGGGACTCTGAAACCAATGCCAAGAACCAGATGATGCTCCGAACTTCAAATGCCACAGGCAGGTCAGAAGCCGCCATCGAGGGATTCTTCCATACGCAACTCGAAGACATGCCGGTGAGTTTTCCGCCCGTGACCACACCGACAACCTACTATCTGGCGCTGACGTATGATCCCCGTCGTGAGGAAGAAGAAGCCGGCCCAATCAGCGTCGAAGTACACGCCAACAAACTACCAACAACGCACGGCAGGAAACACATTGTGTTGTACACGATCCGCCGCTCCCCCAATCAGCTCCTGTCCGACGCCACAATCACACAGACCCGTCCTTGGTTGGGGCATGTGATCAACGTTTGGTCGTACCAGATGCTGCCTGATCCGGAGCGCACCGAGTACGGGACACTCGCCTGTGTTGTCATCCCACGTTCTGCGCGTGATACCGGGCCGGAACTGTACACCAACCGGGGCGTGCACGGATGGGTTCCAATCTATAAAGAAACGAAGTATGCGCCGGCCCGGTTCATGAACGGTTGGTCGAACTACACAGGCGGTGGGGGCTACGGGGACGTTCAGTTCACACTGATAAATAATGTGGTGCATGTTTCCGGAATGATGTCGCCAGGACACTGGAGCACCGGCAGAGACATTATGCAGCTTCGAAATGACGTGATCCCTTCCAGTACAAAAGTTATGTCCGCTACGCACGGTCATGGCGGAACAGTATCCATGGAAATTAAACGCGACGGATACATTCGTATCCGCCATCTGAACGGGCAACTAAGTTCGTGGGTTGCTCTCGACGGAATTAGCTACACCCTCGACTAAGAAAGGTGGCACATTTTCATGGATTTTTCTGATTTGACTAATGCTGAAATGTACGAACTCATGCACCAATTGGAAAACGAGCTTGTGACACGTCAAAACCGGGAAGCGCTCGCACGCGACATCAATGACGTGCTGCTCACAGCACGACTGAACGGGGCCGCGCGCGAGCCAGCAGACGAATGGACCCACACCCCGCCCATTGATGAGGCGTTCGCGCTCGGAGAAACCACTGTGAAGGACGGGGAAACATTCGTGTCGCAGCTCCCCATCAACGTGTGCACGCCTGGACACTGCAAGACTGCCTGGAAAAAACACGACCCCGACACACCATGATGCGCGGCGGGGAAAGTCACCACCACGGCCGGAGAGGAGGCCGGAACCAATGTCAGAAGGCGCACCAACACGCGGTGAAGCACTCTCCCGCGTGGCAACCTACGTCCTCATGTTCACCGCAGGCACATGGGTGATCCTCACACCGCCGAGGACGATTGAGGGCATCATCGGAACAACATCAACCTTCGTTTGGGGAGCCCTCCTACTCCTTGCGTCCGTCGCGGCCGTCGCGGCGTTGCTGATGAAATGGCGCGTCGAGCTAACGGTACTCCCACTGCTCATCGCAGGAGTTGGCATTTACGCGGCCGCTGTCTGGGCCGACGTGCCCGAAACAATCACGCGTGGGCCACAAGCGTGTATTCTCACGGCGTTCGCGGTCGGGCTAGGCACTCGGCTCCTTTCGCTCAGAGCGCTCGCAAAGAAACACGCTGCACAACATCGGAGGTGACTGTGGACTCAGGCTGGTTGACTCTCCTCATCACTCTTCTTGGAGGGACCGGTCTCGGTGGGACAGTCGCTGGCATCTACTCGGCCAGAGCCTCCGCTAGGACCGGTCAATCTGGGAATGAGGTCGAAGCCGCGAAAGCGGCAACAGCGAACTGGGACGCATTCACAACGAAAATCCTGGCCCGCGTGGACGCGCTCGAAGCGAAAGTGAAACGTCTGGAAGCTGATCGTGCTGTTGACGCGGCTTGGATCAGTCTACTCCAGGAGCACATTTGGTTGGGGAAGCCGCCGCCGCCTCCGAACCGGCCACCACGGGACCCTCGTTGATTGAATGATGCGCGGGTTTGCCTGTTCCTGGACGTGACATGCGGTACATCAACGATTCATTCTGACCATCCTGTGTGGTGGTCGTTTTTTTCTGCCGAACGAAGGAGACAAAAATGGTCATGTACACGGGCCTTGCGCGGGTCGCCAGAAAGACTGGCTACCCGGTGGTCGAGGTCAAGGGTTGGAAGCGACGAGGGTACGGGCAAATGTCCGGTGCCCGCTCGGTCATGTGCCACCACACGGCCGGGCCACGAAACGGGAACTATCCGTCCCTGGGTGTGGTCCGGGATGGTCGGCCGGGCATCCCAGGGCCGTTGGCTCACTATGGGCTTGGTCGTGACGGAACAATTTATGTGATTGCCGCCGGCCGGGCAAATCACGCGGGCAAAGTCAGCCACACGAATTACACGAACTCTTACAGTATCGGTATTGAGGCTGAGAATACCGGTCGCGGCGAACAATGGGGCTCGGCGCAAATGGACGCTTACGTGAAACTCTGTGCTGAGCTGTGCAAAGAATTCCGTTTGGACATGTCACGGGTCATTGGCCATAAGGAGGCGGCGGTCCCGCGTGGCCGTAAAGTGGACCCGACCTTCAACATGACCACGTTCCGTAACGCAGTCAAACGCGGGTATTGGAAAACACCATCGACTACATCGACCGCAAAAACATCGACTAAGAAAGGTTCATGGTTCGACATGGCCACCCCAGAAGAACTCCGCAAAATCGTAAAAGAAGAAATCCGCATCGCCTCCTGGGCATACCGGGGCAAAGCAAACAAAGACGCCTGGGCAATCCTGCGAGAAATCCGCAGTGTCGTCAAAAATATTCGCGACAACTCCAAAGTCCGGCCCTGGCTCTACAAGGGGGCGAAGGACCCTCGGGACATGCACGCGGTGCTGAAGCAGACAGATCGCAACGTGGCCGCTATCAAAGGCACCGTTGATGGCCTCGTCGAAGCTGTCAAACAGATCGACGGTGTAGACCCCGCAGAGATCGGCAAAGCAGTCAACAATGGCGTGTCTAACGCCCTATCCAGCCTTGAAGCCGACGTGTCCTTGAACATCAACACCAGCGAAGAAACCACCACCGAAGCGGTGGACGACGAGTGATCCCCCGGGGAACACAAGAATTAAAGGAGCAACACAACATGACTATTTGGACTAAAGCATTCTGGACGGGTGCCCTTGACCGGGCAATTAAAACGTTTTTCCAAACCTTTGTTGCGGTCCTGGTTGCCGGGGTCGGCGCTGACGCTGTCGGTATCTCGGCCGGTATTCTTGACGCGCCGTGGCTGGCCGCGCTGAGCGTCTCAGCCCTAGCAACGTTCCTGTCCATTGCTACCGCTGTGGGTAATGCTGACAACACCGCGAAAGATGCGTCGCTGGACTCTGGCCGTGGTGTATAGGCTCGGGTGATCCTGCGACAACGGTTTAGGCCGCCTCGCTTACTCATTGGGTAGGTGGGGCGGCCCCCTTTTTTTGTCTTAAAAAGGGTTATGCCAGCGAACATATAACCGTGTGTGCTCGCGGTCGAGAGTTAGTCTGTTTGGACACCGCATCCTGCCCCCTTTTTCCCCGTCCAGAACAGCCGTCCAAATTGCTTGTTCCACCTGTGGTTCCACCCAGTACCCCGAAAACACAGAACCCGCCAGACCCAAAATCTGGCGGGTTCCCTGCTACCCCGCGGGAGTAGCCACTGTAGGGCGTGTGGGACTTGAACCCACGACAAAAGGATTATGAGTCCTCTGCTCTGACCAACTGAGCTAACGCCCCAAGGCTCAAGAATCTATCGTAGCGTAGCTTCGGGGAGCAACTGAGTTGCTTCTTCAAGGGTGGCGCCGCGGTACAGTGCTTCCAACACATCAACGCTGGCGGACTCAGAGTGCCGCAATGCGATCTGATACGAGCGCTCACCCATCTTCTGGCGTTCGGCCGGAGCTGCCAGTAAAACCCGTTGCAACTTATCCGCTAAGTCTCCAGCATCGCCAGGAGTGAACAGATACCCATTCTCTCCTTCATTGACCAAATGTGGCAGCGCCAACGCGTTGGCCAGGATCACCGGCTTCTGTGCGCTCATCGCCTCCAGAGAGACCAAAGACTGCAATTCAGCTGTTCCTGGTTGGCAGAACGCATCGGCCCGCAAATAAGCGACTCGCAGTTCCTCATCACTGAGATGACCCAAAAACCGGACCCGATCATCGACCCCCAGGGACTCAGCCAGATCCCACAACCGGTACCGCTGCTCACCGTCACCGACGATTTCTGCATGAATCTCCGGTCCCGTATGGCTCAGCGCACGCAGGAGCACATCAATATTCTTCTCCACGGCCAGCCGACCGACAAACAACACCGTCGGGTATGGGTTTTTGGGGATTTCTTCGCCCTCGGCAAGCTGATATTTTGCCGCATTAATGCCGTTAGAAACCGGTAGCACCAAATCTAGGCCCGCTCGCTCGCGCATCGTTTGAGCTGACAGCGGGGTCGGTGTTGTCACGGCGACGGCTTTACCCATTAGTCGTCCCATATCGCGCCAGGAATTCTTCGACACAATATTACGGAACCACTGCGGAAACGGAAGGAAGGGGTCCAAATTCTCCGGCATAAAGTGATTGGTGCACACGGTACGAATCCGTCGCTTCTCAGCTTGTAAGATCGCTGCCTCACCGATCATGTAGTGGCACTGCGCATGTACAACATCAGGTTTGATCTCATCCAAAAGCGCCCCAATCGTCTGTCCCGCATGCGATCGCGAAACCAGCCGATAGGTTTCGTGGGTCGGCGCCGGACACGACTTCAGACGGTGCACGGTTGCCTCGTCGCGGTACTGGACCGTGTCAGGCCCCGCCTCGTTGCGGGCCGAGACCACGTGGACATGATGACCGCGCCGATGCAGTTCAGTGGCAAGACGGAAACATACGGTTGCGGCCCCGTTGACGTCTGGCGGATAGGTATCGGCAGCGATCAGGAGGGTCAGCGGGCCGGATTCAGGTACGGGCACAAGCTTCCTTTGGTATGCGGGATAGGCAACGGGAATATTTGCTAGCTAACATATCAACTCGTTGCACGACTGTCATGGAAGCAGACAACAAGGCGGTTCTCAACCGAATCGCCTTTTTAGTCGGATGCCGGGCTACCTCGTTCGTGCAGTCCGTGGCTGAGGTCTTCACTCGGCTCGTGAGTATAAGCCATGGACCAGCTTCGACGGTGGCGCGGATTAATGTTCTGGGAGCGTAACGAGTTGTACTTTTGAATACCTCGCCAGGCGTAGTCAACCGCGGCCAGCACGTGACCGGCACTACCAGGGATCAAAAAAACGTAAGCAATCAGGTTCAACCAGTTAGACTCAGCGACTCCCTGGGCCAGGACCAGGGCCGGGATACCAATCATCAGCAACGCGGTGCGAACCTTGCCCAGCACTGTGACCTCAAGTTCTGGGCTACCCAGAAATAAGAACGCCATCAGGATAGCCAGCAACAGGTCTGGCACAATCAGGCTGAGTGCTAACCACCACGGAGCGAAACCAGACAGTGCCACCGACACCACGACGATGATAATCCCGATGCGGTCGGCCACCGGATCCAGCCACTTTCCAACCGCGGAAATTTGGTTCAGTCGCCGTGCTAAATATCCGTCAATCCAGTCGGTGGAGAACAACACCACCAAAGTGATGAATGCCCAGACATACTCATCAATGACCAGCAACCAGACAAAGACCGGCACCAGCAAAAACCGGACAAAGGTGATGATATTGGGTATGGTCAGCCACCGGTCGGTGACAACATAGTCAATATCGTCGCGGGTACCTGCACCAATCAGTCGCATCAGGACGGTCCTGAGCTCCATCGGGTGGTAAGAGCCACAGGGTTAGTCCTTCTTTTTGTTCAGACGACGGACTAAGACAGCGAAAGTAGTCACCGAAGCACCCAGCAGAGTCAATGGAGCCCAGCGGTCTTTGACGAATTCACCTGCGTCGTTGACTTTCTCGCCTGCTGCTGCCGCGGTCGAGTAGGAAGAAACCGGACGCAACTGTTCTGCACGGGTAGCCGAATCGACGCGCCCCAGGGCGTGGTCGGTGAAGGTCGCCAGCTGGGCTTTGACGTCAGTCTTCTCATTCAGGCCGGAGCGAATGTCACCGAGGTGACGGCGACGCAAGTCCATGCGGTGGCGGATTTCGTCATCGCTGGGCTTGATATCAGGAATGCCCTCAGGTGCCTCACCGCGCTTGATCGCGGCTTTTTGTTCCTTCTGCGCCTGCTTGATGAGTTCTTTCTCGCGCTCTTTATCGATCTTCTTCTGCTCGGCCTTTTCGGCCTCGAGGCGATCGAACTCCACTGGGTCGAATGCGTTACCTTCCGTGAGGTATCCAATGTCGTGCTTGACCCCGCGAATCAGGTCAGCGGGAACAAGAGGCATCGCAGCCATGATTCGCCAAGCGCCAATACCGATCAGGATCAGAGTCAGAACGAAGGCTCCCAGAGCAGTCCAGAGTGCCGCAACCCAGATATTGGTTTGAGTAGCAAAGCCTCCGATCATTGCCACGATCAAGGCCACGATGGTGATAAACAGGAACAAGAGGCCGACAACCGCAAATCCGGCCCCTACCCCGATGGTCACACCTTTGGAAGTGGCATGAGATTTTAGTAGTTGGAGGTTGTCCTTTAACTGTTTCGGCACCAGGCGCGAGCCAGTTGTGGCCAGATCCATCAGCGAGCTGGACCGAGTCTGATCTGAGACGGTCGGGGCACTCTTCTGAGCCATTCGAAAATTCCTACTCTCCACGGGAGGTGTTCAGTACCAGCAACAAACTATCATGACCGGTGCACCGACGAGAACCATCGGGCCCTCGTCGGTGCACCAAACGTCTACTCAGCGTGTTTCTCTCAGTATTTCACACCTTGGGCTTGAATGCCTGGGGGAATTCACACAATGACCAGATTAGTTAGGGGGCACCGTCTCTTCAGCAAGATCCTGGCCATTGGTGTCGTCGAGGTCAACGTCCCACCGCAATTGGTCATCGTCCTCATCCAATTCCAGCTCGTCGACGATCGCTTCATCATCGCGTCCCTGAAGGACTTGCTGAGCTGCTTCAGCCGCGGTGACCGTGGCTTGTTCGGCTTTCTGCGTATCGTCGTCATCGCCGTCGTCTTGCTCGGTCTCGGTGACCTGACCTTCTGGAGTGATCACCAACTCATAAAGAGCACCCGAAGAAACGACGTCAACTTCATAGCTTGCACCAGAGTCCTCGCGATCCACTGCAATGACCACCCCATCACTATATTCATTCAGTGCCGCATCAATCACGCCGAAGACCGCGTCCTCGCTTTCCGCGGTACCGTTTGAGTCGTTGGCACTACTAGCGTCATCATCCTGATCATCGCTGTCTGACTGGTCATTTTCTTCCACCTGGTCATCAGCGTCGTCGGCACCAGCATTCTGGTTGTTCGCCTCGGTCCCAGAGTCTGCGCTCTGCTCAGCGGGGGCATTTGCTGAAGTGTCGGTACCTTGTTCTTCGGTCGAGCAACCTGTCAGCGTGGCCAGTCCCAGAACGCTAAGCCCCAGAACAGTGGTGACATGGCGGGTAGTGGTAGTCGTCATCATCAGAATCTCCTCCTTGCGGGATTACATCTCGTCGTGATTCTGTTTTGACCCGAGGATGCTATTTCCCCGGCTGATGAGTCTGAACGTATCGAGAGTTTGTGAGAAGGCTATGAGAATTGATGCGTATGAGGCCTAAACTGACACTCATGAGCCCAACGATTCGCCCCGCACGTCCGCAAGATACCCCCGAAATCCTTCAGATGATTCAGGCCCTTGCCGTGTACGAGAAAGAGCCTGATGCCGTCCGCAATACTGCCGAGCAGTTGCAAGTCCATCTTTTCGGCCCGCACCCTGCCATTTTCGCCCACGTCGTTGACGCGCCCGGACCCGGCGACGGCCAGCTAGCTGGATTCGCATTATGGTTTTTGAACTATTCCACGTGGGAGGGGACGCACGGAATCTATCTCGAGGACCTCTACGTGCGTGAACAACACCGTGGCCAGGGATACGGCAAGGCGCTACTCCAGCATCTGGCCAGTATTGCCGTGGCGCGCGGTTACCGCCGGGTCGAGTGGTCAGTGCTGGACTGGAACCAACCCTCCATTGATTTCTACCGCTACCTTGGGGCCTACCCCATGGATGGCTGGCACGTCTTCCGGCTCGATGGCCCGGCACTCCAATCGTTCGGAACTTCGCAGGATTCCAACCGGCCAGAGGCGTAAATTAGGCATTCGGCGCGTAGTCAGTCCCAGCTCCCCGCAACCGGATCGACGGAATCAACACACCGTCGGGGTCTGTCTCGTGGCCTGTGACCGTGGGACGCGGTTTACCGCAAGGCAAGGATCCCGACGCCGCCGTAGCCACAGATTCGTTGACCTTCTGAGCCGGCTGTGGGTCGGTTGATACAGCAGCTAGATGCGCAGCACGGTGTGCTTTGAGCTCGTCACGTAATTGTTGTGCATCTTCAGTGCCCACGATGGAGAATCCGCCATCGACGATCATGTCAAGATCTTCTTCAGCCGGTTGCCCCTCTGAGGTGAGATAGTCTCCCAAGAATAATGAGTTAGCCACGTGCAGCGATAGTGGCTGTAGCGAGCGCAAGTGCATTTCTCGACCACCCGCGATCCGCAGTTCGCGGTCAGGACACATAAACCGCACCGCGCACAGGATGCGCATGCATTGCTGCGGGGTGAGATAATTGGTCCCCGCAAGAGGGGTGCCCTCAAAAGGGATCAGGAAGTTGACCGGAATCGAGTCTGAGTCGACGTCCCGGAGCGACTCAATGGTTTCAACGATCTGCTCATTGGTTTCGCCCATACCCACAATCAGACCCGAGCACGGTGACAATCCAGCATTTCGGGCCTTACCGACAGTATCAACGCGGTCAGCAAAGGTATGAGTGGTGCAGATATTGCCGTAATGTGACTCAGCGGTATTGAGGTTGTGGTTATAGGCATCTACTCCTGCTTCTTTCAATCGTTCCGCCTGCCCGTCTTTGAGGAAGCCCAAGCAGGCACACACCTCAACACCGGGATTGGCCGATTTGATGTCCTCTACCATCCCAGAGACCTTATTAATGTCCCGATTCGAAGGCCCGCGCCCGGAGGCCACCAAGCACACGCGCGAGGCTCCACCGGCGAGCCCGAATTCAGCTTGTCGCCGTGCTTCATCAGCATCAAGCCAGGAGTACTTGAGAATCTCGGTATCTGACCCCAACCGCTGTGAGCAATAACCACAGTCTTCAGGGCACAGACCAGACTTCAGGTTCACTAGGTAGTTGACCTTGACCTGGTTGCCAAAGTACTTTCTGCGCAAGCGACTCGTAGCGCTGACGAGCTCCATCAAGTCAGTATCTGGACTGGTCAAAATTTCCATCGCGTCGTCAGCGGAAATGACTTCACCGTTTTCAACGCGGTCTGCGAGTAATCCGTAGTTGAACACCGTTCAATCCTTGAACACTGTTCAGGAAATGTCAACCTCCTCACACAAACGGCACGCTTGCCTCCACCGCTCACCTGTGGCGAAATCTGGCGCTAAAGCAGCTCAAAGATACCAATTCCTGCGATAACGACACCGAAAATTGCGGTAAATCCCGCGCTGGAGGATGTCGCCTGTTCAGAAAGTAACTCGTCGAGCGTCGTCAGGGGCCCGGAGACTGTCTTCGGGAAAAAACACCGCCCCAGCGCCAGCAGTAAGGCTGGCATAATCATCACCACACAATACAGGGCCAGCAGACTAGCCGATTGCCACAGACTCAGCTCCTGAGCGACCAAGATGCCGATCGCCGCCAGATAGGGAAGCATGGTGGCCACCTCCAAAACCACTGCTGTCAGAGCGAGGCTTGTCATTAAGGACGCCGATTTCAACCCCGAACTCTCGGACTGCATGATGTGGTCTCTGATTCTCCGCAAGACGCCTGGGCCTCGCTTCGGCGCCTTCCGGACGCGGTTTCTTCGGCGATCACGCCACATCAGAAACACCCCAATCATGACAGCCAGGGCCCCGATGAACACCAGAATCCAAGAGAACCCCTCCGATTCAAATACTGACCGGTACCGAGCAACCAGAGCGTCAGCACCTAATAGGAAGGCCAGACCAATCGCGTAGTAACTCAGCGCCACGACAGCTAGGTAGGTCGCAATACGACCAAAGCGGAATTGTCCCGGTGCCATCGTCAACCACACCGGAATGAGCAGTGTCCCGAAAGCCGTGGAGTCTAAGAGCGCGAGGCCACCAATCACGAGGAGCAACATCAAGGGCGAATATACCAATCAGGTCAGCGGAACAGTTCAGAACGAGCTCCGCGTACAGGACTCACGCGATACCGACTTCATTAGCTACCATCCGCCCCAGGTTTCTTCGGCAGTGTTCTTCTGCTCTCTGACTCTGTGTGGCCTGCTCTGTTACTCGGTGAGGCCTGTTGGTGTTCCTTCTGACGCTGTAGTGCTCTCTGATACATCTGCTCGTTCATCACTACTGGCATCGTTTCGTGGCCCGGCATCGGGTCCATCCCCTGAGACTTCATCCACTCGAACGCCCGATGCATCAACACGTCCAACTGCATCATCGTCCGCTTCTGACCCTTCAAGCTCTGTCTCTCCATCTCGTCCAGATCGAACGGTCGTACTCGTTCCCGACGCAACTGCACTTTGTGGCTGATAACGATCGCCTTCAGATAGTTCTTGAATTCCTCGGTCACGTCCTGAAACCTCGGAAGTTCCAGTGCCCGGTCCAGCACCGACGGAAACTCCCCGTCCACTGTCTCCTCGTGGTACATCTCCACCAGCGACTGCAGATACGGGGTCTCCTCCAACGGGTTCTGCCACACGTTGGGATCCTCGTCCCATGCGTCCTGCTGGGCCTGCCACAACTCCTGGTCGAGTTTCATCACCATCGGATCCCCGTACCGTTCCTCCCACAGCAGTTCTGGTTCGATCCTGGGTTGGTTCATCCTCGGTTCTGGTTCGATCTCGGGTCGGTTCATCATCATCACTTCCTCTCCGAGTTCTCTGTCATCTCAAAAACATGACATATCTGAATAACTTCTTGGTTGACATAACGCCACAGGGATCGTTTGCTGTCAACCCCTCGAATCTCTTCTTCAGTTCGAGCCGGGTTCATCACAGAGTGCTCTCGTGTGCCGGGCTCAGCGTAGAGTAGTACCTCGAGGCGACACCGTATCGTCATCAGCCAGTCCGTCCCTTGTTCCGCGCTGATCCGTTGCGGTAGTCGTTAAAGTGTCTGAGACCACAGTCGTATGGGGTAGCGACATTCGGATCGATCTGAAGGAACGAGCGGTTGGATCAAAGCAAACACCCGAACGAGAGCTTCCTGGAGTGCTACTTCGTCACCGGACGAACCGTGCCCCAGCCCACTCCCGAGCCAGATGAAGCTGAAATAGAAGCGATCGTGGATATTGCTCGGCGCGCGGTTGCTGGTGGCGCGGGCATCGTACAGGTTCGGAGTAAGCCGATTGGCGTCCGTGCCCTGACCCGGCTTTCGGTCATCATTGCAGTTGCGGTCGAAGAGGTCAACCCGCAGGCCAAAGTGGTCATCGATGATCGCGTCGATGTCGCAGTCGCGCTGATGCCAGACCACCATGTTCACGGAGTACACCTAGGCCAAGATGATTTGGACCCCAGACTCGCCCGGCGGGTCTTGGGGCCTCAAGCCATCATCGGACTAACCACCGGCACACTGCCACTGGTTGAACAGGCCAACGAGTATGCCGATGTCATTGACTATGTGGGCGCTGGGCCCTTTCACCCAACACCTACCAAGGACTCCGGACGCGAACCCTTAGGGCTACAGGGTTATCCC
Source organism: Auritidibacter ignavus (assembly GCF_029853775.1). Taxonomy (NCBI): domain Bacteria; kingdom Bacillati; phylum Actinomycetota; class Actinomycetes; order Micrococcales; family Micrococcaceae; genus Auritidibacter; species Auritidibacter ignavus. The sequence continues at coordinate 1,058,174 of NZ_CP122564.1, forward strand.
GCACTCGTCGAGGCCTGCCGAGTTCCGGTGGTAGCCATCGGTAGCGTGCGCGCCGAGGATGCGGGCGATTTGGCCGCCACGGGGGTCGCCGGTGTCGCTATTGTACGAGGCTTCATGCAGGCTGAAGACCCCGCGGCCGTTGCCCAGGAAGTCAACCAGGCCTTTGCAACCCGGGGGATCACCCGATGACGACGAACGCCTCCGCTACCCGCCTTCTCTCCCCCGTTGGGCACCTCATCATTGGTGCCGGCATTATTGGGCTGACAACCGCAATCGAGTTGTTACGCCACGGGGTTCCCGCTCAAGACATCGCGCTCGTCGACGCCCACCCCATCAGTGGTGCCTCCCGCGTGGCTGGAGGCATGCTCGCCCCGGTGGCGGAGGTCCAATATGGACAAGAAAAGCTGTATCCGCTCATGGCGCGTTCGGCTGAACTCTGGCCACAGGTGGTGGACTGGATCCGGGAACGCACCACACTGCCGACAGGATATCGGTCCGAATCCACGATAGTTGTCGCCGCTGATCGGGCCGATGCGACCCACGTATCTGAGCTCCAAGCGCATCAGACCCACCACGGCATGGACGTCCGCCGCATCACCACACGCCAGGCCCGGACCTTAGAGCCGGGACTTTCCCCGCAGTTGGCGGGGGCAGTGGAAATCCCGGGAGATCACCAGGTCAATCCACGATTGTTTTGTGTGGCATCGCTTCAGGTACTCCAAGAAGCCGGGGGGCGACTGATAAAGCAACGGGCAACGGCACTGACCTTTGACTCGGCGCGCTGTACCGCGGTGCGCCTGTCCACCAATGATGTCGTCGAGGTCAGTGGGAGCGTCTATGTCTGCAATGGCCTAGGCGCCCAGCATATCGCCGGTGTGCCCGTCTTGCCGTTGCGCCCGGTTTGGGGCGACCTAGTGCGTTTGGCGGTTCCAAACGACCAGCCGGCCCCAGTTGATCGCGTCATTCGCGGTTTCGTCGAGGACCGCCCTATTTACGTCATTCCGCGCACCGATCACACGGTTGCCGTGGGCGCCACCAGCCGAGAAGATCACCGCACCCGTGCCGGCGTCGATGGGGTGTATGCGCTGTTGCGGGATGCGATTCGTATCGTACCGGGGCTGGAGGAGTGCGAATTTATCGAGGCCCTCGCTGGGGCTCGACCGGCCACCCCGGACGATCTCCCGCTGCTGGGCACGGTCGGGTCCAACGTGATCATCTCGACCGGTTATTTCCGCCACGGGATTTTACTCTCTGCGCTCGCCGGACAGGCCAACGTGGCCCTAGGGTTAACCCAAGACACTTCAAAATTTGCACGGAACGACGCAACGGATAAGGTAGGCATTGACATCAGTGCCTGTGCCTTGGAACGGTACCTGTAAAGGAGAATATGCCCGTGTTGTATACGGTCAACGAGGAACAACGCACCAGCACTACTCCGCTGAGCATCGCGGATATTGTGCACCACGAAACATCTTCATCCGGGGCAACTGCCGCAGCTACAGCGGATGCACAAGGCATCGCGGTCGCACTTAATCGCACTGTTGTCCCGCGGAGCCAATGGGAATCACAGCAAGTCAGCGATGGTGACGACATCGACCTACTCGTTGCCGTGCAAGGTGGTTAAGCACATGTTGGAGATTGCAGGACGGTCTTTTAACTCCCGGTTGATCATGGGGACCGGCGGTGCGACGAGCCACGAGCTGTTAGAAAAATCCTTGGTCGCCAGTGGCACAGAGCTGACCACAGTTGCTATGCGTCGTTATCGCACGTCACACAGCGCCGATACTCCGTCAAGCAACCGCGGCGAGAGCGTCTTTACGTTATTGGAACGACTCGGCATTGCGGTGTTGCCCAATACTGCCGGATGTCGCACGGCTAAAGACGCAATCCTTACCGCTCAGCTGGCACGTGAGGCTTTAGGGGCGAACTGGGTAAAGCTCGAAGTGATTGCCGATGATCGCACGTTGCTACCGGATGTTGTCGAACTGGTCGACACCTGCGAGATGCTCGTGGCTGATGGGTTTGAGGTTCTGGCCTACACCAGTGATGACCCCGTGGCGGCCAAACGACTCGAGGACGCCGGAGCCGCTGCGGTAATGCCGCTCGGGTCTCCCATTGGAACAGGGCTGGGAATTCTTAACCCCCATAATATTGAGCTGATCTGTGCCCGCGCCCAGGTTCCGATCATTCTGGATGCAGGTGTGGGCACCGCCTCAGATGCAACGCTGGCCATGGAACTTGGCTGTAGCGGTGTGCTCTTAGCCAGCGCTATCAATCGTTCCCAAGATCCGGTGACGATGGCACAAGCTATGAAACGTGCGGTGGAATCCGGCCGCCTGGCCCGGGAGGCCGGCCGGATCCCCCTCCGCAACCATGCCGAAGGCGCTCTGGCTAGTTCGACCTTCGAAGGCCTTGCCCGGTGGGATGAGAACTGGGCACAAGAGATGCTCTAGTGTGATGACCGAGCACAGTCCCCAGCCTTTTCGTAGTCTGCCAGTTCAGGAGCAACGACGCACCGCTCGCCACCTGAATCTTCCCGATTTCGGGCCCGCCGAGCAACAACGCCTTCATGACGCTAAGGTGCTCGTTGTAGGTGCTGGCGGACTCGGTAGCCCCGCTATGCAATCGCTGGCAGCAGTCGGGGTCGGCACCATCGTGCTGTATGACGACGACACCGTCGATATCACCAACTTGCACCGGCAGATATTGTTCAGCACAGCCGACACGGGCCGACCAAAAGTCACCGTCGCTGCCGAACAGCTCCGTCGTTTGCAACCGGACATCAGAGTCGAAGAACATCGCGAGCGTCTCACTGCGGAGAATATTCTCGATGCTTTGGCGCACGTCGATGTCGTACTGGATGGTTCCGATACTTTTGCCACCAAGTACTTGGTCGCCGATGCAGCCGAGATCACCGGCACCCCGCTGGTCTGGGCGACAGTACTGCGATACAGCGGACAGCTTTCCGTCTTTCAGACGGGAAAAGTAGGTCTGAGGGATCTCTTTCCAAACCAACCAAGTGGAGACGCCATACCGGATTGTGCTTCTGCAGGTGTCTTAGGAGCAACCACAGCAGTCATGGGTTCTTTAGCCGCAACCGAGGTCATTAAGGTGCTCACCGGCATCGGTCGCCCACTGCTCGGCTCCGTACTGTCCTATGACGCATTGAACGCCACCACCAGCACCTTTAACGTGATGGCAGATCCGCAACGCAACCCAGTCACGGCAGAACAGCTTGGTACGACCCCAAGCACCTGCAGATCAAAAACTGTGTGCCCGGACGGCGATGCCCACACCCGTACCCCCTCTGAACGCCGGCGACTGTTGGACCGCATTTCGCAAGGAGACGCTGTCGCGCTGGACGTGCGCGAATACCACGAAACCTTGCTGGACAATCTCGCAGCGCTAGGACCACACAGTCGCTCCAGCCGCCTGGCAATGTCGGAGTTGACTTTGCCAGACGGCACACTTGAACAAGATGCCCCGCAGGTCCGAGATCTATTCTCCCGTCACGGCGAAGCAGACATCGTCGCGTACTGCGCTTCTGGCAAACGCAGTCAGCGGTTTGTTGAGGCCTACGCATCACTCGCACAAGCACACGGGGTCACACTGATCAACCTTCCCGGAGGAGTCTCGGGCTGAATCGCCCGGCACACGAGACATCAGCGCCGGTGGTATCACCTCACAAGCTATCTATCCCCAAGCATTATCTCGGACGACCTGACTACTCGGCGGTATGTTTGGCGCGAAAAATGCCGATATGTGACGGGAAAAATCATAGTCAGAGCGAGTATCAGGTCAGCTTCAACTTATGAATCAGCCTCTCCACGTTACTGTTACCGGCGCCGGGGGTTTCCTCGGTAGCCACGTCGTTTCCCAGCTGGAAACAGCCGGGGAAAAAGTCACCGCGCTAGCGGATGCCAACGATTGCGATATCACCGATGCCCAGGACGTGGAGCAAACCATCGGGCCCTGCGATGTCATCATCCACTGCGCAGCGATGGTGACTATTGAAGACCAGGTGAAACCGCAGGTACGAGCCGTCAACGTCGAAGGCACCGCCAATATCCTGGAAGCGGCGCGTCGTCACCAGGCTCGTCTGGTGTATGTGTCGTCCGTTCATGCCCTCACCGAGGCTCCGACCGGCGTCGTGATGGAAGAACCGGAGTCGTTCGACCCCGACACCGTCTTCGGTGGGTATGCCAAAACCAAAGCCGAGGCAGCGGCCCTTGTCATGGAAGCTGATGACGTCGATCGGGTCATCATTCATCCTTCAGGGCTGTTAGGCCCGAACGATCCCGGGGCAACAAACCTGACGACACTGGTGCAACGCCTGGTGGATGGAGAACTGGGAGTGGTGGTCAAAGGTGGCTATGACATGGTCGACGTGCGTGACGTGGCCGCTTGCGTGGTCAAAGCCTGTCGCACCGGTTCGGGACCCTATCTGGCAACCGGTGGCTACATGAGCCTGCGTCAACTCGGACGGATTGTCACCAACTTGGTCGATCGACGTGACCCCCTGACATTGCCGTTGTGGGTGGCTCGGGCAACAGCGGTGCCGGTCAAAGGTGTCGCGCGTCTCTTCGGACGGCCCCCGCTATTTACCAAGTATTCTCTCTATACCCTGAGCTCAGGAAACCGTTTCAAAAATGCCAAGGCCCGCCGTGAGCTGGGGTTCGAGCCTCGTCCACTGGAAGAAACCTTGAGCGATATGGTGGACGAGCGACAGTCGCAACAAGACTGACGCGGCCTTCCTCAAGCACCTGAAGCACCCGCCCTGTCTGTTTCTCGTCGGGCCTGTCCTCGGTAGTCAGGAGGGGCCCGAGGCATGATGCCGTCAGGACCGGCCCCATTGTGAGGCGAATGTCGCCATGATCGACACCGATCTCAAAACTTCAGGGTGAGATGTCGACCACAACTTTATGTTGTCCGTGGTTTTCCGTACGAATGAAAGGACCAACGGTTCATTACCGATACCGACCGCTACCACAAGGAAGTGATCACCATGGGACCGTTCATCGCGTTGGTCATTTTGGGTGCCATCACGCTCTTTGCACTGTTGGGGACTCGCCCTATCTCGACGCTGTTGACTCTGCTTCAGCTGGGATTGTTTTTCTTGGCAGGATTCACCATCATCTATTCAACCGGTGCTGAATATCCGGCATGGGGCCATGCTGTCCTCTACTCAGCCGGATGGATCTTGATCACAGCGTGCCGTTCCGGACTGATCGGGGCCCTGATGAGAGACCGATGACACTGCACAGTCCACGTCCGAGATCGCCACGAAGCAAGCACCAGAAAATTTCAACCTGAAACGTCCTCGTTCCAGTGCTCCGGACGAGGACGTTTCATTGTCGTTGTATTGGCCTCCGGCTGAAGCAGACGCAGGTTCGACGCACGAGAAAGCGCCCACCACTAACGGGCGGGCGCTTTCTCCGTGCTCATCTAACGGCCGCCCGGTTCCGAACCATCCTCCGGTGCCCGCTTAGTCTCAGTCTGGCCAGGTTCCCCTCCCTCAGTGCTGGCCTGCTGCTGTTCAGCAGCAAACTCGTCCGAGGCATCATGGGGCGAAGGCTCCGCAAAGAGACCGTCATCTTCTCCCTTGAAGAAGTCCTTCGTGTAGATGAGCAGGCACAGAATGATACCTGCCACAAAGCCCCAGCTTGCTCCCATGGTGGCAAGAATTGCTGCGGTCACCCCAGCGATACCAAGGTCGGTTTTCGAGCGTGCCTCGGTAATACCAACTCGAATTGACACAAAGCCCTGCACCAGCAGGGTCAGTGCCAGTGCGACCCCGAGCACCGGCTCCATCAACGTCACGATCGGCAAGAGCCAAAGACCCGTATTCGTTCCCAACCGGAACGAACCCGCCCCGCTGAAAATCGATTGCATCGCCTTCGGGCCCTTCTTGTACCGCTCCGAAGTTGTCACGTGCATGGCAGCCCAAAGCGGACCACACATCGCGGTGTCGGGCCCGAAGATACTCATCAAAACGTTTCGACCACCGAAAATCAGGTGCCCACGGTTGGGGTTATAGCGAACGTTCTCATCGGTACGCACCACGTTTGCTTCGTCCAGCACAGCGCGTGCCTGCAGGACATCGCCGAAGACGACGATGTAGGCAGCCAGCACCGTGGGAATTGCAGTGAGGAACATCCCGATCGGTGGCATACCCAGACCAAACACCGTGTATTCAGTGAATAGCGTGTTGAAATCAGGGGTGCTGAAACCCCACTCGACTTCAGGCCAAGGTACTTCGTTAAACAGCGGAGCGATAACCACAGCCAGGAGCATGGCGGGCAGAATGCCGAGGCTACCGATGAAAGCCAGGACCCCGGATTTACGTTGCCACATCTGGAAGTGTTTTGAGTACAACAAGAAAAATGCGATACCGACGCAGATAGTGATCGTCCAAGGGAAGTCCTCAAATTGCCCGCCCGCGGAGAAGACTCCCTGCACGGCTGCTAGTCCAGCACCGACGACGATGCCGGCGCGCAGTGCGTTCGGCACGAATCGCACCACTTTTGAGGCGAGCCCCGTGACACCCAGCGTCAGCGACAGCACCCCCAACACCAGCTGGAACGAAACCAGCGCATGGACCCGCTGTTCCACTGGGAACGATTCAAGATATAGCGCCAACAGTGGAATCGCTGGGGTGATCCAGCCAGGGACGACCGGGTCACCGAGCATGTGATGGGTGAGGTAGAGCAAGCCGTTGAGAATCACGATCGCAAGCGCAGCCTCAAACGGCATTTCGAGCAGCTCGGTCATCAACGGAATGGCGGAGAGGTCAACCGCACACATTACGAGACCCTGCGTGTAGTCTCGCCATTCAAATCGGTAGTGCAAGAAGGGTAGCCGAACGTCAAACGGTCCCGCCTTCCACGGTTTCGCATATCGACGCGTCATCATATAACTCCTCTATGCCATGACGAAACGCCGCTCTTCGGAATGGGTGTGAGGCGAGATCGGGTTTCGCAGTGGGTGTATTTGTATCCTGAGAGACTTCGAGGTCCTGAAGAATCAGGGGCACTGAACCACACGATTCCACGGACCTCGACGACGTCTGATTCTAGTTCCTGCTACCGTGGTACGGATAATTACTGCCAGCACTGTGAGGTACTACTCAAATCGATCTGGCTTGGCCTGGGGCCAGAGGCGTCCGCACCCCGATAACGACCTCGTGAGAAGGCACGCCATCGTCGGTGGCCGAATACCTAGCCCGCCCCCTGAGAACTCGAGATATAAACAGTTAAGGCGCACTAGCCCACCTTGTTCGGTCTCAAGATAGCGTCTCAGACGGTTGCAGGGTGCTAGTAGTTGCTTACGGCATTGGTTGTGCCCAGTTACTGGGGGAGGGAACCTTTAACGCAAAACGTCCCCGCCCGGGAGTTCCGAACGGGGACGTTTCCTCACAGCTCCCCCAGCTGGATTCGAACCAGCAACCCTTCGATTAACAGTCGAATGCTCTGCCGTTGAGCTATGGAGGAAAGCAACGGATAATCACTTTAGCAGAAGAAATCCGAAGTGTGAAATCGAGGTGACATCGGCTAATCTGTGAGGCTGGGGGTCTTAGTGGCCTCTGATGGCCCGGCGACGCTGTTCGAGTTGCATCAGTTCCTGATTGATTTTCAGGAACTCGTCGTCATTGTCGCCCACTCGATTTAGCTGGGCTAGCAGGTCAGCTTTGCGACGGGTGATCTGTAATTCAAACAGACTGTTCATGATGTCGCGGCAGTAGAGAACGACATCGTGTTCATTCGTTGCAGGTAAGGCTGTCACGGCCAGCTCAGCGACCATGGGACGCAAGGCAGCGGGCACTTCCTCAGAGACTTTTTCAACCCAGCCGTTCAAACTCTCGGTCGTTGATCCTGTGGTAATGATGGCCGCCTGGATCGCTGCGAAGACCGGCACTCTAAAGACAGAGGAGTAGAACGCTTCCCATTGCTCTTGGGAGAGCATCTCCGGGTACTGGAGCAAGACCTCTAGCGCGCCTTTTTCCATTCTGGCCACAGGATCCCTAAGATCGGGGTGACTTGCTACCGGGAGGTTCGCACCTACCTGCCGTTGTTGCCCCGGCTGGGATACTCTGGCCGAGTGTTCTTTTTGGTGTTGTTGGAGGCGACGTTCTTCGGTACGAACCGCTTGGTCGACATCGGTGAGTTCTAGCCCCAGTTTTCCAGCAAGATCTCGAGCGTACTCCTTTTTCATGATGGGATCTTTAATGCCAGCCAGAATGGGGGCTGTGGCTCGCAATGCTTGGGAACGACCCTCCACGCTCTGAAGATCAAACCGCTTCAGCGTCGTGTTGAGGGCAAATTCGAATAATGGCCGCTTCGAGTCAATGAGCTCCCGCAGAGCGTGGTCTCCTTTGTTAACACGCAGGTCACAAGGATCCATACCCGAGGGTTCTACGGCCACGAAAGTGCGGGCTTGAAACTGTTGGTCTTCTTCAAAGGCCCGCAACGCTGCTTTCTGACCGGCTTCATCGCCGTCAAACGTGAAGATCACTTCGGCACCACTGCGGTCATCGCTGATCAGCCGGCGCACAATTTTGGTATGGCCCGACCCGAATGCGGTTCCACAGGTGGCGACAGCGGTGTCCACGCCGGCAAGGTGAGCTGCCATCACATCGGTGTAGCCCTCCACCACCACGAGCTGACGGTGCTGAGAGATCTGGCGTTTGGCGATATCCAGCCCGTAGAGGACTTGGGACTTCTTATACAACGCAGTCTCCGGGGTATTCAGATATTTCGGTCCGGGGTCTTCGTCTGACATTTTCCTCGCCCCGAATCCAATGGTGGCGCCGGTCAGATCCCGGATCGGCCAGGTCAGCCGATCTCTGAACCGGTCATACAGACCGCGACGTCCTTCTGAGAACAGCCCGGTGGCTTTCAATTCCTGGTCGGTAAATCCGTGGCGGTGCAAGTGGTCGAGCAGATTCGACCACCCGGCCGGGGCGTAGCCAACCCCGAAACGTTGGGCATCCTCAGCCGTGAATTCCCGGGATTGGAGGAATTGCTGTCCCAATGTTGCCTGGGATGTTTGCAGGGTTTTCTGATAGAACTCGTCGGCAATCTTGTGGGCTTCCAATAGACGCTGGCGCTGTCCGACCTCGCGACGGTCTGGACCCTGACCGTCCTGATAGGCGACTTCGATGCCAGCTTTAGCCGCTAACGCTTCCACCGTTTCGGTAAATGAGGTGTGTTCCAACTCCATGAGGAAACTAAAGACATCCCCGGAGGCTTCACATCCGAAACAATGGTAGGTACCCACCGATGGCCGCACGTGGAATGACGGAGTCCGCTCGTCATGGAAAGGACACAAGCCTTTGAAGGATCCCACACCGGCGGACTTGAGCGTGACATAGTCTTCCACCACGGCTTTCAAGTCCGTGGCTTGCCGTACCGCATCGATGGTGTCGCGCTTAATCAGTCCTGCCATAGCACCAGTCTAGGAGCAACGACCGACAGCGTTCTCCACCGGCTGAGCATCTGTGGATAGCATGGAGAGGTGCAAGAATTAGTCATGGAAAAAACACGTGAAGTCCTGGCCGATGCCGAGCACATCGTCGTTTTCTCCGGTGCCGGTATCTCCAAGGAATCCGGCCTGTCCACCTACCGTGAGCCATTGGAAGGCCTGTGGGAGAAGTGGGACCCCCAAGAATTAGCCACCGTTGAGGCCATGTACTACAACCCGGAGCTGGTATGGACCTGGATGATGCATCAGGCAGTGACCATGCGCCAGGCTACTCCGAATCCCGCCCACGAAGCCGTGGCCGAAATGCAACGCCGGCTCCACGATGTTCGGGTCATCACCCAAAACGTTGATGACCTCCACGAACGCGGGGGTGCCACGGTTCTGTCGCACTTACACGGCCAAATCGCCACATTCCGGTGCCATGACTGTCAGCGTCCCTCGCCGTTTTCGTTAGAGCAGATCCTGGCCCAACAGCAAATCACCCAGGCACCAACTGATCCCGAGCGACTCGCCCAGCCTCTCGAGTGTGAGATCTGTACCGGGTATTTGCGTCCCGACATTGTGATGTTCGGCGAGGTGCTCCCCCAGCAAGATTTCGCGAACGCTCTGACCGCCATGCAACAGGCCGACGCCGTCATCTCTGTGGGAACATCCTCGGTGGTGCAACCAGCAGCGTCTTTGCCGTTGGCGGCCTCAAGGGCGACGCTGATCGAGATCAACCCGGCCCCAACCGAGCTGTCGGAAATGGCCGATATTATTCTGCGAGCGCCAGCAGCTGAGGTCATGCCACAGCTGGTTCCGGCCCACGACTAGACCATGCTGCGTAGCCGAGTAGTTTCAGGAGACCACTAGTTAATGCGAGTGGGTTCGGCGTTACCCGCCACCAGATTGCCGTGCCACTGTAGCGCCGCGTAGTCGCTCAGTGATGCCACCTGATCGATGACAGCTCGGAATTTGCCGGCATCGTCGGCCCGCTGCCAGTCGCGGGCATAGATCGGCTCCAGATAGCGGTCGTCGTTCTCAGCCAAGAGCTCGACCAATTCACTCAGGATCTCGCGTTGTCGGGCGTAAAACGGTTGCCGTTCTTCGGATTCCATCACGTAGGTGGCCGCGATTCCTTTCATGACCGCGATTTCGACCTCGGTGTCTTCGGGAACCACCACGTTGGCGTTGTGTCGGGTGAGATGGTCATTGCCGTAGACCTCACGGGTGGCGTTGAACGCTGAGGTGCAGAATCGCCCAATGAGTTGGGAGGTCATGTCCTTGAGCTGTGAGCGGGCTTGGCGGGACCCGTCGATCCGACCGACCCATTCTGGTGCGTGTTCCAGCCGGTCGAGCCCGGCCTCGATGGTGGCTTCATCGGTGTCGGGCAGGTACCAGGCCTGGATTGTGGACACCGCACGGGCGCGCTGTTCGGGGTCTTTGAGCCAATGCAGTTGGAAGTGCCCGGAGACCACCCCGTCTTCGATGTCGTGCACCGAGTAGGAAATATCATCGGCGAGATCCATGACTTGGGCTTCCATGGATTTCCTGGTGCCGGTCAGACCTTGTCGGAACCAGGTGAACACTGGCAGATCGTCTTCATAGACCCCAAATTTCCGCACACCGGGTTGACGGGTCCAGGGGTATTTGCAAGCGGCATCCAGGCTGGCCCGGGTGAGGTTCAGCCCGGCAGAGGTACCGTCTGCGAAGGATTTTTTGGGCTCCAATCGGGCCAGCAACCGTAGGGTTTGAGCGTTGCCTTCGAATCCGCCGATGTGCTGAGACAGTGTGTCCAGGGCCTTTTCGCCGTTGTGTCCGAACGGTGGGTGCCCGAGATCATGTGACAGACAGGCGGTATCGACCACATCAGGATCACATCCCAACGAGCGGCCTAGCTCGCGTCCCACTTGTGAAACCTCCAGTGAGTGCGTCAACCGGGTGCGAGTGAAATCATCATCTCCGGGTGAGAGCACCTGGGTTTTGGCCGACAGCCGACGCAGTGCCGCCGAGTGCACCACGCGAGCCCGGTCACGCTCATAGTCGGAGCGGTAGGAGGACTTCGGCGGTTCAGCTAACCAGCGTTGTCGGTCCCAATCGGTATACCCGGGTGTCTGTACCGCTTGGCCGGCATAGGGTGGACGGTCTTCGGGGCCGAAGAGGGGTTGCTGTCTAACCACCGGAGATATCCAGTTCTGCAGCGTGGATCATCGCCTGCTGTTCGGTATTGAGTTCTTGCGAGTCCAGCCAACCCTCAGGCAAGTGGGGCTTCTTCGGGCCACCGGCTCGACCGCGGGGGCCCTCAGCGACCGCACCGGGGTACGGGATCGACCGGTCCAGGGTGTCCAGGAGCTCACGCAACTGGTCCAGGGTCTCCACGGTAACCATCGAGCGTCGAATTTCTCCGCCGACCGGGTAGCCCTTGAAATACCAGGAGACGTGTTTGCGAATATCGCGCATGGCTTTGAGCTCATCGCCGTAGGTGTCGACCAGTAGTTCGCCGTGGCGGTAGAGCGCATCGGCAACGGTGCCCAGTCCGGGCCGGAAGCGCTCTTCCGATCCGGTGAAGGCATTCTGCAAATCCCCAAACAACCAGGGGCGGCCCTGGCACCCGCGACCGACGACCACCCCGTCGACACCGGTGTATTCGACCATCGCGATGGCATCTTCGGCAGACCAGATATCACCATTGCCCAGCACCGGAACCTCGCTGACGGTTGCTTTCAGTTCGGCAATGGAGTCCCAGTTGGCCTGACCGGAGTAGTGCTGGCGCATGGTGCGCCCGTGGAGTGCAATCGCCGAGACCCCCAGATCCACAGCCCGACGGGCCGCTTCCAGGGCGGTGAGGTGCTCCTCGTCGATCCCGCGACGCATTTTGATCGTGACCGGAATATCGCCGGCTTCGTCCACGGCGCCCTTGACGATGGAGGTGAACAGATCGATCTTCCACGGTAGCGCCGATCCCCCGCCGTTGCGGGTGACCTTCGGGACGGGGCAGCCAAAGTTCAAATCGATATGGTCGGTGTGATCTTCTTCGACCAGCATGCGCACAGCAGCGCGAGTGGTGACCGGGTCCACGGAGTACAGTTGCACGGACCGCGGTACCTCATCGGGGTCGTGGGAGATAATCCGCATCGACTCCGGTTTGCGTTCTACCAAGGCACGGGCGGTCACCATTTCGTTGACGTAGAGCCCGCCACCGTACTCGCGGCACAGACGACGAAACGCGGTATTGGTGATCCCGGCCATCGGTGCCAACACCACCGGGACCGGAATGGTCAACGGTCCGATCTGCAATGGGGGCAACGTCAGGGTGGTTTTCTCCGTGGTGTGGTGCGGACGGCCTTGATCTCCGGTACCAGTCGCGATGCGCTGTTCTCGCACAGAAGAAGTCACAGTAGTTGTCATGATTGCTCAATTATCCCAGATCCTGGCCGGCAGGGACCACCGCAGGCGGTCCACAGCGCGTAAAGCAAGCAACATCACCTGGAATAATCACCAGGAATGAAGCCCGATGATCAATTGTTGAACCGAGCATGAAGAAGAAACTCGGGTTTCTGAACTTTGGACACTGGACCCAAGGACAAAACGGGACTGGTGGCGCGCGCCAAGCCCTGCACGACCAGATTCAGATGACTGTCGCTGGCGAGCAGGTTGGGCTGGATGCCGCCTGGATTCGCTCGCATCATTTTCAGTCGATGTTTTCAGCGCCGTTCCCCACGCTGGCTGCGATGGCGGCGCGGACCTCGACCATTGAACTCGGGACCGGCGTGATCGACTTGCGCTACGAGCACTTAGCTTCATGACGGTCGTGACGTCGAGGCGGCACAGCGGCCGCTGACACGCCACGCGAGGCGTGGCCGGGAGACCTCCTGAGGAGTAGGTGATCAGCCTGCTCGCGGACGAGGAGGACCCACATGGCCATCATGCACAAGATCATCCGTCACACCGAGCCCCGCGCGTGGCTTGGCTGTCTGGCCTGCTACAACGACGGCGATCTCGTCGGCAGGTGGTACGACGCCGAGGACTGCGACGAGGTCACGCCTGCCCAGCTGCACGGTCACGCGACCGACCACGAGGAACTCTGGGTGATGGACCACGAGGGCATCCCTGTCACCGGCGAGATGGACCCCATGACCGCGGCCCAGTAGGGCCGCGTCCTCACCTCGGTGCCGGAGCACCAGCAGGAGGCCCTCTTCGCCTGGGTGCGGTCCGGCAGCTACGTCGCCGAGGACGGCGGCGTCCTCGTCTTCCGCAACCTCTGAGCTATAGGCGCGTTTACTGCACTGTCACGTAAACGCGCCTATACCCTCTTTGACAGTACTCAACTGTTGTCGTGGTGGAAATTCTTTAGGGTGAGCATCGATCTACTCCACTTCTCGTAAAACCCAGAAGAACTATTCAGTCACTGCTGTATAGTTCAGCGCATGCTGACGAATGATGCACGTATTGATGTGATGAACCGCTTGGGTCGAGCCATGGCTGACCCCACGCGGTCCCGCATCCTGTTGACCCTGTTGCGTGGGCCAGAGTATCCGGCGGTACTCGCCCAGAACCTTGAGCTGACGCGGTCGAACGTGTCAAACCATCTGGCCTGTCTGCGGGACTGTGGGATTGTGGTGGCGCACCACCAGGGACGCCAGACGCGCTATGAGATCGCCGACCCACACCTGACTCGGGCACTGACGGCGCTGGTGGACACGACCCTGGCCGTCGATGAGGCCGCACCGTGCATCGACCCGGCCTGCACTGTGGGGGACTGTAGTGACGTTGCGGAGGTGAGTGCGTGATCCTGTCCTCCATTGCGCAAGCAGTTGGGCTGTTCATCGCCACCAATATCGACGACATCATTATCTTGTCGTTGTTCTTCGGCCGAGGCCAAGGACAACCCGGCACCACCCGCCGTATCCTGCTGGGACAATATCTCGGATTCCTCGGCATTCTCGGGGCTGCCGTGCTTGCGGCCCTGGGCGCCCAAGCGCTGCTACCTGACCAAGTGCTGCCTTATTTTGGCCTGATCCCACTGGGGCTAGGCCTATGGGCAACATGGCAGGCGTGGCGCAATCGCGACGACGACGATGACGACGCAGCACAGCTGGAAGGCAAGCGAGTCTCGGTCTGGACCGTGGCCGCGGTGACCTTCGCCAATGGTGGCGACAATATCGGGGTCTATGTGCCAGTGTTCGTCAGTGTTAGCTGGAGCACAATCCTGGCCTACTGCATCGTCTTCTTACTCCTCGTCGCCGTCCTGGTGTTTGTGGCTCGATGGATTACGTCCAGGAAACCTATCGCCGAAGCCCTGGAACGGTGGGAACACATTCTGTTTCCAGCAGTCCTCATTGGGCTGGGCATTGTGATCCTCATCAGCGGCGGAGCCTTCGGTCTCTAAGCCACAGCGGTTGAACAGTTCTTGCAGTCATCAGCTCTGGCGGTCAGAGGTTGGTGCAGATGGCCTCGGCGTGGCACGTGGCGGGGTCCGCTGCGCGGCTGGTGTGGTGCAGGGCAGTGACGGTCTGGCGTAATTGGATGAGGTCAGCGATCTGCTGGTCGAGCTCGGTCAGACGGTTGGCCAGCAGCGCGTCGACGTGGGCGCAAGGCGGCTGGCCGGTATCGCGCATCCGCAGAATCTCACCGATGTGGGCCAGGGACAGTCCCGCGCGTTGGCCTCGACGGATGAAATCGAGTCGCCAGAGCATCGCTTCGGGGTAGTCTCGGTAGCCGTTCGGGGCCCGATCCGGGGGTGGCAGCAGCCCGATGGCTTCGTAATAGCGCAGCGTTTTGGTGGTGGTGTCGGCAGCGTCTGCCAATTCGCCAATCCTCATTGAACTCAAGGCTCCTTTATGATCGTCGGACTTGACCTTCCAGTGTACTGGAAGGTTCATACTGGGTGCAGACCAAAGAAAGAGGCAAACAGATGGTACAAGGTTTCGACGTTGATCTGGTGGTGGTGGGCTCCGGTGGCGCTGGCATGGCGGCAGCCATTACAGCCCGGCGGGCCGGCAAAGAGGTGTTGGTGATCGAGCGGGACACCCTCGGTGGCACCTGCGTGAACATCGGATGCGTCCCGTCCAAAACGCTGTTGGCCGCGGCCGGCACCCGGCAAGCCGCCCTGACCAACCCGTTCCCCGGGGTCCCCACCTCCGCCGCGGGCGTGGATCTGGGGTCGCTGGTCGGACAAAAAGACCAGCTAATCACCCGGCTGCGAGACACCAAATACGCTGAGGTCGCGGCCGCGCATGGGTTCCAGATCCGCACCGGGGAGGCCTCCTTTGTTGATCCCGACACCCTGGTGGTGGATGGGACCCCGGTGACAGCCGGTTCGATTGTGCTGGCCACCGGCGCGGTGCCAGCCTTACCACAGGACGTGACCGGGTTGGACGAGGTGGACTATCTGACCTCGACCACGGCCATGGCACTGACCGAGCTGCCCGAGTCCATGATTATTATCGGCGGCTACGTCGGCATCGAACAAGCCCAGCTTTTTGCCGACTTGGGCACCCGGGTGACGATCATCGGCCGGATAGCCCCCACCGCCGAGCCAGAAATGACCGCCATCCTCCGACAAACCCTGACCCTCGATGGGATTACGGTGCTCGAAGAGCACGCCACCGGGGTGACCCAGGAGCATGACCAGATCCAGGTGGCCACCGCCTCGGGACGCAGCCTGTGTGCTGAGCGCCTGCTGGTGGCCACCGGCCGCCGCCCGTCCACCGAGCATCTCAACCTGCCCGCCGCAGGTATCACCACCGACCAGGAGGGATTCATCCTCGTCGATGACCACCAGCGCACCACCAATGCGCGGGTCTTTGCTGCCGGTGACGTTACGGCGGCCCCGCAATATGTCTACGTCGCCGCGGCCACCGGCAAAGCTGCCGCGGCCAATGCCCTGCGCACCGATCCGCAAGTGCCGGCCACGAAAGTCGATTACACCGGCCTACCTGCCGTGATCTTCTCGCGCCCCCAACTGGCCACGGCCGGACTGACCGAAGCCGCGGCCCGGAGAGCCGGGTACCGGTGTCACTCCCGGGTGCTGAGCTTCCAAGACCTGCCGCGCGCCTTAGTCAATCACGACACTTGCGGGGCGCTGAAGATGGTCGCCGAAACAAGAACCGACAAAATCCTGGGCATCAGCGCTATCGGCGATCACGCAGCAGAGCTCCTGCTCCCGGCAACTTATGCGATCACCGCGGGGATGACCACCCGCCACCTCGCCGACACCTGGGCACCCTATCTGACCACCTCCGAAGCACTGCGCCTGGTGGCAGGCACCTTCCATGACGAGCTGCCCACGTCTTGTTGTGCCTGACCCTTTGTTATTCGGGGGTGTGGGGCAGGAAACTCAGTTGCTGGGCGTGGAAGGCGAAATGTTTCGTGGGGTAGGCGTAGAGGTCGGCCACGGTCATCACCGGCCGAAAAAATGGATCCCACCGGGTGGGAAACGCCATCTGCAGCCCCAAGGAGGCGTGGGACTCGGTTTCCAGGTTGGCGGCCAGCGTGGTCGTGACCCGACGCAACTTCCGGGCCATCCGGTGACGATTGTACACGCGCGATGCCGCCCAAGACCCCCAGTAATTGACCCAATCAAAGGGCTTGGTCCCGGCATCGAGCAACCCAGCAAAGGCATTCCCCACGGACGGTGGCAACCGACCGAAACACTTGACGAGGGGCAGCAGGCGTCGGGTCACCATGTAACCGAACACCATGTGAAACAACAATTCTTCGTTGGTCCAGCGCGTACCGGCGCTTCGGCTACGCAACTCGGCGTCACCAGCCAGCGCGAGGAAGGTTTCCAGATCGCCACAGGCGTGCAGATATCCAACGGTGATCTCAGCACGGTCTATCACGGTGACCTTCTTCGGTCCGGAGCGGGGTCTTGCTCGCCTTGTCCTTTTATTATGGACTGCATTTCAACCTGTCTTGGCAGCATAGTTGCGCACACGTACGCAGCATCTAATCGGGCATAGCATGTCTGACAGATCTCTGCCTCCCATAGGAGCCCCACCATGCGATGCCACCTGATCACCGCCACCACGCTCGCCATCGCCGCCAGCGCCCTGCTCACCGGCTGTAGTGGCGACAGCCTCGAGGGCACCTACCTCGACGCCAAGGAGGGCCGATACATGCTCGTCCTCGGCGAGGACAGCACCTGCGGCCACCAGGAGCGGACCAACCCGCAGGCCGAGATCGACGATGACTGTTCCTGGACCCGCAACGGCGATGAGCTGACCTTCGTCGGACTCATGAGCTACAACGTCTACGGCACGGTCAACGACGACGGCTCGATCACCATCCCGCACCAGAACCACGTCAGCTCGAAGCTACTGCAGAAGCAGGAGAGCTGAGCGTGATCACGAGACCCCCGGGGAGCATCCGCTCGCTCCTCGAGGGTCTCTTTCTTGATCTGCGTGAATGCAGGAGTCGTGGGATAATGAAGCATGCGCATCAAAGACTTCTTCGAGGAGCCAGCGGGGACTGACAACCCCTGGGATTCATCGAAGCCGGTTCTCAACGCCGACCTGATCACCCAGCTCGCACAGGGCACCGCTTACGACCCGAACCCGCTGGAGACCGCGCTCGAGCTCACCAGGCTCGTCCGAGCAGAGTACGAGTCCTACGGCACCGAGAAGTCGCACCTGCGGACCGACGAGGACGAGGCGAGGGCCGCACTCAAGGCGCTCCGCATGCTCCTCAAGCGGAGGGGCATCGTCTTCGACCCTCCATGGCGTGACTTCTCGTCCTTCCACAGTCACTGGATCGCTGAAGGTGCCTATGGGAAGTGGCAAGCCCGCCGCGACATCATCGAGAAGGTGTTTCGGCCAATCCAGGATCAGCTTGAGGAGGCCGAAGAGTGGCAGTTCCTTGGCGAACTGGCCGAAGGCATCTCGCCGCACGGCGATCTCGGCTGGACTGACGTCGACGATCACATCTCACAGCTACGGCAGCGCTTCAGGTCAGCCTCCACGCCTGTCGACTACAAGGATGTGGGCAACCGTTGCGTCGGCGTCCTCGAGGCGCTCAGCGCCCACGTCTACGATCCTGAGGTGCACTGCCCTCCGGTACTCTCAGAGCCTCCGGTCGACAAGACCGACATCCGCATCGGCGCGTACATCGACCACCGTCTGCCCGGCAAGTCCAATGAGGAGCTGCGGGGGCTGACCAAGAAGGCGTCGGCTCTCGCCCACAAGATGAAGCACTCACCGAAGGCCGACCGGACCACGACCGGCATCACCGCGGATGCCGTGATCCTGCTGGCGAACATCTTGCGTCGACTCGAGGAGGGCTGAGGTCCTCCACGCAGACCGGGGCGCCCGTCGATCCTCCTCCGTCGGATCACCGGGCATCGGGAGGTGTGGTTGTGGCTTCGTTCGCTTCGTGGCGGGGTTTTTGCAACGCTCCGTGGCGGTCTTGTTGCCGCGATCACCCAGGACTGGCTGCAGGTAGGTGTCGCGGTCTGAACCGAGAGGGGTGCGCCCGGTCGGGGCCGTTTGGAGCGCTGCCGCTACGTCAGAGTCCGAAGGCTCCGCCGCTGACGAGGATCACGATGCCGAGGCCGATGAGAACGATGGGGAAGAGGATGTGCTCCCAGCGTTCGAGCACTTCGGCGATCGGGGGGCGGGTGGCGACGAACTTTGCCAGGGCCACCAGGACCGCGACGAGCGCGAGGAAGACGATGCAGTAGGCGACTACTGCGAGAGGTTCCACGCTGAGGAAGACAGGGGTGTAGACGCCGATGTTGTCGCCGCCGTTGGCAAAGGTGACGCCTGCGACTGTCCACACGCCGACCTTCTTGCCGGCAACCTTGGCCTCGTCGTCATCGTCGTCATCGTCTCCGCGCCAGGCCTGCCATGCGGCCCAGAGGCCGAGGCCCAGAGGAATGAGACCGAAGTACGGGATGGCTGCCGAGGGCAGGAATGCTCCGGCGCCGATGGTCACCAGGACCGAGGCACCGAGGATGCCGGCGAATCCGAGGTACTGGCCGGCCAAAATGCGGGCGGTAGTGCCGCGCTGGCCTGCCCCTCGCGCGAAGAAGAGGGAGAGCACGATGATGTCGTCGATGTTGGTCGCTGCGAACAGGCCCATCGCCTGCAAGACCGAGGTGAGGATCATGCGCCCTCCCCAGCTGCGTCGCATCCGGGAAGCGAGCAGGCGGGATCGATGCACGGGGCGTCTTCGTCCACTGCCAGGGTGGCATCGACCAGTGCCGTTAGCGCCTGCGCCAGGTGCGAATCGGCGATCTCATATCGTGTCCGACGACCCTCGGGCTCGGAGACGACGATCCCGCAATCGCGCAGGCATGCCAGATGGTTGGACACGTTCGGGCGTGTCAGGTCCAGATCTCAGGGCAGTTCCGCCGGGTAAGCGGGATGGTCGAGCAGGGTCAAGATGATCCGGGATCGAGTGGGGTCGGCCAGTGCACGACCCAGGCGGTTCATCACGTCGAGACGCGAAGCAATAGTCAGCATGAACTTAACTATACAGCAGGTACTGAACACTCGGTCACAGGCGTCAGCCCAGATCGCATGCCCGTAAGGGGATCCTTCACCGTACGTCGGCTGGCGCGCTCGCTCCCGGACGCGAGGGACACCGCCGACGAGCTCAC
This sequence comes from Auritidibacter ignavus, assembly GCF_029853775.1. Classification (NCBI taxonomy): domain Bacteria; kingdom Bacillati; phylum Actinomycetota; class Actinomycetes; order Micrococcales; family Micrococcaceae; genus Auritidibacter; species Auritidibacter ignavus. The sequence goes on from NZ_CP122564.1 coordinate 1,078,233, forward strand.
CATCAAGGGAGTGGCGCTCAGTCTCGGAGGCAGCGTCTACGACCCCAACGATGCCGTCGGCCGGTTGCTGTTCAACGTGCTCGGCATGGTGGCCGAGTTTGAGGCGGACCTCATCCGCCTGTGCACCCGCGAGGGCATGGCCATCGCCAGATCCAAGGGCAAACTCAAAGGCAAGAAGCCCAAGCTCTCGCCCTCTCAGCGCAAGCACCTGCTGACGCTGCACGCCGCCGGCGAACACACCCAAGCCGAGCTCGCCGAGCTGTTCAACGTCTCCCGCACCACCATCTACCGCGAGCTGCGCCGCACCACGGCCGCCACCTGATCGCGCCTGCACCGCCACTGAGAGATCACAGAAACCCGCCACCAAGCCATCACATCCACAGCTCTTGTCCCTTGTGACCTTCACGCCCATCTTGGAGCCGACCCCCTTGATGAGGTTGCTGATGAGCGTCGGGGCGACGATCACCGAGGCGACGAGCGCCGAGATGCCGCCTGCGATCCAGACGTTCTCGAAGATCCCCATCGCCTGCGTCAACAGCAGCCGCACGACCATGAAGCCGACGGTGTAGAGCGCCGCCATGAGCGCGAGCCGCCAGATGGGCGAGCGGGCCTGGAACGCCTGGAACTCGCGCCATGCCGTGCGCAGGGCACCCTTCGTCTCGCGGAAGTCGGGCCGTCATCCTCCGGCAGCACCAGTAGCCCTGCCTTGAGCATGAGGCCGACGAACTGGAACCCTCGCGGGAGCAGCGTGGAACCGCTACGCCGCCCTGCGCCGCTGAACCCCGAATCTCCTCAGCAGGAGCACGCGGGAGTGTCAGTGCTCAGTGTCTGCGGGTCGAGCGCGGCCGAGAGCATCCCCAGGATCTCGGGAACGACCGCGTAGTAGGCCCACTTGCCGCGCTGCTCACGCGTGACCAGGCCGGCGTCGACGAGCTGCTTCATGTGATGCGAGACCGTGGGCTGGGAGAGGCCGACAGGCTCGGTCAGATCGCACACACACGCCTCCCCGCCGGACTGCGCAGCGATCATCGACACCAACCGCACCCTCGTGGGATCACCGAGGGCCTTGAACATCCGCGCCAACTGCTGCGCATCCTCGACCGCGAGCACCCCACCCGTGACGGGGGCGCAACATCCTCCCGTGTCGGTCGCGACCAGCGACAGTGAGATCGGCATGCCCTCGACCCTACGCCATGCATTGACAACTGTCGATACATCGACGAGCATCAATATGTAGTCGGGGTACCCGCGGGAAATGGAGCAGGCAATGAGCGAGAACGAGAATACCGAGCTGCGTGAGCAGGTCCGCGCCCGCTACGCCCAGGCCGCGACCGCGGTCACCACCGGCACCTGCAACGCCGACCTCCTCACCGAGGAGACCCCCGTCTCCTCGTGCTGTTCCAGCACGACTGCCGCCGAGGGCACTGAGCCGGATTCGGGTTCGTGCTGTGCTCCGACCGAGCGGAGCTTCGGCGCGGGCCTCTACGACGAGGCGACCGCCGCCGGACTCCCATTGGAGGCGGTCGAGGCCAGCCTGGGCTGCGGCAATCCCACGGCGGTCGCCGAACTCCACAAGGGTGAGCGCGTCCTCGACCTCGGCTCCGGTGGCGGCCTCGATGTGCTGCTCCCCGCCCGCAGGGTCGGTAAGTCGGGGTTCGCCTATGGGGTGGACATGACCGACGAGATGCTCCCGCTGGCCGAGAAGAACAAGAACGAGGCCGGGGCGGAGAACGTCGAGTTCCTCAAGGGCACCATCGAGGACATATCGCTTTCGGGCGGGTCGGTGGATGTGGTGATCTCCAACTGCGTCATCAACCTCTCCACCGACAAGCCCGCCGACCTTGCCGAGATGTTCCGCGTCCTCGCGCCGGGTGGCCGTATCGGGGCCTCCGATGTCGTCGCCGAAGACCCCCTCACCCCCGAAGAGCGTGCTGAGCGCGGTTCCTACGTTGGGTGTATCGCCGGAGCCCTGTCGAAGACCGAGTACCTCGACGGCCTCGCCAAGGCGGGGTTCACGGGTGCGAGCGTGGAGTTCACGCACGAGCCCGCGGACGGGATGCACGCCGCGATCATCCGCGCCACTAAGCCTACGAACTAACCGCATACCCCGAGCTGACGAGGAGACTGAGCAGCACGATGCCGGCACCCCCGAACACCAAGAGCACGAACACCCCAGCGCCTGCGGCTGCGGCGAGGCGGCAGTTGTCGACGTTGGATAAGTGGCTGCCGGTCTGGATCGGGCTGGCGATGATCGCCGGCCTCCTCCTGGGCCGCTTCATCCCCGCCCTGGCTGACGTGCTCACGAGGATGGAGGTCGCCGGCATCTCGGTGCCGATCGGACTGGGCCTGCTGGTGATGATGTACCCGGTGCTCGCGAAAGTCCGCTACGACAAGATCGCCGCCGTCATCGGCGACAAGAAACTCCTGGTGTCCTCGCTGGTGCTGAACTGGCTGCTCGGCCCCGCGGTCATGTTCGCCCTCGCCTGGCTGTTCCTGCCCGATCTGCCCGAGTACCGCACCGGCCTCATCATCGTCGGTCTCGCCCGCTGTATCGCGATGGTGGTGATCTGGAACGACCTGGCCTGCGGCGACCGGGAAGCGACCGCGGTGCTGGTCGCGATCAACTCGATCTTCCAGGTCGTGATGTTCTCCGTGCTCGGATGGTTCTACCTCACCGTGCTTCCTGGTTGGCTGGGCCTGGACACCCAGGGCCTGGACGTCTCGGTCGGGCAGATCGCCCTCAACGTGCTCGTCTTCCTCGGCGTACCGCTGGTCGCGGGGTTCGCGACCCGCTGGATCGGCGAGAAACGCAAGGGCCGCGCCTGGTACGAAGAGAAGTTCATCCCGCGCGTCGGGCCGTGGGCGCTCTACGGGCTGCTGTTCACGATCGTGCTGCTCTTCGCCCTCCAAGGCGAAACCATCACGCAGAATCCCCTCGATGTCGCGAGGATCGCGTTGCCGCTGCTGGTCTACTTCGCGTTCATGTGGTTCGCAGGCCTCCTGCTCGGCAAGGGCATCGGCCTCGGCTACGCCCGATCCACCACGCTGGCATTCACCGCGGCGGGCAACAACTTCGAACTCGCCATCGCCGTCGCCATCGGCACCTTCGGCGCAACCAGTGGGCAGGCGCTGGCCGGGGTGGTCGGCCCGTTGATCGAGGTGCCTGTCCTCGTCGCTCTCGTCTACGTCTCCCTGTGGGCTGCACGCCGCTGGTTCCACACCGACCCCTACCAGACAGAAACGAGCCCCCGATGACCACCGATACCCCTCCGACGGTGTTGTTCGTCTGCGTCCACAACGCCGGACGCTCCCAGATGGCCGCCGCCTTCCTCACCCACCACGCGGCGGGCCGCATCGCGGTCCGCTCCGCTGGGTCGGAGCCCGCCCACCAGCTCAACCCGGCCGTGGTCGAGGCCATGCGCGAGGTCGGCATCGACATCACCGCCGAGCGGCCCAAGCTGCTGACCACCGACGCGGTGCAGACCGCTGATGTCGTCATCACCATGGGGTGCGGCGATACCTGCCCGTTTCTCCCCGGCAAGCGCTACGAGGACTGGCAGCTCGACGACCCCGCAGGGCGTGGGCTCGACGCCGTGCGTACTATCCGGAACGAGATCGAGACCCGCGTCCGCGTCCTCATCGCCGAACTGCTCGTTCCTCAGGAGACCGATGAGTGAGCACGCCGACGTCGTGGTGATCGGCGGCGGCCAAGCAGGCCTGGCCGCCGGCTACTATCTGCGCCGGGCGGGGCTGAACTTCGTGATCCTCGACCGGCAGGACCGTGCAGGCGGGGCCTGGCGTCACGGCTGGGACTCACTGCGACTGTTCTCCCCGGCCGAGTACAGCCCGCTACCGGGCTGGCCAATGCCGCGCCAGCGGGGCGAGACGTTCCCCACCGCCGGTCACGTCGTCGAGTACCTGCACGACTACGAACAGCGTTACGAGCTGCCCGTGCACCGGCCCGTCCAGGTCAGCGGCGTCCGCGCCCACAGCCGCGGGCTCAGCGTTGAGACCGACCGGGGCACCTGGAACGCCGAGTTCGTCATCAGCGCCACCGGCACCTGGGACACCCCCTTCATGCCCGCCTATCCGGGCATGGCCGATTTCGCGGGCGAGCAGCTACACACGGTCGACTACTCCGTCCCGGAGCGATTCCGCGGCCAGCGGGTGCTGGTCGTCGGTGCCGGCAATTCCGCCGCGCAGATCGTCGCCGAGGTCTCCACCATCGCGGAGACGACCTGGGCGACCCGACACCCGCCCCGGTTCATGCCCGACGACGTCGACGGCCGCGTCCTCTTCGACACCGCCACCCGAGAAGAAGCCGCCCGGAAGGCGGGAACCCAGGCCGATGGCGTCTCCGGTCTGGGCGACATCGTCATGGTCCCCAGTGTCCGTGCTGCCCGCGACCGCGGCGTGCTGCGCCCCCGCCCCATGTTCGACCGGCTCACCGCCGAGGGAGCGGCCTGGAGCGACGGCACCATGGATCCCTACGACGCGATCATCTGGTGCACCGGCTTCCGCCCCACCCTGAACCATCTCGCGTCCCTGGGCCTGAGGCGCGAGAACGGCGTGCCCAAGACCATCGGCACACGCTCCGCCGACGAGCCCCGCCTGCACCTGCTCGGGTACGGGGACTGGACCGGCTTCGCCTCAGCCACCCTGATCGGGGCGGGCAGGACCGCCAAGGACGCAGTCCATGACATCACCAGCCACCTCCCCGAGGCGTCACCCCCACAATAGATAAGCCGTCGCTTGTGTCATAAGCAGTGGCTTGTTAGTGTGGAGGTATGTCTTCACCGATACAAATTCCGGCCGTGGCCTCGGACCTCTCAGCCAAAGAACGCGCCGCCTACCTGGCCCCCACCCTCTCGGCCCTGGCCGATGAGAACCGGCTCACGATCGTGCTGTGCCTCGCCGATGGCGCCAAGACGAACAAGCAGCTGCAGGAGGCCACCGGCCTTAGTCAGGCGCTGGTCAGCCACCACGTCTCCGCCCTGCTTAAAGCGGAACTGATCGACGTGACCCCGCAGGGCCGGTCGAACCTCATCTCGATCTGCTGCGAACAGTTGGCCGCCCCAGTCCAATGGCTGGCCCACCTTGCCACCCTGACTCCCGCCGGACAGCGAGCCTGCTGCACCGAGGCCGAGATCCCGGCACGCAGTGTGGTGACCGATGCTGACTGACACGCTCGGCACCTTCGCACTGCTGCTGGGCGAGCTGCTGGCCCTGTTCCTCGTCGTCTCGACCGCCGTCGCGCTGATCAACCGGCGATTCGGCCCGGAGAAGATGCGTGACTGGATGAGCAGCGGGAAAGTCCCCGGATCCATCAAGGGACTACTTTTGGGGGCGGTGACTCCATTCTGCTCCTGCTCGACACTGCCGATGCTGGTCGGAATGCTCAACGCCGGGGTCGCCTTCCAGACCGCGATGACCTACCTCATCGCCTCACCGCTGCTCAACCCGATCATCGTCGGCAGCATCGGAATCATCTTCGGGTGGACGACCGCGATCGTCTACACGCTCTTCACCCTGGCCGTCTCACTGATCATCCCGTGGGTATGGCGCGGCCTGGGCCTGAAGAAGGCGCTCAAGCGCGTGCGCGTGCTGGGCGAGACGACGCCCGAGCCGTGGAAAGGAATGCGCGGCGAGATGCCCGGAGCGCTCCGCCAAGCCTGGACCGATCTGCGCCCCCTGCTTGTGCCCATGCTCATCGGCGTGGCGATCGGAGCCGCGATCTACGAGTTCGTCCCCGAGGACCAGCTGACCGCCTTCGCCGGAGCCAACATCTGGTGGGCGGTGCCACTGGCCGCGGTCATCGGCATCCCGCTCTACATCCGCTTGGAGACCATGCTCCCGGTCGGGCTGGCCCTCCAGTCCGCCGGTGTGGCCCTCGGCCCGATCTTCGCCCTGATGATCGGCGGGGCCGGGGCCTCCCCGCCGGAGGTCTCGATGCTCACGGCGATCTTCAAGCCACGGCTTCTCGTGGCATTCGTCGTCACCATCCTTACCGTGGCGATCGCCGGCGGCTACATCCTCACGATCACAGCCTGATCCCTACAACTGTCCCCCGTAAACCCACCATAGGAAAGGAACCACCATGGGACTGAAAGACCTGTTCACCGGACGCTCGAAGAACGAGCAGTCAGACTGCTGCAACGTCGAGATCGTCCCGGCCGACGAAGACGATAAGCAGCAGAACACCAACACTACGACGCCTCAGCCAACGGAGGAGAACTGCTGCCAGGACGCCAAGACGGAAGGCTGACGCTATCCACAGAACTTCGATGCCGTCATAGGAACAGCCACGAGGGCCCCGCCACTGGCGAAGGCCCTCGCCGTGTGCGCAATCCAACCCTCCGACCATGCCACGCTGCTCGCCACCGATACCGCGCAGACCTCGGCTGCAGTGAGCACGACGAGATGTGGCGACACCTGCCCGGTCTTCCCCGGCAAACGCTACGAGGACTGGCAGTTGAACAACCCCACAGGACTTGGGCTCGACGCTGTGCGCCCCATCCATAACGAGATCGGTTCCCGCATCCGCGACCTCATCACCGAACTCACCTGACCCAAGATCATGACCGGCCCAGCGCACCTGCCGAGCATGGACCTCTCCCTCTTCACCGATAGCCCCGTCCGGCCCTGGCCGGGGCTATTCCGTCATCTCCATCATCGGACCCTGCCGGTGATCCTGCGCGCCTCGTCCTCATGACGACGCGCCTCGTCCTCGAGCTGCTTGCCCGGCGCCCGCAGCTTGTCGACCCGCTCCATCCGCTCGTCGTAGAACTGGCGGAAGGTGCCCCCGCCCGACCGGATCAGGTACGCACCCGCCTCGGCCTGCTCCGGGATCTGCGCCCCGTCCTTCGTGTAGCCGAACGGCGTCCAGCCCGAGAGCACCGGCATCCCCTCGGTACGACGGCGTTCGTTCGAGCGGATCGTCCGCTCCGCCTTGCGCCTGGCCTCGAAGCGCGCGTGCCGGCCAGCATCGTCGCCCGGAACTCCCCATCGGCCGTGGCGAGGTCGATCTCGCCGTCGACCGTGACGACCTGCAGCCCATGGTCGATCAGCGTGTTCAGATCCTTGGTGCTGCGCAGGAGGCGGTCGATGTCGACGGCGACCACGGTGTCGAACTGACCGGCGTCGGCGTCCTTGAGCATCCTGGCCCAGTCCGTGCCGGCACCACGCGGCTTGGAGGCCGAGACGGAGGAGTCCTCGTACTCGGCGACGACCCGCCAGCCCCTCAGCGTGGCCAGGTCGCTGATCTTGCGGAGCTGGGTGTCGATGGCCCATCCGTCGCCCGTGCGGTCCTGGGAGATCCGCATGTAGGCGGCTACGCGACTCGTCATGAATCCAATGTTACGGGTGAATGTTGCGCTACGAGAATCCGCTGTACTTTGCCGAGGAAGCCGCCACCACCGATCTCATCTCCGATGCGCGTCTACATCTGGGGATCTCCCGTGGTTCTCCTGAGGCGGCCTTGGATGGGCAACACCAGTTCGGTTATCACCGTGACCAGGGCCAGTCCTGGTCTGACTATCCCCGCAACACCGGGGGACGCATTCGACAGGCAGTCTCCGGTGAGCCCATCGCTCACGCTGACCCGGAGTCGTCCTGGGCGCCGGTGGGGGTGGACCGGTTGCGCATCGAACCGTATTCCTCGACCTTGATTAACCGCCTGTATTGGGGAGCCGGAAGCACCTCGTCGGCGGTCTGGGCCGGCGAACAGGGATATAACTTGGTCTCGTCTACCCTGTTGTTGGAAGACGACGGACGCCCCTTCCATGTCCAGCAGGCTCACCAACTCACCGAGTATCGTGCCGCTTATACTGCCTCGGGCCACACGACAGGCGGACAGACGGCGGTCACTCGGTCTATCTACGTGATCGAATCGGCCGAAGACAAGCTCCGTTATGCCCCGATCTCGGGGGAGACAGACTCTGTCGGGATGCTCGATGGTGCTCGAGCTCGGTCCGGGCCCACGGTGGTGGGCACCGTAGACAGCGTCGCGGAGCAGCTGGCCGCAGATCAGGCGGTGCGAGAGGCTGACCTGCTCCTGGTGGCCAACCCCAACCAGTGGGGCGTGGTTGCCAACCGGCGCCTCTTTGCCAGTTGGGTCCGGGTATTTGAGCACCTGGGGTGGAAGTGATGGATCAGCCCGCCGTGCGTCCCACCGTTTCATCTCACCACACCGAGCGCACAAGATAGAGTGAGCATCGTGGAGCCTGTGATCTTCTTCTTACTGGTGGCCCTGGTGATCGCTGTGGGCTGTTGTGCCGTGTTCTTATATCAACGTCGTGTCCAGCGTGCCCGATTGAACGCCTTACAACACAAGATCAAGCGGTTGCAGTCGGAACTGGCACTGCGAGAAACCGACCCCGCTCAGGCCTTGGACCACCCCGAATGGGTCACCGGCCAGCACCCAGCGATTCAACGTCTCCATACACAGTACGCGCGCGCCCAGCGACTCTGGGCACCGGCGGTGTCACCTGTGGACCCAAGTTCTGATGTAGCCACAAATCCCCGCTTATCGAATCGGGATCTGAACCGCATCGAAATGATTACCTCGCAGTTGGAGGATGTGCTCCGGGAGACGGAGACCATTATGCGCTTCACACAGTCCGGCGCCGAGGTCGACAATGTTCAGTTGCAGCAGTATTTGGAACCACGCTGGGGCGAGCGGTTGCGGTACCCCGATACGTCGGGGATGTCCGGTCGGCCCCGGGCGGAATATCTGCTCGATCACCTCTGGCCCTGCCGGCCACGGTTCGTCACCCGCGTCAGCTCCGCGGCCAGCCAGGTCATCCGTGAGCGGCTCGCTCACGGCACCTGGATCACCGACGAGTACGGCTTCCTCTGGCCCGCCAGTGTCAACATCGATCAATGGGCGGTATACCGCACCGTGATGTTGGGCTCACATGGGCGTTTGAAGGATCTGAGCCCGGTGGAGATTGCTAATGTTTATTATGAGGCGCTCGGCGGCGACGATCTCGACGCACAGTCGCTTTTCCATCGGGCACAGCGGATCCTGGGCTTTCTGTTCTTTACACCAAAAAATCGTGAAGTGCTCCAAGATGCACTCACCGTGGGATTGCGTACCGACAGGTTGCGGTTAGTTGGTGAGAACATCGCCCGTGGCCGGAAGGACTTTGAGTCGGGCTACCGCCGAGTGGTGCACGACATCTGATCAGCTCGAGCCAAGATTGAAGCCACGAAAGGTGTGTGTTGATGACAGTCACGGAGACCTACCGAGCCTACCGAGATGACCTGCTACGTTTACGTGAGGATCTCGACCAAGCACGCAAGAGCTTCTCGTGGCCTGAGATCGACCACTTCAATTTCACCTCCGACTGGTTCGACCAGCTGGCCGCCGACCCCGTCCGTGGCGATCAACCAGCTCTGATCATTGCCAACGAGGCCGGCGTAGACATTTCCTTGACCTTCCGCGAGCTCGCGGAGCGCGCTGCCCGCGTGGCGGTCTGGTTCCAATCCCTGGGCATGCGCCGTGGCGATAAGCTCATGCTGATGCTGGACAACCAGGTCGAGCTGTGGGAAGCCATGCTGGCGGCGATCAAGCTCGGTGTGGTCGTTCTGCCCACCACCACGATGCTGGCTCCCCAGGCCATTATCTCTCGTCTGCAACGCGCCCAAGTGCGTTGGGCGATGACCAATACGGACAATCTCGACAAATTCGCCAACTGTGCCGACCAGCTCGATGGTTTGATCACCACTGGGGAGGCCACAGATCAGGCCCACGGGTTCACCCGCGAGGCCACCGGCGAGCTGACCGATCCGGGGCTGACCGAAGCGGCGGAGACGATGCTGATCTATTTCACCTCCGGGACCACCTCGGAACCGAAGATGGTTACTCACACGCAGTACTCCTACGCAGTAGGGCACTTCTCCACTCTGTATTGGATGGGGTTGCGTCCCGGAGACGTCCATCTGAATATCGCCTCCCCGGGCTGGGGCAAACACGCCTGGTCCAGCTTCTTTACACCCTGGATTGCCGAGGCCACCATTCTGGTATTCAACTACCGTCGCTTTGATCCTGAGGCGCTGATGGAGTTAATGGATCGCCAGCAGGTCACCTCCCTGTGTGTTCCTCCGACCGTGTGGCGAATGCTGATCCAGGCAGATCTGACCCAACTGTCCACTCCTCCAACGGTTGCACTCTCGGCTGGGGAACCACTCAGCGCCAGCATTATCGAACACGTCCGGCGCGGCTGGGGCGTGGATATTCGCGACGGTTATGGGCAGACCGAAACCACGCTCCAAATCGCCAACACCCCCGGCCAAGAGCTCACCCCGGGGGCTTTGGGTCGCCCGTTGCCGGGCTACCAGGTCGAGCTGATGGATCAGGACACCGAAGACATCATTTCCGGCCCCGGTGAAGGCCAGGTCGTTCTCCGCCTTGACCCACGACCGGGTGGGTTAACCCCGGGATACTACCGGGACGATGAGCGTAATGCCGAAGCCTTCTCACAGGGCGTGTACCGCACCGGGGACGTGATGAAGCGCGATGAATCTGGGGTCTACACCTACGTGTCCCGCGCCGATGATCTGTTCAAAGCCTCCGACTACAAGCTCTCGCCCTTTGAACTGGAATCCGGGCTCATCCAGCACCCCGCGGTGCTGGAAGTTGCCGTGGTGCCTTCACCGGATGCCATTCGTATGGCCGTGCCGAAGGCTTATATCGTTTTGGCTCAAGGCTATGAACCTACCGAAGAGACCGCGCGGTCCATCTATGAGTTCGGTCGTGAGACACTGCCACCATACGGCCGGGTTCGTCGCTTCCAGTTCTCGCAGCTACCCAAGACGATCTCCGGCAAGATCCGACGGGTGCAATTACGTCGCCAAGAACAAGAACTCCACGGTGACGATGGGCAGAAGACTCCGCCCGTGGTTACCGAAGGGTTCAACGTCGAGTTTGCTGAGGCCCAGTTACGGTCTTAGGCCCCGTTACCTTTTAGGTGTCACTGTTTTCCGGCAGGATATGCAGTGTAGGGAGCCGGCTGGTTCCGGCATGATGTTTGCCCCCAGTTGACCATAATCCGGGGGGTGTTGTCACCGGAACCGGTCTGGTTCGTTCGGATCGCTAATAGAAGCACGCTCTTGGAACTTGCGGGCCCTTGTAACGTGGTTGTGAGCGGACGGGCCATCGGTGACCTGGTCTTTTAGTGGAACGAGTCAAAGAAGGTACCCGATGGAACCTCAAGTGTTTCTTGGAATCGACGTCGGCAAGTCCGACCATCATGCCACCGCTGTCAACCACGATGGCAAGGTTGTATATGACAAGCCATTGCCGCAATCTGAACCAAAGATTCAGGAGCTGTTGAAAGATCTTGCGGCCAAATACGGTGAGCTGTTGGTTGTGGTAGATCAGCCCAAAACCATCGGCGCGTTAGTGATCGCGGTTGCCCAACAACTCGGGATCCAAGTCGCCTACCTACCAGGATTGACGATGCGCCGGGTGGCCGATTTACATCCGGGCCAGGCTAAAACGGATGCCCGAGATGCCTACATAATTGCTGAAACAGCGCGCACCATGCCCCACACATTGCGCGGCATCACCGTGGCTGAGGAGCGGATTGCAGAACTATCGATGCTGTGTGGTTTTGATGACGATCTCGCCGCGCAACTGACCCAAGTCCGCAACCGGCTGCGAGGATTATTGACCCAGATTCACCCAACGCTGGAACGGGTGCTTGGACCCAGGCTGGCCCACCCGGCCGTGGTAGATTTGCTGGGTAGGTATCCAACTCCGGCCGCTTTGCAGCGCGCCGGGCGAGGACATGTCAGAACCCGGTTAAAGAAATTAGCGCCCCGAATGGCGGCGCGACTCACCGACGAGATCTTTGCCGCGCTAGCTGAACAAACCACCATCGTGACTGGCACGCACGCTGCTGAACACATCGTCGGGCGGTTGGCGGCTCAACTTCAACAGCTGACCCAACAACGAACAGATATCGAAACAGAGATCTTGAAAGTCGTTGATGCGCACCCTCTTACCGAAGTCCTGACCTCCATGCCAGGCATCGGGGTCAGGACAGCCGCACGCATCCTCACCGAAGTCGTCGGCAAAGACTTCAAATCCGCAGCACACCTAGCTTCATATGCTGGCATCGCACCCGTGACCCGCCAATCCGGCACCTCCATTCGTGGAGAATCCCCATCTCGGCGCGGCAACAAAGTCCTCAAACGAGTGCTGTTCTTGTCTGCCTTTGCTTCGATTAAAGGCGACCCCGCCTCGCGGGCCTACTACGACAAGAAACGCGCCGAAGGGAAACGTCACAACCAAGCCGTCATCGCCCTAGCCCGTCGAAGAACTGACGTCCTGTTCGCGATGCTCAGAGACGGTACCTTCTACGAATCTCGACCAGCCCAACTAGCCCCAGCAGCTTGACGAAAACGATAGAAGCACCCCCCGATCCCATCTTCGCCCATTCACTCGACGAGGCCCGCGCGTGATGCGCGGGAGAAAGAAGTCTGTCGCTCATCATGCGTTCTCCTCTGCAGGATTATTTGGAGCAGCTCGTCACCGACTTGCGTCCGATGCGCCATGGCGCGGTCAATCCCGTAACCGAATCAGTGGCCAACCCAAATCCAGACCATCTCAGCATCACGCTGACCACGGTCAACGGCCAACAGTACTCGGCCGGCGATGTGGATCAGCGCTTCGCCATCCAGTCCATCGCCAAGGTCTTTGCCTACGCGCTGGCCCTGGACGATTTGGGCCCCCAGAAAGTCGGGGAAAAGGTCGATGTGGAACCCTCCGGGGACTCGTTCAACGAAATCTCTCTGCAGTCCGGGACGGGACGCCCAGATAATCCCATGATTAATGCCGGGGCGATCGCCACCGTCGGGCTGATTAAAGGTCGCGGTGGTCGTAATCGCATCGGACGTCTCATGCACGCGTTCGAGGAAGCCTCAGCCGGATGCGACCGGGAACTGAAGATCATGGAGCAGATTTATCGGGCGGAGAATAAGCACGGCCACCGTAACCGGGCACTGGCCTGGTTACTACGTTCCTTCGACATCATCGAATCAGACCCCCAACCCATCGTGGACGACTATTTCCGGCAATGTGCGGTCGGACTCACCAGTGCTGAGCTGTCCATGATGGCCGCTACCCTGGCACGACGCGGTGAAAACCCGGTCACCGGCCGTCAGGTCTTCACGCCTGAAACAGTACGTCAGGTGGTGTCGGTCATGAACACGTGCGGTATGTACGATTCGGCCGGTAACTGGGCCATTGACGTGGGACTGCCGGCAAAGTCCGGGGTTGATGGAGGCATCATGGTGGTGCTTCCCGGACAGCTGGGCATCGGGGTGTTCTCTCCCCCACTGGACGAACACGGCACCTCAGTGCGCGGGGCCGCCGCCATTGCACGGATCACCAGTGATCTGGGCCTGCACTACGCCGATGCCCCACCACTGGGCCGGTCTACCCTGCGTGCCCACTACTCCCTGGCCGATGCTTTCTCAGGTGTCATCCGCTCCACCGACCTGTCCCGGGCGGTTTCAGCCTATGGCCACCGATGCCAGATTTTGGAAATCTCTGGCGATCTGGGCTTTGCCGAAACCGAAGCATTGCAGCGTAGCATCGTGGAATTCGACGACGACGTCTCGACCATCATGATCGATCTCAACGGGATCGATGAGTTCGGTCGTTCCGCGATTCGCGTCTTAGCCTCCCTGGCTTCCAAGCTCAATGCAGATAACCGAGACCTGGCAATTATCGATCACGAAGACCGGCTGGTGGATCATATTATGGACTTCGTCAACAGCACCGAGGGGCTGGAAGTCGAAGACCCGCGGGAGAAGGCCAAGGCTGCCTCGGAAGGCGAGTTGGTACTCTCCGATGGCCCCCGGTCCGCATCCTCGAACGCCGAAGTTCAGGGCACTTTCCGCCTGTTCGAGAACCGTGCGGCAGCGCTGGAATGGGCCGAACACCGACTGGCGCAACGGTACGCACAGGACAATCTGCCCGCTTCGAGCGAAGAACCAGAATCAGCTCCGTTATTCGAGTTCCTCGACGATCGCGACGTGGATGTGCTGGCTGCGATCATGGAACGGCGCAAGTACAAAGCCGGGGAGATTATCCGACGTGCCGGCCAGCCTTTCGGCGGCATCTACTTCATCCGCTCCGGGCGGGTAGAAACCACCTCCCACGGTTCCGGTGGTGCCCGGTATCGGCAGACCTATCTCTCCCCCGGTACCACTTTCGGGGAGATCGCCCTGGGTCGTAGCGGGCGTCAGGTCTCCACGATTCGTGCCGTGGACGACGTGGTGTGTTTGGTGCTCACCGCCCAGATGATCGCATCGGTGGAAGAAACCGATCCGAACCTGGCGATCAAGCTGTGGACCGCTTTGACACGTGAGGCCTACACGGTACTGGAACAGTCAGCCCGCGAGGCCGGCGCTCGTGAGGAATTCGCTGACTAGCGCCGGCAGCGTACTCGGCGCCAGGCCACCGACCCACCATCGGCCGGTGCCCGCTTTGAAAGCAGGAACCGGCCGATTCTGACCCGGGTCGTCAATTTTTTAGCGCTGGTCGAGGCTGGAGATAATGCTGTTGAGCGTTTCGGAGGGACGCATAGCAGCAGAAATCTTCTCCACCGAGGGGTAGTAGTACCCGGCGATATCCACCGGCTCACCCTGGACGCTATTGAGTTCTTCCATAATCTGGTCTTCTTTGGCCCGTAGCTGGGAAGCGACATCCTTCATGGCATCAGCCAGCGGCTGGTCATCGGTCTGGGCTGCCAGTTCTTCAGCCCAGTACAGCGCCAGATAGAAGTGGGAGCCACGGTTGTCAATCTCCCCGGCTCGACGGGACGGGGAACGCCCTTCTTCCAAGAAGGTACCGGTGGCGGCATCCAGAGTATCGCCGAGCACCTGGGCGCGGGAGTTGTCGAAGGACTGGGCCAGGTGTTCGAAGGAGACGGCCAGGGCCAAGAATTCACCCAGTGAATCCCAGCGCAGGTGGTTTTCTTCCACGAACTGTTGGACGTGCTTGGGAGCCGATCCGCCGGCACCGGTCTCGAAGAGCCCGCCACCATTAATCAGTGGAACAATCGAGAGCATCTTCGCCGAGGTACCCAGCTCCAGGATGGGAAACAGGTCGGTGAGGTAGTCGCGTAGCACGTTACCGGTTACCGAAATGGTATCTTCACCGGCACGGATCCGCTCCAGGGTGAACCGCGTGGCCTCTTCGGGTGCCAGGATGCGCAAATCCAGTCCGTCGGTGTCATTTTCGGGTAGGTACTCTTTGACTTTGGCAATCAGCTGCGCATCGTGAGCGCGCTCAGCGTCCAACCAGAAGACCGCCGGAGTCTTCGAGGCCCGGGCGCGGGTGACTGCAAGCTTAACCCAGTTGCGCACCGGGATGTCCTTGGTCTGGCAGGCCCGCCAGATGTCATGTGCTTCCACCTGGTGGCTCGTTAATACATCCCCGTCCGAATTGATGATCTCCACGATGCCGGCCGTGTCCTGGATAAAGGTCTTGTCGTGAGAGCCGTACTCTTCAGCCTTCTGTGCCATCAGCCCCACATTGGGCACGGTGCCCATGGTGGTCGGATCGTAGGCGCCGTTGGCACGGCAGTCGTCAATCACGGTCTGGTAAACGCCAGCATAGGAGGAATCCGGGATCACAGCCAAGGTGTCCTGGGTTTCATCGTTCTTATTCCACATCTGGCCGCCGGTGCGAATCATCGCCGGCATGGAGGCATCGATGATCACATCCGAGGGAACGTGGAGATTGGTGATGCCCTTATGCGAATTGACCATGGCCAAATCCGGGCCGTTGGCGTAGCCATCAGCAATCGCCTGTTTGATGCCTTCAGCGGTCTGGTCGTCCAGCTGGTCCAAACCGTTTTCGATCGAAGCCAGCCCGTTGGTGGCCGATAGCCCGGCAGCGGCCAGCTGGTCACCATATTTTTCAAACAACTCCGGGAAGTAGGCCTTAACCACGTGGGAGAAGATCACCGGGTCGGAGACCTTCATCATGGTGGCTTTCAGGTGAGCGGAGAACAGCACGCCCTGCTCTTTGGCTTTGGCAACCTGTTCTGCCAAAAAGTCATCCAGGGCACGGGCCGACATGAAGGTGGCATCCACAATCTCGCCCTTGAGGACTTTGAGCTCGTCTTTCAGGATGGTGACATTGCCGTCAGCGTCGGTATGCCGAATGGTGAGCACATCGTCGGAATCCATGGTCACCGATTGCTCATTGGAGACGAAGTCATGGTCGTGCATGGTGGCCACGTTGGTCTGGGAGTCCGCAGACCACTCCCCCATGGAATGCGGGTGCTTCTTGGCGAAGTTTTTGACCGCCCGCGGGGCGCGACGGTCCGAATTTCCTTCGCGCAACACCGGGTTAACCGCCGACCCCTTGACCGAGTCATAGCGGGCCCGAGCATCCTTCTGTTCCTCGGTGGCAGGCTCGTCAGGGTAGTCCGGCAACTCGTAGCCGGCCTGTTGCAGTTCTTTGATGGTGGCCACCAGCTGCGGGACGGAGGCGGAGATATTAGGAAGCTTGATGACGTTTGCTTCGGGTTCTTTGACCAATTCACCCAGTTCGCCCAACGCATCATTGGTGCGCTGTTCCTCGGGCAGGACGTCGTTGAAAGCAGCCAGCACACGTCCGGCCAGGGAGATATCGCGCGTCTCCAGCTCAACACCGGCGGTGGATGCAAAAGCCCTCACGATCGGCAACAGCGATGCTGTGGCGAGCATGGGGGCCTCATCGGTGTGAGTATAGATAATCTTGGACATGGGTGTACCAATCTCCTCGTGGATGCTCATCCGTCTCGGATTTCTCATGGGTGCGCCCTAAAGCACACCGACCAACGGTGCGAACACCGTCGACCAACACAGGTTCTTTCTTAATCTACCGGAGTCATGGGTCGATAGGTAAAGGCAGTTGCCGGCAGATCTGGCGCAGAGCTTAGAGCCCCAGAACGGACTGGGCGACCATAAAGTAGATGATCAGCCCCAGAGCGTCCACCACCGTGGAGATAAATGGGTTGGAGAACACCGCCGGGTCCACACCGATCTTGGACGCGATGAGCGGCATCATCGAGCCCACCGTAGCAGCCACCGTGCAGATCGCCAGCAGTGTCAGTCCGATCACTGTGCCAATATCCCACCCGAAGATCAGTCCGGTAATCACAAACCCGAGGACACCTAAACAGGCGCCCAGGGTGCAACCCACCAGTGCTTCTCGACCGATGACCCGCCAGACGTCTC
Source organism: Auritidibacter ignavus (assembly GCF_029853775.1). NCBI lineage: Bacteria > Bacillati > Actinomycetota > Actinomycetes > Micrococcales > Micrococcaceae > Auritidibacter > Auritidibacter ignavus. Next base: position 1,095,477 of record NZ_CP122564.1, read on the forward strand.
GGGGCGTCACTTGGCCCAGGGCGATGGCACGGGTAACGGTGGTGGCCGCCTGGTTACCGGTATTTCCACCGGTGCCAGTCAGCAACGGAATGAACAAGGTCAGCACCACCATGACCGCAAGCATCTCTTCAAAGACCTGCAATACCTGCACGGTCAGTGTTGCGCCGATCGCCAGCACCAGCAGCCAGACGATGCGGGACTTGACCAGTTGCATGATCGAAGTGGTCAGATACGGCTGGCCCAGAGGTTCGGCACCACCGGAACGATAGGTATCTTCGGACTCTTCTTCTTCCAGAATACGCTGGGCATCATCAACCAGCAGCATACCGATGAGCCGTTCGGCGTCGTCGACCACAGGCACCGCTTGCACTCGGTGGTGCACAGCCATCCGCGCGGCCACTTCGGCTTCTTCGGTCGCATTGACCGTATCGGTGTCGTGCATGATGTCGCGGACCAAGGTATCCGGCTCAGCCCGCACGAGGCGGGTCAGGTCGACCAAGCCCAGGACCTTGTGCGTGGAGGAGGCGACCGGCAGGGTGGCGAGCTCATTTTCATCGTCGGCATCGACGTCAGCGGCTCGCACAGCTTGCAGGGCTTCGGTGGCACTCATGTGGGCACTGAGCTCGACCGTGATGGGGGTCAGGCGTCGACCCACCGCGTCTTCGGGGTACCCGAGCACGCGCCCGGCTTGATTGCGATCGGCAGCCGAGAGTCCGGACAGCAACCGTTGGGCGACCTCGGCGGGCACCTCATCGAGGAGCCGAGCCTGGGAGGTCGATTCCAGTTCCCCGAAAATTTCCTGCACCCGGCTGGTTTGCAACCCGTCAATGAGATCCGACTGCAACTGCGGCTCCATGGTCTCAAACACGGTCACGGCTGCGTCTTTATCCAGCAGGCGGAAGGCCACCGGCAACATCGTGCGAGAGGTCCGGTCCAGGAACCGCTCCAGATCAGAGGGGCGTAACCGTCGTAGCTCGACGGTGGCTTCAGCCAGTCGATCTTCTTTGAGGTGGTCTTGGATGGACTCTTCCAGTGCCTCCACGTCGTAGATCGTGGTCTGCTGTTTCGACATGATCCCGCCTCCAGTTCCCCAGATCAGGCCACGACCGGCCACCGTCCGGACCGGGAGTGCGGCCCAGGGTGGAGTCGTTGCAAACGCGCCGGCACCGTGGGGACACAGCAACACCTGAGCTCAACGTCGGTCAACACCGTGAAGGAGTCACGGTGACCCCGGAGACGCCGGTGGCTACGCGGGATTATCTGAAAGAGCTGAGTGATGAGGCTGTGTCGCTCAGGCGCTGGCTGAACGGTCACTAACACTAGCCGACCGCAGAGACCAACTTCAAACTTTGCCAGCCTGCGGTCAGTTGGCACCACCTGAATGATTACAGCCGTGCTTAGCCGTGGTAGAAGTGTCGGGAATGGGTCAGGTACATCGTGATCCCCGCCTGGCGCGCTGTGGCGATAACGTCCTCGTCTCGGATGGAGCCACCGGGTTGCACCACGGCACGCACCCCAGCATCGATGAGGATTTGGAGCCCGTCGGGGAAGGGAAAGAACGCATCCGAGGCTGCTACCGAACCGCGAGCGCGCACCGGGGCCTGCTCGGTCGAGGTCGGGTTGCTAGCGCCTCCGACCGATCTCACCTGATCGTTGGTGCCGGTCTGTTGAGCTCCGGTGGTTGCCATACCGAGGGTGTTGGCACGTTCGATGGCTAACCGGCAGGAGTCCAGGCGGTTGACCTGGCCCATCCCGATACCCACGGCTGCCTGCTGTTGGGCCAACAAAATGGCGTTGGATTTAGCCGCGCGCACGGCTTTCCAAGCAAAAGCCAGATCGGCCAGGGTGGTTTCATCGGCGGGCTCGCCCGAAACCAGTTCCCAGTCGGCAGGGTTGTCGCCCTGAGACTGGAAGGTGTCGGCGACCTGTAACAACATGCCCCCGGAGACCTGCTTATACTCCACGGAGTCGCGGTGAAAGCCTGCGGGCAATTCGAGCAGGCGCAGGTTCTTCTTCGCCGAGAGGATCTCAACCGCCTCGGCCGAGAAACTGGGGGCCACCATCACTTCGGTAAAAATGTCCTTGACCTGGGTGGCGAACGTCGCGGTGATCTCACGGTTCGCCGCGATCACTCCCCCGAAAGCAGAAACCGGGTCCGTGGCGTGAGCTTTAGCGTGAGCATCAGCGATCGGGTCGGTGGCATGTGCGTCCCCGACGGCCAGACCGCAGGGGTTGGCGTGCTTAATGATGGCCACGGCCGGATCGCTGAAGTCGAACGCGGCGCGCACCGCGGCGTCGGCATCCACATAGTTGTTGTAGCTCATCGGCTTGCCATGCAGCAGCTGCGCTTGGGCGATACCGGTACTGGCCCCATCCTCGACATACAGGGCAGCGGGCTGGTGGGGATTTTCACCATAGCGCAACGATTCGGCACGGCTCAGCGATACCCCAACGTAGGGCGGAAGCTGGCTGACCGTGGATTCCTGCTCGGGAGCTTCACCGAATTGCGCGGCAGTCCAAGCCGCCACCGCGTTGTCGTAAGCGGCAGTATGCGCAAAAGCCAACGAGGCCAGTCGCTTGCGAGTGGCCAAGTCGAAACCACCCTGCTGGGCTGCGGTGACAACGTCTTGATAGGAGCGCGGGTCGACGACCACCGCGATAGAGGGGTGGTTCTTCGCTGCCGCCCGAACCATGGAGGGCCCACCGATGTCGATCTTTTCAATCACGTCGTCTTCCCCCGCGCCAGAACCAACGGTTTCGACGAAGGGATAGAGGTTGACGATGACCAGGTCAAAAGGTTCGATGTGGTGTTCGTCCAGCTGGGCCCGGTGCGATTCCAGGCGGCGATCAGCCAGAATGCCGGCGTGAATGCGCGGGTGCAGAGTTTTCACCCGCCCGTCAAGCACTTCGGGGAACCCGGTAATATCTGCGACCTCGGTAACATCCACCCCAGTGGACGCAATGGTTTTGGCAGTCGACCCGGTCGAGACAATCTGCACACCGGCATCAGCTAGACCGCGAGCTAGATCCTGAAGACCGGTTTTGTCGTAAACCGAAATCAGTGCACGTTTGAACGGGATTTTATCTGTGGATTCTGCCACGCCAGCTACTCCTACCATCGGTTCGCGGTCACTCGAAAATACATTTGGCGTGAACGGGCCAGCGCTCCATTCACAGTTCAAGTCTAGTCTGGACTCGAGTGTTCTTTTGATGCCTCAGTAGCGTCCGCACCGGCGCGGCCCCGTCGCTTCTGGGCAAATTGTTCGGCCAGTTCCAGCGCCGTGTGCCCCGCAGCCACGGCGGCCAGGGTGTCAATCAGCATGTCTCGTTCAACGACTTTGATGCGTTTGTGCAGACTGTCCTGGTCATCATCTGCGGTGACCTCGACCTCGGTCTGAGCAATGATCGGGCCGGTGTCCACCCCGGCATCCACCAGGTGCACGGTGGCACCGGTGGTGATGACCCCGGCCTGTAGGGCGTCCCGGACCGCGTGGGCTCCGGGAAAGCTCGGTAGTAACGCCGGATGAGTGTTGATAAATCGACCGTGGTAGGCCCGGACAAATTCTTCACCGACCACCCGCATCAGACCAGACGAGACAACCAGATCGGGTGCATAGCTATCCACCACGGTCAGTAGCGCCTTCGTCCACTCGGTGCGGTTGTGATAATTGGTCCAGTCGACCACGAAGGTCTCCAGCTCGGCTGCGTCGGCACGACGCAGACCATAGGCCTCGGCGGTATCAGACCCCACCGCAACGATTTCGATCGCCAGGCGCCCGGCCTGAACCGCGTCGAGCACCGCCTGAAAATTGGAACCGGAGCCAGATAGCAATACAACAACGCGCATAGTATGGGGGATCCTTCCGCCAGAGGTGAGCTGGATGCGAGCCAGACGATCATGACCGGCCTTAACTCTAACGCGAGGCCCGACGCAAAGAGTGGCTACCTCTGGCTAGGATGGTGTTCTGGACATCACCCCAACGACGGAATAGAGGACCACCAGGATCGTGTCGAATAAGACCTCGGCCTCATCGACCAGTTCTCGCACCGGATCGCTGAGTCAGCTGGTGCTCTGGTTGTTGGCCGCGTTGATCGCCACCTACGCCGGGTCGGTGTTACCTCTGCCGTATAAAGTCGTCACCCCGATCTTTGGGATTGCTGGTGTCGTGGTTGCGGTCGTGTTATTCCGAGGTGCCACTCAGGTCAAAACCACCATGCTGACCTGGTTAGCAGGCACTGCCGGAGCACTGGGTTGTGTCCTGTTTACCGCCATTGCGGTTGCGCAGATGGTCTTGTGGGCCCCCACCCAGGACTATGAACAATGCTTGCACTCGGCGATCACCCACACTGCGGTCAGTGAGTGCGATCAGCAATACTCCGATATCCTTCAGCAGCTCAGACTGACTGAGTAGTAGCACTCAGTCGGGGTCAGCCGATCCTGATGTGACCGTTGGCTGGGCCTGGTCTGTCGTACTGGAGTACAGCGGAGCGTCAACCAGCGGAGCCAGCACATAGCCCAGCATGGCCCCGACCCCAACTTCGCCGCCCAGGGTCAACCCGCTGAGCCATGCGGTGGGGCCGACCTCGTCAAATTTGCCGAAGCCCCAGGACCCTGAGGACAGCCACCATACCAACATCATGACCACCGCGACGATCGCAGCCAAGATGACCCCAGTCGTCAGGGTGGCCAGCGCGGGCGCGACGATGGGGTGGCCAACCCGTTGAGTGATCCAATCTTCTACGTGATTTTCCCCGTCACGGAAGAGCCACACACCGGCGACGATGCCGCAGGCCACCGGGATCAACAGCACCCACCACGTATCGGCCAAGGAAGACTCCGGTGGAATGGCAGCCAGTAACGGTATGGCCGGTTGCGGGCCAAGAATCGTTCCGGCTGGGGCGATCAGTGAGCCGGTGCCCAGGCTGAATCCAATACCGGTCATCCACGACAACACCCACAGCACCAGGTTCGGTAACAGCGCCACCTGCAACAGGGTCAGCGCCAGGCCACCCCATATTCCGGTACCTAAACGTTGATAGACCTCGGTAATCGGCGCCCACTGCACTCCGATGAGCACGACGGTCAGTACTGCCGCGCTGGCCACTGCGGCCAGGATTCCCACGGTGGCAGCTTTGACCATCGAGGCCAGGAAGCTCAACATCCAGCGCACCTGCTGGGAACGGGCACTCATCCAGGTGCCGATCGCCTCGGTCCCCAGAAAACGCCAGCTACCGTAGCGTCGGCGCAGCCCGAGCACAATACCGAGTCCAAAGATCCCAAGGGGTGCCAGCACGCCCGCCGGGGGAACGTGGATGCGCTCAACAGAAATCAGTGAGGAAAGCCCAAAAGCGAACAGCCCGTAGGCCAGTACCGCGGGGATCAGCGCCTGCCAGAGTTTGCGAGCCTCGCTGGCTCGAGCCAGTCGGTGCCCGACGCGCGTGGTGAGATACAGCAGGATCGCGGTCAGGCCCAGCGGGAGGAACCACAGAGTTCCCGACATGATCTCTTCGGTCCCAGGTTGGGGAACCGACAGTGCTACCGGGGTTCCTTGACCGGCCAGCCACAACACGCCAGCAAGCTGTCCCACCGCCAGTAGATCCATATTGGCCCAGGCTCCAAAGAGCCACATCCCAATCAGGAGCACGGCAAGCCCGGCGATACCCATCAGAGCTGCAGCACAGGATTCGATCACGCCTTGAAGCCACAACGGCATCGGCAGGGGACGAACCCCGTGGGAAGGCTGGGGGGAAGTTTTGTCTGGCACATTCCCTATGGTGCCATTATCGACGCTCGATCTGGGGATTTACTGTCTCGGAGCGAAAGACTTCCGAACCCGCTGAAGGTAAATGTTGCGAGATAATGGCAACTGGTATTTTCCTTTGTCGCCTCAAGGTGTTATGGTGATACGTGGTAGACAACGGCTGTCTCCCCGAGAGGGTGCAGCCGTACCCTACTTTCGGAGGCAGCCTCACCGAATGATCTATGACTCCAAAGATAAAAGAGGTTGCCTGATATGGATGCAGCATTAGAGAAAGTCCACGAAGAAGTTCTCCGTCGCAATCCCGGCGAATCGGAATTCCACCAGGCGGTCACCGAGATCTTCGAGACGCTGTCCCCGGTCATGAAGCGCCATCCCGAATACGCTGAACAATCCATTTTGCAACGGATGTGTGAGCCTGAGCGCCAGATTATTTTCCGGGTGCCGTGGCTCGACGATGACGGCAACGTCCACATCAACCGTGGCTTCCGGGTGGAATTCAACTCCGCACTCGGCCCTTATAAAGGCGGTCTACGTTTCCACCCCTCGCTGTATCTAGGAATCGTGAAATTCCTCGGCTTTGAGCAGATCTTCAAGAACGCATTGACCGGTATGCCGATCGGCGGCGGTAAGGGCGGATCTGACTTCAATCCGGCCGGACGAAGCGAAGATGAAATCATGCGCTTCTGCCAATCGTTCATGACCGAGCTGTACCGACACATCGGTGAGTACACCGACGTTCCTGCCGGAGACATCGGTGTCGGTGGCCGTGAGATCGGCTATCTGTTCGGCCAATACAAGCGCATCACCAATAAGTGGGAGGCCGGCACGTTGACCGGTAAGGGCATCTCCTGGGGTGGTTCTTTGGCCCGTACCGAGGCTACCGGGTACGGCGCGGTGATGTTCACCGATTCGATGTTGCACACCAAGAACCAGTCCATGGATGGCCAAACCGTTGCGGTTTCCGGTTCGGGCAACGTGGCCATTTACGCCATCCAGAAGGCCACCCAGTTGGGAGCCACCGTGGTGACTGCCTCGGATTCTTCCGGCTACGTTCATGACCCTGACGGCATTGACCTGGATCTGTTGCGCCAGATCAAGGAAGTTGAGCGTGGCCGGATTTCAGACTACGCCGACCGCCGCGGTGGCAAGGCCACCTATCAATCCTCTGGCTCGGTGTGGGATGTTCCGGTCACCGTCGCTCTACCGTGCGCTACCCAGAATGAGCTAACCGAAGAGAATGCCAAGACCCTGATTAAAAACGGCGTGGTGGCTCTGGCTGAGGGGGCGAATATGCCATGTACTCACGACGCCGCCGCAGCTTTCAAAGAAGCTGGAGTATTGTTCGGGCCGGGAAAGGCTGCCAATGCCGGCGGTGTGGCTACTTCGGCTTTGGAAATGCAACAGAACGCGGTGCGCGACAGCTGGAGCTTCAGCTACACTCACGACCGTCTCGAGCAGATCATGACAGATATTCACGATCGTTGCGTGGCTACTGCCGAGGATTTCGGCGTCCCCGGTGACTATGTGATGGGCGCTAATATCGCTGGCTTCACCAAGGTCGCCGACGCGATGCTGGCCCAAGGTGTTGTTTAAACTCGGCGAGCCCGTCCCATCCGGTCATGACCGGTACCACCGTCTCGGCGTCCCAGAGGCACCGGCGCGCTAACCGTGCAACCGCGCTTTCTGTTCATCATTGAGCCGCACTGGTCGTCCTGACTCGGCATCAACGAAGACCATGGTGGAGCTGGCGGTCACTGCCACCTCGGCAGTCACCGGGTCGATGAATTCATAGCCAACCTCGATCGCGGCGGCCTTCACCTTCGTGATCTGCAGACGGACCGGGACCGGTTGGCGTCGGTAGGGCAGTTGTCGCCGATATCTCACGGTGTGCTCGGAAATCAGGGTCAGCACGCCTTCGGGGACGGAACTAATCAAGTCAATCGGGGCTGCCACCTCCGGCTGGTCTTCGGATTCGGGAGCTCCAGTGCCCGAGGGAGTTCCGAAAGCCAGCACGCGGGCTTCTTCCATCAGACGCACGATTTGGACGTTATTGACGTGCCCATAGGCGTCCATATCGCCCCAGCGCAGGTGGATCTGCACGGTGGTGTTGACACCGTGGGAGCTGTTGGTTGATACCGGACTCATGGTGGTGGCCTCCTCGAATGTGTCTGCTGACCTAGCCCGCCACTGACTCATTAGTCTTCCCGCGGAATATCTTGGGTAAATCGCGGATAGTCTTGTTGTAGCTCAGCGACAGCCTTGGACTCATTTTGCTGAATGGATGCCGGCCAGGCCAACGGCGAGGCAGTTTCGGACTGGGGATCCAGGATACCTAAACGCTCTAGTTGCAATTCCAATGTGGCCCCATCAGGGCCGTATACCCACGGGATGCCCGGCGTCGAGTAACGGGTTTCTTCAGCCCGACCGCCAGCCAAGAGCGCTTCAGAAGGCGTCAGCTGACGGATCGCAATCGCGCGTACCTGGTGCGGATAGTCTCGGGCGAAATCGGCATAGATTTCGGGATCGTGCTGCCCATCGTCACCGATCAAAATCCACGTAATATGCGGGAAGTCCTCGGCCAGTCTGCGCAGCGCCGTAACCTTATGTTCCACACCGGAGCGGAACCAGCGGTGTTCGGTGGGCCCCCAGCTAGTCAGTAACAGTGGGCCGAACGGGTAGAGGTTACGCGCTAAGAACCGCGTGAGAGTTTGGGCGACGTTCCATGCCCCGGTAGAGACATAGAACACCGGGGACTTCGCTTCGGCTTCGACGATCCGGTTGAGTAGCACCGACATCCCCGGAGTGGGCGTTCTAGCGTGTTCGTCGAGAACGAAGGAGTTCCAGGCTGCCAACAACGGACGTGGTAGGGCGGTGACCACCACGGTGTCGTCGACGTCGCACATCACTCCGGAGCGGGCCTGGTCGGAGATCACGAAAATATCGGCATTAGCGGAGTCACCGTCAGCTACATGAAGGGTGATCGACTGCCATCCCTCGTCGAGCGCGGCCGGTAGCACTGTGTCCACCACGCCACTACGATCAGCACGCACCGTGTGGGTGACACCGTCGATATCGACGTGGACTTCTGCATACGGCAGCGGTGGGGAGACGAAGTTACGCCACCCGCGGACTCCATCTTGAACGACTTTAGTCAACCGGTGCCCAGCTTCGAAGGCGTCCTCACGGGCGAGCAACACTCGTGCAAAGACTCGGACCCAGCTGGTGGAACCGTATCCGATGAACGGTAGCAGAGTCGGCACATCTCCGCGGTCGAGAGCTTGTTTCTTGCGCATGCCTTGGTACCGGTAATAAGCCCAGGTCACCAAGCGTTCTGGCACCGGGTCCTGACGATCGTGTTGCGCGGCAGCACGGATAGAGTTTCGCCCCTGAACCAACTTCCGCTGAGCAAGCGCCGAGGTGTCCCGCCGTGATGATGTGGTCGATGTGGCCCTCTGACGTCCGGCGCGGCGAAAGATTTTTCCCATGCTCTCTAGTATCCCCCATTATTAATGCTGCTGTGACCACACGGGCGTGGCCGTTGCCTGAACCGTTGGATGATGTAAAACTGGCTAGGATACACACCGTGGCCACTGCATCCCGTCATAGCACAACGATCTCTGGACCCTCAGCCTTGCGCCAGCTGGCGCTCGCGGCTGCACGCTCTGCCACGAGAGTTTTAGACCCACCAAACAAACATCAGGTTAACGATGGAACAGTTCGGTGGGGAACTACCCATAAAACCAACCACCACGATGTGGTCACCGACCTCGATCGTGCTGTGGAGATCCACCTCAGGGAGTTTTTGCACGAGCGGTTACCGACCTCACAAATCTTTGGCGAAGAATTCGGTGAGCACTCCCCAACTGGAACCTCGGCGCTGGAGCCCCGACCAGACCATGCCGTGGTGTGGCTCATCGATCCGATTGACGGGACCTCAAACCTGGCCCACGGTCTCGACACCTATTCCATCTCCATCGCGGCGGTGATCGACGACCAGGTGCTCGCCGGAGTAGTCGTTGCCCCGGCGATGGGCCTCGAGTTCTCTGCCGATATCGAGTCAGGCACCGCCTGGGTGAACGACTCCAAACTCCGCGTCCGACGTCCGTGCCCGCAACGGCTCCAGGACTACAATCTGGTGACCTCGTTTCCGGCAGCCGAAATCTTGCAGGCTAGCCCACCGACTCCTCACACCGCGTTGGAGATTTTTGGACAGGCGGTCTGCCAGTTTTCCACCGTACGCCGAATGGTCTCCGGAGCACTCGAATTGTGTTTAGCCGCCCAAGGAGTTTTCGACCTTGTCATCGGGGTGGACACCAAACCCTGGGATATCGCGGCCGCACAGCTGATTCTGCAGTGTGCCGGTGGCCATTACCGCCCCGGCTGGTTCTCCCCTGCCGAGTCCGGTCCGGCGCACAGGGCGCCGTGTTACCTCGGGCTCGCACCGGGCAGAGACCCGGCTGCGGCCAGCGAGATCTTCGAGCGGATTCTGCACCTACCTCGATGATCAGCAGGGCATCACCGGATCCTCGGCGCGTCATCGATTCCCCTCATGACCTAAATGGGAGACAATAGTGAGATGAACCACCTGATGTTTGAGCACCCCGAAAACGAACCGGTCCTGACCCTGACCGAGGAACAGTGCCGGAAGTTGCTGGACAACACTCGCCACGGTCGTTTCGCCTTTGCCGATGGTCCCAAGATCGAGATCTTCCCCATCAATTATGTCCGCGACGGTGACTTGCTCTATTTCCGCACCGCACCCGGGAGTAAATTAGCAGCCGCCGAACACGGACTCGATGTGGCCTTTGAAACCGACGGGATTCTCCCCGAGCAGGCCTGGTCGGTGGTGGTTCGTGGCGTCGCGCGGATGGTCACCGATACAGCGGAGCTTGAACACGTGCGCCAACTCGGTATTGCTCCCTGGGTTCCGACACTGAAAGACTTCTTCGCCTCAATCTCAATCGAGGAATTATCCGGTCGCCATTTCATTTTTGGCCGGCAACCAGAGCGCGACGAGGACGGTGGGTTCCGCTACGATCCGGACCTGAAAACCTCCGAGCCACCGCGCCACCCCGATACCTCTCGGTTGTCTCGCCACGACGGTTCAGCCAATTAGAGCCACAACGCCATCAGCCCCAAGCCGGCCACCGCGACCACCAAAGCGGTCATCAGTCCCACCGCGATGAGGTTGGCTTCAACCTGGCCACGGACGATTCCGCGCGACTGGAGCGCGTAACGGTGGCGTTGGGTTAGCTGGATGACCAACCCCGCCACCACGCATCCCACCGCAGGGGCCAGAGAGATCAGCCCGACGTCGGGATACCAGCGGAGAAACAGGCTCGAGACCACACACAGTACCAGTATGGTGCGGGACCAGGACAGGATGGTGCGTTCCGGTTGTAACGCAGGATCTTCGTGGAGACGGTAAGTGGTGGCCATCACACTACCCCGTCACCACAGCGAGCATCACCAGCACCGCCGTCACTGCGCAGACCACAGCCACCAGTGGCCCCCACAGTGGCAACGGTAGCGGACGTCCGGTGCGCATGGACCGCTCGACGCGCACCCACCGAATCGCCGCTGAAATGGCCATGAAGGCTCCCAATACCAGCAGGATCGAGGCCAGGATCTGACGAATTGGCGTCTCAAACACGTGCGTGGTAAAGGCTTCAATCCCGATCCCCGCTGCGAGCAGTGCCAACGCGGTTCTGATCCAGGCTAAGAAGGTGCGTTCGTTGGCCAATGAAAAGCGGGCATCTGGTTCCTCCCCCTCGGCGAGGAGTTTCGTACGCAACGATGACGCTTTCGATGAATCGTGTGGATCAGTGCCCATACCTCTCACAGTACTCTGGGCGTGCCCGCTTTCAGTAGACTTGACCAGGTTACAAGCCGAAGCTGCACACTCGTACACGAATCGGGGCTTGCAGTACTAAGGGAGTCGTGAGACACGAATGAGTGCACCCACTAAAGCGCAGATACGCCGGTGGCGACGCTACTTAGCAGACGAGATCGCCGAGGGGGCCATTTACGAACAGCTCGCCGAGCGAAAAACCGGCGAAGAACGCGAAATCTTGTTGGATCTGGCCACAGCGGAAAAACGTCACGAAGAGCACTGGCGCGATCTGTTGGGAGAACACGCCAACAATCCGCCCCGACCATCACTGAGACGCTCGCTATTACGTTTCTTGGCTCGCATCTTTGGTTCGGTGTTTGTCTTGGCACTGATGCAACGTGCCGAGACGGATAACCCGTATGCCCGTGACGCCGATGCCACCCCGAGCATGGCCGCCGATGAGGCCATCCACAGTGAAGTCGTCCGTGGACTGGCGGCCCGAGGCCGTCAAAAACTAGCCGGGAACTTCCGTGCGGCTGTCTTTGGCGCCAACGACGGCCTGGTGTCGAATTTGGCCCTGGTGATGGGTGTCGCAGCCACCTCAGCGACCAATGAATTCATCCTCGTAGCCGGCATCGCCGGACTGCTGGCCGGGGCGATGTCCATGGGCGCCGGTGAATTCATTTCAGTGCGGTCCCAACGCGAGCTGATCGAGGCCTCCTCACCAACCCAAGTAACCCTGGAAGCTGCCCCGCATCTGGATTTGAATTCCAATGAGCTCGAGCTCGTCTATCGGGCCCGTGGCATGTCTCAAGAGGACGCCCGACATCGCGCCATGGAGCGCATGGGCTATTTCAACTGCGACTGTAACCCCAGCCTGTCGGCCCGCCCTGATGGCTCCCAGGGGCCGGTGGAGCGCTCTCCGAAGCACGAAGAACTCGGTAGCGCGTGGGGCGCTGCCTTTTCGTCGTTCGGTTTCTTCTCCTCCGGAGCGATCATTCCCGTCCTCCCGTTCCTTTTCGGAGTGACCGGTACTGCCGGAATCCTCTGGTCGGCAGGGTTGGTCTCGGTAGCCCTGTTGTTTACCGGTGGTGTCACCGGTCTGCTGTCAGGAACCTCCCCGGTCACGCGAGGACTGCGCCAACTGGCGATTGGTTTAGGTGCCGCGATGATCACCTACCTGGTGGGATTGATCTTCGGGGTTTAGGCGCCTTCGTAGTAGCTATCAGCAACGTCGAGGGCTGAATCCAGGATCTCCAGGCCACGACGGGCATCCGCGTCGCTGATGTTCAATGGCGGGGCCAGGTGAATGCGGTTGGCGTTGGAGAACGGCAACAGGCCGAGCTTCTTGCACTCTGCTACCACGGCGTTCATGGCCGGCGACGAGCCACCATAGGGTGCCAAGGGTTCTTTGGTCTCCCGGTTCGTCACCAATTCCAGAGCCCAGAAGGCCCCGAGGCCACGGGCGTCTCCCACAGAGGGGTGCTTTTCGGCCAACTCGACGACTCCCGGTCCCAGGATCTCCCGACCCAGCCGATCGGCGTTGGTCACCATACCTTCTTCGTCCATCGCCCGAATACAGGCCACCGCGGCAGCACAGGCCAACGGGTGACCGGAGTAGGTCAGCCCCCCGGGGTAGGCCCGGTCAGCAAAGCTGGTGTAGATTTCATCGGAGATGATCACACCGCCTAACGGCACGTACCCGGAATTCACACCCTTGGCAAAGGTCACCAAATCCGGTGTCAGGTCCCAGTGCTGGAAACCAAACCACGCACCGGTTCGACCGAAACCAACCATGACCTCATCGGTGATGAACATGATCCCGTAGCGACGAGCCAGGTGTTGTACCCCCGCCATGTAGCCGGGAGGTGGCACGTAAATCCCGGCGGTTCCCGGAACAGTCTCGAGGATAATGCAGGCGATGGTGTCGGGACCTTCAAAAATGATGGTTTGTTCCAGATGGTCCAGAGCTCGCTGGGTTTCCTCTTCCAGGGTGGTGGACCCGAACAAGGAGCGGTAGAAGTAAGCGGGCATGAAGTGCACCACCGACTGACTGGCGGTATCGACCGGGAACCGACGGGTGTCGCCGGTGATGTTGATGGCTCGTTCGGTGCCTCCGTGGTAGGAACGGTAGGCCGAAAGGATCTTGGGCCGTCCGGTATGCAAACGCGCCATGCGGGTGGCGTGCTCGACCGCTTCAGCACCAGCGTTGGTAAAGAACACGTGGTTCAAATGGTCCGGAACGAGGTCACTGATCAACCGAGCAGCCTCCGAGCGAGCGTCATTGACGTGTGCCGGAGCGATGGTGGCAATCCGCGCTGCCTGCTGCTGGATAGCGGCCACCACGGCGGGGTGACTGTGCCCGATATTGGTGTTGACCATCTGGGAGGAGAAGTCCAGCAGTTTATGTCCTTGACCGTCCCAGACGTAACTGCCCTCAGCTTTGATGACGGTCATCGGGTCTAGTTGCGCCTGCGCCGCCCAGGAGTGGAAGACATGTTCACGATCGAGACGATAGGCCTGCTGACCTTGTTCGATCTGCTCCGGGGTGATTGTCGGGTCAGCTTCTACGTACTCGGTGCTCACCGTGACGATCCTCCTGTGGGGTGTCTGAACAACGTTCTGGCGTTGGGCTTTCTCTGTGAGTCTAAACGTTATCTAAATCATAATCAGCATCACAGGCACGGTGAACAGAGAAGCCACCGTCGTGATGGACAAGATGGAAGCGGCCAAGGGCCCTTGTCTGTCGTATTGGGTGCCCAGAATAAACACGGTCGTCGATGAGGGTGTGGCTGCCATCAGCACCAGGACGCCGAGCCAGTCTTCGGGCACCCAGAACGACAACACCACCGCCACCAGGAAGGTCATCGCCGGCACCACAAAAGCCTTCGTCGCCACACCAATCAGCACCAGCACGTAGTTCAACGAACCGGATGTGAAAGCCTGCAGGGCCGGGTGGATGGCCAGCCCCACCGCGCAGAGGGACAAAGGCACCGCAGTTGCACCCAACAGCGCCACGGACTCGCTGATGACCTGTGGTAGCTCAAAGGGCGTGAGCATCACGGTCAACCCCAGGGCGGCGGCGATGAATAAGGGGTTGAAAAAGAGCCCATCGACCACCACACGAATGAGCACAGAAGTCAGCGAACCGTGGGTTTTTCGTTGCTGTGCTGGGACGGGATCAGCTGATCCACCAGCCTGAGCCAGGGTTCGGTAGTTCTGTCGCATATTCACGGTGGTGCGCACCAAGGGGAATCCCAGCAGGAAGACCATATTGTGCACCATGCCGATCACCACGGCAGGAATGATGGACTCCTCGCCGAAGAATGCGATCGATAACGGGATGCCCAGATATCCCACGTTGCCGAAGACCGCTGAGACCGACAGCGTGGAAGCTTGTGTCTCCTGTGAGCCTAACAGCCAGCGGGCCCCGAAGTAGAGCACAATGGCTAACACGATGGGCACCAGTCCTGCGATCGCCAGTGTTCCCCAGGGAACGACGTCGGGTATGGGCGCGGTCACCATGGAGGAGAACACGAAAGTCGGCAACGAGATATGGAAGACAAACCCGTTCAGGGCTGGTTGCCATCCCAGAATCTTATCCGAGAATCCGATGGCAAAGCCCAGCCCCAAAATCAGAAAGAGCGGGACCATGGTCGCCAGCATCTCTGCCATGTGCTTTCCTTCCCCGGTGGTCTGTGTTGGCCACGGTCAAACGCTATCTAGGGTACCGCCGTTGTCACTCACCGGGTGGGGTGCATGCCGTATTAAGACACCAGTCGTTAAACCCCGGTGCCCCGAACCAGAACGGTTCGGGGCACCGGTCACTACATAGTTCACACTGCGCGCACTTAGCCGTTGTTAAGAATCTCGCGCATCAGCTCCGCGGTTTCGGTCGGAGTCTTACCGACCTTGACGCCGGCTGCTTCGAGAGCTTCCTTCTTCGCTGTCGCGGTTCCGGAGGAGCCGGAGACAATCGCGCCGGCATGGCCCATGGTCTTACCCTCGGGCGCGGTGAAACCGGCCACATAGCCGACAACGGGCTTGGTGACGTTTGCCTTGATGTACTCGGCGGCACGTTCCTCGGCGTCACCACCAATTTCACCGATCATCACGATGGCCTTGGTGTCGGGGTCATTTTCGAAGGCCTCCAGCGCATCGATGTGGGTGGTGCCGATCACCGGGTCACCACCGATACCGATACCGGTGGAGATACCGAAGTCCGAGAGTTCGAACATCATCTGGTAGGTCAAGGTTCCGGACTTGGAGACCAGACCGATCGGACCGGAACCAGTGACCGAGTTCGGGGTAATACCCGCCAGGGATTCGCCGGGGGTAATAATACCCGGGCAGTTCGGGCCGATGATGCGTGTCTTGGCCTGACCCTGCTCGTCAGTTATCGACTGAGACAGTGCGAAGAACTCGGCGGTGTCCTGAACCGGGATGCCCTCCGTGATGACCACCAGCAACGGAATTTCAGCCTTGATGGCCTCGATCGCGGCGTCCTTCGCGAACTTCGGAGGCACGAACATCACCGACGCATTGGCACCGGTTTCGGTCATGGCTTCTTCGACGGAACCAAAGACCGGTAGTTCAACGGTGTTACCGTCTTTGTCCTCATGAGTCACGGTGGTGCCAGCCTTGCGAGCGTTGACACCGCCGACAATATTAGTACCGGCCTTGAGCATTAGCGCGGTGTGCTTGGTACCTTCACCACCGGTAATACCCTGGACGATGACCTTGGAGTCTTTATTGAGATAAATCGACATTGTTGTTCAATCCGTCCTTAACTTACTTGGCGGCGTGGGCCAGCTCAGCGGCCTGGTCAGCACCGGCGTCCATGGTCTTGGCAATGTGCACCAGCGGGTGGTTGGCATCGGCCAGGATCTGGCGGCCGGCTTCCACGTTGTTGCCGTCCAGACGCACGACCAGCGGCTTAGTAGCTTTGTCACCCAGGATGTCTAGGGCCTGAACAATACCGTTGGCCACGGCATCGCAGGAGGTAATACCACCGAAGACGTTGACGAACACGGACTTGACCTGATCGTCGTTGAGGATCACATCCAGACCATCGGCCATCACCTGCGCCGAGGCGCCGCCACCGATGTCCAGGAAGTTGGCGGGCTTGACGTTGCCGTGGTTCTCACCGGCGTAAGCAACCACGTCGAGGGTGGACATCACCAAACCGGCCCCGTTGCCGATAATGCCCACATCACCGTCAAGCTTGACGTAGTTCAGTCCCTTAGCCTTGGCCTTGGCCTCCAACGGATTCTCGGTGCGCTCATCGACCAGCTTGGTGTGGTCTTCGTGGCGGAAATCCGCGTTGTCGTCCAGAGTGACCTTGCCGTCCAGGGCCAAGATGGTGCCGTCACCGGTCTTGACCAGCGGATTGACCTCAACCAGGGTGGCGTCTTCTTCGTCGAAAACCTCCCAGAGCTTGACCAGTACCTCGGCCACAGCATCAACCTGCTCAGCGGGGAATTTCGCCTGAGTGGCGATGTCCTTGGCCACCTCGAAGGTGATTCCCTCCAGAGCGGAGACCGGAACGCGTGCCAGATCGTCGGGACGTTCAGCGGCCAGTTGCTCAATTTCCACGCCACCTTCGACGGAGCACATGGCCAAGTAGGTGCGGTTTGCGCGGTCCAGCAACACCGAGAAGTAGTATTCTTCAGCGATATCTGCACCGGCAGCGATCATCACGCGGTGGACAGTGTGGCCCTTGATGTCCATGCCCAGAATCTGCTGGGCGTATTCGTAGGCCTCGTCCGGGGTCTTGGCGACTTTGACGCCACCGGCCTTACCACGCCCACCGACTTTGACCTGGGCTTTGACGGCGGTCACGCCACCGAGTTTTTCAGCGGCTGCTTTGGCATCTTGTGGGGTTTCGGCCACGATTCCGGCGAGCACGGGAACACCGTGTGCTTCGAAGAGATCGCGCGCCTGGTATTCGTACAGGTCCACGGGTTGGAGTCCTTTAACGTCGACAATAGTTCGATTTTTCGAGTCTCACCGGCGATGTTTGCGCGGTAGCACTCGACGACCCGCCACTGCGGGCTCCAGTAAATAACCTTAGTGCACTGCCTGGGGTTTTGTAGACAGTTGAAAACTAGCCACTGACCCAGAAATGACGGGCTTTTGTGCCCACCAGGACCGTCAGCACATCCCCGGGCCGGTACAGGTCAAAGGCGTGCATTAGAAGGAGATTTTTTCGACTGGGGCGTAGCGTAGCAACAGCCGTTTCTCCGAACCGGAGAACGCCACCGTGGCAACGGTCTTGTCTCCACTGCCAGAGATGGCTGTGACCACCCCAGTACCGAAGCTTTTGTGTTTGACGTGGTCGCCGGGGCTGAGGCTGATGACCTCGTGGTCGGGCACCACTCGGGTCGGTTTTTCGCCTCGAACCACCTCGGCGCGTTCTTGCGCCTCGGTGATCCCGGTAGCCCCAGCTCGGGACCCAGAACTCTGGCCGGGCTTGCCGTAGTGGCTGCGTGAGGTTGAAGCGCCCCAATGGGAGCCAGTGAACCGTTTTGGATACCGAGATCCGGGGGCGCCAAATCCTAGCCCCGCACCGATATCGTTCCAGGACCCACGCGTGTCGACGCCGTTCAAGCGCCCTTCTCGTTCCCATTCGATGAGGGCGTCGGGAATCTCGGTGAGGAATTGGCTGGGCGGGTTGAACTGATGCTGACCCCATAGCGAACGGGATTCGGACCGGGACAGGTACAGTCGCTTTTCGGCCCGGGTCAGCCCCACATAGGCCAGTCGGCGCTCTTCGGCCAGCTCTTGAGTGTCCCCCATCGACCGGGCGTGTGGGAAGACGCCGTGTTCCATTCCGGTCAAAAATACCACCGGGAACTCCAAACCTTTAGCGGTATGCAAGGTCATCAAGGTTACTTGGCCCCACTGCTCAGCCAAGTCCTGACCCTCAGTGTCGGTTTCGACAGGGGTGGGCAGTTGATCGGTATCGGCCACCAGGGCGACTTGTTCCAAGAACTGGCTCAGATCTCCGTCGGGGTGAGTTTTCTCGAAGTCCCGCACCACCGCCACCAACTCTCCGAGGTTATCGGCCCGGGATTCGTCCTGCAGGTCTTCTGAGGAGCGTAGCGCGTGTAACATCCCAGTTTGTTCCAATACAGCTTCGAGCACCCTGGCCGGGGATTCGGTCGTGGCCAGCTGTTGCAGGTCGTCCAATAACTGGGCAAACTCCTGGACTTTCTTCACGGCTCGAGACCCAATCCCGGGTGCTTGATCGGCGCGGTGGAGTGCGTCAAAGAAACTGATGCGTTCTCGGTCTTGTAGTACCGCCAAGGCCGCTTCGGAGCGGTCACCAATACCGCGTTTGGGCTCGTTGAGAATCCGGCGAAGGTTCACGTCGTCATCGGGATTATCGATCACGCGCAAATACGCCAGGGCATCTTTGATTTCTTTGCGATCATAGAATCGGGTTCCTCCGATCACCCGGTAAGGGATCCCCGCGGAGATGAGGCGTTCTTCCAGCGCACGGGACTGGGCGTTCGTGCGGTAGAAGACCGCTATGTCTTCGGGGATCGCCTCATCATTGTCGATCAGCTCATCGATCTTATCGGCCACCCAGCCGGCTTCATCCGATTCGTTCTCGCCCGCGTAACCGATCAGTGCTGCCCCGGTCCCAGCATCGGTCCACAACCGTTTGGCCTCTCGGGAGGGATTATGCGAGATCACCGCGTTAGCGGCGTCGAGAATGTTCTGGGTGGAACGGTAGTTCTGCTCCAGATTGATCACGGTGGCATCAGGGTAATCCCGCTCAAACTCGATAATGTTGCTGATATCGGCACCGCGGAAGGCATAAATCGACTGGTCGGAGTCCCCGACGACAGTCAGTTGCCCCCCACTGGTCTCACACCCGGAGGGGTCTCCGGGTTCCCCGGTGAGCAATCGGACCAGCTGATACTGGGCATGGTTGGTGTCTTGGTACTCATCGACCAGCACGTAACGGAACCGGCGACGGTAGTTATCGAGCACAGCGGGGAAAGCGCGGAACATATTGACAGTGGTGGAGATCAGGTCGTCGAAATCCATCGCATTCGCCTGACGCAAGCGCGCGGTGTATTCGGTGTAGACCTCGGCCACCGCCTGCTGGAAAGGGTCCCCGCTGTTGTTCGAGGCGAACTCGTCGGCATCCACCAAATCATTCTTCAGCGAGGAAATCTTGTGCTGAATCGATTTAGGTTTCACCCGTTTGGGATCCAGGTCCGCCACCTTGACAAGCTGGCTTATCAACCGCAAGGAATCAGCAGCATCATAGATGGAGAAATTGGATTTCAATCCCACGGTGCTAGCTTCAGCTCTTAGGATGCGTAGCGCTGAGGAGTGAAAGGTCGAGATCCGCATTTTTTGGGCATCAGGACCGATCAGCCCTTCGATGCGTTCGCGCATTTCTCGGGCGGCCTTATTGGTGAAGGTAATGGCCAAGAACTCCCAGGGACGAGCTTCCCCGGTGGCCAGTAAATGAGCAATGCGGTGGGTGAGCACCTTGGTTTTACCCGAGCCTGCTCCGGCGACGATCAGCAACGGTCCCCCGCGGTGAGCGACTGCGGCCTGCTGTTGGTCGTTCAGGTCAGCGATCAGCGTGTCAGGATCCGAAGACGAGGGGGTGATCATCGATGCCATAGTCCCCCAGTCTAGTCAGCTCCACTGACACAGCAGACTAGGATGGGTGGGCGTGGGGATAACACTTATCACCGTGCACCCCCGTTACCTTTTAGGTGTCACTGTTTTCCGGCAGGATATGCAGTGTAGGGAGCCGGCTGGTTCCGGCATGATGTTTGCCCCCAGTTGACCATAATCCGGGGGGTGTTGTCACCGGAACCGGTCTGGTTCGTTCGGATCGCTAATAGAAGCACGCTCTTGGAACTTGCGGGCCCTTGTAACGTGGTTGTGAGCGGACGGGCCATCGGTGACCTGGTCTTTTAGTGGAACGAGTCAAAGAAGGTACCCGATGGAACCTCAAGTGTTTCTTGGAATCGACGTCGGCAAGTCCGACCATCATGCCACCGCTGTCAACCACGATGGCAAGGTTGTATATGACAAGCCATTGCCGCAATCTGAACCAAAGATTCAGGAGCTGTTGAAAGATCTTGCGGCCAAATACGGTGAGCTGTTGGTTGTGGTAGATCAGCCCAAAACCATCGGCGCGTTAGTGATCGCGGTTGCCCAACAACTCGGGATCCAAGTCGCCTACCTACCAGGATTGACGATGCGCCGGGTGGCCGATTTACATCCGGGCCAGGCTAAAACGGATGCCCGAGATGCCTACATAATTGCTGAAACAGCGCGCACCATGCCCCACACATTGCGCGGCATCACCGTGGCTGAGGAGCGGATTGCAGAACTATCGATGCTGTGTGGTTTTGATGACGATCTCGCCGCGCAACTGACCCAAGTCCGCAACCGGCTGCGAGGATTATTGACCCAGATTCACCCAACGCTGGAACGGGTGCTTGGACCCAGGCTGGCCCACCCGGCCGTGGTAGATTTGCTGGGTAGGTATCCAACTCCGGCCGCTTTGCAGCGCGCCGGGCGAGGACATGTCAGAACCCGGTTAAAGAAATTAGCGCCCCGAATGGCGGCGCGACTCACCGACGAGATCTTTGCCGCGCTAGCTGAACAAACCACCATCGTGACTGGCACGCACGCTGCTGAACACATCGTCGGGCGGTTGGCGGCTCAACTTCAACAGCTGACCCAACAACGAACAGATATCGAAACAGAGATCTTGAAAGTCGTTGATGCGCACCCTCTTACCGAAGTCCTGACCTCCATGCCAGGCATCGGGGTCAGGACAGCCGCACGCATCCTCACCGAAGTCGTCGGCAAAGACTTCAAATCCGCAGCACACCTAGCTTCATATGCTGGCATCGCACCCGTGACCCGCCAATCCGGCACCTCCATTCGTGGAGAATCCCCATCTCGGCGCGGCAACAAAGTCCTCAAACGAGTGCTGTTCTTGTCTGCCTTTGCTTCGATTAAAGGCGACCCCGCCTCGCGGGCCTACTACGACAAGAAACGCGCCGAAGGGAAACGTCACAACCAAGCCGTCATCGCCCTAGCCCGTCGAAGAACTGACGTCCTGTTCGCGATGCTCAGAGACGGTACCTTCTACGAATCTCGACCAGCCCAACTAGCCCCAGCAGCTTGACGAAAACGATAGAAGCACCCCCCGGAGCTGACGCTTGAGAATTTTGCCGGACTGATTCCGGGGTAGCTCGTCAACGAACTCGTAACTCTTAGGAATTTTGAACCCGGCCAAGATGGGACGCAGGAACTCTTTGAGCTCGTCAGCGTCGAGCTGCTGATCGGGCTTGAGCACCACATAGGCGGTAATGGATTCGATCCATTTCTCATCGGGGCGTCCAATGACCGCAACTTCCGCAACGGCGTCGTGACGGTAGATGGCATCTTCGACCTCGCGAGAGGCAACCAGAATACCGCCGGTGTTAATGACATCTTTAATCCGGTCGACCACCTCAATGTAGCCGTCTTCATCGAGCACGACCTGATCTCCGGAGTGGAACCAGCCATCGGCGAAGCTTTCGGCAGTAGCCTCATCTCGGTTCCAGTAGCCCCGACACAGTTACGGCGAACGATACTGAATCTCCCCCGGGGTTCCTTCAGGGACCGGCTGTCCTTCTGGGTCCACCACCCGGATTTGCACCGTGGGTAACGGTAGACCCGCGGATTTCGGCCGTTCATCATGGTCTTCTGGACGCAAGACAGAAACGAGCGGCCCCATTTCAGATTGACCGAAGCAGTTGTAGAACCCGATTTTCGGATAAGCCTCCCGCAGTCTTTGGAGCACCGTGACCGGCATGATAGAGGCTCCGTAGTAGGCGTGCGTCAGCGAGGAGAGATCCCGGTGTTCCAGCTCTGGATGCTGCGACAACGGCACCCAAACGGTCGGGGCTAAAAACAAGCTGGTGGCCCGGTCTTCTTCCACCTTCGCCAAGATCTCTGAGATATCCGGAACGGTTAGGAGTCGAACGGTTACCCCCATCAGCAGATAAGGGGTCAAAAACACGTGGAGCCCGGCCGAGTGATAAAGCGGCATACACACCACAGGACGATCCTGGGGCGTAAAGTCCAGAGCCTGTTGCACCGCACCATAGTGGGTCATCAACGATTCGTGCGTGTGAATCGCACCCTTCGGGCGCGAGGTGGTTCCGGAAGTATAGAGCAGTTGCACTACGTCACTAGATTGTGCCTGACTATCCGGTGTCTCACCAGAGGTGTAGGCCTGGCGTTGCTCAGGATCCTCGAGAATCAACTGCACCCGAGCCAGTAGCGAGTCCATGTCCCCGTGGAGCAAGGTCACCTGTTGCACGGCCGTATCACCACGAACTTCCTCGACTTTGTCATATTGGTCTGGATCACAAAAGACATAGGTGGACCCGGAGTCAATCAACGCATGTACCAACTCTTCACCGGTGAGGGCGAAGTTAATGGGCACGTGAACTGCAGCGGCCCGTAAAGACCCAAAGAATGCCAACACAAAGGCATCGGAGTTCTTGGCATAGGAAGCCACGCGGTCACCCGGTTTCACCCCGGCTTCGATCAGCAGACGAGCGGTGATGGTGGCCGCATCGTCTAGATCTCGATAACTAAATTCGCGTTGCAGATATTTCAGAGCTGGCTTATCGGGCGATCCGACAGCTACCCGGTGCAAAGCTTGCCCAATGGTGTTCAAGCGGGCACGTTGAATCATTTCACTGGTTTTCATGGGGCCCTTTTTATGAGGTTCTTTGGGATACTATGTGAGAGAAAACACGGTGTGACACGGCCGACTCTACACGAAAGCAGAGTGCCCCGTCACCGCCCTAGACACAATCAGCGAGTTGATCTCATAGGTGCCTTCATAGGTGTGTATCACCTCGGCATCACAGAAGATCTTGGCTGCTTCATAGGTCGATAGGATCCCGTTACCACCCAGCGCGTTGCGCGCAATCGCCGCCGATTCTCGCAACAGCCGAGACCCGGTCGCCTTACCCATGGCGGCATGGACCATTTCGATCTGGTTGGTTTCTTGCAAGCGAGCAATATTCATCATCATGCCCAGACATGCATGGGCATTGGAGATCAGGTCTGCAAGACCTTGCTGGATGAGCTGGAACTTCACCAACCGACGACCGAATTGTTGTCGATTCAGCGCATAGTTTCGCATCACATCAAAGGCACCCAGCTGGGCGCCGACGGCTTGCCAGCCGACCCAGACCCGGGAATTGCGCAACATTTCGTTCGCGGAGTCAAAGCCGACCACTCCGGGGAGCATGTCATCGCTGGAAACCAAGACGTTATCGAGGGTGATGTCCGCGTTTTGCATCACGCGCAGACCGATCTTATGCCCAATCTTTGCGGCCGAAAACCCTGGGGTCGATGAGTCAATCAGGAAAGCCTTCACCGAACCATCAGCGGCATCCTTGGCCCAGGCCAAGAGAAAATCACAGAAAGTCCCGGCGCCGATCCAGCGCTTGGCACCATTAATAACCCATCCACCCTCAACCGGGGTGGCAGTGGTTTCCAAACCCCCGGCGATGTCGGACCCGTGATCCGGCTCGGTCATTCCAAACGACCCGACCGCCTCAAAACGGGTGAGTTTTGGTAGCCACCGCTGTCGTTGAGCCTCAGACCCCAATTGGTTGACCATACCGACAATGAGCTCATTATGAATACCCACCAACGCCCCGAGCGAGACATCGACACGACTCACTTCGGAGTAGACGAGCCCACGGTAGAGCCAGGACCGGTCCTGTAAAGCCACATCGGCGAGCCCAACCTCAGCCATCCCCGGAAGCAACTCAAAAGGAAACTCTTCACGGTTCCAGTAGTCGACAATCACCGGGCGAACCACGTCCTGCATGTAGGATCGCACGGCACGCAAAGCTTGACGTTCATCAGCCGTCAGCAACGATGCAACATCGAGCAGATCCGCATCAGGGAAAGGGAGACGAAGCTCAGGGTCGCAGTCCACGGTCGAAGTCATTGACATCCTCTCTCGAAACTATAAAGTGAGCTGTATCACTCCAGTTGGAACTATACACTTGTACAGCCTGTGATTCCATCCCCCTGTTTCCATCCTTGGCAAGGAGAACAATCCTCATGTCAGCTACCGAGACATTTCGCGCAGCCCGCGATCAACTTCTTAGCTACCGCACCGATATCCAGAGCGCCCGAGAGAACTTCAGGTGGCCAGAGTTTGAGCACTTCAATTTCGCCCTAGACTGGGTCGACCACGTGGCCTATGAGACCGAACGCGGGGATCACAACGCGTTAGTCATCGTTGAAGAGGATGGTTCCTCGACGCGACTGACATATCGAGAACTGGCCGACCGCTCCTCGCAGGTTGCCAATTGGTTGCGTTCTCTGGGTGTACAGCGTGGCGATGGCGTGATGGTGATGCTCAATAACCAGGTGGAGCTGTGGGAAACGATGCTGGCTGGCATCAAATTGGGGGCGGTGCTGTTACCAACCACGGTGATGCTCTCGCCCCATGATCTACAGGAGCGCATTGATCGTTCCGAGGCTCGCTGGGTTGTGGTCAACCCAGATAACGCAGAGAAGTTCGAGGCCGTCACCGGTGAGATGACGGTCATCACCACCGGAACCACGAGGTCGGACACCGAAGCGCAGAATGTGGCCCACCCCCGGTTCAGCTACGTTGCCTCGTTCGATGCGGACATCGCCTTTACACCGGATCAACCAACTCCTGCTGATGACACGGTCCTGTTGTATTTCACCTCCGGGACCACATCACGGGCCAAAATGGTGGCTCATTCCCATCTCTCGTACCCGGTTGGGCATTTCACCACGGTATATTGGATCGGTTTAGAACCCGGAGATGTTCACCTCAATGTCGCGTCGCCAGGGTGGGCAAAACACGCCTGGTCGAATTTCTTTGCCCCGTTGATCGCTGAAGCGACGATCTTCCTCTACAACTATTCACGCTTCGATGCCGAAAAATTGATGCAGGTTATGGATGACGAAGGGGTGACGAGTTTCTGCGCTCCGCCGACGGTTTGGCGGATGCTGATTCAGGCGGATTTGACCAAACTGAAGAATCCACCCGACAAAGTTGTTGCTGCCGGTGAACCGTTGAACCCCCGGGTGATCAATAAAGTCCGCGAAGACTGGAATCGAGACATTCGCGACGGGTTCGGACAGACCGAGTCCACGTTGCAGATCGCTAATACTCCCGGCCAGGAGCTCAAGCCCGGTTCCGTAGGCCGGCCCCTCCCCGGCTTTGAGGTGGTCCTGATCGATCCGGCCACCGATGAGCTCATCGAAGGGGCAGGAGAGGGCGAGGTATGCCTGGTTGCCGACCCTCAGCCGGTAGGGCTGATGAAGGGCTACTATAAGGACCCGGAGAAGAACGACAAAGCGTTCCGCGGTGGCTACTACCACACCGGTGACATCATGGAGCGAGATGAGCAGGGAATCTTCACCTATATTGGTCGAGCCGATGACGTGTTTAAAGCTTCTGACTATAAGCTCTCCCCCTTCGAATTGGAATCGGCAGTGATTGAGCATCCGGCAGTGGCCGAGGTGGCGGTGGTCCCATCCCCAGATCCGATTCGACTCTCGGTGCCGAAAGCCTATGTGGTGTTGGCCGCCGGGCACGAGCCGACTGCTGAGACCGCGGCATCGATTTTCGCTCACACTTCCACGGTGTTGCCTCCGTATGCCAAGATTCGCCGGCTGGAATTCGCCGAGTTGCCCAAGACGGTTTCGGGCAAAATCCGCCGTGTTGAATTGCGTGCAAAAGAGCGGGAATTCCACGGTGAGGAAGGCGAACTCACGGATCAAGCTCGTGCCACGCGCACCAGCACCGAAGGGTACAACCACGAGTTTTCCGACACGGATGTCACCGCGTAACTGACCGATTTCCCGGACTTCAGCCCTCAGCACAGCAGGATCCGCCGGCTGGTAGGACACCAACCGGCGGATCCTGTATGTGTGGGGATTTTTAGTGATCTGTGAATTCAGGTTTGCGCTTTTCGTTAAAGGCGGCCATGCCCTCTTTCTGGTCCTGCAGGGAGAACAGGCTATGGAAGGTCCGGCGTTCAAAGAGCACACCTTGTTGCAAGGTGGTCTCAAAGGCAGCAGACACCGCGTCCTTGGCGACCAGAACCACCGGACGCGATTTCGAGGCGATGGTTCCGGCCACCTCGATCGCGGTGTCAAAAACCTTTTCATCCTCGTCGACTAGTCGTGAAACGAGACCGGCGCGTTCTGCTTCGTCGGCTGGCATCATCCGACCGGTCAGCACCATGTCCATGGCCTTGGCTTTTCCGACCGCTCGGGTGAGTCGTTGGGAACCACCCATCCCGGGGATGACACCGAGGTTGATTTCAGGCTGACCAAATTTGGTGGAGGGACCGGCGATGAGAATATCGCACATCATGGCTAGCTCGCAGCCACCACCGAGCGCATACCCGTTGACCGCAGCAATGGTAGGGATCCGTAGATTCGCAAAGGCGTCCCAATCGGCAAACCAGTCGTTGCGCGCCATCTCTACTGCGGTTTTGGTCGACATTTCTTTAATGTCAGCACCAGCAGCGAAGGCTTTCTCGTTGCCCGTAATGACGACAGCCATGATCTGGGGGTCTTTTTCCCAACCTGTGACGGTGTCCACCACCGCGGTCATGACCTCGGCATTCAGTGCATTCAGGGCCTGAGGACGGTTGAGCCGGATCATTCCGATCCGGTCTTGGACTTCGGTCAGAATAATCTCTTCGCTGGACTCAGTCATCGTCTCGTCATCTACCTTTCAGTGGTGGGTCTCGTTGTTTTGTGCTTTCTCGTCGTCATCACGAGGTCAACTCTGGCGAATAGTTTTAATGATCGCTGAGAAGTCCTGTCCTGAGTAGGCACCACCATCTAGCTCGTTGAACTGACGGTATGCCTCGTAGGCTGCTTCCCCGAACGAAGCCGAGGTCCCGGTGGTTTCAATCGCCGCATGCGCCAACCCGAGATCCTTGGCCATCAGCGCGGTTGCAAACCCCGGGGCGTAGCCCCGATCGGCCGGGGCCGTCCCCACCGGGCCGGGCACCGGGCAGTTGGTGGTCACGGCCCAACATTGTGCCGCCGAAGTCGACAGCACATCGTACAGTGCCTGGTCGCTGAGCCCCAGATTCTGTCCCAGCGCGAAGGCCTCACTGGCGCCAATGGTGGTCACCGCCAACAGCATGTTGTTACAGACTTTTGCCGCTTGTCCAGCACCGGAGTTACCGCAGTGCACAATCTTGCGTCCCATGGCCTGGAAAAGCGGTTCGGCCGTGGCAAACGCTTCGGCATCGCCACCCACCATGAAAGTCAAGGTTCCTGCCTCAGCACCGGACATGCCGCCCGAGACCGGAGCATCCAGTGGGCGGTGGCCTGCCTGACGAGCCTGTTCTGCAGCCTGACGGGCTTCATCGACGCTGATAGTCGACGAGTCAATAAACAGCGTGTTCTCCGGCGCGGCAGCTAGTAAGCCTTGATAGGCATCCAACACCTGTTGCCCGTTTTGGAACATGGTGATCACCACCTCGGCGTCGCGCACCGCGGCCTCTCCTGACTCGGCCGGGGCAATCCCCGCCTCGGCGGCACGCTCCACGGCAGCGGGAACCACGTCGAAACCGGTCACCTGGTAGCCGGCCTCCAGCAGGTTGCGGGCCATATGGGCCCCCATATTTCCTAATCCCAAAAACGCGATGTTCATCAGGTTCATCCTTCGTTGAGTTCTAGATCTGCTACCCCATCGACAGGGTCAAAGAAGCTGTTGACCAGCTGTTGGCTGACCTGCGAGAGCTCAGCCGGTTTCCACCGCGGGTTGCGGTCTTTATCCACCAGTTGAGCGCGAATACCCTCGCGCAAGTCGTGGCCATAGGCAGCATTCATGGTGGTCCGCAAATCTTGAGCCAGGGTTTCACCAATGGTCTGGTCTCCGGCCCGTTTGACGGCTTCTAAAGCCACTTTCATCCCGGTCGGTGAATTACGCTGTAGTGCTCGGAGCGCCTTTCCGGCCGGGTGGTCGGGGTGGTTTTCCACCAAGCCACTCACATTGCTCAGCATCTGTTCCACGGTGTCTGCGTCGTAGACTCGGTCGATCCATTCCGCCTGGGCGGCCAGCTCTGACTGGCCCGGCTCAGCCTGAAACTGCCGGATGGTCGGGTCCAGTTGGTCTGCGGTGCTGATCTGAGACACCGCGTCCAAAAGTTCCTCGATGGACTCGTCGTTGACGAAATAATCAGCCATTCCGATATGTAGGACATCGGCAGCTGAAATGTGTGCACCGGTCAGTGCCAGGTGGCGTCCCAGCAGTCCAGGCGCCTGGGCTAGGTAGTTGACTCCAGCCACATCGGGGCTGAAACCGATCCCGGTTTCTGGCATACCCAGCCGGGTCGTCTCGGTCACGATCCGGTGGGAGCTGGGGCCGGCCAGGCCCACTCCCCCACCGAGCACCACACCGTTCATCACGGCCAGCACCGGCTTAGGGTAGACCGAAATGGCGTGGTCGAGCTGGTACTCCGCAATGAAGAACGGCGAGGCATCACGCGGATCATCGACGACCTGGTGGTACAGCGCCACCACGTCCCCGCCGGCACAGAAACCGCGATCGCCGGCGCCGCGCAACGCGACTGAGACCACCGCAGAGTTCTCGCGGAACTGCTGCAGTGTCGCGGTGATGGTGCGGACCATCTCCAGTGACAGCGAGTTCATCGCCTGGGGCTTATTCAAGGTGATGATGCCCAGTGATCCACGGACCTCTGCTATGACGTGTTCGGAATGGTTCTCGGTCATCTTCGTGATCCTTTCGTGGTGGGGTGTTAGTTGCCGGTGGGCATCACGAAGCTGGCGCCGTCTTTGATACCGGATGGCCACCGTTGGGTGACGGTCTTGGTGCGGGTATAGAACCGGAACGCATCGGGACCGTGCTGATTGAGATCCCCGAAGCCCGAGGCTTTCCAGCCGCCGAAGGTGTAATAGGCGATCGGAACCGGGATGGGCACGTTAATACCGACCATGCCCACCTCAATCCCAGCGGCGAATTCCCGAGCAGCGTCACCGTCGCGAGTAAAGATCGCCACACCGTTGCCCATCTCGTGGCCGTGGATGATCTCCACCGCTGCGTCATAGTCGGCGGCCGGGACAATGGACAGCACCGGACCGAAGATCTCATCGGCGTGCAGTGAGGACCCGGGAGTGACGTGGTCGAAAATGGTGGCACCGATATAGAAGCCATTGGGATAATCGGCGACCTTGGGATGGCGGCCATCCAGGATGAGCTCGGCACCCTCATCCACACCGCGGGCGATGGCTGCTTCAATGCGTTCTTTGGCTTCCGGGGAGACGACCGGACCGAAATCGGAGTCCTGAGCCAGCGAGTGTCCCACGGTGAGTCGCTGGGCGCGTTCCAGGACCTTATCGCGAATGATCTGATGTGTCTCAACGCCGACCGGCACCGCCACGGAGATGGCCATACACCGCTCACCGGCCGAACCAAAAGCCGCCCCAATCAGTGCATCGGCGGCCTGGTCCATATCGGCATCGGGCATAATCACCATGTGGTTTTTCGCCCCACCGAAGCACTGGGCGCGCTTGCCCTTCGCGGCAGCGTGGGAATAGATCGAGGCAGCAATCGGGGTGGACCCCACAAAGCCCACGGCCTTGATGTCTGGGTGGTCCAGGATCTCATCCACGGCGGTTTTATCGCCATTAACGACCTGCAGGATGCCATCGGGCAGCCCAGCCTCGGTGAACAGCTCCGCCAGCCGCAGGGGCACCGAAGGGTCTCGTTCGGAGGGCTTGAGGATGAAGGCATTACCGGAGGCAATCGCGCCGGCGGCCTTCCACAACGGGATCATGGCCGGGAAGTTGAACGGGGTAATGCCGGCGACCACGCCCAACGGCTGGCGCATGGAGTAGACATCGATGCCGGTGCCGACTCCGGTCGAGTACTCGCCTTTCAGCAGATGCGGGGCTGCAGTGGCGAATTCCATCACGTCCAGCCCACGTTGCAAATCTCCCTTGGCATCGTCAAAAATCTTGCCATGTTCCAGCGAGAGCAATTCAGCCAGCTCGTCTTCGTGCTGGTATGCGACATCCACGAATCGCGAAATGATCCGAGCTCGTTTCTGGGCGTTGGTGGCTGCCCACGCGGGCTGGGCTCGTTTGGCCTGGGCGATTGCCTCCCGAACCTCGTCGACACTGGCCAGCGGGACCTGAGCTTGAACTTCTCCCGTGGAGGGGTTGTAGACGTCACTGAAGGCACCGGATGACCCCGGTACCCGTGCACCATTGAGGTAGTGACTAAGTTGCTGAACCATGATCGAGACCTCTTTCTCCCGTCGTGCTACCGATTCATGCCACACACCTGCAAACTGTACGAGCGTACAGGACAGGGTTCATCTCTGAATCTAGCACGAGTTGTGCCCCGGATCACACTACCACGGGCTGGAGGTTAAGAGTCACTGCTGACGGCCCTGGCCACCACAACGGCAATGGCGGTGGTGGCCGGGATGGCCAAGACCAGTCCGATCGATCCCACCAAGATCCGGACGACTTCTTCGGCCAGTTCGGAGGAGACCAGGATGGTGCCCAGTCCGGTTTCGTACATGGAGATCACCATCATGACCGGTAACGCTGATCCGGCATAGGCAAAGGCGATGGTATAGACCGTAGAGGCAATGTGGTCCCGGCCGATGCGCATGCCGGCGCTAAAGAGCTCCCTGGCGCTGGCCTGCGGGTTGGCGGCTTGCAGTTCCCAGACTGCTGAGGATTGGGTGATGGTCACGTCGTTGAGCACTCCCAGCCCGGCGATAAGTAGTCCGCAGAGCACAATGCCGGAGAGCCGAATATCGGGCACGACCGAGGAGAGCACGAAGGATTCTTCTTCACCCATCCCGGTCAGATAGGCGGCATCGGTGCTCCAAATGGCCAATCCTGCGGTCAAGCCCAGGCCTAAGAGGGTGCCGAGCAAGGCGGTGGTGGTCCGTAGAGAGAAACCGTGGGCGAAGTAGAGCACAGCGACCATGATCAAACAGCACCCGACGAGTCCAATCCACAGTGGTGGGCCGCCTTCGAGCAGTGCCGGGATCATGAAAAAGAAGATCACCGCGAAGGAGGCGACGAGTCCGATGATCGCGCGCACCCCGCGCCACCGGGCCACCAGCACGACCACCAGCGCGTAGAGGCCGGCCAGTAGCACGATCGGTACGGTGCGCTCGAAGTCGACGAAATCGGCCACCGAGGTGTCAAATCCCGACGAGGCGTTGGGGCGCAGGATTTTCAGTCGGTCTCCCACCTCAATGCTGGCCGAAGCCGAGACCTGGGGCGGGATCTCCACTTCGACTCGTTCACTGCCACCTCCATCGGGATTGACCCAAGCGGTGTGGCAGTCTGGGCTAGCCCCGGTCTCGGAATCGGGCAGGGTCATGGGAGCCCCGGTGGTTGATTCCATCACCTGGTTTTGGTCTTGACAGCTTCGTTCCGCCGTTTCGATGACGGTGGCCGGTGTGATGGTGAAGTTCTCGGTCGTGCCGTAGGGGTCGTCGAGGGTCAGTTCCCGGTAGCTGCCGGAGGGCCACAACAGCACCATGCCGATGATCAGCACCAAGGTCAACGGGGCCAGGATTCCGGTCAGCCACCCGATGACACGGCGCTTTTTGCGACTGGAGGTGCCAGCCACCAGTCCATCGGCGCTGGGCCCGGCCGGTAGGCCGTGGCCGTGCCCGGCGTGCGGGGTCCCAGTCTCCGTCTCGTTGCGGGGGTGCCCAGCAGTGGTTGCTCGATGTGAACGGCGACGGTGATCAGCCATCCGTGGCCCACAGGTGATGAGTTGCTTCCACGGTGGCATAGCCGGAGTCAATCAACTCGTCGATGACCGGGTTGAGCGCGGTGAGTGACTCATCGGTTTCGAGCTGAATCGGGTATGTTCCGGTGAGCATGGCGAGTAAGTTTCTCACGGCGGTGTGCGGGTCGGGAGCCTCCGGGTTCCATCCCATGAGCACCTCGGCCGGTTGCCGTTCATCGTGCTCGGCTCCGTCCGGTCTTTCCACCAGGTAAGAGATCGCGAATGCCTGAATGGTACCCGAGTGCGCTTTGGGGCGGTCTCGGACTACCACAGCGCCGGTCGCTGCAGTTTCAGGTGCCAGGAAAAGCTGTTGAGCCTTGGTCAGGCTGATTTCGCTGGGATCCCAGCTAGCATGCACGGCATTGTAGAAGGTCGCGACCGTTTGAGAGAGCTCAACGGAACCGGTGCCGAGTTCTTCTAACACTGGGGCACCGTCCTCACCATTCTCGCTGAAGGTGGGAGTTTGTAGTCCACCGGGTCCAATCAGCACCCTGCGAGCGGTGTTGATGCGGGAGAACCCGTGCCGGGTTAAAAAGGATTCGGTGGCGGTATCACCGGCCACCGACCGGGCCTTGAGCTCGCTACCTGCCGGGATGTTCTCACCCAACCGTTCCAAGAGCAGGCCGGCAAATCCTTGACGACGCTCGAGCGGAGCAGTTTCGAGGTATACCCAGTGCCGTTGGGGGTGGATGGGTTGCTCTCGCACACCACCGGCAGCGATGGCAATACCGTCGCGTTCAGCGACCAAAGTGATGCCGAAGGGCTCGGTGGTGGCCCTGGCAAGAATGAGTCGGTCGGCAGCTTGCTGGGGCGAGGCGACGTCGGCGAAAACTTCGAGAAGCTTCAGGTCGTCGCCTTCTGCCCAAGGCCGGATGTGAATATCGTCGCCTGGTGTCATTTAGATACCCAAATTGGTGCTGAGGTAGTTCTCCACCTGGTCAAGGCTCACACGTTCTTGGTTCATCGAGTCACGTTCACGGATCGTCACGGCCTGGTCTTCGAGCGTGTCAAAGTCGACGGTGATGCAGTACGGGGTACCAACTTCGTCCTGACGACGGTAGCGACGCCCGATCGCCCCGGACTCGTCGTAATCGACATTCCAGCGTTTCCGCAGGGTGTCGGCCAGCTGGCTAGCCGGGACCTGTAGCTCGGATTTCTTCGACAGCGGGAGCACGGCGGCTTTAATCGGTGCCAATCGGGGGTCCAGGCCCAGTACGGTGCGCACATCAACCCCACCCTTCGTGTTGGGGGCTTCGTCTTCGCGGTAGGAATCCACTAAGAAGGCCATCAGCGAGCGTGTGAGACCGAAGGAGGGTTCAATCACATAGGGTGTGTACCGCTCGTTGGTGCCCTGGTCGAAGTACTGCATCTTGGTACCGGAATACTCGGTGTGTTGCGACAGGTCATAGTTGGTCCGGTTCGCAATACCCATCAGTTCGCCCCACTCAGAACCCTGGAAACCGAAACGATACTCCAAGTCGATGGTGCCGTCCGAGTAGTGTGCCCGGTCTTCGGCAGGAACATCGAACTTACGCAGGTTGTCGGAGTTGACGCCGAGATCAACGAACCAGTTGAAGCAGTCATCAACCCACCGGTCAAAGTGTTCGCCAGCCTCGTCGGGATGGACGAAATATTCAATTTCCATCTGTTCGAATTCGCGGGTGCGGAAGATGAAGTTACCCGGAGTGATCTCGTTACGGAAGGCTTTACCAATCTGGCCGATACCAAACGGTGGTTTCTTCCGGGAGGCATTGAGCACGTTCAGGAAATTCACGAAGATGCCCTGGGCAGTCTCCGGGCGCATGTAGTGCAGGCCTTCCTCATTATCAACCGGCCCCAGATAGGTTTTGACCAGTCCGGAGAACAACTGAGGTTCGGTCCACTGGCCACGAGTCCCACAGTCGGGGCAGACGATTTCTGCCATGGATTCTGCAACACGGTTATGCTTGGCTTCGAAAGCTTCCTCGAGGTGGTCTTGGCGTTGCCGGCGGTGACAGCTCGTGCATTCCACCAGCGGGTCCGTGAAGGTCTCGACGTGGCCGGAGGCCTCCCAGACCTGACGGGGCAAAATAATGGACGAGTCCAGTCCGACCATATCGCCACGCCCACGAACAAAGGTCTGCCACCACTGATTCTTAATGTTCTCTTTCAGCTCGACGCCCAGTGGTCCATAGTCCCAGGCTGAACGCGAGCCACCGTAAATTTCACCGGCTTGGAACACGAATCCACGCCGTTTGGCGAGATTAATAACCTGGTCCAGAGGAGATGACGGGGCAGCCATGAAGCTTCACTTTCTGCGCGGGCTCGCGCGGGACAAAGGTGGTATGAGTGTCTTGATATCGTGGAGGCTCACTCTGTTCGATGGTGCGTAAGCGAGCCTAACGGTGACTAGTCTACGGGCAGTTTGAGTCACGGGCACGGATGCGACACCCAGATCAGGCACTGACAACATCGTTGGCGGGTGTGAGAATGGCATCATGGGTATTTCTGCTTCTGAGCCACCTGACGTCACAGCACTATTGATCAACGATGACATGATCCGTTTAGGCCAGGCCCTCAAATTGGGAAACCTCGTCGAAGACGGAGTGGAGGCCCGTGAGATTATCCAGGATGGCCTTATTGTGGTCAACGGTGAGGTCGAAACTCGCCGTGGTCGACAATTGCACCCCGGGGACGTAATTGCTATCCCGAGCGCAGGCATTGCTGTCACTATCGAACGAGAATCACCCGGGGTCTAGTCTGTTCCTATGTTTTTCGTTCTTTAACCCGGTTAAGACTCAGCCTCCACAACGATTCAGGGTGGTGACGAAATGATTCCGTCACCACCCTGATCGTCAGTGTGAACTATCCCCTCAGGGGATAGGGCCCTTACTCGTGAGCGTTAGCGCGGCGGCGAACCAACAGCGCGCCAACACCCAGAGCCGCTACACCCAGCAGTGCCAGACCACCAATGGTGGCACCAGTGGAAGCCAAGGAGCCCTGTTCAGAACCTTCGGCACCGCCCTGGCCCTTGTCGCCAGCCTCGCCATCTTCGCTAGCCTCGCCACCTTCGCTAGGCTTGCCCGACTCATCTTCATCACCAGGTTGCTGACCAGGCTGCTCGCTGGTCTCGTCATCACCAGGCTGACCAGGCTGCTCGCTGGTCTCGTCATCACCAGGCTGACCAGGCTGCTCGCTGGTCTCCTCGTCACCAGGCTCGGTCGTCTCACCATCACCAGGCTGTCCGCCCTCGTCGTCCCGCTCACCAGTCAACTCAATGGCGCGGGTAATGATGGTACCGGTGGTCTCATCCACCAGCTTGACCTGAACGTTACCGGCAGCCAAATCGAACTGCGACAGGTCGAACGTGACGTTACCTGCTTTGTCTTGCACCTCGACGGTGCCCAGTTCAACCTCGGTGCCATCTTCGGTCACGATGCTGGCCGCGAAGTTCTCCGGAATCGGAGCGTTGTAGGACGGAACACCCAGGGACTGCAGGCCGAAAGTCAGCTCGCCGTTGATGTCGTAGCTATCAGACACATCAGAGACCTTGATGGCCTGCTGATCGAAACGCGGAGCAATCTTGCCATCCAGCTCGTCACGCAGGTAGTTGACGAAGATGTCGGAGTCAATCAGCGCGGTCTGCTGCTGGTTCAGGCTGTTACCAAAAGCACGGAAGTTGTCACCACCAGCGGCCAAGAAGGACGGCAGAGCCACCTTGAAAGTCTCGTCACCAGTGACCAGCTTGTCGTTAACCCAGATCTGGTCGATGTTGTTACCCAGAGTCTCGTGACCAGCACGGTTGTTAGCGTTGGTCGACACTTCACCGGTAAAGGTGTAACGAACGTTAGAGCTCAGAGCCAGTTGCAGGTAGGGGCGAGAAGGAATCTCACCATCAGCGGTGGTCTGCCACTGCTGCTCCAGCGCTTCACGGAGCTGCTCGCCGGTGATCTCTACGACGTAGATGTCGTTAGCAAACGGGTTCACGGATACAGCATCAGCAACGGTAACTTCACCAGGTTGCAGGTCTTTGTTCAAACGCAGGCCACTGGGGAATTCGTCACGGAGGGAGCCGGCGGCCAGCACACCGATGTCAGCACTCAGACCAGCCGGGTTGTTATTGCCGGCCCACAACCACGCATCGGCCACCAGGTGACCCATGGTGGATTCACGATCACGCTGGTCGAATCCACCCTTATCGGTGGCCTCAGGATTGTAACCGGTGGTGATGTAGTCTTCGAGCTCACCGATCACCACAGAGCCTTCTTCTTCAGCCACAGCAGCGGCGTCATCAACAATCTGCTTAACCTCGGTCAGCACCGGGCTGGCAGCGATCTCTTCATCACTCGGGTCCTGTTCGGCCGGCAAGTTCTTGTGCTCGACGTCAATGATCTCGCCCTCAGCATCGAGGCTGAAGTCAACACGAGCCAGGTTGCTGCCGTATTCACCGGTCTGCATAACCGGGCGGGTCTTGCCCTCCTCGCCTGGAACTGGAGCATCCACGTTGTACAACTCGTGAGTGTGACCGGTAAAGATCACGTCAGCTTCAGGGTGGGTGTTGTTGACGATGCGGTCGTTGTCAATATTGTCGGTGTTGACACCCTCGTGGTACGAAGCCACGATGATGTCTGCCTCGCCGTTCGACGCATCCCCATCGGACAGCTGCTCAACGTAGGTGTTGACCGATTCCACCGGGTCTTTGAACTCGACGGACTCAATGCCCGCCGGGTTCACCAGGGTAACAGTCTCCTGGGTCACACCGCCCACGACGGCCACGGAGTGACCGGACTCGGTTTCGTAGATCTTATAAGGATCGGTCAGCGGCTCGCCGGTTTCCTTCACGATCACATTGGCCGCCAGATGATCGAAATCCGAGCGCGGGAAGACACGGTCTACTAAGTCGCTAACGCCCTTATCAAACTCGTGGTTACCCAACGCACTAGCATCCAGACCTAGAGCATTCAGGTAATCCAGAGTCGGGTTGTCATCCTGCACAGAGGAAACATACAGAGAAGCACCAATATCGTCACCAGACGACAAGAACAAAGTGTTACCAGGGTTCACAGCCTGCTGATCAGTGATCAGCTTGGCAAACGGCATGGCGATATCTTCACTCATGCGACCATGAAAGTCATTGATGTTCAGCAAGCTGACGGTGGTTTCTCCGTCTGGGTTCTCGGCGGTTTCCTCATCCGGATTAGGGGATTCGGAGCCCGCGGTCTCAGAACCTTCCGTCTCGGTATCTTCAGTCTCAGGTCCGTTGTCAGCGGGCTGAGTTTCGTCAGGAACTTCCGACGACTGAGTAGCCTGTGCCGAAGGTGCGAGATTTTCTTCAGGGGCAGGGGACTCGGAAGTCGCTGCCAAAGCCGGGGTCGGAGCAAGCAACCCCACAAGAGTGATCAGCCCGATAGCAAGCGGGCGACGATTCGACGACATGCGTGTTCTCCTCGGTGATAGTGATCTTGGAACAAGGCTTGGTCAGCCTCAGTAAGAACACGATCACTGTAGGGGCCACAGATTACAGATTGGTAACAACCCATGTCTCCTGATGCACCCCGAAATTCACCTACGGTTAACGCCGGTTCGCGACGTGGCGAACGAGGAATGCGGTGAGATCGGAGATTTCCTGCGGGTGTACCCCATGGCCCACACCTTGGTACGTGTCCTGTGTGAGGTCGACATGCTGGTCAAGCCACATGCCAGCCTCTTTGGCCATCTGGGGTGGGATGATGGGGTCTTGTAGGTCGCGACCCCAGAAGACCGGCACCTGTTTGGTTGCCAGTTCTTCGTCGTGACTCAACAGCTCTGCCAGGAGTGGCTCGTTACTCGCGTCAAGAACAAAGCCCGACAGACCAACCACCGCAGCATACTGCTCGGGGCGCATCCGCAACATGGAGGTGGCCATGGCCATACCCTGGGAGAACCCCAGAATGGAGACGGTGCGGAAACCATCGGCCACGCTCTGGATCCAGGCATCCAACTGTTCCAAGCTACTCCGAACGCTTTCGGGCGGGGAGCTCAACTCTTCAGTGATCGGGAACCAGGCGTATCCATTCATCCCGTTGGTCAGCCAGATGGGGGCACGCACCGCGGCTACGGTAAAAGTGTCGGGCAACTCGGCCGTGAGCGGAAGGAGATCGGTTTCATCGGCGCCGTAACCGTGAAGCACTACGAGTAAGTCGCTATCGCTGCGGGAGGAAAGGTCCTGGTGGCTGAAACGTACTACCAGCTGGTTCGACTCAGTGTTGTAGCTCATAGTCGATGATCTTAGCGAACCAGTCTACCAGTGCAGAAGCTTCGCTTTACAGCTCCAGGACCCGGATGAGTTCATCCGCGATTTTTTCGGGAGCGGTCAGGAAGCCATCATGTCCGATGGGCGAATCGATTTGGTGACTGAGGACATGCTGCGGATGATTAGGATCCTGGGCACCACGGCCGCGGTTGAAGTCGTCGGCTAGTTGCTGGGACTGAGAGGGGAAGTACAACCGGTCCGAGGAGACCGCAGCGATGAACGGTGTTGCCACAATCCGTGCTACCGCGGCTTGTTGCCCGCCACGGTTGCGTCCAACGTCGTGCGACATCAGCGCTTCGGTGAGAACCACGTAGGAGTTGGCATCGAACCGGGAGGCCAGGTCTTTGGCTTTGTAATCCAAATAGGATTCGATCTGGTACCGGCCGGTACGCTGAGTGATCTGTCCGAAGGGGTCTTCCTGCCCTTGAGGTTTCCGAGCGAAGCGGTACTGGAGCTCGGCCTCCGAACGGTAGGTGATGTGAGCAATGCGCCGTG
Source organism: Auritidibacter ignavus (assembly GCF_029853775.1). Classification (NCBI taxonomy): domain Bacteria; kingdom Bacillati; phylum Actinomycetota; class Actinomycetes; order Micrococcales; family Micrococcaceae; genus Auritidibacter; species Auritidibacter ignavus. Next base: position 1,134,704 of record NZ_CP122564.1, read on the forward strand.
CGATACCCAGCCCTTCCTCGGGCGGCTGTTGACCGTAGTAGTCACCACGGCGGTAGTGTGGATCAAGTTTGATCGCGGCCACTTGCGACTGGGCGAAGGCAATCTGCTCGGCGCTGGCTGCTCCCCCACAGGCTAAAATACCCGCACCCCGGACTCGTTCCGGGTAGGTGGCTGCCCATTCCAGTGCGCGAGCTCCGCCCATAGAACCGCCCAGCACGGCGTGCCAGGTCTCAATGCCCAGCGCGTCGGCCAGGCGTGCTTCAGCATGAACCGAATCTCGGATCGTGGTAAAGGGAAACCGTGAGCCCCACGGTCGCCCGTCAGGGTCCGGGGAAGACGGGCCCGTCGAGCCGTAACAGCCACCCACCATATTGGGTGCCACCACGAACCATTTTCGGGTATCGATGGGGCGGCCCGGCCCGACAAGAGACTCCCACCAGCCCGGATGCGGAAGCGCTTCTGAGGAAACCACGTGGCTATCACCGGTCAGGGCGTGCAATATCAGGATGGCGTTGGAGCCATCCTGATTGAGTGTGCCCCAGGTTTCATAGGCCAGCTGCACCTCGGGTAGCCAGCCTCCGGTTTCAAAGGTCAGTTCACCCACTGAGATGGTCCGAAGCCCCGGTGAGATCGCACGACCTGCAACGATCGGTTCTGCATCCACTGACACGTTCATCATCCTCAGTTCCGGTTGTCGATACTGTGCCCGGCAGTATCTGCGAGTAGCTACGCGGTTGTGGCGCTAGCGACGCTGTTCGACTGCTGCAAAACCTTGTTGCAGATCAGCCAGGATATCCTCGGGGTTCTCCAGACCGACCGACAGCCTGACTAACGACGGCTCGACGCCGGCGGCCCGCTGTTCTGCTTCACTGAGCTGTGCGTGAGTGGTCGAAGCCGGGTGAATCACCAGTGAGCGAGTGTCTCCAAGGTTGGCGACTCGCTTGTGAAGCGTCAAGGCTTCAGCGAAAAACCGACCGGCTTGTGCACCGCCGGCGATGTTGAAGGAGACGATGCCAGAGGTTCCCTCGGGCAACAGCCGTTGGGCACGGTGATACCAGGGACTTGATTCCAGACCGGCGTAGGCCACGTGCTGAACTAAGGGATGGTCTTCCAGCCAGTGCGCCACCGTCAGCGCTGATTCCACATGGCGGGAGACACGTAAGGAGAGGGTCTCGAGGCCGAGGTTGACGATCCAAGCATTGAATGGGCTGGCTGCGCTGCCCAGATCGCGCAACAGCTGGGTGCGAAGTCGCAAAATATAGGAGAGATTCGCACCCAGCGGTCCATCGGGTCCAAAATCGGTGCCGAACACCACGCCGTGATACGACTCGTCGGGGGTATTGAACCAGGGGAATTTTTCCGGGTCGGCTGTCCAGTCGAAATGGCCCGAATCAACGACGAACCCGCCGAGCGCCGCGGCATGACCGCCCAAGTATTTGGTCGCCGAATGCACGACAATATCCACACCGTGTTCGAACGGGCGGAACACCGGCGGTGGAGTCAATGTCGAATCCACGATCAAGGGGAGCCCCGCCTGATGGGCAATATCTGCCACCGCTTCCACATCGAGCACATCGGCTTTCGGGTTACCCAGCACTTCACCAAAGAGCACCTTGGTGTTGGGTTTAATGGCCTGTTTCCAAGCGTCAAGGTCATCGGGATCGTCAACAAAGATCGTTTCAATCCCGAGTCGCGGTAGGGTGTGTTTGAACAGGTTTTGGGTGCCACCATATAGTGATGCGGACACCACCACCGAATCTCCCGCACCGGCAAGGTTGAGAACGGCCAGGGTGGTCGCGGACTGTCCGGAGGAGGTCATCACCGCCCCCACGCCACCTTCCAGTGCGGCGACCTTCTGTTCGACCGCGTCGGTGGTGGGATTCGTAATGCGGGTGTAGATCTGGCCCAGGCTGGAGAGTGCGAAACGATCGGCTGCGTCCTGCAAAGTCGGGAAGTTATAGGACGCTGTGGCATGAATGGGAAGCTGGGTGGAACCGTAGTCGGCTACCTCCGGAATCCCAGCGTGAATCTGTTTGGTGGCTAGCCCCCAGGTGTTGGGGTTGGTGCTGTCTGGTTGCTGTGATTGACCCATGGGGTTTGACTCCTGTTGTCTCAGGGGTCGCAACTCGTGTTCTGACACCGTGCCGGCAGACAGCGTTCAGAGCACGGTGGACCCGCGCTTGCTGCGAACCATTGTGGTTCGCGCCTGGTCCTCACCCGGGGCACCCCACCGCGGTGGAGGGTTGCCGGTCAGCAAGCCGGGGCTGTTTCACTGACACTCGTGACCAATACAAAGTATTCTGCCAGATCTGGGCGGTCATTTCATCCCAGGTCTGATCACATCGGAGACTGCACTGGTTCTGCCTACCAACGACGAGTCCATAGACTACAAGGGATGACCAGTTCTTCATTGTCCTTCCACGACGCCCTCCCACAGATCGGCCACGGGTTACCGGCCGCGTCATTAGTCGAAGAACTTCTCGGGCTACCGCACCGGCTTCGCGCGGTGGTGGAATCACCTCCGGGTACGGGTAAAACCACGATCATTCCCCCGTTGTTGGCGGCCAGGGCCGAGCACCGCGAGCCCGGTCTCAAGGTCGTGGTGACCCAGCCGCGCCGGGTTGCGGCCCGGGCAGCAGCACGGCGACTGGCACAGCTCACTCGCACCACCGTGGGGGACCACATTGGTTATACCGTTCGGGGCGATGCGAAGGTCTCAGCACAGACTCAGATCGAGTTCGTCACGGTGGGAGTGTTGCTCCGTCGTCTGTTGCGTGATCCGGACCTGGATGATGATTCGGCGGTGGTGATCGACGAAATCCATGAACGCTCCGTAGAAACCGACCTCACCGCCGCATTTATCCGCGATCTCTTACCACGACGCGATGACCTGGAACTCGTGGCGATGTCAGCAACTGCGCAGTCGCAACAGTGGGTGAACTATTTTGATGCTGCATTATTCACCGCCCACACCGAGATTTATGCCCTCACCGAAGAATTCTCTCAGCCCCCCACCGCGCTGGACGACCGTGGCGTCACTCCAGATTTTCTCGCCCACGTTGCGAAGACGACGGCCCAGACCAGTGCCCGCACCGAGGGAGACGTTTTGGTCTTTCTGCCCGGTGTCGCCGAGATCCGCGCGGTACAACGCCAGCTTCCTGAAGCCCTCGTGTTGACCGGGTCAAGCACCGTCGAGGAACAGGACCGGGTACTCTCCCGAGCCAACCATCAGCGCATCATTCTGGCAACGAATGTCGCTGAGTCGTCCTTGACCGTTCCGGGGGTCAGGGCCGTGGTGGACTCAGGGCTGGAGCGAACCCAACGGTTAGACACGATGCGGGCCATGACCGGGCTGGTCACCGTGGGTGCGTCCAAGGCCTCGATGCGGCAGCGGGCCGGTCGTGCGGCGCGTCTCGGGCCAGGCCTGGTCGTACGGTGTGTGACGGAACGCGAATATGCTGCCCGCCCCAGTGATATCACCCCGGAGATCCTCACCAGTGACCTGACCTCGGCCGTGTTGTTCCTGGCGTGTTGGGGTCCGACCCGTCTCCCGACCTGTCCACCGCAACGCGCATATCGCGCCGCAGTGGAGGTCTTGCGTGCTTTGGAAGTTATCGAACCGCCCGATGAAGACTCCGGTGCGTGGCCGGTGGTGACCGATCTGGGTCGACGTTTAGCTTCAGTTCCTACAGAACCACGACTCGCCCGCGCTTTACTGGACGGTTCCGAACTCCTCGACCCTGCCACCGCGGCCACGGCGGTAGCGTTATTGGATTCCGATCAGAGAGCCCCCGGTGTCAATGTGAGAGCACGTGAGCTTCCACGCGAGGCGCACCGATTTCTCGGCCTCACCGGTGCTACCCCCTCCGGTATAGCACCGGCTGAGAAGCCCCGGGAGCAGGATCTCGCCACCGTAGCGGCTCTGGCTTACCCAGATCGCATTGCCCGTCGCCGAGACCGCAACTCCCGAGAATTCTTGTTGGTCTCCGGAACCGCCGCCGAACTACCCCGAGATTCTCGGCTACCACAGACCGACTGGTTAGTGTGCACTGAGGTTGGGCTGTTGCGTGGCAAGCCCATCATCCGCGCGGCAGTGCCGGTTGATCAAGACACTGTCGAGCTGTTGTTACCCGTTACCCAGGAGCGAGTTGCCGAATGGTCGGGGCAGAAAGTCAACGTCCGCGAGGTGTCCCGGATCGGTGCCATCATTCTCCACCAGACTCCGGTGGCGGCCACCAGTGACGACACCTTGCAGGCCACCGCTCGGGCCATTCGCGTCCAGGGGCTCGAGGCCCTCAACCCGAGTCAGCAATTCTGGCAGTACTGGGACCGGCTACGCTTCGCCCATCACCATCTGCCAGACTGGCCCGATCCCCGGAGTTTCACTCCCGAACAATGGGCTCCTTTTGCCCAAGATCTCCTGTCAGGTCTGAAGACGCTGGTGGGCTGGGACAAGGACGCTGAATTACAGACACGAGTCCCGGAACGGCTCACGGTCCCGTCCGGTTCAAGCTATCGGGTGGATTATTCCCAGGACCCACCCGTGCTGGCAGTGAAGCTCCAAGAGATGTTCGGAGCCGTGGAGACACCAACCATTGCCGATGTTCCGGTCAGCATTCATTTGCTCTCCCCTGCCGGAAGACCGTTAGCTATCACCCAAGACCTGCCGTTTTTCTGGTCCGAGGTCTATCCCCAGGTACGTGCCGAGAACCGAGGACGCTACGCCAAACACCCGTGGCCAGAAGACCCCACGACCGCCACCGCGACCCGGCTGACCAATAAACGGTTGCACCGCTGACAGCGGACAAACCGGCCATGGAACGAACCCAAGTTGAGCTGGCTTCTCTTTAGCCCTGCTCCCGGCCAATATGTGGCATGATCACGGCCCAGAGAGCCCCCAGCGGAACGCAGATGACACTAATCCATCCCAGCACCCATGCGGTCGCAAACGGCCATTGCGGTCCGTCACCGTCGAGCGAGGAAACATTATGGCCCAAGAGGGTGCCAAAAATAAACAGATATAACAGTAGCGCCATGAGCGAAAACAGCGCGAGAGCGCCCACACCCAACGGGCCATAAATCAGAAGCTTATTTTTCTGCATGAATGTTCCTTTCACGATGCGTTGCGCGCTGTGTGATCGCGATGCACAACCGCTTACCTTCCACGTGGCACGCCGAGCCCGACGTTAGTGCCCAAACCAGCCCAGGCTTTCGAGTACCGGGAAGCCTGCGAAGCCGGCCACGTCCAAGAAGAGATGAGCCCAGACCATGGGCATGACGCGCCGATATTTCAGGTAAACCAGTACGAATACCACTCCCATGATCGCGTTACCGATCCCCGGACCGATGCCCTGGTAAAGATGATAGCTGGCCCGGATCAGCGAGGAGACCAACAAGACCGCGACCACATCGGTCCTGGTGGTTGGCAGCCAGGTGGTATTTGTACCCAAGTCAGCCGTGGGAAAGGGGGTGCGTCGCAGGAGGCTGACCCGGTCCACCAACCAGGCCAAGATAATGACTTCTTCAACCAGACTGTGCCGGACGGCTGCCAGCGTCAGCACGATCGGAGTCCACCAGTGGTCATTCATGCTCGATCCAATAATCGCGGTGGTCAGCCCCAAAGAGCGACCCACCGCGTAGACCAGCAGAGTGCCACCACCCATGGTGATAAACAGGATCAGTCCCAGCCCAAAGTCGGTCACCGGACGGCGGAAATCCAAACCGAAGCTTCTCAACGGGTTGCGACCGTAGATCCACACCAGGTGAAGCACCAGCGCGACCGGGACCAGTCCGAACCCGATGCTGAGGAGTTGGCGAACCAGATCGAACACGGGATCTGGTGCCAGCGAGGGGTTGAGCGCGGTGGTTTGCTCGTCTAAAGGTGCTTGAGTGAGCTTTTCCATTAAGTCCACCAAGGCGTAGACCCCGGAGCGTCCCAGGGATAGCCCCAGGACAATCAGGATCTGCCACCAGACCACCGTTCGCGAGAATCTCAGCACCACCACCCCAGTGTAAACCTGTCAGGGGCACTAAATTAGAGACTATGGCTTCTTTGCCCGCCGACGACGACCTGGCCCTGGCACAGCATTTGGCCGCGCATTTGCGCGAGGGGATCAGCGCTAGACACCGCGCCCTGATCGAGTCCGCACCGTGGTCTCAAGCTCATGTCATCGAGCGAGGAAAAGATCATCGTCTGGTCATTGTTCCGGGCCACCTTGTGGTACGGATTCCACGGGATCCGGCCACCAATCTTGAACGTCAGGCAACATTGCTGGACCAGCTCGCACCCCAGTTACCGTGGCAGGTCCCGGTAGCGTTGTCGATCGTCGACGGCGGAGTTATCCAGCCCTATATTGCTGGCACGGCCCACCCGAACCACAGCGGAGACCCAGAGCAGTTACGCGACATTGTTCACACGTTATCGGAGATTGACACCACCGGTTTGGCGTTGAACCAGCCCTTTGCCCAGCGTGGCGGGCTGACCCCGCAGAAAGTCACGCGACTAGCCAAGATGCCCGGCCCACCCCTACCGGATTTTGCGCAGTTTATCGCAGACGTCGCGGAACTGACTCATACTTGGACCCAAGAAGGCCCTTTCGGGCTCGTGCACGGTGATCTCGCCGGACACAATATGCTCTGGCTCCAGGATCCCTGGCGACTGAACGGGGTGCTGGACTGGGACCAGGCAAGTCGGTGGGACCCGGCCCTGAATCCGGCGATTCTCAGTCTGTGGCACGGCGCCGGTCTGCTCCCCCAGATCTGTTCTTCACCCTCCGAGCTGGTGCATGCCCGCGTATGGTCAGCGTCGATGGCACTGGAATCTATCGAGAACGCACTCCGGCGTCAGCCACCAGCCTCTGCCTTCCGTCGGCTCATGCGGAAGACGGTCCCGCGACTCGAAGCGGCCCAGCAGGCACTGCGGTAAGTCGGTCGGCTCAACCCTGCTGGTAAAAGCGGTCCGGGCTGACCCGAGCGACGGCATCAGCACTCACCCAGTTGCCAGCGGTGCGATCAATGAGCAGGTCGGTGGCCAGAGTGGCCATAGCCAGTGAGCTTTGGAATCCGTACCCAGATTGTCCGGCCAGCCAGAACAATCCCGGGACTTGGGGGTCAAATCCATTCACCGGTTCCCCATCGGGGGCTTCAGTGCGCAGTCCACACCAAGAGCGAATGACCTCGGTGATCTCCAAGGTCGTTTCAGTCTGGATGCGATCGATCAGACGTTGTACGTCGGCATCGCGGGGTTGGGCATCCTCAGCATGCCAGGGCTCATCCTCCCCGGGAGAAGCGACGATGCCCAGTTCGTCGTAGCGGTAGTAGTAGTCGTGGCCGGCACGGCAGACCAGCGGGTGGTCGGGAGTCAGCGGAGTGGCCAGAGCCGCCTCTAGTGCCGTGCGACGCTTCGGAATGAGACCCAAGGGCCGGGCCCCAAAGGCCTCAGCGACGATATCGGCCCACGCTCCAGCAGCGTTGATCACCACGTCGGCGACGAATTCCTGGCCGTCCTCAGTGGTCAGCTGCCAGAGCCCACCCACACGTTCAGCCCGGATCATTCGAGCATTCAGCACGGTGTTCGCCCCGCGTTCGGTGGCCTGATCGGCCAACCAGTGCAGGAATGGCAGAGCGCGGACTCGCACCGAGCGGTGTTCCAGTGCGCCATCGTCGAAACTGTCGGGACGGATCTCCGGGGCGTGCTCGCGCACCTCCTGGTGAGTCAAGGGCGTCATTCCTGGATACATTTCCTCCACGACATGGTCTTGGGTACCGAAAAGCAAGAAATCGGACTGCCACATCAGTGGTTCGTCGAGTCCCTGTTGTCGTTTGTCGAGGTCCTGGACGGTCAACTCGGTAAGCTCTCGCACCGCCTGGGGTCCATAAGACAGTGTCAGTTGCTGGGCGGCCCGCGAGGAGGTGTGGTACGCCAACCGGTCTTCGGCCTCAAGCACCGTGACCTGATCGTTGCTGGCCACACGCCGTGTGAGCTCTTCGGCCAGGGAAATTCCGGCTATTCCGCCACCAATAATCACATACTTCATAGTCCCTCAGTCTACGTGCGAGGCTGGATGGCAGGAGACCACACGGTGGTGGCCCGCATGCAGGTGCGGACAGGTTGGGCCGGGACTAAGGGTGCACTGTTAGACTGCCAAACCTGCGTGAAGTCTCGATGCTGACGATGGAGGTGCCATGTCGCTGGCGAAGCAGTTACACGCTCTGGACGGGCAGTCTTACGCCAAATATCGCAATCTGAAGGGTAAGCACCAGCTCGGAGAGCTCACGGTACACCTGGACCATATTCAGGCTGACCCGTATGCGCCGCCGTCGACGGTGCGAGTATTTGCCACAGCCGACCACCTAGAGAACCTCGCCGACCACCTGACCACAGTGGCCACCACAGACTACTTGGCACGCCGGATCCGCCAGCGTGCCCCGCGCGAGATCAGCATCGGGACGTTTGGGCCTGAGGTGTTGGAGCGTTCGTGCATCCAGTTTCATCGCGTCCCAGGGTCGAGTCGGTGGGTGATGGAAATCCACCTGCTGGTGTCCTTGCCGGCTGCGGGTCGCCGGATCAAAGGTCACCAGGCTGCCCGGTTGATCACCCAGGTGTTGCCTGACCTACTCCGGGATGCCACGAAGGAGATTGACCACCAGGAACTGGACGAGACCATCACGCTATTGAAGGACCAGCAGGCCATTCGCGACGAGCTTCCCCGCCGCGGGCTGGTCGCCTTTATCGCCAATGGCTCAGTGCTCCCCCGCGCTGCCGGTAATTCCTCGGCACCGTTGCAATATGCCGAACCGTTCGAGTCCCCGGATTCCGTCTCGGTCAGCTTCGATCTCCCCAGTGGCCGAACTCTCACCGGTATGGGCATCGCCCACGGGATCACACTGATCGTCGGTGGGGGCTACCACGGTAAATCCACGGTACTCAATGCGCTGGAGCACGGCGTGTATCCCCACCGAGCCGGCGACGGACGTGAGTTCGTGATCACGGATCCCGATGCGGTGGCAATTCGGGCCGAAGACGGTCGTTCAGTGGCCGGCGTCGATATTTCCTCCTTCATCTCTGACCTACCACAGGGCACTGACACGACACGTTTTTCCACCACGAACGCGTCGGGCTCCACCTCGCAGGCCACTAACGTCGTAGAGGCCCTGGAAGCAGGAGCAAGCGCTGTGCTGATCGATGAGGATACCTCTGCCACGAACTTCATGGTCCGGGATGAGTTGATGCGTCAGCTAGTCAAAACCGAGCCGATTACCCCATTTACCGCACGCATCAAAGAACTGGCCGACCAAGGCATTTCCACGGTGCTGGTGGCCGGGGGCACCGGAGCGTTCTTTTCGGTGGCCGATCGTGTCCTAGGTTTAGAAAACTACCGTGTCAGTGATCTCACCGCCGAGGCTCACCGGCTCGGTGCCCAGCAACGACACCAGTCCGCTGCGCAACCCCTGAGGTTGCCGAAGGATCGTGTTCCGCAACAGATCAAATCTCCCCGGAAACCGCCTCGGGCACGCGGAGTGCACACCATTCAGATCGGGCACGAAGATATTGATCTCTCCGCCCTCAGCCAGCTGATCAGTGTGGAACAGACCCGGGCCATTGCTGGCATTCTGGAACAGATCATCGTAACGCAACAACAGGGTGACAACCATAACAGGGGCGAGACAAACCTAACGCTACGTAGCTTGAGTGAGCTAGCGCCACGGTGGAAAGGTCACCTGGCAATGCCCCGTCGCCACGAGGTGATGGCAGCGGTCAACCGGTTGCGCTCGCTCAAGGTCAGCTAAGGCGCCAGAGCACGAAAATCGGGCCTAGACAGCACCACGCCGGCCCCGTGATGCGTAAGACGGGGCCGGCTTCGGTGCCGTCAACGACTCGGGAATCCAGGCATAGACCGGGGTTCAGAGGCCGAGCTGTTCATTGATCAGTTCTTGGACACGTGCAGCATCCGCCTGACCGCGGGTGGCCTTCATCACCGGTCCCATCAGGGCACCGATGGCTTTCTTCTTGCCACCCTTGATCTTCTCGACCACGTCCGGGTTGTCGGCAATCGCCTGGGCCACGGCGTCGTTCAGCGCGCCCTCGTCGGAGACCACGGCCAAAGAACGGGCTTCAATGATCTCTCCAGGAGAGCCCTCACCGTCGGCGACGTGGCCGATGACCTGGCGGGCGATCTTGTCGTTGATGGTTTTTTCAGAGATGAGCGCCTCAATCTCGACCACGTGCTCGGGGGTGACACCGAGTTCATGCGGTGCAACCTCAGCTTCATTGGCCAGTCGGGCGATTTCCCCCATCCACCATTTACGGGCAGCTGATGCCGAGGCCCCGGCCGAAACGGTGGCATCGATTTCATCGATCAGCCCGGCTGCGACCACATCGCGGAACTCTTCGTCCGAGTAACCCCATTCGCCTTTGAGACGACGCCGGCGGGCCAAGGGATCTTCGGGCAGTTCTTCGCGCAATTTGTCAATCCAGGCCTGGTCGGTCACGATCGGCACCAAATCAGGCTCGGGGAAGTACCGGTAATCGTCAGCATCGGACTTCGGACGACCCGAGGTGGTGGTCTTTGAGGTTTCCTGCCAGTGCCGGGTCTCCTGCGTGACAGACCCACCCTGATCCAGGATCGCAGCCTGGCGCTGAATCTCGTAGCTCACCGCGTTCTGTACCGCACGCGTGGAGTTGACGTTCTTGGTTTCGGTGCGGGTCCCGAATTTCTCTGCACCTCGAGGCTTCAGCGAAATATTGGCGTCGCACCGCACATTACCGCGTTCCATGCGCGCATCCGAGATATTGAGGGCTTTGACGATATCGCGGATCGCAGTCACATAGGCTCGGGCCAACTCCGGTGCCCGGTCGCCGGCGCCTTCGATGGGCTTGGTGACGATTTCGATCAGGGGCACGCCGGCACGGTTGTAGTCCACCAGGGAATAGGAGGCGTCCTGAATGCGTCCGGACCCACCCTTATGGGTGAGCTTTCCAGCGTCTTCTTCCATGTGCGCGCGTTCGATCTCAACGCGGAATATTTCTCCGTCATCAAGTTCCACATCCACATAACCGCTCGACGCAATCGGGTCATCGTACTGGGAGGTCTGAAAAGCCTTCGCCAGATCCGGGTAGAAGTACTGTTTGCGGGCGAAACCGCACTTCTCGGCGATGTGACAGTTCAGGGCCAGGCCCAGTTTGATGGCTGATTCCACCGCGGTTTTATTTACTGCCGGTAGCGCGCCGGGCATTCCCAAATCGACTTCGGTGGTATTCGTGTTGGGTTCATCGCCGAAGGCATTGGGCGCCGCGGAGAACATTTTGGTCGTGGTGTTCAGCTCGACGTGGACTTCAAAGCCCAGCACGGGATCGAATTTTTCAAAGGCCTCATCGAGGTTCATGAGATCTTGGCTCATCGGGCATCACTCTCATAAGCGTTGGGAAGTAACGAGAAGAAATCGGCGCCATCATGCGAGGCTTTCAGACCGGTTTCCAGAGCGGCACCGATGCGGTACATCAGCGCATCTTCGGTGGCCGGGGCTTGGATTTGCACGCCGACAGGCATGTTGGAGGCCAGTCCACCGGGCACGGAAATCGCAGGAATCCCGGCCAGGTTCGACGGCAAGGTCGCCACGTCGTTAAGGTACATGGCGATCGGGTCGTCCAGTTCCTCGCCCAGGGCAATCGCGGTGGTCGGGGTGGTCGGTGAGATCAAAGCGTCTACCTTTTCAAAGGCTGCTGCAAAGTCGCGCTGGACCAGAGTGCGCACCTTCTGGGCCGAACCGTAGTAGGCGTCATAGTAACCGGCCGAAAGTGCGTAGGTCCCCAGGATGATGCGACGTTTGACCTCATCCCCGAAGCCAGCAGCACGGGTAGCGGACATGACCCGGTCGATCGTGGCCTGCTCAGGCACCACCCGGTTACCGTAGCGGACACCGTCGTAGCGGGCCAGGTTGGAGGACGCCTCCGAGGGCATGATCAGGTAGTAGGCCGGCAGAGCGGCTTTCAGATGAGGCAACGCGACCCTCACGATCTCGGCTCCGGCATCTTCGAGCAGCCTCAGGCTGGCCTGGAAACATTCCAGCACCCCAGCATCGAATCCTTCACCGTCAAGTTCCTCGATGACACCGATTTTCAGCCCGGTGAGGTCCTCACCAGCGACCACAGCCGGGGCGAGGTCGTCCCACTCGCGTTGTAGCGAGGTGGAGTCGTGCGGGTCGTGGCCGGCAATCAGCTCGTGCAGAGCCGCTGCATCAGCCACGGTGCGGGCCACCGGGCCGACAGTGTCCAGCGAGGAGGCCATCGCGATCGCACCATAGCGGGAGACCGAACCGTAAGTGGGCTTAGCACCCACTGTCCCGGTGAAGGAACCTGGTTGGCGGATGGACCCGCCGGTATCGGTACCGATCGCTAGAGGGGCCATGAACGCTGCGACCGCAACGGCGGAGCCACCGCCGGATCCGCCCGGGACGCGGGTGGTGTCCCAGGGGTTGCGCGTGGGCCCGTAGGCGGAGAATTCGGTCGTGGAGCCCATCGCGAATTCGTCCAAGTTCGTTTTGCCCAGCATGGGCAGTTTGGCCTCACGGATCTTGCGGATCACCGTGGCGTCGTAAGGGCTCATCCAGTCCTTGAGGATCTTGGATGCTGCGGTCGTAGGCTGTCCGACGGTAACCAGCAGATCCTTAATGGCAATGGGTACACCGGCCAACGGGTGTAGCTCAGCACCTTGCGCGCGCAACTGGTCAACTTCAACAGCCACCTCGAGGGCTTCTTTGTCGTTGACGTGAAGAAAGGCATGAACCCCGGACTCGGCGTCACCATCGATGGCGTGAATACGGTCGAGGTGGGCCTGGGTCAGCTCCTTAGAGGTGATCTCTCCGGACTGGAGTTTTTCAGCCATCTGCAGGGCAGTTAAACGTGTCAGATCTGTGGTCTGTGTCATTACTCAGCCTCCAGGATCGAAGGAACCTTGAACTGGCCGTCTTCGGCATCAGGGGCACCGCCAAGCGCTTGATCTTGGGTGAGCACACCGGATACCTCGTCTTCACGGAAGACATTGGTCAGTGGCATCGGGTGAGAGGTGGGCGGAACGTCGTCTCCGGCCGCTTCCTGCACCATCGCGGTGGACTTCAGGATCAGATCGAGCTCACCACAGAACCGGTCAAGTTCCTCGGGGGTTAGATCAATTCGAGCCAGTTGCGCTAGATGCGCGACCGTCTCGCGAGAGATTCCGGACATGAGTCTCCTTTATCACTGCACTGTTCATCTGCACGTATTTCAGTCCGCATCTAGTTTAGCCCGTTGTCTCAGCTGACAAGGGGCGGACGTAGACGAGAAAGACCTCTTCACCGTCGACCGGCTCAGCTAAGCCGATATCAGACAGCGACCAGTCGCGTTCCGGCGCCCGGCGAAAGCCCAGACGTTCGTAGAGCCGGTGCGCCTCCGTCATAGATTGCAACGTCGTCAGCGACACCGCGCGAGCGCCTTCACGTTCGGCCCAATCCAATACAGCAGTGACCAGGGCGGCGCCGACTCCTCGACGGCGTGCCTCCGGGGCGACCACGAGCATGCGAAATTCACGTTCATCCGGCCGAGCGGTTTCCGAGGCATCGTCCTCGGGGCGAACCATGATCACTGAACCGAGCACCTGGTCCGGGTGCGCTGAATCGACAGCGACCTTCAGGAGTTCGGAGGCGTGAGCAGCCACGTCGGCCAAGGTCTCGACATAACTGTCTTCGGGGCGGAGATGACCACCGTCAAGGTAGGAGCGCACTCGTTGGTCGGAAATGGCGGCGAAATCGTCTTCGGTGGCGGTTCTGATCTGAATCACGTGCTCCACCTTTCAGTAGTGACAGCGGTGGCCTGGTTCCAGCCCGAGACTGTTGCCGGTCGGACCCAGTTCCCCGAGCAGACACCAATCTCCCGTCTCAACGCCATTAGACCAGCGAGGCCGACGCACGCTAAGACCAGCTTCTTCACCAATCAACGCGCCAGCGGCCCAGTCATACTCGCTCAAACCGTACTCGGCGTAGGCGTCCAGCGTACCTTGAGCCACCAGACACAGATCAATGGCAGCTGACCCGAGACGGCGGATATCGGCGAATCCTTCGTGCTCCATCAGCCGGTTGGCAGCCTCAATTTGGTAGGGACGACGTTGCTGATCGTAGCTGAACCCGGTTCCCAGCAGGCGCCCCTGCTGTTGAGATGCCGGGCCGGAAAGTCGCAACGGTTCTGGGTGCTGACCTGCTTCACCCGCAGGGACATCGGCCTCGCGCACCAGATAGGCACCCGCCCCACGCGCGGCGTACCAGGTGCACCCCAGCGCCGGAGCGTGGACGACTCCGGCTAGCCATTGGACAGCCCGTCCCTCGTCGGCGTGGTAGCCCACCGCCACACTGGTGGCATAGTGTGGGATGCCCCTGATGAAGTTCGTGGTGCCGTCCAGTGGATCGATGGACCACCGGTAGCCCGACGGGCTCTCGGGGACGTGTTGGTCGTATTCTTCTCCGGTGATCTCATCGTGGGGCCGATAGGCGATAATGACCGAACGCACCGCGTGTTCAGCGCCACGGTCGTAGTCGGTGACCCAATCGGAGGTCGAGGTTTTGTTTTCGGCACCGAGCTGGTCGGCGCGCAACGGTGTCAGTGGACCAGGGCGTCGTTGCAAGGTCTCGGCGCCAGCTCGAGCGGCCGCGCGTGCGACCGCGAGCAGGCCCTGGACCGGATGGGAGCATTCATCGACCATAGGTCCTATCCTTCAACGCCGTCAGGTCCTTGTTCCAACAGCCGTTGGAATCCCGCTTCGTCGAGGACGGTGATGCCCAGTGATTCGGCTTTATCGAGTTTAGAACCGGCATTGGCGCCCGCGATGAGATAATCGGTCTTCTTCGACACCGACCCGGTGGCTTTACCGCCACGAGCAAGAATGGCCTCTTTGGCTGAGTCCCTGCTGAATTCTTCCAACGTGCCGGTCACCACGAGCGTGAGCCCCGCCAGGGTTTTGGTGATGGCTTGGTTGCGTTCGTCTTCGGTGCGCACCCCGCAAGCAGCCCACGCATCGATGACCTTCAGCCGCCATGGTTCGGAGAAGAACTCGACCAGTGCCTCGGCAATAGTCGGGCCAATTCCATCAACGTGAGCAAAGGCTTCAGGGTCACCGGACTGGGCGGCTTTTCGGATAGCCGGCAGTGACCCGAAGGCCACGGCCAGCGCCCGGGCGGCGGTGGGTCCGACGTAGCGGATCGACAGCGCCACCAGCACTCGCCAGAGCGGTTGTTCTTTGGCTTTGTCCAGTTCGGCAAATAACTTCTTGGTGTTCGCGGTGGGTTCGCCACGTTGATTGTAAAAATAGGGCTGTAACTGCCACGTGCCACTGGGGACCAGGTGCCCGTCCTTGTCCTTGACGCGTTTTTCGCGCCAGACCTTCACCTCGCCCAGCGCTGCTTTCAGGTCCGGGTCACCGTTAGTTTCTGCCAAGTCAAACAGCTGAGCATCCGAGGTCAGCACGCCCGGGCCTTGGGGGTGGACGTGCCCGTGGTTATGGGCCGGGTCAGGTCCGGGCCCATTGGTTAGCCAAATAGCGGCTTCTTCCCCCAGGGCTTCAATGTCGAAGGCCCCCCGGGAGCCGGCGTGCTCAATGCGTCCGGTCAATTGCGCCGGACACTTCTCGGCATTGAGACACCGCAGATCCACGTCCCCTTCTTTCGCCGGGGCCAACGGCTCACCACACGAAGGACACTCGGATGGCATCTGAAAGTCCCGAATCTCACCATCGCGCTCGCCGGACTGGATCTGTTCACGAATCGGTAGCACCGGCCCGACAATCTCGGGGATCACGTCACCGGCCTTGCGCAACACCACGGTGTCCCCGATCTTGACGTTCTTCGCTGTGACCACGTCTTGGTTGTGCAGGGTCGCCATGGAGACGGTGGAGCCGGCCACCACGACCGGTTCCATCACTGCGTAGGGGGTGACTCGTCCGGTACGGCCAACGTTGACGCGAATATCCAATAACTGGGTATGGACTTCTTCCGGTGGGTATTTATAAGCCACCGCCCAGCGTGGTGTCCGAGAGGTATAGCCTAACTGGCGTTGCAGGTCGAAGTCATCGATCTTGACCACGATGCCATCAATGTCATGCACCAGCTCGTGGCGCTGGTCGCCATACTGAGCGATATAATCCAGCACATCCTGGTGCGCTGCTTCGGCGGATTCAGCAGAGAAAAAGGTGGTGTACGGGCTGATAGGTAGCCCCCACTCCCCCAGTTGCTGGTAGGTCTCGTATTGGCTGGTGAGTTCCAGTCCTTCCCGAGCTCCAATGCCATGGACAAACATCGATAGGGGACGTTGGGCGGTGAGGGCCGGGTCCTTTTGTCGCAGTGACCCGGCCGCGGCGTTACGTGGGTTGGCAAAGGGCGCCAACCCGGACTCAGCACGTTGCTGGTTGAATTCTCGGAAGGCCTGGGAAGGCATAAAGATCTCTCCGCGGACTTCAACCAACTCAGGGATGTTGTCTCCACGGAGTCGTTGGGGAATGTCTTTGATGGTGCGCACGTTGTGAGTCACATCTTCACCGACAGTGCCATCCCCACGAGTTGCGGCCCGCTCTAAGACGCCATGGCGATACACCAGCGCGATGGCCAAACCATCGATCTTGACCTCCGCTAACCAAGCCGGACGCATATCGGGGCGGATGTTGTGCAGGGAGGTCTCGGTGCGAGTGAACCAGGTGGTCAGCTCCTGCAGGGAGAAGACATCTTCCAGCGAGTACATCTGGTTCAGGTGTTCCACCGGGGTGAAGGCCGCCGAGACGTCGCCACCGACGTCTTGGGTGGGTGAGTCATTGGCCACGATCTCCGGGTGCATCGCTTCGAGGTCTTCAAGCTCGCGGTACAGCTTGTCGTAGGCGGCGTCGGAGATTTCAGGCTCATCGTGTTGGTAATACGCGGTGCGATGCCGGCGCACCTGAGAGATGAGTTGCTCGTAGTGTTCACGTAGCTCGGAATCGGGGATGACGTCTGGCTCGTGATGTTCTGCGGAGGAAGTCATTGCTGAACCTTCTGGTGGTCGGTCTCGGGTGGGGCATCGAGCACTTCCACCACCACGGCGGTGATATTGTCCGAGCCGTCGAGGTCGAGGGCCTGTTCGATAAATGTGTCGGCGGCATCTTGCGGTGTTTGGGCCGACGTGAGCACTAAACCTATTTCGTGGTGATCCACCGCGTTACTCAACCCATCGCTACACAGCAAGAACCGGTCTCCCACCGCGGCATCGAGCATCATGACATCGGCGGTTAGTCGCAGCTGGGAACCCACGGCACGAGTGATCATATTTTTGGCCCGATGGTGGCGTGCTTCATCGGCCGTGATGTGGCCGGAGCGGAGCATTTCTTGGACCACGGAGTGATCCTCGGTCAATTGCACAAGTTGTTCATCGGCGCTGCGGTACAGGTAGGTGCGAGAGTCACCGACATTGATCACCGCCAGTCGCTCTACGCCTTCGTGTTTGACCGCGCAGAGCAACGTGACAGTGGTGCCAGCTCGCCCATTGGAATAGTCAAAGACTTCTTTGTTGCCGGTGGTGAGCCACTGTTGCAGATCCGTGAGTTCTACGAGCTTGTCGCCGTGTTCTTTGCGCCCGGTGAGCAGGGCTTTGACGGTCAGCGCCGAGGCGACTTCTCCGGCATCGTGTCCTCCCATACCGTCGGCGACGATGAACAGGTCGTCAGCGGTGCCATGGCTGTCTTCATTAGTGTCACGTCGGTGCCCCACATCGGTGGCGACGCCACTACGGAATCGGTAGGATGAACTCACCCCACCAGAATAGTCGCCCACTAGTCGATCTCAATACCTTCACCGGTGCCCCGCAACAACATCGCCGGGCGAATTTCACCGAATCCTCGCACCGAAGCCGGTGGCTGGGGAATCAGAATATAGCGGTCATCATCGGCGAGCGCGTTGGAAGCCATCTGGTCAACCAGCACGGTGCCCGGATCGGCCAGCGCGGTCAGCCGGGCAGCAAGGTTGACGGTGGGGCCGTAGATATCTCCGAGTCGGGAGAGCACCCGGCCCCACACCAACGAGACGCGCGCCGAGGGGAGCACCGGGTCATCCGACAGCGCCTTTGATAAGGCCAGCGAGATTTCGGCTCCGTCTTCGGGGGTTTCAGCATTGAACAACACCTCATCGCCGACGGTTTTGACCAGGTGACCTCCGCCCACAGAGATAATTTCTGCGCACCGGTTCTCAAAGCGTTGCACCATTTGGGCCAGGGTGCGTTCGGACATGGTGCGCGACAGCGAGGTGTAGGAGACCATATCGGCAAACCCGACCGCCCGGGCCAGCGGTAGCGAATCATCGTCTTCGGTGCCATCGCGACCCCGGGCTGAAGCGGCGAGCCCTGCTTCAACCCGCACGGCCAGTCGTTGCAACGCTGAATTCAGTTGACGCTTATAGGAGTAGGCCATGACTTCTTCCAGCGAATCCACGACTCGGGGCAACATCTGGACGACTTCACGGCGGGCCTGCGGATCTGAGAGACCTTCGGCATTCATTTTGTCTTCCACTAGGGCCTCGATCTGCCAGACCACCATCCGGTCGGTCATCTGCCCAATGGAGCGTGAGAGTGAGATCGCGGTTTCTTCGTTCAAAATACCGCGTCGCACCAAGTCGATCATGGTGGCGAAGGCGTCAGCGTCACTATTGGTAAAGACTGGTTCTTCTTCGGAGACATTCGGGAAGCCCAAGGCTCGGCCGAGCTTGCGAACGGAGAGCGCCGATACGCCGAGTTTCTGGGCCAACTGGCGACGATTAAGTTTGCGTGGCCCCCCGATGAGCTCTTCATCAAGCACCCGGATCGCCTGGGTCCAGGTTTCCGGGTCGTTGATCGGGTCAAGAGTGGCAGCGGTGTCACCTTTCTGGTCCTGTAAGTCGCTGAGCTCTTTGAGCCCTTCCCAAGGGTTAGACTGCACTACTGGTTCAGGCTGAGTAGGTGTGGGGTCCCGGTAAACCTGGTCTTCGGAATGCCCGGTGTTCTCTGATCCGCGAGCCATCAGTAGCCTCCCATCGGGTGGGGTTGGGAGTTCCCCGGCGTCTGTGTCGACATGCCGTCATGGCGATAGTCGGGCCGATAGGTTGCCGACAACGTGCCAAATTTGCGAGCATAAGCGAGACGTTCGTTTTCCACAAAGTGGGTGAAGTCATCGACGTGTGGCACGTTAGTCAAAGTCCAGGATTGTCCTTGAGCGGTGAAGAGTTGGAGGTCTCCGACCCCGCGACGAGTTTGTCGGCGGGACTGGCGAATCCGGATGTGGACAATACTGGATAGCGCCATCCACCGGCGACGCACAGATAAGGTGCCGTAGCGTTGGGCCACCCGGTGGGTGGTGATTTCATAAACTTCCGTCAACCATTGCCAGACTGGGCGAACCACCAGCACTGCCAGGAGTAAAACCACCACAACAGTTCCGGCGATCGACCACACACGGTCATACGTACTCAGCGCCCAGGGCAGATCAGGGCGGGTTAAGAATCCTTGCCAAGCGCCTTGAAGCCCGCCCAATAACACCAGCCAGATGGCTGGGCCAATCAGGATGGAGGCATCGGCACGGGTACGGATCCGCATTTGTTCTCCGGTGACAAGCTTGGCCATTTATCCTCCTCCTCTCCGACCCGGACGGGGTGCATCTGCTGCATCGACCACAGTATGCCGGACAAAGATGAAGAAATGCTGTGTGCTCAGCGTTCACAGCGTGAGATATGTGACCGGCACTGCCATTCTACCGGTCGAGCCCGACGTGGAGTCGTGCTTGTCTGGCTGGAGGCGAACCTATCGGGGTCTAACGTGATGAATCACTGCTGAGGTCAGATCAACCCACCCGGTGTCGGGATCTCGCGGGAGATCTTCCAGGGTGTCCTCTGGCAGAGAGGGGTCAGGTTCGACCAACAGTGAACCGGTATCCCCGAGGCCTCTGATCCAGCCGGTCAAGCGACGCTGGCCTGGAAGTTCACCGCTAATGTACTGGCCTTCGGTAACGATCAATCGACTGAGACGACGCAGTTCGTCTTCGACGTGATCCGGGTTGGGCGGATTGACGCGCTCAGCAAAGGTCTCGAGTCCGGCCACCAAACGAGTCATCGCCTCGTCAGCAAGCTTTCGAGACCCCACAGTGGCCAGGACCGGGTTGTAATCGCTAAGTGCCGCAGCGGTGTCGACCGGACGTTGCTGGCCGGAACCACCGAAATCGCGGTTGATGCCCAGACCGAGTATCACCCGGTCGTCATCGACAACCTGCGCCAAGATTCCCACGAGTTTTCGTCCGTCAGATCCCAGCACGTCATTGGGCCATTTCACCTGAGCCGTCACACCTAGTTCACCGAACCAGTCGACCAGCGTCGCGGCAGCCACCAACGTAATCCAGGGCCAATATTGGGCCTGGAGGCCGGGTCCTAACCGCGCGGGTTTGAGCAGAATCGACATACTCACCGAGGCGCCCGGAGCAGCCTGCCAGGCGTTTCCACGACGGCCGTGACCTGCCGTTTGATAATTAGCTCCCACTCCACTGGCGTGTGGCCAGAACTCCGGGTGCTCTTTGGCCTCCCTCATCAGAAAGCGTTGCGTGGAATCCACGCTGGGCAACCATAACCGACTGGCTCCCCGCCGGGTATCATCACTGAGGCCGGTGGAGAAACGTTCACGAATCCGTTGCGGATCAGCTGGGATGATGGGCTCAGAGGAAGTAGTCACACTCCTAGCGTAGGGGATGCCTTTCCCGCAGGACACTTCATGGTGCCAGAGCGCTGAGATGAGTACACTAGAGATTCGAATCTTGCTGTGCTCTCCGCGCTAGAATCAGCAGTACCAGCGGGATCAACAAAGCACACCTAACCCATGTTGGAGGAAGCTGTTGAGCACTGAGCCAGACCAGGCGGGACAGACCACTCCCGATCTGACTACCACCGCGGGAAAACTCGAAGACTTCTTCCATCGGCGTGAATCTGCGATGGTGCCCTCCGGCCAAGTCGCGATTGACCGTCAGCACTCCCGCGGTAAAGCCACCGCTCGTGAACGTCTCGACGAGCTGGTGGATGACGGCTCATTTGTCGAATTCGATCAGCTTCGCGTGCACCGCACCACCTCGTTCGGTATGGACGCCAAACACCCCGAAGGTGATGGTCTGGTTTCTGGCTATGGGACCATCGATGGACGTCTGGTGGCCGTTTACGCTCAGGATTTCACCGTGTTCGGTGGGTCCCTGTCGAAGGTCAACGGGGAAAAGATCGTCAAAGTCCAGCAATTCGCTGCCCGTAATGGGTGTCCTATCATCGGGATCAACGACGGGGGCGGAGCACGCATTCAAGAAGGCGTGGACTCCCTCGCGATGTTCGCAGACATCTTCCGCAATAATGTGTTGGCTTCGGGGGTGATTCCGCAGATCTCGATCATTATGGGACCGGCTGCTGGCGGTGCCGCCTACTCCCCGGCCCTGACCGATTTTGTGGTCATGGTGGATCAGACCTCACACATGTTCATCACCGGCCCCGATGTCATCAAGGCCGTGACCGGTGAAGACATTGATATGGAAACTCTTGGTGGCGCTCGTAGTCACAATGAGCGGACCGGGACCGCGGCCTATCTGGCCGAGGATGAAGCCGATGCTTTCGACTGGGTGCGGGAACTGCTGGATTACCTGCCAGCGCACAACTACTCCGATGGTCAGATCTTCGATGTCGACCCCGATCTGGCGACCACCGAAGCCGACCTGTCCCTGAACACTATCGTGCCCGACTCGGCGAACCAGCCCTACAATATGCTCGACGTGGTGGCCACGCTGGTTGATGACGGGGCCTTTTTAGAAGTCCAGCAACTTTATGCTCCCTCCGTGATTGTCGGGTTCGGCCGGATGGATGGGCGTTCGGTGGGCGTGGTGGCCAACCAGCCAATGCAATTTGCTGGCACCCTGGATATCGCTGCTTCGGAGAAGGCGGCACGCTTCGTGCGTTTTTGCGATGCTTTCAACATTCCGATTGTCACCCTGGTGGATGTGCCTGGTTTCTTGCCCGGCACCGATCAGGAGTTCAACGGCATCATTCGGCGTGGCGCGAAGCTGATTTATGCCTATGCCGAGGCTACGGTCCCGAAGATCACCGTGATCACTCGGAAGGCCTACGGGGGCGCTTATATTGTGATGGGTTCGAAGAAGCTCGGTGCAGACCTCAACCTGGCCTGGCCTACCGCCCAGATCGGTGTTATGGGTGCCCAGGGTGCGGTTAATATTCTCTACCGTCGCGAGTTGGCCAAGGTCGCTGACGAGGGCGGAGACGTCGAGACCCGTCGCCAGGAATTGATTGAGGACTACGAGGCCGAGTTGCTCAACCCCTATCAGGCAGCAGAGTCCGGTTACGTTGACGCCGTGATCGCGCCTTCAGAAACGCGCGCCGAAATTGTCAAGGCCATTCGCGCCACGGTCAATAAGCGTGAGTCGCGCCCGTACCGCAAGCACGGCAATATTCCACTGTAAACCCAAGACCACACCGGCCGAGATATGGGAGGAACCTGGATGAGCGTTGAGGAACACCACGATCCCACCGGGATGATCGTGCGTGGTGGCAATCTCACCGCCGAAGACATCGCTGCAGCCACGGCCGTAGTGGGTATCGTAGCCATGGCGCAGCCTGAAACGGCCGAAGACCGAGAAAAGGCCCGTGCCCGTCGTTTTTCGCACCGTCGCCGGGTCTCGACCTGGAACCGTGACGTCACGGCACACTGGCGTATCTCCGCTGGGGAAGACTAATGGCGCGATCTCAGCACCCTGAGATTATTCTGGCCTCCGGCTCCTCAGCCCGAGCCCAAGTACTCGCTCGGGCCGCTCTTCCCTTCACCCAACGTGTGTCCGACATCGATGAACCGGCATTGGTGGCCTCTCAAAACCGCGAACTCACCCCGGTTGAGATTCCCGAGTTGCTTGCCCAGGCCAAGGGCAGGGCAGTCGCTACCGAGGTAGCTCAGGAGATAACCTCCCCAACACTGATTTTGGCGGCCGATTCAGTCTTTGAATTCAACTCCAGCGTTTACGGCAAACCCCATGAACCCGAGATCGCCATCGAGCGCTGGCGGGCCCAACAAGGACAGTCCGGTACCCTGCACACCGGACACTGGCTGGGGCTCCTCCACCCTGAAAAACCCGGTGCGCTCAAGCAACAAGTGGTCACCGACTCCGCTGAGGTGGAGTTCGCAGCGGTGGACGAGCAAACGATCCTCGACTACGTGGCCACCGGCGAACCGCTAGGGTGTGCCGGTGGATTTACCCTCGAAGCCCGGGGCGCATCGCTGATCCAGTCCGTGCAAGGTGATCCCAATACCGTCTTGGGGCTCAGCCTGCGTGTGGTGCGCGAGTCACTTCAAACGTGGGGATACCGGCTCTCCGATTGGTGGGACTGACATCACACCGCTGAAGGAACTCGAAGCATTTTTGTAGACTTCCTCCAAGGGATTCTGCCAATCTGCCAAGAATTTCACGTCAAATTGTAGAATTCCCACCGTGAGGTCCTAGGATTCTTCAAGGGACTGTGGTGGAATATTCTCCTGGCCGTTTGCCGACGTCCCTCGCCAAGTTTTCGTCATTATTGAGGAGCCTGTGCCTGTATGACCGCTCAACGCGCTAGCACCGAGCTGCTGCTCAAGCCGTTTTCTAAGGTCCTAATTGCCAATCGCGGTGAAATCGCTGTTCGCGTGATCCGCGCAGCCCACGACGAAGGCCTCGACGCGGTCTCGGTTTATGCAGGCCCGGATCGAGACGCGATGCATGTGCGTATGGCCGATGAAGCCTACTCTTTGGAGGGCGACACAGCTGCCGAGACGTACCTGCGCATCGACAAAATCATTCGTGTAGCCCAAGAGTCCGGAGCCGATGCCGTTCATCCCGGGTACGGCTTTTTGGCTGAAAACGCTGACTTTGCCCGCGCCGTTTTAGAGGCCGGCCTTGTCTGGATTGGCCCCTCTCCCTCAGCCATTGACTCCCTGGGCGATAAGGTCGCAGCACGACAGATCGCTCAGAAGGTCGGAGCTCCACTCGCCCCAGGAACTCAAGATCCGGTGGAATCCGCCGACGAGGTTCTCGCCTTCGCCGATGAGCATGGCCTGCCCTTGGCCATCAAGGCCGCCTACGGGGGAGGTGGTCGGGGCATTAAGGTCGCCCGCGAGCGCGCAGATATTCCCGAGCTGTTTGAATCGGCCGTGCGGGAAGCCACCGCCGCGTTTGGTCGTGGTGAGTGTTTTGTGGAGCGCTTCTTGGAGGCACCGCGCCACGTTGAGACCCAGTGCATCGCAGATTCCTCCGGCCATGTTGCCGTGGTCTCGACCCGCGACTGCTCGTTGCAACGGCGGAACCAGAAGCTGGTGGAAGAAGCACCCGCACCGTTTTTGACCGATGAGCAGAACCAGCGTCTCTACGATGCCTCGGTCGCACTATTGCAGGAAGCCAACTACGTCGGCGCTGGTACCTGTGAGTTTTTGGTCGGTCAAGACGGCACGATCTCGTTTTTGGAGGTCAATACCCGACTGCAGGTCGAACACTGTGTCTCCGAAGAAGTCACGGGCCTGGATTTGGTCCGCGAACAATTCCGCGTGGCCCGCGGTGAGCAACTTGGTTACCAGCACCCGACCAATCGTGGCCACTCCTTCGAGTTCCGAATCAATGGCGAGGACGCCGGTCGAAACTTTATGCCAGCACCGGGTACCCTGACCCGGTTGCGTCTGCCCGGTGGCCCCGGAGTGCGCATCGACACCGGGGTGGAAGAAGGCGAGACCATCTCGGGCGCGTTCGATTCTATGGTGGCCAAACTCATCGTCACCGGCGCAACGCGTCGTGAGGCCCTGGAACGCTCCTACCGCGCCCTGACTGAGATGCAGATCGTGGGAATGCCAACGGTACTCCCCTTCCATCGTCTCGTCGTCCGCGATCCGGCCTTCGCCCCGGAGCTCAACGAGCCTGACGCTCGGTCCTTCGATGTCCACACCCGTTGGATCGAAACCGAGTTCAATAACACCATCACCCCTTACGATGGCCCCACCGCTCTCGAGACCGAGGCGACCGAACGTCGTAGCGTCACCATCGAGGTCAACACCAAGCGTGTCGAAGTCACGCTACCGGAAACCATGCCGGGGTTGCCCTCGGTGCAACAATCGGGCGGTCGAGCGACCGGCAAGCCTCGTCGCAGTTTGCGTAAAGCCGCCGGAGCGACCGGACCGAAGAAAGCCTCTGGCGATGACTTAACCTCCCCGATGCAGGGCACGCTGGTCAAAATCGCCGTCGCCGAAGGCGAGCACGTCTCTGAAGGAGATCTGATCGTGGTACTGGAAGCGATGAAGATGGAACAGCCCATCACCGCCCACAAGTCCGGCACCGTGACTTCCTTGACAGTAGCCCAGGGGGAAACCATCGCCGCCGGTGGCATTCTGGCCACCATCTCCGATTCCTAAAAATCCCGCCACCATCTCGTCTTTTATAGCCTCAACCGGGGTGATCCTCTCACAGAATCTCAAAATGTGAGACGATCACCCCGGTTTTTGCTGTTTCTGCAGCGTTGACTTCAGCGCGGTAGTAGCCTGAAAAAGTTCCACATTCGCTTATTCACTGACTACCTGTTGAGGAGCATCATGGCAGGACAGCCTATGCCTGGTGTCACTGACGACATCGCGTCAGATTCTTATGACCACACCGCTACAGAACTCGGTGTCCCGCGCTGGCGGATTATTATCGCCTCCCTGGTGGGTACCTCCATTGAGTTCTACGACTTCTATATCTATGCCACCGCCGCGGTGTCGGTGTTCCCGCTCATCTTCTTCGCTGAAGGCGACGAGTCGGCCGCACTACTGGCCTCGATGGCGACCTTTGGTGCTGCTTTCGTGGCCCGGCCGATCGGTTCGATCATTTTCGGCCACATGGGCGACCGCATCGGACGCAAAGCCACGTTGATCGGCGCCTTGCTCACCATGGGCATTGCCACGTTCTTGATTGGTCTGTTGCCTACATACCACCAGATTGGGATCTGGGCGCCGGCGATGCTGACCATTCTGCGCTTCTGCCAGGGACTAGGCCTGGGCGGTGAATGGTCCGGGGCCGCCTTGCTCGCGACCGAAACCGCCCAAAAGGGCAAGCGTGCTGGGGCGGCCATGTGGCCACAACTGGGTGCTCCAATTGGGTTCTTGCTGGCCAATGGCTTTTTCTTGGTCCTGACTGTTGCGGTCGGCTACAACTCGGTGGAACACGGTGTCGATCACGTGTTCATCGACTGGGTCTGGCGGCTTCCCTTCCTGCTCTCGGCCGTGATGGTCATCATCGGCTTGTGGATCCGCGTCAGCCTGGAAGAAACCCCGGTTTTCCAGCGCGTCATTGCCCAGGACAAACGGGCCAAGGCTCCCCTGGGTCAGGTCTTCAAGCGCAACTGGTGGGAGTTACTTCTGGGAACGTTCATCATGTATGCCACCTACGTGATGTTCTATTTGATGACCACCTGGATCCTCTCTTATGCCATTGGGAGCCCCAAGCAGGGGCAGGGTCTGGGCGAAAACTACTCGGAGTTTTTGGTCTTGCAACTGATCGGCATTGTCTTTTTCGCGCTGTTCATTCCGGTCGCGGGATACCTCGCCGATAGATTCGGCCGCAGACCCACCCTGATCGTCATCACGGTGCTGATGGTGCTATTCGGGATGACCTTTGGCCCCTGGCTGTCACCGCATTCAGTGCTCCACGACGATGGATCGCTGAAGGTCTGGCAGATGGCTGCCTTCTTAATCGTCGGCATGATGCTGATGGGCTTGACCTTTGGGCCCATGTCGGCGGTACTTCCGGAACTGTTCCCCACCGAAACCCGCTACACCGGTTCGGGCGTTGCCTATAACGTCTCCTCGATCCTCGGCGCCGCCCTGACCCCTTTTATTGCCACCGCTCTGGTGCAAAATATGTCAGTGGCCTGGGTCGGCTATTATCTCTCGATCGCTTCAGCGATCTCACTGGTGGCCCTCGTTGTGGCCCCGGAAACCAAGTACCGCTCGCTGTATGACTTCACTGTCGACGAAGTCCAGCGCACCTGAGGCTAACCCGACATACGGTTCAGGGCTGTCAGGGCTCATCGCGATCCTGACAGCCCTGAATCTCTTTAAAGGCCTTGGGCGAGCATTCTGGTGTATTTAGACGTCTTCGGGGACCGGGTTCAAATCACTGCTACGCACGTGCAACAGTCGGGCAGCCTCGGCCAGGGAGCCCGACAGTGAGGGGTAGACGGTAAAGGTATTGGCCAGATCATCGACCTGCAGTCGTTTGGCCACCGCCAACGAGATCGGGTAGATCAGCTCCGAGGCACGGGGAGCCACCACGATACCACCGACCACACTATTGGAGCCTTTGCGCGCAAAGAGTTTGACGAAACCGTGCTCAACGTTCATCATCTTGGCCCGCGGGTTCGTGGTCAGATCCAGGATCACCTCGTCATACTGATACTTGGTACGATCGGCCTGCTGGGCAGCCACACCGACGGTGGCAATCTCCGGAGAGGTGAAAATATTAGACGAGACCCGGAACGGGTTGAAGGGCTTAACCTCATCACCGATAAGGTGGTTGACCGCGATCCGGCCCTGCATCGCCGCCACGGAGGCCAACGCCAGCCGACCGGTGCAGTCCCCGGCAGCGTAGATGCCTTCCACGGAGGTGCGCGAGACCGCATCAACCCGAATGTGTCCGGATTCAGTGGTG
Organism: Auritidibacter ignavus; assembly: GCF_029853775.1. Taxonomy (NCBI): domain Bacteria; kingdom Bacillati; phylum Actinomycetota; class Actinomycetes; order Micrococcales; family Micrococcaceae; genus Auritidibacter; species Auritidibacter ignavus. The sequence goes on from NZ_CP122564.1 coordinate 1,162,438, forward strand.
GCCACCCCGACCTCGTCCAGCCCCAGGTGCTGGGTGTTGGGGATCCCGCCAACCGCCAACAGACAGTGGGAGCCCTCCAGCACCTCGCCGGTGGACAACTCGACCGCAACCCCGTGCTCGGTGCGGGTCACGGCATTGGCGCGGGTTCGGGATACGACGTTGACACCGTTTTCTATAAAGACGTTTTCCAGCACTCGCGCCGCATCAGGGTCTTCATTGGGCAACACCTGGTCACGTGAGGATACCAGCGATACCTTCGCGCCCAGCAGGTTATAAGCCGAGGCGAATTCCGCACCGGTGACACCCGAGCCGACCACAATCATGTGTTCGGGCAGTTCACGGAGCCGGTAGAGTTGCTTCCAGTTGAAAATGCGCTCCCCGTCGGGCTGGGCGGTTGGGAGTTCTCGAGGTGAGGCCCCGGTGGCGATGAGCACCGCATCGGAAGTGATGGTTTCGGTCTTGCCCGAGATGGTTTCCACTTCCAGCACGCGAGGCTCCCGGAAGCGAGCCTGACCGATGACAATCCTGACGCCGGCCTTCTGTAACTTATGGCGGATATCTTCGGACTGTTCCGAGGCCAGCTGGATAATACGCTGGTCCACCTCGTTGAGGTTGGAGAACACTGCGTTCGAATCCAGCTCAATACCCAGACTGGTCGATTTCATCACGCGCCGACGGCCGTCGGCTGCCGCGATCAGCGTCTTCGACGGCACCACGTCGGTCAGCACCGCTGACCCGCCGATACCGTCACGTTCGACAATGGTGACCTCGGATCCTTGGTTAGCAGCCACCAGCGCTGCTTCGTAGCCTCCGGGTCCGGCACCGATAATGGTCAATGAGGGGTGAGGAATCAATGCTGAAGAAGACACGAGTCCTATTCTGTCGTACAAACCCTGCCAAGGCCCACAGATGTAGTGCAGATGACAGCTGAACCTCACAGCTAGGCTGGCTGGGGCCGTTCTCGCTAGGATGACAGACGTGACTGACAAGAACATTTTTGAGCCTACTGCGGAGTCCATGGGGTTGTCCGGGGACCATCCGGGGTTCGATTTAGCCCGCCAAGCCGGGCGCTATATCGCCGAGACGACCGGGGTAGCACAGCACCGCATCGCGGTCGTACTGGGCTCTGGCTGGTCCGGGGCGACCGATCTGCTCGGTGACCGTCAGACCGAGTTGCCCACCGGTGATATTCCGGGTTTCACTTCTGCGTCTGTGGCCGGACACGGCTCCACCGTGTCTTCCATTGCCCGGAGCTCCGCCGAGGGTACGGTCACTGACCACGTGCTGGTGTTCGGATCTCGCACCCATTACTACGAACACCGCGATGTGAACGCGGTAGCACACACGGTGCGTACCGCTGCCGCTACCGGAGCTGAGCTGGTGGTGCTCACCAACGGATCTGGCAGCGTCAACGAGGCGTTACCGCCCGGAGAACCGGTGCTGATCAGCGACCATCTAAACCTCACCGGCGCTACTCCCCTCCTGGGCCCGGAGTTCGTTGATCTCACCGATCTGTACTCGCCTCGCATCCGTGAGATCGCCCGCAGCGTGGATCCCTCCTTGCCACAGGGAGTTTATGTCCAGTTCCCCGGCCCGCAATACGAAACTCCCGCCGAGGTACGCATGGCCAAGCTCCTCGGTGGAGACCTGGTCGGTATGTCGACTGCATTAGACGCCATTGCAGCCCGGCATGCCGGGCTTGAAGTCTTCGGGATGTCATTGGTAACCAACCAGGCTGCCGGCATCAGCCAGCACCCGCTCTCCCATCACGAAGTGATCGAGGCCGGCCGTGCCGCCCAGACACGCATTTCCCACTTACTCGCCTCGATCATCGACAAGCTATGACCACACATAACCCCGTTGACCCCGACCAACTCGTTCGCCTGGTCGAGGATTGGTGCCAGATCGACCCCGACCCGCGACACCACGAGATCCTGCACGAAGAACTCAACCGCCACGACTATGCCACCCTGGCCGACCGTTTTGCCGGGCCCCTTCGTTTCGGCACCGCTGGTCTGCGGGCTGCCGAAGGTCCGGGTCTGAACCGTATGAACCGTGTCGTCGTCCGGCGTAGCGCAGCCGGCATCAGCGATTGGGCACAGTCCCGGCTGACGGAGGACTCTCGCCCGCCGCGGGTGGTGATCGGTTTCGACGCCCGCTACGGCTCGTTGAGCTTTGCCGAAGATTCTGCAGCCGTGTTCCAAGCCGCTGGGTGCCAAACCTACCTTTTCAGAACGTGGTGTCCCACCCCGCTGCTCGCCTTCGCCGTCCGGGAGCTCGCCGCCGATGTGGGCATTATGGTCACCGCCAGCCACAACCCGGCCACCGATAACGGCTATAAGGTCTACCTCGGCGGACGGCTCAGTGACCAATGGGGCACCGGAGCCCAGATCATTGCCCCAATCGATACCGAGATCGCCGAGCGCATCAACCACTGGCACACTACCGACCAGATCCCGGTCATGCAAGCCGCTGGCGTGGAGTCTCTGGACGTCGACGAGGTGGCCGAACGCTACCGGCTCGCGCTCGCCGACTCGTTGCAACCGCGGTCTCCACTCACGGAATTCACCGCAGACCAGGCCATCGGGGCTCGGGCGTCACTGCGGGTGGTGTATACGCCGATGCACGGAGTGGGCGGGGTGGTGTTCCCGGAGATGATGCGCCGTTTCGGGTACGGGCCACTCCGGCCAGTAGCCGAACAGATCGATCCCGACCCCGACTTCCCCACGGTGGTCTTCCCCAATCCGGAAGAACACGGTGTTCTGGATCTGGCGCTGAGCACCGCCAATCGGGAACCGGAGACCGATCTGATCATCGCCCACGATCCCGACGCGGACCGACTGGCCGTTGCCATCCCGAGCCCCAGTTCCCCGAACGGCACTTGGCAACGACTCTCCGGCAATGATCTCGGTTTAATCCTCGGGTCGTTGTTCTTAGCTCGCTCAGGCTCCCACGCGACAACCACCAACCCGCAGGTGCTGGCCCGCTCGGTGGTCTCCAGCCCCGCGTTAGCCCGGCTGGCCGGCCACTACCCGGGGGCTGAATGCATTCCAACACTGACCGGTTTCAAATGGATCTCGCGCGTGCCCCATCTGAAATTCGGTTTCGAAGAAGCCCTGGGCTACTGTGTTGCCCCCGAGGTGGTCCGCGATAAAGACGGACTCAGCGCCGGACTGTTAATCTGCGAACTAGCCGCGGCACTGAAATCCCAAGGATCGAGCCTGTGGGAGTATCGTGAGCAGTTGCAGGCCCTCGTGGGGTCCGGGCTCAGTAGCCAGCTGTCGTTGCGGCTGGATGATCTCAGCGTGATCCCTCAGATCATGGCGCACCTGCGCCAGCACCCACCAGCCTCCTTAGCCGGTATCGGCCCCACCACGCTGGTTGACTACGCCGATCCGGCCACCGCCTCCGCCCAAGGATTACACCCCACCGAGTTGGTGTCTCTCAGCGCCGAAGCCGACCCCGCCCACCCCGAGGTTCCGGCTGCACACCTGTCGGTCCAGGTCCGTCCCTCCGGGACCGAACCGAAGCTGAAGTGCTATCTGGAAGTTCACCTGCCACCACAACGGCCCACCGAGACCCCCGACAAGACCGCTGCCGCCTCACGGCTTGCGGACCTGTTAGCACGGCTTGAAGCGGATGCCGAAACGTTTTTGACCCAACCCCTAAACCCCGAACGGTAAGCACCCAAACGATGACTGTTGTTGAATCCCCCACCGCCGCCCTGACCACCGAACAGATTGACACCCTCTCCACCGCCGAGTTGGCGGGGTTGATCGATCATACGTTGTTGACGGCCACCGCCACCGCCGAACACATTGCCGCCCTGTGTGACCAGGCTGCCGCCCACCGCACCGCCTCGGTGTGCGTGAATCCATTCTGGGTCCCGACCGCGGTGACCCAGCTCGAGGACTCACCGGTCGCGGTGTGTAGCGTGGTCGGGTTTCCCTTGGGCGCCACCACGACCTGGGCGAAAGCCACCGAAGCTCAACAAGCTGTCGCTGCCGGGGCCACAGAGATCGATATGGTCATCAATCTGGGCGCGTTGCATGCCGGGGACGATCACACCGTCATCGCCGATATTGCCCAGGTGGTCGAGGCCACCAAGTCCATCAACGATTCTGCGCTGGTGAAAGTCATTGTCGAAATCGGGGCGCTGACCGGCCCCGACGGCAACCTCTCCACCAACCTGCTCACCCGGGCCTGCCAGGCCGTCGAGGAAGCCCACGCCGATTTTGTCAAAACCTCCACCGGATTCGGCTACGGTCCAGCCACCCGCCAAGCTGTCACCGTGATGCGGCAGGCAGTCTCCGACCGGCTGGGGGTGAAGGCCTCCGGTGGCATTAAAACCCGGCAATCTGCCCTTCAGATGCTTCATGCAGGGGCTAACAGGCTGGGCTGTTCCGCAACTCTTGCTATCCTAGAACGTAACTAAGCATATTCGACTCGCACCCACGCTTGGCTACAGAGGCTTCTGTAGCTGTGAAAGATGAGGTAGACCCGTGATTCGTAACGGCAAACCAACCGACCACTCTGGTCGCGGATTCGGCACCGGCAATATTATCCTGTTCGCCGTGGTGTTCGTACTCCTGCTGGGAACCATGTTCGCCCTGAGTTTCTGGGAGCACAGCACCGACTACGTCAACGCTGTGTGGCTCCCGGGCATCACCGCGCTGGTGCTGATGGTGATCACCTTCCTGATCCCCAAGGCCATTGTCGGTCGCTCCGATACGGTTGATCACGATCACATTCACGATCCCAAGAACCTTCGTCACGACCCCGAGCAGTACTAACCACGCGCACCGTTCCGACGGTGGCGACCTTCGTTTTCAATGACTGCATGCCCGGGCCCACAACGGCCCGGGCTATTGTTTACCCACCGCCGTCTGACCCCCACCATGATGACAACAGCACCCCCGAACACCAACACCGCGACTGTGAAGCGACCGCGGATCGTCGGCGTCGATGCTCTGAGAGTGCTGTGCCTGATCGCGGTAATCTTCGGCCACACCTATGGTGCTACCATAGAGCACCGCGAGTTTTTGTCGATGTGGCGCATGCCGCTGTTCTTCGTGCTCTCCGGATATTTCTTGACCCCGGGAAAGTCACTGCGCGCGGAAACAAATACACGATTCACCACTCTTCTCGTCCCCTATTTTTGGTGGTCAGTCATCTGCTCGGTGGTGACCGTGATCTGGTGGTATCACGACCCCAAACATCTCACGGAGCTACTCATCATGGGCTGGTATGGCGGAGTCGACCAGACCATTATCTGGATGGCATTCTGGTTTCTGTCGGTGTTGACCGCCACCGTGCTGCTCTACCGGTGCCTGCAACATCTCCCAGCCTGGGTTCCCTGGGCCGTGGCACTGAGCGGACTCGTGCTGTCTGACATTCTCGACGACGAGCTCCTAGCGCGTACCCCATTCTCGGTGGGATTGTGTTTGCCGGTCTTGTTCTACATCCTCTGCGGACGTGCCTTGCACATGCTGGTGCACACCCGCTTGCAAGCAACCATCGGCACTGAGCGCCCAAGTACGCCCTATGCGCTGATCGGGTCGGACCTGGTCGTCGCCGGCTTCATCGCCACCGCCCTGGGGGTTCCCACCCATTCCATCCAGTCCTCAGACTTCGGTTTGTTTCTGGTCACCCCGCTTACCGGGATCACCATCTCTGCCGGTTTCATCTTGCTCAGCGCCACCTGGGGAGACCGTCTCATCCGAGCTATACCGCCCATGCGCCACTGGGTATATCAGCTCGCCCGTGCCGGAACCGTTGTCGTGCTCCTGCACGGGATCGTGCTGTTGCAACTAGACCGCTGGGACCTGGGCAACCTCCACCTGCGTTTCCTGCTGACTGTGGTGATCTGTTTCGCTGTCGGAACTCTGCTGTGCCGCCTGGCACCCCGCTACTGGTGGGCCCGTCTGTTGACCGGAATGCGCACACCGAAGACCTCGTCACCGAGGTCTTCGGTTAGCTAGACTGGGACGGACACCAGCCAGCCGATCAGCCAACAGCTGTTCCACGACCGAGAAGAGAAGCCCCTTCAGCGCACCATGGCCACTCCCACCTACCCCGCCGGTGACGTCGCCACTCGGCGCCATCTCACCGGGACCATCGGTCGCAATGTGGGGATCGACCTGTTAAGAATCGTCTCGATCGTCGCGGTGGTCGTCGGACACATCTACGGGGATGCTTTCACCTTCAAAAGTTATCTGGAAATCTGGCGGATGCCGCTGTTCTTCTTCCTGTCCGGTTTCTTCTTCACCCCCGGCCGGCCCTTCACCACCGAACTGAAAAACCGGTGGCTCACTCTGGGCGTGCCCTATTTGATCTGGGCGGTGCTGATGTCGGTCGTGGCATGGCTGTTCAACGACACCTGGGAAGAATTCCTCGAAGCACTCTTCTACGGCTGGTATGGCGGGTCGCAGCAAGACCCGCCGTGGTGGGCCTTCTGGTTTATCTCGGTGCTCTTTTTTGCCGTACTTATCCGTCGGTTCCTCGAACGATTCCCCACCTGGGTGGCCTGGACGGTGGCCATCCTGGGCTTTGTCGCCGCTGCGGTCTTGCCCGAGGACTACCAGTTGGGCGTGATCTTGCCCTTGGGCATCGGACTCGCTATACCGTGTATGTTCTACATCCTGTGCGGTGAAGCCTTCCGCTATCACATCCTGCCGCGACTCAGCGATTTTCCGGGGATCAAAGCCAAATCAACGACCACGCCCTTCGACTCCACCACGCTGGGTTTCCTCGGTCTTGGCCTCGTGCTGATCGGCATGGCCGCGGTGCTGATGGGCGTGCCACCGCACAACATCAAATTCGCTGGATTCGGTCTGTTCCTGGTGACCCCGGTGGTCGGGGTGCTGATGGTCTGTGGCATGGTGATGATCTTCGGCACCTGGGTCAACGTTCTGGTCCAACCCGCCCGCCCGGTGATACAGCAACTAGTCCGAACCGGGACCGTGGTGGTGCTGGCCCATGGCTGGCTGATCATGGAGTTCGCCCGGCTGGGTGTCGATAACCTGCATCAGCGCTTTATCCTCACCGTACTTACCAGCTGGGCACTCGGCTTGCTGATCATCTATTCACCACTGTCCCGCCCCTTAGCTGGGGTTCCGATGAAACCTTTCTGGCGTCGCATCCTCCAGCCTGGCGAGTACCAACACTAACTACCCTCAGCCACACCGGACTCCTGCGATGATCCACCTTCTTCCGGTAAGTTCTTGGCCACCTGAGGGAAGATATTGCGCACCAGCTCACTGGCCCACTGCAACAGTGGTTGGTCGGTGAGGTCCTTACCGACCACCGTCTGAGCGTCCTTGGGCCGGGGCACCATTACGGCTTTCAAAGCCGGTTTGAGACTCGAACCTGGATACATCCTGTTCAGGCGCATCACACGTGACTCGGGGAGCTCTTCCACAGGCCCGAACTTGATGTTCCTGCCCATCGACATGATCTCGGAGATCCCGTGTCCACGCGCGACATTGCGCAATCGAGCCACCGCGACCAAGTTCTCAGCCGGTTCTGGTAGGTCCCCGTAGCGGTCCTTGAGTTCGTCGATCACCGCCTCGATAGCCTGGTCATCGTGGGCCTGGGCCAGGTTTCGATACGCCTCCAAACGTAGCCGTTCGCCGGGGACATAATCATGCGGCAGGTGCGCGTTGACCGGTAGCTCGACCTTGACCTCCACCGGCGAAGGATCGTCTTCGCCCTTGAAATCGGCCACAGCTTCCCCGACCATGCGGATATAGAGGTCGAATCCCACCCCGGCGATGTGGCCGGACTGTTCCCCACCCAACAGATTGCCGGCCCCACGAATTTCCAGGTCTTTCTGGGCCAGTTTCAGACCCGATCCCAACTCGTTATGGGTGGCCACCGCCCGCAGTCGTTCCAGAGCAGTCTCGGTCAGTGGTTTATGTGGATCGTAGAGGAAATAAGCGTAGGCCCGCTCTCGACCACGTCCCACGCGTCCGCGCAACTGGTGCAGCTGGGAGAGCCCGTAGCGGTGGGCATCTTCAATGATCAACGTGTTGGCGTTGGCAATGTCGAGCCCGGTTTCAATGATGGTGGTCGAGACCAGCACGTCGAACTCTTTCTCCCAGAATTTAACCATGATCTCTTCCAAGGTGGACTCAGCCATTTTGCCGTGAGCCACCGCGACACGGGCTTCGGGCACCAGCTGCTGAATGTGGGCGGCTACCTTATTGATCGAGGTGACCCGGTTGTGGACATAGAAAACCTGCCCTTCGCGCATCATCTCCCGCCGTATCGCGGCAATCACCTGTTGGTCGGTATAGGGACCGACCGTGGTCAGCACCGGGTGGCGTTCCTCCGGGGCGGTGGCCAGCGTCGAAGTTTCCCGAATCCCGGTCATCGACATCTCCAGGGTGCGCGGGATCGGGGTCGCCGACATGGCCAACACATCGACATTGGTGCGAAGTTTCTTCAGCTGTTCCTTGTGTTCCACGCCGAAGCGCTGTTCCTCATCGACAATCACCAGGCCGAGATCTTTGAACTGCACCTGGTCGGCCAACAGCCGGTGAGTACCGATCACCACATCGACGCTCCCGTCGGCGACACCGTTGATGGTGTCTCTAGCCTGTTTGCCGGTTTGAAAACGTGAAAGAGGCCGGACGGTGATGGGAAAGCCGGCGAAACGCTCGGTAAAGGTTTCATGGTGTTGGCGAGCCAACAGCGTGGTGGGCACCAGCACCGCCACCTGTTTGCCGTCTTGAACCGCCTTGAACGCTGCGCGAACGGCGACCTCGGTTTTGCCGAAGCCTACATCCCCGGAAATCAGCCGGTCCATCGGAACCTGCGACTGCATATCGTGCTTGACTTCATCGATTGCAGTCAGCTGGTCGGGCGTTTCGATAAAGGGGAAGGATTCTTCGAGTTCTCTCTGCCACGGCGTATCGGCCGAGAACGAGTACCCTCGAGAGGCCATGCGTGCCGAGTAGAGCCGGATCAGCTCATTGGCGATTTCGCGGGTCGCCCGCCGGGCTTTGGACTTCGTCTGAGCCCAGTCAGAGCCGCCCATTTTCGACAAGCTGGGAGTCTCTCCTCCCACGTACTGCGAGACTTGGTCCAGCTGGTCGGTGGGCACAAACAGCCGATCTCCGGGAGCACCGCGTTTGGAGGGAGCGTATTCCAACACCAGGTATTCCCGATAACCATCTTGGGCGGCAACTCCAGATGGTGCTGTGGAGACTTTGCGACGTTGTAGTTCAATGAATTTGGCAATGCCGTGCTGAGCGTGAACAACGTAGTCGCCTTCGCGCAGTTCGAGAGGATCGACCGCGTTGCGCTTTTTCCGGGCGAGGGAACGACGTTTGCCGCGTTCGGATCCGGCAATCGCACGACGTCCAAATAAGTCACGTTCAGATACCACCGCGATTTTTTCTGCTTCCGCCACGAAACCGGCGTTAATAGCTGCTGGCGTGATCTGAACTTGGCCGGGCAATTCTGCGGCCACTTCCTCGACCACCGAGGCGCTCATACCGGCTTGGACAAGCAACTCGGCCACGCGCCGAGCCGAACCGGAGCTGTCGGTGGCCACCGCGACAGTGAAGTCCTGAGAAATCCGGGTGCGCATATGCTCTAGCATGGCCTCCACGTCTCCGGAGAATTCTGCAGAGGGCCGGAATCCGGTCCGGTAGCTCTGCTCATCAGCGATTAAATCGGGGTCAGCACCCAACACAGCGAATTGCCACCAGCCCTGATGATTCTCCAGCGCCTTGGCCCGGGTCTCCGCTAGCGTGGCGAATCCCCCAAACTGAGACTGTTCGGTTTGAGAGGTATCCAGCGGTGCTGCCACCCCGTCGGCAGCAGCCGCCCAGGCCGCCTGCAGGAATTCTTCGTTGGTGGCCAACAGGTCCTCGGCCCGGGCTCGAATTTTCTCCGGTTCAATCAGCAGGCTCAACGATCCAGCCGGCAACAGGTCTAGGAAGTCAACCATCTCGGTCACCAACGGCGCCAGCGATTCCATGCCCTCGGTGGCCTGGCCTTGCGAGATGCGTTCCAGCATATCGACGGCTTGCGGCATGGAGGCTTGTAGCGCACGGGCTTTTTCGCGCACGGCGTCGGTGAGCAACAGTTCTCGGCACGGTGGCGCATACACACTGGTGGGGGTGGCCGAGCCGTCATTACTGGTGTCTTCCAAGGAGCGCTGGTCTGCCACCGAGAACCAGCGGATTTCCTCGACTTCATCGCCGAAGAACTCGATGCGTTGTGGGTGGTCTTCGGTGGGCGGGAAGACGTCAATGATCCCACCACGTACCGCAAATTCACCGCGCTTGGTAACCATATCCACCCGAGAGTAGGCGGCATGAGCCAACGCAGCGACCACGGACTCAAACTCGTAGAATTCACCGGTGTTGATCACCACCGGCGTTAAGTCGCCGAGTCCTTTGACCACCGGTTGCAGGATCGAACGGATCGGGGCGAAGAGCACTTTCAGCGGGGCCTGCCCGGCATCCTGTGGGTGAGCCAGGCGGCGCAAGATCGCCAGCCGTTCACCGACCGTATCCGAACGTGGCGAGAGTCGCTCATGAGGCAAGGTCTCCCAGGAGGGAAACAGCCCGACAGTGTCAGCATCCATCCACGAGGTCACGGCTGAGCGTAGTTCCTCGGCCTCACGGTGGGTAGCGGTCATCACCAGCACCACCGGGTGCACTGGGGTGTCGCCGTTGCGTTGAGTCGCCAGGTCACTCACGGCGCCTGAAATCAACGCGGTGGCCGCAGGTCGGGCCCCATCAGGCAGGTGGAGTCCCAGGTCTGGGGTGGGCTCGTCGTGGGCGGCCAAGCTCGATAACGCTGTGGCTAATCCGCGATCTTCAGACAGCGCGGGCAACAGCGGTGCTAAGGGTGAATGCTCGGACACGGGATGGTCTTCCTTCAGCGTGGTTAAATGGGTTCAGCGCCATCATTGTGGCGCCCAGATTTAGACTACCCGGTTCACCTTTCCTCACGCCGTGAGTGAACCAAAAGTCTCCTGCGGAGAGGACCAGCACCGATCATGGCTTTTGCGGAAAACATCACCGTGCATCACCCCGTAGCACACGTCTTTCAGGCGCTGACCTCACACGATTTTCATCGACACGCCACCGAGCAGGTCGGGGCGACCCTCACCGAGTTTCAGGTGGCTGACGGCGATGACGGGCGGGTGAAGGTGACGATAATTCCTCATCTCTCCGGCGAGGCCATCCAGCATAAGGTTCCCCATGCGCTGCGAAGCTTGGTCACAGACGGTGTGGAAATTCGGCAGGAAGTGGTCTGGTCTAGACCAGCTGAAAACGACTCGCGGACAGCATTGCTGAGGATTCTCATCCCCATCGCCCGTGCTGAAAGCACCGTCACCCAGACCCTGTCAGCAACCAGTACCAGCGACACGGATTATGCGGTTGAAGGAAATCTACAGTGCCATATCCCGTTCATCGGGTCCGCACTGGTTTCCACGCTCGAGCCCCAGGTGTCAAAGGTTATCGCCACACAAGCACGCGCCATCGATGCGTGGCTGGCCGAGCACTAGCTCAGCGGTCTGGTCGTTCGTCCGTGGCGGTTTGATCGATCTTGGCCAGGACGTGGTCCACCAACGCTTCCCGCTGGGATTCGCTGAGCCGATCCTCGTGGACGTAGTCGTGAAGCCACAGCCCGTCGGCCATTAACAACACGAGGAAACGCTCGAGCCCCAAAGTCCCGGCGCTGTCGATCTCCGCCGGGGAGGGGACCCAACGTTGATCCACCGCTTGCCAGATAGCGGCCAGTTCCGGGTTCGAGCGGGCATCAATTTCCAACAGGAGTTCGGTTTTGGTGGCACTGCGTCGCAGAGATACCACGACGGCGCGCAGGCGCTGGGACCCCGTGAGTTGCTCGGCGGGGCCACCCCGGGCTGCTTCGAGTTCGGCTTCCCACTGATCCGCCATATACTGATGCACCGCGCGCATCATTTCCTCGCGGGAGGGAAAATGGTAGATGATCCCGGATTTCGACAGCCCGGAGGATTGGGCCAACGCATCATAAGACACCGAATCCAGGCTTCCGGCCTCAATGAGGTCAATAGCGGTGCGGATGATTTTGGTTTTCTTACTCGGTCGCATCAGCTTCCTTCGGGTTGCCTCGGAAACACCAGGCGGTCACCAGGGCACCAATGAGGCCCACGGTCGCTACTATGCCCAAAATGCTGAGATAGGCCTGATCGTAGGCGGCAACGGCTTGCTCGCCATACATTGGGTGATCGACCCCGTGGTCCACGTCTGCGGCTACCGGTGCTGGGGCGTTCATGCTGTAGAGCAGGGGCATCACCGAGCCAAAAACGGCCACCGCAACCAAGGTGCCGAACTCGTAGGAAACCGCTTCCACAGAGGAGGCCATCCCCGCCTTGGACGGGGGTGCCGATCCTAGGATGGCAGTCGACGAGACCGAGGTTGCCAGGCCACCACCTAGACCCACCAGGATCATACTGCCCAGGAACAAGGGCACCACATCGAGGGTGAACGTCCACATACTCACTCCCAGTCCCACCACGATAAGCAGGAACCCGCCGGTAATCAGCGGACGGAAACCGACCCTGTGGAGTACCGAGCCACCTAATAACGCGGTAGGAATCGCCGGCAGAGCCACGGCAGCCTCCATTGCGCCGGCTTGCAAGGGGGTGAGACCGCCAGCGGTCTGGAACCGCTGGGTGGTCATAAGTTCCACGCCGGAAAGCGCCACCATGATCAACACCGCGGTCAGCGTGCCGCCGGTGAAGACTGGGTCACGGAAAATCGACAATTCCAACAGCGGGTGGGTGAGCAAGCGCTGGCGAAGCCAAAACAACACAACACCAATCACGGCAATGACAAGAGCGATCGATAGCACCCAGGCATTCCGCTGAGGATTGGCTAGTTCTTTAATGCTCATCACGAACCCCGCCATAGCAAACATCATCAACAGCGATGACACCAGATCCCAATGCCGTTCTGGGTGTGCCACGTTCGGTGGGGCAACCGCGATGGTGGCAATCACCGTGATGATGACGATGGGGACGTTGAGCAAAAACACCGAGCCCCACCAGAAGAACTCCAGGAGTAAACCACCCAGCACCGGACCGGATGCGGCGCCCACGACCGCCACCGACCCCCAGATGGCCACTGCGACGTTGCGTTCTTTAACGTCACGGAATGTTAGCCGCACGAGTGCGAGACTCGCTGGCATCATGGTGGCAGCTCCCACGCCGAGGATTGCCCGGGCGACAATCAGCGTGCAGGCGTTGGGCGAGAAGGCCGCCAGCAAGGAACCGGCACCGAAGATACTGACGCCCAGTAAGAACATGAGCCGATGACCGATTTTATCTCCGAGTGTGCCGGTGCCCAGTAACAGCCCTGATAGTACCAGGGGGTAGGCATTGATGATCCAGAGACCTTGCAGTTCACTGGTGCCGAGCTCATCGCGCAGTACCGGTAATGCGGTATAGAGGACCGAGTTATCAGCACCCACCAAAAATAGTGCGGCGGAGATGATGGCCAAAAAGGCCCAACGCTGACCGGGCGTTGAGGTTTCAGCTTGAAGACGAGTCATCACCCCCAAAACTCTACCAACCGTTCGGTACAGTTACTATCTCAGAGGTCCGTCACAGATGGTGAGATATCAAACAGTTCTCGGTCCTAGCAGACAGGTGGGCCCAAGGCTAGTGGAAACGGTTTTGTGTGGGAGTCAAGCCGTCAGTAATGAGACTTTCGACAGCATCAGCTGCTGTGGATACATGCAACGGTAGCACCTGGCGTTGAGTGGAATTGAAAGGCTTGAGCACGTAGCTGGATACGTCCATGGCTCCGGGGGGCCGTCCGATTCCGGCCCGAACGCGGTAATAGTTTTTATCGCCTATACACTGCGTGATGGATTTCAGTCCGTTATGACCGCCATCTCCCCCACCGCGTTTGATGCGCAGGCGATCGAAATCGATATCGAGCTCGTCGTGGACCACAATGAGCTGGTCCAGTGGCACTTTAAAGAAAGTGGTCAACGCTTTGACGGGACCACCAGAGAGATTCATGTAGGTAGCTGGTTTGGCCACCAGGACTTTCTCTCGAGTTTGTCCCAGCCGCAGGGTGGCCAACGCGTTCTGTGTTTTATGAGCCCGGAAGCTTCCGCCATAGCGTTCGACGAGCTCATCGGCCACCATGTGACCAATATTGTGCCGAGTGCTGTGGTATTTGTCGCCGGGGTTGCCCAGTCCCACCACCAGCCAGGGGCTGGTGGTGGACGCTGAGCTTCTGCCTAAACGCATCGGCACCATATATCTCCGTGACGAGACACTTAGTCGTCGCTGTTTTCAGAGCCCTGGCTGTTGGCCTCGTCGCCAGAAGCGGCTTCGTCTCCCTCAGTACCTGCTTCGGGCTCTTCACCCAGGTCCTGCTCGACGATCTCGTCGACGGTAGCGATCACAGCGTCATCTTCCAGTTGCAACGAGGTGCCAGCCGGCAGCTGCACGTCGGAAGCCAGCACGTGGTTGCCACCTTCACGTCCTTCTACCGAGATGGTGACAGAATCCGGCAGGTCCAGCGCGTCGGCTTCGATCGGCAGGGAGGCTTCTTCCAAGAAGTAGGTGAAGCCAGGTGCCACTTCGCCTTCGACCTCAACGGGCACGTCAACAACCACCTTTTCACCGCGACGCACGATCAGCAGGTCAACGTGCTCGATCTTTTCTTTCAGCGGGTTGCGCTGAATATCTTTGGCCAGTGCCATGATCTCTTCACCGTCAGCGGTGAGTTTCAGCAACTGGTTGGGGGTCCGCAAAGCCATGAAGGTGTCGTACTCAGGCATCAGAATGTGGCGCGGCTCTGAACCGTGACCGTAAATGACGGCCGGGATTTTGCCTTCGCGGCGCGCCTGGCGGGAAGCACCCTTGCCAGTATCGGTGCGAAATTCGACATTGATGTTGACGGTATCAATCGCCATAATGAGTCCTCCTGTTAATACTCACGAGCTAGTGCTCATCACGACCAGGCAGGAACAAAGAGAATCTGTGATACGCCGAGCATGAAGACAGCTGGCAACGGTGATCTCATCAGCCTCGTCGATAACGGAGCAAGTCTGCTCCCTCGCCTGGGCAACTGTTGCATTCTAGCATGAGCGCACTGGCTTCGACCACTTCAACCTCGCCTGAGCGATGTGTTTAGATAGCAAGGAACGCCGGGACAGTCTCCGGCACAGCCTATCCAATCCGTGGTGAAGTGGTAAGGGGGGGTGTCGACTTATGCCCTTTGTACAATCAGTTCTGGCCCGCGCAATCGAGACTCCCGAGCGCATCGCCCTCGCCGATGACCAGGGTCAATACATTACCTATGGTGAGCTGCTGAGCTCATCCCGCACCACAGCGTCACGACTCCAGCAGGTGGCGCGGGAAACCCCGGACAGCCCTCACCAGGATCTTGCCGGTTACCCGGTCGTGGCGTTGTGTCTGCACGATGCGTTGACCACCGTACGTCTCTTTGCCGAGCTCAGTATGGGCCCGGTGGTGCTCAGCGTGCTGAATCCAAGGGACTGGCACGACCAGCTGTGGGGCAATATCTCCTCTGCCGGTATCACTGTAGTAGTCACCGATGACCAGACTTTCTCCCAGTATCTTCGTACCCACGGCTTTCCTGGAACGGTGCTCGGCCCGCAACTGCTGCTAGCACCAGACGTGGATCCCAAAGACACCACGGTTCCCCAAGATGCAGATCCCTATCTCGTGTTGTTTTCCTCGGGGACGACAGGCCAGCCCAAAGCATTTATCAAAACCCGGGGCGAGTACCGGGCCAATTACCGGGCCTCGCACCAACGACTCCAGGTAGCAGGTCACACAACACTGGCCCCCGGAACGTTGTCGTATAGCCTCATCCTCTACGCGGTGGTCGAGGCACTGGGCGCTGGTGAAACCTGCGTGGTGACCGGCCGGGCGCATTTTCGGCACATGACCGCAGCCTTCACCCACTGGCCGATCACCCGCGTCGTGGCGGCACCGGCCGTCTTGCTGGGCATTCTGGAGGCCGCCGGGAATCAGACCGAACGGCTAGGGAATCTTCAGGTACTGGTCACCGGAGGTTCGGCAGTCCCTCAAGCATTACGCGACCGGGTCGCGGAGAAAGTGCCGCGCGCAAAACTGATCAACTACTTTGGCACCGGAGAAATCGGATTCATTGCCGATTCCACACCGGATCCCTGCGGGATCAGCTATTCCAACCGGTTACGCCTCTATGACCACGTCACTGCCCAGGTCCGAGACACCACCAACCGGGTCTTGGCCGAGAACTGTCTGGGGCAGCTGTGGTTTCGCGCCCCGTCGGCGTCAGCACGGTATCTCAATTCCCCTGCCCAACTCAGCGACGAATTCGGTTGGCGCACCGTGGGTGACTGGGGGATGGTGCAGGATCGGTGGATTCAGTTAGCTGGCCGTGGCGACGAGATCGTCACCACCGGGGCCAACACCATCAGCCTCGTCGAGGCCGATGACAGGCTGGCTCAAGCTCTTGGCCCCCTGGTCACGGGGGCAACAGCCACCGTCGGTTTGCCCGATCCACGTCTGGGCGTGATCATCGCCGGGGTGATCGAAACTCCACAGGCGCCCACAAAATCCGAATTGGTGGCCCTCGCCCGCGACAACATCCCGGAGCCCTTCCGACCACGGCGCTGGTACTCCATCGCCCGTTTCCCACGGACCAGCTCAGAGAAAATTCAACGCCGACGCCTCACCCAACTCATTGATGAGGGAAAGGCCCACCGGTTATGAGTATCCACCAGGTTGGCATCACCGGGATGGGCGCGGTGAGCGCAGCTGGGCACGGGACCGCTAGGCTCTGGCATTCTGTAACTGACGGGCACCATCTGTTCAGCCCCCTGCCGGAGTCTCTCGTACAGCAAACCGGTGTCCGCGTAGCTGCCACAGCTGAGCCGATCGATGCCACCGACATCTTTGACCCACCGTTATCGAACCGGGTGGATCAGGCTGTGGTGATGGCAATCTGTGCAGCCGATCAGGCCCTGGGGTATTCCGGCACCCCCACATCCGATGAACCTTTTTTTGGCGGGGACATTATTGCCGCCAGCGCCAACGGACCGGTGACAACAATTCACCGCGCGGTCGAAGCCATCACCTCCGGCGTCTCGCGAGCGCCCGCGATCCCAGCGGTCCTAACGGCCTCCCCCGATACGGTGGCCACACTGGCCGCCCAACGCTATGGCAGTCATGGCGGGACCGAAGCGGTGAGTGCCACGTGCGCGTCCTCCACGATCGCGCTCGTGACCGCTTTGCGCCGGATACGCCACGGTTATGCCCGCCGCGTGCTGGTAATCGGCTATGAAGACGCGGTGAATCCGGTGAATCTGACCGGTAATGCATTGGTTGGGGCGCTGAGCAAGAATGCAAATCCGGATCAGATCTGCCGACCTTTCGATGCCGCACGCGATGGGTTCGTGATGGCTTCCGGCGCGGTGGCATTACTCCTGGAAGCCGACCCGGCCCGTCCCCTGGCGCTGTTGGCCGGAGGCGGGATGGGCCAGGATAGTTTTCATCCCACCGCGGCAGACCCCACCGGTCGCTGGGCCGGACAGACGATCGCTGATGCTCTAGCGGATGCCGGTCTCGAACCGTACCAGATCGGACAGATCAGCGCTCACGCTACCTCCACTCCCCGTGGGGATGCTGCCGAAGTAGCTGCTTTATCACGAATTTTTGGCGCGTGCCTTCCCGGTGTGCCGGTCACCGCACTCAAGTCGGTGACCGGTCACTTGATGGGCGGATCCGGTGCTTTGCAGGTGGCCATGGCGGTTGAGTCTATTTGTGCCGGGCTCATTCCGGGCACCCGGAATCTTCAGCACCCAGATTTTTCTGATCAGATTCAGGTGGTGACATCCACACAACATTGGCAACCCTCGGCGGTGTTGGCTCCCAGCTTCGGTTTTGGTGGCCACAATGCTGCGGTGGTGATCACACCAGTCGAGAGTCAATCGCCCTAATTTCGGCGTTAGCGATCCGGGGGTGTGGCTCTCCAGTGAGTTGCTCGAGCATGACTCGAATCAGTGCCCCGTGACTAATAATGACCACCGGGGCATCACCGTAGCGGGTTTTAAGCTCTCGCAGTGCCCGCACCCCACGTCGCCCCGCCTCCGCACGTGGTTCACCACCGTCCATCAGAGCCTGACGTTGCTCATCGGACAATCCCCGTACATCCCGGCCTTCCGCACTGCCGTAGGATCGTTCAATCAGCCCAGGTTCGATGTGGACCTCGACTCCCCCGATCCGGGTGGCGATAATCTGTGCGGTTTCTTGTGCCCGAGACAGTGGCGAGCTAATCACCGCCGTGGGACGCAGATTTGCCAGTTCCTCAGCTGCCAAAACCGCTTGGGCGCGACCGGTGTCATTGAGCGGAATGTCGGTGCGTCCCTGCATCCGGCCGGCCTTATTCCAATCAGTTTGACCGTGGCGGACGAGATACCAGGTAGCACCTGGCTGAGGGCGGTCTTGGTCGTGCACGCAAGAGATCCTGTTCGCTGGATTGATTTAGTTCAAGTATACGTGTGCGGATTGAATCACGGGCTGGACCAGCTCGCCCGGTTGCCGAACCGGTTGATCCGGATCGCCAAAAACACGCACCTCCGTGTCTCCCCATTCGAGCGCGGTTTCGGTCCGATCGCGACCTTGCAAGATCGAGGTGACTCGCGCCACCTGCACATCGTCTCCGTCGGGCTGAGACACCGACTCCAGGCGAATATGGTAGGGGTCGACGCTAGCGATAGCTCGTTGCCTGCCGGCACCAGCCTGCACGTCATCAACGAAACTGACCTTCGCGGGAGCATGATCCGTGCCAGCAGTGTACAGGTTCACCCCCGGGTGGTCCGGATAGAACCGACCCGATGAGATACTTCCTGGAAACAGCGTCGCATCATTAAGAAAGCCAGCCACAAAACTTGACGCGGGACTGGCCGTCATCTGGCTTGCGGTACCAACTTGGACAATTCGGCCCTGATCCATCACCACCACACGGTCGGCAATCGCTAGTGCTTCAGAGCGGTCGTGGGTCACGTGCACCGCGGTGAGACCTTGCTCGGTGGTGAGCCTGCGAAGTTCCAGGCGAAGCCGAGCGCGAAGCGGCTCGTCTAAGGCCGACAACGCTTCGTCAAGCAAAAGTGCTGACGGCTCTGCGACGATTGCGCGGGCCAATGCAACTCGTTGTCGCTGTCCTCCGGACAACTGTGTGGGCTTGCGCTGAGCGAACTCCACCAGTCCCACGTCCTCGAGTATCTTCTCGACCCGCGCCGAAATTTCTGCCGAGCGCAGTCCGGCACGTTTGAGAGGATACGCCACATTCTCGCTGACGCTCATATGAGGCCATACCGCGTGGTCTTGGAATACCATACCCAGTTGACGTCGATGTGGTGGTACCCAGATATCGGAAGCAAGTAGGGTCCGTCCACCCAACGTTATCCGTCCACTCAGCGGTCGGATGAACCCTGCCAGTGTGCGCAACAAGGTGGTTTTACCGGATCCGGAGGGCCCGACCAGGGCGATAAATTCTCCATCGGCGATGTTGAGCGAAATATCTTGAAGAGCTAGCTGTGATTCCAGGGGGGCACTGTTATAGCTGTGGTTGAGTTGCGAAATGCTGATATCAGACATAAGAAGCAATCATCTTTCGAACGTAGAGGCGAAGCAAGACCAGCAAGAACAAAGAACGACAGACATCAGCTGGCACGACGGGAGCCCAACCACCCGGCAAAGGACAGCCCGATCATGCCGACCAGAGCAACCACCACCGCCAGCGCAGAGGCCGCGTTGTAGTTACCGGCTTGTTGCAGGTTGAATATGGTGACACCCAGCGTTTGCGATCCCGGTGCGACCAGCAGAATGGAAATGGTGAGTTCTCGGACTGCAGTGAAGAATACAACGATGATGCCGGTGATCACCGCGGGAGTCACCATTCTGGCAGTGATGTCCAGCACCGCTCGGGCATGAGTAGCTCCCGAAATCTGAGCTGATTCTTCCAAAGAGGACGAAATGGTGGCCAACGGTGCGCGGACCTGCTGGACAACGAGGGCTATGAAAGCCATGACATACGCGCCGAGAATCACCCACGGGGTATTGAAGATCTTGAGCATCGGGGCAATGAGCAACCATCCCACCGCGATCACCAGTCCGGGCAAGGCCTGAGGCAACGTTGCGAGCACGTCGATCGCAGGGTTGAGTCGGGATCGAGATCTGGTCAGCACGATCCCAACCAACAACCCCAGCACCCCACAAATCACGGCCGCGGAACCGGCCAACATCAGCGAATTCTGGAGGCCCTGAACGGCCCCGCGGGAGGTGAGAGCGGAACCAAAATTGTCAAACGTCAGGTTCTCCCAGATCAAGGGGACTCCCGGGGCCGGCAGTAGAGCTTGCACGCTCAGCGCAACCATAGGGACGATACAGATAAGCACGATCCATGCCCACAGTGTCGCGCTGAGCAGGTATTGCATGCCCCGGCCTGGATGGGCTTTCTGCGCTACGGCTGTATCGGATAGCTGTGAGGCTGTCGGCATGCGACGTTGCGCGAGGATGGTTACGAGCGCGACGACCAGAAGCACCATTCCGATCGCCGAGGCTGCTGGAAGAGGATTCGAAATGGTTGCCGAGGCGAGGTAGCGGTATACCAGCGTGGTGAGCGTGGTATAACCCTCCGGCAGACCAATCAAAGCGGGGATACCAAAGTCGGAAAGATTCGCCACCAAGGTGAGGATCAAGGCGGCAACGATCCCAGGTCGCATCAGTGGCAGAGTCACGGTGGTCATGACCTTGAACGTCGAGGCACCTGAGATTCTTGCGGCTTCCTCAAGGTTGCCGGGGACCCGACGCAACGCCGTCGAGACCACGAGAAAAGCCGTGGGATAGGAGTGAATGGTGAGTAGGAGGATCACGCCGGATCCACCGAAGATGCTGAGATTCGCCTCGAGACCCATCTGTTCCAAGATCCGGTTGACAGGACCGTTGACCCCTAAGAGCGCCATCCATGCCATCGCGCCGATGAAGGGCGGAATCAAAAAGGGAATAAGCAACAACCAACGAATGAGTTGGGCGCCGGGGATGATCAACCGGTCTAAGACTATGGCGAAGATCACCCCCAGCGTGGTCGCGATCATCGCGGAGATGGTAGCTGAGACCACCGAATTCGTGAGCGCTTCTAGCACCGCGGGGTCGGAAAAAACCGTCAAAGCTGTGGGATCAATTCCCACCTTGATCAGCGCAACCAGCGGAACAACAACAATGAGTACCAGGGCCAGAACAACTGCCCATCGCATGATGAACAAGCCATCGGCACGTCCTGTGCGAGTTCTCGGAGCCA
This sequence comes from Auritidibacter ignavus, assembly GCF_029853775.1. Lineage (NCBI taxonomy): Bacteria > Bacillati > Actinomycetota > Actinomycetes > Micrococcales > Micrococcaceae > Auritidibacter > Auritidibacter ignavus. The sequence continues at coordinate 1,183,779 of NZ_CP122564.1, forward strand.
CGTTACCCGCGGTGCTAGCCAGCTGACTCACCTTACTTCAGCAATCCATTGAAATAGGACACGGCTTCATCCTGTTCAGCCGCAATTTCTTCCAAATCAGGATCCATCAGATTAAGATCTGCCAGCTCCGGAGCCCCCTCAGGAACCCCCACGTCATCACGAACCGGAAGGTAGGACTGTTCAGCAGCCATCTGCTGTCCGTCTTCGGAAATCAAGAAATCCACGAACTGATTAGCCAGTTCCTGGTTGTCACTATCAGCAAACACACCCGCCGGCTGTGACACATAAGGTGCGCCATCTTCCGGGTATACGACTTTTACCTGCGAACCTTGATCAGCCAGGTCGCGAATGACGTAATCCACCACGATGCCAAGGCCGGTGGTCCCTTCACCCACGGCCTGTCCTACGGGACCATTGGATTCCAAGATGGTGGGATCATTGGCGACCAAGTCCTCGAGCCATTGATCTCCTAGCTCATCACTCGAACGCCAAACCGCCGTGTTGAATGCGGCGGCACCAGATACGTCCGGGTTGGGCATCGCTATTTGACCTTCATAGTCCGAATTGGTGAGGTCCTGCCATAAGCTCGGTTCATCCTCTTCGGAAATAACGTCTGTATTGACAGCAATAATGGTCGGAATGAGTCGGGTCCCGACCCAGTAGTTGTCTTCATCGACGTAGGAGTCATCAAGCGAATCGGTGTTCTCCAAATTCAGCTCGGCAAGATCACCTTCTGCGGCGTAATCTTCGAAAGTGGGCACATCCGCTGCCAAAATGACATCGGCTTGAATCTCGCCGGTTTCTTTTTCGCTGGCCACACGAGTCTTCAGCTCACCCGTGCCAGCACGGAACACGTCAATTTCTGCGTCGGGATTAACCTCCGCAAAGGCATCAATGATCTCGTCGATTTTCTCTTGCGGTTCTGAGGTGTAAACGGTCAGGGTGTTATCCCCAGAGTCAGACTCGTTCATCTGTTCCTGCGCTTCATCAGCGCAGGAGCTCAAGGCAAGAGCAGGAATGAGAACAAGCGGAGCGAGCAGTTTGGTGGTTTTTTTCATGGTTTCCTCCTCAACGTTTGTCGGTGAACAGTGGTTTCGGGTTGGTCAGGGTTTAGGGGGACGAGGGAGAAGCCTCCAGAGTGAAAACCACTCTGGATGGTTCTGAACAGGGAAGAAGGCTGCTCACGATATCCGGGGGCCCTGGGGGTTCTCGTTCAACGCGAACGAATCCAAAGACCGCCCGCGCCAGGATTGTTTCTCCGGGGGCTAGGGGGTCGTTGCTATAGGAGATTCCGGGAGCAACGCTGACCGGGATTCCGGCAAAGCTGCCGTATTGATTCAGGTGGTAATGTCCGCTCAGGATCAGACAAACCCGCGAACCGGTCATAATCTCTGCGAGCCGCCGGCGAGAGTCAGAATCCAGGAGACCGCGGTGACGCAGGCCGGCGATCATCCCCGGTACCGGCGGATGGTGCAGAACTAAAACAATGTCCTCGGTGCCGTCTTGGCGGATGTGGTGTTCTAGCCAATCCAATGAGGTGGTCTCAAGCCAACCGTGTGGGTGGCCATAACCATGGGTATTGAGCCCGATGAGTCGCAGACCGGGTACCGCGATGATGCTATTGCTTGCATCGTGGGGATCAGTATGGCTGGTGTCAGGATCGTGAAAACGAGCATCGATCGCCCCCGGTTCATCGTGGTTACCTGGAACGACAAGGATCGGACAGCCCAAGCGCCTTCGTTGCTCGGTAAGAAAACCAGCGACTTCAGCGTAGGCATCATGGCCACGCTGGCATAGGTCGCCACTGATTACCACGGCATCCGGTAAACCAGCGTCACCGCGGGCGAGGGCCTCGAATGTTTGACGCAGTTGCCCCCAGGGGTCGATTGAGCCACCATACAGGGTCTGCTGGTTTTCGGTCAGGTGCGGGTCGGTTAAGTGAGCTATGTGCCATGAGTCTGCCATCTCAGGCCCCCTTCGGCTCTCGCCTCGCATGCAGATGCTCAGCCAGTACGCGTTGCTCAGGAAGGCTGAAACCAACGCAGTCAAGAAAACGCGCGACTGAACCGTAACGATGGTCTAGGTGTTCCAGTAAGTGCCTCATCGCTGAGGCGGGGCTGAGGGTATGCAATCTGAGGGCCTGAGAGAATTCTTCAGACGAGGTATCCCATTGACTCGACATCTCGGTAGCGACTTGTGCGTGGTAACTGTCCGGTAGCTCGTCAGCACTGCGGGCATAATCGGCAACAATGATGTCCCGGTGATTCCTGCCACCGAAAGAACCAGCGCTGCCACAAGTCCCGTGCGGTCCTTTCCGGCAGTGCAGTGAATGAGTACGCCATCATCGAGCGCCATTGTGACAGCTTTTAACACGCAGACGAGTTGAGCACCGCGTTGGGTGATGAGTCTGGAATAGACCTGCAAAATGGGCTCGTCTCTGGGAACTGGTCCCCGATAGAGCGGAATATTGATATAGCCAACGTGCTCTGGCAGTGTGTCCGGGCGCTGAAGGATCTCTTCTGGCTCACGCAGGTCGATCACGGTCCCAATCCCATCGACGGCGCACAATTCGGGAGCGGAGAGTTGAAGTTTCCCCGGAACCGACGAGCGGTAAATCTTAGCGGGGCCCTTGGCTGTGCTGGTCACTCCGGGAAGAGGGCGCAGGTTATGAATACTGTTGGGATCGCCCCACGGTGCCATCTCGCCCTCCTCACGGTATATTTCTCAACGAGGCCCACACATTTCATCGTTACTTTATCGATGAAACGGTGTTACACCCCAGTAGAACGAGCGAAGATAAATACACCGTGAACGGGTCGCGACAACGGTTTAACAATCTCAGCTAACCGATGTGACGATTGTTACCACGTGAGATTTTTTCGATTAATCCTCGACCTCAGAGATGTCAGGTTCGAGCGCGTCGGACAGTAGCGGACCCAGTTTTTCTGAAGGTCCCATGTGAGGTTCGGCATCGTGAAACACGAGACGCTGAGCGGCGAGACCTAAGATGTTGAGCACCAAGGTGTGGGAAATTCTGGACACCAGCACTTCCTGGTCGTCGTTTCGGCTTCCAGCAGTCAACGTCAGGTCTGCTTGTTGAGCCAGAGGAGAAATCCCAGAGCTCGTAATAGCGATAATGAGTGCCCCCGCAGTTTGGGCGGCTCGCACGGAGTCGAGAGTGTGTTTATTGGCTCCCGAGTAGCTCACCGCAATACAGACATCCCGCTCAGAGAGCATCCGAGCAGTAAATTGTTGCCCCAGGACATCGACGGGGGCCACGGCGGTTAAGCCTGACATGGTGTAGCGTAGCGCGGCCTCTTGGGCCGGAATTGCTGAACCTCCGGTGCCGACTAACAGAATGGTCTTCGCCGACGCCACCGCAGTGACCGCCTGCTCCATGACCTCGCTGGCAAGCATTCGCTCAGTCAGGGCGATTTCGCTCTGGGCAGCAGCAAAAACATCTCGACTCAACAACTGCAACGCGGACAGCTGCACGGCACCGCTGACCTGCCCCTGGGCAGTGGCCACCTGCGACTGGTCAGCTTGGGCGAGAAGAGACCGAGAGATCTCATCCTTCAGCCTCTGAAAGCCTGAATAGCCCAAATTCTGTGCGGCTCGCACGACGGTAGCCGCCGATGTTTGAGCGCGAGCAGCCAGATCGGTGGCAGATAGATCAGGTATCTGTTCGAATGCCTCGATGACTGCCACGATGACTTTACGTTCCGCCGGGCCCAGATAGGTCGCGTCAGTTTTCAGACGCTCTATCAGCGATCTGGGTGTCTGCGCAGGCGAGTGTGGGACCATCATGGACTCGACAAAGTAACGAGGGCCGGCCAGTGTGATCGGCCAATCGCCAGTTCTTAGGCGTTGCCGTCGAACAGGCTGGTGACAGAACCGTCTTCGAAGACTTCCTTGATGGCCCGGGCTATCAGTGGAGCGATGGAAAGCACGGTGAGGTTCTCGAACTTTTTGGCCGCCGGAATCGGTAAGGTATTGGTAACCACCACTTCACGGGCCCCGCACTCGGCTAACCGCTGGGCGGCAGGATCGGAGAAGACCGGGTGAGTAGCGGCAATAATGACATCTTTCGCCCCGGCTTCTTTCAGCACTCGCACCGCACCGGCGATGGTGCCACCGGTATCGATCATGTCGTCGATCAGCACACAGGTGCGACCCTCGATCTTCCCGACCACGGTTTTCGACTCAGCTTTGTTCGGAGTGGTCAGGTCACGGGTCTTGTGTACGAAAGCCAGCGGGACACCGCCCAGCCGATCGGCCCACTGCTCGGCCACCCGCACGCGTCCCGTATCCGGAGAGACCACCGTAACCTCGGAGTCGCCAACCTTGCCACGAATGTAATCGGCCAGGATGGGCACTGCGAACAGGTGATCCACCGGTCCATCGAAGAACCCCTGAATCTGAGCGGTGTGCAAGTCCACCGACATAATGCGGTCGGCACCAGCGGCCTTATAGAGATCAGCGACCAGGCGTCCGGAAATAGGTTCGCGTCCACGCCCCTTTTTGTCCTGACGCGCGTACGGGTAGAAGGGCGAGACCACGGTGATCCGTCGTGCTGAGGCACGCTTCATCGCATCGACGAGCAAGAGCTGCTCCATCAGCCAGTTGTTTAACGGTGCTGGGTGCGCCTGGATGACGAAACAGTCTTTACCACGCACCGATTCGCCGGGGCGAACGTAAATCTCCCCGTTGGCAAAGTCGTAGGCTGACAGCGAGAGAAGCTCAGTACCCAAGGCCTCGGCAATTTCATCGGCCAACTGGGGATGCGCCCGGCCCGAAGCCAGGACCAGCTTCTTATTTTCGTGATGACTAATCTCGCTCAACGATCGACTCCCTCGACAGAAATGTGCGTGCGATAGTTCTTGCAAACTACACTATGTAGTTTTTGTCCTCAACGGCAGGCCTGAGAGGTTCTTGTCTTCCCGTCGCCGTTGTGGAAGTTGTGTTGTGGCTCGTCATCACAGCGAGATGCTAGTGACTAGTTCGCGGACCGGTCGCCATCGGTGTGTTCAGATGCTTCTCCAGCGGCTTCTGCGGCTCGAGCGGCAGCCGTACCGGGACGCTTGGTGATGGTCCAATTCTCAATGGTGCGCTGAGAAACCTGGTTGATGGCCAGGGCCCCAGCGGGCACATTGTCTCGTACCACAGCGCCCGCACCCGTGTAGGCGCCATCGCCGATTTCTACCGGAGCAGTAAAGACGGTATTAGATCCAGTGCGCACCTCGGAACCGATCACGGTGCGATGCTTATTGACCCCGTCATAGTTTGCGGTGATATTGCCACATCCAATATTGGTGTTCTCTCCAATCTCGGCGTCGCCGGCATACCCCAGGTGGGAGAGTTTAGACCCAGCGCCTACGGTGACATTCTTGGTTTCATAAAAGGCACCGATTTTGCCGTTTTCTCCCAGGACGGTACCGGGGCGCAGATAGGTGAATGGTCCCACTTTAGCTCCCGCAGCAATCATTGCCTCGGTCCCATCGGTACGCTTGACGGTCGCGTGCTGACCGACATGGACATCGGTCAGCGTGGTGTCTGGGCCAATGGTGGCGCCGGGAGCAATCCGAGTAGAGCCGTGGAGCTGGGTTCCCGGCTTAATGGTGACGTCGGCGGCCAGCTCAACCTCGATGTCAATCCAGGTGGTGGCCGGGTCAACGATGGTCACGCCCTGACGCATCCAAAAATCAGTGATCCGACGATTCAGTTCGGCGCCCAAGGCTGCCAGCTGACGACGGTCGTTCGCGCCTTCAACCTCCCACACATCGGTGGTGACCCAACTGGCGACCCGGCCGCCCTCGGCGCGGGCCAGGCTAAGCACATCCGTCAAGTACTTCTCACCCTGAGCGTTATCGGTGGAGACCTCGGCCAGCGTACGAGCCAGCACTTGAGCGTCGAAAGCATAGATCCCAGAGTTGATCTCGAGGATGTTCACCAGCGAGTCATCGCCGGTTTCCTCGGCATGACGTAGCGCGTCCTTGTGCTCGACGATGCGCTCCACAAGGCCCTGGTCATCGCGGACGATACGACCGTATCCGGTGGGGTCGGAGACCTCTGCGGTCAGCACGGTCACGGCGTTACCCTGGTCATGGTGACAGGCCACCAGCGTGCTCAGGGTTTGCGGGGTCAGCAGCGGGACGTCACCGTAGGTGACTACCACGGTTCCGGTTGTGTCGGCCGGTAGCGCCTGGAGCCCTTGTTCCACGGCCCGACCGGTGCCCGGAATCTCGTCCTGGTCGGCGATAACAACCTCGGGCACGAGTTCTTGCAGGTGTGCCACCACACGATCGCGTTCGTGACGCACTACCGCCACGAGATGTTCAGGGTTGAGGCTCTGAGCTGCGTGAAGCGCGTGGCCAACGAGTGAGCGCCCGCCGATTTGATGCAGGATTTTCGGAGTAGAAGATTTCATTCGAGTGCCCTGGCCGGCCGCCAGAACGATCACGGCTACTGGAGCGGGAGGCTGAGTCACCTGGTCACTTCCTTTGGTCATCGGCACAGAGTGAGATGAAGGCTAAAATCGCTCTCCAGTTCCGCCACTAGGATTCGAACCTAGACCGCGCAGCTTCAAAGGCTGGCGTGCTGCCGTTACACCATGGCGGATCACGAACACCCCAAACATTGTGCCATACTTCCGGCCGTGAGTCGGAATCAGGACGTTTCAGGCGAGGACAAACGGTACACCCAAATGCTATTCGTGGCGTCAACTCCCAGCCAGACCGGCTCGGTAGATGCCTCGCCGACTGAGACGGCCATCGAGCCCGAATAAGGCGCCGACGGCACAATCGTGAGTTCCACTCCGGGGTGTAGTCCCTGGCGGGCGAAAAACTGTAGCATCGCCGGATCCGCATCTGAGATGCGCTCAATACGGGCCCGGTCTCCTATGTGTAACACGGACAAGCAGTCGAGCTCGGGGGCGTCAATACTGCCATCCCTGCGCGGGATGGGATCACCGTGCGGATCACGGGTCGGGAATCCGAGGTGTTGGTCAATGCGATCGATCATCATGTCCGAGACCGCGTGCTCGAGCGCGTCGGCTTCTTCGTGAACCTCATCCCATCGGTATCCCAGTGTTTCGACCAGAAAGGCCTCGATCAGCCGGTGGCGACGCACCATGTCGATGGCATAGCCCGTTCCTTCGGCTGTGAGTTCCACTGAACCATAGGGCTGGTGGATCACGAGTTGTTGGTCAGCCAACTTCCGGACCGCATCCGATGCGGAGGATAACCGCACCCCGATTTTTTCCGCGAGAACTTTGGCCGTCACGGGATCTTCAGAGTATTCCTGCAACGTCCAGATGGCTTTGAGGTAGTTCTGTGTAGAGGCCGTAAGATCGGTGACCGACATAACCTTTAGGTTATCAAAGCTCCCCCGGTCACCGACTGGCTCCGGATCATCCGCCTCTCGGTCAGCCCCTTCCAGTCGCCGGTGAGTTTTTCGCTTTGTCCATCGGCTGTAAAACCGTGGCGGGCATAGACATCTCGGGTGTCCTGATCTTCAGCGAGGACCCACACCAACGCTGGACGTCCGGCTAAGACCGTTTCTCATAAGGTGGATCGCACCCTGAACCGGGGGCTGTCGGTGTCTTGGTCCGGCCGTTCACGCTGTTCCCAGACGGGGTGAACCTAAAGCATACCCATCTGAATCCCCACCCCGGTCTCGGCATCCTCAGGTAACACCGGAGTAGCTCCCGCCACTGCTATAATCCCAGAGGTCTCGGAAAAATCTTTGGGCCCGGTCTCTGCAATGACCAGATCGGCCTCGGCAGCCAAGCCACGCTGAGACCAGGCCACGTCCTGGTCTAGTCGTTCTTCCAGCCGGGTGAAGAACCGCTCGTCGCCCAACCCGGCATATACCTTTACCTTGCGATTGGCTAGGTTCCGCATCCGCAACGCCGGAAGAGCATCGGGGTGCTGGGCAGTTCGGACCGCCAGGTCTGCCGGGTGGTCCTTGTGGTGGTTGTGAATCATCGGGGCGACACGTTCTGTCTGCTGTGCTGTCTGTGCATCGGCTGGTGCTGGTAGTCCCGCTGTCTTCAAGTACACCGTCGGTACCGAATAGTGATTTAATGGTTCGGTCATCTGCCGTATACCCATGTAGAGGGAGCTCACCGTCGTGTGTGGAATTGTCGGTCTCGTTTCGACCAGCCCGGTTAACCAGAGTATCTATGACTCATTGTTGCTGTTGCAACATCGCGGTCAAGACTCCACCGGTATCTCAACCTACGATGAACACTCCACTTTCCACACCGTCAAACACCGCGGGCATGTGCGCGAATCCTTCCGGACCCGGGATATGCGTACTTTGCTGGGCAATGTGGGGTTGGGGCATGTCCGCTACGCCACCAGTGGTTCGGCCAGCAATGAAGATGAGGTGCAACCTTTTTACGTCAATGCCCCGTACGGCATTACCCTGGTGCACAACGGTAATATCACCAACACACGCGAACTAACCAAAGAGCTCTTCCACGTTGACCGCCGGCATCTGAACTCCTCCTCGGACACCGAAATTTTGCTGAATGTTCTGGCTAACGCTCTGCAAAACTCGCTGGTTGGTAAAGAGCCCACTGAAGATGACCTGTTCCAAGCTGTCTCCACCGTCCATCAGCGTGTCAACGGCACCTATGCAGCGATTGCCTTGATAGCCGGTTATGGCTTGCTGGCATTCCGTGACCCCTTCGGCATTCGCCCACTGGTCTTGGGCCGTCGGTTTGATGACAACGGGGACCCCGAATGGGTGGTGGCCTCCGAGTCTCTGGTTTTGGCCTCCGGTGGATATGAGTTGGTCCGAGACGTCGCTCCAGGTGAGGCCATTTTCATTTCCGATAGTGGAAAGCTCTTCACCCGGCAGTGCGCAGAGAACCCACGTCTGGTTCCGGATGCCTTCGAGTACGTGTACTTAGCACGTCCGGACTCGACCCTGGACGGGATCTCGGTCTATCAAGCACGGTTGCGCATGGGCGAGACCCTAGCCGCCAAGGTTCGCGCCACTTTGGATCTGGGCGATATTGATGTGGTGATGCCTATCCCAGATTCCGGGCGTCCCACCGCCATGGAACTGGCCCGTTCCCTTAACCTGCCTTACCGCGAAGGTTTCTATAAGAACCGCTATGTGGGTCGTACCTTCATCATGCCTGGCCAGAAGGTTCGAAAGAAGTCAGTGCGTCAGAAACTCAATGCGCTACCCGAAGAATTTCAGGGCAAATCGGTACTGCTGGTCGATGACTCCATCGTGCGCGGAACCACCTCCAAACAGATTGTCCAGATGGCCCGGGATGCCGGGGCACGCAAAGTGATCTTCGCGTCGGCGGCGCCGGCGATCCGCTACGCCAACGTGTACGGTATCAATATGCCCACCCGAGGCGAATTGGTTGCGGCAAACCGCACCGAAGACGAAGTAGCCCAAGTCATTGGGGCTGACCGGCTGGTCTACCAAGAAGTGGATGCCATGGTGGAGGCCGTCACTACTGGATCTCACGTCACCAATTTGGAGCTGTCGTGCTTTACGGGCCACTACACCACCGGCGATGTCACCGAGGAATACCTCAGCTGGATTGAGGCCACCCGAGAGTCTTAGCACTATCCCTGCCCCAGGTCACCCGGTTTCGTCCCATGGCCTTTTCATCCGGTTCCCTTGGGAATCAAAAAGACCGGAGACCCCGCGCCGGAACGAACCCAGCAGATGGGTATCGACCATCCCAATAGCCTCCATCATCGCGAACATATTGGTGGGCCCCACAAACCGGAAACCGGATTTCTTCAGCGCGCGAGCCAGCGCTACCGATTCAGCTGACTGTGTGGGCACCTCATCGCTGGTGCGTGGCATGGGCGTCGTCTCTGGATGAAACGACCACACCAACTGCACCAGCCCGCCTTTATCGCGCAGCGCACGCGTCGCCACAGCGTTGGCAATGGTTGCCCGAATTTTCCCCCGGTGCCGAATAATCCCATCAAGGCGTACCAAACTCTCCACCGTATCCTCGTCGAAGGTCGCGACCTCATCGGGGTCGAACTGGCAGAAGGCTTTGCGAAAGGCGGGGCGTTTAGTCAAAATGGTGCGCCAAGATAGGCCGGTTTGGAAGACTTCTAAGCTGATCCGCTCAAAAAGCCCAGCTTCATCCGTGATGGGGACACCCCATTCGTTGTCGTAGTAATCCTGCATCAGCTGGCTACTCATCGCCCACGGGCTTCGGGCGGTGCCGTGACCATCGACGATGACGCCTCTGCCCTGTCCTAGAGAGGTGCTGTCATCCATACGTTCAGTGTGCCTGAAAACACCACCCCAAAAGCAAACATGAGGTAAATTTCTTCAAACCGTGGTGTTACAGTATGTACACCGGTCCGAAAACCGACTGTCCATTTTGTAAGGATCTTGCATAGCCCAACCCTCGAGAACGAAGAAGAGTTGCCATGACTGCCACAGTTGATGAGTTCATTCATCAGTACCCCGGAGAGTCTCACCCCGTGGTGCTCTTGCACGGTTTACTCACCTCCGCGAAGTACTGGAATCCGGCGCGCAGACGACTAACCGCTGCCGGCTACCGTGTGGCGACTGTTGATCTGTTGGGCTTTGGACGCGCAGCTCGTGTTCCAGCTGCAAGCTACGATTACAACGAGCACGTTGAGCACGTGAAAAATGCGTTGCTGTCGATCAGTGGTGGCCAGCCTGTCGTTCTGGTGGGACACTCCCTTGGTGGCCTGATTGCTCTCAAGTTAGCTCGCAAGTACCCCAGCCTCGTTTCCGAACTCGTCATGTTCAATGCGCCACTTTTCCGAGACTCCCATGAGGCCAAGGCCAGCATCGAACAGACCAACAAGCTGTATAAATTCCTGATGACCTCGCGCTTCCGCTCCGTCGGCTGGGGCGCGGCTCATTTACTGGGTTTCCATGTCTGGGGACGTCACAGCACTCGAGCGCGGGAAGGCGCACTGCGGCGGGTGATTTTTCGAGGCAAAGGGATTCACCACCTGGAACAGATCACCGTCCCCACCACGGTCATCACCGGCGCTGCCGACCGTGCGGAGTACCTGAACAATTTGCAACAGGCATCGCTGCCGCCGAATGTGCGAGTCATCGTTGCCCCAACCGGACACCATCTGCCTGCCCAGGCACCACACTATGTTACCTGGACGATGGATTTACTCTCCGGTGGGCTTCGTCCGGAGCACACCGTTCCCGCTGTGTAGCTCGTTCCCCCCGTATATTAGATAAGGAAATATTGATACGCAGACCGTACTAATATCTCGCGGGGGAACATGATGGAAGTCCAGCAGGCCAAAGAATTCCTGGCGGTCGCCCGGGAACTGCACTTTGGTCGTGCTGCGAAATCCCTCCGCATGGCCCAGCCGCCTCTCTCGCGGGCGATTCAGCAGCTAGAACGTGAACTCGGTGCAACTCTTTTTGAGCGCACCACACGGACGGTGTCTCTGACTCCAGCCGGTGAAGCCTTATTGGAGCCCGCTCAGCATCTCATTGCCGCCTCGAATCAAGCTCGTCAAACGGTAAAGGACACCATAAGTGGAGCGGCCGGTTACGTGCGGATTGGATTTGCCGGTGCATCGGTCAATACCCAGGTTGCACGGTTAGCCAAAGCCTTGCGAACAGAACGCGCTGGGTTACGCCTAGAGTACAACTCAGCTCAGTTCTCTCACCAGGCGTTGCAATCAGTGATGGACCACAGCGTCGATCTGGCCATCGGGCGATGGGATTTCCTCCCGGCAGAAATAAGTTCCCACCTGATGGGGCTTGAAGAAGTCATTGTGGCCTTACCAGCGTCCCACCGCTTGGCTGGTCGCCCCGCGGTCAATCTCAGAGAACTCGCTCACGAGAATTGGATTTCTCTGCCTTCCGGGTTTGGGGCCGCCCTACCCAACCGCTTCAATGCTCTGGCCAATACCGCCGGATTCGTTCCTCGCGTCACACAGACCGCACCTGATTCCTGGACCTTGGTGGTCCTCGTGGCCGTGGGGATGGGGTGTGGTATCACCCTGGATTCCATAGCTACCAATGTGCCCCACGAAAACGTGAGCTTCGCCAGAATTCAGGACATCTCCCAACCTCCGCTGGAGGTGCGAATGATCTGGCGACGTCACGATAACAACCCCGCCCTGCATGCAGTCGTAGATTTGGCCCAACGGATCTTTCCCAGCCCACCAACCCAGCCGGACGGAACTTAAAAGCTAGTTAGCTCTCTACCGCGTCGAGCAACTCCAGCCAACGGGATTCCTTGGTATCAATCTCTTCGCGGAGCCCGGAAGCTTGGACAGTCAGGTCCGCAAGCCCTTCGAAATCTGTCTGGTCGTGAGCGGCCATTTTTTCTTCTAGCTCAGTGAGTTCGGTGTTGAGTTTCTCCAGTTTGCGCTCAATCGAGCCAAGGTCCGCCAGCGTAGGCCATATGTTTCCTACAGCGGGACGTTCAGCCACATTGCTGAAAACACACTTGACCGCAAGTTCACCCCAACTAAGCCAAACACCGTCTTTGTCAGCGACGTCACCGAGTTCAGGGTCGCAGGCCGCAAGGTCTACCTGTCACCGGTGATGGATCTGTTCGACCGTTCAATCGTTGCCCACACAGTGGCTACATCGCCGTCGACAGCGTTTACCGCCGATTCTTTAACTCAGATGATTAAAACGTGTGCGCCTGAACCTGGGTGGATGATGCACACCGATCAAGGTTTCCAGTACCAGCATTCGTCCTGGCGCAACCTAATTCATGACAACGGTGGCGCTCAGTCGATGTCGCGTAAAGCCAACTGTTACGACAACGCGGTCATGGAGAATTTCTTCGGGCACTTGAAAACCGAGATGTACCACGGAGAAGTCTTCGACACCGTCACAGAGTTCAACCAGGCAATCGACGAGTACATCCAGTGGTACAACACCGAACGCATCCAACAACGACTCAAGGGGGTGGCCTAAGAATTAGGTCCACTTGGTTTAAGCGTTGACCGTGTTTTCTTGTCTCCATTGTTCCGCATACTGCCGCGGGCTGAGGTAGCCCAGTGATGAGTGCGGATGGAAGTCATTGTAGCGCCGTGACCATTGGGCCACGAGTAGGCGGGCATGGTCGAGATTTTCGATACTGTTATCTTCCAAGAGTTCGTCTCGCATCCGGTTATGGAACGACTCAACGAACCCGTTATGCCAGGGCTGGCCTGGCGGGATGAACGCTTGGATCGTCTCATCCTCGGCCGCCCAAGCCTCGAGGGCGTGGGCGATGAACTCAGGCCCGTTATCCATCCGGATCACCCTAGGGCGTCCTCTGTGCTCCAGACAAGCCACGTCAAGGAGTTCGATCACCGAGCCCGCATCAATCTTTTTATCGACCGCGAAGGCGAGGTGTTCGCGGGTGTATTCATCAATAATGTTGCAGATCTTGATTGTCTTGCCGTGCCATGTTGAATCGAACTGGAAGTCCAGTGCCCACACCTCGTTCGGGTACTGGCCGGACCGAACATCGCGCTGGACGTGTCCATTGAGGCGTTTACGCTTCTTGCGAGGCAACACGCGCAGACCCTCTTCACGCCACATCCTGCGGAAAGTTTCCCGGCATATCCCATACCCCTCAGCCAAGGCGTTCCTCCAGGCACGCCGGTGTCCCCACCGGCGGTGATCACGCGCGAACTCGTGCATCCACTCGCGCAGGTCTGCGTACTTATCAGGTTTGCTTTCACGGGTCCTAGCGCGCCGGTAAGCGCTACGGGAGAGCCCAACAATCTGGCAGGCATATCTTTGGGAGTAGCCCAGCCCGACCAGATGCCAGACGGCATCATGGCGGCGAGCTGGGCTTAGAAGTTTCCCTGCGATAATTCTTTCCACGCAGCCTTCTCCAGCTCTGCCTGACCAAGGAGACGCTTCAAGCGCGTGTTTTCCTCGCGCAATCGCTGGAGCTCTTTCGCCTCGCTCTTCGTCATCGACCCATAGGTAGCCTGCCACCTGTTCAACGTGGCTTCGCTAATCCCCAACGCGGTCAGGATCTGAGCTGTCGTTGATCCCGATTCCTTCAACTCCCGCGCCTCATCGAGCTTACGAACAATCTGCTCGGGAGTATGCTTGCTGAACTTCTTCACCATTCATCCATTCTCCCCACCCACAGGCGGGGCATCAATGGACAACACTCAAGTCACCTGGACCTAAAAACCTAGGGCACTCCATCAAGGGCCTGACCCCGATGCAATATCGAAACCAGACCCTTGAGCCTTTAACCGCCTAGAATTAAACCAGTCCAACTTTCGGGGGCTAGTTCAGCACGGCGTGCACCCGGTGACCGGCGCGAAACTCGGCCACGCCTACCCGACCCTGCGCCCACCGCATGAGCGGATTGCTGACCGGGTTGCCAAGCTCAGCCCGGACATGCCGGCTGCGCAACGTGAGGTCGCGATCCAGGACATCCGCGACGAAGAGATTGCACGCAAGCCTCGTGCAGCGATTGCAGGTTTCGACCTGACCTTCTCGCCACCGAAGTCCCTGAGCAGCCTCTGGGGTGTTGCGGACGCGCCGACGCAAGAACTGCTGGCACAAGCCCATCACGCCGCGATGCGCGATACCGTCGCCTTGCTCGAAGGGCGGGTGGCCTCGACCCGGGTCGGCAAGGGCGGGATCGCGAGGATGCCGATCACCGGGATCATCGCCACCGCCTTCGACCACTACGACTCGAGAGCCGCCGACCCGCAGCTGCACACGCACCTGGTCGTCTCGAACAAGGTCCAAGGCGAGGACGGGAAGTGGCGGAGCCTGGATTCGCGGCGGCTGCACAAGGCCACCGTCGCGCTGTCGGCCAACTACAACGCCTACCTCATCGACCACACCGCCGACCTGCTCGGCCTGACCTGGGCACCCGTCGACCGAGGTAAGGACCGGAACACCGGCTGGGAGATCACCAGCATCCCGCCTGAGTTGATCGCGGAGTTCTCCCGCCGCACCACCGGCAGCGTCGGTGTGGAGGGTATCGAGCAGGCGAAGAACCGGCTCATCCGTGACTACCGGGACGCCCACGGGCACGCACCCAGCCCGGACACGATCGCTCGGTTGCGCCAGCAAGCCACCTTGGAGGCCCGGCCCGAGAAGGAGTTGCATTCGTTGGCTGAGCTCACCGCGGACTGGCGGGAGCGTGCAACCCAGCTGCTGGGCACCGATGCAACCACCTGGGCACAAGACGTGTTCGCCCGCGCACCGGAAGCACCTCGGTTGCGTGCCGAAGACCTCGGCGCGCAACAGGTCGAGGACCTGGCATCGGTCGTGGTGATGACGGTCGCGGATCGGCGCTCGACCTGGACGCGGTGGAACTTGCACGCCGAAGCCATGCGCCAGCTCATGTCCACCCGCTTCACCACCCCGGCCGAACGCATCGCAGTGCTGGATCAGATCGTGGCTGTTGCTGAAGCGCAGTCGCTGCGCCTGACGCCCGAGTATGACCGTGCGGTGCCGGGGCACTAGGTCGATCAGAGCGGGAACCGTTTCCAGACTGGCGATCAGGTCGCCTATTCCAGCCAGGAAATTCTCGACGCCGAACACCGCCTCCTGGAGCACTCCGAGGACACATCCGCGCCGCGACTGCCATCTCGGATGGTGGCCCGGCACGTCTCCCGGAAGATCCAGGGCGTGAGGCTGGCCGAGGATCAGGCCGCCGCCGTCACCCGCATCGCTCGTTCTGGGCGGGGCCTGGACCTGCTGGTCGGCCCGGCCGGTGCGGGGAAGACCACCGCGCTGCGCGGCCTGCACCGTGCCTGGACCGCCCGCCACGGGCAGGACTCCGTGATCGGTTTGGCACCCTCGGCGGCGGCGGCCGAAGTTCTCGGCGAATCGCTGGGCGTCCGCGCCGAGAACACCGCCAAATTCCTCTACGAACACGAGAGAGGCCGCTGGGACTTCCAGCCCGGACAGCTGATCCTGCTCGATGAGGCCAGCCTCGCCGGAAGGCTCACGTTGGATCGGATCGCCGAGCACGCGAGGCAGGCCGGGGCGAAGCTGGTGCTCGTCGGCGATCCGGCCCAGCTCAGTTCCGTGGAAACCGGCGGGGCGTTCGGGATGCTGGTGCGCCACCGTGCTGCCCCGCCGACGCTGACCGATGCGCGCCGGTTCGTCCACGAGTGGGAGAAAACGGCCAGCCTCGGCCTGCGCCGCGGCAAGACCGCCGTGCTTGAAGACTACGAGAACCACGGCCGGCTCACTGATGGGAGCATCGAGCGGATGCTCGATGCCGCCTACAACGCCTGGCAACATGACCGCGACGAAGGGCTGGCGACGCTGATGATCGCGGGCAACGTCGAGATGGTCGCCGAGCTGAACACCCGCGCCCGCAAAGACCTCATCATCGCCGGGCACGTCGAGCGCGACGGGACCGGACTGCATGACGGCACCACTGCCGGGGTAGGGGACCTGGTGGTGACCAGGCGCAACGACCGACAACTGAGTCTCGGCCGGTCCTGGGTGAAGAACGGCGACCGCCGGGCCGTCACCCGACGGCTCGAGAACTGGGCGCTGGCCGTGCGCCGCCTCGGACCCGGAGACCACCCTGCCGGGGCTGAGCTGATCCTGCCGGCGGAGTACGTTGCCGAGGACGTCGAACTCGGCTAGGCCACCACCGTCCACCGGGCCCAGGGGGCCAGCGTGGATACCGTGCACGCCCTGGTCGATCCGGAGACCGCGTCCCGGGAGCTGTTCTACGTCGCGATGACCCCCGGCAAGCAGAACAACAGCGCCCATGTGATCCAACCGGACCCGCACGATGTCGAGACCCACCTGGAGCCCCCGGAGCCGCTGACCCGAATCGGGCAGCTGCACCGCGTGCTGGCCCGCAGCGACGCGGACCTCTCGGCCACCGAGACCTTGAAGCAGGAACTCGACCGGCACGCCTCCCTGGACACCCTGCTAGCGGAGTACGACGTGCTGGCCCGAGAGGCACAGGTCGAGCGCGTGGCCAGCTACCTCGATGTCGCCCCGTTCCCGGAAGGGATCGCGGACGAGGTGTTCACGAGCCCGCACTACGAACAGCTCGAGGCTGCGGTGATCCGCCACGAGGCCGCCGGGCACGCACCGACCCGGATCCTTGCTCGTCTCGCTCCGCGCTTGCAGTCGTGGACCGAGGAGAAGGACCCCGCGGCGTGGTTGGCCTCTATGATCGACGCGGTCACCACGCAACTGCCACGTCGCAAGACGAGCACACCCGGGCGGGTGGCGGGGCTGATCCCGCGCCCGACCGGCCCCCTGGATGATGACATGCGAGTCGCCCTGCAGGAGCGGGAAGATCTGATCACTACCGCAGCCGCGGCTTCGCTGGATGAGGCGATAGAGTGCGGGGCCGCCTGGGTGGCCAAGCTCGGGAAACCTGGACCGAGGTCCCGTGAGCGCCAGCGGTGGCGTGGCCTCGCAGTGCGCATCGCGTTGTACCGCCGGCGCTATGACATCCACGAGTCCGCGCCCCTCGGTGATCCGGACACCGTGGCCTCCCCGCAACAGGCAGCCGAACGGCGGATCGCCCAGATCGCGCACTCGCGACTGTGTTCTCAGCCCCAGTCGAGCTCGTCCCCTCAACCAGACCGGAAGCCAGCACAACGGGCACTGCGCTCGAGCCTCTAGGGTGGAATTTGTGTCTGTTCGCGGATACTGAAGACCAAGAAAGGCGCTACCGAATGACCGAGGGAAGAGAGCCCCGGGGAGCTGAGAGCTAGTACGCCCACCCAGGCATACACGCTTTCCTGCCAAGCGGCTCATTGCTCACTGGACAGCCTTGACAGCACCTTCTCTAGAACTCCTCGTTGCGTAGCGTTCAGGCCCTCGAAAAAGACATCGACCAGAAGCCTTGAAGACAACGAATCCACCGTAAAAGCATCTTTTCCGTTACTCTCGGTATGGCAAGTTGCCGTTGCCCTAGCTTCGGCGAGAGAGTCTGTAAGTCGATTAATGAACTCCCGCAAACGTTCCTCACTTGTGCTGGCATCAATTAAAGCGAACTCCTGGTTTATCTCAGAATAGTCACTAGGCGGAGAGGCAACAAAATGCGCGAAAATCTCTAGTTGTTCCGATGGGAAAAGCGCGCCGAGAAGTACGCCAAGTCTAAGTCGATTTGGCCCATCCACACCTTGAGCTGCCATAAAAGCATCTGGGCTAACATCCGCAGGGACGCCGCGCGTGCGCGCAAGGCGAATTTCCTCCCGAATCGCTTGCAACTGTGAAATCTGGGACTCCAGCTCAAAATCAAGGCTATCGATGAGCCGTTCTTCCGAACCCTGTTCGCCCCGCATCATATCAGCAACATTTGATAGGGAAAATCCAAGAGTAGAAAGCCGACGAATACGCAAAAGCGCCACCAAATCCGAAGTTGAGTACTCCCTGTACCCGTTAGGTCTCCGCCTCGGCTCCTGCAACAGGCCTATGTCATGATAATGACGAATTGTTCGACGCGTGACTCCAGATAATTTCGCAATCTCGCTCGTGCTCAGGGACATATTCCAACACTCATTAAATGGTTGAAGGTTCGTATCGAAACACCAGGACATTCATAAATGAGGCAGTCTCAATCAACGGCGATCCCAAATAGTCGCCATAAGCGTCTACTAGATTGAATCCGCACGATTCTGCAACCTCCCGAACTTGCTCAGCAGGGTAAAGGGATATTTCTTCGACAAAGGAGGTAACCTCATCTTTAACTATCCAGTGCTGGTTAATCCTGAACAATCTCTCGGTGGGACGACTGAAGAACTGGACAATGCCCGAGGCTTCGTTCGAATCATTCTGTTCAAAGCTCGACACAACTGACGCCTCAGTAAATAGTGAATCCAACGCCACAGGGTTCTGAAAATCGACAATGAAAAGTCCGGCTGAGTCGAGGTGCCTGGCTGCCGTCTTGAAGATTTCCGTGAGTGCGTTGTCCTCCAGAGACATGCCCAGGGTGTTCCCAAGGCATATAACTGCAGAGTACTGTTCGCTCAAGCATACCGACCTGACATCGTCGATTGTGAACGTAACACCAGCAAGTTCCGGTTTGGACCGAGCTTGAGCGATCATCTCCGGAGAAATATCCACTCCATGAAGTCGATACCGAGTCAATACCTCGTCCCGCTGCAAGGAACGGGCAATTCTAGAGAGAACCCGACCCGCGCCTACCCCAAGGTCGAGAATACTTGTTCGCTCTGGTCCAATGGTGCTAAGCAACCATTCGGCCGCCTCGTCGGGAAAGCTATCAGGTGCGGTAACTTCGTCATAGAAGCTGGCCGTGAGCTGACCATTAGAAATTACGTGATCAATCATTGTGTTGGCCTTTCAACTAGCCGGGAAACTATCGACCGAACGCTTAACAGCACTGATCTGTGCAACGGGCGCAGAAAGGCCCGGTTGCAGAGGGGCTGGATTGGATATCTCGAATTGCTCGACATAGAATCCAGCACTCTCCAGCTCGACTCGAATAGTGGCTTCGTTCAGTAGCGCCAGTTGGTGACTTGCTAGAATTCGTGAGGTTGGTGCATCCGCGGCATCGACCTCGGCCAGAAAGTAAGTGGTTTGAACAGCATTTTCCACATCGCGAAATACCCCAGACAAGACGTATCCCCGTTCACCACTCAAAAGCGGTAGCCCTATAACGTCTTCCGAATCAGCCTCAGGAGGCAATGGCATATCAAAAACTAAACGACCGCCTTGCTTCAGATGACTCCATATGTGGTGAAACAAGTGAAACCGTTCCGAGTCGTTCAGAAACATAGCCACGGACATCTGACCGGTTACAACAGAATCGTATTCGGCCGAACCAGGAAAATCGAAAACGTCACCGAGAATTCTTCTGACCCGCGCGCCACTCGTGTTCTTTCCTGCTGTCATATCGGGAGATACCTCAACTGCGGTGCACTCATGCCCGTCTTCAGCAAGACCCTCCGCAATACGACCTGTACCGCTAAAAAGATCGAGAACACGTAACTTCTGCTTCCTGCCGATCGCTTTACGATACCACTGAATATCAGAATCAATGAGAGAAGTGTACTCTGCATAAAAGCGGGCGAAGTAGCCCTTATAGAGGCTAGATCTTACGACCCCCGGGACATACGCAACGATCTCCCGAAAAGGTGAGTGCAGTGGCTTGTTCATTAGGATTCCTTCTGAGTATTTGGGTCAGTTTCCAAGGTCTTGCTCATTAATCGCACCACACTGGAAATATCGGCCGGGCCACCAAACTCGCCGGTACGAGTAGCGGCGGTAACCGCTGCTGATGGTTCATGTACCCAATACCCAGACTCCTTGAGGAGCGAGATGTTCCGAACCATCGAGGGTGCCTTCCAGATCTTTTCGGGTACAGAGGGCACCAAGACAACTGGTGACGGCGACACGGCACATGTCATCAGTGCCATGCTGTCTGTCATCGAGTGCGCCAGCTTGCTTAAGAAGTTGGAAGTAGCAGGATATACTAGAACGAGATCGGCCCAAGCGGACAAGGCGCGATGCATGACCGCTGGCGACGAGGCGCCTCCGTCCTGAACAGCTACCGAATGACCGGAAATTGCGGCGATAGCGCGCGTGGAGACCAACGCAGTAGCAGAGTGCGTGAGCACAACCCGGATTGACATCTGTGGATACCATGTTCGTAGGACATTAACCCAACTGGGCAAGAAGGTAACTGAGATTGCGCCCGTTCCGACAATAAGCAACTGCCCACGTTGCAAATTGAGTGCAACAGGGGGTTTAGCATGATTTTGTGGATCAAAGGATGTCATCTTACCCCTTTCCATGGTAATCCTACTTCAGCTGGGTTCTTAGCTACCTTCACAATTGCTGGCCAGAAGATATCAACGGTCTCAGCTGGAGCCATTGGTGCTGATAGACGTCTTTGGACATGGGCCGAGAAGGCCAGCAGGGTGGAATAAAGCAGAAGGTTAGGGTATTTCGGGCTCATCGTAATTGAGAGTGTAGAACTGGTCTGAAGCCGCCGGACTCGAGCAGACATCTCGCGATGTAGTGCGTGAGGTTGCGGAAGCCGAGTGCTGAGCCCCGTAGGTGTTCGAGCCTGCCATTGATCGCTTCGGTAGGCCCGTTCGACGTTCCCGGTCGGGTGAAGAACGCCAGGATATCAGCAGCTCGACGCTTCAGAGTCTGTCCTAACCGTTTGAGTTCGGCCAGTCCTGTCGGCAGATTCGTCGTCAGATCGTCGATGACTGTTTGTAAGAGCTTCTTGCCCTCGTTGCCGTCGTTGGTTCGGTAAGCGCGCACAATGTCTTGATAGACGGCCCAGGTGACTTCGACGGCGGTGAAGTTGGCGTCGGCGAAGAGGTCTACGATCCGCTCCTGCTGTTTGGCCGTGAGCAGATCAGCACCGGTGTGCAGAGTCCTGCGCGCTCGATACAACGGGTCTGTTGCTCGTCCGCGATGCCCGGTGGTTTCCTGCTGAATGCGGCGGCGTACCTCGTCGAGGGCATCACCGGCGAGTTTGACGACGTGGAACGGGTCCATGACTTCGACAGCCTCGGGCAGTTCCTCAACGGAGGCTGTTTTGAAGCCGGAGAATCCGTCCATCGCGACGACGTCGATGCCATCACGCCAGTCTTTCGGTCGGGCTTTCAACCATTGCTTGAACACCTGTTTCGATCGTCCGGGCACCATGTCGAGCAGGCGTGCCGGGCCTGCTTTCTGGCTGATGGGAGTAAGGTCGATGATGACGGTGACGTACTTGTCACCGCGCCTGGTGTGCCGCCAGACGTGTTCGTCGACACCAATGACGCTGACCCCGTCGAACCGGGTCGGGTCGTCGATCAGCAGTCGATGTCCCTGCGCGAGGATCGCGGAGTTCGCGGTGTGCCAGGATACGGCGAGTTTGCCTGCGATCACGGACACGGTGTCGTGGTCGATGACGAGGGCACGCAGCGCCCAGTCGAGGCCGGTTCGCGAGATCTTCGCTCGTGGTGGCGCCGCAGCAGTGGTGTTCTGACGCCATACGCGGCCGCATTCGACGCATTTGTACCGGCGGAGGCGAATGTGAAGCGTGGTGGCCGGTGGCCGAAGGGTTCGTGGGCGAGGCGGCGGACGACGGTGTCGCGGACGATCCCGTGTCCGCCACACCGTCGGCACCAGTCATCGGCAGTGTTGGGCTGGCATTCCAGAATGGCTTTGTGCCCGGTGATGTGCTGGCCAATGCACGTGAGGTCAAGGGAGTCGAGCCGGCAGAACGTCGTGAGATCAGGAGATGAGAAAGTAAGCTTGGACACGTCGAGGTCTTTCGGATGGACTGTGTAAGAACTTCCATCATCGGAAGACCTCGACGTCTATCCGGGCAGCGCCACGCCGTGTCCTGGAATCACTGATCCACACCCTCAATTACGAAGAGCCAGATTCCTGTCTTTCATCGGCTTCGACCTCTACAACTCGATGGGCTCCGAGCAGGAAGCGAAATCGGCGCTGAACCGGCCGGTGCCGACACCGGGCAAGCCGCAGGGCAACAGCCCGAACAAGGTCCTCGACGGAAAGTCCGACAAAGGCGGCGACAGCGGAGGCGGTGGGAAGAAGTCCGGCAACAGCTCGAGCCAGGCCGCTACCCCTGGTCCCGGCGGCAGCACCGGTGGTTCCGGTGCCTCCAGTGCAAGTGCCGGGTCGGCGGGCGCTGGTTCGGCCGGAAGCGCAGGAGCAGGTGGCGCAGGAGCTGGAGCAGGTGCGGGCGCGGGTGCCGGTGCAGCTGCGGCCGGGCCGGCCGCTGCGGTCGTGGCTGGTGCCGCGGTCGCGAAGAAGGCCGCCACCGCCGGCCCCGAAGCGGGCCAAGCCCTGGCCGGGCAGGCAGAGACGGCGACCGAGGGCGCCGAGAAGCCCTCCCAGGACACCACGACCTCGACACCGGCCCCGGTCGATATCCCGGCCCCGAACGCCGCCCCGGCGTCCTCGCCGGTGCCGAAGTCGCCGCCGGACACGTCCTCACCGAAACCGTCCGCGCCCAAGCAGGGCCCGAATCGGCAGGGTCCGAAGCCCTCGGGCCCGACGAGTGGGAAGGAGTAGTCCCCCATGTCCACGGAAACCTCCACGGAGTCCGGGACCGCCCTGGTCCCGGCGAAGTTCAGTCGTCTGACCCGCCGGGGCATCCTGCTCGGGCTCTCGGCTTCCCAGCTGGTCACCCTCGGCATCGCCGGGGTGAGCCTGGTCGGCTCTTTCTACGGCGGCGGCGGGGCGCTGTTCCTGCTCACATCGCCGATCTGGGTACTCGGTGCGGCGATGACTTGGATCCCCATCAGTGGCCGCCCCGCGGTGGAGTGGGTGCCGATCGCCGGCTGGTGGGTGTGGCGGGCCAGCATGGGCCAGTTGATCTACCGGCGTCGGATCGTCATGCCCCGCCCGGCAGGCACCTTGGCACTGCCCGGTGATGCCGCCCGGCTGCGGGAATACTCCGATCCCGAGACCGGGGCCGGCATGATCCACGACCCCACCGCGGCGACCCTGACGGTGATGATCGAGCTGTCCCATCCGGCGTTCGTGCTGCTGGACCCGGTCGAGCAGAACCGCCGCGTCGAATCCTGGGGTCGCGTGCTGGCCACGATCTGCCGGTCAGGCCGGATCAGTCAGCTCCAAGTCCTCGAACGTACCCTGCCCGACTCCGGACAGGGCCTGGCCGAATGGTGGGCCGCTCACGGCACCGATGACGGATCGTGGGCAGCGACGACCTACGCCGAGCTCATCGACCGGGCAGGCCCTGCCGGGGAGCGACACGCGACCACGCTGAGTCTGAGCCTGGACATGAAGCACGCCGCCCGCCAGATCCGCACCGCCGGCGGTGGGCTGCGCGGAGCGGCGAACATCCTCCGCCAGGACATGTCCACCCTCGCCTCAGCGTTACGGGCAGCCGACCTGTCCTTCACCGACTGGCTGAGCACCGGACAGATCGCAGTGATCCTGCGCTCGGCCTACGACCCGGCCATCGCTGCGACCCTGGAACGCCACGGCGAGATCGGTCAGGACCTGGCCACCGCCGGCTCGGTCGCTGTGACCGAACGGTGGGGGCACCTGCGCACCGACTCCGCGTTCCACGCGGTGCTGTGGATCAGCGAGTGGCCCCGGGCGATGGTCCACCCCGGGTTCCTCTCACCCGTGCTGCTCTCGACGGGTATCCAGCGGGCGTTCTCGTTGATCTGCACCCCGCTGCGCACCGATCAGGCAGCCCGCGATATCCGCAAGAAGAAGGTCGAGTACATCTCCGACCGGACCCAGCGAGCCCGGATCGGGCAGATCGAAGACGCCGGGCACAGCGCCGAATTCCAGGACGTGCTCCAGCAAGAGGCCGATCTGACGGCCGGCCACGGCGTCGTGCGCTACACGGGCCTGATCTCCGTCTCGGCCGAAACCCTCGATGACCTCGACCGAGACCTGGCCGCACTCGAACAAGCCGCGATCCGGGCCTCCTGTGAGAACCGCCGCCTGGTCGGACAGCAAGCCCGCGCCTTCACCGCCGCGGCCCTGCCGCTCTGCCGACGGGTCTGACCCCTCCCGTGCACCTGCGTGCTATCTCCGCTCCCGCCCTGTAGCGGGAGTACCCACCTTCGACACAGGAGAGCTGATCATGCCGACCTACTCCGACCCCGCCCGCGATGCCTCAGAGACCGTCGAGGCCACCCGCGGCCTGGCCCACTCCATCCACGCCATCTCCCGTCCCGAGACCATGCCCGGCATCGTCGGTGACCTGCTGGCCACCACCCGGCGCCTGCGCGAAACCCTCGAAATCCTCGCCCGGACCCACGTGTACTACATCGACCGGGCCAGCACCGACACCGGAGACTTCAAGACCGGCGAGGCCCACGCCTTCGCCACCGCCGACGCGATCGACGAGGCCGCCACCCTCGTCGATGACGTCGATGCGCGCATGGACTGGGCCAGCACCCACGCCCACCTCATCGCCTGGCAGCCGCCCCCGGAACCGGAGTCGCAGTACCTCAACGTCGTCTTCCTCCAAGGCCAGGACGCCGATGAGGTCATCGAGATCATCGACGCCGTAGGCGAAGACGCCGCGATCGATCACCTGCAGGCCTTCGACGCCGGTGCCGAGACCACCGACGCCGCCCTGATCAACGGCTACGTCTACACCACCCCGCCGATACGGGCCCTGGACCACCCCGCCGATACGGGCCCTGGACGACACCGCCAACGGTGAAGGCTACATGATGGTCTACAACCGCGACCTCGGCCACGTCGGCCTCTACCGGACCTTCACCCCCGACCCCGAGGACGCCCTCGACACCCCTGCCGCCCCCACAGCGGTGAACCACAGCCATGTGCCGGGCTTCCCGCGCCCGGTCATCAAGCCGGCCCCGCGCCAGGCACCTACCGGGCAGAGCCCTGCGACACCATCCGGGACGAGGCAGTCATCACGGCGGGACAGCTCGTGGTTCGAACATCCCGGTGTCGCCGCGGTCAAGGACAGCCGAGGGCTGGGACGATGAGCCGGGACGACGACGAGCGCCTGCACACCTCCGTGCTCGTCGCCCCTGCCGCTGAACGGCGCCCCTCCCGCAAGGCCCGCCGTGCCGCGGCCACCGCGATCCAGGCCAAGCAGAACCGTCAGCACATGGCCGAAGCGAAGGCCCGCGCCGAGGCCGACCGCGCCGAACGCCGCGCCCGGGCGTACCTGCCGGCCGCCGGGGAGCCGGGACCGGCAGCACTGCGCACTCCGGGCCGGTTCCGGTTGCCCAGGCACCAGGACACCACCGCCAGCCTGGCCGCGGCCTATCCTTTCTTGGCAGTAGGGGGCTTGGGCAGTGAAGGCGTATTCATTGGCCAGGACCTCTATTCGGGGGCCAGCTTTGTCTATGGCCCGTGGGTGCTCTACGCCCGCGGCGTGATGACCGCTCCGAACGTCGTCGTCGCCGGCATCGGCAGCTCGGGCAAGTCGGCCCTGGCCAAGAGCCTCTACACCCGAAGCTTGCAGTTCGGACGGCGCGTGTACGTGCCCGGTGATCCCAAGGGCGAGCACACCCGCGTCGCGCAAGCCGTCGGCGGACGTGCCATCGCCTTGGGCCATGGGCTGCCGAGTCGGCTCAATCCCCTCGATGATGGCTACCGGCCCAGCGGCATGACCGATGCCGAGTGGTCCTCCACGGTAGCCTACCGCCGCCGAGACCAGATCGGGGCCCTGACCGAGACCGTGCTGACCCGGCCGCTGACCCCGCTGGAGCACACCGCGATCGACACCGCCCTGGCCGCAACGGTGCGGGGTAACGACACGCCGATCTTGCCGATGGTCGTCGAGCACATCCTCAACCCGACCGATGACACCGACGGCAGGCTGGCCGAAGACGGCAGGATCGCCGGCCACGCCCTGCGCCGCCTCGTCGTCGGGGATCTCGCGGGACTTTTCAATGGTCCCTCGACCGAGGTCTTCGACCCCACGCTGCCGATGATCATCCTGGGCCTGTCGCGGGTGACGGAGAACAACACGCTGATGAGCGTGCTCATGACCTGCTCCTCGGCCTGGATGGAGGCGGTCCTGTTGGACCCGCGCGGCGGCCAGCGGTGGTGCGTCTATGACGAGGCGTGGCGGATGATGAGCCACCCCCGCTGCTGCGCCGGATGGATTCGCACTGGCGGTTGGCCCGCCACTACGGGATCGCGAACCTCATGCTCTTCCACCGGATCTCGGACCTGGAAGCCGTCGGCGATCAGGGCTCGGCGATGCGTTCGATCGCGGCCTCGCTGCTGGCCAATGCCGAGACCCGGGTGATCTATCGGCAGGAGGCCGACCAGCTCGGCTCCATCGCGAGAGCCCTGGGCCTGACCGGCACCGAACAGGGTCTGCTGCCGACTCTGGGTGTTGGGCAGGGGCTGTGGAAGATCGCCTCGAGGTCCTTCGTCAGGCAACACCAACTCCACCCCGCCGAGATGGACCTGTGGGATACCAGCGCTCGCGCGGCCGGGAACAACCCCGTGGACTGACGCACATAACTTCACATCAGCGATGGCTCGAAGGTGGGTTGAGATTGCGACGGCTGGCAGGTAATGACGGAGGGGAAGGGTGCGGCGCACTCCGGAGACGGCTTTGGTCTGGCTTGATGGGCTCCTTGGGAGCGCAATCAGAGTTCGGACAGGACGACCCTCAAGGTTACCCTCGCAACTCGGACGCCCCCCTTTCAGGGAACATCATGATGCGCAATTTGGTCTCGCGTACAACCGCAGTGTAGTAGTTGCCGAGCTTTCTCCCCGTGAGCACCGACCCGCGGAACCTTCGTCAAGATGACAAGGGGATGCGCTTAGTCTCCTATCAGCGGACAGCAGATCGATTTCTAGTTGAACAGGGAGCGTTGTGCGGCGTTGCTGAAAGCTGAGGGCTGGTCCGCCTCACCCCGTCCCTGCGGGCAACAGTGTCAGGGTGTCATCTGAGTCTAGGTGGTACCTCGTCAGGTCTGTGTGGGCCCCTGTAGGAGGGTGGCCCTACCCTGCCTGCTGCGCTCGGCATACGCCGGCACCACTGCGGTCGAAAATGCTTCGATGTCGCGCAGCGCGGTGCGGGCCGATACCTCTCGCTCTGCAGCTCTATGGGTATCGACCACGCGGGTCAAGCCCGGCTCTGGGTTGAGCCATGGTCAACTGACGCTTCGTCGGTCGGCATCCCCGGCAGGCGTCCCAGGGACATGGCGCCAACGATGGCAAGCACGACTGCGGTCAAGGTCATAGCGTTGGGGAATCCGAGCTGTTCAACAGCGAATCCGGCAAGAAGAGGACCTACGGCAAGTCCGACCGCGTACGCCAGGGTGTACAGAGAGTATGATCCGCCTAATGTTGGGGGTTGAGAGCGGAAACCTTGAACACTTATTAGGGCAGTTGCTGGCGCCTGGAGGAACGCTGCTGCGGTACCAAGCAAGCCCATCCCGATCGCGATCTGCCAGATATGTGTAGACCATCCGACGAGCAGCAGTGAGACCACTACTGAGGCGATGCCGAGACCGATAAGAATGCGGGGCGAAACGCGTGAAACCATTGATCCTACGACCGGATTGGCAATGACTCCAACAAGCGCGGCTAGAGCGAACAGCAACCCAATAGCCAGCGGACTTTCATTTAAGTGAACGGGCAAAACCGGCTCAAGGGCAGCTATCACAGCCGCCCCTATGGCTATGGCGATAATTATGGACGCAGAGCCCGGTACTCGGAGTACCGTCAAGGGGCTGCCAGTGTCGTCAGCAATACGTGGGACTTTGCGAACTAGCGTGATGCGAAGAATACCGTCCAGAACTGCTACACCGGCTGCGAAGATAAATGGGGAGGATGTTCCAAACTCTCCAACCATGAATCCGGCAAGTGGGGGCCCGATAAGGACACCGAGCGTGATCGTAGATATGGCAATACCCATTGCCATTCCGCGCTTATCAAAGCTTGTAGTGGCAGCGATTAATGCCAAGCCCGCGACCCAAGACATTCCCCCGGCAACGCCTTGGGCGAATCTGGTCACTACAAGTAGCCAAAAGGGCCCGCCGATCGCGAACATGAGAGTTGCTGCTGCGAGCCCGACCATGCCAATGAGCAGAGGGGCTTTCGGTCCTACCCGATCGACCAAGCGCCCACTTAGTAACGCAGACAAGACAAGGGCGATGGCGTACGAGGCGAACAAGACCCCAGTCATGGCGGACCCCGCTTCGACGACTGGGGGCAGTAAGGGAAGTACCGGGACTGCCAAGCCGATGACGAGGTTATCGACAAAGAGTGCAAGTGAGGCTACGACGAGCGCCCTCTTTGAAAGTGTACCTGGCGGAAGGGTATTCGGCGGGGAGTTACTCACGATGCCTCCGTATCCTAAAGGTACATAGCTTGGCATACAGGTTAGCTCGTATGTAAAAAGACGTCAAGTCACCGCGGTGTCCGCGGAAACGCTTCGGCGAGGGGCTGTCTCAGCTTGCTGATCGCACGGGGAGGTGAGACTGTCCAGCGAATCATTCGCGAGGTCGGTGATGCCAAGCGCAGCGGGGGCGCAGACAAAGCCGGGCGGGTCTGACCCGGCTACTGCCTCGACCTGGCCTACTCGGAATAATTGAGCCCCGTGCCGAGGAAGCCATGGACTAGGTAGTCAACGTTGGAATCGAGTTCAGAACTGGCAGGAAGATCGTCGGGGTTCGTGATGGCAGTGACGGCCAGGCCCTGCAGGAAGACCACTACGCTTCGAGCGATGAGGTGTCTTGATACTGGTAGATCATCTTCAGGTTTCAGGCTGTTCTCGATCTGGCTTTTCCAGGAAGCCAGAGCGTCGCTCTTCTCGGCGTTGCCGCTGCTTGCCGCCTGCGGTGCCACGATCACTGTTGTGCTCACGAGTGCACGGAACTCGGGGTCATCCTGGAGCCACTGAATGTAGCGTCGAAGCAAGACTCGCAAGTTCTCTGTCGCGCTGGCGGAGGTGGTGTCATCAGCGAAGAGTTTGTCGCCAAACTCCGACCAGCCGAACTGAAGCGCCTCGGAGAGCAGCGCGGACTTGGAAGCAAAGTGGTGATTCAGCGCTCCGCGCGAGACGCCGGCTGCGCGTGCGATGACCTCGAAAGTCGCCCCTCTCCAGCCATGGTCTTCGAACGCACCTAGCGAAGCCCACAGGATAGTTTGCTTCGTTTTCCACGCATCCTCGGCCGATCGCTTCATGTCTCACAGGGTAGCTCATCGGGGCCAGGACAAGCATGTCCTGGTGAATCCGAGCTGGATGCAGGTCTTTTGAGGCCGTCGACCCACGGTGACCCCTAGGTCAGTACCACGGGTTTCGGTGGGGATGTGACTCACCTGAGAGCCGTAGCGTAACAGGAAGGCATTAGTTCGGATTCGTCCTTATACCCAATGAAAGGTGGCAAGCGTGGAGGCGACACCAACAGACTCGCCGTTGATTGCCGCGAGCGATGTCACCTTCGAATTGAGAGGCAAGAGTCCCCTGACGATCACAACTGGCTCTAGCACTTACACGCTGGAGGCTACTCCGTCGCAGGCAGAACAGCTTAGGGAAGTGCTCACCGAGATTGTCCCGTTGCTACGAGATTCAGAAGCCTTTGCACGTGATCTGGACGAGGCTCAAGTTGATGCCCTAAGCCCGTATGTAGACGACTTTGTAAAGATGGGCGTACTTCTGGAAGCACCTCAAGACATCAATTCGGAAGCTCAACGAAGGTTCTTCACATTCCTCGCCCGGAGAACCAAAAACACGAGGTCGACATATGAACATGCTCGCGAACAACGATTCCGACTAATTGGGCCCGAGGAACTGGTCGGGCATTGGCGAACAGCCTTTGAGGCGCAGGGACTCTCCATTGATACCTCGGAGTCGGCAAGCACAATATGTGTCGAATTGGTCGCGAACATGGAGAAGCTCCCCGAAATCTCGAGGAAGTATCACGCAGCTGGAACTGCCTGGTCGCCCGTGGTGCTTAGTCCTACCGGAGCAAGTATCGGACCATGGGTCATACCTGGCGAAACAGCCTGCCCCATGTGCCCTGTATCGCTTGACGGAGTTGGACTGTATTCGACTAGATCCCACGTTGGCCTCAGTACATCTTGGCTCAGCATGCAGACAGGCTCACTAGCGTGGGTAAGCGGTTTGCTTACCCACTCGGCATTGCGAGTGGTGGCTCCAGCAGGCCCTCACTCGCCTTGGGGGCGTCGGATAGATCTGGACTTCCTTCGCACGTTGCAGGAAACAGTGCCTGTATGGAAAAACCCCTATTGCGAACTGTGCGGCCCAGCCCCTCGACCAATGCGGAACTGGACGGAGTGCCTCATGTCAAGATCCCCGGGGAATGAGGCTGTGCCTCGCACATATTTCCCCCGCTAACCGGGGTCTGAGCCGGCCCGGGTGTGGTGGACCTTGATGCCCGCGGGATCCGGTTGGGCCTGTGACTTCTCGATCTGGCGTTCAAGTCTCGCAGTCTTGCCCGCAGCGAGCTTGATCAACCGTTGCTGGATCTGATCGATCTCGGCAGCCATGCCGACCGGATCCAGACCTGCCCGGTACTTCTGAAGCTCTTGTTTCTGCTGGGCGTTGAGGATCCCGGAATCCAGCAATCGTTGATACGGTGTCTTGGCAGAGTCGTAGACACGTTTGCGTCCGGCCGACGCGATCGGTGGAATACCCGGTCGGTTTCTTCCTCGGAGTGAAGAAGTTCAGGCGGTCGTTGACCAGCGGCCACAGGCGTTGCAGCAGCTCCAGCTCGGTCGCGGTGTCGTAGCGGTAGGAGAACCCGTACCGGCGCATGAGGTGGTTGTTCTTCGATTCGATGGTGGCCTGATCGTTCTTCGTATCCGGGCGTGCCCGGGTGAAGAAGATCTTGCGGTCAGCGGCCCAGTCGATGAGGTTGTGGTTGATGAACTCGGATCCGTTGTCGAAGTCGAGTCAGGTCACCAGGTAGGGCACAGTATTGACGAATTGTGTGCAGGCATCGACGACGTGGGTCGAGGCGTTGTTCTTCATCGGGTGGGTATAGACCCACCCGGTGTGCATGTCGGTGTCGTTCACGCAGCGGGCGAACTCGCCGTTGAGGGTCGGGCCGCAGTGGGCGAGGGTATCGATTTCGAAGAAGCCGGGTTCGTCGTCGACTTCGTCACCGGCCTTGGGCACGGTGATGGAGTTACGCAGCAGGCTCCCGGGCTTCGTCGCTGACTTCCCAGGCAGGGGATCCTTGTCACGGACTGGTTTGAGGTACCGGTCGATGGTCGCCGGACTCATCGCCAACAGCTCGGCACGCACGCTGTGGTTGTAGCGGCCTTTGCCCGGGATCAGGTGGGTGGGCTTCGAGGCAGTCCAGCAGGCCTTCCATGGCTGCAACGAGGTACTTACCGCAGATGCCGCCGGCGATCGAGCACACGTATGGCAAGATCTTGACCGCGTCGTAGGAGTATTTGCGGGCCTTCGTCTTCGGCCTGTCGATGACCGCGACTGTGGCTTTCACGCGTCCTTTGGGTTGCCGGGTACGGCGGGTGAGTTGCTGGCGGGCGTGGTCGCGGTTCCACCCGGTGAGTTCGGTGACGGTATCGAGGATCGCGGCTTTAGGTTTCTTCGGCGCTTGCGTGTAGGCGGTGGCGTAGTTCTTCGTGATCTCGATTCGGCTGCTCATAGATACGTCCTTGTCGACCATGACCCCATCGTCGTCGTGCCTGGTGGCCCGGGAGAAAGATTTCGCGGGGATTTTTCTGTGAGGCACGACCCCTTACTACGCGGGGACTTTCTATGAGTCTCGTCGCAGGCGGTCCGTCAGCTGTGGGC
Source organism: Auritidibacter ignavus (assembly GCF_029853775.1). NCBI lineage: Bacteria > Bacillati > Actinomycetota > Actinomycetes > Micrococcales > Micrococcaceae > Auritidibacter > Auritidibacter ignavus. The sequence goes on from NZ_CP122564.1 coordinate 1,215,961, forward strand.
TCGAGCGAAGATAGTGCATGACGCGACCCCGTCGCTCAGAGCGGAGGGCACGACTCAAGGAAGAGAACATGTCCATGCAGACCGAGAACACCATGATGGCGGAAGCAGTCTTCGGCGACTTTCAGGACACCATCGACCTGATGGAGCAGGCTGAGCGCGAGGAAGCGTTCGCCACGGACCTTGAGATGGTTGCAACCACCCCCGTCTGCGCAACGATCGGTACCGCTCTGATCATGTGCTAAAAGGCGGGAAACCCTGATTGGGCCCTACCGAAGCAGTCGCCTATTGCGATCGGGTAGGGCCCAATCTGTGCCCGGGGTCCTGGCCCAGCACTAGTAGTTCTGCAAGCATTATTGATCGTTGTGAAATCGATCGACGGAAAAGGTGGACGCGATGGAGCGGATGGGGTCTCGGGTCACAGTATCCGATGAAAAGGAGTTCAAGAGGTACGTAAAAACAGCGCGAGGCTTCGACAAGGAACAGCGACTTCTTAACCGGGAGTTCCAGGCTATGCAAGCGGCTGCAGAGATTCTGGATGAAGCCGGAAACCCGGTCGCATTGCCAAGCACACGTATCCTCGACAACCAGATTACCATGGAGACCCCTCACGGATATTCCTCCCCGATCAAGGATTTTTTTGATCGGGATCTTCCCACGGACTGGCGAGGTCAAGTTTCCCTCATCGGGAAGAAGCTAGCCATCCTACACCGAGCGTCAATAGATTTCGGCGCGGAGCCAGAATCACCCATTCTGTATCCTATTCCGGCTCACCTCTTCATGCACATCACTGACGGCGCGCTATGGACGCTAAAGCAACTTCCAAAACAGGTGCACGAAACGTTAAAGAGAACGATCACACAACTCCAGGAGATGGAGTCAGTGTTCATTCATGGCGATCTCTCGATAGACAACGTACTTACCACTGAGCACGATGCGGTGTTTATCGATTGGGAGCTGGCGGGCGCGGGACCGAATCTGCATGATATCAGCTCACTAATGGCATCGTTCCTTGCATCGCGTGTGCGGGCACAAACCGCGAGAGGTACTGTACGTACCAGCGTGCCAGCTGGCCTTATGGGGGAATTTAAAGAGTTCACTGCCCACCTCCTAGGCACATACGGGTTTGCCTCCGACACCGACGAGGCGGTGCTTCTCGTGCGTGTCGTAGCCTTGAAACTTCTTGCGCGGTCACAAGTGGTGGCCGCTGCATCGGTTCCACAGACTGCGTTGGCGACGGTTTTGTTACGCATGACAATAAACATGACCGCCAATGCCACTGCTATAAGCAAAGGGTTGATGCGGGATGCTAAGTAAGGGCACTAGGTCTGCACTGCTTGAAACTGAGTATACGGCCGCGGCGCGTTGGGCCGAAGAATGTCTTAACTCTCTATTTGTCGATGGCAAGGAACTTAGGAGGTGCCTCAACGGTGAGTCTGTTTCAGCCACTTCGAGTGTCGCAGCGAGGACGGTGAGTCGCTGGCTTTACGAGGACGTCCACTTAAAGAGGACAGGAAGCTCAGTGGCGCAAGGCGCCGAAGTGGCTAGCCCCGTGGTGGCATCAACAGCACTGAGGAATGCACGCCGAACTAGTCTAGGCTGGAGTCTGCGACCATCCGCCGAGGGCGCTACCGTCGCGACATCTGCTTTGAGTGGTGTCGAGCTTCTCATCGCTGCCGAGCAGCGTAGCGAGTGGATTGTCGGGCCTGATGCATTAAGCGTACCAAGAGTGCGTAAAGGATTCTTGAGTGGCTGGGATAGTATAACTGGCCTCGATGGCAATCCATTGTCTCCAGATCTGCGAATGTACATTCCGTGGGTCAATAGTAGCCACAGCGCAGAGAATCTAATAGATAAGCTGGACCAAGCGGTCAGCCGGTGGATGATAAAGTTCGCCAATTTCGCGACACAACGTCCAGATAAAACTGTACTTTATTGCTCAACTGGCGATGCTTGTAAAATATTTGAAGCACTCCAGCAAGCAGCACCATCAACCCAGTCCATCGAACTTAACGGTCCTGGATTCGCACTTATTGGCCCGTACGGAATCCCATACGGTCTGAATCGAGCTGGGGTGACATCAAGTTTTGGAGTGACCGTGGCTAGGCAAGCCGGTGAGTACTTAGTCGAGTCCTATCCCACTTGTGGCGCCACCCGGAACTTTGTGCAATCCTCCAAGAATCCGCGACAGCAATCGGAATCGATAATTGGAATGAGGCCCTCTTTTGAGCACAGAGAAGATCGGCACAAGACGAATTAGCCAACAAGGCGAATCAGCATGGACCTGGGAGCTGTCCGCGGAGCAGTTCAGGTATGGTGAATCAGTACCGCAGTTAGGGCTTGACTCGATTCGCCCAAAGACTCCTAAGGGGACTGTGATCTATGAAGACGTGCCCGCAGACCATGCGCTCATTGATGACCTTCTCAACGAGAGTGAGTATGACGAAGCACATTGGGCTTGTTATGAGAACGCCTTACGTTGTCTCGCCACAATCTCCGCTTCTGGGGAGGCTGCATGGAGCTCTGACCAAATAGGGCGAACGCGGCAGTACGTTGACACGAGCAAAGACGAGCAGGAGAAGCTCACTCGACTTTCACAGCAAGTCCTGGAAACGATTGATACTGTCAGTGAACCGTCAAACGTCGGAAAATCTGGTGAGAAATATCCGATAAAGCCGGGGGTGCCGATCGGACTCGGCCGAGTCATTCTTGATCCAACAGGTCGAGGAATGGTGCTTGCACCGCTCGGCGATGCAGCCCCAAAAGCTGCAACCGCTGGAAGACTGATTGAAGAACTTATTTGGGCTTCTTCACTCATTCAAGCCAAGAGCGAATTCAAAGCAAAGATGGCGATCAACCTGGCGGTTTCCGTCGCAAATTCCTCGCCGAAATACGGCTCTTCGTAATTGAGGGTGTGGATCAGTGATTCCAGGACACGGCGTGGCGCTGCCCGGATAGACGTCGAGGTCTTCCGATGATGGAAGTTCTTACACAGTCCATCCGAAAGACCTCGACGTGTCCAAGCTTACTTTCTCATCTCCTGATCTCACGACGTTCTGCCGGCTCGACTCCCTTGACCTCACGTGCATTGGCCAGCACATCACCGGGCACAAAGCCATTCTGGAATGCCAGCCCAACACTGCCGATGACTGGTGCCGACGGTGTGGCGGACACGGGATCGTCCGCGACACCGTCGTCCGCCGCCTCGCCCACGAACCCTTCGGCCACCGGCCACCACGCTTCACATTCGCCTCCGCCGGTACAAATGCGTCGAATGCGGCCGCGTATGGCGTCAGAACACCACTGCTGCGGCGCCACCACGAGCGAAGATCTCGCGAACCGGCCTCGACTGGGCGCTGCGTGCCCTCGTCATCGACCACGACACCGTGTCCGTGATCGCACGCAAACTCGCCGTATCCTGGCACACCGCGAACTCCGCGATCCTCGCGCAGGGACATCGACTGCTGATCGACGACCCGACCCGGTTCGACGGGGTCAGCGTCATTGGTGTCGACGAACACGTCTGGCGGCACACCAGGCGCGGTGACAAGTACGTCACCGTCATCATCGACCTTACTCCCATCAGCCAGAAAGCAGGCCCGGCACGCCTGCTCGACATGGTGCCCGGACGATCGAAACAGGTGTTCAAGCAATGGTTGAAAGCCCGACCGAAAGACTGGCGTGATGGCATCGACGTCGTCGCGATGGACGGATTCTCCGGCTTCAAAACAGCCTCCGTTGAGGAACTGCCCGAGGCTGTCGAAGTCATGGACCCGTTCCACGTCGTCAAACTCGCCGGTGATGCCCTCGACGAGGTACGCCGCCGCATTCAGCAGGAAACCACCGGGCATCGCGGACGAGCAACAGACCCGTTGTATCGAGCGCGCAGGACTCTGCACACCGGTGCTGATCTGCTCACGGCCAAACAGCAGGAGCGGATCGTAGACCTCTTCGCCGACGCCAACTTCACCGCCGTCGAAGTCACCTGGGCCGTCTATCAAGACATTGTGCGCGCTTACCGAACCAACGACGGCAACGAGGGCAAGAAGCTCTTACAAACAGTCATCGACGATCTGACGACGAATCTGCCGACAGGACTGGCCGAACTCAAACGGTTAGGACAGACTCTGAAGCGTCGAGCTGCTGATATCCTGGCGTTCTTCACCCGACCGGGAACGTCGAACGGGCCTACCGAAGCGATCAATGGCAGGCTCGAACACCTACGGGGCTCAGCACTCGGCTTCCGCAACCTCACGCACTACATCGCGAGATGTCTGCTCGAGTCCGGCGGCTTCAGACCAGTTCTACACTCTCAATTACGATGAGCCAGGAATCTGTAGGTGAGATAGGGCGCGAACCCGGCGAGCACCATGAGCACGATTCCGGCGAGAGGATCGGCGACCGAGGCCAGATCCGCTTCGATCGGAGCCGAGACCTGGGTGACGGCCACGAGCAGGATGATGACCAGGACGAGCTTGCTGAAGATCAACGCGAGGACGAACATCGCCCATTTGCCGATCCAGCCACGACTGGCGTCCCAGGAGGCCCCGGCGAACGCGAACGGGGCCAGGACCACGGCGACCAGCAGCAGTGCTTTGCGGATGAGCAGGCTCAGCCACACGATCGCGGCCGCGGAGATCGCGAGGCCGCCGAGGAAGATCGAGATGATCGCGCCGACTCCCGGCGCGGTGATGTTCAGTGTGGCCAGCGCGGCGACCAGGCCGGTGATCTTCGCGCCCATGGACTCGGTGGTCTCGCCGGCGGCTTGGATGATGCCGATGCATAGCTGGTCGACGATCTCGAGCAGTAGAGCGGTCAGGGTGAGCACGACGAAGGAACCGAGCACGCTCTTGGCCAGTCCGAAGGCTGCGCGGGAGAGCGCGCCGGGTTCTCGGCGGATCATCCCGGTGATCAGTTGCAGGCAGAAGAAGATCAGCATCACGAAGATCGCGATGCCGAAGGTCAAGTTGAAGACCTCGACGTATTCGCCGCTGGTGACATCGACCAGGGTCGTGGTGTCGAAGATCTTCCAGACGGACTCGAACATCCATTCCGCGGCCGCGCCCATGCCCGCGGCCAGCCACTCGAATGGTGCCGAGACGAGGCTGGCCGCGGCTTCCCCTGCACTGTCGCAGACCGAGGAGAGGACGGGTACGTCGCAGAAGCCCATCTCAGATGCCCTGCCCGACGTCCCAGAAGAAGTTCACCAGGGTGACTGCGGCCCCCGACAGGACTGCTGCGGCACAGGAAATGAGGACACCGATTTTTCCTCTGCCCGCGAGGTTCGGGTTGCTCGAGTTGGAGCCGTACGCCCAGACAATCGCGGAGATAATCAGGGCGAGCACGGACAGGATCAGCGCCACGGTCATCACGGCGCCGACGATCTCGCGCAGCTGTTCGATGCCCGGGAGTCCGGAGTCATTGGGGTCAATGTCGATCACGACACACGCTCCTTCATGCAGAGTCGTTGGGTGCTTGTCTGCGGCAAGGTGCACGGGCATCGTCGTGGCATGAAGAAGCGCCCATCCGGTATCCGGATGGGCGCTCGGGTCGTTCGTGAGGTGGGGTGGAGTCAGAGCTGTTCGCCGAGGCTGACCAGCCAGTTCAGCCACCCGGTGGCCGCTCCAGCGAGGATCGCGCCGCCGAGGGAGACGAGCACGCCGATACGGCCCTTGGCGGCGAGGCTGTAGTTGCCGGTGCTCGCAGCGATCGCCCAGATGATCGCGGAGACGAGGACCATGAGCACGGCGATGATCAGCGCGGCCATGAGCAAGGCACCGGCGACCTCCATGAGATCACCGATGCCGCTCATGCCCTTGAAGTCAGGGAACACATCCATGCCGGGCAGGTGCACGATCAACTGCATAAGCCCATCTGTCAGGCCCTCATCGCGACGAGGGCCTGACAGATGGAGCGCTTCTTAAGCAGGACACGATTCGGAAACGGCGCCCTCCCTAGAACGAAGAGTCGCTAGCCTGGCGAGTAGACAGGCTCGAGCACGCTCAGCCATACGTGTTCGGGCAGACGACTACCTCAATGAGGAGGAATGATGTCAGCGAGCCATGGCCCGGCCCCCGCCAATCACGAACCGTCCTGCGAACGCGCAGCTTCTCCCGATTGTGGTTGCAGGTGCGATGGCATGATGCACCAGCGTGATGTCCTCGTCGCCGCGTTCGAGTCTCGCGGTAGCCCTGCAGACTTTGACCGCGAGTTGACCCGCCTATTCGGTTCGCCGTTCACGACTCTGTCCATGGACCCGGTTCCACCGCAGCGGGATCGGCGTGATGACTGGGAGCCGATAGCCACGGCCTCGACCGGCAAGAAACGGAGCCAGATTGAGCAACGGGTCGTCGATGTCACTCTCCGCGATCTGCTATGTATCGTGCACGGTTTGCCAATGCAAGCAAAGCGCGGGTGGTCGAGCTTCCTGGACGCCTTGACCGTCCAGTCGAGCTGGCATTCGATCGTGACGAGTGTTGAGGTCATCGCTGGCCGTCACGATGGAGTCAGCGGATACTTCTGGGGATCCATGTTGGCCGCAGCGTCCGGAGCCCATGCGGCGGGGACGAGCGTTTCGGCCCCTGTCATCGAAGCCTTTCCCGCAGGCGTCTCCACCGTGTTCGATCAGGCCCGTTACCCGCGCGCCAACGCCGGGGACACGGTGAAGACCATCAAGGAGATGACCTTCCCCGCTGCCGTCTCCGTCGCCGCGAAACCGATCGCGAGCGCATGGTCGACCACCGCTGTCGCGGCCGGCGAGAAAGGGACGGTGCTGGCAGTTGTGGGTTCTGCGGTCTCGCCGGACCTGTGGCATCATCCCGCGGCTGTCCGGTATCTCTTGCTTCCTGCGGTGTCGGGCATCCGTACCCTCGTGCCCTCAGCGTCCTTCTCGCTTGATTCTGCAACGCAGACGGTGGAGGATGCGATTGATTCCGAGCTGGCTGAGAAGTGGAGAACACGCGGAGTCTGGTAGACGTGTGCGAGCATTTCCGCTTCCGGTGTGGAAGCGGCGGGTGGGGAGGCGGATTCGCCGAAGCTGGGGCCGTTGCCGATTGCATCGAATGCTAGTTTTCCTTCACCGTGATGTGGACGTGGTCGTAGTGTCCGCCTGTGATGTCCTCGGGACTGTGCATGCCCCCGCCGTCGTAGTCGCGCCACCCGTCCTTGTCGCTGCCGACCGACCAGATCTTGCCCTGCCAGATCAGATACTCCACGCCCAGGTCCTCGGCATGGTCTTGCATCCAGTGCGCGAGGTCCCAGCCCGCCTCGAGCTGGTCCGGGGTCGGCATCTGCCCGATCGGGTTGCCGAACGTGACGTCGCAGGCCCGGCCCAACGGGTGCTCGGACTTCTGTCCAGGCCTCGGGGAGAAGCAGGCCCAGGAGGTGTCGGGGTAGGCCTTCAGTGCCTCGTCGTGGACGTGGAGCATGCGCGCGGTGATCTGCCCGTGGCTGGTGGGATCATCGACCATCTGGCCGGGATCATCCACGTCGAAGTCACCCGGTTCTTCGCCCGTTCCGCTACCGTCGTCGGTCTCGCAGCCGTCCTCGCCGGGTTCGGGGTTGCCGCCTTCGGCTTCGGGGAGGTCTGCCGCGTCGTGGTCGTTGAGCCAAGCGGCGGGGTCGGTGTAGTCGCCGTCTGGTCCACCTTCGCGGACTTCGAAGTGCAGGTGGGCTCCGGTGGATTGTCCGGAACTTCCGACGTCGGCGATGTGCTGCCCCGCCGTGACCTCGTCGCCGGTCTGGACGTGGATGCCGTCTTCCCACATGTGGATATAGGCCGTGGCCAGTCGCTGCCCGTCGACCTGGTGGTCAATGACGACGATCCCGCCGCCGGAGTCGGTGTACTGGGCCTCAGCCACAGTGCCATCGGCGGCGGCGAGGATTTCGGTGCCGTCCTTGGCGGCGAAGTCACTGCCGGTGTGCAGCGTCTCTTCCCCGGTGATCGGATGGGTGCGCGGCCCGAACGGGGAGGTCGCGACCCAGGTGTCCTCCGGGAGGGGGAAGACCACACGGGAGGTCTCCGCGGCCGGCTGATCATCTTCCTCCCCATCGCCGCTGCCGCCCTCCGAGGTCGACAGCTCGGTGAGGATGGCCTCGGCGACCGGCTCGTAGTTGGCGTAGCGGTCGGGGTAGGCGCTGCCTTCGACGGCTTGGGCGGCTTCGCCCTTGCTCATCTCCTCCCACCCGTCGATATCCAGCAGGCCCCGCGGGGAACCACCGTTGGGACCGTCCGGCCCGCCGTAGAACGCTTCAGCCTGGTAGTCGGGATCCATCAGCTCTTCGACCGAGCCCCACCCGGATTGCGGCCGCATCTGGAACAGACCCAGCGAATCGTTGTCGGAGCCATTGCCGTCGTTGGGCATGTCGCCGGATTCGGGGTAGGAGCTGGTGTTCGACAGCTGCTTGAGCACGGACTCCGTCAATGCGGCCATTAGGGCGATCTGGATCCCATCGCGGGTGATGTCCTCGCTCTCGGAGCCGGTCTGGATGATCGTGGCCGCGTGCTCGAGTTGGGTCTTCTCCAGCGTGATCGTCTCCCCGTTGGCGGTCTCGGCGGTGAGCTCATCGGGGACGTCACCGACGTCGATGTTCTCGCCCGGGGTGACGCATTGGGCGGAGGCGGCGGGGTTCATGACCAGGCCGACGCCGACCAGGGCGAACATCGGACCCAGCAGCACCAGGACGGCCAGGGCGGCCACGGCTTTCTTCATCGCACGGCCTTTCGTCTCAGCGCAGGGGCGTATCCAGCACCGAGAGCCGCATGAGGAAACAGGAGTCCTCCTGCCCCTCGACCGAGGGCGACGCGGTGGCGGTGCTCTCCGGGGTGCTGGTGGCCTTCGGGCAGGTGAGGAAGAGGGTGAAGGCGACCGGGTGCTCGGAGGTCACGGGGGCGTCGTTCCAGGTGCCTTCGCGGTGCCGGGTGCCTTCGATGGTGATCGCGGTCGCGCCCTCGGGCAGTTGTCCCGGCTGGGCCTGGGCCAGGGCCTCGTCCCACTGCTCGGGTACGTAGGCCCGGTCGATGCTCAGATGCTGGCGGGTGGAATGCTTGCGCAGCTCGACCCAGGCCTCCCGTGTCGGGAGGTAGCCGGCGATGTCCGAGGCCAGTCCGGCTTGCTCGACGCCGCTGGGATCGGCGACCTCCAACACGGTGGCGGTGTAATCCAGGGGCATCAGCCCGCTGGTGGTGTCCCAGGCGAACAACGCCTCGGCAGCACTGCGGGCGAAGTCCTCCGGGTCGGTCGAGGCGGGGATGCCGGGGATCTCGACCTCCGCCGGAGCCGGCGACGGTGCTGGAGTCTCGGTGCCTGGAGGGTCAGGCTGTGGTGCGGTGTGCTCCGGGTTGGCGGGGCCGATGATGATGCCGTAGACCCCGACCCCGGTGAAGATGAGCAGGATGATCGTGGCGATGGCCAGGGCGATGTGGCGGCGGCGCAGCCGCGGGGAGCCTTCAGTTCTCGTCATACCCCCAGGTGCACTCCGCCCGTCGACGGCCGGGGCGGGGTCAGAGGGCGCGCAGATGCCCTCGCCGCGCGCCCTCGTCGTGGGCATCGCGGGCAGCGCGCAGGTCCCGGGCGAACTGGCTGGTTCCCTCCGCGGTGGCGAGGAAGCTCTCGATCTGTTCCTCGCTCAGCTCAGCGGCGAGCGCCTCGGCGTTGTAGTGGATCCACCAGTTCTCCAACTCGGACCAGGTGGCGATGAACGCGCGCAGGGGCCAGCGGATGATCTTCGCCACTGGCTCCTCATCACCGGTCTCGGGTGTGTCTCCGGCGGGCTGATCCGGGGCGTCCTTGCTCCGGTGAGCGCGCGCGATCGCTTCGTCGGCCATGCTCTGCAGATCCGTGCCGCGCGCCGGCATCGCCTCGCGCTGCTGCAGGGCACGGATGCGCTCGTAGACCGGATGGACCGGGGCGCCGTCGTTGATCGCCTCCAGCTCCGCGGTGATCTGCTCTCGCAGTGCCGGTGGGGTCTCGGGGTCGGTGGCGAGCTGCTGGAGGTAGGTGATCTTGTCCAGCGTGGTGTGGGAGGCCCCGCCGGGGATCATCCCTGCGGCCTGTGCGCGGGCTTCACCTCGGGGAGTCCCCAACGGGTCCGCAAATTTTGCGGACCCGTTCCACCGGGGCTGATGTTCGGAACTGAACTGCGTTGCGGACTCACGTTGGCTGGCGTCTTCGGCCATCAGCGTCTTGAGCTCCCCATATAGTGCGGCGGCCTCGACGGGGGTGAGGTCCTTGTGCTGGGTGTTCTCATCCTGTTCGGCAAGCAGGTGCCCGAGCCGGTCCGAGATGCTCGAGCGGACCCACACATCCACCGTCCGCCATCCCAGCTGCTTCACGGCCACCAACCGGCGAGCGCCACAGACCAGGGTTCCGTCGGTGGTGATCGTCGGCGGCTGCAGCAGTCCGAGCTGGGCGATGGATGCGGCCAGGGCGTCGATGTCGCCGAGGTCGGTGCGGTGCCGGTGCCCGATCATGATCGAGGCAACGGCCCGCTGGAGTTGGATGTGTCCCTGCGTCTGTCCCATCAGCGATACCCTCCACGGTGCGGGGCGGCCAGGGAGAGGGTGAGCACGAGGTCTTCATCGCGCAGCAGCGCACGCAGGATCTCGCCGATGAGCAGCCGGTGCAGGATCCCGCGGCCGGTGCTGGTCGCGGCGTAGGCCGGGTGCGGGTGCCCCAGCAGTGCCTTGAGCAGAATCGACTAGGAGTCGGCTTCGATATCCAGCAGCGCTTGGGCGTGCTTGTCTCGGCGCAGCGCCTCGTAGGCGGTACGACGGGTCCCGGCCCGGGCCAGTTCTTGGCAGACGTGCTCGACCGCGGCCCAGCCAGTGCCGGCGGCCATTTCATCGCGGTCACGAAGGCGATGGCGTCTTCGATCAAGCTGGTGGCGGTGGTGAAGGTGTCGTACTCGCGCCGCTGGTCGTCCTCGTCGTGATCGGCGGGGTCCTCGGTCGGGTCGGGGTCGGTGATGTGGAAGGCCTCGTGGTAGTCCGTCAGGGGGTTCTCACGGTCGGAGATCCGTTCGGGATCGTGGAAGGCCGACACGTGCGGGCGGCGAGCCTGATGGACTGAGCACAGCAGTCCTTGGGCGCGTTCTTCGGCGATGCAGGTGATTCGCACCGCGTGGGTGATCACACCCCACGGGTCCTTCGCGGTGCGCGCCGAGCGGGTGCGCATGACATCGAACGCCGCACTGGCGGCCTCCCAGGGGTCGAGGCCGTGCTTGCGCGCCAACGGCGCGTACTTGGCCGCAGCGTGTTCCATCAGATCCGCCGCTACGGGGTCGGTCCGCCAGGCGTCGGGCCCGGCCTCATGCAGGCGGACGAGCAGGACGCGCAGGCCCTCGCTGGTCGTGAAGTCTTCGGGTTCGGACAAGGTCGTCATCATGGGTATCTCCTCCTGTACGTCAGGTGCACGTCGCTTTCGTGGGGATCGAATCGGGTCGTGGCGTCGGCTCATGTGAGGTCACCGCCTAGTTCCGTGCGATGGCCGAGCGGGTGGCTGGTTCGCGGGGGTGGCCGTGGCCGAAGGCCTTCAGCGGGGGTAGCTTCTTCGCGGCAAACGCGCCGGCTCTCTTTCCGGCGGTAATCAGGCCGCGGTCGACCTTGCGGGCGAGGTGATCCTGCAGGGCGATCCCGCGTCCGGCCATCGCAGCGGAGGACCGAGCAACCAGGTCGGTGGGCCTGACCCAGTCGACGCCGCGGCCCTGCGGGGCCTGGAGGCGCTGGCGCAGGCTCGCGCGGCGCTGCGCGGTCTTCTCGTGCTCGATCGCATCCGGAGCCCCCGTGCCCTCGCGGCCGGTGATACGCGCGGTGTCGTGGTCGGGCTCGGCCTCGGGATCTGGCGCGTCCCACCAGGGGTTCTGCTCTCCGGCGGGGTCCGGGGCGGGTGCGGTGTTCAGTGCATCCCACGGTTCGGGAGCGGGCGGGGTGAAGCTGGTGTCCCAGTTCTGCGCGTCCTGGGCGGGATCGGAACTCATGATGTGCTCTCCTCTTCGGCCTCGTCCGGGTGGGCTGAGGCGGTGGTGGTGGTCTGGCGGGTGCGCCAGCGGCCGATGGTCGAGGGATGAACGTGCAGGCGCGCGGCGATCGCCTTGTTCGACCACCCGGCCTCCCACAGCCGCGCCGCCTCCGCCTTCCGCCCCGACCCCGCCGATTCGCTCGTGCGCGGTGGGGTAGGAAGCTGCGTGGGACTGTCATCGGATACGGCCTCGGTCGGTGCAGGCGAAGACTCGGCGGCCAGTTCCAGCGGGGTCGGTGAGGGCAGAGCCGGCCGGGGCAGGTCCGCTACGGTCGAGGACGTCAGCGGCAACTCACCGCCGTCGTCGTCTGTCCGGTCCGGCACCGTTGCCAGCTCGGGGTCGACGGCATCGGTGCTCTCGGCCTTCTCCAGTCCGTCTACTGCGGGTGAGCGATAGTGGTGGGCGGAGCGGATGAGGACCACGGTCAGATGCGTGGAGGCCAGCAGCACCAGCGGCGGTACCGACGCGATCACCGAGGCCAGCAATCCCGGCACGGCCGCTTCCGCGGCCACCACAGCGTGCATCGCGTTCGCCGCCACCGAGACCAGGGCCCCAGAGATGAGCAGCCCCCACGGGTACCAGGCCCCGGCACGGCCATCGAGAGCCACGACAGCGATCGTGGCGACGACGATGAGCCCATCGACGAGTAACGGCCACACCCACGCCTGCGAGCTGGCGATCCCTGAGCGTCGCGCCAGATCCGCCAGAGCAGTGAACGAGAGCCAGAACGCCCCCAGAGCGATACCGATCGTCCCGCACGCGGCCGTGACCACCGACCATCCCCACCGTTCCGAGCCGCCCATGATCACATCACCCGATACACCGGCGGACGCGACGGACCCGTGCTCGCCGGGGAGAACGAGCGCTGCTGGTCACCGACGGTGGTGCGTTGGCGTGCCCCGCCGCCGTGGACGTTGTGGTAGGCCGACTGCACCGTCCGGCAGATCTCCCGTTGGCCCAGACCCGCCTGCCCGGCCGCGGCGCCGAGGACGTGGAGAGCTTCACCGGGAGGCGTCCCGTTCTCTGCCAGCCGGCACGCGGCCTTGAACAGGCCCAGGTTCCGTTCGCCCTCGCGCAGGCTGGCCACCCGGTCAGCGAGCGCAGCGATATTCGGCGTCCGCCGAGTCCCGCGTGACTCGGGTGCAGGAACGGCAGGGCGGGGATCGAGGAAGTCCCGCAAGCCCTGAGCATCCACGGCGGTAGCCGGGCCGTTGTTGACCTGGTCCAGCCGGTAGTGGTGCTGCTGCCCGTCGATGCGGCGGTACGAGGGCGGGACGACGATGTAGCCGCCGTCGCCGCGGAAATCCACACCCGCCCGAGCCGCCTGCCACGACCGCTGCTGCGTCGCCGGTGTGGCGGGGTAGATCAGGTGGGCGCCGCCGGAGGGGGTGCGGGTGACGACTTCCCACTGCCCGAGCCTTCCGGCTTCGTAGGCACGGTTGATCGCGTCGTAGCCATTGACCTTCTCGTGCAGGTCGACATCGACAACGACCACGCCGCTGGGCTGGCCGGTCGGCAGGCCGATGTTGGCGTTGGGGATCTGGTCCCACCACGTCTGGACCTGGCTGAAATCTGTCGTGGCGTCGTGGAACCCGCCGTGGGTCAGGGGGCGCTTGCCGTTCGGCGCGCAGGGGAAGATCGGTACCCCGGCCCGGGCGAACTCGCGAGCCGCGGCTCCCAACGGCCAGGAGTCATCGAGGCGGAGGAGGACCGAGGAGACGGCACCGTGCTCGGCCATCACGACCACGCCCCTCGAGCGATTCCTGTCGCAGGTGCGATCCTGTCGTGACCGCCTGCTGTGTGATCAGGTCGTGGTTCGTGTCGGTTGTGCCGTGCGTGTCTCATCACCAGGTCTCCTTGCCGAGAGCCGGCTTCGGGGTGAGGAGCAGGCTCTACCTCCGGCAGGTGCGCGGAGATGATCTGGCGTGTCGAGACGGTCAGTACTCACGATCGGTGAGTAGGGTGGCCGCCAGGACGCGACTCGCACCTGACGTCTACCCGGCATACCCGTGATCTCGTTCGCAAGGAGGCCTTGGTGGGCGAACGTGTCTACCTGGCGGGGTATGTTGTCCGGATCGTGGGGTCTCCTGGGTGCGAACGGTTCATGGTTCGATAGCGATGCGGCGTGATGCCGGTAGCGTCGCGGAAGACCTCAGATGCATAATCGCGGGAGCGCCAGCCAACTTCCTGGGCAGCGCGGGCAACGGACATGTTCGTGTCTTTCAAAAGGCGTGCCATTTCCTGGACGCGAAGCATGCGTAAATGGGCTAGCGGCGTCTTTCCAAAGGCGTCTAAATACAACCGGGACACTTGACGCTGCGACAGATGCACTCGATGGGCCAGATCTTCGAGTGTCCAATGGCGCGCCACATCGCTTTTCATGATGTGGTGTATAGCTATTGCTTCTTCCCGCAGTGGCGCAAAGCGGCGGTAGCGAGGCGTGTTGGGGCTGACGGTTGACCGCTTCGATGCGGAGCCGCGAACGGGGCTCACCTGGACATAGGGTGCGATCTTGTCCGCGATGGCCAGCCACAGAGACTGCATGCGGTGAAAACGGGGGGCGAGGGGCTCCGTCGACGCTGAGCGCTACGAGTTCGTCCAGCCACGGTAAGAGTAGCCCGACGCGTTCTTCGCCGAGCCTTAGGATCTGAGTGGGCTCGCAATAGAGCGAGTCGGCCAATTCTTGTGCATCAAGCCGGTCTTGCGGCAAGCCCACGTACTGCCAGTAGAGCTGGTCCACGACGTAGTCGGTGTCGAGATAGATCGTCGTGACAGTGTTGAACCCTTCGGGTTCGCTGCCTACAAGGACGCCTGGACCAATGAGTACCACGTCGCCGACGCTGATGATCTGCTCTTTGAAATGCCGGCAGTAGAGAAGTGCTGACCCGGCTCGCACGACGATGAACTTCACGCAGTCGTAAGCCACTGGGCCGATGGGGCGATGCACCGTTCTGGTACGCGCGAGGATCGGTCGGAACCAGTCTGTGTTCTGCTCTTCCGCCCATTCGCCGCCAAAGCCTTGCGGTTCGCAGCGTCCCCGGGAGGCGCATGGGGCACCGCCTTCGAGGCAGATTCGGTCAGCGCTTTTCATCGTCGGGGATGGGCAAAATGCGGGCTCAGCGTGAGCCAGCGATGGCCGTTCAGTGGGTGCTGATCTTGAATGTCCAGCGGGCTGCTGAGCAACAGCGCTGCAGGGTCAGTTCCATCTTTCCGTGACGGACCAGGTTATGAATGGCAAGTGCTGCGATACGCATGGCTCCTCCTCAGGACCTCACAAGTCTCGCGATAGCCTCGGAAGCCTCCTTGAGCTTGGTGTCGGCTTCTTCTCCGTCGTTGATGGCGTCGGCAACGCAGTGCTTCAAATGGTCGTCGAGCAGGCCCAATGCCACGTTCTCGAGGGCCGCGTTTACGGCGCTGATCTGGGTGAGGATGTCGATGCAGTAGGTGTCCTCGTCGATCATGCGGTGGATGCCACGGGTTTGGCCTTCGATGCGCTTGAGCCTGGCGAGGTAGCGGTTCTTGTCGCTGATGTAGCCGTGGCCGGTCGCCGCCTCTTCAACGGTGGGTGCGGTGGTGGTCATGGTCTGTCCTTATCTGTCAGGAGCGGTCGAGGATTCTGTCGGTGCCCGCTTCGGGGGTGAGGTCGAGGCGGCGCAGCAGCTGAGCATTCAACGCCACGACGACGGTGGAGGCGGACATGAGGATCGCGCCGATGCTCATCGGAAGCACGAACCCGACCGGCGCCAACACGCCGGCGGCCAGCGGTACGGCGGCCAGGTTGTAGCCGGCGGCCCACCACAGGTTCTGCTTCATCTTCCGGAACGTCGCCCGGGACAGCTCGATCACCGACAGCACCGACCGCGGATCCGAGGAGGCCAGGATCACCCCGGCCGAACCGATCGCGACGTCGGTGCCCGCCCCGATCGCGATCCCGACATCGGCCTGCGCGAGGGCGGGGGCATCGTTGACGCCGTCGCCGACCATCGCGACCTTGCGACCCTCGTCCTGGAGCTCTTTGACCTTGGCTGATTTGTCTTCGGGGCGGACGCCTGCGAAGACGCGGTCGATACCCAGGTCCTTGGCGACGGTCTCTGCCACGGCTTGGGCGTCTCCGGTGATCATCACCACCTGCACGCCGCGGGCGTGGAGGGCATCGACAGCGTCGCGGGACTCGGGCCGGATTTCATCGGACAGGCGCAGCGCTCCGATGACTTCACCGTCGGCGAGGACGTGGAGGATGATCGCTCCTTCGTCTCGCCACTGATCGGCCACCGGCAACTCGTCTCGATTCTGCTGTTCGAGCAGATACGGGCCACCGACCTCAATCACCGCTGAATCGACGGTGGCTCTGACCCCGACAGCCGGTGAGGAGGAGAAGTCCGAGGCCATAGGCACCCGGAGCCCCTTCGTCTTGGCGGCTCCGGTGATGGCCCGGGCCAGTGGGTGCTCACTATCTGCCTCGGCGGCCGCCGCCAAGGCCAGCACCTCATCCTCATTGCGGTCTCCGACCGGCTCGATACCGGTGACGGTGGGCTCACCCTTGGTCAGGGTGCCGGTCTTATCAAAGAGCACCGAGTCCACGGTGCGCATCGACTCCAGCGCGAGACGATCCTTGACCAGCACCCCGCCGCGGGCAGCGCGCTCGGTGGCGATCGAGACCACCAGAGGGATGGCGAGGCCGAGTGCATGCGGGCAAGCGATGACCAGCACGGTGATGGTGCGCACCACCGCGGCATCGGGCATCCCGAGCAGCGCCCAGGTGATCGCGGTGATCACCGCAGCCCCCAGGGCGAACCAGAACAGCCACGCCGCTGCAGTATCGGCGATCCTCTGCGCGCGGGACGATGACGCCTGGGCATCAGTCACGAGCTTCTGGATTCCTGCCAGGGCGGTGTCATCCCCGATTGCGGTGACCTCGACCCGTACCCCGGAGTCGGTGGCCACCGTACCGGCAACCACGTGGTCGCCGGTCTCACGCCGTACTGGCTTGGACTCCCCGGTGACCATGGACTCATCCATCGACGCCGAGCCGTCGACGATCTTGCCGTCGGCCGGTACTGAGGAGCCGGGCCGGACGATCACCACATCCCCCACGGCGAGGTCGGCCGGGGCGACTTTCACCACGTCGTCGCCGTCGACCTTCTCGGCCTCATCGGGCAGCAGGGCGGCAAGGGAGTCCAGCGCCGAGGTGGTCTGGGCGAGGGAGCGCATCTCAATCCAGTGACCCAGCAGCATGATCACCACCAGCAGGGCCAGCTCCCACCAGAAGTTCAGCTCATGATCCAGCAGGTGCAGGGTCGCGCCCCAGGAGGCGATGAACGCGACCGTGATCGCCAAGCCGATCAGCAGCATCATGCCCGGTTTGCGCGAGCGGATCTCGCTGACCGCACCGGTCAGGAACGGCCAGCCGCCCCAGAAGTAGACGATGGTGCCCAAGATCGGGGAGACCCACCACACCCACTCGGCCTCGGGCAGGTGGTAGCCGACCAGATGGGCGAACATCTCATTGAACCCCACCACCGGGATCGCCAGGGCGAGCATGATCCAGAACAACCGGCGAAACTGCCCCACATGATCCCCATGACCCGCGTGCCCGCCATGACCGCCGTGTCCAGCGTGTCCGGCGTGGCCACTGTGGTCGTCATGACCGCCGTGGTGCTCATGACCGTTGTGTCCATGGTGATCGTGATGACCGTGGCCGTGATGCTCAGACCGGTCGTCGTGCATCGTGTGCTCACCACCACGGTCGTGGTGGTGGCCACTGTGTGTGTTGTTCATGCCTGTCTCGTTTCTCCTGTTCGGTTCGACCCCTACTCGCCTCCGCGGTTCAGCGGTGGGGTCAGCTCGTGGGTTCGATCTCGCTTTCAACGACCCACTTGTGATTGGTCATGGTCATGCCGTCGGCCTCGTAATCAACGACGTAGACGGTCTCGTCGGTGGAGGAGGCGATCGTCGCGGTGACGCCTGCCATGCCCTCCATGTGATCGGCCAGCAGCACCACCTCGGCACCGTCAGCGAGACGTTCGTCACCGGCGTCCTCGATCTCTTCCTGCACGACCCACTGATGATCGGTGACAGGTTCGCCGCCCTCCGGGGTGTAGTCGACGGAATAGGTGAAGGTGTCGTAGGCGCCGACGATGGTCGCTGTCGCGCCGTCCATGCCATGCATGTGATCTGCGGTCAGCGTCACCTCTGAGCCGATTGGGTATTCGGGGTCGGCGGCCTCGTTCATACCTTCGGGCACCGGTCCGCCGTCAGTCGGGTGTTCCATATCGCCGTGGCCTCCGTGGTCGTCGTGTTCTGCCGACGGCTCTGAGGTCGTCGGTTCATCGTTATCTGCCGAAGCACAGCCGACCAGCATCAACGCGCTGCATAGTGCTGCGGCTCCCAGGGTGAGTCTCAGTTTCTTCTTCACGTGTCTGGTCCTTGCTTTTCTGCGTTGGCTCCGCTGGCGGTGGCCACAGGGCGCCGAATGGTGGATTCCGCGCTTGCCAATAGAGCTGCGTTGGCAAGCGCAGAATCCGTTGTCCCTGTGCGGTTTCAGGCCGCGTTGGCGTACCGGTCGGGGTCGGCGTCGAAGAGCGGGCCGCAAGCCGCGCAGCAGAACCAGTACCGCTCACCATTGTAGTCGCGGTAGAGGCCGGCGGCCTCAGCGTCGGACTTGATGACCGGGGTGCCGGCCATGACCAGGCACTCGGTGACATCGTCGCTGTTCGCCTTAGCGATGTCCTCGGTGTTGGGAGCGTGGCCGCTGCAGCCGCCAGAGGCGCTGCCGTGGTCGTGATCGTTTCCGTGATTGTGGTGGTCGTGTGCAGTCATCGTGAATGGTGTCCTTTCTGATGTGATGACGGGTTCTTCTCAGACCTGCGCCGGCTCGCGTGCCGGGACAGGGGCACTGTCTGCTGGGGTGTTCTGGTTGTCGGCCTTGGCCTTGAACCTGCGCAGCCTCAGGCTGTTGGAGACCACCGAGACGGACGAGAAGGCCATGGCCGCTCCGGCGAGCATCGGATTCAACAGCCCGAAGGCCGCAATCGGGATGGCGGCGCTGTTGTAGCCGAAGGCCCAGAACAGGTTCTGCTTGATCGTGCGCAGCGTGCGCCTCGCGAGCCGGATCGCATCCGCGGCCGCCCGCAGGTCACCGCGGACCAGGGTGATATCAGCGGCTTCGATGGCGACATCGGTGCCGGTGCCCATCGCCAGACCGAGGTCGGCCTGGGCCAGGGCGGGGGCGTCGTTGACGCCGTCACCGACCATCGCCACGACCTTGCCTTCGCCCTGGAGGCGGGCGACGACATCGACCTTGTCCTTCGGCAGCACCTCCGCGACGACCTGCTCGATGCCGACCTCGGCGGCGACCTGCTCGGCCACGGTCTGGTTGTCCCCGGTCAGCAGCACCGGAGTCAGACCCAGGTCCTTGAACTGGCTGATCGCCTCCGCACTGGTGGGCTTGATCTGGTCCGAGACCACCAGCACGCCGCGGGCTTTGCCGTCCCAGCCGACGGTGATCGCGGTCTTGCCCTCGGACTCGGCGGCCTGCTTCGCGGCCTTGAGCTCCTCGTCGAGGTGCATCGACCAATCAGCCAGCAGCGCCTCCCGGCCGGCGACCACGGCGTGACCGTCCACGACGCCTTGCACACCCTTGCCCTCAATGTTGTCGAAGGACTCCGGGGCGGGCAGTTCGCCGGCCTGTGCCGTGGCACCTGCGGCGATGGCCTGTGCGATGGGGTGCTCGGAGTAGTCCTCAAGCCCGCCTGCGATGCGCAGCAACTGATCACGGTCCACGCCTTCGGCGGGGAGCACATCGGTCAGGGTCATCTTGCCGGTGGTGACGGTACCGGTCTTGTCCAGCACGATCGTGTCGACCTTCTTCGTGGACTCCAACACTTCGGGGCCCTTGATGAGCACCCCCATCTGCGCACCGCGACCCGTGCCCACGAGCAGGGCCGTGGGAGTGGCGAGGCCGAGGGCGCACGGGCAGGCGTGATCAGTACCGCGACCGCGGCAGTGAACCCAGCGCTGAGCGGGAATCCGGCCCCGATCCAGGCGCCGAGAGCTGCGACCGCGACCGCGATCGCGATGGGCACGAACACACCCGAGACGCGGTCGGCCAGGCGCTGGATCTCGGCCTTGCCCGACTGGGCGTCCTCGACGAGCTTGGCCATCTGCGCCAGCTGGGTGTCCGAGCCCACACGCGTGGCCTTGACCACGAGCCGACCCCCAGCGTTGACGGTCGCACCGGTGACGCTATCGCCCTCGGAAACCTCTACCGGCACGGACTCACCCGTGAGCATCGAGGCATCGATCGCCGAGTTGCCGGAGGTGATGGTGCCGTCGGTGGCGATCTTCTCGCCGGGCCGGACGACGAACTCATCGCCCACGGACAGGTCGTCGATGGAGATGCGCTGCTCCTGGCCGTTCCGCAGGACGGAGACTTCCTTCGCGCCGAGTTCGAGCAGGGCGCGCAGGGCGGCTCCGGCGCGGCGCTTGGAGCGCTTCTCGAAGTACCGGCCGAGCAGGATGAAGGTGATCACCCCGGCCGCGACCTCCAGGTAGACGTGCCCGAGCCCGTCGGAGCGGGAGATCGTGAACTCGAACGGGTGAACGACCCCACGGTCGCCGGCGGTGCCGAAGAACAGCGCGATGATCGACCAGATCATCGCCGCGGAGGTGCCCACGGAGATGAGCGTGTCCATCGTCGCCGCACCGTGCTTGAGGTTCATCCACGCCGCCTTGTGGAACGGCCACCCGGCCCAGACCACCACGGGGGCGGCCAGGACGAGGGAGGCGAAGCCCCAGTAGTCGAACTGCAGGGCCGGGATCATCGCCATGGCGATGACCGGGACCGCGAGGACCGCGGAGCCGATGAGCCGCTGGCGCAGCGTGCGCAGCTCGGCGTCCTCACGTGACTCACCGTCATCCCTGTCGGCGGACTTCTCACCCTTGGGGGTCGGCAGCTCGGCGGTGTAGCCGGTCTTCTCGACCTCCGCGATGAGCAGCTGCGGGTCGTAGCCCTCGGGGGTGGTGACGCTGGCCTTCTCGGTCGCGTAGTTCACCGATGCGGTGACGCCGTCGAGCTTGTTGAGTTTCTTCTCGATCCGGTTCGCACACGAGGCGCAGGTCATGCCGCCGATCTGCAGATCAATCCCGGCAGCATTCATGCCGGGGGCCTGGTCAGTGCTCATGGCCCGCTCCTTCCTCATGCGTATCGCTCGCCGAACCACCGCTGGCGGTAGTGGTGTCGATGACCAGCGGGGCCGTGTGGACCTGCCCGTCGACCTGGAAGTCGAGGAACAGCAGGTACCGGCCCTCGGTCGGGGCGGTGGCCTCGAACACGATCTCCGGCCCAGATGTCTCCCCGGCTGCAGGCGCGTCGCCGTGCGGGTGGACGTGCAGGTAGGCCAGGTCCCCGTCGCGCAGGGCGACGAGATGGCCGAACGCGCCCAGGTACGGCTCCAAAGCAGTGACCGGCTGACCGTCACGGGTGACGGTCATGGTCAGCTCGGACCCCTCACCGGCGACGAGGTCGCCTTCTACCGCGACGTCGAAACCGTCGACCGTGGTCTCAGCGACGGGCTCTGCCGCGACGGCCTGGTAGTCGCCGGGCACCTGCACCGTGGTCGAGAGGGTGATGCCCTCTCCGGTCTCGGCCGGCACGAAGTCGGCGAAGACCCGATACGAGCCGGCCTCCTCCCATTGCCACGGGATCGACCACGTGCCGTCCTCGCCCATCTCCGGGTGGACGTGTGCGAAGTGCTGCCCGTCGGCGCGGACGACGATCAGGTGCAGCTCCTTCTCGTGCTCCAGCTCGAAGTCCGTGACCGGTTCCCCTTCGGGGCCGGTGACCGTGAGCGAGAGCTCGCCGTCGGTTCCGGTCTCGGTGGGGGCGGTGACGGCATCGAGTTCGTAGCCGTCTTGTGCGATGCCCAGGCCCAGCGACGCGGTACCGGCGTCGTGGCCTGCGTGTCCGTCGTCGCTCATGGCGTCTCCTTCCTCGTGGTGCGTGTTCTCTGAGGTTTCTTGTGTCCAGGCCTGCACGGTCTGATCGGGGATGACCGCGTTCGCCGTGAATCCAGATACGGCGAACACGGCCACCAGCCCCAGCCCGTACAGGCCCAGCCGTGCAGGAGCCTTCATCTCAGCTCCTGACGGCGGCGTAGCCGGCCTCGTCGACCGCGGCGATCACCGCGGCATCGTCGAGAGGCTGCTCGCTGGTCACGGCCAGACGCCCGGTCTGGGCGCTGACGTCGATGCCGGTCACTCCGGCGATCTCGGAGACCTCGGACCGGATCGCGGTCTCGCAGTGCCCGCAGCTCATCCCGGTCACCTGGTATTCAGTCGTGGTTGCCATAATCTCTAACTCCTTCACTCGTGTATGACTTATTCGAGACTATACCCATAGGGGGTATATGTCAACTGGTGGTCGTGTCAGCGCTCTCGTCGGCTTGTTGCGCTTCGCCGGTGGGGCGGACGTGGCGCAGCCGGGTCGCGGCGATGATCGAGGTCACGGCGGCGATGACAGCCGAGACGATCGCGGCAGTGTTCAGGCCGCCGGTAAATGCCGCCTGCGCGGCTTCGACGAGCTGCCCGCCCAATGCTCCGGGGAGCTCGCCGGCGGAGACGAGGGCGCCATCGATGCTGTCCGAGGCGGCTGCGGCGGCCTCCGGCGGCAGGCCCTCGGGCAGGGTTCCGTCGATGTTCCCGCGGTAGGCGGCCACGCCGACGCTGCCGATCACCGCGACACCGAGCGAGATGCCCAGATCATTCGCGGTCGTCGCGAGCCCGGAGGCGCCGCCTGCCTTCTCCGGGGGCACGGAGCTGACCACGAGGTCGGTCGTCAGCGCCATCGAGGGGGCGACGCCGGGGTAGGTGATCACGAAGCTCGCGATCACCAGCGCCAGGCCGGTGCCGGCGTCGAGCTGGGTGAACAGGACGTAGCCGACCACCTGAGTGAGCAGGCCGATCGCGATCACATTGCCCGGCCGGAACTTCCTGGCGAACACCGGAGAGAGCGTCGAGACGACGATCAGCACCGCGGCCGCCGGCAGGATCGACAGACCCGCCTGCAGGGGCGAGAGGCCCTGGACCTGCTGAAGGTACTGGGTGAACAGCGAGTACACCCCGCCCAGTGCCGCCGCCGAGAGCAGGAAGACCGCCAGCGCTCCGGAGACGGTGCGGTTGGCGAACAGCCGCACATCCAGCAGCGGGGTCTTGGCGCGCAACTGCCGGATCACGAACCACAGGCCGATGAGCACGCCGGCGACCAACAGGCCGATGGAGGGCCCGACGGGCTCTTGGGCGGCGAAGCGCTTGATGCCGTAGATGATCGCCAGCAGTCCGCCCACGAGCAGCAGGGCGCTGAGCAGGTCGACCCTCGCGGTCGGGTCCTTGTGCTCGGGCACGAGAAGCGGGGCGCCGATCGCGACGAGCGCCATGATCGGCACGGCGACGAGGAACGTGGCCTGCCAGCCGAAGCCCTCCAGCAGCAGACCGGACAGCAACGGGCCCAGCGCCACGCCGGCAGAGATGCCACCGGCCCACATGCCGATAGCGACACCGCGCTGCTTCGCGTCGGCGAAGAGCACGAAGATCAATCCCAGGGTCGCCGGCACCATCATCGCCGCGGCCAGGCCGAGCACGGCACGCCAGACGATCATCAGCTCAGGGATCGTCGTCAACGATGCCGCGATGGAGACCGCGGCGAAAAGGATCGCGCCGATGACCATGAGCAGGCGCTTGCCCACCCGGTCGCCGAGCACACCCATCGCGACGAGGAACCCGGCCATCACGAAGCCGTAGATGTCGAGGATCCACAGCAGCTGCGTGCTCGACGGGTTCAGGTCCGCGGCCATGTTCGGCGCGGCCAGGAACAGAATCGTGAGCATCATGAACAGCAGAGTCGAGGGGATCACCAGGACGGCGAGCCCCCACCACTGCTTCGCCCCCGCCTTGGGAGCCGGGGTGCTCGTGTCAGTCATGACGCACCCCCTGTACGTGCGTGTGTCGGTCTCATGGCCGTGTCGCTCCTTCCTGTGTCTGGGTCGCCCGGTCGGGGCGACAGTACCGTAACTCAATCATCGGTGTACGGGTTGTAACAGCTACACTATCTCATACATTCCCATACGACTTGTGAGGTGGACGATGCCGACCCAGAAGACACAGGCAACACGAGGCACCCGACGTGCCCCGACGACGACCCGCGCGGCCAATCAGCGTGCCGACGCCCAGCGCAACCGGACAAAGATCCTCGCGGCCACGGTCACCGCGATCCGCAAGAACCCTGACGCCTCGGTCGCCGACATCGCCGCCGAGGCCGGAGTGGGCCGCATGACCCTCTACGGCCACTTCCAGAACCGGGCCGAACTCATCGAAGCCGCCCTCGTCGACAGCCTCGAGCGTGGCGAGGAGGTCCTCTCCGGGGTTCCGCTCGACGGCGACCCGACTGAGGCGTTCCAGCGTCTGGTCGCCTCCAGTTGGGTCCTGGTCGATCAGTCCCGGGCTCTGCTGGCCGCCGCGCAGAAGGAGCTGCCGGCCGCGCGCATCCGCGAGATGCACGAGGACGCTGAGGCCCGCATGCGCGACCTGCTCCTGCGCGGACAGCGCGAAGGCGCGTTCCGCACCGATCTGCCCGTGTCCTGGCTACTGACCACCACCCACGTGGTGATGAACGGAGCCGCCGAGGAGGTCCGAACCGGTCGCCTCGACGCCGATGACGCCCCCTGGTTCATCGACGCCATCCTGCTGCCAGCCTTCACCCACACGGCAAACGTCGAGGGGGATGCATGAGGGGCGCACGAGTCGCAGTCATCGGAGGCGGAGCAGCCGGCAACGCCGCGGCGAGAACCCTGCACACCGCAGACGCCGACCTCGACCTCGAACTGTTCACCCGCACGCACGAACAACCCACCAACCGGACACTGGTCAACAAAGGCGTAGTGGCCGGCCTGCTCGAGCCCCACCAGGCCGTTCTCCCGGACACCGGTGCGCGCCTCACGGCCGATACGGTGCGCGCCCTCGATCCCCGCACACGCCAGCTCCAGCTCGACTCCGGACAACGCCGGAGCTTCGACGCGTTCATCATCGCCACCGGCAGCCGCCCCCGCCTGCTGAGCGAGGAGATCATCGGCCGCGACGAGGCCCTGCGCTCCGGCCGCCTGACCACACTGCACTCGATGGCCGACGGAGCACATGTACGCGATCGCCTCGCCCAGACGACCTCGGCGCGGGTGCTGATCCTCGGCGGAGGGCTGATCGCCTCCGAGACCGCATCCCTGCTCACCGACGCCGGCCACGACTCCGTCCTCATCGCCCGCTCACCGATGCCGGGTGCCAGCTCTATCGGTGAGCCCGCCGCCAGACAGCTCCTTGAACTGCATCAGCCTCAGCATGCGGCATACCTCGGGCGCGACGTACGCATGATCCGCACTCACACTGACCACATCAGCCTCACGCTCGATGACGGCACGCAAATCGACGGTGATCTCGCGATCATCGCTCACGGCACCCTCGCCAACGCGCCGGCCCCATGGACCGGGCCCGAGGGCATGCCTGTCGACGCCCGCCTACGCTCTCTGCACGCTCCAGATCAGCGGATCTACGCCGCCGGAGGAGTGGCAATCCACCACTATCCCGGACACAGCTCCTACCGCATCGACCACTGGGATGACGCGACCGCCCAAGGCACCCACGCCGCACAGACGGTGCTTCACGACCTCGGCTTCGGCGACGATCCCGGCCCCTACCTGCCCACTTCCACCTTCTCGGTACGCGTCCACGGTCGAACATTGACTGGAGCAGGACACCCGGCCTTGGGCACCAGCACCCGCGCCCTCTCGACCGACCCATTCCTGATCGCGCACCACCTCGGTGACACTCCGGTGGCTCTGACGGGCATCGACGCCGCCGGCCCGTTACGTCAGCACCTTCCGGGCCTACATCAACCCGCGGCGTTTCCACGCTGACCCGCACGCCGCGGGCAGTGGGCCGACGTGTGAGGGCGCCGAGACCCCGCTCCCTGCCCTTTTCCGGATCGATCGGGGCAGGGGGCGGGGTCGTGCCGGCACTGCGCGCAACCCGGCCCGCACCCGCGAAACGCGGCTTCTCGCGGCGTCATAGAACCTGACCGACAGTCTCCGTCGCAACAGAACTCATACACTGGTGCTTGTGTTTCTGATACCGTAAGTCAAACAGACGTGTTTGGCTACCGAAGTTGCAGACGATGCCCCGCACCATTGCCAGACCCGAACACCGCCGCTCGGACGCGGCGAGAAACACCGAGCGCATCATCGACGCGACCATCTCACAGCTGCGGACCAGACCCGATGCCACGATCACCAGCATCGCCCGCGAAGCCGGACTCAGCAGAGTCACCATCTACGGCCACTTCTCCTCACGCACAGCGCTCGTCGACGCCGCCGTCGGACGCGTCATCGCAGACGGGCAGGAACCCCTCGACGCCGTCGCTGACGACCCCGATCCGGCCCGCGCCCTGGAATGCGTGATCGGTCTCAGCTGGCATCTGATGGACCAGTCACGCTCCATCGTGCTGGCTGCCTCCGAAGAGCTCACCCCGGCACGCCTGCGTGAACTCCACGACACCCTCGAAGCGCGTACCACCACCTTGATCGAGCGAGGTCAGGCAGCCGGCATCTTCCGCACCGACCTCCCCGCCTGGTGGCTGGTCACTGCCATCCACCGGGTCTTCCACGGTGCCGCAACCGACATGACTCGCAATCGACTGCACCACGGGCAGGTGCTGACGTTGATCACCGGCACTGTCCTCGCACTGCTTCGCGACCCCGAGACCTCCCAGAAGGAGAATGCGTCATGACGACGAACCCCCACCCGTACCTCTGCGACCGTGTTGACCACACGGCGCAGACTCACCCTGAGGCCATCGCCCTGATCTGCGGCGATACCGAACTCACCTATGCCCAGCTCGCCGCGCAGTCTGCCGAGCTGGCACACGAGCTCGCGGCATACTCCCTGCCGGCCAACAGGCCGGTCATGGTGGCCCTGCCGCGCGGGCCTGAGCAGATCGTGGCGATGCTGGCGATCTGGCGGGCCGGCCTCGTCTACCTGCCCGTCGATCATCGCGACCCGCCCCGACGACACAACGAGATCCGTCACGCAACCGGCGCGGTCGCCACCCTCACCCTGCAACCCTTCGCCTCCACTCGCACGCAGACCGTCACGATCACGCCCAACATCCCCGTGACAGACGCGCCTCCAGTCGGCTCAGAGGAGACGGAGGATTCAGAGATCGCCTACGTGATCTTCACCTCTGGCTCCACCGGCCACCCCAAGGGCATTGCCGCCTCCCACGAGGCCCTGGCTTCTCTGCTCGATCAGCTCATCACCCGCTACCAGGTCACGCCCACCGATCGCGTGCTGCAATTCGCGGCGCCGACTTTCGACACCTCGATCGAGCAGATCGGCGTGAGCCTGGCCGCCGGAGCGACACTGGTCCTGCCCGAGACCCTCTGGGCACCCTCGGAGTTCCACGACAAGATCACCCAGGCCGGCGTGACGGTCATGGACCTCACGCCCAGCTACTGGCGCGAAGTCGTCGGACACTCCACGGACGCCGCTGTCGCCGACGAATCGATCCGTCTGCTTATCCTCGGCGGTGCAGCGGTCTCCAACCGCGAACTCAAGGCCGCGCGGGCCCTGTACCCGCACGCCCGAGTCCTCAACGCCTACGGACTGACCGAGACGGGCATCACCTCCTGCCTGCCCGAAGTCCCCGACATCAACGGCCTCGATGACGGTCCCGCTGCCGTCGGCCACCCCCTCGACGGTGCCGACGTGCGCATCCTCGATACCAACGGCGCCCCTGTGGCCGAGGGCCGCAGCGGAGACGTCGCTGTCTCCGGGCGTCTGGCGTTGGGCACCACGCACGGAACAGCCGGTCTGAACCCACTGCCGACCGTCACGCTCGAGGGTCACCGCTTCTACCTCACCGGGAACACCGGCACCCTGGACCCGGATTCCGGCCTGCTCATCACCGGCCGCGCCGACCGGCAGTTGAAGATCCGCGGCTTCCGCGTCGACCCGGAAGAAGTCGAGAACATCCTGCGCAGCCACGACGCCATCGGAGACGCCGCCGTACTCGGCGACAGCGAGGAGACCCGGCTGCATGCCTTCTACACGGTCGCTCCGGGATGCCCCGACCCCGGCAGCAGGGCCGCCCTGGATCACGTCCGCGCTGTGCTTCCGGCGCATGCCGTTCCCAACACTGCCACCGTGGTGGACTCACTGCCGCAGACCGCCCACGGCAAGACCGACTACAAGGCCCTGGCCGCCGATCTTGACGCGCGCCCCGCCGAGACCGCAGGCACCACCGTCGAACTGGATTCGGCGATCGAGCATGCAGTGGCAGGCATCTGGACCGATGTCCTCGGCATCGCCCGCACCCAACTCGGGCTGTCCTTCTTCGAC
This sequence comes from Auritidibacter ignavus, assembly GCF_029853775.1. Classification (NCBI taxonomy): domain Bacteria; kingdom Bacillati; phylum Actinomycetota; class Actinomycetes; order Micrococcales; family Micrococcaceae; genus Auritidibacter; species Auritidibacter ignavus. The sequence goes on from NZ_CP122564.1 coordinate 1,244,413, forward strand.
GCCGGTGGCACTTCCATCGCCGCTGCCGAACTCGTCGCCCGCACCAGGTCCAGTCTCGGCATCCACGTCCGGTTCGTCCGGGCCTTGATCGAGCAGCTGCTCAAAGACCCGTACTTCACCAGCTACTGCCAGGCCGTCGCCCACGCCCGCGCCGGAGTCCTCGAAGCAGGCAGCGATCCACGCACCACCATGCAAGCAGACCTGCAACGCTCCATCACCCTCGACGGCTCGGCTCCGAACGCGGACCCGCCCGAGCTGGGAGAGACCTCCACCATCCTGCTCACCGGCGCCACTGGCTTCCTGGGCTCCCATCTGTTGCCCCGACTGCTGGCGACAACCCCGGCCCGGGTGGCCTGCCTGGTACGCGCCCCATCCGAGGACGCGGCACGCCAGCGACTGCGCGCCGCCTGGGAGACCTACGGCTCAGCACCGGACGTTCGCCCCGAGGATGAGGACCGCATCGAAATCGTCCTCGGGGACCTCGCCCAACCCTGCCTCGGGCTGGAGACGACCGACTTCGAGGCGCTGACCGAGCGCACCAGCCTCGTGGTCCACTCCGGCGGAACGGTCAACTTCATCTACCCCTATGCGCAGATGAAAGCGGCCAACGTCGATGGCACCTACGAGCTCCTGCGCCTGGCAGCAACCCACGGCATCGCATTCCACTACGTCTCCACGATGGCCGTCGTCGCCGGCCAGAGCGTCGCCGGCACGCGCACCATCAGCGAGGACGCCCCGTTGGATCACCTCGACCAGCTCGGTGTCGGCTATGCCGAAAGCAAGTGGGTCGCTGAACACCTGGTCCACGACGCGGCACAGGCCGGGCTGCCGGTGGCCATCTACCGGGCCGCCGACATCTCCGGGCACAGCATCCGGGGAACCTGGAACACCACCACCGAGATGTGCTGCATGAAGCGGTTCATCCGTGACACCGGTGCCATCCCGCATGCCGAGCTGCCGATGGACTACACCCCGGTCGACGTCTTCGCCGACGCCTTGGTCCACATCGCCACCCACGAACCGGCCACCGGGCAGGTCTACCACCTGACGAACCCGCACAAGGCCCCCATCTCGCTGCTCCAGCAGCGTCTGCAGGCTCGCGGCACCACGGTCGCCGAGATCCCCTGGGCGGACTGGGTCGCTCAGATGATCGATCTGGCGGTCACCAACCCCGAACACCCGATGACCCCGTTCGCGCCCCTGTTCATCGACAAGTGCCCCAGCGGACAGATGAGCGTGGCCGAGATGTACCTCGAGGACACGTTCCCCGTGTTCACCCGAACCAACGTCGAGCAGGCCCTGGCCGGCACCGACATCACCTTCCCCGATGTCGACGCCGAGCTGATCGACCGCTACCTCGACTTCCTGGAGCGAAAGGAGTTCCTATGAGTCTCGACTGGACCGCCCTCAGCCGCGGCACCCTCCCAGCCACCGGCCCCGTGGCCTTCGACGCTGACCTCTCAGCATCGAACATCCACGCCGCGGCCTCCCACGGCTTCTACTGCTTCCCCGCCTCCTCCTACGAGGAGACCATGCTCAACGAGATCCGCTACGCCGCGGATGCCGAGAGCGGCAGCCTCGCCGTCAACGAGCAGTCATCCGAGCCCTACTCGGTCGCCTGGCTCAACCCGGACCCCCGACCCGTGGCAGATCTGACCACCCGCCGCACCGGACGGACCATGCGCCGGCTCGCCCGGCGCCGCGCCGAGTGGCGCACGAGCATCAATGCCGCCTTCGACCAGGTCGTCACCGCCTGCGCCCAGACACACCAGACCACCTGGATCACCGACACCCTCCACGAGTCCCTGCAGGAGCTCCATGAGCAGGGTCTGGCTCACAGCTGCGAAGTCTGGCACGACGAAGAGCTCATCGGTGGAGTCTTCGGCCTCCAACTCGGAGCCGTCTTCTCCGCCGACTCCCAGTTCACTCTCGTCGAGGGTGCCGGGAAGATCGCGGTCGTCGACCTCATGACGCGCTTCCTACAAGGCGGAGGCCGTCTCTTCGACTTCCAGTACGACTCCCAGCACGCAACGAACCTGGGAGCAGCGCCGATGCCTCGCACCTCCTACCTCGAATCCCTGCACACGCTGGGAGAGAACCCGGTCCACATTCCCCACGAGCGGCGCTCCGCCGAACACATCGCAGAGTTGGTGACGACATGACAGACCCCATCCAGACCTTTTCCCTCGCCGAGCGCCCGGACTTGCTTCCGGCATTCTTGAACCTGGACATCCCGTGGCCGGCGTTCATCGAGCCCACCCGGCTGCTGGTGGAATGGGGCATCCACGCCCATGCCGAGCACCAGTTCATCATGCTCGACGGCGATACCCCGATCGCCCGCGCCTCCTCCCTGCCCCTGCACTGGGACGGGGACCCGGAATCACTTCCGCGCCGCGGCTGGGACGGAGTCGTCGAGCAATCGGCGACCGACACCTACAACAGCGCTGAGCTGAACACGCTGTGCGCGCTCGAAGCCGGCATCGACACCGATCACACTGGCCGCGGTCTGTCCCAACCCGTCTTCACTGCCCTGCGCGATCACGCTCGCGCGGCCGGATTCGAGTACCTCATCGCCCCGGTCCGCCCCAGCGGCAAGACCGAGTTCCCCGAGATGCCCATCGAGGACTACGTCGAGCGTCGCCGAAATGATGGGCAGCGCGCCGACAACTGGCTGCGCATCCACGAACGGATCGGCGGGCGCATCATCGCACTCAGCCACACCTCCATGACCATCTCCGCGCCACTGGAGACCTGGAGGGCCTGGACCACGGAGCCCTTCACCACCACCGGACTGACCACCGTCGATGGCGGTATCGCCCCGGTCTATGCCAATGCGGACCTCGACTACGCCGTCTATATCGAACCCAACGTCTGGGTCAGACACCGCCTCACCGACATGCCCGCCGAGGAAGGACAGGGATCATGACGAGCCTCCAAGAACGCGACACCGTCATCCGCCTCATCGGCGGCTACATGGTCTCCGACGCCATCCGCGCAGCAGGACACCTCGCCATCTTCACCCACCTGGACACGACCCCCGGCATGACGCTGGAGGAGCTGGCAACCCGGACCAGCGCACCGGCCGAGCACCTCGACCGTGTCCTGAACCTACTGCGCTACGCCGGGCTGATCGAACAGCGCGGGCCTGCCCTGCACAACACCCACCTCGGGACCGTCCTAGTGCCCGGCAAGCCCGGCTCGTTGGCGGCCTTCGCCAAGAACTTCACCAGCCCCTTGTTCCAGCGCGCCTGGGACCACCTCGAGACCTCGATCCTCACCGGCGAAGCCGGCTTCGACCGCGAATACCACCAGCCGGTCTACGACTATCTCGGCCAGGACACTGCCGCGAACACCCTGTTCAACCAGGCCATGCAGGAAGAAGCCACCGCCACGGCCGAGTCCGCCGCTGCACTAACCACCATCGGCGAGGACGAGACCGTCATCGACATCGGCGGCGGAGACGGCACCTTCCTGACCAACGTGCTGCAGACAGCACCGACAGCGACCGGCATCGTCTTCGACAGCCCCGCCGGCATCGCCGCCGCCGAGGACGTCATCACCCGCGCCGGCCTGAACGACCGGTGCACCAGCATCGGCGGAGACTTCTTCGCCACGATCCCACCGGACGGGACGACCTACATCATCAAGAGCGTCCTCCAAGACTGGGACGACGAGCACGCCCTGGCCCTCCTTTCCACGTGCAAAGAGCAGATCCCGGACGAGGCACGGCTGATCATCATCGGCAACTTCCTGCCCGACGACTACACCGACGAGGCGGCCGTGGGGTATCTGACCGATGTGTGCATGCTCGTCATCAGTGGCGGCCGCGAGCGCACCCTTGCCGACCTCACGGCACTGCTCGATCAGGCAGGGTTCGACACCGCAGAGCTGCGCCACGAGCGGCTCGGACCGCTGACCGCCGTCGAGCTGGGGCCACGCCGATGACCGCGCCGAGCCGAGACTACGACCTGAACTCTGTCATCGATCAGATCCTCAGCGGGCACGTCCCCGACCCCGACCAACCGCACACCCGCACGGAACTATCACCCGAGGAAGCGCACTTCGTTGCGAGCATCACCGACTGGTGTTCCCGACAAGACGTGGCAGAGCGCATCGAATCCACGGCCCAGGTACCCGATGACCTCCTCGAGGACCTTGCGCAGCTGGGTGCCTTCCGGATCACTATCCCGACCCGTTACGGCGGTCTGGGGTTCTCCGATACCTGCCTGCTCGCTGTCCTCTCCGTGCTCACCTCCGCGCATGCGAGCCTGTGCGAGGTCATCGCCGCTCACCAGGTCATCGGTGCCGTCCGCCCCCTCCTGGAGTTCGGCACCGAGGCACAGCGTGACCGCTACCTGCCGCAGCTGACCGAACAGGTCTCGGCCTTCGCCCTCAACGAGCCCGAGCTCGGCTACGGTAGCGGACCCCTGCAGACCACCGCCTCCTTCGATGTCGAGGCGGGCACCTATCGGGTCACCGGCACCAAGACGTGGATCACCAACGCCACGATCGCCTCCCACATGATCGTCCTGGTCGACGTCGCCGCCGGCGAGGACTCACCGGGAGGGATCACCGCCTTGCTGATCACCGCCGATGACCCCGGAGTCACGCGGGGCCTGCAGAGCCGCTTCGCCGGCATGCACGGCCTGCCCAACGGCCGACTGGCGTTCGACGACGCCTGCATCCCCGCCGACCGGGTCATCGGCGGGGAAGGCAACGGCGTCGAAGTCGCCCTGACCTGTCTGAGCCAGTGCCGCGCCGCCCTGCCGGTGGCGGGACTGACGACGATCCTTGCCTGCCTCCAGCAGGCCGTAGCCTGGGCTGGCGAAGACCGACAGACCCGTCGCGGACTGCACACGCATCCCCAGACCCAGCACCACCTCTCCACTCTCATGGTCGAGGCGCTGATCGCCAACGCCGTGACCTGGCATGCCCTCGACGAGCACTGCGCACCGACCGACAGCGAAGCCGCCAAGCTCATCGTCAGCGAGGCAGCAAATCGAGCGACCGACACAGTGATGCAACTAGTCGGCGGACGAGGCTACGAAACCGCAGCCTCGGCGCGAGCACGCGAGGCCACACCATGGCCCATTGAACGACTCTGGCGTGACACCCGCGTGACCCGTATCTTCGACAGCTCCACCGAGATGCTCAAAGACCTCCTCGCCCAACCCCCGAGCACCACCCCCACAACGGTGCCGCCGACGGCTACCGGAGGCATCGCCGAGCAGGTGTCCCGTCTGCACCACGCGATCGGCAGCGAGCCCGACGACCCATGGGTGAGAGCGAGCGCCGTTGACTGCGCTCTGGAGCTGTTCACCCTCGCATGCCTCCATCAGTACCGACGGAACCTCGGCGAGGATGATCGTTCGGCCACCACGGCATGGGAGACGGCGGTCGACACGCTCGACCAACGCATCGACGCCCACCTCCAGAAACTCTCCAACCCCTCCTCCCTCCAACGGCAGCAAACACTGGCCACTGAGCTACTCAACATCCCTCAGGCGGGCCTGCCTGTCGAGTTCACCCGCCCCCTGAACGACCTCGGAGCGCGTCGATGACAGCAGCAATCTCGGACGCGGTTCTGCCCGAAAACCCGCTGGCCCACGCCATCGGTTCCGGCAGCATCACACCCGGTAATCTCGGCCCGCTCGCGTATCATCTCGACGCCCTCGTGGCGTCGAACGTCGCCTCCACCCAAATCATGACCGACCGCCACCACGACACAGCGGCCGCGGAACTCTACGCGCTCAGCCACCAGTCCGAACAGGAAGCACACCGCCTCCTGCAACCGTTCGTCAGCGCCTACCCCCGCCCCTCTGAGCAGGGGAGCGGATTGGACGCGTACGCCATGGCCTACCCCGCCCACATTGCGCGTATCGCCGTCATCGGCAGTCCCTGGGACTATCCGGTCTGCTTCCGTCATCTCGCGCGCTCCTCCACGCGCTGCTACCGGCAACTGCGTGAGGCCCTGGCACTCACCGGAGCGTTCACCGACGACCAACTCGAGCACTTCGCCTACTTCGGCCACGTTGATGACGCCGAGATCCAGACGATCGACGCCCTGATCGCCACAGCACCGCGCGCTGCACTGTCCTCGGCCCTGGAACTGGCCAGGCATCTTGCCGTCTTCGAAGACCTCTTCTGGCAACGCATGCTCGCCCTGTGTGCCCCGAACCCAACGGACTAAGGAGATACTCATGCCCATCCCGTTTCACACCGCCCCCGTGACCACTCTGCCCAGCAGATCCGGCGGCTGCATGTACACCAAAACCGAAGAGCTCCGAGACCTCGGCCCCGCCGTCCCGGTCGAACTGCCCGACGGACTCACCGCATGGTCGGTCGTGCGCGGCGAGACCGTCTCCTATCTGCTCACGCACCCAGACGTCTCCCGCGACGTCACCCGCGCTGTGCCCACCTATGAGACCGGCGAGGTGCCCTGGCTGGCACCGTGGATCGATCTGCAGAACATGACGACCAAGGACGGCGCCGACCACGCCCGACTGCGCCGCGTCGTCGTGCCCTCGCTGACGTATCGCCGCATCCAGCGACTGCGCTCGGCCATCGAGGACTCAGTGCGCGGCCTCATCGACGACCTCGCCGGCCAGACGAACGAGACCCCGGTCGATGTCCACGCCACGTACTCCTACCAGATCCCCACCCTGGTCATCTGCGACCTGCTCGGCATCCCCGAGGCTCAACGGCCCGAGGTACTGCGCGTGTTCCGTCTGGTCGCCCGCACCGACGATCTCAGCGAAGACGAAGCCACCCAGCTCAACCAAGATCTGCTCACCGCCATGCGCACTCTCATCGACGAGAAACACTCCCATCCTGGCGATGACCTCACCAGCATCCTCATCACCGAAAGCCAGAAAGAGGACAACCCCCTCACCGAGGACGAACTCATCGCAACACTGCTGCTCATGATCGGCGGAGGCAGCCAGACCACCATCAACCTCATCGACCACGCCCTGGCCGACCTCACGGCCTGCCCGCACGCTCGCCACGCCCTGCGACAGGGTGCTGACCCCAGGCCCATGATCGAGGAGTCTCTACGCAAGGACTGCCCAGTGATGAACCTCCCGATGCGGTGGGCCCTGGCAGACATCGACCTCGGCGAGGGCGTCATCATCCGGTCTGGCGAACCCATCCTGCTCAACTACGGCGGCCAGGGCAGAGACGAGAACATCAACCCAGACCCGACGCGCTTCGACCCGAATCGAGAGACTCCTGAGCATCTGGCGTTCGGCCTCGGCGTGCACCGCTGCCCGGGCTCGCACCTGGCCATCCTCGAGGCCGAGGTCGCCGTGACCTTGTTCTTCGAAGCCTTCCCCAACGCGGAGGTCATCGGCGACATCAACGACTACGCCGGACCGACCTTCATCGGCAACGACCTGCTCGAACTGCCCATGCGACTCGGGGCCACCCATGACCGCGCACAGCACTGACCGGGCGATCGTTGCCCGCACCGCGCGAATCATCCGAGATGCCGGTTACCTGACCATGGCCACCGCCGCACCGGAGTCAGGCCCCTGGGCAGCACAGCTCCAATACGCCTGGTTCACCCATCCGCTGCGACTCGTGGCCGGTTCAGGGGTCACCGCGCAGCACACGCGGCAGGTCCTCAGCACGGGAGTCGCCGCAGCGACCATCTCCACCCTGCCCGGCAGCGCGCACGGTCTTGACGGGCTGCAGATGGCTGGTGACTGCCGCGCGCTGCCCGGTACGGAGCTGGCAGCGGTGGTGGAGGCGTTCTACCAGCAGATGTTCGCCGATCCGGCAGAAGCCCAGGCCCAAGCGCTCCCGCTCACACAGCTGGACGGAGGAGGCCCGCAGCGCCTGCTGGAACTGCGCCCGCTCGAGCTCTGGATCCTCGATCTCGATCGGTGGGACACGGAGGGGGTCTCGGCACGGCGGGCTGTCGACATCGGAGCCGTCGAGAGCGCCCTCTCCACACCGTCCGCGAGCGATGGAAGCTACTGATCAGCCCGTGGCGGCACGACGACTGCGCTCAGCAGACGTCCTTCGCTGAGGCCCCATCGCCCCTCGAGTATGTCGATGCCGAAGTGTGCTCGGATGCTGCTGTCTAGATGCAGCCGACCAGTGAACGTTGCGGTGTCGGACTCGATGGTGAGGGTGCACTCGTGGTAGTTCAGCCAGTGTCCCGTCATAGGGAACCATGCCTTGAAGATGGCCTCCTTGGCGCTGAATAAGAGACGATCCCACGCAACCTTCGGCCACAAGGAATCAAGTGCGCGCAGCCCCGAGATCTCGACGGGAGACGCAATGAGCTCGAGGGTGCCGTTAGGCAAACCGTCGTTCGGTTCGACGTCGATCCCCACTGCGCGGCAGGTTGCTGTGGTTGCGACCGCGGCGGCGCGTAGGTCCGCTCCATGAGTCAGGCTCCCCACGACACCGGCTGGCCACGCCGGTACCCGGGACATTTGCACCGGGATCGCGACGGACGGGAAGCCTAGACGTTGCAGGGCTCGTCGCGCGCATTGACGGGTGGTGGCGAACTCCGCGCGTCGTTCGGGAGTCGCGTTCACTATGTGCGCAGACTCCTCTTGCCATACCTCAGCATGATGGTCGTTTCCCTTTGTCTGCTCGGATACCACAGACAGGGGCATCAGATCGACGAACCCCCGACATTCCCACACCCACCCATTCTCATGCACACAGGTCGTAGTTGACTAGCTGTAGTTCCTCGACACGTTGTGAACAGTCCGTGACTTAAGCGGAGACCTCCGATATCGATGTGGGTTACCACAACTCACCATCAGATACGGAGGTCTCCTATGGTTCACCGTAGATCACCGCTGACCCCGGAGGGAAGGCGACGCATCGTAGCCCTGGTTATCGATCAGGGATGGCCCCAGCGCCGAGTCGCAGAGCGATTCCAGGTCTCTGCGGCCACGGTCTCGAAATGGGTGACCCGCCACCGGGCCGGCCACGGATTCCAGGACCGCTCCAGTCGCCCTCACCATAGTCCCCGAAGGTTGCCACAGCGCACCGAGCGCAGGATCATCGCGTTGCGATTCACCCGCCAGTGGGGGCCTCACCGGATTAACGCTCACCTGGGTATCCCTCGCTCCACCGTGGGCCGGGTGCTTCAGCGGTACCGGATGCCCAGGTTGGAATGCATTAACCAGGCCACTGGGCTGCCGGTGCGCCGTGCGGCCCCGAACCGGTATCAAGCATCCACGCCCGGTGAGCTGGTGCACATGGACATCAAGAAGCTGGGCCAGATCCCTGACGGTGGGGGCTGGCGAGTCCACGGCAGAGGCTCACCCCAGGCGCTGAAAGCCCTGGCTAAGACGCAGAAGGCAGCTGCTGAGGGAGCCTCTGCGGGCAGGGGCTACCGGTACTTGCACCACGCGGTGGATGATCACTCCCGGGTGGTCTACTCCGAGATCCTCAACGATGAGCGCAAGCACACCGCCGCTGGGTTCTGGAAACGCGCCAGGGCCTTCTTCGCCGGCATCGGCGTCGAGGTCACCGCGGTGATGACCGATAACGGTTCATGCTACCGCTCTAAAGAATACCGCAAAGCCCTCGGCGAGAGAGTCAAACACAAGCGCACCAAGCCCTACAGGCCACAAACCAACGGCAAAGTCGAGCGGTTCAACCGAACCCTGATGACCGAATGGGCCTACGCGCGCCTACACTAGCGAATCAGAACCTGAGGCCTCCTACCAGGCCTTCCTACATGAGTACAATCATCATCGAACCCACACCGCCATCGGAGGCCTAACCCCCTCAGTCCGTGTTCACAACCTCACGGGGAAGTACAGTTAGCTCTCTACCGCGTCGAGCAACTCCAGCCAACGGGATTCCTTGGTATCAATCTCTTCGCGGAGCCCGGAGACTTGGGCAGTCAGGTCCGCAAGCCCTTCGAAATCTGTCTGGTCGTGAGCGGCCATTTTTTCTTCTAGCTCAGTGAGTTCGGTGTTGAGTTTCTCCAGTTTGCGCTCAATCGAGGACGCTTCTTTCCGCGCAGCGTGTTTCTCAGCCCCAGACAAGCCACGTGACTGCTCGTCACCGGCGACGTTGTCAGCGCCGGAGGAATTGTGTTGTTGCTGTTTCTGGTTCCTCGACGGTGTCGTCTTGGCTTGACTCTCAGCCTGTTCGGCCAGCTGGAGATACTGGTCGACGCCACCGGGCAAATGCCGAAAGGTCCCGTTGATGATGGCATATTGCTGATCGGTGACGCGCTCAAGTAGGTATCGGTCGTGGGAGACGACCAACAAAGTGCCAGGCCAGGAGTCCAGCACATCTTCCATAGCCGTCAGCATTTCGTGGTCCACGTCGTTGCTCGGTTCATCCAGGATCAACACGTTCGGTTCCGATAACAGCACCAACAAAAGTTGCAACCGTCGTTTCTGTCCTCCGGACAGGTCTCTGACCGGGGTGGACAGATGGTCACGACTGAACCCCAGCCGTTCCAATAATTGGGCCGGGGTGAAGTCTTTTCCGTCGATGGTGAATGAGGTTTTGGTACGTGCCAGGACGTCTCGGACCCGGTCGTTGCGAATCGTTTCGAGTTGCGAGAACTTCTGGTCGAGCACTCCCAATTTCACGGTTTTCCCACGTTTAATACGTCCGGAGTCCGGTTCGACGGTTCCGGCGATCAGCCCCAGCAGCGTGGACTTGCCGGCGCCGTTGGCGCCGAGAATTCCGGTGCGCTCCCCCGGTGCAATGCGCCAAGTGACATTGGTCAGCACGTGGGTCCCGTCATAGTCAACCGAAACATTCTCCAGATCCACCACATCTTTGCCCAATCGGGAGACGGCCAGCGCTTGAAGCTGAATCGAGTCACGAACTGGGGGCTCTTGAGAAATCAGCTCAGCGGCAGCGTCGAGCCGGAATTTGGGCTTCGAGGTCCGGGCCGGTGCCCCTCGACGAAGCCAAGCCAACTCCTTGCGCATCAAATTCTGACGTTTCGCCTCGGCGGCGGCAGCAATGCGTTGCCGTTCGACTTTCTGCAATACGTAGGCGGCGTAGCCGCCTTCAAAAGGCTCCACCATGCCGTCATGAACCTCCCACGTGTCCGTACACACCGCATCCAGAAACCACCGGTCGTGGGTGATGACCAACAGCCCGCCTTCATGAGCTGTCCAACGCTGATTGAGGTGATCGGCCAACCACCGAATCCCTTCCAAATCCAGGTGGTTGGTAGGCTCGTCCAGGCCAATCACGTCCCAGTCTTCGACCAACAACTGGGCCAGAGCCACGCGACGGCGTTGTCCACCCGAGAGCGTTGAGATCGCGGCGTTCCAGTTCAGATCGGCCACCAGCCCGGAAATGATCGAGCGGATGCGTGGGTGTGAGGCCCATTCGTACTCTGCCCGGCCTCCCACAATGCTGTAGCCCACCGTGTCCGCGCCACGCAACTCATCGGACTGGGTCAGCACACCGATTCGGAGCCCATTGCGGGTGGTGACCCGGCCGGTATCGGGACTCTGTTGTGAGGTAAGAATCGACAATAACGTTGATTTACCGTCGCCGTTTCGACCCACGATACCGATTCGTTGGCCTTCCGAGATACCCAGCGTCACCCCGTCCAACACGGTACGGGTTCCAAAAGTCATCGAGATATTTTCAGCACCAAGCAAGTGAGCCATCGACAGCGTCCCTCCTCTGTCCTGAACTACGTCAACATGACGAATCGGTCAGGTTAATACCGGTAAAACACTCTACAGAATGCGAGCGCCCGACCCCGGTGCGCTAATCGGGATGGAGGCGATCCCGCAACGTTCTTCTACCCGTGAGGCCAACTGCGTTGCGTCGTCGGCGTTACGGGCCAAGAACATCACGGTCGGTCCGGCCCCACAGATCATGGCAGCCAGAGCACCTTCTTGCATGCCTATATCCAGCACGTCGGAGAGCTCCGGCAACAGTGAGACGGCAGCGGCTTGCAGATCATTGTGCATGAGCAACGCGATCGTTTCCACGTCCCCACGAGTCAGAGCGTCCAGTAGTTCGGGATCAATTGCTGCGCACTCCCGCTGTGGTTGGATACCTTCCTCACGGAGGGAAGCGAGGTTGGCATAGACCTCGCGCGGCGCGTAGACCGAAAAGGCTGGAACGATCACCAGGTTGAGGCTTGCCCGGGTCAGGATCGGCGACAATACATCACCGCGTTCCATCCCGACCGCTGCACCGCCCAGGATGGCAAACGGGACCTGGGTAGAGATTTCGGTTCCCAGCTGGGCCAGGTCCCGCCGTGACAGGTGCAGGTCCCACAGGGCAGCGCAGGCCATCAGTGCTGCCGCAGCGTCGGCCGCGCGACCACCCACTCCGCCTGCCAACGGCAAGTCTTTGGTCAAATACAGGTCAACCCCGTGAGTTTCCGGCTCAAGCTGCAACCGGCGTCGCAACAGGTCAGCTGCTTGAAAAACCACATTGGAATGGTCATCGGGGATATCAGCGGGATCGAGGATTCCGCGGGAGGAGTCGGAGATGGAGACGGTGATATGTTCATCGTCACGGGCGACGGCGACGACCTCGTCGCTGAGGGAGATCGCCAGTGAGATGGTGGCTAGCTGGTGGTAGAACGGGCTGAGCTGTTGCCCGACCTCGGTGGTGAGGTTAATCCTGCCCGGCGCGGTAACCGTGACGTGTCCGTAGAACTCTCCGGGACGTAGACTCATCCGCTGACTCCGAGGGTCTTGGACTGCTCAGCGATGGCGGCAAAATCTTCAATGCTGAGCACTTCCCCACGGGCCTGGGGGTTGAGGCCTGCTGCCCGCAGAATCCGTTCTGCTGAGGCACCAGAGCCGGCCCAGTTCGATAGTGCTGCCCGCAGGGTCTTGCGTCGCTGTGCGAACGCCTCGTCGATAACGGTGAAGACCTCGTTCCGAGATGCTGTGGTCTGGATTGGTTCGCGTTGGTGAAAATGCACAAGCCCGGATTTAATACGCGGTGCGGGCCAAAAAACGTGGGTTCCCACGGTTCCGGCGGAACGTGCGGTAGCGTACCAGGCCAGTTTGGCAGAGGGAACTCCATAAATCTTGGTGCCCGGTGCCGCACAGAGCCGATCGGCGACTTCTTGTTGCACCATCACCAACCCGTGTCGGATGCTGGGCACTGACGCCAGAATGTGCAGAAGGACAGGGACCGCCACGTTATACGGCAGGTTTGCCACGAGCGCGGTCGGTGCTGAGTTGGTCGCAGCCGGGCGTACGTCATGGAGCTGGTCAGCATCAATCTGCAGAGCGTTTGCTTGCAGCACACTGGCACAACGCGACGCGCCAGGACGGAAGTGTTCTAGGGTTTCAAGCAACGCTGCGGCGGGAACCGGATCAATTTCGACCGCGGTCACCGCGGTGGCTTGGTCAAGCAGGCCCAGAGTCAACGAGCCCAGCCCGGGACCAATCTCTAAAACGTGCTCTGTGGGGTCAAGCTGTGCCTGATCAACAATTCGACGAATGGTGTTCGGATCGATGACGTAGTTCTGACCCCAGGATTTCGTCGGGCGCAGCTGCAAATGCTCGGCAAGACGACGAATATCTGCGGCCGACAGCAGACGTTGGGCTTCAGCAGTCACAGTCATCATTTTAGTGGTATTTACCACCTCACTTGACCACACGAAAGAGCTCGAGCACCTCTTGAGAGATGCTCGAGCTCTTTCGTGGTCCTGGCCGTTGCGGTCAGCCCAGAGTGTTATTAGCGCAGCCCCAGGGAACGCGAGCAAGCTGGCCACTGGCCCCAGCCAGACTGACGTTGCAATTTGCTAGCAATTTCAATCTGCTGGGCCGGAGTGGCTTTATCAGCAGTCGGTGCGTACTTGGTGCCACCCATGGCTTTCCAGGTGGGACCGGAGAATTGCAGGCCACCGTAGTAGCCGTTACCACTGTTGGTCGACCAATTGCCACCGGACTCGCACTGGGCCAGTTTCGCCCAGACACCAGAGCTGGGAGCCGCACCGCCGGAGCTGGAGGACTCTTCAGAATCATCCGAGGAGGAATCCTCTGAGTCATCATCGGAGGAGGTGGACGACGATGATGAGGAAGACGAGGAAGTAGACGATGAAGAGCTAGCCTGCTGCTCTTTCTCCTTGGTGCCGACCTTCACGACTTCGTCGGTCGGTTCTTTGGTGATTTGACGGTGGGTCTCTTCGCGGGACGATTCTTCGCCGTCGATCACGGTGACGGTGTAGGTGACTTCAGCGGTGCCGTTTTCACCTTTGGTCTCTACCTTGGTCTTCCCCTTTTCCAGGCTGTCGTCGTTTTCACGAACGGTTTCGTACTCAATCGTTTCTTCTTCGACAACCTCTTCGGTGGTGACAACCTGCACGGTGATTTTGTCACCGGTGGAGATCTTAGTGTCGGTGGAAGGGCTCACTTTGTCCTTCTCGCCGACCTCGATGCCGGACAAGCTCAGAGCCTCCCCGACAGTATCGGCGTACACCGCGTAGTTTTCGGTTTCACCGGCACGGGTCACCTCCACAACAGTGGGTGCTGCCGGGATGAAGTCGGTTAGTGGCTGAACGCTGGAGGCCAGATCGATATCGAGTGCTTCCCCTTGGCCAGAGTTCTGCTGATCCTGTGCCTGAGCGCTTCCGTTGTTCTGAGTCAGGATGAAAGCTGCTAGCCCGCCCAGAACCAGCGCAAGCGCTGCCAGCTGCGCGACGAGCTTGCTCACGCTACTACTAAATACTCGTGACATGAAAAGGTGTTCCAATGCTTCGGGTAGGTGATGGTTAGCGACCAACGAGAGATCTGAAAATTGGGGAAGCCCTCAACAAAGGGGGGTGTCCCTCGTCGACATTCCAATACGATAACGGAAAGATAACGAAGGTCTCAACTCTATAACGATTTTTGTGAACAACACACCGTTGCCGAGGGTTGACTGACGGTATCCTCACATCACCGTTGCCGAACCGAAATCTAGGAAAAATCCCCGTAAACACGCCGAGTATTGGCCATCACCTGTTCGCACATCTGCTGTTCACCAGTACCACGCACCTCAGCGATTTTTCGTAACGTCAGTGGCGTCATATACGGAGCATTAGGCCGTCCCCGACGCGGATGAGGAGTCAAGAACGGAGAATCCGTCTCTGTCAGGATCAGCTCTGGCCGTGCCAGGGCTGCAGCCTCTCGCAGGCGGTCATTCGCGTTAAAAGTCACCGGACCTGAAAAAGACATGTACCAACCGTGTTCGTTACAAATGTCGGCCAGCTCGGGCCCTGCTGAAAACGCATGAAAAACCACGTGTTCGGGGCGTTGCGGCATAGACAGCAGAATCTCGACAACATCCTCATGCGCCTCGCGGTCGTGGATTTGTACTGCTTTACCCAACTGAACTGCCAGCTCCACGTGTTTTCGGAAGGAATATTGTTGCGCTTCGTGGCCTTTTGCACCAGTACGGTAATAATCGAGCCCGGTCTCTCCCACCGCCCTGACGCGAGGATGCCGGGCCATCTCTGCAATAGCCTCAATGGCCCGCTCCAGCCCGGCCTGGCCTTGCTGATCCCAGATCTCGGCAACTTCATTAGGGTGCAGGGCCACGGCCCCGAGTAAGCGCTGGTGAGTCTCGATGGACTCAAGAGTGAACCGTGCTGAGTCCAGATCACAACCGACTTGGATTACCCCGGCTACACCAACGGATTCGGCAGTATCGAGTGCATCAGCAATGGAGACCTCGACGAGTCCATCACGAAAATCCAGGTGAGCGTGGTTGTCGATGATCGGCGAGACCAAAGGTTCCGGCGCTTTCGGGTAGACCAGCACCCGCTGCTTTCCGGTGTATTCATCCACGGTGTCACGACGTGGGCCACCCCCTTCGGACACAGTGTCTATGACTCCGGGACGGGCTGGATCAGGCCAGTGCACCCGATAGGCCTCGGGCACGCCGGTCTGATCGTACTTTTTCGACTTCTTCGAACTCATCATTTCCTTACCACGCGTGAGCACGGACAACGGTAGATCGGAGTCACCTCCCACTCCGATCATTACTGTGTTCCTGACGGTTTGACGGCTATGCAGGCACCAGATCTGTAGTGTACTCTCCGCCCATGACCACTCCCGTTCTACGGGGCACAGGGTCGCATTGACAGCGGTGTATTGAGGAAGAACTAGACTGAGAAGTGACCCTACAGATCAGGTCGTGACCGCGCGTCACGGCTGTGATTTAACGTGGCCCCGACCCTCAGGAGGAACCGTGACCGAATGGTCCAAACCCAAACCGGCTTCCCGCGTCGTGCTTCAGGCCGGTGCAGCCGTTCCCGCAGCCACACCCCACGCCCAGTCCGGTGTGAAATGGGTTGAAGAACCCACTGAGTTTGACGCGATCTTATTGGCTTCCTACGGCGGGCCCAATGGCCAGGACGACGTCATTCCGTTCCTGCGCAATGTGACTGCCGGTCGCGGCATCCCCGACGAGCGTTTAGAAGAAGTCGCTGTACACTACCGCGAGCGCGGTGGTGTCAGCCCGATCAACGAACAGAACTTGGCGCTGAAAGAAGCCCTGGAGAAGGAACTGGTTGCCCGCGGTATTGACCTGCCGATCTACTTCGGCAACCGCAACTGGGAGCCCTACTTCACCGAGGCCATCCACCAGGCTCACGCCGACGCGCAGGCTCGCAAGGCCGACGACACCGAAGACGGTGAACCACCAGAGCCGACCAAGATCTTTGCCCTGGTGACCTCGGCCTACTCGACGTACTCCTCCAATCGCCAATACCGCGAGGATTTCGCCGACGCGCTGGAGCACCTAGACCTGTGGAATGAAGTCCAGATCGATAAGATCCGGGCATTCTTCGACCACCCCGGTTTCGTCAACCCCTTCATCGAAGACACCATCGCCAAGGTGCGCGAGCTGCAGACCGAGATCCCGGACTTGGACCTGCAACGCGATGTGGAGTTCATGTTCGCTGGCCACTCGATTCCGCTGACCCACAATGAGGTCTCAGACGAGTCCGATGAGCACGACCCCGAGGTGCGCGGTACCTACGAGCAACAGCACGTGGCCGTGGCTGAACTCATCGTTGACGCTGTCCTGAAGGAGTTCGGTGTTTCCGAGATCTCCTGGCAGTCGGTGTGGCAGTCGGAGTCGGGCCCGGCCTGGCAGAAGTGGCTGGAACCAGACATTGGAGATGCCATTAGCGAACTCGACGAGTCGAAGAAGGCCATCGTCGTCGTTCCGGTCACCTTCTTGTCTGATCACATGGAGGTCTGGTGGGACCTGGATAACGAGGCGAAAGAGGAAGCCGAGGGGCGCGGACTGATCTTCAAACGCGTCGCCACTCCGGGCACCCACCCCGACTTCGTCTCAGCCCTCGTCGACCTGGTGGAAGAACGTCTGAAAGGTACCCCGGCAGATCAGCGCCCGGCATTGACCTCCTACGGCCCCGGTTATGACGTTGCGCGGGCCCGGCGTGCCGCTGGTTCAGGTGGCTTCCGTGCCAGTGTGGGGGGCCTGCTCCCCTAGCGCCCTGCCCGACCGACGATGAATTCCTCGTCACAGCCCCGGAAGACATAGTCCACCGCAGACCGGTCACCCCGCCGGCAGGTCACTGAGTGTCCGGGGCTGATCTGTCGGAGCTGACCCCTGGTCGCAGGAGATCACCGACGTTGTTGGTAGAGGTTGTACAGCGTCCGGGCCGAACCGCCGTATTCGTGTGCGATCTGTTTGGTGGCGTCTTTAGCGCGCATCCCGGTAGCAACCAATTCGTCCACGAGCCGTAGCTGTTGTTCGTCATCGAGTTCGACCCGTCGGTTGTCAGCTGGAGCCAGTAAGAGCACAAACTCTCCGCGAAGCGTCGCCGTCTGCGTCCAATCCAATAACTCACGCAAGGAGGCGGTCACCACCTCTTCGTGCCGTTTCGTCAATTCCCGGGCCACGCACCCGATCTGATCTTCGCCAAAGACCTCAGTCATTACCTGTAGCGTATCGACCACTCGGTGGGGGGACTCAAAGAAAATCAGCGTGCGCGGTTGATCCTGAAGATCCGTCAAGAACCGGGTTTTCTCGCCGTGTTTTTTCGGAACAAACCCTTCGAAGCTAAACCGATCGCTCGGCAATCCCGAGACTGCTAGCGCGGTCGTGACCGCGCTAGCCCCCGGGGCGCAGGTCACGGTCAACCCGTCTTGTACCGCCGCCTGCACCAGACGGAAACCAGGGTCTGACACCACCGGCATGCCAGCATCGGTCACCACCGCAACCGTGGCCCCTTGGCGTACTTTCTCCAGTAGCTCCGGGGTGGACCGTTGTTCATTATGTTCGTGGTGGCTGATGAGTTGACCACGAATCTCCACTCCTAGGGCAGTAGCTAACCGTTGAGTGGTGCGGGTGTCTTCGGCGGCGATAATCTCGGCGCTAGCCAGCACGGTCCGTAGCCGGTCAGTGGTGTCCTGCAGGTTTCCGATCGGCGTCGCGGCCAACACAATCTGGCCCTCGCCCGCCTGGTGCAAGTCGTGAGCTTCGGTGTCTGGGCCACCCTTCATTGATCCCCTCTCAATTCTTCTCCCGCAAATGCCGTCCCGCCGGGTGTTCTCACGTACGATGTTCTGTGTGTCGTTGACAGAAACTCCCGCTCCCACAGCCAGGCAAGGTGCTCGCCGCACCTGGCTCGATTCTATCGACCATGCCTATACCGACACGGTGCTTCGTGCTCGATTGCTGGGTGAGAAACTGACCACCCAGCGGTGGGAATGGATCCTGATTTTAGCGGTCGCTGCCGTGGCCGCGCTGTTGCGATTCCACCGTCTCGACCACCCACACAAGTTGATCTTTGACGAAACCTACTACGTCAAAGACGCCTACTCCTTGTTGCACTTCGGTGTGGAGATGGAGTGGGAAGAAGACATCAACGACGCCTTTATCGCCGGTGAGGCCGAACCGCTCAATGAACCTGCCTATGTGGTCCACCCACCCTTGGGCAAATGGCTGATCGGCCTGGGGATGCTGCTGTTTGGTAGCGATAACGGGTTCGGCTGGCGCTTTTCCTCGGCGATGGTCGGAACCTTGTCGGTGCTGATTTTGTCACTGATCGCCTGGAAAATCTTCCATTCTTCCTTTTTAGGCGCCACCGCGGGATTATTGATGGCTGTCGACGGCCACCACCTGGTCATGTCCCGGACCGGTCTGCTGGATATCTTCTTGTCCTTCTTCGTCCTGGCTGGTTTCGGCGCCCTGGTCTTAGACCGTGATCATGGACGACGGCAACTCGCCGACACAATCAGCTCCGCCTATCGCAGCGGAACCCTGTCCCAGGTACTGCGCTATGGGCCGATGATCTGGTGGCGTCCGTGGCGTATTGTGGCCGGCATTTTGTTGGCAGCCGGGTGTTCGGTGAAGCTCTCCGGACTAGCATTCGTGGCAATCTTCGGGCTGATGACGGTGTTCTGGGACCTCAACGCCCGTCGCGTGGTCGGGATCAGGCGCTGGGCGCTGGGCGGGATTCTCCGCGATGGTCTGTGGGCATTCGTCTGCGTGGTCGGAGTTGGATTCCTGACCTATTTGGCCACCTGGACCGGCTGGTTTGTCTCCTCCCGGGGCTATCACCGTCACTGGGCCGAGGACAACCCTGCCGAATCGTGGCTGGGATCGCTCATCCCTGACACGTTGCGCTCTTGGTTCCACTACCATCGTGCCTCCACCGACTTCCATACCGGTCTGGATTCGGGACACAACTACGCTTCGTCGCCGTGGACCTGGCCCTTTATGGGCCGGCCGGTCTCCTTCCACTACGAATCCACCGACGACGGTTCGGGTGATTGCGGGGCAGCACACTGTTCGGAAGCTATCCTGGATCTGGCCAACCCCATCCTGTGGTGGTCGGGCACGGTGGCCATTATTATCCTCACGGTGGTGTGGTTTGCCAAGCGCGACTGGCGCGTCGGCGCCATCTTGGGTGCCTATGTGGCCGGACAACTGGTCTGGGTGCTCTGGCCGGAGCGGACGATGTTCTTCTTCTACACCATCGCTTACGAGCCCTTCCTGATTCTGGCCATCGTCTATTGCCTAGGCTGGTTGTTGCGGTGGGAAACCGGCCACAATCCCCGAGCCAAAACCCGAAATCTGGTCATTGTCCTAGGTTATATTCTGGTGATTATGCTGGTCTCAGCGTTCTTTATGCCGATCTGGACCGCCGAAGAGATTCCCTATGATCAATGGCGGTGGCGGATGTGGATTCAGTCCTGGATTTAATTCGGTGAGAACCGCTGATCAACGATGCGTCTTAACCGTTCAGCGAGAGTAGAGAAGGAACCCATGCGGTACGTAAACACCCAGTTGAAAGTCTCCCTTCCCGAAGACTCCAATCTCACCGATTTGGTGCTGAAAACCGCCCACCACAGCCCCGAGGCTCCCGCCTACGCGCTCTCCAACGGCATTGGAGGCTGGATCGATGTGAGCTATCGCGAATTTCTAGATCGCGTCCGGGCGGTCGCCAAAGGCCTCATTGCCCGTGGCATCAAACCCGGCGACCTCGTTGCTGTGTTGGCTCCGACGTCCTATCAGTGGGCCGTGATTGACCAGGCGCTATGGTTTGCCGGAGCGATCTCAGTGCCAATCTATGACACCTCCTCCCCGGCCCAGATTAGTCATATTCTCTCCGATTCCGGGACCACGGTGATCTTGCACCAGGGCACACTACAGGCCCAGGCGGCTGAGAAAGCTGTTGATGAGCTGAATCAGTCCGCCACCGATTCCACCCGCATCGAACGGCTGGCTCTCGACGAGGACCTCTTCGATGCACTGACGACCGACGGCGAGACCATCTCCGATGAGCAGCTCGAGCAGGCCCGTTCCGCCGCTACGCTCTCGGACCCGGCTACCATTGTCTATACGTCCGGGACCACCGGTCGCCCCAAGGGAACCATCATCACACACGGGAATCTTGCCTTGGGCGCAGCCAATCTGCTGGAGTACACCAGTGAGATCCTGGCCGCACCGGAAAATCGGACCCTGATGTTTCTACCGTTGGCCCATATTCTGGCACGTGCGGTGCAGTTTGGTTGTTTGGTGGGCAAGATTCAGATTGCCCATACCCCCAACCTGGGCTACCTGTTGCGGGATATCGGGTCCTTCCGCCCAACCTGGTTGTTGCTGGTTCCGCGCATGTTGGAGAAGGTCGAGGCCGGCATCATCAACAAGGCCCGAGAAGGGGGCCAGGAGAAGATCGTCCGCGCTGCCCGCCAGGTCGCTATTGAGTACTCTACTGCCTGCGACGCTCAACAACGCGGAGAAGGCTCCGGTCCGTCCATGGCGTTGAAGCTCAAGCACAAGGTGTTTGACAAGCTCGTCTTTTCCAAGATCCGAGCGCTGATGGGTGGCAATGCCCGAGTGGCGATCTCCGGTGCCAGCCCGCTGCATCCCGAACTGGCTCACTTCTTTTCCGGTATGGGAATTCACGTCAAAGAGGGCTATGGCCTGACCGAGTCCACCGCCCCGGCGACGGTGAATGTTCCCGGCGTTACCCGCATTGGTTCCGTGGGCCGACCCATGCACGGCATGGAAGTCCAGCTGGCCGACGACGATGAGATTCTGTTGCGCGGTATTGCGGTCACTCCCGGCTACTACGGGGCACAGGCTTCCGGCGAATCCGCCGTCGATGAGCACGGCTGGTTCCACACCGGTGATATTGGGCGCCTGGATGACCAGGGCTACCTATATGTCACCGGCCGGAAGAAGGAACTGCTCGTGACCGCAGGCGGAAAGAACGTCGCACCTACTCCCCTGGAAGAAGCCATCCGCACCTGCGAGCTGGTCGACCAGGCTGTTGTGGTGGGCAATAACCGTCCGTTTGTGGGTGCGCTGATCGCACTAGATACGGATGCGCTAAAGCACTGGTGCGAACAGCACGACCGGCATCCGCTCAGCTTGGCTGAGGCGGCCACTGATGAGCAGGTCCGCGAGGAGATCCAGCAGTATATCGATCAGGCCAACGAGTCGGTGTCTCGGGCAGAGTCGGTCCGGAAGTTTAAGATCATCTCCGCCGAGCTGACCCAGGAAGCCGGCTATGTCACTCCAGCGGCTAAGCTCCAGCGCAACCGGGTCATTGAGGACTTCCAGGACCAGATCGAGAGCCTGTACTCCTCCGGCTCTGCCGGGAATTTATAGCGTACTACTTAACGCCCAGGGCGAGATCCTTCTTCCAAGCTGACCTCGGTGACCTTCCCGTCGGTCGTCGGCCACTGCTGGCGGGCTGCCAGCATCATCAGCTGGGTTTGGGCGGAGCGCTTTTTCCGGCGCTTCGTCGGCCAGGTTGCCACCAGCGTGATCGCCGCGGTCAACACCGTCAGCGCTCCGACGGCGAGACCGGCGTCGATCCAGAACTGATTGGGGTACAACCGGATCAGGGTATCGGAAGCGTAGAAAGTCCACGTTCCGTCAGCGAAGAACAGCGCGTGGAAGCCGGCGAAGAAATCCTGCCAGGCGATGATGGCCACGACAGCCAGGGCCACGATGACGAGCAACAGCCAGATGCTGGCCGCAAACAGTGAACGGCGAATGGCGCCTTTCGAGATCCGAGAGAGCACCACCATGATGATCGCCGAAGCGATGACCAATACGGCTCCGATCAGCATCGAGGTTAGCATCACCGACTTGACGTCTGCCATGTGAGAGACCTCGTCCTGGGTGAACAGTGGTGACCCATCGGCGAAGGTCAATGACGCCAGGTAGTTGGGTGAGGCGAGGTTAAACAGGTAATCCAACCCATAGGAACCGTAGTCGAGCCGTTCAGTGGTCGTCAGGCCAAAGTCATCGGCGGGGAACCCGGGTCGGTGGTATTCAATCCAGAGAAATAAGGGTGAAGCCACGGCGCGAATGACCACGGTTAAGAAGGCAATGGGGGCAATGATTGCCAGCACAGTTTGCAGGATCCGGGAGAGAGTCTTGGGTCCTTCAAGTGCTTGGGCGCGGGCAGCAAGACGCGCCTGCGCGTCTGTGAGGAGGCGTTGTTGTTCGGCTACCCGATCTTCCCGGGTGTCTGCCGGTAGACCGTCGTGGTCTGCCAGCAGGTTGTGCTGCGTTCCGGTTGCTGTTGCTGGTTCAGCAACAGGGGTAGCACCAGCGACGGCGGCAACGTCAGGAGCCCCCGTAGCTTCGGGCTGAGGTAGCTCAGCCTGCGCGTTGGGCCGTCGCCGGCTGGCCCGGGTTTCGTGCACCGTTTCAGACTCGGCCATCGTGGTGCTGTTGCTTACTCCATCGTCGAGAGCCTGAGTACGGTCGAGCGAGGACCTGTCGTCATGGTCTTTGAGGAAGTTCGGCATGGCAGTGGTGGCGGCGGTCGTGGCCGATCCGGAGTCGTGAGGGTCCGCCGGAGGGGTTGTCCGAGACGATTCGTCAGAGTCCCGGGGGGCGGATGAGGGCTCAGCGTCAGGCTGGAGGGTCTGGATTGGGTGGGTGGGTTGATCCACCGAGTCATGACTCACCGTGTCCTGTTCGGAGAGCTGGCTGTAGAGCGGGGTTGATTCCGAGGTGTCCCGGGTGGACTGTGGTGACGATGCTGTGGGAGAGGACTCGGTCGTGTTCTGCTCGTCCGCGCTCTCAGCGTCGTCGGGTTCCTGAAAACGGGCGTAGTCAATGCCAGATTCAAACTCTGGGGTCTCATCGGGGTTGGGTGATGTTTTGTCAGACATCGACAAGAAACCTCTTTCCGCGGCGCGGGTGAATAGCAACGGGTAGCACTCGTTGTCCCCCACAGTAGTCGTCGGTACCCCGGTCATTTCTGGGCCACACCGACACGTGGCGGAAATGGTGTGCTGAGAGAGCTCCAGCCAGCGTGAAAGTCCGGATTTAGGCGGTAAGTTCTACGGTTCCACCATCGTATTGCCCCACGTCGGCGCCCAAGTTCATCCGTGCCGCCCGAGCTCCCAGAATCCAGGTGTAGCACCAATAAGCGGCAAGAACCAGCAGGCCAATACCGTGACGCAAGACGTCGGGTATCTCGGCGGGAGTCACGAACCCTTCGACCAGGCCAGAAACAACGAGCACGACCACCAAACCGATGGCCACGGTAATCAACATTCGCCCCGCTCTGGCTAAGGAAAACAACCTGGTGTGTCGGCCCGGCGCCACCCAGGACCAAAAGATGTACAGCCCGGCAGCGCCGGCAATAAAAATGGCGGTAAGTTCCATATAGCCGTGGGGCAGAATGTAATTGAAGAAGGTGTCGGTTTCACCGTGGCGGGCCATGATGCCACCAGCAACCCCGACATTCGCGGCGTTAAGGTAGAGCACTACAGGCACGAAGAATCCGGTAATCCCGAAGGCAACCTCTTGGGCGGCGATCCAGGCGTTATTGGTCCAGACTTGTCCAGCGAAGGAAGCGGCAGGGTTCTGCGAGTAATAACCCACAAACTCGTGTTCCACGTAGATTTCTTGTTGTTGTTCGGACATCAGAGCATTGGCGACTTCGGGGTGTTGATACACCCAAGCCCCATAAGCGGTGGCTACCGCACAAAAGAGCGCCCCGAGCACAAGAGTCAACCAGCGAATCGTATAGAAAGCATACGGGAGCCGATAGATCACAAAGTCCGTAAACGCGCGGGTAAAATCTCCCGGGGTAGAGCTGAGCCGTTGTCGGGCGCCGGCGACAATGAGTGAGAGTCCGCGAGCCTGGGGGCCATGTGGGTCTTGGGCTTGGATGACCGACAGGTGAGTGGATGCCACCCCATAGAGTTCGGTCAGCTCATCGATTTCGGCCGCAGTGAGTCGGCGGGTTCTCGACAAGGTCTGAAGCCGCTCCCAGTCACCGCGATTCACTGCCGTGTATGCCTCTAAGTCCACGAGGCCAGGCTACCCGCTATGCTGAAGAAGTACCATCACTTCAGCGAGTCGAAAGTTTGGCGCCGTGAGCAACTCCACCTCGGTCGTGACCGGTCAGGCGGTTCTTCTGCACTTGAACCCAGCTACCGTCTTCGTGCGTGGCATGTCGACAATCATCGACATTTTGCTCAGTGCGGTCGGACTGTGGGCCACTTTTGTTGTCTTGGCCAGCGTCATCGAACAGTTAGATATGGCCGCGTTGGGAATGTTTAGCCTTCTGACCGTTGTCTTCTGGTTCGTGCTGATTCCCCTCACGGTGGAAACGGTCTCGGGCGGAAAATCGGTGGGCAAATTGGTTTTCGGCACCCGAGTAATCCGTGACGACGGCGGAGCCGTCGTTTTTCGACACAGCCTCATCCGGACGCTGAGCGGGTTTTTCGAATTGTTGCTGACCTTGGGCTCCGTGGCACTCATCAGTGCCATTCTCAATGATCGCGGAAAACGTCTCGGCGACATGATGGCAGGAACCTATGTGATTCACGACCGGCAACCGCGACTTCCTGAGCCGTTGCCGACCGTGCCAGCAGAACTACATCGTTGGGCTCAGATCGCCGATGTAGGACGCATACCCGATGAATTACTGGTAGAAATCAACCAGTACTTGCGAAACTTTTCGCGGATGACCCCACAGGCCCAGAACCTGCATACCCAACGGTTGCTTCAACTAGTGGATCCTTATGTCTCCCCGGCGCCACCTGCTCAAACACCTCCGACGGTGTATCTCCACGCGGTGGTGGCCGAACGACGCAATCGTGACTATCAGCTATTGATCAGCCGTCAGCAGTCCCAGCGCCAGCTCTCAGCTGAGCTCAACCAACACTAAGCGCGACCACGGCCGGCACCGGAAAAGGAGTATCTATACCCGCTCCGGTACCGGCCGTCGCTACTCGTCAACAGGGGTCAGTAGCGGTAGTCCTCGGACTTATACGGCCCCGCGACGTCGACGCCCAGGTACTCGGCCTGTGTCTTTGTCAATTCGGTCAGTTGCGCCCCAAGGGCCCCAAGGTGCAACCGTGCGACCTTTTCGTCAAGAATGCGCGGTAACGTGTAGACCCCGATCGGATACGTCTGGCCGGTAATCGAACCGGCATCACCTTGAGAGTGGAAGAGCTCGATCTGAGCCATCACCTGGTTTGTGAACGATGCTGACATCACGAAAGAAGGGTGGCCGGTGGCGTTGCCCAGGTTCAGCAGTCGCCCCTCAGAAAGCACAATCACCGAGTGCTCGTTCTCAGTGCCGGGTTCGAAAACCCATTCGTGGACCTGCGGTTTGATTTCCACTTTCTTAATTCCGGGAATCCGGGCGAGACCGGCCATATCGATCTCATTATCGAAGTGCCCGACGTTTCCGACGATGGCTTTATCTTTCATCTGTTGCATGTGCTCGGCCATGATAATGTCCCGGCCACCGGTAGCAGTGATGAAAATATCGGCGGTAGAGACCACGTCTTCCAACCGAGCCACTTGGTAGCCATCCATGGCCGCCTGCAGGGCGGTAATCGGGTCGATCTCGGTGACGATCACTCGAGAGCCTTGACCGGAGAGGGCCTCGGCTGCTCCCTTGCCCACGTCACCATACCCAGCCACCACGACCGTCTTGCCTCCCAGCAACACGTCGGTGCCACGGTTAATGCCGTCGGGTAACGAGTGGCGAATGCCGTACTTATTATCGAACTTAGACTTGGTGACCGAGTCGTTGACGTTCATAGCAGGGAATAACAACTCACCGGATTCAGCCAACTGGTTCAACCGCAGTACACCGGTGGTGGTCTCTTCGGTCACGCCGCGTAGTTCGCGCGACAGACGGGTGAAACGTTGCGGGTCGGCCTCCAGGGAGGCGGCCAGGACCTTGAGCACCTCACCATATTCTTCCGAGTCCTCTTCGCTGGGAGACGGAACTGCTCCTGCGGCTTCACATTCCACGCCTTTGTGCACCAGCATGGTGGCGTCTCCGCCATCGTCGAGGATCATGTTTGGTTCGGTCCCCTCAGGCCAGGCAAAGATTTGATCTGCTGCCCACCAGTATTCGGCCAAAGACTCATTCTTCCAGGCAAATACCGGCACCCCGGCGGGGGCCTGGGG
Organism: Auritidibacter ignavus; assembly: GCF_029853775.1. Classification (NCBI taxonomy): domain Bacteria; kingdom Bacillati; phylum Actinomycetota; class Actinomycetes; order Micrococcales; family Micrococcaceae; genus Auritidibacter; species Auritidibacter ignavus. The sequence goes on from NZ_CP122564.1 coordinate 1,271,275, forward strand.
AGTGCCCTCACCGACCACAATGGCAGCTGCGGCTTCGTCCTGGGTGGAGAAAATATTGCACGAGGCCCAACGCACCTCGGCCCCCAGGGCCACCAAAGTCTCGATGAGCACGGCGGTCTGGACCGTCATGTGAATCGACCCGGCAATACGGGCCCCGGCTAGTGGCTGGGATTCCCCGTATTCTTCCCGCAGGGCCATCAAGCCCGGCATTTCTTGTTCTGCCAGCCGGATTTGGTGCCGGCCAGCTGCTGCGAGATTGATGTCACGAATCGCGAAATCAAAGGGCGCGTTGGCAACGGTCGTGGGATTAGAGAAGGCAGGATCTGCTGCAGGGTTAATGCTCATAGCTCCCAGCGTATCCGGTACAGGACGACGATGGGCCTCAGACGGTAAATTTCGACATGACGACCAGAATGTTCTGGCAGATTCAGCTTTCGCGATACCGGGGGCGGGGTTGTTTGACCAGCCGTAGCCCGGGAGCTTCTCCACCGGAGGCGTGTAACGGTCGTGCCGGCCCCTCGGGCCCCATAGCTTCAGGGCGACGTAAACCGGAGGCAGTATCGGTGTGTGCCGATTCAACACTACGATCCGTGCGACCGGGGTCTTTGTCGAGTTCCTCGGTGGTCGATGAGGCCTCGGGTGGCTCGGATTCTGTCTGGGCAGGGTCGGTGGAGGGCCGACTCACCGCATGGGCCAGCGCTAGCAAATCATCTGGATCGGCGACCGGTTCCGGGGTGGGAACCGCGTTCTCATCGGGGAATAACCGCATCATTTCCCATCCCACCGGGGCGGTCATTTCCACAGCGTGGCGAGCGCACAGGTCATGGGCGTGTGGTTCGGCTCGTTGCGACATGGGACCGACCACGACCGTGGAATCACGGTAGTTGAAGGTCAGCGTCGCTGCTGCCGGAGATTTACACCCTGTTTTCGAACACTGTCGTATGGTTGCCACTCCACATACTGTACTCGCGGTACCTGGTGGATTTCACCAACACCACGCCCGGCCCAACGCCCGGTGGCCGTCGATATCGCTTGCAGGACGGATAGGGCCGGCCTGTTACCAGCCGACTCGCACCGGGGCACCGGCCGGAGCTGCTTGTGGCCCCACCACCGGATAGGCCGAAATTCCCTGCGAGGACGTTGTGGTCACGGCAGCGTAGACTTCCGAGGAATCTGTCGAAATTTCAACACCGGCGGCGTCGTCGTCAAAGCTGACCGGCACGGAAGTGTTGGCGGCTATAGTTTCGGTCTGGTCTTCCCCGATCTCGCCCTCGTGATCGATCGGTGTGACGGTGACTTCGGCGTCTTCGGGGGCGGTGAAAACCAGCTGCGAGTCACCGGCTGATCCAAAGGGTACCACCTGGTCGAAGCCTAAAGCCGGGGCCGAGGCTACCGAGGACACTTCGTGGTCGGGTCCGGTATCCGAGGTGGTCCCGGTGCCGGCGGCGACCACAGGCGCATCGGAGACCAGGTAGACCGAATAGGTCCCGGTATCTAGTTCGCTCAAATCGAGGGTGGACACCGTTGCGGTATCGACGTCGACCGTGTCGGGAACCGCGCCGGCGACCACACCGTCTTCGTCGACGATCTGGACCTCGACCGATGCGTCCGCTAATGGAGAAGCAATACTGAGGCTGGGGTCGGCACCGGCGGTGTCGTTGTCGGGATCCACGACAATCCCGGGGATCACCACTCGGTTCTCCAGGGAGTCCACAGCTTGGATGGTGTCAACTCCTACCGGGTCCACCCCGTCGAGGCGGTGGTGCTGGATCGAGGCGGAAACCGCCCCGCCGGTGGAGGAGATCCCCACTGCCAGGTCGGAGGCATCGGCAGCGAGGCCACCCAGCACGAAACTACGGGTCTGGTCCGGTGCCAGGGTAATTCCGGAGACTCCCGTGGCCGCTACGGGACCATCGGTGTCGTAGAGCGAGATGTCGACGGCGGCAGCCGAGGCTGAGGGGTTCGTCACGGACAGCACCGAGGTGGTTCCGATTGTGGTATCAGCGCCGGTAAGCCACTGCTGGTGACTGGCCGGGGTACAACCGGAGAGACTCAAGCCGTGCAGGTCGCCGTCTGAGGCGGTGAATTCCGAGGAGCCCGCCACCACGGCGGGGGAACCGCCGAGGGGTTCAGCGGCGATGACTCCGGCGATGCCCTCGTCTGCCAGCGCGTCGGAATTCTGGGAAATCAGGGCCCGGCGCACCGGGGTTCCATCGGCTCCAGCGCTGGCGGGTTCACCCTGTTGGACTTCTTCGGGCTGCGATGCCGAGAGTTCTTCGGCGTCCTGGCCGGCCTGGGCATCAGCATCTTCGGGTACACCGCTGTCGGTGCTGGCCCGCAAAGTCAGTCCGGGGATGGTTCCGGCCAGATCCGATCGGGCGGCCACATTGATGGAGGTGGCTGCGTCGGAAGACACCGGGGAGAACTGCACGTCTTCGCCTTCTCCGGCCCCGGCGGGTAGCCGTGGGGCCGGGGCACAGACGCTCTGGGACGGTGCCGAGGGGATGGAGGCTGGACGGGCCGAGGTATCGAGAGAGACCGGCGCGGTATCGATCACCTGGTGGGCACCGATGATCCCGCCCACCACGACCAGTGCACCGACACCCGCTAGGGCGCTGATCCACATCCGTCGGGTTGAGGAACCGGTTTTCGCGCGGGCGGACTCTTTACGGTACCGTTTCAGCGCCTGATCGCGTCGTACCGCGCGACGACGAGCGCCGCGGGCCTCTGCGTATTGTTCAGCGACAAGGTTCTCCCCGGAGGCTGCACGACGACCTCGCCTAGCTCGAGAGCGATCCTGGCGGAGGCGCTCAGCGTTTTCGACAGGCTCGGTGCGGTCGGTGTGATCGGACGATGGTGTTTCGTGGTCGGTCATGGGGATCATTGCCTTCCGCTACAGGAGTCATCAGGCGTGTCGGGGCCAAACCCGAAGGCATCGGCCTCGGCATCGGCGGGAGTTGCATGGGAGGGGTCCTCGGAATCGGACAGACCGAGGTCGTTGGTCTGACCGGGACCCGCCTGCGAGGACGGGGCACTGGGGCGACGGCGAGTGACCGGCGAGGGGATGGCCAACAGTATCGTGGCCAGTAGCGCCACGGCAGGAATCAGCCAATACCAGGTGAACAGCCCCGGATCGTAGCTGACCCGTAGCTGTTTGCCGGCCACGTCGTCCGGTAGCTCAAACTGCTGGTGCCAACGAGAATTCTCGCCGGTAACGGCAGTGAGCGGTTCGCCGTCAAGCTCGGCGTGCCATCCGGGATCGGCGCGGTAGGCCAGGGCCAAGCGTAACGGTTGCTCGGAGTCCTCGGTGAGGTTGGTGGGAAGGACCTCGGGGAACTGGGCCTGGCCATCCAGACCATCGGAGCCCACCAGCCAGACCGGTTGTCCGTCCTCGCGGGTGATACGCATCGCTGCGGTGTTCACGCCGCTACTGTGCTGACCGGTGTACTCTGTGGCCAGCACGGCGAGACCTTGGTCTTGCTGGTCATCGGTGCGAGCGTTCACCCGCCACAGCCATCCTTCTGAGGTCAGTCCGACCGGGGCCAGCCCGGTGATGGCGTCGACCGAGGACGCGATGGAAGCCTCTCCCCCATCAGGGTCGCGGAGCACGACGAAGCCAACGCCGAGGTCTTCTAGTTGCTGGCGGGGGTCCCCACCAGACTCAGAGGTCAGAGTCGCTGCCACCGAGCGGAGGGTTTCATCGGCCTCATCGGCAGTGGCGACTTCGGGATTGAAGAGGGGCCCGGTCAGCGCCCGCGAGGTCCAGGTTCCGTAGTAGTCCTGTAGCGAAGCACCGGCACCGGTGACCAGGGTGGCGTTCATGCCGTCATGGGTGCGTTCTAATACCAGCGTGCGGGTGTTGACCGGTGAGGTGCCCTGATCGGCGGCGGTAGCCGGAAGGGTGCGCACTGGGGAACCGGTGATCAGACGTTGGGCGGTCAGGTCGGCAAAGCTCGGGTCTGGGTTGGCGGTTTCCAAGGTGACCGTGGTCGCGGCGTCTTGGCGGGCATCGTCTAAGATGTCGTGCGGAACCACCGAGGGGATCAACCACACCATGGCCGCGACCAGGCTGGTCACCAATCCGGTGCTGACCGCGATGACGTGAAGAGAGGTCGAGGCCCGAATGAGGACCTCGAGTCCGCTACAGGCGGCCATGAGAACCCCGACTCCGGTCAACGAGACGGCAGTGCCGGTGTATATCAATACCGGGGTTCCCGCACTATCCACCGAGACGGGAACCGTGGTCGCCAACCAACCGGTCAGCAACCCAGCGGCAGCGATCAGCAACCCCACACGCGCATGGACACCGCTGACACCACGGTGGAAGGCACCGCAGATCGCCAAGAGTAGCACCGGCAGGCTGATCACCGCCACGATAATCCCGGCCCACGGGATCTGCGGTAACCAGTCACTCAGCCAGGGCAGGCTGGCGACTCCGCCGTGGGGGTCTAGGGCTTCGGGGAAACCCAGGAGCTGTTCCAGAAGGTTGGCGGGCAGATAGCCCTGGGGTACACCGGGATCGGCGAAGATCGCGCGCAGATTATTCCACTGCGTGAAGAGCACCGGGACCATCAGTAACAGGCTTAGTAGCGGGGTCCACCACAGCGTTTTGCCACGGGTGCCCACAAAGGATGCCAGCAGGACCACGATCAGCACGAGGGGTAGGAGCAACACCGGTGCAGCGGCGGTAATCAGCGCCATCAGGATCGCTACCCAGCCGGATGCGGTCCAGGATAATGCCCCGCCAAATCCGGGGCGAGAGGTCACGGTCCTCACATCGGGGTTGGCGGAGGCTCCGATCAGTGACGGCGCCCGGCGGGGCCTGGCGGAACCGGTGGCGCGGATGACGGCCAGCACGAGCAACGGCAAGAGCAGGTGGGCCACAACAGCGAAGAGCCGGCCCTGTCCGAGGGAGATCAACAAAGTGGGTGCAAGCCCCCAGAACAGTCCGATCACCACGCGGGCGCCCCGGCGTCGGGTGATCGCCCCAGCCATGGCCCAAGCGGCGATACCGGACAGTGGCATCGCTAGCATCATTAGGGTGGTTACGGCGATGGAGGCCGAGCCGGTTAGGGCCAGCAACACCAGAATCCAGATGGAGGGACCCGTATAGCCGGACGCACCGGCGGCAACGGGCGCGAAGGCGGCGAAACCGGTGTCGATCAGCTCGGTGATGCCGGCTGTCACCGGCACTAAGGACCCGCCGCTCAGGGCCGGTGTGCCAAAAAAGGCACGCAACCCGATCAGGCTGAGCGCACCCAAACCAAGGAGCAAAGCGACCGCACCGAGCCCGACCCAGTTGCGCTCGGGGGTGGCCAGTGCGACGAATTCGTCGTGCCCGCCGGTGGGTTCGTCTTGCGCTGGCGCGCTGGTGGAGCCGGTACCGTCACCGATGGTGAACTCAGGTTCGTCTTCTGCGACCAGCGAACGGCGGAAGTTGCGGATTTCGGCAGGATCTGCCCGGAGGTCATCGACGGCCGAGAGGCTCATTGTGCGGGTTTCGGAGGCCCGCGAGATGGAGCGAGCCAGCCGGATCGGGTGACTTCCGGCGCGCCAGATCCCGCGGAAACGGTCAAAGCCCACGCCGGGCGCTTTCACAACCAGAGAGCCGAGCAAAATACCGAAACTAGAGATCAGCACCCACAGCCACAGCACAATCAGGGTGGCACCGGGGCAGTGTTTGATACGCAACCAGGTTGCCGACTCTTGGTATTCGGCCACCCCCGGGCTGTCGGGCATCGGCACGGTCGTCGTTGACGTTGAGGTGGGGTCTTGTTCGACGTGGTCTTGTTCGGATTGCCCTTGGTCAGACTGGTCCTGCTCGGCCTGGTGCTGGCGACTTTCGTTGATCGCTTCAATTCGTTGCAGAATCTGGTCGTCGTCGAAGTTCTCGATCACCGCCGAGGGAACCACCACGACGCGACCACCAGCCAGCCGGGCCCGCCAGCAGAGATCTACTCCGCGAGACAGCGCGGGGCTGAGGCGGTCAAAACCGTCGAGTTTGTTCCAGATATCTGCCCGAACTAGCATGCCGGGCACCGAGACGGCAAAGACATCAGACCGGTCGTCGTACTGCCCCTGGTCTAATTCACCGGGTTCCACCAGCGTGTAGGTCTCACCCCGGGTGGAGACGGTCAGACCCACGTCGTGAAGCTGGCGCGGGTCCTCAAAGGCGACCTGTTTCGCCCCGGCAATATACACCGAAGGCGAGACTTCCGTTTCGTTCAGTACCGCTTGCAGCGCGTTGGGTTGAGCCACGGTCGAGTTGGTCATCAGCCACAGCCAATCAGACTGTTGCTCGGCCGGTTCTCCTACCTGGCCGTTCTTGGGGAGATTGCGCAACGCCGTCGCCAGCGACGTGGACGAGGGGTCGGGGTGGATCAGATGGTGCCAGTCCATGTCCGCATCAACACATAAGACATTGACACGGTCGAGCTCCTCAGCGTCGACAGTTGCCGAGGTGACCACCACCAGCTGGTCGGGAACCCGATGCTGTCCCAGGACGGAAGCGACAGTTTCGGGCAGACCACCGGTGATGGTTTGAGCTAAAACGACAGCGGTGACGTGGGGTGTAGGCACGATAATGGGAACTACGAGGACATTTTCTTACGCAACCGGCGCCGTTCGCGTTCTGACATTCCGCCCCAGATCCCAAAGCGTTCATCGTGAGCTAGGGCGTAGTCCAGGCATTCTTGGCGCACCGTGCATTGGGCGCAGACGCGTTTGGCATCGCGCGTTGATCCACCTTTTTCGGGAAAAAAGGCTTCCGGGTCGGTTTGAGCACATAGCGCATCGGCCTGCCAGGCCAGCTCGCCGTCATCGGCAGTGTCACCGAAGCCGGGCAAGCCCAGCCAGATGCTTTGTACCCCTGCGGAAGGCGCCTGTTTTTGCGGGGCGGTCGGAACGGAGTGCAGTGCTGTGACGTTATGAGACTGGCCAGCCTCCAGGTCGGCTTGTTGTTGCTCGTCAAGATCCTCGAGAGCTTCGTGGGCTGCCAAAAAAGCGGTGGCCTGATCGTCGAGGCTCGCCTCGATCGCTTCGGCCGCATCTGGATCGGCCGGGTCGAGAAACCAGTCTGATGGCACGGCACGCGAGGCTGACCCCCGATGCTGTGCGCCGCGGCGGGATTCTTCCTGCCGTTGTGCGTTGTCCATACCTTCAGGTTCCTTTCATCATGACCGACCCGTCGGTCACGGCGTGGCTCACCCGAAGTCACCGACAGCTCTGGCAAGGTGGAACCTATCCACAACAGGACCACAGCTCGTCCAGCAGAGCTGACCGCCATAACGATGTGAAGCACGGGTAGCGCCAAGCCGTAGATCAGACCGGTAGGGCCACTTTCTCTACGTCGTATTTCCTCTAATTACACCGTTGTAACTCCCTGAGGTCAAGTTACAATTAACTGCAGATCCGGCGTGAGAAGAAACCAAATCTCAAGGTGTTTGCCGTGAAAGGGCAGTGATCGTGGTATCGATAACATCGTTGTTTTCGTCCGGCTCTATACCGGGAGACCCGCTAGGTGACCAGGACGATCTTTTCGCCGAAGTGGCCCATAGACCTACCCCCGTCATTGTCGATTATGCGACCAGTGCGACACCTGATCCGGGCCCTGATTCCTCAGCTAATTCTGAGACAGTTCGCACCGAACTCTCAGGAACGGTGGTCATGAACTGGGTACATAAGGTCGCGAACCTGTTGAGTGCTACTGGATGCGACGATCCGCATCACACGTGTGTCATTGACCTACCGGTTGATTGGCTCACAACGTGTTTAGTCTTCGGGGCCCTGTTCCATCAACGCCACGTAACATTGGCATCTCCCGCTCCGAATGACCATGGCGTATTGGGTGAGTCTACTGAGACCGGTGACCAGCCAGATTTGGTCATCACAGACCGCCCCCAGCGGTGGTTAGATACCTCAGCTGAGATCTTTGTGGTAGGTGCTAGCGCCGACGACGATCCGTCCTTAATCTCGGTTGACCAAGAGGTTCTCGCTCAGCCCGATCAGCCGACTTATCCGCCCCAGAGTATCCTTTCCGCCTGGCAACCCCCCATGGATCCGGTTGCTCTCTCGCGGGAGTTGTCCCAGGCCGGCTTGAGCTCCCGCGTGGAGTTAGTCACCGGTGGGGTGCTAATTGCCACCGACGGGCTACGGTGCTCACGCCAGCTGGTCGAAGCTATCCTGCACACATGGAGCCACCACGGGGTGGTGGTGTTGCTCGGACTCAGCTCGCTACAGGCCCCTGAGGAGCAGAGGCTCGTTAATCAGATTCTGGCCGAGCAACGTTTGTCCCGTTAGTCCCGCGGGCTCCACCAGACGAGGACGTCTGCGGGGTGCTGGCGTTGTCTGCAGGGGTGTCTCCGCTGCGCGAGCCGATCAGGACTTCGTCATCGGAAAAGGCGGGGTCGGCTTCGACGGTTTCGCTGAACACCCAGAAGCGGTAGGCAAAGAACCGGAAAACGGTGCCAAAGAACAACCCGATAACGTTACCGGCGATGACCAGCCCGAAGGCAGAGTTGACACCCAACAGGTAGTCGGCGATGAACACACACGCGCCTTGGATACCCGCACCGATAGCGTTCATCACCAGGAAGAGCACCAGCTCACGCGCCACGTTGGACTGTCGCCGGTGTCGGAACGTCCAGTAGCGGTTCGCAACCCATGAGAACACGGTGGCCACCGCAGTGGCCACCAGTTTGGCTTTGGTGTTGGACCCCTCCATTGGTCCTGATATCAGCCAGATAAACACACCGGTGTCAATAAAGAATCCGATGCCACCCACCACACCGAATTTGGCAACCTCGCGCCACAGCAAGGCCACCAGACCTCGAATGCGCTGGTAGAGGCTGGACAACATCGTGTTTGTCTCTCCTTGGTTTGAGTGCGTCGATAGGTGAAGCCAAGGTGGGCTGCTGAATAACGTCGATACTCTAGTACCTTCACCTGCCAAATTCCTGAATTTCACGCTACCGCACCAGAAGTGGGTACCCTAAGAGGGTGAGTTTTCCGAAGATTGGCGTAGTTGGCGGCGGACAGTTGGCCCGTATGATGGCCCCACCCGCCATTGAGTTAGGAATCGAATTACACGTTCTTGCTGAAGCTGAGGGCGTCAGCGCCACCACAGCTGCTTGTCGGTCCACCGTGGGTGATTATCACGATCTGGACACGTTGCGACGTTTCGCAGGATCAGTGGATGTGCTGACCTTTGACCACGAGCATGTCCCCAGTGAGCACCTCCGGACCCTGCAGGCTGAGGGTGTCGCGCTTCACCCCGGCCCTGACGCATTGCTTTATGCCCAAGACAAATTGGCTATGCGCCGGAAAATGACGGCCTTAGGCCTGCCACAACCGGCATACAGGGCCGTATCCAACGTGGAGGAATTGATTTCCGCAGCGCAGTCCATTGGGTACCCGGTGATATTAAAGACCCCGCGCGGTGGCTACGACGGTAAAGGTGTGCGTCTGATTCGCCGTGCAGAGGACGCTCACGAAAGCGCTAACTGGTTTGACCTGCCCTTCGACGCACTGTTGGTCGAAGACTGTGTGGAATTTACCCGGGAGCTCTCCGCTCAGGTAGCGCGTCGGCCCAACGGAGAAACCGCCCCCTACCCGGTGGTGGAATCCATCCAGACCAATGAGGTCTGTGATCTGGTGACCGCACCGGCCCCGAACCTTGACCAGACCATCGCTAGCGCAGCTCAGCAGGCGGCTGTCACTATTGCCGAGCAACTGGGCGTGACCGGCATGTTGGCTGTGGAGATGTTCGAGGACCCCCATTCTGAGTCGGGTTTCTCGATTAACGAGTTGGCAATGCGGCCCCATAATTCCGGGCACTGGTCCATGGATGGAGCCACAACCAGCCAGTTCGAACAGCACTTACGCGCGATACTGGATCTGCCTCTCGGGTCAACCACGCCGGTGGCTGAATTCACGGTGATGAAAAACTACCTAGGCGGGGCGAACGAAGACCTTTACGGTGCTTTCAATACTGCGATGACACGCTATCCGCAGGCGAAGATCCATGCCTACGGCAAATCGGTACGTCCTGGGCGTAAAGTGGGCCATGTCAACGTCCTGACGAACCCGCAGCGTTCCTTAGACGATGCCCGTCGCATCGCCGAACGCACCGCGGCCATCATCCGCGACGGCTCCGAGCCGGCAACAGACGAACTTCCGGATAGATAAGGATATTCTGGCTCATGGTTTCATCCGACCATCCTGAACAGCACAGCACCGCCCAAACCACAGCACCGCAACCACACGGTGGTACGGCTCCTCGCGTGGGCTTGGTGATGGGTTCGGACTCAGATTGGCCGGTCATGCAGGAGGCGGCCCAAGTTCTCGAAGAACTAGGGGTCAGCTATCAGGCCGATGTCGTTTCCGCACACCGGATGCCACACGAAATGATCGCATACGGCACCCAGGCAGAAGCCAATGGGCTCGAAGTGCTGATCGCCGGAGCCGGCGGAGCAGCGCACCTGCCCGGCATGTTGGCCTCGACCACGGTGCTACCCGTTATTGGCGTACCGGTGAAGCTCAAGTCCCTAGAAGGGCTAGACTCATTATTGTCCATCGCGCAAATGCCCGCCGGGATTCCGGTGGCCACCGTCTCGATCAACGGAGCACGCAACGCCGGATTACTGGCTGCCCGCATCCTGGGGGCTTCGCACCACGATGCCGAGACAGCACAAGCTCTGCGTGACCGGCTGCACACCTTCGCCGCCGAGTTGCGCGATGCGGCTCATGCCAAAGGCCAACGTTTGCGCTCAACTTTGGCTGACCGTCCTGGTAACGCTGGGCAAGCGACGACCTAAACTCGCCACCTCACATACCACCGTAGGTCTGTTACCAACGACTAAACTCCGGTAGTACTATGACGCCTCCCCCTCCCCGCCCTACCGCTACTCAACGCGGAGTTGCTAAGGAATCAGCTGCTGCCCGGCGTGAACGCTATGAGCGCTTCGAAGCCCAATTCGAGGGCTATCGCAGCGACGATGCTCTCGTTGACGTCTCTGCTGGGACTTGGAAACAACGCACCAAACGCGCTTTCATCATGATCGCGCTGACCATTTTTGTCCCTGGTGGCGCGCAGTCGATTACTGGGCGTCGAAAATTGGGGCGCTTCGGATTGGGCGTGACTGTTGCCGTGTGGGCGTTAATTGTGGTCACCGCGCTTTTAGCTCTGTTTGCGCGAGGCTTCCTGCTTCACATCCTCAGCTATCCCTCCGCTCAGCTGCTCTTGGTGGTCGTGCTGACCTTCTTAGGTCTGGTGTGGCTCGTGCTGTGGATCTCAACTTTTTCCATCATTGGCCTACGTGCCTTAGCGCCGGGGATGAAACCCATCGTGGCTGTGGTGACCACCCTGGCGATGTTGCTGACCTCGGGGTCCATGTTCGCTGCCGCGTTGATCGTGAACTCTTCCCGAACCACCATCGGCAATATCTTCGCCTCCGGCCCGGCGTTGGCCCCGGTCGATGGGCGCTATAATTTTCTGGTCATGGGTGCAGACGCCGGTGAGGGGCGCGCCGGTCTACGGCCCGATTCCATTTCGGTCGCCTCCATCAATGCCAAAACCGGTCAGATCATTTTGTTCTCCATTCCGCGCAACTTCCAGAACGCGCAGTTCCGGGAGGGTTCTCCGCTCTGGGACGTCTACCCCAACGGATTCGACTGTGGCGATGAGTGCATCATCAACGCGTTGTACACCGATGTGACCAACAATCACGCCGACCTCTACCCCAACGCTGACGATCCAGGCGCTGAAGCGATGAAGGATGCGGCCAGCGGCATTCTCAACCTGGAGGTTCAGGGCTACATCATGCTCGATATGGACGGTTTCGCCCAACTCATTGATTCCATGGGCGGGGTCACGGTGACCTCCGGTGGCTGGGTCATTCACCGCGGTACCCGCCCGGATACCGGACAATGGGGTAATATCTGGTGGGGTCCGGGAACCTACACGTTCTCCGGTGATGACGCGCTGGCTTATGCACGATCGCGTAAATACTCTTCGGACTATTCTCGAATCCGGCGTCAGCAATGTATCCAACAGGCGATGCTCGCCCAATTTGATCTGCCAACACTCTTGACGAAATTCCAAGACATTCTGAGCGCCGGCGAACAGATCGTCGAAACCGATCTGCCCGGTCAACAGCTGGGTACGTTCTTGAACCTCGGCGCCCAGTCACAGAAGTTGCCCTTGAAACGTCTCACGATTGGTGCGCCCGACTTCGGCGAACAAGGCGACCAGTTCTCCACCTATCCTGATTTCGATCAGATTCATCAGCGGGTAGGTTCCCTTGTGGCTGAGGACGGCACTCCGCTCAACGCGGCGACCGGTACCCATGTCACTCCCCTAGCAACGCATCTGGCCCCTGTCTCGGTGCACATTCCCACCGATATTGAAGGTGATGAGATCACCGGGCGGGAACGTGGTGGCGCCACCTCGCAAGACTCCGAGGACTGGCCAGAACCGCCCAAGCAACCCAATGGTGAACCGCTCACCGAAGAATTTCTGATGCAAGCCGATGATGCCGGACAAACCGCGATCCTGGAGGAAGCTTCCTCCACCAACCAGTACTGCCACCCCGGGGACTAGGACACCGGTGATTTCATGACTTCCCACACACAGACCGAGCCCATGCCTGCGTTCTTCGCGCTTCAGGGCACTCTGAAAGACTACGACTGGGGCTCAGTCACTTTGCTAGCGGACCTGCAATCCCGCGAACCCACCGGGCGACCCGAAGCTGAGATGTGGTTCGGCACACACCCGTCGGGAATCTCCGCTGTGCACATCGACGAGCACGATCTCAATCCTTTCGACTCAGCCCCGCAAGGTCAGGAACACCCCACGGTCCCGCTGACCGAGATCACCGGAGAGCTTGGCTTTCTTACAAAGCTCTTGGCAGCCGCCCAGCCCCTGTCGTTGCAGGCTCACCCCAACCAACAGCAGGCTCGCGAGGGCTTCGCCCGAGAAAACGCCGCCGGTATCGCGCTATCAGACCCGCGCCGGTGTTTCCAGGATGATCAGCACAAACCTGAGATGCTGATCGCACTCACGCATTTCGTCGCCCTGTGTGGTTTCCGGGATCCGGTGCAGGCCTCCTATTCTTTCCAGCGTCTGGCCGAGGCCGAAGCAGAACACCACGAGCAGGTCACCACCGACCTCTCAGCAGCCCTGGCCCGGATTTCCTTGCTTCTTAGCGGTGGCAACATCCGGCAAGCCCTACACTTGCTCTTGGACCCTTCCGGACCCTGGGTCGATCCAGAATCCGGGTGGGTCGAACGAGTGATCCAAGTCATCCATCACGCCGAACAACTTCGTCGGGATGACCAAAGCCTCGATACCGCCGCCTTGGCAGCGGACTTCTTCCCCCGAGACCCGGGCGTGTTGGTCACGTTGCTGATGAACCGGGTACAACTGGCCCCGGGACAGGCCATCTTCCTCGCCGCGCAGCAGCTCCACGCCTATGTGGAAGGACTCGGGCTAGAAGTCATGGCTGCCTCGAATAACGTCGTGCGTGGTGGGCTGACCAGCAAGCATATTGACCGAGACCAGCTCGATACCATGCTCGACTATGCGCCGGTGGGTGAACCACTGGTCTACCCCCGTGATGAACGTGCCAACACCGACCTCGCCACAGGCATTACGCTCAGCTCGCTGTGCCCACCGGTCGAGGAATTCTGCGTACTTCGCGCTGATTTCGAGACCGAGAACCTCAGCTTAACTCTCGACCCTGCCACTGTCTTAGTCCCGGACCTCGCCCAGCCGGTGATCCTGGTCTGCACCGCCGGGTCAGTGATGCTCTCCAGTGGAACCCGCCAGCTGGAGCTCAACCCCGGTCAGGCGGCCGTGCTCCCGCACGCCAGCGCTTCCCACGCAGCCGGAGCCCCGGTATCGATGGTCGCCCAATCCGCAAACTCCACGGTCTTTGCCACTGGCGTGCCCACCGCGCGGAGTTAGCGCCCACGTTTAGCGCTCTGGCGCCGGCACCCACTTATTCCACTTATCCAGCCGGTGCTCTGCTTCAACGATGCGCACCGTTCCGGACGTTGAACGCATGATGATCGACTGGGTCTCAACCCGGTCCCGGTAGTACCGAGCACCACGCAACAGGTCACCATCGGTGATGCCTGTGGCCGCGAAATAGCAGTTATCGGATGACACCAAATCATTGGTGGTCAGCACCCGATCCAGGTCATGGCCGTATTCAAGTGCTTTCTCGCGCTCGGCTTGATCGGTGGGAGCTAGCCGGCCCTGAATCATTCCGCCAATGGCCTTCACCGCGCACGCAGTGATGATGCCTTCCGGGGTGCCACCAATGCCGAGCATCATATCCACGTCGGTGTTATGCCGGGCCGCGGCGATACCGCCGGCCACGTCGCCGTCCATAATGAACTTCACGCGAGCACCAGCTTCACGAATTTCTCGCACAAGACCCTCGTGACGGCCACGATCCAATACGCAGATGTTGAGTTGTGAGACCGGCTTATCCAGGGCCTTGGACAGCAGGTGCACGTTCTGTTTAACCGGCAGACGCAAGTCCACCATTTCAGCAGCCTCGGGTCCGACGATCATCTTTTCCATGTAGAACACTGCCGAGGGGTCAAACATAGTACCCCGCTCTGCCACGGCAAACACCGACAACGCGTTGTTGTATCCCATCGCAGTCAGCCGGGTGCCGTCGATGGGGTCCACCGCCACGTCAACTTCAGCGCCAGAACCGTCGCCGACCTCTTCGCCGTTGTACAGCATCGGGGCTTCATCTTTCTCACCTTCACCGATCACCACGGTGCCACGCATGTTCACGGTGTCCATGAAGGCGCGCATCGCGTCGACCGCGGCGCCATCGGCACGGTTCTTATCTCCGTAGCCCACCCAATGACTGGCAGCAATCGCGGCGGCCTCGGTGACCCGGACCAGCTCCATTGCCAAGTTTCGGTCCGGGCGTGTCGGGTCGGTGGTGCCAATGTCTTCGCTCGTCATAGTGTGCTCCCAGCTGTGGATCATGTTCGGTGAGCCGAATGATGGCTCGTGTAGTTGTTCTTCCATCGTAGTCCGTCGTCCTCGATGCCACCGTCGGTCGCACTCGCCGCGTCGTAAGCTAGCCACCCCACGGTCCGCATTGCTGGCAGAATGGAGGGGTGAGTTCTGAGCGCCAAGACCAGTCCCGCCCCGCTGGGGCATCCGAGCAACCCATGGAGGCGCCCAAACCGCGGGTCACGAAATCCCAGTCACAGCGGATGCGTCAAAATATTCAGGGAATCGCCTATTCGGTGTTAATCACGCTGGTCGTGGTCGGTATTGTGATCGCTTTTAACCCGCGCCAAGGTGGCAATTACGACCTGGACATTGACGTCGCAGCCACCGCGTCCGAGGCCAGCAGTGTGGCCAGCTTTGATCCTGTCATTCCCGAACTTCCCGAGGACTGGTCGGCCAACTACGCCCGCTGGCACAATCCCTCTGCCGATGATGACACACCCTACTGGTCGGTGGGGTACTCCAGCGACGACGACGAATTTTTTGGTGTCGATCAGGCGGCTGAGGCTGGAGAGTTGTGGATTGATGACCGGGTCAAAAGTGGCGAGCCCCAGGGTGCTACAGAAATCTGGAACTATCCCTTCGAGGTCTACTATGCAGAAGATGGACACACCTACTTAGTTGGAGAGGTCCCCGACCCGAAGGCCACCGAACCGGTCACCCTCGTGGTGTCAGGTTCGCTACCCGACGACCAGTTATCGCAGCTGACCGCAACATTGATCGAAGACCGTGAGGTCGCCGTGGAGAACACCTCGGCTACCGCACCATCCACTGCTACCCCGCCCCAGGAGGCTGACGCATGACCGATACCCCCACCGTGGACGCCAACGCTACACTGACCCCTGACCAGGCGTGGCAAGCGCTTAAAGACGGCAACGCCCGATTCGTCTCCGGACAAGTCACCCACCCGCACCAGAATGCTGCCCGTCGCCAAGAGCTGGCCACCTCTCAAGAACCCATTGCGATCATTTTCGGATGCGCTGACTCGCGGTTGGCTGCCGAGATTATTTTTGATGTCGGTCTCGGCGATGTATTCGTGATTCGCACCGCCGGGCAAGTCATCGACGATGCCGTGCTGGGTTCATTGGAATTCGGTGTTGGCGTGCTCAATATACCGCTGATCGTGGTGCTGGGCCACGACTCTTGCGGTGCAGTCACCACCGCCGTGGAGTCCTATGAGTCCGGCACCGTCCCCGGTGGCTTTCTGCGTTCTTTGGTCGAGCGCATCACGCCATCGGTCATGGCGGCCCGCCAGGCCGGCATCACCGACGTCGACGGCACCGTGCTAGAACACACCGACCAGATGGTCCACCGGCTGGTTGACTCCAACCGGGTGGTGGCCGAGGCCGTGGAAGCCGGTCGCACCGCGGTGATGGCCCTGACCTATTCGCTAGCCGACGGCACCGTGCAGGTCGGCGATACGCTAGGACCTGTCACTGCCTAAGCCCCACCGTCCCCACTCCAGGCCCCCCTTCGATCCGTCACATCCGTCAGATCAGTCAGAGAGGACACAACCAATGACCGAACAGCACAACGACCAGCAACAGTACCGCACTGAACACGACACCATGGGTGAGGTTCAAGTCCCCATCAACGCGCTGTATCGAGCCCAGACCCAGCGGGCCGTGCAGAACTTCCCGATTTCGGGCAAGCCGATCGAACCGCAGAACATTCACGCCCTGGCGCAGGTCAAAAAGGCCGCTGCCCGCACCAATCAGGAACTGGGTGTGCTCGACGCCGAGCGTGCCGAGGCCATCATTGCCGCAGCCGATCAGGTCATTGCCGGTGAACACGACGGCCACTTCCCGGTCGATGTCTTCCAGACCGGATCCGGAACCTCCTCAAACATGAACACCAATGAGGTCATCGCTACTCTGGCCACCCGCGCTCTGGCTGAGACCGGTTCGGACACCGAGGTTCACCCCAACGACCACGTCAACGCCTCCCAGTCCTCCAACGACGTCTACCCCACCTCGGTGCACGTCGCCGTTACCGGAGCGCTGATCAACGACCTCAAGCCGGCCTTGGATACCCTGGCCAGCTCGCTCGAAGCCAAGGCTGAAGAATTCGCCGAGGTCGTCAAATCCGGTCGGACGCACCTGATGGATGCCACCCCGGTGACTTTGGGCCAGGAATTCGGTGGCTATGCCGCTCAGGTGCGCTACGCCATCGAGCGTATCGACGCCTCGCTACCCCGAGTAGCCGAGGTTCCCCAGGGCGGTACTGCCGTCGGTACCGGGATCAACACCCCGAAGGGCTTCTCCCAGCGCGTGATCGAGCTCTTAGTGGAACAAACCGGTCTGCCCATCACCGAGGCTCGCAACCACTTCGAGGCTCAAGCCAACCGTGACGGCCTGGTGGAGGCCTCTGGACAGTTGCGCAATATCGCCTACTCGCTGATGAAGATCAACAACGACCTGCGCTGGATGGGATCGGGCCCCAACACCGGTCTGGGCGAAATCGCGATCCCGGACCTTCAACCGGGTTCCTCCATCATGCCGGGCAAGGTCAACCCCGTGATCTGTGAGGCTGTCATCCAGGTGTGCGCGCAGGTGATCGGTAACGACACCACTGTGTCGCTGTCTGCTACCAACGGTGCGTTCGAACTCAACGTGGGTATCCCGGTCATGTCAGCGAACCTGCTGGAGTCCATTCGGCTGCTGACCAACTCTGCGAAGGTCATGGCGGAGAAGATGATTGCTGGCATTCAGGCCAACGTTGAGCGCGCTGCCTTCTTGGCTGGTGCGTCCCCGTCGACCGTGACCCCGCTGAATAAGCTGATCGGCTACGAAGCAGCTGCCAAGATCGCCAAGCACGCCGTGAACGAAAAGGTCACCGTGCGTGAAGCCGTTATTGCCCTGGGCTATGTGGACCGAGGTGACGTTACCGAACAACAGCTCGACGAGGCCCTGGATTTGATGTCGATGACCCACCCCGGCGAGTAAGCTCCCCGGGACCAGCATCGTCCCAAGATCACCACGCACCGACCACCGCAGGCTCCGAACAGTTCGCGACAGCGTTACTGCTCCGGGGCCTGTGGAGTTCCTACTGGCTGATCAGCGCACGCCGAGGACGTCTCCTCCCGGCGGTATCAGGCTGTGCGAGAGCAAATACGCCCATGTGGGATAGCGCGACCAACAGCAATGACACCGCCTGCATGTTGATCAGCAAGCCAAACAGCGCAAAAACCTTCGAGAAGTAGGACAGCCACGAGGTCACCTGCAACCACCGATGCCTCCGGTGGCGTCGGCGCGGTGCTAAGACCTGTTTGGCCCAAGGGCCCAGCATCGTTGCGACGAGTAGCATGACGACAATCTGTGAGACCAAAACGGCCGTCTCTGGAGTAAAGTTCACGCCATGGAGCATAACCGCGTCACGACGTTCAGAACGAGAGGGGGAACACGATCGATCCGCTAGCTTTGGGGGGCTTGGTCCTGTCCCAAATAGGTCAACGCAGCTGCGAGGTGCGCCTTGATGCCAGCTTCCAGCGTGGGATCGATGACCGGAGCGAAACCCGGTGAGTGGTTGACCGGGATGTTTTCGACCAACGTGCCGTTTTCGAGACTCGAGCGAAATAGCTTCGGGTCGGTGCCACCAAGTTGCCAGTAGTGATACGGCACTCCGAAGGCATCAGGGATGATGTTGAAGTCCTCCGAGGCCGGCACCCGCGCGCTACGGAACACCTGACCATCCTCAAAGACCTGCTCAAAGGCCTCAGCCACTCGCTCGGTCAGGCTCTCATCGTTGGTGGTCAGCGGGAACTGGTCGTAGTATTCAATCTCCGGTTCTTTCTCAACTCCAGCAGCCTCGCATTCGGCCTGTACAATACGATCGATGCCGGCCACCAGTTTGTCACGCACCGCACTGTCGTAGGTGCGCAGATTAAGACGGAGCTCGGCTTTATCAGGAATGATGATGGCACTGGACCCAGCGTTGAGCGCGCCGACGGTCACCACACCAAAGTCGGAGGGGGAGATCTCCCGCGAGACCAAGGTCTGCAAACGCAACACGATCGTCGCGGCGATCACGACCGGGTCGATGGAGTTTTGGGGCAAGGATCCGTGGGCGCCTCGACCGTGGACGGTGATCTTCACCGAATCGGCGGCCGACATGACCGGGCCGGCAACGACGCCGATATGTCCGGCTTCAAAAACCATCACGTGCTGGCCAAAGCACACATCGGGGGTCGGGATCTTGTCGACCAAGCCGTCTTCAACCATGGCTTTGGCTCCTGCAGCTTTTTCTTCTCCAGGCTGGAAGAGGGCGATGTAGGTTCCGGACCAGGCGTCGCGGTGTTGGAGTAGCACATCGATGGCTCCGAACAACGTGGCCATATGCATATCGTGACCGCAGGCGTGCATCACGCCCTCACGTTCCGAGGTGTAATCCAACCCGGTGTTCTCGGTCACCGGTAGTCCGTCGATGTCTGCCCGGGCCAGCACGGTCGGACCCGGGCCGTTCGTGATGACCGCCACGACTCCCGTGCCACCAATACGCTGTGTCTCCAACCCCAGGTCGGAGAGCTCTTTGTCAATAGTGTTGGCGGTGTCGTGTTCCTGCATACTCAGTTCAGGGTTGCGGTGCAGGTGTTGATAGAGCTCAGTACGTTGGGCAACGATGTCTTTCAGGTCATCGAACAGAGCAGAAAGAGCTGATGACATGATGGCAACCCTCCAAAAAGTCGGTCATCGGAATAGTGGACCCGACAGGCGTCGGTGGACGTGATGTCCACTCTAGGATCAGAACCGGTGTTCGTGCTAGGACACATCGCCTCTGGAGCCCCAGGTGACATTTATCCCAGCAAAGCGAAGGTGGCTGCGAGGATCATCGCTGGCCCGAACGGAATGCGTGAGGCCCAGGTCGCCGAGGTGAACACCACCGCAACCAGGGAAATGAGGCCACCCAACACGAAGCCCAACACTAGCGCCACCACCGTGGCTTCCCAGCCGACAAAACCGGTATAGGCGCCCAGCCCGGCGGCAAGTTTCACATCCCCCATGCCCAAGCCACCCCGGGTGATCAGATGCAACACAAACATCACCGCGGGATATCCGAACAAGCCCACGACCATCGTGGCTAGTCTGCCATGGGCTACAGAATCCTGCGGAGCGATCAACGTGCTCACGCCTAAGAAGGCCACTGCGCCGATGGCCAAGGTCGCAGTCCACCCGTTGGGTAGCCGGTGTTGCCGCACATCAACCGTGAACAACACGATGCAGCTGACCACATAGATCAGCATCGCGATGACACAGCACAGCCACACGAACCCCGGGGTGTGGGCTGAGAAGGTCATTTCCGACAGCAGGCTGAACACAGTTGCGAGCATACCGAAGAGACATGCGGTCTCACGAGCGCGAGTGCGCCCCCTGTGGGTATCTCGCCACAGCTGACCGGTAGGGAGTTCTCAGTAGACTGGACACTAGAAACTCACCTACCCTTTGTTGTCCCCTGAAGGATCGGACCGGTTATGGCCCTTTTTCGTTCCCGTACAGATGAATCCGCCGAGTCACGCGAGCAGTCCAGCGATGACAATTCCCTAACCCGTCGCATTCTGTGGGCGTGGGCCCCGGTCTTGGTGCCGCTGGCGGTCATGTGGGTTTTGCAGATCATCAACGCCGTCACCGGGTATGCATTATCGAATGCCGCCGGTATTCAACCACGCAGTCTCGAGGGGTTGGTCGGGATTGTCGCCGCTCCGGTGCTGCACTTTAGTTTTTCTCATCTGCTCTCCAATACGGTGCCCTGGATCATCCTGGGCACACTCCTGGCGGTGATCACGCGCAAGTATGGTCAGGTGACCCTTCAGATTTGGCTGATTTCCGGTGTCATCACGTGGCTGATCGGCGGTTCCAACTCGGTGCATACTGGCGCGTCCGGGGTGATCTACGGTTATGCCGCGTTCTTGATGATCTACGGCATCTTGGTCCGTAAATTCTGGGCCATGCTGATCTCGGTGATCACGATTATCGGCTATGCCGGACTGGTATGGGGATTGTTCCCGCAGGCAGGTGTGTCCTGGCAAGGACACCTGGGCGGGGTGATTGCCGGCATCGTGGCCGCGCTGACGCTCACCAAAGATATCCGGGCTGAACGCAAGGCGTTAAAAGAAGCCAAGCAGGCCCGACGTATCGTGTCCTGACCTGCCTGGCTTGTGTACGATGTGTGGGGCTGCGGCCCGGGGCTTAGTGCATGCGGTCTTCAAGTAGTTCAGTCACCAGCGCTGCAATCGGTGAGCGCTCCGAACGGGTCAGCGTGATGTGGCCGAATAACGGGTTATCCTTCAGCGTCTCGACAACTGCAGCAATACCGTCGTGACGGCCCACACGCAGGTTATCGCGCTGCGCTACGTCATGGGTCAGCACGACTTTGGAGTTCTGCCCGATCCGGGACAGCACCGTGAGTAGCACATTGCGCTCCAATGATTGGGCCTCATCGACCACCACCCACGACTCGTGCAGAGACCGGCCGCGAATATGAGTCAAGGGCAAAACCTCAAGTAATTCGCGCTCGATGACTTCATCCATCACGGTCGGAGACACCAACGCTCCGAGGGTGTCAAAGACCGCCTGGGCCCACGGAGACATCTTCTCACCCTCTGAACCGGGCAAGTATCCCAGGTCCTGTCCGCCCACTGCGTAGAGCGGACGGAAGACCACGACCTTGCGGTGATCGCCACGTTCCAACACTGCTTCCAAACCTGCACACAGTGCCAGCGCCGACTTACCGGTGCCGGCGCGACCGCCCAGCGAAACAATCCCGACACTGGGATCGTTGAGCAGGTCGATGGCGAGACGCTGTTCGGCTGAGCGGCCGTGCACGCCGAAGACTTCGGTGTCACCTTTGACCAGTTGAATCTGGTGGTCTTCGGTGACGCGCCCTAGTCCGGAGCCGGTGCCGGAGTTGAGAACCAGCCCGGTGTTGATGGGCATCTCTGCCACACGATCATCCAGCAGGTTCTCTCCGGAGTAAAGCTGGGAGAGTTGCTCGTCGGTGACGTCCAGGCGGTCCAAGCCGGTCCACCCGGAAGATTTGACCAGTTCGTTGCGGTATTCATCGGCTTCCAGCCCCATGGAGGAGGCTTTGACGCGCATGGGTAGGTCTTTGGACACGACGGTGACGCGTTCACCTTCATCAGAGAGGTTCTGAGCCACCGCGAGGATGCGGGAATCGTTATCGGTTCCACGGAAGCCATAGGGCAAAACGTCAACCGAAATGTGGTTGAGCTCGACCACCAGTTGACCGCCTTCGTCATTGAGCGGGACCGGCTGGTTTAGCGACCCATGTTGGACGCGTAGATCGTCCAACAACCGTAATGCTGAGCGGGCAAAATAACCCAGTTCCGGGTCGTGACGTTTCTTCTCCAGCTCAGAAATGACCACGATCGGTAACACGACTTTGTGCTCGGCGAACCGCAGCAGAGCGTGCGGGTCAGACAACAAAACCGAGGTATCCAGGAGATAAGTCCTGACCTCGGTTTCTGATGCTGGGGTCTGTTGGTTTTGGTCGATATTGTGTTCTGCCGCCGTGGTCTGCGGAACGGAAACAGAACGGGGAGGGGTAAGCGACACGGTGGAAGCTCCTGCCGTTAATGTAAGAGGTCTCTCGGTTACGTACCTTTCCTGACGAGTCAGAGGGTACGGGCATTCAGTGAGAAAGAGCTAACCAGGACATGAACTCCCGGTGAATCCCGCAGGTGCGCAGCTGTGGCTTTAACTCCCGTACCGGCGCTGTCGTGAGGCATAATCACGCAGGGCACGCAGGAAATCAACCCGCCGAAAATCAGGCCATAGAGCTTCACAAAAGTAAAATTCGGCGTAGGCTGACTGCCACATCAAAAATCCGGAGAGTCGCTGTTCACCGGAGGTCCGAATCACCAGGTCCGGGTCCGGAAGACCTCGGGTGTACAGTCGGTTCGAGATTTCTTCGATGCTGAGTTTTTCCGCCACGTCACCGGGGGTTTGTCCTTGTTCTTCTGCTTCGATCAGAAGCTCTTTGACCCCGTCCACGATTTCTTGACGACCGCCGTAACCGACTGCCACGTTCACGTGCATCCCGGATTCATTGTGTTGGGCACCGCGCCGCGTAAGGTGACGGATTTGTTCGGAGAGCGATGCTGGCAAAATCTCGGTCGACCCCACGGGTTGGACTTTGATCGGCCGACCGTTGATTTCGCCTTCTTCCAGCCGTTTGAGCGTATCGGAAATAATAGCGACCAGGGACCTCAACTCGGAGGCATCCCGATTCAGATTATCGGTGGAGAGCATATAGAGAGTCACCATCGGGATCCCGATCTCTGCGCTCCACCCCAAGAACTCGAGGATCTTATCGGCACCGGCTTGGTGGCCCCGGGCAGTAGGCTCCCCCGCGGCTTTCGCCCAGCGCCGGTTGCCGTCCAGGACGACACCGATATGCCCGGGCAAACGGGAGGCGTCAAGGCCTTGAGTTAACCGGCGCTCGTAAAGTCGATAAAACAGGTCGGGATAGTCCATACCCCAACTCTAGCGATGCTCCCGCCCAGATTCAGGCTCTTGTGGCTCGAGCGGAGGCGAGTCCAAATAGCCGGGGTACTTCTTGCGCATCATTCCGAGACGGTCAGGGCTGAGCTCGTCGATCTCAGGGCGCTGGCGTTGTTTCTCAGAAAGTCTTGGCTGGTTTCGCTCCACCAGCATATCTTCGGCGGTTTTGGAACGTAGCTTCACTTTGCGGACCGAGCGCACCATCATGCGGATGACCACCACGGACAGCGCCACCATCAGAAAGGTCAGCAGAAACCCTTCAATACCCGGAGTGACCTCTTCCTGGTCGAGTCCAGGGCGCAAGTTCGATTCCTCAGCGGCCAGCAGGACCGCGGTCTGCAGGGCAGTTGTCATCAGGCCTCTTTTCCCTGATCTGCCTGGTCTGGGGTGGGGGTGCGCAGACCGGAGAACAGGTCGGTTTCGGGCAGGTGAGTTGGTACGCGCGAGTCAATCAGCACGTAGTCTTCCCAGGGCCAGGCATCCCGCACAATGTCGTGGGGGGTGAAGAAGAACCCGTGCGGATCGATCTGTGTGGCATGAGCCCGTAGTGCAGCATCGCGACGGTCCAGGTAGTTCCCCACTGGAATCTGTGTGGTGACCTGGTGCTTGGTCAACCGCCACGCGTCCGGGTCTTCACCGGATTGCAACCGCTCGTACCACTGAATGCGATCCGCATAAGGCGAGGTCTGGCCGGAGGCTTCATAGGCTTTGTGCAGGGCAAAATATTTATCCGGGTTGAAAGCCCGGTCATAGTACAGCTTGGATACTTCCCACGCTTGCCCTGTGCCCGGATAGGCTTGCGGATCGCCTGAGCTTTGATACGCCTTGACGGTGATCTCGTGAGCGCGCAGGTGATCGGGGTGCGGGTAGCCACCGATCTCATCATAGGAAATCAGCACATGGGGGCGAAACTCTCGAATCAGTCGTACGAGCACCGCGACCTGAGTATCACGATCAGAATTGGCAAAAACCCCATAGGGTAATTCGGGAACCGGGTCGCCTTCTGGCAGGCCCGAATCAATAAATCCGAGCCAGCGGTAGTCTATGCCGAGCGCTTGAGAGGACTCTTCCATCTCGACTCGCCGTACCGCGGTCATGTCTCGGTGCAAACGGGCAACCTCACCCTGGTAGTGCTGGTTCA
Organism: Auritidibacter ignavus; assembly: GCF_029853775.1. NCBI lineage: Bacteria > Bacillati > Actinomycetota > Actinomycetes > Micrococcales > Micrococcaceae > Auritidibacter > Auritidibacter ignavus. The sequence goes on from NZ_CP122564.1 coordinate 1,295,972, forward strand.
GCAACGACCCAGCTTCTCCCGAGGTGCACAATGCCACCATGACGTCAGCACCGGCATCCTCATATGCTGCCATCATCGCCGCCCCCTTGGAGGATTCATCATCGGGGTGTGCGTGAACAGCCATCAGGCGCAACCCTTGGGAGGGCGGAACATCGGTGGCTTCTGGACGCTGATAGTCACTCGGCTGCGTGCTACCGTAGTCCTCGGATCCTACGGGTACACCAAACTCTGGGTGTTGCGATGATCCGGACCTTTGTTGTGTTGAAACGCTCACGAGTTGTCTGTACTCCTGATCCACTGCTTCACGGTCACATTGGCTGTGCTACGCCGTGGCTGGGTAGAGTTTAAGTCTATGGTCAATAGCCCAGTTCCGGCGCAGGCATCGGCTTCTGATAGCTTAGCCAATCGTTATGGTCGCTCCCAAAGTAAGAACTCGCCTGAAAAGCAGGCGCGACGGCGTCGTTGGGGGATCATTATTGCGGTGACGGCTCTCATTCTAGCCGTAGCGCTCGCCGGTGTGTGGACCTACTCGATGACCGAAGACCGATTGAGCTATAAAGACGTGGGCTTCGACATCGTCTCCGAAGATCATGCCACTGTTCGCTTCCAGCTCACTAAAGAGCACGACGCCACGGTCTCCTGTGCGGTGCAGGTGCTGGCCGATAATTATGCGGTGGTGGGATGGAAAACAGTCATCATTGGCCCTGAGGCCGCCGGTGAACAAATTGATTCCAGCCCCTCAGATCTGACTAGTTACTACGACGTCCAGGTCCGAACCGATGGGCTAGGAACCAATGGTGGCGTGAATGATTGCTGGTACTACGAAGACGGTCCCAGCAACATCTCATATTTTGATGTCGAACGGTAGCCTGCCTGGCGCAAGAGAGCCCGACGGACGCTCCCACAGCGACCAGACTGCACAGTGTCGCGGTCCAGTGCTAGAATTCTCCCTAACCCCGCAAAAGCGTTGACGAAGTCCCGTCGTGGGGGCATGCGAATCGCATCCGATAAAATCGGATTCGGTTAAACCGCACGCCCCACGGCGGGTCTTTGTGCAGTAAAGAACTTGACGTGCAGTGGACAACTCAAACTTTCCCTGCCAAACGATCCTTCAAGGAGGAATTATGACCACCTCACCCTCAGCTCCTTGGCTGACCCAAGAAGCCTATGACCGGTTGAGCAAAGAACTCGAATACCGCGCTGGCGAAGGTCGTCAAGAAATCGTCGACCGCATTGAAGCGGCCCGCGATGAAGGCGACTTGAAGGAGAACGGCGGGTACCACGCCGCTCGTGAAGAACAGTCCAAAAACGAAGGCCGCATCGCGGAACTAAAACAGCTGTTGGAGAACGCAGTTGTGGGCGACACGCCGCAGGACGACGGCGTCGTTGAGGCCGGTATGGTCGTTGAGGCCACCGTCGGCGGTAACGAAATGACCTTTATCTTTGGTAACCGTGAAATCGCTTCCGAAGACGAGCAACTCGATGTTTACTCGGAGCGCTCTCCCCTCGGCGAAGCAATTCACGGTCGTCAAGCTGGTGAAACCCTGTCCTACACTGCCCCGAATGGTAAGGACATCGAAGTTGTTCTGAAGAAGGTTACTCCCTACAATCCTGGAAAGTAACTTTTTCAGAAGCTTCGCCTCCTCCCGGGCCTCGCGTGCAACACCGAGGCCCGGGACTTGCTTAAGGGACAATATTCCTGGTGTTATTTCCCCTTGCCCACTGTGCTGAGAGCAACCACGCAGATGACAAAGTGGCTGGTAGACCATCTGTGATTGTGGCAGTTAACTGCTAGCCTAGGATTTGTGAAGATTGTAGAGCGTTTCGTAGTACTCAGCCTGGAGTTCCAAGACGAGCTAGCAGGAGTTTCCTCCCTGCTCTCGAAAGCACGGGTGGCAGCCACCATGGCCGATTTGGAGACCGATGGCGTGGTGTCCTTTACCCCCGCCGAGCTGACCGAACCGTGGAACATGGATGATCCGAAGATTATCGTCAAGGAAAAAACTCCGAGCTCTCCGGCCTTGAACGACGTCGTCGAGAAACTGCGCGATAAGACGGGCGATGAGCTCTCCCGGATCGTGAAGTCCAAGAAGTTCGATCCGTTGCAGGGTGTCTTGGACAACTTTGAGCACAACGGTTTGGTGTCCACCCATAACCCAGGACCGTTTAGGCCAACGCGCTACGAGCTCGTTCTTGATACCACCGCTGAAGAGGTCATCACGCCACTCACGCAGGTGCTGTTGGGGCGTCGTGAGCCCACCTACGAAGACCGTCTACTATTGGGCATCATTGAGAGCATCAACGCCACCGGCCTCATGTTCGCGACCGCCAACGCTGATTGGGAGCAAAAGGACTTCAGCAACCGGGTGCACGAGCTTGATGGGCACCACCCGGTGCTGTCGGTGTTGCACGCTCAGACCAGTGGCACCTCAGCACTGATGGCTAAGTCGCAGTTAGGACCAGCTACACTGTAGCCACGTCCCCAGGCCTTAGTGCGTGATTTCGGGCTCATAGCCACTTTCACGAAGTTTTTCAAGCAAGTGGTCTGAGTGGTAATGGCCACGTGTTTCCATATTAATGGTGATATACACTTCGCCCATGCCCAGCGAAGGACCGATTGAGGTGTGGTCCACTCCGATGACATTCGCTTCGGCCTCGGCAATAATCCGTGACACGTTCTTCAGCTCGCCTGGCCGATCTCGGAGGGGAATCCGCACGGTGAGATAGCGTCCGGCTGCCAACAGACCCGACTGAACCACTTTGAGCATCAACAGCGGGTCAATATTGCCCCCGGACAACAGCGCGACCACTGATTTCGGTGCCAGCCCCAGGTCCTTCAGCTTCCCCGACATCAACGCCGCCACCGATACCGCACCGGCTGGTTCGACCACCATCTTGGACCGCTCCAATAAGAACACCAAAGCGTTAGCGATTTGGTCTTCAGAAACTGTCACCACGTGATCCACGAGATCCTTGATGATGCTAAAGGGTAGATTGCCCGGACGGCCCACCGCAATGCCGTCAGCAATCGTCGTGAGCTGCTCGAGAGAAACGACGCCGTCAGCGGCCAGCGAGGCCGGGTAGGCGGCCGCATCTTCGGCTTGCACACCGATAATCGTGATGTCGCGTCCTTGTCGCCGCGCCAGTTCCTTGATGGCGATTGCTGTCCCTGCCAACAGTCCCCCACCACCGATACTGGTGATCACCGTGTCGACATCGGGTTGTTGCTCGAGAATTTCGAGTCCAATAGTTCCTTGACCTGCCACGACCTTCTCGTCGTCGAAGGGATGAATAAACGTTGCCCCGGTTTTTGCTGCGTGGTCCTTCGCTGCTGCCAAGGCTTCGTCGACGTTATTGCCAAGCAAGACGACTTCCGCGCCGTGATCTTTCGTAGCCTGAACCTTAGGTAATGCTGCTCCTAGGGGCATGAAGATCGTGGCGCGCAGTCCAAGTTTTGAGGCCGCTAAGGCAACACCTTGGGCGTGGTTTCCTGCAGAGGCAGCCACCACCCCGTTGCCTTTGTCCTCTTCGGGAATGTGATACATCCGGTTGTAGGCGCCCCGCACTTTGAATGAGCCAGCACGCTGAAGATTTTCGCACTTCAGATGCACCGTGGCACCGGTCATCCGCCCCAGCGCTCTGGAGTGCTCCATGCCGGTTTCCACCGCTACCGCGCTAATGACGTCGCGCGCAGCAAGAATATCGTCGAAACTCACCGGCACCTCAGCGGGCAATACAGGTACAGAAGAATCAGTGGATGTCACGAGTCGGTCTCCTGAGGGTTGATACGCGATGGATGAGAGCAGCAGATCGGATCGTCAGAGGTCGCCAGCGCTGGGCGCCATCTCGTCAGGTGCTTCCGGGTCGACCGCGTGGGGATCTTTATTCTTCTCCCATGGTCGCGCCGACAGATATTTGACGAAAGAATTAGCGAAGGCAATGGCCGGTACCGCAAAGATCGCCCCGACGATACCCATCAGCGCTGTACCGCCAGAGACAGCGAGGAATACCACCAAGGGGTGTAGCTGCACGGCGCGCCCCATAACCAGTGGTTGCAGAATATGTGATTCGGCTTGTTGCACGATCAGCACCACCACTAACATCAACAGCGCGTTGACCCAACCGTTGGCAACCAGTGCTAGGATCACCGCGATCGCACCGGTCAAAACCGCACCAATCATGGGGATGAAAGAACCGAGGAAGACGAGCACCGCGAGGGGCAGGGCGAGCGGGACCGAGAGTAGCCAGGCGCCCAAGCCGATTCCGACCGCGTCGACGAAGGCCACGAAGATTTGGACCCGCACATAGCTTCCCAGTGACTTCCAACCGGCGTGTCCGGCTCCGTCGATTGCACGGCGGTGGCGACGTGGCACGAAGTTGAGCATAAAATTCCAGATCCGGGAACCGTCGATGAGGAAGAAGATCAACGCGAATAGCGCGATCAGTGTTCCGGCACCGATGTTCGTTGCGGTGGAGCCGAAGCCGATAGCCCCGGAGACGAGAGCGTCGGAATTCTGGGTAAAGGTCTTCCAGACGTCGGCCAGGATTTCTTGCCATCGGTCTGTGGTGAGACCGTAGGACTCGGCCAGGGCGAAAAGTCCCACGATGCCTTCTTGGATCTGCTGCCACATATCAGCGAACCCGACGGCCAATTGTTGCCCTGCCAGCCACAGCAGTCCCACGATGAGCGAGAGGAAGCCCAGCATCACGGTAACTACCGACAGCCAGGCCGGGAACCGAAACCGGTTTTTCAAAAAGCTATGCACCGGATAGAGCAGGCTGGACAACAAAGCAGCGATCAGTAGCGGGACTACGAGCAGGGAGACGTGTGAAAACAGCCAAATTCCGATACCTGCCGCGACGACAATAATAATGAACTGTAGCGCCCATCCAGTTGCGACAGTTACACCGTAGGGAATGTCAGTCGCTAGTTTTCTCCCGACTTCAGCCAAAGTAGGCGAGTCGAACTCTGAGTCCTCGACAGGCCTTTTCGGAGGGGCTGAACTCATCGGCCAGGTCCTCTCTGTGCTGATCACTACGGTAAAGGCTCGTGCCAAGCCTCAACCCTTGTAAGCATACTCTGTCCCGGAAATTGTGAAGAAAACCCAAGACAGAACATACGCGGGCGGTGTCACGCAGACTAACCAAAGGTGGCCTCAGCGTGACACCGCCCGTATTATCGGTCACCTCAGATCGTGACCTGACGAAAACACGATACCCGTGCGCCGGAAATCACGCATCGGCCATCTCGCTCAAGATCGACAGCACACGCAGAATTTCCAGGTAAAGCCAGGTCAAGTCGGTGACCAAGCCAAATGCTGCAGTCCAGGCGAAGGAGCGTGGGGCACCGTTGCGCACACCCTGCTGGATCATGGAAAAACTCATCACCAGCGAATAAGCGGCCAAAACGATCGCGATCACGCCGACGATGACACCCAGCCAGCCCGAACGTAGACCGAACATCCCCTCGGTGACTCCGGTAATCATCAGCACGAAGTTCACCAAAGCAAATACGGCGTAACCCAGAGAGGCCAGCATGAAGATCTGCATTCCACGAGCCGTAGCACGGACCTTACCAGAGGAGAATAGCGCCAACATCACCAGGAAGACGCACAAGGTCGCCAGAACAGCCTGGCTGGCCACCCCCGGGTACATGGCGTCCAAGGTGAGGGAGATCCCCCCAAGGAACAGGCCCTCCGCGAGGGAGAACAGCGTGATCAGCAACGGTGAGGGCTGCTTTTTGAACGCGTTCACCAAGGACAGGACGATCGCGCCAATAGCACCGACGAGCGTTGCGGGACCGACGATTCCGCCCAATCCGAGCATCGTTCCGGCAAACCACAGTCCCAAAGCTCCGACCACCACCACGGCTAGCTGGGAAGCGGTTCGCAGGATCACATCGTTGTAGCTGACTCGCCCGGTATCCTGTGGAGTCGCGGAGGGGCGAGCATACATCTCTTCGAGTTCAGATGCGGAAATGGTCTGAGGGGTCTGCACGCCCCCAGAAGCTTGTTGCTTGAAATTGTCGGAGTTAAAGACTGGGTTGGCCATGGGCCGTCCTCTCGTATCTGACGGTCAGGTGTTCATGTGCCAGTCTAACGGTAACCACTGCGCCGGTGTTAGCTAACTACCCGCAAGCTAGGTTAACTACCAGCGGTGATAATCCCCTGCTGTATGGCACTATCCGGCACACTTGTTACTTTGCGTCCTCGTCGCTATCGTCCTCAGAGCTAGATTCTGTAGTAGCGGGGGTTTCGAGGAAAATCTCGATATCGGCATCCTCGCGTAAATCCTCCACCATTTCAGTGATCGCTTCATTCTCGTTTTGAAGCTTGACCTGCTCTTCCAGGTCGTCCTTGGACTCTTCAAAGCTCGGTAGCTGGTCTTCGCCCGAGGCGGATTCCGACGATCCATCCTCGGCCTGTGCGGACGGATCAGCCGAGGCTTGAGCCTCCATGAGTTGCTTCTGTTGTTCCATCTGGTCGTCGTAGAGATCTTTGAGCTCTTCTTCCGAAGGCTCTTCAACATCGAGAGTCTCGATCAGCCGATCCATGGCAACTTGTTTCTTGGAATCTTCACGCAGTTGTTCCTCGTCCATGCCTTGTTCCTCAAACTGCGCGATGAGCTCGTCCTGAGATTCCAGCCCTTGTTGTTTAGCAAAGTCATCGAGGAACTCATCGACATCATCCTCTGTGACCTCGATATCTTGGTCCGCTGCTTCTTGGAGCAACAGCTCATTGCCGATCATGATCTCCAGGCTCTCCTGTTTGAGCTGATCTTCGTCAACGTCCGAACCGCTCATTTGAGCCTGGTACGCCATCTGCTGATACTGAGACTCATAGTTGGTAGCAAATTCCTCTTTGGTGATCTCGGTATCGTTGATCGTGGCCACCACGTCGGGAACGTCGTCGAGATTTGGTTCCGGAAGCGCTCCTTGGTCGCCAGCCGATGCAGAGGCTTCGGGCGCCCCATCTGCGTTTTCCTCATCTGCACTACAGGCTGACAGGCTCAACATGGCAATCAGTGCGATGGAACTGAGGATCTTTTTGCCGAGCAAACGTCTACCGTCCCTTCGGGTTGGGTGTCAGGAGCTGTCCTCGCGCCGGTTGTGCGTCTCCTTGGGATGATCACCCCGAGTGTAGTCCCCGAAACTGAATAGGCGATTCAGTGAATCATCAGCCTCTATTCAGGACGCCGGTACCCCCAGTCAGACTCGAACTGACAACACAGCGATTTTAAGTCGCTTGCCTCTACCAATTGGGCTATGGGGGCTCGTTCGTGGTTCCGAGACATCACAACGCCCCGGCCAGAACACCTTCCAGATCATACTGGAGGCGCTCGACCGGGGCCGTTGTTTTAACTCAGCGCGTCACAAATGTCATCTGCGCTGGTGTGATCGAGAGCTTAGGCTTCGATTTCTTCGGTCTTCTTGGTGAACCGTGACGGAATCTCAGGCTTACCGGCGGCCTTGCGGAAGGCGTTGAACGGACGCTCCAGACGCTTGGTCTGGGTAGTGTCTGTACCCCACAGCAGTTCCTGGATCCAGCCGGAGACCACGCGAGACTTGCGCTCAAGGGTCGGCAACGCGTAGGCGTGGTAGACACGGTGTGCCAGCCAGGCGGGCAGGCCGTTGAGTTCAACGCCCAGCGGGTTACCGACGCCCTTGCCAAGCCCCATTCCGGCAACGGTACCCAGAGACTTGTGGTAGTACTCTTCAACGACACCTTCGCCGAAGCGTACGGCCAATAGGTTTTCGGCCAGGCGCTTCGCCTGACGGCCGGCGTGCTGTGCGTTCGGCACACAGAATCCACCGGGGCCATCACCGGTCAGATCCGGCACAGCGCAGATGTCGCCACAACCCCAGGCACCTTCAGTCACGCCACCGTCTCCATCCGAGATCTGCAGAGTCGGAGTAACCTCGATGCGACCACGGTCGTCCACCGGGAAATCGGTTTCTTTGGCCATACCGTTGGCGGCAACACCGGCGGACCACACGATGGTGTCAGCGTAGAAGGATCCGGCCGGTGAATCGTCACGCATGTCTTTGAGCTTGACTTCGTAGTCAACGGCGCTGTCCAGCGAAGTGTTCAGCAACACCTCGATGCCACGGTCGCGCAGGTGCTCGACAACGCCTTCCGCCTGCGCTTCAGAGACCTCGGGCATAATGCGTCCCATGGCTTCAACGAGCACGATGCGAGCCTCGGACTGCGACAATCGGGAGTTACGGGCGATGGCGTTGCGGACCAGGTCATCGATCTCGGAGATGGTCTCCACACCGGCGAAGCCACCACCGACTAGCACGAAGGTCAGCGCGCGACGACGCTCAGCAGCGTCGGTCATCAAGGCTGCCGACTCGACGCGTTCCAGGATCTGGTTGCGCAGAGTGACTGCCTCTTCAATGGTCTTCATACCGATGCCGGTCTTATCTAGACCGTCAATCGGGAATACACGGGTGTTAGAACCTGCGGTCATCACGATGTCCTGATATGGAATCTCGAACTGTTCGCCGTCTTCGGCGGCTACAGTCGCGATCTTCTCGGCGTGAGAGACATTGACGACCGAGCCCTGAACGATTTCGGCGTGCTTGAGGTGAGTGTGCAGGTCCACCGTAGCGTGGCGGGCCTCAATGTGTCCGCCGAGAACCTCGGGCAGGAACGGGAGGTAGGTCATGTATGCGTTGGGGTCAACGACGGTGACCACACCGCCCCGATCACGAACTTTTTTCTGGAGCTTCCGTGCAACAGTGATACCGGCGTAACCGCCGCCCACAATGAGCACGCGTGGTTTCGGTGATAATTGAGGAGTTATAGCCATGTTTCCTATGTTAGGCCGGTTACGCGCGGTTGTGAATTCAACAGCGACGGTTGATTGTATTAACTACACAGTGAGATCTATACCACATTCTGACACGGTGAGATATTCAGGTTGTGGGCGGGCTAACGACTCGTGGGACGACCAGCAGCTCGGCGGGTGGCCAATTGCCATATTCCGGTCCCGGCCAGCGCTACCACCAGGCCCGTCCCACCGATGACCATGACAGGTTGCCACCAACTGGCCGCACCGGTCATCGGTGTCGCGGGAGTGGATTGGGCTGTGGCATCCCCCGGCAGTTCGGTGGGCACCTCCACCGGCTCGTGGCCCTGATATTGGTCAGACCTACCGGTGAGCGCATCGTCGTCAGATGAACGACGGTGTACGCGGATCCACTCGGCCATCGAGCCCATCGGGTTTTCCGTTACGGTCGGCACCTGCGCGGTGACGGCCTGTTCGGCATTGATCACTCCGTGACCGTAGAGCGCATCGGTGCCGGAATCGCCTGCAGGTTGGGCCCTGGACAAAATTCGGTTGATGACTTGTGCTGCCGAATCCTCCGGATGGGCCGAGCGCACGAGCGCGACGAGGCCCGAGACCAGCGGTGCGGCACCAGAGGTTCCCGACCAGTTCTGATACCCGCCATCCGGGGTTGCTCCGACCAGCGGGTCGGCCGGGGCGGCCACACCGATCGTGATGCCCTCAGTGGAAAAGTCCCAACTGGCGGATCCATCCGCGTCCAGTCCTGCCACGGTGAGTACACCAGGGATGGTGGCCGGGGCTCCCACCGTCGTCGATCCGCCGGCCCGGTTGCCGGCAGCCACCACGACTACCACGTCGTTTTCCTCAGCGTAGAGAAAGGCATCGTCCCAGGATTCTGGCCAATCTTGTTCGGAGGAGGCCAGTGAAATATTGATGACATCGGCACCATGATCAACCGCCCAGGTCACGGCTTCAGCAATCTGCTCTTCGGCGCTAGGAACATCCTCGCCCTCGCCGAGATAGACCGAAATGCTCAGCAGCTGCGCTTCGGGTGCGGTCCCGATGATGCCGTCGTCTCCGGGACCCGGTTCAGCAGAGGGCTCCGATTCTGGTTCTGTGTCCGTCTCGGCATCCTCAGAGGCGTTGGAATCTTCCTCGTCATTGTCGTCGTTCTCGGGCTCTTGCTGAGTGGCTTGGTCAACCTCGCGCAGATTATTGCCGTGCCCGGCCACCAGAGACGCGACGCTCGTGCCGTGGTGAGGGTCCTCACCAATCGGTTTGGTACCGTCGTCGTGACCCTGCCCCGACACATCGGTTCCCCCGACCACTTGGCCAGTCAGATCCGGGTGCGTGTCATCGATACCGGTGTCAATCACCGCAACGGTGACCCCCTCGCCGCGGGTTTCTTTCCAGGCTTGGTCGAAACCGTACTCGGTGATCCACTCTTGGCTGTCCCGCCATTGATCGGCCTGCGCTTTGGGCACCGGTGTGCTGACCAAGCATAACAACAGAGCAAGAGCCAGTGTCGTCGCACGTAAAACTGCATCGCTCAGTGGCTTGACGATCACCACGACCTTCATGCTATGAGTCCTGGACCCTGCTGTCGTTCGGCCCGATCAGCGATAGGGCGATGCCGTCGAGAATATCGTGTTCGGAGGTGATAATGGCGGCCAGTTCCCCGCCGGTAGCGTCGTGCACTGTCTGTAGCAACGTCGACCAGATCAGTGCGCCGGCTCCGATCACATCGGCACGGCCCGGGTGCATGAACCCTAGGTTGGCCCGTTCGGCGCGGGTCGAGTGAAGCAAGGTGGCCGCAGTGGCTTTCAGGGTTTCTCGATCCAGTTGGGCGCCGTGGATGGCATCGGCATCGTATTCTTTCAGGCCCAACGCCGCTGCGGTGAGCGTCGTGACGGTCCCAGCAACCCCGATGACCGCATCGATCGTGGAGAAGTCCAGTTCCTCGTGCACTCGGGTGAAAACCTCGTTGAGCTCACGGTCTGCAACGGCAATTTCCTCGGCGGTCGGTGGGTCAGAACGCAGGTATCGTTCGGTGAAGCGGACACACCCGATGTTTTCTGAAACCGAGCCGACCAGAGTAATCTCGCGATGTCCCGAGGCAAAACCCACCTCGCCGACCACGCACTCGGTGGACCCGCCGCCGAGGTCCACCACCATGACCCGCACCGATTGATCCGGGTTTTCGCGCTCGACAGCAATGGCTTGGAGTTGTGCATCATCGAGGGCACTCAGGGCACCGCAGAAGGTTAGGTGGGCTTCCTCGGCGCCGGAGACGACTTCTGGTGTCACGTTCAGCGCCTGGCGCACCCCGGCGATGAACGCATCGCGATTGGAGACATCACGGGAGGCCGAGGTGGCTACAAACCGGACGGTCTCGGCGCGGTGGTGTTCAATCACTTCAGCGTAATCCCGGCAGGTGGCGAAAGTACGTTCTAGGGCTTGCGGGGCAAATTCTCCGCTCTGGTCTACCCCTTCGCCCAGTCGAACCACCTGCATTTCACGGTGCAGTTCGACCAGTTTGGCCCCGGTGTCAGGATCGGCAACCGGGCGGGCCACCAGCAGACGAAGCGAATTCGTCCCGCAGTCGATAGCAGCCACCGCAGTGGCCTCATCGGCGCTAACCCGACGGTGCTGGATCGGGTTGGTCCGCCCCTGCCGGTTGAGTCGACGCACGTGGCGGGACAGATCCTGACGTGGGGCGACTGATGCATCGTCCCATCCGTGTTCACACCGGCACCTCTGCGCCGAGAACTCTTCGGAGATCAGATCCAGCACGCGGTCCCCCAATGGGTTGACTCCGGGGCCCACCGACAAGGAGTGAGCGGCCAGCACGTGTAAGCATTTGACCCGTTCGGGCATTCCGCCGGCAGAAATTCCTTCGATTTCGGGGACCTCGCCCACCCCGGCAATCTGGCCGATCCGATCACGCTCGGCTAAGTAATTCTCGTGGGCAGCCCGGTATTGATCAGCAAGGTGCCGGTTGTGAGCCAGTTCGTCGGTCATCTCCGCCATGATCCCGGTGGCTTCCAGCCGGGACACGGCGGTAGTAGCCAGCGGGTGGGTCAGGTAGAACGTGGTGGGGAACGGGATACCATTCGACAGTCGTGGCGCTGTGGTGGCAACCAGGGGTGACCCGCATCCCTGACACCGTGCACCGATGGCCACCACATCGCGCACCGGTCGCCCCAGCTGACGACTGAGGGTCTGCAGGTCTGCTTCAGTGGGGTGGTCTACCGTGGCCACGCATCCTCCATGCTGTGCGGGAGTATTCTTTGGTTCTTGCGTTTTATGGTTGGCTCGTTTGGTGTTGGCTGGCGTGGACGAAAGAGTTCCAAAAGTCATCGGCCCAGGCCGGTGCCTGGTCTTCGGTAATTTCCTCTTCCTCGGTCACCGGCTCCTCGCCTTCGGCTAGTTCCTCGCCACCGACCACCAGGTACTTATGTTCACCTGGCATGACCATATTAAACCGTTCTCGGGCTTGCTGTTGCACATACGCCGGATCGTCCCAGCGATTGAGTTGTTGGGTGAGCTCTTCGTTGCGCTGTTGTTCTGCCTGCAAATCGGCCTCGGCCTGGGAGATTTCCTGGTTTTGTTGCAACATAGTGCGCAGGCTGGGTGCCATCACCACCACAGCAAGAAACAGCACCATGATCACCGCAATCATCCGGCCGGAGAAGTTGCGGGCAGGACGTTGTTCTTCCGGGGTGGCGTGACTGTAACGTTGCCGGACGCGCTCTTGGGCGCGCCGGGCTAGTTGTCGCTGACCGCGTTTGGTGCCGGTCGCGGCCGTGCCTCGTTTCACCGCTTGCTCGCGCTGGTCCTGACGACGCTGGGCACCCCTGTCGGCCTGGGAACCGCTGGTTCCGGAAGAGTTCTTGGGTACTCTGGGCTTTTGAGATCTCACGGCTAGTCCTTCCGTGGCGCGTCGTCTCTGATGGTCCGTTCCGGCGCCCAGCTCACACCAGTTCACCGGTTGACTGGCACTGTTGACGCAATTGTTCTGGCCCTACCTTAGTCACCACAACTGGCGACTGTCCGTCGCCCGCGCCCGCAAACTCGAAATCGGTAAACTAGCAACGGCCGAAGAGTGCCGATTGATACTCTTCGGCCGTTGATTGTGGGCTACCGACAGAAGTTCGTTAAATCTGGAACCGCGGGAATGCGCTACGACCGGCGTAGCGCGCCGAGTCGTCGAGTTCTTCTTCAATACGTAGCAATTGGTTGTACTTAGCCACACGGTCAGAGCGTGCCGGAGCCCCGGTTTTGATCTGACCGGCGTTAGTGGCCACCGACAGGTCGGCGATGAAGGTGTCCTCGGTTTCACCGGAACGGTGGGAGATCATGCAGTTGAAGGTCCGCGACTGGGCCAGCGAGATCGTCTCGAAGGTTTCGGTCAGCGAACCGATCTGATTGACTTTGACCAGAATGGCGTTACCGGCGCGCTCGTCAATACCGCGCTGCAGACGGACTTTATTGGTCACGAACAGGTCGTCACCGACCAGCTGAACCTTTTCACCCAGGGCCTGAGTCAGAGTTGCCCAGCCCTCCCAATCTTCTTCGTCCAGGGGATCTTCGATCGAAACCAGCGGGTAGTCGGTCACCAAGTCTTGGTAGTACGCAGTCATTTCTTCGGCGGTGCGTTCCTGACCTTCAAAGGTGTAGGTGCCGTTGTCAAAGAACTCTGAGCTGGCCACGTCCAGGGCGAGAGCAATATCGGTGCCGGGGGTGTAGCCGGCCTTGGTGATCGCGGTGGTGATCAGGTCCAGGGCGTCGCGGTTAGATGGTAGCGACGGTGCGAAGCCTCCTTCATCCCCCAGGCCGGTACCGTAGCCCTGTTCTTTGAGCACAGCTTTCAGACTGTGATAGACCTCAGCGCCCCAGCGCAGGGCTTCAGAGAAGGATGCAGCACCCAGCGGGGCGATCATGAACTCTTGAATGTCGACGTTAGAGTCTGCGTGAGCGCCACCATTGAGAATGTTCATCATCGGCACCGGCAACGTGTGGGCGTGGGGGCCACCGAGGTACTTGAATAGTGACAGGTCGGTGAACTCTGCGGCTGCATCGGCCACTGCCATGGAAACGCCGAGGATGGCGTTAGCGCCCAGGTTGGATTTGGCTTCGGTGCCGTCCAGATCCAACATCAGCTGGTCAATGCGACGTTGATCCGTGGCGTCTTCGCCCAACAGTTCTTGGGCGATGTCGGTGTTGACTGCCACAACAGCGTCGAGCACGCCTTTGCCGTTATAGCGTTCTGCATCGCCGTCGCGGCGCTCGACTGCTTCAAATTCACCGGTGGAGGCGCCTGATGGCACTGCGGCACGTCCCATCGAGCCGTCGGTCAGCAGGACTTCGACCTCGATGGTGGGGTTACCACGGGAATCGAGGATTTCGCGTGCGTGGATTGCATCGATAAAGGACATGGTGTGGGGGTCCTCTCCTTAGAGATCAACGGATTAGGGAATCTGAGGGATCGATCGGTCAGTTCTCGGAAGTATCGGTGGAGGATTCGCTGGGTTCAGTGGATTCTCTGGGTTCGTGACACTGTGTGGTATCGTTGGCACGCTGTCGGGCACGGAAATCCTTCAACGTGTTGGAGCGACGATAATTAGAGGATCCGCGCAGAACGGCGGCGACCATAACAACCAGGACCGCCAGCACACCGGTGATGAGTGCAACTGCCACCCAAACACCCCACGGTGCCTCGATGGTTTGCGTGGAATTCATCAGCCAGATCATGGTGTCACCCTATCAGTGCGCTGAGCAGAGCTCGGCGCAGACTGAGCCTCAAGCCAGTGCAGATATTCCCGCAAGGCTCTTTCTGGGTCCAACCCCCGTTGGGTGGCTTGGGCAACCAACGCGAACAGTTGCGCCCCCAACTGATGCTCGGTCTCGATGGACTCCGGGGGATTTGGTGTGTTACCCGCGGTCTCCTCAAGCGGGTTGACCTCTTGTCTGCGGGCCCGCGACAGGATCTTGGCAGCGGCCGCCAGACTCGGGTATCCCGAGGGGGTTGAAAAAATCGAGGCGTGAGCGACGCGTTCGGCCTGTGCTCTGGACTCATCGGTGCTGTCAGGAGTGGTATCGGCTTTTTCCTGCTGTTTAATGTGTTCCCAGGCATGCTCGACATCCTCGACCGTGGATTGCCCAAGAACGGAGGGGTCCTGTAGCTGTCCTTCCGGGGTAAACACGTGGGGGTTGCGCCGAATCATTTTCTGGTTAATGGTTGCTGCGACGTCTTCGATGGTGAACCGTTGGGCTGGTTTCGGGTTCGTTTCAGCCAGGGCAGAGTGCAAGGCAACTTGGAAGAGCACATCACCGAGCTCATCGCGTATCTCCGCGATATCCCCGGTTTCGATGGCGTCGACGGCTTCGTGGGCTTCTTCAATCAGATAGTTGGTTAGCTCACGGTGGGTCAGCTGTGCCGTCCAGGGGCACCACCGACGCAATTGTGCGGTAATCCAGCGCAATCGTGCTAATTCACTCGAGGTCACGGGGCCGGCGTGCTGGGTGGTATCAGTCATCGTTCAGGGCAGTAAAGCAGGTCGGGCGGTGCGGATCGTGAGGGTCCAGGTGATCCTCGATCACAGCACACCAGTGGCGATTGATCTTCTCCAATAAGTTATCGCGTTCGGCCTGCGAGATGAACGCTCCGCGAGCGGCGTTGAGCTGGAACTCCAGCAGGTCTTCCAGGGTGTAACCATAGGAGTGGGTCAGTAAGTAGAGTTCATCGGTCACGGTGGTGCCGGAGATCAACCTATTATCCGGATTGACGGTGACGGCAAATCCAAGCTCATGCAACAGTCCGAAGGGGTGGTTGGCCAGTGGGTCTTCTGCCGTCCCGGGCTCGACAGCACCGGTTTGCAGATTGGAGCTGGGGCACAGTTCTAGCACCATCTGGCGTTGCAATACGCCTTCAGCGACTCGACCCAGACTGACCAGCGCGTCACCGGTCTCAGTGTCTTCCATCATGATGTCATCGGAGACCCGGACGCCGTGGCCTAGTCGCAGGGCCCGGCCGGAGATGATGGCATCGGCCACCGAGTCGATTCCGGCTGCTTCGCCAGCGTGGACGGTGATGGGCATGAATTGTTCGGTCAGCCAGGTGAAGGTCTCAGCGAAGCGGTGGGGCGGGAATCCGTCTTCGGGCCCGGCAATGTCAAAGCCGGCCACCCCGGAGTCGCGGTAGCGCACCGCCAGTTCAGCGATCGTTTGAGCCTGGTCAGCTTGACGCATGGCGCACAGTAATTGCTGGACCTGAATGCTCTGACCTTGATCGCTGGCTTGTTGACACCCTTGTTCGAGGCCGGCTTGGACTGCTTCCACGGCGTCTTCCAGGCTGAGTCCTTGGTAGGTGTGTTGTTCCGGAGCCCACCGCACTTCGGCATAGACCACTCCGTCGTCGATGAGGTCTTCGACGAATTCTCGGGCCACCCGTTGTAGCGCATCAGCCGTCTGCATCACCGCAGTGGTGTGCTCAAAGGTTTCTAGATAGCTTTCCAAACTGCCGGCGTTGGCAGCGACCTGGAACCATTCAGCCAATGTTTCGGTGGTATCGGCCGGCAGCTGGTGACCGATGGATTGGGCCAGGTCCAAGATGGTGGCTGGTCTCAATCCGCCGTCGAGGTGATCGTGCAGACTCACCTTGGGCAGAGCGGCGAGATCAAGCGCGAGCGGATTGGTGACAACGGGTGCAGAAGCAGCGTGTTTTGGACTCACTCTTGCGAGTCTATGCCAGAACGGCCCCGCACGTTAGAGCCATGCCCATTTTCGGAGAAGTCTTCGCTAAACCCGGCCGGGCGGATTACCTCGGCCGGCGCCTGAGCCGGCGTCGAGGAAATCCGGGCCACCACCTTGCGAGCAACAAAATCAATCAGCAGGCCCAACAGTCCCGCAAAGATGAGCGCCACCACAATTTGCAGTAAGACGTTGTCTAACCATCCGGTGGTCAATACCCCGATGGCGATGGAGTACCCGGCCCATACCCCGGCTGAGACAAAATCTAAGAGCGAGAATTTCCACCAGGCGTATCCGGTCGCTCCGGCCACAAAATTCACGGCGACCCGTCCACCGGGCACATGCCGGGCCGTGATGATCAGTAGCGCCCCGTTGCGGTGCAGGGACCGTCTGGCTAGCTGGACGATACCGGCTACCCGACGGGAACGCATCCACCGGAATCGGGTCACGCCAATCGCACGGCCCAGCCGGAACGCAACCTGGTCACCCAGAGTGGCTCCGAACCAGCCCACAAAAAACAGCGTCGTCAATCCCACCGTGTTCTCTCGGTCGGCGATCGCGGCCAGCGCAACGATCAACGATTCCGAGGGAACGATCGGGAAGAACCCATCAATGAAGCACAGAATAAACAGCGCCAGCGGGGTCCACCACGCGGTGGCCGCCCGCAGGATGAGATCTTCGAGGAATGCAAACACCCTTCTAGCCTACGGGTCCTCGAGATCAGTTGGATATTCGATCAAGGATCACGCCATCGGGGACGGTGGTATCTGTCGCGTCAGGACCGATCTCGATCATCTGCTCGGTGAGTTCCAAAGCCGATACCATCAGCTTGGTGTCATCGGTGTAGAAAGTCGCCACTGGCTGACCGGCGGTGACCGAGTCGCCTCGGCGCACGTGTAGTCGCACCCCGGCTCCAGCTTGGACAGCATCACAACGCTGGGCGCGACCGGCGCCCAGCCGGCGCGCGATCAGCCCGACAGTCAGCGCGTCCACGCTCGTCACACTCCCGGAACGGTCCGCCACCACCTGGTGCTCGTGGTGTGCTGTCGGTAGCGTGGCGCGCAGGTCGCCGCCTTGAGCACAAACCATCGCGGCGAAAGTATCCATGGCGGCCCCGGAGTCCAGGTGCTCGGCCGGATCCACGCCGGTGATTCCAGCAGCCCTCAGCATTTCAGTGGCCAGCGCGACGGTAAGGTCACGGACATCTTGGGGGCCACCGCCGGAGAGAACCTCGAGGGATTCTTCGACCTCCAGCGCGTTGCCGACGGTGCGACCCAGCGGGGTGGACATATCAGTGACCAGTGCGGTGGTGTTGACCTGCGCATCTGTGCCGAGGCGGACTAGCGTGTGGGCCAGTGTGCGAGCTGAACCCAGGTCTTTCATAAAGGCACCAGAGCCGACTTTGACGTCGAGCACCAGCGAGTCGGTTCCCTCGGCGATCTTCTTGGACATGATCGAGGAGGCGATCAACGGGATCGACTCAACAGTCGCGGTGGCATCCCGGAGCGCATAGATCTTCTGATCGGCCGGGGCAAGAGCCGCGGTGGGCGCACAAATCACTGCCCGGATGTCTTCCAGCTGGCGGGTCATCTCCTCGGGCGTGAGATTGACCCGGTAACCGGGGATAGACTCGAGCTTGTCCAGGGTGCCACCGGTGTGGCCCAATCCGCGACCAGACAGTTGGGGCACTGCCACCCCGTAGCTGGCGACCAACGGAGTCAACACGAGGGTGATTTTATCGCCGACTCCCCCGGTGGAATGTTTATCGGCGGTAGGGTGCCCCAGAGTGGAGAAGTCCATCCGGGTCCCAGAGTTGATCATCGCTTGGGTCCAGGCATGGAGCTCCTGGGCATTCAGGCCTTGGTAGTAGATCGCCATCAGCAACGCCGACATTTGTTCATCCGGCAGGCCCCCGGCGGTATAGCGTTCGATGATCCACGTGATGGCCTCGGTCGTGAGCGCTTCTCCGTCGCGTTTGGTGGCGATCAGCTCTACGGGGTGAAAGTGCCGCGATGTCATCCGGTGTTGCCTTTCCAGTTGCTCACATCGGTGTCTTGGGGTTCGCTCAGGTGGCGAGGTTTTTCGGGCCAAAGGCCTGAGGTAGCAGTTGTCCCAGAGTAGTGAGCCCCTCAGCCGTGGTGAGTTGTAGCCTGGGCCCGGTGTGTTCGATCAGTAGCTGTCGGCACCGACCACAGGGGGTGATGAATTCACCGGACGCATTAACGATCACCACCGCGATGAGCGGGTCAGCTTCGAGCATGATGGCCTGACAGATCAGCGTGCATTCGGCGCACAGAGTCAGCCCGTAGGAGGCGTTTTCAATATTGGCCCCGGTGAGGATCCGACCAGATTGGGTCAGGCCGGCTACCCCGACCGGATAGTGGGAGTACGGCGCGTAGGCTTTCCTCGTGGCTTCCACCGCGTGCCGGTGGAGATCCTGCCACTGGTTTTCAAAAACCGGGACGTCTGTGCGTATGCCTTCACCCACGCTTTTCACTGTACCCCGGCCAAGGCCCGCAACGCAGCGGCGGTGAAGATTTTCACCCCGACGCCCAGGGCTCGTTCATCCGGATTGAAATCCCCTTGATGCAGATCGTAAATCGGCCCGTCTGGGGTTCGGGTGCCCAGCCGGAACATGGCTCCAGAGATTTTTTGGGTCATCCACGCAAAGTCTTCGCCACCCATCGATTGCGGGGTCAACGTAATGGCACGAGACCCAATCTCAAAACGGGTTGCATCTTCGATCAGATCAGTTTCTTTCTCTGTGCTGACCACCGGTGGCACACCGCGGACGTGGTCGATTTCCACCGCGACACCGTAGGGCGCTGCGATCTGCCGAATGACTTGGTCGAGCAAATCTGCTGCTGCGCCCCAGGCATCGGCGTCCAAACAGCGCAAGGTTCCCGACAGCTGACCAATCGAGGGAATCGCGTTCGGGGCAGCCCCTGCGGAGATATGTCCCCAGACCACTTGAACTGCCGAGCGCACGTCCACCAGTCGCGACAGCACCGCTGGCACCTCAGAAGCAATTTTGGACAACGCATAAACCACGTCTTCGGTCTGTTGCGGGCGCGAGGTGTGGCCACCGTGACCGGTGACCGTAATGCGCAACGTGTCGGTAGCCGAAGTAATAGCACCGATGCGGGTACCGATGGTGCCGACGTCAAAGGCCGGGTCACAGTGGGCCGCCAAGATCCGTGGCACCTCATCCAACAGTCCGGCTTTCATAACCTGCAAGGCACCACCGGGTAGTCGTTCTTCAGCAGGCTGAAAGATGATACGTACCCGGCCGTTGAGTTCCAGCCCGGATGTATTCAGCACGCTCTGTCCGGACAGAATCTGTTGCAGGCTCAACGCGGTCCCGGCCATCACGGCGGTATGCATGTCGTGTCCACAGGCGTGGGCGATGCCGTCATGGACCGAGGCGTAGTCCAGTCCGGTGCGTTCTTGCAACGGCAACGCGTCAATATCGGCGCGCAACCCTAACACGATCGGCCCCTGGCCAATATCGACCCACGCACCGGTGGATTCCATTTGTTGTGGTTGCAGTCCGGCGGAGTTGAGTAACTCTAGAATCTTCGCGGTGGTGCGGTGTTCTTCCAGAGACAGCTCGGGGTGCTGGTGAATATCTCGACGAAACGCCCGAATTCTCGGCAATAGTCCGTCAACGACTGGTGAGACCCGTGGGAGATCCGGGTCATCGCGCACTGGTTTCTCGGCGGAACTGCGAAACGGAGATTCCACATTCATTGCCCCGCCATGTGCTGAGTCTTCAGCGATCCGAGCCCGTTGCTCGGCGGTCTCAGTTGCGGGTAATGATGCTGGTAATCCTTCGTGCATGGGTTTTATCTTAAGGAGATTGTCAAGGCGCTAGCAACGCAACCGCCATCTGATGTTACTTAAAGAACATCGTCGTCACCGTGGGCTTTGAGTGCTTCCACTGCTTGCTTCACGGATTGAGCGTCGTCGGTGGTGGTCACCAGCAAAGCATCGCCGGTATCAACCACCACGATGTTCTCGACCCCGATCAGTGCGATGACTCGCGACGTGTCGGTAACCACCACACCGGTGGAATCGTCAGAATAGACCCGCGGGGTGGGACCAATAACGGTCACTCCCGAATCATCGCGGGCCGGGTTCAGCCGAGCGATGGCGGCGAAATCGCCGACGTCGTCCCAGATAAAGTCTCCGGGAATCACGGCCACGACGCCGGCGTCGGCGGCTGGTTCTGCCACCGCGTAATCAATGGCAGTTTTCGGCAGGGTCGGCCAAATCCGTTCCAGCACCGTTTCTTGGTGCTGGGTCCCCCACGCCGCGGCGATTTCCATCAGTCCCTCATATAGCTCAGGTTCAGTGCGTTTCAGGTGTTCCAGCATCAGTCCCACCGGAGCGACAAACATTCCGGCGTTCCATAAGTAGTCCCCCGAGGCAACATATTCTTCCGCCAGGTGCTGCTCGGGTTTTTCCACGAAGCGCTGTACGCCGTGGGCAGTCGGAGCATTATCCACGTCCAGCCGTGCGCCTGCCTTAATGTATCCAAAACCTGTCGACGGGTACGTTGGCTTGATACCGATTGTGACAATGTATCCTTCGGCAGCGGTAGCGATGGCTTCCCGAGCTGCCTGACGGAAAACGTGGTCGGGACCAATCACCTGATCTGCAGCAAAAGATCCCATAATGATCTCTGGATCTCGGTGATACAGCACCGCAGCCGCCAGCCCAATAGCAGCGGCGGAATCCTTCGGTTCTGGCTCAAGTAAGAGGTTGGACTCCGAGATATCGGGCAACTGGGTGCGCACGGCGTCGTGGTGCGCCCGACCAGTCACGACCATGGTGCGTTCTTTGGAGATCGGCACCAAACGTTCGTAGGTCGCTCGGATCAAGGTTTGTCCAGACCCTGTCAGGTCGTGGAGGAACTTCGGCGCTGCAGCGCGGGATAGAGGCCACAAGCGGGTGCCGACACCGCCGGCTGGGATGACCGCCCAAAAACGGTCTTCGGGATTCTTGATTGGATCAGCATTCACCCTTCCCACAGTAAGCCACCGGTACGTTGTCAGGTGATTAACGTGGCCTGAAACCGGCACTTCCTCAGGAATTGTTCAGGAAAGGATGCGCCGATCCCCACGTGTTTGCTTGTGGTCTGGTAGCGGGCAAACACTTCGTTAGCTAACACACAGTGTGACTCATTTGGGTACAGACCCCCCGGTGCGATTATCCTTATCTTCGAAGGAAGCATTTTCGCACCGGCGCTGACACGTAGACATTGAGGGTGTCTCCAGCGCCCTTGCATCCTTGGGAGGTTACAAAGTGTCTACTGTGACAACCGCGGACACCTCTGCCGAAACCACTCGAAAATCCGGCAGGGGCACGCTTTATCGCGGTAAAGCAGGAATGTGGTCCTGGGTGGCCCACCGAATCACCGGTGTCGTCATCTTCCTATTCCTTTTGGTCCACGTGCTCGATACCGCACTCGTGCGGGTTTCTCCGGAAGCCTACGATGCAGTGATCGGCACGTATAAGAATCCACTGATGGCCATCGGCGAAGTCGGGCTGGTGGCCTGCATCGTCTTCCACGCCTTCAACGGCATCCGCCTGGTGTTGGTGGACTTCTGGAAAAAGGGCACCAAACACCACCAAACCATGCTGTGGATCGTGTTGATTGCCTGGGTCGTCGTGGTCGGTGGTTTCACCGTTCGCCACCTGATGTTAGCGTTTGCGGGGGTCTAGGATGAGCGTTACTACCGAAGAAACCAATATCGCAGCACCGCGCACCGGTGCCATTGACCCGAAATTCACTCGGAAATCTTCCAGCTCGAATACCAGCAAGGAAATGCTGAAATGGCTGTTTATGCGCATTTCAGGCCCCATCCTGCTGGTGCTGATTTTTGTTCACCTGTTTTCCAACTTGATGATTGGTGACGGTGTGCACGGGATTGACTTTGGTCTCGTTGCCGGCAAGTGGGCAAACCCGTTGTGGCAGATCTGGGACCTCGTCATGCTCTGGTTGGCCATGATCCACGGAACGTTTGGTGTGGCTACAATCATTGAGGACTACACCAGTTCAGACCGCACCCGTTTCTGGTTGAAGATGGCTCTGTACTTGGCTTCGGTCGCCATCATCGTCCTGGGCACCCTGGTGATCTTCACCTTTGAGCCCTGCATGGTCGATGACGCAGGCAACCTGCTCGACCGTTCGCCGAGCTTCTGCTATTCCATGCCGCAATTCGGCTGAAGACCGGATCTTTCCGTAACGCTCGGACCCACCGAATCACTCCGAGCCACTCGATGACCTAACAGAAAGAAGATTCCACCAGATGCAGGTTCAGGTACATAAATACGATGTTGTCATCGTTGGTGCCGGTGGCGCGGGGATGCGTGCAGCTATTGAAGCCGGCCAACGCACCCGCACCGCCGTACTGACCAAGCTTTACCCCACCCGGTCTCACACCGGTGCTGCCCAGGGTGGTATGTGTGCGGCGCTAGCCAACGTTGAAGAAGATAACTGGGAGTGGCACACCTTCGACACCATTAAGGGTGGCGACTACCTCGTGGACCAGGACGCCGCGGAGATCATGGCTAAAGAAGCGATCGATGCGGTGCTCGACCTTGAGAAGATGGGGTTGCCCTTCAACCGCACCCCGGAAGGCAAAATCGACCAGCGACGCTTCGGCGGTCACACTCGCGAACACGGAAAGTCCCCGGTGCGACGGTCTTGCTACGCTGCAGACCGTACCGGTCACATGATTCTGCAGACGCTGTATCAGAACTGTGTGAAGCACAACGTGGAATTCTTCAACGAATACTATGTGCTGGACCTGTTGCTGGTTGATGAAGAAGCCACCCGCGAAGACGGCACGCCTTACACACAGAAGCGCGTGGCTGGCGTTGTTTCCTATGATCTGGCCTCCGGAGAGATCCACATTTTCCAGGCCAAGTCTGTTGTCTTCGCTACCGGTGGTGCCGGCAAGGTTTTCAAGACCACCTCCAACGCCCACACCCTGACGGGTGATGGTATGGCAATCGCCTACCGCCACGGCCTGCCACTGGAAGACATGGAATTCGTGCAGTTCCACCCCACCGGTCTGGCTGGCTTGGGTATTTTGCTCTCTGAAGCCGCCCGCGGTGAGGGCGGTATTCTTCGTAACTCTGAGGGCGAGCGTTTCATGGAGCGCTACGCACCGACCATTAAAGACCTCGCACCACGTGACATTGTGGCTCGTTCCATGGCCAACGAGGTGCGTGAGGGGCGCGGTTGTGGCCCGAATAAGGACTACGTCCTATTGGACCTTACCCACCTCGAGCCGGCCCACATTGACGCCAAGCTTCCTGACATTACCGAGTTCGCCCGCACGTACCTGGGCGTGGAGCCCTATTACGAACCGGTTCCGGTGTTCCCGACCTGTCACTACTTCATGGGCGGTATTCCAACCACCATTGATGCCCAAGTACTGCAGGACAACGACACCGTTGTTCCCGGCCTCTACGCTGCCGGAGAGGTTGCCTGCGTCTCCGTGCACGGCTCGAACCGTCTGGGCACCAACTCTTTGCTCGACATCAACGTCTTCGGTCGTCGCGCTGGCATTGACGCTGCTCGCTATGCCGAAGATGCTGAGTGGGTAGAACTTCCTGAGAACGGCGAATCCTTCGTGGTCGACGAGATCGAGAAATTGCGCTCGGCGACCGGCAACGAGAAGGTCGCTGACCTGCGTGCCCGCCTGCAGGAAGTCATGGACGCCGATGTGCAGGTGTTCCGCACCGAAGAATCGATCCGTCGCGCCCTGGACGAGATCGGCGACCTGCGTCAGCGGTACGAAAACGTTTCGGTCCAGGATAAGGGTCGTCGTTTC
Organism: Auritidibacter ignavus; assembly: GCF_029853775.1. Lineage (NCBI taxonomy): Bacteria > Bacillati > Actinomycetota > Actinomycetes > Micrococcales > Micrococcaceae > Auritidibacter > Auritidibacter ignavus. The sequence goes on from NZ_CP122564.1 coordinate 1,320,364, forward strand.
AACCTTGACCTGCTCGAAGGGCTGGAGCTGGGCTACTTGCTCGATATCGCTGAGGCAATGACCGTTGCCGCTTTGCACCGTCAAGAGTCCCGCGGTGGTCACTACCGCGAGGACTTCCCCGATCGTGATGACGAAAAGTGGATGAAGCACACCATGCTCTACCGCGACTCCGAATCGGAAACCGAAGGCATTAGAGGTATCCGCTTCGAGACCAAACCCGTCGTCCAAACCCGATACGAACCGATGGAGCGTAAGTACTGATGACTGCAACATATGCTGAACCGGCCGAGCCGGCATCACAGATTGACCTCGGCGATCAGGGTGGCGCCGGAGAACTGGAAACCCTGACCGTCACCGTTCAGGTACGTCGTTACCTCCCCGAGTTCCAGGAAGATGCCTACTGGGATACCTGGCAACTGGAAATGTACCCCACTGACCGTGTGCTGGATGCCCTGCACAAGATCAAGTGGGAACACGACGGTACTCTGTCCTTCCGTCGTTCCTGCGCTCACGGTGTGTGCGGTTCCGATGCGATGCGCATCAACGGACGCAACCGCTTGGCCTGCAAAACCCTGCTGAAGGATCTTGACCACACCAAGCCGATCACCGTCGAGCCGATCAAGGGTCTGCCGTGCGAGAAAGACCTGATCGTGGACATGGAGCCCTTCTTCCAGTCCTACCGCGAAATCATGCCGTTCCTGGTGTCCAACGACAATCAGGAGCCGACTCGGGAGCGGATCCAGTCCGCTGCTGAGCGCGAACGGTTCGATGACACCACCAAGTGCATTCTGTGCGCAGCATGCACCTCCTCGTGCCCAATTTTCTGGACCGATGGCCAGTACTTCGGTCCGGCGGCGATCGTGAACGCTCACCGCTTCATCTTCGACTCCCGTGACGATGCCGGCGACATGCGCCTGGAAATCCTCAACGATAAAGAGGGCGTATGGCGGTGCCGCACCACCTTCAACTGCACCGAGGCATGCCCCCGCGGTATTCAGGTGACCAAGGCTATCGCTGAAGTCAAGCAGGCTATCTTGGCCCGTAGCTTCTAACACTCCAGTAAACTTGGCCCTTGGCCCGGGGTGAGTACGCACGTCGCGCACTCGCCCCGGGCCAAGACTTTTTATCCCGCAACTTACATAGGTGACAACCTAATCGAACCTAGTTCCGACAGCTACATAAATCTACTGGTCGCCCGCATTCACCGCAGGGGAGACAGCGTCGTTTACACCAGACAAGTGCGTACTAAATTGGCTCTTCACAATCGAGGGTGTAGACGGGGGTCTCGGGGAAGTGGCGCGTCGATAGCTGGATAGAGGTCGAGGCCTTCCGATGATGGAAGTTCCTACACAAGCCATCTGAAAGACCTCGACGTGCCTAACGCTACCTTCGACGACTGTGACCTGACCAAGTTTTGCCGGCTGGACGAGCTCGGCCTTCAAGCTACCGGGCAACGGGTGGAGCCCGGGCGGGCGGTACTGGCCTGTCGGGTGGTGGAGCCAGATGAGTGGTGTCACCGCTGTGGTTCTCAGGGCACCGCGCGGGGCACGGTGATCCGCCGGCTGGCGCACGAGCCGCTGGGCTGGAGGCCCACGACTCTGCACGTCACGGTTCGGCGCTACCGGTGCGCCGACTGCGCCCACGTCTGGCGCCAGGACACCACCGCCGCGGCAGAGCCGAAGGCCAAGCTCTCCCGCCGTGCCCTGCGCTGGGCCCTGGAAGCTCTGGTCGTGCAGCACCTGACCATCGCCCGGGTCGCCGAGGCGTTGGGGGTGCGGTGGAACACCGCCAACGACGCCGTGCTGGCCGAGGGCAAGCGTCTGCTCATCGACGACCCGGCCCGGTTTGACGGGGTCACCGCGATCGGCGTGGATGAACACGTCTGGCGCCATACCCGGCGTGGCGACAAGTACGTCACCGTGATCATCGACCTCACACCACTGCGCGTCGGCACCGGTCCGGCGAGGTTGCTGGACATGGTCGAGGGCCGCTCCAAACAGGCCTTCAAGACCTGGCTGGCCGAGCGTCCGGCTTCCTGGCGGGATGGCGTGGAGGTGGTGGCGATGGACGGGTTCACCGGCTTCAAGACCGCAGCCACTGAGGAGATCCCCGAAGCCACCACGGTCATGGACCCCTTCCATGTGGTCCGCCTGGCCGGAGACGCGCTCGAGCGATGCCGCCGGCGAGTCCAGCAACAGGTGAACGGCCACCGGGGCCGCAAACAGGATCCGCTCTACAAGGCCCGCCGGACCCTGCTGACCGGGGCCGACCTGCTCACCGAGAAGCAGTATTCCAGGATCCAGGACCTCTTCGAGGCTGACGAGCATGTGGAGGTCGAGGCCACGTGGGCGTTCTACCAGCACATGGTCGCCGCCTACCGCCAGACAGACAGGGCCGAGGGCAGGGCGATGATGGAGCAGCTGATCGCCAAGCTGGGCCGGGCAGTGCCGACCAAGCTCATCGAGCTGGCCGGTCTGGGTAGGACGCTGAAGAAAAGGGCGGCAGACATCCTGGCCTACTTCGACCGCCCCGGAACCTCCAACGGACCCACCGAGGCCATCAACGGACGACTCGAACACCTGCGCGGATCCGCCCTGGGCTTCCGGAATCTCACCAACTACATCGCCAGGTCCTTGCTCGAGAGCGGAGGATTCAAGCCCCGTCTACACCCTCGATTGTGAAGAGCCACTAAATTCTCTTCCTTCAGGCTCATCTGCCCACACACCTCGCCTGCTTCTGCCATATCTACCGAAAAGTGTCCCTCCAGTAAATTTAGAGTATCTAATAGAAAACTCTTGATGGAATACACGTAAATATCACTCGGAAAATTTGACGGCAATTTACCTCGATTGTTCACCGTGTTGTTACACAATAAATACTCAGTGCAACACCTCCACTTAGCATGGACACGTACGAGGCTTAGTAAGCACTTTTTGATGTGACGCTTCGCCATCCGAGACAAGCTAATGAATAATAGGGACATCAATTGGACAGGAAGGCTTGTGGTCTTAATGAACAACGCAGGGAAGGTTTTTGTGGGCGGCTTGGCCATCACCGTAACGCTGTCACTCGCGGGATGTGGGCCTGCCTCAAATGATGCTGAGCAAGAAGCTGCTTCAGCTCCAGCCCTAGATGCCGAAGAATGTTCCACTGAAGAAGGCAGTCTTAGGGTGTATATGAACCCTTGGGGACCAACCCTGACGGATGAATTCACAGCGGATACAGGCATCGAAACGGATATTGCCGATTTAGGCGGCGGAGAGGTACTCGCGCGTATCTCAGCAGAGGCCAACAATCCTCAATGGGATGTAGTGCTCCTTGACGGCCACGGCAGTTTGGAATCGTTGCGTCAGCAAGGTTATTTCCTCGAAAACCCACCTGTAGGAAATCTGAATAATCTTGAAGAGGAGGCACAAGATTTACTTCCAGAAGATGGAGCGTGGATCCCGATTTCCGAGCACGCCGCTGGGGTGATCGCTTACAATACTGAAGAGTTTGAAGAAAGTGACGCCCCTGAAACTTGGGAAGACTTGACTAAACCTGAATACGCGCCAGTTGGCATCGCTGATCCGGCAGTCGCAGCACCGGCATACCCCATCGTTTCTTGGATTTTTCAAGAGCTCGGAACAGAAGAAGCCGAGGAATATTTCAGTACGATAAATCAGAATGGGCTAAACCTGTACGACAAGAATGGCCCAGTGGCGACCGCATTGGCAACGGGCGGGGTGAAAACCGCCATCCTCCAAGAGCAACACGCATACGAATTTATGGAGTCTGGGGAACCGATCGAAATCGTGTGGTCTGACGAAGGATCACCCGGAGTAGTCCGGGCAGCCGCGATTAGCGCTAACACTCCACGACCGTGCGCGGCTGCCGCACTCATCGATTGGATGCTGGATTCAGACAACATGACCTACTTGATGGAAGAGGGTGAAGACGATGGAATCATCACGCCGTATGTGAAGGGCGTAGACCAATCCAGCCTGCCCGACGCGCGACCCGAAGACCCAAATATCCAAAGCACCGATGCTGAATTCGCCGCTGAAAACGAAGCCGAGATAAAAGACTGGTTCGCCAATATGCAGCTTCAGTAAGAGATAGATCCCTCCTACCACAAAGGTCAGAACGTTCAACTTTGAAAACACTCGATAGTTCGCGGACTGCTGGTTGGATCCTGGTCTCGATTTGCTTTGTCTTGATCGGCCTACCACTCTTATTCGTAATAGCACAAGGCTTTGCCCCGGGATTGGGATTAACAAGGGACTGGCAGATCGAGCCACAACTTCTGCTAGAAATATTTGAACGACCGCTTTGGCAAGCGAGTTTATTCAATTCCTTGACGCTTGCCACAGGTTCCATGGTCATAGGCACCCTAATCGGTATGTCCCTCGCCTACATACGACACACGAAGGAATTCCGATTTGCCAGCTTGATAGATGCATGTGTCTGGATTCTGCTTGTCAGCCCATCCTTTATTATTGCCCAGGGCTGGGTGATGTTTGCTTCTCCAAGCGGAGTTGCCCTAAACACTTTTGGAATCGACGTATCGCAATTAGTTTTTAGCACGGGTGGGATAATTGCGGTCATGGCACTCACCAGTTTCCCGTTGTCTTACCTGGCGACTTCAGCTGCGCTAAACTGGAACACCTCATCTCTCTGGGAAGCTGCCGCTTCGCTCGGGGTATCCCCCTGGACCGTTTTCTGGACCCTTCGCCTCCCCTTGTTAGCCCCCGCAGTGATATCCGGAGCGTTGCTTGTCTTCGTAGAGACGCTGGGTGATTTTGGTCTTCCTGCTGCCATATCGTCTCAATACAATTTTCCGACTCTCCCCTATTCGATATACGCGTCCGTGCGCCAAAGTCCAGTAAACTTTGCACTTGGAGGCGTTTTATCCCTCTATTTAGTAATAATCGTTGCCATTGCGATATTCATATACTTAAGAATCTTGAGGAGCTCCTCCTTCAGTTTTCTCTCCGGGAGCTCGGTTCAAAATACAAAGAGACAAAGCAGGATCTCAGGACTATATAGCCTAATTTCGATAGTTGCTTTTATTGTAACGCTTGGGATACCAATCGGTTCATCCCTTCAGGTATCGCTGTCCGAGCGACTGGCAGACGGATTCACAATAAGCAATCTAACGCTTGCCCACTACGAGCAGGCATTAGAAATGGGGTCCAATTTGATGAACGGGATTCGAAATTCAGTAATTATCGCTGTCGTGGTTGCCCTCTTAACTACTCTTCTCGGCCTCATGATGGCGATTTCGATGACCTTCACGAATTTTGCGGGCAACAAGTTGTTAGATCTGGCCGGAACGGTAAGCTTAGCAGTCCCCGGCATCGTGTTGGCCGTGGGGTATATTTTCGTCTGGAATCAGCCAGCTCTAAATACAATTAATTTAGATTTATACGGAACTCCGGTGCTCCTCGTTTTCTCTGGGGTCGCGGCAGCAGAGGTTGTCAATTCTGTTGTGTACGGGGGTTGGGTTTACAGGTATGGGTTCATTCGGTCGGGGTAGGCTGCCGCGAGTTGGGCTAGTGCCTGTTTCCAGTTCGTGGTGACTTGTCCTTCGACGAGTCTGCCGGCGGCTTTGCGCTGGCTGGCGGGTTTGCCGCGTTCCTTGGCTCGTTGGCGTGCGTGTTTGTCCTCGATCGTGCAGATCGCTAGCCACAAGAGTTTCACCACCGCGTCGTCGGTGGGGAACTGAGTGCGGTTCTTCGTGACCTTGCGCAGCTGATAGTTCAATGACTCGATCGCATTCGTCGTATAGATCACCCGCCGCAGCGCTGGCGGGAACGCCAAAAACGGCACGAAACGCTCCCAGGCGTTTGTCCAGGTCGCGACCGCTGACGGGTATTTCTGACCGAGTTCAGAAGCTGCGAAATCCTCCAGGGCAGCCTTGGCAGTATCCTCGTTGCTTGCGGTGTAGATGGCCTTCAAAGCCTGTGAAACCGCCTTGCGATCGCCGTAGGTGACGAACCGGTTCGCTGCCCGGATCAGGTGCACCACGCACGTCTGGACAAGCGAGTCCGGCCAGGTCGCTTCGATAGCCTCTGGCAAGCCGGTCAGCCCGTCACAGCAGACGATGAGCACATCGCGGATCCCGCGGTTGGCAAGCTCGGCACAGACATGGGCCCAAAACGCGGCGCCTTCGGTGTCCTGGACCCAGATGCCCAGGACGTGCTTGATGCCGTCCATATCGACGCCGACAGCGATGTGTGCCGCTTTTGACCGCACATGCCCACCATCGCGGACCTTCACCCGAATCGCATCGAGGTAGATCACGGGGTAGAACTCTTCTAACGGCCGGTTCTGCCATTCCACAACGGCTTCCAGCACGGCGTCGGTGATATTGGCGATCGTCTCGTGAGACAGCTCCGTGCCGATCGTGACAGCCAGGTGATGCTGGATATCGCGGATCGTCATTCCACCGGCATACAAGCTGATGATCATCTCATCCAGCCCGCCCAGCCGGCGCGAGCCCTTAGGCACCAGACGCGGGGTGAACGACCCGTCACGATCCCTAGGCACCGTCAGCTCGATATCGCCGACCTCGCTGGCGACCGTCTTGGAATACGAGCCATTACGGGCATTGACCGGCCGGTCCGTGACGGCTTTAGCCTCCCGGTCACCAGGCCCGTAACCCAGATGCGAGGTCATCTCAGCCTGCAGGCCCCGTTCGAGTGCTTCCTTGATCAGTTCAGGAATCACTCCACCGTTGCCGGTCAGCTCGATCTCACCGGCGTCGATCCGAGCGAAAAGCTCGTCCAAGGCGCCACTGGCCTTCAACTGCGCAACAACATCAGCCCCACCAGGCTGATCAACACGATCATCTGTCATGGTCATCATCATGTCCTCTCATCGATAACTCTGTACACAAACAATCTGACACCCTCCGGCAGCACTACCTATAGCAGTCAGATTGCAGATGGGTGCGCTTGGTCAAGTATCAGAAAATTTAGTGACCGCTGCAAGTGTTACAGGTGTGGGTTTCTTTCGGAGAATTAGGTCAATCCTGCTACCTCTGGTAGGTCCTGCTGTGATTTCAGCATTTGCGGCAGTTCTTGCTGCAAGCGTTTTTGACCTCGCAGGCGCAACGATGCTTGCGCCGCCCTCCTTCGACACACTCCCGGTTGAGATTCTCGCCGAGTACGAAAAAGGTGACTACGGATACGCAACAGCAGGGGCGATGATCAGTATGGTCCTAATGATCATATTGGTCGCCTTTTCCCAAATAGTCGGCAAGAGACTCATGCGTCAGAAATAGAACATGGAAGGGGTCAGCGATGACGTCTAGCAGTGATTACCCTACTGAAGGTCTCCGTCTTGATGGTATAGGCGCTAAATATGGCACCGACGACTGGGCACTGCATAACATTTCCCTGAAAGTCGGAAAAGGCACAACGCTCGCAGTTCTCGGTCCATCAGGATGTGGAAAGTCCACTTTATTGAAAATTGTCGCGGGATCTTTGCGACCGGTGGCGGGAACCATATCAATGGCTGGCGAGACGATATCTTCGCCTGCCCGCCAAGTACCAACCGAACGGCGAGGGCTTGGCATGGTGTTCCAAGACTACGCTTTGTGGCCACACTTGAACGTCAGGCAAACTATCGGATATGGACTAAAATACGGTCGAAACAAAACAGACTCTCAACTCCGTACTCGAAGAGTTGCAGAGCTTATGGAAATGCTACAACTCTCAGGATTAGAGAACAGAAAACCAGGGGAGTTATCTGGAGGCCAACAACAACGTGTTTCTATAGCTCGCGCACTTGCAACACGGCCGAGTTTATTATTATTCGACGAACCTTTATCGAATCTCGATGCCTCCTTACGAGACGAAATGCGAGAGGAACTAAAGCAACTCTTCTCAGTAATCGACACGACGGTACTCTACGTTACACACGACATTACGGAAGCACTCAGCCTCGCGGACAAAATCCTTGTACTACACGAAGGCGAAAGGGTCCAACTTGCCAAACCAGAGGAGTTATTTACCGCCCCAGCCAGCGGCTGGGTAGCGAATATAACAGGCTTCACGACCCGTCTAGAACTTGACCGACTAGACATCTCTACATCCCCCATGTCCTCCTCCACCGCACTTCTAAACGATAAGGAAATAGTAGGGCGATGGTGCGGTCCAGGCGAGGACGGTGCTGGACGATCAGACGAACCGGTTGCATACATCCATCCTGATGCAGTCACTCTGTCTGAAAACTCAGATGGAATTGCCGGTACAGTTGTAAGTTGCAATTTTGAGGGTCGCCAATACCGTATTCGCGTACGCCTGCATGACCAACGTGATCTTATCGCTACAAGCACAAGCAACTTTGACGTTGGGCAATCAGTCAGCGCAAACATAGAAGCTAGTGGCGCAGTGTTTTTCGGAAATATGTCATGAACGAAAACCAACCAACAATTAATGCTAGTCTAAGGTCCGAATCGCCAGGCATAGTTATGCTTTTTTACGGCGAAGGATGGGGCAAAAGTACCGCAGCTTTCGGTTACGCCCTTAGGTCGGTAGGACAAGGGCAGGACACCATCGTCATCCAATTTATTAAGGGTGTCCCCTGGAATTTAGCAGAATCCTCTGGAGCAAAAATACTAGGCATTCGATGGCTGACATTTTCAAGAACGTTAACGTGGGGTGCAAAAGATCCTCGATCTCTAGCTCAAACAGCGCTGGTAACAGCCAAAGAAGAGATTGGACGTCCAGGAAAGAAACTTGTAGTGCTAGATGAAATCACAAATGCGGTATCCCACGGTTGGCTCTCGGAAAACGCAGTCACGGAAGCCATTGGTGTGAGGTCTTCCGAAACAAACATCATCATGACAGGACGATACGCAACCACAAAGATCATCGAGGCCGCAGATTCAGTAACGTTATTTGTAAAAGAAAAAGATGGTGGCGTGAAGGGAATATTAGATCTCACATAACCATGCTTTTCAGCCATCTTTAGAGAAGGATTGATCGATTGAATCATACCATTATCGCCGCAGGAGGGTTGGTTGCACGAGATATCAATGGTGAACTCCACTATCTTTTAGTACACCGGCCTAGATATTCCGACTGGTCTTTTCCTAAGGGAAAACAAGATCCTGGTGAAGATATTCTCCAAACTGCCCTAAGAGAAGTACATGAAGAAACGGCATGTGTTTGCATTCCTCGGCACGATTTAGGAACCAAGAAGTATCCAAATAAAGAAGTCCATTACTGGGTGATGTCCGTGGCCGAAGAAGGCACCTTTGTCGCCAACGACGAAATCGACCAAATTCAGTGGGTAACCGCACCTATAGCGTTTAAAACCTTAACTCACGTTCAGGACCGTGAACTACTCCAGCAGTATTTAGAAGAAATTGCTCACACCAAATAATGCACCAACGAGCCCCTGAGTGTTGTATTCCAGGCCACAGGATCTGAACCAACACTGTTAAGCGCTAGTGTTTATTGCACAGTGAGCATCGGCATACAGAATTGATTTCTACCCAAACGCGTCACGTACATATCAGTCGTCCCACTCTGCCACACATGGGCATTCGCATATTTAACGTTTCATCTAACCTCTTATCTTGAACCCTAGGTGGCACTGAATTGTTCCTCAAAGGTTATTCTGTAAGGTAGCCACTCACATGGTTGCGACCGAGGGCATTTTGAAGCAGTCAGCACGAGCAACCTAATTTAAATCAGTTCGATACACTGAACACTTCGTGATTCAAGATACACCCTATTTAGATCCATTACTTTTATTTGACAATTGTAAAATCAACTATAAGTATTACAAAAGAGTACAACTAGCATGCTCTGATCAGCGCGTTCGCCTGGTAGACGGAACCGGATGTGTGATGACGCATACCCCAAAAAGCCCACAGCAAGCATACGCTGAAGCACCCCCACAGACCTTAATTTCCTATGCGGACTACAACGATCTCACCTCTGTCGGCCTCAACGCCACTAGTATTGCTCTCACGCTTATTAACCCACATCAGCTCTCCTTCCTGAAGTCATGGGTGTACTGGGGCGCCACCTGTGCACTTGTGGGCTTGACCACGGCGCACGCAATCCAAACGGCCAACGACAATCTGGCCAAAGAATTTGCCCAGGACTATTACGACACCGCAGACTTCGACAGTCTGCGTAGGCATCACCCAAAAGCGCCCCGGGCCGTTGTCCCAGCATGGGTGGCCGGAGCGTTGGCATCGACGATTACCTTGGTGGCACGCCGACCGCTCCTGAGCCTGGATCGGAAGGTCAGCTACGGCCTCTTCCGGTTGGGTCTGTCTAAACCCCGCCGAGTCATGGCAGGGATGGCCGCAATGGCCACAGCAACCGAGCTGGTGAGGAGCTTGGCTTCAAAACGGGCACGCGCCCAGGCACGGACGCCACAGGAGGACTAACTAGATCTCTGGGCCAATGGGCACCGATTGAACCTCACGGAGGTCTTTGGCTACAACGTATGCGGGTTTGCCGTCAAAAACATCGGCCCGGATCTCCGAGTTTTCCCAGTTCTCCTCCAGCCTGGCGAAATCTTGAGAATCCAACGCTGCACCAACAAGCCAGGTTACCTGCGATCGATCGGCGTCAACCCATACATGTAATGGCTCGAAACCAAATTCACGGCGAGCTGGGAAGACCTCGTGAATCAAAAATTGGATGAACTCTTCGGCGAGTTCAGGCACCAAGGTGTAACGTCGCATCCATGTCGTGTAGGGGTGCTTGTCTGGCAGGAAGTCGCTCACAGTAGGGCCTTTCACGCGAAAAACTCTGCGACCACTATTCTACTGACTCACGGCTTCTGCCGGCAGGTGCCAACAAACGTCAAGTTCCAGGTTAAAACGGTGGGCCATCAAGCCAAATATCGCTTCATGGCCCACACGTCAGCTCCAAGAACCCGAGGAGCTGGTATTGATTAGAACTTTGGCAAAGACTGGACACGGTACCAGTCCGCGACGTCTTTGCGGAACACGAGCACGAGGAAGTACACCGCAATCGCCGTACCTAACAGACCTGCAAGCAGGTCGATAATCATCCCGGCCGTGTCGACGCGGCCAAAGCTTGTCAACAGCGTCCCCAGGTAGGACAGACCTCCCAAAATCGCGAAGATAATACCGAGGATTCTGGCCCAGTTCTTATTGGCGCGCATGCCGAAATACACAAGAGCATACAAACCGAGGCTGATGAGCAACACGAAAGCCGCTACTCCGTAGGCCAATGCGGAAACGGCACCCGTTGCACCGTCAATGACCTCTCGCTCTGTTACACCAGTACCGGTGGTGTCAATTTCAACAAAACTGCTAGTCACGATTCCGCGCACGTCCAGGATGACCATCTGCAAAATGGCATGCACCACCATCACCGCGGCCGAGGCCAACACTAATAGTTTGGCGATCTTGGATGCCTGAGGTTCTTCCATCTTTGTCACTGCACCCGGAAAACCACCGGGTGCACTTCCAGAAGCACCAAAACGTTGACCGGCAGGGCCTGCCTGCGGGAAACCTGGCTGTTGCGGTTGCTGATATGGTCCCGGTTGTTGAGGCTGTTGCCACTGTCCTGAGCCAGAAGGTTGGCCCTGACCTGGATTTGGTTGGGGACCCTGCTGATCGGAACCCTGCGGGCCAGGATTATTTTGCCACGACATGATGCGTTCTACCTTCCAAATACATTGTGAAACTCTGGTCTTACCATAGTTTATTCGTTTCGTCGCGCTTGGAAAAGACCTTTTCTCGCTGTGTCATTAGCGGATTACCCTTCACCTAAGAGAGGATCCTGGCTTTGACATGCGGCAAAATCATTCAATGATACGTTCCTGAACAGTCCACCATCTCGCCCCGCTCACGCATAGCATGGAGCGCGCCTGTGGTGCTGTGTTTCTTCCTCTGCGATCTCTTCGATCGCGTTGGGAGAAAGACAGTGTTAGTCAAAGGCAGGTCACCGAGAACTTCTCCGCTTGGTGACCCGCCATAGGAGTTCGAGGATTTCGAACAACGTTTTATGTTGAGAACTGTGGCAAAGACGAGGGTGTCAGATTGTTTGTGTACAGAGTCATCGATGAGAGGACATGATGATGACCATGACAGATGATCGTGTTGATCAGCCTGGTGGGGCTGATGTTGTTGCGCAGTTGAAGGCCAGTGGCGCCTTGGACGAGCTTTTCGCTCGGATCGACGCCGGTGAGATCGAGCTGACCGGCAACGGTGGAGTGATTCCTGAACTGATCAAGGAAGCACTCGAACGGGGCCTGCAGGCTGAGATGACCTCGCATCTGGGTTACGGGCCTGGTGACCGGGAGGCTAAAGCCGTCACGGACCGGCCGGTCAATGCCCGTAATGGCTCGTATTCCAAGACGGTCGCCAGCGAGGTCGGCGATATCGAGCTGACGGTGCCTAGGTGTAGTTCCCCGGGAGGTTGTGAACACTCGCGGTAGGAAGAAGACCTCCGGTACAGATGGGGTTAGCACAACCTGCGTCTGAAAACCGGAGGTCTTCATGTTCCACCCTAATGCACCGTTGACTCCTGAAGGCCGTCGTCGCCTTGCTGTGTTGATTGTTGAGGACGGCTGGACGATTCGTCGAGCGGCCGAACGCTTGCAAGTCTCACCGGCCACGGCCTCGAAGTGGGCCGCTCGCTATCGGGCCGGGGAGCCGCTGACGGATCGATCGTCGCGGCCGCATCGGTCACCCCATCGGTTGTCTGTTCGCAAGGAGCGGCGCATCATTGCGTTGCGGTTCACCCGCCGGGGGGCCCGCATCGGATCAGTTATCACCTGGGTATCGCCCGCTCCACGGTGGGTCGGGTGCTGGCCCGATACCGGATGCCCCGGTTAGCGCACGTGGATCAGGCCACCGGGCTGCCGGTGCGCACACCAGCCCCCATCCGTTATGAAAAATCGGCTCCCGGGCAGCTCGTGCACGTGGATATCAAGAAACTGGGCCGAATCCCTGACGGCGGTGGCCATCGGAAACTCGGGGTCGCAGGCCGCAAAAACAACGGGTACGGCAACACGGGCCGCGGCTATGCGTTCTTACACCACGCCGTGGATGATCACTCGCGGCTGGCCTATTCTGAGATCCTGTCCGATGAGCGCAAAGAGACCGCCGCAGGGTTCTGGCAACGCGCCCAAGCATTCTTCGCCGATGCTGGGATCACCGTGCAGGCCGTGATGACTGATCATGGCGCCTGTCACCGCTCACGCCTGTTCAAGGCCAACCTTGGGGACACCGTCAAGCATCGCTTCACCAAACCCTACCGACCCCAAACCAATGGCAAAGTCGAACGCTTCAACCGCACCCTGGCCCAGGAATGGGCCTATGCCCAAACCTATTACAGTGATCAAGCCCACGCCGCAACCTACCCCGACTGGTTGCACTACTACAATCATCACCGACCCCACACCGGCATCGGCGGTCTCACCCCAGCTGAACGCGTTCACAACCTCGCGGGGAATTACACCTAGGGATCGTGACGGGTCGTTCACCCCGCGTCTGGTGCCTAAGGGCTCGCGCCGGCTGGGCGGGCTGGATGAGATGATCATCAGCTTGTATGCCGGTGGAATGACGATCCGCGATATCCAGCATCACCTGGCTGTCACGATCGGCACGGAGCTGTCTCACGAGACGATCGCCAATATCACCGACGCCGTGCTGGAAGCCGTTGTGGAATGGCAGAACCGGCCGTTAGAAGAGTTCTACCCCGTGATCTACCTCGATGCGATTCGGGTGAAGGTCCGCGATGGTGGGCATGTGCGGTCAAAAGCGGCACACATCGCTGTCGGCGTCGATATGGACGGCATCAAGCACGTCCTGGGCATCTGGGTCCAGGACACCGAAGGCGCCGCGTTTTGGGCCCATGTCTGTGCCGAGCTTGCCAACCGCGGGATCCGCGATGTGCTCATCGTCTGCTGTGACGGGCTGACCGGCTTGCCAGAGGCTATCGAAGCGACCTGGCCGGACTCGCTTGTCCAGACGTGCGTGGTGCACCTGATCCGGGCAGCGAACCGGTTCGTCACCTACGGCGATCGCAAGGCGGTTTCACAGGCTTTGAAGGCCATCTACACCGCAAGCAACGAGGATACTGCCAAGGCTGCCCTGGAGGATTTCGCAGCTTCTGAACTCGGTCAGAAATACCCGTCAGCGGTCGCGACCTGGACAAACGCCTGGGAGCGTTTCGTGCCGTTTTTGGCGTTCCCGCCAGCGCTGCGGCGGGTGATCTATACGACGAATGCGATCGAGTCATTGAACTATCAGCTGCGCAAGGTCACGAAGAACCGCACTCAGTTCCCCACCGACGACGCGGTGGTGAAACTCTTGTGGCTAGCGATCTGCACGATCGAGGACAAACACGCACGCCAACGAGCCAAGGAACGCGGCAAACCCGCCAGCCAGCGCAAAGCCGCCGGCAGACTCGTCGAAGGACAAGTCACCACGAACTGGAAACAGGCACTAGCCCAACTCGCGGCAGCCTACCCCGACCGAATGAACCCATACCTGTAAACCCAACCCCCGTACACAACAGAATTGACAACCTCCGACAGCTCGCCGATCAGTTCGGCGATTTCCGGGTTTTCCATCAGCTTCGCGCTGATCTCATTGACCCTGCTCGGGTCATAGCCTTTCTTCGGTGACACAGTAGTCATTATCAGTGAAACTCCTTCTGGATCAGAGCCTCACACACAAAACTCCTGACACCCACGGAAGTGGCACTCCCACAGCACCAATCAAACCGATCACAGCCATGACCAAGGAGCCAATAGTCAGAGCCGTACCGACAAAGTCCGTGACTAAACCGCCCCAATATCCCGAGATTTCGTGCAACATCAATACGGCAATAGCCATGAAACGGGGAACAGTACGGGATGACCCCACAGGTTAGGAATTTCACGGTGGTCCCTATACCAATCGGTGTTCTCTTGCAACCGCACAAAGAACATGAAATAGATAAACACCGCGGTCGAAACAACGAACAGCCCGATCCAGAGCAAAATCTCCATGAGAAACGACCTTCCTTCCCAGCACTGCCTAGGCTATCCGCCTTCTTTTCGCCTCCGACGACGCGCCTTCCTTTCAGCACGATCTTTCTTACGTCGCTCAACCACCCAGCGGGGAACGAAAGGCCACGGTAAGGGGATACCGAGCACCCCCAATAGCCCAATCGGAATCATGAGGATGGCAATTATTGCGACAACCCGCAACAGATTGAAGACGACAACACCGCCCCAATACCCCGACTGTTCGTACAGCCCAAACAATGCACCGCAAATCATCGCCGGAGTCCAGTAGGGCATAATCCAAAGATTCCCCGGCTCGCGCCAATCGTCATACCATTCCGCGTTCTCTTGAAACCGAACATGGAACATATAGAAAATGAATACCGCCGTGGTAACGACGAGGATACCTATCCAGAGAAGAATCTCCACCAGCTCACGCCCCTTTTATGACACCGTCACTGGACCAATCCGCAGGCCTACCACGTAGAAATCATTCGCTGTCTCGGCAGCTGATAAGAAGCCATCATGAACAACATCCAGGCGTCGACCGGCTCCAAATAGTGCGCTTTTCCAAAAAATCTCCCAGGTTGCAAAAAGAAGGACAGATAACCGTGTGGAGTCGACATCCAAGCAGTCGCAATCGGCGTTGGTCCCTGCTCAGTAGGCGATTCAGAGACAACAACAACCTGCTGATAGAAACCTCGACGAATCTAGGCTATTCGCCTTCTTTTCGCCTCCGACGACGCGCCTTCCTTTCAGCACGATCTTTCTTACGTCGCTCAACCACCCAGCGGGGAACGAAAGGCCACGGTAAGGGGATACCGAGCACCCCCAATAGCCCAATCGGAATCATGAGGATGGCAATTATTGCGACAACCCGCAACACATTGAAGACGACAACACCGCCCCAATACCCCGACAGTTCGTACAGCTGACCCAATGCAGTGACAATCATCGCCGGAGTCCAGTAGGGCATAATCCAAAGATTCCCCGGCTCGCGCCAATCGTCATACCATTCCGCGTTCTCTTGAAACCGAACATGGAACATATAGAAAATGAATACCGCCGTGGTAACGACGAGGATACCTATCCAGAGAAGAATCTCCACCAGCTCACGCCCCTTTTATGACACCGTCACTGGACCAATCCGCAGGCCTACCACGTAGAAATCATTCGCTGTCTCGGCAGCTGATAAGAAGCCATCATGAACAACATCCAGGCGTCGACCGGCTCCAAATAGTGCGCTTTTCCAAAAAATTTCCCAGGTTGCAAAAAGAAGGACAGATAACCGTGTGGAGTCGACATCCAAGCAGTCGCAATCGGCGTTGGTCCCTGCTCAGTAGGCGATTCAGAGACAACAACAACCTGCTGATAGAAACCTCGACGAATATCGTCAGCCATGTCAGGTGATACTTGGGCGACCAGCTCTGAGGCTTGTCGTTGGGCTAGTTGTTGGGCTAGTTGCTGTTGTCGTCCAGCATCTGGACCGACTACCAGACTTTCCCATGTCTTGGCTGGGATCTTGACAGCATCTACCGACACGAAGTTCGTATCGGCAATAGCCACCAGTCCCATCAAATCAATCAACACGGTATACCGGCTTGAGAGTGGATGAGATCGCAATAAGAAGGTAGGAGCATCAGACCCTGGCTGAACCTGGATGGTTTCAGCAGTCACGCACGCGTCTCTCCCCAGCCACAAAAACCTATTGTCTTCAATTCCGACACCATTTGTGGAAGAAATTGTGACGTTGTAGCGCTGTGTCTGAAGCGTATTCCAGATCTCTTCCGTGCCCTGAGCGACGTGCTGGCTACTAAAGACAACCCGCTCGTTCACATCGAAAATTTCAGATCCATCGTGAGGCACTCCCTGATCCAGCAGGGTCATGAAAGTCTCAGCGCTGAGTTCTACACCGGAGCCTTCCCGGCCGGTGTTTCGTTGCTCAATCATGATGCCAACTCCTTCCACAACAGTCCATGCCCCATGTCTAAAACCAGTTGAGCGCGCTCTCCGAGCATCTCTGTCGGGTAGGTGATGGTGAGGTCAACTTGGACGTTATTTTGTACTACCACCCACTGAAACATCGTCAGAGGAAGGTCATCGGGGTTTTTATAGGACGCTACACGAAGCAACCCGGGAAGACCTTGCACTCCAATGGTGTCTGCATCCAGATGCAGTAGCCGATAATCCGCTAAGGCTTCGGGATATGAAGCTTCAACAGGTTCTTGGGCGCGTGCTAAACCTTCCAACGATTCGGTGCCAGGTTCAGCTGCTCGCTGGATGACAACGATATTGGGACGAAACTGCTGGTTCCAGATCTCATCGGAAAGGTAGATGAAGACCCCACGGTCAGCTCCGGAGAGGTCCTCTTCCCACCCGCGAGGTGCAAAAACCTCAAAGACCATCTCCGGATGGGTATAGGTTGTGTTGTCCGTTGACCCTGCCTTGCCTGAGTTAGGCATTCCATCTCCTTACAACTTATCGCTACTCCCGAGCTCCCTGAATAGCGCCGGAACTTGAACGCCTCAACAACGTCAGTTAAATAATCCGCTGACGAGGTCTTTGGCCTTGTCGCCGATCCAGCCACCAGCCTTAGATCCTGCAATACCGCCGACAATACCGCCTGCGACACCGCCAACCACAGTGCCAACGGGGCCTGCGAAAGAACCAACGGCGGCGCCAATTGACGCACCGGCCTTGCCACCGGCCCATCCACCAGCGGCAGTAGTAACACCAGAGGCAACTGCCCGTGTGCCTTTTTCACCGGTACCCATATTGGGATGTGTACTGGAGTCGGTCTGCCAAGACTCCACGATAGAAGTTCCAAAGGACAAGACGTTCCCGGTACGGGAGGCAATCTTGGACCCCTTCGCGACTCTGTCCCACGTGCCACCTTTGCCACCATGACCCGCATTGGGGATTCGCGAGTTCTTACCATCAAGCTTGAGGGTACTCCGTGCAATCACCGTCTGAAGGGCTTCAAAGGGGCCCTTCGGGTGTGCCATCGGATTCATTGGCGAGTTCTTGGCAAGGAACTGACCGTTGTTCGTGACAGCGCTAGCGTCCCATTTGGACAGGATCCTGGCCAGACCTTCGCCAAACTTCCCCCTCCCTGCAAGGTTCTGCAAGAGCTGAGGGGCCCAACCTTGCCGCAGTTGAACACGACCGTTCCTGACGAAATACGCCATACTGCCGTACTTGACGGAATCAGCACCCAGTCGACCAACCTGAAATAATGTGCCCAAGGCTCCCTCGACATTATTGTTGCGGAAAATGGCATTCAACAACGTTTCACCAATGCCATCACCAGCGCCTTGAGCAGCCGACCGGATCGAGGTGGCACACTCTGAATCTGCTTTTTCTACGCCTACCCTAAGGTGAAAACACTTCCTATGCAGTTCGGCTTCCCACCGCTTGAAATACTCCAGGACTGCAGGATCGCTAAGATCAGCCGCCACGTTCGCCGCCTGGTAAGCGGCAATTTCCCCTAAAAGGGCTTCTCTACGTTGTTTCAACACCGCCAGTTCAGAAGAGTATTGGTCCAACTCAGTGCCAACTTTATCCGCGGCAGACATCAATTCTGTCGCCATCTCTTCAGGTGTCCTCATTGCGCGATACACTTGGCTTGCTTCAGGCGCACGATATTGGCCACGAATCGGTTGCCAAGCGCTGGAAGCATCTTTCATCTTCTGGTCGATCTTCTCCCCAGCAGTCCTAATCTCCTGGGCACCAGAGCTCACGACCGACGGACTGTCCACCTCCGGGACATCAAAAGCCATCTCAATTCCTCTCTGGTCAATCCCTCTTACCGAACACCTGGCATATCAGTAACGTTGACCTGTTGCAGTGCCCCATCAGCAGCCACGCACATAGCTTGATCACCGTTGCCATACTCATTGACGGCTTCCGTGGTGGCGGAAATATTGTTTTGGAGCATTGAGACCAATGCTTCTCCAGCGGACTGGAACGCCTGGCTGACGTCGCCGTTCAATGCGCCCGAGGTCTGCGGACTGTAGGAAAGCTGGCCTCCCAAGGACGATGCCTGAGATTCCAGCGAATCGTTAGCGGACTCGATTTCAGGTATTTTGCTACTCGTTTGCGAAATGGTGGACCGGGCTGCTTCGGGGTGAATTTCGTAGAACATCTTAGATCTCGCGACTTTCTGGGGCTTTGAAATACAAGAAGTAGTAGTCAGTCATCCTCGCCAAAACTCACAGCACAGTTGTAGAGGCGACGGGGTACAAAAGAACCCTTGTCTCGCAAACGGGCGGACGCCATCGCCGAAGGAAATGCGCCCGCCCATAAGCAAGGAACGTCGGTAACGACTACCCGATGTTGGACACGGCCTGACGAGTCCGCGACTGGGTCGTGGTGGCGGTCTGATCGTTGGTGGACAGGGTCTCACGAACCAGAGCGATAATGGCTTTGACCTCGTTGGAGGCATTGCGCCACCGGGTCTCCACATGCTGGTACTCGGCGTCAACGCCATCCATCTGGAAATCAGACATAGCCTGAGCGACCTGTTGGTCTCGCTGGCTCATCAGGTTTTCCAAACGGCCGACAATGCCGTGGATATCGGACTGAACGTTTGCGGAGACGTCGGTGTCGTAGGAAATACGATCCATAGTTGCCATGATGAATTACTCCTGTGAAGTAGAAAAGTCTGGGTTATCTCTCAGCAGTGACCTGACAGGCACCGGGAGGAGGTTAGCGGCTGGAGGAGAACCGGGCGCCTTCGAAGTTGGCCTTGCTCTGGCTCTGGCTGGCGTTGTCTGCGGTCTCCTGGTCACCGGTCACGGTGGCAGTATCCATCTCGGACTGCCCCTGGACGATGCGGGCCAACGAGGAGTTCAGGTCATCAGCTACCTCATCGGTGCGAGCCTTGAACTCGTCAAACCGAGCGCGACCTTGACCGTTGAACTTACCTTCCAGCGGAGTCACGGCATCAACAAGCTGACGGACCAGTCCGCCCAGATCATCATTGGAACCGGAGGTCTGCTGGTTCAAGGTGGACAGGGTGCTTGAGCCCATATCGAATTTCACGATAACTCTCCTTTGATCTTCTCTACGACGCAATACATCGAAAGTCTAAAAATTTAATGATTCACGGACTGTCTTCACATTGTCGACCGAACTTTCCGGGTACAGATGCAACTATTGCAGATACGCCCCGCCAGAATCCACCGTTCATCCCTGATAATTTCCTGAGTATTCCGAAGTCAGCGACGGATCGAGACGCTGCTTCCGCATGAGCATGGGGACGTAGCGAGATTGTCGTGATTCTGAATAACTTTGCACTGACCTGGGAGAGTAACGACCACCCAAACGCAGGTTACTCAGATTTAACCCGTTATTCATCGGAGAGAAACACTTATCCACTCCGAGGGGATTTATTTTCGTTTGCAGATTTGAAATACCTGGCACGGCTTGGGGTTATATTGATTTTTCCGACTAAACCGTCAAAAATGAAGTGTGCCCACCTGGGACAACTTTGCCCCCATGACAGAAGTACAGGACTAGTTGATGCTCGATCATGACGAACAACTCCTAGAGTCTCTCTCGGTTCGTCGCCAGCGACTAACGATGGCTTTTCTTTTTGGCCGCGAACGCCGCAATAGAAAGTACAACGACGGAATCAAACACGCCATTATTAGCCTCGTGGTGGCCGCTCTGATTTGCGCAGGATGCGTGGGATATTCCTTCATCATGCATCTGTTTCAACAACAAGAGCGGCAACGACTGAATCCTCACGGTGCGGTAGTGGTGATGATGATCGATCAGGATGGAATGCACGTCGAGTCATGAGCAAATACTTACGCCTTACTGTCTTATCTGACCAGCGCAATGTCGAGCTGATGCTTCCGGAGTCCGTTCCAGTCGGTGAGCTGATGCCCGAAGTTCTCAAGCTGACCCACCCACAATCTCCGCCGAACCCCCGCGAACTGACCTTGACTCCGGTTGGTGGTCGCTCCTTATCGACCTCTCAGACCCTGAGTGACGCCTCGATTATTGATGGCGCACAAATTCGGCTGGATCGTCGAGATCACGCCATTCATGCCCCCATCGTCTACGACCTGGCCGATACCACCGGGCAACTCACCTCCGATTCCGCCGCCACGTGGACCATTCGCCGAGGCCGGCTGACCACGATTGCTCTGCTCACGATGCTGCTCACCGTGCTCGTGACCGGCCTACAAGGTCAGCTTGAGCCCGATCTGGCCCGCAATATCGGACTAGGTATCTCCGCCGGCCTCCTCGCTCTGATGGCCGGCCTGGGGCAGGAACTGGTCAAGTGCGACCTGGAACTGGTCATCCCCTCAGCACTGATCTTCGCGCTCACCCAGTGGAACTACCGCGACGGGATCACCTCGGCGTGGTTTGAATCCTGCCTATGGTTCGGACTGCTAGTGCTCTGTCTAGCCGTTACGCATCGAGCGATGCACACCATCGTGATCGCGGTGACCTCCATGGTGTTCTTCGGACTACTGTGGTGGGCTGGAATCACCTGGATCGATGATCTGGGCTACCGGGGCATGTCTTTGGCCACCGCAACCGTGATTATCATCGGGATCTTGCCACGCTTCGCCTTGATCCTCTCCGGGCTCACCAGCATCGACGATCACCTAGCCGCCGGTGAGCGACCCCAGCGAGTCCGCATCTCCCGGGCGGTCAGCCAGGCCCACGAAGGTCTCTCCACCGCGGTACTGGTATGCTGCCTGTCCTTTGTGACTGGGCTGTATCTCCTCCGTGAGCTACGGGATAATGGCTGGGCCATCGGATTGGGTCTGGTGCTCTTGGCACTGATCGGACTGCGAGCGCGCACCATGCCGCAGGTGATTGAACGTACCGCCATGATCGCGACCCTCTTACTGGGCTTGGTCTACTACGCCTGGCTGTTCCGTAACGACGTGCCCGGCTGGCTGACCATGGTGCTGTTGATCGCCACCATCGTGATCGTTGTGGCCGTGCGGCTGCTTCAGTTGCCACCGCATATCGCCGCCTGGCTGCGGATTGCCGCCCGCCGGGCAGAGATGCTGTTGGCCATCACGATCTTCCCGCTGTTGATCGGAACCTTCGGTATTTACGGCCAACTGGTCAATGTGTTCTAGCCGGTCATTGACTCCCGCCGGTGACCACCACATCATGTCCCAAATTTGAGAGGACTTACCGAGATGAACTCTCACGGAAATGTTTCTCGCCTCAATTCCACTCCCCCACCCCAACAGCAGAACCCGCTACCCGAAACTCCGCGTAGCCAACGTCGCCACCAACAATCCGCGCCCTCCTCCCCGGAGTTGCCGGCGCGTCGCGGCGATAGCCTGGTGCTACGTGGCTGGCGAGCGGTGAAATACCTGTTCGCCTCCGATCCCTTCCCGGAACAGCTCGAGGACGCCCTGGAGATGTGCCAGGCCCCGGTGACCTCGGGGCGCCGGATCGCGGTGATGTCGCCGGTGGGCGGGGCTGGGGTGAGCACCCTGGTGGCCTTGATGGCACGCCAATTTGTCTCGATTCGTACCGAGCCGATCTATGCCGTTGAGCTCAACCACCCGTTATCCGCTGAGGCCGGCCTGCAACGACGGATCGACCCGGATCCGGCCGAGAACCTCACCGTGGTCAGCGAGTTCGCCGCCCACCCCGATGATCTGGATCGCGAGTGCATCAACGATGCCTTCCAGTACTACGCCCAGAACGCTGCGGTGACACTCTTCGACCTGCCACCACGCCTGGACCTGCTCGAGCCACTGCACCACGGGCTACACGAGCTGATCATTCCGGTGCCGTGTTATCCGGCTGCCGTGGAAGCCACTGAGAAATTCTGCGCCCGGGTCGCCGCGGCCTACCCGGAGCTGGCGATGATGCCGTTGCTTGTCGATAGCTACCGAACCAGCCGGGCCACCCGGCGCGATTTCTGGAAGATGGCGCGCCACTCACGCTTAGAGGACCATTTCGCGGCCACCCGACGGCGTTCGCTGTTGACACTGCGCTACGACCTCCACCTGGCCGCCGGAGCCCCGGTACAACTATCACTGTTATCCGAGAAGGCGCGCCTCCAGGTGGCCTCGATTGCCGGCCGCGCCCTGAAAATTGCCACGGACGGAGAACTGTGAGCCTACGAGCAACGACCAAAACCGCGAACCCAGAACCACAGGCAGAAGAATCGGCCACCCCCATTCACGAGGCCACCGCCCTGACCGATAGCCGGATCGACACCGGCGGGCTCTTCCACCGTCCGGCCCGCTCCACGGTTCCGGTCAGCGAACCGGAGCCACATAACGTCAATAAACCCCCGATGATCGAGGATACTGGTGCAGCCGGAATGGGCTTTATCGGGCTGATCCCGCTGATCGGTATTGCCGCGGCCATGTCGGTGATGATGTTGCTACGCAATTCCCCGTTCGCCGCCGTCGGGGCGATCATGATGGTGGTGACGGTGATCGGGGCGATCGTGATGATGATGTCCCAATCCGGTAAGGCAACCCGCAAGCGCCAGCGCGCCAGGAATTCCTATCTGGAATACTTGGAGAGCGTCCGTGATGAGTTAACCGCCAAAGAAAATCAGCGCCGCCAAGAACTTGCCGACGTCAATCCGCCGCCGGATGCCCTGATCGAGTATCTGGCCACGCCCTGGCGTGCCTGGGAACGTCGCCGGCATCACTCCGACTTTCTCGACATTCGTCTCGGTGTCGGCGATGGCGCCGGGTTCCCGATCCGCCTGCAGGGCGAAGAGGACTACTCCCAGCAAACCGACCCGCACCTGACCGAACAACTGCAGGTGCTCCAGGACCGATTCGCCACCACCCCGGAATTGCCACTGACGCTGAATCTTGCCCAACAACACACGGTTTCGGTGATCGGATCCTCGCTTTTCTGCTCGACGGCGATCCGGAATATCATCCTGCAGCTGATCAGCCTGCACTCTCCCGAAGACGTGCACTTAGCGGTCGCGGTACCCCGGCATGCTCAGGCCGAATGGTCTTGGCTGCGCCGGGTTCCCCATATTCTGGATCAGCGTCAGCCCACCCAACGTGGCCCGCTGCCCCGGCTGGCCCCGAGCATGCCGGAGCTAGCCAAGCTACTCAAACAGGATCTGGCCCACCGGTATCAGTCCTCGGCCGAATCGCGCCGCAATACCATCCACGCCAAGATTCTGCAGACCGCGGTTCCCCGGTTGATCATTATCGATCTGACCCGGTCCCGCTCGGTAGAGAATTTCTCGGTCCCGGGTACCGAGACCAGCCACCAGCTGGGTGTCACCGTGATTCACGCGGTTGCCGAACAGCTGGATGAGCCCGGGGAGATCTCAGCCCGCATCAAGGCCACCGGAAATATCGGGGAAACCCAAACCCGGATCGAAAATTTCGGTCTGGCCGGCACTGGAACCCCACAGACCTTCTTGGGCGCACTGGATGATTCCGATCCGGCACTGGCCGCCGGGATCTCTCGGATGGTCGCCCCGATGCGGCTAGATCATGACTCGCTGGAGCACACGGAAAATGATCAGGCCCAGTCCTTTACCAAGCTCTTGGATATGACCGAAATGACCGATCAGGCCCTGGAGCGGGCCTGGCAGCCCCGGATGGGCCCGGACTTTCTCAAAGTCCCGATCGGCCTGGATGATGCCGGGGACCCGGTGTTGCTGGATATCAAAGAGTCCGCCCATAACGGTATGGGCCCGCACGGGCTGTGTGTTGGGGCCACCGGCTCGGGTAAGTCTGAACTCTTGCGCACCTTGGTGCTCTCGCTGGCGCTGACCCACCCGCCCGATATGCTGAACCTGGTGCTGGTAGACTATAAGGGTGGTGCGACCTTCGCGCCCTTTGCCGGGATCCCTCACGTCTCTGGTATTGTCACCAATCTGGCCGATGATGTCTCGCTGGTGGACCGCATCTATTCCTCACTGCAGGGCGAGATCCTACGCCGCCAGGAGCTACTCAGCCAGGCCGGCAACTTGTCCTCGATCACCGAGTACCAGCAATTACGCCACCGGTTGGCCGATACGCCTGAGGGTGAGGCCATGCCCCCGCTACCGCACCTATTTTTGGTGATCGATGAGTTCGGCGAGTTACTCTCGGCCCGGCCAGACTTTATCGAACTGTTCATGTCCATCGGCCGTATTGGGCGCTCGATCGGGGTGCACCTGCTACTGAGCTCCCAGCGCCTGGAAGGCGGGAAGATCCGCGGACTGGATACCTATTTGTCCTACCGGCTGGGCTTGCGAACCCTCTCGGAGGCCGAATCCCGCACGGTGTTGGAGACCCCCGATGCCTTCCACCTGCCGCCGCTACCCGGCTACGGTTATCTCAAGGTCGATACCACCGTCTATACCCGGTTCCGGGCCGGTTTCGTCTCCGGACCGATGGCAGCCGAAACCACGGACGACTCGGTTCCGGTCACCGACCACCCCGGTGCGATCCCCGAGTTCTACTACGCCAGTGAGCTGCTCGACGATATTGCCCGGGTCCGGGCCGAGGAGCTGGAGGCCGAGCACCAGCACGAACTGGCCGAAGCCGAGGGAGACGAAGGCTGTGGCGAACAAGAGCTGGTCCCCGGTGGCGGGCTAGAACCTGAAACCCAGGGCCCCACGGTGTTGGGCGCCGCGGTGGAGCTCATGCGCTCCAAACCGCGGGTCACCGACCCGATCTGGCTGGCCCCGCTACCGGATTCGGTGAGTTTGGATGTCGCGGTGGCCTCCACCGGGCGCACCGAGGCCCCCGGGGTCTCCACTGCCGCCCTGGCCGAGACTCCCACTGCGGGGCGTGGCACCCACCGCCATGATTCCTCGGTGCCGGGACCGCTGACCGCGACCCTGGGTCTGCTCGATGATCCGGCCCACCAGTGGCAGGGGCCCTGGCAGCTGGACTTGACCCGCGCGGGCGGGCACGTGGTGATCCTGGGCGGACCCTCCTCGGGTAAGTCCACCGCGTTGAAAACCCTGGCCCTATCGCTGTCCGATAACTACGACCCCCGCCAGGTCAGCATCTTCGGCTTGGACCTGAAGGGCACCGGTCTGCTGGGCATCTCGGAGCTACCGCACGTGGCCGGGGTCGCTGGGCGCACCCGGCGCGAACGGCTACGCCGTACAGTCGAAGAGGTGGCCGATCTACTCACTGAACGCGAGCAGATTTTTGAAGAGCGCGAAATCGACTCGCTGGCCACCATGCGTCAGCTCTTCGACGACGGGCAACTGCCCAATATTGATGTCCGCGATGTGGTGTTGATCGTTGATGGCTGGGGTGGGCTGCTCGAGGAGTTCGATGAACTCCAGGACGCGGTCTACTCCATCCTGACCCGCGGTGGCGGATTCGGTATCCACGTGATCGCCACCGCGACCCGCTGGAATGAAATCCGGCTAGCCCAGCAGTCCTTCTTCGGGACCCGGTTGGAACTGAAACTCTCCGAACCGGCCGATTCTGTCCACGGTTCAAAGATCGCCAAGAATATCCCCGGTGATAAACCGGGCCGCGGGTTCCACACCGATGGGCTGATCGGTCAAATCGCACTACCCCGCCTGGATGCCAACCCCGATCCGGCCACCCTGGGTCAGGGGCTGTCGGTCACGATTACTCAAATCACCCAGAAGAACCCGGTCTCCTCACCGCATACGGTCCGGTTGCTACCGCACCTGATCCGCCAGGATGAGCTCGTCGCACCCACCACGCCGGGCACCCTGCGCTTGGGCATGATGGAGCGGGATTCCTCAACTCGGTATCTGGATCTCACCGGGTCTAGCCCGCACCTGTTGATGATGGGCGATAACGATTCCGGCAAGACCTCCACGCTGATCGCGCTGGCCCAGGAGCTGATGTCCCAGTACACCAGTGAGGAACTCGTCTTCGCGGTCTGCGACCCGCGCCGGGAATTGCACGAGGTAATCCCGGAGCCGTATATGGGCGGTTATGCCACCTCGGCATCACTGGCCACCCAGCTCTCGGAGGCGGTGGTCAAGGAGCTGACCAACCGGGTCCCGCAGGATCCCACGCCCGGGGCCTTCCAGCCCTCGAGTGAGAACCAGATCGTGTTGCTGGTTGATGACTACGATGTGCTGGCAGCCGGCGGGGTTTCTCCGCTGACACCGTTTGTGCCTTTCGTGCCCATGGGCGTGGATATCAACTTCCACGTGCTGATGGCGCGCCGAATCCGGGGGGCCTCCCGGGCGATGTTCGAGCCGTTTATCACCAGTGTGCGCGAGACCGGTGCCACCACGATCATGCTGGATGGGGATCCGGATGAGGGCCGGCTGATCGGTCGCAACAGGCCGCGGAAATTCCCGGTCGGGCGCGGGATGATCATCGGTGATGATCTGCAACCGCGCACCATTCAGTTGGCAGCCCCCTCCGATATCGCCCAGCGCGGTTAGCCGGGACTCACTACCCGGTTAGCCGCGCGGAGGCAGGAACCCGACCTTGGCGTACACCTCGGCCAGCACCGGGGTAGCAATCTCGCGCGCTTTCTCGGCACCGGCGTCCAGAATGCGGTCTAGTTCGGCGGGGTCATCCAGTAACTCCAGCGCTCGGGTGCGCACCGGCTGCAACCGGGTAGTGACTGCCTCGGCGAGATCGACCTTCAGGTGCCCGTACATCTTGCCCTGGTACTCGGCGACGATCTCATCGATCTCGCACTCGGTGATCGCAGCGAAGATCGACAGCAAGTTGGATACCCCGGGTTTAGTTTCCGGGTCGAAGCGGATCTCGGTCTGCGCATCGGTCACCGCAGACTTAATGCGCTTGGCGATCACCTTGGGCTGGTCGAGAATGTTGATCAACCCATTCGGTGACTCTGCGGACTTCGACATTTTCTTTGTCGGTTGTTGCAGATCGTAGATGCGGGCCCCGGTTTCGGGGTAGAAGCCGTTGGGGACCACAAAGGTCTCCCCGTAGCGGGAGTTGAACCGTTGCGCCAGGTTACGGGTCAGTTCAATGTGCTGGCGCTGGTCGTCACCAACTGGGACTCCCTGTGGCTGATATAGCAAAATGTCGGCGGCCATCAGCATCGGGTAGGCCAGAAGCCCCACCCCGGCGTGCTCGGTACCTTCCTTGGCGGACTTGTCCTTGAACTGGGTCATCCTCGTGGCTTCGCCGAACCCGGTCATGCATTCCAGCACCCAGGCCAGCTGGGCGTGCTCAGGCACTTGGGACTGGACAAAGAGGATGGAGCGTTCCGGGTCGATTCCTCCGGCAATGTACTGAGCAGCAGCGACCCGTGTGCGTTGCCGGAGGTTTTCCGGATCCTGGGGAACGGTGATGGCGTGTAGATCGGGGATGAAGAACAGCGTTTGGAAATTCTGCTGAGTCTTTACCCAGTTCACCAACGCCCCCAAGTAGTTCCCCAGGTGCAAGGAATCCGCCGAGGGCTGCATGCCTGACAGCACCCGGTGCTCGGTGCCAGAGGCCCCAACCAGGTGGGCGGTCTTGGACAGATCAGTGGCGAGCACGTCGGCCGGGCCCAGCGGTCCCGATCCGATCTCGGTCGGTGCTGCGGGGGTCGAGGAAGTGCTGGATGCATCACTCACGGGAATCTTGGCCTTTCTGAGCTCGTGGCGCGTCGAGAAGAAGAACAGGGGAAAACAGGACAATCAGGACTACAGCATCAACATCACCGACACCAGGGAGAGTCTTAGAACTGGTAGTCCACCACCAGCGGCGAGTGGTCGGAGAACCGGGTGTCGTAACTGGGGGCTCGATCCACCACGGCAGTGATGGCTTTGTCGGCCAGATCGGGTGTGGCCATCTGGTAGTCGATCCGCCACCCCGCGTCGTTATCGAAGGCCTTGCCCCGGTAGGACCACCAGGTATAGGGGCCGGGGATATCTCCGGCCAGGCGACGCCCCACGTCAACCCAGTTCAGCTGGTCCGGGTCAAAGAACCGGTCGAAATAGGCACGCTCTTCGGGCAAAAAGCCGGAGTTTTTCACGTTGCCTTTCCAGTTCTTGATATCGAGTTCGGTATGTCCGACGTTGAGGTCACCGGTGACCACAGCCAAGCGATGCTCGGTAGCCAATTCGGGCATGCGGACCAACATTTGGTCGAGGAACCGGTATTTATCATCTTGTTTCGGGGTGTCGACTTCACCGGAGTGCACATAGGCGGACACCACGGTGACCGGCTGACCTGACGGAAGCGTGAGATCGACTTCCACCCAGCGCCCAGCGTTGTCGAAGTAGCTATCCCCAATGCCGGTGCGGGTCTGGTCAAACTCCCAACGGGAGGCGACGGCCACCCCGGCACGGCCCTTAGCTTCTGCCTCAGCGTCGTGAATGTGGGTCACATCCCATTCGTCGCCGGTGATCTCGCCGAGCAACTCGCGCAGGATCTCTCCGTTGGCCCGGACTTCTTGCAACGCGAGAATGTCTACTCCGCGCCCATCGAACCAGGACTTCATCTCTCGCCGGTAGGCGGCACGAATGCCGTTGACGTTGACCGTAGCCACCCGCACTGCACCTTGGGGTTTGGGGGCCCCAGCATGGGCGTGGCGAACGCTGGCTGTGCCCCGGGCGGGTGCGGTGGTCTCTGGGCTTGGGGTCTGCGGCGAATCAGTCACCCCACTAGCCTACCGCGTGAAGCCAGCAACCCGGATTAGTTAATGACGGTCCCGGAGACCGCTCCCCCACCGGAGTCTTGATCGTCATCAGAACGACGGTGGCGATCCGGGCGGATCATGTCTCGGGCGTTAGCGGCAGTCATCTCGATGGTGTCGAGGGCGCGGTCGATCATCTCCATATCGGCGTGCTGACCTTTGGCCAGTTCTTGGGAAATCACCCGCTTTTGGACCTCAACGATCTTGAATGAGTGGTCCAGTTTGGTATCACGCATCGGATCGGTTGCCGGCTCATCCACCACGGTGGTTCCCCCACCACTAGCAGAACCGGGATTGGCCTGAGCAGCCAAATTGGCGTTCAGGGTGGTGGCCTGCCGGCTAATGGCTCGGGCACCTTTGCGTACCCAGAACATCGCGATAATAGCCAGGATTAACCAGGCACCGCTGATGATGACCACCAGCCACCCGATCACGTCATTCTGGTTGGCCGCGAACACGATGGCCACCAGCAACACGATAATCATGACCGTCAACGACAGCCGAGAAACCGTCAGAGTGGTACGGCGGGATTGTTGTTGCTGGGATGAATCCAAGGACTGCATGCTATTTAGTATCGCTGAACCATCGCGTGCCACGCCAATTGGGTCTGCAATGTTGCCACCGGGCCGGACTCTACCCACCGGTGCGGTGAATCACCTCAGCAGGTTGATCGTGGTCAACACTGGTGGCCAACGGCGTCTTGCGCACGAACAGTAAAGCGATAAAGGCCACAGCCACTAGTGGGGTGAGAAACAGATAAATCGGCAACAGCGCGTCGTTATACGAGACCACAATCGCATCTTGCAGGTGTGCGGGTAGCTGGTGGACTGCCTCCGGGGTCAAGGAGTTCGCGTCGCCGTCAACACCGGCGACCTCCCCAGAAAGAAGTTCCGGGAGTCGGTCCTGCAATGCTGCCGTGAGTCTCTGAACGAACAGTGACCCGACGACGGAGGAT
Organism: Auritidibacter ignavus; assembly: GCF_029853775.1. Lineage (NCBI taxonomy): Bacteria > Bacillati > Actinomycetota > Actinomycetes > Micrococcales > Micrococcaceae > Auritidibacter > Auritidibacter ignavus. The sequence goes on from NZ_CP122564.1 coordinate 1,350,875, forward strand.
CCGGTGGTGGCACCAATTTGTCGGAAGAAGTTGGTGGAGGCGGTGGCGGTTCCGACCATGGAATGCGGGAAGGCGTTTTGCACAATCAGGGTGAGAATTTGAAGCGACATGCCCAGCCCGATACCGAAGATCGCCAGTGTGGTGCACAGCCACCACAGCGGTGAGTCCACACGCAACTCGGACATCAACACGAGCCCAAGGATGATCACGATGGTTCCGACCAGTGGGAAGATCTTATAGCGTCCGGTGCGTGAGACCAGCATACCGGTCACAATGGAACTGGCCAGGAAGAAGCCCATGAGCGGGACCATCAGCAGTCCGGCCTGGGTGGCGTTGACGCCGGTGACCATCTGAATATACGTGGGGAAATACCCCAAGGCACCAAACATGGCAATCCCGACCATCAGCGAGGCCAGGGAGGACAAGACGAAATTCGGTTCCTTAAACAGCGACAGCGGGATGACCGGTTCAGTGGCCTTGGCTTCGATCCAGATAAATGCGACGGCAAGTACTACCACTGCACCGATCAGCCCCAGGATGGTCGGTGAGTTCCAGGCGTATTGGTGTCCACCCCAGGTGATCACCAGCACCAGACAGGTGGTGGCGGTGGCCATCACGGTCATGCCCAAATAATCCAGTTTCACGTAACGGGCGTGTTCGTGGCGGGGCAGGCGCATAAAGAAGGCCACAGCAAGGACCGCTACCAGTCCCAGCGGCGGGTTGATCCAGAAAGCCCAACGCCAGCCGGGACCTTCGGTAAACCAACCGCCCAGCAAGGGGCCTACTACCGAGGACAGGGCAAAAACTGCCCCCATCAGCCCCATGTACTTACCGCGTTGTCGGGCTGGGACCACATCTGCGATGGCTGCTTGGGAGAGAATAATCAATCCGCCACCGCCGATACCTTGGACCGTGCGGGAAACGATCAGCCACTCAATACTTTGCGCTAAACCACCGACCAGGGAACCGGCCACAAACAACCCAATCGCAAAAAACAGCAGGGGTTTTCGGCCAAAAATATCGGAAATCTGCCCAAAGATAGGCATGGCAATAGTGGTGGCAAGAATGTAGCTGGTGATCACCCAGGTCATCTGGTCAACGCCACCGAGTTCACCGACGATGGTGGGTAGAGCGGTGGAGAGAACCGTCTGGTTCATCGAAGCCAACAGCATGGTAATCATCAGGCCGATAAAGACCATGATGACCGAAGTCGTCCCGGAATCCTCGGCCGATCTGTGCTGGCTACTGGCAGTACTCACCCAAACTCCTGAACAGGAAACCTCACCGTCAGTTCGATTTCGAACTCTCTTCCGCTCAGGCTACTGTAACACCCGCTAATTCGAATTCAAACTCAGCGCGGAAAGCTCGTAGGATAGCCTCATGATGCCCGCTCATGATCTGTCCGATGACCAGGTACAGACCTACACCGCGTTGATGACCGCGGCCGCCTATTTGAGGCGTCAAACAGAACGCCTCATGCAGGAGAACCACGAGCTCACGCGGGTACAGTTTCATATTCTGGATCGGCTCAATCGCCACCCGGAGGGCTTGCGTATGCATACCCTGGCTGATTATTTGGCGCATTCGCGCTCGGGGATGACCTACCAGATCTCTCAACTAGAGAAGTGTGGAATGGTGCAACGGGCAAGCAACGCAGATAACGAGCGGGCAGTGGTGGCCCAAATTACCGAACTCGGCGCACAAGTGTATACCAGTGTGCTAGCTGATCATCGTTCCACGGTGAAAAAGCACTTCCTGGACGTGCTCACGGAGGACGAACAGCGTACTATTCGGCAGGCTATGTCGAAGGTGTTAGATACCTTCGACGGTCCCCGTGATTAGCCGGCGTTGGCCACGGCTCGTTCGGCAGCTTCCACCACGTTGGAGACTAACTCAACCCGGGTCATGGGTCCCACGCCACCGGGATTGGGCGCCATCCACGAGGCTTTTTCTGCCACAGCAGGGTCAATGTCTCCGGTAATTTTGGCCTTGCCATCCTCACCGACGGCGCGCGTGACGCCCACATCCAGCACGATCACACCGTCTTTGACTTTGTCGGCGGTGACCATATGCGGGGATCCCGCAGCTGCAATGATCACATCGGCTTGGCCAAGTAGCTCATCGAGATTGGTGGTGCCGGTATGAGCGAGGGTCACCGTGGCGTTGACATCTTTACGAGTCAGTACCAGGCCCGCGGGGCGACCGATGGTCACCCCGCGACCAATCACCACAACGTGCTTGCCGGCTAGGTCAATGCCGTAGTGCTTGAGCAAATCCACGCACCCTTTAGGCGTACATGGCAGAGGAGAGTTCAGCTCCGCTGAGGCCGAGGCAACCAGTGCCCCCAGGTTCATGGGGTGCAATCCGTCGGCATCTTTACTCGGATCAATCGCCTCCAGCACAGCTTGGGTGTCAATGTGCGCAGGCAAGGGCAATTGCACAATGTACCCGGTACAGTTGGGGTCCTGATTGAGTTCTTCCACCACAGCCAACACCTGATCCTGGGTGGCATCTGCAGGCAGTTGCTTCTGAATGGAGTTAATGCCCACCTCAGCGCAGTCACGGTGCTTACCAGCCACATAGGATTGTGACGCTGGATCATTGCCGACCAGCACAGTCGCAAGCCCCGGTGTCCTGCCCCGCTCACGCAGAGTTGCCACGCGGTTTTTCAGGTCTTCTTTGATGGCAGCCGCTGTAGCTCGGCCATCAAGTTTCTGAGCCGTCATGAAATGAAGTCTCCTCCGGCAGCGTCGTTACCAGTTTTCCAGTCCCGAGTACAGCGGAAAGTTCTCGGTCAGCTTGACCACGCGAGCACGTAGCTGCTCTTCATCGGCACCAGGTTTCAGGGCGGTTGCGATGATATCGGCAACTTCTTCGAACTCGGTAGCGCCGAATCCGCGGGTGGCCAGTGCAGGGGTACCAATGCGCAGGCCGGAGGTGACCCGCGGCGGACGCGGATCCCACGGCACAGCGTTGCGGTTGACAGTAATGCCGGCGCGGTGCAACAAGTCCTCCGCCTGCTGACCGTCCATGGCCGAGTTGCGCAGGTCCACCAGCACCAGGTGGACGTCGGTACCACCGGTGAGCACAGAAACACCGTGCTCAGCCACATCTGAGGCGCTGAGACGTTCGGCCAGAATGTTCGCGCCTTCCAGTGTGCGCTTCTGGCGCTCGGCGAATTCTTCCGTACCAGCGATCTTAAAGGCCACAGCCTTACCGGCAATGGCGTGCATCAACGGACCACCCTGCTGACCCGGGAAGACCGAGGAGTTGATCTTCTTGGCCAAATCCGCGGTGGAGAGAATGAAGCCAGAACGGGGGCCGGCCAGGGTCTTGTGCACGGTGGAGGTGACCACATCAGCGTAGGGCACCGGGTTGGGGTGCAAACCGGCGGCAACCAAACCGGCAAAGTGTGCCATATCGACCCACAGTTTGGCGTCAACCTCGTCGGCGATCGACCGGAAGGCTTCGAAGTCCAGTTGACGCGGGTAAGCCGACCAGCCGGCGACGATCACCGCGGGGCGTTCGGCCTTGGCCTGCTCGCGCACCTGGTCCATATCGATGCGGTAGGTATCTGGGTCTACTTCGTAGGCGACCACGCGGTGGTTGCGTCCAGAGAAATTGATCTTCATCCCGTGGGTCAGGTGACCACCATGAGCCAACGATAGGCCCTGCATGGTGTCACCGTGGTCCATCAGTGCCTGCATGACGGCCACGTTGGCTTGAGCTCCAGAGTGGGGCTGAACATTGGCGTGTTCGGCAGAAAACAAGCTCTTAGCCCGATCAATCGCCAGGTTCTCAGCGACATCGACGAATTCACACCCACCGTAGTAGCGCTTCCCCGGATAACCCTCGGCGTACTTATTGGTCAATACCGAACCCTGAGTTTCCAGGATGGCCCGCGGAACAAAGTTCTCCGATGCGATCATTTCGAGGGTGTTACGCTGCCGGCCTAATTCATCGTTAATGGCGGTAGCAATTTCGGGGTCGAGCTCTGCTAGAGGTTGGGTGTTGAGCGAATTCTGCTCTGTCATCGTGATCCTTCACAATCGTGGGCCGTCAGCCACCGGCAAGGTGGTCTCACGGGTGCGCGACTCGTTGCGCACGTTCGTTTCAGGAGTGCGGAACCCTGGTGAACGGCTCCATCACCCGCTCTATCTCAGCGCAGTAGCGGTGACACAGTGCAACGTACCTGACGAAAAAAACGCCTGGCAGATCACACCTCGCACAGCTAGTGCTGGTCACTTTCCGCTGGTGTGGCCACCTACGCAGTGTGCAACCGCTTCTATCCTAGCTGGCTTCGCACCCCAGCTACGCTGTCGATGACATCAGTTTCAGGGGTCACTCCAACCCATGAGAAACGGTTATTTTGAATCATTCATGCTTAGGTGCACCTCACTTTTCTGAGTCATTCAAAATTGGGAGACTAGAAACATGATCGCAGAGCATGGACACCGACCTCATGATGCTCCGGGGACGCTTCAAGCCCCGGTGTCGCATGACTGGCGTCCTGAACTTCGCGAGGCCGGGCTTCGAGTCACCAAACAGCGCCTTGCGGTGTTGGAAGCTCTTGAGGCCACACCCCATCAAACGGCCGACAACGTCTTAGACATGGTCCGACGCACTCTGCCAGGTATCACGGTCCAATCGATTTACACCGTGATCCACTCGTTGGTTCATGTTGGCCTGCTCCGTAAGCTGGAATTGCCAAATTCCCCCGCCCGTTACGAACCCGAACTCAACGACAACCATCACCACGTGGTCTGCACGGAGTGCGGTCGCATCGATGATGTCAGTTGCGCGGTCGGCCATGCCCCATGTATGCACCCGGAGGGCTACCACGGGATGAAGATCACCGTGGCCCACGTGGTCTACCACGGGATCTGCACTGAGTGCGCAGCTCAACAGGCCGAACCTGAAGTTCTCGACCCAGCGTCTGCGGTTGCATCACGGTCACAGAACAACGAAACCGCACCCGAATGATTTCCTGCCCCTACTATCCACCCCACTATTTCAAGGAGTATTGACATGGCTGATTCCAAGAACGTCAATCCCGGTGGTTCCACCACCCAGGCAGGTATTCCTGCCGTGAGTGACCGGAACTCGCTGACCGTTGGCCCCGATGGTCCGATTGTCCTGCACGACCACCACCTGGTCGAGACTCTGGCACACTTCAACCGGATGAACGTTCCCGAGCGTCGCCCGCACGCTAAGGGTTCCGGCGCTTTCGGTAAGTTCACCGTGACCGAAGATGTCTCGAAGTACACCAAGGCCAAGGTCTTTCAGCCCGGTGCTGAAACCGAAATGCTGGCCCGTTTTTCCACCGTCGCCGGTGAGTTGGGCTCTCCCGACACCTGGCGTGACGTTCGTGGCTTCGCGCTGAAGTTCTATACCGAAGACGGTAACTTCGACCTGGTTGGTAACAACACTCCGATCTTCTTCGTGCGCGACCCCATGAAGTTCCCGCACTTCATTCGTTCCCAGAAGCGTCTGCCGGACAGCGGCCTGCGTGATAAAACGATGCAGTGGGACTTCTGGACTCAGAATCCCGAGTCCGCACACCAGGTCACCTACCTGATGGGACCGCGTGGTTTGCCGAAGTCGTGGCGCAACATGAACGGCTACGGCTCCCACACCTACCTGTGGTATAACGAAGCCGGCGAGAAGTTCTGGGTGAAGTACCACTTCATCTCCCAGCAGGGCGTGGAGTACCTGTCCAACGAAGAGGCCCAGCAATTGGCCGGTGAGGACGCTGAGTTCCACCGTCGCGACCTGATGGAAGCCATCGACGAAGGTAACTTCCCGAAGTGGGACCTCTACGTTCAGGTCATGCCCTATGAAGACGCCAAAACCTACCGCGTGAACCCCTTCGACCTGACCAAGGTGTGGTCGAAGAAGGACTACCCCCGCATCAAGGTTGGTGTGATGGAGCTGAACCGTAACCCGGAGAACTTCTTCGCACAGATCGAGCAGGCTGCCTTCTCCCCGGCGAACATGGTTCCCGGTATGGGAATGTCACCCGACAAGATGTTGCTGGGCCGTAACTTCGCTTACGCTGACGCACAGCGCTACCGCATCGGTACCAATTTCCAACAGCTACCGGTTAACAAGCCGATCGTTCCGGTCCACACCTACAACTTCGAGGGAAATATGTGGTACGAGCACACCGGTGCCCGCTCCTACTACGTGCCGAACTCCTTCGAGGATTCTTACTCCGATGAAGAAGGCGTTGTGCCTAGCTCGTGGGAGGCCGATGGCGAGCTGGTTCGTCAGGCCTACACCTTGCGTGAGGACGACGATGACTTTAGTCAGCCCGGTGCCATGGTGCGCGAGGTCTTCAGCCAGCAGGAGCGCGACGACCTGGTAGACACCGTCTCCGGTGATCTCAGCCAGGTCATTGAGCCGGTGGTCTCCAACGCCATCGAGTACTGGAAGAACATTGACCAGACAGTCGGCGAAGCCATCGAGAAGAAGGTTCGTGGCTAGTCTCGGTCGATAAGTTTCCACCCCACCTGGAATAATGATAAAGTCCCGGCTCGGGGCCTCCCGTGAGGTTCCCGAACCGGGACTTTTGCTGTCTGGCCTCTGATCGACACGGCCCTAAGATCAACCTAGTGTTGATGAGCGTGTCTGCGTCTCAACAGCCATCCACAGCCCACCAAGGCACCAGCCAACAGGACCAACCCGCTGGCGGTTGCACCGGTCTTGGCCAGAGAGGACCCTGCCGAGGCCTCGTGCTCATCGCTGGCTTCAGCACTACCGCGCGCCTGGCTGACGACCGACCCGTTATCCAGCCTTGAGGCAGTCGTTGTCTGGTCCCCACCCGGCTGCTGACTGGTAGAGCCCGAGTCCGAGGTAGCCTGGGTCGGACCCGAATGGAACCACGCATCGACCTGTTGGCCAGCCAGTGATTCCAGACCACCCAAGGTGACAGCGCTTCCGGCAGGAGTCTGTGTTGGGTCGACAGTCAACGCGAGGTGCTGATGATCGCCTGCACTGTCGTGGGCAGGGCTCTCGCTCGCAGACCCTTCAGTGCCGACATCAATCGAGGGGCGTTGCGGCGGCTCTGGCATTTGTGATTCAGAGAAATCGGCGCCGGGCGCGGTGGTCTCCGCCGGTGCACTCTGGCTGGGTTCTGAGACCCCGGGAATATCTGGCATCTCGATACTGATTTCGACGTCCTGGGAGCTATCCTCCGCACTTTGAGCAACCTGATCGCTGAGGTGATCCGGTGCCTGATCGTTGCTTTGATCGCTCACTGAATCACTGCCCTCAGCGTTGGCATCGTCGCTGTTCTCAGCACCAGCCGTTGGTGACAGAGTTTCACCAGGCTGGGCAGACTCAACGGAAGACGGAGAGCCAGGCTCGGTAGCAGTCTTGAAAGTGATATCTGTACCCTTACCGGTAAATCGTGGGTCTCACACAAAACGCAGGTAAACGTTTGCGGTGTACTCTGTGTCCGGCTCTAGCCGGCTCAACGTGTAGTGGGATGTATCGGCTTCTGCAACAACAACCCGGCGTGCACTCTTACCAGTACGGAGTCTGGCTCAGCTACCTTCTTGATTTCCACCAGGTCACTGCGACGCTCATTTTTGCCACAGCTGATCGTGGCCCGAACATCAAACACGCCGTCTACCGTCAGGTTCTCAGGGACCGTGGCTCAATCCGCCGCCTGCTCCGCAAACAGGGCCTCACCCTGTTCGTCCGTGAGCTCGATTTTGGCCTGATAGCTCACCGTGTCGGGGGTCAGCTTCCCCACACCGGCCCGGGCGGCCACCCAGTATTCACCAGAGATCCGCCGGAACGCTCAGGGTGGAGCGCTGTTGCTTCTGATTGGGTGTCTGCATGCCGTAGGTCAATGTGTCCGCGGTCGACAGCGGGGCATGGGAGACCGGCCGAGAAAAAATACCCATGAGCATCGCGATCTTCATGCGTCCGGTCGGCGCCGGTAAATCATCAAGCGACAAACCGGGCTGAGTCAGTTCAAGGCTGAGACCATCGGTGGCCTCAGCCTTAGTAATCCGGTGCGCAACTCCGTCGTTCTTCGCTTCCGGGGTGAAGGTCTTGGTATTCCATGCTGTGGAGTTTCCACCGGCCAGCGAACGAACGCGCCTCACGTATGGTGTCTTGGGCTTTAGGTCGGTGACTTTGGCCGTGTTGTCCTGCGCAACGGCTAGCTCAGACCATCGCTGCTCACCAGACGCACCGTATTGAGCCTCATACCCAGTAGCGCCGTAAGCGGTCGACCATGTCGCCACCGCACTGGTATCTGTCACGTCTTTGACCTGCAGGCTGGGCGCCGCAAACAGGGCATCATCTTCTACAGTGGAGAGCGTGCGGGACACCGAGATAGCCTTCGGTGGCTTCTTCGGGTCAGCAGCGTCGCCAGAGCTGTACCAGTAAGCTCCCAACTGGTCTTTTCGACGAAATCCACGAACTTCTGCGGGAAAGTCCCCCAGGTGTTTCCGTCTCGCTTGTGCGGTGTCGCGACGTTCTCCACCGCGACGCCCTGGAAATCGGGAGTCACGGAGAACCCGTCGTCCGCCAGATCCATGGCGCCGTTGCGGAAAGTTGCGATGTCCACATCATCGGCGCGTTCCAGCACCTCGTTCCCGCACCTCCCCCTTGGAGAAATCATCAATAGCTGACCCGAAAACGGTCATATCAGCAGTGACTGCGCCGTGGCCATTCTCCCAGGTGAGAACCCGATCGTGGTTGGTGAAGTAGACCATGCCGGAGTAAAACGTCACGGTGAAGCTACCCTCCCATTGGACGGGACCAGAGTTCGTTACTGGGGTCCAGATAGCCCGTTCCGTTCGCGATATTGACGGACGATCCCGGTGTGTAGCGGTTCGTCACGGTGTTAACATCACCGTCAGGCCCGGTAATTGAGACGTTGCCTTCTTGACCACTGAAGTAGCGTTCAAACTCATCATTCGACAATGTGCGAGCACTGTGGAAGATGCCGTCGTTGGCATTCGGGACCTCCCCAGCAATCAACAGATTGTGGCCCAAGGGGGGCCCGGCCTGGCGACTCGTCATTGATTCTCCAGCTGAAAGTTTCCCCTCGACTCGTTGCATCATCGCCATAGCTGGCTGAGTGACCACGACGCCGGCCGCAACGACAGCGGCCACTACAATAGCCGCGATTAACCACCTCACCACTTTCACAGGAAAGTCAAACGTACGACACCCGCGGGTCAAAGTCTCCTCGGAGCGTAGGATTGACACCGACCGAACCGTTTGTTCGCCACACACAGTGCTGCGCCGAGCGCACCTGACGATGATAAGGATTTGAATGCCCGCCAATACCGCCGCTGAGCACCGTCTGGTCGTGACCCTGTCATGTGCCAATCAACCCGGAATCGTGCATGCGATCACCGGCTGTCTGCTCGAGTTAGAAGGTGACATCACCGAATCACAGCAATTCGGCTCACCAGACACGGGGACCTTTTTTATGCGGGTGACCTTCACATCCCCCTACAGGCGGGACGAAGCTGACCCGGTATTCGACCAGGTCCGTGAAGAATTCTCTATGGACCTGAATGTCTGGGACGCCAACGGACGGACCAAGACCATCATCATGTGCTCCAAAGACGGCCGAACACTGAACGAGCTACTCTTCCAGCAGCGCGCCGGGACCTTGCCGATCGATGTCCCAGTCATCGTGTCCAATCACCTCGACCTGCAGCCGATGGCATACTTCTACGACATCCCCTTCGTACATATCCCGCTGGTGAAAAACGCCGATGGTACCGACAACAAGGCCGATGCCGAAGCCCGCCTGATGCAACTGGTCGACGAATACAACGTGGAACTGGTGGTGCTAGCACGGTACATGCAGATTCTCTCCGATGAGCTGGTGCAGAAGCTCGAAGGCAAGGCAATCAACATTCACCACTCCTTCTTACCCTCCTTCAAGGGTGCCAAGCCTTATCACCAGGCCCACGCTCGGGGTGTGAAGCTGATTGGTGCCACCGCACACTACGTGACCGCGGACCTGGATGAAGGCCCGATCATTGAACAACGCGTCCACCGGGTTAACCACGGACTCACCGCAGGCGATTTTGTCGACCGCGGCCGCTCTGTGGAGGGGGCCACGTTAGCGCAAGCTGTTCAATGGCACGCTGAACACCGAGTGCTGTTGGATGGACGTCGCACGGTGATTTTCGAGTAGTCCCGCCGGCAGACAACCGCCGGCCCACCCGTTAAGATGGTGTTATGGCACACATTGTGACGATTGCGGGCGCACGCCCGAGAATTGATTCCACCGTTTTCTTGGCCCCAACCGCGACTCTCAGCGGAGATGTAGCGATGGAGGAGAACTCTTCGGCCTTCTACGGCGTCTCCGTTCGTGGAGATACGGCACCGATCCGTGTGGGGCGCAATACCAACCTCCAAGATAACGTCGTCTTGCACGCCGACGCGGGTTTTCCGTGCACCATTGCCGACAACGTTTCGGTAGGACACTCCGCGGTGATCCACGGGGCCACCGTTGAGACCGAATGTTTGATCGGGATGTCAGCGACCGTGATGAATGGTTCGGTGATTGGTGAGCAGTCGTTGATTGCTGCCGGTGCCCTGGTGACTGAGGGCACCGTTATTCCGCCCCGGTCACTTGTCGCTGGTGTTCCGGCCAAGGTGCGCCGGGAGCTGAGCGACGAAGAAGTGGCCCAGCTACAACGCAATTGGGAGATCTACGTGAAGTTAGCCGCCCAACATCAAGACGCTCCCGAAAACCAAAGCCACCTTGACCGTTAGTGCGGTTGCTCAGAGCGGGCGAGCTCCATTTCGCGAGCCCGTTCTTCGGCCTTAAGCCGCGTCAGCTCCTGCCCACGTTCAGCGTCACGTGTCAGGTTTTCCCCGGTTTCCGGGTCGAAGATGTGGATTCGGGAAGAATCGAGCCACAATTTCTTGCTCTGCCCGGGGCGGACCAGCGACTCAGAAGACAGCGTGGCCACGATCTGGGGACGTAGCTCATCGGCATCCAGCTCGCTGGCCAGCTGGTCTAGGTGTCCTGCCACGCGCGGATCTTGTTCGAAAGGAATGTATCCATACTGTTCTGAGCCCAGCCACTCCACGTGGCTGATATCGGCGGAGAACACCGAACCGTTGTCGAGTTTGCGTTCATCAACCAGGCTGGCGTCTTCGAAGAATTCAGGGCGCAACCCCACCAAGACGATATCGCGACCAGATGCTGCCTGGCGCAGTCGTTCGGTTGCCGGGATATCGGCCACCGGCGAGGACAGCACCGGACCATCCTCTGTATCTTTCAGCGTGGCAGGTAAGAAGCTCATGGACGGGGAACCGATGAATCCGGCTACGAAGAGGTTCAGCGGTTGTTCATAGAGCTCACGGGGCGAGCCCACCTGCTGAAGTTCACCTTTTTTCAACACCGCGACCCGATCGCCCAGGGTCATCGCTTCGGTCTGGTCGTGAGTGACGTAGACCGAAGTCACTCCGAGACGCCGCTGGAGCTGAGAGATTTCAGCCCGCATCTGACCACGCAACTTGGCATCGAGGTTTGACAGTGGCTCGTCAAACAGGAACGCGTCGGCATCCCGGACGATAGCGCGCCCCATGGCCACGCGCTGACGCTGACCGCCGGAGAGGTTGGCGGGCTTGCGCTCCAAATGTTCGGTAAGCTCCAAAAGTTTAGCGGCCTCCGTGACTTTTTCGGTCACCTCAGCATCGCTGGCTTTAGCCAGACGAAGGGGGAAAGCAATATTTTCGAAGACGCTCAGATGCGGATAGAGCGCGTAATTCTGGAACACCATGGCCAGGTTGCGGTCTTTGGGCGCATCTTCATTGACGCGCTGACCGTCGATGTACAGGTCGCCGGCGGTGATGTCTTCCAGTCCCACGATCATCCGCAACAAGGTCGACTTGCCGCAACCGGATGGACCGACAAGGATCACGAATTCTCCGTCCGAGATCTCCAAAGAGACGCCTTTAATGGCGGGGAATCCGTCGTCGTAGTGTTTGACTATCTGGTCCAGAGTAATCGATGCCATGATCCTGCTGGTGTCCTATCTATTGGTTGGATGTTCTGTCATGCTACCGCCGGGGCCGGCGCTGGACTAGCCCTTCACCGCACCGCTGGTCAGGCCCGAGACAATCTGGCGCTGGAAGAGCACCACGATAATAATGATCGGAATGGTGACCACTATCGCCGCGGCGGAGATCGCACCAGTGGGGTCCTCGAACTGGGAGGCGCCCGAGAAGAAGGCGAGCGCCGCCGGTACGGTACGAGCAGATTCGGTCGAGGTCAAGGACATGCCGTAGACGAAATCGTTCCAGGCGATAAAGAACGCGATGATCGCGGTGGTGAACACTCCGGGGGCAGCCAACGGCACAATGACTTTGCGGAAGGCCTGGAATGGGGTGGCGCCATCGACCTGGGCGGCTTTTTCCAGCTCCCAGGGGATCTGCTGAAAGAACGCCGCAAGTGTCCAGATTGAGATCGGCAGCGTCAGCGACAGGTAGGGAATAATCAACCCGAGCCAAGTGTCGTAGAGACCGACGGTCCGCCACATATTGAATAGTGGTGTGACCAAAGAGATCACCGGGAACATCGAGACCATCAGGGACACCCCGAGCACAATCCTTTTGCCGGGAAATTCCAGTCGCGCGATGGCATAGGCGGCGATAGTGGCTAACACGACGGCGATCGCGGTGGCGATCACCGAAATGCCGATGGAGTTCCACAAGGCGGAGAGGAAGAGCTCACGGGAGTCACCCACGATGATTTCTTCGTAGTTGACCAGGGACAAGTTGGTGGGCAGGAAATTGCGGTTGGACAAATCCGCCGGGGTCTTAAAGCTGGTGGCCAAGATCGAGGCGACCGGGAACAGGCACCATAGGGTGACAAATCCAACCAGCACGATCCAACCGACCTTGATCCATAAACCGCGACGTTTGGCTTTCTCCGCGGTGGCCTCCATGGAGGTAGCCTCACCAGTGTTGCGAACCGTGGTGCTCATTTCTTGGATCCTCCTTGACCGGTCAGATCGACTTTGAAGATCTTAATAGAGACCAAGGCAATCAGTGCGACTGCCAAGAACAGCAGTACCGAGACAGCAGATCCCAAACCAATTTCGAGTCGTCCGATCGACGTGCGATAAGCCAACAGACTGAGCACCTCGGTGCCGTAGGCGCCCTGCGTCATGATGAAGACCGCATCGAAGATGCGGAAGGCATCCAGCGCGCGGAACAGCACGGCCACCATGATGGAAGCCTTCATATTGGGGATGATGACTCGCCAGAGTCGCTGGAACCAATTGGCGCCGTCAACCGCAGCAGCTTCCTCCAGTTCCTGAGGCACCTGGGCAAGCCCGGCCAAGAGCAGCAGCGATATGAACGGCGTGGTTTTCCAGATTTCGGACAACATGATCACTGTGAGTGCGGTACCGGCCTGGGCAAACCAGTTCAGGTTTTCATCGACTCCAGGCAGAAAGTCCAGCCACGAGTTCATGTATCCCGAGTCGGAGGAGAACATGTAGTACCAGGCGTAGGCCGACACTACGGTAACCAGCCCATAAGGAATCAGAATCACGGTGCGGACGAAACCACGGGTCCCGCGTATGGCCTTATGCATCACCAGTGCGAGCGCGAAGCCCAATACCAACTCCACCAACACCGTCACCACCGTGATCAGTACGGTGACTCCTAGGTCCCGCCAGAACACCGCATCGGTAAGCACTGTGGCATAGTTACCCAATCCGACGAAGGCACGGTCATCGGGTGCGGTCAGACGGTAGGAGAACAGCGAGTCCCACACCGCTTGGAGCAACGGGTAGAAGATCACCAGCACCATGATGAAGAAAGCCGGTCCGGCCAAGAACCATCCGAGACGGGCTTCGGATTTTGAGCGTTGGGACCGTTTCTGTTTCCCTGGTGCCGGCGCGTTTGTCGTCGGCCGGCCGGGTTCTGGGGCTTGTTGAGTAGGAGTAGCTGAGCTCACAATAACGCCTCGCCTCGAAGTACTTCGGTGATGAAGTTCCCGGTACGTCCCGCGGTCTCTTCGCTCACCTCAGACGGTGGTGTGAATTCTTGCTGGATGGCGGTCGAGACCTCGTTGTAGTACGGGGTCTGTGGACGTGGGGCTGCGATGTCCAGAGAATCCCGGATGGCGTCTTTCATCGGGTACTGTTCATCGATGCCCGGGTAGTCATAAGCCGACGCCGAGGCCGGCGGGTTGCCGTTGCTGATGAAGTATTCGGCTTGGTTCTCGGGACTCACGATGCACTCAATGGCGTCCCAAGCCAACTCCTGGTGTTCTGATTCGGCACCTACACCGAGGTTGATGCCTCCAGTGGGTGGGGTGGCTTGCTGATCAGCGAAGGTGCGCGGGTATGTGGTCCAACCAATATCGTCGAGTAGCGACTCGTCGAACTGGCCTTCTTCCACTGCAGACTGGGTGGCCGGCCAGATAAACGGCCAGTTGACCATAAAGGAGCCACGGTCTTGCTGAAAGACCAACATGGCTTCGTTCTCGGCTTGGGTTGGTAGCCCAGGGCTTCCCAGGCCTTCGGACCCGATCGTGCCGACGATCTCGGCAGCCTTGCGACCTGCCTCAGAGTCCAGACCAATTTCCGTATCTTCCACCGAAGCTTCAGGGTTCTCCACGATCTGTTCACCACCGGATTCCATCATGGCGTTGACCCAGACCGTCATCGACTCGGCTTGTGCGCCGTGGACTGCTAGGAATTTGTCCTGATCACGAGCCACCTCGATGAGTTGATCCCAGGTGACCGGTTCATCCATGTCCAGTCCGGCTTCTTCAACCACGGATTTGCGGTACCACAGCAGCTGGGTGTTGGCCCAGAATGGGACGCCCATGAGCTGGTCTTTCCACGTCGCGCCTTCCAGCGCACCGTCGAGGGTATCGTGGGTGGTTCGCTCGGCCACGTCATCTGGTACCGGAGCCAAGAACCCTGGTTCGGACAACTCAGGCAGATACGGCGGGTCCAGACTCATGATGTCCATGGTGGAGTCGCCGGCGGCCAGCCGTCGGGTGAGTTGCTCGCGTTGCGAAGAGGCATCACGCGGTAGCATCGAGGTTTCGATGCGGTAGGCGCCGTTAGCTTCGGCGGTACACTGTTGGGCCAGTTCGGCTTGTCCGCCGTCATCGGGGTTGGTGTACCAGGTCAGCACCGGAGTTTCGTCTTGCGGACCGCATCCGGAAACCACGAGAGACAAGGCGACACCCAGGCAAGCGAGGGTGCCCGCTCGGTGGCGCCGGGTGGACTGATGTGCCACAACAATCACTTCGCTTCACAATATCGGTGGTCCTCACGCCAGGTGACTCTGCCCGATCATGAGGAGCGTTTATGGCCTAACCTTAGACCCACCATGGCGCAATTTGAAATATTTCACACCAAACTGGTACCGCTACTCGGTTGTTGTCAGGGAATAATACGCCGCTCAAACCATTCTGTGCTGATCTCCCCCACCTCTTCGGGCGGACGCCGGTGCCACCCAGCCAGCAGGCCAATCATCTCGCACAAAAGTGTGATATCCACCATATCAGGTTACCCTGTTAACAAAAAGATACGCCGCTATTCACATTGGGGCGCATCGTGATGTAACTTAGGTCATACAGTCAGTTAGTGAACCATACAATCAAAGAATGCGAGGTTAGCCGTGAAAAATAAAGTACTAGCGTCTGCGGGCTTCGCTGTGTGTTTCCTACTTGCAGGTTCCCCCGCGGCAATTGCGCAGACTGATCATCACCAAGACAATTCTCCAGCTGTCTCCACAGCTCAAGGAGAAGGCAATACAGTCGAATACAATGCATTTTTTGAACGCACCGAAGAGGGCTCGGAGTATATCCATCTAGAATTGTCGCACGGCAAAGCCTCTCTTCAAGAAGACGGAACCGTCATCGTTACCTCCGATAATGGTGAACTTGTCGAAAAGCTAGATACGAAAATCCCCGTCCCTGCCTACGACGAAGTAGTCGAGGTGTCATACGAAGTCAGCGACGACGGTCAAGATATAACCGTATCACTCCCATCGTTACACTCAGAGAGTAATTCAGAAACGGATATTGTGGCTGTGCCGTATGAGGTCGAATGTGGCCTCCCTGGCCTTCTCGTAGGGCTAGGTGGCGGAGCCTTACAGGGACTAGGCGGCGGGGCAGCCGGCGCTGCACTCGGAGCATTAGGTGGAGCCATCACGTCCGGCATCGCCGCCGCAATTGAATGCTAAGCCAAGAATCGCGTCATGACCCGTGCGCCTTTACCTGATTGCGTTATGACTGGATACCTTGGAGCCAAACATGAACTACCTACAGGCCTTTATATCTGGCACATTGACAGGCCTTGCAAGTATTTTGCTAGTGTATATTTTCGATGACACGCTCTCGGTAGTTACCGCCCCTATATTTCTAATAACACCAATAGCAATAGGACTTGCAGCTACATTTATATCTAAGAAACACTCAGCTAAGGGGCCCCCAGAATAACACTGGCGTGTGGGCGAGTCTTCAAATTCGAAGACATAGCTTGGTGTCCCACATTTGCGAATGTCACACAGGGATCGGGCCAGGGCGTCTGGCACTTTAGCACCGAGTGGCGTCGAGCCGGTTGCAGAACACCTCGACGTGTTGCGCGTAAGGTAGCTGTACCCCTGATCTGCCAGTTGACAACCATGTGCGTGACCAGATCGGTCACAGCCGTGGAATAGCAAAATGCGGCTCTTCGTGTTTGAGGGGGTGCCCCTACACACCGGTGCGGGATTGCTCACTGAACGTCAGCAGACGCGCTTAGACGAACTATTCCATAACGACCAGCATGTTGAGGTTGAAGCCACCAGAGAGCGTTCTATCAGTGGATGGTTACCGCCTACCGGGACCGGGACCCAAAGAAAGGCAAACAAACCATGCAACACGTCATCAACTCTCTAACCAGTGGTATCTCGAGCGTGTTAGGCGAGGTTCGTCAGCTCGCCGGCACCCTGAAACAACGAGTTGGAGACATCCTCGCCTACTTCGACCACCCCGGCAGTAGCAACGGGCCCACAGAAGCAATCAACGCCCGACTCGAACACCACCGTAGCTCAGCCCTCAGGTTCCGGAACCCAACCAACTACATCACCAGAAACCTGCTCAAGGCCGGCCGATCCAGACCCCACCTGCACCCTCAGTAACAATGAGCCCAAAATGCAATCTCGCTAGGATGCGCTCATGAGCACTACCAAGATCATTATATTCGGCGCACTACTAGGCCTTGTAAATATATTAGCCATTGCACTGTCAAATGACCCATTAACACCGTTTTCTATCTCTGCCTATTTTCTCATGCCAATCGCGATCGGATTTTTAGTTAAATTCCTTTTTAGGAATGAATCGAAAGAATAACACCACATTACAGGCTCATCGTAATTGAGAGTGTAGAACCGGTCTGAAGCCGCCGGACTCGAGCAGACATCTCGCGATGTAGTGCGTGAGGTTGCGGAAGCCGAGTGCTGACCCGCGTAGGTGTTCGAGCCTGCCATTGATCGCTTCGGTAGGCCCGTTCGACGTTCCCGGTCGGGTGAAGAACGCCAGGATATCAGCAGCTCGACGCTTCAGAGTCCGTCCTAACCGCTTGAGTTCGGCCAGTCCTGTCGGCAGATTCGTCGTCAGATCGTCGATGACTGTTTGTAAGAGCTTCTTGCCCTCGTTGCCGTCGTTGGTTCGGTAAGCGCGCACAATGTCTTGATAGACGGCCCAGGTGACTTCGACGGCGGTGAAGTTGGCGTCGGCGAAGAGGTCTACGATCCGCTCCTGCTGTTTGGCCGTGAGCAGATCAGCACCGGTGTGCAGAGTCCTGCGCGCTCGATACAACGGGTCTGTTGCTCGTCCGCGATGCCCGGTGGTTTCCTGCTGAATGCGGCGGCGTACCTCGTCGAGGGCATCACCGGCGAGTTTGACGACGTGGAACGGGTCCATGACTTCGACAGCCTCGGGCAGTTCCTCAACGGAGGCTGTTTTGAAGCCGGAGAATCCGTCCATCGCGACGACGTCGATGCCATCACGCCAGTCTTTCGGTCGGGCTTTCAACCATTGCTTGAACACCTGTTTCGATCGTCCGGGCACCATGTCGAGCAGGCGTGCCGGGCCTGCTTTCTGGCTGATGGGAGTAAGGTCGATGATGACGGTGACGTACTTGTCACCGCGCCTGGTGTGCCGCCAGACGTGTTCGTCGACACCAATGACGCTGACCCCGTCGAACCGGGCCGGGTCGTCGATCAGCAGTCGATGTCCCTGCGCGAGGATCGCGGAGTTCGCGGTGTGCCAGGACACGGCGAGTTTGCCTGCGATCACGGACACGGTGTCGTGGTCGATGACGAGGGCACGCAGCGCCCAGTCGAGGCCGGTTCGCGAGATCTTCGCTCGTGGTGGCGCCGCAGCAGTGGTGTTCTGACGCCATACGCGGCCGCATTCGACGCATTTGTACCGGCGGAGGCGAATGTGAAGCGTGGTGGCCGGTGGCCGAAGGGTTCGTGGGCGAGGCGGCGGACGACGGTGTCGCGGACGATCCCGTGTCCGCCACACCGTCGGCACCAGTCATCGGCAGTGTTGGGCTGGCATTCCAGAATGGCTTTGTGCCCGGTGATGTGCTGGCCAATGCACGTGAGGTCAAGGGAGTCGAGCCGGCAGAACGTCGTGAGATCAGGAGATGAGAAAGTAAGCTTGGACACGTCGAGGTCTTTCGGATGGACTGTGTAAGAACTTCCATCATCGGAAGACCTCGACGTCTATCCGGACAGCGCCACGCCGTGTCCTGGAATCACTGATCCACACCCTCAATTACGAAGAGCCACATTACACCAGCACATACATGAGTGACTCTTAACCAAGCTCCGGACCAGCGCAATTAGTTCAGTCAAAGCTTCCGATTCGTTGGCGCGGTGGGCCAAGGCAACCTCGCCGAGCTCTACCAGAGAAGGATAGGGTCCCGACTTCTAATACAGATCTCGGGCTCATCGACACTCGCGGGTGAGTTTTTTCTGGTCATCCCCACCTCGGCTTCCACCACTACGTGGTCAGCGCTCGCCACCACACCTGCAATCTGGTCTCTGCTTGCCGCAGAGTCCCTGACATCAGGGAGCCTGATATGCAACGATAGAATCATGACACAGCACAGTAGCGCGCAGACGACAGATCGCCTGTTGATCTTGCCCAGTGACGAGGACCGACGCGGTACCCGGTACGACCAGGCGCACCGGGTCACCGAGCAGTTGGCCCATGAGCACGGCATCCCGCGAGTCGAGCAGTCCGAGGGCACCGCGACGCTACTGGTCATTGTCCAAACCATTTCCCCGACGACATTACGCACCGCGCTGGAGCAGAACCCGCACCTTCGCTGGGTCCAATTCCCCTTCGCCGGAATCGAGCCACTTTTACCGGTGATTCGTCAGGCCCCCGAGATCACCTACACCTCGGCGGCCGGTAGCTACGCCCCACCGGTGGCCGAGCATGGTTTGGCGCTAACCTTGGCATTATTGCGCCACCTGCCCGAACGCCTTCGTGCCACTAGCTGGGGCCAGCCCAAAGGAACCACCTTGGACGGTTGCCATATCGCCATTATCGGTGGTGGTGGCATCGGCCGAGAACTCGTGCGATTATTCTCCACCTGGGATACGAAGATCACTGTGGTGCGCCGGACCGAAGCCGAGGTCCCAGGCGCCTACCGGACTTTGACTCAACAGCATCTGCACGAGGCCATCACCGACGCTGACGTCGTCGTCCTGGCAGCTGCTGCCACAGATCAAACCGCCGGGATGTTCTCGGCCCGAGAGTTTGCTGTCATGAAGTCCTCAGCGGTGCTGGTCAATGTGGCGCGCGGGAGCCTGGTCGTCACCGACGATCTACTCAAGGCCCTGACAACCGGGGAGATTTCGGCTGCCGGCCTGGATGTCACCGACCCGGAGCCACTCCCCGATGGCCACCCGCTGTGGTCAACACCCAACGTGATCATCACCCCACACTCGGCCGATACCGCAGAAATGTGCATTCCGCTGTTGGACGAGCGGATCCAGCACAATCTCATCGAAGCTCTACGCCATCGTGACCTGGCTGAGGCCGACCTGCAGGGGCGGGTCGATCTCGACGCGGGTTACTAAGTTCTCTCACCGTCTCCCCCGTTACCTTTTAGGTGTCACTGTTTTCCGGCAGGATATGCAGTGTAGGGAGCCGGCTGGTTCCGGCATGATGTTTGCCCCCAGTTGACCATAATCCGGGGGGTGTTGTCACCGGAACCGGTCTGGTTCGTTCGGATCGCTAATAGAAGCACGCTCTTGGAACTTGCGGGCCCTTGTAACGTGGTTGTGAGCGGACGGGCCATCGGTGACCTGGTCTTTTAGTGGAACGAGTCAAAGAAGGTACCCGATGGAACCTCAAGTGTTTCTTGGAATCGACGTCGGCAAGTCCGACCATCATGCCACCGCTGTCAACCACGATGGCAAGGTTGTATATGACAAGCCATTGCCGCAATCTGAACCAAAGATTCAGGAGCTGTTGAAAGATCTTGCGGCCAAATACGGTGAGCTGTTGGTTGTGGTAGATCAGCCCAAAACCATCGGCGCGTTAGTGATCGCGGTTGCCCAACAACTCGGGATCCAAGTCGCCTACCTACCAGGATTGACGATGCGCCGGGTGGCCGATTTACATCCGGGCCAGGCTAAAACGGATGCCCGAGATGCCTACATAATTGCTGAAACAGCGCGCACCATGCCCCACACATTGCGCGGCATCACCGTGGCTGAGGAGCGGATTGCAGAACTATCGATGCTGTGTGGTTTTGATGACGATCTCGCCGCGCAACTGACCCAAGTCCGCAACCGGCTGCGAGGATTATTGACCCAGATTCACCCAACGCTGGAACGGGTGCTTGGACCCAGGCTGGCCCACCCGGCCGTGGTAGATTTGCTGGGTAGGTATCCAACTCCGGCCGCTTTGCAGCGCGCCGGGCGAGGACATGTCAGAACCCGGTTAAAGAAATTAGCGCCCCGAATGGCGGCGCGACTCACCGACGAGATCTTTGCCGCGCTAGCTGAACAAACCACCATCGTGACTGGCACGCACGCTGCTGAACACATCGTCGGGCGGTTGGCGGCTCAACTTCAACAGCTGACCCAACAACGAACAGATATCGAAACAGAGATCTTGAAAGTCGTTGATGCGCACCCTCTTACCGAAGTCCTGACCTCCATGCCAGGCATCGGGGTCAGGACAGCCGCACGCATCCTCACCGAAGTCGTCGGCAAAGACTTCAAATCCGCAGCACACCTAGCTTCATATGCTGGCATCGCACCCGTGACCCGCCAATCCGGCACCTCCATTCGTGGAGAATCCCCATCTCGGCGCGGCAACAAAGTCCTCAAACGAGTGCTGTTCTTGTCTGCCTTTGCTTCGATTAAAGGCGACCCCGCCTCGCGGGCCTACTACGACAAGAAACGCGCCGAAGGGAAACGTCACAACCAAGCCGTCATCGCCCTAGCCCGTCGAAGAACTGACGTCCTGTTCGCGATGCTCAGAGACGGTACCTTCTACGAATCTCGACCAGCCCAACTAGCCCCAGCAGCTTGACGAAAACGATAGAAGCACCCCCCACCTGGATCAGATCTAGGGCTCGATCACCTCATTGACGTCATCGCCAATGCCAGGCTCGCCACCGGAGCCTTGCTGGTTGCCAGGGTTGTCGGGCGAGAGTTGCTGTCCGTGCTCGTCTGGGGCTTGGCTGGGCTGTTGTTCTCCCGGAAGACCAGATTGCTGGTCCTGTTGCCCCGGCTGGTTCGGCCGGCCTGGCTGGTTCTGGTTGTTTTGGTCACCTTCCCCGGTTTGCCCGTTGTCTTCTTCCACGATTTCTTCGGCAGGCGACGGGCTGGGCTCGGCATCGCCTTCGCCACCATCCGGGCACAAAAAGATCCACAGCAACACACCGGCCACGATCACCAGAACCACCACGATCAATCCCCACCAGATCCACGACTTTCCGCCCCGCTGCGGTTGATCAGGCTCCATGACGTCCCCGGATCGGCTCACGTGGAGTGGTTCGGAATACCCCTCAGCACCGGACTGATAGGAAGAATCCGGACGGTGTCGGTCATAGACCTCATCATCCGCTCCCGGAGGGTCGAAACGTACCGTGGGGTCCGTTGAACCGTGCTCGCCGGAGGAGAGATGATCCTGCGGACTACCCCACGAGGAGTTATTGTTGTTGTTCCACGGATGACGGTCATTCATGGTCTGGTCCTGACTGCTGGTTGGATAGGGAGCGTACCCGGCAAACCTTTCGCCGGTTCCTTGTCACTGGTGAAATTCAGCAATCAGTAGGAATGTTCCCGACCCTCACGAGCAGTTTCCAGCACATGTGGTGCGGTTGGTGGTTTAGCAGTCAGGCATCCGCACAGTGACAGCCAGACCGCCCCGGGAGGTTTCCTTGTACTTATCCATCATGTCGGCACCGGTGGCACGCATCGTTTCCACGGCCATGTCGAGGCTGACTCGGTGCTCGCCGGCATCATCGAAATTCGACATCCGCGCGGCGTTAATGGCCTTCACGGATGCGATCGCATTGCGTTCGATGCACGGAATCTGTACTAAACCACCCACCGGGTCGCAGGTCAGGCCCAGATTATGCTCTAGCGCTACTTCCGCGGCGTGCTCAACCTGTTGCGGTGTGCCACCGAGGACGGCGGACAGTCCGGCAGCAGCCATCGCACAGGCCGACCCGACCTCTCCCTGGCACCCGACTTCAGCCCCAGAGATGGAAGCCTGCGATTTGATGATGATCCCAATCGCTGAGGCGGTAAGCAGAAACTTCACGATGGCGTCGTCGTCAGCTTTTTCCGGGTAAAACTGCACAAAATAATGCATCACGGCGGGAATAATCCCGGCCGCGCCGTTGGTCGGGGCCGTCACCACACGTCCCCCAGAGGCGTTTTCCTCATTGACCGCCAGCGCATAGAGGTTCACCCACTCCATCGCGCTGAGGGGATCAACGTTTTCCGGCGATGCTTTCTGTTCCTCCAGAAGTTGTTGCAGGTGTGCGTAGAGCTTCGGGGCCCGCCGCATCACCAGCAACGTGCCCGGCAACATCTGTTCGGTACGGTGTAGCCCAGTATGCACGCACTCTTGCATCACGTGCCAGATCTCCAACAACCGTTCGCGCACTTCATCGGGGTTGCGCCACTCGATCTCATTCTCCCAGGCGATCTCGTCAATCGACTTGTCCTGGGACCGGCAGTGAGCCAACAGTTCTTTACCGGTGGTGTATTCATGGCGAGCGTGGCGTTCGGTCGTCAACGGAGCGTTCAGTTCGTCCTCGGTGACGACGAACCCCCCACCAATCGAATACAGCACCTGAGCGGCTAACTCCTCGCCCTGGTCATCGTAGATCGCGCACCGCATCGCGTTGGGGTGTGCTGGCAAGGATTTGTTCTGGTGCAACACCACGTCACGGTAAAAGTCGAAACCAACCCGTTGTGTACCGGCCAACAGAAGAGTCTGTTCTTCTTTGGCCTGGTTGATAATATGATCGACCTTTTCAACATCGATGGTGGCCGGATCATATCCGGCCAGTCCGAGCACCACCGCCTGGTCGGAGTGGTGACCCACACCGGTGGCACCCAGAGAACCAAACAGTTCCACGACTGCTCGGTGCGTTCTTCTCAACACCTCGGGGTCAAGATCATTAATGAACGTCGCAGCGGCCCGCATCGGTCCTACCGTATGGGAGGATGAAGGCCCCAGGCCGATGGAAAACATGTCGAGTGCACTCAGCGCCATGATTACTCCTGTATTTCGCCGATCAGGGACAGCCTGCATCGCATCGAGGTTTCACCACCCCGCGTGATGGCGAGTTACAGCTTTCACCACGACACCGGATGGTGTCATTCCAGTCTTGCATAAACCCCTCGCACCGGTGCGATCAGAAAGTCACAATAGCCTGACCTGGGGGTGAGTCTGCTACCGGCGTCCGCGGGCCGGTGTGGCTGTGCCCGTAGCAGACCATAGTTGCCTATATCGTGGCCATATCTATCCATGCGAGCTCCTGGAACCTACCTCAGCCGTCACGCACCAGCGGTGGCCCGCTCACCACAACGCTTAACTTTGGTGGTCAAGTCAACATTCCCGCCCTGGCTGACCAAACATCCTGTGTCGGCTAACCCTGCGCACTACATAAAGTCTCAACATCATGCACAGCCGGAGTGTGATCTGGCATAATTTCATGCTCGTGAATGCAGTGATTATCGCCGTTGTCGTTATGCTCGTGCTGGCCGTTTGCCGTCTGCACGTCGTGATTGCACTCTTCATTGGTGCGCTCGTCGGAGGCCTCGTCGCCGGCATGGGACTGGAATCAACGATGGTTGCCTTCCAAGACGGGCTCGGAGGGGGCGCGCGCGTCGCACTCAGCTACGCCCTGTTAGGTGCTTTCGCCATGGCCGTGGCCAACTCCGGGTTACCGAAATTGCTCTCCGACGCGATCGTCAAACGCCTAGATCACTCCAGCGAGGACAAGTCCCAACGCATCGAAGTAGCAACGCGCTATACCCTGATTGCTGGCGTGTTACTGATGTCGGTCTTCTCCCAGAACCTGATTCCGGTCCACATCGCGTTTATTCCTCTGCTGATTCCCCCACTGTTGGGGGTGCTGAACCGACTGCGTCTCGACCGGCGCGCCATCGCCTGTGTGCTGACCTTCGGCCTGGTCACAACTTATATGTATGTCCCGCTAGGGTTTGGGCAGATTTTCCTCCACGACATCTTGCTCTCCAATATCGAATTGGCAGGATTGGATACCGCCAATATCAACATCATGTCGGTCATGGCTATCCCGGCTACGGGCATGCTCGTAGGGATGTTGGTGGCGGTGTTTATTACCTACCGCAAGCCGCGTACTTATCGACAACTTAACATCACCGACACGGCCACCGAACCGACCGATAACACCCCGACCGAGCCCCAGCCCAGCACCTATAAGATCATCTGTTCTCTTGCGGCGATCCTCGCCTGCTTCGGGGTCCAGGTGATCCTGAATATTCTTGATTCCGAGGCCAACGGCTTGCTCGTTGGTGCCCTGTTGGGACTGGCCATCATTCTGGCCTCCGGAGCGGTAAAGTGGAACGAAGCCGATAACGTATTCAATCAAGGCATGCGCATGATGGCCATGATCGGTTTCACCATGATCACCGCACAGGGTTTTGCCGCGGTGATGGCGGAGTCCGGAGCCATCGAGCCACTGGTGGCCGGTACTCAGGAACTAGTGGGTGATCAGAAGGCCCTGGCCGCATTGGCCATGCTGGTGGTTGGCCTGGTCGTGACCATGGGCATCGGTTCCTCGTTCTCCACGCTACCGATCATTTCCAGCATTTACGTTCCGCTGTGTTTGGCTTTGGGATTCTCACCGGCTGCGACCGTGGCTATCGTCGGTACTTCCGGCGCCCTGGGGGACGCCGGCTCCCCCGCCTCGGACTCCACCTTAGGTCCCACCGCGGGCTTGGGCGCTGATGGCCAACACGATCACATCAAAGACTCGGTGATTCCGACGTTCCTGCACTTCAATATTCCGTTGCTGGTAGCTGGCTGGATCGCAGCCATGGTCCTCTAAGCCACCATGAACTATACCCAGAACCCCATGGCTCCGGGGCGCTCACAGATCCCAGCCGACTAAAGCGTCGCCACCACGGCCATGAACCAGATGAACATAAACAGCAGGAAGCCAACCACCAAACCGATAACAACCCAACCGATGATGGCGCCGGCTAGCGCAAGGCCACGGCCCCGTTCTCCAGTTTTCGTAATCTGGCTGAGCGAAATATGCGAGCAGATCACACCGACAACGGGAATGAGTAGCGAGAACACAAACCCAACAATAGCCATAGTGTTAAACGGCGCATAGTACATCGGTTGCCCGATGGGTGGATAGACGCTCTGGCCGTTGGCAACAGTGCTGGGCTCTTGTTGCGGATATCCCGCAGGTGGCGGGGTACTGTACGCCCGGTAGCTGTCTCCTGGAGCATCCGTGGGCTGAGAAGAACCAGTGGCCCATCCGCCGTAGGGGTCGTCCTTGTCTTGCCGAATGCCCGACCCGGGCACCGTGTCTATCGTTTCTAAGTTTCTGATGCTCATAACGTAAAACCGGACCGAAAAAGAACCCTAGTGCGTTGGCCTGAGAATAGTCCGTATCATGAGCGTAGTGCGAGACCAAACTACTGGGCAGACCCTTCTGAATGGCACTTGCCGGTATCAGCCAACACTTGTTCGGTGAGCGCTTCCGATGCGACAAAGAGCTGGGTGTCGTGATCACCGAGAGGGTCGCGCAAGTGCCCGACAAAGTCCCGGTACACTTTCTCGGCCTCTGCATCATCGCGAGTATCTGCGAGACGCTCCATCGCATCTGCATACTCATCTGTAGCCGACGGATCCGTGTAATCCAATTCCCATGCGAGCTGCTGATAGTCAGCAAGCGCGTCGCAGAAGGCTTGGTTAACGGGCTCTTCACAATCGAGGGTGTAGACGGGGGTCTCGGGGAAGTGGCGCGTCGATAGCTGGATAGAGGTCGAGGCCTTCCGATGATGGAAGTTCCTACACAAGCCATCTGAAAGACCTCGACGTGCCTAACGCTACCTTCGACGACTGTGACCTGACCAAGTTTTGCCGGCTGGACGAGCTCGGCCTTCAAGCTACCGGGCAACGGGTGGAGCCCGGGCGGGCGGTACTGGCCTGTCGGGTGGTGGAGCCAGATGAGTGGTGTCACCGCTGTGGTTCTCAGGGCACCGCGCGGGGCACGGTGATCCGCCGGCTGGCGCACGAGCCGCTGGGCTGGAGGCCCACGACTCTGCACGTCACGGTTCGGCGCTACCGGTGCGCCGACTGCGCCCACGTCTGGCGCCAGGACACCACCGCCGCGGCAGAGCCGAAGGCCAAGCTCTCCCGCCGTGCCCTGCGCTGGGCCCTGGAAGCTCTGGTCGTGCAGCACCTGACCATCGCCCGGGTCGCCGAGGCGTTGGGGGTGCGGTGGAACACCGCCAACGACGCCGTGCTGGCCGAGGGCAAGCGTCTGCTCATCGACGACCCGGCCCGGTTTGACGGGGTCACCGCGATCGGCGTGGATGAACACGTCTGGCGCCATACCCGGCGTGGCGACAAGTACGTCACCGTGATCATCGACCTCACACCACTGCGCGTCGGCACCGGTCCGGCGAGGTTGCTGGACATGGTCGAGGGCCGCTCCAAACAGGCCTTCAAGACCTGGCTGGCCGAGCGTCCGGCTTCCTGGCGGGATGGCGTGGAGGTGGTGGCGATGGACGGGTTCACCGGCTTCAAGACCGCAGCCACTGAGGAGATCCCCGAAGCCACCACGGTCATGGACCCCTTCCATGTGGTCCGCCTGGCCGGAGACGCGCTCGAGCGATGCCGCCGGCGAGTCCAGCAACAGGTGAACGGCCACCGGGGCCGCAAACAGGATCCGCTCTACAAGGCCCGCCGGACCCTGCTGACCGGGGCCGACCTGCTCACCGAGAAGCAGTATTCCAGGATCCAGGACCTCTTCGAGGCTGACGAGCATGTGGAGGTCGAGGCCACGTGGGCGTTCTACCAGCACATGGTCGCCGCCTACCGCCAGACAGACAGGGCCGAGGGCAGGGCGATGATGGAGCAGCTGATCGCCAAGCTGGGCCGGGCAGTGCCGACCAAGCTCATCGAGCTGGCCGGTCTGGGTAGGACGCTGAAGAAAAGGGCGGCAGACATCCTGGCCTACTTCGACCGCCCCGGAACCTCCAACGGACCCACCGAGGCCATCAACGGACGACTCGAACACCTGCGCGGATCCGCCCTGGGCTTCCGGAATCTCACCAACTACATCGCCAGGTCCTTGCTCGAGAGCGGAGGATTCAAGCCCCGTCTACACCCTCGATTGTGAAGAGCCGGTTAACGTCGCCTCCGACCGGACCGCTAGTGTCACTTCTCGCACCGTCAGTGGCATCGGCGGTCGAGTTAAACGAGTCCCCGCCGAAAGGATCTTCACCCAGCGGATCCTGGCTCAAGGGGTCCTCACTCATGGAGTCTTGTCCAAAGGGATCTGCAACTTCCGGTGGCTCTGGGGCCGTGTCCTGTGGCTCTGGGCTGGCTTCTTGCTCTGGCTCAGCACTTTCTGTTTCTTCAGCTGTAGCCTCTTCGCTCGGCTCATCATCGGACTGCCATGGCAGGCTCCCGAATGCAAAAGCCACCACCAGAGCAACAATAGCAAGAACAGTGACAACCCAGCCGATAATAATACCGGCCAGGGCAAGGCCTCCTCCTCGTTCCCCAGACTTCTTAATCTGGCCCCGGGCAACGTGACTCAAAATCGCACCCACAGGAGCAAACAGAAAAGCCAGAATAAAACCAATGATGCTCAACGTATTCATGGGTGGCTGTTGCTGGGGTGGCATACCACCACCGAAGTTGCCGTCATCTCCGCCACCGTAATAACCCCCGCCTGGGCCTGCACCCCAGCCGGTAGGGGGCACCTGACCTCCGAACTGCTCACCCGCGTTCCAGCCGGCGTTCGGGTCGCCAGAGGGCGACTGGCCGGACGGTGGTTGTTGCTGATCCCCGAATTGTTCGTAAGGGTTACTGTGCGCAGAGTACTGGGGTGGAACCTGCGGGGGATTTGGGGCAGGATACTGTGGCATCGGCCGCGTGACCTCGGAAGGCTCTTGCCCTTCAGAATCGGGTCCGTAGGGAGGGTAATTATTCGACATCTCCGTTTTTTCCTTCGCTCTCTACCGCTGAAATCCACCTCAAGAGGTCCTGACGATATCAAACCATGAGCCAGCGCTTATTCGTCAAGGGGTCAAGCGCCTATCCCTGATACATTGTCCTCATGTTGCGGGGTGTGCAGTGTTCAACTTCTCATGTCAGCTATGAAATGCGTCATTCGACACCTTTGTTCCTACGCCAGCAAAATTTTTCCGATGATCGCGCACAAAACCTGCCAACACAGTTCTCGGGGTAGGACGATCTTGGCGAAACGAGACTCTCCAGCCAAGGCCCCGATAGAGCGCTAGGGCCGGCCTGTCGCTATGCCAGCCTCACCACCCCCAGTTAGCCCTGTAGTAGATGCTGTGCCTTTGGCTCTGCCTCTGTGCAGATCGCGTGTACAGATCTCTCCAGCGCTTCCCGCGCATGGACTTGGTTCACATATGTTCCCAAATGAATGCACGTCAGGGCGACCTCGTTAGTACACCTGCACTATGTCACACGAGACAATGTCTTGCCCTAACTGCTCAGCAGCCTCTTCGCCGAGTTCCACGAAATCGACATCGGTGTTACCTACGAGATCGCGCAAAGCTCTGGCGTAGTCTCTGTAGAGTTCTGTCGCGCTGGGATCATTATGACCATCTGCCAAACGATCATATGAACCGGCGATCTCTTGCATCTCGCCTTGCTCAGAAGAATCTAACCCCGCCATGTTGTCCAAGACCTCGTTGACCGCATCACAATGTGGCGCATTCGGATCTTTGCTAGCCACGGCGCCGTCAGTTTCATGCGGGGGGACGACATGTGGTTTTCCCCCGAGGGGGTTCGGCCGTGACGCTTCGTGGGTCTGCGTTGGCTCAGCGGACGTGTCCGTTGAACCCTCACTAGTGTTCTCGTCAGGGTCGGCACTTGCAGTAACTTCGGTTTCCAATTCCGATATTGTCTGGGTGAACATTGAGAACAAAAAGCCACTGACAACAAAAAACACGACCAGACCTAAAACAGCGACGGCGGTTTGGGTCCATCCAATGATGATTCCAGCCAGCGCCAAGCCCTCACCACGCTCACCGGAACGTTTAATTTGGCCCCGGGCAATATGACTCAGGATCGCACCCACCGGCGCGAGCAGAAAAGCGAGAATGAAACCGACGATACTCATAGTATTCATCGGCTGTTGCGGATACGGAGGCACGCCACCACCGTAGTAACCACCTGGCGCCGTCCCGCCCCATCCACCGTCAGGTGGAATCTGGCCATAGGAGTTAGGGTCACCAGAAAACTGCGTAGGATCCTGTACTGGATATGGCGGTATCGGCCTCGGTGGGTCCGTATCACCGTTTCTCGCGGAACCGTCGCCGTAGGCAGGGTTATTATGCGACATATCGTGCCCCTTCAATCGTCACAGCCGGAATACGCCTCGGCTGTTACCAATACATCAAATCACAAGTAAGCGTTGAGAAGACAAGATCATAAAGAAAAGATGCTTCTCGGTTCTCTGAACTCAAGGTATGTACTTTGTGCCGATGAGTTAATGGTGTCTGCCCATTCTTCGTCACCGATTCAGCTCTGCCATCTGGCCTGACTGAGCCAAGGAGCCTCATTGGGACCATCACCGAGAGATGATCACGATCCGGCAAGAACATAGGTTCTTGGAGGTGTCCGGTCGGTTCCAGCTTGGTCGAGCCGGCCTGCACGTCCCATTCGTCGAATGAGCAGGCGAGCAAGTTCGACAGAAAAAACACCCCACAAAACGGTGGGGATGAACACCGACTTTTGGTACCGCCCTTGGACCTGGCAAGCACTAAGGATCGTCGATGCCTTGAACAACAACGTCGCCTATCACGGTGGTATCGCCAGCCCGACCACCATTCGACGGATTGCGCAAGAATCCGCTGAATTCCTTAGGGACTGCAGCCGCGTGCGAGCGACCATTCGTGCGAGCTCAACGAGCGTATTCATCCGCGAACATTTGGCTATTTCTCGGATCGTGGAGGGCACTGCTTCCCTGCTCGCTGATGCCGTAGCAGGTTTCGCAAATTATGAGAGTCACGTCGGCATCCACCGCTGACTCTGCCCTGTGAGATGCTTCAGCTCTCAGCTCCCGGTTCTATTGCATCGGTTAACCAACCCAAAAAACGTCCCGTGGCGACGCCCCAGAGAAGGACGGTCGCGAGCGCACAGGTAAAAATCATCACGCCCATCGGCGAGGGCATAAAGCCCATAAAAAACGCAACAACGCTCACCGTGTTCAGTCCTGACTGGTTTACCGGATTTTCGCGAACGCCACCCCGAAGGCCGGCCTGGCACCCGTCGGTTCCAACTTTCACTGCCCACCGGCTATGCCCGTGCTCACTGCTCGCGTGGCCACCAGCGACGACCCGTTTTATGCTGGAGAACACGTGAAAGAGTACCTTAGGTATGCCAACACGAAGTGCCGGTCCTCTGGTGTGTGAGTGATCCCGCACTCAGGGATGTTTCTCCTTAGTGTTTCGGCACACAGTGGACCTACCCAACGCAGGGACCATCAGTGTGAGGAGAAAGAAATCCGTGCCAGAGTAGATCGTCGACGGGCGCCTTCGTCAATGGGAAACATCCTGAGCGCAGGAGCAGTCGTGGAGGATCTCATCTACTGCATCGAGGCTTGACCTCATGTCGTGTGGGCCGTCGTTAGTGCCTCGGAGAGGTTCCGCGTGTTGACAAGGGTAGCTGCGGACAGACTCGAACTGTCGACCTCACGATTATGAGTCGTGCGCTCTCACCAACTGAGCTACGCAGCCATAGTGTGCTCTGATCAAGCAACCTATATATTTTCACATAGTTAATATCAGAGAGTCAATTTGGGGTGGCGTGATCGCGACGACGGATTCTGTAGATCATCGGTGGTAGCGACGCAGATCTGGATCAGCACGAATGACTACCATGCCAGATCGTGTTGACCACCGATTCCATTCAGACAATACCGCCGGTATACATCCGACGGTGATGGCCGGGCTCGAGCGGGCGAATTCCGGCTATGCCGGCCCCTCCGGGGATGACGATGTCACTGGGGAACTCAGTCGTTTAGCGACAAACTTATTCGGTCCTGATGCCGTGATGTTTGCCGTATTCAATGGCACCGGTGGAGATATGGTGGCTTTGCAGGCAATTTGTGGCCACTTCGGCATGGTATACGCACCTGCGAGTTCCCATATTCTCAGCACCGAGTCGACCTCGATCGAAGGGCTGGCGGGGATCCGTGTCCGCCCCTGTCCGGCCCACCCGGACGGCACCTATGATATGGGGCAGTTAGAGACGGTGCTCACCCCGTCAGTAGTTCGAGACAATATTCATGTACCACGTGCGGAAGCGGTCACACTGGCGCAAGCCCCCCGAACGCGCCGGTCTCTATTCGCCACAGCAACTGCGCCAGCTGGCCGAGTTAGCACATCGGCACGGGTTGAAGGTCCACATGGACGGCGCACGTCTTGCCCAAGCGGCTGCGAGTTTGAACTGTTCGTTAGCAGAACTGACCGTTGATGTTGGTATCGATGTCCTTACCCTGGGCGCGACCAAGCTCGGCGCGTTAGGAGCCGAGGCGGTCGTCGTGCTTCACACGAGGGACCAGGGCGACACTCTCGGTGTCGTCGAGCGGGTTCGCAAATACACCACGCAGTTAGCTTCCAAACAGCGGTTCTTATCGGCCCAGTTGTTGGCTCTGCTTGATAACGACACCTGGTTAAACAACGCTCAGCACGCTAACGATATGGCGCGCTACCTAGCCGAGTGCGCCACACACTACGACTGGGCTCGTCCGGTTCGCGAGCCCCGCGTCAGTGGAGTATTCATCGCACTACATCCCGACAAGCTAAAGCGTGGGCGCCACCGCTATCGATTACGGCAGTGGGACACGGATGCTCAAGGGTGGCCGGTGGTACGCCTGATGTGCCCCTGGCAAACTTCGCCGGAAAATATCGAGACGTTGTGGAACGACCTCACCGACTGAAGGCACCTGTTTTTGGCTCATTGACAAGTGCCGGGACCTACACAAAGACCCGCACATTGGCCTGTGCGGGTCTTTAGTCTCTGAGCCCCGACCGGGAATCGATCCCGGGACCTCCATCTTACCAAGATGGCGCTCTACCACTGAGCTATCGGGGCAACGAGGAATGAGTTTACCAATGAATTTCGCAGAAGTGAAATCGAGAGGGCAGAATCGCGACGAACATGGTGAACGTCACGATTTCCTTCAGATAGGTCGGGTCTCAGCCAGGGCTAACCGGCGTACCAGAACGTCTTCGAGCCTTTTTTGAGCATGATGGTCTGCTCGACCATCTCGCGCAAAAGAGACCAGTTCACCTCAGCATCCCACGGAATCGTGAATTGGCTCTTGGTCGACTGATAGCCGGCCTGGCTTACTCGAGCGCGGAACTGCTCCAGGATGACGAGTTCGGGTCCCACCGCGATATGAGTTTTCGCCACGCTGAAGGCGATAATAAATGTTCCGTCCAGAGTCAGCATGGGGGTGTTCCATTTGATTTCCACTGTCAAGCCAGCGTGCATGGCCTCAGTAGACCTGACGAGCGCAGCGAGTTTTCCCTGATGTTCCGTGTCCGCTATCAGCTCGAGATAGTCCTGGAAGGTCACGATCGCAGCGCTCATTTCTTCGCAGCCCGCTTCTTCGCCTTGGACCAGCGTTCCTTCTTCTTTGCGGTCCGGCCCTCACGACGCGAGGTGGTCTCACGATCTCGACGACTTGGAGCCAGCCCACCACGGTCTTCCGGACGCCCCCCGGTCCAATCGCAGGTTAAGACGTCGTCCGGCCACCGTGGCATCGCGCAGGGTAGCAAGCTGTTCTTTGGAGAGCTTTTCGGGTAACTCCACCAGCGAGTGCGTGGGACGAATACTGATATCGCCGATCTCGTGGGCATCAAGGTTGGCCTCATTGGCGATAGCGCCGACGATATTGCCAGGACGCACGCGGTCTTTATGTCCCACTGCGATCCAGTAGGTGGCCTTGCCATCGGCTGGGGTAGCCACCCCACGATCGTGGTTCTTGCGGTGGCCACGTGCCGTGCGGTTTTTCTTCCCCCGATCGAGTTTCATGGGGGGTAGATCGGGTTCTTCGGCGAACAGCGGTCGGCCGTCTTGGGCCATCATCGCCAACGCTGCAGCGACGTCAACGGCAGCCACATTGTGTTCGTCGACGTAGCTGGTGACCAGCTCGCGGAACGAGGCGATATTGGAATCTTCTTCCTCACCCAGGGTGGCAGTAATCTGGTCGGCAAAACGCTGTACCCGGGAGGCGTTGACTTCTTCAAGGGATGGCAGTTGCATCTCTTCTACCCGTTGGTCGGTAGCTTTTTCGATTGCTCGCAGTTGGTGACGTTCGCGTGGGGTCATCAGGATGATGGCGTCCCCGGCCCGTCCGGCACGACCGGTGCGACCGATGCGGTGCACATAGGAAGAGGTGTCGTGCGGAATGTCGTAGTTGATCACGTGGGAGATCCGTTCCACGTCGAGCCCGCGGGCGGCCACATCAGTGGCGACCAGAATGTCGATACGACCGGCACGGAGATCTTCGACGGTCTTTTCTCGAATGTTTTGTGGAATATCGCCCGATATCGCGGCCGCGCGAAAGCCTCTGGCTTGGAGTTTTTGGGTAAGTTCCTCGGTCATGTTCCGGGTGCGTACGAAAGTGATGATCCCGTCGGTGTCCTCGGTTTCCAAGATCCGGGTCATGGCCTCGAGCTTCCACGGGAAAGACACCTGGATGTAGCGCTGCCGAATGTTCTGGGCGGTGGTTGATTCAGCTGCGATTTCCACTTGGGCCGGGTCGTTGAGGTAGTCCCCAGAGATCCGCTGAATCGCGCGTGGCATGGTGGCTGAAAACAGCGCGGTTTGTTTATTCTCGGGGGTTCCGCTCAGGATCCGGTCGACTTCTTCCGCGAATCCCATCCGCAACATCTCGTCAGCCTCGTCCAAGACGATGTAACGCACCTGAGAGAGGTCCAAGGACCCTTTTTCCAAATGGTCAATGACGCGTCCAGGAGTTCCCACGACAATGGCGGCGCCACGTCGCAGTCCTGCCAGCTGAGGGCCGTAGGCCGAGCCTCCGTAAACTGGGACGACGGTGGCTTGCGGGATTTCGGCAGCGTAGCTGGTGAAAGCTTCAGCGACCTGCAGCGCCAGCTCACGAGTGGGAGCAAGCACAAGAATGCGGGGAGCCTGGACCTCAGGGTCCCCCGCTAGAGTGTCGAGCAACCGAGCCAGGGCCGGAAGCGCGAAGGCGGCCGTTTTGCCGGTACCGGTTTGGGCTAAACCAACGACGTCGCGGCCCTGGAGCAATAGCGGGATGGTTTCGGCCTGAATTGGCGAGGGCTTCTCATATCCCAGTTTCTCTAAGGGAGCCAACAGTCGTTGGTCGCTGATCAGGTCCGAGAAGGTCACGTGGCCACGGGTCGTGGAGTTTTCGGGCACAGACATGTGCTGTGATGATTCAGTCATCGTGGGGTCCTCTATAGGGGGCAAGGAAACGAATTGGGATCGTTTTTCACACGTATTCCGGAACACCCCTGGTACGCTCCAACAGCGCACCGCGCCACAATTCTGGCACCGAGAACCTCGCTCGCCTCAGGCGCGAGAAGACAGCTAGTTCTTTGCCACAGGACATCCCGGGCTATCACAGGATATTTCGGGGGCAGACCGGACGGTCATTCCTCTAGTGTACGCCACAAGCAACCAGCGGTGACACCTGCAAATACGCCAGCATCATCAGGAATCTCGTAGCTGAGCGAAGGCCTGACGGAGGTCTTCGACGAGATCATCGGCGTCTTCAATACCCACCGACAGTCGAACCAGGTCGTCGGGAACGGCCAATTCGGTCCCGGCTACCGACGCATGGGTCATCTCTGCCGGGTAATTCATCAGTGACTCCACTCCCCCCAGGGATTCAGCCAGCTGGAACAGGCGCGTGGACTCGGCAATCTTCTTCGCGACCGGGGCACCACCGCTGAACTGGGCCGAGACCATGCCACCTCCGGCTTTCATCTGCCGGGAGGCCAGCTCGTATTGCGGGTGAGTCGACAGTCCCGGATAGTGCACCTGGGAGACCTGTGGCTGTTCGGTCAACCATTCTGCCACAGCGGTGGCATTGGCCACGTGCCGGTCCATCCGGACACCCAGGGTCTTCAGCCCGCGGGTCACTAGGTATGCGTCCATCGGACTGTTGGTGGCCCCCGCGGCAGCTTGTTGAAATTGAACTTTGTCGGCCACCTCCTGATTTTCGGTCACCACGGCGCCACCGACTGTATCGGAGTGTCCGCCCATGTACTTGGTGGTGGAGTGCACCACCACATCGGCGCCCAGTTGCAGTGGCAACTGCAAATACGGGGTGGCGAAAGTGTTATCGACCACCAACAACGCTCTGTGCCGGTGTGCTAGCTCCGCTAGCCCGGCGATATCGGCGATCTTCATCAGCGGGTTGGTCGGCGTTTCGACCCACAACAGCTTGGTCTCCCGGGCGGTCATCACCTGATCGACCTGGTCCAGGTCGGACGTATCCACCACCGTGTGAGCCAGGTGCCACTGTCCCAAGACCTTGTTAATCAGGCGGTGGGTACCGCCGTAGACGTCATTACCCATCACCAGGTGATCACCGGGAGCCGCCACTGCCATCAGCAGCGCGTTTTCGGCGGCCAATCCCGAGGTGAAGGTCATGGCGCGTCCGCTCGCAGAATTACCGGTTTCCAGGGCAGCAATCTGGTTCTGCAGGGCATCACGGGTCGGGTTGGTGCCACGACTGTAGTCATAGCCTTGCCGCAACTGGCCAATCGCTTCGGGCGCATAGGTGGTTGACAAGTACACCGGGGGCACGACCGACCCGTTATTCGGGTCAATGTCTTGGCCAGCGTGAATAGCTCGAGTGTTGAAACCGTGGGCACGTTGCTCAGTCATGATGACCTTCGTGAAATCCTTACTCGTCGTAGCTTGTGATAGCTCGTATTCGCCCGTCTTAACGGGGGCTCAAGAACATTAACAGGTCGTGGTGGGTCAAAATTCCAACCGCGAGGCCGTCTCGTGTGGCGATCACTGCCGAGGTGGTTGCCAGCGCGAGGCGGGCATCGCTCAGTGAGGACCGAGCCCCGAGTAATACCGGTTGATCCAGCTTGACAGTGCCGACCGGGTCGGCCGGAGTGAACCGTCCCTGAGCCAACCCCGCCATTAAGGTTGCAGTCGTGATCATCCCGCGCACTTCATTGACCCGAATGTCGGCGGTTGAGGCACTCACCACCGGCAGCGCGTCAATGCCGTACCGGTTCATGATCGAGATGGCCTCACCGACTGTGGTTTCGGTGCGGGCGGTGACGACCTCGGGCAGTGATCCCGGCAACCAGGAGTGTTTATCGTCCAAGAGCTCGGCCACCGTGGTCTCGTCCAGCTGTTGCTCAGCGGCGGTACTATCGGCAGTATCGGAGGCTCGGCCCTTGGGGCTGTCGGCACCCGCGGCGAGGCCGTCCCGGTAGGCTGTTCCCAGGCGATCGGGAATAACGGGAGTTCGCTCGCCGGTGGAGAACCCACGAGTGCTCATCCACGTATCGGAGAAGATTTTGCCCAGATAACCACGGCCGGAATCGGGCAGGATCACCACCAACACGTCATCGGCGGAGAGCTTCTCGGCTTCCCGTAGCGCTGCCACCACGGCCATACCGGATGATCCGCCCACTAGGAGCCCTTCTTCGGCAGCCAGCCGTCGCGTCATCGCGAAGGCTTCGGCGTCGGTGATAGCATACACTGCATCGGGAAGGTCCGGGTCATAGTTGTCCGGCCACATATCTTCGCCCACACCTTCTACGTAGTAGGGCCGGCCGGCGCCACCGGAGTATACCGACCCGTCCGGGTCAGCGACCACGATCTTGACCGGGCCACCCTGACGCTGCGCGGAGACATCCTTCAGATAACGTCCCGTACCGGTCATGGTCCCACCGGTGCCTGCCGAGACAACCAGATGGCTAATTGCCCCGGCAGTGTCTTTCCAAATTTCCGGCCCAGTGGTTTCATAGTGGGATTCGGGAGCAGCCGGGTTGAAAAATTGGTTGGGCTGATAAGCCCCGGGAATACTTTCCTCCAGGCGGTTCGCGATCCCGTAGTAAGACTCTTCCGAGTCGGGCGCGACCGCGCTCTGGGAGACCATCACATCGGCACCGTAAGCCTTCAAGACGTCGCGTTTTTCAGCTCCGACCTTATCGGGAGTGACAAAAACCGACCGATAGCCTTTTTGTTGAGCCACCAGGGCCAATCCCACACCGGTATTACCTGACGTGGGTTCCACCACGGTTCCGCCCGGGGCCAGCTTTCCCTCGCTTTCAGCTCGCTCGATCATCTTCAGCGCGATGCGGTCTTTGACCGAGCCACCGGGGTTGAGATATTCGAGTTTGGCCAGAATGGTTGGTTGAACGTCTTTCGCCACCGAGTTGAGCTTCACCAGCGGGGTTGAGCCAATGAGGTCGAGCACGTTCTGGGCGTAGCGCATTTGTAATGACTCGTGATCAGGCTGACTGGTGTGCTGTTCGGTGGTATGGTCCGGTTCAGTCATAGCCACCACGGTACCGCGTTCGCCCCCGGGGTGTCAGCGACTTCGGAACGAAACGACATCTTTGACTCGAAACTCCACAAGAACCCCATGACAGTAACCCATCGTGTGCGTAGCTTCACGACCGAGGCAGCAATTTCCTTGGCGCATACGCTGAAACCCCTGCAACGTGGCACGGGCGATCCGACCACTCAGCTACGCAAGGACGGTTTCTGGACGGCTCTGTGCCCCAACAGTCCCACCGTGTTATGGATCCAGCCTCCGGCCAGTACCACACAGCCGACCACGGTAACCGCCCATGCGTTTGGCTCCGCGCCGGAGGCCCTCGAGCAGGTCCTCGCTGGTGTGCCACAGTTGTTAGGAGTCGACGAGTCGGCGCTACACGGGTGGGCGGAGTTCGCGCAGGCGCTACAGGCTGATGCTTGGCGTGGACTGTTGCCGTCTGCGGTCATCCGAGCCCACCATGAGCATCCTGGACTGCGACTGCCGGCGACATCCGATCTGGTGGGCGAGCTATTTCGGGTGGTGCTAGAACAGAAAGTCACCCACGATCAGGCCCGGGCGAGCTGGCGATGGTTGGTGCGTTCTTATGGGACGCCTGCTCCGCAGGTGCCCCTGACAGGCGCACCACGGCTAATGGTTCCGCCCAGCGCATCGCGTGTATGGCAGATACCGAGTTGGTCATGGCACCGGGGTGGTGTGCAACCGCCGCTGGCACGGACGATGACTGTGGTTGCTTCCCGAGCCGACACACTCGCCACGCTGGGCCAGACAGTGAGTATCGACGAACTTGCGTCCCGGCTGACCGCCCTACCTGGTATCGGCCCCTGGACTGTCGCCGAGACGTTGCAACGGACTCATGGGGCCGCTGATCTGGTCTCGGTTGGGGACTATCATCTGGCTCACCACGTCGGCGAAGCACTCATCGGGCGCAGAGTGGATGACCACCAGATGCTGGAACTCTTAGCACCTTTCGCCGGCCACCGGCACCGTGTGGTGCGTTTAATTCACCTCTCAGGGCTGCGTTTTTCGCGTTTCGGGCCGAAGCTTGCGCCCATGGATTTTCGAGGTTTTTAGGAGTCCTGGTTCTGAGTGGCCCGCACCTGGTCCATATCCAGATCCCGAACCTTCGAAATCAGATCCTCAAGCTGTTCTGCCGGCATAGCGCCGGGCTGAGCGAAGACCAGGGTCCGGTCGCGCAAGGCCATAAGGGTTGGGATCGAGGAAATATTGGCCGCGGCAGCCAGCCCCTGTTCGGCGTCGGTGTCGACCTTGCCGAAAACGATATCGGGGTGGTTTTCCGAGACCTTGTCATAGATCGGGCCAAACATCTTGCACGGCCCGCACCACTCAGCCCAGAAATCGATCAACACAATGTCATTGTCGGTAACGGTCTGCTCAAACGTGGATTCAGTCAGATCAATAGTTGCCATGGTCCCAGCCTAAAGGATCGGGATATCTGGTTGGCCAGGCTCAGCTCTAGGCCTGAAACCTGTGGACAACCTACGCCCACAGACCGCAATGACACCGGATACCACGCGGAAAAAACATCGTATGTGTCTGGATGGTGGCAGGTGAGGGATTCGAACCCCCGAAGGCAATGCCAGCTGATTTACAGTCAGCCCCCGTTGGCCGCTTGGGTAACCTGCCGCAAGGTCCGCGTTTCTCGCGAACGACAACCCACCCTACCGCAGATGCGAAAAAAACCCTAATCTTACTAAGCTAGAGTCACCGTGATGTTCACCATCACCGTGACAGCATGTCCCCACCATGGTTCAGAGGAGACCGTTATGGCTAAGGATGCCACCTTCGACATCGTGTCCAAAGTCGATCCGCAGGAGGTCGCGAATGCGCTGAATCAAGCGACCAAAGAGATCGCACAACGCTACGATTTCAAGGATGCGGCTGCCTCGATTGAACACAATGATCAGGTGATCACCATGCACGCTGCCTCAGAGGATCGCGTCAAGGCTGTGCTGGATGTGTTCCAGTCCAAGTTGGTCCGTCGCGGTATTTCACTGAAGTCTCTTGAGTCTTCCGAGCCCTTTGCCTCAGGTAAAGAGTACCGGATCACCGCCACCATTAAAGAGGGCATCGACCAGGCGACGGCGAAGAAGATTTCTAAGCTCATTCGCGATCAGGGACCCAAGTCTGTCAAAACACAGATCCAGGGTGATGAGTTGCGGGCGACCTCGAAATCCCGCGACGATCTTCAGGCCACCATTGCTTTGCTCAAAGACTTCGAAGATGCCGATCTGCAATTCGTCAATTTCCGTTAACCGCTCAACGCTAGTGTGACAAAGCCTGAGAGACGATCACGCAAGGAGAATCATGCTGTTGCTCGTGGAACCCCATCACCCGGTACGTTATGTCGATATGACCGTCGGCCGGGCATTGGTGCGTCGCAATGTCGAAAACCGTAGCTTGGACACGCTCGAGTGGGAAACCACGGACGATTACCAACCTTCGGAGGTTCTGCCCGCCGCGCTCCGTCGCGGTATTAAGACCGGTCGCGGGCTGATTGTCGACGAGGGCTTCGTCAAGACCTTCATTTCCGCCGATGTCCTCGAGGATGCCCGCGCACAACAACGTGCTCTACAGGACGAGTTGGCCTCGGTGCGCCGGACGGGAAACCAGCCTGCTTACGAACAGGCTCGCCGCCACCAGGCCGAGATCGATGAGCGCGCTGATTCCACCCGTGAGGCCACTCTGAAGGCTGCGGTGGCAGCCAAACAAGAATTCGTGGCTGAACCCATCAAAGACGAGCTACAACAGCACTGGATCGCGGTTACTCAGCGTCCGGTGGAAACCTATCCGGAGCCCAGTAACCATGACTAACGACGAGAGAGGCTGTGTTTCGGCTAGTTAGTCAACTAATCGAGCTGCCCCAAAGACCGCGCCATTCCTTCGAGACGTTGCACCCGATCTTCCATCGGCGGGTGCGTGGAGAACCAGGCTCTGGCGCTTTGACCACCGAAGGGGTTAGCGATCATCATGTGAGCTGAGCTGACCAACTTATTGTCTTCTTGGGGCAGTGGTGCGGCCTGGACACCGTGCTGGAGCTTGTACAGCGCCGAGGCCAGAGCGAGGGGATCTTCGGTCAGGCTGGCTCCATCCTGGTCCGCATCGTATTCGCGCGACCGGGAGATGGCCAATTGGACCAGACTGGCCGCCAAAGGCGCCAAGATCATCGTCAGGATGAGCCCGATGATTGCCAAGGGATTACCGCCGTTATCCCGACCGCCACGACCGGCCCCGACGAACAGCAACATGTGAGACACCGAGGTAATCAGTGAGGCCATGGCCGCAGCGATCGAGCTGGTGAGGATGTCGCGGTTGTAGACGTGCATCAGCTCGTGCCCTAACACTCCACGGAGTTCTCGGGCATTGAGCATGTGCAAGATCCCTTCAGTACAGCACACCGCGGCGTTCTGCGGGTTCCGTCCGGTCGCAAAAGCATTGGGAGATGAGGTCGGCGAGACATAAAGCCGGGGCATGGGCTGCTGGGCCCGTTGCGACAATTCTTCCACGATTCGATACATCTCGGGTTGGTCTTGTGGCGACACCGAGTAGGCGTGCATCGATTTCAGCGCGATCTTATCGGAATTCCAGTAAGAGATCGCGATCGAAATCAACGACA
The DNA here is from genome assembly GCF_029853775.1 of Auritidibacter ignavus. Classification (NCBI taxonomy): domain Bacteria; kingdom Bacillati; phylum Actinomycetota; class Actinomycetes; order Micrococcales; family Micrococcaceae; genus Auritidibacter; species Auritidibacter ignavus. The sequence goes on from NZ_CP122564.1 coordinate 1,392,818, forward strand.
TGGCACCAAAGACTCCGATCCATATCATTCTCCCGGTTGCCAGTGCAATCAGCCAGCCGATTGCCAGCAGGATCACGACCAAGACCATGAACAGCACAAAGGTTTTCAAGCGGTTGTTGTGACTATGCACCGGTGACCCCCTGTGTAGACCGCGTTAACATTAATATTATGCCCAGCTTAGGCGCCCATCCTGAGTGGTAACTGATCTTCCGTGCTGGTGAGAGCAGTTATTTGTGTTGACGGGAGATCGAGACCATCTCCTCATTGGAGAAGACTTTAACCCGTTCCCGACTAATCCCTGCGGTCTGCGAGAACTCTTCTCCCAGTTTCACCTCGTGCGCATCCAGCCGGTGCCATCCTTCCCAGTCGGTGTAGCGGATTCCACGAGACTCCAACAAGTCAATAATGGCGTGTTCATCCGGTTGCTCGGCGGTATAAAGGTGCGGTTCGTCTTCGATGATGTGCCCGATGGTCTCCAGGGCATCGCCTTTAGTATGACCAATCAGCCCGACGGGACCGCGTTTAATCCATCCAGAGGTATAGAGCCCGACCACCGGCTGGTCCTTCTCATCCAGCACCCGACCCTCGCGGTGAACAATCGTGCCGGTTTTGTCGTTGAACCGCACCCCAGCCAACGGGGAACCGAAGTAGCCGATGGCCCGGTAGACGGCCTGCACCGGATAGTCGATGAACTCCCCGGTGCCCTGTACGGTGCCGTCTCCGATCAGTTCCATGCGTTGCATTCGAATTCCGGCGACATGCGTGCCGGACTCATCCGACAGAATTCTCTGCGGTGCTTGTAAGAAGTGCAGGTGCAATCGACGAGTTGCCCCGGTGTCTTCTCCGGATTCCTCACGCTCTTCTTGCTCCAACATCCAGTTGCTGAGCGTTCCCACCATGTTCTTGATCTGGTTATTGCTCTGCGCAACCTGTTCTGAGGCTTCATCGAATTCAAAGTCGTCCGGGTAGAGCACGATGTCCACATTGGGCGAGTGCGCTAATTCACGCAATTCCAAAGGCGTGAATTTCATCTGGGCCGGACCACGACGGCCGAAGATATGGATGTCTTTCGCCCGGGAGTTTTTCAGGCCCTGGTAGACGTAGTCTGGGATCTCTGTCGTCAGCATTTCATCGGCGGATTTCGCCAATACACGAGAGATATCCAGGGCCACGTTGCCGTTGCCAATTACTGCAATAGATTCTGCAGACAGATCCCACTCGTGAGGTGTATGCGGGTGGGCGTCATACCAGTTGACAAATTCCGCAGCTCCGAAAGAGCCCTCCAACTCAGCACCAGCAATGTTCAACGTTGCATCGTGTACCGCACCGGTCGAGAAGACTACCGCGTCGTAGTAGTGGTGCAGGTCTGCCAAGGTGAGGTCAGTGCCATAGTCAACGTGTCCAAAGAAACGAATATCGCCACGGTCCATCACCCGGTAGAGGGCTTTAATAATGCCCTTAATACGCGGGTGATCAGGAGCCACTCCATAACGGATTAGTCCAAATGGGGCCGGATAGCGGTCGAAAATATCGATGCTGACCTCGAAATCTCGTTCTGCCTTAGTCAGCAGATCCGCCGTGTAAATTCCAGCTGGCCCTCCGCCGATAATCGCTACGCGCAACGGTCGGTTATCACTAGCAGTCACAAGCCATCCTTCAGTTTGAGTCGTCTCACCCATCTGCCACGGGGTGTAGCCAGTTCACTATGAGAGCATGCGGTCGGCTGACTCACCGGTGAGCATTACGACGCACGCCCCGTGCCCAGCTCGGCGGGTACACCCCAAGTCATGAGCTCACTCTACCGATTTCCGAACGCTACCCCGACGCTAAATCCGCCACACTGGCCCAGGGCGAACACCCGTGTGGGTGGATTCACAACGGACCGGATCAGGCCAGTGGGCCCTTACACACATGACGCAGATGATTAGACTAAAGGGCATGGCCGATGAATCTTCCACGAGCACCGGGGTCTTCACCGAGCTTTACCAACAGCTACCCCACAATCTGTTAGGGCGAGCCTGGTCGCCTGCCGACGGGATGCCGTTGCAGACACTGGCCGAACGGCTGGCTGCTGGACCGATCTCCGCCGAACTGCGCGACGCACATGAGCCGGTTCTCAGCGTCAACGACCTACCGATTTCTCTCGTTGAGTTCTATCTGTGTTTAGGGTCCTGTCCGGAGCTACTGGAAACGACCCATTTCTTTTTCGACCCGGATGAGTTTTTCATCGTCGATGACCACCTGGTATTTCTCGAAGATGAGGAAGAATCTGCAGCCTGGGGGATCCCCGTCGATCAGTTACCACTGCCCGACCCGTTGCTCTGGCGACGTACCGTCGGTGCAGACACACCAGATGGTGAAGGTGACTGGCTCTGTGAAGATGGCACGATCTCAGAAGTCGTTACTGACGTCATCACCTGGGCCCTGAGTGATCCCGACGAAGATGCCGAGGACCATGCCTGATTTCCACGATGTTCCCCTCACCTCCCATGCCCCAGAGGGTTACGTCTGCCCGTTTTGCGGTTTGGTCTCCGGAGACGTGGCTGATCCCAATAACCGGTGTGAAGCCTCCGATGTCGTCTATCAAGACGATGATCTGATCGTCTTTGTTGCCGTTGACGGTTTCGGCCCACATAAAGGACACGTCATGATTTCCCCGGCCGAACATTACGAATCACTGTATGTCCTCCCGGACCGGGTGCTGACCCGCATTGCCCTGATGGCCCGTGAGGTCGCCCTGGCGATGAAGCGTGCTTGGAATCCTGAGGGCATCTCCACGCGACAACATAATGAGCCGGCCGGCAACCAACATGTCTGGCACTACCACCTCCACATTTTCCCGCGCTACTCCGACGACAGCCTGTATCGTCAGCTCCGTCAGCCGGTCGAAGTAGCTGACCGCCAGCGCATCGCCGAGGGCCTACGCCCGCATCTCAATGCCTCGGCCACCCGGTTGAACCTGGCCTGCTCCTGACTCGTGCTCCCTGGCGTCACCGGCTGACAGCCACCTGTGGACAGCGTTGTCCTTATCCACAGTTGCTCCTGAGCGAGTCCTCCCGATGCCAGAGGCGGTTCTAGTCTGGGTGCAACAAACGGGTCACGCCTCGCACGTTGACCAGATCCTCGACCACGACCAGGCGGTGTGTCATGGCAAAAACGCAGAATTTCCAGGCTAACCAAAGCCAGGGGCCAGATTGGAAAAGTTGGTTTGTCGACACCGAGGGGGCCCCGAGTGTCAGTCTGGGCGAGTTACTAACCACCATCGAGCACCTCGTCTTGCTGGCCTCAGAACAAGCGAAAAACCCCAGCATCTCGGCACAACTGGCGCACTTCGGAACGGAACCGGCTACAGATTGGGACACCCTGTGGGCGAGCGCGGAACGGGTAGCCGATGATCCGGTGCAGTCACGAGTTATCACCCCACCGAAAGATCTGGACAATGCGTTGCCAGAGATGCACCATCGGCTGGAGAAGATCTCGTATCTTTGCGACGCCATCAAGACCGGACTCACGCAGGTGACCCAGCACGCCTTAGAAACCAATGTCGATCGCCAGAGACTACTTGGCATACCAGAACAGCAGACAGGGATAACTCAGGTCCGACGGTATCTCAGCCAAACACTCGGTGTTGCCGGAACCGAGGCCTCAAAACGGGCTCGGCGAGCGGATCTGCTCGAACCGAGCCCGGCCCGATTAGGACGATCCCCTTCTGCTCCTGTCCTTCCGCTCTTGGCGCGATCTTTTCACGCCGGTCGGGTACCCACAGCCAACGTTGATCGGCTGGTGCGGCTGATTTACGACGTGCGGACATACGGCCAGCAGACAGCCACTGATCCGGAACTGGTACACCGGGTGATCGAGGCGGTCGAACCAGAACTGGTGGAATCCGCACAAACCATGAACCCCGCCGTCTTCGCTAAGATGTGCCGGCGATGGTTGCACACCATAGCATCCACGATCGATCAGGACGGGCCAGAACCTGCCGAAGTGCTATCTCCCCGGACGGAACAACGCCTTTGGGTTACCAAACGATCCGACCGTGGCGTTGATTTTGGTGGCACCGTTTTCGGGCTGGGCGCCGAACTGTTGCTGACACTAGACGCTGCAGCTAATCAATTCGCTCACGCTACCGGGGGCGGTATTCAGCAACGCCTGGAATTCCCCGAACAACCAGATTCCATTCCCCACCCCATCCGCACCGCATTGCGCGTTGCGTTCCCAACTTTGGATCCAAACACGGTTATGGTCGAGGACCGCCACGGCAACACCCTGACTGCGCATCACCATACGTGGTTCGATACACGCAAACGCACCCGACGGACCTTGGATGTGGTGGTAGCAGCACTCTTGGCAGCTGTCGGGCTCAACGCCGAAACCAACGGCCTCCCCCGCCACCGGGGTAGCTCAACCAGAATTTTGACCCTGATGGATTACCAGTCGCTACTGGCCACCTACCGCAACCATCACAACGCACCACACAGGGTGCCTACTGTCATGGCGGAACAACGCGTAAGCCAGGGCCAGTTCCTGGGGCCACTATCTGCAGCGGAACTGCGGATCGCCAGTTGTGAGGCAGAACTCATTCCCGTGGTGTTCGGTGGTCGTTCGGAGGTTTTAGATATCGGGCGGGCTCGGCGTCAGTTTTCGCTCAAGCAGTATCAGGCCGTGGTTGCTCGAGATCGAGGGTGTACCGTTCCGGGGTGCACGATCCCGGCCCTATGGTGCCAAATCCATCATTGTCAGCCGTGGAGTCACGGGGGTTCAACCGCGGTGGATAATGCCATTCTGGTCTGCGCAGCCCACCACGCCGATCTCCATCACGGCACGTGGCGATTCGTCGCGCTCGATCACCACGGCGCGTGGTTTATTCCAGCCCCGTGGGTAAATCCGGACTCCACCCCGCAGCGAAATCGCTATTGGAAACACTAGCCTTCCAGGCTAGTTTTGGCGCTCCACGACGTAGTGGGCAAAAGCAATCAGGGCTTGTTTAATCGGAGAGTCGTCGAGGTTTTCGATAGATTCCAAAGCCTTACGCTCCCAGACCCGGGTCAGTTCCCACGCCCGCTCAAGCACCGGGTGCGTGGCGATGGCTTCCAAGGCCTGGTTAACCTGTTCTTGGGTGTCCAGCGGACCATCAATCAAAGCCACAGCTTGCTGTGCCGACTGATCACCCTCCGCAGCTACCTGACGCAGCAGCAGGGTCGGCAAAGTCGGGACGCGTTCTTTCAGATCAGTGCCGGGGACCTTTCCTGATTTCTCACCTGGAGAGACCAGATCAATAATGTCATCGGCCAGCTGGAATGCCATGCCAACGTTATGACCGTAGTTGCGCATCATGGCCACAACCTCGGACGAGCACCCGCCGAGCAACGCGCCAATGTGCGCGGTGGTAGCAATCAGAGAAGCGGTCTTACCATCAATCACCGCCAGGTAATGATCCAACCGATCTTGGTCTGCACGCGGTCCGACAGTCTCCCACATCTGGCCCATGACCAAACTTTCAAAGGTTTGGGCATGGACCCGGATCACTTCCGCGCTCATCTGCGACATTCGCATCGACGCGCGGGCAAAGATCAGGTCACCGGCCAAAATGGCCAAAGAGTTATTCCACTGCTTATGTGCTGCCGGCACCCCACGACGCATATCGGCTTCATCCATCACATCATCGTGATAAAGCGTCGCTAAATGGGTCAGTTCCAACGCCACCGCGGCACTTCGAATGTTCTCTGACGGGGCATGAACTTGACCGTTGGCAACTCCGGGATCGGCCAACATGCTGGCCAGCACCGCCAGCAGGGGGCGTAACCGTTTTCCGCCCGCATCGAGCAGGTGTCGGGTGGTTGCTTCAGCGAGCTCATCTGCATTGCGCAACGCCTCGGCAAGTTCCTCTTCAATGGCGCTGAGAGACTCGACGAGCACCGCCAACAGGTCAGGGTAGTCGTCTAGTACCGAGAAGCCTGCCGGTAATGAAGCAATGGATGGTTCGGTCACTCGTTCAACCCTATCCCATGCGTTGAGATTGTTGGCACTTGGTCAGTCCACATGTCGCGAACGGTTCTGTCTGGAGTATACTCCGGACATCCTCGGACCCGATGTGACGAACACCTCCGGGGATGGTCGATCACCGTCCAGACAGTGAGCTGATTACCGGTGCATAGAATCCGGTATCTTGAAAGATGCCATGCTTTATACTCTGTCTGTTGCGATCGACCCCGCCGAGTTTTCCTCTGATCTGTCTGCCTTATTAGCCACGGATGTTTCGGCCGCTTGGGTGCGTGAGGGCTACGGCACCGTCGGGTGGGGCATCACCGCCCAGCACCACACCAATGATGCGCAACGGTTTCAGAGTTTAGCGTCGTGGTGGTCTCAGCAAGCACACACCCCGGCACCTGGTACCCACTACCCAGTCCCCCGTACCCCGGGCTTATCATTGGGGATGATCCCCCCGCGGGCGATGATTTCTGCCACCTTCGATGCCCGCTCGGCCACCGACACCGTTGCACTCGTTCCAGAGGTCCTGTTGATTCATACGCCTGGAATAAGCACACTGGTGTGGCAGCTTGATGACTCAGATTCACGTCTGAATCAAGGCTCACAATTCAGCCTATCGATAGAGCAACTCCGTGCCCGGTGGCGTGAGCTACAGGGCGCAGCCCACCTGCCGATACAGACGCCCGAGGGCTGGTCGGCAACCCGTGACGCCGAGACCGTCTCGGCGTCACGTATCAGCCGCGGAACGTTCCGGACCGCTGTGGGCCGGGCCCTGGACCACCTTGAGACCACGAACCTGGACAAGGTGGTATTAAGTCGGGACCTGGTGGTGGTCTCGCGGTCTGAGGGCTTCCGCCTACCCACGACTGCCTCCGCACTGGCTCAAAATTATCCGCAAGCGTGGACCTATCTGGTCGATGGGCTGGTAGGCGCTACCCCCGAATTACTGGTGGGCCGGACCCATGGACGGATGACCGCACGGGTCCTGGCTGGAACGCTGTCCCGACAACAGGTCGAGTCCCTGGCTCAGACGTCAACCGAACCGGTCGATGTGGGCCGGGAGCTTTTGGAGGATCGTAAACAGCGATTTGAGCACCAGGCTGCTGTGGAGTCCCTGTTAGGTCGGCTCCGCCCACTGGCTGAGACAGTGCAGGCCGATACCACGCCCTACATTCTCGAGTTACCCAATGTATGGCATCTGGCCACTGATATCAGCGCGACGATGACGGAAAACACCTCGGTACTGGACCTGGTCGAGATCTTTCATCCCACCGCGGCTGTCAATGGTGTCCCGACCGCTGAGGCCCGCGAAGTCATCCACGATCTGGAATACCGTGCTCACGGTCTCGATCGCGGGCGCTATGCCGGGCCGGTGGGCTGGTGTGATGCCACCGGAGACGGTGAGTTCGGTATTGCACTTCGTGGCGGGGTGCAAGAAACCGCCCAAACCATGCGACTCTTTGCCGGTGGCGGGATTGTGCCTGGATCCGTTCCCGATCAGGAATTAGAGGAGACGACCGCAAAGCTAGAACCTATGTTGCAGGCTCTGGGTGTCAAGCTTCGAGACAGCACATCGAAACCTACACAAAACTAGCCCGTACCGCTTCCTGGACTGCCTTCCGGGTGCTGGGACGCAGCTCGCGATCGGAACGGACCTCGATCACGCGACGTCCCGTGGTGGGTTCTGCCAGCAACGACATCAGCTGAAACTCGTTGTTGATCAGCTGGTAGTCGATATCAAAGGCTTGAGATAGCGCGGAAATGTCGGTGCGGTGCGGCGTCCCAAAGAAACGCTCGACAACCGGGGACATCCCGGGATACTGGGCCACCTGGCCGTGTTCCAGACCGGCGAAGATGGCCCCACCGGTGTCGTTGATGACGACGATGTCCAGATCCGGCTCGGTTTCTAACGACCCGAGAGCCAGGGAGTCATAGAGGAAGGTCAAGTCTCCGCACAACACCACCGTGCGAAGATCGGTGGCCAAAGCAATTCCTGAGGCCACCGAAAGAGTCCCGTCGATTCCGGCCAGCCCCCGATTGGCGTAAATGGTGGAGTGCGGGGTGAACGGCGGTCGCCAGGCGATGTCGATATCGCGGATCACCGAGGAGGATCCGATCACAAGGTTTCCGCGAGCGGTGGCGGCCACGACTTGGGCTGCCCGCATGGCGGTCAGTGCGGACCATTCGCGGTGCCGGTCCTCGGCAACCTGTTCCAACGCTGATTCAATTCGAGCTTGGGCGTGGTTGGAAGCCGCTTGCCAGGCGGCCAACCATCCGGGTGCTCCTTGGCCGGCGAAGCGTGCCAGCTGGGGGAGCTCTTTAATCATGGTTTCCCGCCGGCGGGAGCGGTGGAACCATCCGACCGGGCGGGGCAAATACATGGCAGCTTTCACATCGGGCCGTTTCAACAGCGCGGCAATTTGTCGCGACAGGGTGGGGCGTCCGAAAATGACGGCGTGAGAAATATGTTCAGCCAGCGGGTGAGCGTCCTGACCGGCGCTGGTGCCCAGCAGGAGCGGGTAGCCGGCGACCGCATTACGTCCGTAGCGGGCATTTGAGCTGGGCTCGGCGAACAGCGGCAGTCCGAGTGCGTGAGCAAATTCGGCGGCAACGGGGCCAGCTCCATGCCCGGCGATGACCACACTGTGGTGTTCGGGTAGCTCGGAAACATCCAGCGTATGTTGCCGTATCAGAGCCCGACCGGGGTCGTGGTCTCTGGGATCCCATTGTTCGTCGGCAATCCGGTGAACCAGTGGCAGTGGTCCGGTCGCGAAATCGGTAGGGGCAAGGCTATCCGGGCTCGGGACCAGCGGCTCACGGAACCTGAGGTTTAGATGGACCGGTCCGGCCGGTTCCGAGGCGGTCCCGGTACTCAGGGATACCATGGCCTTCACGGTGGCTCGCAGGCTGGCGGGATCGTAGTCTTCGGAGTCGATCGTCACGCTCGCGCGGGCATGGACACCGAAAATATTGCGCTGATCGGTGGTCTGGTTTGCCCCGGTTCCCTGCAGTTCGGCGGGACGATCTGCAGTCAGAGCAATAAGTGCCACGTCGGCGTGGGCGGCTTCCATCACCGCCGGCATCAGGTTGCCAACCGCCGTCCCAGAGGTGGTCAGGACCGCTGCCGGGGCACCGGAACCAAGGCTGAGCCCCAAGGCAGTATGAGCTGCTGCCCGTTCATCAACGCGAACGTAGAGCTTGAACCCTTCCAGATGGGAGGCCTCGGCCAAGGCATAAACCATTGGGGCCGAACGAGAGCCGGGCCCAATCACGACGTGACGAACACCCGCCTGTTGCAAAGTACCAACAATGGTGCGCGCGGTCAGCATGGAGTCCATGCTCACCATGGTAGACCGATCAACCTGCCAGCACGGAATAGGCCTCCTCCAAACGCTGGTGCCATACCTGTTGGCGGTCTTCTGGGAGACGAAAGCGAGCCAGCTTGTCTGGGTCAGGCTCAGGCACCTCGGAATGAGACGCCGGAACGGTAAGCTCTCCGTGCTCGGGGATGAGCCGAGGCGAACAGACGTCCTCGGAGAACAACGCCACCGTCCCCAGACCGCATGCATAGTGCAGTTCGGGCAACGCCCCGGCCAGGGCCAGCCCAGCGCTCATTCCCACGGAGGTATCCAGTGCCGAGGAGACCACGGCCTGCAGATCGGTGGTCTCGACGACCGCCAGCGCGCGACGAATCCCGCCCAGTGGCTGGACTTTGACCACCGCGATGTCGGCAGCTTCGGCGGCAACGACGGCGAAGGGATCTTCGGCTTTGCGGATCGACTCATCGGCGGCCAGGGGTAGGTCGATACCATTTCGAGCCAGCCGGGAACGTAATTCTGCCATGGCGGTCAGACCGGGCACCGGCTGTTCGGCATATTCCAGCCCGGCCTGTTGCAGGACGCCCAATAGGTGGACCGCCTCGTCGACGGTCAGCGCCTGGTTCGCATCAACCTTGATCTGCGCTTCGGGCAACAACTCCCGGACCCGCATCACCCGCTCGTAGTCGGCCTGTACACCGTGTATGTGTCGATCGAGCTGGGCCGGATCGGCCGGGAGTTTTTCGGCGATCTTAATCTTCACCGCCGAAAGGCTCGATAGATCACCGTCGGTAGTGAAACCACGCAACACAGTCTCAACCTGATCGGCGGCAATAGCTGGCACGGTGGCATTGACCAACACCGTGCTACGCCGCGGCGTGGGAAAACCCAGCCAGCCAGCTTCCAGAGTGGCCGACAGCCAGCGCGAGGATTCCACAGGCCCGTATTCGGCGAAGGGTGAAAATTCTGCCCACCCTCGTGGCCCTTTGATCAGCATCGCTTCCCGCACCGTCAGCCCGCGGAAACGGGTCCGCATCGGAAGCCCAACCGCCACTGCCACACGGTGCAGTTCCTCCCGCGAAACCAGCCCCACCGGTGAGATCAAATCGGGTAACCGGTCATCGCTCCAAGGTGTGTGATCACCGACAGTCTTCATCCTCTCCAGTGTAATTGCGTCAATTCCCAGATAGGTACGGGATAATGGCGCTGTGAACTTTCGGCATCGATCATCCCAGCACGACCCGGAACAGGACCCCGAATCTGAACCGATCTCCGCCGAAAAACAGGTGCCCTTTGATCCGAAGAAGACATATAACCAATACGGGGAAACCGACATTTTTCAGGTGGATGAGCTACATCCGAACGCCCCCTCCTCCCCTGCCTCACCAGACAGGCTATCCGAGCCCGGCCTCGTCTCCCATGTCTCGGATGAATCGGCTGGCTCACGCCGACGCGAACGCCACCCTCAACACCAGCCGGGGCACGCTCCGATGGCCATCCAGCCGGCCTCCCGTCTGGGACTCTGGGCCCTTTGGGCGCTGGTGATGGCACTGGCGCTGTGGGGCATCTATACCTTCTTCGTGACCTCACATACCGGCCAAATCATCGAACAGGCCGCCATTAACTCGGCCACGCAAAACCTGCAGTCCTTGCACGGCTACTCCCAGATGGTGCTGAGCGAGTTGCCCACCGTGGTCGCAGTCTTGGCGGTGCTGACGTTTGTGGTGATCACCTTATTCCGCCGGCGCTGGCTGGCGTCACTGATCGCGGTAGTGGTATTTGCCGGGGCCAACATCAGCACACAAGTGCTCAAGAATGTCGTGCTGACCCGTCCCGATCTCGCCAATGGCGTGCCCTACTACACCGGCAATTCCATGCCCTCGGGACACACCACCTTCGCTGCCGCTGCGGTGATTGCGATCTTTTTGGTGGTGGCACCACGCTGGCGGTCACTGGTGGCGTTCTTAGGCGCGGTTTTTGTCTCGGCGGTGGGAGTAGCCACCTTCCTCGAGGCCTGGCACCGTCCCGCCGATATGGTCGCGGCCTTGCTGGTCTCGGGCATTTGGGGGCTGATCGGCGGAGCGATCATTTTCCGTGTCGAACCGCAGTGGAATGCTTTCTCAGCTCGGGGCCGCCCCCGCGATCTGGGGTGGAACGCTTTGCTGTGGACTCTGGGGATCATGGTGCTCCTGGGAGCCGCGGCCACCGTGGCGATTGCCACCGGACTGAATATGGTCCCCGAACAGTTCAACCCCGAGTCCTTGGCCAGCATGTGGTACCTGGCTTATGGCGCACTGTTTATTGCCGGGTCCTGCTTTGTGATCTACGGAGTGCTCTCCACGTTCTTCCGCGCTGAGACCGGCCAGCGCGGAAGTCGATAAAGAATTTTCTGCTGAAGGCTGAGCGCTATAACATAATCGGCATGGCCAACAACAGCTCTGAACACGGCTCTGCCAAGATCGATTCCGACCATCTCGTGACCGTCAATTCGGTCGCCGATGCCCGTCCTCGCAACGCTCTCGATCGCTACTTCAAAATCACCGAACGTGGTTCCACGCTCGGACGCGAAGTTCGAGGCGGGATCGCCACCTTTTTGGCGATGAGCTACATTGTGGTGCTCAATCCCTTGGTACTCTCCGGGGAAGATGCCGCCGGGGAGGTGCTTGGCATTCCTCGCGTTGCTGCCGTGACTGCCCTGTTGGCCGGGCTGAGCACCATCCTGATGGGCTTGTGGGCCAAACACCCCTTCGCGCTGGCGGCGGGACTGGGAATCAACGCATTTATCGCCATTACCGTGGCGACCACCCCGGAGCTGACCTGGCCCCAGGCCATGGGCCTCATTGTGGTCGCGGGCCTGGTGATGATCATCCTGGTTGCTACCGGTTTCCGTGAAGCGGTCTTCCGTGCAATTCCGGACTCTTTGAAAACCGCCATCGTGGTCGGAATCGGCCTGTTCATTTCCCTGATCGGGCTCGTCAACGCCGGTTTCGTGCGCCGTCTACCCGATGAGGCCGGTACGACCGTGCCGGTTGGTCTCGGAACCGGCGGAGAACTCGAGGGCTGGCCGGTGCTGGTCTTCGTGATTGGACTGGTCATCACCGCGCTACTGGTCATTCGCAAGGTCCCCGGAGCGATCTTGATCGGCATTGTCGCCGGAACGGTGCTGGCCAATATTTTCGAAGCCATCTTCCAGATCGGCCCCGCCGTGGATGATGATGGTAACGTCAACCCGGTCGGTTGGTCGCTGGTGGCCCCCTCAGTACCGGAATGGACCGCACCGGATCTGAGCCTGCTAGGCAAGATCTCCTTCGGTGCCTTTACCGCCGATTCCGTGGGCGCGGTGATGGCTACCTTGCTGGTCTTCGCGATCCTCCTGTCGGTGTTCTTCGATGCCATGGGCACCTCCACCGGTCTGGCCCGGGAGGCTGGCAACGTGGACGCCCAGGGCAATATTCCGCATCTGAACCGGGTACTGATGGCCGATGCCATTGCGGTCACCGCCGGTGGTGCTGGCTCCGGTTCCTCCAACCAGATCTTCGTCGAATCGGGCACCGGCATCGGTGAAGGGGCCCGCACCGGTTTCGCGTCAGTGGTTACCGGCTTGCTGTTCATCCTGGCGATGTTCCTCTCCCCACTGATCTACCTGGTGCCCTTCGAAGCCGTCGCCCCCGCCTTGGTGGTGGTCGGTTTCATGATGGTCACCCAGGTCACCAATATTGATTTCTCCGACTGGGGTGCTGCTATCCCGGCCTTCTTGACGTTCATCCTGATGCCCTTCACCTACTCGATCGCCAACGGCATCGGGGCCGGTATGATTGCCTACGCGGTCATCCGCACCGGTCAAGGACGCATCAAAGAAGTCCACCCGCTGATGTGGGTGGTTGCGGTGGCTTTCGTACTCTTCTTCGGTATGGGCGTCTTCCGCGGATTATTAGGGCTGAACTAGCCCACCAGACTCGGTCCATTCGGTTGCGTAGCATGGGGCTATGAGCTTTAATCCACCCCTCGCAGCCAAACGTCCCCACACGGTCACTCACCACGGCCGGACCCTCACGGACCACTACGAGTGGTTACGTGATGCCGATAATCCCGAGGTGTTGCAGCATTTGCGGGAGGAGAACTCCTACACCGAACAGCTCACTGCCGATCAACAACCGTTGCGGGAGCAGATTTTCGCCGAGATCAAATCCCACACCATCGAAACAGATCTTTCGGTGCCAATACGCCGGGATGACTGGTGGTATTTTGTCCGCACGCGCGAAGGTAGTCAGTACCCCATTCACTGCCGGGTAGCAGCCGAGAACACCGGTGATCTGGTAGCCGATTGGACCCCGCCGGTGGTGGAACGTGACCAGCCCCTGTCCGGTGAACAGGTAATTCTTGACGCCAATGAAGCCGCCGAGGGCCATCCGTTCTTTTCGCTGGGTGGGATGAGCGTCTCCCCCGACGGCAACACGCTGGCCTATCTGGTCGACACCACCGGCAATGAGCTCTACCGGTTGCTGGTCCGTGATCTAACCACCGGTGAGGACCACCAGGAGGATCTCACCGGTGTCTTCGCCGGCCTGAGCTTCGACCGCACCGGCCAGCAGGTCTTCTACTGTTTGCCCGATGATTCCTGGCGCCCCAACCGGGTCATGGTCCACCGGCTGGGCGCCTCGAGCAGTGCGGACCAGCTGATCTATCAGGAACCCGACCAGATGTACTGGACCGGGTTCAGCCTCTCAGCCGACCGCACCGAGCTGATCATCTCCTCTGGGACCTCAGAGATCTCCGAGACCCGAGTGCTTGCACTGTCGGAGACCGACCCGAGTATTCCCGCCCCGCAGCTGGCCGTCAGTCGCCAGCTGAACAGTTTGCACACGCTCACCCCAGTCGTCATCGACGATCAGCGCTTCTACCTCATTGTTCATGACCGGAACCCACTGGATGGCACACCGCTTCCGAACAACACGGTCTCGATGGTGGCCGCGCAGACCGTCACCGAACCCGAGACCTGGCGAACCGTGATGCCGCACTCGACCGCGACCAAGATTGATGAGGTCGACGTCAACCGCACTCACGCGATCGTCTCCGCCCGGGTGGAGACCACCCCGCGCACCATGGTGATCCCGCTGGACGGGTTAGGCACCGAGAACCAACAGCCGGCCGTGGAACCACAGTTTCCCGAAGAGCTTTTTAGCTGTGAGCTGGTCTCGGCTCCCTACCAATCACCGCTGATCCGGCTGAGCTACAGTTCCTGGGTCACCCCGGTTCACGTCCTGGACTATGACCCGACCACCCGCGAGTTGTCAGTGCGACGCCGCCAAGAGGTCCCCGACTACGACCCGAGCGCCTATCTGGTGGAACGCTGGTGGGCGCCCACGTCCCGCCCCGAAGAGTCCGTGGCCATTCCACTTTCGATCATCCGTCACCGTGATGTGGCCTGGGATGGTAGCAATCCCGCTCTGCTGTATGGTTACGGCTCCTACGAGATCTCCATGGATCCATTCTTTGCCCCGTCCCGACTGTCGTTGCTGGACCGTGGCGTGGTCTTCGTGGTCATCCACGTCCGTGGCGGCGGGGAACTGGGACGTCCCTGGTACGAGCACGGCAAGAAGCTACATAAGAAAAATAGTTTCACCGATTTCGTCGATGCCACCCGATTTGTCGCCTCCTCCGGGTGGGTCGACCCCGACCGGATTGTAGCCATGGGTGGCTCAGCCGGTGGACTGCTGATGGGTGCGGTTGCCAATCTCGCTCCCGAGCTCTACCGGGCCATCTTGGCCGATGTGCCCTTCGTGGACGTGCTCACCTCGATGCTGGACCCAGATTTGCCGTTGACCACCTTGGAATGGGATGAGTGGGGTAATCCCCTGCAGGATCCCGAGGCTTATGACTATATGGCCTCTTATACGCCCTATACCAATGTTCGGCCCGTGGACTATCCGGCCATCGCTGCGGTGACCTCACTGCACGATACCCGGGTGCTGTATGTGGAACCGGCCAAGTGGGTCCAGCAACTGCGACAAACCGTCACCAGCCGCCACGACGCCCCTGTGGAGGCCGGCGGATCGCCGGTGTTACTCAAGATTGAAATGGATGGCGGACACGGCGGAGCCTCCGGACGCTATCGCATGTGGGAAGACCAGGCCTGGGAGTACGCGTTTCTGCTCACCGCCTTGAACGCCACCGAACGGCGGAGGTAAGAAAAATCCCCAGGCACGCACCATCAGCACTTCTACAGCAAAGACACAGTATCCACTCCTATTAGACACGGGCAATTGCTGTTAGGCTTGGGGTGTATCCTAGCCGGCCCGGCATCAGCAGGGTGTCAGGCCAGAGAACCGTGAAGAGCACCAGATCAAGGAGTACTCATGACCATCACCGCTGCCATTGTTGGATACGGCAACCTGGGCCGTTCCGCTGAAAAACTCATCAAGGCCACCGAGGACTTCGAGCTCTTCGGCATCTTCTCTCGTCGGGACAATCTTGACACACAGACTCCTGTCTACCCCGTCGCCGATGCCGCCCAGTATGCCGACCAGGTTGATGTGCTCCTGCTCTGCCTGGGATCAGCCACCGATATCCCGGAACAAGCTACTGGATTCGCCGAGCACTTCACCACCGTGGACACCTACGACAACCACTCGAAGGTCCCCGAGCACTATCAGAAGATGAACGCAGCCGCTGAAAGCTCCGGCCACCTGTCGATCATCTCCACTGGGTGGGACCCGGGCCTCTTCTCGATGAACCGCGTGCTCGGCCAGGCACTATTCCCTCAGCCGGTGCAGAATACGTTCTGGGGTAAGGGACTGTCACAGGGTCATTCTGATGCGGTGCGCCGGGTGGAAGGGGTCAAGCGCGGGGTGCAATACACCGTGCCCCGCGAAGATGCCATCGCCGAGGCTCGCGCCGGTGAAGGCGAGGACATTGTCTCCACCGAGGCTCACGCTCGGGTGTGCTACATCGTCGCCGATGAGACCGATCACGACCGGATTCGCGAAGAGATTGTGAACATGCCGGCTTACTTCGCCCCATACCAGACCACCGTGAACTTCATCTCTGAGGAAGAATTCGAACGTGACCACCTCGGCATGCCACACGGCGGTCATGTGATCACCACCGGCGATCTGGGCGGTTCCCAGCAAAGCGTGGAGTTCACCCTCGAGCTCGAGTCCAACCCAGATTTCACTGCCGCCGCCATGGTGGCCTTCGCTCGTGCCGCAGCACGGCTGGCCGAAGCCGGTGAAACTGGCGCACGTTCGGTGCTGGAGATTCCCCTGTACCTGCTGTCTACCCAGGACCACGACACGTTGCTGGCCCGCGAGGTCTAAACGCTCGCCTCAGGTAGTAGCCACCATGTGACCAACGGGCGTAGCATCGGTCCCTGCTCCACCGACGGGACGGGTGTTACGTCCGCATCACAATGGCATCACTGCGATCGCAATGCACTCAAGCGACATGAAATACACATTGGCGAGCGCCAAACCTCCAGGCAAACTTACTATATATTGAATATATGCATGAAATGAAAGAGAACCGCAGGCTAATGATATAGGCTATGACGAATTGAATATTAACCTAACCACTAGGGCGTCAACGCCAGCGCCTCTGCCCCTCGGTTAGGCGTTAGGGAAACCTTTATTTTCCCTTCGCGACAGCGCTATCCTCAGAAAGGCGGTGGCCGCCGGGCTGAGCTTTGCATTTCGGTATATCCATTCAATTTCCAACCCGATCGGGACATCGAGAGTTCGAGTTACCAGGCCAGAAGCTTCAGCAAGCCCTCTCCACGAAGCGCCTACAGTTGCCAGGCCTGCGCCAGCGCGCACCAGCGGTATCAGAGCCTCACGTTGTTCGATCTGCACTACAGCTTGAATACGATCACCCTCAGTGATTAGCAAGTCCGCGACTCGACGCATACCGGTTCCCCTTTGGCCAACGATCAAACGTGAACCAGCCAACTCATCAATTGTGATTGGAACAATTGATCCATCTTCATTCTGGCGCGCGGGCGGTAGTTCTTTCTGAGACCGCGCCAATATGATGAAAGGATCGCGACGAGCTCTACAGCTACGCAGACTAGTGGGCAGTGAAACGGGCGAGTGATGCGCGTATATCCCAATCTCCGCACGACCAAAACGAACTGAATCAAACATCTGATCCACAGTCGAGGCGGCATCAACATTTACTTGCATACCAGGGTAGTCGCGAAGGAAATCTGCCACGACATCCGCTAATGGATCAATTGACTGTGAAGGCGTGCTAGCCACAACCAACCTACCCTGCTCGAGCCGCTCAGCAGATTCTGCGTGTGCACGCGCAAGCTCTACGCCACGTACCACATCGCGCGCGTGGTCCAGGAAGACTTCGCCCGTGGCCGTTAACACCATATGTCCGGACGCTCGGTGAAACAGCGTCACACCAAGATCCCGTTCAAGGGCGCGTATCGCTTGAGACACAGAGGGTTGCGAAATATAAAGAGCCTCGGCGGCGCGACTAACACCACGATTATCAACAACGGCGAGAAAATATTGCAACTGCCTGAAATCCATCACTCCACCTCACCCATAAGTACATCCTATAGGGTCGTATAACACTTATTCTTGGACTTGTCGCTTTTAACGTGGTGTGATGGCGTTCATACTCAGTCGGTGGCCACAACCGACATACGGGCTAACCCCCCAAGGAAGAACCAGGCTCAAGTGTTCGGAGAGAATCCTCAACTATCGTCCCAACCCACGGGGGTATTGAAACATGTCAGATAGTGGTACAAGCAGTATCCTCTGTCCACTTTTCGTTCCCGGTGATAAACCAGAACGATTTCAAAAAGCCATGACGTCCGGTGCCGACAGCGTTATTTTCGACTTAGAGGACTCTATTGCGAGAGCCAAGAAAGAGACCGCCCGGAATAACGTCAAAATTTACCTCAGCGGGTCATCTAATAACATCGATATTAAGACCGGGGTGAGAATAAACGGAATCAAGAGTTCCCACATTGTAGACGACCTGCGTTCCTTGACTTCAGTCATTCACCGCATCGACTATCTTGTGCTCCCGATGGTCGAAAGCGTCAACGACATCGACTATGCGATAGCACGCCTAACTAGAGAGAACGCTAACCCATCAATCCCTAAGATTCCTGTACTCGCACTCCTCGAAACAACACAGGGGATTCTTAATGCTCATCAGATTGCAACCCATAAGAATGTGGAGCGGCTCGGGTTAGGCGTAGCTGACCTCTCAGCAGAGGTTGGTCTATCTGAAGAAGAAGCACCCACACTTTTCGACGCTTTACGAATCAAGCTTGTGATGGCGTCTCTTGCTACGGGGATTACGCCACCCTTAGACGGGCCTCCATTGCAGATTGGGGACCCAGATAGAGCCCTAGCCTCTACACAACATGCAAAATCATGCGGAATGTTCGGGCGAATATGTATACATCCGAGTCAGGTAGCTCCCGTCAAGGCAGTATTTACACCTTCCCTCAACGAAATCCGTAGAGCACGCAAAATATGGACGGCGTTTTCCAGGGCGGAGATGAGGGGATTTGCAGCAATAAAACTAAGTGACGGAACATTCGTTGACTATCCCGTAGCAACTCGCGCAAAGAAAGTACTTCAACTCGCCAATACATTCCTTTCACACGAATAACACCATCAAGAAAAAGACTGGATGATATAATGAGTGATAAATCAACTCAATCACGGCAACGTAACACGCCTCGATTCGATATACCAGAATCAGGCGACTTATATGACGCAACCAATAAATTTAGTTTGATCGGTGGCATACACTGGTCGTACTTCATAGTTGTATTAGCTATTGTTTTTGTGGCCGGGTGGGCCGGTATCTACCCGGACAACATGATTGGTGGCTTTGTTGGCGCCATTGCGCTGGGAGCTCTTCTTACGTGGGTTGGTAGTGCCATTCCATATTTCCGCGACTACGGTGGCCCGGTTTTACTCTGTTTATTAGTACCGATTCTAGCCTTTGAGGCTGGGTTAATCCCAGAGACGGTCGGAACTGCAATTGAGAACTGGACTTCAGGGTACGAGTTTATTGATTTTTACATTGCTGCGCTGATCGCTGGCAGCATTTTGGGCATGCCCCGAAGAATGCTTATTTCCGTTGGAATTCGTTATGGCATACCACTTGTCGGCACCGTTCTACTTGTGTTCGCTGTGATAGGAACAATTGGCGCCGCTTTAGGTTTCGGTTTCACCAGTGCTATCTTTCTGGTCGCTGCACCGGTGGTTGGTGGCGGGGTAGGCGCTGGTGCTATACCCATGTCAGAGATGTACGCAGAGAATCTTGGTGGTTCCTCCGACGACTATCTTTCGCTACTAATCCCCGCCGTACTTCTAGCAAATATTGTAGCGATCGTGCTTGCCGGAGTTCTTAACGGGATCAACCAGCGCGGGGAGCCGTTCAAAGGGTTCAATGGCAATGGTAATCTCCTTAAAGCGAGGAACTCGTCTGAGAACCTCACCATCCCGAAGAGGCCATTGCGAGACCATTTCAATGCATTAGCAGTGGGCGTATTGTTGTCCGGCGCGCTTTTTATCGCCGGTAGCCTGATGAATGCTGTGGTACCTCCGATTCACGGTTATGCTTGGACCATTCTATTCGCAGCCTTTATAAAGATCTTTGGACTACTTCCAAAGAATTACGAAGCGGCTGCCTCCTCGTGGTTTGGATTTGTCGCAGGGGCATGGACGCCAGCACTACTCGTCGGTGTGAGCTTTGCATACATCGACGTGAGCTCCATGCTAGAAATTCTAACCAACCCTCTGTACCTATTTCTGGTGGTACTGACGCCTATTATCTCCGCCGTTATCGCCGGTCTCCTAGGTCTTCTCGTTCGTTTCTATGCTATGGAGTCGGTTGTATGTATTGGGCTTGGTATGACCGATTCTGGTGGCACGGGCGACGTAGCCGTTGTAACTGCCGCGAAGAGGCTTCAGCTTATGCCATTCATGCAGATTTCGAGTCGCCTTGGGGGAGCGTTTGTGTTGGTAGTTGTGTCAATTCTTCTGGGCCCGCTCGGCTTGACAATCTAGGGTAAAGGAGGACTCTCAATGGCATATGCCCAAACAAACGGATCTTCAGAGGGCATGAATTTTTGTTTCCTGCATGGGATAGGTGGTACCCCGCAACACTTTGACCCACTTGTGTCGGAGCTATTGACCCAATTGGATCGAGACACCCGACTTAAATTGCCAACGAAGGTCCCCGTCAGCGAGCTAAAACACTGGAATTCACTAACGCATGGCAGAGAGGATGTAGGGCTACTCGCAGCCGTCGAGTACATTGCTCGTCAAGTCGACTCATGTGACGTGCTCGTCGGCCATAGCACCGGTGGCGTAGTGGCTCTCCAATCAGTAGCTTGGGGTATGGTAGCGCCCAGACTTGTAGTGATTATTGATTCCAACGCCCCCGTTGGTAGTTCGAGCCTGAAAGCGCGCGAGAGAAAAGCCAATCTAGCAAGTCAACCTGATTGGCGACAGGCGATGCGGGCGTCTCTAGCTCGAGATTGGGACGGCCCAGCCGAGTGGAAAGACCGTATTTTTAACGATCTTGACCGCACCCCCGACTTACCAATGAGATACATATGGAATTCCGTTCTCAACTGCGATTCGGTAGCACTGTGGAAGTCACTCAATGTAAGGGGACTCTATATTCGTAGTACGCGTTCATTGACTGCCTCAGAGCTGGCAGAAGTGAATGACCTTGTGTCTCACGTAGAAATTCGCGGAGGACATTGGCCCCATGTATCAAAGCCCGCTACTGTAGCCACCGCTATACGTCAATGGCTCTGAATTTTGGTTCAGATTAGCTTACCAAGGTTCTAGTTCTTCAAATTGTGACAATACAAGGGAATATTATACAGCCCCTTTTATCCGTCACCTCGTTTTGAAAGGTGTAAGTATGTTACTCGACGGTGTCCGCGTACTGGACTTGTCACGGCTGGTAGCGGGAAATCAGTTGACTTCTCTCCTTGCCGATTTCGGCGCCGACGTAATAAAAATCGAGCGTTTAGGAATTGGCGATACGCTCCGAAATTGGAGAGTCCGTGGTGTGGAAACCCATTGGAAGGCGTATTCACGGAACAAGCGAAGTGTTGAGCTTGATCTTAGACACCCAGATCACAAGGAAATACTTCTGCGACTAGTTGAGCGTTGCGACGTCGTGGTCGACAGTTTCAAACCTGGAGACATGGAGCGTTTCGGCTTATCTGACAATGCACTACTCACACGCAATCCAAAGGCAATAATCGTTCACATTTCGGGGTGGGGAAGTACGGGTTCGCGTTCTAACATGCCCGGCTTCGGTACTCTAGTTGAAGCTGCCAGCGGATTAGCATCCAGGACTGGAGAAGCAGACGGGCCGCCCCAGCTTCCTCCAGGTTCGTTTGCTGACATGATCTCGGGAACGTATGGCGCATTCGCTGTTACAGCCTGTTTAGCGCGACGGTTTTCAAGTGAAGGTTTCTGTGGTGAGATCATTGACCTTTCCCTGTTCGAGCCTATGTTCGCCATCATGGGCCCGCAAGCGGCTGACTTTGAACTAACAGGCGAAGCACCTAAGCGTATCGGTAGCCGGATTACTTCCGCGGCACCTCGTAACGTGTATAAGTGTGCGGACGGTCTATGGATCGCCTTATCCGGGTCGACCCAGGCCATGAGCGAGAGAATTTTTACTGCCATAGGTCGCCCCGAGCTTATCGAGGACCCCCGTTTTTCGAGCAACAACCAACGCTTGAAACATGTGCAAGAACTCGATGAAATTTTAGGATCCTATTTCCTCGAAAACCCCAGAGAAGTGGTGCTGTCTAAATTGCAGGCCTTGCAGGTTACCGCCGGAGCGGTCACAACTATTGCGGATCTAATTGGCTCAGATTTTTTTGAATCGCGGCAAATCCTTTGTAGGGACTCGGGCGATGAAACGGGTACCCTTATCCATGATGTTATTCCCCGTTTGAGGAACAACCCAGGACGGATACGGTCTGTAGCACCCAGCCTAGGTGAACACACCAGAGAAATATTGGCTGAAGTATGTTTCGACCAAGAAGTTGAACGTATTCTATCACATATCGACCAAGAGTGAGGCTAGCGTTACCAGAATGATAGACCACTACTACCCTGAAAGGGGAGTAATTAGTTCAGCTAGCAAATCCTCGATTCCCCGTTATTGAATACGTGGTTCCCCTAGTCTTATGGGTGAGCCCCTAAGGTACGCATTATCAGTTCAGAGATGCGGTCCACAAGGTATAGATGGATACACATTGACTGTGTTTCTTGATGGTCGTTCATTTATAACAACGCCTAGTCGGCAGAAGTGCCACCCAACGTGGAAGGGGACTAGTAGAAGAAGCCACTCTGAATCATTTCCACGGCTGCAGATGAATTGAAGGACAAGCGGACTAATTCAGATTTATTCGACCCACTCGGATTCATCGCAGATGGAGTAATTCTTTACATACCCCGCCTCAATTCTCAAAAATATCGTATCATTTTACCGTATTTTGAGATACATGTATAGACTTTTCAGGACGATAGACGCTCCTACACAGAGTAACTTGCAAGCGCTCAATATTCCATTATAGTACGTCACCAACACATATTAACTCGCAAATTCGTTATTGTTTTACGCGCCGATCATAAGAAAGTATTCAAGGCCCATTAATTGGGAGGGTTAGTTAAATACACTCAAGCCTATCCAATAAAGTTCAATATCCCTGAATATTGTGACTCTAAAGACGTCGAACGTCGAGACAAAAGCGGTTAACGATCCTAAAGTGTCTGATGCAAGCAGAGATAGTCAGGAATGGTAGGTAATTGGTCTCCCCTGTCGCTAGAAGGCCATAACATTCCGAACAAATCGATACTGTCTACCCAGGACCACGACACGTTGCTGGCCCGCGAGGTCTAAACGCTCGCCTCAGGTAGTAGCCACCGTGTGACCAACGGGCGTAGCATCGGTCCCTGCTCCACCGACGGGACGGGTGTTACGTCCGCAGTCGTCAGCTGACGACTCATTCAGGGCCTGGGCATGCAATCGGCGACGCACTGTCCTAGCATCATGGCATGGCTCACTCATCATCACACACTCTCACCGGTAGCGATGTCGTCCAGAATCTGCCCTGGAAATGGAACGTTCAGGGACGAATCTTCCTGATCGGCGGTCTGGGATTCATGTTTGACGCCTGGGACGTCTCACTCAACGGTGTGTTAATCCCGCTGCTCTCCGAGGAATGGAATCTCGAGCCAGGTCAAGCTGCCTGGATCGGCGCCGCTAACCTGTTGGGCATGGCCGTCGGTGCCTTTGTCTGGTCCACCATCGCTGACCGCATTGGGCGCAAAGCCGCCTTTACCGCCACCATTGCAACTTTCGCACTGTTCACCATTGCCGGAGTGTTTGCTACCGATGTCGTCACCTTCGCGATTCTGCGATTCATTGCCGGGTTCGGGCTCGGGGGCGCGATTCCGGTCGACTACGCCCTGGTCGGAGAATTCACGCCACGTCGACAACGTGGCCGAGTACTGGCAGCCATGGACGCGTGGTGGCCGATCGGTGCCGCGCTGGCTGGGTTCGTCTCCGCCTGGCTCGTGGGGATTTTTGCTGACTGGCGACCGACCATGCTGGTCATGGTACTGCCAGCCATACTGCTGATCTTCGTGCGGCTCTGGGTCCCGGAATCACCGATGTATCTGATTCGCACTAACCAACACGACAAGGCTCGCCACGTCATTGACCGGCTGGTCGAGGCCACCGGGGCCGAACCGAAACCCTATCAGCTGGAAACCATGACGGATGTTCCCACGATGTCCTCGGGGGCGATTTTCGACCAGCTACGTCGTGTTTGGGCGTACTCGTGGAAAATCACTCTGTCGGTCTGGTTGCTGTTCTTGACCATCATGTTCGTCTACTACGTTTCCTTGCAGTGGTTGCCGACCTTCCTCATCGAGGCCGGGTACGTCGAGTCCCAGGCCTTTATCACCACCGGTGGTATGGCCGCCTCCGGTCTGGTGGGCGCACTGATTGCCACTTACTTGATCGAAAGAACCGGTCGTCGACCGCTGCTGGCCATCTCGGCGATCATCGGCTCGCTACTCTTGGTGCTACTGGCGATGGTCTTGGACGTCCCCTCCGCGGTACTACCGGTGATCTTGACCTACGGAATGGTCATTCAGGTCGCGATCCCAGTCATGTATGCCTATGCCTCTGAGATCTACCCCACCGAGCTACGGGCCTCTGGTTTCGGTTGGGCTTCAACCATCTCCCGTATTTCCGCCGGTGTTGGACCGCTCATCTTTATCACCGCGCTGGTCCCGGTCCTGGGTCTGCCGGGAAGCTTCCTGGTGGGAGCCGGCACCGTGGTGGTGGCCGTGATCGTCATGTTCGTCCTGGCACCGGAAACCACCGGACGCAAGCTGGAGAACTAGGTGCGGTCCTGCTCGGCGAGGTCCAAGAACTCCGCAACCCGGCGCGGTGTCCATTGTCGCACAAACTTTTCCAGAGCCCTGGCACGAAAAGCTAGGTCGCGCTCAAACTCCTCGCCGGTGAGCCCACGCTCGACCGGATGCGGAACCGCCGAGTGCAAGTGGTGGTCGTTGATGCCACGTAAGGCGGCCTCGTGCACGGCGAGAAGCTCGTGCAGGGTCGTACCACCGCCGGGAACGCGGCCGGATTGCAGGGCGAGGGTAACCACCAACCCGGTCCGGTCGCGACCTGCCGAGCAGTGCACCACCACCGATTCCCCACGCTCCAGCGGAGCCAGCACCGCCTCCACCGCGGTGGCGACCATATCCGGGAAGGTCTCGATGATGTCCTGGTAGCTACTCGGGTCCCGCGGGTAGGGGTCATACCGGGCCCAAAACTCCTCGCGCTGCAGCTCGTGGACAGGCGTGTTGACCCGAGTGAGCGCTGCGGGACGCTGCCCAGCTACCGGATCGGTGGACCGTCTGCGCATCTCGGGAGTATTACGCAGATCAACCACCGTCCCCACGCCGGCATCGACCATCTGGTCCCAGCCACGAGAAGTCAGCGCTTCAGCCCGTCCCATTCGGAAGAACCCTGGACGAATCTGCCAGGCATTGACCGCTCCATCCCAATCCAGTCGTTGCAACGAGTGTGTAGTCATGATGTGCTCTCTGTTGAGGTCTCGACACCGTGAGGTAGTTACTGGCTGTTGCTGTGCTCACCAGTCTAACCAGCGACCATCATGACTAGACTGGGTTCCATGACCGAGACTTCGCCCACGCACTCTGCACAGCCTTACCCTGCCCGGCCCCAACCGGCCGATACCTCCGTTCCTGAGAAGGTCTCAGATATTTTCGACCCGAGCCAGTGGCGGGTGGTGCCAGGATGTGATTTCACCGACCTGACCTACCACCGCCAGGTGCTCCGCGATGACAACGGGGACTGGGTGGGCGATCTGCCGACCGTGCGCATCGCCTTCAACCGTCCCGAGGTACGCAATGCTTTCCGTCCCGGCACCGTCGACGAGCTCTACCGGGCCCTGGACCACGCCCGGATGTCCTCAGACGTGGGGTGCATCCTGCTGACCGGTAACGGCCCCTCGCCCAAGGATGGTGGCCACAGTTTCTGTTCCGGTGGCGACCAGCGGATCCGTGGCCGGGATGGCTACCACTATGCCTGCGGGGATACCGCTGAAACGATCGACCCCGCCCGTGCCGGGCGCCTGCACATCCTGGAAGTCCAACGCCTGATCCGCACCACCCCCAAACCGGTCATCGCCCTGGTCAATGGCTGGGCAGCCGGTGGTGGCCATTCATTGCACGTTGTCGCTGATCTGACATTGGCCTCGGCCGAGCACGGAAAGTTCAAGCAGACCGATGCGACCGTGGGCTCTTTTGACGCCGGCTACGGCTCAGCCCTGCTCGCCCGGATGGTGGGCCAGAAGAAGGCCCGAGAAATTTTCTTTACCGCGCGTGAGTATTCTGCCCAAGATATGGTTGACGCCGGTGCGGTCAATGAAGCGGTCCCGCACGAGAAACTCGAAGACGTGGCACTCCAGTATGCCGCCGATATCAATGCCCAGTCCCCACAAGCCATTCGCATGCTGAAATTCGCCTTCAACCTGGCCGACGATGGAATGGCGGGCCAGCAGGTCTTCGCCGGCGAGGCAACCCGCCTAGCCTATATGACCGATGAAGCCGTCGAAGGCAAGAACGCCTTTCTGCAAAAGCGGGACCCGGACTGGTCGGCGTTCCCTCGCTATTTCTAATCCCGTCCGCGCGATAGGGTCGTCACGGCATGGACTTACCAACACCGCACCAGCTCGACCAGATGCTCGTTGCGCTGCAACGCGCGATGGACCACACCGGTGATCCGGTGGAGTTCACCGGCTCCGGCGAGGTGATCTTCCGCCCCGAGGCCAGAGACCCCGCTCGGGGCGGGGGCCCCGACATCGCCGCGGTGGTTCGCACCTCCGGGTCCACCGGCAGGCCCAAACAAACCCTGTTGTCTACCTCCGCGTTGCAGGCCTCGGCAACCGCCACCGCGGAAGCGCTGGCCGGTCAGGGACGCTGGCTGCTGGCGGTCGGGGCCCAGTTCGTGGCTGGTCTCGCGGTGCTGTCTCGATCGATCATGGCCGGAACCACGCCACTGGTGCTGCCCTCCGGATCTTTTACGGCCGAAAAGTTCGTTGCTACCACCGCAGGCCTCAACGGGCGCACCCCGGTGGACCAACCCCGGTACGTCTCGCTGGTCCCCACGCAACTGACCCGGCTTCTGGAGGCCGGGGAGGCGATCCCCGAGGTGATCGATGGCCTGCGGTCCTACAGCGCCGTGTTGGTCGGTGGCGCCCGCGCGCCGCAGGCCAGCGTCGAGGCAGCCCGCCAGCACGGCATCAAGCTGATGCTAACCTATGGTTCCTCGGAAACGTGTGGTGGGTGCGTCTACAACGGTCGGCCGCTACCGGGCGTGGACCTGGGGCTGGCCCGGCACACCATCGCCGGCGGGGCCGCGGTGGACCGGGTCACCCTCACCGGCGCCATGGTCGCTACCGGCTACCTGGACCAGCCCAAGCTCACCGCCGAGCATTTTCGGACCGGCCCGGATGGCACCCGCACCTACCTCACCGATGACTACGGGGAAATCCTCACCGCCTCAACCTCTCACACTCCGCAACTGCGTGTGCTGGGACGGGTGGATGATGTGCTGATCTCGGGAGCGGTCAAGGTCTCCGCCGCCGAAATCCAGCGGGTGCTGGAGTCACATCCGACAATTCGCGAGGCTTTTGTGACCGGGGTGGCCGATGACCACTGGGGACAACGTATTGTCGCCGGTATCGTGCCGGCTGAGGATGCGGCCATCGAGTCGGAGAACCAACGAGACACAGCCCTTCGTCGTTGGGTACGTGCGCAGCTAGGTGAGGCGGCCGCGCCCAAGTCCTTCACAGTTCTGGATCGGATCCCCTTGCTCGCCAACGGCAAGCCCGACCGGCGTTATCTTCAACAGTTGCTCTCCGAGTGAGTACTACAGTGAAGGGGTGCCATCATCGGCACCGGAAGGCACTCCATCCCGTGATGCCTCGAGTCAGACCAAGGAGTAACACACCAGGTGGCAACATTTTCTCAGTGGGTCTCAGCTGCACGATTGCGCACCCTTCCCATGGCCATCGCTCCGGTCGTGGTTGGCTCGGCCGCAGCTGCGGAGCTGGACTCCTTCAACCCACTACGCGCTGTCCTTGCGCTCATCGTGGCGCTGGCCATGCAGGTCGGGGTCAACTATTCCAATGACTACTCCGACGGCATCCGTGGCACCGATGACAACCGGGTCGGTCCCTTCCGGCTGACCGGTTCACGATCCACCGAACCGCGTCGAGTCAAGCTGGCGGCGTTCGGATGTTTCGGCGTGGCTGGACTCGCGGGTCTGATCCTGATCGGCCTGTCAGGAACCTGGTGGCTGATCGTCATCGGCGTGCTGGCCGTGTTGGCCGCCTGGTATTACACCGGGGGCAAACACCCCTACGGGTACATGGGATTAGGCGAAGTCTTCGTCTTCATTTTCTTCGGACTCGTCGCGGTATTGGGTACCACCTACACTCAGGCGCTCGCCCTCTCCGGGCTGGCGTGGATGGGAGCGATCGGGTGTGGCCTGATCTCCACCGCGCTGCTGATGGCCAATAACGTCCGCGATATTCCCACCGACCGCGAGACCGGAAAAATGACGCTAGCCGTGCGACTAGGTGACACCGCTGCACGCTGGAGCTATCCGGTGATGCTATTCATCGCCGTGGTACTCCCGCTACTCTTCGTCCCGATCCACCCGTGGTTGCTGTTGTTACTGATCGTGTTGGGCATCTCCATCCGCCCCTCCATCATCATGATTGAGTCCACGGACCGCCAAGACCTGATTCCCGTCTTGAAACTCACCGGTATCCTGGGCTTGATGTATGCAATGTTGTTCACCGCAGGCGTTCTGCTCTAGAACACTGGTGCCCTACCGCTTCTCGGAGCGTTGCGCGTCGAGTTCGGCTGCGGCCCGTTGCGCTTCGGCTTCGGCTTCGCCACGTTGCTGCTGGGCGTCGTGGAACCGGCCGGCGGTAAAGCTGTCCTCGGCTTCGGCGTCCTTGAGTTCTTGGACCCCATTTTCTTTGCGGTTCGGCGAGAAAATATCTGCCAGGTTCTGTCCGGCTGCATTGCGTAGCCGGTCCAACAGGAGGTATCCCACCGCGAAACTGACGATGAGACCGATCACCGTGGCAAAGGTCCACGAGGCAGCCAACGGCCACGACGAGGTGACATAGGCGGTGATTGCAAAGGCCAATCCGAACAGCAACAGGCGCAAGCCACCATAGACCAGAAACTTCATAGTGTCCCAGTCTAAACCCGGGATCGTTCTTCCGGAGAAACGAGCACGCGCGATGACCCGTTCCTTCGTAGACTGGTACCATGCGTTTTCTGATTCCACTAGCGATCGTCGCCCTCGGCGTGATGATCTACGCTTTCGTCGAGTGCATGCAAACTCCCCGAGAGCGCATCCGCACCCTGGCAAAACCGGCTTGGCTAGTGATTATCGCTCTCGTTCCTGCCGTGGGAGCCTTGCTGTGGCTGTTCTTTGGCCACCGTCGTGCACTGCCACAGCCCGGCAGTTTGGGGTCGAGTCCACAACGTGGCAAACAACAGCCGGCCCGGCCGAAGTCCCCAGACGATGATGACGAATTCTTGCGTCGTCTCGATATTCAGCGTCGCCAGAAAGCTCGTGAAGAACAGCTCGACGCTCGAGAAGCCAAGTTAGACGCCTACGAGCGGAAGCTCAGAGAACGGCACGATTCTGCTCACACCAATGACAGTTCCGAGACTCCAGACGATCCCGACGACGAGGATTTCCCTGGCGACTCGACCGGATCGCAACGGTCCTAGCCACAAGCCAGAAGCACCGCTACGTGTGGGGTTGCCGGTGTCCTGAGATGTCTTCCGTTGTCCAACATTCGATGTTTTCCAGGTCAGGCATATCGGAGGCGAGAAAGATCGGTTCTTTACCGTCACGTCGTTGTGCTGTGTAGTGTTTGAGTAGGCGGATCGCGGTACCAGACATCTCAGTGATCACCACAAAATTGAACAGCGCGATGACGACCATGGTGACTCCAGCAATCGCCCAGGCGATATCCACCGAAATCGTCGATCCCACGAAGACCACGCCGGTCAGCACCACCGCGTAGATTTTGCGCAGTTTCTCTGAATCCGACAGGAACAAGATGTTCGCCTCGCCATAGGAGTAGTTGCCCAGGATTGAGGTGAACGACACCAGCAGAATGATCACGGCCAGGGCAACAGCACCAAACGCGCCGAACGTTGAGGTCAACGCCATCTGAGTCAGTTCGACCCCCGGATTGGCGTCTGCGGTCGCAACTGGATCGGGGTACGTAAACAGGATAATGAAAGACGTAACTGAGCAAATGACAAGGGTGTCCAGGTAAACCCCCAGGGACTGCACCAGACCCTGTTTCGCGGGGTGAGAGACATCGGCCGTGGCGGCCACGTTCGGCACCGACCCCATGCCTGCCTCGTTGGAGAGCATGCCACGTTGGATACCGGCCATCAGCACCGTGCCAAATGCGCCACCGGCGGCCGCCTCAAAATTGAATGCCTCACCAAAGATCAGGCCCATGACGGTGGGAAGCTGGTCAATATGGATGATCATCACCGCAAGCCCGAGCAGAATGTATAGCATCGCCATCACGGGCACCACGTTTTGAGCCACCCTTGCCACGCGGCGCAAACCGGCGATGACAATCAGGCCGGTGAGAATCACCAGCACCACGGCCAGACCCCAGATGAGTGCGGTGGTATCCTCCACGCCGAGTTCGGTCGCGGCACCGGTCACAGAGTCCACGATGGTATTGGCCTGTAGCGAGGTGAAGCTCAAGGCGAAGCAGAAGATAAAGATCACGGCAAAGACAATGCCACCGGCGCGAGAACCGAGACCTCGTTCGATGTAATAGGCCGGTCCGCCCTTAAAAGTGTCGAAACGACGGGTCTTGTACAGCTGGGCTAGTGTGGACTCCACAAAAGACGCGGCCGAGTTGAGGATCGCCATGACCCCACATCCAAAAAACGGCGCCCGGGCCTCCCATAGCAATGGCACCGGCCACTCCGGCGATATTTCCGGTGCCAACTCGGGCCGAGGCGGTCACTGCGAAGGCTTGGAAGGCCGACAGAGACCGGGTGCGTCCCGTATCGTCGCGCGTGGCACGGTCGGTGATCGCCCGGAACATATCGGGCAAATGTCGAATCTGGACCATTCCGGTACGCACGGTGAGATAAAAGCCGAGCAGGATGATCACAGGCATGCCCAGAAGTTGCCAGGCCATGTCCTCTACCTGACCGAGCATCTCGGAGATGGTCTCTGCATTCATAGAAGGTGAGGTTACCGGATCTTAGGCCACGTCCCGAGTGCCCCTCCCAGAATCCCGGAGATCCGGAAAAACATCGCTGTTCGGCATGTCATGATACGTCATATGCAGGCTTTCGTGACCGACCATGTCCGGGCTTTTTGAGGCTTAGACTCCAGCGTAAGAGTGTAGCGAGGGGAAGTAGAGGTTGACGATGG
The DNA here is from genome assembly GCF_029853775.1 of Auritidibacter ignavus. Taxonomy (NCBI): domain Bacteria; kingdom Bacillati; phylum Actinomycetota; class Actinomycetes; order Micrococcales; family Micrococcaceae; genus Auritidibacter; species Auritidibacter ignavus. The sequence goes on from NZ_CP122564.1 coordinate 1,424,191, forward strand.
TGTAGTTGAAGACCAGGCAGGTGAAGCCGATGATGTTCAACCAGGCCGCACGGGTCCCGGTCCAGCCGCGGGTGGCGCGCGCGTGCAGGTAGCCTGCATAGACCACCCAAATCACGAAAGTCCACACTTCTTTGGCGTCCCAGCCCCAGTAGCGCCCCCAAGCCTGCTCGGCCCAGATCGCACCGGCGATCAGCGTGAAAGTCCACATCACGAAGGCCACAGCGTTCAAGCGGTACGTCCAATTCTCCAAGGCGAAGGAGGAGGGGACCAGGCGCAAGAAAGACCAGGGTTGCTGTCCGGCTTTGGCTTTGACCTCGGCGCGCTGTTTGATCAGCTGCAACACCGACATGGCGAACGTCAGGGAGAAGATTCCGGTGGCCATCACCGCCACCGAGACGTGAATAACCAGCCACCAGGACTGTAACGCCGGTTGCTCGTTGGCGACCGGCGTGGCGAAACCAATCGTGGCTGCCGTGAGCATCAGCACGATGACGGCGGTGACGAAGGTCCCCACAAAGCGGAGGTCTTTGCGGATCAGGAACCCGAGGTAGACCAGCGAGATAACCAACGCTCCGGTGGTCATGAATTCGTACAGGTTCGACCAGGGCACACGGTTGGCTGCCACGCCACGAGAGATCACAGCGGCTGTGTGGATCACCGCAGCAAAAACCGTGATCGCAACGGCCACATTGGCCCAGGGCCGGCGCGTGTGGCCGGAATAGTCCATATCGTCGGAGACCAGTCGAGCACCCACCCGGTGGTCACCGAACATATCAGCTGTGTGTCCTGACGTCTGACGCTGGTCGAGACGGTCGGCCGGACCCGAAACATCGGTGTCTTCCCGCCCGGTGTCGTCCCACGCGGCGGTGGAGCTACCACCACCGGCACCGACCAGCGCCGGTGCGCTCACCTCCGCGTTGGCGGTTTTCTGGGCCTTGCGCTCCCCAACTTCTTCCAGTTCACGCACGTGATCATCATAGAGTTCGTTCTCGACGCGGCGAATGGTCTTCGAGGCAGTGGCCATGTCCCACATGAATAAGAAAAAGGCGACAAGGTAGACCAGGGCAGCGATGAGCATAAAGAGATCGCTGTACTCGCCGAGGGTCTCATTGACTGGTTTCATCGAGGGTCTCCGTTAGTCGATGGTCGAACTCGCGGTGGGGAGTTGTCACCGGTATTCTACGTTTCTTCCCACACCACGCGCAGTTATGACGAAGGGCCAGATCGCTTTGCCCCACGAGCCGATTCCTCAGGTACCGGTCCAGATTCCTCAGGTGGAATCACCGGCCAGATCTCTTCCATGGCCAGCCGAATCTTGATGTTTTCTTCGCGCAATCCGAAGGACTCTCCGCGCGCTAACAAACCATACTCGATCGCAGTGGACCCCGTGATGGGATCCTCGGTGGCGCGCACCCAAACACGACGGCGACGGACAAACAGTGACACCGCCAGTGCGCCCAACGCGAGCACCGCAGAAATACCCACACCCCATTTGGCCGGATCGTAGTGAATATCGAGCCCAACGTAGCGATCTAAGGATTCAAAGGTGATCGACCCTTTGCCGTCGGGCAGTTCGTACGTTTCTCCCAGTCCTAAGGTGATCCCACCGTTGTCGTTGGTGCGTGAGTTCAGCTCCGTCATGTTCTCGGTGTTGAGCACATAGACGTTCTGCGGTTCGCCACTATCCAGGCCGAGGTCGCCGTAGTAGGAGTTCAGGATCAATTCGGGATTGCCCGCATCGGGATCGACCGAGACGGCGACTCCATCCTCGCCGGTGTAGGAGGTCGGCAAAAACAATCCCACAAAGCCCAGCTGGTCCGGCTGAGCATCGGGGGCTTTAATGACCGCCAAGGAGGTGTTGGTGCCCGGCTCTTGGATTTGGGCGATCACCGGCCCGTCAAAGGCGACATTCCCTTCGCCGTCTCGGACCACAATAGTGGGCGCATAGCCGTTACCGACCAAGAACATCCGCACCCCGTCGACGGTCAGTGGGTCGTTGACTTTCAGGGTATCGTGATACGGCTCGGCCTCGGGCGAACTCTGGACTGTCATCGTCGCAGTGTAGGTCAGCGGTTGCCCGTAGTGGGAGGTGGAAGTGCGGTCGTACTCGATCTCGAAGTCGTCAAGCTCGACGTAGAAGGGCGAGAGCATCTCTTCGTCGAAAGCGGTGCCCGGGGTGAAGGAGTCGTAGGCGACCAGGTTATTGGTGAACCCTTCCCCCTCAACGAGAACTTTTTGGCCGTTATAGCTGAACATGCCACCCACAGCGATGAAAATCAGCACGCCGAGGAGTCCGAAGTGGAAGATCAGGTTTCCGATTTCTCGCAGGTAGCCACGTTCGGCTCCCACCGAGGCGGCCCGGGTTTTGGTGTGTCCCTTACCGGCGGATTCGTCACGAACATCGACCCGGTACCCGCGCTTTGACAGGATCGCGGTGGCCTGGTCGATCGCCTCGGTAGGGTTTGGCCCCTGCTCGCGCAACAAGAGGCGACCGTACTCCGGAAGGCGGGATAGCCGGCGCGGCGTCCGCGGAGGTTGAGAGCGCAGTTGTTTCCAGTGTTGCTTGGCCCGGGGAATCAGACAGCCCACCAATGAGATGAACAGCAACAGGTAGATCGCGGAGAACCACACCGAGGAGTAGACATCAAAGAACTGCAGGGAATCCAGCACCGGGCCAATTCCGGGGTTGTCTTCGATCCATTGCTCAACAACTTCGGGGCCGGCCGGTCGCTGGGGGAAGATCGATCCCGGCACGGCAGCCACTGCCAACAGCAACAGCAACAGTAGCGCGGTGCGCATGGAGGTCAGCTGGGTCCAGATGAAGCGGAGGGTTCCGGTGACACCCAGTTTCGGAAGCTGTGGTTTTTTCGTCTGTTCTGATGTCATTAGATCGGTAATCTCACTTCGTTACTGAACCACACCTGCAACTCGTTGACCCAAGCGCTCCACAAACCGGAGACCATCAGCAGGCCCAACACAATCAGCAAGCCCCCACCGAAACGCATCACGGCGACCCGGTGGGTGCGGAAGAATTTCAGTGCCCCCAGAGATTTCTTGAATCCCAAGGCAATCAGCAGGAACGGGATACCCAGTCCCAAACAATAGGCGAAGGCCAGAATACCGCCACGCCAGGGGTTGGGGGATCCAGCGGTGGATAGCAGGAGTACAGCCGACATGGTGGGACCGATGCAGGGAGCCCACCCGAGCCCGAAGATCATCCCCAATACCGGGGCACCTGCCAGCCCGGCGGAGGGCTGGTAGGTGATCTTGCGGTCGCGCTGGAACCAGGAGAATCCGCCCATGAACACAATCCCCATCAAGATCACCACCACCCCGAGGATTTGGGTCAGCCATTGTCCCTCGCCTTGTACCCAGACAAAGACCTGTGAGAACACCAGCCCCAATAGCACGAAGACCAGGGTGAATCCGGCGACAAACAGGGCAATGCCGGCGGCCATGCGGCCACGTTTCTCATCGGCGAGATCGGCCCCTGACAGACCGGTGACGTAGCCGAGGTAGCCGGGAACCAGTGGTAGCACACAGGGAGAAAGGAACGAGACCAGACCGGCCAATAAAGCCACCGGAATTGCTAATAGCAGCGAGCCGTCCAGCGCAATTTCGGCGAAGGAGTTGGCCTGAGACAGCGGTGCCAGACCGGTCAAGTGGGTGGCAAGGGGCAGATGCGGGGTCATCAAGGTACAGTTTAGGTTTACTCGGTTACGACGGTATCGATCAAGGAACGCAACGTGGCGCGCTCAGCAATACCAAGGATGCGGGCGGCCACGCGGGTTTGGGAGTCCAAGACCAGTGTGGTCGGTACTGCTTGGGGCGGCACGAAGTCAGACAGCGACAGCAACACCTCCCCGGACCGTTCTTCCAGGGACGGGTAAGTAATCTCGAAATTGCGCTCGAAAGCTTCGGCGGTGCCGGCAGTGTCGCGGACGTTGACCCCGTAGAAGGCGACCCGGTCACCAAATTCATCATGGAGCGCCACCAGGTCGGGGGCCTCAACCCGACATGGGGCACAGGCGGCGTACCAAAAATTAAGCATCACCGGCGATCCGGCGAAATCCGCGGTGCTCACCGGCGTGCCATCGAAGGTAGTGGAGGTGAACTCGATCGGTTCGCCACGGTCTTCCGGGCTGATCTCCAGCACTGAACCGTCACCGGCAATGTAGTTTTTGCCGTCGGCGTTCCCGGCCTGTTCTGCTAGCGGATCGGTGGAAGAACAAGCGGCCAGCACCGGGGCAACCAGCACAGCGGTGAGGCCGCCCAGGACCGCACGGCGACTGGTGGCAGAAGTGTGCAAGCGAGGATCTCTCATCGTTGGGTTTCTCCTACGCGAACGAAGGACTCGAGGTGTGTTGCGACGCTGACAAACGGGTCCGTCTATTCTAACGGGGCCCGGCGGTCTGATTCGCATTCACGGTCTCAGGTGCCGATATCGCGATGCTCACGATCAAGCCCCCGGCAGTGCCGCGGCTGAGCCGGTCAGCTCGGCGTTCGGCTCCCGGTACTCGATCCGCGGCAAGTGGTAGCCGGGATCAAAATGGAAGGTTGTCACCGAGGTCAGGGAACATTCTCGCTCTCGGGGGTCGTGCCAGAGTCTGGCGCGCTCAGCACTAAGCCGAGTGACCCAAATGGGCAACTGGTGGGACACCACCACAGCTTCGCCCCCACCGTGCCGAGCCAGCAATTCATCGCGCAGGTCAAACATGGCCGAGCTAACCCGTTGTACCTGGGCCCGATAGGGCTCGCCCCAGGACGGGCGGGACGGGTTCAGCACCAGGGGCCAATTCCAGGGTTTTTTCAGCTGGCTTGACATATCGGAGCGACCCTCAAATTTATTGCCGGCTTCAATCACACGACGCTCGATACGCACCGGCAAACCCAGAGCTTCGGCCAAGGGCTGGATGGTTTCTTGGGCCCGCAATAGCGGGGATGAGACCAGAATCTTGGGGGCTTCGCCGCGTTCGGTGGCACGGTCGACAAACCAGTCAGCGATCGCATCTGCCATCTGGTATCCCAGCGACGAGAGATGGAATCCAGGTAATCTGCCGTACAGCACCTGACCGGGGTTGTGCACTTCCCCGTGACGGACCATGTGGATCGTGGCAACACTCATGCTGTCTAGTCTCTCAGATCTTGCTGAAAGATCGCCGTGATGACGTCCGGATCGTTAGGATAACAACCAGAGTATGCACGGTATCAGTCAACAGATAAGGACAATCTTGTGAGTGAGAACCACCGTCGGGACCCGGATGAGCAGAATCAGCAACCCTCCGGTTCAGAGCCCACCCACGGCTCCCAGCATCCCCAGGACGAGCAGCATCACGATCGAAAAACCTCCGGTGCGGCTGAAGAAGATCAATCCGACCAGCCCCGGTACGGTGTCCGACTCACCGGTGAAGAGTTCCAGCGATGGCAACAGGAACGTAGCGCACAGGCAGGATCTTCCGACCAGACATCGAACGCCCAGCATCACGCTGGGTACACCAAACCCCGCTACGGCACTTTCACTCCACACCAGCCACAGCCTGAACAGCAGGACAACCAGCAGGCCTACGGTTCCGAGTACGGCACTCCCCCGACCGAATCACAGCTGCCCGCACAACAGTATCCCTTTCCGGCCGGTTTCAATCAGCCACCGACCGCTCAGCAGAGCACGCAACAAGCCACCATGCCCGCACCGCAACACGTGGTGTGGTCGTATTGGATGATCCTCATCGCAGGCCTGCTGTATGTGCTCACCTCCATTATTCAAGCGCTGTTACCGAACTTTGGTTTGAGCTCGCAAGAGATCGCTCAACTAGACAGTATGATGGCCGCCATGGATACCACCGGAGAAATGGGAAGTTTCTCTGAGATGATCGCCGGGCCGATGGGCATGGCGACCCGGACCACGATGATCGTCATAGCGCTGGTGACCGGTCTGCTGTACTGGCTCGTGGCCCGGGGCGTGCGACGCGGGTCGAATATCGCCCGCATCATCGGATGTGTTTTCGCCGGGTTGTCGTTAATCAACCTGTTTTCGCTGTTCACCGTCGTCAGCGTGGTACTGGGTGTGGTGGCGATGATTTTGACCTTCACGCCCACTTCGCAGGAGTATTTCCGGTTTAAGGCCTGGGAGAAGGTCCAGCGGTTACAGGCCATGCAGCTGCCACCACAGCCTCCGCAGGACCACTAGTCACGTCGCCAAGCGGGTGCACGCTATTCGGCCTCTATCGATGGTCTGTCCGATGACGGTCTCCTGGCGCTCAAGAGTGCTCGGAGCCTGACAGTGTCGATGCGCCAAAAGTCGCGCTGTAACCCGTCAACGAACAGCACCGGGATTTCTTCGACGAAGCGCTCAGCCAGATCCGGGCGGAGACTAGCATCAATCACGCCACAGTCCACGTGGAATTCCTCTGCGATTTGTTCGGCAGTGGCAATTGCCTCCTCGCAGAGGTGGCATCCGCTTTTCACCAGCACCTGCAATACCGGTGGCGGTGTGTCTGGTGCGCAGTCGTCAGTGGACATCGGTATCGCCTAACCTTCCATAGCGCTTTGGGGCGGAGGAGGAATGTTCAGCTGAAACACCAAGAGCCACCCGAACAATCAGGTGGCTCTGTGCGTCTGAATCAGCGCACCACGGCAACTAGACCCTACGCGCCGGGATGCTATTTGTTGCGGCGCTGGTGGCGGGTGCGACGCAACATCTTGCGGTGCTTTTTCTTGGACATGCGCTTACGGCGCTTCTTGATGACTGAGCCCATGGGCTTCCTTCCTGTCGTCTCGTCTTTCCCGCAACGCGCCACAGTGGAGAACTCTCAACACCACAACACGTACAGATTCCCAGCTATTTTACCGAAGACTAACGTTTCGGCGATCTAGGTGTTAACGAATGACAACACTAGCAGAGGATTCTCGGCGGGCTCGCGACAGCAGACTAGGCCTCCGTGCCCGTTGCTTGATCGGCTGAACCAGTCGACAAGATTTGTTCAACAGCGTTTTCGGGAACACGATAAGAACGTCCGAACCGGACGGCGGGGAGTTCACCGGCATGAATCATCCGGTAGACCGTCATGCGGGAGACTCGCATCATCTCAGCAACCTCAGTGACGGTCATGAATTTCGCATCGGCGAAGTTTTCACCCTGTGCCACGTTGTGCACCCCTCCACGGTGTTCAACATTGATTAATAAATAAACGGTGTTGTGACGAAGAGCGCGATGGCGTTGCCATCAACGTTTCCGTGCCGTGATACCCGAGGGGAAGTTCGGGGTGATCGCGTGATCATCCCTGATTTGGGTCACCTTGGAAATTGTAGTGCATCCACTCCGGTTACAGAAGTTCAGTTCGGTTCCGAAGTGAATTGTCATGACTTTGTGATCAGTCAAACCAGGGATCGAGTCCGTGCAGTGGAAAGATCTCCTTGCGGGTGGCCATCACTGACTGGTCGTTATGGTCAGCCGGATCATAACCAACTTCCCACGACCTCCACCACACATCGACATTATCTGTCATCAGCTCCGGTATTTTTTCCAACTCCAACCCGGAGACTTCGGCAACTTTTTCGCGCCACTGACGCGGAATGCCAGTGCGCAACGGGATCGGGTTCCCGGCGACGATCGCAATCAAATGTGCCCAAATACGTGGCACCACCTGATAAGGGGTATACCCTCCGCCCCCGAGGGCCAGCCACCGGTTATCGGCGAAATCTTCGGCCCACATCGCAGCATCCAACATCATCTGACGTTGGCCGTCGACGGATAGGTTCAAGTCGGCCAGCGGGTCCAGCCGGTGACCGTCGCAACCGTGCTGGGTGATCAATACCTCCGGAGAGAAGGCCTTCAGCACTTGCGGAACCACCGCGTGAACCGCCCGCAGAAACGCGGCATCGCCGGCTCCAGCTGAAATCGGAACGTTCACCGCTGACCCCTGGGCGTCATCGCCGCCGAAATCCCGGGCAAAACCGGTGCCGGGGAACAGCATCAGTCCGGATTCATGGATGGAGATCGTCAGCACCCGCGGATCGTCCCAGAACAGCGCTTCCACGCCGTCACCGTGGTGGGCGTCCAGATCAACATAAGCGACTCGCTCGACCCCGGAATCCAGCAGGTGTGCAATGGCCAGCCCGGCGTCGTTGTAGATACAAAACCCGGAGGCCTGAGCCCGGTGGGCGTGGTGGAGTCCGCCGGCGAAATTGACCGCGCGAGAGACCTCCCCGGAGGCGATGGCTTGGGCTGCTCGCAAGGAACCGCCGGCGATACGCGCCGAGGAGGTGTGCATATCAGCGAAAATCGGACAGTCTTCAGTTCCCAGACCGGCCCGGTCGAAGCGTTCCTTGTCCTGGTGGCGGGAAGGATCGGTCTCGAGCTGGGCCGCGTCATCGTAGTCCGAGGCGTGTTTAACCGCGGCAATGTAGTCCGCTGTATGGACGCGGGCCAGCTCGGCATCTGTGGCCACCGGCGGGTACATGATACTCAGCTGGTCGTTGTCCAGCACGCCAAGTTGTTCGGCCAGGTGGTAGGTCAGCTCCAGGCGAATGGGGGCCATCGGGTGGGTATCACTGAAACGGTACTTCAGTAACTCTTCATCCCACATCACAGCGGTGGGCACCGGGGTCTTGTCTGTGTCAGTCATCACTCTTAGGGTAAGTGCTCCGAGGCCCGGGCGGTAGTTTGTGATGACATACAACGGAAAAGACTAGGCATTTCACCGTTTCCGGAGCATGATGGTGTCGCTATGATTCATCAACGCTCCGGTAGGTTCCCCACCCAGCAGGACCGGGAGTATCCCGCACGAACCATCCCCGGATACTCCACCATGCGTGGCATGGTCTCCTCCTTACTTGTGCTGTCTCCAGCACGGGTAGCCATCGGGCTGTTCATGCTGGTCATTCTGGTTTTCACCGCACTGCTGTCGTTGCCGGTCGCGGCAGCCAACCATCGTCCGACCGCGCTCAACGATGCCGGGTTCACTGCGGTCTCGGCGATCACAGTCACGGGGCTGTCCTCGGTCAATACCGCAGAACACTGGTCATTGACCGGACAAATTATCATTCTGATCGCCATCCAAGTCGGTGGCATTGGGGTGATGACCATGGTCGGGATGCTCGCGATGGCCGTGTCAGAACGGATCGGACTCAGCTCGCGATTGCTGAGTATGCAAGCAACCGGCTCATCCAGCATCGGTACGACCCGCAGACTGATTCTTACCGTCCTGGTCACCACATTCGCCATTGAGACTGTTCTCGCCGCGGTGCTGATTCCCCGATTTATTGACTACACCGACGATGGGCTTACCGGCATCTGGTACGGCATCTTCTACGCGATCTCTGCTTTCTGCAACGCCGGATTTTCGCTTCACCCGATGGGATTAACGGCCTACGCACATGACCCGTGGATCATTCTCACCGTCTGTCTCGGCGTGATCATCGGGTCACTGGGAGCCCCCACCCTGCTGGTCCTGCAACAGGTGATGAGACGTCGCGCGCGACTGAACCTGCACGCCAAGCTCACCTTGTGGGCCACCGGAATCCTCTTGATAGTGGGTTTTATCGGGTTCGGTCTGTTGGAATGGAATAATCCGGATACCCTGGGTGAGTTCAACACGATGGAAAAATTCCAAACCTTGGTGGTTTCGACGGTGATGCCTCGCTCGGGAGGTTATGCCGTCTATCCGGTCGAAGAGCTCACGCCGGCCTCCATGTTTTTGATGTATGCCCTGATCTTTATCGGAGGCGGATCCGGATCCATGGCCGGAGGTATCAAAGTCACCACCTTGGCGGTGCTGTGTTTAGCCATTGTCGCCGAGGCCCGCGGACGTCAACATGTGACCGTCTTCCATCGCACCATTCCTGCTGATACCATCCGAGTGGCGATTGCACTGCTGGTCGGTTCCGGAGTCGCGGTGCTGACAGCGATGATTGTGCTGTCGGTATTGACTGGCGCCAGTGTGGAGCAGGTGGGTTTTGAAGTTCTCTCGGCTTTCGGAACCTGCGGGCTGTCCACCGGTCTGTCGGAGCAGGCCCCGGCCTGGGGGCAACTGGTGCTGTGTGTGATGATGTTCCTCGGCCGGGTCGGTACCATTACTTTCGCCGCCGGGCTGGCAACGCGCCATGCCCCCACGCTGTATAACTATCCCGAAGAAAGGCCCGTGATCGGCTGATGTCTCCTAAACGCACCATTGATTCCCACGCCCCCGTGCTGGTGATCGGTTTGGGCCGTTTCGGCGCCGCCCTGGCGCTAGAATTGACCGCGCGGGGCCAAGAAGTCATGGCCGTTGACCGTGATCCGGTTTTGGTGCAGAAATACTCGCCCGCGTTGACTCACGTGGTCCAGGCCGATACGACCGATCCGGAAGCGTTGGAACAGCTCGGTGCCGCCGAGTTCGACATTGCTGTGTGCGGTATCGGCACGTCGATCGAGGCCTCGGTGCTGACCACGGTGAATTTGGTGGAGCTGGGCATCGATAAAGTCTTAGCCAAAGCGGTCACACCCTCGCACCGGACCATTTTGGAACGGATCGGGGCCTCCCGCGTCATTTTGCCGGAACAAGATGCCGGCGAGCGCACCGCACACCTTTTGACCGGGACGATGATGGAGTTCATCGAGTTCCGTGGTGGCTGGGCTATTGCGCAAATGCAGGCCCCCGAACGAATCACACACAAACCACTGGTTGATGTGAAGACCCGCTCGCGGTACGGGGTGACCATTGTGGCCTATCGTCGCAACTCCGGTACCTACACCACGGCCCTGCCGGAGACGGTGCTACGCACCCGGGATGAGCTCATTGTGGCCGGTCCGATCGAAGACCTTGAGAATTTCGCCGACCGATCTTAGGCAGCCGGGACCGGGACGAGCGGTTCTGTCGTGAGCCAACCTTAGGAGTTGGCGATCTGCTCGCTGCGGGCAATATTGGCGTGCACAGCCGTCACCAGCAACTCCTGAAGCCCAGAGTCATCCATGGCATTCACCGCAGCTTCGGTGGTACCTCCCGGGGTGCAAATCTGGTCGGTGAGCGCCTTGGGGTCGGCTCCGTCTTCACCCAGCATCGCCCCCGCACCGGATACGGTCAAACGCGCCAGCTCCACCGCGGTCTCAGGGTCCAGGCCGAGCTGGGCACCAGCCTGGGCCAGCACATCGGTGATATGGAAAATGTACCCCGGCCCGGATCCGGCAATGGCAGCAACCAGGTTGATCTGGTCTTCGGGCACATGGAAGACACGCCCCGAACCGGAGAAAATCGCCTCCGCTTGGGCCAGCCCTCGGTCAGTGACCGCCTGATTACCGGCCATACCCACCACGCCTTTGCCCAGGGTCAGCGGTAGGTTCGGCATGCACCGCACCACCGGCTGGTCGGCTCCGACGGCCTCGGTGATCGCCTGCAGGGTGATGCCTGCAGCCACCGAGACCACGACAGCCCGGTCCGGCAGAGCTGGTGCCAGGTCGCTGAGGGTGGGCACAATATCGGCCGGCTTGGTCCCGACCAGTACCACGTCTGCCTCAGCCACGGCTTGGCGGTTAGCTTCGGGGTTGCTGTCCAGGGAGACGACAGTGATGCCCAGTTTCTCGCTTTTGGCGGTAGCGCTGGCGATAGAGTGCGTGGTGGCCTGGATGGCCGCCGGCGCAGCGCCGGTGGCCACATAGCCGGCCACAATGGCGGTGTTCATATGACCCAGTCCAATCACGGCTAGTTTCACATCGGCGGGCTGGTGTGCTGCGTTAGTCATCGTCACCTCGGGGCATTTTTCTTTGGTGGTTGGAAATAATCTGCATTGGTTGGGTCTGAGCCTGTTCATGAAGTGAGGCGATGTGCTGGCCGTTGCACTGCCCTGTGGCCTGAGCTTGGCACTGGGCAGTTTGCCCGACGGCCAGGTGGAAGCGAGTGAATCTCAGGGCCTCGGCAAGCATTTCTTCACGTTCCCCGGCATAGGAGACTTTACGGGTGGAAACCTCGACGCAGGCGGCTCCGTCCCATCCGGTGGCTCCCAGATACTGCAGGCATTCGGCCACCGGTTGTTCACCCTGGCCCGGAATCAAGTGGGAGTCTCCGGCACTGGTCGTCCCATCGGTGACGTGGACATGTTTCAGCCGCGACCCGAGCAATTTGAAGACCGCCAGCGAGTCGGCGTCAGAGATTCCAGCGTGGGAGAAGTCCCACGTGATGTGGTCATAATCTTCCGGGGTGGGGTCCCAGTGCGGCAGGTACATTTTGATTTCTTGCCCGGAGACCTTCCAAGGGTACATATTCTCCACCGCAATCATCACCCCGGTGGCATCCATGATGTCGCGGATTCCGTCTTTGAAGCCTTTGGCGTAGCGCCCCTGCCAGCGGAAGGGCGGATGAGCAACCACGATATCAGCGCCCAGTTCGCGGGCCATGTCGGCCGAGCGGGCAATTTTGTTCCACGCCGAGCCCCAGACTTGTTGGGTGAACAGCAAGGTCGGGGCGTGAATCGAATGAATGGGCATGGAGTATTTTTCCGACAGTTGGTCTAGTTTCCTCGGGTCTTGCGTCCACGAGTTTTGGGTGACCATGATTTCTACGCCGTCATAGCCCAAATCTTCGGCCATTCCGAAGACGTGTTGTGGCGGGAGGGCAAACACTGAGGAAGACGATAGCGTGACGGGTATGGGCGCCACGTCGGCCGGAATCTCAGGCACTGACAACCCCCAGCGAGAACCCGGGAGTTTCGGCACCAGAGGAAAGATTCAGCGAGCCCACCCACGGGTCCAGATCACGACCGACGACGCCTTCCATCAACAACGCGTCGAGCCGTCCCATCATTAACCCTTCGCGCAACGCCCAGGGGCAAATCACCAAGCGTTTGACGCCGAAGTATTTCATCGCCGCATGGGCCACCATGCCTCCGGCCAAAACCTGCGGGGCCCGGATTTCGGACACGCCGGGCAACTGGGCTCGTTGGTCGACCGTCATCTTCGACATTTTGCCGATCCAATACTTCAGGTCTTTGCGCTTCAGCGTCCGGGTGACAAAGGGACCTTCCGAGCTGGGTGCGGCCCCGGCGACACGAGCCAAGGAACGGAACGTCTTGGAGGTGCCGGTCACCACAGTGTGCTCGGGCATCTGAATCGAATCCCCCAAATGTCCCAGTGTGTCGTCTAAAACCGCCTCAATGTGGCCGGAGAGCTTTCTGAGTTGCTTGCCTTTCGGCGGGTCCGAGGACAGAAATTCACGGGTTAACCGGGCTGCACCCAACGGGACCGAGACTGCACGGGAGGGCAACTCATCGGTGCCATAGGCAATTTCGAAGGAACCGCCACCGATGTCAAAGTTCAGTAGGTGTTCCACGTGCCAACCTTGCCAGCGCCGGACGGCGAAATATGTCATCGCTGCTTCTTGGTCGCCACTGAGTTCGGCCAGATGCACTCCGGTTTCGTCGGTGACTTTGGCCAGGACCTCTGGGCCGTTGGCCGATTCACGGATCGCCGAGGTACAAAAGGCGATCATGTCTTCTGCACCGTTGCGCTGAGCAAAGCTCACCGCCTCCCGAATGAATAACAGAAGCTTGTCGACACCTTCGGTAGTGATCGCACCCTGGTCATCGAGATGCCGGATCAACGACAGTTGTTGCTTGTGATCAGCGTAGGCGTTGGGGCGAGCTCCGGGGTGAGCGTCGACTAAAAGCAGATGAACTGTATTGGATCCAATATCCAGTACTCCAAGGCGCATGCTTCTAGCCTACTCTCTCTGCGGCGGCCGCCGGTGAGCTAGGTGGGTGAAGCCCTACTAGCTTTTGGACGCGGTGGTCTTTTTCCGCGGTGAACGCTTTTTCTTTGCCGGGGCTTTCGCACGCTTATCGCTGAGCAACTGATAGGCCTGCTCTGCGGTGACCGCCTGCGGATCGGTACCGCGTGGCACTGTGACATTGGTGGTACCGTCGGTGATGTAGGGGCCGAAACGGCCGTCCTTGACCACCACCTTGCCACCGGAGTTCGGGTCCTCCCCTAGTTCGGCCAGTGGTGGCTTGGCTGCACCACGTCCGCGCTTTTTAGGCTGGGCATAGATCTTTTCGGCTTCTTCGAGGGTGATGGTAAACATCTGCTCCTCGGTTTCCAAGGACCGAGAATCAGTACCCTTCTTCAAATACGGACCAAATCGGCCGTTCTGGGCGGTGATCTTGGTCCCATCGTCGGCAGTACCCACCACGCGTGGCAATGAGAGCACCGTGAGGGCATCCTCCAAGGTCACCGTGGCCAAGTCCATCGATTTCAGCAAGGACGCGGTCTTGGGCTTCGGTCGTTTGGGCTTCTTCTTCGGTTTGGGCTTGCCGTTTTTATAGTATTCGGTCGGCTGAGCGTCAATTTCTTCCTGGGTTGGTTCCGGAATCACTTGCGTCACATAGGGCCCGTACCGACCGTCCTTGGCGGCAATCTCATACCCAGACTCAGGGTCCACGCCCAGGATCCGCTCCGACGGGGCGGCGTTATCGATCAAATCCCGGGCTTTGTCCGCGGTGAGCTCGTCCGGGGCCAAATCCTCGGGAACATTGACCCGTTCGGGGTCGGTCCCTTCGGAGGCATCAGCCGGTAGCGCCTTTTCCAGATAGGGCCCGTAGCGTCCGACTCGCAGGGTGATGTCATCGGTGAGATGTACCGAGTTCACCGCACGAGCATCAATATCACCGAGATTTTCCACGACAGATTTCAGTCCGTCGGCGGCTTGGTCATCGTCGGTCTGGGCAGCGTGTTCGGCACCGAAGTAGAACGCTTCCAGCCACGCAGCCCGCTCCATTTCCCCAGCCGCGATCTTATCCAAGTCATCTTCCATCCGAGCGGTGAAGTCATAATCCACATAACGGTCGAAGTGTTCTTCGAGCAACCGGATAACCGAAAAGGCGGTCCAGGAGGGCACCAGTGCGGTGCCTCGTTTCTTGACGTATCCGCGATCCATGATGGTCGAGATTGTCGGCGCATAGGTGGAGGGTCGACCGATCTCGCGCTTTTCGAGTTCGGCCACGATCGAAGCTTCGGTGTATCGGGCCGGCGGGGTGGTTTCGTGGCCGTTGGCAGTGACCTCAGAGGCATCCAGGTGCTGACCAACACTGAGATCCGGTAGCCGCACTTGTTGTTGCTGGTTGGACTCGTCCTGGCCCTCTTCATAGGCCGCCAAGAAACCGGGCACGGTAATCACGGTGCCGGAGGCGCTGAACTCTGCTACTCGCGGGGTATCTTCAACGGAGCTAGCCTGCAACTTCACGGTGGCGGTATACCCGGTGGCATCGATCATCTGCGAGGCCACGGTGCGCTTCCAAATCAGCTCATAGAGCCGGTATTCGTCGCCGGAGAGCTGGGAGGAGACCTGGGCAGGAGTGCGGAAGTGGTCCCCAGCTGGACGGATCGCTTCGTGGGCCTCCTGGGCTGCGGTGTTCTTGGAAGTGTAGTAGCGCCGAGTCTCGGGCACGGAATCTTGGCCGTAGAGTTCGGTGGCTTGTCCTCGGGCGGCGTTGATGGCTTCGGTGGACAGCACCACCGAGTCAGTACGCATATAGGTAATGAACCCGTTCTCATAGAGTCGCTGGGCCACCTGCATGGTCACCCGTGAGGAGAACCGCAATTTACGGGAGGCTTCTTGTTGCAATGTGGAGGTCGTGAACGGGGCGGCGGGACGACGCCGGTACGGCTTATCCTTCACCGAAGTCACCCGAAATTCGGCATCGGCCAGTCCTTCGGCCAGAGCAGTAGCCGAGGATTGGTCCAGGTGCACGACCTGGTCTGTGGCCGAGGATTTGAGCTCACCGCGATCGGTGAAGTCACGGCCGGTGGCGACCCGTCGATCATCAACGGCACTCAGTCGGGCGGTAAAGGATTCCTCGCTCTGGGTGGCGAACTGACCGTCAATGTCCCAATAGCCGGCCGGGATGAATGCCATCCGTTCCCGTTCTCGCTCCACGACCAGGCGGGTGGCCACCGACTGCACCCGTCCGGCCGAGAGCCCAGGGGCGACTTTACGCCAAAGCACCGGAGAAATTTCGTATCCGAACAATCGGTCCAGAATGCGACGGGTTTCTTGAGCATCGACCAGGTCGTGGTCGATCTCCCGGATATTGTCTAAACCGCGGGCCACACCTTCTTTGGTGATTTCGGTAAACGTCATCCGGTAGACGGGAACCTTGGGCTTGAGCACCTCGTAGAGGTGCCAGGCGATGGCTTCCCCTTCTCGGTCGGCGTCAGTGGCCAAGTAGAGGTCATCGGCGTCTTTGAGCAATTTCTTCAGCTCGGTGACCTTTTTCTTCTTATCCGGGTAGACCACGTAATAGGGTTCAAACCCATTCTCGGTATCGACCGCGAATTTTCCGTAGTTGCCCTTTTTCAGTTCGGCCGGCAGGTCCGAAGGACGCGGGAGATCTCGAATGTGACCAGCTGAAGCATCCACAACCCAGCCGTCACCTAAATATTTGGCGATCGACCGAGATTTCGCCGGGGACTCCACAATCACCAAGTGAGTACCGCCGGTGGTCGGGGATGACTTCTCTGGCACGAGGTTCCTCCAATAATTTCCCAGGCATGACGCCAACTAATGCACTGACAGGCACACTACCCGGAATGTTTGTGACTATCCGATTATTTCAATTCTCACCACGGCTCTGCGTCTGCTCGTCACGGTTTGTGACGGAATCACCGTCATCCGCTAAGACGACGAACCCTTCGACGATCAGCTGTGCAACCGCCCGTTCTAATGCGGTACTGGCGGTCTTGTCCAGGCCTAAGAGCCCCGAAACCGCCGCAAAGATCTGGCGCAAGCTCAGTTGCCCATCTGCTACCGACAATACCGCAGCCGTTGCTGTGTCCAGAATGGCAGTCCGCCCGAAGCCGGCACCCTGCCGGGCCATGATAACCTCTGGATCCTCAGCCCCAAAGTGTTGATACCGTTCTTCGGTCACATGGTACGGGACCCGGGCGTGGCGTTGCGTCCAGTCGGTGGTTTGCAGCGTGTCCCAGGCCTTCACAGCCTGAGTCCATGCCCGCCCCACGGGCTGGTGCACCTCACCCTGATATGACTCGAGCCGGCGTAACGGGGTCGCTGCCCCGGTAGTCCGTCGCCGCAGACGCACCCAACCGAAACCGATCCCGGTCACGGATCGCTGAGCAAAATCGGTGAGGTAGCGACGATATCCGCTGGCAAACAGGGCCGGATCCAGCTGGTCAGAGGAATCGGCCAACCAGGTTTCGGCATATCCAGCCGGATCTTGCTGATCGCGCTGAATCACCCAGGCGTCCACGAGCACAGCATCCGAGCCGGAATCGGCCGGTGGGCCGGGTAACCACTGGCGGATCCGAGTGTCCCACTGCTGGTCGTGATGAATTTCCCAGTTGGCCATCAACACCGCGGTCCCACCGTCGGTCAGTACTGTCGGAAGTTCTTGGATAAGTTGTTCGGTCACCGCGTCCCCGGTGGCGCCGGTTTGCCGATAGGTATGTTCTGCACCGGCAGGGCCGCCGGCGGGTGCAATCACAAAGGGCGGGTTAGAAACGATGAGATCAAACCGCTGTTCGGCCACCGGCTCGAGCATTGATCCGTTGCGCAGAGTCAGGCGGTGCTGCGGGTGTGCTGGATCAACGCCCAACATCGACGCGTTCAGGAGGACATTGAATAAGGTAAAGGCCAACGCTCGGTCGGAAATATCAGTAGCGGTAACGTGCTGGACGTGGTCCAACAGATGAAAGGTCTGCACCCCGCACCCGACTCCAAGATCCAGGGCGGTAGCCACCGGTTCGCGCGGAACGAGCCCCGCCAAGGTCAGCGACGCCCGACCTGCGCCCAGCACGTGTCCGCCCGGTAGGGGCTGGCGTAGTTGCAACGCGGTCTGATCGCTGGCCACCCAGAGCTGTCCGGGACGATCAGCGTCGTAGACGGACAGGTCCACGCCCGGCACGAAGCGCCCCTCCACGACGGTGCCCAGCCCCAGCTGCACTGCCCCGGCAACACCCAGGGTCGGCAAGGCAGCCTCGAGATACTCGGTGGCCACGGCATCGCCGAGCATCCACACGCTGATGACCGCCGCCAAACCCTGTTCCGGGCTGATCTGCTCTGTCGAGTTTTTCAGCATCGTCTCCACCACGACACGGGCGGGTTCTGCCTGTTCTCGGTCCAAGGCCGCAATCGCCCACGGCCCCAGCAACTCGGCGATGGGATCAGCCCGGTAGTTGACCTGGTCAAGGTCTGCCGCCAGCGCACCGATCAGGTCCCGGTCGGCCCGTGGTGTTGTCGGCATCGGCCCCAGGGCCGGCTGCTTCGAGTGAGTCATGCTGAAGACTCCTGCGAGTCCTCAAAGGTTGAGGCGCAGACCTCACAGATTCGGTCGGGGTGGTTTGCCTCGCACTGGTCGCACACCACCTGCAAGTGCCGGCATCCGGGGGCGTGACAATTCCGTAGCTGACTCGAGGGTTGCTCGCACAAGATGCAGTGCCCGATGGTTTTGGCTGCTGAGGAGAATTCGGTGTGCATCCGCTGGTCGAAAACATACAGCGAGCCCTCCCACAGGCCACGGTCAGCGAAGGCCTCGCCATATTTCACGATGCCACCATCGAGTTGGTAGACGTTCTTAAATCCACGGTTGGCCATCAGCACGGTCAACACCTCGCACCGGATCCCCCCGGTGCAGTAGGTGACCACCGGCTGATCTTTGAGATGATCATACTTACCGGAGTCGAGTTCGGCCACGAAGTCACGGGTCGTGTCCACATCGGGCACCACCGCGTTTTTGAACCGACCAATCTCGGCCTCAAACCGATTGCGACCGTCAAAAAACACCACGTCTTCTCCGGCCCGCTTCTGGTTCTCCACCAGCTCGTGGAGCTGTTGCGGTGAGAGATGTTCAGCAGTGCCGACCACTCCCTGGTCGTTGACCTCAATTTCATCGGGAGCATCAAAGGCCACCAGCTCGGGACGAACCTTGACCGAAAGGCGCGGAAAATCCTCATCCGAACCATCCGACCATTTCACGGTCAACGATGTAAACGGCGCATACTCCCTGGTGGCTTTCACATACGCCTTCACGTCTCGAATGGGTCCGCCCACGGTGCCGTTAATGCCGTGTTCAGAGATAATGATGCGACCGGTGAGCCCCAATGACGCACACAGGGTTCGTTGCCACAGTTGCACTGCTTGCGGATCGGGAATCGGAGCAAAATGATAGTACAGCGCGATCTTGGTCTGGGGGCTAGCGGATACGGAACTCACATGTCTCAGGGTAAGACACAACGACAAATCTTTTCATCTCAAGTTGATTACGTGTGTGGGCCTGGCCGGCCCTGCCAGGTATGCTTAATGTCATGGCTATCTCCTCATCGCTGACTGACGAACTTGTCACCAATTGGCTGACAGGGCGCGCCCGTATCCGGAACCACCACCTGACGTCCCACGGAGAAATCCACGCTGCGTTGCGACCGGCCATCTCTGATGATGCGACCGAAGACTTGTGGGAGTACGTCATCGCGAACACCGACGACCACGTATTGAATACTGTGGCCGATGAAATCAAACAGCACCCCACCCGTCGTTTGATCGTTGCTTCCGATCTGCCCGCGCAACCTGAGCCCGCCGAGGCCGCCGCTCAACGCCTGGCTGAAAAAACCGGCCTGAAGGCCATCGGTGTGGGTGAGAAGCTGATGGTCACTGACATGGCCAGCCACGATGTGGAAGAACCTGTTGTCCCCGACGAGTTCATCGCCGATGTCCGTCGGCAGGACGGGTGGTACTCACTGAGCTTTATCACCACCGACGAGCACCCCACCGGTCCGGACCACACCGCCGCTCGCGGACGTGTGGGTGTCGTCGGTCAACACGCCGTCTTTGACCGGATCTGGACCAACCCCGAGTTCCGTCGTCAGGGACTGGGCTCACTGGTGATGCGTTACCTTGGCTCCCTGGCCTTGGAAGAAGCCGTCGAAGAAGGCCTCCTCATTGCCGGGGCCGATGGTCAGGCACTGTACAAGCACCTGGGCTGGACTCCGCTCGCCGACGTCGTGGTGTTAGCTCACCCTGATGTCTCCGATGACCATGTTCAGACTCACGAGCATTTCCAGGTCTAGGAGCACACAGGATCCACCCGCTCGACGATCCCGACTCCGCTGACCGCGATCTGTCTGGTTGCCCGGATAGTGCTGGGCAGGCGGCAGAACGTCTTGCGCTCAATCAGCTGCGAGAGGCCCTGGGATATTCCACAGTGCCGGCCCAGTTCGTCCACGGTCGTTACATTCCCGCACGCGAACCAACTTATGCCGACTGGCCACAGGGTATTGCTGAAGCGGTCCGTGAGGCCTTTGCACACCGCGGGATTCACCGCCCGTGGTTACACCAAGCTCAGGCCATCGAGATAGCTCTCGGGTCTGAGCACACCATTCTGGCCACCGGAACCGCCTCGGGAAAATCATTGGCATACCAGGCCGTGGTGGCTTCCAGCGTTCTCGCGGACCCGACAGCGACGGCACTGTATCTCGCTCCAACCAAGGCGCTGGGTGCCGACCAATTGGTGTCCTGGTCCCAGCTGGCAGATCGTCTCCGGGCCGGCTTACGCCCTGAAGCCTACGACGGCGATACGGATCCGCAGACTCGACGGTGGGTACGCGACCACGCCAATATTGTGCTCACGAACCCGGACATGTTGCATCTTGGGATTTTGCCCCAGCACCACCAGTGGACCCGGTTTTTCCGGCGATTGCGGTGGGTGATCATCGACGAGGCCCACTCCTATCGCGGCGTATTTGGTTCTCATGTGGCGGTAGTGTTGCGCCGTCTGCGCAGAGTCTGCGCTCACTATCACAACACCGACGTGCATTTCATCGGTGCCTCTGCGACCTCCTCGGATCCCGCGACGAGTTTCGCAGAACTCATTGGTGCACCGGTGCGAGCAGTCACCTGTGATACATCCGGGCACGGCGCCGTCTCAGTGGGCTTCTGGGAGCCCGAATTCTCCGATGACACCGGAGAACACGGTGCTCAACGGCGTCGTTCGCTGATCTCTACTGGAGCAGACTTTCTCACTGATTTCGCCATCCAGCAGATTCGATCCATGGCCTTCATCCGTTCCCGTCGCGGGGCGGAGGCCATGGCGCAATCGACCAAGCGACAGCTCAGCGAGGTAAAGACGGATCTTGTCTCGCGGGTAGCAGCCTACCGCTCTGGACTCTTGCCGGAGGAAAGGCGCGAGGTGGAACAAGCCTTAGACAATGGGAAGCTCCTGGCGGTGGCCACCACGCCCGCTTTGGAACTTGGCATTGATATTTCGGGGCTGGATGCGGTGATCATTACCGGTTGGCCTGGCACCCGCGCCAGCTTTTTCCAGCAACTGGGACGTAGCGGTCGTAGCGGTCAAGATTCTTTGGCTATCTATGTGGCCGGTGAGGATCCGCTAGATACCTTCCTGGTGCATCACCCGGAACGAATTTTCGACATTGGGGTCGAAGACGTGGTTATTGATCCCACGAACCCCTATATTCTCGGTCCACACCTGTGCGCGGCGGCCACTGAACTTCCACTCACCCCCGAGGATCTGCCAGATTTTGGTCCCGAAGAACACGTTCACCGCCTCCTTGAGGACCTCACCGCAGAAGGCTATCTGCGGCGCCGTCCCGCCGGCTGGTTCTGGACCCACCCCGACCGGCCGGCCGCAACGATCGGGTTGCGCGATATCGGCGGAGCGCCGTTGGAGATCGTCGACGAAGAGACCGGCACCGTTTTAGGTACCATCAGCGCCGAACAATCACATTCCCAAGCCCACCCCGGAGCGGTGTATGTCCACCAGGGGCGCACGTGGCTGGTTACCGTCCTCGATGAGGACAACGGGGTAGTGCTCGTCGTTCGTGCTGAACCCAATTTCTACACCCAGGCTCGAGAAACCACACAGGTCGCGATTCTCAACACGCTCGAACAAGTCGTTCCGGACTCGGCGACACAACCAACCCGACTGACCTGGAACCTCGGCAACGTCAAGGTCACGACCCGAGTCGTGTCCTACCAGCGGCGAGAAGTGATCACTTCTCAAATACTCGGAGAAGAACCACTCGAACTGTCCGCACAAGAGCTGTTCACCGAAGCGGTGTGGTTTTCCACAAGCTCCGACGAGCTGATCGCCGCAGGGCTGACCACCGACCGGATGCCTGGAGCATTACACGCTGCTGAACATGCAATGATTGGTATGTTGCCACTGGTGGCCTCCAACGACCGGTGGGATATCGGAGGGGTCTCGATGGTGTTGCACCCGGACACCTCCCAACCCACGGTCTTTATCTACGATGGATACCCCGGTGGGGCGGGATTCGCTCGTCGTGGCTTTAACACGGCGCGGATGTGGGTCAAGGCCACCCGTGACGCAATTCTGGCCTGTGAATGCGAGCAAGGATGCCCTTCCTGCGTGCAATCACCTAAATGTGGGAACCGTAACTCGCCCTTGGATAAACCCGGGGCCGTGGCAGTACTCACTCATCTGTTGCGGTACCTTCCATCATCCGGTCAGGGCCAGCCCGTGATTCCGCTGTTGCGACCAACCCGAGGGTCCCGGAACCGGCGACGAGCTCATTGGTAACCGAGACCCGCACCGTATCGTCGGATTCCCACTGGCAGGATTCCATCCTGACGTGATGGCGCGTTGCGGTCTGTTCGGCAATCTGACACGGTTCGCTTGGAATCAGTGACCGGGCAGCATCGGCGGCAGCCAAGGCTGCTAGGTCTGCGACCGCAGCAGCCCGCGAGGAAGCGACCGTGGCTTGGACGAGCATCAACCCTCCTATAAGCAGTGTGGCTAAACAGCCGATGATGCCAACCACCACAACGGTGCCAGAACCCTGCTGGTCGTCCCATGACGCTGGTGGGATGTTCATGGGGAAATCACCCACTGATACGGTGCATGAGCACGAGCTTCCAACGTGCCGATGTTGAGCCAGCCAACCGGACCCGGGGTGGGCCTCGACACGGTAACGCTGGCCCACGAACCGGAGATCTCCTGCTGGGCGGAGGCCTGGCTTCCCGCCATCCGCGATACGGTAGCTGTCACCCCATCGGCGGGCTCCCCACGGGCCAGTTCTCGAGCTGCCGCGGCGGCAGCTTGCTCGAGCCGAACTTGTTGGACACCGATCACCACGGCGTTGACCAGCATCGCCGCCACTATCATGGCGACTGGGAGCACCACCGCGAATTCCGCGGTCACCGACCCAGTATCTCGGCCTACTCGGTATCTAAATGCCTGAGACATCGTCGTCCCTACCTTCCGGGCCACATCGTGGCTGGTTGTCAGATGGAGATATGGTGGCCGGGTTGCCGTGGCACTCACCGCTGAATGCCACGGCAACCCGATTCACACCGCCGTTTTAGAACTGCAAGGCCTGCTCAACCAGACCATTCAGCAGGTCTTGGACGGCCCCACCCGAGAGAATGACGGCCAGCAAGCCGGCGAATCCTACGGCGGCGAGCATCACGATGCCGTATTCGGCGGTTTGAGCTCCAGATTCGTCGCTGAGATCAACCTGAAATTCCTGGTCGGAAACAGCAGCAGTGTTGTGCGAGGACAGGATGTGGTCGCTCATGACGAGCTCCTTTCTGTTGTATGGGATGTTGTGATGTTGTTTGACGGACAGGGACTATTCAGTTATAGGTTCATCACGTCGGGAAACAGGGTGACCACCAGTGGCATCACGCCCAGGCAGATAAAGCTGGGAAGCAGACAAACGCCCATGGGCACCACGAGTTTGATGCCCAGCTCGGCTGCGCGTTTCTCGGCGGCTCGTTGTCGGTGTCGACGCAGGCTGGAGGCCGCCCCGCGAATCACGGTGGCGCTAGGGACGGCGGCTGTAAACGGGAAATACAGGTGTTCGGCCAGGGTCTGGTACTCAGTGATACCGGCAACCGGTTCCCAGGCTTGCTGCCAACTGAATCCGTGATGGAGCCGAAGCCCGACCTCGGAGAGCTCGCGGGCTTGGGGAAAACGCGTACCGATGTGTTGCAGACCGCTCGCCAGACCGATGCCGGAGGACAACAACGCAGCTAACAGGTCCATGGCTAGAGCGGGGTCCAGGTAATCGCGAGACCTTTCAGACATTCTGGGCCTCTTTCACCAGCCGTTGGCTCCACCACCGACCTAGCGTGGCCAGGCCTATGCCAGTGGCCAACAGCACCCACCCGATCGGTTCGAGTAACAGGTGGAAGACAGTGACCCCGATCATCGCGGACAGGGCCATGCCCGCTACGGGAAGCCACGCCAAAAGTGTGGCTGTCGAACGTGGCCCGGCGGCCGCGGTTTGCCGAGCTTGGTGTACATCTTCTCCGGCTTCAAGAGCGTCGGCAAGTCGGCTGAGCAGTGTGGAGAGTTTCATTCCGGTATCTCTGGCGAGTTCGAGGCTGCCACTGATCTGTTGCCAATAGTGTGGTTCTCCTGGACCGGTGACGTGTTGTAGTGGGGTTTCGGCGAGGACTTCCAATCCCTGCTGGGCTGCCAAGGTATGGTGCAGACAACATCCCGGGTCGGTATCGTCGGTAGCTACGGAGCGTGGGCACGCCGGGTAACCTAGGGCTAGTTCGCTCCAGACACGTTGGGGGTCGCGTCCGGCATCCAGCAACGCGGCGGCTTGGCGGAGCATCTCGATAATTTCGGACAGTTCTCCTGGTTCGGCTAGGCCCAGCAATGGGCCGAGCGGGGTAGTGGCGAGGAGGTTTTTGCTACGGTGGGCGAGCGTGGTTGGTGTTCGGCTCATCGGGGCAGCCCCTTCCATTCTGGTTTGGTGCCCAGTTGTTCGACGACGGCCAGGCCCGGGCCTTCATACAGCGTGCTACCGCGTTGCGTCAGAGCCGGTAGTACTGTCAAGGCTTGACCGGCTCGTTCTTCCGGCGCCAGCACGGCTAATTCGGCGGGGTGCCGGCCATATTCGTCTCGGCAGATATGCATCAGCACGTCGACGCCTGACCGGGCTTGCAGGGTGAGGACCTCTGGGGAAAGCCCGGCTAAACCGCCCATCGCGTGGAGGCGGGCTGGGACATCGGCCGTAGAGTTGGCGTGCAGGGTTCCCATCGCGCCTTGATGCCCGGTATTCATCGCCGTAAGGAATTCGGCGATTTCGGCTCCGCGGCACTCTCCGACGATCAACCGATCGGGTCGCATACGCAACGACTGTCGGATCAGCTCCCGCGTTTCGATGGCGCCGGCCCCTTCAATATTGGCTTCCCGGGTGCGCAGGTTGACCACATGTGGGTGGTCAATACGTAGTTCAGGGGTGTCCTCAATAGTGATGATGCGTTCGTGGTCGTCCACCGTGGAGAGCAGGCTGGAGGCTAGCGTCGTTTTGCCCGAGCCGGTGGCTCCGGAAATCAGGACATTTGCGCGACATTGGACAAGGAATTCACACACGCGTAACCAGTACTCGCGGTGGGGCCATTGCTGACTGAGTTGCTCAAGTCGCGGGGTGTCCGGATGGGGCAAGCGGATACTGAGCTGAGGGTGCTCCACCACCGGTGGGATCAGTGCGTGAATGCGAGCCCCAGCCAGAAACACGTCACCGAAGGGCTGGCCCTCATCTAGGCGTCGTCCGCCTTGAGAAAGTAGCCTCCGGGCCAGGTTCATGACCTCTGCCCGGGGCAGTCGGTGCTCGGTGGGTTCGACCCCATGCCCGCAGTCAAGCCAGACGTGCCCCTCTCCGGTCACCATGATGTCGGAGACGCCTTCCTGGCGGAGATAGTCGGCCAGCGGCCCGAGTCCTTGCAGGTCGTCGAGCAGCCGGGTCATCAAATGCCGGGCGTGTGTCGGTCCCAACGAATCGACATGTCGGCCAATGGCTTCGGCGGTGTGCTCCTCCTGGGATTGTTCCCCGGCGCCGGCCAGGCGTGAAGCCAGCCAGAGTTTTGCCTGAGCCCACCGGTCAGTCGCTGGAGCCGGAGGCAGGTCAGGGACGAAATGTCTCATCGAGGCCACCTCCGGTGGCCAAACAGGGTGGTGTAGAGGCGTCGGTCGCTTCGTTGTGGTGTGATGTCCAGATTGCGGGGACGGCACCCCCAACTGAGCGGGAGGAAGATGGTCGGAGGGTCTGTCGAGGGTAGCGAGGTAGTCAACAGGCGCAGTACCCGGTGACGGATACGTGGCACCACCCCTCCCGGGCCCGGGAAGCGCACCACGATGTCGGGAGTCAGCCCAGCGGGAGAGACGCCGGTGGTGGCGAGAGTAACCAGGGTGGCGCCACGGGACTGCAACTCGGTTGCTCGATTGGCGTCGAACCCAACATCGGTGACCGTGGTGATACCCATGCGGGCGGTTGCCTCAAGAACCTGAACCACATCGTGCTGATCTGGCATGGCCCCCACGACAGAGTCCGTGTCATCGGGAACCTCGAAGCCCAGGAAGGCCAGCGGTGTGTCCCGATGTCGCGAGCTGAGCCCGGTAAAACATCGTTCTCCAACTGCCAGCCCGTCCTGCACGGTAGCCCAGCACACCCAGCCCCGCCGTGAGGGGTGATGCAACCGGGGCACGAGCGCGCGCGAACAGGCGGCCTGGGGGTCGGCGTCGACCAGCAGTGTGGGAGCGCCGTAGCGGGTCACCCGAGCAAGGTTCCATCCGGCCCAGGGTGTTGCCGGGGCGGTGGTGGTCCGCACCAGTACCACCTGGTCTGGGTGCTTGGCGCGAGCACCTGGCGGGTGACCGGGGTCGGCGGGGTCGTGGTGTAAATGCTCGAGTAGCGCCTCGGTATCGTCGGGTAGCCTCCAGCTGAATGGACCAATACTCACCCTGCGGTGATGACCTGAGTTCAGCCGGATTTGGAGCTGGCGTGGTTGCATCTGTCGCGCCGAGGACGGCTGGGGTGCTGTGGCCGTGTCACCGGATAGAATCTCAATACCCAGGCTGGCTAATAACCCCAGCAGGTAACGGTAGGTCTGTTGCTGTTCGGCACTGAGCCTGCTCGGGCGGTCTATCGTCGCTGTTGCGATAGCGCGCTGGTGACGCGGACGTTTCGGGAGTGCTCTCATGCCCTCTACTGTGCCTGGCACAGCCAGGCCCGTCCCAGCAGGTGCCCGCGACTGTGGAACAGGATCGTCGCTCGCCGTCCAACTGTGGACGGGCGGGTCGCGCCGTGACGGCCCCAGCTAGTCAGACAGGTGCTCGTGGCAGGTAAAAATTTTCGGGGCGGGTTGCGTCGCGTCCCACCCGGTGACGTCTACGCACTGGGCCCGATCCCAAGGATGCGTCCATCCCAGAAGATCCAGGATGCGGTCGATGAGCAAGGCGGTAAACCCCCACACCAGCGTGTCGGCCACGAGGAATCCGGGCATGACCGGGCGGAGAAGTTCTCCGGTCTGCGGTGAGGTCATCAGCACCGAGACTCGGTGATCGGGGTCGATCAGATCGGCGACGGGGACGCGAAAAACGCGGGTCGCTTCATGATCGTCGACCACGTCAACACTGCCGGGGGTGGACCACCATCCGATGACTGGGGTGACCGAAAAATTGGTCACGGGCAGTCCCACGGTGGGTAGTTGTCCCAACACGGTGACGGAGGATGGATCGAGGCCGGTTTCCTCGCTAGCTTCCCGCAATGCACAGGCGGTGTCATCGGCATCGGCAGGATCGCGCTGACCACCCGGGAAGGAAATCTGGCCGGGGTGTTTGCGTAAGGTCACGGCGCGTTGGGTGAGCAAGACATCCAGTGAACTAGGCACCGTCTCGCTCCGATAGTCGGCCGGCACGTCGTCGAGGGCGCCGAAGAGAATCAGCACCGCCGACGGTGTGGCGTTCTCGGTGGTCATGCGGGGAAATCGGAAACCCCGTGGATCGAGTTCCTTAGTGGGCGTGCTAAATGCGCACTCGGGAAGCTCCGCGTTGAGCGTGCCGTAGCGACTGACCAGGTCCACCAAATCTTGTTGGACGGTCTCCAGGGTGGTCTTCTCGGGCTGCACGGGCTGGGTCGCCTCCTGAGGTGCGGGTGGTGCAGACTGTCATCGTGGCGGAGTTAGGCCTGTAGCGAGTAGCCCTCGGCACGGAGCTGGCGACGGGTTGCTCCTTCGAGCATGCGCTGATGGAGTTCTTCGCGCCCAGGTGCTAGCTCATACTTCAACAGCCTACTGGCACTGTAGGGGTCCAACGGGCCGATCCCGGCCGAAGGGCACCAGCGGGCGACCGGGCAGGCCCCGCAGGCCGGTTTTCGCGCGTGACAGATGCGCCGGCCCAAAAAAATCAGCCGGTGGGAGAGCATGATCCACTCGCGGGGTTCGAACAGCTCTGCCACCGCGGTTTCCACAGCGACGGGGTCTTCAGCGGTGGTCCAGCCTAGACGGCGGGACACTCGACCAAAGTGGGTATCGACGGTCAGACCGGGTTTGCCAAAAGCGTTGCCTAACACAACGAAGGCGGTTTTCCGTCCCACCCCGGGCAGGCTAGTCAGATCCTTGAGATTGTCCGGGACCGATCCGGCGAACTTCTCCACCAGCGCTTGGGAGAGTTTCATAATCGAGCTCGTCTTGGACCGATAAAAACCGGTCGGCCGGATCAACTCTTGGACTTCGCGTTCATCGGCCATAGCGAGCGCTTCGGCATCCGGGAATCGGGCGAAAAGGTCCGGGGTAACGGAATTGACCCGCACATCGGTGGTTTGGGCTGACAGGACGGTGGCCACCAGCAACTCAAAGGGATTGTCAAAATCCAGTTCCGCGACCGCATAAGGGAAGAACTCCGCCAACACCCGATTGATTTTCCGAGCGCGACGCTTTCGAGCTAGTGGTGTTTCATCCTCGGGATCACGAGCGGTCACTGTTGCGGTGCCCGTTCAATCCCCTCGAGCTCACGCAACAGACCACGCTGTCCATCGTAGGATTGCACGAGGAATTCGTGTCCACGGTCTTCCAAGGCCAGAATCCACTGGCCCGGTTCCAGCGCGAATGCCGGTTCGCCCTGCTCAGTCACGGCCCGGCGGGGCGTGTAGACCGCAAACCAGAACGGCTGGGCGGTGTCGGCGGGAGTCAGTCCGCCCGAGGTAAGTGCTGAGTCGGCCCCGACTGTCGAGGACCGACCACCGGTTTCCACCTGCGCGTCGACCACTGGGTCGACACCGACTGCTGGCTCGTGGGTTTCGGCAGACGTTTCAGGACGGTTCCAGCTCTGGTCAGGTTCGGTCTCGTCGTGGGATTCGGTGGAGGCATCCTGGCCAGGGTGTGCCGGTGTTACGGGCTCGGCTTCAGTCGGAGCGGGTTGGCCTCCGGGCTGTTCGCCGTGCTGTTCAGTCGAAGGCTGGGCAGCCCGACGCCCGGACGGCTTGTCTTCCTCCTGGTGAACCTGCTGCGGGGCCTGAGTCTGGTTCTGCTGTGCAGACGCGGCGGCGACAAAGGGGTCTACCGGTTCGGGCTGTTGCTGAGACGGTGCCCCCGGTGTGACCTGGTCGGTGCCACCTTGTTGGAATTGCTGATAGCCGGTCTGCTGAGACGCTACCGGCTGACCGAAGTCCTGGTAGGCGACGGGCTGTTGTGCTCGGACAGGCTGGGCTGACCCCATGTAAGCATGGCGCTGGTACGGTGGCGTTGCTGGCTGTACTCCTGCAGGCTGTGCGCTAGCGGAGCCGTTGAATAGTTGTGGCCAGGTGACGAACAACACCAAGGCTGTTGCCACCAAGAACAGCAAGATTGTCATCAACGCTTCAGACGCCCAGTAGAAGTAGTCGAAAGCAATGAAGTTCAAGAGCGCGTAAACGCCAATGGCCCAGGAAATGGCTTGCACCAGGTGTTTGGAGGTGAACGACCCCAACATGGGACGAGATCCGTCCAATCCCTTGGCCCTGAGCACCAGGACCATCACCACGATTCCACCACCGATGTTCAGAACAAGGTTGAGCAAAAACTCCGCATTCCAGAGGATATTGAAGCTCGCCGCCTGATCACCAATGTATCCGCGTGTTTGGTTGTAATACGTAATGTCGTTGATCATCGCCCACAGACCGGCACCGGCTACCAGGGCGGCGGCTGCCGTAATCATCACGGCCACGGCCGGCATGGAGGAGCCGCCTTGCAGATTCTGCACGCCCGGACGAGGCGCCGAGTACTGTTGCGAAGCACCAGCACCGGGTTGCTGCTGATGTGGATATCCCTGCGGTGGCTGGTAATTCTGATTCGACACGGTAACCCTTCTTAACATCTCAGGTCTCTCGGGCCTCAGGTTTGCTCCTGAAGATCTTCTCCCAGTGAACCACATCTGTCGAGAATGCGGGATATCTTTTG
Source organism: Auritidibacter ignavus (assembly GCF_029853775.1). NCBI lineage: Bacteria > Bacillati > Actinomycetota > Actinomycetes > Micrococcales > Micrococcaceae > Auritidibacter > Auritidibacter ignavus. The sequence goes on from NZ_CP122564.1 coordinate 1,454,376, forward strand.
GGTAAAAGTCTGCTCCTCATCTGCTTTTAACTGCCGATCCCGCTGAACCACCGGTCCTGGGTAACTCTCAGAACCGGTGGTTCAGCGGGTTCAGGCCGCAACAGATGGGGATGCGACAACCTGCGCGTCAGCTCTGGTTGATCTGCTGGGCGGGGGGAACAGCTCCGTCGGCGCCGAGCTCTCCCGTGGTCTCATCCGGGTTGCCTCGCAGGTGGACGATCGCCACGGCCAGGCCACCCCATACGACCCCGAGGCAGATGATCATCATCACAATTGCTATGGTGCTCACTGGTTGACCTCCTGAGTAGTGACCGGTTGGTCTGCGTGCCGGGGTGTGTTCTTGATGTCGAAATCTTGCTCGTGCTGATCGTCTTGCATCCCGGAGTTTTTCGCCCAGGGGATCAGTGCGACCACGACGGCCAGCACCACCAGTAGCGCTGACATGCCCCATCCGAAGGTGCCGACATACCAGGAGGGCATTCCCCCATAGCCTTCATTGACAACCTGCAGAATGTACTGGACTAGCGTAATACCCAGCACGACTGGCATAACCACGGAGATCAAGATCTTGTAGATCCAGCCCAGGCGGAAGGAAGACACCGAGTTCAGGTGCCCGACGAATTCGTTGAGTCGGAACAGCACCCAGGAGACCACGAAGACCGCCACCAGGCTGACCCCGACAATACCGATGTTGTTCACAAAGGCGTCGGTGACGTCAAGGAGGTGGATTCCGGAGGTGGTGCTGAAGGCCAGGAGCGAGACCACAGCGGAGAGCCCACCAGCAATAGCCACCACCCGTGCGCGGGACCAACCAGTTTTGTCCATAATGCCGGAGATCACCACTTCGGTAATCGAGATCAGCGAGGTGATTCCCGCAAACAGTAGCGACCCGAAGAACAGGACGCCGATAATCGGGCCCAGCCCCAAGGGGGCTTCGGAAATGATGGCGGGGAACGCCACGAAAGCCAAACCAATGCCGGAACTAGCGACCTCGTCGACCCGAAGCCCAGATGCCTGGGCCATAAAGCCCAGTACCGAGAAGACGCCGATGCCGGCAAGCAGCTCGAAACCGGAGTTGGAGAATCCAACAACGAGACCTGATCCGGTCAGGTTAGAGCGTCGCTTCAGGTAGGAAGCGTAAGTCAGCATGATGCCGAAGCCGACCGAAAGGGAGAAGAAGATCTGACCGTAGGCGGCCACCCACACTTCTGGTCTTGTCAGTGCCGACCAATCCGGTGTGAACAGCGCATCCAAACCGGTGGCTGCGCCCGGCAGGCTCAAACCAATGCCGACTAAGATCACGAACATGATCACCAGCAGAGGCATACCGATCGTGGCAGCAACCCCGATGCCTTTGCCCACCCCGCGTGCGAGGATGGTCAGCACCAGGATCCACAGAGCTAGTAGCGGGAAGAAGACTCCTGGAACGATCTGGAAGCTCACTTCGGCTTGTTCTGTGGCTTGCAGGTAGTCCGCGAAGAAGAAGCCTTCTGGGTCATCTCCCCAGGCTTCGGTCACCGAGAACCAAATATAGGAAGTGGCCCAGGCCAGGATGGCGGCATAGAACAGTCCAAGCACGGCACAGATCATCACCTGCCACCAGCCGATGGCTTCAGTCCACCGGCTGAGCCGACGGAAGGCCAGTGGTGGGGATCCTTTAAAGCGGTGTCCAATGGCGTAGTCAAAGAACAACAGCGGAATACCTGCGGTCAGTAGCGCCACCATGTACGGCAGGATGAATGCGCCACCACCGTTTTCGTAGGCGACATAGGGAAAGCGCCAAATATTTCCGAGTCCCACGGCAGATCCGATTGCCGCCAACAGGAAGACCCAGCGGGTACTGAATTGTTCGCGTTGCTGTCTCCCCGCGGTGAGTGATTCTTGTGTCAGGGCCATGCCCAACTCCTTTATCTTCAGGGCCTACCAGCGTGATGAGTGTGATAGTGATCACAAGAGTATGACGAAACATGAAATTTCACAAGAGCAACGCGCGGAAAACCATGCCTCGCACGGAAACAGCAGGCATGCAACCGTTAGTTCATCGGTGATGAATTAATCAGCCAAACACTGCCCCGTTGATACCGGTTCGGTGTAGCTCTGCGCTGAGGTCAGCACCGACCCAGCTTCCTCGGCGGTGATTGCGTAGCCGACCTGGGCATCGGGAGCTTTGGCGAAGATGACGCCGGCAACCTGGCCGGCGTCGTCGACGAGTGGGCCGCCCGAGTTCCCCTCACGGATATCGGAGGCCAACTGATAAATGCCGGTCAAATGCGGATCTTGACCATAGATGTTATTCAGCGTGGCCGGACCTTCAGCTTGCACTTTGCCAGTCGTAATGCGGTATGGACCACCGGCAGGAAACCCGAGAGCGTAGGCATCATCATCGATGCTTAATCCACGACCGACCTCCAACGTTGGAAGATCGGCGTCGGGAATCTGGAGAATCGCAAGATCGGTCTCCGGGTCGAAGTAGACCACCGAAGCACGATAGACGTTTCCGTCGAGATCTTCGACGGTCGGTCCCTCAACTCCGGCAACAACGTGGGCGTTGGTCACCACTCGTTGCGGCTCCACGGCGAATCCTGAACCGGTTTGGTTCTGACCGCATTCAAATGCAGTTCCGGTGATACGGACCGTAGCCTGTCCGGCCTGTTGCACGGCATCATTGGGAGGGCGGACAGCATTGTCCTCCACCGGGCCTTGCGACTCGAGCATCGGCCCCAACTCGGGAATCACCCCTGAATCCAAGAAATCGGTCCACAATGAAGCCACGAAGGTCCGTCCAGACTCAGGAGTCAATTTGGTGACGAAAGCGATGACCCGGGATTCCTTAATGGTCTGCGTTAGTTGTGGCATACCCATCGATGACAAAGAGAAGGCCAATAGGGCAATCAACACCGAGGCGATGGCGGTATTGACAATTCCTCCAAGCACCTTGTCCACACGTCGGGCAATCGGAGCGTTAACCCGTAGTCGTACGGCTCGACCAACGGCCACTCCAATGGCCATCCCGATGCCGACGAGGACAACTGCGCACACCACCATAGCCACGATGCGCCACATCGGAGAATCCACGAAACGGTTGACTTCGGGCATCAAAAAGAAGGCAGCAATGGTGCCGAGAACGAATCCCAGCATCCGTCCGGCCGACACCCAGAGACCCTGTCGAATGCCATTGATGAACACGATGACCAGTACGACAAGAAGAACCCAATCCAGCCAGGTCAAGAACACTACGCTGCGCCACCCCTCTCTCCGTGCTACGCGTCCCGACTCTCTCCGTGCTACGCGTCCCGACGCGCATCCGGTGGCGTCTTCTACACCGTCGCGTATCTCCGCAGTGTCTCCACCCTAAACCCTACGACTGGAAAAATGCCGTGAAGACTTGCATTGTCCAGCGTTGTAACCATCTTTCGGTGGAACGGTTGACGACCACATTGATCGCTCACAGATGAATACCAGCAGATCATCCGGCAATTTCTACTGCCTGTAGAATAATTATGTGAGTAACTGCACTCGAGGTATTCACAGTGTGATCCCGATGATGCAGAATTAACAACGAGCTTACGCCGAAAAACGTTTACCCGGCCGTTCTGGCCAGTTAGGAAGATCTCGCATATGGATTTGGATGTTCTGCGCAATGCTCCGCTTTTTACCCATCTTGACGATGAAGTCTTTGATGCGTTGACTGCAGAGCTGACCGAAGTTGAATTGTCTCGCGGGGCGTCTGCTTTCCACGAAGGCGACGATGGTGATCAGCTCTACGTCATTATTTCCGGCAAGATCAAAGTTGGTCGCACAGCTACCGATGGACGTGAAAACCTGCTTGCCATCCTCGGTCCCGGCGAGGTCTTCGGCGAGATGGCCCTTTTCCAGCCCGCGCCACGCACCGCAACCGCCACTGCTGTGTCCGCAACCCGTTTGGCCGGTCTGCGTCACGAAAACCTTCGCAAGGTCATCTACTCCTCCCCGGAGGTCTCCATGCAGTTGCTGGGCGCCTTGGCTAAGCGCCTGACGCGCACCAACGAGTCGATGGCTGACCTGGTGTTCTCCGATGTGCCAGGTCGCGTTGCCAAGGCCATCCTGGATTTGGCCGACCGTTTCGGTCGCACCGCCTCCGACGGCCTGCTCGTTGCTCACGATCTAACTCAGGAAGAGCTGGCCCAGTTGGTCGGTGCTTCCCGCGAGACGGTGAACAAGGCTTTGGCCGAATTCGTCCAGCGTGGCTGGTTGCGCTTGGAAAACCGAGCCGTGGTCATTCTGGACCTGCAACGACTACGACAGCGCGCACGTTAACCGGAGAATTCTTCTTCTCTTCGTCTCTTCCTCATGGGTGGGCCGGAACACCTAGCATGTTCCGGCCCACCCATGTCTTGTGTAGGACTGTGCGCTGATTAGTCCTGAACCTTGACGGTGATTTCGACCTCGACGGGGGCGTTCATGGGAAGAACAGCCACCCCGACGGCAGCACGAGCATGGGAACCAGCCGCACCGAAAGCCTGGCCCAGCAGTTCTGAGGCGCCGTTGATGACTTGCGGTTGCCCGTAAAAATCCGGGGCCGAAGCGACAAAGCCAGTCACCTTGACCACCTGAGCAACCTGATCGAGGTCGCCGACCAGGTTTTTCACGGCAGCCATAGCGTTCAACACACACAACTGCGCCAACTTTTGACCTTCCTCGACACTGACATCAGCGCCCAGTTTTCCGGTGGTAGCCAGCTCCCCGTTCTGCAGGGGCAACTGACCAGAAGTGTAGATCAACTGACCTTCACGTAAAGCAGGCACGTAGGCAGCCAGCGGGGTGGCAACCTCGGGAAGGGTGAATCCAGCTTCCTGGAGACGGTCTTCAACTGCGGACATAAATCCTCCTCGGTATCGTTGAACATCTCAGGGGTAGAGCACGGCGACGATCTGGGTGGCTAGGGTTTAGGACGCTTGAGATAAGCCACCGGAGCGTTACCATCTGGTCCTGGCAATACCGTGACGAGTTCCCATCCTTCATCGCCCCACTGATCCAGAATCTGTTTGGTGGCGTGAATAATCAACGGTAGCGTGGCGTACTCCCAGCGAGTTGGTTCCGGAGCCGACGCGGGTTCTGGTGTTTTTTGGGTTTCGGTCATCTCCCCAGGCTATAATTGAAAGGCCGTCAAGAATAGACATGACGCTCGCACTGTTTGCACCACACCCGGACACAAAACGCGAAACCGGTGGGGATTGTCACGCCTCCACCCCGGTGGCCCCGGGTCAGTAGATCACCTGACGTAGATAGAATTGCACCATGGCCAAAAAATTTGCAATGTTCGACATGGCGACCACTATGGGTAAGATTTTTGCCTTCTTCGGCGTCTCTGCTCTCTGCGGGGGGCTGGCAGCGGGACTGGCATTACCCTTGGGAATGGTTACCGGCGCTGCCGCAACGACCGGCACAGAACTGCTGGATGAGCTTCCTGCTGAACTACAGGAAGAGCCCATGTCGGTTCCCTCTCGGATCGTTGACAAGGACGGTACCGAATTGGCCACGTTTTATGCGGAAAACCGCGAACCGGTGTCCTTGGATGAGATATCTGAAGAAATGCAGCAGGCCATTATCGCCATTGAGGATGAGCGCTTCTACGAGCACTCTGGTGTGGACCCTCAGGGTCTGGCACGCGCGGTGGTCAATAATGCCACCTCCGATACCCGTCAGGGTGCTTCAACCTTGACCCAGCAGTACGTCAACAACGTGCTGGTGAACTACCAGAACCTCAACGGCCTGCGCACCACAGTGTCGGGCACCAAGACACCGGCCGATAAATTGCGTGAAATGAAGCTGGCTGTAGCGCTAGAGAAGAAGATGTCTAAAGAGCAGATCCTCGAGGGCTACCTCAACATTGTGTTGTTCTCCGGGCGGACCTATGGCGTTGAAGCTGCAGCCAACCACTTCTTCAATAAGTCTGCCTCAGAGTTGGACCTGTCGGACGCGGCGATTTTGGCCGGTATGGTGCAATCACCCAATGCGTTGAACCCCGAAACCAATCCGGAGGCCACACAGAACCGTCGCAACGTTGTCCTGCAATCAATGGAGAATGCAGGATTCATTACCACGGCAGAGAAAGAGGAAGCTCAGGCCCAAGATCTCGGGTTGGATATCACTCCAAAGAACTCCGGCTGCATCGCAGCGCAACACAATTCGGGTTACTTTTGCGACTACGTGCACCGCCAGATCCTCAACGATCCAGCGTTCGGCCCGGACCCGGAGTCGCGTCAGCAATTGCTGGACCGCGGTGGCCTGACCATCAAGACCACGCTTGATGCGAAAATGCAGAAGGCAGCTGCCGAAGAAGCGAATAAGGCCGTCCCTCGCGAAGAGACTCAGGGCTTCGGCTCCTCCATTGTGACTGTTGAGCAGGACACCGGAAATATCCGGGCCATGGCTCAGAACACTGTTTATAGCCCCGAGGATGGAGCCGGTAACACGCAGATCAACTATTCTGTCGACCACGCCGACGGTGGTGGCCAGGGATTCCAGGCCGGTTCGACTCTGAAGCCGTTTGTGTCACTGGCCTGGCTCGGTGCCGGTCACTCCATGTCCGACACGGTCAACGCCTCCCGCGATGACTACACGGGAGCGAAATTCCCCGCTTACTGCCTCGACGGAGGCAAAGCCCAGATCGGAACAGACGGCTGGAACATCAATAACGCCATTGGCAACATGAAGAAACCGATGCCGATGAACTACGGTCTGTACTGGTCGATTAACACCGCAACCGTCGGTGCCGCCTTCGCCACCGATCTGTGCTCCATTACCGATATCACCGATGCTGCCGGTGTTCACGGCGCAGTGAGTGAAGAAGGTTTGGACCCGCAACACCCGTCGTTCTTGTTGGGTGCGCAAGAAGTCTCCCCGCTGACGATGGCCTCGGCCTTCTCAACCATGGGCTCCTACGGTAACTACTGTGAAGCGCGTGCCCTGACCGAGGTCACCGATGCCGCCGGCAACGAGTATGAAGTGCCACCGGTGCAGTGTAACGAGAATGTGCTGAATGAGGACCACATCGTCCAGCTGAATTCCACGCTGAAACCCATCGCTAAGGACCGTATCGCCGAAGGCAATATTGACTTTGACATTGCTGGCAAGACCGGTACAAACAACAACGAATCCTCCACGTGGTTCGTCGGCTACACCGAAGGCCTCACGACCGCCGCTTGGGTGGGTAACTACCAGTCGGTGGCCAAAACGTTGAAGGGTAACACCATCGGTGGCACCTACTACGAAGACGTGTGGGGCTCGCTGATCGCCGGTCCGATGTGGATCGACTACATGAAACAGGTCGCCGAGGACTACCCGCATGGAGAAATCCGTGATGATGGGTCGCCGAGCCCGCGAAGCATTTCCTCAGCCAAAAAGGGTGGTTCAAACTCCTCCGATGACGACGAGAACAACGAGTCCTCGGACGACCCTTCAGCAGAGTCCGCAGAGTCTTCGAACTAAGACCCTGGGGTGGTAGAGGTGATCACATCCGCCACGCTGTGGCGCCGGTTCGCCGGTGCCACAGCCGTTACGGCCGTCGCGGGTGTTGCGAGCCTGGTATACGGCGCGTGTCTGGAGGCCCGCTGGTTTAAAATCCGTCACGAACAGGTGCCGGTCTTGCCCGCTGGTCGTCCTCGGTTGCGGGTATTGCATATTGCCGATCTGCACATGGTCCCATCCAACCGTGCCAAGATCGACTTCACCCGCTCGCTGGCTGAACTAGAGCCCGATCTGGTGGTCAATATTGGTGACAATCTCGGTCACCGTGACGGTCTGAAACCGGTGCTTGATGCACTGGGTCCGCTCTTAGATCTCCCCGGAGTTTTTGTTCCCGGTTCCAACGACTATTTCGCTCCTCAGCCAGCGAATCCGCTGAAGTATTTCCGTGGGCCCTCGAGCAAGCACGGATCCGCAGCACGTTTAGCGGACCGCGAGGTCCTGCCCTACCGGGAGCTTTTTAGCGAATTTGAGCACCGGGGCTGGGTGAACCTCACTAACGCACATCACGATCTGCACCTCGCCCGTCATCGCCTCGCGGTGGCCGGCACCGATGACCCCCACCTCGACCGTGACCGCTGGCCCGGGTTTGGTTCTCACGCGAGAACAGCAGATCTCACCCTCGGGGTCACTCATGCCCCCTATACCCGGGTACTCGATACCATGGCCGCCGACGGCGCGCAACTGATTCTGGCCGGACACACCCACGGGGGACAAATTGCTCTACCCGTGGTGGGACCGCTGGTGACTAACTGTGATTTACCACCCCGGCAAGCCGCAGGCCTGTTCGGATGGCCTGATCTCGTGCCAGGGCGGAACGCACCCGTCGAATCTGCTACGACCATCGTCAATATTTCCGCCGGTATCGGGGCGGCCCCCAAAGTTCCGGTCCGTTTTGCCTGCCGCCCCGAAGCGGTGGTGCTGGATCTTATCCCTGCGGTGTCGCGCTGAATTCTTCCCCGGTGATCCGACGGTAGGCTTCCAGGTACCGCTGACGAGTTTTCTCCACGATATGCTCAGGCAATGCGGGAGGCCGTTGCCCAGAGGCCGGGTCCCAGCCGGACTCTTCGGAACTGAGCCAGTCACGGACAAACTGCTTGTCAAAGGAGAGCTGGGGGCGTCCTGGTTCGTAATCTCCGGCGTCCCAGAACCGTGAGGAGTCCGGGGTAAGCACCTCATCACCTAAGGTGATCAATCCGGTGGAGACATCAATACCGAATTCGACCTTCGTATCGGCCAGGATGATCCCGGCGTTGCGAGCAATCTCCTCGGCCTGACTGTAGAGTTGCAGGGTCATCTCCTGCAAGCGGGCGGCCCGTAGCAAACCGACGCGTTCACTCAGCTGCTCGAAGGTGATGTTTTCATCGTGCTCGCCCACCGCTGCCTTGGCGGAAGGGGTGAAAAGAGGTGGGTCTAGACGAGAGCCATCCACCAGCCCATCGGGTAGTGGGATACCGGTGACAGTACCGGAAGCTTGATATTCCTTCAGCCCGGAGCCGGTCAGATAGCCTCGGGCGATGCATTCGACCGGTAGCATCTGCAAACGCTTGACGATCATGGCGCGTCCGGCGACCTGCTCCGGAACGTCCACAGAGATCACATGATGCGGAATCGGATCCAGGTCTTCGGCTGGCTGGGCGAGCTGCTGGAACCACCACAACGACAGTTGGGTGAGGATTTTGCCCTTATCGGGGATACCGGGGCTGAGGATGTGGTCGAAGGCCGAAACCCGGTCGGTAGCGACCACCAGCAGGCGATCTGATTCACCGCTGGGCTGATCGCTGGGCTCGTAGAGGTTACGGACTTTGCCGGAATAGATGTGGCGCCAGCCAGCAAGTTCAAGGACGTCGTGAGAGGTCATCATCTAACTTTCATCGCGGACGGATTGACGGTTCACGTGGACAACAGTAGCCCGGGCGGGCACTGCGTTAGTTAGGGAAGCTGAATCTCGCCAGCCACGGCACGGCGGGCGATATCGGTGCGGTACTGGCCGTCTTCCAGATGAATTAGCTCCAGGCCCTGATAGGCCCGTCGCCGTGCCTGCGCGAGCGTGTCACCTTGACCGACAACAGCCAACACTCGTCCACCGGCGGAGAGATACTCACCGCTGTCGTTGGCGGCTGTCCCGGCGTGGAAGACGGCGACCTTCTCCAGAGCCTCAGCATCCGCAATTCCGGTCATCACCGCACCGGTGCGAGTGGTTCCCGGGTATCCCGGGGAGGCCAGCACCACTGCAACGGCGGAGGAATCAGTAAACCGCGGAGTCAGCTCCGGACGCTCGGCCAGTTCCGAGCGTGCCGCGGCGAGTAACAGCTGTCCCAGCGGTGTGGTCAATCGAGACAATACCGGCTGGGTTTCGGGATCACCGAAGCGAGCATTGAACTCAATCACCCGGATCCCCCGGGTGGTCACAGCCAGTCCACAGTAGAGCACACCCAAAAACGGGGTGCCACGCTGGTCCATCTCAGCCAGCACCGGCCGGGCAACCTGGTCCAGCACCTGCTCGGTGAAGTTCTCCGGCAGCCAGTCCAACGGAGTGTAGGCCCCCATTCCCCCGGTATTGGGACCCTGGTCGTCGTCATGGATGCGTTTGAAGTCTTGAGCCGGACTGAGCGCAACTGCCCCGTCCGGGGTACCGTCGGCGATCACGAATACCGAAACTTCGGGCCCGTCGAGAAATTCTTCGACCACCACGGTGGAGCCGGAGGCGAAACAGGATTCTGCGTGAGCCAGAGCAGCCGCGAGATCCTCGGTCACCACCACGCCTTTACCAGCGGCCAGCCCGTCATCCTTGATCACGTAGGGGGCACCGAACTCGACACAGGCGGCCCGGACTTGCTCGGCGGTTTTCGCGTGCACCGAGGCAGCGGTGGGTACTCCGGCAACGGTCATGACTTGCTTGGCGAAGACCTTGGAGGATTCCAGTTGCGCAGCGGCGGCGCTGGGGCCGAAGACCGGGATGTGCACAGCTCGCAGAGCATCGGAAACCCCGGCTGCCAGAGGCGCTTCGGGGCCAATGACGACCAGGTCCGAGCCGAGCCGTTGCGCCAGTGCCACGACCTCTTCGGGGTCATTGGCGTCAATCTGGTGCACGGGGACCTCGGCCGCAATCCCGGCATTACCGGGAGCAGCATCAACCTGGGTGACGTCGGGGTCTGCCAACAGGGTACGGACCAACGCATGTTCACGCCCGCCGGGGCCTAGCACAAGAATTTTCACAGTTCCCAGGGTAGTCGTTTCCCTCCCCTGCCGTCGCGGTGCAATGACTGCGACGGGCAGACCGGGAGAAATCCACCGAGAAAAGCCCGCCAGAGTAGCTGCCAAGAATTCGCCCCGCGACGGCAGTATGGCTTTAGACTGGAAGGTATGGCAGATCAGCACGATCCCCACCACGAGCCCTCCAATGACCGCTCACGCCGGCCCGGAGACGAGCCCCGATCAAAAAGCTGGGTGCAACACCGCGCCGATTTATTCAACCAGCTCGCCCCCGGTGAATCGATGTTGCCGGACTGGGCAGCATCCCTGTTCGTGTGGGTCATGGGTGCCCTAGCCGGTTCGATCGTCCCGTGGTTTTTATTCCGGTTGTTTACTGGCGCCCAACGTGGCGATATGACGCAAGCGACAATCAGCATCGTGTGTGGGCTGATTATTGGCACCGTAGCGCTGATCCTCTTCCGCAAAAGCAGGGCACGATGAGTTCCCGGACCTCGAACTACTCAAAACCGTTAGCCGGTACTGCGCTGGGCTCGGATTCCGTGGAGCTGGCCCAGCTGATTCGCAACGACTTTATTGAGACCCGATTTATCGGCTCCGCGGTGGTCGTCGATCGCACCGGGGCTATCCAGGCCAAGCTGGGTGATCCGGCGGCATTGATCTACCCGCGTTCGGCACTGAAACCGTTTCAGGCCTTGGCCAGTCTGCGCCACGGGGCAACGCTGGATACCGAACAGTTAGCCCTGGCAACTGGATCGCATACCGGCACGGAATACCACCAGCGACTGGCAGCGTCGATGCTGTCCGACTACGAGTTAGACAGTTCCGCACTACAGTGCCCACCGTCGTGGCCGTCTTCCCCGAAAGAAGTCGCCCGCATGGCAGCCGCTCAAGCGCCAGTGCACTTGAATCCGCGACGGATTGCTCACCCGTGTTCGGGAAAGCACGCCGCATTCCTCGCGGCCAGCGTCGCCGCCGGTGATCCGGTGAAATCCTATTGCGAGCCGGGACATCCGATACAACACGAAGTGGACCGGGTGCTGGAAGAATACTTGCAAACCACCATCGCACGGCACGGCGCCGATGGGTGTGGCGCTCCGGCGGCTATCACCTCACTGACGGCCCTGGCCCGTGGGTATTCGCAGTTGGCAGCCTCGGTGCATGACCGGACGGCGGAATGGACGGCAGTGATGGTGGCCCGCTCAATGTTGGAGGCCCCTGATGCAGTGCAGTCCCCCACCGGGTTCGACTCGGTGGTGCTCAAAGAACTCCAGGTGTTGTGTAAGACCGGGTCCGAAGGGGTCGTGGCCATGGCCAGTGGCGACGGCACCGCGGTAGCGGTGAAGATGCTGTCCGGTTCCTCCCGGGCAGCCCATACCGTCGCGGCCGTGTTGCTAGCCCAGTTCAGCGACCCGCGACCGGATGTCTCCGCACTGACACAGGTGTTAGAGACGGTCTCTCCCCAGATCACCTCTGCCGGCCGCCACGTCGGTCGCACCCGACTCTCCGATGAAGTCCTGAGGGTGATCGGTTCCTGATGGCACGTCGCAAAATTGATCTTCACCAGGGGCGAGCAGCCGTCGATGAGCTATTTAGCCATGCCGACTACGCCAGCCTCCCCCGTGCGGTACAAGCCACGGCCATCCGGTTCAGCCTCGAGGAGTTGGCCGATCGTGCCCCGGGAAAAACCGTAGAGGTCAGAGTCCCGCCGTTTGGGGTCACCCAGTGCATCGACGGCCCCGAGCACACACGGGGCACTCCCCCGAACGTGATCGAAACCAATCCTGAGACCTGGATGGAGCTCATCACCGGGGAAATCGACTGGGACCAAGCGGTGGCCTCGGGCCGGCTGCAGGCCTCCGGTTCACGAGCCGACCTCACTGATTGGTTGCCACTATTTCACCCGCCCCGCACGGCGCCACCCTCGGAAGACCGCACCTAGTCAGAACTGTTGACCGCCTTGTCCTATCGCGCTGTGTGCCAACTCGATCCTGACTGTTGCCGGCTACACACGAACCGGCGCAGAGGTTTTTCTCGCTAAACTGGGTCCCGATGTCCTCACCAGTTTCTCCACAATCCGCGCCGGATCCTGACCAGCCCGACGGATCCCCACAACCCGAGCAGGAAACCGTCGTGTTTCGTCGGGCACCCAAGATCGCCCCATTTCTCGTCGGCGGAGCGTTGCTGGGAGTCCTGGTTGCTTTGGTGATGGTCGGGATCCAAGGCACCAGCGAGGATTACACGCTGATGGCCACCCTCGGGTTCTTCGCGGTGCTGTTCGCCGTTCCCGGTGTTGCTCTCGGTGGCCTGTTGTGGCTGGTCTTGGATCGCCAATCGAAAAAACATACCCGCACCTACTATTCGCGTCCTGTCGATGATCCCCGCCAAGCTGATTATGCGGTCACCGATGACGAGTGGTCGGCATGGCGCTCCCAAACTGCCCGGCGGTTAGCCGACGAACAATTTCAAGCCCGCAAACAGGCACGCAAAAACCAGAAGAAATCCAGCTGATTAGCTCACCGGGAAGGGAAGAACTCGTGACCAGCCCAGATGATCAACACATCACCTACGCAGGCGCAGGTGTCGATGTCGAAGCCGGTGATGTTGCCGTGGCTTTGATGAAGGATGCCGTCAAAGCCACCCACGGTGAGCACGTTCTTGGCGGTTTCGGTGGCTTCGCTGGAATGTGGGATGCCTCGGTGCTGACCAGCTATTCGCGTCCGGTGCTGACCACCTCCACCGACGGGGTCGGCACCAAGGTTGCCATTGCCCAGGCGCTGGACATCCACGACACCATCGGCCAAGATCTGGTAGGAATGGTCGTTGATGACATTGTGGTGGTCGGGGCCAAGCCACTGTTCATGACCGACTACATTGCCACCGGTAAGGTCATCCCAGAGCGTATCGCCGATATTGTCCGGGGCATCGCCACCGGTTGTTCACTGGCCGAAACTGCACTGATCGGTGGTGAAACCGCAGAGCACCCCGGACTACTCGCGGAGAATGAATATGATGTGGCCGGAGCTGTGACCGGAGTGGTCGAGTCTGACCACATCCTCGGGCCAGAGAAGGTCACCTCCTCGGATGCCATCATTGCCATGGCCTCCTCGGGTATTCACTCCAACGGCTACTCTTTGGTGCGCCGGATTGTCAGCGCTCAGGGGTGGGATTATCACCAGCACCTGCCCGAATTTGGTCGGAGCCTAGGTGAAGAGCTCCTCGAGCCCACCAGAATCTATGCTTCGGTCTGTGCCGGACTGGTCGATCACCTCAATGGTGAAGCTCACCGCGCCGGAAAGCCAGCACCGTTGCACGGCTTCTCGCATGTCACCGGGGGCGGGCTAGCCGCAAACCTCGCACGTGTGTTACCTGCTGGGCTGATGGCGATCGTGGACCGCGGAACCTGGTCCATTCCCCCGGTGTTCTCGGTGCTCACCGAGGCCGGCGGTGTGCCCCAGGCCGATGCGGAACGGACCCTAAACCTGGGGGTGGGCATGGTAGCCGTGGTTGAGGCGGATCACGTCGAAAAGGCACTGGCATATCTACGCGACCACGAGGTGCCATCCTGGCAGATCGGTACTGTCGATACGCTCGACCAACAACTCATCGACAACACTGTCGCCGAAGACGTCGTGCAGGGTGCAAAGGGTGTTGACGGTGGCACGGTCGTGTTGCAGGGTACCTACGCCGTCGCTTAGGGGAACTCTTTTTTCACCTGGTCATCCAGCCACTGTAAGGCCTGGGAGGTATCGGCCCGCCACCGGAAGGTCGCCCGGGCATCGGCTCGGGAGGGGCCGGCGTTGATAACCCCCACCGGTTGGTGGCGGTGGACCATATCGAGCACCATTCGGTAGCCCGACATGACCGCCACGGAGGATCCCACCACCAACAGCGCTCCGGAGCCAGCCAACAGCTCGTTGACGCGATGCTTACGCTCAGCCGGAACGGCTTCACCGAAATAGACCACCGAGGGCTTCAACGCGGTGGAATCGCATCGCAGACAACCAACCATCTGGAACTCGTTGATCCACCGCAACTCTAGGCGTGCGTCGCCATCCGGGTTGATGTCTTCTGTGCCGGTATCGGCTCGTTGCAGAAAACCTGGATTCGCCTCTTCCAGCCGACGGTCCAAGCTCGCTCGTGATTCCACGGCCCCGCAGTTCAGGCACTGGATCTCACTCATATCACCGTGCAGAGCAACCACGGTGGAGTAATCATCGCCGAGTTCTTGAGCGGCTCGCTGATGGAGCCCGTCGACGTTCTGAGTCACGATGCCGGAAATGATGCCGGCTTGAGCCCATTGGGCCAAGACCTGATGTCCAGGGTTGGGTTGGGCATGCTCCAGGTGACGCCACCCCACGAACGATCGAGCCCAATACCGGTGGCGGGCCACCGGGTCGAATCGGAACTCCTGATAGGTCATCGGGCGGTGGTGGCGCAACGAACCGTTGGGCCCCCGATAGTCGGGGATGCCAGAACCGGTCGAAATCCCGGCTCCGGTCAGCACCGCTGGGCGCAAACGGAGGAGTTGCCCGATTCCTGCTGAGGCCACCCGGTCATTTTGCAGCGGTCGGGAATCGTCGACGACGCGAGCGATGGAACGCAGGGCCGCTTGGTGGGTTGCGTAGGCCGGATGATCAACAGAGATCGCCTCATCAACGTAAGGAACCGATCGGTCTGATGAAGAGTTCATCGGATCCGATCGGTTATCAAGCGCGCTGGGCGTGGAACACCGACGCCACACAAACTACCGAGGTGACGAGTACCCGTAGTCATCCTCGTCGTGATCGTCTTCGTCCTCGTAGACGTTGTACTTATCCGCGTAGTCAGCGTATTCGTCGCTAACCGTGGGTTCGTCATGTTTCTTCCCAGAGAGTTCTCGCTCCAGTGCTGCGAGATCGGTTGCCGGGGAAAAATACTTGATATCCCGAGCCTGACGTGCTGCTTTTGCCTTTTGACGGCCGCGCCCCATGAGCGTGACCCCCTTCGCGGTCTCTTAGCCCTCCAATGGGCACAACATAAGGCTCATGCTGGTGCCGGAGGTCATGTGTTCAAACTGGTTCGTGCTCACCAGTTTAACATGTTTTCAGGTGTTGTGCCGCCACATATCGTGGTGCTCAACCGATAGCGAAGCATTGGCAGTAGACTGTCACATGTGTCAATTACGTCACGCTAAACTACTCATCCACCGCTGAGCACTGCCGTCTTCGGTTTTGACGAAAGGACTGGATAACCCATGACAGAGCCGGTCAACGAGGAACCGTCCCGCCGGGGTAGCAGAGCAGTGCCGTCCGAGACCAGTTCTGAACGCTCGCCTCGGTCACAGCGTCCCTCGCGTCGTGAGATGCGTCGGCGTCGTCAAAGCCGTCGCCGATGGATTCTCACCGGCGTGATCGTGCTGGTCATTCTCCTCATCGGTATCGGGGCCAGCTGGTTGATCCGCTCCGGTGTCTTCGACGGAGATGACTCTCCGGAAGCCTCCGAGGACGTCTCCCGCAACCCCTCCCCTGGCTTGGATGGTGTTGTTGCCACCGAGGTGTGGCCCGAAGACCTGGAGCCCGGAGATTGTTTGACGGACTTTACCGATACTGAGTCTGTCTCGACGATCGTGGACTGCGACTACGCTCACGACGCACAGCTGGTGGGACGTCAGATTCTGTCCGAAGCGGAGACCTATCCCGGTGCGGATCAGATGCGCACCCGTGCCGACGAATTCTGCGCGGCTATTGAGCTGACCGGTTCTACCGATGCCAGCGTCGTCACCCGAGTCTCCAGCCCCTCGGAGGCGTCCTGGAATGAGACCGGTGACCGCCGAATTGACTGCTTCGTCGAAGCTGAAGAATCTGGGACTCTGACAAATTCCTTGATCGGCCAGCCGGTGTTGGATGTCGCCGAGGATCAGAACCTCTCCGAGCAGCCCTCCCGCGACAGCAACGACGCAGAAACTACCAGCGAAGAAACCAGCGCTGCCACCCAGGAGGAAACCTCTGAGGGCTAATCTCTGTAGCCTCCTGGGCACCGTAGCCTCAGCGACGCAAACGGCCAGCTACCCTGCTTGGTACAGGCTAGCTGGCCGTTGTCGCTGGTCTCTGCGGTGGTTGCTGAGCACGGCAGAGACCAGGATCAGTTCTGGGTACTCACCGCGTGGACGTCAAGCCCGTCCGGGGTCCGGTCCACTGCCACGGTGTCGCCGTCGGTGATCTCCCCGGCCAGAATCTTCTTGGCGAGTTGATCACCAATTTCGCGTTGCACCAACCGACGCAACGGACGTGCGCCGAAGGCAGGATCGTAGCCGGTATCGGCCAGCCAAGTCAGGGCAGCGTCGGCGACCTGCAAAGTGAGCCGACGTTGTGCCAGTCGCTCGCCGAGGTCTTTGACTTGCAGATCCACGATCTTGGTCAGGTCCGACAGCGAGAGTGGCTCGAACTGGATGATGTCATCCAACCGGTTGAGGAATTCGGGTTTGAAAGCCGCCCGTACTGTTGCCTCCACGGACGTCTTTTTCTCCTCCTCCGACAGCGCGGAATCCACCAGATACTGCGACCCCAGGTTCGAGGTCAGGATCAGAATGGTGTTCCGAAAGTCTACGGTCCGACCTTGACCATCGGTCAAGCGCCCATCGTCGAGAACCTGCAAGAGGATGTCGAAGATCTCCGAGTGAGCTTTTTCCACCTCGTCGAGCAATACCACCGAATACGGCCGACGTCGGACTGACTCGGTAAGCTGACCACCTTCGTCGTAACCGACATACCCCGGAGGGGCACCGACCAGTCGGGACACCGAGTGCTTCTCGGAGTACTCACTCATATCGATCCGGACCATGGCTCGGTCGTCATCGAAGAGAAACTCCGCCAGCGCCTTAGCCAGCTCGGTCTTGCCGACACCGGTGGGTCCCAGGAACATAAACGAACCGATCGGCCGATTCGGATCCGAGATCCCTGCCCGACTACGTCGCACAGCATCAGCCACAGCAGTGACCGCGGACTGTTGCCCGATCAACCGGTTGCCGATCACGTCCTCCATCTGCAGGAGCTTTTCTTGCTCGGAGGTCATCATCCGTCCAGCTGGAATGCCGGTCCAGGATTCGATGACATCGGCAATATCGTGAGCTGAGACCTGCTCAGAGACCATGGTCTCTTCGGATTTTTGGTCCTGCTCACTGGCTTCTGCGGCACGCAATTGCTGCTCGACATCAGGAATCTCACCGTAGAGTATCCGGGAGGCTTCTCCCAGATCGCCTTCACGTTGAGCCTTCTCGGCCTGCGAGCGCAATTCGTCCAGCTGAGCACGCAGGTCACCGGCCTGGTTCAGGGAGGCCTTTTCGTTCTCCCATTGGGCCGTCAGCGCGGTGAGTTTTTCCTGCTCATTGGCTTTTTCCTCGCGCAGGGCAGCCAAACGCTCCACCGAGGCCTGGTCCGTTTCGCCGTCCAGGGCCATTTCCTCCATCGTCAACCGGTCGACCGCACGGCGCAACTGATCGATTTCTTCCGGGGCTGAGTCGATTTCCATCCGCAATCGGGAGGCAGCCTCGTCCACCAGGTCAATGGCCTTATCAGGCAACTGACGCTCCGTGATGTATCGATCCGAGAGGTTCGCGGCAGCCACCAACGCACTGTCGGAAATCGCGACCTTGTGGTGGGCTTCGTAGCGCTCTTTGAGACCACGGAGAATCGCAATGGTGTCGTCCACCGTGGGTTCGCCCACGTACACCTGCTGGAACCGGCGTTCCAGTGCCGGGTCTTTTTCAATATTCTCTCGGTACTCATCTAGCGTGGTCGCCCCGATCAAGCGCAACTCACCGCGGGCCAGCATGGGCTTGAGCATGTTGCCGGCATCCATCGATCCTTCCGAGGCTCCGGCACCGACCACCGTGTGGATCTCGTCGATAAAGGTCACGATTTGACCGTCGGATTTCTTGATCTCTTCTAAGACGGCTTTGAGACGTTCTTCGAATTCACCGCGGTACTTCGCACCGGCCACCATCGAGCCGAGATCGAGAGAGATCAGCTTCTTGCCTCGCAGGGACTCAGGAACGTCGCCGGCCACGATGCGTTGGGCCAGTCCTTCAACGACTGCGGTCTTACCCACACCGGGTTCACCGATCAGCACCGGGTTGTTCTTGGTCCGGCGCGAGAGCACCTGAATCAACCGTCGGACCTCGGCGTCACGACCAATAACCGGGTCTAACTTGCCAGACTCGGCTAGTTTCGTCATATCGGTGCCGTATTTTTCCAGTGCCTGGAACGTGCCTTCCGGATCAGCAGAGGTGACCCGCTGATCGCCACGCACACTTGTCAGCGCTGCACGCAACGCGTCAATCTGTGCACCGGCGTCCCGCAGGGCCACTCCAGCTTCACCGGTGTCAGCCGCCAGGCCCAGCAACAGGTGTTCAGTCGAGATGAACTCGTCCTGCAGTGAGCTGGCCTCATTCTGAGCCGCTTGGATCACCTGTAAGCCGGCACGAGAGAGCTTCGCCTGAGCCACGGAATTACCCGAGGTCTTCGGGAGTTTTTGGATTGCTGTCGAAGCAGCGGTGGACACCACATCGGGGTTAGCCCCGGCTGCTTTCAGGATGGACACTGCAATGGAACCGCGCTGGTCCATGAGTGCTTTGAGAACGTGTGCCGGTTCGATTTGGGGGTTACCGGCTGTCGAAGCGTTCATCGACGCCGCCGAGAGCACTTCTTGAGATTTTGTGGTGAACTGCGCGTCCATCACATCTCCTCCCTTGATTCATTCACGAATAATACTTGAGTCTAATTAACTCAACCCTGCGGTGGGAGGTTTTATTCCACAGGATCCGGGTTGCAGCCGTTAGGTACTGGAGCTTTCGTCCGGCGAGGCAGACTCTGTTGCTGAGGAGGTATCGTCAACTTCTGCGGGGTCCACGAGCTGCTCGAGACGTTGAATCTGCTCGGTATAGAGACTCAACGCGTCGTCGGGGCTGATGTTATTGGCCACAATATAGACGTGGTATTGTCCACCCACGGAACCACCACCGAGATAGAGGTTCTCGAGGTCATCATCACGACTGGCTTTAATGCCCACGTGCACCGCGTGCAAGGATTCCAGTTGTTCGAAGGTCGCTTCGGCTCCGTCGACGCTATCGGATTCGATGGTGTCGCAACTTTCGGCAACCTCGGAGAACAACTTCATTGGCCGGGTTTCCTCAGCGGTTTCAAACACCATGATCTCCACGTGTGGTTCTCCGGAGAGCTCCTGGGTCTCGGGACCGTCGGAGCTAGTATCCGAGGTTTCCTCAGATTCGGAGGGCGACGGGGAGTCAGAGGCGTCGGCGCCATAGTCGTATACGCCGGTTACACCGTGCGATACCTGTGAGGTGTAGGAGTTGACCGCATCAATCGCCTCACCACATGTACCCTCGGGTTCAAAACCGGTCAGTGTCAGGTAGAGGCTCAATGGCTGGCTCTGGAAACTTTCAATCGAAAACTCGGTGGCTCCCCCCTCAGGCAAATGTTCTGCCGGAATCAGGATTTCCGATAGGTCATCACGGCTGGTTTCGACAGACGATTCATCACTGGGAGAACTAGACGTATTGGCCGAGTCCTCCGGTTCCGGACCGCCTTCTTCTGTTTGACAACCGCTCAGGGCCAGCCCAAGACTCAGGAACAGGGCGCTCAGCACCATAGGCTGCAACGGTGAGGAGGGAACGTGACCGCGTTTCTTCATAGTCAATTTCATAGTCAATATCGTACCGTCTTATCCCATACCCCCAGCAGTATCGACGCGGTACCTGTCCTTGGCCCTGCACGTTCTCTCGGCTGACCGGCGATGATTCGATAGGCTCATATTATGCCTCTCACCCGCCGGTTGGCCAGGAAACAACGTCAGACGTATCAAAACCCTCGGCCCACCGTCTGGTTCGTACTGCGTTGTACGATCACGCGACTACTCGAACTTCAGGTGTGGGATGTTGCTGCCACGATGACGTTCTTTCTGTTGCTCTCGGTCCTGCCGGCCCTGATTGTTTTGGTCTCGGTCGTTTCACTTCTCGGTTTGGCCGATGAAACCATCGGGACGGTCGCCGAGCTCATTCACGAGTTGATTCCGACACTAGATACCGAGGTCATTACCACGACCTTGATGGCTTTTTCAGAAACATCTGGTTCTGTCCTGACGATTGTGATCAGCATTTTGGGATCGATGTTCTCAGCCGGACGAGTCATTGCCGCCTTCCACCGCGCCATGAATACTCTCTACGGGACCCGTGAGGGACGTAACTTCTTCATGATGCGCGCGGTGGTCTTCGTCGAAACCATTGTGCTGATGGTGTCCTCACTGGCCTTGGTCGGTTTGATCATTATTGGAGGCGACTTTTCCCGTCGCATCGGTGGGATGCTGAACCTCTCCGAAGAATCGGTCAATGCTTGGAATACGGTCAAATGGCCCATCATCCTGCTGGTGTTGATCTTGCTGATTACAGCCGCCTACTACCGCGGGCCCAATGTGAATCTGCCCCGTTACCGGTTTATCACTGCGGGCGGGGCATTCACCGTGCTCACACTGTTCGCCGGGCTAGTCCTCACTGGATGGTTGCTAGAGAACTTCTCCATCTTTGACGGAGTACTCGACACCTTCTACGGAACGATTTACGTGATCCTGTTTCTCTGGGTCGGTGCGATCGTGATGATTGCTGGGGCCGCCTGGGATGCTGAGTATCTGCGCGCCAAGCAGTTGGCCGAGGGATTGCCCGCATGGGACCGGTTGCAGTTGTCTCCCGAACACACTCGACAGCTCGAGGTCCTGGACTACCGGTCACGGTTCACCGACTATGTCGGCCACGTCGTGGTTTATTCGGTGCACACTGAAGAACCCATCACCACTTTGAAGACCGCGCAATTAGCCGAGAATAAAAGTATTTTCGCCATCAATAGGCCCCGCAGGTCCAGCTCGACCGGAAAGCCCTACCGGTCCGTCTTTGTTCCCGAAGATTTCGGAGACAACATCTATGAGGGCCAACGAGTTCATCCAGAGACCGGGGCACGGTTGGTCTATCCGCCCCAGCGACCAACCCGGTCCAATATCAACGAACGTCGCCAGCAACTTCAAGAAGACTCCAGCGGCTTCGAAGAAAGAACAGGAGACTAGTTCATGAACCTCTTGGCTGAATCATCCGGCTGCCCTTTACCCGACCACAACACCTGGCGTTCTATGATCGCTCGCGACCCGGAACATTCGGTGCGCTATGCGCAACGATGGCGTGACCTCGACCGTGAGGGGAAAGACCTTGACGGTGAGGCCCGACTGG
This sequence comes from Auritidibacter ignavus, assembly GCF_029853775.1. Lineage (NCBI taxonomy): Bacteria > Bacillati > Actinomycetota > Actinomycetes > Micrococcales > Micrococcaceae > Auritidibacter > Auritidibacter ignavus. The sequence goes on from NZ_CP122564.1 coordinate 1,476,364, forward strand.
TGGATGCGTTAGCCGATCGATCCAGCCGAATCCTGGATGCTGGGTGCGGGACCGGACGGACCGGAGGCTATCTTGCCACCCGCGGGCATACTGTCATTGGCCTTGATCTGGACGAGTACTTGATTGACGTGGCCCGTGAGGATTTCCCGAATGGTCGCTGGCATGTAGCCGATCTGGAGCAACTACCGGCCAGCCTGTCAGCACAAGCTCGACTCGATCTGTCTGAACCGTTTGATCTCATCGTTTCGGCGGGCAACGTTATGGGCTTTTTGTCGAAGAACGGTCGGCACCCCGCTCTCACGAGCCTCTGTCAGCTACTGGCACCGCAGGCACACTCGCGCGCAATCATTGGCTTCGGCGCCGGCCGTGGCTGGGACTTCCGAGATTTTCTTACCGAGGCTAGAGCCTGTGGCTTTGACATCGAGCAACTATTCTCCTCCTGGCAAGCCCACCCCTTTAACGAGGACTCCGATTTCTTGGTCGCGGTGCTGACTCGATCCGATCAGTCAGCCACAGCCAAGTGCCAGAATAGCAGTGCGGGATGAGACCTCCACAGAAGTCCCATCCCGCACCGGTGACAACTACACCTCTGCTGTGCCTATCACAGCAAGAGTCTCTCAGACTTAGCCAAGATTCAGGTTGCTAGCAACTTTCTTGGAGCCTTTCTTCGCCTTTTTGGCAGCCTTCTTCAGGGCTTCTTTCTGCTCCTGACGGGCCTGCTTACGATCGGCTTTGAACTTCTGGCGAGCTTCTTCGATCGCTTCGACTTTCTGGTCGGTGGCTTCCTGGATAGCTTCTACTCGATCGTCTTTGGCAGCCGAGATCTTCTTGGCCCGCTTGGCCGCGGCCTTCTTTTTCTTACCGCCTCGGTTGAACAGCGAGTCCAGAGTGATGGCGATACCGCTACCCAAGAACAGGATGTCCTTAGCAACCGCAGTACCCGACTCGGAAGGACGGATGCCGTCGGATTCAGTCATTTCTGGGGTGTTCAGGTACATCGAAACCAAACCACCGGAGAAGGCGGACAGGGCAGCACCAGCGACCCAACCAGGAACCATCGGAACCAGCAACGAAGCACCCACACCAATCTCGGTGGTGGTAATGAACTTCTTGAACTCTTCGCCGGACATATCTTTCACAGCAGGGACACCGCGGGCAGCCATGTCGCGCAGACCTTCAGCTTGTTCATCGGAGATCTTGCGCTTATTCAGCCCGGAGTTCAGCACAAATGCGCCGGCCGCTAGGCGGAGAGGGATTTGAACAATGCTCATCGGAAGTCCTTCCTCAAGAAACGTTTTCCGGATCCCACTTTATAGGGTTTGCACTGGAAATATCACGACCCTTCTCACAATTTCGGCTGAGCGAGGATATTAACCGGCCTAAACTGATGGGGATGACCTCTTCAGACTCTTCACCGACCTCTGACAACGCTATTCCGGAGAAATATCATCGGACTCCGGTGTCTTTTGTGCGCCGTTCAACGAAGCTCTCCCCTAACCGCCAAAAGCTCTGGGATGAATCGCTGGGCCAGTGGATCGTCGATGTGCCACGGCATCACACCTCGATGTCGGTAGACCCTAATTTTGTGATTTCACCGTCTGCACTCTTTGGTCGTGACGCTGAGCTCGTGATCGACATCGGGATTGGTCACGGGGAATCCACCATCGCCGGCGCGAAGGCCCACCCGGAACGTGATTTTCTGGCCGTGGAGGTCTATACGCCAGGATTAGGTAAACTCCTCGCAGCGATGGTGGACGAGGGGCTCGACAATATCCGGGGAATTGAGGCCAACGCCCCGGAGGTCATTGACGCTATAGAAGGCCAGGCCCAGGAGGTCTGGGTTTTCTTCCCCGATCCGTGGCAAAAAGCCCGGTATCACAAGCGTCGGCTGATTCAGACCGGTTTCGTCACCAAACTTGCCACCGTGCTACGTCCAGGAGGCACTCTACGGCTGGCCACTGATTGGTCCAATTACGCCGAGCAAATGCGCGCCGTCATGGACCAGCACCCGAAATTCACGAATCTTCATCCGCACCGTTTGCGCGGCCCAGACTCTCCGTTGACACGTGCGAAGCGTGAGGGCACTGATAATAACCAGCCCGTACAAGAAGCCGAAGCTCTGGATACCATCGGTGGCTGGGCACCACGATTTACAACCCGTCCGGTCACTAGTTTCGAGCGGAAAGCAACTGAGGCAGGTCGCTATATTTTCGACTTGTGCTATCAACGCGTGGCAGATCACTAACCAACGTCTGCTCTCGGCGGCTAACGGCCATCGCACGGCTCGCGTAGCTGTTGTTCGCTGATCCCGCCTAGTCTCTTCACGCGACGTCGTGCCACTTCGTTTTACGGAGCAGGTAGCAGTCCGCCCACGAGGTCACCTGCATCAGGTGGCCCCGCGGGCGGACTATTTAGAGTACCGGGTCAGTGATTAGTGAGCCCGGCGACGGGTCAGCAAGATGCCTGCCAATACCAGTCCAGTTGCCAGTAGCATGATCGCTACGACGCCGGCACCGGTGGATGCCAGTGCACCACCCTTGTCCGAGTCAGACTTGGACTGATCCTCACCAGCGACCTGGTCGCCCTGGTTCTCAGTTGACTCGTCGCCATCCTTGGATGGATCCTGAGCACCGTCGGAAGTGTCCTCGGTCGAGTCTTCGGTGGTAGCATCCGTCGGCTCCCCAGTGCCCTCAGTCGGACCCTCGGTACCCTCAGTCGGACCCTCGGTAGGCACCTCAGTGGGCTCCCCAGTGCCCTCCGTCGGATCCTCAGTACCCTCAGTCGGCTCCTCAGTGCCCTCCGTCGGATCCTGCGTACCCCCAGTCGGCTCCTCGGTGGGCTCTTCAGTCGGCTCCTCGGTGGGCTCTTCAGTCGGTTCATCGGTAGCAGTCAACCGTAGCCCGAAGACTACAGGATCGTGATCAGAAGAACGGAATTCGTTCGGCTCGTAGATCTCCGACTGTGCAGGATCGGTATTGTATCGGGTTTCGTAACCGAGAATTGGCACCTCGTCGGAGTTGATGCTCCAGGACGCAGCGCCAGTGACGAATGGCTCCAAGGAGTCGTGTGCTAGTGCGTAATCCAGGTAGCCCAGCTGGCCGTCGAAGACGTAGGAGTAAGCGTATTCACCCTCGTACTTCTTCTTCAGGTCCACGAATCCGCCATCGGTGAGGGTGGTAATGGGGTTCTCATGGTCGTATGCGTTCAGGTCGCCCATAATGACCGGCTTGGGCATGTCCTTGGACCAGTCCACTAGCGCCTTGGCGGCCTCGGTGCGTACCGGATCGCAGTTACCGACGAGGTGGGTGTTATCAGCTTCGTTACCGCACTCGGAGCCCTTGGACTTCAAGTGGTTGGTGATCACGGTGAACTCGCCTAGCTCGTTATCTGCACCGTCTTCGGTGTTCGCGGTGAAGGTTTGGGCCAGGGCGGGACGGTTGCGGTTGGTGTCAAACCGGGCATCGACGCCAGCGTCCAGTACCTGGTGGTCTCCAACAGGGGTGACCACATCGGGCTTATACATCATGGCAGTGGTGATCGCATCGGTACCCAGCTTGCCTGTTTCCACGGCGACGTAGCGCTCTTCGCCCAAGTACTCGTTGACACCGTCAACAAGGTTTTGCAATGCCACATCCGAGTTATTCTCGATTTCCATGAAGCCCACAACGTCGGCGTCCATCTTGGCGATAGCGGTTACCAGCTTTTCTTTCTGGCGCTGGAACTCTTCCTCGTTGCGAGCCCCACGCTCGTTGAAGGTGGTGAAGTAGTTCAGCACGTTGAAGGCAGCAACCTTGATGTCTCCACCCACCTCGGGTACCTCGGTGTCACGCGGGTTCGCGGCAAGGTGCTCGGCAGCCTCGGTGCGCTGAATCTTCCAGCTGTTGTTGCGGTAATCCATCACACCGGTGATGTTGTTGAACTGATCCCCACCGCGGAAGATGTTGTCCACGGTGAAGGGCTCGCCATTGGGGTGCATAGCCGGGTGCACGTTCTGGATCGAGTTGCGGTCATCAATGGTGAGGCGGTTGGCCTGGTTGGATTCGTACAGCTCTTCGGCCTCGGCAGAATCCGGGGCATGAATAGCGGTCGGCGTATACTGGCGCTGCGGTCCCACGACGATCTCACCGAACCGAGCGAACTGGTAGGTCTCCAGTACGACCGATTCAGCAACATTGACACGCATGCCCTCCAGGTGCTCCAGGTCGTCTTCCACCGGGAAGGTGATCTCGACCGGCTCGGGAAGCTCAGCGGTATCGCACTCGGTGACAGTGGTCTTCGAGAGCTGGGTCTGCTCATAGTACTCACCGGCGGTGCCGGCCACAGTCACCACGGTGCCGTTCTCGGGTGCATCGTGACCGGGATTGTGAATAAACAGGCCCTCGGAGGTCTGGTCGTTGTCATCGACATCATCGGGGAGCGACTGGATCCAGAAACCGTTGGAACCCCCAGATTTATTCCAGAAGTCACCGATAACCACACCACGGACGGTCACGTTCTGGCCTTTGAGCGGCGTTTCCGTGCCTTCACCCTGCACTTGGTTAATCGGGGTGGCCTCCGCCTGGCAAACCTCGGTGGGCTGATCGGTCGGGGTCGGCGTCGAAGTTTCCGTCGGGTCTTCGGAGGGTTGTTCACCGTTTGGTTCACCCGGGGTGCTGGCCACTTCAAAGTCACCCCGAGGCTGGTCGGTGTTACCGGGCAGACCAGCACCGTTGTAGGCGTTCGGCACCCAGGTGTCAGATCCATCAGGAACCCGGGAGGCGCCACCCAGTGCACCGGTGTAGCCCTCGAAGGTCGAGGCGCGCAATTCAGTTCCGTAGGCCAAGTCGCCATTATCTCCGTCGTGGATTCCGACAGCGTCCAGAACCTCAAAGTTGACGTCGGCGTCAATCTCACCGTTGCGGTCAGCGTCGACCACAGCGTTGGTGCCCGGGTTGCCGCGTACCAGCAACAAGCTCAGTGACCCGTTCTGCAAGCCATTCTGCGGAACGGTGAGCAACCCGCGGCCGTCGGCGTCATAGTCAAGACCACTGGCGTCGTAGTTGTGCACGACGTTGCCCTGGTTATTATTGCTATCGCCCTCAACGCCCAGGATGCGTAGCTCGGTCGTGTCGAATCCTTCAGGGATCAGGATTTCAACGAACTCGTAGGTATCTGTTCCCTGTTCATCGGTGACAAATTCATTGATCACCGGTTCGTCAACGACGGCTGCCTGGCTGATCTGGGATAACCCCACCAGTGCCGAGGCGCTCAGTGCTGATGCTGTCAGAACAGCAACAACTTTGTTGCGCACGCTCATGTACCCTCCTCAAGGCAAGTAATGGTGTTGAGACATACCGACCTTAGGAGGGACACCTAGACGGCGACAGAAGTTTCACTGAACAACGGATTAAGTCTTCTCAACAATTCCCAGGCTGGCCTGTGCCAGCCGGTATAGCGTGCTAGTCCCCAGATCTCGATACCCGGTCCCACTGGTGGTGTTATGCCCGGTGGCCACGACCAGTTCGGGAACCTCGCGAGCTGCGCCGGATGAAAGTGAGGGCACTTTCAGGCGTCGGCGTCCCGAGAATACCCGGCCAATGACTGACAGCCAGTCGCCGCGAGCACGGATTTGCCAGGCCTGTTGAATCACCGGCACCTGAAGTTCTCGGAGTCTTTTCAATTGCACATGTAATGACTGAGGAATACCCACCGGGCCGGAAAAGATAACGCTATTGATTCTCCACCAGTACCACGGGTGAATTCGGTCGCTACGAGTTTGTGCCCACAACGCGATGCGGTGGACAGCCTTCAGTGTGAATAATCCACCGTAGGAGTGGGCTTCTAACCCGATGTGAACATCCGGAGTGATCTGTGGGCAGTATCCCAGATAGTCCCATAAGTCCGTGGCGAGATGGTCCGCGACGGTATAGGCCGCCCGCACCCCGAGCACATCGACCGCCGAGGTGGCCGGGTGCCCCAGCCAGCTAATCACCAGGGGACGAGCATGGGGTAACACCATGGTTTGAGCTAGGTGCAGTTGGGCCGCCTCCCGCGCAGCACCCCAGGTGTTGTTCGAGGCGCTAATTCTCATCCCGGAGATTTGCCAACTGACGTGGGTGGGCTCGTCGAGCTCGCCAACCCCGATCAGCACCCGTTCCCGGGCCAGGTCAAAGTCCAGCAGATGGCGCGGGGCGAGCAGGTCTTTCATGGAGTCCGGTTTCAGTGCGTGGACGATTCCGTCCAGGACGCGCCGTTCCTCGGGCGAGAGGCGTTCCCGGTGACGCTGAATGGTCTTGAGCCGGGCTGAGGCCTGCTCGTGGCGCTCTATTAATCCACGTAATCCACGGGGCGCCATGGCAGTGCTTTAGAGCTGGAGAGGCGGGAATCCAGGGCCCGCAAAACGCGAGCGCGTTGCACGGTTGTCACTTCGCGTCGCTGATCGTGATCACCGCGACGCTGTGGCGACTGCCGGTGTGCTGGTGGAGACTGGGTTTGTTCCGGTTCCACATCCATGTTTGCCGAGCGGAAGTCTGTCACAACGTCTCCCCCGGCCGCTGCAGTGAAAGTCCGGGGAACACGACCGTAGGCGTGCAAGAGGTTCACCTGATCAACCAGGTGGGAAATGGTTTGCCGGAGCGAGTGGACTTCACGTTCCAACTCCACTACGTGACGAATGCCTTCCAGCGAAATACCATCGCGGGAGAGCTGTTGAATGCGACGCAACCGGTGCACATCGCTCACCGAGTAGCGGCGCTGTCCCCCACCCTGGCGGTGCGGGACCACCAATCCCAGACGATCATATTGGCGCAGGGTCTGGGGATGCATATCAGCCAGCTCGGCAGCCACCGAGATTACAAAGATCGGGTCGGCGGCTGCCGGGTGGTCGGGGTCGAATTGTTCAAACTCTGCGAACAGGTTCTCCCAATCTTTCCGTCCGGAGCGGGCTGTCATCACAGGCTCGCTTTCTGTGCTAGCCCGGCTCGGGGATTATTGCCCTGGGTTGCTTGCGCGTAGGCCTCAGCGGCGGCCTTAACCTCATCGTTGGGCTGATCCGGAACGGCGATCTCCAGCTCGACCAGCAAGTCACCTTCCGTCTTCTTGGTTTTAATACCGCGCTTCTTCAGTCGCAGAATTTTACCCGAGGACGATCCGGCTGGGACTTTCACCTTCACGGAAGAATCCAGAGTCGGTACTTCCACGGTCGCCCCGAGGATCGCTTCGTCCACGGAGATCGGTACCCTCACGCGTACGTTTTCCGGGTGTCGCTCGTCGCGGACAAAATAGGGGTGAGATGTGACGTGGACGGTGACCAACAGGTCCCCGCGTCCGCCCGAGCCCGGCTGGCCCTTACCGCGAGCGCGCACCGTCTGCCCATCCTTAATGCCGGCGGGAATTTTAACCTCGGTGATTTCCCCGTCGGCGGCCCGTAGTTGCACGGTGGTGCCACGCACCATTCCGCCAAAGGAAATACTGGTCTCGGCCTTGCGGTCAGCGCCTTTTTGCCGGGGTGGCGAGTAATTTCCAAATCCACCAAAGAGGTCCGAAAAGTCCGGGCCCTGTGCCCCGCCCCGGGAGAATCCTCCCGAAGCGCCACGATTGAACAGGCCGCCAAAGATATCCTCGAATCCAGCACCACTAGTCCCGGCTCCTCCGGCACCGGTACCACCGGCCGGTCCGCCGGTAAACCGAGCGCCAGAGCCCATGGCCCGAATCGCATCATATTGTTGACGTTGCTCCGGATCACTCAAGACCGCGTTGGCCTCGGTGATGTCCTTGAATTTTTTCTCCGCGGTTTCGTCACCGGGGTTTTGATCCGGGTGGTATTTGCGGGCCAGTTTCCGGTAGGCCTTTTTAATATCGGATTCAGAGGCGTCTTTGGAGACACCCAGGGTGGCGTAAAAGTCTTTATCCACCCAATCCTGTGAGGCCATGGTGCCTCCTTTCGCTCATCATCAGTGACCACCACGACCGACCATGCTGTCACCTCCGGCCGGTCTCGATGTGGTCTCGAATCGTTGTCGTCTCGTCCTGTTGCGCGTCCTACTGCGCGCCCTACTGTTCGTCGGCCGGTCCGGCCGAAACCATCACCTGCGCTGCCCGAATCACTCGATCATGGCGCACGTAGCCGTTACGGAAGACCTGCACAATGTGTTCGGCAGGTACCTCGTCGGAGGGTTGCCGCAACATGGCCTCGTGGTGCGCGGGATTGAACTCTTCTCCTGCCAAAGCCTGCTGGTCCTGGCGCTGGAGGCCAAACTGGCTCAACACTGAGTCTAGTTTTTGGGCAATCGCGGCGAAGGGGCCGTCAACAAGATCACCGTGCTCACGGGCCGCATCGAGGTCATCAAGCACTGGTAACAGCGCTTCAAGCATGGCCACCGTGGCGTTATCCCTCGCCACGTCCCGATCCCGTTCGACACGACGACGGTAGTTAATAAACTCCGCCTGTAAACGCTGCAGATCGTCGCGCAACTCGGCGGCTTCAGCTGAGGCCTCGCCAGAGCTGTCTGCCGGCTCGCTGTGCTCGTTGTCGATGCCCTGTCCCGCATCGGTGCCTTGCTGGTCAGTGGCCTGGCTGAGAATGTCTTCTGCCTGGGTGACCGGGTCACGAACCTCTCCGGTCTCCGGGTCAATTTTGCGCTTATCGGTGAAACGGATTTCCTCGTCGCGACCCTTGTCTGGATCCTGGGAGTTGTGCTGGTCTGTCATCACACATTCCTTTTCTACAAAGCCGGGGCGGTAGCGCGATGGGCCGGCCGGTTGGCCGGCCCATCGCTGGCTCACACGGCCTCAGCCCGGATGGACTGACACCGCTAGTGATTGGGCGCAGGATTTACTTGTTGTTATTGTCGTCATCTTCGTCGACAACTTCGGCATCTACAACATCCTCATCGTCGGAGGATCCTGCATCCTCACCACCGGCAGCCTGGCCGGCTTCATCCTGGCTGGAAGCGTACAGCGCTTCACCCAGCTTGGTCTGGGAAGCCTGCAACTTCTCGAAGGCAGCCTTGACCTCGTCGTCGTTGTCTTCCTTCTCCAATGCGGCCTTCAGCGCGTCGACGTCGGCCTGAACTTCTTCCTTCACATCGGTCGGAAGCTTCTCGTCGTTATCCTTGATGAGCTTGTCAACCGAGTAGGCGCTCTGCTCGGCAGCGTTGCGTTGCTCCGCTGCTTCACGACGCTTCTTATCGGACTCAGCGTGAGCTTCCGCGTCCTTGACCATGCGGTCGATGTCCTCATCCGACAGCGAGGTACCGCCAGTGATGGTCATCGATTGCTCAGTACCGGTACCCTTGTCCTTCGCCGAGACGTGGACAATACCGTTGGCGTCGATGTCGAAGGTGACCTCAATCTGTGGCATCCCCCGCGGAGCCGGAGCAATACCGGTCAACTCGAAGGTGCCCAGTGGCTTGTTGTCGGCGGTGAACTCCCGCTCACCCTGGAAGACCTGAATGGACACCGAAGGCTGGTTGTCCTCAGCGGTTGTGAAGGTCTCGGACCGCTTGGTCGGGATGGCGGTGTTGCGCTCGATCAGCTTGGTCATCACGCCGCCCTTGGTTTCAATACCCAGCGACAGCGGGGTGACGTCGATCAGCAACACATCCTTGCGGTCACCCGAGAGCACGCCGGCCTGGATCGCAGCACCGACCGCTACGACCTCATCGGGGTTGACACCCTTGTTGGCGTCCTTACCGGTTAGGTCCTTGACCAAATCGGCCACCGCGGGCATACGGGTCGAGCCACCAACCAGCACCACGTGGTCGATATCGCCCACGGTGATGCCGGCTTCGTTGATGACATCTTCGAAGGGCTTCTTGGTCCGTTGCAACAGGTCCGAGGTGAGATCTTCAAACTTCGCCCGAGACAGGTGCTCGTCCAAGTGCACCGGACCGTTTTCGTTGACCGAGAGGTACTGCAGGGAGATATTGGTTGACGTAGCCGAGGACAGTTCCTTCTTGGCCTGCTCAGCGGCTTCCTTCAGACGCTGCAAAGCGATCTTGTCCTTGGACAGATCCGCACCAGAGGCCTTGGCCTTCTCTAGCAACCAGTCCACGATGGCCTGATCCCAGTCGTCACCGCCCAGTCGGTTATCGCCTGCGGTAGCCCGAACCTGAATGGTCGAGAAGTCGTCTTCATCTTTGCCGATTTCCAGCAGGGAGACGTCGAAGGTACCACCGCCGAGGTCGAAGACCAGAATTTGCTCTTCTTCCTTACCGCGGTCCAGACCGTAGGCCAAAGCTGCCGAGGTCGGTTCGTTAATAATGCGTGAGACCTTCATCCCGGCAATTTCACCGGCTTCCTTGGTGGCCTGACGCTCTGCGTCGTTGAAGTACGCCGGAACCGTAATCACGGCCTCGGTCACGTCTTCGCCCAAGTACTCTTCAGCGTCGTGCTTGAGCTTCATCAGGATGCGCGCTGAAATTTCCTGCGGCGTGTAGGTCTTATCGTCAACATCGACGGTCCAGTCGGTCCCCATGTGACGCTTGACCGAGGAAATGGTGCGATCGGGGTTGTTCACAGCCTGGCGCTTGGCAATTTCACCAACGAGAACTTCACCAGACTTGGAGAACGCCACCACCGACGGGGTAGTGCGAGCGCCTTCAGCGTTTGCGATAACGGTGGGGTCGCCACCTTCCAACACGGCAACGACAGAGTTCGTCGTTCCGAGGTCAATACCTACTGCACGTGCCATTCCAGTCATCCTTTCCATCGGATTATCAATCCCTTGTGGCTCCTTGAGCCTTCTCCACTCAAGATAACCACCATCGCTCATCCGGTCAAATAACCTTGAGCGACAGGGACTCAAGTTTTCTTATTCTGTGCAACCATGCCACCTCGAAAAACATTCCCGGGTGGGAAAATTTTTTGGAGAGACGGACCAGAGGCCCGACATCACGGCCCCTAACACCTGGAATACGCGCAGAAACCCCGCAGAAAACTAGCTGGAGCCCTCTCGTTGCGCCTCTTTTTTCGCCGGGAGTGAACTTAGATCTGAGGATTTCGCAACAGCCCTTATTTTGAGCCATTCATAATTACCTAGGGTAGCCTTACGTACCTTGCCGGCGATCTGAGAACACGGTTTAGTTATAACCAAGGTCGCAGGGAGCACCAGGATTCCGCCGGAATCGTGGCCCCGACCGCAGAAACCGCCGTGAGTGAGATGCACTCACCGGGCACTTTCTGAAGAAAGGGAGCAACATGACTGAAGCAAACGCAAACTACACCACCCCCGGCCTGGAAGTTGAAGAAGGCCACCGCGTCGCTGAGGTTCTTCAGACTCGTCTGCACGCAATGAACGACCTGCAACTGACCCTGAAGCAGGCTCACTGGAACGTTGTGGGTCGCGACTTCATCTCCGTGCACGAAATGTTGGACCCGCAGATCGACCTGGTCCGCGACTACGCCGACACCCTCGCTGAGCGCATCGCCACCCTGGGTGTTGCTCCGAAGGGCACCCCGGGCGCGATCGTCTCCGAGCGTACCTGGGAAGACTACTCCCTGTTGCGCGGTTCGACCCTGGCTCATATCTCCGCTCTGGACGAGGTCTACACCGGAATTATCGCTGACCTGCGCGCTGCGATCTCCGAGGTCGGCAAGGTTGACCCGATGTCCGAGGACATCCTGATCGAGCAGGCTCGTGGCCTAGAGCTATTCCACTGGTTCCTGCGCTCGTTCATCACCTCCCCCGAGGGCGACATCGAACACGTGCAGGACTAATGACCCGCTCAGTCGGTTGCCACCGGCCGGTGCGCAAGTTACCGTGAGGGCCTAGCGCACTGAGACACGACTCGACGACGTGGCGTCAAGCGATGATCGCTTGGCGTCACGTCTGTCATATCGGATCGCACCCGGTGGCCTGCTGATGTGAACGGCTCAGAAGTAACCTCTGGGTTGTTCTCAGCCCGGAGACTAGGATGGAGCCATGAAACCCCTGATTCTTGGTATCGACGGCCGTTCCGGGGCCGGCAAGACCGAACTCGCCGACGCCTTGGAACAACGGATCCACGCGGAACACCCCGAACTCTCCGTTGCGGTGTTCGGCCTCGACCAGCTCTACCGTGGCTGGGACGGGTTGGAGGCTGGAGTTGCTCTGTATACCCACGAATTGCTCCCAGCCCTGGCACAGGGTGAAACCGTCACCTACCGAGACTGGGACTGGTCGAGTAATGCCCCCGACGGAGCATTGGGGCCGGAGAGGACCTTCGCTCCAGGCCAGATCACCATTATTGAGGGTTTTGGAACCGGCGCTCGCGCAGCCCGGGAACATCTCAACTCTCTGATCTGGTTGAATGCCCCCGAACTATCCCGCCGGGACCGCGCTGTGGGTCGAGGCGGAGAGAACTACGGGCCAAACTGGGAACGGTGGTCATCTCAAGAGCAAGACTTTACCGACCGCGACCGAGTCGAATCGGTTGCCGATTTGGTCCTAGACACCTCAGGTCCCGCCGAGTCGGTCCAAGAAGCCGCCTATACGATGTTGCGCCTTGAAATCTCCACCAACGGAGCCTCTAGCTCCTCAGCACAGGGACTAAACTAGCTCCCGTGATGACTCAGTTGCAGATCTACGGCGGATTACTCATTATCGCCCTCGGCATGTCGGTGCTGAATTTTGCACCCTCAACGCCGTTTAGCTATCCGCTGGGGTTTGCTCTGTTGGCCATCGGTTTCATCATCCTGCTGTGGCCGGCTTTGAGCAAGGAACACCAACAAGACGACGTGGATTCCGACTTAGACTAGCCAGCTGAGACCAGCGAGGACCAGCACAAAATACGTGGCGACCTAGCGTTACTGCAAGGCCGAGGTCAGGCGGAAGACGTTATCCAACCATCGTTTATATCGTGGCCTGGCCAACCATTGTTCTAAGGTGAGTTCCTCGCACTCGGCCCGATACTCGTCCATGACACGTTCGGTCGCCGCTACGATCTCCGCGCCCACTGCCAGCACAGTAACTTCCACGTTGAGCGAAAACGAGCGCATATCCATATTCGACGATCCAAACACGGCCACATCGTCATCGACCGTGAACATTTTCGAGTGCAAGACATTGGGGTCGGGATAGCGCAAGATCCGCACCCCGGAGCGTAGGAGCGCCTCGTAGTAGGACTGCTGGGCGTGGTGAACCATGAACTGGTCCGCGCGACGACACACGATCATCTCGACATCCACTCCGCGCTGGGCTGCGGTAGTGAGCGCGTAAAGCATGGAATCATCCGGCACCAAGTAAGGGGTCACCACCCGCAGAGTGCGGGTGGCGGAGTAGAACAGATGGTTGAAGGCCCGCAGGTTGTTTTCGTTCGCAAAACCCGGGCCGGAGGGGATAACCTGCGCGGAGATACCCCGGTGATCTTCAATCTCTTCGGTGGTGAGATCACGCAGATTTTCTTGAGTGGGTTGTCCGGTCTCGGAGTACCAGTCGGTGGCGAAAACGATGTCCAGTGAAGCCACGATCGGCCCGGTAATCCGGGCCATGACATCGACCCATTCTCGACCCATTTTGTGAGCCGAGGCCCTCTTATACCCGGGTTCGATCAGGTTCTGAGATCCGGTGTAGGCCACGGTTCCATCAATCACCATCAACTTTCGATGATTGCGTAGGTCGGGTCGCTGATACTGGCCGCGTAGGGGACGCACCGGCATGGCCCGGTAATACTCAATGTCGTGCTCCCGCAAGAGTTTCAACAAGTCCCGATAGCCGCGCACGCGTAGCGAGGCAATATGGTCAAATAAGACGCGCACCGTGACGCCACGTTGTTTAGCACGGATCAACGCATCAAAAACCACTGAGCTATAACCCCGTCGGTCTACGGGGTCTACCGCGCAGATGTAGAACATCATGTTCACATAGTCGTGGGCCCGGTCGATATCTTGGGCCATGGCGTGCAAGGAATTGCGGTAGTCGGTGTAGTACTGGAAGCTATTGCCATCCAGCATGGGGAACCCCGTCAGCTGACGGGTCAACGCAGCCGAGGACTCGACGTACTGGGGTACCTCGTGGATCTGGTCAGGGAGCGTCCAGTGCGCGGTAGCACGCCGGAGTTCCTCATTAACGGCTTTCTGGCGCGAGCGTCGCTGACCGCCGAGTTTGAACGAGCCCAGCAACAAGAAGAGCAAGACCCCAATCCAGGGCAGGAAGAAAATCACCAACAGCCAGGCCATCGCCACCGCGGGACGCCGATTACCCGGAACAATTCCCAGCAGCAAAATACGAATGCCCAGGTCGAGAATCACCACGAGGATCGCAAGCCAGATCGGCCAATCAGCAATCTCGGAAAGGGTCCAGTACATAGGGTGACATTCTACTCATCGAGCGGGCTCAGTACCGTAACGCCAGCTCGGAGACGGCGGTCGGTCAACAGTCAATAACACTCAACCTACAGGCACTCAACCTACAGGACCGCATCAAGGATGGATTCAGCCCAGTGCTCGGGGACGGGGCGTTTGATCAGAAGTCGCCAGAGCAGTGCTCCGGCCACCATTTCAGCGATGATCTCGGGGCTGGATCGCAAGGTTCCGGGTCGCTCTCGCTCAGCATGTCGGAGCCGACCGATCAGCACATTCATCAGTGGATCGGAGATCGGACGGAAGAGTTGTTCAGCATCTTCTCCGGCAGCAGCGACCATCGAGATCAGGTTTTGGACTAGTTGCGGGGTGTCGGCATCGTCGAAGATTTTGTCCAACTCTGTGGACATCCACGCGAGCAGATCGGCTTTGAGATGACCAGTGTGAGGAGCCGGTGCCGGATAGTAGGTGACCTTTCCCTGCGAGATCGCTTCCAGGACCACATCATTTTTGGACGACCACCAGCGGTAAATGGTCTGTTTGGACACCCCGGCGCGGGTGGCAATGCTTTCCATCGTCACTTGATGGTGTCCGCCTTCAGCCAGCAGTTCGGATGTCGCCTGCAAGATCGCTTCATGCGATGCCACTGACCGTGGTCTGCCGCCTCGCGATTTCTGTTCTTCGGTCATATTCCTACTTGCTTCCGGACCAGATGGATGGCCATCAGCCCTATTCTGCCCGCTCCCCAGGCGAAAGCAGGACTTTGAATGAGCCGAGGTGATGATCTTTACGGTGCCGAAAAGAGTCTCACCATTAGTTTCGAGACGCTCCGTCAACTATAGTAGCGATCGAGCCTAAATATCTCGAACTTGAGGACTATGTACTGTGGCTAAACTTCTGAACAAACTTGGGCTGGGCGCCGCTGCGCGCCCGTGGACTGTCTTAATATCCTGGCTGGCGCTTGTCGCCATTGCCGTGATTAGCTTTTTCACTTTTGGTGGTCAGCTACAATCGACCATCACCATTCCCGATACTCCGACCGTGCAGGTCACCGACCGACTCGAGGAAGAATTCCCCGATGCCGCCAAGGGCACCGGGCCGGTCGTGTTCCGCACCGAGGATGGTTCGGAATTTACCGACGAGCAAAAGAACGAGATCGGGGACCTGCTCACTGATCTCGATGAGCTCGACGCGGTGAACGAAACGGTGAATCCTTTCGACACCGAAGAGCAACGACAGGACCAGATTCAAGAAATCGAAGATGGTCAACAACAGCTCGACGACGGCGAGGAGAAGCTGGCCACCGGTCGCGAGGAGCTTGACGACGCTCGCGAGCAACTGAGTGCGACTGAACAGGAGCTGGACGAAGGCCAAGAACAGGTTGACGCCGGCATCGAGCAGGCCGTGGCTCAAGGCATTCCGCAAGAAGCCGCCGAGCAACAGGCTGCCCCGCTGCAAGAGCAGATTGATCAGGGCCGCGAACAGCTCGAACAAGCCCGTTCTGAGTTAGCGACTCAAGAGGACGAGCTGGACGAGGCGGAGCAAGAGCTCGAGACCAATCGCGACCAACTTCAGGATGCCCAAGACCTTCTCGATGCCTCAGAAGGTTTCTCACTGGTCTCAGAAGACGGTACCACCGTTGAAGCGATCATCATGTTCAATAAGCCTCCGCTCGATATTGAAGAGGAGGACCGCGAGGGCGTCATGGCCGCCCTCGAGGAAGCCGAGATTGACGGGGTGGAAATCCTTCCCACTCAGCAGGTGTCCCAGACGATCCCGCAGATTATTGGCCCGACTGAGATCGTCGGTATGGTGGTGGCGGCCATTGTGCTGTTCATTATGTTGGGTACTTTCGTCACCGCAGGTCTGCCGTTGCTGAACGCACTGGTCGGCGTCGGTGTGGGTGCCGTCGGTTCCCTGGCCTTCTCCTCCGTGGTGGAGATGGTCTCCATCACCCCTGTGTTGGGCATCATGCTCGGCTCGGCCGTGGGTATCGACTACGCGCTGTTTATCATCAACCGGCACCGCCAACAGCTCAAATCCGGCATGGATGTGCGTACCTCGATTGGTTTGGCCAACGGAACTGCTGGTACCGCAGTGCTGTTTGCTGGGTCGACCGTGGTCATCGCCCTGCTAGCCCTGGGCATTACGGGTATTCCGTTCTTGGGCCTGATGGGTCTTGTCGGTGGGGTCTGTGTGCTACTGGCTGTGCTGGTGGCTCTGACGCTGACCCCGGCAATGCTGTCCTTCATCGGCCCGCGTGCCTTGAGCAAGAAGGAACGCCGGAAGCGAGACGAACAGCACTCAAGCCAAGCCAAGCACTCTGCCGAGGAATCTGATGAAGGCTCCTCCTCGCAGATTACCGGTCACCATGACCCCCAAACCCAGCCCATGTCGTGGACTCGTGCGATCGTCACCGCTGTGGCTTCGATCGCTGTGCTGGGCATCTTGGCCATCCCGGCTTCCCAGATGCGACTGGGCCTTCCCGACGGTTCGGCTGAACCTGAAGGATCGGCCGCGTATGAGTCCTACATGGCCATCGATGATGCCTTCGGTCCCGGACGTAACGGCCCGTTGGTGGTTACCGCGGATCTGGAAGAGGACACCTCGGATGATGATGCGATGACTATTACCGCGGAATTGGCCACCCAAATCTCCGAGATGGATGGGGTGGACCAGGTAGTTCCGGCGGGAACCAATGATGACAACTCCATCTTGGCCCTGCAGGTCGTCCCCGAAGAAGGCCCGAACGAGCCTTCCACGGAGGACTTGGTCTACGAACTGCGCGACACCACTCCGGAAACCAATGCCTTTGACCTGGGTGTGGCTGGTATGACCTCCGGGTTCATCGACATCTCCGATGAACTCGCCGAAGCTCTGCCCGTCTACCTGGCAGTCGTGGTGGGTCTGAGCTTGCTGATCATGATCGTGGTTTTCCGCTCTTTGGTGGTCCCGTTGATCGCCACCGGTGGTTTCGTGCTTTCCTGCTTGGCCAGTATGGGTGGCGTGGTCGCCATCTACCAGTGGGGTTGGCTAGATACCATTTTCCAGGTCTCGACCCCCGGCCCGGTGCTGAGCTTCCTGCCGACCATTCTGATCGGTGTGTTGTTCGGTTTGGCCATGGACTACCAGTTGTTCATCTCTACCGGTATGCGTGAAGCCTACGTCCACGGATCTGACGCACGCACCGCGGTCATGCAGGGCTTCAAGTCCGGCCGCTCGGTGGTCACTGCAGCGGCGATCATTATGATCTCGGTCTTCGGTGGTTTCATCTTCGCCGATGATGTGATGATCCGCCCGATCGGTTTCGCGTTGGCCTTCGGTGTATTGCTGGACGCCTTCGTGGTCCGCCTGTTGCTCATGCCGGCTCTGATGCACCTGGTCGGTGCAGGTGCCTGGTGGTTCCCGAAGTGGCTGGACAAGATCGTGCCGAACGTTGATGTCGAGGGCTCGTCCCTGGACGAAGAGATCAGTCGCAAGGAAAAGGACGACGCAACGGCTCAGGCCTAAGCACTGATCCGGTTAGCACGTTTTCTTCCGGTGGCCCGGTGGTTCCTCTGTGGGGAATTACCGGGCCACCGGCGTTTAAGGGCACCGGGGTATCCAGACCCGCGGTATCCAGTACTGTGGACCTCAGGATGAAAACTGTGCTGATTGCCTCCGATTCGTATAAGGGAGCCGCCACCGCTGCGGAGGTCTGCCACGCCATTGCTACCGGTATCCACCGTGCTGATCCCTCGATTGTCGTGCACCAGCTTCCGCTGGCCGACGGCGGAGAGGGCACCGTCGAGACGGTGTTGGCTGCTCGAGGTGGCCAACGGGTCACCGCAACTGTCACCGGAGTCTTCCCCGGCGATACTGTCAGGGCCAGCTATGCGCTGCTAACGGAGACCACCGCGGTGATCGAGATGGCCGCCACGGCCGGGCTACCCTTGGCTGCCGGACATCTGGATCCGGGAGCTACCACAACCCGGGGCGTGGGCGAGCTCATCCGGCACGCAATCGAGTCTGGGGCAACTGAGTTACTGATCGGTGCCGGCGGTTCGGCGACGCATGACTTGGGACTTGGTGCAGCCTGGGCGTTAGGGGCCCGGTTTTATACCGCTGAGGGCGAGGATTTCATCCCCACCGGGTCACGATTGCGCGAGCTCGATCGTGTTGATGTCTCGGCGGTGGCCGACACTCTCGGTTCCGCCCGGTTGCAGGTGCTGTGCGATATTGACAACCCGCTGACCGGACCGCAGGGGGCGACTGCGATATTTGCCCCACAGAAAGGCGCTACCGACCGCCAACTGATCGACCTGGAGGCCGGAATGGTTCACGCCGAGGCGGTGATCGCCCGCGACACCGGCGTGTCCGTGGCTCAGCTGCCCGGTGCTGCGGCCGCCGGAGGTCTCGCCGCAGGGTTAGCAAGTGTGGCCGGGGCGAGCGTGGTCTCGGGCATTGCAACCTTGCTCGATCTGCTGGCTTTTGAAGACCAGCTGACCGATTGCGATGTGGTGCTCACCGGTGAGGGACGTCTTGATGGCCAGTCGTTGTCCGGTAAGGTCCCGGTCGGGGTGGCTCGCGCGACGCGTACCGTGGCTGCACGTACCGGCCGGGCTATCCCCGTGATTGCCCTAGCTGGGGCACTGGGCGATGAGCTCGAGGACCTCTATGCCGAGGGTCTGACGGCGGTGTTCCCCATTGGTTCCGGTCCCCAGAGCCTGCAGGCGGCCATACGTCAGACCACCGATGATCTCACACGAGAAAGTGAGAACTTATTCCGGCTGTTGCGTCGCGTCGGGACGATCGGCGTTCCGCAAGCAAGCCAGTAGTTGTCTCAAAAGGCCGTGGACTCGCTAAGCTGGTAGTCGGCAACCCTCTCCCGCAGGAGAGCTCGGTCCGGATGCGCTGGACCCGGTCATCAACACAGAAGAAAGCAGGAGTGATGGATAGCAATAAGCTAATGCAAAAGGTTCTGACCACCGGTGTCTCGCTGGCCGGCGGTTATCTCGGCACCAAGATCGTCGATCTGGGCTGGAAGGCTATGACCGGTGAGAAAGCTCCGTCGGAAGACGATGAGCAACAAACCTCGATCGCGAAAATCGTGACGTTCGCGGCGATCTCGGCAGCGATCTCGTCGCTGATTACGTCCGGTTCTCAGCGCGGTGTCCGCAAGGCCATGGAAGCCCGCGCCAAGAAGCAGGAGAAAACCAAGCGGACCGCGCGTCGAGTCGGCGACGCCGAAGTCTAGGAGTTCTGGGCTGGCTTCTGGGCTGACTCGTCAGGTTGATCGTGATCAGCGCGCTGATCTTTTTCATCCTGGCGAGTAATCACTTCAGCCAGTTCATCCACATAGAGCAACTCCGGGTCCAGATGCCGGGAACGGTAGGTGGCTCGACCCACCAGGTGCGCCGAGACCGGTGCGGTCACCAGCTGTAGTACCCAGGCGACGACCAAGACGGGAACCCACCACCACGACTGCCAAATGCATCCCAGGCCGGCCAATGCCGTTAACAGACCGAATACCTGTGGCTTGGTTGCTGCGTGAATACGCGAGAGCACATCCGGGAAGCGCAACAGACCGATTCCTGCCGTGGCTGACTGGGAACAGCCCACCACAATGAGAATCGCGCCGGCGATCTCCCACCCTGACTCAAATTCGATCATAGTCGATCACTCCCCCTTTCCCTGCTGTGGCTTCGACTGCTGGGGCCCGATCTTGGAAGCGCGTCGGCCCGGCCCCTGTGCGTGACCGACATAGGTGTCTTTGTGGTCTTGGGACTCCAGCCGTTCTTCGGAGGCCCCCGGGTTGGCGGTGGTACCGTCCACGGTGAAGCGGGACAGGGTCACCGATCCGACGAAGCCAATCACACTGGCAACAACCACAAACATGATGTAGTCAGTCAGCCCGGTCAGGGCCATGATGACCACCAGCGCTGAGGAGACCGTAATCAGTAGCACGTCGGTGGCAATGGCACGATCCAAGGTCGCCGGCCCGCGTGCGATGCGGTAGACCGAGGCCAGCGCACCGATCGCCAAGAAAACCAGGCAGATCCAGCCTGCCAACTGAAGGACATGCATCAGCGCTCACCTCCCGGGTGTTGAGTTTGGTCTGGAGCAGGCTCGCTGGTGTCGTGTTCCCCACGAATCAAGGCGTAGTCCTTCTTAGACCCGATGGCTCGGATGATGTGGCTCTCGATATTGTGTGAATCGCGTTTATAGTCTTCAGCGGCTTGATCATTGGGCACATCCAGCACGTGTAGGTAGAGGGTGGAGGTGGTTCGGTCCACGTCAATGACCAAGGACCCGGGGATCAGCGCGTAGGCGTGAGCCACCAGGGTAACCACGAGGTCGTCGTGGCTACGTAGCTGGACAGCGAGCACCGAATTGGTGATCCGCGGGCCTCGGACGATGGCTTTAATCCCCACATCGATCGAGGCCCAGGTGATCTTCCACAGGAAGATGAACAGGAATTTCACCGCGTAGTAGAAGTTGAACCGGTCGCCGAAGGGAATCGGTGGCAGGCGGAAAATGAACATCACCAGCACCGCGGTGATCGCGCCCATGATGATTTGTCCGATGCGGAAGTCTTGCCACAGCGCACACCAGATCAGCACCAGGAGCAAGAACATGGGCCATTGGGTCCACCAGGGTGGCTTATTTTCAATGACGCGCGCGTCCGAGTCGTTCTTGGGTGTCGACGCGGGGGGTGCCTGATCATTCATCGCGAGCCTCCTTCCTGCCCAGAGTCTCTGATGTAGCATCCGATGCGCCGGTGGCAGCATCGGTGGCTTCTTCGGGGTCATTGTCGTCTTCACCGGCACCATTCGAGGACTCGGAAGCTAATTCGATGCCATATCCGTTGAGTTCCTGGAGGTCTTCGGCGGCTTGGGCGGCTGCCTCATCGCCGAGCACGGATTCAATATACGGGGTGCGAGCGAGCATATCTTCGGCCGCCTGGTCCGCGAAGCTATACAGTGGGCCGGCGACCACGGTAAGGCCTACACCCACGGCGACCAGTCCGACGGTGGGGGCCACCAGGCCGGCTAGGTTTTTGCGGATGGGTGGCTGGTTATTCTCGGCGGCTTCGGCTTCTTCGGACACGCGCAAGGTGGCATCTTCGACGTCCTCAGCTCGGCGCCAGAAGACGCGGGCCCAGATCCGGACCATCACCAGTAGGGTCAACAGGGAGGTGACTACCGAGGCAATGACGAGGGCGAAGGCCAACGGGGAGCCCTCCCCCACACCGGCCTGTAGCAGACCGACCTTGCCGATAAATCCGGAAAACGGCGGGATACCCCCGAGGTTCAGGGCCGGAATGATGTAGAGCACCCCGATCAACGGTGAAATCTTCAGCATCGAGCCCAGGCGGTCGATATTGGCGGTACCGGCCCGGTATTCAATGAGCCCGGTGACCAAGAACAGCGAGGTCTGGATGGTGATGTGGTGGACCACGTAGAACACGGTGGCGCCCAGCCCCACCACATTGGCTAGGGCCAGCCCAAAGATCATGTAGCCGATATGGGAGACCAAAGTAAACGACAGCACACGTTTGATATCCGACTGCACCAGGGCACCGAGGATACCGATCACCATGGTCAGCCCGGCGACCACCAGCAACAGATCGTTGAGCCGGTTGCCTGGGAACAGCAGGGTTTCGGTGCGCACGATGGCGTAGACACCGACCTTGGTCAGTAAGCCGGCGAACACCGCGGTGACCGGGGCTGGGGCGGTGGGATAGGAGTCAGGCAACCAGAACGACAGCGGGAACACGGCGGCTTTAATCCCGAACCCAACCGACAACATGATGTGTAGCACCTGTTGCAGGTCGGGGTCGAGTTCGGCGAGTTTGACCGCCAGATCGGCCAGGTTCACGGTTCCGGTCGCGCCATAGATCATCGCGATCGCGATCAAAAAGATCACCGAGGAGATCACTGAGACCACGACGTAGGTGACACCGGCGCGGATCCGTGGGCCGGTCCCGCCCATGGTCAGCAACACGTAGGAAGCCGTCAGCAGGATTTCGAAGCCCACATAGAGGTTGAAGAGGTCTCCGGCTAAGAACGCGTTGGACACCCCGGCGGTCAGGATCAGGTAGGTGGGGTGGAAGATCGAGACCGGCCGGGGCGTGTCGTCATCGCCGATACCCTGTGCGGAGGCGTAGAGCAACACCGCGAGCACCACAGTGGTGGCAACCACCAGCATCAGCGCCGAGAACCGATCGACCACCATCACGATGCCCCAGGGGGCTTCCCAACCGCCGAGGAAGACGGCGTTGGCGCCCTCGTTCCAGGTGGCGATCAGTAGCGCGACCTCCAAGAGCAGGGTAACCACAATGGTCAGCACGGTCACCAGGATTTGGCCACGCGGACGTCGGACCAACGTAAAGGCGAGGGCGGCGCCCAGGATGGGCAACACGACGGCCAGCGGGGCCATGGAGATCACATCGAGCTGCATGAGCGATCAACTCCTGTTGTGGTGGAGCCGGACTCGGCCGAGGGCGCGTCGTAGGCCATGTTCGGGTCCTGGTCGTCGTCAATAAACTCGGATTCTTCCTCGCGTAGCTCGGCATCATCTTCGGCGTCGTAGGTGGGTTGCTCGGCCACCTTGACGTCTTCGACGTCAACGGAAACTTCATCGCGACGGGCCAGCACCCAGGAGCGGTAGATCATCGCCAGCAAGAAGGAGGTGGTGGCAAATGAGATCACGATCGAGGTCAACGTGAGAGCTTGTGGCAACGGATCGGCGTATTCATCGGCACTGACCGAGTCGCGCACGATCGGGGGCCAACCGGCGGGGCCGGCCATGATGATGATCAACAGGTTGGCTCCGTTGGTGAACATGACCAGCCCGAGCATAATGCGGGTCAGGGTCCGTTCCATGACCATATAGACCGCACCGGCGAACAGTGCTCCCATGATGATCAGCAAGATCGCATCGATCGTCATCAGCGACCACCTCCGGTTCGCGGTTGTGCTGTGGACTGAGTACTGACCTGCTTGCGACGGGCCTCAGCTTCTTCGCGGACGGCCAATTCCTTTTCGTACCGACGGTCGACCTCTGCACCCAGGGAACGCAATACGTCGATGACCAGGCCGATCACCACGAGGTAGACCCCGATATCGAAGATCAATGCCGAGGCCGCGTGGACGTAACCGAAGACCGGTAGCGTGAATTCAAAGTCGACCTGCTGGAAGACCTCACCGCCGAAGAACAGCGGGATGATCCCGGAGATGGCGGCCAGCGCCAGTCCGGAGCCCAGCACCACACCGGCGGGGATGCGCACGGTTTGGGCCAGCTCATAGCGGCCAGCGGCCAGGTACCGAATGGTCAGCGCCAGACCGGCCAGCAGACCACCGGCGAAGCCACCGCCGGGGACGTTGTGTCCGGCCAGTAGCAGGTAGATCGAGATCAGGATGATGATGTGGAAGATCAGGCGGGTGACCACTTCGAAGATGATGGAGCGACGTTCCGGCGCCAGGGTCCGACCGGCGATCAGCCACGGGTCACGCGAAACCGTCGAGAACCCACGCACCACCGAGATTTCGCCGGTGCTCAGCGACGCGGCTTTATGGTTATAGCGTCCCACCGAGCCGGGTTCCACATCGGCCAATGAGTGGTGGCGGAAACGCTCCCGGGTGGCGATGAAGACCAGCGAGGCCACACCGGTGGCGGCCGCGGTGAGCACCGTGATTTCGCCGAAGGTATCCCAGGCGCGCATATCGACCAGGGTGACGTTGACGATGTTGTAGCCACCGCCTTCTTCGGCGGCCAGTTCCGGCATTTTCAGTGAAATGGGGTCCTGCACACGGGAGGCCAGCACGGTAGCAGCCAACCACATCATCACCAGACCGAATCCGATCGACAAGAGCGCGCGCGCCCAGCGGTTATTGCGTCCATGTAGCCCGGTGGGAACCCGCGGTGGCAGTACCCGCAGGCCCAACACCATGGCCACCAGCACGATGGATTCCACCAGCAACTGAGTCAGGGCCAGATCCGGAGATCCGCGGAGCGCGAAGATGGCGGCCAGCACGTAGCCGGTGGCTGAGACCAGCATGACGGCCATGAAACGACGACGGGCCCAGACGGCACCAGCCACGGCAATGATCATACAAATCGAGGCCAGCACCAGACCCGGTGATTGCTCCAGTCGCCAGTCGCCGAAGAAGGCCACGTTGGGCAGGCTGACAGTGGTGGGATCGTTATTGGTCGGGAACAGCATGGCCAGCAACGGTCCCACGGTGGCCACGGTAAGAATGATGAACAGGTAGAAAGCCAGGTCACCGCGCTGGGTGCGACCGGTGACCCAGACAGCAAAGGCATCTAGACGTTGCAGGGTCCAACGATAGACTTTGGCCGAATCCACCCAGGACGGTACGGCATCTTGTGCATGCCAGACCCGGTCTTTGAAGGCATAGAGCACCAGACCGACGAGAATGATCGCGATAGAAATTGCCAGCACCGGGGTGAATCCGTGCCACAGCGCCAGGTAGGCCGGATCGTTCTCAAAACCGGCTAACGGTTCGGCGGTTTGGCTATAGGCCTCGGGCAGGGCACCCATCAATCCGGGAACGAAGGCGGCGACCAGGCTGATCACGCTCAGCACCGCTGCTGGGGTGGTACCCAGGATCGAGGCCGACTTTTCGACCGGGGTGTCTTCCATGTGCTGGGTAACGCCCTGGTCGTCCACAGTGGTCTTAGTGGCGAAACCACCCCAGAGGAACCGTGCAGTGTAGGCTACGGTGAAGACCGAACCCAGTACCGCCACGGCGAGTGGCAGCCACGCCCAGACGATACCCCAGAAGCTCGGGGCCGCATACGCGTCAGTGGCGACTTGTGAGTGGACCTCGCCCCAGTGCAGGGCTGATTCCAGCACGGATTCTTTGGCCACGAAACCAAAGAACGGTGGGATACCGGCCATCGACAACGAGGCCAGCAGGGCGAAGGCAAAAAGCCACGGGTGGTTTCGGCCCAACCCGGACAGGCGGTTCACATCGCGCGTTCCAGCCATTTTATCGATGAGGCCCACCAGCATGAACAGGGGTGCTTTGAACAGCGTGTGGGCCATCAGCATGGCCAGTCCTGCCATGGCGGCGTCGCGGTCACCCAAACCGTTGGCGATCATCAAGAATCCCAGCTGGGAGACGGTGCCGAAGGCCAGGACGAGTTTAATATCGGTTTGACGTAGGGCTCGCCAGCCGCCGACAAGCATGGTCCACATTCCGACCCCGAGCACCATCACTTGCCAGACTGGCATGTCGGCGTATCCGGGGGCTAGTCGTGCCACCAGATAAACACCGGCTTTGACCATGGCAGCCGAGTGCAGGTAAGCCGAGACTGGGGTGGGGGCTGCCATAGCCGCGGGGAGCCAGAAGTGGAAAGGCACCTGGGCGGATTTAGTCAACGCACCCAGTAGCACCAGGCTGATGGCCCAGCCCATAAAGGCTCCCGAGTAGGGGCCAGTCAAAAGTTCTTCGGAACGGTTGACAACCTCGGAAATCCGGTAGGTGCCGGCTGATTCACCGAGCATCATCAGTCCGACCAGCATGGCCAGACCACCGAAAGTGGTCACTATCAGCGCGGTAATCGCGGAGCGACGGGCGAAGATTCGTTGCCCGGCGTAACCAATCAGCAGGAAGGACAGCACCGAGGTGATTTCCCAGAAGATGTAGAGCACCAATAGATCATCTGTGGTGACCAGCCCGAACATGGCGCCGGCGAAAGCCAAAAGTTGAGCACCGAAGGTACCGTTGCGCGGGTCGCCGGCGCTGAAATACCGAGAGCAGTAGACCAGCACCAGAGCGCCCACACCGAGCACGATCAGCGACATCAGTGCCGCCAGGGTATCCATCCGGAAGGAGAGTTCAACGCCGATCTCGGTTAACCACGGGTAGGTGCGCACCAGCGGGTCATTGGCGGCATCGGCGGCTGCTCCGGAGGCTAAGAGTTGCTCGGAGTGGAGAATATGTGGCATCTGGGTGAGAACCCAGATGAAACCGGCGGCTGGAACCGCAGCCAAGACAAAGAAACCAGCCCGATCGGTAACTCGGAAAATCCAGGGCGCGACCAATGCGACGGCGAACAGTGCAATGAGCACAATAAGCACGGTCGTCCTCCAGAGCAATTATGGGGCAGGCACCCTTCTTACTTTAGCGCTTTTCGGTGTGGTCGATTGTCACAGGACGTCGTCACCGACGATGCCAGAGGGCTTTAAATCTGCCCACAGAGACGTTATTCCGGTCGTAACGAGTCAGCCCACAGCATCAGAACAGACCCCGGGGTTCCCCGGCATTTTGGGGTAGCGCCGCCATTAACTCGGCCATATCGCCTTGAAAAATACATCTTTCATTCAGGTTCCAGTACCGCTGGTTGCCAATTCACGGTTATGAAAAATTTCACAGGGTCCGTGAAGTCACCTTCGGATCCCGGACCGGAATCAGCAACAAGGCTCCGGCTAGCAGAACCAGCATGATGGCAGGAATCATGGCGCGGGAGTCTCCCACGATCCCGACGAACAAAGTGATGAGTGCGGGTGAGAGGAAGGAAACCGACCGCCCGGTGGTGGCGTATAACCCGTAGATTTCACCGGCCGTGTCAGGAGTCACCAGTCTTCCCAGAAAACCGCGGGATGCCGACTGCACCGGGCCCACGAAGAAACACAGCAATAGTCCACCGACCCAGAACGCTCCCGCACCGTCGAGGAAGAAAATCGTTCCGGCCAAGACCAAGAGACCGGCCAGTGAGATCCAGATGACCCACTTAGGCCCGAGCTTGTCATCCAGGAACCCTCCGGAAAAAGCGCCGATGGCTGCGACAACATTGGCGCCAATACCGAACAGCAACACGTCGCTGGCGCTGATGCCATAGACCGTGGTGCCCAAGACTGCGCCGTAGGCGAAGATTGCACCGGTGCCGTCGCGAAAGACCGCCGAGGAGATCAGGAAAGCTAAGGTGTTGCGGTCTTCACGCCACATACGCACCAGAGTGCCCCAGAGTTGGCGGTAGGGTTCCACCACGCTAGGACGGGGTTCGTGTGCGTTCTTCTGAGCCGACTCAGCCGAGTTGGTGAGGTCAGCCCCGACGCTACGCCGTTGAGCGAAGAGCACAGGCAAGGAAAACAGGAGAAACCACCCGGCCGCGATGACTGCCACGATACGAATGTTGAGCATCTGCTCATCAGGGACCCCGAACCAGTGTGGCCCCTCGGAAATGAAGCCCAGGTAGAGCAGACCCAAAAGCACTATTCCACCGAGGTATCCGCAAGCCCAGCCAATACCCGAGATGCGTCCGATCGTGGACGGCGTGGAAATATCGACCAGCATCGCGTTGTAGTGGACTTCGGCGTATTCGAAGAACACGTTGCCGGCTGAGAGCAGAATGACTCCCAGCACCAGGTAGGTTTCCTGCGGTTGGACGAAGAAACAGCGCGCCATACACGCCACCACGAGCGCTGTGTTCATGCCTAACCAGAGCGTTCGTTTCCCGCCGCGGTCGCCCCGCTGGCCAATCACCGGTGCGGTCACCGCAATTAGTGCGCCGGCGACCGCGTTGCCGGCTGCCAACCACGAGGTGCCTCTGCCGTCGGGACCGAAAACCTCAGAGCTCAGATACGTGCCGAAGACGAAGGTCACCATCACGGCATTGAAGGCCGCCGACCCCCAATCCCACAGCGACCACGCCACCACACGCAGACGCCGCGACGTTTGGCGGGACCCGTCAGGAACGTGTTGGAGGCTGGCGGAGCTCATGGTCTGGAATCCTGTCAGCGTTCGATCGTGGTGCGGTAGAAATTCAGATGGCTCCGCGACGCGGTCGGCCCACGCTGACCTTGGTAACGGTTGAGATTTCCGCCGGAACCGTAGGGCTCCTCGGCCGGCGAGGAGAGGTTGAAGAAGCACAGTTGGCCAATCTTTGACCCCGGCCAAAGCTTAATCGGAAGGGTGGCCATATTGGACAGTTCCAAGGTGATATGACCGGAAAAGCCCGGGTCGATAAATCCGGCGGTGGAGTGCGTGAGCAGCCCGAGCCGTCCCAGTGACGACTTCCCTTCGAGTCGCGCTGCCACGTCGTGGGCGAGCGTGACTTGCTCGTAGGTCGCACCCAGCACAAACTCCCCCGGGTGCAAAATGAACGGCTCATCCGGGTCTACGCTGACCAAACGGGTCAGATCTGGTTGCTCTACCGAGGGATCGATGTGCACATTGCGGTGATTATCAAAGAGACGAAAGAACCGGTCCAAGCGCACATCAATACTGGCCGGCTGGACCATGTCACGGTCGAGCGGATCGAGTTGAATACGGCCAGAATCCAAGGAGGCCTTAATATCGCGATCAGAGAGAAGCACGAATCTAACCTATCTCAGTTAGCAACTTCAGACTTAATGGCACGTGTCAATGTCAGGTTTTGCCACACCGGGGTGATGGCACATCGAAAGTCAACATCTGGTACCCTCTATATGTCTCTGTTGTGAGATCTGCGGGCGTAGCTCAATGGTAGAGCGCTTGCTTCCCAAGCAAGATACGCGGGTTCGATTCCCGTCGCCCGCTCCAGTGAGACACCCATTTGGATACAAAATATCCGAATGGGTGTCTTGCTCGCCGGCACGGATTTTCGCGGGGTCCGTCGGGCTTTTGAGCCTTGTTTCAGGGCGCGATTTGGCTCTCTGAGAGGGATGCCAGAAGCCAACCGTAGCCTGCTCAGCCCGTTGCATTTATTGGTGGGTCCTCGTCTATTGGTGGGTCCTCGTCTGAGGATCTGGTCGTTGGCCCTGGTATGGCTGTTTTGCCCTGTCGTCAATGATCCGGGGGTGTTGTCGCCAGGGGTCCAGGACGCGCGTTGGCTACTGATCGGGACACGGCCCGACTTCGGTTGAGGGGTCTTCGAAACATGGGTCCCAACATCGGATGTCATGACACCAGCGGCCAGGGATACAGCAGAACAAGGGGACCTGTCATGACAACCGAATACGCCATCACACGGAGACTCGACGTCGGTCAGTCCACCCACCACGGATGCGCGCTCACTGTTGACGGGCAACGCGTGTACGACCACGAGTAGCCCCCGCACCAGGCCGCGTTGCGCACTGTTATCACTGATCTGCAGTAGCACGGTGCGGTGCTTGTCGTCGTCAATCAGCCGAACACGATCGGGGCACTGCCGATCGCCGTCGCTGACGATGCGCAAGGCAGCGGATCCGTATCCGAGCCGTGGACCGTAGCTCCGAGGCCTTATCGGTGCTGAAGGTGCTGTCCGGGTTCGACGCGGACCTCGCTCCCGAGACAACGCACGATCAACCGGCTACGATCGGTACTGATCCAGATCTACCCCTCCGTGGAACGCGTTGTCCTTGGTGTCGTCCTCACCCGGACGATCGTGATGGAGTTGCTCCCCCGCTACCACGGGCCGGCTAGGCTCAAGACGACCGGAAAGGCCGGGGTGAAGCCGTGAGCCCGCAACCACAGCCACAATGATGCCGGCCCACTCATCGACCAGGTTTTCCAGGCACTGTCTGAGCAAACTGTCACGGTGCCCGGTGCCGAAGCAGTCAAGCTTGTCATCCCGAGACTCGCGACACAGATCCTCCTGGCAGCCGGCGACCTCTCCGCGTTCCCAAGCCCCGCACACCTGTCCGCCGGCGCCGGGATCGCTCCCGTGACCCGACGAACCGGGACCTCGACCCGGGGTGAGTTCCCCGCCGGCGCTGGGAACAAGCAGCTGAAGAACACGTTGTTCCGAACCGCATGGAACGCCTCCTGCCACGACCCGCTATCGAAGGCCTACTACGAACGGAAAAGCCGAGGGGAAGCGCCATAACACGACCGGTCATGTGCTTGGCGCGTCGCCGGTTAAACGTCATGTACGCGATCATGAAAACAGGCACCCCTTTACGAACCCCGAGACCCAGCACCCGCTTGACAACAACCATAGGGATACCCCGGTGATCTCCAGCCGTCGCACACAGCCAGACGATCGGCCAGCGCCGCGGGCCCGGGCGTCGCCCCCGAACGCCGAGCAAACGCACAACTAGAGCCGACTGGTAGTATGGTGGCATACTCGTCGGCTGGTCAGTGAAGGTGTGGTGTGAAAACAACCCTGCGTGAACAACAACGCCTCCGTACTCGTGCGGGCATCCTCCGGGTAGCTGCTGAGGAGTTCGGCCAGCGTGGCTACGCCTCAGTCGCACTCAGCGATATCGCTGCACGTCTTGAGGTGACCAAGGGCACAGTGTATTTCCATTTTCCATCGAAGGCAGCCCTCGCCAGTGCCGTGGTCGGCACCTACTTCTCCGCGTGGGAAGCGGTCTTAGCCGAAGTCAGGCGTCAGAACTTACAAGGCATCGCTGCGTTGCGCTGGCTCTCAGCCCAGGTTGCGCAGAGTTACCGCGACGAGCCAGGTGTGCGCGCGCCTTTGCGGCTGATGCGTGAGGCTGATGTCATCGGGATTGATCTGCCGACCCCGTTTTTGCCGTGGGTCGAGACAGTGACCGAACATCTCGGTGAAGCCCAAGACCTCGGTGAGGTACGGCGCGGACTCAATGTCGAGGCCGTGGCCTGGCAGATCGTGGCAGGATTCTTCGGCGCGCAGGAGATCTCGCATCAGCTCACCGGCAGCGCCGACATCGTCGAGCGAGTCGAAGCCATGTGGGATCTGCTTTTGCCCGGGATCGAGGCCCGCAGCTCGGCCTGACCGCGCTCCTGTTTCCCTGCCTCAGATACGGAGGCTTCCTCATGGCCATGATTGAGACAGTCTCCTTTTGTGGTTTTATTCGACGCCCTTGAGGGCACTGGTCATGTCGATGCCCTTGATGCGTCGGGTCAGCAACAGTGTCGCGGTCATTGCGAAGAAGATAGTGATGGCCGAGGCAATGGCGAGGCTGGCTATCGAGACGCTGGGCAGGTAACTGGCCCGGTCGGTGCTGAACAGGCCAACGTACTGGCCGAGAAACCACCAGCCCGCAGGAATGCCGGCAAGCCATCCGATCAGCGTGGTGGTGATGTTCTCTCGGCCGGCCAGGGATCGCAACTCCCCATGGTGGAAGCCGAGCACGCGCAGGGTCGCGTAGTCACGGATGCGTTCGGTGAAACTCAGCGCCCCCAGGTTGTACAGGACCACGACGGCCAGGATAATCGCGAAGACCTTGATGAGGGTGAATACGCTGGCCAATGAGTCAACCAGCGACTGCGCATTGGCCTCCTGTTCCTCAAGACTCAGGTCCCCGGTGACCCCAGGCAACTCTTGCACGTCCTCGTCGGCCGCCTCCTCGGTCAGATAGCTGGTAGGGAAGAACTCCCCGCCGACGTCACTCCATGCTTCCTCAGTCAGCACGATCCCCTGTGGCTCGGAGATCGCACTCACCGCGGTGATCGTGATCTCATGATCGCTACCGTCCGAAGTCGTGATCATGACAGAGTCGCCGACATTGAGGTCGAGGCTATCGCTGAGACGGTCTGTGATGACAGCACCTTCGTCTGTCACGGGCATGACATCACCGTCCCGGTCCAGTAAGCGGAAAAGGTCGCCTGTTCCGAGTACAGTCAGCGTGTGCTCTGTGCCGTCCTCAGGTCCGAGCTGGACCGAGGACTGGTGCACCCATTGACCCGAACCGGCTTCCTCCTCGATTCGCTCGCGCATCGCTTCGGTGGCCAGCGGGGAGATCGACAGCCGCGTGTCGTAACGGTATTGCTCGGAGTAGGACAGTTTCACCTGCTGATTGAGGGTGTCGGGCATGCCGAAGCCAGTGACCAGCAGCATCATGCATCCGGTGGTCGCCACGATTCCCATGACCACGCGGACCGGGTTGCCGGAGGCATCGCGGATCGCCCAGCGGCTTCCATACGGCAGACGTTGCCACAGGGTGGGGAGCCGTTCGAGCAGGCTCCGGCGAGCTCGTCCAATGTCCGGGCGCATCCCTTCGGCCGGGGTCGCCTTACGCATGGGACGAGTGGCCGTCCAGGACGCGAGAATGCACACTACGATCAGCAACACCGGCAGGACGGCACTCGCTGGGGTGTAAGCGGTGGTCCATGCGGGCAGGCTGAAACTGCCTTGTTGGGTACTGAGCACATATCGCGACAGGAGTGGCGTGAGCCCGAGACCGACCAAGACACCGATGAGGACGGCGACAATGCCCACGGCCGTGAAGTAGGTGCCGATGAGTCGATTGGAGTGGCCGAGCGCCTTCAGGGTCGCGACCTCGCCACGCTGTATGTCGGTCAAGCGCCGAATCGAGGTGAAGATCGACAGCAGCGCGACGAGGAGGAACAGCGAGGAGAACAGGTAGGATAGACTCTGGATCTGCGACACTCGTTCGTAGGCGGTCGCGACATGCGGGTGTGTATCGCGGTCAGAGAATGATCCATAGCGGTCCCCGAGAATGCCAGGCGCCTCAGCGTGGACTACGCCTGGATCGCCAAGGATTGTGATGGTTTGCTCGACCGGTTCGGCCCCAGCCAGCTCGGTAGCGGTTTGGTCGCTAACGATGCCGTAGCCGAACGACGCGGGGTCCGGGGCAACTAGACCGGTGCCGGTGTAGGCGATCTTGTCCGGCTGCAAGATCAATCCCTTGACTCGCAGACTCGTGTCGGTACCACCGCGAGAGACGGTGATCTCGTCGCCCGCGCCAATGTTGTTTGCCTCGGCGTAGGCTTCGTCGAGCCAGACCCCGTCCTCGTCAGACACTGGTGCGCCGTCTACGCTGTACGGGGCGTTGATTCCGGCCTCATCGCGGGTGCTCAGCGACAGATCGTCCTCGGACGAGCTGTCAGTCCGGGTCACCGACACGGATGCGACGAGGGATGCCTGGTCAACGCCGTCGAGGTCTTCGATCTGCTCGGCGTCGTCCTCGGCCAACGAGTATCCGGTGACCCAAGCGTCGGGCATCTCCTGCTCCGCGGCGAAAGAATCAAGCTCTGCCTGGATGCCTCGCCAGCCACCTTCCAGCCCAGAGAAGATAAGAACACTCAGCGCTGCCATCAGGGAGACAGCGATGAACTGCGCCCAGTGCTCGCGAAGGTCACGGCCGAGCTTGCGCCCGAACAAGATCATGATGCTACTTCCCTGACCGCGATCGTCTCAGGGGTCTCGTTGCGGCGGTTCTCGACGACGCGCCCGTCGCGCAGACTGATCAACCGGTCAGCCGCCTCAGCAAGTGTGTGCTCGTGGGTGACGACCACGACAGCGGTCTCGGTACTGCGCGCGGTCTCCTGCAACTGAGCGAGCACCTGCGTTCCGGTCACCGTGTCCAACGCGCCACTGGGCTCATCACATAGCAGAAGCCCAGGCCTCTTCGCCAGAGCGCGGGCGATCGCCACACGTTGCATCTCTCCGCCAGAGAGGTGCCGGGGGAACTGCTCGAGTCGATGACCAAGCCCCACCCGTTCCAGCAGGTCCGTCGCGATATCAGCGGCTTCCCTGCGAGGCATAACCAACGAGGCGGCCAGGGCCACGTTCTCCACAGCGGTCAGATTCGGGATGAGATTGTAGAACTGGAACACGAAACCGACCCGTTCCCGGCGATACCTGGTCAGGTCTCTGTCCGACAGCGTCTCGATCGGCTCGCCGTCGACGCGGATCGACCCGGTGCTGGGTCGGTCCATCCCACCGAGAAGGTTCAGCAACGTGCTCTTGCCCGATCCGGACGGTCCGAGGATCACGGTGAACTCGCCAGAGGCGATCTCAACGTCCACATCGGTAAGTGCGACAACCTGTGCGTCACCGGCGCCGAAAGTGCGTCCGACACCGGTGACGGAGAGGAAAGGTGCATAGTTTACCACTGAACGATCAGCGCTCCGTAGTGGGTGCCCGAACCAGTGCCGACCAATAGAGCTGTCTCGCCCTGCTCCATACCAGCGCGGTGCAGCGCCAGCGGGATGCTCGCTGCGATCGTGTTGCCCACGTCCCCCAGGGTGACGACCATCTTCTCCCACCCCCAGAACCGCGCCATCATCTCCATGCCAGCCTTGCTGGTCTGGTGAGGGATGACTCTGTCGACGCCCTCGGCGCTCGTGCTCAGTCCTGGCCGGACGGATTCGAGGAACGGCGGAAACCAACTGATTGCCCCGCGCAGAAGCTTCAGTCCCTGCATGTCGAATTTGAAGTCGTCGAGATGGTCGGCGGCGTTGTCGACTCGCAAGCGGCTGCCGAACCCGCGGATTTCTGCGTCGTGGATGCCATGGATGTCGGTGGAGAACCCCGAGGCGACGATTCCCTGGTCCTCGTTGACCGGCTTGCTCACGACCACGGCCACAGCGGCGTCGCCAATGAGGAGCGCGCTCTCAGGCTGATTGAAGTTCAGCCCCCGACTTCCAGCCTCGGTCGACACAATGAGGATGTGCTCGGCTCTGCCGGAGTCGGGGTAGAATACCGCCTGCTGAAAGGCGACGAGGAACGAGATGCAGGTCGCGTGCACCGAGAACGCGAACTTGCCCCGCATCCCCAATTCCGCAGCGATCAACGCTCCACCGTCCGGGATCGCCTGCATCGGCGTGCCCGAAGCGTTCAGCACCAGATCGATGTCCGTCACGCTCAACCTGGCTGCCTCGATCTCCTTCTGCGCCGCCGACGCCCCTTGCTGTAACGGGTCTTCGTCCTTGCTGAGCCAGCGACGGGTCTTCACCCCCGTCCGCTGCACAGCCTCCTCGGCTGAGATGCCACACAACGCTGCGACCTCTGCAGTTGGCACCACTCGCTCGGGAAGCGTCTCCGCGGACCCGAGCACTCTTATTCCCAGCGGTCCCAAGACTACTGACCTCCTCTACTCATGCTGTGCTCTGCACATACTATCCGGCCGGTCAGT
Source organism: Auritidibacter ignavus (assembly GCF_029853775.1). Taxonomy (NCBI): domain Bacteria; kingdom Bacillati; phylum Actinomycetota; class Actinomycetes; order Micrococcales; family Micrococcaceae; genus Auritidibacter; species Auritidibacter ignavus. The sequence continues at coordinate 1,511,402 of NZ_CP122564.1, forward strand.
GAAATACAAGTGCTACACTCGTGGCCTCGCGCAGAGTGACAGCAGCGTCCTGCGCTACCGTCGACGATCGGCACGCCGTGCAACTAGCTCTAGAACACCCAGCCCCTGTTGGGATCCAGTAATCACGGTCTCTACAGAACCCGGGGCGCTTCAATACCTGCCCCGCGGCCACAAGAAACGGCGTAAACGCCATGGCCGCAAGGTCCATTCCTCGAAGATCCCCAACCGCGTCTCGATCCATCACCGGCCAGAAGAAATCAATGCCCGCACCACGTTCGGCCACTGGGAAGGCGACAGCGTGCTGGGGACCAAGGGTATCGGCGATGGCATCCACACCGAGGTCGAACGACACTCGAGGATGTTGGTCGCCACCAAGGTCGACACGCTGACCTCACAGGCAGGCGTGGACGCCCAGAAGCGGCTCTTCAGCCCGCTGCCGGCCCACGCCCGCCGTTCCACCACGATGGATAACGGTACCGAGATGCACCTGCACACCGAGCTGGTCACCGACTACGGGATAGCCACCTATTTCGCTGACCCGTACTCGTCATGGCAGCGGGGCACCAACGAGCACCACAATGGCCGGCTACGCCGCTACTACCCCAAGGGCACCGACTTCAGCCAGATCCCCGAAGACCAGCTCCAAGCCGCCATCACCGAGATCAACAACCAACCCCGAAAATGCCTGGAGTGGTTCACTCCCGCCGAAGTCTTCCAAGAGCACCTAGAATCAGAACCAACCGATCAGTGTTGCACTTCAAAACAGAACTCGGGTGAGGGGTTCCAGGAATTGGTGTGGCCCCCAGGCACCGCCCAGGTCGACTTCGGCCAAGCTCAGGCGCTGATCGCGGGAGTGAAGATGCTACTGCATATCCTGGTGGTGAGCTTCCTGTATTCGAATATGCGCTACGTCCAGGCCTACCGAGGTGAAACCGCAGAGTGTGTCTGTCATGGGCTTCGGGCCATCTTTGAACACATCGGCACTGTTCCTCGGCAGCTGATCTTCGACAACGCTACCGGCATCGGCCGGCGTACTGGTAAGAAGGTCATCGAGTCGAAGCTCTTCGGTGCTTTCAAAGTCCACTATCGGTGCCAGGCCCGCTACTGCAACCCCTACTCCGGTCACGAGAAGGGCAACGTGGAAAACGCCGTGGGGTTCTTACGCCGCAACGTGATGGTCCCTGAACCCGAAGCCCAGAGCATTGAGGGGCTGAATCAGATACTACTGGTCCGATGCGCCCAGTTGGCTGAAGCCGAGCATTACCGTAAAGGTGTTCCGATCAGTGAGCTCTTCGCCGAAGATATAGTCGTGGGCCTGCAACTGCCCGGGATCGGCTGGGCTTTTCAATGAGGCACGGCCCCTGGTTACGCGGGGACTTGTTATGAGTCTCGCCGAACGATTGACGAGGGATATGAGTTATGTCATTCTGGCAGCAGGTGGATGCTTAACAGCATCGACACACCACCTAGAAAGGAACAGGAAGCTGCCAGCAGTTGGGAGGATCCGATGCTGACTGAAGTCTTCTTTGTTGCTACAGGGGTATGTATATTGTTGTCGGCTCTGATGCTTGCTTTAAGTACTAACTGGACAGTATCTCTCGGTCCGAACGCTGCCTTCGGTCTGAAGACTAGAGCTACAAAATCCTCTCAGGAGGCCTGGGAGGCGGGGCATCGAGCGGCCCGACCAGTTCTAGTAACTTCCGCCGTATCAGGGCTTGTTGCAACACTTTTTTGTGTTGGATTTCATTCGGCCAATGCCGAAGCCTCTCTAATCGCGGTGGTGGTTACGGCGCTTTTCCTGACCGCTTCGCTGGTAGCTTCAACATTCATCGCCAATAGAAGAGCGAAAGGTGTCATGATATGTGCTTCTCAAAGAGAGTAACAGCAACAGGAAAGTAGCGTCCTTTAATGTGGTGTACGGCTCCCCGGTGAGCGCGTCATTCATTACAGAGTGACGGTCACCGTGTGATCCTTCGAGTGAACCTACCAAAGCACTCTCGAAAGGACGTTTCACGATGACCGTCACCCCTTCTAGTATCGACCTTCGCGGCCTGTTGGAGGAACAGCTTTTGCAGGCAAGTCCTGACCTGATCCGGGACTTGTTGCAGATGTTCATCAACACCCTGCTCTCAGCCGAGGCTGACGCGGTCTGCGGCGCTGAATATGGGCAGAGCTCTGATGCCCGGCAGAACCGGCGCAACGGCTACCGGCACCGGGGCTTCGACACTCGGGCCGGCACTTTGGATGTGGCGGTACCCAAGCTGCGGCAGGGGACCTACTTCCCCGAGTGGCTGCTGGAACGACACAAACGTGCTGAGCGGGCACTGACCTCGGTGGTGGCCACCTGCTACTTGCTGGGGGTCTCTACCCGCCGGATGGATAAGCTCGTCGGGTCCCTGGGGATCGAGAGCCTGTCGAAGTCCCAGGTCTGGCAGATGGCCTCTGAACTCGATGAGCAGGTCGAGGCCTTCCGCACCCGACCCTTAGACTCTGGGCCCTACACCTTCGTTGCCGCTGACGTGCTGGTGCTCACAGTCCGTGAGTCCGGCCGTGTGGTCCCGGTGCACGCGATGGTGGCTACCGGCATCAACCGCGATGGCCACCGCGAGATCCTCAGCATCCAGGTCAGCACCGCCGAGGACGGGGCCGGCTGGCTGTCCTTCTTCCGCGACCTGACCGCCCGGGGCCTTAGTGGAGTGAAGCTGGTGACCTCTGATGCCCACGCTGGGTTGAAGGCCGCGATCGCTGCGACCTTACCCGGCTCTTCACAATCGAGGGTGTAGACGGGGGTCTCGGGGAAGTGGCGCGTCGATAGCTGGATAGAGGTCGAGGCCTTCCGATGATGGAAGTTCCTACACAAGCCATCTGAAAGACCTCGACGTGCCTAACGCTACCTTCGACGACTGTGACCTGACCAAGTTTTGCCGGCTGGACGAGCTCGGCCTTCAAGCTACCGGGCAACGGGTGGAGCCCGGGCGGGCGGTACTGGCCTGTCGGGTGGTGGAGCCAGATGAGTGGTGTCACCGCTGTGGTTCTCAGGGCACCGCGCGGGGCACGGTGATCCGCCGGCTGGCGCACGAGCCGCTGGGCTGGAGGCCCACGACTCTGCACGTCACGGTTCGGCGCTACCGGTGCGCCGACTGCGCCCACGTCTGGCGCCAGGACACCACCGCCGCGGCAGAGCCGAAGGCCAAGCTCTCCCGCCGTGCCCTGCGCTGGGCCCTGGAAGCTCTGGTCGTGCAGCACCTGACCATCGCCCGGGTCGCCGAGGCGTTGGGGGTGCGGTGGAACACCGCCAACGACGCCGTGCTGGCCGAGGGCAAGCGTCTGCTCATCGACGACCCGGCCCGGTTTGACGGGGTCACCGCGATCGGCGTGGATGAACACGTCTGGCGCCATACCCGGCGTGGCGACAAGTACGTCACCGTGATCATCGACCTCACACCACTGCGCGTCGGCACCGGTCCGGCGAGGTTGCTGGACATGGTCGAGGGCCGCTCCAAACAGGCCTTCAAGACCTGGCTGGCCGAGCGTCCGGCTTCCTGGCGGGATGGCGTGGAGGTGGTGGCGATGGACGGGTTCACCGGCTTCAAGACCGCAGCCACTGAGGAGATCCCCGAAGCCACCACGGTCATGGACCCCTTCCATGTGGTCCGCCTGGCCGGAGACGCGCTCGAGCGATGCCGCCGGCGAGTCCAGCAACAGGTGAACGGCCACCGGGGCCGCAAACAGGATCCGCTCTACAAGGCCCGCCGGACCCTGCTGACCGGGGCCGACCTGCTCACCGAGAAGCAGTATTCCAGGATCCAGGACCTCTTCGAGGCTGACGAGCATGTGGAGGTCGAGGCCACGTGGGCGTTCTACCAGCACATGGTCGCCGCCTACCGCCAGACAGACAGGGCCGAGGGCAGGGCGATGATGGAGCAGCTGATCGCCAAGCTGGGCCGGGCAGTGCCGACCAAGCTCATCGAGCTGGCCGGTCTGGGTAGGACGCTGAAGAAAAGGGCGGCAGACATCCTGGCCTACTTCGACCGCCCCGGAACCTCCAACGGACCCACCGAGGCCATCAACGGACGACTCGAACACCTGCGCGGATCCGCCCTGGGCTTCCGGAACCCAACCAACTACATCGCCAGGTCCTTGCTCGAGAGCGGAGGATTCAAGCCCCGTCTACACCCTCGATTGTGAAGAGCCCCGAAACCTTCATTCGCGTCGACGAAACCTGGTCTGCCGACCGAAACCCTTCCATGACGGCGTTCGGCCGCATGGGCGAGCGTAACAACATCACCCAAGGCGGTGGCATGGACATGCCCGTCAACCTGGCATTCTCCGATCTGCAGGAGTTGCAGTGGTCTTCCATGTCCAACCAGCTCGACAGCTCATCGAATTGGTCCCACGAAGTACCCAAAGCTGAGTGGGTCCACGTGGCTGTGGTCAATGACCCGGTTGAGCAAACCGTGACGATGTATGTCGATGGTGCACCGATTCTGCGTAACGTCATCAACGCCACCGGTATTCAGCACGATGACGGCAAACCCTGGATTCTGGGAGCTGGCCTATGGGGCGAGGAGCTGACCGACGGATGGAACGGTTGCGTTGGCGAAACGCGTCTGGTCACCAAACCCCTTGAAGAGCGCCAGTGGTTGACGGCACGCGCCGCAACCTCGGCGCCTGCTCCGAGCGAGGAGCCCTCGGAGGAGCCATCTGAAGGCACCAAGAAACCCGCTGAAGAACCCACCAACAGTACTGAACAACCAACCCAAGAGCCCACTAACAGTGACACTCCCTCCGAACAACCCACCGACAGCACCACTGAGCCGACCGCTGAACCAACCAGCGCCGAGTCCTTAGCGACGGAATCACCTGAGGCCGACGCAACTGAAGAGGTAGCAACTAGCGACAATCTAGCCCGAACCGGTGCCAACGTGTTCTGGCTCATTGCAGCAGGTGTTGTTGCGATTGCTCTGGGAATCATTTTGACGGTGGTATTGCGTCGTCGTAACGTCTCCTAAAAGCCACCCCCGTGTGAGGTCACCGCGGTGATCTCATCAGCGTCAGGCTACGGAGCCCTTGCTCCGTAGCCTGACGTCTCCTCTGTGATTAGAGCGTCATGTCGCCCTCATCCCCGCAGGATCTGCCCAAAGGCGTGGCAGGCTTGGTGAAAGTTCTCATCACGACCTCCCCCGAGACCGACCAGCACCATATTGGAGGACACATCGGCGTGTAAAGGCTTGCCTCTGTGGTCGGAAATGCTCCAGTACTCTGGGTCCACCACCGCCCCTAGGTGCGCGCGACGGAATTGTTCGGACAGCTCCAGAGAGGTAAGGGGCAGACCATCGTCCAGATAAACCATGGCGTTACTGCCACCATGTCGCTCGTCCATGGTGGCGGTAACAGGTAGTTCTGCCCCGAGGATCTCACGGCGTCGCATGGCTCGGTTTCGCTGGTGCGCCAGATCGCGAGAGTACTCTCCGCTATCGAGCAAAATCCGCCAGACGGTTTGAATACCGGACCCTAGAGCAGGACCAATATCTTGGCGGGCATGCCGAAGTTCTTCGGCCAGCCCACTTCCAGCCACCACGAAGCCTCCACCTAGCGCTTGTGGAGCTGTCGAGGAAAACGATCCCAAGGTCACCACCCGTTCAGAGTCCAAGGAACTCAACAGCGGTAGGGGTTCTCCGGTGTAGCGCAACGCAGCGTCGTAGTCGTCCTCGATGACCCAGGACCCGGTGGCACGAGCCCATTCCACCAGTTCGAGACGACGTTGTAGCGGGAGAGATGCCCCGGAGGGATATTGGTGACTTGGCGTGACGATCACCGCGTCGAGGTTGTCGGGCAGCCGGGAGGTGACCAGCCCCTGCTGGTCTACCTCCAGCCCGGTCAGTTCAGCTCCGAAACGCGCCGCCAGGTGGTGTAGGGGGGCATACCCCGGGGATTCCACGCCGAGACGGGGCCGGTCTTCCAGGGCAGCCAAAACCAAAAGGAGACCTTCTCGAGCCCCACCACTGATGAACAAACGGTCAGGATCGACAACGGTGGCTCGAGACAACCGCAGATATTCCGCGAGCGCATGGCGCAATCCCGGATCTCCGTGCACGCCGACCGGTGCAGCGTGCGCTGCTTGTCGCCAGGCTTGTATCCAACTACGCCGGTGCGACAGCTCGCTGAGGGTCACGCCGGGAGTCAGCGGCAAGATGTGATGGTGCGTCGGCTGTGAAGGCTGGGTCCCGGCACCAACCTGCCGGGCCGGCATCGGTGGCAAATCCGGATGCACCACCGTGCCGGCCCCTTGCCTGCTCGCGCAGTAGCCTTCCGCAACGAGTTGTTCATAGGCGCTCACGACGCTTCCACGAGAGATGTTCAGATCCCCAGCCAGCTGTCGGGTCGAGGGCAATTTATCGGAGGCGCGAAGCACCCCGGACAGGATGAGATCACGCAGTTGCCGGGTGAGCTGAACTGGGATGGATTCAGCGGTATCGGACGCGATCTGCAGGCTCGGGAAGGCTGTCATCACCACCCAGTCTAAGCGCCTTCCCGCAAACTGGTCCGAAGAACTGGCACGAAACTGGACCTACGATTGGTCCGGTAACGGTCCTACAGTAAGGAATCATGACTGACATTAACACCACACAGCACCATGCTCAGACCTTTTCGTCCGCCACTGTCCGCCGAGGCCTGGCTGACCAGTTCATCGGTGGCGTCATCATGGACGTCGTCACCCCCGAACAGGCCACCATCGCCGCCCACGCAGGAGCCAGCTCCGTCATGGCCTTGGAACGCGTCCCGGCCGATATTCGCGCCGAAGGTGGCGTAGCCCGCATGTCGGATCCCGACTTGATTACCGGCATCATCGAAGCCGTCGACATCCCGGTGATGGCCAAGGCGCGTATCGGTCACCAGGTTGAGGCTCAGGTTCTGGAGTATTTAGGAATCGACTTCATTGACGAGTCCGAGGTCCTCAGCCCCGCTGACTACTCCCACCATATTGATAAACACCAGTTCAAGACCCCGTTCGTCTGCGGTGCCACCAACCTGGGTGAAGCCCTTCGTCGAATCGCTGAGGGAGCAGCGATGATCCGTTCGAAGGGGGAAGCCGGCACCGGTGATGTTTCCGAAGCCACCAAACACATCCGCAAGATCAGCGGAGAAATTGCCCAGGTGGCCGCCCTGCCTGAGGTAGAACTCTACGCTGCAGCCAAGGACCTGCAGGCTCCGTTGAACCTGGTCCAAGAAGTCGCCGCCACCGGCAAATTGCCGGTTCCGCTGTTGGTCGCCGGCGGGGTCTCCACTCCTGCCGATGCTGCCTTCATGATGCAGCTCGGCGCTGACGGCGTCTTCGTCGGATCCGGGATCTTCAAGTCCGGCAACCCTGAGGCTCGCGCCCAAGCGATCGTCAAGGCCGTTCAGAACTACAACGACCCTTCTGTGATTGCTGAAGTCTCTCGCGGACTGGGTGAAGCCATGGTCGGCATTAACGTCGCCGACCTGCCGGCTCCGCACCGTTTAGCCGAACGTGGCTGGTAAAAACCTCACCACCATTGCACCCTGGCACTGCTCACATCGGACCGGAGTCACTAACGGCTCTCCGGTCCGATGTGCCGTGTCAGGTCATCTCACCCGGATCATCCCTGGTGGTGGTGTGGGTGTTCTATGGTGGAAGAACTGGTACCTGGTCAGAGTGAAACAACAACGAGGTGGTTTCACTCACTGAGCACGAGAGGTTGAAGTCTTTCATGGCTGAATCAGCTACATCAACAGCCCGTTCCGTGGATGTCGCCGTTTTTGGGGCCGGTCTTATCGGCCTGTGCACCGCCTTTGAGCTCACCCGCGCGGGTCATAAGGTCACACTTTTTGATCACGAGACGTTGGGCTCCGGCGCAGCCCGTGGTAACGCCGGTGAAGTCACGCCCCTGCAGGTGTTGCCCATGCCCGAGCCGAAGCAGTTAAAGGAGATCTTCCGGGGCGTGGCATCCAATAGGCACTATTTGTCGATTGACCCCACCGCTCTGCCGTGGTTGTCTGCTTTCGGTCTGGGCTTCATGTCCAACTGCACTCCGGCAGCAGTCCGACGGAACACCCGGGACTTGGACCAGCTGGTCAACGGCATGATCGCCGCGTTCGATTCTATGGCCACAGACGGTATCGACTTAGGCGGTGGTGGCACCGGCTTCCTCAACACCCACAACTCCGTCGACGCACTGCGTGATGCCCGGGATGCCCAGGCGGCACGGGCCCGCCATTTGGGCACCCCCGAGCCGGGCCCGATCATGCTCGATGACGAACTTCACGACTACGAGCCCTTCCTGAAAACCTCGGTGCGTGCCGGATTCGTGGCCGAAACAGAACGGTTCTTGGACCCGGACATCTTTGTCGACTCGTTGATCGACTGGTTGCGCAAGTCGTCGGTCACCATCCACGAACACGCCACCTTGACCTCGATCTCGGACGGTACTGCCACCGTATCCTTCGGCGGTGATTCGGCAGGGTCTTCGTCTCAGCGGGAAGAAACCGTGGAGTTCGACCGTGCGGTGGTGGCCATCGGCGCTTGGTCTTCGCTCACCGAGATCCCCGGCTTGGACGTCATGAAGTCCGCTCATGTGACCTCCGGTGTAGGCTACTCCTTCCGGGTCGACCCCGAGATCCTGCCGAAGAACCTCGTGTCTTCCCTGGACTACAAAACCATCGGTGTTCCCATGTCTGGCCACCTGCGCGTGGTGGGCTTGATGGATTTCTCCCGCAACACCGTTGAGCTCAAGAACTCGCGGATGAAGCACCTGCACCGAGAGGCCGCCGCCTTCATGCAAGGGGTGGGCAACCTGCCCCGCACCGAAGAGTGGTCCGGGCCTCGTCCGATGACACCGACCGGCCTGCCAATCATCTCAGCTCTGCCGGATGCCCCGCGCGTCATTGTGGCTACCGGCCACAATATGCACGGGTTGTCCCTCGGCCCGGTGACCGGTGAGGTCGTGTCTCAGATCATTGCCGGCCAAGCCCCTGAGGTCGCCGGCAAGACCCTGAATATGCGCCCCTTCGCGCTCTAAACACCTCCCTCGACCCAGGCCGAACGCCCTCCCGCTCCGTAGATGTAGCAAACGCTGGTCTAAACTAAGGTCAGCGCACCACGCGCTGGAACAGTCAATAGCGACACAATGCACAAGCGGGAGGGCGATTTTTTCGTGGCCGAGGTGATCTCTGGGTTCACCGTCATTTGGGTGATTATCCTCGTCGGCTACCTGGTCGGGAAAACCAGGGTGCTCGGCCCCCAAGCCCAGCAGGTGCTGTCTCGCACCGCTTTCTTCGTCGCCAACCCCGCGTTGCTATTCAAAACCCTGTCGGAATCCGATATCTCGGTGATTCTCGGCCCCCAACTGTGGGTCGCCGCCATCTCGGCATTCACCGTCCTGGTGGTCTACCTGGTGATCTCCCGCTTCGTGATTCCCGCCGGCACCTGGTCAGAACGATTCATGGGGGGCATGTCATCCTCCATGGTCAATTCCGCCAACCTCGGCATCCCGATCTCGGCCTACGTGCTGGGCAACCCTGCCTGGTCTGCTCCGGTGATCTTGTTCCAGCTCGCCATCTACACCCCCATCTACGTGCTGGTACTGGACACACTCACTGACCGCGAACAGCGTACCGATCGGTCCTCCACAGCCCCACGCAAGGTACGCCCCACCGGATTTCTCACCGTCATGGCACGGATGCTCGTCAGCATCGTGAAAAACCCGATGATTATTGGTTCGGGCCTGGGTATCATCTCCGCTCTCACTGACATCCACTTCCCCGGCCCGATCGATGAATCCATCACGCTAATCGCCGGGGCCTCCATCCCAGCCATGCTGCTCGCCTTTGGCCTGTCCTTGGTGGGTTCCAAACCCCTCGAGAAAGATAGCCGTCGTCGCAGTGCCGTGTTGATCGGCTCTGCGCTGAAACTGGTGCTCCACCCGGCTTTGGCCTGGGTGCTGGCCCAATTCGTCTTCGGTTTGGACGCCATTCATGTCTTCACCGCTGTGGTGCTGGCCTCTTTGCCGACCGCCCAGAATGTGTTTGTCGCCGCCAGCCGGTACAACACCGGTATCGTAGTCTCCAGGGATACTGTTCTTGTCACCACCATCGCCGCCATCCCGGCCACGATCCTGATTGCGGTGCTACTGGCCTAGCTCTTGGCCTGATCGGCGCGAGACAGGTGTCATCTCTGCTGCTGTTACTTCCTGGAAAGACCATCACTCGTGAGCTCGCACGCCACCGTCCCAACCCCGGACAGTGACCAATCACTTAACTGCACTTCGTGAGATTGGAGTGCTCCCCGAATAGGGGGGTGGAAATGCCGTAAGCGGTATATGGTTCCCCCGCCCCCTTGTGGGCGGGGGAAGGTTTATTCAGAAATTGGATAAGATCTAAAACGAGTACGGGAAGGAATGCGCACCCTATTACTTTTTGATGGATTATTGCTGAGATTGTTATTGATGAGTGCAACAAGGATAGCGTCACAAACGCAATTGAGATAGCCGAGTTCGGCGTAGGGTCGATCGTGCATTTGCCAATAGCTATTGAGAACGTCGCTGGGAAGGCTGCTGTTTTAGGCTCCGGTCGGCAATAATTGTCCCATACGGGTGTGCCATCTTTTATAGCTGTAATGTTCTCACACCTCGGCCCTTTAGCATATTGAGTAATTGTTGGCAGTGGAGATGCAGGTCGCACCACAAAGTTGAGTCACCCCCGAGCACTGCAATGAGATGTTTCACCATGCAGAACTCGAGGGTGATTAAGTTAGTTATAAGAGGTCAAGGAAGTGTGGTCATCATTTAATTACTGACGTTGTATGCCATCCATCGCTTTAAGAAGAAGCACTTGCCGGGCTATCTTCAAGCGTTCGTTCCTGTGCGCTGCGACTTAGAACGTACCAGACGGCGACACCAGTAATTATTGACAGAAGTGGCGTCACATATGCGGTAAATTCTGATCCTCTCAGAAGTAGCGCTCCGACACTGACGATCGTTCCGACGATGCCAACCCATATCCCTTTATTGCTATTGCGTTTCTGAGAATCAGAAAGTCGCCTATCGTACATTCTTCCTATAACGATAGCCAAGATGATTAATGGAATACCAATGATCCAGGCATAAAAGGCTTCCATGATGCCAACAACAGCAATAATAGCAGCGACTATAAGCCCCAGGATGAGTGGTAATAGGTCTAGACGTTTATTCGTCATGTGCTATTCCCTTCCTCACCTTAGTTTCTCACTCCATGAAACCGTAGCTGACTTTGTGCTTTAGCATCCTGCATTAAAGTCAGGGACGGTGCCGATAACTGTAAAAGCAGCTACACAGGCTAAAGCCGCCCCTGGCCCAGCCAGCCCAAGAGCTCCGCAGAAAGCTGCTTCAGTGGCAGCCCACGCATAGAGTGCAGCCCAGGCAGAGGGGCATTGCGGGAAGTCTTGAGTAGATATTTCACCGCTGTTGTTTAGGTCAGGATTAATATTGACTTCCGGTGCGGGATTGCCGTGTTTGTCTGTGCCTGCAGAGATTGTAAGTTCGCCGCTTTCCAGTACCTCCACGAATGCTTGAGCAGCATCTGGATTGAACTGAGTTGCGAGAACCTGTACTTCTTGCTCAGCATCGAAGCCCTCATAAGAGTTGAGGTATGCCATTAGTAGTGGTGAGGATTCGAGAATTTCCACCGTTTGGTTGAATTCTTCCGGGTCGGCCTCACGAGCTTCGTTGATGGTCTCTTCTGCGGTAGATGTATTTGAAGCTTGGAGGCTCGCAGCGCTAGAAGATGTTGCGCTGATCATTACCAATCCGATACCCAATAAGAACGTGAGAAAAACGTTGATAGCTCTTCGGGGAACGGTCGATAGGGTGCTGTGCATTATCGCTCTATTCTCCTTGGAGTTTGGATGGGCCTGCTCCCATCACATAGCCACGCTAAACTCCTCGCCTAAGTCACGCAAGATCCGGTTTCTTGCTATCTTTTGCGGGTGTGGTCATTTTCAGAAGTCTTTTGCAAACTCGAGCGCGCATCTCTGCGGTTTTGCATTCGTCCTCTGAGTGCTTGTTAGGAAGTAGCCGAGGCAGGTTCGAGATTCCAGCAGACTGTATGTCACATCAGTTACCAAAGCCCCTGTTTGCATGACGTAGAATAGATGACGGGTTATGTGACAAGTTTCGTAAGTGGTCGCCTTGTCGCCGGATTGTCACATTAACGATCGAATATATGACAGGAGCAGACCAGGGTGTTGATCGGGTACGCGAGAGTCTCAAAACCGACGGCTCCCAAACCACAGACTTGCAACGAGATGCTTTACTTGCTGCCGGTGTTGATCCGGAGCAGCTTTACGAAGATCAAGCTTCTGGCAAGCAAGACGATCGACCACAGCTGGCAGCGTGTCTGAAAGCACTACGGTCTGGGGACACGTTGATCGTGTGGAAGCTCGACCGGCTCGGTCGGGATTTACGTCACCTGGTCAACGTCGTCCATGATCTGACCGACCGTGGCGTGGGGTTGAAGGTGCTCACTGGTCAAGGGGCGGCCATTGACACCACGACTGCTTCCGGCAAACTGGTGTTTGGCATTTTCGCTGCTCTGGCGGAGTTTGAACGTGACCTGATTTCTGAACGCACCAAGGCCGGACTCGCTTCAGCGCGAGCACGTGGCCGCAAAGGTGGGCGACCCTACAAAATGACGCCGGCCAAAGTCCGCCTGGCCGCAGCGTCCATGGGCCAACCGGGTACCAAGGTCGGTGAGCTGTGCAAAGAACTCGGGGTAACCCGCCAAACCCTCTACCGGCACGTCTCTCCGACAGGAGAGCTCCGTCCCGACGGGAGAAAAGCCCTCGGTATCGGTCTGTGAAGCCGCCTTCTGAAATCGGTGCAGTCAGCTTCTGAAAAATGACATCAGGACAGGCTGATGCTCAAGACGGGAGGGTGACCTCAGAAAACGGCAGGTTATTTTGCCAACACTAGAGAAATAGCGCTTAATGTGATGTGTGTTACACAAGGTTACTAGAGGTAATTTAAGACTTTTCAGGAAACCTCAATTAGTCGTTGACTGAGATCGCAGTGTATCGCATTATTTGAGGGAACTGAGTAGAGATTTTTGCAACGTTTTTCAAGTGTTCGCTGAAGAAATGATCTCTTACGCTGGAATGACAGGCCACTCACCAAATAGGTTGAAGGGACGAAGGCCATATTTGCCAAATCGTTTAATAACTTCCGCAGGCTTATAGGGGCACTAGGAGTGGCGACTCTAGCGCTCACTGTATTTTTGGCTCAACCTGCTACGGCCACACAAGATTCTACCCTCTCGTCTTCAGAACAAAAAACTGCTCTTGAAGAGATCAGCACAGATGACCTTCATCAGCTTATTGATATTTCGAAAGAAGCAGACCCCGCGGGGCATGAAGCACGTGCTGAATTAGTTCGTTCTTCTCACGTAAACGTAGAGATGCCGACAGGATTTTCTACGGGTGACGCTGATTTGGACGCCGAAGTTCTCGCTACTGTGTTTGATGACTACGAAGCGTTGGCCGGTATTCTTGATATGTACGACGCCGGTGCTATAAACGTTGAAACTGATGCTAGTGGAATCACGGTCTGGGAGTTTGATGAGGACGCATTCGGTGTTTCAGGTTCCGGAGAAATAGGACCTCAGAGTGAGACAATGCCTCAGTATCCATCAGCGTGGGCTGCTGCCATTGCATGGATAAGCGCCAACGTCGGAATGTGTGCGGCGCTAACTCCGGTTCCTCCAGCAGCAATCGCCTGTGCAACGGGCTTTGGTATCGGCGGTTTCATTATTGATGTCAATCAGGGATGCTGAAAATAACCTGGTAGAAGCCGATTCAAGGAGGACCTATGCGGGACATATGGAATGTTGTAGCGGCTATCGCTATGGGAGTAGTCATATGGTCACTGGGCGTTATTGACTTAATGGGGCAATGGTGGATACCCGCTGTGTTAGCTGCTGTGGTCGTCGCTGCGATGATAGCAGCTCAGATGAGCGGACCGGATGACGTCAAACCGTCTTCGCGGCGCGTTTTGACTCTAGTAGTGCTGATAGCTGTGACCTTTATGCTGGTGCCCCGATGGGACTGGCAAGGATTGCAAATGATTCCACTGGCGCTGCTGAGCATTGGCGCTGCTGGAAACACCTGGTGGGCACTTCACGTGCACCCTGAACAACCACAAGCACCCCGGACTAGCCAGTCACAACACGCATAACGTCCAATACAAGAATTCGTGGCCATCGACAAGGTTGTCGATGGCCACTGTGCATACAATTCAGGCCTTCGACGGCACGCCCTGCAGAAAATGTGGTCGCAAAATGCCGGTAAATTACCGCTCATTTACCGCACGAATACCGCAATTAGGGGACGACGTTAGTCGCGTCCGAAGCGCTGGTAGGCGGCCTGCCGGGTGGTTTCCAGTGCTGCGCCGATGACGGTCCAGGAGTCTCCCGCCTCTCTCGCTTGCTGCACTGCTGCCCGGAGGTCGGCTTCGGCTTGTGCCAGGTTGGCTCGAGCGGTGCGGATGTTGCGGAAGTGTGTTGCGTTTTGGACAGGGGTGACTGCTGGGTCAAGATCCTCAAGACCGGTGGCGTTATTGGTATGTAAATGGGTGCTCATGGTTCTCACCTCAGATAGTCATAAAATTTGGGACGTAAGGCGTCAGCGTGAATGATTCGCAGCGGTGTTTGGGCAGGGACTGCCACGACTTCCATGAGGTTTCCTGCCTGATCTGGACCGATCAGTCAGAGGCCGTTCATCCCCGTGGTGCTCGTATTCCACGAGGCGTAGCGCGTTGTCGTAGGCATGGAGCACATCGGCTGTGCTGTAGCCGTGCTTCAGCGCACTCCGCAAAACCTCCATACTGTAAAGATAACATTTACAGTGAGTGAAAACCAGTCAACTGAAGCGCCCTGGGTTTTGTTCCGCTTGTTATACGGGGCTTAGGGCTTGTGCCTGGGTCATATGGTAGCTGGTTTCGGCTTCGGTCGGGGTCTGGTAGTTCAAGGCTTCATGCAATCGGGTGGTATTCCACCAGTGGACCCAGTTCATCGTTTCGAATTCCACCTCAGTAGCTGACGGCCAAGCGGGCCGAGCATAAATCAATTCGGTCTTATACAAGCCATTAACCGTCTTACCCAATGCATTATCGTAAGCATCTCCAGCGGTCCCAACCGATGCCGTCAGACCAGCCTTGGCAAGATGTTCGGTATAGCGAATGCTGACATATTGCGAGCCACGGTCGCTGTGATGGACTAACCCATCCAGGGCTTGGTCCTTAGCACTGAGCAGCGCGTGCTCTAACGCTTCCAACGGTAGCGCATCAGTACGCATCGTCGTGCGGGTCGACCAGCCCACGATCTTACGACTGAAGGCATCCGTGACAAACGCGGTGTAGCAAAACCCGCTGGTGGTGCGCACATAGGTTATATCCGCGACCCACAGCCGGTTGGGTGCTGTGACGCCAAAGTCCCGGTTGACCAAATCTGGCCGCTGATCCGAGACCTTCGCAGCGATGGTGGTGTGGGGTTTTCGTCCTCGCACCACACCGCTAAGTCCCGCCAGGCACATCAGCCGAGCCACTTGGTCACGGCCCACATCCCAGCCAGCACGTCTCATGGCATGCCACATTTTGCCCACCCCATAAACCCCATAATTAGCCTGGTGCAACTCTTTGACCACTGGGATCAGGGCTGCATCCCGACGCGAACGATCACTGGCAGGACGGGCTTTCGCCGCCCGATAGCCACCTGAGGTGATGAACCCACGGTCTGTCGCACCCAAAACACGACAGATGGACTCGACCCCGAAACGATCCCTGAACATCTCAATGTAAGCAATCATCTCGTCGTGGGGCGGTCGAGTTCCGCTGCGAAAAAAGCCCACGCCGTCTTGAGGATCTCATTAGCCCAGCACAGCTCCGCGTTCTCCCGCTTCAGCTTCCGGATTTGCGCTTGGGCATCCGTGGACACCCCTGACTTCTGACCGGTATCCACTTCAGCTTGTTCCACCCAACGACGCAACGTCTCTGTCGCGATACTGAGCTTGGGCGCGGTTTCACGAATCACCACATACCGGCTCGGCGCGTCTTCATCTTCGAGCCGATCAAACACCATGCGCGTGGCACGATCTTTAAACGACTGCGGGTATTTGGTTGGCATAGTTCTATCCTCTCATTTTAGGACGGAACAAAACCCAGGACGGTTCACTGGAACTCACCGAACAGGTCACCGAGAAAGTTCAAGAAGAAGTCTCTCAGGAACTTACCCACTGCACCGACCAACAGGTGCTCCAACCGAGCGGGTGCCCGTTCGGTTACAGCACGGCCAACCGGGTAGACCCGGACAGTATTGAGTGGTCTCTGCTCGATAGTCCCGAAGTCATGTACACCGACGAACCGGGCTCACCCGGCATCGATCGCATTGAAGCCATCGCCCAGCTGGAAGTGGATGAAATCGATGTGGGCACCGGCGAGCAGTCTCGGACCGAGTACCAGCAGCCGTTCACGCTCGAGGCTGACCTCCGACTCACCCCCGAGCACATCGAGGTGACCCTGCACTGGCAATAACCTGGCTGACAGGTCACCCTGTCGGTTTAGTTGGCTCCGCGGTTGCCGATGGTCTGGGCCCAGCGTTTGATGGCATCCCAGTCACGAAAGTCCCCGTATTCGGATTCGTCCACGTGACGCTTTTCGGCCCCAGACAGCACCGAGGGGTCAATTTTGCCACGGAAGTAGCCGAGTTCGCGGGGCCGGTAGCTGGTGAGCACATCGGAGACGTCCTGGGGCAACTGCTCAGCGATGCCGACCGCGGCCACGAACAGCGACTTACGGGCCAGCTCGGCCTGATTGGCCAGGATCACACGGCTGGCAGCCTCGGAGAACTTACCCTGGTAAATCGGGGCCAACACCACCAGCGCGTCGATGTTGTCAATGTTGTTGCCGACCTCGTCCAGCTCTGCGAAGACCGCGGCCGAGCCGTTGGTGGTACGCAACACTTCCACAATGTAGTCCGCTATCTCGCGAGTGGAGTGATGCCTGGAATCGCAGGTGACGATGGTGGCCATAGTGGGATACCTCCGGAGGGGATCAGGACTGTCGGTGACAGTCTAGTGAAATACGGGCAATTCGTGCAGGTTTGGTCAGCGCTGAGCAGGCAGGTCAGTGAATCCCGCGCAGGTCCAAATCCAGGCGACGGTGCACCGGTGTTGCGTCATTCTGCCCGGCTTTCTCAGTGCTCGCGACCTCAACGGGGATTCCCCAGTCCTGCTGGTAGAGATGACAGGCGGCCGCATCGGGGATCGGTTCGCCGGGCTGGCCATCACAGGCCGCAGCTCGGGCGGTAATGTGTAGCACCCCGGAGGTGATGTCCGGGTTGATCTGCACTTGTCGCTGTAGCCCGGTCTGGGAGCCGGTGCCCTCCACGAGCAACTCCTCCGGAGAGGAGGAGATCGTCAGCTGGGTGGGATCCCCCCACCGGTCATCGAGTTTCTGCCCGGCCGGGGCGGTGAAGCCCACGGTCAGCTCCAGCTCGCCGGCGGCAATCCGGGTGGTGGGTCGCTGGGTCGTCATCGCCCCCTCATCGACGCTGAGGTATTGTTCGGGCACTGCGATCCGGACCAGCTGGTGGGTGTTGGTCTCGACCACCACAATCGACACCGCCTGCCCCTGAGCGTTATATTCCACGAGCACATCGGAGGGCTCGTGGAGATTGCGAGCCACCGTGGCGACCGTGGCCTCGGCGGTGGTTCCATCCGGGTTGGTGTGCTCCGGGGCGTAACGACGCACCGCGTGGTTGTAGGTATCGGCGATCAACACCGAGCCATCCGGTAGTCCGGCCACACCCAATGGGTGCTGTAGTCGAGCCTGACCAGGCGCACCGTCCCGGTACCCGAAGTCAAACAGGCCAAGACCGATGGGGCTAGACACGCTGATCTGGTCAGGGTCGCTGACGTGGAGTTCACGCAACGCCGAGGACTCTGAGTCGGCCACCCACACGGTGCCGGCTCGGCCGGTAGCCAGCCCGGAGGACTGGGCAAACCAAGCGGTACCGGCCGGACCATCGGTCAGACCCTCCAAACCGGTTCCGGCAAACAACCCCAGCACCGCCGTATCGGGGTCGAAGGAGAAGATCTG
This sequence comes from Auritidibacter ignavus, assembly GCF_029853775.1. Classification (NCBI taxonomy): domain Bacteria; kingdom Bacillati; phylum Actinomycetota; class Actinomycetes; order Micrococcales; family Micrococcaceae; genus Auritidibacter; species Auritidibacter ignavus. Next base: position 1,529,545 of record NZ_CP122564.1, read on the forward strand.
GTGGGTTCCCGCCATGGCGATCAGCACGGTGTTGAGCTCGTCCACCCACAGCACATCCCACGGCGAGGACAGTGAGGTCTCCGTAGCGTCGGTACTCAGCGCGCCCAGCTGGACGTGGTCGCTGGGCTGTTTGGCGCGTTCGGAGTCGATCAGACGCTGGATGCCGTTACCGGCCAGAGTGCCGACCTCGCCGGTGGTCAGATTCAGACTCCGCAATCGGTGGTTGACGGTATCAGCGACCACCACGTCATACCCCACCCGGGCGGCAAGTTCTGCTGGCAACAACGTGGTGCCACCGGGTTCACTGAACAGAGCGGTGGCCGCATCACCATCGGCGTCCCCGCGCTGGCCCATCAGGTCTCGGTCAGTGGCGTTCAATGGCAGGGGGTCACCGCTCCCGTTTCCACCGTAGACGGCCAGCACGGTGGTCAAATCCCCGGCGAGTTCGACCAGGCGGTGGTGTCCGGAGTCGGAGACCAGAAAAGAGCCCGGTTGGGACCCACGGGTCCCCAGCGCGGTCGCCTTGCCCGGGAACCGGAGCTGACGTGCGGCGGGGGCTGGTGCAACGAATGGACCGTCACCGCGGTGCAGGGTGCCTTTGGCGTCATGGATATCGACGAGTTCTTCCACCAGTGAAAAGAGTCCGTTCACTTGGCCTTCACCGGATAAGTGGCCGACAATATAGCCTTCGGGATCTACCACCACCAGGGTCGGCCAGGCGCGGGCCGAATAGGCTTGCCAGGTGTGTAGCGCCGGGTCGTTGACCACCGGATGGTTAATCTCGTAGCGCTCAATAGCCGCTGCCACCGCGGAGGTCTCCCCTTCGTAATCGAATTTCGGGGAGTGCACCCCGACGGTGACCAGCACGTCGGAGAATTTCTCTTCCAGGGGTCGGAGCTCGTCTAAGACGTGCAAGCAGTTGATACAACAGAAACTCCAGAAATCCAGCAACACAATCTTGCCACGCAGGCTGGCCACATCCAACGGTTCCCCACCGGTATTGAACCACGTTTCACCCATCAGCTCGGAGGCGCGAATGCGCGGGGCCGGAGCTGGTGTAGAACCTGATGCAGAAGCTGAGGTCTCGGGGTGGTCTGGTGTCTGTGAGAAAGAATCTGCCATAGATCTATTCTCCCTGATGACGGAGACGTTCAGCTCGGAGCATTTCACGCTTCGTTATCTCACATAGTGATCACCGGGTGGCGTGTTACTCAAGGCGGTGGCGGGGCCTGGCTACACTTGGGTCGTGACCCAGATAACCTCCGAGTCGAAGGAGTACCCATCCATGTCCGAGAAAGCACCGATGGTCCATTGGGACGGTGAGCTCAACAGTGAGGGCCTGGCGCTGATGCGGGCCGGCGGGAAGGCCATCGTCTCCCCCACCAAAGTTGGTTATATTGTGATGACCTCGGATCTTGGAGGGCTCGAGCGCAAATTCGACCTCAAACAGCGCAAGCGCAATAAGCCGGCCGTGGTGCTGTGCGGTTCGGTCGACCAGATCACGGAATTGGCCGAGCTCAACGACGAGGTGGAGGCCTTCTACCGCACGCACGAAGAACAAGATGTCCTGATGGGCTGCATTCTGCCCTGGAAGCACGAGGCCAAGCGTTATATTCCCGCCGGTGCTGAAGAGCTGGTCATGGACGGTCGTGGCACCTCGTGTTTTGTGATGGCCTTTGGCAAGCCCGGTGAGCAGATTGCCCGGGCCCGGTGGGAAGAAGACGGCGAGCTAGTCTTCGCGTCCTCGGCGAATCCTTCCGGCCAGGGTAACCGTGGCTTGGTGTCGGGGATCGGCGAACGCATCGAACAGGGTGTGGATCTGATCATTGAGGCCGATGATTACGTGGCCTCCATCCAGCCCGATGCCACCGTGGAGACCCGGTGGGAGCAGGGCGTGATGGTGTCCTTCGTCGATGATCAGGGAACCCTGGTGCCCGAGCAGAAGGGCGAGCGCGATGTCACTCCGGCTCCGATGCTCATTCGCAAAGGTGTCTACCTGGACCAGATTTTGCGTAACCTGTCGGATCATTTCCTGTCTTGGGACTTCCGCCAGGGCCATTACTACTAAAGCCGAGACTGGCATACTGAGTAGAAGCTGAGCTTCACGTCATAATTCGCTCACATTCTGCTCGGTCGCTAAGCTATCGGTGACTCATCATTCACAGCACGACGTTGGGCCGTCCGGATATTCCGGGCGGCCTGATGTATGTCTGGAAGGATTTCTAGGAGTTGACCTCACCGTCGATCCCCGACAGGGTCGCCTCCAGGATCTCATCGGCCATGGTGTGGAACTCCTCGGAGGACACCTCGCTGTCACCGGCGAAAGAGACCATCACCGCGTACCCATCGTGTTCGGCGGTCAGCACCAGGGCAGTGACTGCTTCACCGTGTTGTTGGGTTGCTGATCCCCGGGGAACGCGGGACCACAGCAGCCCGCTGCCCTGGTCTGGCTCCACGGCTTCAGAGCGCATCGTATAGGTCAGGGTGGTCTCCCCGGAGGGGATGTCCAAGTCAACCTCGGAGCAGTCCCCGGTGAGCTCCTCGACGGTGGCCTGGTAGGCGTCCAGTTGCTCCTGGGCCTGCGCGCCACCGCCCCGCTCGGCGTCTAGACCGGCGATTTCGATGGTCCCGGCCCCGTTGAAGGTCTCGGTCCCAAAATCCAGGCGGGTGATCTGTTCGGAGTCCGCCAGCAGTGGCGACCAGTCCATCTTCGCGACGGCTTGTTGACACGAGCTGGGACTGACTTGGGTGGCTTCGGCTTGATCTTGTCTCTCGTTGGCTTCGTCGCGGGCGGTGGAGATTTCGTCGTCGGTGGCCACGATTTGACGGTCGAAGCCGAAGGAGGCCGCACGTTGGGCCCCGGCACCGACCCCGTGCTGATCCGGGCGGGCCTGTGGATCCAGTAGCGCTTCCACACCCCTGTGAGCGTCGGTGGCTACTTCGGTTCCCGACGGGTCGGGGTCAGCTGGTTCTGAAGAGCACCCGGTAACGACCATCAGCCCGGCCAGACTAACACCCAGTAGCGTGGGAGCATTGGCATGAGCAATTGGTGTGGTGGCCATCTGGTGATCCCCTTCTCGTGGTCTGGTGAATGGTTTATCGGGCGTACGTGCCGCTATTGGTATCGTGACGAGCTGTCTGCGTAGTACTCATCCTCGGTCGCCATCTGCGCATACATCCGGTTCCAGGCCTGCAATTCAGCATCGCCGTCTCGGTCGGCACGACGATCCCGGCGGGCAGCCACAGCCAGATCATACCGACGCCACTGGACCACGGTAATAATAGCCATAATCACTGTGGGGAATTCACCGATGCCCCACATGATCGCGCCACCGATCTGTTGGTCTGCGATGGCCGAAGGACCCCAGTCGCGTCCAATCGCAGAAAACCATTCGGCTTCCAACAAGGATTCCGATCCGGTCATCGCCACCCCGATGAAGGCGTGGAAGACCATGGTGGCCAACAGCAACACCAGTCGTAGCGGGTAGTTGGGGCGGTGTGGCAACGGATCAATCCCGACCATCACCGAGGCAAAAATGAACCCGGTGATCAAGAAGTGGAAGTTCATCAGTTCGTGGCCGATGTGCTGGTCCAACGCGAATCCGAAGAATGGCGTGTAGTAGAAGATCAGGATGGAACCGGCAAAGTTGATAGCAGCAAAGATCGGGTGGGTCACCAGCTTCGCCCACCAGGATTGCAACAGCCACAACATCCATTCTCGGGGCCCGCGGGTGCCATCAGCTCGAGCCGGTAGTGAGCGCATGGCTAGGGTGATGGGCGCACCCAACACCATGAAGAGTGGGGCGATCATGGTCAGGGTCATGTGGGCGACCATGTGGGCGGAGAACAAAATCATCCCGTACACTGCCGGGGCCCCGGAAGTGACCCACATCAGCACCACGAGTCCGGCCATGAAGGACACTAGCCGTAACACCGGCCAGTTATCGCCACGACGACGTAGCCGCAGGAAGGCCCTCAGGTACCACAGGGCCAAGAACACGATGATGGCCACCCACAACCAGTTCAGCCGCCATTCGGTGAACCAGCGGTCAAAGGTCAGCTCGGGCGGAAGCTCATAACCGGTCAGCAACCGCGCCGGGGAGGCTTCTGGGGGTTCTTCTTCGGGCTTGGGAGGCTCGGTCCGGGCCAGGATCACTGCCACGGTGGTTATCACGACCATCAGCACCACTTCGACCCCGATCAGTCGCCACAACAGTCGCTTGGCCCCGGGGCCGGGTTCAGCTGAACCGGTTTTCAACTGCGGAATCACGACCTGACGGTGGGCGAACCCAACCAGGGCGAGAAGCACCGTGATGAGGAACTTGGCCACGATCAGCACCCCGTAGGGTAGTGCCAACTCGTTGATGCTGTTCATCCGAATGTCGGCGTTGATCACCCCGGACAGGGCCACGGTCATGATCGACAGGGCGGCCAGCACGGAGAAGCGGGCCAGCACCACGTAGACCAGGGGCTGGTCGGCGACCCCGGAACCGGCGGTCTCGCGGGCGCGGTCCTGGCCGATCAGAGTGGTGGCGCTCAGACCGAGGACAAGTAGCCCTCCCACCCACAGCAACACGCCAAGCAAGTGTAGTCCGATCGAGTTCACGGCAGCGAAGTGGTCATCTCCGGAGGAAGAGTGCCCGATCAGCGCCATAGGGACGATACCGATCAGGGCCAGCACGGCGGTGAAGGCCATCGAGGTGGCACCTCGAAGTCCAAAAATCAGCGAGGTCACCACCGCTGCGATGAGGGTCATGGCGAACCAGGCCCGGCCCACCGCGATCGAGAGCACGAAGTCCACCAGGCCGATGGAGAACTCTGGTGAGGCGTTGAGCGGCATCCCGGCCATGTCGGAGTAGGTGAATACCAACTGGCTCAGCGCGCTCAAGGTCCAGATCACCGAAGAGATGGAGGCGATGAGCATCACGCGGGTATAGGTCGGATGCTCGTTGAGGTTTACTGTCTCTCCCCGGTGCACGGCCCGGCGGATTTGGTAGCTGGGGCCAGCCCAGCGTGGCAGGATGGCGCAGGCGAACACGAGCGCACCAACGGTGGTTGCCCAGGCCAGCGAGTGTATGACTTTGGTGATCGGCAGCCCCCAGCGGGTTAGGCCACCGGGGTCAGAGAGTTGTTGGACTCCGGTGACCCCAGCGGCGAGACCAGCTACCACCACGGTGAGTCCCCCGAGCACGATCGCAACCGGCCATACCCAAGCGGGCATACCGACGCTCGACTGCCGCACCGGGGCGGTGCTCGGAGTTTTCTCGATGGTCTTCACGGTAACCGGTCACTTTCTGCCCACTGGGGGCTGGATCAGCAAGGTGTTAGCGCTTGGTATCGGCCTCGGGCGAGTTGCCACGGCCGGCACGCATAATCAATGCCACGACAATGACAACCACCAAGACCACAGCCGCAACGATCGCCCAGAACACCCAGGAGGTAAAGATGGAGGCTTCCTCGGTGTTCTCGCCGGTTTGGGTGGCCGTGTTGGCTTCTGCCGTTTGGGTGCCTTCCTCGCTGACTTCGCTGGAGGCTTCCTCGGTGGGTTCCTCAGCCGCCCCATCGCAGTCTTTCGCGGGGTCGCCGGACTCCGGGGCGTTGGGATCAGCATTGGTGAAGCTCATGGTGTCTTCGCCGGTGTGCCCATCGGAGTAGATCACCCGGTAGCTGATCTCGTAGTCGCCGGCAGGTAGCCCGGGGCAGACATCGACGGCGATGTCATAGCCTTCGACCGAGACCTCACCGGTCTGCCATTCCTGACCGTCTGCATCCGAGACGGTGATCAGGTTAGCGAGGTTGGCCCCCTCAGTGGGCTGGCCAGAGAAGGTCAGGCGCACCTCATCGGGGGTGGTGCTGGTTTCTTCACCATCGGCCGGAGTGGTCTCGGTGAGGACGTCGTGGGCTTGGGCAGGCGCCGACAGGCTCAGTGCCATACCGAAGCTGAGAATGACGGCCATGAATAGGCCGGTGATCATGGTGGTCATGCGCACGCTATGGCGTGCAAGGGCAAGTGCGGTGTTCACGATACATCATCCTTGTCTGTACACGTTGTGACAACGTTGAAAATTAGTGATTCTGGCCACGCCAAAGAGCCGGCTCGGCCGGTGAGGTGGTTTAGAGACAAGGTTGAGTCGGTGGTCCGCGAGTGTGCCAGGAGAATAAGGCCTCGCAGGGATGGATCCACCAGCGCGGCGCGCTACGAGGTATCCGGGGCTGTAGCTGTGGCACCACGCCCAGCCCGGTATAGGAGAAGATTCGGCGGGGTACGACGACCACCGTGCGGTCGATCATGATCAGACAGATCCGCTGTCCGTGGACGATGAGCGCGGTGGTGAATAGCGCCGCCATCAGGTGGGCCATCAACATCGCGGAGCCCGCCGACGGCACGGCACCGGTCTCGGCGGAGTTGACGATAATACCGGTGACGTGGTGGTCAGGGTGTCCCGGGGCGACCACGCCAGTCACGGTGGTGCCCGCAGCTGCGGTGATCAGGGTGGAGGCGCCGTGAAAAATGATCTGGCCGAAGGTCAGGATCACCGCGGTCGCCCACCCGGAGATGCGCCGACCGGCCAGCAAGGTCGCAATTGGGGCGCAGAGTACGACGGTCAACAGCCAGACCGGTGAGATCAGCAACTGCATCAGGTCGGCGAGGATCCCGTAGCCGGTGGGCCCGTGCGCCAGTCCGTGCGCCATCACGTGGGCCACGGTGGCCACGCTGGCCGAGCCGGCTGCCACCAGCCAGCCACGTGCCAGCCGTGCCGGGCCGTGGTGTCGGGGTGCAGGCACACCACGAGAGCGGAACGGAGTTTCTCCGGTTCCGATCAGAGTGGTCGTGGCTGACACAGTGGGCCCTTACATGCTCGAAGTGTGGTGCGGTCTCTGCCTATTCTGCCACTCCTTGACCCAGAGGGCTGACATCGTGAACTCTAGGCCACCGCACACGATAATGCCCCCGCAGTCCACCACGGATTTGTGACGGCCTGCGGAGGCACCGCGACAGAGCCAGGCCCTGTCGCAACATGCTGAGGAGGATTACTCTCCGGAAGCAGCAGCCTTCAGCTTGGACCCAGCGGACAGCTTCACACCGTGGCCTGCCGGAATCTCGATGGCTTCGCCGGTGCGGGGGTTGCGTCCGGTGCGAGCAGCGCGGTCGGTGCGCTCAACAGAGAACCAGCCAGGGATGGTGATCTTTTCACCCTTGGAAACCTGCGAGGCGAAAACCTCGAAAACGGCGTCCAACACGCCGTTGACGGCGCTGGCAGAGTTTCCGGAACGCTCTGCAACAGCTGCAACGAGTTCACTACGATTCATAGCCATGTGTCCTCCTGGACGTTTGGTTGTTAGGTAAATCCGCCCAGCACCTGACTGGGCTCCCTGACGTGAAACTACCATCATTTCGGCTCCAACACGCAGTTTTCGTCGCGATTACTCGAGTTTCACGCCGAATTTTGCGCGATCTCTCAGCATGTGGACATTTTCTCCACGTGCGAAGTGTCTGCAACCGGTCTTGTACCTCCTTCGGCTATTTGGCCGGCTTGTGGGAAGCCGAACCCGGGGTGTCAGGGCTGAGATCTTGGTACTGGCTCACATCAATATCGGAGCTAGGGATGACCTCAGTGGGGTTATCGCGCGGGTCGATGCGTTTGATGCTGAATCCGGTGTAGGCATAGATCAAGTTGATCACCGGCACGAGCATCGCAAAGAACACGAAGGGAATGAATTCCAGCGGCGAGAGGCCGAAAACGTCGGCTGCAAAGACCGCGGGAACGGACCAGGGCACGAGGTTGATACCGACCGTTCCAGCAGCCTCGGCCACCCGGGTGAGATTGACCGGGGCCAACCCCATCTTCTGGTATGGGCCCAAGAAGGCGCGTGCGGGTAACAGGACGGAAACGTATTGTTCACCGGAGGAGATCGCCACGGTGAATCCGGCACCCATCGAGGTAGCGACCATGGAACCGGGGCGCTTGACTCGGCGCACCACTGTTCCCACCAGCGATTTGAAGGCTCCGGTTTTTTCCAAGATTCCGCCCAAGGCGGTAGCGACCACGACCAGGGCAATGGTGCTCAGCATCTGGGCGACACCACCCCGAGAGAGCAGAGAATCAATAAATTCCACACCAGTTTCGCTGGCGATACCAGCACTCATCGACTGCATGACCTCGGTCAGGGAGCTACCCTGCACGATTAACGCCGTGGCCGCCCCCAAAAGGGCCACCATCAGCAGGGTCAGGAGCGCCGGAACCCGAATCAGCATCAGCCCAATGGCGATCACGGGCACAATCAACAGCAAGGGGTGAATCACGAACTCGGCGTCTAAAGCCGTGAGAAGTTCTGTCACCTCGCCATCACCCACGCTCCCCTCGGCGCCCATCGGCCAGCCGATGAACGCGTAGATGGCCAGCGCAATCACCAGAGCGGGTATGGTATCCCACAGCATATGGCGGATGTGGTCGAAGAGTTTGACCCCGCCCATCGCGGCCGCCAAGTTAGTGGTGTCAGACAGCGGGGAGAGCTTATCGCCGAAGAAGGCCCCGGAGATCACGGCACCGGCCACCAGGGCTGGGTTAAAGCCCATTCCCTGCCCAATCGCGATAAAGGCGATGCCGACGGTAGCGATGGTGGTCAGCGAAGTCCCCAACACCAACGACACGATGGCCGGTACCAGGCATGCCAGCGGAAGGAAAACCACCGGCCAGATGGCCGTCAGACCGTAATAGATGATGGTCGGAATCAGACCACCTTCGATCCACGTGCCGATAATCATACCGATGAGAAACAAGATGAACACGGCCGGCAGTGCTCGACTGACACCGCGGACCATCGACTGCTCCAGCTCTCGCCAGGTATATCCCAGCGCTTTACCGATCACGACAGTGACGATCACGGCTGACATCAACGGGATCACCATGTCGATATCCCACACAGAAATCGACAGCAGGGCCATCACCACCAAAACCGCGATCGGCAGCAGGGCTACTGGCACCGTAGGAAGCTTATGTTCTGTCATCGGTCTCCTTAGACGGGTGGCCGGGGTGACGGCCAGAAATGTCAGGGCGCCAGTTCCTTGGGTCAGGAAACCCACGCTTTGTGTCTTGGCTCACATTAGCGCAGAGATCTACACAGCACAATCATCCCCGTTATCGTTCTCTATCGAGATAGACAACTCGACAAAAGACAATGACCCGTATGCCACCCACGGGTGTGCATACGGGTCATCGTGCTGGCTGACTGCGACTGAGCGGAACAGCTCGCACTAGCAACTAGCTGGCATGAACTGATGTTTACCAGGAAGACTTGGTGATACCGGGCAACTCGCCTCGGTGTGCCATGTCCCGAAAACGAACGCGGGAGATACCGAACTTCTGGAGGGTACCGCGGGGACGGCCATCGATGGAGTCGCGGTTGCGAACCCGAACTGGCGAAGCATCACGGGGAAGCTTCTGCAGGCCGACGCGAGCTTCTTCACGAGCCTCATCGGAGGCGTTGGGGTCAACCAGTGTGGCTTTCAGCTGCTTGCGCTTCTCGTCGTAACGGGCGGCAATAACTTTACGCTGCTCGTTCTTGGCGATCTTGGATTTCTTAGCCAAACCTCAGCGCTCCTCTCGAAACTCTACGTGCTGACGGACAACGGGATCGTACTTCTTCAACGTAATCCGGTCAGGGTTATTCCGACGGTTCTTCCGGGTCACGTAAGTGAAGCCGGTGCCGGCAGTTGACTTGAGTTTAATAATGGGACGCAGGCCCTTATCTTTTGCCATCTTAGAGCTTCACTCCTTTGGCGATCAGATCGTTGACCACAGCATCGATACCGCGAGCGTCGATCACCTTGATGCCTTTGGTCGAGACATTCAGGGTTACCTTCCGGCCGAGCGAAGGCACGAAGTAGGTCTTTTTTTGGATATTTGGATTGAACCGGCGCTTGGTACGACGGTGCGAGTGGGACACGTGGTACCCAGTACCTGGCCCAGCTCCGGTTACCTGGCAATGTGCTGCCATGATCACTCCTCGATTTAAGTACTAGTAAAAGGACGGGCAGAACCCGAAAGAGGATCCCGCCACCAGTGTGTACACCGCACTCTTACTGCGACTTTCCGAAGGTAAACCAGGCTGGGTGAGAACCAACCGAAGTGCCCTTAATCGCTAGGGTGAAGACGGTGAGTCCCTGTTTTACCAGGGATCCAGTTTAGGGAACGACGCCGTTTTCCGGCACGAGGACACCATGACGCATCTCAACGTACATGATGCGGACTCGCACGACGCGTAACAAACTTCTATTGTAGGAGTTTCGCTACTTGCGGGCAAATTAACCGCGGGACGTGCTGATCACAGCGGGTGATCAGTCGTCTTCTTCATCCTCGTAGTCCAGCAACCAGTGATCGGGGTCAATTTCTTCCAGTAACTGAGAGAACAGGTCGTCAATCGTTTCCAGATCTTCGTCATCGAACACGGACAACACCCGGCGACGCACCGAATCAGCGTAACGACCCTGAACCTTCTCCACTTCCTTCTCACCCTGTGGAGTCAGCTCAGCCATGGTCACACGCTTATCGCTCGTGGCTGGGGTACGGATAATCACGTCGCGTTCTTCGAGCTTGCGGGCCACGTGAGACAGGCGCGACAACGAGGAATTGCACCGCTCGGCTAATTGCGACATGGTCAACGCACCGTCTGCATCATGCAGAGCAGACAACACTTGGAACTCAAAGAAGCTCAGAGAACCGGCTTTTTGAAGATCCGTCTCGATCATCGGGCCCACGGTCATAACAACCGCTACCGCGCGCCGCCAAATATCTGCTTCCTTCTGGGTCAGCTGCGCTTTTCGTCTTTGTGAGTGGTGTGGAGCCATCTTCCTTGTCTCTCTTGCCTTCCCGAAAGTTCGCCCTTGATGGGTATTTAAAGTGCGAACAAACAATTGTAAACGTAGAACACCTTGTGTTTCACGAATACCTTAGTCGACACTGGTTTTGGCATTGGTTCTGGTAATCTCCAGTCGGCTAGGGGAATGAGTTTAGTCAGAGAAATAGTACACCACAGAAGTGGGAAGAAACGCCAGGGTTTCATCAATACTACCGTGAATTCTCTCAGGTACTTATCAGTAATTATTCAGTTCTTTTACTGCCTCGCCAGTCCACGATGGCGACGAACAAAGCAACGAGGCCGAAGACCACTAAAACGAGGATCGAGACATCGAATGCGTTGAGGTATTCTCGGGCAGTTTCTGGTCTGATCTCCTCAACGTCTTTTCCGGCATTCACCGGCAGGTGAGCGGTCATGCTATAAAACACCGCGGTGGCCACGGCCACACCGATGGCATTGCCGACCCGCTGGCCGACCTGATAAAAGGAGCCAGCAACGCCGGCTTGGGGCAACGGCACGTCAATCAAGCTCCTCATCTGGTTAGCTGACATGACGATACCGGGAGCGATACCAGCTACACCCATAATTATTGCCATAGCCAGTGGTGTGTATTCAACAGAGACTAGGCGGGCACCCAGCGCCAGAGACAGCAACGCGATGATGAACAGGATGAGACCGGCGAAGACCAGCTGAGGAGCGTAGCGCAACGTATATCGCCCCACCCAGGCCGCGGCGATAGCCGATACCACGGCCCACGGCACGGTGATGAGCCCGACCACGAGAGCCGAGTGGCCCAGACCTTGTTGGTTGTAGAGGGTCATCACCAGAAACAGCGGTGGCATCATGGCGAACCAGAGGCTGGTAATGATCACGCCGTAGCGGTATGAGCTGTAGCGGAACAGCGCGAAATCGAGCACCGGTGATTTACCCTGGGCCTTATACCGAAACTCCCAGATGACGAATCCGGCACCGGCGATAACTCCGAGGACTAGCAACAACCATCGGGCCGGGATGTCTTGGTCGGTGCCACTGGTCAGCACGAAGGGCAACATCATGAATAACACGGTGGCTGCCAGAAGCCCGACGCCGACCAGGTCAAGTTGTCGGTCGCGCACATCGCGCGGCTGATCCTTGGGAAGTAGCCAGATAGCCAGTGGGAGCACAATGATCACCAGGGGAACATTCATTCCGAATGTCCAGCGCCACCCGAGTTCAGGCCCGAGCGCTCCAATAAATAGACCACCAACCGCTGGGCCAAAAGAGGTTCCCAAACCAATGCTGGCCCCAAAGAATCCGAGTGCTTTACCACGTTCTTGGCCTTGGAATAAGTTTTGAATGATGCCCAGGACCTGGGGCATTAAGGTGCCAGCTGCAATGCCCTGGACAATGCGAGCGGTAACCAGCATGGTCGATGAGATCGACAGCATGGCTACCAGCGAGGCGATGGTGAACGTCACCAGCCCGATCAGGAACATTGATTTGCGGTTCCAGGTGTCTCCTAGCCGTCCGGCAGGAACGAGGGCCACTCCGAAGGCCAATACATATCCGGCGACGATCAGCTGGTTATCGGTCGTGGTTGCGCCCAGGGTTTCTCGAATAGGTGTCAACACCACGTTGACCTTGACCAGATCGAGGATCGTCAAAATCGCGGTGACCGCGCAGACGGTAAAGGCTAACCAGGGGGATTGTCGCGGTGCGGTAGTGCCAGTGGCAGAGGCGGACACCGAAATACGCTCCTTCGTCTCAGGGGGTGTTCGTGACAGATCGTCGCCGATAATAGTGTGATAACCCGATTATCCTACGCCGATTGGATTCATCGTGACCGACGAGCCTACGCCTCCACAACCCGCTCTGCCCGCCTGCCTATGTGGCAGCTTGCTGGTGGCCGAGCAGTGCTGGATACCGTTGTTACGTGGCGAGCGGTATGCGCCGCCGGCTGAAGCCTTGATGCGGTCTCGCTACACGGCTTTCGCCGTGGCAGACCGCGACTATGTGATGCGCACCTGGGCCAGTCAGTCTCGCCCCGAGCAGGTGGTTTTGGACCCTCGCCAGCGGTATACCGCATTGCGGATTCGTGACGTGGTTGCTGGTGGGTCTCAGGATGAGACCGGAATCGTGGAATTCATCGCTTTTTCCCGCGATACTCACGCAGGTCGCATCATCCAGCATGAGCGCTCACAATTTATCCGCCAAACTCTTGACGATACCCCCGGGTGTTGGGTGTATCTTGAGGACGAAATTTTCGAACACTGAGTCCCCGACCTTCAGCCAGCTGCGCAGACGAAAGGACCCGTTGTGTCAAGAGTTCATGTCATCGCCACCGGTGGGACCATCGCCTCCCGGACCGAGCATCACAGCATCGGCTCAGTGGCCTCCGATAGCGTCGAGGAGCTCCTGGGAGTCATCACATCCGGTGATCGTGAAACCCACGAAGATTGGCCGGAGCATCAGATCAGCGGTGAACAGCTCTTCTCGGTCAATAGTTTCCGACTGACCTTCGCTGATCTTCGCCAGATCGCGTTGGCGGTTGAGCAGGCAATCGCCGACCCGGAAGTGGTTGGCGTGGTGATCACCCACGGTACCGACACCATCGAAGACACCGCCTTCTTCTTACACTGTGTCTACACCGGTACCGTTCCGGTGGTCATCACCGGGGCCCAGAAGCCTGCCGATGACCCAGCGGGGGATGGTCCGGGAAATTTGCGCGAGGCCATCTTGGCGGCCGGGCACCCGCACATGGCTGACACCGGGGTCTCCATTAGCTTTGCCGGACGGATTCATTCGGCTCGCGCCACCCGCAAACACCACACCTTGGCTCCAGAGCCTTTCACCGGGGGCACCGAGATCGCGACGGTGACACACGGAAAACTGGTTCGCCAGGCCACGGTGGCCGCCGGGCCGGGGTTGCCGATGCCAACCGCCGAGATTGGCTCGGTGCAGATCCCGATTCTCGAAGCCGGCCTGGGCAGCTCGGCCCAGTTGGCCCGCCACCTGGTCGAGGGCTCCGCCTCATGCGGCATAGCCCTGGACGGGCTGGTATTGATGGGCACCGGAGCCGGTAATGCCGCCGACGGATTTGTGACGGTCGTCGACCTCGCCTGTCAGCACCACATCCCGGTCGTGTTGGCTACCCGCACCACATTCGGTCCGGTGGTGGCGATCTACGGTAACGGTGGGGGTGTGGACCTGGTCGCGGCCGGGGCGATGCTGGCCGGTTCGCTCAGCCCCTACCAGGCCCGGATTCTGCTGGCACTGCTGGTGTGCGCAGGTTTCGTAGCAGATCAGCTGGCTGACCGGTTTGCCGAGGTAGCCGGGTAGAGCGGGTTGTGGCCGGCAGTGACCTGCTCAGCAGGGCGCACCGGTTCGGGTGCGGTGCCATCGCCGAAAGGTGTGCCACCCAGTTCCTCACGACGGTGAGCGCTCAACCAGCCGGAGACATTGGGTCCGGCTGGCACGATCTGGGTGGGATTAATATCGGCGTGGACAATGTAGTAGTGCTGTTTGATCTGGACGAAGTCCACGGTGTCACCGAAACCGGGGGTTTGGAACAGGTCCCGGGCGTAACCCCACAGGGCCGGGAATTCGGTAAGTTTCTGGCGGTTGCACTTGAAGTGGCCGTGATATACCGGGTCAAAGCGCACCAAGGTGGTGAACAGGCGCACGTCGGCTTCGGTGATGTGCTCGCCCATGAGGTACCGGCGGGTGGACAGCCGGTCTTCTAACCAGTCCATGGCATCGAATAATCGCGTGTAAGCCCGGTCATAAGCCTGCTGCGACCCCGCGAATCCGGCCCGGTAGACCCCGTTATTCACCTCGGTGAAGATCCGGGTGACCACCTCGTGCATCTCCTCCAGCTGGTCCTCCGGTAACAGGTCAGGGGCTCCAGGCCGGTGAAAAGCACGCCACTGGGTGGAGAAGTCCAGAGTGATCTGCGGATAGTCATTGGTGACCACCGCGCCGGTCGGAATGTCGACGATGGCTGGGACGGTAATACCGCGCGGGTAGTCGGGAAACCGGGCGAGGTAGTTTTCCTGCAACCGGTGGGTGCCAAGCACCGGGTCGTGTTCTGTCTCATCGAGGTCAAAGACCCAGGAGCGTTCGTCATGGGTTGGGCCAGGGGTACCCAAGGAGATCGCGTCTTCCAGTCCCAACAGTCGTCGCACGATCATCGTCCGGTTCGCCCAGGGGCAGGCGCGGGCGGCCACCAGCCGGTAGCGTCCAGACTCCACGGGCCAAGCTTGCGCCTCGTCGGTTAAACCGGCCGAGAGGTCGGTGAGCTGGCCTACCTGGTCATAGGCCACCCGTTCAGCGGCCGTGATCGCTTCCGGGTCGGCGACGATCCGGTCATTGATGTAATTTGTGTCGCGGTTATATTCTTGACCGCTTGTCACGTAGCCGGTTGCGCCCTGTAATTCCATACACTCAATACTATGGCAGTGGTACAACGCACAACAGCTCATACCGAAGTGGTCCGTTCTGATAATGCCTCGGGGATGACCCTGACCGGCACCAATACCTACCTGATCGCCGCCCCAGAGGCGCAGACGGTGGTGCTGGTAGATCCCGGCGAGGCCGCCTCACAACGCGAGCACCTGGCGCGGGTACGTCAGGCCCTGCACGGCCGGAGCGTGGAACTGATCGTGATCACCCATCACCACCCGGATCACACCGGCGCGGTCGAATACTTTCACCAGCAGCTTCAGACCCCGGTCACCGCATTCTCCTCCAGCTGGTGTCGCCATACCCAACCGGTGGCCGACGGAGAGCACATCACCGCGGCCGGTACCACCGTGCAGGTATTGCACTCCCCCGGCCATACCTCTGATTCGATCTGTCTGGTTTTACCGGAAGACCCTGCGGTGATCACTGGGGATACCGTGCTGGGCGCCGGGACCACCATGCTGGATCATCCCGATGGCCGCCTGGTGGACTATCTGGCCACGATGGACCGCCTGATCGCCACTGCCGAGGGCCTGACTGATCATCCAGCCACCACCGTTCGTGGTCTGCCGGCCCACGGGGATCCGTTATCGGATCTGGCGCAGGTTGCCCGGCAGCTCTCCGCGCACCGCTTGCAACGCGTCGAACAACTACGGCAAATGGTGGATCTTGCTGCCTTCCGGGGTCGTGATATCGAGGTCGCTGACCCCGTAGTGCAGTCTTTAGCCACCGAGGTCTACCCCGATGTTCCGCCTGAGGTGCGCGGTCCGGCCGTGCAAACCGTAGCTGCCACACTGCAGTATCTGATCGATCACCGCTGATCCCACGCCCCGTGCTGATTCGAAGGAGTTTCCCGTGAAAAACACGGATGACCGCTCATCGACCTCCTCCTACGAGCAGGCTTCCGACCACGCACCCGTGGCACTGATCACCGGCGCCTCCTCCCAGCTGGGGGCCGCTTTTGCCCGGCATTTGGCCTCTCAGGGGTATCGGTTGGTGTTGACCTCTCGCCACCTTGACGGGCTGGCGGCGGTGGCTGAGGACGTCGAGTCCCGCTACCGGGTGGTGACCGAAACGTTAGTGGCCGATCTGGCGGAGTTTGCCGAGCGCCAACGGGTGATCGACCGGTTGGTGGATCCGCGTTACCCGGTCCAAATGCTGGTTAATAATGCCGGTGTGGGGCTGGCCGCGGACTTTGCTGATAGCGACTGGGAGACTGAGGCCCGGATGATTGAGGTCAACTTCACGGCCCCGATGCATCTGCTCCACGGCGCGCTACCAGCATTTCTGCGTCGCGGAGGTCGGATCGTGAATGTCTGCTCGATCGCCGGATTGTTCCCGGACGGCTCCTATGGGGCCACCAAGGCCGGTCTGGTGGCTTTCTCTCGGTGGGCGCATGCTCGGTACCACGCTGACGGTGTTAATGTCACCGCACTGTGTCCGGGCCTGTTGGACACCGACTTCCATGTCAATTCCGGCGTCGACGTCTCCCATCGGCCCAAGTGGAGTTTCACCGAAGTGGATCAAGTGGCCCTGGAGGGGTTGGCCGCGGTGCATAAAGGCGACCCGTTGTGCATTCCCGGCCGTGCTGCGAAGTTGCTGGCCCGCTCCGCCAAGGTGTTACCCAACCGACTGGTGGCCTCCATTGCTCGCAAACGGCCGCTAACCGGTAGCTCCGAGCAAGATTAGCCCAGAGACGATAAGCTCAGAAGTGTTCCCTCCGCCGGTTGTTACCGGTGGGATTTCGCCGGCGAAAGGACGACAACGACCATGACCATTCTTGTCGGGTATAAGCCCTCCGCTGAGTCGCGGGCCGCCTTGCGCACTGCCCTGCAGATCGCCGAACGTTGCGGAGAAAACGTCGTGGTCCTCAATGCTGGCCCTGGGGGCGAGCACCGCACTTCGTCGTCGATGACCGAAGAGACCCGGCGGGAGCTGAACTCCATCTTGGCAGCGTCCTCAGCCACCACCGAGTTCCGCGAGTATGCGCGGGGAAACACCACCATGGACGAGTTCAAGACCGTCGCGGCCGAGATTCGCCCCTCGATGATCGTCATCGGCATCCGCCACCGGTCCGGATTCGGCCGGTTGATGATGGGCTCGGTGGGCGATCAGATTCTGCAAGAAATGCACGAACCGGTGCTGGCGGTCAAGGCCACCCAGGACCAGGACCTCACCTCACCGGATGCCACCCCGGAGATCACCGGGGATGCCGACCCGAAACAGGTGGAATCCTAGATGCTCACACCCCCATCGCCGAGTTCTGCACACGGGTACCCCATCGAGGTCATCACCGGTGATATCACCATCCTCGAGGTCGACGCGGTGGTCAATGCCGCCAATTCCTCCCTGCTCGGTGGTGGTGGCGTCGACGGAGCGATCCACCGCGCCGGCGGTCCCGCCATTCTGGAGGCCTGTCATGCCCTACGGTCGGACAAGCTGCCCAAGGGACTTCCCGCTGGCGAGGCCGTGGCCACCACGGCCGGGCATATGCCCGCTCGCTGGGTGATCCACACGGTCGGGCCGGTGTACTCCGTCAAACAGGACCGCACCGAAACCCTGAGATCCTGTTATCGGAAGTCTTTAGTGCTTGCCGATGAGCTCGGCGCCACCTCGGTGGCTTTCCCGGCGATCTCAGCCGGTGTCTACGGTTGGCCGATGGATGATGCCACCCGGATCGCCGCCCGAAGTTGCGCTGAGACTTTGGACGAGCTCGCTGCCCGCGAGGATGGGGCACCCACGGTGAAACAGGTGGTGTTGGTGGCCTATAACGACCAGGCCGAGGCCGGGTTCCGCGCCGGGGTTTCCAGCCTGGCTTAGTCCGCGTGCTGTGGCCGGTCAGTCTCCAGCCCGGCAAGCACCGTCCGCCACTTATCGGCCAAGGTGTCAATGTTCTCGTGGGCATTGAGCCCCGACGGTTGTGGCACCACCCATAATTGCACCTCATCAGGCCACTGCGCTAGCAACTCATAGGTGTCCCGGTCTGTCGCACTCAACCGCCCCAGCTGGGCCTGAGGTGCGTGATATGCGGTACGAAATGCGGTAATCCCGGCAATCGCCACAGCCGCGGGGCGCAACTGCCCCACTCGCCGGATCAACCGTTGGCCACCCTCCCGGAGTTCTGCGGTGCTCAGCTGGTCAGCCCGGACAGTGGCACGTTGCACCAGATTCGTCATCCCGATTCCCGACGAGACCAGCTCATCGGCCAGCTCTGCACTCATTCCGGCACTGACATCGACCGGTTCCTGGAGCATCCCGGCACGGTACAGAGAGGGCCAGAACCGGTTTCCCGGGCGGGCGAACGGAGCGTTGACCGCCGCGGTCCACAACCCCGGGTTGATGCCACAGATCAACAGCCGCAACCGTTCTTCGGGATCGACCGGCAACACATCATCGGTGATCTCTGGATCGGTGGTATCCACCGCGTTCAAATCCTGGCGAGTGGGTTTGGCCCCACCCAGCGGAGATTCCCGTCGCGGCTGGGCCTTAACTCTGGGAACCGTCATCGGCCCCTCCATCAGATTCTTCGGCTTCTTCGGCGCGTTTGCGGGCCTGGTACTGTTTGAGTTCTTCGAGCTCTTCGGTGGTGAGGTTATCGATATCGACCGGCTCGCCGGTGTTCGGATCGATCTCCGGGATCGCCCCGGTGGATTCCGCAGTCCTTCGCGCCCGCTCTGCGTAGGCGTCTTCACCAGGTCCGGCCATATCCCGACCACGTTCCAGCCCAGCAATCGAGGAGGTAAAGACCGAGGAGGCATCCGAGGACCGGGTCAACGGCACCGAACCGGAATCCTGAGTCTCTGGGGTGGACTCAGCATCATCGCTATCGGAGTTCTGTGGCTTCGATGTGCCCGAGGATGCGGACTGTGCCGACTGATCTGCCCCGCGGACGGCCTCGTCCAGGGTCTCACCCGGACGGATCACCGGTAACTGCGAGATCACCGCGGGAGGTTCATTGGTGTCGTACCAGTTCTCCCAGCGGGACTGTTGTTGGTGCTGGTCTTGTGTTGCCTGCTGAGTCGTCTCGGACTCCGTGTTGGGCTTGGTCTGAGACGAGTCTGCACGATCGTTCTTACCCGGTGCCACGTGGGAGGACGATTCCGTCTGATTCAGCGGACCGCTGGGTTCCATGATGCGCATCCGGTAGATCACCTCGGGGTGCTTGGTGCGAATGAAGGTGGCGAGGTCTTCGCGCACCAGGCACCGCAGATCCCACAGTTCACCGTAGTTGCGGGCTGAAACCACGGCCCGAATATGCAACATGCCCGATGCCGCGTCGGTAACCTGCATCGAGGCGTCACGGCCGTCCCACAGGTCGGTGGAGGCAAGCAGGGCGCGCAACCGTTCACGCAGGTTGTCCATAGGCACCTGCCAGTCCACGTCGAATTCCACCACACCCGACAGTGCGGTGCCCACACGGGTGAAGTTTTCATACGGGGTGGTGGTGAAGTGGCTGGAAGGGAACAGAATCCGCCGACCGTCCCAAATCTTGAGCACCACATAGGACAGGGTGATATCTTCCACAGTGCCTTCGTAGTCGTCCATCGCCACCACGTCACCGACACGGATCGCATCGGTGAAGGCCAGCTGGATGCCGGCGAACACGTTGGTCAAGGTGGACTGGACTGCCAGGCCAGCAACCACCGAAATCAAGCCGGCCGAGGCAAGAAGACCTGCGCCCAACGCCCGCACCTGGGGAATCGCCAGCAGAATGGCCGACACCGCAATTACCACGATGACCGCAACCAAGATGCGACGGATGAGTTGCATCTGGGTTTGGATACGACGTTCACGCAAAGAACCAGTTCCGGCCACGTGATATTTATCGGCGATGCGCGACTCAATGAAGTTCACCACGCGCAACCCCAACCAGGCGAAGCTGGCTACCACACACACCAAAAGGATGAAGGCCAAACCCGAATACCAGGCCAAATCTCGGCCAGAGAGTCCCAACGCAATGCGGGCACCCAAAAAGACCAGGGCGAGAACCATCGGGGTATACAGGCGACGCAACTGAGCGTGGAAGGTCTTGCGCCGACGGAAGGCCATGGAGGTAACCACCACAATGATGCCGGCGACGACCAGGCCCACCAGGGCGCCGACAGCCAGGTTAAGCACCACGCCCAGGACAGGCCCCAGCGATTCCACGTTGGAGGAGGCCGAATCTTGAACATTTTGGGGTAGCGCGTCTTCTACCTCGGCAAAGCCATCGGAGGTGGAGGGGCTCGGCTCTGCTGATTCAGGGGTCGAGGATGCTAAGAGGGTGAGTCCAGAAAGCATAATCTCCACTGTGCCATGCGGGTCTGAACTCAGGCTGAAAAGACCAAGGGGTTTCGTCACTCGAGAACGACGTAGACTAGCCAGTATGCTCAACATCACTGACCTGCGAGGCCGTCCCTTTGCTCCGGATCGTGATTTGCCCCGGGCAGAGGTCGATGTCACCGCCGCCGTGGAGAAAATTACCCCGATTCTGGCCGATGTGCGCCAACGTGGGGTCGTTGCGGTCTTAGCGGCTGGCGAGCGTTTCGACGGGGTGCGCCCCGACCAGCTACGAGTTCCCGCCAGCGTGCTTGCCCAGGCGCTGATCGACTTGGACCCCTCGGTGCGGGTAGCACTGGAAGAATCCATTCGGCGGGCTCGTATGGTCCACCAGTCCCAGCGTGTCGAAGACACCGTGGTGCAACTGGCCGATGGCGCTCACGTGGAGAACCACTGGGTCCCCATCCAGCGCGTGGGTCTGTACGTGCCCGGCGGGCGGGCTGTTTATCCCTCCTCGGTGGTGATGAACGTGGTCCCGGCCCAAGCGGCCGGAGTCGAGTCTCTGGCGGTGGCCACGCCCCCGCAACGAGAGTTCAACGGCCAGCCACATCCGGTGACCTTGGCCGCCTGTGCCCTGTTGGGCGTCGATGAGGTCTACGCTGCCGGTGGTGCTCAAGCCATTGCCATGTTTGCCTACGGCGTCCGAGAGGCTGAGCGTGCGGAGGACAATACCGCAGAAACCGGTCCGGCCGAGTCTGGGTGGGTGTGCCCGCCGGTGGATCTGATCACGGGACCCGGAAACGTGTACGTCGCCGCTGCCAAGCGCGCCGTGATGGGAACCGTGGGCATTGACGCCGAGGCCGGTCCCTCCGAGATTGCCGTCATTGCCGATGAGACGGCCAACCCCGCCTGGGTTGCCGCCGATCTGATCAGCCAGTCCGAACATGACCCGATGGCTGCCTCAGTGCTGATCACCCATGCTGAGTCGCTGGCCCAGGAGGTCAATGCTCAGATCAATCAGCAGGTCCCCGGTTTGCCGTTGGAAGACCAAATCCGGGAGGCGTTAACCGGCCCGCAGTCGGGAATCTTAGTCGTTGAGGACCTGCCGGCTGCCATCACCGTGGCCAATGCTTATGCCACCGAGCACCTGGAGATTCATACTGCCGACCCTGAAGGGGTCGCCGAGCAGATTACCTCTGCCGGAGCAGTGTTTATCGGCGGGTACTCCCCGGTCCCGTTGGGAGACTATTCGGCCGGATCGAATCACGTGCTGCCCACCTCCGGCACGGCCCGACACTCCTCAGGGCTGAACACACTGAGCTTCATGCGCTTACAGCAACGCATCCGGTACTCAGCATCCGGGCTGTCTGCAGTCACCCCCGGGATTGTGGCCCTGGCAGAATCGGAAGGCCTTCGCGCTCACGCCGAAGCTGTCTTAGCGCGCCAGGCCGCCCCAGACGCTCATCACAACTAACCCCAGACACCGGCCTCTGCCGGCCCAGAATCTCAGGCGCTGAGCCCGAGCTGACCAGTGACTTTATCGCGGTCTGAATGTTACGATCGCCTCATGACTGCAGAATCCGTGGGCTTTGCCATCGTGCTCCTGGCAGCCTTGTTGCTCTTGGGTAAATACCTTCGCGTGAAGGTCGGGCTCTTTCAGCGACTTTTCCTCCCCAGCGCCATTATCGCCGGCTTCCTCGGTCTGTTGATCGGTCCCGAAGTCCTGGGACGCCTGGGCGAGGCCCTGAACTGGTCTTGGTTGGAAAATGGTGGCCTGTTTACCGACGGAGCCTTTGAGGTGTGGGGCGAACTACCCGGACTGCTGATCTCCGTTGTTTTCGCAACCCTTTTCCTAGGCGAGACCATCCCCTCCCCCAAACGTGCCGCCAAATTAGTCGGACCTCAACTGTCAATTGGTCTGGCCTACGGTTCTGGACAATACGTCGTCGGCATCCTGCTGGGGGTACTCGTGTTGGCCCCATTATTCGGTGTCGACCCCATTTTCGGTGCCCTCATCGAGGTCTCCTTTGAAGGTGGTCACGGCACGGCGGCCGGTATGCAACCGGCCTTCGAAGATATGGGCATCCCCGAAGCAACCGACCTCGCCTTAGCCATGGCGACCGTGGGTCTGGTGACAGGCATCATCATCGGTATTGCCGTGGTCAACTGGGGTGTGCGCACCGGTCGAACCCGGGTGATTAAGCAGGTCTCTGAGCAGTCTGCCTCCGAGCTGCGCGGTCTCTACAGCGATACCGATCACGTCCGTACCGGCGTGATGACCTCTCGCCCCAGTTCCATCGAGCCGCTCACCCTCCACGTAGCGATCGTGGGTTTGGCCATCATTATCGGCTGGGTATTGCTGGAAGGCCTCGTGTGGGTCGAAGACCAGCTATGGGGCCAGCCCGACTCTGTCTGGCCCGGAGCTGACGGCGAAGGTCTCACTCTGCTGGGCTATGTCCCCCTGTTCCCTCTGGCGATGATCGGTGGCGTCATCATCCAGTTCGTGCTCGATCGCACCGGTAAGAGTTACCTGGTGGATCAAGAAACCATGAAACGCATTCAGGGTCTCGCCCTGGACATTTTGATCGTGGCCGCTCTGGCCACCATCTCGCTCGAGGTCATCGCGGATTACTGGCAGACCTTCTTAATTCTTTCTCTGGCCGGCGTATTGTTCGGCACGTTCATGTTGCTGTTCTTCACCCCGCGGATTATCCCCTCCTTTTGGCTCGAACGCGGTATCGCGGACTTCGGTCAGTCTATGGGTGTCACCGCCACCGGTCTGGTGCTGTTGCGGGTGGCCGACCCCGAGGACAAGTCTCCGGCCATGGAGGCCTTCGGCTATAAGCAGCTCTTCTTCGAGCCCTTCTTCGGTGGCGGTCTGGTCACCGCACTGTCCATCCCGGTCATCTTCGCGACCGGCAACCCCTATTGGATTTTGGTCCCAATGGCGATCCTATTCATCGTCTCCATCACCGCGGGCATGATCTACAACCGTGGGGTCAAGAAGGGCAGATGGACCGACCCCTCCGAACAGGCCGCCAGCGAAGGCGTCTAGTCGCGTCCCGGTTCACTCGCTGTCCGCCTTGCCGTGCCCCCGACACGCTCACACAGCGTCAGCGACCATGGCGAAGTCAGCGGACTGTGCACATCTCACCATTGGCTGACTATCGGTTGTCCATAAAATTGCAAGTTTGACCTGATCTGGATAAGCTCGTGGTGCGCCGATCAAGGCCAAACGCACTGTGTGACAGGGGACGATCATAGACAACGAGGCAGCAATGAGCAGGACGAGCTGTGGTGCTGTTCTAGCTGTCAGTGGCCCCCATCACCCCACGACACATTCCCCTTGCCTGTCCCTTCGGCCCCGCATAACCGGAAAAACCCCGCGCCCTGCTGACCAGCTCATCTGGATCGAGCCGGTCAGCGTCTCTGCGTGTGCCCGCTGTCTTGTTCCTAGTCTTTCTGATCGGCCACCCGCTGTCGGCGGGCCGACCAGCAACGTTATTCCTCCCCAGCACGGTACTGCCAGACGATGCCAGGGAATCTCTGGGCTTCGACGGCTCTTCCCCATGCTGGACTCTCCCTAGCGTGGGGAGCAACGATGAGTCAACGCCAACGCACGCATCACTGCACAGCTAACGAGACGAGAAGAAGAGGGACATCACATGTATGACGCAGTCATTATTGGAGCCGGTTTCGGGGGACTCGGACAGGCAGCGACGTTGAAGCATCACGGGATCGACAATTTCGTCATTCTGGAACGGGCCGATGACGTCGGGGGCGTATGGAGGGATAACACCTACCCGGGAGTCGCCTGCGATACCCAATCTGTTATTTACTGCTTCAGCTACGACCTCCACCTCGAAGCGTCTTCGATGTATGCTCCCGGGCACGAGCTACACGCCTATCTCAAGAATTTCACGACGAAGTTTGGCATCCTGCCACACCTGCGTACTCACGCTGACGTCACTCAGGCGCGCTGGGATTCCGCAACGCGCACCTGGACCGTCTCGCTGAGAAACGGCGAGTCTCTACAGACTCGAGCAGTGATCTCGGCATGTGGCCAACTGGGGTCCCCGTATACGCCAAACTTTCCTGGCCTCGATACCTTCGAGGGCGAGCAGTTTCATGCCTCGCGTTGGCGCCACGACATCGATCTCGCGGGAAAACGGGTCGCTTCAATTGGTGCCGCGGCCACGGCTATCCAGTACGTGCCAGAGATTGCACCCGAGGTTGCCCACCTTGATGTCTTCCAGCGCTCGGCCAATTACATTCTTCCGCGAGAAGAACAGCTCTT
Source organism: Auritidibacter ignavus (assembly GCF_029853775.1). Taxonomy (NCBI): domain Bacteria; kingdom Bacillati; phylum Actinomycetota; class Actinomycetes; order Micrococcales; family Micrococcaceae; genus Auritidibacter; species Auritidibacter ignavus. The sequence goes on from NZ_CP122564.1 coordinate 1,554,401, forward strand.
TGACACCCAAACACGTGAAGCAATGCACACGGATCCGGAGGTCTTTCGCGACGTCCGGGAGTTTATCTATAACGATCGCGAAACCGGTTTCTACCGGACCCTGGAGGGAACCGCTGCTTCCGAAGAAGGCAAACGGCAGGCGCTGGGATTCCTCGAACGCGAAATCACCGACCCTGAGCTACTCGAGAAGTTGACTCCGGATTTCCCCTACGGGTGTAAGCGCACGCTCCGTAGCGACGCGTTCTACCCGACGCTACGTCGATATAACGTGGACCTGGTGACCGAAGAGATTCGAGAGGTGACCCCGCAAGGAATCATCACTGCGGACGGAGAGCTGCACGAGCTCGATGTCATCATCTTTGCCACCGGTTTCCAGCGTCAGAAGTTCATCGATGATATTGACATCATCGGAACTGATGGCGTCGATCTCGCTCAGCGGTGGGGCATCAGCCCGGAAGCTTATTATGGCATCACAGTTGATGGCTACCCGAACCTCTTCCTCGTCTACGGACCGAACACAAATCTGAACCACAACTCGGTGGTGTCGATGCTGGAAATTCAGCACGACTACATCGCTGATTTCATTAAACGGATCTCCTCCGGTTCGATGCATGCTGTCGAGGTTGATGCCGATGCGCTAGCTCGCGTGAACGAAAAGATCCAGAAAGAGCTCGAGGCTTCGTCCTATTCCGCTGATTGTTCCTCCTGGTTCAAGAACTCCGAAGGGCGCGTCACGAACAATTGGAGTAGCACCGTCGAAGACTACCGGGTTGCCCTCAAGACTCCGCACTTCCAGGACTACACGGTGGTATAGCTATGGCTCACCACGACCGCTACAAAGCACGCTAGGTTTCATCCGAGGCTCGCAAGGTGCTGGGCCCGTTCCGGGAAGGCCGAGCTCAACCCTTTCACTTGCTCGCTATTCCTGAACTTCGTGAGACCTACGAAAAAAACTGTGCGGCCGTCGGTTTTGACCAAGTTCCCGTTGCATCGGTCGACGAATTCCAGGTCAACGGCATCACGGCCCGATACTACGAACCCCGCACCGATGCCTCGGCAGCGAGTCCGGTAGCGCTCTTCGCACACGGCGGGGGCTGGGTCATGGGTAGCCTCGACACCCACGACGGCTTGCGCCGGCAACTGGCGGTCCGGACCGGTTACCCTGTCATCGCGGTGGATTACCGTCGGGCACCAGAGCACAAATTCCCGGCCGCGTTCAACGATGTGGTGACCGTCTGTGAGTGGGTCCGAGAGGCTGGAGCACTACCTTTTGACCCCGTGGCATCTTCACCGAAGGCCTCCCCCTCGTCGATGACACAATGGACTAGTTTGTCTCCCTCTACATCAGCGACCCCGACATCACATCTCATCCACGGCTGAGCCCCCTGCACGCAGAGATTGGGCCCCACTGTTGCCCGGCAGTTATCGTTTCGACTGACTTGGACCCTCTCGTCGCCGATGGCGTCACCTACGCTCACTCTCTGGTCCAGGCTGGGGTCGATGTGCAATTCCGGCACCTACACGGGGTCCCCCACGGGATCTTCACCTCCGGGAGCAAATATCCCGTGGCTGATGAGGTGCTGGACGACGCTTGCCTGTTTATCCAGCGGGTGACGCACCCGCTGGAGTGCCAGGAACCGAACCCTGACCACGCATGACATCACGTGACCTATCGAATTGACCCCACAGGCTTCAATGCCTAAGCTAAAGATCATTGAGACAACGTGAATCACGAGTTTCCATCGTTGACAGCCCTGGCTGATGGAACGGCAACCCTCTTCGCGAGTAGTGGGGTGCTCCAGGTGACGATTCGGTCCTGTGGATACCCCACAGTGGCAAGTACCGCGTCCGAGTTTAGCTCATCTTCGGGGAATTCGGGGCGCACACAAAACACAGAGAGTTTGTGATGACCGCGACCAGCTTTGACGTATTTTCGGAGTTACGTGCCGACCTCACTCAGGACATCTCACCTCACAATTTGCGTCACGCCCTGGAACAGTACCCCACCGGCGTCGTGGCGTTAGCCGGATACGCTCAAGGGGTTAAAGAAGGTTTGGTGGCCACCTCCTTCACCGTCGGTGTCTCCGTGGAACCGCCTCTGGTGTCTTTTGCCATTCAGAACCACTCCCGCACCTGGCCCCGGATGCGGGAAGCCGATCACATCGGTGTCTCCATCATGGGGTCACGCCAATCTCACATCTGCGCCCAGCTGGCTTCACGCAGTAAGGACCGGTTTGCCGGATTGGACTTGCGCTATTCCGAACGCGGTTCTATTTTTCTTCAGGGAGCCGCCCAGTGGTTGGACACCTCCGTCTACGCCGAATTGCCAGCTGGCGACCACCACATTGTCCTTCTCGAAGTCCACGGTCTGGCCTCCAGCACCGAGCAAACCTCACCGTTGGTGCGACACCGCCGAGCTTTCCGAGATCTGAAGACTGCCGAAGGCAATGAGTAACTCCACTGCCACTGGTCATCCCTCAGCGGTGCGCATCGACGTCTGGCTCTGGTCGGTGCGGATGTATAAAACTCGTTCGGCAGCCACCGCAGCATGCAAAGGCGGGCACGTGAAAATTGACGGTGAATCCGTCAAACCCTCCCAAAAAGTCCACGTCGGCGATACCGTGAGCTTCCGTCAACCCGGTCGCGAACGCATTCTCGAAGTCACCGGTTTGCTCTCCCGACGCGTTGGGGCCCCGGTGGCCGTCCAACACTATGTTGACCACTCTCCAGAACCCATACCGCGACACTTACTTGCCGTACCCTATCGCGAACGCGGAACCGGGCGACCGACCAAGAAAGAACGTCGCCAACTAGATAAGTTACGTGGCTATTCCTCCCGCTAATCACACCAATACTGGCTCACATTCTGGCTAGAATAGTCCCTGAATTGACGTCGTGCAGATCCGTGACGTCTGGAGACAACGCTGTGGCACGCAGCAGGGAGTGAGTACTCGGCCATGCCTCAAGGCACTGTTCGTTGGTTCAACGCCGAAAAGGGCTTTGGTTTTATTACGTCCGACCAAAACGATGACGTGTTCGTACACTATAAATTTATTGACCATGAAGGATTCAAGAAACTTCTTGAAGGTCAACGCGTAGAATTTGATCTTGAGCCCTCCGACCGAGGGCTTCAAGCACGACAAGTCCGCGCACTATCCGGAATGCCATAAGAACTTAGCCAGCAGACCTACCGGGTCACACCGATTTGAGAGCCCCAAGGAGTGAGAATGCGCACGGTGAAATCGTCGTGGCGTCTCGTTGCGCTCACGCCACTCTGCCTCGCCTCCCTCGTTGCTCCCCTCACGCTCACGACGCTTCCAGCCACCTCTGCGCCCACCGAGACACCCGGTGCGACACAGCAACCCAGCACCCCCAGTGGCGAGCCCCGTCTGCAGCCCGGGACCGGCTCGCCGACCACCGAGCTGGTCGATGACTCTGCCTCACCGACAGAGCAGTCTTCACCTAATGAGCCGTCCTCTCCCACGAGCGAGCCGAGCAGTCACGAGACCACCGAATCACCCCCAGCTGATCCCGACGACGAGATCACCTGTCGGTCGACCTCGACCACTAAGGCCCCGGTCACGATTACCTTCACCGGGCTAGCTGAGGGTGACGAGATCAGCCACGCTCCACCCGCTATCACCGGGACGGTACAGATCACTGACTCCCGTGTGGTCTACTGGCCCAAAGGCAGTGACCTCCGCCAGGAAGAGCTCAATCTGCAGGTCACCCGCGACGACGAGGTTATCACCACGTGTTCGGTCACCGTGGGCCCCTTCGCTCCGTCCGACAGTCAATCGCCAAGTGCTACGTCGCCTCCCTCCCCCGGCCAGGACCCTTCCCCCACTTCCAGTCCCGGACCAGGAACCAGGCCGGGTGATTCTGGAGGACAGCAACCTGATGCTCCTCCTAACACCCCGAGACCGGGCCAACCCGACCAACCGGAAGAACCCGCGCAACCGGAACAGCCACCACAACCTGGAGAACCGCACCAACCGGGTCAACCCCAGCAACCCGGCGGGCCCCCTCAGCCCGGCGCCGAGCAACCAGACGGCTCCGGTGGGGCCCGCGACACGGGTGGCGGTGAGCCCGACATCAAGCAAACTCCGAGCCCCGAGGACGTCCCGGAGGGGAGGGGTTATGTCGCCTCCGGACCCACCGGAGTCATCCACGATGCCTTTGGCCTCGGATCGGATCAGGGCGCAGCCTTACGACGCCCGCCACAGGGCGCCTATGTCGAGCCCTCTGAGCAACGTTCGACAGCGCCGGCGATGTCCTGGGACGAGATTGAGAACTCCGTCGAAGAACGTGAACAAAAGCAATTGAACGAACAGGCTGAGCAGAGCGAAGAAACAGTCCCGCTGACCCGTCAGAACTCACAGACCTGGGTCTGGATCGTACTGACCCTGGGGCTACTGGTCGTGGCCTCAACGGTGGTCTACTTCGTGATAGCCTCCCGCCACCGCGACCACGGTCCCGGCAATGAAACCCAGGCTACGTAACAGCCTGGAGCGCACTCGTTAGTTATCGCGGTCGCGTTCATCGGGATCTGGTCCCCATCGTCTCAATCCCAGTCGTTCGGTAGCGGAGACCAGCAAGAGCGCACTGGCGCACCAGATCCCACCGGCCGGACCCCAGGGAGTCGCCACCAGCCCGGCCACCAGCGGGATGAGGACTTGTCCAACACGGTTACCCACCAGCCGCAGGGCCAGGGCCGGCGAGCGCCAGTTGAGCGGTACCGCCTGGGAGATCTGGGTCATGGTCAACGGTTGGCCCAAGCCCAAGAAGACCCCGCCGATACTGATCAGCACGCCCGCGGCTACAATGCCTACCGCAGAATCGTTCAGCACCACCGGCACTAAGGCTACGGCGATCCCGGAGATCCCCACTGCGCCAATCAGCACCGTATTGCGGTAGACGTGACGGGTGACGATGGGCAGGAACACTCGGGAGATCACCGAGGCCAGCCCGCGAGCCGACAACAGCGCCCCGATAACCAGCGGCGAGACGCCAAGGCTTTCGCCGACCAGTGGCATAAACGCCACGAGAATGTCGATCATCGCCAGCATGGCCAGGGCGGCGAACATGTTCGAGGCGATGCCTGGGACCCGAAGAATCCGTAGCGCCGTGGGTTTGGTGCCTGAGATGGGCAAGCTCCCAGTCTGGGTGCGCTGGTCGCCCTCGTTGCGGGATCTGGCTACGGAGTCCTGGTCGGACGAGGAACCACGTAGGCCGAACAGTAGGGGCACGGCCCCGAAGCATAGCAGGGAACCGACCCACAGAGCGGTGGTGATCTCGGAGGCTTCAGCCCGAGATCCCAGGATGAGCCCCGACAGGAACGGCCCGAGCATTTGCCCGGCCGAGAAGGCGGCGGTAAACAGTCCGAACCCTAAATCCATGACGGTGGCCGAGGATCGGCGCGAGACCACTGATTGGCCGGCGAGGGTGAACATCAGGTGGCCCACCCCCAGCAATATTGAGCCGGCGAAGACCCCGATCAGCTCGGTGGCTGATCCCAGCACGGCCCCGCCGGCGCCCAGCAGCACCGTGCCACAGATCATGATCCAACGGATATCGCCGATAACGCTGGTGGCTCGGCCCAGTGGCATGGCGAGCACGAGGGGCAAGATGGCGTAGACGGCGGTGGTGGCCCCGATCTCGGTTTCACCGTATCCGAAAGAGAGCAGCTGATAGCTGGTCACCGGACGCAACAGTTGCACCCCGGTCTGGGTGAGCACCGCCGCAACGACCAACACCCACAACCAACCGGGAGCGGAGCGTGGCCGGTCAGCGGGGCGGGGGACGGAACGGGGCATGGTGTTTAGTCTAGGACGAAGACTCACAAGGCTCACCCTGTCCGGTGGTGGTGGGGTGAGCGATCATTTGGGTGGGCCTACCAGGACCGTGACGATCAGCGGTATCCACCAGCCGAGTGCGGCGGTTGCTACCACCAGAGCTCGTTCGGAGCCGAGGAAGATCAGCCTCATCTGGGCACAGCCGGACCAGCGGTGAGCCAGCTGTCCTAGATTCCAGCGCCCAGAGCGTAGAGATCCCGTCGTTGCAAAGTGGTGTGAGTTCAAACGCAACCGGGAGGATCGCCCCGTGGTCTTTTAGTCGTTCGATGTGCCGGGGACCGAGGTCGCTGCGGCAGCCTTCGTTTCCGTCGGTTGCGTGGGCGTGGGGCGCTCGGCGGGCGGGGTGGTGGGCCGGGATGTCGGGGTCGACCGGGAGGGCCGGGGAGACGGGGCCGAGGACGAACGACTCGGGGTGCTCTGTGGTCGGCTCGGCGATTGCGAGCGCGAGGGGGCCTGCGTCCGAGACGGTGCCTGTGAACGCGAGGATCCGCGCGAGGGTGCCGAGGACCGAGACGGTGCAGAAGAGCGAGACTCCCGGGGGGTCGAACTCGGTGCGGCGCTCGGTGACGGTGAAGCGGATTCCGATGGGGAGGCGGACTCGCTGGGTTCCTCCGACGGGGAGGCGGACTCAGTGGGTTCGTCCACCTCGTAGAGTCGGCGCAGTTCTTCTTCGGTCATCGCCCGTGGCTGGTTTGGCACGGCCGGCAGGTAGTCGGCCGGATCGACCCAGCGACCGTTGACGATGACTTCGAAGTGCACGTGGGGGCCGGTCGAGTTTCCGGTGGACCCGGCGGCTGCGATCAGCTCGCCGCGGGAGACCCGATCGCCGACGCGCACGGCCAGCTGGGAGTTGTGCGAGTAGGCGGTGGCCACACCGTGACCGTGGTCGATTTCCACGCGCATCCCGCCGGTGGGGTGCCAGCCGGCGAAGCGCACCGTACCGTCCGCCGAGGCCCGTACCGGGGTGCCAGACGGCACCGGGTAGTCCTGGCCGATGTGGAATTGGAAGCCGGGGCCGGTGGGGTTCTTCCGCATGCCGAACGGTGAGGAGATGCGGGTGGAGGCCACCGGATGAGAGAGTTTGATATCGCCGGGTAAGGATTTGATGCCACCGGCTCCGGCCTGCTGGATATTGATGCCGGCAGCGCTGAGGGTGGCTTCATCGTAGGCCGGTCCGCCCAGTGGAGATAGCCCCAGTCGCATGGAGGCCAGAGTGGCCCCCATCTCGACCGAAACGTGGGTGGAGGCCAGTGGCAGAGCCGTATCGATCGTTGAGACGGTGCGTTGAGCATCGCCGTCGGCTTTGGCCGAGGTGGCCGGGGGATCGGCGATTACGCTGTAGCTGATCGCCACCGCTGAGGCGAGGGTTGCGGCCACCACCGCTACCGGCCGCGTCCAACGGTTCGTCGCTGCTACCCGTTGTTGACGACGGGCTTCTGCCCGTGTTGTTGGCGCATTTTCCACGACGGCGACCTCGCTGTTGCAATATTCAAAGGTGTGAGTAACCGGTGATGCCTAGCTCAACATACGAGGGTTAGCGTATGAATAACGTGAGGTGTCTTGCCGGTAACGTTGCTCCGTTGCGGTGCGGGTCGCCTCAGTTCTCCCGCACTTCACGACTGCTCAGAGACGATTTTTCGTGCACAAATGGCATCATTTCCAGCCGGGATGCACTCACGACAGGACGGTGCACCAGCGTCACCGGGGCTTCGGCACCGCGGGCGTGCAGGATTGCGCTGGCAAGCTGGTTACCGTGGGCTTGGGCCTCGGGGGTGGAGTGATCGGTAATCAGGCGAATCCGGGGTTCGGCAGTGATTTCGGGAATCAAACGTCCGCTGGCGGTGGCCCGTTCGGGTGCGGGCTGTTTTTGGAGGCTACGCCGGAAGCTACTGGCGTCTTCGCACCGGTAGGTCACGGTGGAATCCAGGTCCAACAGCTGGCGCAACTGCTCGGGTAGGTCGTGGGGCACTGAGACGGTCATGGTGGCACCGATCGCTAACCCTGCAGCGACCACGCGGAGCAGGTGTTGCAGCGGTCCGGTTTCCCAGCGGATGGTCACCGGTGTGGGTTCGGCCCAGGCTTCGACGATGATCCTGTGCTGTCGTGGGAGCCCGGCCGGGGAGGCTACCTGGTGGGTGCCCAGCAGTGTTTTTAGCTCGCGGGCATCCGAGCGGGCTGCTTCACTGACCCAGTCGCTAGCCACACCATCGGCTTCGGCCGCGGCCAAGAGGCGTTGCACCGCAGTGGGTAGACCTGCCAGTGCGCTAACCAAAGCGGAGGGTTGAGATTGTGGGGTGGTGCGGGCAGCGTCACGCCACGTCATGAACTGGTTGAGCCAGGAGCGGGCGCCCAGGGCCCCCAACATCCCGGAGGCGGAGTGCTTCACCCCAGTCAGCCCGAGGATTCCAGGGCGGATGCGGTTGATGGGCGCGTTGTAGAAGTGGATGGGAGCATGAATCTTCTCCCGAAAAACCCGTTGAGAGTGCTCATCGGCGGTGTGGATGCCAGCACTGAGACCGTAGGGAGTCATGTTGATGATCTCGATAGCGTCTTCCACAGTGTCGGCCTCCATAATTGACAGTACCGGACCACGGTATTCGCTGATGTGGGCATCCGAGCCCACCCGCACTCCGGCTCGCAGTCCCGGCGAGTAGAGCCGACCGGTGCTGTCCTGCTCGGCTGGGGCCAGCCACCAGGATTCTCCGGGCCCTAATTCGCGCAATCCGCGGTTGAGGGGTGTGGCCGGTGGTTCCACGAGTCGCCCGAGGTGAACCCGCGGATCAGTAGGGTATCCGATTTCGAGGGATTCGGTGGCATCGACCAGCTGGTTTTTGAATCGTGCGGAGCCGGTCATGGAACCAACCAGCACCACGAGCGAACACGACGCTGGAGTCTGTCCGGCGGTGGTGAAGGCCGAGGTGACCACATCGGCCACCGCCTGGTCAATATCGGCGGTGGGGGTAATGATCATGGCGTTTTTCGATGAGAACCCGGAGATCAAGGGCATATCGGGTTTCATGATCCGCAATCGGTGGGCTGCGGTATCGGGCCCGAAGTGCACGACCGTGGCCCACCGCGGGTCGGTACAGAGCACTCGACCCAAAAAGTCCTCGTCGCCGGCCCGGACCACCGCGAAATCGACGAGACGCTCGGCCAGGGTGCGCTGTAGGATGTCCACGCTCACCGCGGTGGTGCGAGCCGTGAGCGGGTCGGGCGAGATGACACAGCCTCCGCCGGTGAGATAGATTGCCGTCACCACGCCGAAGACTTCGACCAGCGGATGGGATCGGCCACTGAGAAGCAAGGTCGGGGTGGCCGCAACAGGGCGGGCACCGCGTAGCGCGGGTAACTGTTGGGCAACGGTCTGGTTCCACCGGACCGCATCGATGGCGTCACCGTATTCTTCCACCGCGTCGGTCAGGGTTCGTCCGGTTTCCGAACATAGCACCTCCAGCAATTGATCGCGCTGGGTATCCATGGTCGCGATGAGCTCATCGACAACAGCCACTCGCTCCGAGAGATGGGAGAGGACATCCGGTTCGGGGTGCTGATCTTGCTGATCTGGTCGCTGTGCTGCAACAGCCCGATCCACGACGGCACGCACATCATCTGGCGTATTCAGCGTGTGTGCCGTTACCGATGGTGTCCCGAGCTGAGAGTCGGGCAGGCAGGCAAGGATCTGTCGTCCGGCGCGTAACTGCTGCAGAGAATCCTGATGGGGGTACACCGGCCGGGTCTGGAATCCGAAATAGGGCCCGTTCAAGGGCTGTTGGTCCAGGCCCGCAGCCACGTCACCGTGCAGGAGGCGGTGGTACAGGGCCCGGATAATCAGCCGGGTATCGGTCTGCCACACCAGCAGACCATAGCGCCGTACCCGGTGGTGTTCGGCCTGTAAGTGCTCGACTAGTTCAGCGGGTACACCTCGCATCAGCTCGGTAGTCACCGATCCACCGGGGTGCAGGCGTGCTTCGAGGTCGTAGAGTTCAGCCAGCCGGTGCAGTTGCTGGGTATCCCAGGGGTTGACCACCCGGATCCGCAGATCTGCCCGCTCCATGATCTCAGGGGTCATGACGTGCTGAATCCAAGCCGACCAGAGGACATATGACTGCTGGGCGCCGCTCAGCGCGCGGTGGTCGGCGGTGTTGAGCCGGATGACTGCCCGGTGGCCGGTGGCGGTATAGACCCGCTGGAGAACCGTGGCGAAGCGCTGATGTAGCTCGGTCAGCTGTGTCGAGCTGGTGGTATCAAAGGGCGTGGGCAGATCGAGGCCGAGCACTAGTCCGCGCAGCTCTTGGCGTTCGCACAGGTTCAGCACCAGGTGCTCGAGCACCGTGAGCTGGCAGTCGTACTGGATCTTGAGGAAGACCGCCCGCGGTTCCCAGGTGTCGTCGGGGTGCTCTGAGGCCTCGGCCCGGTTCGTGCTGGCCAGTAACTCCAGCAATGGACCCAGCACCGTTTCCAGGTCGCGGATGGTTTCTTTGAACGCCCAGTGCGGGGCCGGAGCTAAGACCTCGGCCAACGGGACGGTAACCGAGCCCCACGCCGGTCGGTCCAGCAGCACCCGCAGACGTTCCACGCGTTTGGCAGCCTGCGACCGGCCGAGCACGCTAGCTTCCATAATCTGCAGGTCGGCACCGGGGGTCGGCTCGGTCTGCGGGGTATCAATGACAGCATCCAGTCCTTCGGCCATCACGTTGATGATCTGGTTGCGAGCATAGCCGGGTGCGCGCCGGGCAAAGCGGGCGGCTGTTTTCAGTGCCGCCTCGACGTTTTCGGGCCACCCCTGGCGTGGGCGAGACCTCAGTTCGGTGATGGCGTCGACGGTTTCACCCGGGTCATCGGGGCGGATCACACGATGGAGGAGTTCGCTAAAAACCTCGCGGTCGGTATCGGTGGCTAAGGTTTGCAGAATCGTCGGCAGGGGCTGTTGGGTGGTTTGCGCCAGGGACTGAGCCCAGGCCTGGACCGACTCGTCCGTGATGGGATCCTGTGATGGGCTCACCTGTGCACCGTCCCTTTCTCACCGTGTGTCTTGTTTCATTCTCAACAACTCCTCGGCAAACCTCAAGATCGCTCGGTACGGCTCAGCCGACGAATTCGATGACCGCGACACCGCTGAGCATCACCACTAAGGTCAACAGTTGTGCGGGCACGAAAGGCTTCTTGGCCGCGTGGAAGAGACCGAAGGAGTCGATGATCAGTGAGCCGATCAACATGCCGGTTTGCAAGAGAATCATCGTAGCCCCAGCACCGAGTAGCGGCACCAGCACCGCGGTGGTGTAGATATAGATGGCCCCAATCAGACCTCCGATCCAGATCCACCAGGGGTTGCCCTTGCCGGTGGGGTCGGTGAGTTGCAGTCGCGGGCGCAAAATGATCAGCAAGATCAACAACCCGACGAATCCGACGGTGAAAGAAATCAGCGCAGATTTCACCGGCGACCCCAGCACCTCACCCAAGGTGCCGTTGACCGCGGCCTGAAAAGCGTAGAGCAACCCGATGCCCAGACCGGCCAACAATAGCAACACCTGTCTGGTGCTCTGACCGGCCATCGGATCGTCATCGGCCATCCGTTGCAGGTTGCGTTGCAACCTCAGACTAGCCCGGTTGCCCAGATATACCGTGGCGATGGCGCCAACCAGTACCAGAACCATTCCCACCACGCGCAGCGGGGTCAGCCGGTGGTGGGGTGCGTTAAAGAGTTGAAAGTGATCAACGAGCGCGGCGGTGAGAATCTGACCCACCAACAGCGAAACCGTGGTGAGCATCGCCCCGAGGTGCGGGATCAACAACACGATAGACGTCATGCCCACCATGCCGAAGGCACCGCCCAGCCAGATCCACCACGGATGTTGAGTTGCTACCCCGACGAGATCGAATCCGATACCGCCATCAGCAATCAATGCCAGGATCGCGAGCCCGGCTGTCCCGACGCCAAAGGAGATCGTCGACATCACCCATGGCGATTGGACCGCAACGCGCAACCTGGCGTTGATGGCGGCCTGTGCTGGCATAATGCATCCCACGAGCAGACCCAGCAGTATTGTCATTATTCCTCTCTTCTATTGTGACTTCTCTGGTGTTTTCTGTTGTGTGTTGTGTGCCTTATCTCTGGTGCGCGCTGTGAGGTCGAATGATCAGCAACGATTGAGCGTTGCACACTCACCAGGTGTACACGCAGTGAAAGTAGCCCGAGATGACATAGATTAGCTAGTCTAGAACGGCCGGGTGTCGTGAGATTAGCCCCGAGGTCACGAGATGTGAATCAGCCTCGGCACGGGTGTGAATAAAACCCCGTATGATGGTGGACATCGGGCCATTTTTCGACGGCGACAAGGTGGGTGATGATGCAGTCCGCGCAGCGTACAAGCGCGTGGGAACTTGTTCCTGAATCAGATCCGGTTGAACGCGTCTGGATGGCTTTCCCACCCTTGAACTCCCTGAATGCCACCACCAGCTGGCAGTTGTCGTCATCTCGTCGGCTCTGGTCCCGGGTCGCTGAGACAATTCACCGCACCGTTCCGGTGGCAATGTTGGTGGATCCCGCCGACGGGGAGACCGTTGATACGTATCTGCTGCATGAGATTCCTCGCCTGCACGTGCCACTAAATAACGCACTTTTGGGTCGAACCGGCCCCAGTTTTGTCGTCTCCGATCCCCCCACTCCGCGCCGGTCCGGACGTCCCGGACGCAAACGCGTCACCATGATTGACTGGACCTTCAACGGCTTCGGTCGCGCCCCCGGGGTGGAATACCGGCTCGATGATATTGCTCCGGGCACTATGGCCGAAAAACTTGGACGCAGCGGGAAGAACTTCCCCCGTCAGCTGTCGCTAATGGTCGCCGAAGGTGGTTCCTGGGTCAGTGATGGCGCAGGAACCGCCATCGCCTCCGAACAACTGCTCACCGACCAGCGACGTAACCCCGGTTGGAATCACGACACCGTAGAACGCGAATTGCACCGGCTGGCCGGGATCAACAAAGTCATGTGGATCCCGCAGGGCCTCACCCGCGGTTCTGGCCGGGGGCGTACCGGCGGACATATTGACCACCTGGTGAACTTCATTGAGCCCGGCACCGTGGTGTTGCACCAGCAAAACGACCCCTCCCATCCCGACCACCGCATCAGTGCAGAGACCGAGGCCCTGCTCTCCCAACAAACTGATGCCTCCGGCCGTCGGCTCTCGATCATCCCCATCTCGGCTCCACAGACCCATTCGGACGCCCTGGGGCCGGTGAACTGGTCCTACTTGGATTTCCGGGTGCTCAACGAGCTCTTGCTGGTTCCGCGTTTCATCGACCCTGCCGACCACGAAGCCTTCGAGATCCTCGGTGAGCTGTTCCCCGAGCGGGCGCTGACCCCGATCATGGCCCAAGAGCTCTTCGACCGACGGGCCAGCCTGCGTGCCATCACCCTCCCCCAGCCTCGGCCCGGCATCGCCCAGACCGTGCGCTAACCGTCGAGCCCCGTCCCCGGAATCCTGAGCAATACCGTGTCCTCAGCACCCTCAATGACGACCACCCAGAAACAACTTCTGGCGGTGGTGATGGTGCCAATGTTTATGTCTCTGCTGGCGGTCTCCAGCATCAACGTTGTCCTCCCCTCCCTGTCGACCACCCTGGATGCCACCACCTCCCAGATTCAGTGGGTACTCTCCGGCTACACGCTGGCCTTTGGTATCACCCTGGTCGCCGGCGGACGGGCCGGAGACATCTACGGACGGGGCAAACTCTTCGTCGCCGGAGTCTCCCTGTTCGGCGTCGGCTCTCTGCTCTCGGCCCTAGCACCGACCGGGCTGGTGCTAGACGCCGCCCGCGTGCTCACCGGAATCGGCTCCGGTCTGCTCAACCCCCAAACCATGGGCTTTATTCAGCAATACTTCCGTGGCCAACAACGCGCCCGAGCTTTTGCGATCTCCGGCAGTCTGATCTCGGTCTCGGTGGCCATTGGCCCGGTCCTGGGCGGCACCCTGATCAGCCTGGCCGGACCCGAATGGGGCTGGCGCTGGACCTTCCTCGTCAATGTCCCTATCGCCATCTTTGCCGTGATCTTTGCCCGCTGGTGGTTTCCCGCCTCGGCCTGGCAGCGGCCCGGCAGCACCGCAGATGTCGCCCCACGCGCCCACCCCGACCTTGACCCGGTCGGGATGATCACCCTGGCAGTTGCGGTGTTGTTGATCATGTTGGCCTTCATCGAACTCACCGAAGGCTGGTGGGTGGTGCTGATCCTCGTCGCCGGTCTGCTGGCCTTCATCGGTTGGCTGGGTTGGGAACACCATTACCGTCGGGCCGGCCATGACCCGATGGTCAACCTCGACCTGTTTCGCATCCGTGGCTATCGCAACGGCGTGTTGCTGATCGGACTGTACTTCACCGGCTCCACCTCGATCTTCGTCAGCGTGGCGATGTACCTGCAGGCCGGGATGGATTTCTCCGCGCTGGCTGCCTCACTGATCGGTCTGCCGTCGGCACTGATCGGCGCCTTCTCGGCACAGCTGGGTGGCAAACTCGTGTTGAACGTCGGCCGCAAACTGGTCGCGATCGGGATGGGGATTGTCATGGTCTCGATGGCACTCACTGCCGGTGTGGTCGCCGGTCACCTGGTCTGGGGCCTGAGCCCGTGGTGGATGATGCTGGCGCTGACCATCAGCGGGATGGGACAAGGCCTGGTGGTCTCCCCCAATCAAACCCTGACCCTGATGGATGTGCCGGTCCAGAATTCTGGGGCGGCGGCCGGGGTGATGCAGACCGGCCAACGCATTGGCACCGCGATGGGTACTGCGCTGATCACCACCATCTTGTTTGAGCTCTCCTCAGCAGCCAACTGGGACGTGGCTTTTATGACCGCCCTGGCAGTGATTGTCTTCTGCATGGCCGGCGCCAGTATGGTCGCCCTGCTCGATCATCGCCGGGCACTGCAGGAAAGAGCCCCGGCCGACGACAGCCCCTCACCCCGGTAGCACGCCGAGCTGACAGGCGGTCTCGCTCACATTTTTTGGAGTCTGTCCACCGCACGACGTAGCCTAAAAATGCTGAACCGCTGGGGCATGCGTGCATGCCGTGATTGTCCTCGGAGATCGCTGTGAGCTCGAAGAAGAAAGACCTGAAGAAAAAACTCAAGGCTGCCGAACGCGAGCTGAAACAACAGAAGAAAGCCACCAAAGAATCCCAGCGCGAGCTGAAAGACCAGCTCGCACACGCTGAGGAGACCTCACAGCAGTTGGCACAGCGTCCCCGTGCACAGGCCAAGGTCAAGATCCCACAACGCCACCACCAGATGCGCGCTGAATCTATCACCCCGATCTCGGCGACCCTCATCTCCGTGGTGCTGACCCCAGCAACCGACAACATCCGGCCGGTCAGTGAAGATCTCGTCGAAGAGTACGTGCGCGTTCTCATCCCACCCCATGACGTGGACGGAAGCGTCAAGACCCCCAGCACGGTGCGGGAAACCGACAAGGGCGTCTTGCCGTTCTGGGATGAGGCCAAGCCGGCCTCCCGCAAGTACAGTGTGCGACGGTTTTGGCCCGAGACCGGCGCGATCGAGCTCTACGTCACCCGCCACCAACGTGGGCCGGGTACCGAATGGGCCGAGGACCTCCAGCCCGGCGACACCGTGTGGATTCAGGGTGTGAAGTCCGGGCTGAAGATCTCCAACGACTACGACTTCTACCTGATGATCACCGATGACTCCGGGCTGGGCTCTACCTTGCGCTGGATCGATTTGCTCCCGCCCAACGCCCAGGGCGCGCTGTTTGTGCTCACCAGTGGCCCGGATGCAGTGTTCGAACTGGATTTGCCGACCGGTTTCTCCATCACCTGGGCCTACCCGACACACCCGGACGAGGCGCTAGAAGCACCCGAAAATAATAAGGCGCTCAACGAGCTGGTCGATAAGGTCACTTCGCTACCCCGCCCGCAGGGCTACGTGTTCGGCTGGTTGGTCGGTGAATCCTCACTGGTGCGACCGTTGCGGGAGTTCATCCGCTCCGGCTGGGAGCTGTCCAAGGCCGACAGCTACGTGCACGGATACTGGAAGGCCAAGGGCGAACCGCCTTACCGGCTGGTCGCCGACTACTCCAGGCTGTCCAAGGCGGAGCTCTATGTCTACGCCCAACAGCGTGACCTGCCGCAACGCTCAGCACTGAATAAGGCACAGCTGATCGAGGCGTTGCGGGCAGATCAACGCGGTCAGGATCCGACTGAGGTTCAGCAGGCCGATCCGTCGGATGCTGCCGTGGACGACCACGCGGTCAGTGGCAACTAGCCAATAAACAGATCCGCCAGCTGGAAGATCGCCAATCCGGTGACCACCAGCAAGGTAACAAAGCCCAGGATGTTGGCGGCCACACCATTACGGTGAGTGCCCAATGCGCGGGCCTTATTCATGGTGTAAAGCAAGAAACCGGCAATAATCGGCAAGATCAGCCCATTGGCAGCTTGGGCCACAACAATCACCGTCACCGGATTAACCCCGGTGACTGCAATGATGATGCCGATCACGACCACGCCCAGCGCGATCAGCCGGAAGGGCCAGGAGCTCATGTCGGCTTTCCAGCCGACAATCCCGCAAATCGCGTAGGCAGCACCCAGTGGCCCGGCCAGCGCGGAGGTCAAACCGGCAGCGAAGAGCCCAATGGCAAATACCCAGTGGGCAGCCGGTCCGAGGAGGGGCTCAAGCTGGGTGGCCATATCGGCAGCTGATTGGGCGCTGACACCGTGCACGAACAGCGTTCCGGCCGAGGTGGCCAGCACGGCCAAGGTGATCAAACCACCAATCGAGATCGACACGGCGTTATCAACTTTGGCTTCTTTCAGCGACTGCTCACGGTCGGGTTCATGACCCCACTTTTCCTGGACCAGTGAGGAGTGGAGGAAGACGTTATAAGGCACCACAGTGGTACCGATCAACGCAATAGCGGTCAGCGCGGATCCGGCCGGCAAACTGGGTGCGAAAACGCCCGACAGGAAGGCCCCAAAGTCTGGGCGCACCACGATCACGGTGAGGAAAAAGACCAGTGCCATGATGATCACCAGCACGGTCATCACCCGCTCGACGATCTTGTAGCTACCGGTCAGCAACAACAGGAGCAAGATGCCACCGACAATGGCCGCCAAGACCGGCATCGGGAGCGGAATCAGCTGGTCGATGGCCAGAGCAGTACCGGTGGTGTCCCCTCCGGCGTAGCTCGCCCCACCCACACCGATCGCCGCCACGACCAACACGATCATGAAGGTCTTGCTCAGCGGATGGGTAAAGGTCTCGCGCATGATTTCGGCAAGACCTTTATTGGTCATCACGCCCAAGCGGGCCGACATTTCCTGCAAGATGACGGTCGCCAGGATGGAGAACACCACGGCCCAGGCTAAGGCGAACCCGAAATCTGCACCGGCGACGGTGGCAGTAGTGACAGTACCCGGGCCGATAAAGGAGGCACTGATCAACAGACCGGGACCAAACCAACTTCGGCGACGAGGTTTCTTTTCTGGCGACGGTGCGCTCTGCTCGTTGTGCATCAGGCCCTACCTTCCGCAGGTATAAATTATTGAGACCTGCGTAACTCTAGACAGTGATGCACCTCACGCACAAGTTGGCGAGCTCACACGAGGTTATCGGGTAGGGATACGGTCGTGATCGTCGGCGATCTCGGTATAGCCATGCGGAGCGGGCCGGCCGTCTTCTCCCAATGCCACGAACACCATCTGGTCGACCGACAGAATCAAGGTGCGGGTCTCGATATTCCGAACTTCGGCAGACAGGCTCATCGAGGTGCGCCCAAACCCGGTGACATTCAGCCCCAGCTCAATGAGGTCACCCTGCACGGCCGAGGAGATGAAGTTGATGTCGGAGATCAATTTGGTCACCACACGTTTATTGCCCATCTGCGAAATCGCGTAGATCGCGGCTTCCTCGTCGATCCAACGCACCAGGGCGCCACCGAAGAGGGTGCCGTGGGCATTGAGATCTTCTGGCTTAACCCATTTCCGGGTGTGGAAGTCGAATCCTGAGCCGGTGACAGCGGAATCGGATGTGTTGGGATCGTGGGTCATATCCCCAGTCTAGAAGCCGACCCGGAGACCTAACGGGGTGGTACCCTGCGAGGTTTTTCACATCTTTTCCCAGTCAGCGACCTCACCGAGAACGACGCGAAACACCGGGTGGACTTCGGCAGACTCGGTTTGCCAGCGTCGGTAGTCGGCGGACGAACGCGCGGCAAGTTTAGCTCCTAAATGGTTCCACTCGTAGTCCACCTGCCCGTCGCTGACAGTGATCGGGGCCACCGTGGACCAATCGGAGACTGGGCGCTGGATCAACTCTGGGTTGAAGCGATATCCGCGGTCGGTGGCCTGGTCGTGTACTCCGGTGAGGTAGGCCCCGATCGCTACCAATGGGGACTGTTGTTCCCAAAAGCGCACCAACTGTGGATGGTTGCGGTAGCCGACTGTTCCGCCGGCAAGCACCTTCTGCGCCAGCAATGCTTCGCGCCAACACGCGACAAGACCCTTGGCATCGAGATGTTGCGGGTGTAGTGACCACAACCTCACGGACCTCTCCTTCATCCCATGATCGTCTTTCTCCTGCACCATCGTCTTTCTCCTGCACCGACCCCACACCCGACGACGCAGGCCTCAGGAACTACACCAGGACACCGCAGAAGTGGGGATCCACGCGCTCTAACTCCTCGCCTGTTACTCAGCTTCCCTCCAAACCCGACGGAGAACTACTGCTCTTCCGTAGCAGAGCCTTCCTCGGGCTCAAAGCTGTGCAGGACTTTTTCATCGGAGACGAAAACCGACAGGAACCTGACCGGTGCCTGCAGAATCTTCGTCGCCCCATGGATTCCTTCACCATCGAAGGTGATGCTGTCGCCGACCTGCATGTGGTAGGTGGTTTCTTGGTGCTGGTACTCCATCTCTCCTTCGAGTACATAGACGAACTCGGTTCCGGCGTGCTGGAACAGCGGAACGGTCTCCGAGTCCTCAGTCAGCGTGACCAGCAGTGGCTCGAGGTTGCTGTGGTGACCGGTTAATTTTCCCAGCAAGTGGTAGAGATGGCCCAAGTGGGAGCCGCGGCGAATGGTTTCTTGTCCGCCTCCATTTTTGACAAAGACTGCCTGGGTTTCATAGTCAGCACCCCGAAACAAGCTGGTCACGGGAACTTCCAGCCCCTGAGCCAGCGCATCCACCGTAGCCAAGGAGGCCGAGGTCTGCGCGTTCTCGATTTTCGACAGCATTTGACGTGAGATACCAACCCGCCCAGCCAGTTCCGCCAATGTGAGACGACGGGCTTTACGCATTTGTCGCGTTGATTCGGCGATCGCCTGCTCCAGCGTCTTTGGTCCACGAGCATCGGGTCGGTTATCCGGACTCTGGGTCGGTTTTAACATCTCCGGGGACAGGTCGGATTCGAAACTCACTCAAGCCCTCTATCTTCATCCTGTGATGATTACAGTGGCCTTCACCACCATGGCATGGTTTTCATCTTAGCGGTTCGCAGCAAGACCAGGGGGGAACAGTTCTCGAGCGTAGTAGCCACAGCCACCCACCACCCCTATACTTAACCGGGTGCTCGGGGCGGGGTTGACTCGCCCCGAGTTGTCCATTAACGACCATCACTTACCTCTTGGATCTTTATCAATGAACGACCAATTTTTCATTTACCTTGCTATAGGCATCTACTTCTTAGTGCTGATCGGCATCGGAGTTGCGGCCTATCTGCGGACCAGCGACCACGAAGGCTACATGCTGGCCAACCGGGGGCTACCCGGCTGGGTGGCTGCGCTGTCGGCCGGTGCCTCCGATATGTCGGGCTGGCTGATCATGGGTTTGCCCGGCGCCATTTACGTTGCCGGACTCATTGAGGCCTGGACCGCAATCGGTCTGACCATCGGCGCATTCGTCAACTGGCTTATTGTTGCTCCACGTTTGCGCGCCTACTCTCAGGTTTCCCGCAACTCCATCACGCTACCGAGCTTCTTCGAAAACCGCACCCGCGACTCCTCCCGCGTGCTTCGAATTGTCTCCTCGGTCATCGTGCTGGTCTTCTTCACGCTCTACGTCTCCTCGGGAATGGTCGCTGGCGGTGTCTTCTTCGAATCGTCCTTCGAGGCTGACTACCTGACCGGTATGCTCATCGTCGCCGCCGTTACGTTGCTCTACACGCTCTTCGGTGGCTTCCTCGGTGCCTCGTTGACCGACGTGGTCCAGGGCCTGATGATGTTTATCGCGCTCATCATTGTCCCGATCTTTGCAGTGATCTCCGTGGGCGGCTGGGGCGAAGCCGTCTCACTGATCAACACGCTGGAGCCCAACCACCTGAGCTTCAGCGGCGGTGGACTGACCACTGCCTCCATCATCGTGATTGCCTCCGGTATTGGCTGGGGCCTGGGCTATTTCGGACAGCCACACATTGTGGTGCGCTTCATGGCACTGCGTGCACCCTCGGATGCTAAGCAGGCCCGTCGTGTGGGGCTGGCCTGGCAGGCCATCTCCATGGCCGGAACCGTTTTCGCCGGGCTCATCGGTGTGGCCTGGGTACACCAAAACAATGTTGATTTGGCCGATCCCGAGACCATCGTGCTGCTGATGTCCCAGGCACTGCTGCACCCGCTGTTCGCCGGTTTCGTGTTGGCCGCCGTGCTGGCTGCGATTATGTCGACCTTCTCCTCACAGCTGATCGTGTGCTCGTCGGCTCTGATCGAGGACATTTACAAGGTGGTCCGCAAGGATCCACCCAGCGACCGCAGACTGGTACTGATGGGCCGTGGCGCGGTGCTGTTGGTGGCCATCATTGCTGGCCTGCTGGCGCTGAATCCCAACGGTACGATTCTGGAACTGGTGGGCTTCGCATGGGCTGGCTTCGGAGCTGCCTTTGGCCCGCTCGTGTTGCTCAGCCTCTACTACCGGAAGCTAACCAACTGGGGCGCCCTGTCGGGTATGGTCGTCGGCGCGGTTGTCGTGTTCGTCTGGGCGGAACTGACCGGTGGCATCTTCGACCTCTACGAGATCGTACCGGGCTTCATTCTGTCGCTACTGGTGGCCCTGATTGTCTCAGCAGTAACCTACAAGCCCAACCCCGAGGTGGAGCAGGAATTTGAGCGCGCGGCCTACTTGGCCAAGAACCGGAAGGCCTTCGATGAGCTGATGGCCTCCGAGAAAGTCACGGCCAACGCCTAACGCGATTCATCGCCTCGTTGCTCCGGCCCGGTTTTTGCAAATTCGCAGAAAACCGGGCCGGGTGTTTTAACCGCGTCAGGATTAGTGTTGATGTCTAACACACTAATAACACCACGCCCCTGCTGGGCAGAAGGAGTTTGAACCATGAATTTCACAGGTGAGGTCGCACTCGTCACCGGTGGTGGCGCCGGAATCGGTGAAGCCATCAGTAAGACCCTGGCCAAGCACGGTCTGAAGATCGTGGTTTCCGATATCAACCTCGAGAACGCAGAAAAAGTAGCCAACGAGATCATCGAAGCCGGCGGTGAAGCCAAGGCTGTTGAAGCCAACGCTGCTGTCCCGGAAGATGCGAAGGCTTCGGTCCAGGCTGCGGTAGATGCCTTCGGTGGACTGAATTACGCGGTGAATAACGCCGGTATCAGTGGCGAGCCGGTCCCGGTCGCTGACGTGGAGCTCGATGACTGGAAGAAGGTCATCGACGTCAACCTCAACGGTGTCTTCTACGGCATGAAGTACCAGATCCCTGAGTTGCTCAAGAATCCCGCTGCGTCCGGAATCGTCAACCTGGCCTCCATTCTGGGGTCGGTCGGATTCCCCCACGCAGCCGCTTATGTCACCGCCAAGCACGGCGTGGTCGGTTTGACCAAGACCGCCGCTGCGGAATACGGCGAGCAGGGCTTGCGCATCAACGCCCTAGGTCCCGGCTACATCCTGACCGCTTTGATCGAGAAGCACCTCGACGACGAGACTCAGCAGTCGTTGGCCGATAAGCACTTGCTAGGCCGGCTGGGTCGCGCCCAGGAAGTTGCCGATGTAGCCGCCTTCCTGCTCAGCGACGAAGCAAGCTTCATCCACGGTAGCTACCACCTCGTCGATGGCGGTTACACCGCCGTCTAATCGTCTCGACACCACCAGCGCACACGCGTGGCCCGGCCCGAACGACCTGTTCGGCCGGGCCACCTGCATATCTGCATCTGGTGTTGTGAACCGTAAGCGAACAGTCACTAGCGCAACGTCGGGTTCTTCCACAGCACGGCTTTGAGTCGCGAGATATAACGAGTTTCACCGTGTTGATTCGTGGTCGTATTCTTCACCCAGCCGGAGGCTCGCGGGGACTCAGGGCCGGGGTCCCGCAGTGATTCCACCACACACTCTGCACGCAGGATGTCTCCCGGCAGTGTTGCAGAGGGCCAGGCTATTTCGCCTTGTCCCCCGATCACACCGGTGGCAACAGGAAAAGAGTCGATCACCAGGCGCATGCTCATCGCAGCGGTATGCCACCCGGAGGCCACCAGCGTGCCGAAAAGGCTTGCTGTGGCCGCATCGGCATCGGTATGAAACGGTTGCGGGTCGAATCGCTGTGCGAAGGCAATGATTTCTTCCACAGTCACCTCGTGGGTGCCGGTCGTGAAGGTGTAGCCCTCGTAGAGGTCCTCAAACCATAATCCGTTTTCGTTCACCACCGGTGGCATCTGAGCAGGCATCCGCAATTCCTTCCAAGAGTGCTCTCTATCACAATAGTTGTTCCCCCACTGTACGGAGACCCGGGCTCTCGGGGAAGCTATCGTCGCCCAGAGGCGCCCTATCAGACAACGTCACGGCGAATCGTGACGCCAGCCTTTACGAGAGAATTGTTTAAACGCCTCCGCCAGACTCTGCCGGCAGGCGTGAACCGCTGGCGCCTGTACCGAAGACCGACGAGCCGTGGTAAAGATACTGCGCACCGGGTTCTGTGGCAATGGTTTGAGCGCCACGCTGTCGAGTCGGTGACCGGCCAGGAAAAGCTCCGGCAGAATCCCAACAGCCAGCCCGGCGCTGATCAGCCTCAGCTGGGCGGCGAGATCGTCCGTGGTGAACCGAACGTCTGGTTCGAAGCCCAGGGCCCGACATTGTTGTAAGGACCATTCTCGCGCTACGGTTCCAGCCGGCTCCATCACCCAGGGATAGGCATCCAGGTCTTCGGCGTCTATCCCGGCTAGCTGTTGGGGGACCACCAGACGCAGGGAATCGGTTCCCAACGGTTCAATGTCAAACTCAGCTTGCCTCGGCCTGCTCATCCCCGGATATTGCTCTGCCACCACCAAGTCATGACGTCGAGCCTGCAGATCAAATAAGGCCCGCTCCGGTGGCGCCTGCACAATCTCCACCCGCAGTTCCGGGTGCTGGGCGCGCAACTGACTCAGCGCTGCCGGAACGAGTGTGAGCGCGACGGTCTGAAAAACTGACAGTCTCAGCAGGCCACCGACTTCCGGTTCAGCAGATGTCAGCGAGCGCAAGGCCTCTTCTTGCAGATCCAGCATCGTCTGAGCATGTTCAGCCAGACGAAGACCTGCCGTCGTGAGCCGTAGCGTGCGTCCGCCTCGGTGAAACAGGGCCACCCCAACTTCATTCTCTAACAGCGTCAGCTGTTGGGAGACCGTGGAGGGACTGTACCCCAATGAGGTGGCCACCGCTGAGATCGTGCCACGCAAGCGGAACTCATGAAATAGCTGGAGTCGATGCAGATTCAGCACGGTACCCTCCCCGTCTTTCAGCGTCTTCCGATGGAGTCGGAGGATTTCATTCGATTTTAACGAAGGATAAAAAGCTACTGCTTACGATGTCTACGAGACCCACAACACACTACTGAATACCGGGTCGTCCAACGTCAGGAGAGGACGAAGCTGATGAGCGAAATCACTTCCACCGAACAGGGCGTGCAGCAAGAGCTCCGCCGACTGGCCGATGAGGCCGTGCAGAAGGTCAGAACCTGGTTGCAGAAGACTCAAAAATCCGGGGTCAAACCTCATAGCTCGGCCAAACTACTCTCTCAGGTCCTTGCTCACCCCACGGGCCTGGACTTTACCGTCGGCTTCGTAGACCGCGTGATCCGCACCGAAGATACCAAGGCAGCAGCGAAGGCACTGAACGAGCTAGGCGACATCGCTCCCGATACTCTGGATGCGCTCGATCGTGCGCAGATCCAAGCTGGCTCTGCTCTGGGACGTTTGATGCCGGATATCGTGGTGCCGGTGGCGCGTCGGCGGATGCGGTCGATGGTGGGCCACATGGTGGTCGATGCGCGCGATAAACAGTTCGGCAAGGCCGTTAAAGAAATTAAAAAGCAGGGCAACCGACTCAACATCAACCTGCTCGGTGAAGCGGTGCTAGGTGAAGACGAAGCCACCAAGCACCTTGAAGACACCGTGCGGTTGTTGCGTCGCGATGATGTGGACTACGTCTCGATCAAGGCCTCTTCGATTGCCAGCCAGATTTCGATGTGGGGCTACGAAGAGACCGTTGACTACGTGGTCAACCGGGTCACCGACCTCTACCTTGAGGCAGCCAAAGCACCGGCTGGCACCAAGTTCATCAACATGGACATGGAGGAGTACCAGGACCTGCGGTTAACCATCGCGGTGTTCAAGCGCTTGCTGTCCAAGCCAGAGCTGAAGAACTACGAGGCCGGAATCGTCATCCAGGCCTATTTGCCCGATGCCTTAGGCGCAGTCCAGGAACTGGCCGAGTTCGCCAATGAACGAGTTGAGAACGGCGGTGCGGGTATTAAGATCCGCTTGGTCAAAGGCGCGAACCTGGCCATGGAAACGGTGCACGCCGATATTCAGGACTGGCCCCTGGCCACCTGTGAGTCCAAAGAAGCCACCGACGCCAACTACAAGCGCGTGCTGTACTGGTTGCTCACCCAAGAGCGGATGCGCGGTGTCCGCCTGGGCGTGGCCGGTCAGAACCTGTTTGACATCGCCTTCGCCCACCTGCTGGGTCGCGAGCGCGGGGTAACCGACCGCCTGGAATTCGAGATGCTACAGGGTATGGCCGCCGAACAGCAGCATACCGTTCGCGACGATGTCGGCCAGCTCTTGCTCTACGTTCCGGCGGTCCGTCCCGAGGAGTTCGACGTCGCGGTCTCCTACCTGGTGCGTCGTCTGGAGGAAAATGCCTCCAGCGAGAACTTCATGTCGGGCATCTTTGACCTTTCGGTGGACAAGAAAGGTGAGGGTAGCGAGATCTTCCGTCGCGAAGAATCCCGGTTCCGCAGCGCGGTAGAATCGCTGGGAGCCATCCTCGTCGCGGAGGGTACCGTTGCTCCCGGACCCAACCACCAACAGGATCGGCTCGCCGAAGAGTCCCACCAGCCCGGCGAGTACTCCGAAGGTGTCCCCGAGTTTCGCAATGAGCCCGACACCAACCCGTCGTTGGAACCCAACCAGCGTTGGGCCGAACAGGTCATCGAACGGGCCACCCCCGAGTGGCTGAAACAACAGTCGGTACCGGAGAAAGTCTCCACCGAAGACGTTGACGCTTTGGTGACCAATGCGCGCGCTGCTGGCCAGCAGTGGGCCGCCCGCCCCGCTTCCGAGCGGGCCACGATTCTTTACCGGGCCGCAGATATCATGGCCTCCCGCAGAGGACACCTCGCCTCTGTGGCAGCCGCCGAGGTGGGTAAGTCCGTGGCACAGTCTGACCCGGAAATCTCTGAAGCCATCGACTTTTTGCGGTACTACGCACACAGCGCGTTGGCTCTCGAACAGGTCGAGCACGCCGAATTCACCCCCGACAAACTGGTGATGATTACCCCGCCGTGGAACTTCCCGTTGGCCATCCCCACCGGTGGGACGGCTGCCGCGCTGGCCGCCGGTGCCGCGGTGATTCACAAACCATCGACCCCCACACCGCACTGTTCGATGGCGTTGTTGGAATGCCTGTGGGATGCCGGAGTACCGCGGGAGGTGTTGCACGGAATCTACCCTGATGAAGGCGATGCCGGCAAGAAGCTGATTTCTCACCAGGGTGTGGACCGGATTATTCTCACCGGCGCCTCCGATACGGCCGCACTGTTCCGCTCCTGGAAGCCCGAGCTCAACATCAATGCTGAGACCTCCGGTAAGGACGCACTGGTGATCACTCCTTCGGCCGACCGCGACCTAGCGGTGGCGGATCTGGTGGCCTCGGCTTTCGGTCATGCCGGTCAGAAATGCTCGGCTGCGTCCCTGGGTATTCTCGTCGGTAGCGTTTATGAGTCCGAGCGGTTCCGTCGCCAGTTGGTGGACGCCGCGAAATCGATGGTGGTGGACTGGCCACAGAACCTGTCGGCAACCGTCGGCCCGTTGACCGAATTGCCGACCGAGAAACTCACCCGCGCGTTGACCACCCTGGAGCCCGGCGAACAGTGGCTCTTGAAGCCGCAACAACTCGACGACACCGGCCGATTGTGGAGCCCCGGGATCAAAACCGGAGTCAAGCCCGGTAGCTTCTTTCACCTCACCGAGGTGTTCGGGCCCGTCCTGGGCCTGATGGAGGCCAAGGACCTAAAGACCGCGATCGAGTACCAGAACCAGACCGAGTTTGGTCTCACCGGTGGCATCCATTCCTTGGACACCGACGAGGTCGCCGAATGGCTGGACCACGTCCACGTCGGCAACGCCTACGTCAACCGCGGGATCACCGGCGCGATCGTGCGCCGCCAACCCTTCGGCGGTTGGAAGGCGTCCTCAGTGGGGCTGGGTTCTAAGGCCGGTGGGCCGAACTACGTGATGCTGTTTGGTACCTGGAACGACGCCGTAGACACCACCAAGGTGTCTACACCCCACACGGCCAACGAGGTCGTTCAGGACCTGTTGGAAACGGCCGAGGCCAAGTCGTTGGTGTCTGATACCGAGCTGGAAGCACTCAAGGTTGCGGCCACTGATGACGCCGTGTGGTGGGACCGAGAATTCGGTGTCGCTCAGGATCCCACCGGCTTGTCCTCAGAAGCCAATATCTTCCGCTATCGCCGTGCTGATGTGGTCCTTCGCCTGGCTCCTGGAGCAACCAGCCACGACGTAGTCCGCGTCCTGTTGGCGGCAGCAACTGCCGAAGTCACCCCTGTGATGTCATATCACCCCGACGCCGATCAGCGTGCGGTGAAAGCACTGAAGACCGTGGCCAAGCAGTTCAACGTCAAGCCGGCGAAGGAAAAGGACACGGAGTTCGCGAAGAAGCTGGCCTGCGGCGAGTACGACTTCGGTGTTGGGACTCGGGTTCGGCATCTCGGTGAGATCGCCTCGAAGGTCCGCGAGAAGGTAGCCGACCGTCCAGTGGTGGCTCTGCTCGATGATCCTGTGACGCACTCGGGTCGAGTGGAACTGCGGTACTGGGTCAAGGAACAGTCGATTTCGATGACCTTGCACCGGTTCGGCAACGCGTCTAAGTTGTTCCACCAATTGGCAGACGAGCTCAAGGGTTAAGGAACATTCGGGTTCGCACGGCGGTTCGCCTGTTTTTTCTGGTCTGAATGGCCATAAAGAACAGGCGAACCGCGTTGTTGCGCTCTGAACGCCAGTGCTCCAGGGGTTGGGTTTCCCACCCCGTTATTGATTTTTCGTTCCCAGCCGACCGGGTCGTCCATCGAGAGAATCAGACGGCTGTATTTAAAATCCGGGTCAATCTCGAAGACCACCACATCCGATGCTCCGGTGACATTCCAGTAGTACTGTTCCCCGTCGAGTCGATACGTTGCCGAGACTTTCTTCCCGAGCGTATTCAGTCCCGGGGCACGGAAACCTTTGGGTTCGGCGACGCCACTGGGGCCATACGTCGCTGCGCGTACCAGCTCAAGCGGGACATGAATTTCTCGCGTGAATGACCGCAAGCTCATCGTCATCAATCGCCGCCTTGTTTCACGACATGGTGTTGTCTTTGTGGTCTAGCTTGTCTGGGCGAGAACTGTAGACGATCGCTTCGGTCATACCGGCTCGCTCAAGCGCCGTCCGCCCAGGGCCTGAGCGGTAATCCCCCGCGCATCGATCACTCGTTGCACCAGGCCAGCAATCTCACGGTGACGGGATACGACCTCGAAAACGGCAACATTGAGCAGGTCAAGTAACGGCCCTTCATCCACTGGGTCACCAGTATCGACAGCATCAGCTGGGCGGTGCGAGCTGCGCTGGTCCGGCAAGGATGCGTCGCAACTTGCGCAAACCTCGGTCGAGTTCGTGAAGCGTGGGACGGCCAATGCACAGGCGCAGGCCCGCGGATTGACCGGCTGGGTCGGTCAGCACAGATGCGGGCGGAGTGACTAACACCCCGGCACGCGCGATGTGGTGAGCGACTTCCTCGGCGCGCTGTCGTGGGAGCGGAAGCCACAGGTGGAAACCGCCGGCAGGACGACGCGCGAGGTAGTCACCGAGAATGGTATCGGCGAGCGTGAGTCGCTCCTGGGGTTCAGCGCGCAACGCCGTAGCGACATCACGTGCGGTTCCATCCTGGATCCAGCGTGTAGCCAGTTCAGCCATGATCGGGCTGACTGCCAGCGCCGTAGCTTGCAGAATCGTTGCCGCGCGTTGTAGTTGCTGGGCCGGCGCGATAAGCACACCTACTCGCAAACCGGGACCCATGCACTTTGAAAAGCCATTGATATACCAGGTTCGTTCGGGAGCGAGTGCGACCAGCGGGGTTGTGTGGGGCGTCCGAAAAGTAGAGTAGACATCGTCTTCGATGATGGTTGTATCGTGGTGGCGACAGACGGCGATAATCTCGCGCCGACGATGCTGTGGCATGCTGATGCCATAGGGATTGTGGAGAGTTGGAGTGAGATAAACAATTGCCGGCTCTTCAGGGTTAGCACCTTGTAGGTCTTCGGCTAAGGCCCCGGGAATCATTCCCTCTTCGTCGACAGGTACGGCAACGAGTTGTCGGAGTGCTTGACGCACTGCGGATAGGGCACCCCCATAAGTGTGGGGTTCGGTGTAGACAGTTCCCCGAGTTGGCGCGGTGGCAGCAAAAGCAACGGCAAGTGCATGTTGGGCCCCGTGGGTGATTAGCACACGCTCAACGTCGACCTGAACTCCCTGCCCAGACAACCATCCAGTAAGGGCCTGGCGGTGCCGTGGTACCCCAGAGGCATCTGCGTAATTGGAAAAGTCGGCGGCCAAAAACGCATCCGGCAGTTGCGCCAATGTCGTGGCAAGTTTTTCCGCAGCGATCAACGGTGGTGGCACATTCAGGGATAAGTCAAGCAACTCTACCGCCCCGCCGGACGCACTGGATCTCCCACTGAGCGCCGGCGCACCGGGCTGATCTGATGTAGCGACGAACGTACCACGACCGTGCTGGCCCTGAACCAAACCCTGCTGTTCCAGATGCAAATAGGCGCGTGTGACTGTGCCTACTGCTATCTGTAATTGTTGGGCAAGCTGGCGATGCGCCGGCAGTCGGGTGCCGGGAGGAAGCAGCCCGTTCCTAATATCAGATTCGATCGCAGCTGCGAGACGCTCGTACAGCGTCGCAGTGCCCTCCTCGACCCACGCATGCCACGACGATTGTGTCTTCACACGAGCTCCTTTAGTGTCCTATGACACCTGCACCGTATTCCCATAAGTGTCATGCTATGGGAATGAACACCACAAAACCACGAGACGTTTTCCACTCCCGGTCGGTTTCGGCATGAGCGTCGACACTCTGCTCGCTCTGGCCGGATACGCTTTGGTCACCTCCATTACACCGGGACCGAACAACCTGATGTTGCTGGCCTCCGGGGTAAATTTCGGCTTGAGACGAACGCTGCCCCACTTAGCCGGGATCAGCACCGGCTTCTTTGTGCTGGTGTTCTCTGTGGCACTGGGTTTTGCCCAGCTGTTCACCACGTTCCCCGCGCTATACACGCTCGTCCGTCTCGTTGGCGCGGCCTATCTGTTGTGGCTCGCTTGGCAAATCGCCACAGCTCCCTCCCCTACCAGCGAGAACTCGCAGAGGCGACCGATGACCTTCCTGGGCGCTGCCGCCTTCCAATGGGTTAACCCAAAAGCATGGGTCATGGCAGTGAGTGCTTCGGCCAATTACCTGCCCGCTTCGATCGATCTTCTGCAGGTATGCCTCATCGCCACGGTGTATGCCCTGGTCAATGCGCCCAGCGTGGCGATTTGGGCGCTGTTCGGCGCTCAGCTGCGGGATTGGCTCGGACAGCCCCGCACGCGCCGAGCCTTCAACATTGTCATGGCGATTTTGCTGGTGACCACTTTATACCCGATGCTCACAGCCTCGCTTTAGCCGTGTGCCCTGCGGCGATAGGCTCATCTGCCATGCTCTATCCGGCGACGAGACAATGCATCGCACGTTCGGGACGACAGAACAAGCGGGTTTAGAATCGGCACATGGGGAACTCGCAGGTCTCACGCGCAGAACTGGGAATCACACACACGAACTACACCATGAGTCATTCTCAGCTCACGCCTGGACGAGTCATTACCTCCGCCGTTACCCGCATAGCACTTGAGAACACCAACATTTTCCTTTGAAAACGTTATTTGTCGATATCGTGTTCACAAGCAACAATGTAACGCTCAGCATTCCAGGCACAATCCGGTCGACCCATGAAAGAATTCAGGAACTCTAAAGTAGAAACCTCAAGACGTTATTTCGAAGAAGAATGATCCATTTCATCGTCGCTTCTGGCCTACTGAGTAGAGTGACAAGCATTCAGAGGACCACAGTCGCATCGCACGAGATGGCCAACGAACTGGGCTTCGCCACACCAACCCCGTGGGCAAGCTTTCTCCCCCGATGACTTATTTACTCTCGTTAACGGTAATGCCGGTTGCCGTGATCCGGGAGGCAATAAACGGGAAGATGAGAACTGTTACCGCACCTCCAGTCACCATGATCGAGGCCAAGGTCGTGGAGATGAGACCTGACGAAACTGCAATTTGGGTAACAGCAACGATGATGGGTAGGCCGGTCGCTGAATAGAATGCCAGCCCGATGCGCTCTTGCACGGTTTTCAGCCCTGAATGCGTCGTGGTGAACTGCTCACGCACAAAGACCGGTAGCCCGCGGACCACAGCAATGACCACGACGAAACCTAAAAGCAGAGGCCACTGGCTGAGAACTGCACCCAAATCGATCGACATACCGCTGGTGACAAAAAAGACGGGAATCAACAAGCTGAACCCGACGACTTCGATCTTGTGCATCACCTCGTCGGCATGAGCGGGAGACGTAGCGCTGAGCGCTGCGTTGAGTAGCAGACCGGCGGAGAACGCACCAAGTGCCACATCGAGTTCTAGCAGTGCGGTGAGGAGCATCAGCGTGATCAGCACCCACACGGTGATGCGCAGAGTGGTTTGCATTGTTGAATCGGAGGCGTCCCCGAAGGCCCGCCCCAGGCGTGGAAGCTTGCGGAAAATCCGCGTCGGGACCGCCACGGTGATCATGGCAACGAGGCTGAAGAGGATGAGCACGACCGTTGCTTGCCAGGTACCCCGGGTGGACAACAGTAAAGACATGGCCACGATGGGCAACAGCTCTCCGTAGGCCCCGTGCACCATGGTGGCACGCCCTAACGGTGACTGCAGGGCTCCCGAGTCTTTGAGGATCGGCAGCAGGGTACCCAGCGCAGTCGATGTGGAGGCAATGCCAAACACCACAGCGAGTTGCCACCCATCTTGGAGCAAGAGGAACCCAGCCCCAGCACCAAGAAGCGCGCAAATGAACCATGTCAGGGCGGCATGCCGACCCTGCCGGCCACGCATCTCAGATGCATTGACCTCAAAACCGGCCAGCAGGAACAGAAATCCCATACCGAGTTCGCGCAAAAACTCGACAGCTTCAGTGCTTTCAGCCAAACCGAGCATGTTCGGGCCGATAATAATCCCGAACACGAGTAACCACACGACATCCGGTACAACGCGTCTCGTCACCAACGCGAGAATGGGAGCGAGTACAGCGACGATCGCAATCCACCACATGGACAGCAGGTTGTCAGCCAATAACTGCGCACCCTCCATGAGACCCCCTCTCTAGAACGGGTTTTATGCTATCAAGAGTTGCAGATCTGCCCAGCTGAGCAAGTCAACGGGCGCTGTCACGCTCACACCCTGTTCCTTTATCACGCCGAAGAGGGCTCTGAGAGTTCCTTTTGATCGATGACCTC
This sequence comes from Auritidibacter ignavus, assembly GCF_029853775.1. Taxonomy (NCBI): domain Bacteria; kingdom Bacillati; phylum Actinomycetota; class Actinomycetes; order Micrococcales; family Micrococcaceae; genus Auritidibacter; species Auritidibacter ignavus. The sequence goes on from NZ_CP122564.1 coordinate 1,586,339, forward strand.
TCGTTCGCCCCGACCACGGCCGTCTGATGACGGAACAGCCCTGGCCTCACACTCCGTTATCCAGTGAGTTTCCTGCTCGAACAAGCATGGCCGCTTGTGTGCGGGTGGATACTCCCAGTTTCTGCATGATGCGCGCCAGGTGCGTTTTCGCAGTGGCTGGGGAGATCACAAGTCGCTGAGCGATTTGCTTGTTGGTCAGACCTTCGGCGACCAGTTGCAGGACTTCCCGCTCGCGGTCGGTCAGCTCCGGCGCGGCAGCCCTGGTTCGATGTGCTGGCGGGTGTTTGCCTGTCGCCTGTGCGATGACGTGCCGGGTGACCGACGGGGTGAGATACGCCTGTCCTGCTGCGACAGCGTGCACAGCGTCGATCATCTGCTGTGGCTCGGCCGTCTTGGCGAGGAACCCTGTCGCTCCGGCATCCAGAGCTGCGGTAATGTTGTCGGTGATCTCATAGGCAGTAAGGATCAACACGCGAGTGGCGGTCGTTGCGGTGATCTCGCGACAGATGTCAACGCCGTCGCGGTCAGGTAGCTGGAGGTCGAGGACGACCACGTCCGGCTTCAGGCTTTGGATGGCCTCGATCGTGTCGTGGCCGGTCGCTGCTTCGCCAAGGACCTCAATTTCCGAATCGGCCGTGAGGATGGCTGTAACGCCCGCCCGCACGGCGGCGTGGTCATCGACGATCACGAGTCTAGGCATGCTGTGACTCCCGTCCGGTTCTCAGCGGCAGACAGACCCGCAAGGTCCAGGTGTCGTTGGAGCGGTCGATGTCGAGCTCTCCGTTGCAGAGGCGGACACGTTCGGCCAATCCGATCAAGCCGTATCCGGACGGCATCGCTCCGACGTGCCCAGGCTGGTGTTGTCCGTTCGTGATGGTCATAGCGAGGACCTCGTCCTCGTGTCGGATATCGATGGTCACATCGCTGCCCGGGGCGTGTTTTTCGGCGTTAACGAGTGCCTCGCGGAGGACGTAATAGGCGGTGACCGAGACGAGCGGGTCCAGGTTGATCGTCGCGGGGTCGTCGCCGGTCAGGGTGATAGATGTGCCGGATTCTCGCGCACCTGCAATGAGCGAGTCCACCGATGACCAGTTCTGGGCGAGCGCGAGGGATGAGGGCGTGTCGGTCCGGAGCACGTCGATCAGGGTTCGCATGTCGCCCATCGCGTCCAGACTGAGAGCCCGGACTCGCTCGAGGCGCTCGGTCAGTTCCTCGGCTGTGGGCGGTGTTGTGGTCGCCAGGGCCCCAGCTGCCTGGATTGTGATGGCAGACAGGTGCCCGGAAATGGTGTCGTGCAGTTCGCGACTGATCTGCAGTCGCTCAGCGACCAGCGCCTCTCGTTGTTTGGCCGCGACGGCGTCAGCGATGAGAGTGGCGCGTTCACGTTCTTCCTCGGCCCGGGTCATCGGTGCTCGTACGGTGATACCCCACCACAGAGTAACCCCGACCGCCAGTAGCAAGGTAGTCATCTGCAACAATGGCTCCGCGAGGAGGTTCGCTAGAAGCAGTCCACCGACGGCACTGGACAAGCAGACCGCGGCGATCATCGGCAGTAGTCTCCGGGACCGCGTCGTTGGTCGGGCAATGACCAAGCTATAAAGGGCATCACACTCGATCAGGATCGCCCCAACCGAAGTGGTCCCGGTTGTGAGGCCCTCAGCGGTCATTACTGCCAGCCCTGCTACGACGACCACGGTGGGCCACTTTTGCCGGAACAGATGCACAATGCCGAGGGCGATCGCGGTAGCGATGCTACCGATCAGGACCTGTGAGCGGGGTGTCGCGAACCACTCGATCCCCGCGCCCGGCACGAAGCAGAAGCCAATCGCGACCACGACATACCCGATGGTGATCCACGTATGACGTAGCGACGGGATCGACCCTGTCCCAGTCATACCATCACCTCGCGACCCGCGATCGTCCACGCCCTTGCTTCTATTTCAACCCGATGATGGGTCTCACGCAAGCACCATCCTGCGTAGCCCAAACGGGTGACGCACAGCCTGCGAAGTGCCGTCATCTGGTCGATGATGACACAGCGCGGATGCGACAAGGTTGAGACATGGATTTCTCTGGGAGCTGGATAGTGGTCGCCATCATCGGCGCCGAGATCGCGTTCTGGGTTCTGCTCGTGCTCGGACTGCTCGCTCGCTACGCGCTCAAGCTGAAACGGACCAGCACGGCCCTGCTGCTCAGCGTGCCACTGGCCGATCTGGTGCTGATCATCCTGGTGAGCCTGGATCTCTCCCGTGGTTCCGAGCCCACCTTCGTCCACGGGCTTGCCGGGGCCTACCTGGGCTTCAGCGTCGGTTTCGGGCACTACATCATCAAAAGAGCGGATGCATGGTTCGCTTATCGATTCGCCGATGGTCCCAGACCATCACGTCCACCACGGACAGGGCCCGCCAAGGTCCGGCACGAGTGGCAAGACTGGCTGCGTGTGCTGACGGCCTGGGCCATCGCCGTGCCCGCCTTGCTGATCATGAAGGCGTTCTCCGGCTGGTCGTGGCCTTCGACGATGGAGGAATTCTGGACTGACGAGCTGTGGGCCTGGGTGGCGCGACTCACCCTCATCAACATCGCTTGGCTACTCACCGGCCCCGTCTACACCACGATCTTCAAATCACGATACGTCCCAGAAGAACCCGACACTCGAACCAAGGAGAACGCATGATCACAGCAAACAACAGCGTCGGGATCGGTCCTTGGTCCTTCGACGCCGGTCCCTTCGCGGCCATCCTCCTCGTCGTCATCATCAGTATCGTCGTCTACTACATTCGTAAAGACGACTGAACCACTCGTCGCGTGACCGCCCGCACCATCCCGATGTCACGCCCGGAGCCACCAACCATGAGAATTTCTCCCGCCATCAACGGGGGTGCTTCTTGTTGCCCATCTTACGTAGCTGAGCCTTTTACCTTGGGGCGCAACAGCAGGTGGATACAACTGGATGTTGTACCCGACTCACACCGAGTTGCAGATGGCCAACGTCATCATGACGAGCTACGGTGGCGCTGGTGCTACTAAGCGGGTTTATCAAAGTAACGACTCCTTCAATCGGAACTCCGTATCTGACGTCCTGCGTTTCGAGCTTGCTGGCGCCACAGTCGCCCTCTTCGACCAGACGCGACTTCACCTGCACGGATGACAGATAGAGTTGCTACGCGAATATCTAGCCGTTGCGTTAGATCTGCGCACGTTGTCCCACACACGTCCGCAGAACCCAACCGGCGAGGGCCTAAGGGTGCAGAATTCGGCGGTTGGGACGTGCACCATGACGGGCATTGCCGGAAAGCCCTGAGCTTTTCAGAGCGGGCTGAGCATGGCGCCCTCGGACGAAAAGCGCCTGGTGGTACATCAACGCGTCATTGTCAGCAAGCATTCGGTTGTGCATACGCAACTTTTCATACGATGTCGTGGGTGGGTGCAAACGTAGCGCCTCATCGTCCAATTCGAGCCCGGAAACAAACACACGTGTTTAGCAGTTTTGCTACCTTTAAGACACCTAGACATCTTGCAAAGGAATGCTATGAATGCCCCACCCGGACGGTTCCCACCTGGCACAGCTATCATCATTACGCTTCTGTTGAGGTCAAGTCCGGTGGTGTGGTGTATGAGGGGTGATCCTTCAAGCGTGTAATTCTGGGTTATGCGGCGAGGGCTTCGATGGTCTGTGGTGGCACCTCCTCGGTGGTGTCGGTGCCGAGCTGTTGGGCGTGTTGGAGGACCTCGAGGTTCATGTATCGGCGGCCTTCGGCCCATTCATCGTGCTGCTCGGCCAGCACGGCGCCGACTAGGCGGATGATGGCCTCGCGGTTAGGGAAGATCCCGACCACATCGGTGCGGCGGCGGATCTCCTTGTTCAGCCGCTCGTTGGGATTATTTGACCAGATCTTGCGCCAGGCCTCTTTGGGGAAGCTAGTGAAGGTCAGGATGTCTTCGCGGGCCCCGGCCAGGTGGTCGGCGACCTTGGGGTGTTTATGGTCCAGGGCCTCGACGACACGGTCGAACTGGGCGTGTACTTCCTGGGCATCGGGCTGGTCATAGATGCTGTGCAGCAGAGTCTTCACCCAGGGCCAGGAGGCCTTGGGGGTAGTGGCCATCAGGTTGGCCGCATAGTGTGTCCGGCACCGCTGCCAGGCTGCACCGGGTAAGGTCGCAGCGATCGCGGCCTTCAACCCAGCGTGGGCATCAGAGGTCACCAGCTTCACCCCAGAGAGGCCCCGGGCGGTCAGGTCGCGGAAGAAGGACAGCCAGCCGGCCCCGTCCTCGGCGGTGCTGACCTGGATGCCGAGGATCTCGCGGTGGCCATCGCGGTTGATGCCGGTAGCCACCATCGCGTGCACCGGGACCACACGGCCGGACTCACGGACTTTGAGCACCAGCGCGTCAGCGGCAACGAAGGTGTAGGGCCCAGAGTCTAAGGGTCGGGTGCGGAAGGCCTCGACCTGCTCATCGAGTTCAGAGGCCATCTGCCAGACCTGGGACTTCGACAGGCTCTCGATCCCCAGGGACCCGACGAGCTTATCCATCCGGCGGGTAGAGACCCCCAGCAAGTAGCAGGTGGCCACCACCGAGGTCAGTGCCCGCTCAGCACGTTTGTGTCGTTCCAGCAGCCACTCGGGGAAGTAGGTCCCCTGCCGCAGCTTGGGTACCGCCACATCCAAAGTGCCGGCCCGAGTGTCGAAGCCCCGGTGCCGGTAGCCGTTGCGCCGGTTCTGCCGGGCATCAGAGCTCTGCCCATATTCAGCGCCGCAGACCGCGTCAGCCTCGGCTGAGAGCAGGGTGTTGATGAACATCTGCAACAAGTCCCGGATCAGGTCAGGACTTGCCTGCAAAAGCTGTTCCTCCAACAGGCCCGAAGGTCGATACTAGAAGGGGTGACGGTCATCGTGAAACGTCCTTTCGAGAGTGCTTTGGTAGGTTCACTCGAAGGATCACACGGTGGCCGTCACTCTGTAATGAATGACGCTCTCACCGGGGAGCCGTACACCACATTAAAGGACGCTACTGCTCTCCAGCCGTCCTCGTTGACGAGGAATGTTGTAGTTGGGATGAATATCGGTCCGGCGAGACCGGTGATCAAGGTGAGGGTTCCAGCTGCACGATTGCGGGTTTCGCGGTTAAACCATTGTTGAAGACCGATGAATCCAGGTTCGAAGAGCACCATTGTGCTGCCGGGTCCAATCAGCAGCCACCAGGAAGCAAGCAGCTGCCAAGGGGCTGTGCTGAGGGAGAAGCCGAGGAAACCACAAGCAACGAGCGCCCCGCCTAAGGCCGTGATGCCACGGATGCCGTTCTTGTCTGCGTGTCGGCCTACCGGTACTGCTAGACACGCTCCAGTGAGTACGGAACCGGAGAACGCGGAAGACAAAAGTGCCAGGGAGAATTCGGCACCAGCTGCATGAGAAGTGATGAGCACAGAGGTGCCGAATAGGATCGCGCCGAAGCTGACACCGATGCTGAGTGCCAGCGCATACACTAAGCGAATGAAATGAGGGGAAGAGCCTGTTGATGAAACAGACATGGGACAAGCCTCCAAGTAGGTGGGCACCAGAACGATGCCGACACCACTCCTGAAAGTTTCTATCCCTTAAGATCAACGCCGCAACTGTTCTGCGGTGTACCGTGGCGCTTGAACCAGACTCGACGCGTTGTCACGCCGACGGAGCCCTAGCCACCAGTGCTGGTCGGTCCCGCCAGATTAGGCGATGAACCCGACCTGGACAAGTAGACGATGAGGATTCCTGCTCCATCACTGAGTTACCCGAAGAGAGTGAGAACAGTCAAAGACAACAGAGCTGATCAACTGTTATATTTGAGATATAACAACTAGTTCTTAGAGGAGGTCTGCGGTGAACAGGCAGGGACGGGCCGACGCGAAGCGTCAGACAGTCACCTTTGTGGTGATCAGCATGGTTCTCCCCACGGTGGCAGTAGGGGTTGGCCTGCTGCTCCTGGCGCTCTGGCGACCGGAGCTCCCAGCTCCGGTGGCGATCCATTGGAGTGCCGGGGGAGCGGACTCCTTTGCCGAACTCTGGGTGATGGCAGCTTCCATCCTGGGCTTTGGCCTGTTGCTTCCGGTGCTCATCAGCGTGTTGGTACTTCCCAGTGTGCGGGCCGGCAGGGCCTCCACGTTCATGGCCCGCTTGATGGCTGGAGTCAGTCTCGGGACATCGCTGCTGGTCACAGCCGCGCTGACCGGAGGTCTAGCGATCCAACGTGGCTTGGACGATGCTCGGGAGGCCGGTGCGGTGGGTGGGATAACCGCAATCGCCCTATTGGGTGCCGTCGTGCTTTCGGCCGCTCTGGTCTTCCTGATTCCCGCAAGCCCGCCGCGGCAGCCGTTGACCGAGAAAGCCGCTTCGCTGGGGCTCGGAGAGACTGAAAGTGTGATGTGGGTTCGCCGGATCCAGATGGCCAGTTCTATCCGATGGGTGCTGTACCTCAGTGCAGGCATGGTTGTAGTCACTACGGCGGTGATAGCTCCCGAATCGCCGCTGTGGATCATTCTGCTGATGGGCGTGGCCGTTATTGTCGTTCTTTTCGCAGTCCTCACGGCAACTCGTTTCAGTATGCAGATCGACGCCCAAGGGCTCAGGCTCCGTTCGGTGCCGTTGGGCTGGCCGTCGGTCCATGTGGGCCTGAGCGAGATCACCTCGGTCAGCTCCGGTGAGACAAGCGGGTTTTCAGAGTTCGGCGGATGGGGCCTGCGCATGGCTCCGGGCGCGCGAGGCATCATTCTTCAGGATGGTAACTCGCTGCGTGTGGAGCGTCGCGACAAGCCCGCACTGGTGGTCACCGTCGATGACGCGGATGAGGCTGCCGATGTCCTGGCATCCCTGCTCCAGCGCGAATCCCCAGCCTCGACACACTAGGCGCCGCGATGTTTCTGCGGGTTGACACCTCCTCACCAGTGCCGCTGTATGAGCAGATTGCCACTTCCATCCGGGCAGATATCGCCCAGGGGAGGCTCGCCCCGGGGGATCGTCTGCCCTCTGCCCGGGAGGTTGCCTCCTCCCTGACGGTTAACCTGCATACCGTGCTGAAGGCATACCAGGATCTGCGCGAAGAGGGCCTGCTGGATATGCGGCGGGGTCGCGGAGCGATCGTTGCGGACGTACCGCAGTCCACAGCGGAGCTGACCACCCAGATCGATACGCTCCGGGACACGGTGAATCAGCTGGGCTTGAGTGAAGAGACCCTTATTGCTCTGGTGCGGGAGCGCTTTCGACCTGCGGACTGATCTGTGGTGAAAGCCGCGCGTGACCGACGACGCCGCCGGGCGGAGAGGGTCACCGATTGTTGAGGCGGCGGTGGCCGGCTGGGAGCAGCATCCCGCTGGTCGCAGTGCAGACCGTGGTGCAGGTGGTTCCGCCGAGTGCGGACCTTACATGACCTCATGCCTCTGGCTTTAGCGTCCGGGACAGAAAGCGATAGCGTGGCTTTTATGCCCATGACCTTCGACCAGGCACTCAGTACCTTGCGCGCCGCTCGAAGCGTGAGACTGCGAGGAAAGCCGGCAGCTTGGTCGAATGCCTTGCGGGTGATGTTCTACATCCTGATCGTGATGGTGCTGACGCCCTCTGGTGTCTATCACGTGAACCACCTGCTGGCACCGGAGCTTCGTCCACGTATTTCCCCGCCGATGGGCCCAGTATGGAATAGGCATCACCGCTATATCTATGTACCTGGTGTCGGAGGGCTGAAAGAAGCTGAGGTCATCCGACTGATCAACACAGGACGCGAGATGTTCGGCGCACCCGCCCCAGCGGTCCAGCAGCTCAGGTCTGGCAGTAGAGGCCGAGGTTGACTGAGACGGTCACGACGAGATCCTTGGGCAGACGGTCTAGACCTGAGACGAGATCCTCGGTGCTGATGTGGTGGGCGCTGGGTCCCATCTCCACCAGTGCCCGGGCCTGATCGCGGCTGACCGATGCGGTGTAGGAAATCTGCTCAGAAGCGATCATGGTGAAGTCGCTCAGACTCGCAGCCAGGCGTTCGTCTTTGCGCTGATCGACCTGGACCAGACTTAAGGGTCCGACCAGTTCTGCCAGGTGGTCGCTGGTGGGGTGACCACGGCGAAAACTCCCTTGTTCCGCAGCACGCGCCGGATCTCCGGGAGATTGCGGGGTCCAAAGATGCTGGTAGCTACGGTGACAGAATTATTCGCCAAAGGCAGGGGATCTGCCAGCAGGTTATTGCCGATAGCCGCTGCGCGCTCATGGCACCGGGCGGCACGCTTCAATGCGGCAGCCGAGAGGTCAATACAGACCCCATAGGCCGGTCGGTGGTACTCCAGAATCCCGGCTAAGTAGTAACCTGTCCCGCCGCCGAGGTCGGCAACTAAGGGCGCCGCGGCGTCGTTATGGTGCTCTGCCGTGTTGTGCTGGTCCGGGCTGTGTCGATCCGTACTGTGCTGATCCGGGCTGGGCTGATCCGGGCTGGGCTGATCTTCGGTCAGTCGGGCGGTGATGCGGGTGGCCAGCCGGTCACGGATCGGCGCGTAAAGTCCGCTGCCCAGCAGAGTCTCCCGGGCGGCGACCATGGCGGGGGTGTCAGCATTCTTCGGCGTCGGGCCACCGCGCCGCAGGGTGACATAGCCTTGTTTGGCGCGGTCGAAGCTGTGCCCGGATGGGCAGTGCAGTCGAGCAGGACCTTGATCCAGGGACTGAGCGCAGAGCGGGCAGCGCAGCACGTTCATAATCGGCTCTGGGATGCCCAGCCGCTGTGAACTCTCAGCCACGCTTTTTCCTCCGCAGCAGTGCTCCGCTGGGCTGATCGTCCACGTAGGCGGCGTACCGACGGGGCATAAAGCGGAAGTCCCGCGCCAAGCGGGACACGCCGGGACCCCGACGCGGCGGACCGATGGGTTCGGGCACAGGGGGCTCGAACACAGGACGTGGATCCCAAGAATCGCTCCACGGGGATGCGTGGAAGGATGTCGTCTGCCGGAACAGGGAATCTGGGCCGCCAGCGCTGGAGCCCGTCCCGCTTTGGACGCTCAGCCACTTCTTGTTCAGCTCCACGATGAGTGAACCGCCAACCACTGAGAGTACTGTTTCATCGATGACTCGGAACATGTCCTCTGATCCGGAGTCGCAGGCATCGCAGCCGCAATCCGGCATCTGCTCGAGAAAGACAGCGGGGTCTCCGGCGCCTATGGAAACACTGGCAGCAGTGTCTTCGGCAGCGTCCACGGTCCAGAACGTCAGCGGCACAGCTCCCTCAGCGTGGGGACGCAGCACTGCCATATGTCCGGACGCGGGGGAGGACCACGGGAACAGTGCCCATTCGATGGGTGAATCCGGGGTGTCGAATGCACCGCTGGTGTCCTGTGCCTCTGCCCAGCCGAGTTCGGTGAGCACCATGGTCCAGGCGTCGGCCCTGGCCAGCACGATCCTGTACTTCTGTGGATCCAGGCACTGGCTGTACTCCTCCTCCTTCGCGTCCCGGCGTTCGCCCGGTGCCGAGGGATCATAGTGCGGGTCGTCCCACTCGCTCAGGCCAGCAGACTCTGCAGCGAACAGCTCTTCGACACGTTCAAGCAGCCTGCGCTCATCAGGAGTCGGCGGATTGTGGTGGGATTGCACCCACCATGGGGTGCTGCCGCTGCTGCGCTGGTCCATGCTTTGACTGTACTGCTGATCAGCATGCCGCAAGAATCCCCGCCGGTTTGTCGGAGTCATTGTGATGTACTCGAATTGTGACTTCAGGTGGGGAAGGCAAACGCAGCTTCGAACAACTAGTTGTAGCTCTCGTCCTATGCGGAGAAGCTCGATGCCACAGCATTCCGGCCAATGGCCCCACCGGTTGTGCCTGGAGCTGACCTCACCGGCACTCTCGCGCATGGAACACCACGCCACACGAGCGAGGTTCACGCCCGGAGTGCCCCGCCACGCTCTAAGACTCACTGAGGACCGCCACATGTACGAGGCTCGTCCTGTCGGCGCAGGGCTGTCCACTCCATCAGCATCGACGTCCCGGCGCACGTCACTGCAGACACAAAACTGCCCCGCCATCAGGCGGGGCAGTTTCGATCTTCTCTTCTTCAGTGGAGCTAAGGGGAGTCGAACCCCTGACCTCGTCGATGCGAACGACGCGCTCTACCAGCTGAGCTATAGCCCCATAGCGGGTATAGTCTACGCCTGTTTTCCCACCCCTCTACCCTTCATGAAATTTAACGTCTGAGACTGTGACTTCTGCTACTCTCAATGTAGTGATTTACGACACATTTAATGCTATGTGCCTTAACTGCCAATCACGACACTCACCAAGGTCACACATCACGAGGAGCAAGGCTATGTCGATCATGACTCACGCGCCCAAAACGCACAACCGCAGTACAAGAAATTCACGTTTCACCAAGCTTGGCGCAACAGTCGCAGTGGCAACCCTGGCGCTCACCGCTTGTGGAGACGACTCATCAAATGGATCTGCCGAAACAGGAGATCTCGATACCGAGTTCCTCACAATTGCAACAGGAGGTTCGTCTGGAGTCTATTACCAGGTCGGCGCCACACTCAGTGATCTACTCAGCGACGAACTGGGTTCAGACAGCACGGTCCAGGCCACCGGTGCCTCCGCCGAAAACATTAACCTCCTCACCGACGGTGGCGCTGAACTAGCGATCACCATGGGGGACGCTAACGTCCAGGCTTTAGAAGGTACCGGACCCTTCGAGGGAGAGCCGCGCGACGGCCTTATGGCTGTGGCAGCTTTGTACCCAAATACGGTGCAAGTAGTAGCTACTGCTTCCTCAGGTATCGAAACCATCGAAGATCTCTCTGGGAAGAACGTTGCCGTGGGCGACGTTGGTTCCGGGGTAGAACTCAACGCGCAAACGATTCTTGATGCATATGATATGAGCTACGACGATATCAACGAGGATTATCTTGATTATGCCGAGGCCACCGACCAGATGGCTAACGGACATATCGATGCGGCATTCGTAACAGCCGGTGTTCCGAACCCCGCTTTGACCGAACTGTCCACCAATACAGACTTCAACGTTCTCACCATTGACGGGGACGCGCGAGAGAAACTCCTGGAGAATGACTACTTCATTGAAACCACTATTCCGGGCGGAACTTACCAACAGGAAGAAGATGTTGAGACCGTCGGCGTCGTCAACCACTTGATGATTAGCTCAGAACTGAGCGAAGACGCCGCCTACGACGTCACCCGTGTTTTCTTCGACAACCTCGATGCGATACACAATTCCAATGCTGCTGCTGAGGACATCAGCCTCGAAGAAGCTACGGAGGGGCTAACTGTTCCTTTGCATCCGGGAGCTGCCCGCTACCTGGAGGAAAATGGTGTCGATGTCTCCGGCCATGTTGCCGGAGAAGAAGACTGAGTAAGTCGTTGAGTGGCTAAAGCCTCGTGTTTTCATGACACCGCCAGATATCAGTCGCAGATCGGTCCTCACTTTGACAGTGGGGACCGTCCTCGCGGTTGCTGGCGGGTGTGGCGTCACCGCTTCAGTTCCGACCCAACAACGCCAGATCGTATGTCGCCATCAGCAACATCACGACGTGTACGCCACACTTCCCGCCATCGACGGCACCACCATCAGCCTGTCTTGGGTTCATTCGATTGAGCTCACACCTTGGACCGACATCTTCACGGTCACTCCAGCTGGCCTGGTGCTTACCCAAACTCGTTTCTCATCTTACGGAGCCGGCATGCCCGCCGGAGACCAAGGAGATCTGCGTTACGAAGGAAACCAAGTGGTTATCGATAACATCGACCGCCCCTTCGACGCGATTCGCTGGATTCACTCTCACCGCGCCCAGTACCGGGTTCTCATCGATCATGATCCGCAACGTATAGACGCAAAGCAACTACCTGATCACCAAAGACTCGAGATTGTTCTGATATGACACCTCCCCAACGGCCCCAAAAGCAACCAACAAACCAATCTTCAGATTCACTCGCTACCGCCACCATCACGGACGCTGAATATCTTCCTCACACCGACGAAGAACGTCGCGCTCAGGAACAAGAAGCAGCCGAAATTGCGGCCCAGTATGACGCTGAGTCTCGGACGCGCAGTATTCGGTGGCGTCCTCTGGCAATTTTGATCACCGCGGTGGCATGCGCATTTGCGATATACCACATGTGGACTGCCTACTTCGGATCACCACCTACGCTGGTTCACCGTTCCATCCACGTCAGCATCGTTCTGTTCCTGATCTTCTTGATCTACCCTCCGTTCAGACGAGCTCAAGGACTGACCGTTCAACTCGTTGACGGCGTCTTAGCGTTGTCTTCGCTAGTTCCATCGGTCTACATCGCAACAAACTATGAGCAAGTGGTCCTTCAAGCTGGGAGGTTTACAACTACAGACGTCATTGTCGGCACCATTTTGGTCGTTCTCGTATTGGAAGCCGCTCGACGGGTCACAGGTTGGGCCCTTCCAATTCTGGCGATACTTTTCATCCTCTTCGGCATTTTCGGCCGTGAATTACCGGGCGTGTTGCGCCACCGCGGTTATGAATGGGACACTCTGGCTTATCAGTTCCTCTCCACTACCGAAGGTATTTTTGGAACAGCGACCGGCGTGTCTGCCACGTACATCATTCTCTTTATCCTCTTCGGTGCGTTTCTGGCAAAGTCCGGAATGTCAGCCTTATTCAACGATTTGGCTCTTGCTATAGCTGGTCAGAGTCGTGGAGGCCCTGCCAAAGTTGCCACCCTGGGATCTGGTTTCATGGGATCCATCAACGGGTCAGCTATTGCAAATGTTGTCTCAACAGGGGCATTCACCATTCCAATGATGAAGAAAGTCGGCTACACCAAGACTTTTGCCGGCGCGGTGGAATCGACGGCATCGGTGGGCGGGCAAATTTTGCCCCCGGTCATGGGCGCTGCGGCCTTCATTATGGCGGAAACGCTTGGCGTCCCCTACTCCACAGTGGCAGTAGCGGCTATCGTTCCAGCGCTGCTCTATTACCTTTCGCTGATCGTCCAGATCCATCTGCGAGCGACTCGAGAAGGGTTGAAAGGTATCTCAAGAGATAATTTGCCGGCAGTTCTCGATGTCCTGAAAGAACGTGGTCACCTGTTAATCCCATTGTTCTTCCTGATCTACATGCTTTTCTTCTCAGGGCGCACCATCCTTTATTCCGCTCTTCTCACGATCATTGTCACCATTGTGGTCGCTATGTTGCGAAAGACCTCAAGATTGTCTTTCAAAGACATTATCGACGCCCTGGAAAACGGCGTCCGACAAACCTTGGGCGTGGCTGTAGCTTGTGCAAGCGTGGGGATCATCGTTGGCGTGGTGACTATCTCCGGCTTCGGTGTGGTGCTAGCCTCGGCCATTGTGTCGGTCTCAGGCGGTATTTTGTTCTGGACTTTGGTCTTCACCATGCTTGCCTGCCTGGTGCTGGGTATGGGCCTCCCTTCGATTCCCGCTTACCTCATCACAGCAACCATGGCGGCTCCTGCATTGACCGAACTCGGTGTGGAACCGATCGTGGCACACCTGTTCGTGTTCTACTTCGGGTTGTTCGCCAACATCACTCCGCCTGTCGCGCTCGCTGCCTTTGCCGCAGCCGGTATCTCTGGGGCTTCTCCCATGCAAACTGGTTTCGCGGCGCTCAAGCTGGCCGCAGCAGGGTTTATTATTCCGTATATCTTTGTCTACAGCCCGGAACTGTTGCTTCGAGATGTCTCGTTTGGTCAAGGAATTCTGGTGGTCACCACAGCTGTCATTGGTATCTTGATGCTTTGCGTGGCATTGGAACGGCACTTTATGGTGAATATGCCATGGTTTTTGTGCATCGTGATCGCAGGCGCGGCCATCCTGTTGCTGAATTCTAATATGCTCCTATCCCTCAGCGGCCTGGGAATCGGGATCCTCGTTCTGGTCGTCCAATCCATCTTGGCTAAAAAGCAAGGCAACTTCGGGCTCAGGGCCATCTAGTACCAGGAAAGTTCTCTAACATCACCCACCAAAAACGGCGACCAGCCCCGAAATGGGGCCGGTCGCCGTGGTACGTCAGCTGTATTGCTTAGGCGCGAGGCTGCTTAGGAACCTTGCGGTCAGAGCCTTCTTCGAAGACTGCCGGGTACACCCCGTTCTCATCGTGGGTCTCACGGCCGGTGACCGGCGGGTTGAACACACAGGCCATGCGCAGCTCGGTTTCAGCGCGCACGGTGTGCTTCTCGTGACCATCCAGCAGGTACAGGGTGCCGTCCTTGAGTTCGTGAACTTCACCGGTCTCTTCGTTGGTCAAGGTACCGTTACCCTGCACGCAGTAGACGGCCTCGATATGATTCTGGTAATGGAAGGTCGAGGTCGTGCCGGCGTAAATCACGGTATCGTGCATGGAGAAACCAACACCTTCGCGGGCGAGCACCATGCGACGTGAGCGCCAGTTCTCCGAGGTTACGTCACGCTCGGTGTCATTGGTGTCATCACGGTTAATAACGTACATATCAAGTTCCTTTCACTGGCTGGCGCCGACCTGACGCCGCGGCCAGCCGGTTGTTACTGACGTCGTGGTCTATGCCGTCAATTTAGGCGTTAGCCAGGTTGTCTTCGTTCTGTCCGCCGGTAATACTGCTGACATCGGCCCCGGTCAGCTCGCCGAGGATTTCGGCGATCAGATTCATACCGCGCTCCAGCTCGTCGAGCTCGGTGGTCAGCGGTGGCATGATCTTGAGAACTTCGTCTTCCGGACCCGAGGTTTCCAGCAACATGCCACGCTTGAAGGCTTCAGCAGCCACTTTGCCTGCCAGGTCTTGATCTTCGAAGTAGATACCGGTCAGCAGACCACGGCCACGCACTGCAGATCCGGAAGCAGCAGCGGTAATCTTGATCAGCTTGTCCTGAACCAGCTCGATAGCCTGAGCCAGGTGACCCTTCTCGAAAGTGTCATCGGCCCAGAACTCACGCAAGGTGGCAGCACCGGTCACCAGCGCCAGGGCGTTGCCACGGAACGTACCGTTGTGCTCACCCGGACCCCACACATCCAGTTCAGACTTGAACAGGGTCAGCGCCAGCGGCTGACCGGAACCGGAAATGGACTTAGACACGCAGACAATGTCCGGGGTAATACCGGCTTCTTCGAAGGAGAAAAAGCTACCGGTACGACCGCAACCGGCCTGCACATCGTCAACAATCAGCAAGATTTCGTGGCTCTTGCACAGCTTGGCCAGCTGACGCAACCATTCGGCGCGTGCGGCACGCAGACCACCTTCACCCTGAACGGTTTCGACGATAATGGCGGCTGGCTTATCGACACCGGATCCGGAGTCTTCCAGAACGCGCTCCAGCCAGATGAAGTCTTCGGTCTCGCCGTTGAAGTAGTCGTCGTAGGGAATTTTCGAGCTGTTGGTCAGCGGAATACCCGCACCCTTACGCTTCATCGAGTTACCGGTGACTGACAGCGAACCCAGGGTCATGCCGTGGAAGGCGTTGGTGAACGACAGAATGTGCTGGCGTCCGGTGACCTTACGGGCCAACTTCAGTGCGGCCTCAACAGTGTTGGTACCGGTCGGGCCAGGGAACATGACCTTGTAGTCCAGACCGCGGGGCTCGAGGATGACTTTCTTGAAGGTTTCCAAGAAGTCGCGACGTGCCGGGGTCATCATGTCCAGCGAGTGCAACGGGCCACCGTTGTCCAGGTACTCGCGGATGGCGTCGATCAGCTTGGGGTGGTTGTGTCCGTAGTTCAGAGCACCAGCCCCGGCGAAGAAGTCCAGGTAGTCGGTGCCATCTTCGGCGATCTGGTGGGAGCCAGATGCTTTGACGAACACGGTCGGCCAGGAGCGGGAATAGCTGCGAACCTCGGACTCTGTTGTCTGAAAAATCTCGGTATCCATGGGGAATTCCTTTCCGTGGAAAAGTTGTCTCGACCCATCTCTCCGCCAGCGAGCGGGATCAGTGCGATCCTGCTCTAGCTGTTCAGCGGTGCGATGTGGTGAAGGTATTCGGTGGGCTGATCGTCGGGGTACATCTCAGGGGTGAATAAGGGGGTAATCTCTTCACCAGCGTTGTTGCGCTTGGCAAAGGAAGCAAACAGGGCGTTGGAGGCTTTATTCGTGGAGGTAATGGTCGTCTCCAACACTTTCGGCTGCACCGATTCGTTGAGCGCGTCCAACATCTGAGAGGCCACGCGCAGTCCCCGAGCGGCTTCGTCGACGCCAACTTGCCAGACCATCAACGTGTCTGGGGCATCAGGGCGGATGTAGCCGGTAATGAACCCGACGACTTCACCATCGAGTTCGGCAACAACGGAGGTTTGGGAGAAATCTCGAACCCACAGCAGATAGCTATACGAGGAGTTCAAGTCCAAGACGCCCGTGTCACGAGCGATCCGATAAATTTTTGCTCCGTCTCCGGGAGCGAACGGTCGAACCGTGATAGCGCGGGGTTTGTCGGTCGGGTGGTCTGGAAGGGTCTTTGTGTCATCCATCTTTTTTCACAATAGACGACTGAAAAATGCTTTCAACCCGCCCCTGACGCCTGTGTGGGCCCATTTTAGGCCGGAAAAAACGCCTAAACCGTTGATAATCATTAGGGACCCGGAGAGCGCCAGGGCTCGAGAAGCCGAGCCAAAAGCTGTTACCAAATTGTTATACAAGACATGTTGGATGTCACATTTTAAGTGGGGTAGCCTCCCGATTCTACACTCGAGCTCATCTCACGGCGTTCAGGAGTTGGGTTGGTGAACAGGTCTTCGGTAGGGTTTTTCTCATCGACAGGGGAGCACCACCGTGGTGCTGAGAGTGCGAACGCATTTCGCAGACCCTCGAACCTGATTCCGGGCCATGCCGGCGAAGGGAGTCGAGTATCTCTCCTTGCACCGTGGGCTAATCGCGGGTGATTCTCACCTCACCCAGGGTGCTCGCCCTCCTATCCCTTGAAGGAGGATATGCACTGATGTCGCACCTCACCCATCACTCACCTGGGCCCGCCCGGTCTCACCGTCGAAAGATCAGCACGGTGTTCGGGCTCTCGGCGGTGGTAGCGCTGGTACTGTCAGGATGTTCGGCCGCAGATCAGGCAGATAATAATGGTGGAGACAACGGTGACGAGAACCAGACAGTTACCATGATGACTCACGATTCCTTCAGTGTCTCCGAGGAATTGCTCGCGCAGTTTGAAGAGGAATCCGGTTACACCGTCACCACCACAGCCCCCGGTGACGCCGGGGCTGTCGTCAACCAGCTCATCCTGCAACAGGACTCCCCCACCGTGGACGGCTTCTTCGGGGTGGAGAATTATTCGGCTCAGACGCTGTTGGACGAAAACTTCCTGCAGGATTATTCCGGTCAACTTCCAGAATCTGCCCAAAACCTCGCCGTTGATGGCTCGGACGCGCTGGTGCCGATCGACCACGGTCAGGTGTGCATCAACGCTGATACCGAGTGGTTTGACGACAACGACCTGGAGCTTCCGGAGACCTTGGACGATCTCACTGATGAGAACTACAAGGACCTGTTGGTCACCAGTGACCCGAATGATTCCTCCCCGGGCCTGGCGTTCTTGGTTGCCACCCGGACGGAATTCGGCGACGATGCCGAACAGTACTGGGAAGACCTGTTCGATAACGGGGTGAAAGTCGCCGGTGGCTGGTCTGATGCTTATTACACCGACTTCTCCGGTTCTGAAGGTGAAGGACCCTACCCGCTGGTGGTGTCTTACTCCTCGTCACCGGCCGCTGAAGAAGGTCGGACCACCAGCATTGACGGCACCTGCA
The DNA here is from genome assembly GCF_029853775.1 of Auritidibacter ignavus. Taxonomy (NCBI): domain Bacteria; kingdom Bacillati; phylum Actinomycetota; class Actinomycetes; order Micrococcales; family Micrococcaceae; genus Auritidibacter; species Auritidibacter ignavus. The sequence continues at coordinate 1,604,056 of NZ_CP122564.1, forward strand.
TCCAGCAAATCGAATATGCTGGCGTGCTGGAGGATGCCGAGAACCCCGAGGGCGCTCAGGCTTTCATCGACTTCATGCTCTCCGAAGAATTCCAGGCGGATATTCCTGAGCAGATGTTTATGTATCCGGTCGATGACAGCATCGAGCTGCCAGACGAGTGGAGCGAATATGCCTCACTGACCGAGGACCCCATTGAGCCGGATCTGCAAGAGGTCGCGGACCAGCGTGAAGACTGGCTGAACTCTTGGACCGAAACCTATGAGGCCCAGTAGTCGTCTCTATGGCGTCCCGCCTTGTTGTCTGGTTGGTTGCTTGCCTTACTGGTAGGTGACCAACCAGGGGGTGGGATTCACCTGGTCGTAGGTTTGTGCCGGCGTCAGCATGGGCTGGTCTTGACGGTAGAAGTTCTTCCACGCCGGCCACATATCCTCGGGCAAGTCCTCGGTGAGCACGCTCCAGGTCTCCTGTTTGACCTCTTGGGTTCCGTGGCCATCGGCGTGCAACACCACGGCCAGCTCGTCATGGGAGGTATCCACTTGGTCGCGGTTGGTGATCATCGAGGTGCGGAATTGGTGCAGGACCAGCATTTTCTCGGGCAGATCGTTTTCTGCGGTGAGCTCGGCCAACCAGTCGATGACCTCGTTGATTTCAGCGGCATCGACGGTGCCGATCTGACGGCCGTGCACCTGACCGGGTTGCAAGCGCCATTCGGAGTCCAGCGCCAAACCCACGTGGGGTTCTTTCAGCAGGTCCTCATAGAGTTTCGCCTGCGAGAGGAAATCGTTATGACCCGGTTGCAGGTCCAAGATCACGTAAATGTCTTCTTCTTTGGCCCGATCGACCCACTCTTGCAGGTCCTCGACCGGCAGGGCGTTGGAGTAGTTGCCGTCCTCGCCGGGGTGAGCGGTCGCGACGGAGGTGATGATTTCAAAGGCCGGTTGGATCGGATCCTCACTGTTTTCCGAGTACTCATCGGCCAGCTCTTCGACACGAGTTATCGACCCCTCCAGGTCCTGTTCTCCCAGGGCACCCAGTGCCTCTGTGGACGGGGTACCATAAAGTGCGACGAACCGGCGGTCGGGGAACAGCGTATCACCGCCACCGGGCAGTTCTTCTGGTTCCGGGGTCGGCGAGGGCGAGGCAGTCGTGGGCTCTGCCGAGGGGCTAGACGTCGTGTTATTTCCCGCGTCGCTGGCCTGATCTGCCCCATCTGAGGAGCTACAACCGCTCAGCGCTAAACCGGTAGCTAACAGAACGGCGAACAAACGAGAACCACGGAAGTCGCAGGGAGTTTTCATCACGGGCCTACTCTACAGGACCCCCGGCTTAATGACCCGTCATAAATCCAATTGACCTGAAAAGAACGGTGTGATGTCGCGTTTTCGTTGGATCGTGTGGGTGCTCGTCGCCCTGCTACCGTTGGCCTTCCTTGCGGTCTTTTTCGCCTGGCCGGTGCTGGGGATGCTGGCCCAAGGCCTGGTTGATGATCAGGGCTCGCTGGACCTGTCGGGTTTTGGGGAAGTCTTCGGCACCGCACGCACCTGGCGGATTATTGGTCACACCTTGTTCATGGCCACCGCCGGAACTCTGGGCTCCCTGGTGCTTGGGATCCCGGGCGCCTATATCCTCTACCGCACACAGTTTCCGGGTCGAGAGATGCTCCGTTCGGTGGCCACCGTCCCGTTTGTGTTGCCCACCGTGGTGGTGGGGGTAGCCTTCCGTGCGGTCTTTGGGCCAGGCACCAGCCTAGCGTTTCTGGATCAGACCACGACGGCAGTGATCATCGCCATGATGTTCTTCAACTATTCGGTGGTGATCCGTCAGGTGGGGTCGTTGTGGCAGGTCTTGGATCCACGTTCCACTGAAGCGGCCAGAATGCTCGGGGCTTCCCCGGCTCGGGCGTTTTTCACCGTGACCTTGCCAGCGCTACGTCCAGCCATTGCTGGAAGCGCCGGGTTGGTGTTTCTGTTTTGTTCGACCGCCTACGGGCTAGTGCGGTCGCTGGGCGCCCCGGGAGTCGGGACGTTAGAGACCGAGGTTTTTCGCCAGACCAAGACGTTCCTCGATCTGCGCACCGCCGCGGTGTTGTCGATGATTCAGTGCGTGATTGTCGTGATATCGGTGATCATTACCCAGCGCACCGGTTCCTCGCAGGCGGCTCGGTTGCACCAAGCGCACCGGGTGAGGCTGACCCGCACCGACTGGTTCCCGTTGACGATCACGCTCGCGGTGGTCCTCGGACTGATACTGACTCCCTTGCTGACCTTGGTGGCCCGGTCGTTGACGGTTGATGGCGAATTCAGCACGCGCCATTACCAACTGTTGGCTACGCATTCGGGAACCGGTTTTGCCGGTGGCGCCACGGTGGTGGAGGCACTGGACCATTCGCTACGTATCGCACTGGATGCCACAATAGTCACCGTCCTGTTGGCAATTCCGCTCGCGTTGTTGCTCACCCGTCCCACCCATTCCCCGGCGGTGCGGTCCCTGCAACGGCTCATCGATGGCGCCTTCATGCTCCCGTTGGGTGTTTCGGCGGTGACCATCGGTTTCGGATTCTTGATCTCCTTGCAACCAGCCTTCCCACACCTAGCGCAGTCAGGATTGCTCGTCCCGTTGGCTCAGGCGGTGGTGGCTTTGCCCCTGGTGGTACGCACTCTGGTGCCGGTGTTGGCCGCGGTCGACCCGGCCCAACGTGAGGCTGCCACGATGTTAGGGGCTTCCCCGGTCCGGGTGATCGCCACCATTGATGGCCCCTACGTGGTCCGTAGCCTCGGATTGGCTGCCGGCTTTGGTTTTGCGGTCTCGCTGGGAGAATTTGGGGCCACCAGCTTTTTAGCGTCCCCGAGCTATCAGACGTTGCCGGTGGTCATTGTCCAGCTGCTGTCGCGTCCTGGTTCCGATAATTTTGGGATGGCCATGGCTGGCTCGGTGGTGTTAGCCGTGCTGAGTGCTGGCATATTGTTGATCTGCGAACGGCTTCGCCCGGCGGGCGTGAAGGAAAGGACATCGTGACAGCTTCCACCACACCACAGCAACTCATCGCCGAGCAGATCTCGGTGCACTATCCCAACGGGTACCAAGCCATCACCGAGGCCAGCTTCCAGGTTCACGCCGGCACCATCCTGGTCCTGTTAGGACCCTCGGGGTCGGGAAAGTCTTCGCTGTTACGTGGCATTGCCGGACTGGAGCGGATCAGCTCCGGCACCCTGCGTTTTGGCGACCGCATCTTGGCCGGGCCAGGCCAACATGTTCCGGCACACCGGCGCGGCATCGGCATGGTATTCCAGTCCGCCCAACTATTCCCGCACCGCTCTGTGGCCGGCAATATTTCCTATGGCCTCGAAGTGGAACATCTCCCCCGGTCGCAACGCCGGGCCCGGGTGGAGCGTCTGCTGCAGCTGGTGAACCTGCCCGGTTTTGGTCGTCGCAACGTCGCCACACTCTCGGGTGGTCAGGCCCAGCGCGTGGCCTTGGCTCGTTCCTTGGCGGTAGAACCGGCGGTGATGCTACTTGACGAGCCACTCTCGGCGTTAGATACCGAGCTACGCTCACGATTGGCCGACGATATTCGGCAGATCCTCACCGAGGCCGAGATTGCCGGAGTCTATGTCACCCACGACCATGCAGAAGCCCGGATGGTCGCCGATCAGGTGGCGTTGATCGACCAGGGACGTCTGCAACGCGTGGGCACGGTCACCGAAGTGTTAGGCGCTTAGTGTTCGCGGTGCGGTGCCGGTAGCTGGGAGCGGGCTGCCACAAATTCGGTGGCCCAGAGGTCTTCGAGCTCGACGGTTTCGCGTTGTAGCGTGTTGATGTCAACGCCCTCGCTCTGGTGCAGTGGCGGGTCGAAGCGGATACCTTCGGTCATATCCAAAGTCCGGACCTGCTGGAGGTGATCTTCCCAGCGCAGATCTTCATACAGTTCCTCGTAACCGGAGCTGAAGACCCAGTTCAAGAATCCGGCGTAATCCGGGGCTAACGGGCCCCAGTTCAACCGCACCGGGTCGAAATAGCAAATATAGCCGGTGCTAATGCCCAGTCCGCCACCATCGATGGCATAAATACCGCCGATGACGTCCACCGCGATGGTCATATACAGTGGTCGGCCATTGTGTCGCGGAGTCCAGACGGTCAGATCGGGGAGCTCATCGTTTCCCGACCCGAGGATGCGCAACCACCCGCCATCGATCAACAAGCCGGCGGTGTGGGTCAGCAGTGCTCCCATGTGTGAAACCTCGGAGACACCCAGCTCGTTGAGCACCTGACGTGCCCGGGCGGGATCAGCTTCGACCCGGTGGACGCGTTCGCTCTGTTCACTGAGCAATTCGTCAATAGCCGGCCAGGTGTCACTGAATTCGGGGATGGTTAGCGAGCGCTTATGGCGCTGGGGCCCACGGGATTTCTTTTGACGCCGAAAAAAGATCATGGTCTCATCCTGTGTGGTGTCGAACAGAGGGTGACGGAAGCCGACTAGTTGAGGTTTTCTTCGTCCTCGACCACATCGAAGCCCAGGATATCGACGGAGAATCCGCGTTCTTCATCCTCGTCATGGGCGTGTTCGTCGCGGGATTCGGCCCACTTTTTGTAGCTGTTCTGCGAATCCCACCGGGTGACGACGAAGTACCGGGTTTCACCCACCACCGGGCGGAGTACTTCGAAGCCTTGAAATCCCTCGAAGGTATCAACGGCCCGCTTGCGGTTCGCGAAGCGACGCTCAACCTCATTATGGGCACCATCAGGAACCGTCAGCGCAGTGATATTGACGAAAGTCATGTCGGTCATTCCTCCTCATACCGGGACGAAGTCTGCCCCGAGTATTCTACCGGTTCAAGTGTAGACCTTTTCGAGGTCTTTCACGGCGTCTTTGTACGTTCGCTCTATCGAAGCCGAACCCTGGGGATGAGGTGGTCCGGGCCGGTAGCTGTCGGTTGCGGGCGGTCCACGTTGCACGATCGCCGGGACCAAGCCGATCAGTACTTGCGGACCAACGCGGAGCGTGAGTCGCCACATCACCGCCACGGTGGTCAGGTTCCCCACCGTGTGTGCCGGCACCTCAGTGGTGCTATGGATCCGTGGGCTCAGCGGACTCAGTGGAGGCACCGGCATCGAAGAGAGCCAGAATATCCTCGGCACCGAGCGAGGAGGAGAACGCGGTATCGTCTTCGGTCAGTGAGGAGAAGAGTTCGGCTTTGGCCCGCTGGAGCTCGACGACTTTTTCTTCAATGGTGCCTTCAGCGACCATCCGGTAGACCATAACCCGTCGGTCTTGACCGATCCGGTGGGTGCGATCCACGGCTTGGGCTTCGGCGGCGGGGTTCCACCACGGGTCGAGGAGGAACACGTAGTCGGCTTCGGTCAGGGTGAGTCCGAATCCACCGGCTTTGAGTGAGATCAAAAAGACCGGGATGTCTCCGGCCCGGAACTGCTCGATCACCGCTGACCGGTTTCGGGTGGCTCCGTCGAGGTAGCTGTGGGCAATGTCGTGTTTGGTTAGTGTCTCAGCCACCCGATGCAAAAAGGAGGTGAACTGGCTGAAGACGATCACGCGGTGACCGTCAGCGACCAGTAGCTGCAGTCGTTGCATCAGGTCGGTGAGTTTCGAGGACTCCACGTCCCGGTACTCTTCGTCGACGATCTGCGGGTCGAGGGCGAGCATGCGCAACAGCGTCAGCGAGCGGAAGACGTTCATCCGGTTGGAGTCGAAGTCCTGAATGAGGTGCAGGACCTTTTGCCGTTCCCGTTGTAGCACCCGGTCGTAGAGGCGACGATGCTCCGGATTGAGTCGGACGGTGATGGTTTGTTCTTGTTTTTCGGGTAGCTCTTGGGCGACCACGTCCTTGGTACGACGCAACATAATCGGTTTGATGCGCTGTCGTAGCCGGTTCATACGTTCGGCAGCTTTGCCACGGATCTCGGCGTCTTCTCCCGAGGCACGCTGTTCGGCAGAAATGCGTTGGCCGGCTTCGATGGGTTTTTGGTAGGTGTCGCGGAAGGTGGCGTAGGACCCGAACAGTCCTGGGACGGTGAGGTTGAGGATCGACCACAAGTCCGAGAGCGCATTCTCCATTGGGGTGCCGGTGATGGCCAGCCAGAAGGGGGCCTGGAAAGAGCGGATGGCTTTGTGGGCCTTGGTGCGGTGATTTTTGACGAACTGTGCTTCGTCGAGGATGATTCCACCCCAGGTGTGTTCGGCGAAACGGTCGGCATCCAGACGCGCAATGGCGTACGAGGTCACCACCAGGTCGGAGTCTTCAACGACTCGGGAGACATCGGTTCTCAAGCGTGCGGAGCTGGTGTCGAGTACGGTGACGTTCAGGTGGGGGACGAACCGTTCCGCCTCGGATTTCCACACACCCACCACCGAGGAGGGGGCGATGACTAAGAATGGCCCCTCGGGGTTGCCGGTGGTGTCCTGGCGGGCAGTGGTGCGGGCATAGTCGACCAGGGCCAGGGTCTGCAGGGTTTTGCCCAGGCCCATATCATCGGCGAGGATGCCGCCGAGTTTCAGATGCCACAGTTGCACCAGCCACCGGAAGCCTTGCACCTGGTAGTCGCGTAATTCGGCGTTGACGGTCTCGGGAACCTCGGCCGGGGGTAGGTCAGCAACGCCACGTAGCGAGTCTAGTTGGTTCATCCAGGCGCTGACTCGCGGGTCCACTTCCCACCGGGTGGCGATTTCTTCCGCATAGGAGAGCACTTCGGGTTCGAAGCGGGACACCGTGGGGGCCTCGGGGTCCCATTCGTGCAGTTCGGTGGCCTCAGCGATCAGCCGGCGTAGTTCGTCGAAGGCCGAGTGGTCCAAGGTGAAGTAGGTCTTGTCTGGCAATAGCACCGAATTTTCTCCACGCACCAGGGCCGAGAAGACATCGGTAAAGGGCACCGTGGTCTCGCCAACGGTGATTTGAAATCCCAGGTCGAACCAGTCGCGTTGGGCTGAGGGGGTGGCCGAAATGGTAATCGAGGGTTCCCCGTCGAGCTGTTCGTAGTCTGGCTTATCCCCCATCTCGGTGACCTGGATATAGTCCATGTCGTGGAGTTGGGGCAGAATTTGGTCGATGAAGATCGCTGCGGTGGCCCCGGTGTAGACGAAGCTCCCCCGGTCGGCATCGGGCCAATACTCTCGGGCGGCGGTGAGCACCTGGGCCATGTGCTCGGTCTGGTCCTGCGTGCCCTGATAGGACCACCGGGCACTGACACGCACCGTGTCACGCTGCCGTGACGTCGTGGTGCCGGATTCGGCGTTGATCGCAACTCGCAGATCCAAGACCGCCGGGGGGATTTCGGGCAGGTCCACCGAGTGGTCGGCTGACCCGATCGACAGCACCCGGTTCAGGCCCGGATAGTAATTGTCGAAAAACTCGGGGACATCGGCGGCTGGAACGGTGATGTTCTCGTTCTGATCCAGCAGTTCTAACAATTGAGATTCTAGCGGCTGGGAGCTGGGAATGATCCGAAGCCCGATGCTTGGCTCAGCGGCCTGATGGGCTCGGGCCTGGTAGAAACCGATGGAGCCAATCGCCCCGTCAAGGGATTCACTGTGCTGGTCCACCAGCGCCTTGATGCCGATGCGCATCCCGGACTCTTCTCCCAGGTCCGCATCCAGGGCCTGTAAGTCGACGTAGGGCTCGCCCTCGGAGCATAATTCCACCTCAGAGCAGCCAGCGTAGGCGATCAGCGGGATCTGTGCTTCTAACACCGAGCGCAACAGGTCCCAGATCTGCGGGGAGGACACCAAGGACAGGTTGATCAAATCCTGAGAGCCCAGCACCGAGACGCTGGAGTTATACAGTTGCACCAGCCGGTGCAGGGCCAGGGCTTGTTCGGGCCAGTACTTATTGGACGAGACCGGCACCCGGTGTTCGAAGGTGGTCCAATTTAGCCCGCCTTTAATCCACCGTCCACGGGTGCCTTTGCGCAATGGTCGCAACCGGATGGATAACGCCCGGCCGGCGGTCACATCCTGGGGCCGAGCGGTCTCCCAGCGCACCATATAGCGTCGTGCCCACGAGCCGGCTCCCCCGGTGTGAGCGGCGAATAATTCTACCCCAAGACCGACCTCCGTGTAGTCTTCCTCGGGCTGTTCTCGAGGCAGCAGGACACCCAGCGCGTGTCGCCAATCGGGTCCGGAGTGCACCGTGGTTTCGGTCTGTTCGTCGGCATCGGCGTCCTGAAAGAGATCAGATTCCGGCGACGGGGCCAGATCGGCCGGGTCCATGTGTTCTTCGAAGAGCATTTCGGCTTCTTCGGTATTGGCTTCCCGTCCCAACACCGCTTCGGCGGCTTTGATCGAGCAGGTGAACGCCACCGCCGCCCCATGCTTGCAGAAGCTACCGATCGGGCAGGTGCACACCGCGTCGATGACCTGGTACTGCTCGCTGTCTTCGGAAACTTGCAAGGCCAGGCGGGTGTGATATTTGCGGGTCCCTTCAACCTTGGCCGAGCACACCAAGATTCGTTCGTCGTGCCAGCGCTGGGTGAAGGTCAGCACACGGTGCTCATTGGCGTACTCTTGGCCACGCTCGGCCATGGTCTCGCCAAAGCTACCGTAGATTTCCTCCACGGCAATGTAGGGTGCAGTCGGTGTAGACCCCGCGGTTGCGGTCACGAGGGTAGCAATCCTGTCTCGTATTGTCGGACGTGGTCGGTCACCCCGGCGAACCGGAAGCCGGTGGCGGTATCAGTCGGGGTGGTGTAATTATCCGAGTCCAACCGGTGGCTGTGGTGCAACTGGCGGTACTGCTCGACGCTGAGCGTCTTTCGCGCGTTCAGATCTGCCTGGAGGTGCTCCAGGTAGTCCAGGTGCTCGGTATAGCGGGGCTGGACCACACCGGTGAAGAATTCAGCGACCGAGCCGGACCCGTAAGAGAAGAAGCCCAGCCGTTTGCGAGCCAGCTCAGCGTTATTCGTCAGCTGGGCGGCCAGGGCGAAGTACAGGCTGGCGGTGTAACTATTGCCCAGCTGGCGGTTGACGCTCATGGATTCCTCGATCAGCGCGTCATCGAGCTCCACGCCGAGGTGTTGGCCCAGGTGACGGTGGGCTTTCCGGGCCATCTTGGTGAAGGGTTGGTGATGCAAGAACCGGTCGATGTCCTCCAGGTCGAGTCCCGGTGCCCGACGCATCGCGTCATCGTAGGCTCCGGCGGTGGCATCCAGATAGGCGTCTAAGGACAGGTGGCCGTTAACGTAAGGGGTCGAGGAGTCGGTGGGCCGCCAGAAGTCGTTAACGTCGGCGGTGTAAAACCCGGTGACCGGTTCCAGTGCAACCAGGTGTGGTTCGGCCGAAACCAACATAGCCACCGCACCGGCACCCTGGGTGGGTTCTCCGGGGGTGTCCAGCGCGTAGCGGGCAATATCGGAAGCGATCACTAACACCTGTTCTTGCGGAAACCGGGTAATGTGCCCGACCGCGAGCTGCAGTGCCGCGGTGGCAGAATAGCAGGCCTGTTTCAGCTCCACGGTGCGCACGTTCGGTGCCAGGCCGAGTAACTGGTGGACAAAGACTCCGGCCGATTTGGACTGGTCCACTCCGGTTTCGGTGGCGAAGTACAACTGGGTAATTTTGTGCTCGGGGTGCCGGGCCACCAGCCGGGAGGCGGCGGTGGCGGCCAGGGTGACGATATCTTCATCGGCGCCGGGCACCGAGAAGCAGTCTTGTCCCAATCCCAGGTGATATTTCGCCGGATCGGTGCCCTGATAGTCAGCCAGATCATCAAGCGAGAGCACATAGCCGGTGGTGGCCACATCGAGATCGGTTAGGCCAATGCTGTACTGGGTCATGCGCTAGTTCTACCCCTTCTTGCCCGCTTTTTCGCCCCCGCTGGGCGTCTCAGCCGTTTGTCTGCAGTCTGTCTAGTCTAGCGCTGTTGCTGGTTGCGTTCGAATGCTCGGTGTGTGTTCATCAGCTCACCGGGGTTGGTTTGAGCTGCCAGCAAGGACAATTCACCGCACCACACGCTGGCGGCGATCAACCCGGCCAGCCGGCGGGAGTTCTCGCCGATCTCGCGGTGTTCGTTCAGCCCCATCCGTGCCATGGCTTGTTGCACGTGGGGCAGGTGCTTGCCGTTACCCACCGTGCCGACGATCAGGTGAGGCAGACTCACCGAGAAGTACAGGTCGCCGTCGCGGTTTTCTGCATAGGCGAAGCCCTGGGAGCCTTCGACAATATTGGCCGCGTCCTGGCCGGTAGCAAGATAGAAGGCCAAGAGCATGTTGGCAAAGTGAGCATTCGCCGATCGGATCGCTCCGGCGATGGTGGAACCCACATAGTTTTTCTGCACGACCAACTGGGTGAGCTGCTCGGCGGTGGTGCGCAGATTCTTCTCCACCACGTCGCGGTCGATGACCATCTCCACGGTGACCGAGATTCCGCGACCAAGCACACCGTTGACCGCGGTGGCTTTTTTATCGGTGCAGAAATTTCCTGACACCGACCCGTATCCCAGCCCCAGGTCCCAGCTGAGGATCTCCGACAGCACCGCATCAGAGGCGGCGGTGACCATATTGTGTCCGGAGGCGTCCCCGGTGGTGTAGGCCAGTCGCACAAACAGCAAATTACCGACAATCTCGGGATGAATCTCGATGAGTTTGGCGTAGCGGGATCCGGCGGTGACCAGCTCGTTGAGGCGCTGGTGGCGGGCGTCGATAACCTCGGCCGCTCGTTGAGCGGTGCGCGCTGAATCGGCGGTGAGCAGAATCGAGCGGGTCATCCGCTGGTCATGCACTGTCGCCTGCAAGCCGGTCTCGTGGAGCCGGGAGATCTTCGCCCCACGCCCCACGGAGGGCCACAACGGGGTTTCGTAGGTCGCTAGTGGAATGTCGATCATTTCGGTGGTGGTGAAGCCATCACCACCGATCCGTATCGGGCCTACCCAGCGGGTCGGCACCCCGGTGGGAAATTCCTGAGAGTAGGTGCTGGTACCCGGATCGCGCAGTGGGCTGTCGGTGGTCATCGGGTCTCCTTCCCAGAACGATTGGCCAGCTGAGCCAGGTCGACCCCGCGGGCCAGGGCAAATTCGCGCACAGGCCCATGCAGGATCACATCGGTGTACTGCAACTCCTCGACGGTGTGCGCACCCAACAGCACCATCAGCTGGCGGATGCGGGTGAGCCAGATGCGGATCACCTCGGTGAGAGTTTCCGCACCGTGGTGTCTGGCGATGGTCAAAAACGCTCCGGCTACCCCCACCGCACGGGCGCCTAGTGCCAGGGCTCGCACCACGTCCAGCGGGTGGCGCACTCCGCCGGAGGCCAGCACCTGGAGTTCGCAGTGATGGTGCTCGGCGAGCGTGTGTGGGCTGGAGAGGATACCGGCGGCGTGGGCATCGAGCAGGCACCGGGCTGCCGAGGAGCCCAGCTGGGTGATCCACTCCCAGTTGCCAGCCTGGGCAATCGGGTCCTCTCCGCTCGCGCGACGGTCGTTTTCAATGCGGGCGAAGTTCGTGCCTCCAGCACCGGCCACGTCGGCAATGGTCACCCCAATATCGCGCAGTTGGCCCAGGGTGCGGGCACTGAGTCCGAAACCGACCTCTTTGATGATCACCGGTACCCCATCGGGTTCCAGGGCGCGCACGATGTCTTCTAACAGTCCCAGCCAGTTGCTGAAGTCTCGCGAGCCTTCGACCATCACGGTTTCTTGGATGGCGTTGAGGTGAACTTGTAGCGCGTCGGCATCGAGCAGGTCCACCGCCCGGTGAGCATCTTCCACGCTGCGTCCGGCACCGATATTGGCCCAGATCAGCCCGTCCGGGTTCTCTTCGCGAATCACGCGAAAGGAGTCAGCGGTACTGGGCTCATCCAGCCCGATACCCACCGACCCGGAGGCCATCGGGATTCCGGTAGCCGCTGCTGCTTGAGCCAGGGCCCGGTTGATCTCCCGGGCCTGTTCGGTGCCTCCGGTCATGCCGTTGATGTACAGCGGGGCGACCAGTTGCCAGGGTCCCAGGGTAGCGTGGGTGGTCGTGGTCTCGGGGCTGATGCCGGCCAGGGCGTGGTGGAGGATTTCGACCCGGTCGTAGTCGGTGACCACAGGGTGGTCGGCCAGCTGGTGCTGTTGGGCCTCGGCCAAGCGAATATGGTCGTCTTTGCGCGATGCTGCCGTGGAGTTCACTGGTGATAATCCTTTGCCTCGTACGGTGTCTCGTGCTGACCCTGGTGCGATGCGGGCAGGTCTGGAGTTTCTATGATACGGGCTCCGGTGGGACTAACTCCGATCGGTAGCGGGGTGATGCCGGCTTCTTGCCAGGCTCCGGTGATCAGCGCGGTATCGACCGACTGGTCGGCCAGCACGATGCCGCAGTCTCCCCCACCGGCCCCGGAAGATTTGGCGCAGCACAGTTGGCCGCCGACCTGTTGAGCCAGGTCGATCAGTGTTTTCAAGGCCGGAGTTTCAATGCTGGTCCCGGTCAGCTGTTGCAACTGGTGCAACGCGGTGCGGGTGGCGACCATCCCGTCGCGGACCGTGGCAAAATCCCCGGATTCCAGGCCGGTGACCACGTCAGCGACAATGTGCTGATACGTGGCCAGTAGCGACTGGAAACTCTCATCACTCTCGCTACAGGCCTGTTTGGAGCTATGGACTTCACCGACCAGCTGATCGGTCAGTGCCGGCCGGCCGGTCCATCCCACTAACACCGTGAGATTCTCGGGCACCGTGAGCCGCCGAAATGGGGTTTCGGCGAAGTGTTCCGAGGCCAACGCGTCGGTGACTGAGCTGACGGGGCCCTGCGGGTCCCCGGCGACATCTACGGGCAAGACCCGGGGCAACTTGGCGCGGTCCGGGGAGGTGTAGCAACTCCACCCTCCGCTCAGACAGGCGGCCACGTCGCCACCGGAGGCTCGCGGGGCCACCTGAATGGAGGCCAGCAGGCCCAGCCGGTATTTGTCGTACTCACTCAATCCAAGCTGGTAGAGCGCATCAAAGGCGGTCACGGTCGCCACGGTGATCGCCCCGGAAGAGCCCAGCCCGTACTTGGCCCCATTGGCGTCCCGGAGGTCATTGTGGACATCCAGGTCAACCGGGATACGGGTCAGTGCGCGTTCGGCCCGGAATTTTTCCATGATCACCGCGGTGGTCAGCGCATAGTCGGTGCCGGTGCGAGCAGTGTCGATGGCCTGAGAGATTCGGGCAGCGGTGAGCACATCGTGGCCCCGATGTGAGCCGGGTGCGCGCAGGGTGACGCTCAGGTACTTATTTACGGCAATCAACACGGCCGAGCATCCAGGCTCGACGACACCGTATTCGCCGGTGACATACAGCTTGCCGGGGGCTTGGGCGGTCAGCGGAAGGCGGCTGGACACTAGGGGGCCTCCACCAGTCGGGCGCCGGGCCCCGGAGCGAAGGTTTTCACCCCGGCCTGTGGGAGGAGCTCGTGCATGCGTGCCACGACGGTCTCGGCATCTTCCGGGCGGGAAATAATCACCACATTGGGGCCGGCATCGGCAGTGGCGTAGCATTCGGTGCCGGCTTCACGCAGACCTGTTACGGCTTCGATGACCCGCCAGCTATCGGGGGCGAGGTAGCGGATCGGCGGGTTGGCGGAATTAATCAGTGCGTGCATCCGGTGGGCGTGTAGCTCGGTGAGCTCACCGATGGTTGTGAAGTCCTCGGCGGCACAGGCGGCCATCATCTGTTTCAGCACCGCGTCCGTGGTGGGGGCCCAGCCAGCGACAAAGGGGCTGGTCGACAGCGTACGACGCATTCCTTCACGGGAGGAGACTTTTTTCTGGGTGCCGGAAATGGTTACCGCGGTCATGCGCATGTCGGGGGCCTGGATTGCGGTGGCATAGCTGGTGGCGTCGTCGGTGCCAGCGTGCCAGACCGCAAACCGGTCGATCACCGACCGACAGGCGGAACCGGACCCGCGCCGGGCCAGCCGGGAGAGTTGGGCGGTATCTAGCGATAACCCATAGGCGGCGGCAGCGGCAGTGGCCAGGGCGGCAAAGCCCGAGGCCGAAGAAGCCATTCCGGCCGCGGTGGGCCCCTCGTTGCAGGAGGTGACCCGGGCCCGGGCAGTGGCGGTGTCCAGACCGGCTTCGGCGGCCAAGGTGCGCACCAGATCCAGGAAGGCGCTGATTTTCTGCGCGTTCGATCCGGTTTGTGGCGCACCGTTGAGTTCAAAGAGGTCTGTGTCGAGGTTATCGGCGGAGCTGTTGGCACAGCCGAGCAGTTCCACCCGAGTGGTGGTCGCAAAATCGTCCAGGGTCATCGACAGGGACCCGGCGAGAGGGATCATCAGTTGCTCATCGGCCTTGCCCCAGTACTTCACCAGGGCAATATTGGGGTGAGCTTGAGCAATGGCGTGACTCAACGATCCTCCTGGGCGGATGAGGGGGTGGGGGCAGAGGAGGGAGCAATCCGGGCGGTGGGTGCCGTCTGATTGTCGGTGGTGTTGGGGGTCAACGAGGTGGTCCAGACGCGGGTGGCGCCCACCGCGGTCATAGCCGCCGCGACTTTTCCGGCGAGTTCTTGGTCGGGGACCAGAGCAAGCACGCACCCACCGAGTCCCGAGCCGGTGAGTTTGGCCCCGTAAGCGCCGGCCTCAAGGGCCGCTGCGACCAGGGCATCCAGGGCCGGAGCAGAGACTCCCAGGTAGGCCAAAAGCGTGTGAGCTTCGTGCATATTGCGGCCCACACGCACCGCGTCACCGTCCCCTAAGGCCACGGCCACATCGTCGGTCAGATCGGCGAGATCCTCCATGACACGATCGACGACTGCCGGCTGGATATCACGTAGCATCCGGGTTCCTCCCACCGCGGCCGCGGTGGAGCCGACCGTGCCGGTATCCCCGATAACAAAGGTCAGTCCCGCGCCGACCTGAACGGTGGTGGGCTTGCCCTGTTGGAACCGCAATGGGGCCAGTGACTGCACCGCGTGGGCATCCAGTCCGGAAGAGGTACCGTGGGCAACGGTTTCGGCGGTCTGCACCAGCTCATGGGCTTCTGCCGGAGACAACCGGACCCCAGCGTGGTTGGCCACGGCTCTCACGACTGCCGCGGCGGTAGCCGCCGAAGAGCCCAGACCACGTTCAAACGGGATGGTTGAGCGCAAGATGACATCGAGTCGCTCGGCCCGCACATCCAATTTTTCTGCTGAGGCACGTAACGCGGTCACGATCGGCCCCATGTCTTTGGGGGCGTCGTTGAGCGGACCGGTGTAGAGATCGGTGGTGAGATACCCGCGCCGAGAATCGCGCACACTAGCGGTGGCTTGCAAGTCCAGCAGAGGTAGCGCGATCGCTGGTGCACCGTAGACCACCGCGTGTTCGCCGATCAGAATCGCCTTGCCGTGTGCTGAGCCCAGCCCGGACTGCACACCGGTCGAGGGGTCTTTGCTCTCGCGAGCTGTGGGCCCTTCTGGAGCAGTCACGACGGCGTGGTGGTGCCGAGAACCACGACGTGGGGCGTAATCCTGTGTTGGTTGCATGAACTCAATTACTGGTGCGTAGCTGACATGGGCATTCTAACGGTACGGTCCGCAGGCGTTGGTCGTCTCGCGAAATGTTTATTCTACGTGATCACCGAACCTCGCACGGCACTAGGCGTTCCACAACCCGTAGGAGTCGGCCAAATCGGCAATTTTTTGGGCGCGTGCCAGACGTGGCAGGTAGGACCCTTCCCCAGCTTGCGCGCCGGCTTCATGGGCGTCGAGCATTTCGTGAGCCCAAGCCAATTCGTCCTCGGATGGGCTCAGCGCCTTATTGATGTCTTCGACCTGGCTTCGATTCAAACACAGACGCCCGGTCATCCCCATCGACGCGGTCAGCTGGGAGCTTTCCACCACGGTCTCGACGGCTGCCTCCACCGCGGGCGGGCCGTCAATGGCGCCAGGAAGCTTGCCGACGCGGGAAGCATTGACCAACCGCGAGCGCGCATAAGCCATGGCCAGCGCATCTTCGGACACACCGACATCCTTGCGGTAGTCATTGGTGCCCAACGCTAAGCGGAAGGTGCCCGGTGCCCGGGCAATCTCCACGGCATTTTCGACTCCCACCGCAGATTCGATCAGAGCCAACACCGGAACGCCAGCACCCAGACGCATGGCGGTGTGTGAGACCTGTTCGGGGTGTTCAGACATGGCCAACATCACGCCACGTAGTCCGCTGAGTCCTTGGAGCTGACGAAGATCTTCGGCCCATTCATCGGTATTCGGGCCGTTAATGCGCACCCAGCCAGTCATCCCCGAGGTCAATGCCTCAACCACATTTTCCCGCGCCTGATCTTTCTGCTCTGCGGGAACAGCAGCTTCTAAATCCAGGATGATGGAATCGGCTTCGGAAGCCATTCCGGGCGCAAACAGATCCTGTTGTGCCGCACTCATCAACAGCCACGAACGAGACAGTTTAGCGGGCAAAGCAGCAGCGCGTCGGTTCCTCAAAGGCATGCATTAAACATTAGTCGATCGCTGTGTAGCTGACACCGGCTGTTCACCCACAGCCACCGAGTAACCCGTCGCAGAACAGACCGGTTTCCCCGGTTTTAGCGGTAGGATCTTGGCAGATCTTGTTGCCGTTATTCCAATCTGCGCTCGGGAGTGCCCAAAACCATGTTGCTCACTAAACGTCTTCGCGGCGGTTCTCTGTGGCTCCGCCTGTCTGCTGTGGCGGTCTGTGGCGCACTGGTTTTGACCGGCTGTTCCGCCGAAAAATCGAACCCCGAATCCCTCGGTCCCGGAGGGACAGTCAACGTTCAAAAGCCCGATGACGATGGCTACACCTCCCTGCCGATCAGCTTGGTTGCACTGTCAGGTAATTACCCGCCAAATACCACCGGGAACACCTTTGGTTGCGAAGACCTGCTGGTTTCGGTCCAGTCCGCTCCCACCCTGGTGGAGAACGAGACCGATACGGTCAAACAGGCTGTGCAGTTTTTGCTGGATGACCAGCACTACCGTCACGGCGATCCGCCATTTACCAATTCCGTGGTGTTCTCTCGGGAATCGCTACAGGTTGAGGAAACCACCATCGACGGTGATACGGTAACCGTAAAGCTGTCTGGAGAGGTGGTCACCCGTAGCGACTGCGAGTCGCAACGCATTCTGGCGCAATTGAAGCAGACAGCCGAGCGGGCAGCGCATGTCTCACAATCAAAGATTACCGTCAACGACCAGCCCCTCAATGAGGTGCTCGGCATCGCTGATATTGAGCTGGGCGAGGAAATCACCACGGAGTCCTAGATCATGTCTCATTCCCCCACTGTCCCACGACTGGGGGCGGAATTTGCCCACACGCTCCCAGAGCTCAGTGTTCCTTTCTCCCCCCAGCCGGGACCGGCTCCCCAGATGCTGTTACTCAATACTCAACTGGCAGAGGATCTCGGACTCGACCCGGACTTGCTGAGCTCAGACCCAGGCCTGCAGTTCCTCCTGGGCCAGCACCTGGACGAGGATGCTGTCCCGGTGGCACAGAACTATGCCGGTCACCAGTTCGGCGCTTTTTCTCCGGTCTTAGGCGATGGCCGGGCTGTGCTGTTGGGCGAGCTCACCTGCTCTGCCACCGGACGTCGTGTTGACCTCCACCTGAAGGGGTCAGGGTTGACCCCGTTTGGGGCCGCCCGGGCCGGGGATGGCAAGGCGGTGCTCGGCCCGGTGCTGCGCGAGTATCTGATCAGTGAAGCCATGCATGCGCTCGGAATTGCTACCGCCCGCGCCCTGGCCGTCATCCTCACCGGTGAACGAGTTGTGCGGGGGAGCGAGACTCAACCGGGAGCGATCCTCGTGCGTGTCGCTGACTCTCATCTTCGCGTTGGTAGCGTGCAGCTGGCCCGCCACGTCAAACCGCGTTCAGACCAGTCCGAAGAGGTCCTGGACCGTCTGATACGACTAGCGCTCACCCGACATGCCCCGGACCGTCTGGAATCTGATCGACCCGCGGCTCAGGAGCTCTTGGCCCACACCGTGCACGCCCAAGCCCAGCTGGTGGCCTCGTGGATGCGACTGGGATTCGTGCACGGGGTGATGAACACCGACAATATGACCTTGAGCGGTCAGACGATTGATTATGGCCCCTGTGCTTTCGTGGACCGCTTTGACCCCACCGCAGTGTATAGCTCCATTGATACCAACGGCCGGTATGCTTTCGGCAATCAACCAGCGGTGGCCGAATGGAATCTCTCCCGCTTGGCCGAGGCGCTGTTGCCGAACATTGATCCTGACCCGAACCGGGCCCTGGAGATCGCTGAGCACCAGGTGCGCGAATTTGCCCCGGCGTTTGTCGACGCGTATGAACGAGGTTTGGCCGCGAAAGTCGGGCTGTCCGAACGCTACGACGACGACCACCGCGTCCGTGAGCTGGTGCGCGAGCTTCCCGAGCTGTGGCAAGAAACCCGGGTGGATCTCACCCAGTTCTTCCTCGGCCTCAGCAGGCTGGCAGGGACCATAGACGAGACCGACACCGATGTCCTCGGTGAGACCGAACGGGCCCGGACGTGGCTCACCCAGTGGCGAGCGCTCGAACCGGAAACCTCCGGACTACAGGCCCTCAACCCGCGCTATATTCCGCGCAACCATCTGGTGGAAGAAGCCCTGGGGGACTCGGTGAGCGAGGTTGTCGCCCGACGAGATCGGGTCAGCGACAGTTTCACCACGCTGTGGGACCTGGTGACCCACCCCTACGACTGGAAACCAGATACCGAACGCTTTGAGCAACCGGCTCCGGAGAGTTTCACTCACAGTTTCCAGACCTTCTGCGGGACCTAGCCCACCGACCGTAACCAGCTCACTACCCTGAAGGAACCAGGCCAGGGTCATCGGTGGTGATCACATCAACTCCGAGCTCGGTGACCCGTTGGACGTCCGCGACGGTGTTGACCGTATAGACACTGAGCGCCATGCCGTGTTCGTGCACTGCCCGTACTGTGGTGGCATCCAGGGTGCGGTGGTTCGTCCCCATCGACAGGCAATGGCGTGCCGCATCGATCACCACGTGCCGGCTGGGAGGCTGATCGACCAAATATTGACCGTGTAGTCCTGGAACCCCGGCAACCACATCCCGGATGGTGGCGTGGTCGAAACTGATGCAACGCAGTCGGTGTTGCGCCACCAGCGAGGAGAAAACCGGGTCCTGGGTGAGCCGGCCGATGAGCAGCTGGATGATCCCCGGCGAGTGTGCTGGTTCTTTGACTTCCACAAACAGCTGCGCGTGATCGCCGAGTAGCTGGGGCACCTGATCAAGGGTGGGGATGCGTTCGCCGGACAGCCCCTGTGGGCCGCGCAGTTGCAACTGGGAGAGTTCCTCGTAGCTGAAAGAACTCAGGGGGAGATGGTGTCGTTCGGGAAACACCTCGTCGATATTCGTGGTGCGCTGTAACAGACGGTCGTGGAAAACCACCGGAACCCCGTCAGCCGATAGCTGCACGTCGATTTCGACCGCATCCGCGCCAGCATCCAGGCCGGCCCGCAGAGCCAGCAGAGAATTCTCCGGTGCCAGCAGTGAGGCTCCCCGGTGGCCTACGACCAGTGGCCGGTCCCGGTGGCGGTCAGGAACACTCACAACTGAAATCTCCCGCGCTCGCGTCGACGGTGAGTTGAGCCCAGTGGTCGTTATGCTCCCAACGTAGCTGCACCATCGTCTCGGTGGTTTCAACCATCGAGAAGACGCCCTGGAAGGCCGGGTGCTGGTTGCGCCACTGCATGAGCTGGAGCAACCGTTGATTGACGTCGCGTGACATCAGTCGTTCGACTTCTTCGGCGGTGAAATAACTACGGTTGATGTCGCGGCCCACGCCGGTGGAGGTTAACAATTCCATATCGTTGTCGGCAACCAGCGCGCCCATGTAGTACACCTGTGGGATACCGGGCAGGAAGAACTGGATGGCTCGTGCGGTGAGATAGCGCTGGTCATCCCGACCCAGCGCGTCATAGTAGGTCGAGTTGACCTGGTAGAGGTCCAGGTTTGAGGCCGCTGCACCGGTGGCCAACCGGGATTGGCCGTCCGAGAGCCGGTGGATTGTTCCCACCAGTGCATCAACCTCGGCGTCTTGCAGCAGTCCCGGACGATGGGGGTTGAGCTGGTCGGGCCCCACATCGATCACACCGATTCCGTCGTGAGTGTCCAGGACCGTGATCGAGTTGGTCGGACGCACCCGGATCCATTCGCTCAGCGCAGCGACGGACCCCGTGGTGAGAGTGTGGAGCAACAGTGGTGGCAAAGCGAAGTCGTAGACCCAATCCACGCGCGAGGCGATCTCGAGCTGAGTCTGGTAGTAGGAGTGGATCTCGACAAGAACTTCCATGCCCAGCTGGTGGGCTTGTTCCGTGAGTCTGCCGATGAACTCGAAGGTCTCGGGCATCATGAATGAGCTGGCCCCGGCCTGTTTGAAGGCATATCCCACCGCGTCCATGCGGATCAATTTCACGCCCGCTTCAGCCAGCTGGTGCAAGATCTCGGTGAGGTACTGTGCACCGTGATCGGAGTTGATATCAATGTCGATCTGTTCAGAGGTGAAGGTGGTCCACAGCAGGCGAGGTTGGCCGGCGACCCGGTAGAGGCTGAAGGGCAGTCCCGGCCGTGGCCGGTAGATGGCTAACAGCTGGTCCTCGGTCGCTCCCTCGGGGAAGATCCCGGAGTAGGACAAGAACATATCGGCATACTCAGAGTCGGCGCCATGGGCAAGAAAGTCTTGGAATTGCGGGGAGCGGGCTGAGACGTGGTTGACGATCATGTCGGAGCACAGATCGTAGGCCTCCGCCACGGAAGCCACATCCGGCCAGTCGCCCAATCGCGGGTCGACTTCGCGGTGGTCGATGGGGTCAAAGCCGGCATCAGCGCCGTCATAGGTGCGAAAGTACGGCAATAAGTGGACACCCGTGAACGCGCCCGGGAAGTAGGTATCGATCCAGCGACGGGTAGTGAGCAGATCACCGCCGAAGCGGTTGGCGTAGACAATCAGTTGCACGCCATTCCGCAAGGTGGTGGCAGGGGTGCGGGATTCCGGCAGTGGTGAGGTGGTCATAACCGATTTCTGAGTCGCTGGGCCACATCGGGCCATTCGGGTGCGGTGATCGAAAAGTGCTCGATATCCACCAGATTACCGTCGCTGGCGAATCGAAAGCTACGAAACGTCTGCTCCTCGCCGGCACCACGTTGACCGATGGTTACCACCCAGCGGTCGTTGGGTGGTTGCGCGCATTGCGCCGTGCGTTAGTCGGTGCCGGTATCAAAGGCAGCCGAAAGTCCCAACTCGTCGGAGGTCTCATCGGGCTGGCCGGTAGCGGAGGCAATATCGGCGGCGCCTCCGACCTCGAGTTCACCCATCAGCTCACCGGTCGGGCCGGTGACCATACCGGTGGTGGCATACCGCTCCAGTCGAGACCGGGAGTCAGCGATGTCCAGGTTGCGCATCGTCAGCTGGCCGATGCGGTCTTCGGGGCCGAAGGCGGCAGAGCCGACGCGTTCCATCGACAGCTTCTCCGGGTGGTAGGAAAGGTTCTCACCGGTGGTATCCAGGATGGTGTAGTCATCACCGCGACGCAGACGCAACGTGACCTCACCGGTCACTGCCGAGCCCACCCAGCGTTGTAGCGATTCGCGCAACATCAGCGACTGCGGGTCGAACCAACGACCCTCGTACATCATCCGTCCGAGCTTACGACCCAGCGTGAAGTAGTTATCGAGGGTGTCCTCGTTGTGAATGGCGTTGAGCAACCGTTCGTAAGTCACGTGCAATAGAGCCATCCCCGGAGCCTCGTAGATGCCGCGAGACTTGGCCTCAATGATGCGGTTTTCGATCTGGTCGGAGACGCCGAGACCGTGACGGCCACCGATTTCATTGGCCTTATAGACCAGCGCCACGGGGTCTTCGAAGCGCTCACCGTTGATGCTCACCGGGCGTCCGGCTTCAAAACCGACCGAGACTTCCTCCGAGGGAACCTCGATCTCTTCGCGCCAGGTGGGGATACCCATGATCGGTTCAACAATATCCAGGCCGGTGTTGAGGAACTCCAGTTGCTTAGCCTCGTGGGTGGCGCCCCAAATATTGGCGTCAGTGGAGTAGGCCTTCTCAGCTGAATCGCGGTAGGGGTAGCCGTGCTCAACCAGCCACTCGCTCATTTCTTGACGGCCACCTAGCTCATCCACAAAGGCAGCATCCAGCCAGGGCTTGTAGATCTGCAACTTGGGGTTGGCCATCAGGCCATAGCGGTAGAACCGCTCAATGTCATTGCCCTTATAGGTGGAGCCATCACCCCAGATGTCAACGCCGTCTTCTTTCATAGCGCGCACCAGCATGGTGCCGGTCACGGCACGACCCAGCGGGGTGGTGTTGAAGTACGTCTTCCCCCCAGAGCGGACGTTGAACGCACCGCAGGCTAGGGCAACAAACCCTTCTTCCACCAGTGGCTTCTTGGCGTCCACGAAACGAGCGATTTCGGCACCGTAGTCCTTGGCACGCTGGGTGACGCCTTCCAGGTCCGGTTCATCGTACTGGCCAATATCGGCGGTGTAGGTGCACGGCGTAGCACCCTTTTCCCGCATCCAAGCCACAGCACAGGACGTATCGAGACCTCCAGAAAAGGCAATTCCGACGCGTTCACCTGTGGGCAGAGAAGACAAAACCTTAGACATAACTCCTACCTTATCGCCCAGGGGCCGGTTGACCGGAATTCTTAACCCATTATGAGCCTGACCCGGGTTCTAGCCTCAAGACTGGGGCAACACTAGGCTGTCAGACATGACCGATCAGCGCTCTTCCAGCAAGCACTCCGCCGATTTCGAACCCTTGCAGAACTGGCTTGCTCCGGGCGAGACGCGAGAGCAGAACCAGGGTCTGATTATTGGTGGAAACCCGACCACCGGCCCGTATGCGCTCGTGTACTTCTCGGCAGCAAAAACCCAGCCACTGGCGATCTTCTCCGACCGGGACGACGCGGTGGCTACGGTGTCTCTGATCAATAGTCTGACCACGTCACCGGCCAGCTCCCGGATCGGTGGGTCACACGTGCGCGACGCTGAGACCTCCCAAGCTCCCGGGGTGCAATACCTTGGTTTCACGCTGACCACCAACGAGGAAAATAAGCCGGTTCCAGACACCACCAAGCCGGTGGCTCGGATGTGGGTCCTACCCCATCGGCAGATGGAAGCCATTGCCCTGATGGAAGTTGATGGCCCTAACGGCCACCGAGCCCTGTGCCGGTTCTTGGATGACGAGGCGGCCAATCTCTTCGTGTCCACCATGGACGCCATCTTCGCCAGCATCTCGAACCGGGTTGCCTAAGCCACTATGTCGAGCCTGTAGGACACCGACACCACCGGACTCGCACGCGAGCCCCCTCCGCCCCGGCTCATATTGTTGAACAAGATCTTGCAGATATTGTTCAACAACCTGTAAGCTACCCTCACAATATGCGTGACTCAGTTCACGTCACGGAGATACCATTCACCCGCGGAGGCCGCTGTGTCCAACACCCACGAAGAGGCAGGTCCCACCACGACCGCTGTATCCGAACAAGAACCCACCGTCTCGGAAACCACCAAAAAATCCAAAAAGCCCAAGAATGTTCGTCGCACCGCCCTGTTGGGCGCGATGTTCTTAATGGCCACCAGCTCGATTGGTCCGGGGTTTATCACCCAGACCGCCAACTTCACCGTTCAGCTCGGGGCCGCCTTCGCATTTGCGATCTTGGCGTCGATCCTCATCGATATCTGTGTGCAACTCAACGTCTGGCGCGTTATCGGTCTGTCCGGGATGCGCGCCCAAGAACTGGGCAATAAAGTTCTCCCCGGCATCGGCTGGGTGCTAGCCGGCTTGGTCTTCATCGGCGGCGCGGTGTTCAACATCGGTAACATCGCCGGCGCAGGACTAGGCACCAACGCCATGTTCGGAGCAGATGCCCGTATCGGTGGCGCCATCTCGGCCGTGCTGGCTATCCTGATCTTCCTCTCCAAGCGCGCCGGTATGGCCCTGGACCGCATTGTGGTGATCTTAGGCGCCGTGATGATTCTGCTCATGCTCTACGTCGCCATCGTCGCTGCCCCACCGGTAGGCGAAGCCTTAAAGAACACCGTGATGCCCGAGCAGGTCGATATGTTGGTGATCACCACACTGGTCGGCGGTACGGTGGGTGGCTATATCACCTTTGCCGGCGCCCACCGCATGATCGATTCCGGCATTCGCGGACCCGAGTCCGTCCGTCAGATCACCAACACCTCCATTCTCGGTATTGTCGTCACCGGTGTGATGCGCGTGCTATTGTTCCTGGCCATCCTCGGTGTGGTTGCCTCCGGCGTCACGCTGGCGGCCGATAACGTGGCTGCCGATGCGTTCCGCCACGCCGCCGGCGAGATTGGCTTGCGGCTATTCGGTATTGTGCTCTGGGCTGCCGCGTTGACCTCGGTCATTGGCGCCGCCTATACCTCGGTTACCTTCATCACCCGTTCTGACGGTAGCGTGAAGGTCCGCAACTGGCTCACCATCGGGTTGATCGGTGTCTGCACGGTGATCTTCTTATTCGTCGGCCAGGCCCCACAACAGTTACTGATCTTTGCCGGTGCCTTCAACGGCCTGATTCTGCCGATTGGTTTCGGGGTGCTGCTGTGGGTGGCCTGGCGTCGTCGCGACCTGTTGCAGGGTTATCACTACCCGCGCTGGCTGGTGGTGATCGGAACCTTGGCCTGGGTGCTCACGCTCGTGCTGGCCGTTACCTCGTTCCTGCCCGCCATCGAGCTGATGACCGGTAACGCAGCATGACACTAACCCCCGCTCACGCCCGCCAAGCATTCCGTGCAGGACGGTTATCTCCCACCTCGGGACTGTGCGATGGTTATGCCCAGGCGAACCTGCTGATCGTGCCGCGTCACTACGCTTTCGATCTCTTGCTCTTCGCTCAGCGCAATCCGAAGCCCATGCCGGTGCTAGGAGTCCTGGAGCCGGGTCAGACGAGCTCGGAGCTGATCCCCGACGGCGATATCCGCACCGATGCACCCCAATACCGGGTCTACCGCCACGGCCAGTTGGTCGATGAGCCCCAGGACATCACCGGGCTGTGGCGGGACGATCTGGTCAGTTTCCTCATCGGCTGTTCGTTCACCTTCGAACGTGCCTTGGCTCAGGCGGGCATTCCGCTCGCTCATCAGCTCCACGGGCGGAATGTGCCGATGTATACCACCACTGTGCCGTGTCGGCCCGCCGGAGCAATCCGCGGGCCATTGGTGGTGTCGATGCGCCCGATTCCTGCCGAGCACATCGCCGAGGCGGTACGGATTACCTCTCGCTACCCGGCCGTGCACGGGGCCCCGGTCCATATTGGCGCCCCCGAACAGATCGGGATTACCGACCTGTATTCCCCGGATTTCGGGGATCCGCCAGCCGAGATCCCGCAGGGCTGGTTACCGGTATTCTGGGCTTGCGGTGTCACTCCTCAGGCAGCGGTGATGGAGTCAGCACCCGATCTGGCCATCGGGCACGCGCCCGGACACATGATGATCACCGATGCCCGGGATGCCGACTACCAGGTTCCCTAACCGGGTGTCCTCACGACGTGGTGCCGGCGCCTCGTCGCTGAGCGGTTCTGGATCGTTTTGGGACTGGGACATAAAGGTCCGCAACAGTGATTCAGCCCGAGCGAAATAGGGCGGGATCAACGCCGCAGCTTCTTCGCGCTGGTCCTGTAGCAAGCAGGTGACCACGTGCCGGTTGTCGTCGACAAACATCGAGTGAAAATCGGGAACTTCGGCCATGCCGTGAAAAACCAACCGCACTCTGGCCAGGGCGCGGTCCATGAGTTGAATCAACGAGGTGGACCCGGTCATCGAGGCAATGGTTTCGTGCACCAGCTGATTGACATCGGCCATTTTCGACACGGTCCCGGCCTCCCGGTAGTCCAGCGCCGCCGTGGTGGCCTCATCCAGGGTGCGTAGCTGCTCATCGGTGAGATGACCCCACATGATAGCGGCCGGTTCAATCATGCGACGCAGTTGATAGATTTCGCGCACATCCTCGTGGGTGGGTCGAGCGACGAACACGCCACGGTGCGGGATTTTCTCGACGAGCCCGTCTTCGCCCAGCAAATGAAAGGCCTCACGCAAAGTGTTGCGGGAAATGCTCAGGCGTTCGGCCAGCCGGTGCTCGCCTAATTTAGTGCCGGGCACTAACTGGCCGTGGGAGATCTCAGCGCGCAACCTCGTGGCAGCTCGCTCGGCTGCCCCACTGAGCTTACTCACAGTGTCCTAGTTCCTCTCCCCGTCTCACGGCATCGCCCTCGTTAAAGGACTCACGCCGGAAGATTCCCGCCATCGGAGCCCGCAACGTAGTTTCGGTCTTCATCGCTTCAACGACCACAACCGGGTCTGCGGTCTCGACCTGATCGCCGTCAGCGACTAACCACTTGACGATACTACCGTTCATGGGGGCAGTCAACGCTGTTGCTGACCGTTCAGTCGTCGCATCCTGGCCGGTCGAGTCCTCATCGCAAGCCCCGCCAGAACCGTGGCGCAGGGCACGGTAGAGCTCCTCGGGCAGACCCAAGGCGTGTGCTTTACCGTCCAGAGTGATGGTGATTTCTCGTCGTGCCGAACCCGGATGGGTCAGATAAGGCGAAGCCTGCAGTTCAGGGGTGAACTCGTCTTCAATCCAGGTGGTATAGACCCCGAACGCTTCGGTACTGGTGAAGTCCTCGGTCTCCAGCACCGCTTGGTGGAAGCCCACCACAGTCGGCACCCCGGTAATCACCAGTTCTTTTAGGGCCTGGCGCGCCCGAATCAGCGCTTGTTCGCGATTGGCACCGGTGATAATCAGCTTGGCCAGCATGGAATCATATTCCCCGGGAACCACTGAGCCGGAGACCACCCCGCTGTCCAGGCGCACGCCCGGACCGGTAGGAGACTCGAACCGCTCCACGGTCCCGGGGCTGGGCACAAAGCCCAACGCGGGGTCTTCGGCGTTGAGCCGGAATTCAAAACTGTGCCCGGTGGGTTCGGGGGTTTCCGTGAAGCTCAGTGGCAGTCCGGCAGCAATCCGGAACTGCTCGGCGACCAGATCGACCCCGGTGGTTTGTTCGGTGACGGGGTGTTCGACCTGCAACCGGGTATTGACCTCCAAAAACGAGATCAGCCCGTCGGGGGCCACGAGGTATTCCACGGTGCCGGCACCGGTATAACCGGCCGCCCGACAAATATCCTCGGCCGAGTCGTGAATCCGCTGGCGTTGTTCCTGGCTCAACCAGGGGGCTGGAGCTTCCTCAATGAGTTTCTGGTTGCGTCGCTGCAGTGAGCAGTCGCGGGTACCGACCACGACCACATTGCCGTGAGTATCGGCCACGACCTGGGCTTCGACGTGGCGGGGCCGCTGTAAGAAGCGCTCAACAAAGCACTCGCCGCGACCGAAAGCGGTGCGAGCTTCACGCACCGCCGAATCGTAAGCGGATTCGATGTCATCGACACGGTGGACGATCTTCATGCCGCGTCCGCCACCGCCGAAGGCGGCTTTAATGGCGATCGGCAAGCCGTTCTCTTCAGCGAAGGCTCGAGCCTCATCGGCAGATTCCACCGGCCCGTCCGAGCCGGGAACCAGCGGGGCACCCACCTCCACGGCCAGCGCCCGGGCGGAGAGCTTATCTCCCAGGGTGGCAATGGCGTCGGGACTGGGACCGATCCAGGTCAGTCCCGCCTCGATCACGGCACGGGCGAAATCGGCGTTTTCTGACAGGAACCCGTACCCGGGATGCACCGCGTCGGCCCCGGACCGGCGGGCGATCTCCAGGATTTTGTCGATATTCAGATAGGTGTCGGCCGAAGCGGATCCCTCCAGCGCGTAGGCTTCATCGGCCACCGCGACGTGCAGGGACTCAGCATCGGGGTCAGAGAAGATCGCCACCGAGGCCAGATGACAGTCCCGGGCTGCCCGGGCAACGCGCACCGCGATTTCGCCACGGTTGGCGATCAGGACTTTGGACATCCGCCCGGAGAGTTGCTGGACTGTGGTGGCGGTGGCTTCAGTGTTGGTCATGGTGGGTGTCCTTGCCTGGGTTGTCATCAGTTGTCTCGTCATCAATCTGGAACCTCACGGTGGCTCCGGGTGGCAATTGCGCGGTTAGGTCCAGGTCGTCCTCAGTCACCACACCGATCACCGGATACCCACCGGTGACGGGATGGTCGGCCAAAAACAGCACCGGCAGACCCGATGGGGGGACTTGCAGGGCTCCGGTCACGGCTGGTTCAGACGGCAGTTCCGCGTCCTGAACCCGTTGTAGCGCGGTGCCACCCTCGGAAAGTTCGAACCGCACGCCGATGCGGTTGGAGTCGTCGGAGACCCGCCAGGGTTGGCCAGTCAGCTGTTCCAGTCCGGCGGGACCGAACCAGTCATCGCGTGGCCCGGGGAGCACCCGCAGTACGGTAGCTGGCCCGTCGACTCTCGGCAGAGTGGGGTGCACTGCTGGTTCGGCAGTTCCGGTGGCGGCTAGGGGGTGTTGGGGTTTATTGACCGCAAGAACGGCGCCTTCCCGCACCGATTCTGGTCCGATGCCCGACAGCGTGTCGGTAGCGCGACTGCCAAGCTGGTCGGTCGCCTCCAGGCCACCTCGGACTGCCAGGTAGGTGCGTAGCCCGGCCTCAGGGGTGGGAAGGTGCAGGTGTTCACCGTCGAAGAGCGCAAAAGCTGCGTTGACCGGAGCCTGCCGAGAACCGGTCGGTGCGGTCTCCGGGGCCCAGATCTGTGCAGGGGTGCCGGTTCCGGTGAGTGCCAGCACGTGGTGCCCGCGGGCTTGGATCGTCAGCCCGCCCATGAGCACTTCAAGGACGGCGGCGTCGGAGTCGTTACCGACCAGCCGGTTGGCTTGCCGGGCCGCGGCCCGATCGGCCACCCCGGAGTGGCTGACTCCCAGATCGGCGTAGCCGGGCCGCCCCAGGTCCTGCACCAAGGTCTGGAGTCCGGTGGTGATAATTTCCAGCCCGTGTTGCGGTGTTGCGGTGGCACTGAGTTTCTCGTGTGGTTGCTCACCAGACCGGTGATCGGTGGAGTTCTGGGTGGTGGTCAGCCGTTCCCGGACGGCGTGATACTGGACGCGGTCACCGGGGGCAACCAGCGCTGGAGAGGGCCGGTCAAGATCCCACATCACTGCGTTGGTGTGACCCAGAAGTTGCCACCCGCCCGGTGAGGCTTGGGGATAGACGGCGGAGAATTCTCCCGCCACGGCCACCGACTGTGCTGGTACCCGTGTACGCGGCGTTGGCCGGCGAGGAATGGAATAGCTGTCGCCGGTGGAAACCAGATAGGTGAATCCTGGGGCGAAACCACCGAAGGCGCCCAACCATGTGGTGCCGGTGTGCCAGTTGATCACCTCATCGACACTCATGGACAACTGGGTGGCGACTTCGCAGAGATCTGCACCGTCATACACCACCTCGACGGTGATCAACGCGCCGTCGTGCGATGCGGCATCCGATAAGTTCCACTGGCTGATGTTTTCGGCGGCGTGGCGGGCTTCGGCGTCGGTGTCAAAGAATAGCCCCACGGTGCGAGCCGTGGCCAGGACTTCGCGTTGGCCTGCGACCGGGTGGGTGGACAGGCGCTGGTGGAGCGCCATGACCTGATCGATATCGGCGCATTCCACCAGAAAGCAGCGACGACCGGCCCAGCGGATGGTCGGGGCGCTCATGCGAAGGACTCGATCGTCACACCGGCTTCTTCCAGGCCACGACGCACCGCGGCAGCCATCGACACTGCCCCGGGTGTGTCGCTGTGAACGCAGATGCTACCGGCGTTGACCTGTATCTCGGTGCCATCAACGGCTTCAATGATGCCTTCTTTGGCCAGACGCACCATCCGGTGGACGACCTCCTGCTCGTCGTGGAGCACCGCGCCGGGTTGCCGGCGGGAGACCAGGGTCCCCTCCGGGGTGTAACCCCGATCGGCAAACGCTTCATAGACCACGGGCAGTCCCGCTGATTCGGCCAGGGAGGCGGCAATAGAGCCGGGCAGAAGCAACAGTGTCAGTCCGTGACCGTGGGTGACCAGCGCATCGACCACAGCTTCGGCGTGTTCGCGGTGATTGACGATGGTGTTATACAGCGCGCCATGGGGTTTGACATAAGCCACCCGGGTACCAGCTGCTGTGGCCATCGCATCGAGGGCCCCGATCTGATAGAGCACGTCGTTGCGTAGCTGGTGAGGGTCCTCATCCAAGAAACGACGTCCGAATCCAGCGAAGTCGTTGTAGGAAACATGGGCGCCCACCGTGAGCCCGCGCGCAGCTGCAAGCTGGCAGGTGTTGAGCATAATGGAGGGGTCGCCCGCGTGAAACCCACAGGCCACATTGGCCGACGACACTGAGGAGAAAATCGCGGCGTCATCACCCATGGTGTAGTTCCCGAAAGACTCTCCCACATCACTGTTGATATCGATCGTGAGTTTGTGCTCAGCGTTCACGACGTGTCCTCCGTCTCATCTCGAGTGGTGTAGATCTCTAGAATGCCACACAACCCTCAAATTGTTCAACAATCCGAGGGTTCTGTGAGCGTCGGAGGAGGTCTCGAGATCTAAGAGAAGTTCTCGAGCAGAATCTCAGCCAACCGTTCGGGTTGTTCCACGGGAATCTGGTGGGCGGCCTGATCGACGGTGGCCTGGGCACCGTGCTGCACCCGATCGGCAATCAGGTGAGCATCCGAGGAGGAACACACCTGATCGTCGGCACCGTTGATCGCCACGATCGGCACGGAAATCTTCGGCAGCGCTTCGCGCACATCGAAGGCACCCAGAGCTTCACATAGCCGAGCGAAGGACACCTGGTCGGCTTTTTCTAATACCGTCTGCAACGATTCAGCCCGGTCGGGGTGCTGGTCGGTAAAGCCTTCGGCGAACCACCGACTCACCGAGCCAATCACTTGGGTTGCGGTGCCGGCCGATTCGACCAGTTGGGCGCGCTCTTGCCAACCCGCCTGCTCGCCGATTTTGGCCGCGGAGGCCACAATGGCGATTCCGTCGAAGAGTTCTCCATGGTCGAGACCGAGCTGGAGCCCCACCTGACCGCTGATCGAGACACCGGCGTAGTAGACCTTGGCCTCCGGACCAATGGTTCCCTCAGCCCGCTGGGTGGTGATGATTGCAGCCACCGCATCCGCCAGGTCCTCAATCCGCACTTTGGCCTGGTGGGGCGGTGAGGTGTCGTGGCCGGGCAGATCCCAACCGATGACCCTGAAGCGCTCTGCCAAGTGGTTGGCCGCGTGCTGCCACAGCCCACGCACCCCGGTCCCCATGCCGGCTCCTACCACCAGGACATCTTTGTCGGTAGCAGGTGAATCGGTCAGCGAGACGGTATTGACCACCGGGGTGGATTGCTCGTCGCTCGCGTGCTTCAGCTGGTCGGTCATTGATTGGCTCCATTCTCGGCAGACGTCTGTCGTTGAGTGAGTCGGCCCCGATCGTGTTGCTTCCCCGCCTGACGACATTGTCAGGCACGGTTCGGCCTGAACTCTCACGACACTTCAGTTCACTTCAATTCCACCAGTGTAACGTGACTGGCTTAACATCAGAGGGCCATCAGGCCGATCCTCCGCGACACAAATTCCCAGGAAACGTTCATATTTCCTCCAGCGTCTAATCATCTGGGGTCATTACGATGTTAAACATCCTCTTCGAGGTGTGAGTGATGAGTAGAGCCGACCCGGTTGCTGTCGACAGCAACCGGGTCGGCTTCTTTAATGCTGGTCTGCCCCGTTTCACCCGGTTTGTCCTGGTCCATGGGCAGACAGGTCTCTGCACTATTCGTCCAATAGCACCGCAGGTTCAGCCAACACGGCAGCGATTTCACCTAGGTAGGTGGCAATCTCTGCTCCGTCGACCACGCGGTGGTCGAAGGAACCCCCGAGGGTCAGCACGGTGCGGGGCACGATCTGGTCATCCACCACCCACGGCTTCTTCGACCCTTTACCCAAGCCCACGATCGCGGTGTGGCCCGGGGTGAGGATCGGGGTTCCGGCATCGAGACCCAGCGACCCGAAATTGGTGATCGACACGGTACCACCGGCGAGTTCGGCCGGTTGGGTCTTGCCTTCTCTGGCGCGGGAGGTCAATTCCATCATCGCTCGCGCGATATCCTTCAGGCTCAACAAGTCCGCCTGCGGGATCACCGGTACGATCAGCCCGCGAGGCGTGGCGGCTGCGACCGCGACGTTGACGTGCTGGTACTGCACGATCTCGTCGGGTTGGCCATCTTGTGTCCCCGATTCCCACAGCGAGTTGAACTGAGGGTAGATCGTGGCGGCGCGGACCATGGCTCGGATGGCCAGGATCATCGGGCTAACTTTGATGCCTTCCCAGGAGGGTGAGGCCTTGAGCTGTGCCAAGAACTCCATGCTACGAGTGATGTCGACGTCTTTAAACACCGAGACGTGCGGAGCCTGCGAATACGACTGCATGACCGCGTTCGCGGTGGCTTTGCGCACACCTTTAACCGGGGTGCGCGCGACGATAGCCCGGGGATCGGTGGCCTGTGCCTGAGCTTGGGTTCGACCCGATGTTGCCGTGGCACCAGCGGGAGTGGACTGGTTCAGAAAGCCTTCCACATCCGCGCGGGTGACATCGCCGCGAGGACCGGTTGGTGTGACCTGCGCAAGATCGACGCCCTGGGTCTTGGCGAAGTATCGCACCGGTGGCTTGGCCAGCACGACAGTTGTCGTCGGTGTCGGACTCGGTGCTTGCTCCGGTGCTGACTCTGGTGCTGGGTCAAGCTTCTGGGTGGCCGGTCTCGGCTGGGCCGAGGTGGCGGCTTTTTTCCGTGCCCGGCGACGGGTAGCTTCATTTTTCGGCCCAGAACCCACCAAGGGTTTATCGGCCGCTACTGCACTGTCTCCGCTGGAGTCAGGTTCGTCGCCGGCGGTTGCTGAGTCGCCAATACCAATCAGGTCTTCACCGACCAGTACGGTATCGCCTACCTCGGCGAAGAGCTTTTGGATGGTGCCGGCAAAGGGGCTGGGGAGTTCAACCAGTGATTTAGCGGTCTCAATTTCGACCAGCACATCGTTGACGGCAACGGTGTCACCGACGGCAACCCGCCATTCGACAATATCGGCTTCGGTCAGGCCTTCTCCCACATCGGGGAGCTTAAAAATTTCCATGAATACCCCCTCAGGTTAGAAAGCCAGTGTGGTGTCGACCGCATCCAGAATGCGGTCGAGATCCGGGATGTGGTCGTGCTCGATCTGCGAGGGCGGATACGGGATGTGCCATCCGCCTACCCGGGCGATCGGTGCTTGCAGGTAGTAGAAGCACCGTTGGGTCAGCCGGGCCGCGATTTCACCGCCGAGCCCACCAAACACGGAGGCCTCGTGGGCTACCACCATCCGGGTTGTGCGCTTCAGTGAGGCTTCCAGAGTGTCAAAGTCGATCGGTGACAGCGAGCGCAGATCCACCACCTCGATGCTGATTCCTTCAGCTTCGGCGGCTTCGGCAGCGGCCAGTCCGACCGCGGTCATCGCGCCCCAAACCACCAAGGTGAGATCTGTGCCTTCTTTGGCCACCACGGCCTTCCATGGGTCGGCTGCGTGACCGGGATCGGAGAAGTCGACGATACTGCGGGCGAAGTAGCGACGCTTGGGCTCAAAGAGCATCACCGGGTCGTGGCTACGAATTCCAGCCCGAGTCAGCCAGTAGGCGTCGTGGGCCGTGGAATAGGTCAGGATCCGCAACCCAGCGGTATGAGTGAACAGGGCCTCGGGTGATTCACCGTGGTGTTCCACAGACCCGATCCCGCCACCGTAGGGTAGTCGGATGGTGACCGGAACCTGTTGGGCCCCATCCATGCGGGCATGGAGTTTGGCCAGCTGGGAGGTGATCTGGTCAAAGCCCGGGTAGACGAACCCATCGAATTGGATTTCGGCCACAGGGCGGTAACCAGCTAGCGCCAGCCCGATCGAGGTGCCAATAATCCCGGATTCGGTCAGCGGCGAATCCACCACCCGGTCGCCACCAAATTCGGCTTTCAAGCCCTCGGTGACACGGTAGACCCCACCGAGTGAGCCGATGTCTTCGCCTTGCAGTAGCACCTTGTCGTCGCTGGCGAGTTCATCGGCCAGGGCCTGGTTGATGGCTTGACCAATGGTCAGTTTCTTCGTCGCAGTCTCGGCGGTAGCGCTCATCGTTCACCGCCGTTCGCGACGGGTTCGTCAGCAAAGCCGGCGTGGTACTGACGGTATTCAGCTAGTTCTTCATCAATCAACGGGTGTGGCTCCGCGTAAGTGTTCTGCATGAACTCTTCGAGGGTCAACGTGTTCTCTGGCGCCATCGCCAAGACCATGTCGCGCAATTGATTGGCTTGTGCATCGGCATCCGTGGCAATCTGTTCGAAGAAATCGTCG
Organism: Auritidibacter ignavus; assembly: GCF_029853775.1. NCBI lineage: Bacteria > Bacillati > Actinomycetota > Actinomycetes > Micrococcales > Micrococcaceae > Auritidibacter > Auritidibacter ignavus. The sequence continues at coordinate 1,638,336 of NZ_CP122564.1, forward strand.
TCGACCTTATATTGCCGTCGCAAATAAGCTTCTGTGCGTCTCAGCGGATCCAACCGGGCGTAGGCATCTTCCTCGTCCTTGGTCCGGTACTTGGTGGGATCATCAGCAGTGGTGTGGGCCCCGCGCCGGTAGGTGTGCGCCTCAATCAAAACCGGGCCCTTGCCGGAACGAATGCGTTCGGCAGCCCACTGGGTGACGGCAAACATCGCGATAGGGTCATTACCGTCAACGTTGATGCCTTCGAAGCCGTAGCCGGCTGCGCGGGTGGAAATCGGTACCCGTGATTGGACGTTAAAAGGCACAGAAATAGCCCACCGATTGTTCTGGCAGAAGAACAGGGTGGGCGTGTTTTGCGATGCGGCATAGACCATACCGGCATGGACGTCACCTTCCGAGGAGGTGCCGTCCCCGAAACAAGCCAGCGTTACCGGGGGGCGATGTTTTAGATCAGCACCCTGCCATTTGGCGTGATCGAGTTTGGTGCCCCAGGAATACCCCACGGCTTGGGGAACTTGGGTGCCCAACACGATGGTGTAGGGGTGAATGTTGAAGTCGCGAGAATCCCACCCGGAGTTTTTGGCACCGCGGAAGAACGTGAGCATATCGCGCACGGGAACTCCGCGATGGAAAGCCATCACATGCTCACGGTAGGTGGGGAAAATGTGGTCGGTGTCATCCAGAGCAAAGACTGCCCCAGCTTGGGCAGCTTCTTGACCGAAGCAGGAGGCCCAGAGTACCAGCTCGCCTTGACGTTGCAGGCTGGTGGCCTCGTTATCGATTCTGCGGGTCGTTGCCATCAGCTGGTAGAGCTGCTGGAGTTGTTCCTGATTGAGGTGATCCGCGTGGGACTGGAATCGATCCGCAGTGTGGGAGGGCTGATAGATTCCATCCGGGTCGAGGAATTGGACAGTGTCGGCAGGTAGGTCAGCGGGGATCTTCTCTGACCCATCATCACCGACGGGGACAATAGAGGTTCTCTCGGTCATGGCAAGGTCCTTCCTGGTCGTCATCGCGTTGGAATGGGTGACTCCAACACGTGAGAACTATCACTAATCTACCAGGAGAACCGCGAAACCATGCCGGACAGTTGTATAATGCTCCGCCGGTTGCGGGGGCGACTTACCGAGAGACGTTGAAGAACTCTGCCACCATCTGCAACAACCGCTCATTGGCTTCAGCTTCACCAATGGTGACGCGCACGCCTTCTTGTCCGAACCCGCGCACGGACAGACCCCACGTCGCGGCCTTCTGTACGAATTCCGGGGTGCGTTCGCGAAGGTCCAGCCAGAAGAAGTTTGCTGAGCTTTCGGGTACCTGAATACCCATGGCGTGCAGCTCACTCAACACCCAACGACGCTGTTGCTGGACGATGGCCACCCGCTTATGCACCTGGTCGAGGTTCTGCAAAGAAGTGATCGCGGCGGTTTCGGCGATGGTGGAGGTTGCAAACGGGGTAGCCATCACGCGCACGTGGGGCATCAGGTCCGGATGCACCAGCGCATAGCCGATCCGAAGATTGGCCAGCCCGTGAGCTTTGGAGAAGGTTCGCACCACGGCCGCATTGGGGTAGCGGGCAAAGAATTCCAGGCCATTGACGGCCTGGGGGTCCTCGATAAATTCCACGTAGGCTTCGTCGAGGACCACGAGAACATCAGCGGGAACCTTGGCCATGAATTCATCGACCTCGGCGGTGGTCAGCACCGGGCCGGTGGGATTATTGGGGCTACACAGCATGATCATCCGCGTTGCCGGGGTGAGTGCGTCGGCCATGGCCTGCAGGTCGTGACGACCGTCGGCTAGCAACGGGACCCGAATATCTTGGGCGCCTGCCGAGAGCACGACAATCGGGTAAGCCTCAAAGGAACGCCACGGGATGATGACCTCGTCACGGGTCCCGTCGGCGCTGGTGCCCGCCAGAGTGGACACCAACTGGGTGAGCGCACCCAGCGATCCGGCGCCGATCACAATGTCGTCGGGGTCAACGTCCAGGGTCTCTCCCAGTTCCTGGCGCAGAGCGGTGTACATCGTGTCCGGATAGCGGTTGAGAATCTCACCGGCAGGTCGCTCGTGGTCTTCGGTCGGTGCGGCGCTGAACAGTTCGGCCAGCTTGTCGATCACCGCTGGCACCGGGGCGTAGGGGTTCTCGTTGGACGAGAGCTTATAGGAACGCAAGCCCGGCACCTCCCCCGAGGGTTTCCCGGCAACATAGGCGGGCAGCTCGTTCAACACGGCGCGGGGGTAAACTCCGTTTGTGGTGCCAGGCTGCTGAGCCTGGTGGTGGTCGCGGGACGCGGAAGATTCAGGGACATTCATAAAAACCATCGTATCGTTGAATGGTGCTCACCACATTTTCACCTTCGTGTGCCACGATGAGGACATGAGATTCTTGCTCAACACCGCTGTTACCGCGGTGGCTGTGTGGCTTGCCACCTGGCTACTACCCGGAATGTATTTCGTCGGCGCCAGTTCGACCGGGGAGGAAATCCTTGGACTCCTCGGTGTCTCGGTCATCTTCGGCGTGGTGAACGCCGTGATTGGCCCGTTTCTGCGGGTGCTCTCGCTGCCGGTCACCTGCCTGACATTGGGGTTATTCACTCTGGTGATCAACGCTGTGTTGTTGTGGCTGAGCACGTGGATCTCTCAGATTTTCCCGGTGCACCTAGAAATTGATGAGTTCTGGTTTACCGCCATTTTCGCCGCCATTATCATCTCCTTGGCCTCAGCCATTATGCAGCGAGTGCTCGCAGCGCTGTTTCCGCCAGCCGAAGCCTAAGGCACCGGCCTGTTAGGAGGGCAACGGTGGCATGCTGATCCGGGGCGGCCCTAATGGGCTCGTGGTGGGGCTTAGGGTCCGACTGTTCTTTCCCACGTCTTGCATGACAGAGTGGGCGCCCTCTGCGATCCGGTCTAACGGATTACGGGGTGCTCCGGGATCGCGGCGCTGGAGCGAATAGGTTTTGGTGGCCACCGCCCCAGTGGTGATTCCAGACAGATGCTGTAGCTGATGCTCCAGTTGCCCCCGAACCACCGGATCCGCCACTGCGTCCCGAGTCATTTCCTCCAGGTTATGCCAGCTGTGCCCGGCACCGAACGCCCCGGATTCAGCGGGGTCTGCTCCCGCAGGGAGATCTTCCAGGATCACTCGGGAATGGTTCACTCCCCCATCGGGTACCGGGCCGCTGAGCGCGGTCGCCCGGTCTCTGATGTGCTGAAACCCGAGATAAATAGTGTCTGGATCGTGGTCGACGTGGTGGTCTGGTGCACCGTAGGTGACAACCGCCTCCACATCGTAGACGTCAGTGATCTTGGGGTTGGTCGCCACCGTTGAGGCATGCATACCGCCTTGGGAATAGCCGCTGAAGATCACCTTCGCCCCCTCGGGCACCCCAGCTTCTGCAAGAATCTCGACGGTGGCATCAGCGACGTGTTGAGACCCTAAGGTCATCCCTTCCCGCATTCCAGTGGCACCCCAGGCATTTTCTTCAAATCCGAAGTCTTGAAGTAGTTGTTGGGGGTTGAATAGCTCGTCAGGGTCTGAGATGTCCAGGTCATCAAATTGTGACCCCGGGTAGCTGACCGTATAAACCTCCTCGCCACTGTCAAGAGTGATCCTGCCAACCTGCATGGATGATTCTCCAGCATTTTCAGGGAAGGACCCCTCCTGGTGCTTCAGCAACCACGCAATACTGCCATCCGCCCGTCCAGCCTCGGCCCACCCTTGGGCATCGGTGTCACCTTTCGTGGTGTTTGTGGTGTCATACCGGCCGACTCGCAAAAGTCCCGCCGTGCCAACCACGCCTCCGGCCAGCATCCACAATGCTTCAGTCTGGGAGAGCTCCGGGTTGTCGGTTATCAGTTTCAAACCGGCTTCAGTGACATTGGCTACTGTGCCAAGAGCAAGGCCGCCGGCCGGACTAAAACCAACGTGGAGCAGGTTTAATACCGCTTCGGGCCCGTCTTCGAGTAAGCGGGCTAGGTCTTCGGTGCGGATATCTTGGCCGGTCACCAGATCCCCCAACATTCGTGTTCCGGACACCGCCAGCATTAAGGAAGACATCTGCTCTTCGACCACGCGTTCTGCCTGACGGTATCCTGCCACAGCGAAATCCACGCCCTCCGCTAAGCCGTAGGATTCAGTGGCCAGCCAGGCCAGTCCTGAACTCACCTCGACAGCACGGGCCCGTACCTGGGCTCCTGAAGGAACGGTCACTGTTGCGAAACTCAGCGCACCACTCCACGCAGTAGCTTTTGCCCCCAGTACCCCGGCACGCACTGCAATGTCTTTCAAGAATTGACTACCACGTTCCAGTTCTTCAAGATTGCCCTGGATTGACGAGGCTCCACCCACCACCGAGGCCATCAGCACACTCCCGTCGCAATATCAGCGACCGTGGACCGGGCCGCGTTCAGAGCATCCCGGGCCTGGGCCGCCTGGACCCGTAGCTCGTCGATTCCCTTCCGGCCCGCCTGTTTCATGGCAAGCGCTGAGTCAGAGATATCCCGGGTCTTCGCCTCGGTACGTCGGGTCTTGTCTTTGAACGCTTCCCCGGCCATCGAGTGCCAGTCCAGGCCACTGATATCGCGGAGTCGGGAGGCCAGCTGCTCAATTTCTGCCTGAACCCCCTGAACTTCGTCCACGACCGTTTCCAGTGCCAGGGTGGCTTTCTCGATGGCGGCCACTCCCAGGTCTCCCACCCCGGGTCCCTCCGACCACTGCTGAATGTGGGGGGCCACATGCGTGCAATACGCTCCGGTGGCGGTTTCAATCAGTGTCATCTCGCGCCTTTCGTCTCCTGCGTCATCTCATAACTCATCGAATCAACGTATCGACGAATTCAGCGTAGGAAGCGCCCACGTTCTCCACCGTCTTCTCGGGCCAACAGTGGATAACCGTTGCAAACCTTCAAGCCTGTGGACCGGGCGGGAAAACGTGCAAAAATAGAAAAATGACCTCCACTGATTCTTCACTCGCGACCACCGATTCTGCACGTCGTTCTTTAGCTGACGCCGGGGCAGTGCTCGGACCCCTGGATGGCCGGTATCGGTCATCCGTTTCGGAGCTCACCGAGCATCTTTCCGAGGCGGCACTGAATAGAAATCGTGTGGTGGTGGAGGTCGAGTGGTTCATTCACCTGTGTGAACTTCAGGTCCTGCCTGGTCTGGACCAGCTCTCCGCCGACCAGAAGCACGAGTTACGCCGGCTGTACACCGAGTTCGACGCTGCCTCGATCGCCGAACTGGCTGAGTTTGAGGCCACCACCGTCCACGACGTCAAAGCCGTGGAATACTTCATCTCCGCCCATCTGAAAGACATGGGACTGCAGCGGCTGACTTCGCTGGTGCACTTCGCCTGCACCAGCGAAGACATCAATAACCTCGCCTATGCCCTGGGTATTCGCGATGCGATCCACCAGGTCTGGATCCCGCGAGCGCAAGAAACGATCGACACGATCACCGAGCTCGCACAAGGGTGCCAACACACCCCGATGCTCTCACGCACCCACGGCCAGCCGGCAACCCCAACCACCCTGGGCAAAGAATTGGCGGTGTTTGTCCACCGCCTGCAACGCCAGCTGGATCGCATCTCCCGCCAGCAATACCTGGGCAAGATTAATGGCGCCACCGGCACTTACGCCGCCCACCACGTGGCTGTCCCCCACGCTAACTGGCCGGTAATTGCTCAGTCCTTTGTGGAAAGCTTAGGGCTGAGCTTTAATCCCCTGACTACGCAGATCGAATCCCACGACTACCAGGCAGAGCTCTACGATGATCTCAGCCGGTTCAACCAGATCCTGCACGGGTTCTGCCAGGACGTGTGGTCCTATATCTCCATCGGCTATTTCACCCAGGTCCCGGTTGCCGGGGCGACCGGGTCCTCGACCATGCCGCATAAGGTCAATCCGATCCGTTTCGAAAACGCCGAGGCCAACTGCGAGTTGTCCAATGCCATCCTGCACACACTGGGTCAGACCCTGATCGAGTCCCGGTGGCAGCGCGACCTGACCGACTCCACCTCCCAACGCAATATCGGGGTGGGGCTGGGCCACTCGGTGCTGGCCCTGTCCAACGTCACTCGCGGGCTGGGGCAACTCACCGTCGCCGAACAGGTGCTGGCCGCGGACCTGGATAACAACTGGGAAGTACTCGGTGAGGCCATCCAGACCGTGATGCGCGCTGAAGCCATTGCCGGCACCGAAGGCATGGAACAACCCTACGAACGACTCAAAGAACTCACCCGCGGTCAGCGAGTGACCCCCGAGCGGATGCGCGAGTTTGTCCGGTCCTTGGGGCTGAGTTCCCAGGCCGAGGAGCAGCTACTGAAGCTCACCCCCGCGGCCTACACCGGGGTGGCCGCACAATTGGCGGCCGAAACGCTTGAGGGACGTCGCTAACGCGAAGCCTCACCAGTGTGTTAGCGTCATTCATCCTGGCCCAGACCGACCCAGACGATATCCAGGACCAACAGCCCCGCGGGATCGATGAATTCCCGGAACCCACGGAGCAGATGCCAGACTCTTCGGTGGACTATCTGCCCGATATTGTCTATTTTGCCGACCTATCCGGGGTGTTCTTCTTCGCGGTCTCCGGTGCACTGCTGGCCTCCCGGCGTGGTTTCGACATCATCGGCTCGGCGCTGCTGGCAGCGCTGACCGGACTGGGTGGCGGTGTGGTCCGCGATGTGATCATTAACGCTGGGGTCCCCAATGCGTTCGCTTCCCCGTCCTACATGATCCCGGTGGCCCTGGCGGTCTTACTGGTGTATATCCGAGTCATTGACTCAGACCGGCTCCGACGCACGATCCTGGTGTTTGATGCCGGAGGACTCGCTGTGTTTTGCGTGGTCGGTACCCTGATCGCCACCGATGCGGGGCTACCGGTCGTCTCGGCAACACTTTTGGGCGCTGCCACCGCGGTCTTTGGCGGGCTCTTACGCGATGTGGTGGCCAACCAGATCCCGGCCATCTTCAACCCCCACGATATCTATGCCATCCCGGCGGTCTCCGGCGCTGCGGTGGTGGCAATTTTGAACGCCTTGGATGTCTACGAGCCACTCTGGGGTGCCGTGACTGCCGTGGCGGTGTTTAGTTTCCGACTCGTGGCCCTGCGATTTAAGTGGCATGCTCCCAGCGCGGCTTTTGGCGGGACCTTCGCCTGGCCCTGGCAACGTATCGATCCCAAGCCTGACGATGAAGAGGAATTAGCGGACGAGTTGGAGGATGAACTCGACGAGCTTGATGGTCCCGATGACGATCCAGGTTCTGACTCGGATGATTCAGATCCCGATCACGGCCCCGACAAGTTCTAGGGTGTGTGCCCGGTGTCATAAACAGGCCGTTTTCTGGGGGCTGACGTTGAGCATTGATAAATGACGGCCATACTTGAACAACGTCGTGAGCGCCCGTCTGCTGACGCCCACCGAGCCCTAGTCGCGCCGCTGTTCTGCCCCGGCGGGGAGACACCTGCCACGCTGGCTGCGTTCGCCACTTTTGCGGTGGGATGTATTGCCCGTCGGCTGGGAGGGTTGATCATTGGTCATGTCGGCGACCACTACGGCCGTCGCCCCGCATTGTTGCTGACCGTCATGGTCATGGGTGTGGCTACCGCCGGCATCGGGCTCTCCGGGGCCACCACGCTGGTAGCCGAATTTGTTCCCCAAAACGGCGTGGACTGTTCACCTCATTCGTCGTGGGCAGGCCTGCGGCCGGTATCGCCCTGGCGACACTGGCGTTCCTGGCGGTTTTCATCCGCCAACGGCTGGAAGAAACACCCGAGTACTTAGAGGCACGTGACCGCACCGAAGAACGAGAGGACCAGCAGCGTGCTCCGGTCTCACGACTGTTCCGCCACCATTTGCACGGATTGGTCACCGGGTTTTTGATGATGACCGGCCACAATGCCATCAACTACACCCTGGCGGTGTTCGCCATCTCGCCGATGACCTTCGAACACGTCGGGCTCTCCCGCCCGGCCGCCCGGGGCGATGATCGGCTCGGTCACCGCTTTTGCGATCCTGCTCGGTCTGGCCTCGAGTTCTGCGTGGCTCGCCGTGCTGGCCGTAGCGACCGGCGACGGCCTGGTCATCACCTTCACCTCGGGAGGCCAAGGTGCCTTCCTGGCCGGTTGTTGCCTGCTGTCACTGGTGGCCGTGGTGTTCGCTTCCCGCGCTCAGCACTGAGGGCGGTATCGGCAGGGTACTAGTCCTCGTGGTCGTTGAGCATGTGCGCTCCACGGTTGGTGAGTGCGAAAATCAGATCGTCCTGTGTCACCTGGGTCGCGCCACGTAGCACTGCGGCCTTGGCGGCGTCCTGGGCGGCCAGCACCAGTTCGGCGTGGCTGAGTCCGGGCATGTATTGGCCGTACACGTCGGCCTCATTGACCGTGACGTCCGGAGCCAGGTTACCCAGTTCATTGCGCATCACCTGGACCGCCACCCGCGGGTCTGGTAGCGAAAAGTTCAGCACGACGTCGAAGTGGCGGAACATGTACCGTTCCAGCGCTTCCCGCCGATTGGTGGCCGCCAGCGCGATGGAGCCGGGCTGAATCTCGTCCAAAAACATCATGAACGCCCGGAACACGCCACGGTCCCGGGCGTCGCGGTGTTCGATGGCGACGACGCCGAACATGTCGAATAAGAAGATCGCGTTGCGTTGCGTGAGTTTTTTGAATACGCCCCGCAAGGACCGAACATCCTCATCTTCGGAGTAGGCCGCCAACAGCGAGTCCAACCAGACGGTGACCAGTGGCAACCCCAGTTCTGAGGCCAAAATTTTGGCGGTAGCGGTTTTACCAGTCCCGGCCGGGCCTTCTAAGAGCACCCGGTAGGCTGGGTAGAGGCCGGCTTCTTTGAGTTCTTCTTCCGAACGGTGCTCGGCAATCAGTTGCCGGAGCCGTTCGATGAGGTCATCAGAGATGATCAGATCATCCAGATGTCCCTTGGGGCGGGTGACCTCAATATATTCGGTCAGGTCCGAATCAACCAACGCGTCGGTGTATTCGGCGTCGAGGTCTTCGTCTTCGCTGGCTTTCTCACCGGTGGCAGCATTGACCGCGTTGTGAATCTCTTGGGCGGAGTTGCGTCGCCCGTCGCGTAGCTCGCGGGTAGCAACGTCGCGGGCCACCGCATAGAAGCTTTCGTCGTCGCCGGCAGCGTGGTTGGCGACTAAGGCAGAAATGTCGTGGCTTAGCCCTGACATGGAGAAATCAGTCCCTTAGATCATGTAGTGTGACATACCCATCATAGTCGGGTTGTCTAGGAGGCCACGGCGCTGGCCATATTTGTCAGCTCTTGGGACATCGGCTGATGGAGACGCCAAATGATGGTCATCGGTTTCGCGCCTTCGCAGGAGACCAGGTCAGCGGTGCCGAGACAGACGAAGGCTCGGGTGCCGATGACATCGGTGGGAGAATGCCGGGCGAACAACATCGTATGGGTCCCGTTCTCCGCTTTGCACTTGTAGCGTTTCCCGGCTCGTGAATCGGGACCGACTCTACTCTGAGACTCCCAGTGAAACAGCTCGGGACTGATCGCGTAATCCCGGTACATCGTGGTCGGGGAAAAATCACGTTCGGATTTATGCAGGTTAATCAGTAACGCATCGGTCTCAAAAGCCTCCGAGTACTGGACACCCTCAACGTGGGAGGCTCGAGGCTTTTCCCAGCTGGAGACATCCAAGGCAGCCAAGATTTCTTCGCGGCGGTAACTGGCCCGGGCTACCAGGGGCACCTGTTCCCCCAGGGCGGTGGTGGCGGGAACGATCCGGGCGGTGGCGAGATTGTGCTCAAAAATCTGCTCAATTTCGTCCACTAGGATCTTTTGGTGCCGTAGCCAGTCGAACGCGTGGTCATAGGAGGCGAACGTGTCGTCCTTCTGGTAAGGATGCAGGAAAGAGAAGTAGAACATCCGCGCCCAGCGTTGTTCTGGCTCGGTCAGTGCCTCGTATCTGAAGGGTTCGTGGATGAGCTCGCGGTAGATTTTCACCCGCTGTTCGTCATTGACGTGCAAGAGACGAAAGGCTCCGAAGCTTGTGGTGAGGCCTTCGTCAGTCACCGGTGCGTCGTCGCCTGCCACCTCGGCACGGATGGAGGTCCACGACCGTTTGGAGCCAGCCGAGCGGTAGATGTCCTCGATGGTGCGGTCTGCCTCCGTGAGGTAGTGATGGAGTGTATAGCGCCAAATGTTCCGGGTCCCCAGATGTTCCCGCACGTCTTGAATCACAGCGTTTTTGGTGCTGGAGGTGTTTTTCTTCAGATTGTCGAGAATCCGGTCGCTAGCGATCTGGTCGAGGACGATCTGGGTGCCCGCAGGCAGGTAGGGAAAACCGTGTTCGACATCCTTAACGAGTCTGCGACGACCCGAGCCGGTCAACGCGCGGAATTTGCGGTCCATGCGGAATTTTTCGTGCTGTTGCCCGATCAGATCCAGCACTGTGAGCACGTTCTTCTCGGGGCCACGGCGCAGACCACGACCCAGTTGCTGGAGAAAAATCACCGGTGATTCAGTCGGACGCAGGAAGACCACCGTGTTGACCTCGGGGATGTCCACACCCTCGTTGAACACATCCACGGTGAAGATCATCTTCAGCACGCCCGTAGTGAGCTGTTCCACATACAGCCGGCGTTTGTCACTCGGGGTTCCTCCGGTAATCGCCTGGGCCGCAATTCCGATCTGGTTAAATCGGGTGGCCATGAACTCGGCGTGTTGCACGTCGACACAGAATCCCAGCGCCTTCATGTGGCTCAGGTCGGTGAGCTTATCACGCAGTGCTTTAACCACCAGGCGCACGCGTGCGTCATTGCCGGTGTAGAGGTTACTGAGTTCGGTTTCGTCGTAATGGCCTCGTGTCCACCGCAGCCGGCTGAGATCCAACTCGTCGAGGTCGGCGATGCCGAAGTAGTGGAAGGGAACCAAAATATCTGATTCCAATGCGTCCCACAGTCGCATTTCGGTCGCGATGCGGTGATCAAAGAAGGCCGCCACATTGACGCCATCAGCACGTTCGGGGGTGGCCGTGAGTCCCAGGAGTTGTCGAGGCTGGAAGTAATTCAGCAGACGCCGGTAGGTCGGTGCTTGGGCGTGGTGGAACTCATCGATGATGATCACGTCGAAATGCTCCGGATCAATGCGGGTGATGACCTCATCGTGAAGTGATTGTACGGAGGCGAAGACGTGGTTCCAGGTCCGTGGGCTCGCTCCATCGACCAGGAGCTCTCCGAAAGACCCGTCGGCCAAGATCTCCTGGAAAGTCCGCCGGGATTGGCGCAAGATTTCCTGGCGGTGGGCAACGAATAATAGCCGTGGTGGATCATGGCGCCAGGGGTTCTGCGGGTCGGGTGTTTGCGCGAGGTTCCGGTAGTCGAGTCCGGCCACCACGGTCTTGCCGGTGCCGGTGGCTGCCACGACGAGGTTTTTATTTCGGCCGTGTTCGGCTCGTTCGGCGGCCAATTGTTCAAGCATGATGACCTGGTGCGGATAAGGGCGCACCTCCAGTCCGCTGATATCAGTAACCACATCATCGCCGACGGTCATGGTCACGCTAGGGCCGTCATGTCGGTTTTCTACCAGCGCACGCTCCAGCCGATCGCCATCGCGTTCGGGGTCGTAGGGCTCAAACTCGGCACTGGCCCAGAAGGTTTCGAAGGTCGCTTGGAATTTGTCCATCACCGCCGGGGTGGCGATCTGGGAGAGGCGAACGTTCCATTCCAACCCGTCGAGCATGGCCGCCCGGGAAAGATTCGAGGACCCCACATAGGCGGTCGAGAATCCCGAATACCGATGGAACAACCAGGCTTTGGCGTGTAACCGGGTACTGGTGGTCTGATAGCTGATTCTGACCTCGGCCCCGAATTTTTTGACGAGCCGGTCGATCGCTACTCGTTCTGAGGCACCGATGTAGGTGGTGGTCAGCACACGGAACGTGGCTCCGCGATTTTTGAGTCTGGTCAGTTCTGCTTCGAAAAGCCGCAACCCGGACCACTTCACGAACGACATCAGCAGGTCGACGCGATCGGCCGTATCAAGCTCGGAACGAATCTCGGCTCCGATCTGTGGTTCGCCCTCTCGGCTGTGGGTCAGCAATCCGGCCTCGGATAATGGTGTTTCTGGACGCACCAGGCGGTACGCTGAGTTGTCGCTCACGCGATGGGTGGTGCTGTGGTCGCTGAGTTCCGCACTGACCAGGTCGAGTAGCTGTTGCGCCCGTGGTTTTGACTCCGGGGCGGGAAGAAGCTGGTCGGCGGCGAACTCGTCTCCGAGCACGCCGATCACGCGCTCGGCTAGGGCAAGGCGTTTTTTAGTGGTGTCGCAGTGCTCGAGCGCGCGCTGGATGAGTCCGGAAAGATACTGGGCCAGCTGGGAGTTTTCCTCCCCAGTAGCCACCGGGCGGATAGAGGCCTCGACGGTCCCGTCAGCCAGGCGTTGGTCCAATTGGCTCTGTCGGCGGTGGGTAAGTAGCGCCTCGTAGGCTCCGAGGGGAAGAGGCATTTCAGATTGGTCGGGGCGCTGGCGACTCATACCGAAAATACTATAAGGTGCAGCTGTTTCTGCACATAGTTGCCGCGTGGGCGGAGGTGGTTAAAAATCACGTGGTGGCCGGAACCAGCATATTGGGTTCCAGCCACCACGAGGGCGACAGTGTCACGCCACAGCGCGAGCAAGCAACTTAGGCGAAGGCACCGTGTCCGGTCAGGTCACGACCGATCAGCAGGGCCTGCACCGACTCGGTGCCTTCATAGGTGTGAATACCTTCAATGTCGGCCATGTGGCGGATGACACCGTGCTCGAGCTTGATGCCGTTGCCACCCATCAAATCGCGGGCGTCAGCGGCAATCCGCCGAGCGGTGCGGGTGTTGTTGTACTTAGCCAGCGATGCCTGGGTGGGACGAAGGATGCCGTTGGCTTCCAAGTTGGCCAGTTGCACGCAGTAGAGTTGCATGCTCACCAACTCGGAGAGCATCCGGGTCAGGCGCTCTTGAACCATCTGGTGTTTGGCCAACACCTTGCCAAACTGCTTGCGCTGGGTGGCATATGCCAGAGCAGCTTCAAAACATCCGGTGGCGTGACCCAGTGCCGACCAGGCGACACCGGCACGGGTTGCATACAGTACCTTGGAGACGTCTTTGAAATTGTGCATATCTGGAAGCACCGCATCAGCGGGCAGGTGCACGTCGTCGAGCCAGATATCGGCCTGGTCGATACCGCGCAACGACCCTTTATAGCGGATCGGTGTGGCCGAGTAGCCTTCGGTTTCCTGTGGGACGATAAAGCCACGCACCTTGCCGTGGTCTTCTGCACCTTCGGAGTTCACCCGAGCAAAGATGAAGGTGATGCCCCCGGCAGCGCCGTTACCGATCCAGCGCTTCGAGCCACGAAGCACCCAGGAGCCGTCTTGTTGGCGGGTGGCTTGGGTTTCCAGACCGGCCGAGTCGGAGCCGTGATCGGGTTCGGTCAGACCAAACGCCCCCGGAATCTCGACCGTGGCTAGGGGCTTGAGATATTTTGCTTTCTGTTCTTCAGAACCGAAGTAAACCAGGGTTCGCAGTGCCAGCCCACCCTGGACTGCCAGGATGGTGCCCAGCGATCCGTCAACACGGGAGAGCTCCATATTGACCAGACCGGTGGCCAGCGGAGAGAATTTTTCCAGGTCGGGGTGGTCGAGCCCGTCGCTGAGCAGACCTGCTTTGCCGAGCCCCTGGGCGATCGAGACCGAGTATTCGTGCTTATTCCATCCATCAGCCAGTTGCTCAGCGACGGATTCAGCATAATCGCGGGCGCGCAACCACACCGCACGATCTTCGTCGGGGATATCGGAGAAGACCTGATAGTAGTCAACATCGAGGGCATCGGTCACGTGGTAGTCGGGCTCAGTACGGCCTGGAAAAGTGTTCTCTGTCATACTCACATGCTACCGCTGTTCACGGTTGCAATTGATTGTTGTCTAGAGCACACCGCGGCTATTGCGCGCTGTGGGGTTGAATCGTGATGCAAAAGAACCGAAAAATGACACCATTTTGACAGAAACACTAGACATTCAGGGCGCGACCTAGTGAAATATTTTCAAACAAATGTGAACTAGGACACTATTGCTACGTGCTGTAGCAGGACCGGATCGTCAGGAAGAGATAAAGGATCAGTCAATGCGAATACCGGCGAAGGACTTGGACCTGAGAAATATTGAGCAACTTATCGAAGTGAATGCAGGCAATCGCACCGTGACCGGAACATTGAGCTGCCTCATCCGTACTCCCTACGCCATTGAGCTGGTCATTGGTGGCTCCGAAAAGGTCACCGTCGGCTTCGAGGATGAGGTCGATATTTATCGGGGAACACTGCTGGCGCACTTGGTCCGTCGCGAGAAGCTGGAACAAGAAAACGGGGGCATCCTCTCCGAACAGGATCTGCAGGACATCGAGTCCATGCTGGACCCATTATTTGAGTTACTCACCGGCGCCCGGGCAGGCTGTCAACCGCCCCCTGATCAGCCGAGCTCGACGACTTCAGATGGCACCACCGGTCCGCACCCGGTCAGCGCTACAGTGCTACCGACTAAGAAAGCCCGGTCGCTCTATCCGACCCCGTTGGAAATCGCCAACCAACGCTAATCTAGGCGTTGTCGGCCGCCAGCTGACCACAGGCCCCGTCAATTTCTTGACCACGGGTGTCACGCAAGGTGGTCGGTACCCCGGCTTCATTGAGTCGGCGTACGAACTCGTCGGTGATTTCGGGTTCCGAAGCCGTCCAAATTGAGCCGGGAGTGGGGTTGAGCGGAATCGGGTTGACGTGCACCCATCCGTGTCCGCGGGCATTGAGTTTCTTCGCCAGCAGGTCGGCGCGCCAGGCGTGATCATTCATATCTTTGATCAGCGCGTACTCGATGGAGACACGACGACCGGTGGCCTTGTAGTAGTTATAGGCAGCATCGATGGCTTCATCGGCCGACCAGCGCGAGTTGACCGGCACTAGCTCGTCACGCAACTGGTCATCCGGGGCGTGCAGGCTCAAGGCGAAGGTCACCGGAATGCCTTCGGCAGCCAAACGGTTGATCGCAGGCACCAGACCCACGGTGGAAACGGTGATGTTTCGAGCCGACATTCCCAATCCGGCGGGGCTGGGCTCGACCATGCGGCGGACCGCGGCGATGACGCGTTTGTAGTTGGCCAGGGGCTCACCCATGCCCATAAAGACGACGTTGGTGACCCGTTCTGCCTCACCAGATTCATGGTGGGTCCGTCCACCCAGTCCACCCTCGGCGATGAAGCGATTGGCATGCACGATCTGGTCCACGATCTCAGCGGCGGACATATTGCGAGTCAACCCGTTCTGCCCGGTGGCGCAGAAGGGGCAGTTCATGCCACAGCCAGCTTGCGATGAGACACACAAGGTAATCCGGCCCGGGTAGCGCATCAGCACGGACTCGACCAGGGCACCGTCAAAGAGCCGCCAGAGAAACTTCACGGTGTCACCGTTTTCGGTGGTGAGTTTCCGAACTTCAGTCAGCAACGATGGAAAAAATTCGGCAACCAGCTCGTCACGGGATCCGGCGGGCAAGTCGGTCATCCGCTCCGGATCGGTGGTGTAGTGGGTGAAGTAATGGGTCGAGAGCTGCTTGGCCCGGAATGTCGGGTATCCCAACTCAACCAACTTGGCCTCACGTTCTTCCAGGCTCAAATCCGCCAGATGTGTTTGGGGTTGAGCGACTTTGGGCCGTTGCTTGAACTGTAGCAGTGGACGCCCGTCGGGCCCGGTCTGTTGGACCCATCCTTCGGTCTGGGGTCGCACCTGGGGACGGTTGTTATCGGTCCGGCGCGGGCTAAACTCGCTGGGCGCACCGTATCCGTGACGCTTGAGGCGTGCTCGATCTTCGGCAAGTTCCCGCGCCTCGGTTTCGTCCATCAGTGCCCGCTTCGGCGGATTCAGGCGCGTTCGACCTGCGCGATCGGTCTCGCGCTTCACGGGGCGGGTACCTGGCTGGCGTGGGGTATAACGTTGCGACATAACGCTTTAATTATCGCATGATTACCGCACCCACGGTCTACAAACCGACCATCCAGACATCATGACTTGTGGTGTGATTTCTGAAGTTTATACACCGGCGTGTCCAGCCCTTCATAGCGGGCCTTCAGCTGGATCGCCAGGTATTTGGAATAGTGCCTGGACTGATGCAGATTACCGCCATGGATCCAGAGGTTTTTCACGTTAGTGGGTTTCCACATATTGCGAAGTTCTCCCTCCCAAGGACCGGGATCCCTTTTGGTATCGGAGCCATAACCCCAGCATTTCCCCACGGTGTCAGCAACTTCCGGGGAGATAATGTCGGCCAGCCATTCGTTCATAGAGCCGAAGCCAGTGGCATAAACCACGAGATCCGCGGGCAACTCCGTGCCATCGGCGAGTACGACCGAGTGCTCCGTAAGGTGATCCACCTGCCCGTTGCGCAGGCTCACCTCACCATCAATGATCAGTTGTGAAGCTCCGACGTCAATGTAGTATCCGGAACCACGTCGTAGGTACTTCAGGAACAGTCCTGAGCCATCCTCGCCAAAGTCGATGCTAAAGCCCGCATCTTCCAATGCCTGGTAAAACTCCGCATTCTCCTCGCGCATTTGTTCAAAAGCCGGGCGTTGAACATCCGGCAGAATTCGGTAAGGCCAGGAAGCGAATAGCCTGTCGGCCCGGTCTGTATCGATTCCTGCCTCCACTGCATCTTCGGAGTACAGGGGTCCGAGCGCGAGCTTCATAAGTGAATGACTGGGCGAGATGTGTGTGGAGGAACGCTGAACCATCGTCACGTTCGCGCCGTGCTCCCAGAGGCTGGCACAAATGTCGTGCGCGGAGTTGTTAGATCCAATCACCACCGCACGCTTGCCCGCGTAAGCCTCACCACCACGGTGCTGAGAGGAATGATGTTGCTCGCCGGCGAATTCAGCCTGGCCGGGGAACACTGGAACATGTGGGTATCCGGAGACACCCAGCGCGAAGACCAGGTGCGTGGGGTAGAGGGTGACCTCTTCGCCGTTGCGGTCCACCCGGACCTCCCAGCGTTGCGTTTCTTTGTGCCACTGCGCATTTGTGCAGGTAGTGCTGGACCAGTAATTCAGCTCCATGAGATCCACATAGTACTTAAGCCAGTCTGCGACCTTGTCTTTGGACGGGAAGACCGGCCAGTTGTCGGGGAAATTCATATAGGGCATGTGGTCGTACCACACAGGGTCATGCAGGTGTAGAGACTTATAGCGGTTACGCCATGCACCTCCCGGAGACTCGTAACGATCGACGACCAAAGTGGGCACCTGAAGATTCTCCAAGCGTGATGCCAACCCGATGCCGCCTTGGCCTCCCCCAACGATCAACGTATAGGGCTGCTCAGTTACCCCGAGTGTTTGCTCGCGCTCTTGACGAGTTTCGAGCCATGTCTTGCGTCCTTTAGTGATGCGATGGCTTACTCCTTGCGGGCGACGGCGACCCACCCGTTCTTCGAACCCGCGAAGTTCCTCGAGAATAGTCAGTAATGTCCAGGCGACGTTGTTACGGATCCGCACAATCGCCTCCCCTCTCCCAGCATCGGTCTCAAAGCTTAGCCACGCGGTGGTAACTCCATCCTCGGTGACCGGTTCCTCAGTAATGCGCCAATTGCGTGGTGATGCCTGCTCCAGGGTCGCAGCGACGAGCTCCCTGATGTGCTCGTGCCCTTCAGCAGTGTAGAGATTCCAGGTAAACGCCACGAAGTCTCGCCAAAAACCGTCTGGCTCAAATACCTCTACCACCTGTTCGGCGTTATGGGAGTCCAAAGCTTCCGAGAAGCTTTGAAGCCAGTTTTCGGCGATGGCAATAGCTGATTCCTGAACTGATGTATGCACCTGACGGGTGTTTTCGTTTGTCATGGTTTTCTCCTCGAATTCGTCGTCTTATACCAGTCCGCGACAGACATCTCTCAACACACCGTGCAGACTGATATAGTGACATCAATCACATTGATGCTCCGAGGTTAACACCTAGGGGGTTACATGCCGGTTACAGAAACCAAAGGAGAACTCACCGCTGCATGGGCCCGATGCGCTCAACTGGGCCTTTCTCGCGACTTACAGGAACCAGCTTTGGTCCACAGCGACAATGATGTCCAGTTGCAACGGCTCCGCAGTGGCCTATCGGACATTGCTACTCCGCTGTGGGAAGCGTTTTCAATGTGCAGCTCTCACGAGCAGGTCATGATTCTGACCGACTCGTTCGGAACCGTGTTGTGGAGATACGGCACCTCGAAGATGCTCAACCAGGCAGACCGGATTGGCTTCGTGGAGGGCGCAGGTTGGTCCGAACCCAGTGTGGGAACCAATGCCATTTCCCAGGCACTAAGGACACAAACAGCATCACTCGTCTCCGGGGAACAGCACTTTGCCTATAGCCACCAGAGATTTAGTTGTATGGCGGCCCCCATAACCTGTCCCAGATCAGGGTCTGTCATCGGAATTCTCGATATCACCGGCCCGTGCACGACCATCAGCGAAGATATCACCGCCATGGTTCAGTTCAGCGCCGGCCTGGCAACCGGTTTACTCCGGTCGCAATTAGAAGAAGCTTCGGAAGCTAACCTAGTCCGTCTCAGGTTGCTTGGTTCTCAGCCCGCAGTCTCCGTGCCTGGGCGGGGATGGACGCAAATACCCTTGCGCGGGGCAGAGGTTCTCGCAATGTTGGAGTCACGCCGGCGCGGGTGGTCGGCAGCGGAACTGACCGGTGAACTTTATGGGGATTTCGGACTACCCGGAACTATAAGGACGGAGATGCACAGACTCAGAAAAGTGCTCGGTGATGCGTTGCTGTCCCAGCCCTACCGGTTTGCCGAAGATGTCGTGGTTACATCCGACGTTAGTAAAGTTGAGCAACTTCTCAGCGAGGAAGATCTTGATGGAGTCCTCGATCTTTATACCCAACCACTACTAGCGCACTCGGCCAATGAGCGGATTTTGCAGTGGCGGGCCTGGCTGGATCAACACGTCGAACAGCTCGTGCGCTCAGCAGGTACTAAGTCACAACAGATTCGGTGGCGCCGAACCGAAATGGCATTCCAAGACCAAGACCTCTAGCCGAAGTCCCGGAGCGTTCGAGACCGAAAGTACTCAAGCATCGTACTGAGTGAGCCCAAAAGCTTCTCTTCTGCCAGCTGACTTCGGCAATACAGCCTTGATGGTCGTCCCGGTAGGCAACACGAGAAACAAGGGATCAGTCATCGCCCATCGACGCAATAACTGTGGCCGGAGGAGTATTCTCGCTCAGCCACCGTTCCTCCCACGTCCGGGAGCAGACCCACGGCCGAGCATCCTGCCTAACAGTGAGCACATTCCGTTCAACCGCAAATGCCCGGTTCTGGAATTCATCCCGCTAACCAGCCTGTTGCGCCATCGGAATCAGAATTACGCTCCTGAGACGAATCACAGTGGTAGATCTAGCCACCGTGGTGCCTGTGCCTGGAACTCTTCGGCACCAAGGCTATGGCCGACCGCCGCCGGTATCGCCCCGAGTAACGGGGCAATCGTTGAAAGCGCCTGGCGGTTGTCGACATCGACCGGTAGGGCAGGATCAGGCCAGGAACCAATGATGATCCCGCTGACCTCGACGCCACGATGAGAGAGCGCTTCGGCGGTCAGCGCGGTGTGATTAAGTGTGCCCAACCGTGAACGGGCGACGATGATAGCACTGACGTCTCCGTCTAAGTCGACCGCTAAGGCTCGGGCGAGATCGGCCAGCGTGTGGCCACCGAAGTCGACAAGCACACCACCGGCACCCTCGATGAGGACATGGTCAGCTTCAGTCCGTGTGGCCAGTGCACGGATCAGGGCAGCGTGTTCATCAACGGTCGGTAACGAGACTTCCTCGGCCCTGGCGGCCGGTACCGGCGCCATCGGCAATCGCAGGGTCACGTGGGTGAAGGTTTCGATGCCGGCAAGCCGGGCGACGATCTGTGCATCGGATTCGGTGACGACATCGGAATACTGCGCCTCGAGCACGGCGCGTTCGGGATCGTCGGGGCGAATATGACCGGTCTGGACCGGCTTGACCATCATCACTCGTCGCCCGGTGGCAGACAGCCTTGCAGCCAGCGCAGCTGTCGTGATGGTCTTGCCGACCCCCGTGTCGGTACCCGTGACAAACACGTACCGGGGCATCATGAGTCGGCCGCCCGGGTACCAGAGGACGCTGATAAGGCGCAGGCGCGGATGATCGCCTGGATGCGCGTGCAGGCGCGTTCCAGTTCCGCGTCACTGAGACCGGCGCGTGCTGTAGACCGCACTCGCGTGATGCCATCGGGGACTGAAGGAGGCCGGAAACACCCCACGAGGATGCCCTCGTCGCGGAGCAATTCTCGAGCTCGCACCCCGGATTCGGGTGTGGGCATGGGCACCGAGAGCACCGCACCGGCCGGGACCGGTACCTCGAGCGCGGCGGCAAGCTGAGCTCGAGCCGTTGCCATATCGGCCACACGGTCGGGGGTCATGAGCTCGAGCGCGGCATGGGCTGCAGCGGCATTAGCCGGGGCCAGGCCGGTGTCGAAGATGAACGAGCGGGCGGTGTTGATTGTGGCATCGCGGACGAGCTCGCTACCCAGCAGAGCACCACCCTGAGAACCGAGGGCCTTCGACAGCGTCGCGGTGACGACCAGACGGTCGCGGTGCGCGCTGAGTTGTGCGGTAGCACCGAAGCCGGTGTGCTCACCGGTACCAGCGACGCCCAGCCCGTGGGCCTCATCGACAAGGAGCATGGCATCATATCGGGCGCACAAATCGAGCAGTGTCTCAAGGTCCGCGGCATCGCCGAGGACGGAGTAGATCGATTCGACGATCACAAGCGCCTCAGGGTGAGCCCGTTCAGCCAGAGCGGTCTCAACAGCTGCCGTATCGTTGTGTGCCACGATATGCACGGGCGCCTTTGTCAGCCGGCACGCATCGATGAGCGAGGCATGATTATGCGCGTCGGAGATGATGAGCGTGTTGGGACCAGCCAATGTTGTGACAGCCGCCAGATTGGCCATATAGCCACTTGAGAAGGTCACACAGGCGGCGTGTCGCAGGCGCTGGGCCAGGACGGCTTCCAACGCATGATGCGCGCCTGTCGTCCCGGTGACAAGGCGGGATGCGCGTGCCGAGGTGCCGAACTCCTCAATCGCGGCTACCGCGGCAGCGTGAACCTTTGGGTGGCGAGAGAGACTGAGGTAGTCGTTCGACGCGAGGTCGAGACCGGTGAGCGCTGAGTCGCGACGGTCCATATTGGCCGTGACACGACGATCACTGGCGACTGCAAGGCGAGCAGTGATCGCGTTCATGATGCCGACTCCTGGGAATGTGCCTCGGCCGCAGCGACCATTGCCTGCGTCATTCTATCGACCATCTCGGCCGTGGAAATATAGGGTGGCATCGTGTAGATGTGGCGCCGGAAGGGTCGGAGCCATGTCCCGTGTTCGGCCGCAACGCGGGTGGTCAGGCCGATGTCGACAGGCCGGTCGAGTTCGATAACACCAATTCCGCCAGTTACGCGCGCCCCAGTGACGGCCGGCAACTCCCGGGCCGGCGCAAGACCGGCCTCCAGCGCCGGGGAGATGCGTTCGATCGCCGGTTGCCACCCGCTGGTTTCATCGCCGAAGAGCAGCCCCAGGGAGGCGTTCGCGGCCGCACAGGCAAGGGGATTGGCCATGAATGTCGGGCCGTGCATGAGCGCGCGATATGAGGAGCGGGTAATAACCTCGGCAATCGGACCGCTACACAGAAGGGCCGCCATGGATACATATCCCCCGGTGAGAGCCTTACCTAGACACATGACATCGGGGGTAATCCCGGCAACCTGCGAAGCGAAAGCGCTACCAGTCCGCCCAAAGCCGGTGGCTATTTCATCGGCGATGAGCACTGCGTCAATGTCATCGGCCAATCGTCGCAGAGCCTGCAGTGCCGCCGGATGGTAAGGTCGCATTCCTCCCGCGCCCTGGAACAGGGGCTCAACAATAACGCCGGCCAGCTTGCCCGCAGAGGTATCCACGAGGTTTTCTGCCTCACGTACCCATGCCTGCACCTCGGCCGCGGGTGCCTCAGGGAGTGGAGGTTGGGCGAGGAAGATGTTTTCAGCTAGGAGGGAGGCGAAATCCGCGTGCATGCCACCGACCGGGTCGCAGACACTCATCGCCCCGGTCGTGTCGCCGTGGTAGGCGCCTTCAAGAGCAAGGAAAGTACCGCGTTCTCGCCCGCGGGCACGCTGGTACTGAATCGCCAGCTTGAGGGCGACTTCGACGGAGACCGACCCGGAATCAGCCAGGAACACGTGATCGAGCCCGGCCGGGGTGACCTCGACGAGGCGTTCAGCCAATTCCACGGCAGGGTCGTGGGTCAGTCCGCCAAACATCACGTGGGAGAAACGCCCGATCTGCTGGGTCAGCGCCGCATCCATCATCGGGTTCCGGTAGCCGTGGACGACCGACCACCACGAGCTCATTCCATCAAGGAGCCGATGTCTGGTGCCTGCAGCATCCACCAGGTTGACGTAGGGCCCCTCGGCACCGGTTACCGAAAAGTGTGCAACAGCATCGAGCGGGCCGTACGGGTGCCACAGCAACCCAGTATCCCGCTGCAATGTACTGGCCTGAGCCCCAGGTACAGGTTCAGACATGGCGGACCTGGTCCGTAGCGACACCGCGAGCATCACCGGCGTGTGACGAAGATCTAAACATCTTCTTATTATTGAACAGTGTTCAGTTGGGTGCCAAATCGACACGCCCCCCCACAATTTGCCCTGGTGAAATAGGGCGCGCGTGGCCGTTGTAGCATTCGATGACGCACCGGGGTTTCAGGATCTGCTCCTCGCCCGGCGCAGGACGACTAGTCTTCCTCGAGGTTGGATCCAGTTGGTGGGTGAGCACCAGAACGGTTCACCGTCACCATACCCAGCCCGCGCTTTGATCACACCACGCGCTACAATCAGCCCAGTGTCTCCGACCCACGGGATAGGAGGTGTGCTTCATGACCCCACGACCGCGGACTACTGTTTGCCGATAAAGTAATCCCAGTCGGCCTCGGGGGCGTTTCCATGATCAAAACGTTGCGGACGGAAATTGTCGAGCATCGTGCTCGGTGTTCCCGAGAGTTCCTGCTCGACGAGCTCAGCAAGAATCATTGCGAGCGTCATGCCCGAGTGGGTGACTTCGGCATAGATGGTCTCGTGGTCATCCAGGTAACCGACAATAGACAATCCATCGATAGGGAAACTGCGACCGGAGTAGTACACCTTCTCGAGTTCGATCTCGACTCCGAAAAACTCCCTCAACCGCTGACGCATCACGGTCGAGGTGTCCTCCAGTAGCTCGGCGGTTTCGCCTTCGACCACGCGTTCTTCCATGGCTGGTATCTGAACCCAGAACCGGCCATCATTTCGGGGCCGAACATTCATCGCTGAACTGATGATCACCCGGTTCAGCATGGCATCGGTTGGCTTTGTCACTCCAATCAGCGAGTGCGTGCGGGTACTCTGCTCACCAAGATCGGCGGTCGGAATCGTGAATCCGGATCGTTCCCCGATCTGACGAGACCATGCACCGGCTGCCAGCACCACCTTATCTCCCCTCGTCTGGGGCCCATCGCGGAAAACCACACGGGCACCCTGTGGACCGGGAATGACCTCGATCACCTCCCGGACCGTCAAGCGAACCCCGTGGTGCTCTAATTGACGTAGTAGCTCATCGGCTAAGCCTTGTTGGTCGAGCCAGGCTTCCATCGGAAAGTACAGTGCGCTCTCCAAGTCCTGTGGCCATGCAATGCTCGGTTCCAGCTTATGGAGCTGCTGCCGGTCAATCACCTCCACCGGATAACCCAGGGAACGCGATTCTTCCAGTCGCTGGCCATACGTTTCCTGGCGTTCGGTGCCAAGATCGGCCATGATTGACCCGGTTTGATGGAACCAGGGCTGTAAGGGTGAATCACCCTCCACTCGTCGTTGATCCAACACCGATTCCTGGAACTGCGCGTGCGCGTGAATTCCTGCTTTATTGGGTTGATGATAGGTTTCGGGGAGTTTGTGATTGGCATTAATCCAGGCGAAAGAGCGATGACTGGCCCCGGCAAAGGGGCTCTTCACAATCGAGGGTGTAGACGGGGGTCTCGGGGAAGTGGCGCGTCGATAGCTGGATAGAGGTCGAGGCCTTCCGATGGTGGAAGTTCCTACACAAGCCATCTGAAAGACCTCGACGTGCCTAACGCTACCTTCGACGACTGTGACCTGACCAAGTTTTGCCGGCTGGACGAGCTCGGCCTTCAAGCTACCGGGCAACGGGTGGAGCCCGGGCGGGCGGTACTGGCCTGTCGGGTGGTGGAGCCAGATGAGTGGTGTCACCGCTGTGGTTCTCAGGGCACCGCGCGGGGCACGGTGATCCGCCGGCTGGCGCACGAGCCGCTGGGCTGGAGGCCCACGACTCTGCACGTCACGGTTCGGCGCTACCGGTGCGCCGACTGCGCCCACGTCTGGCGCCAGGACACCACCGCCGCGGCAGAGCCGAAGGCCAAGCTCTCCCGCCGTGCCCTGCGCTGGGCCCTGGAAGCTCTGGTCGTGCAGCACCTGACCATCGCCCGGGTCGCCGAGGCGTTGGGGGTGCGGTGGAACACCGCCAACGACGCCGTGCTGGCCGAGGGCAAGCGTCTGCTCATCGACGACCCGGCCCGGTTTGACGGGGTCACCGCGATCGGCGTGGATGAACACGTCTGGCGCCATACCCGGCGTGGCGACAAGTACGTCACCGTGATCATCGACCTCACACCACTGCGCGTCGGCACCGGTCCGGCGAGGTTGCTGGACATGGTCGAGGGCCGCTCCAAACAGGCCTTCAAGACCTGGCTGGCCGAGCGTCCGGCTTCCTGGCGGGATGGCGTGGAGGTGGTGGCGATGGACGGGTTCACCGGCTTCAAGACCGCAGCCACTGAGGAGATCCCCGAAGCCACCACGGTCATGGACCCCTTCCATGTGGTCCGCCTGGCCGGAGACGCGCTCGAGCGATGCCGCCGGCGAGTCCAGCAACAGGTGAACGGCCACCGGGGCCGCAAACAGGATCCGCTCTACAAGGCCCGCCGGACCCTGCTGACCGGGGCCGACCTGCTCACCGAGAAGCAGTATTCCAGGATCCAGGACCTCTTCGAGGCTGACGAGCATGTGGAGGTCGAGGCCACGTGGGCGTTCTACCAGCACATGGTCGCCGCCTACCGCCAGACAGACAGGGCCGAGGGCAGGGCGATGATGGAGCAGCTGATCGCCAAGCTGGGCCGGGCAGTGCCGACCAAGCTCATCGAGCTGGCCGGTCTGGGTAGGACGCTGAAGAAAAGGGCGGCAGACATCCTGGCCTACTTCGACCGCCCCGGAACCTCCAACGGACCCACCGAGGCCATCAACGGACGACTCGAACACCTGCGCGGATCCGCCCTGGGCTTCCGGAATCTCACCAACTACATCGCCAGGTCCTTGCTCGAGAGCGGAGGATTCAAGCCCCGTCTACACCCTCGATTGTGAAGAGCCATTAAAGCCAGAAGCCGGCGAGAAGATCTCTCGCCGGCTTCCGAAACGCGCGATCACTTATTTCTTCTTGGCGTCCTTCTTGTCGTCGTTGTTGTTGTCGTCACCCAAGAACTTGTCCTGAGCCTTGTCGACAGCGTCGTTGATCTTATCGCCGTGTTGGTTCTTCAGGTCGTTCAATTTATCTCCAAGTCCCATGATCACTCCTCAAGATTGGTTATCAAGGATAGTGCCATGCTAAACATGCCGTTGCCGGCACTGTCTACCGCTGACACCTTGGCTCGCGCCACAACGTCCTATGAGTTTCCTGAACCGTTGCTGTCTGCCTCCGGTGTCTGCAAGTGGTGCACGTAGTCCACCAACCACTCGCGCAACTCGGGCCCCAACTGGGGGTGTTTCAGCGATAATTCCACGTTCGCCTTGGCATATTCCACCTTATTACCGGTGTCATAGCGCCGACCGTGGTGCACCACGGCGACCACTCCTCCGTATGCGGCGGGATTCTCGGCCATGGTCACCAGCGCATCGGTCAGCTGAATCTCGCCACCGGTACCGGTGCCGGTCTCTTTGAGCACCTCGAAGACCTTCGGCGAGAGCACATACCGACCAATCACCGCCAACTGAGACGGCGCCTGCTCCGGGGCGGGTTTTTCGACCATGGTGTCCACCCACAGTGCTTCCCGCCCATAACGGGTGAGCAACGGATCAGCCTCCGTGGCCGGAGCAATCACACCGTAGGAGCTGACCTGCTCGGCCGGAACCGGCTGGACCGCCACCACCGAGGCGCCGGTCTGCTCGTGGACCTGCAACATTTCGGTCAACAGCGCCCCGCCCTGATCGATCAGGTCATCGCCGAGCAACACTGCAAAGGACGCACCGCGCACGTGGTGAGCGGCCTGAGCGACCGCATCCCCGAGCCCGGCCGGTTCACGCTGTCGCACATAGTGGAAGGTGGCCAGATCGGTAATGGCCTGCACCTGTGCGAGCATCTCGGTTTTCCCCTTGCGCTCCAGCGTGTCCTCGAGTTCCGCCACGCGATCGAAGTGATTGACCAGGGGGTCCTTATTGCGACCCACCACAAACAACACGTCGGTCAGTTCAGCATCCACGGCCTCTTCGACCACGTGCTGGATCGCGGGACGATCCACCACCGGCAACATCTCTTTGGGCAAGGCCTTCGTGGCCGGTAGGAATCGCGTTCCCAATCCTGCCGCGGGAATCACCGCGGTAATCACGGGCTTGGTCACGAGGTAACCTCCTTCGCTGTCTTTTCGCGGGTCTGAGCGCTGCGGCCCATCCCCAGGTAGTGGAATCCTGCAGCCGTCCACGCGTCCATATCCAGCGCATTGCGGCCGTCCAGCACGATCCGGCCGGTCATCGACCGTGCGATCGTGCGTGGATCCACCTCGGTGAATTCTTTCCATTCGGTCAGCACCGCCACCGCGTCGGCCTCCACCAGGCACGAGGCCAGATCATCGAGGACTCGAGCCTGTGGTA
The DNA here is from genome assembly GCF_029853775.1 of Auritidibacter ignavus. NCBI lineage: Bacteria > Bacillati > Actinomycetota > Actinomycetes > Micrococcales > Micrococcaceae > Auritidibacter > Auritidibacter ignavus. The sequence goes on from NZ_CP122564.1 coordinate 1,665,355, forward strand.
GTGCAACGCGTAAATTCTCCCCGGCCCGGGGGTCATACATACTCACCCGCGCCCCGGCATCGATCAGCTGCTGGGCCACCGCCACGGCGGGCGAATCCCGCACATCATCGCTATCGGGCTTGAAGGCCCCACCCAGCACCGCGATGCGAGCGCCGTTGAGCTTGAGCACCCCGGCCAGTTTCTCCACCGCCCGGGTGCGAGCGCGCTGATTGACCGCATCCACTTCCGACAGGGTGCCCAGCGCGTCCTCCAATCCGAGCTGTTCGGCCCGATCCTGGAAGGCCCGAAGATCCTTGGGCAAACAGCCTCCACCAAACCCGATCCCGGCGCGCAAGAACTTCCGACCGATCCGGTCATCGTGGCCCAGCGCTTCGGCCAGGGTGGTCACATTGGCCCCGGTGGCGTCGCAAATCTCGGCCATGGCGTTAATAAAGGAGATTTTGGTGGCCAAAAACGAGTTGGCGGCGACTTTCACCAGTTGCGCGGTGGTAGCGTCGGTGATCATCCGCGGCACGCCGTCTTCCAAAAGCTGTGCATACACCTGATCCAGGGTGTCTGCGGCTCCGGGCGTCATCGTCCCGTACACCAGCCGATCCGGGTGCAACGTGTCCTGGATGGCGAATCCTTCCCGCAAAAACTCCGGGTTCCACACCAGACCGAATCCAGCCGGCACTACCCGCTCGGCCAGCGACTCGGCGGTCCCGACCGGCACCGTGGACTTACCGGCGATCAAGCTACCGGGCTGGGCTTGTTCCAGCACAGTGTCCACCGCCTGATTGACGTAGCTTAAATCCGCGCCCCGTCCCGCACTGAGTTGCGGGGTGCCCACGCAAATAAAGTGCACCTCGGTCTGCTTGATCTCAGCGGGATCGGTCGAAAAGCTCAGACGGTCGCCTAGCTGGCGGGCGATCAGCTCACTCAGCCCGGGCTCGTAGAACGGAAGCTTCCCACTGACAAAGCCATTAATACGGCGCTCGTCCACATCAATACCGACGACCTCGTGGCCCAGCTCGGCCATGCACGCAGCGTGCACCGCCCCCAGGTAGCCACAGCCAATCACCGAAATTTTCACGGGTTTGACGACCTCTCTTCACGATTCATCAGCCGGCGCGGTCACGCCGTGCCACACGATTAAAGCCCCTGCCGGTCACCAACGATCAAGTCCCGGTTGATCTCAAAGCAACTGTCAGGTGTCCATCGGGTTAACGACCGGCCGGGTTCATCGAGTATTTACATACCCGTCAGCCTTGGGCTACCTCATCGTGACTACGCGGTCGTTCGCGCCCGTCATCCTGGGAGGTATGAGAATTCAGTTCGTTGCCGAGTCCTTTCTGCCCCTGATGAACGGGGTCACCAATTCAATTCTCAGGGTCGCCGATCACTACGCGGCCACCGGCCATGATCTGTCGATCATCGCCCCCAAACAACGCGGGGCGCAGAAGTTTTGGAAGGCCTCCAACGGCCGAAAGATCCGGATTCGCCACGTCTCCTCGATCCCGCTGGCCGGATACACCAGCGTACGCATTGCCACCACCAACGTCGCTCAACTCAAGCGCCGGATCCTGGACTTCGACCCAGATGTCATCCACCTGGCCTCCCCCGCCGTGCTGGGACGCACCGCCGGCATCGCCGCCCACAAGCTCGATATCCCCACCGTGGCCGTCTACCAGACCGACGTGCCCGGCTACACGGCCAAGTACGGGTTGGCCCTGCTGGAACATACCGCCTGGCAGGTGTTGCGCGATCTGCACAACCGCGCTGATCTGACCCTGGCCCCCTCCACTGCCACGCTGAAGCAGCTCGACGACCACGGCTTCCAGCGCTTGAACCTTTGGCGTCGCGGTGTGGATTTCTCCAATTTCTCCCCCGATCTAGCCAAGCCGAAGTTGCGAGCCAAGCTCACCGGGGACGATCCGGACCAGCGCATTGTGATCTACATCGGCCGTCTGGCCCCGGAGAAGCAGGTCGAGGACCTGAAGATCATCCACGATATGCCAAAAGTGAAGCTGGTTGTCGTCGGCGATGGTCCGGAAAAGTCCACGTTGCGGAAGCTGATGCCCAACGCCTACTTCCCGGGTTTCAAATCCGGAAAGGAACTGGGTGAACTGCTGGCCACCGCCGATCTATTCATTCACCCCGGCGAGCTGGAGACCTTCTGCCAGACCATCCAGGAAGCCATGGCCTCGGGACTACCAGCCATCGCTCCCCGCGCTGGCGGACCGGTCGATCTGATCACACCGGGCCACACCGGGTGGCTGTACACCCCGGGCGATCTGAACCAGCTGCGCGATTACGCCTACGATCTGCTGTTCGACGACACGAAGCGCGCCTACTTCGGCCATGCCGCCCAGGATTCCGTCCGCAAGCGGTCCTGGCCGGTGTTGGCCGAACAGCTCATGGGCTACTACCACCAGGCCATTGAACACCGATCATATCGGGGCTCAGACTCCGCCACCAAAGGCCACTCGATCACCTCGGAGTTCTAGCCCGCAACACACAGCACGGCACCCAGGCCAGCAGGCACCGGGCGCCGTCGTGTATCAAGGAGTTTCTTTACTCGGATTCTGGCCCGACGATCGCGGCCAGATTATTCAGCGAGCCCTCGAGCTGTTCCTCAGTGAACAGCGGGAACAAGTTCTTGGCCAGCAGGTCCTGGTCGGTGACCTGCGACCAGTCGTAGGTTAGCGTCACGCGGGTCTGATCTGAGTCGAGTGGCTCGAGCTCGTAGATCCACTGCCAACCTGGAGGCTCGGTTCCTGCCGGAGCGGTCTTCCAGCCTAGTAGCTGGTTTTCGTCGTAGGCCACCACGTGGTTATCAGTTTTATAGTCACCACCCATGTGATCGCCAGTCATGTTCATGCGGAACACATCGCCGACCTGCTGAATTCGGTCGGTCTTATCTTCGGAGACGACGGTGCTGGTGCCATCAATACGAGCGTGATTATCCGGCAGAGTCAGCACCTGGAAAATTTCCTTATTCGGTGCATCAATAATACGGCTGACCTGGATTTGAGTTTCACCATGTGCGGTTTGATTTGTCGTCATATCTCTCACGTTAACGAGCTCATCGGTCAATGTCGAGACGTGGACTGTGGATTCACAGCGGATCACCAGCTCGATGTCATCTTCTCATCCACAGTTGGCATCTGCACCACGTAATAGAACACAGTTTCGATAGTCTAGAAAGCAATCGATCAGCGCTGCGGATGACACCCGCAGATCCATCGTCGAACGAACCGAGGAGGTGGCCATGCCGACACCGGATCTGAGCTTCGTCGATCTCGATCAGTTGCGCGCTGCCACCTTTGGACAGAAGGCTGAGCTGGTCAAACTCGTCATGACTGAATTGGCAACAGATTTCCAAGCTCCTGACGCCTATGACCAGTTGGCCAGATGGCGCGAAGATCATGGCTATGCGGAATGGAATTCCCATCTGGCTGCTGAGAAAACACCGACCACGCTCATTCCACCGGCCAATATGCATGATTCCTTGCCGACCTTGCACCACACCACACAGCAGGTCGCCAGAAGCCTGGATCATGTTCATGCGCTCTTGACTGGATTCACCACCCGCGCGACGGCCACGGCGGAGGAACAACAGGCTGTTTTAGGGATTCCCCGCACTGCTCGCGGGTTTAAGAATGAGAAAAAATACCTCACCGATCGCACCGGGGTTGGGTCCGCCGATGCTCAGCAACATATCGAGCGTTCCAAGTATCTGAGCCCACCAGCCCCACCTATTTCCGGGGGCCCGGCTCCAAAAGTGGAGTTCCCCGCCCTTGGTGACGCTTTTCGCTCCGGAAAACTCCCCACCGCTAGCATGGATCGACTCATTCGCCTGATCAAAGAGATTCGTCGCTACGGCGCCCAAACGTCAACTCCAACCACGCTGGTGGAGAAGGTTCTCGAAGAAGCGATTCCGATTATGACTGATCAGGCGAGTCAGATGTCGGTCAATGACTTCGCCAAAACCTGTAAGGATTGGAAACCCAAGCTGTGCTTCTTTCTCGACCAAGATGGACCGGCACCGGAAGAAGTGCTGGAGCCCCAACGAGGCACCGATCAGTTCTGGGTTAAACCTCGTCATGATGGCGGTGTCGATTTCGGTGGCACTGCTTACGGGCACTATGCCGAGCTGCTGGCCACCATCGACCATGCGGCGAATAACTTCGCGGTGATGAAAACTAAGGTCGGTACCACCGGTACTGAGGCACCTGAGAACCCTATTCTGACAGCGCTCAAGGCAAACTTCCCGGAGTTGGACCCTTCGACCATCGTCAGCATTGACGAGCAACACCGTGAGCGGCTCTATTCCGAACAGGCTCTTTTCGATACTCGAGCGCGGGCTCAGCGTAGCTTTGATACTCTCTTCGGCGTCTTGCTGGCGGGAATTGCGCTGGGCAAAAACAAGACCGGACTTCCCCACACGCGAGGCCAAGCCACCAAGGTCCACATCACGATGGACTACGAGACGTTCTCTCACCAACTGGCGCATCGATATCAGCTCGATGACGACCAGCGACGATCTTCTTTAGACGCCTTCTACACCACCCACCGAGGAACTCCAACCACCCCGAAGGGCCACAAATTCCGCTCCGAAGGACAATTCATCGGCACCGTCCACCCACAAAGACTCAGGGCGGCTGTGTGTGATGCCGGAATCATCCCGCATGTTCTGGGAGCAGAAAATGAAGTGTTGGACTTAGGACGCGAGAAACGAGAATTCTCTGGGGCACAGCATCGCGCTCTCATCGCCCGAGACCAAGGTTGCGCCGCCCCGGGGTGCACTATGCCTGCGGCCTGGTGCCAGATTCACCATATTGTCGAGTGGGAGAACGGCGGGCAGACAGACATCAATAATGCGGTGCTACTGTGTAGCGCCCACCACGTGGATGTACATACCAAGAAGTGGACGATCGACCGCATCGACGAGCACGGAGTGTGGTTTGTTCCAGCGCCGTGGCTGGATCCCGATCCATCCCCTCGACGCAATGCCTACCGGAAGCACTAAGGCCGCCACCGAGTGCGGTGACGGCCTTAGTGCTTAGGCTTCGAGAGCTTCCCGCTCGGGAGCGGCGTCCAACTCCGAATCTCCCTCCACCGGGGTGAAGGTCAATTCTGCGTCATCTCCTTCGCCGGTGGTAGAGATCATGATCTTGGATCCGGCCGGAATATCACCGAACAAGATCTTTTCGGAGAGTTGATCTTCCACCAACTGTTGCACGGTACGACGCAATGGACGAGCACCCATCGCGGGATCGTAGCCACGATCGGCCAACAGGTTCTTGGCTGCTTGATCGAGCTCGACCGAAAGGTTCTGCTCGAGCAAACGGGCCTGGAGCCGGTCTACAAACAGGTCCACGATCTGCACGATCTCGTCCTTGGACAGCTGTGGGAAGACGATGACGTCGTCAACGCGGTTGAGGAACTCGGGACGGAATTGCTGACGCAGTTCTTCCTGGACTTTGCCCTTCATCCGTTCGTAACCGGTAGTGGTATCGGAGGCGGATTGGAAACCGGTCATCACACCCTTGGAGATATCGCGAGTACCCAAGTTGGTGGTCATGATAATCACGGTGTTCTTGAAGTCCACGACCCGGCCCTGGGAGTCGGTCAGACGACCATCTTCCAGAATCTGCAACAACGAGTTGAATAGGTCGGCGTGGGCCTTTTCCACCTCGTCAAACAGCACCACGGAGAACGGCTTGCGACGAACCTTTTCGGTGAGTTGGCCACCTTCTTCGTAACCGACATATCCCGGAGGGGCGCCGAACAAGCGAGACACGGTGTGCTTTTCTTGGAACTCCGACATATCCAGAGTAACCAGCGAGTCCTGGTCACCGAAAAGGAATTCGGCCAGGGCCTTGGCCAGCTCGGTCTTACCCACCCCGGTAGGTCCGGCGAAGATAAACGAACCGGACGGACGGTTGGGGTCCTTCAGGCCGGCACGGGTGCGACGGATCGCCCGAGATAGCGACTTGACCGCTTCGTCTTGGCCAATGACGCGCTTGTGCAATTCGGCTTCCATATTGCGCAACCGGTCGGTTTCGGACTCGGTGAGCTTGAAGACCGGGATACCGGTGGATTTCGCCAGAACCTCGGCGATCAGATCTTCATCGACTTCGGCAATACCGTCGGTTGCTTCCTTGCGCCACTGATCCTCGCGCTCATTGCGCTCCTGTTGCAATTTCTGTTCTTTATCGCGCAGGCTGGCAGCACCTTCGAAGTCCTGGCCGTCAATGGCGGCTTCTTTCTCCTTGCGGACTTCTGCAATCTTGGCGTCGAATTCTCTAATCTCGTCAGGAGTCGACATCCGTTGAATGCGCAACCGGGCACCGGCTTCATCGATCAGATCGATCGCCTTATCCGGCAGGAAGCGATCGGAAATATAGCGATCGGCCAAAGTAGCAGCTGCTTGCAACGCATCTTCGGTGATGGAGACCTTGTGGTGTGCCTCGTAGCGGTCGCGCAGACCACGCAGGATCTCTACGGAATCTGCGACCGATGGCTCGTCCACCTGGATCGGCTGGAAACGACGTTCCAGAGCAGCGTCTTTTTCAATGTGCTTGCGGTACTCATCCAAGGTGGTCGCACCGATCGTCTGCAACTCACCACGAGCCAACATGGGCTTCAAGATGGAAGCTGCGTCAATGGCACCTTCAGCGGCACCGGCGCCGACCAGCGTGTGGATCTCATCGATAAACAGGATGATGTCACCGCGAGTGCGAATTTCTTTCAGGACCTTCTTCAGCCGCTCTTCGAAATCACCACGGTAGCGGGAGCCGGCAACCAGTGAGCCCAAGTCCAGGGTGTAGAGCTGCTTGTCGGTCAGACTCTCAGGTACATCGCCACGCACAATGGCTTGGGCCAGTCCCTCAACCACGGCGGTCTTACCAACGCCGGGCTCACCGATCAGGACCGGGTTATTCTTGGTGCGCCGTGAAAGGACCTGCATGACGCGCTCCATCTCGTGGGCACGACCGATGACCGGATCCAACTGAGATTCGCGAGCAGCAGCGGTCAGGTTCCGACCAAACTGGTCCAGCACCACCGAGCCGGACGGGGATCCGTCGGATCCGCCACCGGGGCCGGCAACACCAACGCCTTGGGCTTCTTTTCCTTGGCCACCTTCCTGGTAACCGGACAGCAACTGGATCACCGTTTGGCGTACGCGGTTCAGATCTGCACCGAGCTTGACCAGTACCTGGGCTGCCACGCCTTCACCCTCGCGGATCAGACCCAGCAGAATGTGCTCGGTGCCGATGTAGTTATGCCCCAGCTGCAAGGCCTCACGCAAAGACAGTTCCAGGACTTTCTTGGCACGGGGAGTAAAGGGAATATGTCCCGGAGGGGCTTGCTGCCCCTGGCCGATGATTTCTTGAACTTGTTCGCGCACTGCGCCCAGGGAAATGCTCATCGATTCCAGGGCCTTGGCGGCGACGCCGTCGCCCTCATGGATCAGACCCAGCAAAATATGCTCGGTGCCGATGTAGCTGTGGTTGAGCATCCGCGCTTCTTCTTGTGCGAGCACAACCACACGCCGGGCGCGGTCGGTGAATCTCTCAAACATGTGCACATCTCCTTGCTGACTATTGCTCTCGATCCTACTGTCCAATAACCAGTTCGTTGATGGCTGTTCGCGTGTGGGGGAACCTAACGTTTATGCGCGTTCCGGTAGGCTTCTTCAATATCCCGATGCAGGCGACCACGACGGGAGACGTTATAACCGTTCTTTCTGGCCCATTCCCGAATTTTTGCTGCTTCATTTCTAGGAGCCGGCGGCGCAATCGATTCCGCTTTGCGGATATAGGGCTTCAGCAATTTTCGGAAAGCGTCGGCATTCTCTTTCGACAGATCAATTTGATAATGGCGACCGTCAAATCCGAAGATTAAGGTCTCATCGGCCGGTGAACCATCTAAATCATCGATCAAAACAACTTCGGTTTTGCGTGCCATTTGTATCCTCAATTCGCCGTAAATGGTGTTTGACAGCTGTTGAGAATAAGTCTAGAGCAGTTATTGCTCTGGATAAACCTTGAAAAGTAATTTATGTCTAATATTTCACCGGATTCACATGGAATATCGTTCCCAGGACAGGCGTGACGAAGACTGGCTCAGTTCTGCCCGGTATCGGATTTCTCAGCCTTACCACGTGCCCACTCCTGGGCCTCTTCTTCTTCAGCGCGCGCTTTGGCAGAGCGTTCCTTGGCGTCGCCACGAAATAATGAATGCATGATGAGCCAAAAAATCAGCCCCACCCCGATCGACGGGGCCAGAACTGAGAAATACTCCCAGAAAGTTTCCATTTTTAGGCCTCAGGTTTCAGCAGAGGGAACAAAATTGTCTCTCGAATTCCCGCACCGGTCAGTAACATGACCAATCGATCAATGCCCATACCCAAGCCACCCATGGGGGGCGCACCATATTCCAAGGCGCGCAGGAAATCCTCGTCCAGTTGCATGGCTTCTTCATCACCGGCTGCAGCTGCCAAGGATTGGGCGGTCAAGCGTTCGCGCTGAATCACCGGGTCGATCAGCTCCGAAAAGGCCGTGCCGATCTCGGTCCCGCCGATAATCAGGTCCCATGCTTCGATAACGCGGGGCTCTTCCGGGTGGGGGGAGGCCAGTGGTTGGGCCGAGGGCGGGTAGTGATAGACGAAGGTGGGATTGATCAGTGTGGGTTCGACGATCTCACCGAAGAGTTCAATCACCAGCTTCTCCGCGTCCCACTTCTCATCGATGGAGACCTGGTGTTTTTCGGCGATCTCACGCAAGGTCGCCACATCGGTATCGGGGGTGATCTGCTGACCGACGGCCTCAGACAGGCCGGGGTAGACCTCGATCCAGTTCCAGTCGCCTGACAGATCGGCAGTACCACGTGGGGTCTCGATGTGGTGGCCCAGACCGACGGCGTCCACGGCACGCAGGATAATGGTCTTAATCCGTTCGGCCATCCCGTACATATCGGAGTAGGCCTCATAGGCCTCGACGGTGGTGAATTCCGGGGAGTGGGTCGAGTCGACACCTTCGTTGCGGAAGACCTTTCCGATCTCAAAAACCCGATCGATACCACCGACCACAGCACGCTTGAGGTAGAGCTCGGTGGCGATGCGCAGGGTCATGTTTTGATCAAAAGCGTTCAGATGGGTTTCGAAGGGGCGAGCTTGGGCGCCACCGTGGACCAGTTGCAAGATGGGCGTTTCGATCTCGGTGTAGTCGGCATCTTCAAGCGTGCGGCGCACCGCGCGGGTAATCGCCGCCCGTTTGTGCACCATTTCGCGGGCTTCGGGGCGCACGATCAGATCCGCGTAACGCTGGCGGACTCGGGTCTCTTCGTTCAGGTCGGCGAAGAGTACCGGCAGAGGGTTCAGTGCCTTCGAGGCCATCTGCCAGGTGTCAACCATGATCGACAGTTCCCCGCGGCGAGAGGAGATGATCTCACCGGTTACCGCGAGGTGATCGCCCAGATCGACCAGGTGCTTATAGTCGGCGAGCGCTTCTGCACCGACCCGAGCCTGGGAGAGCATCACTTGCAGGCGCACACCGGATCCGTCGGATCCGCCTTCCTGCAACGCCGCAAAGCACAGCTTGCCGGAGTTGCGCTGGAAGACGACGCGACCGGCGACCGAGACGATCTGGCCGGTTTCGGCACCGGCTTCCAAGTCGCTGTAGTGGTCGCGAATGTATTCCAGGGTATGCGTGCGAGGCACCTGGTGCGGATAGGCCGGAACCCCGGCCTGCAGAAGTTCTGCGCGCTTATTGCGACGCACCTGGCGCTGGTCACGGGTATCTGAAGGGGTGCTCACAGGTGTTCAGTCTAGCGAAGGGTATTTCTGTGTGCAGAATACGGCTAATTGGTGAACGAATTCTGCGATCTCTCGGCGGGCATAATGATCGGGTTTCACCATGGCACACAATTCCATCGACAACGGTTGGCCCCGGTGGATGATCCGCAACGGTTTCAGCCCGAAGGCTGGGTCATCGGTGACGACCGCGACACCACCGCCGGTGGCGACCAGGGCTTGGGCGACCTGTCCCGAGTTGGTCTCTTGTACCTGGTGGAGCACGAGGTTCTCCAGTTCCAAGGCGGCGTCGAGTTTCCGGCGAGCGGCGAAATTCCGGGTGGGGACCGACAGGGATTCTTCGGTCAGTTCGGCCAGCTCAATCTCGGTGCGCGAGGCCCACCGATGGGTGCTTGCCACATGGGCCCAGACCGGCAGGTTCAGCAACTCGGTACTGGTGACAGTGTCATCGGGTTCGGCCGGGAAGATCACCACGTCGTGGGTTTCCACCGCCTCACGGATGCGTAAATCCAGGGCGGCTTCGGTGACCGAGGTGCGCGGGCGATCCGGGCCGAGGGTGGCCACAAACGGAATGATGATGTCGATCAGTGTGGTGCCCGGGGCGACCACGGACAACTCGCGAAGAGTGCCGTCACGCAGATAGGCCAGATGATGTCCGGCCTGATCGTGTTCTCTTAACAGGTGACGGGCGGTGGGCAGGAAAGCCCGACCCGCTGAGGTGAGTGCCAAGCCTGGGCCACGGCGTTCCAACAGCTGAATCTCATGGTCGCGTTGTAATTTCTGCAACCGGCGCGTCAGAGCCGGTTGGGTGATCGACAGCTGGTCGGCGGCCTCGGAGACCGAGCCGGCATCGGCCACGGCGACAAAGGCGTGGACATGGGACAGATCAAGACCAGTCATGCACGTTAAGCATAATTGATATGTTTCCGATCTATTAGACATGCATAGCTACCCGGGGTGACAATAGACACAAAACTAGTACCACATCACGGAAAGGAAGTGTTATGTCTATTGAACAGTCCCGTCGTCTGGTGACCGAGTTGCCCGGTCCGAAGGCGAAAGAATTAGCTGCCCGTCAGGCTCAGTACGTCTCACCTGCTGTGGCCTCATCGACCCCGACGTTCGCTGCGCAAGCCTTTGGCGGAATCATTGAAGACGTTGACGGCAACCGCTTGATCGACTTGGGTGCCGGTATTGCGGTGACCTCGGTGGGTGCTGCGCATCCGAAAGTGGTTCGCGCCGTGCAAGATCAGGTCGCCCACTTCACCCACACCTGTTTTATGGTGACTCCGTATGAGGGGTATGTGCAGCTGGCGGAGAAACTGGACCAGCTGGTGCCGATTGCGGGACAGACTCGGACGGTGTTGCTCAATTCCGGTGCTGAGGCGGTGGAGAACGCGGTCAAGATTGCCCGGGCGCACACCGGCCGTCAGGCGGTGGCGGCGTTTGATCATGCCTATCACGGTCGCACCACGCTGACCATGGCGCTGACGGCGAAGAATATGCCCTATAAGGATTCGTTCGGCCCGTTCGCCCCGGAGGTCTACCGTGTGCCCGGGTCTTATCCGTATCGGGATGGACTCGATGGCGCCCAGGCGGCCGAGCAGGCTATCGCACGTCTGGAGACCCAAGTGGGCGCGAAGAATCTGGCCGCGGTGATAATGGAACCGGTCCAGGGTGAGGGCGGATTCATTGTGCCGGCCGAGGGCTTTTTGCCTCGGATCGTGCAGTGGTGTCGGGACCACGGCATTGTGTTTATTGCCGATGAGGTGCAGACCGGTTTTGCTCGCACCGGGGCGATGTTTGCCTCCGAGATCGAAGGGATTGAGCCGGACCTGATCACCATGGCCAAGGGTATTGCCGGGGGCATGCCGCTGTCGGCGGTGACCGGTCGGGCGGAGATCATGGATTCGGTCCACGCCGGCGGTCTGGGTGGCACGTACGGTGGGAACCCACCGGCGGTGGCAGCAGCGCTGGCCGCGATCGAGGTGTACGACGAGGAACAGCTGGCCGCCAAGGCACAACGGGTCGAGGAGATCATCACCGCGTTCTTCGATGATCCGCGGATCGGTGAGATCCGTGGTCGCGGGGCGATGATGGCTCTTGAGCTGGTGCACCCGGAGACCAAGCAGCCGGATGCACCCCTGGCGAAGAAGGTGGCCGCCGAGGCCGGCAAGCAGGGTGTGGTGACCCTGACCTGCGGGACCTACGGTAATATCATCCGGTTCTTGCCCCCGCTGGTGATCGACGAGGACCTATTGCGCGAGGGCCTCGGTGTGGTGGCCGATGCGCTGAAGAACGCCTAGATGATTAATTCCTATTGATTTTAGTGGTCATAAGCGATCAGGGATCGTTTGTTGGGTGCTCCGATTTTCCAGTTGTGCCAGATGCCGGCGGCCATGGCCAGCAGTTTGGCCCCGATTTTGGCTAAGAGTCCCTGGATGGTGCGGGCACCGTGGTGTTCTAAGCCCAGTTGGCCTTTGAGCGTGTCGAAGATGGATTCGATCCATTGGCGGATGCCACCAAGATTACCGAATCGTGGGGTTTCGTCTTTGCGGTCTGGCCACAGCAGCCTGGCGTGCAAGTCGTCGGTGATGAAGGTTTCAAAGGCCTTGCCGGAGAAGCCTTTATCGCCCAGGATCACTTGGCCCTCGGTCAGTAAGTGGCGGCTGCCATCCAGCAGGGTTTGAGTGATGGCGCGTTCGCCCAGTTTGGGATTGCCCAGCCCCCAGATGACCGGCATCCCGTCGGGGGTGCTGATCAATACCAGGCGCATGCCCCAGAAGTATTCGTTATGTGCCGCACTAAATCCGTAACCGGCATGGCCGGCTAATCCTGAGCGTTGCACGGTTTGTTTGGACCGGCCACACGGGATCGGGGTGGCATCCAACAGACGCAGCACCTCGTGCCAGGTGTCGGTGTCTTTGGCCAAGGCCACCAGGGTGGTCTGGATGAGCCCAAAAGCGGCCCGGATCCGTTTGTTATATCCAGATTGCAAGGGGATATACGGAAACATATCGCGCAGATGTTCTCGGGCGTAGCGGACCCATTTGGCTTCCGAGGACTCTCCTCGAGTCAGGTGCTGGGCCACTGCCAAACACAACAGCTCGGCATCCGTGAGCTGGTGTTTGCGGCCACGCCGAACCGGTGGATCATAGGCCGGGATGACTTTATCGGTCATAAAAACGTACAGTGTTATCAGGAGGGTGTTGAGTTGTTTGTTCACAACATATGCTTAACACCCTCCAACCCGCTTTAACAGGCCCCACCGCCTCAAGCACGACGAACTATCCGAGCATGAACATCCCACCGCACCGCAACGGCAATTAGGAATTACTCATCTATGTGGGGTGACATCGGTGCCAACCAGCTTCGTGGTAAGGCCACGGAGACGCGGAAGGTGGAGTTCTGGAAGCAGTACCTCCAGGAGGCGCTGCACACGCGGCTTGTCCCAGGAGAGCGTCTCGAGCTTCGCACTGCGATCTGGTGGGATATTCGTCTTGGACGCGTAGGAGACGAAGAGACACAGAAGGTTGTGATTGCTGTGGATACCTCTGGTTCCATGCAGACCTCTGTGCTGAACTACATCGCTGACTTGGTGGGAGAAGAGGAGGACTTGGAAATTGTCTGGGTGGCCTTCGACAGTGAGTGGTACCCGTTCCAGCCAGGCGATACCTTCCGTGGAGGCGGAGGCACGTCTATCGTTGACGTGGAACGATACCTCGAGGACGAACTCAACCACGACTACGACGCCGTAGTTTGCGTCACCGACGGTTACTTCAATCCCGTTCCGCCGAAGGAAGACCCGGAAAAGTGGGTTTTCCTGATCACCCCGGGTGGTGATGGTGACTGGATGGATAATGCCGGCATGACGGTATACGACCTTGACATCGACCAGGAGATTTAACTCCCCAAACTAAACCCCCGAAGCAGCAATACTGCGTCGGGGGTTTTCTCATGCCGCCGGCACTGTGTAGTTCTACAGGATAGAGAGGAATGCAAACCAGTGCCAAGAGGCAAAAAGGGGACGCACCCCAATCTGGAGGGACAATGCCCCGATGTCGCCGCAGAGTGGGACGAGGAGAGAAATGGCTTTCCAGCTAGCGAATGCTATATAGGTGCCGCACTAAAAGCGTGGTGGAAGTGCACAGAGCACGGACACGCGTGGGCTGCCTATGTGATTTCACGGGTCAAGGGCGCGGGGTGCCCGTATTGCGCTGGCCGAAAAGCGTTGCCAGGATTCAACGACCTTGAGCTGAGGTTCCCTGAGATTGCTAAAGAATGGCACCCGACATGGAATGGTGACACAAGAGCCTGTGATGTCATCCCTGGGACTACGAAAAACTATTGGTGGCGTTGTCTAGAGCACGGCCATACCTGGAAAGCCACCCCTTCGAATCGAACTCGGAATGGCACTAAGTGCCCATATTGTACGGGCAGCAAGGCGTGGCCTGGGTTTAATGACCTGGAGACCCTGCGCCCTGATTTGGCCAAGCAGTGGAATACCAAGAAGAACGGCGGCCGTACTCCCGACACCGTAACTATGGGCAGCAAGACAGAGTTCTGGTGGACATGCGATCTGGGGCATGATTTCAAAATGCATGTCTATCGCAGGAGCCGAGGTGGAGGCTGTTACTACTGCTCGAATCAGAAACTCCTCAAAGGGTTCAACGACCTGGAAACAAAGCGACCTGACCTGCTTCCAGAGTGGGACTACGAAAAGAACAACAAGATCGGGCTACATCCGACAACCGTCTCACCGCACAGCCACAAAAAGGCTTGGTGGAAGTGCAGTAAAGGGCATTCCTACGATTGCACAATTGGCAACAGGTCCAACGGCAAGGGAACTGGGTGCCCTTACTGCTCAAATAAGCGAATCTTGATTGGCTTTAATGACCTGGAGACCACTGACCCAGTGATCGCAGCCCAGTGGCATCCGACCTTGAACGGTGACGACAAACCGACGGACGTGACACGCGGTTCTAGCCAGAAGAAGCGCTGGTGGGAATGCCCTGACAACAAGGAGCACATCTGGAAGGCAACACCTGCCCAGCGAACAGGCGTCTACTATGGGCAGGGCTGCCCAGAGTGTTCCTCCCGGCGCGCGTCCAACATCGAAGCTGATCTCCGCGAGCGTCTCACTAGCGGCCCGCTTGGCTTGCCCAACGCCAAACGAAAGCTGCGGTTATTCTGGCGTAAGAAAACGTACATGGAGGTCGACTTCCTCGGCCAGCTAGGAAACTCAGACACCCGAATTGTGGTCGAGTATGACGGCGAGTACTGGCACAGCAAGAAGGGATCATTCGAGCGAGACGCCGATAAAAACCCAGGCGTTGCTGGATGCGGGATACCTTGTCGTCCGGATCCGGGAGGAGAAGCTTCCGCACCTGGAGTTGGAGCATCCCAACTTGCTGCAGTTCAACCAACCCTGGAGCTACGACGACACGCATGCTGATGACATGGCACAGATCGTGGAGAAGTGGGCGAAGGGTCGATTCGCCTTGGCTGCATAGCTGGTCCTGCGCTACTGGACCGACCACTCAGTAACTCGTGGACTCCTAGCATTAGAAGTCCACGAGTTGCTGGCGGGCGGCGGGGCACGTTTTTTGCAGAACCGGGAGATGCTACGGGTCCGGGTAGTCCCGTTCGAGTTGCTGTGCGGTGATGCGGAAGGTCGCGCTCCACCATGATCCCTGCGACACGTCAAGTGCCATAGGAAGCAAGCTGGTTACCACGTCGATGTGCTCAGCGCCATCGTATTGGACGCCGTAACCACCCTCTGTCTCTTTCGCGTTGATGAGATGCCCGGGCAGATATACCCAGGTGCCACCAAACAGTCGGACGAGACCTTCACCCAGAAACCATTCATAGTAAGTGCGCATCTCGCTGCTCAGATCATTGGGACGATTGCCCCAACTTTCGAGAAACGCAACCTCCATTCGATTCAGTGATGCTGGTGCCCATGGGTTCTCTTCCGGCGCCGCAGGAAGCACTTCGATGTACTTCTGGGTGTTGATAAACTGGCGCGCCTGAGTCTGCCATTCCTTGATTCTAACAGAACTGGTGTCGGCTCCGATGTTGGTAGTCATGCGCGCACCAAGTACCAAGCGCTACCGCTTCGTTGGCATTCCAAGGTGTGGAAATCAGGGAACATGGCGTTATACGCCACCCGTGCTGCTTCACAGGCTGGTTTCGAAGTAAAGATTCGAATGACTGCACCCCACGCGATCTAGGGTTCGGCTACTAGTTCGTCGGTTTGCGCATCATCCGAGTGCTGCTCCGTGGCAGTAGGTGCTGTATTGGTCTGAGATTGCGCTAAAGCTGTGGGGGCGGATGTCATGCCAAGACCGGCTATGAGAAGGCCGATCAGGAGAATCTAGAAGAGTGTTTTGGATCTCGTGTCGGATCCGGTATTCGGAGTATCGTGAGTAAGTTCCATTTTCAACTTGATATGCCTTTCTCGTGAGGGGCGGCAGTGGCGATCCATAAAGATTCGCCACGAGGTTGTCAATTCTGTTGTGTACGGGGGTTGGGTTTACAGGTATGGGTTCATTCGGTCGGGGTAGGCTGCCGCGAGTTGGGCTAGTGCCTGTTTCCAGTTCGTGGTGACTTGTCCTTCGACGAGTCTGCCGGCGGCTTTGCGCTGGCTGGCGGGTTTGCCGCGTTCCTTGGCTCGTTGGCGTGCGTGTTTGTCCTCGATCGTGCAGATCGCTAGCCACAAGAGTTTCACCACCGCGTCGTCGGTGGGGAACTGAGTGCGGTTCTTCGTGACTTTGCGCAGCTGATAGTTCAATGACTCGATCGCATTCGTCGTATAGATCACCCGCCGCAGCGCTGGCGGGAACGCCAAAAACGGCACGAAACGCTCCCAGGCGTTTGTCCAGGTCGCGACCGCTGACGGGTATTTCTGACCGAGTTCAGAAGCTGCGAAATCCTCCAGGGCAGCCTTGGCAGTATCCTCGTTGCTTGCGGTGTAGATGGCCTTCAAAGCCTGTGAAACCGCCTTGCGATCGCCGTAGGTGACGAACCGGTTCGCTGCCCGGATCAGGTGCACCACGCACGTCTGGACAAGCGAGTCCGGCCAGGTCGCTTCGATAGCCTCTGGCAAGCCGGTCAGCCCGTCACAGCAGACGATGAGCACATCGCGGATCCCGCGGTTGGCAAGCTCGGCACAGACATGGGCCCAAAACGCGGCGCCTTCGGTGTCCTGGACCCAGATGCCCAGGACGTGCTTGATGCCGTCCATATCGACGCCGACAGCGATGTGTGCCGCTTTTGACCGCACATGCCCACCATCGCGGACCTTCACCCGAATCGCATCGAGGTAGATCACGGGGTAGAACTCTTCTAACGGCCGGTTCTGCCATTCCACAACGGCTTCCAGCACGGCGTCGGTGATATTGGCGATCGTCTCGTGAGACAGCTCCGTGCCGATCGTGACAGCCAGGTGATGCTGGATATCGCGGATCGTCATTCCACCGGCATACAAGCTGATGATCATCTCATCCAGCCCGCCCAGCCGGCGCGAGCCCTTAGGCACCAGACGCGGGGTGAACGACCCGTCACGATCCCTAGGCACCGTCAGCTCGATATCGCCGACCTCGCTGGCGACCGTCTTGGAATACGAGCCATTACGGGCATTGACCGGCCGGTCCGTGACGGCTTTAGCCTCCCGGTCACCAGGCCCGTAACCCAGATGCGAGGTCATCTCAGCCTGCAGGCCCCGTTCGAGTGCTTCCTTGATCAGTTCAGGAATCACTCCACCGTTGCCGGTCAGCTCGATCTCACCGGCGTCGATCCGAGCGAAAAGCTCGTCCAAGGCACCACTGGCCTTCAACTGCGCAACAACATCAGCCCCACCAGGCTGATCAACACGATCATCTGTCATGGTCATCATCATGTCCTCTCATCGATGACTCTGTACACAAACAATCTGACACCCTCCGATTTGACCACCTGCAGATCCGATAACAGCGCGGCCACGGGTTTTGAGGTCATCGACGAACCCCGATCCGCGTGCACCACCTTGGGAATCCCATAGACGCCAAACACGGTTTGCATAAATTCCTCCCCCAGACCAGCAGATTCGCGGGCATGAACGACACAGCCAACAATCATCCGAGAGAA
The DNA here is from genome assembly GCF_029853775.1 of Auritidibacter ignavus. Taxonomy (NCBI): domain Bacteria; kingdom Bacillati; phylum Actinomycetota; class Actinomycetes; order Micrococcales; family Micrococcaceae; genus Auritidibacter; species Auritidibacter ignavus. Next base: position 1,683,284 of record NZ_CP122564.1, read on the forward strand.
GATATCCAGCATCACATAGGCGTCGTAGTAGATGCCCTTGACTGGGCCCGCCAACTTCGTGATGTCCCAGGTGATATGCCGACATCCGCCTATCTCGTGTTATGCCGAGGTGTGGGCTATGCCGATACCTGTGACAGATCGCCGGATTCATGCGGGTGTTGGGCAGAAACTATCGGCATAATCATTGGACCGTGTTGGACTTGTACTCCATTCATTTTGGAGACAAGGAGAGCCAATCATGGTGGTTATAGGAAAATCGAGCCGAGTACAGGTGTCCGGCCCGATGGAAGCATATGTTGCGGGTTTCGAAGCTGAGCTGAAGAGATTAGGATTCACTCATCTAGAGCACTACCAGATGCTCACGCGCTGGTCCTCGTCCAGCCACATGTGATCCCCGGGTTGGGTTCCGAAGGCCCGGTGGAAACTGTCGAGGTTTTTCACCACCTGGTTGCACCGGAATTCATTGGGCGAGTGTGGGTCGGCGCTGATCCGGGTGATCATGGTTTCCCGTCGGGTCAGTTGCCGCCACACGGTGGCCCAGGCGATGAAGAATTCGCGATCGATCTCTTCGGTGGTCTCGCCCAGGTAGAGTTCCAGGGCCTGGTGGGCGATGCCCAGTCCACCCAGATCGCCAATGTTCTCGCCCAGGGTCAGCTCGCCGTTGACCTGGTAGTCGGGGGCTTCGGCCGGGTGGAGCTGATTGTACTGGTCGACCAGCTGTCCGGTGCGTTGTTGGAAGGCTTCCCGGTCGGTTTCGGTCCACCAGTCGTGCAGTGACCCGTCACCGGCGTAACGGGATCCCTGATCGTCAAATCCGTGGCCGATTTCGTGACCGATCACCGCACCAATGCCACCGAAGTTTTCGGCTGCCGAGGCCTGCGGGTCGAAGAACGGCGGTTGCAGGATGGCGGCGGGAAACACGATGGCGTTTTCCACCGGAGAGTAGTAGGCGTTGACCGTTTGCGGGGTCATGTGCCACTCCTCGGGGTCGGGTCCTTCCTCGATCTTGGCCAGGTCACGATCGAAGTGGAAGGCCGAGGCTGAACGCACCGAGCGCATCAGGTCGTCGTGGAAGACCTCCATGGCCGAGTAATCCTCCCACTTCACCGGGTAGCCGACCATCGGGTTGAACTGCTCAAGTTTTTCCAGAGCCCGCTGGCGAGTTTCGGAGCTCATCCAGTCCAGGGAGCTAATGGAGTTGCGGTAGGCCTTCAGCAGGGTGGCCACCAACTCGTCGATGGCTTCTTTATGACCGGCCGGGAAGTGTTTGGCCACATACAGCTGGGCGACATCTTCACCCACGGCACCGTTGACGAAGGAGACCGCACGCTTCCACCGGGCCTTGACCTCTTGGGTGCCGGCCAGCTTCCGGCCGTAGAAATCGAAGTCTTCATTCACCAGGTCGTCACTCAAATACGGCGCCGAAGAAGAGATGACTTGGAATTGGAGCCACAGTTTCCAGGTGTCCAGTGGCTCATCGTGGAGGAGCTGGTTGATGCCGGTGAGAAAGTCCGGTTGCCAGGCCACCACTTCGGAGAAGTCATCGGCACCCAGGGCGGCCAGATAGGTGTTGGCCAGTCCGAAAACCTCGGTCAGATCCTCCCGGGTGAGCAGGTTGTAACGTTTCACCGCATCGCGCACGGCCACCACATCCCAGTGGTAGCCGGCGATCTTTTTCTCCAGATCGACCACGGCCGCGGCTGCGTCGCCGGTTTGGAGGTTGTCTCCCCCGATTCCGGTCAGGGAGAACATCGCGGCAATGTGGTCCTGATAAGCCTGCAGGATCTCGGCGAATTTCTCATCGCGGTAATAGGACTCATCGGGAAGGCCGATCCCGCCCTGGATCAGGTGGAGCAACATCCGTTGCGGGTCCCCGGCGTCCTGCATCGACCCGGCCGCGATCAGCCCCGAGATGCCCTGGCGCTGCAGCTGGGCCGAGAGGGCCACAAACTCTTCGGGGGTGGAGACGTTTTCGATCTGGCCCAGTTCGCCGGCAATGGGTTCCAGCCCCCGGGCTTCAATGGCGTCGGTATCCATAAACGCCCGGTACAGCGCGGCGATGCGGGCGGTGGGTTGATCGGCGGGGAACCGGGTGGCACTGGTGTCCAGCTCGGCGTCTTTCAGGATCTCGTGCACGGCCTCTTCGGCCTCGTCGCGCAGTTCCATAAAGGCCCCGTAGGCACCCTGGTCGGCAGGGATCTCGTGGGTGTTCAGCCACGCACCATTGACGTGGCGGTAGAGGTCTTGGCGGGCGGATATCTCAGTCACGGGGTCTCCTTTGCGGGGGTTCTAACATCATGTTGTCGATCAAGCGCACCGGTGGCACCCAGGCGGCCACCAGGGCCAGGGCCGGGGTGGCCAGGGGTGCGGAGAGGTCTTCGAGGGGTTGTAGCGTGGCCGGGTCAACGACCTCGAGGTAGTCGAGGGTGACCTGTTCCTCGGCAGCCACTAACTCACGAGCGCGGTCTAGATCCAGGGGGTGACCAGCTTCGGCTTGCTCGCGCAAAAAATTCAGTCCCTGGGAGAGTCCGCGAGCGCGTTGGCGACCGGATTCATCCAGGCGTTGGTTGCGCGAGGACAGCGCCAACCCGGAGGGCGCCCGCACCAGATCCACGGGCACGATCTCGACCGGGATATTTAGTTCCTCGGACATCCGGGTGAGAATCGCTAGTTGTTGGGCGTCTTTGCGACCGAAATAGCTACGGAAGGCGGTGCCGGGCTCGGGGCGGAGGATATTCCACAGTTTGGTCACCACGGTGCAGACGCCGTCGAAGTGTCCCGGTCGGGAGGCACCTTCGAAAATCCGTCCCATCTCTCCGGCTGAGACGCTGACCATCGGTGGCAGGATCGGATACATCTCCTCCACCGACGGCGCAAACATCACATCGGCCCCGTAGCGGGTGACCAGTTCAGCGTCACCGGCTAGATCGCGGGGATAGTTCTGGTAGTCTTCATCCCGGTCAAACTGCAATGGGTTGACGAAGTTCGAGACCACTACCAGCTCGTTCTCGGCCCGGGCGCGTTCGAGCAAGGCTCCGTGGCCATCGTGCAACGCGCCCATAGTGGGCACCAGACCCACCGAGGCCACGCCGGTGATGGCGGCGCGAGCCTGGTCAATAGTCTTCACAACAGTGACACTCACGCCTACCATGCTAGTCGCGATTGAGATCGAGGTGTTCCAGCATGGACCTACCGGCTTGTGCGGTCACGGGCCAAGCTGACCAATTCAGCTTCAGCATTCGGGCCGGGTTTGATCCCTCCGGGTACTCGGACGAAGAAGACGAGACCGATCACCCACCAGATACCGAAGATCAGCCACGGTTGCCAGTCCAGTGCCGAGGGCATGCCAGGCAAGTAGACGGTGAACAGCGCGCCGGTGAGCACGATGGAGGTCCACCCAATGACTTCGCCTTTCCAGCCACGGCCGATGTTCAATGGCCGGTCCATGGTGGGTTCTTTCCTCCTTAAAGCCACGAAAATCACAGATACGAAGAAATAGGCGATGATGATTGAGGGCCCACCCGAGTCGACCAACCAGTTCAGCATGATTTCCCCGAAGAATGGCGCCAGGAGCGACAGTCCGCCAATAAAATACAATGCATTGGCGGGCGTCTGGTACTTCGGGTGCAACTTCCCAAACCACGCCGGCAGCATCCCTGTGCGCGATAGCGAGTACACCAAGCGTGAAGCACCCATCAGCAGCGAATTCCACGAGGTGAGGATTCCGGCGATACCTCCGGCGATCAGAATATTGGCCAGTATCTGGGAATTGAACAGGGTGCCAAAGGCGTCAGCGACGGCGATGTCTGCATGAACAAGATCGTTAACGTTCATGGCTGAGGAGGTGGTCAAGACCACCATGGCATACCACGCCGTTGCCATCAGCACGGAAATCACGACGAGCCAACCGATGCGCCGAGGTGGCACATTAACTTCTTCGGCGGTCTGCGGGATGACATCAAAGCCGATGAAAAGAAATGGCATCGCGATCAGAACTGCAAATATCCCTGCAATTCCAGGCGTAAATAGTGGTTCCATGTTTTCGGCAGATCCACGGGTGACCGACCCGAAGATCATCAGCACGCCCACGGCAACCAGAAAGATCACCGTGAAGTTCTGGGCGATAGAAGCCGGTTTAACTCCTCGCACGTTCAACCAGGTAATGATGATCGCAGCGACAACCCCTAGTAGCGCCCATGATAGATGTACTTTGTCACCGGCGACGTCCCACAAAGGAATCTGAGAGATCTCTGGGATTATATATGCGACGGTCCGGGGAAAGGCGACGGCTTCAAAGGCGACTACGGTCACATATCCTCCGGCAAGCGCCCAGGAAGCGATGAATGCCCAACGTGGACCTAGCGCACGCAAGGCATAATTGTGGATCCCACCGGCTTTAGGCATTGCGCTGGTTAGTTCAGAGTAGACAAGACCTACCACAGCCATAATGGCGCCACCGACCAGCACTGCGATGATGGCGCCCACGGTGCCGGCTTCGTTGATCCAGTCACCGGTCAGCACCACCCACCCGAAGCCGATCATGGCGCCGAAGCCCAGGGCTAACGCGTCAAGATTGGTCAGAGTTTTTGCCAGCGATACATCACCGGTTCGTTGCGAGCCCGATCCGGACATCATGCCTCTTTCAGATAAACAGCCTCCATGCTAATAGTGACCTATATTACACAGTTGCTCGAATATGTGTGACCGCATTCATATATTGAACGTCCTAGCTACCCCAGGATCTGCTGCAGTGCGGTGAAGGCCTCGGTGCTGATGGCCCCACGGGCGTGGGCACGGCGGGCAGTGGCCAGTGACAGTGAACGGTAGCTGGTCAGCACCTCAGCGAGCTCGGGGTGGGTGTCAGCCGCTACGCTCAGGGCGTTCACGTGGTCGGCTACGGTGCCCACGTCACCGCGGGCGACCGGGCCGGTGAGTGCCTGATCGCCAGAGCTCAGCGCATTATCCAGACTGGCGTTCATCAGTTGCCCCAGGACCGCCGAGGTGTCCTCGATGCCGATGGATTCCAGGATCTGGGCGGCTTCGGCGGTGAGGGTCACCAAGTGGTTGGAGGCGTGGGAGAGCGCGGCGTGGTAGGTGGCCCGGTGCTGTTCAGGCACCACCACCGGGGTGCCACCGAGTTCGGTCACCAAGGCTTGGGCAATCGGCAGGGTAATGGGATCGGCGGTGATGCCGAAGGCCGTGCGGTGCAGTCGGGCCAGATCCAGGCTGAGTCCGGTGAAGGTCATCGCCGGGTGGATCGCCATCGGGATCGCGCCCTGGCTTCTGATCGGCTCGAGGACCGCTAAGCCGTGACGGCCGGAGGTGTGGACCATCAGGTGTCCGGTTTGCACGTGGCCGGCGGTGACCAGCCCGGCGACCAGCTCCCCTAGCACGTCGTCGGGAACGGCCAAGAGCACCATTTCGGAACGGCGCAGAATATCGGGAATATCGAGGATGGGAACCTCGGGCAACAGTGATTCGGCGCGGGTTCGGGAGGCGTCGGAGACGGCGTGTACGCCGGTGATGGCATGGCCGAGGTCGCGCAGGGCTGCCCCGAGCACCGCACCGACTTTTCCGGCGCTGATCACCCCGATGCCGAGTCGGCCCGGTGCGCCCGCGCTGATCCCTGAGGCTGGCTCGTCGACGGTCACTGAGCGTTCTCCAGGGTTTTCTCGGCTTGGTCGGTGGCGTTGTCGAACCGTTGCAGTTCGGTGTCATCCATCCACCGGTCGCGGTCGGAGTAGCGTCGGGCGATGGCGGCCACGGATTCTTCGAAGTGGGCCAATTGCACCCCGACGGCCAGGTCCATATGCTTTAGGCCGACATCCACCGGCCCGGAGGCGGTCGGGAAGGAAACGGAGACCAGCGAGCACCACCGGGCGCGGATGCCCTGAGCCAGCGAGATGGACTGGATGCGGTCGTGCGGTAGCAGCGTGAGCGCGCGGTTGAATCGTCCGGAGCGAAGCAACAGCAGGGACGGGGTGATCGCGAAACCGTGCCGACGGAACTGGAAGGGCATCAGCCACCAGGAGCGGCGGGGCGCGTTGATGAAACCGCCACGGTTGCCCTTGGAGTCTTTCAAGCCCGCGATCACGACCTGGTCCATTCGATCAACACCGGGGTCCGGGGCCAGGATGGACAGTACCCGGAACACATCGTCCAGACTGCCGACCGGTAGCACTGTGGATTTGACCGAATCACCCGCGGCTAAACCGTAGCCGGCGGTATTGATTTTCAGCTCGTACCAGCCAAAGATGCGCCACAGTAGAGGTTGCCGGATCCCGACGGCCTGCACACGCCCGGGAGGCACGGTCTGGTTGACGGTCTGGACCAGACCGTAGGTGATTTTCAGGCCGTTGACACCGCGCCACACCGTGTAACCGTAGTAGGTGATGGCCGGAGCGATGCCACCGACCGCGGCGAGAAACACGGACAGTGGCAGCAGACTGATCCCGATGACGGTAATGATCCCCAAGATCGCGGGGTCGGTACCGAAGATCACCAGCGCGACAATCATGGCGAGCGCATAGAGGACCACGACCGCGAGGGGGAAGACCAGCGATGCCATGAGCGACGATCCGAAGAGCCTAACGGTGCTGATCCGTAGCATCGGTACCAGATGTTCGTCGTCCAGCATCGGTGCCACCGGTTGACCGGGGTCTGCTGGTTGTCCGCTAGAGGGCTGTGCGGAAGGACTCGAGCCATGCTGGGCGCCAGAGGCTTTGCGCAGAATTTCAGAACGGAGTTGAGTGGCCTCGTCGTTCTTAATGAATTGCAGGGTCAGAGCCGTGGCATCACCATCGGCAGCTTCCACGGTCAGCTCGGCCAGCCCGAAAATCCGTGCCAACAATGGTCGACGAATTTCGACAGCCTGAATCCGGTCCAGCCGCATCCGCCGGCGGGAGACAAAAAGCCATCCCTTGACTCGTTCTACCGCGTCATCGGTAATCCGAAACTTGTGGAACCGCCAGGAGAGGTAGGGGAAGATGATCAAGGCGGCGATCGCCAGCACGATGATCCCCAAGATGATGAACACACCACCCTCCATGTCGCCAACCTCCTGCAAGAACGTCAACACCTGCAAGCCGAGATTGACGATGATGAAGAAGAAAACCACCAGGATAATCGATCCGGCCGAGGCGATCGGTGTCAACGGGTGCATGCGACGCCATGGTGGCTCGGCCCCCGATTGGTGCTGTTGCGACATGGTCACCTCACAATCCAGCCAGGCGGGCCTGCCCACGGGCGGTGAGTTCTTCGCGCAGTCGTTCTGCTTCCTCCAGGGGAACCCCCTCAAGGACGGAGCTCGAGGCCGCGGTGGTCAGGGTCAGGTCGCAAATGTTGAAGTGGCGTTGCAGTGGCCCACTGTTGATGTCCACGTACTGCAGGCGACCGTAGGGGACCGCCATCACCCGACGGATCCACAGTCCGCGCTTGGTCACCACATCGTCCTCACGTTCGGCGTAGCCAATGGCCCGCACCTGACGTGGGATCAGGAAAAACTTGACGATATAGAAGATCAGTACGCCGGCGGGAAGGACCCAGAACAGTGCGAACCAAGACCCGACGTCCTCGAATTCAGCGAGGACAAAGGTCGCCACCACCGCCATGGTCCCGGTAATTGCCAACCCGATCAGCAGGGAAAAGATCGAATGAATGTAGCGCACCGTGATCAGCTTGGATGACACCGGAGTGAAGTCCACCCCGAAATCGAGTTTTTTCTGGCCGGATCGGTCAGCCCGGTCGGGATCCGAGAATCTCGGTGGTGGGGATTGGGCGAGAACGTGAGCCACCGAGGATTTGGGCGCTTGGGCGACCGGCTGTTTCCGTGCAGGCGCGGGCTGCTGGCGCTGATCGTCGGGCGGGGGCGACGACTGGCCCCCAGGCCGGGGTGGGTACTGTTGGTCTTCAGGAGAGGATGGCGGTGGCGTTTTCGGCCGTTGCGGTGGACGGGGCGGATACTGCTGATGATCAGCCATACTGGTCCGTTCTTTCCGTTCGGTTCTTGTCCGGTGGGTGCTTGCGGTCTTAAGGGGACAACATCAGGGCAGGTTACGACCGGCTTGAGGTAGCCCGGGCGACCTCGGCGGAGGATCGGACCGGTCATCCGATTCATCATCGGGCGGAATCTTACACCATTGCTCGACGACGAGGCCGATCACCGTCACCGCTGCACCGGTGACCACCATCATCATGGCATCTACCGTGGTTTGAGAGCCAATACCGGCCGCGGGGATCCGATCGATGAGAATCCCGATGTGCCATCCGGCGATCACCATTCCGGTGTAGGCGGTGGCTTGGGCGAGCACCACAGTTCGGGCCGCTGCCAGAGGATTCATCCGGGCCGCCGGGGGTTTCTTCCGATCGCGCAACACGCGGATCCCGAGCACCATCAACAAGGCTGCCACAGCGGTCAGGGTGATCACCGCGGCAATACCCAGCACCGGCACCGGTAGTCGGTAGGCGGTGGTGAGCAGAGTGCCGATCCAGCCGATCGCGGCAGCGATGACCAGGGTCAGCACCAATAGGCCGGGCCGGGTGGTCTTCATAGACGGTGCACCTCATCGGCATCGGTAGCAGCTTGGATCAGCTCGGTGATCGGTGTGCCATCCAGCGTGGCGTCGGGGTCGATCCAGCTCCAGGGCACCAGCACGAATCCGCGTTCGTGCGCGCGCGGGTGCGGTAGCGTCAGCTGAGGATCAGCGCGGTGTTGCTGATCGTAATCGATGACGTCAACGTCCAGGGTCCGCGGGCCCCAACGCACCTCGCGCCGGCGATGGGCGCGCGCTTCCAGATCGTGGCCAAAGGCCAATAACTCCTCGGCACTCAGTGTGGTGGTGATGATGAGGGTTTGGTTGAGAAAGTCGGGTTGTTCCACCGATCCGACCGGTGTGGTGCGCGCCAGTGGTGAGGCCTGCACCGTCAAGATCTGGGGATGGCCCTTCAGAGCCACGACGGCCTCAGCTAGCTGTCGCCGTGGATCGTGGAGGTTAGCCCCGAGCGAGAGCACCGCGGTTACTGGTTCCATGCCCGTCCACGCTCGATAGTGACGCTCACATCGGCAAAATCCGCCGGCACTGGAGCTTGCGGCTTGTGCACCGTGATCTTGACGTGTTCCACCAGTGGCTGTTCTTCCAGCAAGGTGCTGGCAATCTGCACACCGAGCGTTTCGATCAGGTCATAGGCCTGTCCGGAGATCAGTCGCTGGATCGTGGTGGCCACCTCGGCGTAGTCCACCGTGTAGTTGACCTCGTCGTAGGTGGCGGCCACCGACACATCCAGACTCAGCTCGGCGTCGACGATGAAAACCTGTCCGGCCTGTTTTTCAGAGTCCAAAACCCCGTGAAAACCGCGGCCACGCACCCCGGTGAGGGTGATCAGATCGTCGTGGTGTTTGTCTTCGCTCATCGAGCATCCGCCCAGGCGGTGGCGACCTTCACGGCGTCCAGATTAGTGGGCACATCGTGGACCCGCACCGCCCAGATCTTGCGCTGGGCGACCAAGGCCGTCACGGCGGCGGTGGCAATATCGCGCTCATCCACCGGACGTGGTTCGCCGTGGCGGTTAGCCAGTACAGTGCCCAAGAACCGTTTGCGGGAGGCGCCAACCAACACCGGATAACCCAGTTGCTCTATGGCCTCCAGCTGGCCCAAGAGCTCCCAGTTGTGCGCGCCCAGCTTGGCGAAGCCTAAGCCCGGATCGACGATCAGCTGGTCGCGACAGACCCCGGCGTTGGTGAAGGCCTCGATGATCTGGCCCAACTCGGCCACGACCTCGGCAGTCAGGTCCTCATACTTTGCTGCATCGTCCATGGTGGTGGCATCCCCACGGTTGTGGGTGAGGATGTACTTGGCCCCGGTTTCGGCGATCAGGTGTGGCATCTCGGGATCGAAGTTCAGTCCGGAGACGTCGTTGATGATGATCTCGCCGTAGTCCATGGCCGCCCGCGCGGTGGCGGCGTGGCGAGTATCGACCGAGACCAGCACGCCGGCCTTGATCAGTGCCTCCACAACCGGCAGAATGCGCTGCTGTTCCTCCTCGGCGGAGACCTCTTGGCGCCCCGGCGCGGTGGATTCGCCACCGACGTCAACCAGGTCGGCACCGGCGTAGTGCATGCGCAACCCGTGATCGATCGCCGACTCCACGGAGAAGTGTTCGCCCCCATCGGAGAAGGAATTATCGGTCACGTTCAGAATTCCCATGACCAGGGTGCGGGAGGTGTCCAACTCGGAGAACGTGGCGCGGTGAACCTTGCGCACCACGCTGAGCGGTCCGGTGGAAGGCCCGGTTCCGGGCACGGCTGCCATACTCATGTTCGTCCTTTCAACGGTCTGCCGGTGGTTACTTTCGCAAGATCAAGCTCATGGCTTCGGAGCGAGTGGAAGCATCGCGCAATTGTCCGCGCACTGCTGAGGTGACGGTCATGGCTCCGGGGGATTTTACGCCCCGCATCGACATGCACAAATGCTCTGCTTCTACTACCACAATAGCCCCGCGCGGGTGCAGATGAGTCATCAGCGCTTCAACCAGCTGATCGGTCAGGCGTTCTTGGACCTGTGGGCGCCGGGCGTAAACATTGACCAGCCGGGCCAGCTTGGACAAACCGGTCACTTTGCCCGACTCCGAGGGGATATAACCGATATGGGCCTGACCGTGGAAGGGCAACAGGTGGTGTTCACAGGTGGAGTAGAAGGCGATGTCCTTGACCAGCACCATCTCGTCGTGGACCAGGTCGAAGGTCTTTTCCAGCACCTCGCCAGGTTCTTGGCCCAGTCCTCCGAAAATTTCGGCGTAGCTACGTGCCACGCGCGCCGGGGTTTCCCGTAGCCCGTCGCGGTCGGGATCTTCGCCGATAGCTTCCAGGATCTCACGCACGGCGGCTTCAATGCGTGGCAGGTCCATTAGCACCCCTGCGGACTCTCGCCGGGGCTGTCATTCGGCAATCCGTCGCCAGGTTGGACCAGCGGGTTGAGGGTATCGGAGTGCCGTTCCGGATCCTCACCGGCTTGTTGAGCGGCCTTCTTTTCGGCCTCAGTCTGGACCGGTGGAATATCGGAGACCGGACGATCTTCATTGAACAGCCACAGCGGACGCGGGTCGCGTTTGCGCACCGGTGCGAAGATTTCGTCCAACTCGGCTCGGTTCAGGGTCTCCCGGCTGAGCAACTGGGACGCTAACTCATCGAGCACGTCCCGGTTTTCGGTCAGAATCCAGTGGGCCTCGGCGTGTGCATTGTCTAATAGGCCACGGACCTCCTCATCAACCACCGAGGCCAGCTCATCGGAGTAATTGCGGTTGGGCTCTTGTTGGGCGTAGGCATCCTGGTTGGCCGAGCCCAGCTTCACAGTCCCGATCTTGGCCGACATGCCGTAGTCGGTGACCATTTTACGCGCGGTTTCGGTGGCCTTCTCAATGTCATTGGAGGCACCGGTGGAGGGGTCGTGGAAAATAATCTCTTCGGCCACCCGTCCACCCATGGCATAGGCCAGCTGGTCGAGTAGCTCGTTGCGGGTGACCGAGTACTTATCTTCTTCCGGGATCACCATGGTGTAGCCCAGCGCTTTTCCGCGCGGAAGGATGGTGACCTTAGTGACCGGGGCTGAGTTGCGCAATCCGGCCGCCACCAGCGCGTGCCCGCCCTCGTGGTAAGCGGTGACTTTGCGCTCGTGTTCTTTCATCAACCGGGTGCGTCGTTGCGGACCGGCCATCACGCGATCGACGGCCTCATCCAACGCGCGGTTGTCGATCAACTGCGCGTTAGAGCGGGCGGTGAGTAGCGCGGCCTCATTGAGCACATTGGCCAGATCCGCACCCGAGAAACCCGGGGTTTTCTGAGCCAGGGTCTTCAAGTCCACGTCGTCGGTCATCGGCTTGCCTTGGGCGTGGACGGTCAGGATCTTCAGCCGGCCTTCCAGATCGGGGGCCTCGATGGGAATCTGACGGTCGAAACGACCCGGACGCAACAACGCCTGGTCCAAGACGTCAGGACGGTTGGTCGCAGCGATCAGGATGACGTTGGTGTTGGCGTCGAAACCGTCCATTTCCACCAGTAGCTGATTCAGGGTCTGTTCGCGTTCGTCATTACCGCCACCGATACCGGCGCCACGGTGACGACCCACCGCATCGATCTCGTCGATAAAGACAATCGCCGGGGCGTGATTCTTGGCCTGTTCGAAGAGATCGCGCACGCGGGAGGCACCGACACCGACGAACATTTCCACGAAGTCCGAACCCGAAATCGAGTAGAACGGCGCTTCGGCCTCGCCGGCCACGGCCTTGGCAACCAGGGTTTTACCGGTCCCGGGAGGACCGTAGAGGAGTACACCCTTCGGAATCTTGGCACCCACCGCGTGGAACTTCGCTGGCTCGGTGAGGAATTCTTTGATCTCGTACAGCTCGTCGACTGCCTCGTCGATACCGGCGACGTCTTTGAAGGTCACCTGTGGCATGTCCTTGTCGACCATCTTGGCCTTGGACTTACCGAACTGCATGATCTTGCCGCCACCACCCTGCATGCGGGAGAGAATGAACCAGAACAACAGGGCAATAATGATGAACGGGATCAAGAAGCCCAACATGGACAGGAACCAGTTATTTTGCACCGGTTCGTCGGTGTAGTCCTCCACGTTGGACTCGGCAATGGTGTCCATGACCGTTTCAGCGCGGTCGGTGGAGTAAAAGAAGTAGACGTCAGTGCCGACGTCCTGACCTTCGTGCTCGTAGTTGTCACGCAGGGTCAGATCCACGCGGTGGTCGTTATCGGAGACTTTGGCTTGCTCTGCTTTATCGTCTTTGAGTAGCTGCACACCTTCGGAGGTATCCAGCTGGGTTTGGGTTCCAGAGGTCAGCACTGGAACCACGATTAACAGCATCAGCACAGCGAGCACGATCCAAATGATCGGGCCCTTGAAAATCTTTTTGACGTTCACTCAGTCTCCTTACCCCCGCGCGCAGAACGCGTACTCGCCCTAGCATATCGGCAACGTCAACTTGGGGTGGAGTTTGGTTGACACGCTTTCGCAACAAGTGGACAGCGACGCCAGGGGAATGACAGTCCCCTTAGGAGTACACGTGCGGAGCCAGCGTAGCCACCAGCTCGAGGTTGCGGTATTTCTCCGCGTAATCGAGCCCGTAGCCGACGACGAATTCATTGGGGATATCGGCGCCGACGTATTTAACGTCGATGTCGACCTTCAATGCATCCGGCTTGCGCAACAACGTGCAGATCTCCACCGACGCAGGGCCACGAGATTCCAGATTGGTGCGCAACCACGACAAGGTCAGCCCCGAGTCGATAATGTCTTCCACGATCAGCACGTGCCGACCCATCAGGTCGGTTTCCAGGTCCTTCAGGATTCGGACCACACCGGAAGATTTGGTGCCCGACCCATAGGAAGACACCGCCATGAAGTCCAGGGTGACGTGGGAGGTCATGGCTCGAGACAGATCGGCCATCACCATAATCGCGCCCTTAAGTACGCCGACCATCAGCACGTCTTTATCGTGATAGTCCTCGTCGATCTGGGCTGCCAACCGCGCCACGGTGTCGCGCAATTGCTGTTTGTCCAGTAAGACGTGCAGGAGGTCATCCTCGATGTCTTCTACTTTCATCTCAACTCCGTGACGAGGGGACAGTGAACAATTCTAGTGTGTCATATTCGCCGGGATTTTGGCCTCGGTTCCGGCGCGCGGCTACCCCGCCTGCCAGCTGGATGGGCCCGGCCGAGGAACCTGGACGCGCCCGGGCTAGCTCCATCACTGCCAGCGTGCGCTCTCGAGACGGCCGTGTGCCGCCCAGTTCGGTGACTGCCTTGCCGATGACCCGGTGCCCCAGCGCGGCGGGAAGGTCTCGGACGGCCTGCAGGTCAAAGCGGATGGTTGCCTTGTGTATCTGGGCCAGCATTCGGTAGCGCCGGTGTGCCTCAGCTTCCAAATACGCGGCGTCTTCGGCAGCAATGGCTGCGGTGGCCAGGAGCCCGGAGCGCACCGTGGGACCCAACTGTTCCAGCCCGGGTAGCACCTGGTGGCGGATCCGGGCACGCAGGATCCGCGGATCGGTGTTCATCGGATCCTGCCACGGCTCGATTCCTGCCCAGTGACAGATCTGTTCGGTCTCAGCCCGGGAAATCCCTAAGAAAGGGCGCACCACATGCAACGGGTGGTGTAACTCACCATAGGTGGTGGTTTCGGCGATACCGGCCAGCGAGCGCGGACCGGACCCGCGCACCAGGCCCAACAGGACTTGTTCGGCCTGATCATCGGCGGTGTGTCCCAGTGCCACGGCCTGGGCCCCGGTGGTGTGAGCACCCTGGGCAAAGGCTTCCAGACGCCCCACCCGAGCGGTGGCTTCCAGTCCCCCGGTTCCGGTTTCCGGCAGATCAAGGGCACGGGTGATCACTGGCTCGAGCCCGAGTTTGGTCGCGATCGTCGCCACCGCGGCAGCGACCTCGGCAGTACCCGACTGAAGCTGATGGTCGAGGCTGATCACCCCAAACCGTCGGGTGTGGTCTGCTCTGGTCTGGCACAGCGTCGCGACGACGAGTAAGGCCATGGAGTCGGCCCCACCCGAAACTCCCAGCAGCGTCAGTGACTGGGGACGGGTGAGTCGTTGCAATTGCGCCAGCCCTCGATGCAACGGTTCTGGCCACCGGCGGGCGGGCGGAAACGCGCCGGTCAACTGCGGCCGGGTCTGCCAGTGGTTCACAGGGCCTCAGTGCGGGCGATCCAGGCCGTAGCGTCGTGCAGTTCCGCCTCGGTGGGCATGTAGCGGGCGTCGGTGAATACGCGGTTGAATCCATCCATCCCGATCTGCGCGACCACCGCCTGCACGAATTGTTGACCGTTTCGATATTGCGCGGCTTTCGCGTCCATGCCAATGAGTTTGCGGAACAGGGCACCCAACGGACCACCGGGCGGTTTGCGGTCGTTGAACCGACGCCGAATGGTGTGTTTGGTGGGGACCAGACTGGTCGAGACGGCATCCATGACCACATTGGCGTGGCCTTCCAACAGCGACATCACACCGTTGACCGTCGACATCTGCGCTTTGATGGCATCTCGGCCACTCAGGGCCTGATCGGGGTCAGTCATCATCACCAGCAATGAGGTGACGGCCTGTTGTAAGTACTCAGCCAGCCAGGGTGCTGCGGCAAATTGCACGCGGTGGGTTTGTTCATGCAGGCACACCCAGAGGCGGAAGTCCACCGGATCGAGGTCGAGCTCGCCTCGGATCATCGCGGTATTCGGGGCCACCAACGCCAACCGACCTCCCCCGGCCGGGCCGGGGACGAAGGGGTCATACTGACCCAGAATCCGGGTGGAGAGATAACCCAGCACGGTGCCGAGCTGCACCGAGGCGGTGGCCCGCGAGGCACCGGCAAAGATTCGGGAGGTGTAGAGCGGATTGCGAGCTTGGACGGCTTCGAACCCGGGACGGGTCATCTCCACCAGCCCGGTTGCCGTGGAGCGGGCCCAGCCGGGGCGGTCCAACACCAGCACCTGCGAGTCATCCAGACCGCGCGCCACGTCCAACCCGGTGAGCTGTTGCACGGTCTCCACCGAAGTCGTGGCGGCCGCATGTAACCCGGCGACTTCGGCCCGGGCTTGCCGGGGTGAGAGGCGCACTCCGGGCCGGGCAGTGGCGCGCGCGGTGGTCGCCGCCAGGTCTACGTCGATCATCTCCATACGACCATCACAGCACACTCAGCTGAAAGAATCAGCAACCACAACTGGTCAGCGCGGTGGTCAGCTGGTCCAGGTCGCTCCGGGCATCCAGGATGCCTCCCCCGCCGATGTCTTGCGGCGAGATCAGCACAAAGTACACTGGCCGGCCATCTTGCGTGGTCGTGATTCCCGACAGGGTCACCGAGGCCGCTAGCGTCCCGGTTTTGGCCCGCACGGTGCCTGCGGTGGGCCCCTCGTCCATGCGGGTGGCCAACGTCCCGTCGGATCCGGCCACGGGCAGCCCCTCATCAATCGGGCTCAGTTCCGGGGTGGTGGAGATCGTTTCGACGATCTCCACCAGATCCGAGGCGGTGGTGAGATTAAGTGACGACAGCCCGGAGGCATCAGCGATGGTGGTGTTGCTCAGACCGTGTTCGTCGACGGTCTCGGTGATCATCTGTTGGACACCGGTCACGTTGGGTTCAAAACCGCTGGCCATGGCAGCTTGCCGGGCCAAGACTTCCATGATTTGGTTATCGGATTCTTTGATGCCGTAGGCGAGTTGCTCGGCTACGGTGGCCGATTCCGCGCTGGCCAGTTCCTCACCGTCCACGGTCTCGGTGGTCACCGATTGCTCGGCCAGGGTGACGGTGAGATCGGAGTCTTCTGGCAGCGCCTCATCGAGGTGTTGCCAGAAGGTGCTGGCCACAAAACCAGCCGGATCGTGAACGCGATCGGTCCCGGAGGACTTGTGGGCCCGGGCGCCGAAGGTGGCAATTGGGGTGACCTGAGAGATATTGCCCGAGGTCACCATGCCCTCTTCTTCCCAATCCGGGTGAAGCTGTTGATAGTCGGCCACCTCGACGGCTACCGTGTACTCCCCAGTGGCTTCTCGTTCGTCCAGAGCAGCCAAGGTGTCCTCGGCGAGGGTTTTCAGCCCGGCTCGTCCCGCAACGGCCCGGTCATCCGAGTCCTCCACTCCCATCAGCGCGTCACCGCCGGCGTGGATGGTCAGCTGATGATCCGTAACGCTCACGGTGGTGGTGAAACGGTGTGCGGGGTCCAGGTGATCCAAAATGGCCACACCGCTGATGAGTTTCAGGGACGAGGCCGGCGTTCGGATGTCATCGGCGTGCCGGCTGTAGAGCTCGTCGCCGGTGTAGCCATCCACCACCATCATGGCGATGTCTGCTGAGCCGGTGCCGCCCAGCTGGGATTCCAAGGCCTGCGGGTCGATGGCTGAGGTCTCCTCGACCTGTTGGAGATAGTCGGTGAAGGCTACCTCGGCGTGGTTCATCGTCTTTTGTGCGATGGTCAGTTTCGGAGCGCTCAATGCCGGGGTGGGAGTGATCAGGAGCCCGGAGGCCACCGCAACCGTCGTCAGGAAAGCCAACGGGACCAGCGCGAAACCGCCCAACGCGAAAGATAATTTGGACATGCACGCTCCCCCGTTTTCTGTGGGCAGTAAAGTTTGATAAGCAGGAGATGAACCCGATTCCGGGTCATTGGACCTCTAGTAGTTTATAGGAGAACTCAGCGCCATGAACCACGATGTGACCGTCGAAATCCCCTCCGGTTCCCGGGTGAAATACGAGATCGATCATCAGACCGGTCGAATCCATTTGGACCGGTTGCTGTTCACCTCGATGCAGTACCCGACTCATTACGGCTATTTTGAAAACACCCTGGGCGAGGACGGCGATCCGCTGGACGCGTTGATCTATCTGCCCGATGTGGACTTGGTTCCCGGCGTGGTGGTCGAAGCCCGGCCGATCGGTATGTTCTCGATGACCGATGACGGCGGTGGCGACGATAAACTGTTGTGCGTCGTCGATGATCCACGCTTCGAGCACATTCAGGACATCCAAGACGTCAGTGACTGGCTGAAGTCAGAGATCGAGCACTTCTTCACCCACTACAAAGACCTGGAGCCAGGCAAGTGGGTCAAGGCTGATGGCTGGAAGGGCCGTGACGAAGCAGAGGCAGAATTGAAGGCCTCCATCGAGCGCTACCACGGTTAATCACCTCACGCCGAACGGTTCTTCCGACACAGCTTAAGAAGCCTCCCCGTCAGAAAAAAATGTTTATACTCTGGAGTTACCACTTATTGATGGTTTTCCAGAAGGATTTACCTCAATAAAGGTTCCAGCATTTATTTTTTGAACTTCCGGCTCTTAAAACAAGAACGGACCACACATGTACGTTGTATCGATCGCCGACCGACCGCGGGGCTCCGCCTCCTCGCACCTGGATTTGTTGGCTGAACGTGTGCGAAATCACACGCCCGCAGATCAGCCCGACATGATCGTGATACAGCGAGACTCCGAACGCTTAACCACACTGTTGACCGATACCGACGCTGTGATTGACACGGCCTTGCACGCATTGCGCCTGGGTCAGCTCAGCGTCGGCATCGGGATTGGTCGTCTCGATTCCTCCGATCAAGAACACCTCGCCGGGCCAGGCCTGGATGCCTCCCGGCAGGCACTACTGGCGGCAGCCAAGCAGGGCCAGATCGCCCCGGTGCGAGTCCACGTCGCCCAGCCCAGCCTGAATTTCGACTCAGCTCGGTTTGCCGAGCATGCCCAGTCGGTCTTACAACTATTGGGGCACACCATTTCCCGGCGCTCCGTGGCCGAATGGGCCGTGATTGACATGATGACCCCGGGAATGCGAGGCCAGCAACGCGATGTTGCCGAGGCTCTGGGCATCACAGTGCAGGCTGTCTCGCAAGCGATTAAGCGCTCGTTGTTTAAGAGTGAACACCAGGTGCGGGCAGCCATCGCCGCTCACCTCGAGGCCAGCTACGATCACCTCTACGATCGCCACGCGCTGGCCGAGCACGGTCACCGGGTTTAGAGTAACGATTCCAAGACCAACGCCAGCCCGTCATCATTGACGTGTTCGGTGACTTCATTCGCGATCCGTTTGACCCGCTCGGGTGCCTGCCCCATGGCCACGCCGCGCTGCGCCCAGGCCAGCATCTCGGTGTCGTTGTACCCATCTCCGACAGCCACCGTCCGATCTTGGTCGATACCCAGCTTCTCCCGGAGCGCTTCCAGACCGGAGGCTTTGGAGATGCCGGCGGCTGCCACATCCAACCAGGCGTTATAGCCCACCGAGTAGGCCACCGAGGTCAAGCCGATGGACTCGACAGCTTCACCAAATTCTTCGACCGAGGAGTCCTGAGAAAACACGACGAGACGCACCGCGGTGGCCTCACACAGTTCTTGGAAGCTCACGCCTCGGGCGCGGACACCAAAACTAAAGTCTTGGAACCGCTCAGTGGACAGAAACGCACCGGATTCGGTTTCGATCGCGAATTTGGCCGAGGGGATCCGGCGCTTGACTTGTCCCAACACCGGGGCAGGGTCGAACGTCTGCCGGTCAATGACCTGGTAGCCACGGTCAAACTCGGAGCCTAGCTGAAGGGTGACCCCACCGTTGGAGCACACCGAAAATCCGTCCGTGAGTCCAATGTTCTCAATAACCGGCAGAGTCGCGCCAAGAGATCGTCCCGTTGCGATCATCACGTGATGTCCGCGTGCGATCACCGCCTGCGCGGCCTCGCGGACTCGAGGAGACATATGCCCGTCGTGGTCGACCAACGTTCCATCAACATCCAGGCATACCATCTTCGCATCGGATTCGATCATGGATCCAGCTAACCATACCTTTCAAACTGCGGGTAAACAGCTGGAAACCAGCCCCGCCCGAGGGTTCAGGGCGCGGATTAGTCCGCAGCCAGCACCGGCAGTACGTCCAGGCCTAAATAGGGGCGCAACGCTTCGGGAACCGTCACTGAGCCGTCAGCGTTCTGGTGGTTCTCCAGGATGGCGACCAGCCAGCGCGTGGTAGCCAGGGTGCCATTAAGGGTGGCTGCTGTCTGCGTACCGGCCTTATTGCCCTGATCGTCAAATAACCGGTGCCGAACATTGAGTCGCCGGGCCTGATAGGTTGTGCAATTCGAGGTCGAAGTCAGCTCGCGGTAGGTCCCTTGCGTAGGGACCCAGGCTTCACAGTCGAATTTGCGGGCCGCCGATGTGCCCAGATCGCCGGCAGCGGTATCGATGATGCGGTAGGGCACCTGGATTTTAGCCATCATCTCACGTTCCCAGTCCAGCAGGCGCTGGTGTTCCTTAGCGGCCTGGTCCGGGGTAGTGTAAACGAACATTTCCAGTTTGTTGAACTGGTGAACCCGGATAATACCGCGGGTGTCCTTACCGGCGGCCCCGGCTTCGCGACGGTAGCAGGTCGACCATCCGGCGAAACGACGTGGCCCTGCGGACAGATCCAGAATCTCATCCCCGTAGTATCCGGCCAGCGACACTTCGGAGGTACCCACCAGGTAGAGGTCGTCGCGCTCCAACCGGTAAATCTCATCGTCGTGTTCAACGTCGAAACCGGTACCGTTCATGGTTTCGGGACGCACCAGAGTGGGAGTAATAATCGGGGTGAATCCTGCCTGAATCGCCTGGTCCAGTCCCATCTGCATCAGCGCAATTTCCAACCGGGCACCCACGCCGGTCAAGAAGTAGAACCGGGAGCCCGAGACCTTGGCTCCCCGTTCCATATCGATCGCACCAATCAGCTCACCGATCTGCAAGTGATCTTTCGGCTCGAAGTCGAACTCGCGCGGGGTACCGACGGTCTCCAGGACCGCGAAGTTCTCTTCACCGCCGGAGGGGATACCCTCGCTAATCAGATTCGGGAAGACCGTGACGAGCCGGTTGAGCTGTTCGTCAGCGTCATTGGCGGCAGCTTCGGCTTGCTTGACCTGGGCTGCTAGTGATTTGACCTCATCGAGTAGGCGTTGCTTTTCCTCCCCGTGAGCGCCGGCGACTTTTTTACCGAACGCTTTTTGTTCAGCCCGCAACGACTCGAACCGTTGCAGAGTGTCTCGACGGTGTTGATCGGCAGCCAGGATGTCATCCACCAGGGATTGCTGGTCACCGCGAGCGCGCTGCGACGCTTTGTACAGATCGGGGTTCTCGGTGAGGTGTTTGACGTCAATCACGCTCACCAGGCTACCGTATTCTCGACGATGACCATGAGCGTTGCCCACCCCGTAGTATGGGCTTTATGCGACCAGCTCAGATCATCACCAGCATTGCCCTGGGCGTTGGGGCCATTGCACCGTTGGGGTGGGCCCTGAAATTGCGCAAGGATCTCCATGAGCGTGAGGAACACATCACCGCCCTCATGAATCAATTGCAACGGGTGTACGAGCTACCGGAGGTCTCCACGGCGCTGCAAGTGCCCGGCCATATCGGAGTGGTGATGAATCCTCATAAGGGGGAGCTGGTCGAGGTGCTGGCAGCCGTACGTCATGCCGCCTACCTGTTAGGTGTGGAATCGGTCGAGCATTACCCCACCCAAGAAGACGACCCGGGCGTCCAGGCCAGCCGGGACGCCCTGAACGACGGCGCGTCCCTGGTCATCGCGGCCGGCGGTGACGGGACGGTGCGAGCGGTGGCCGAGGCGCTCGTGGACACCGAGGCCGATCTGGGCATTATCCCCGTGGGCACCGGAAACTTGCTGGCCCGGAATCTCAATCTGCCCTATAACGACATCGAACGGTGCGTCGGCCTGGCGTTGCAAGGCACCACTCGCGCGATCGACACGATCGACCTGACCGTGGAACGCACCGACGAATCGGTGCTGACCTCCACCTTCGTGGTGATCGCCGGGGCCGGCATCGACGCTGAGATCATGTCCGATACCCGTGACGGCATCAAACAGGCCGCCGGCTGGCTGGCCTATGGAGAGGCCGGGATGCGTAAGCTCCCGGGCAAACGCAAACCCATCTGGGTCTCGATTGATGATCAACCCGCCCGTCGATCCAAAGTACGCTCGGTGATGATTGCCAACTGTGGCATGCTCCAAGGTGGCATCCGCATGGTGCCACACGCCAGTATCTACGACGGGTTACTCGACGTAATGCTCCTGGCCCCGCGCAACCTATGGGACTGGGCCCGGGTGGCGCTCAACGCAATCTCCAAAAATCACGCGCCCTTGCGCGCCGTGGACACCATGCAGGGTCAAAAATGTGTGATCGAGTTGGCCGAGCCCATGATTTCCCAACAGGACGGCGACGCCACCGGCACCGCGCGCCGGATCACCGCCACGGTCAATCCCGGCTCATTGCGCGTCCGGTGCTAACAGCTGACGCACCCAGGCCTGACCTCGTTGATACGCCTCATCGCTGAAGTGCTCATCGATCTGGTAGTGGCGCCGATCCGCCCGCGGATATGATCCCAAGAACGTGATCTGCGGAAACATCCGGTACAGCGCAGCCAAACTGGCCCCCACGCGCTGATCGGCCAGGTGTCCCTCCAGATCGATCGAGAAAAAGTACTGGCCCAACCCGGCCCCGGTGGGGCGGGACTCGATCCGGGAGAGGTTGATCCCGCGGGCGGAAAACTGTTCCAGAATCTGCATCAACGCACCCGGACGATCTTGTGGCAGTGGCACCACCAGCGTGGTTCTATCCGATCCGGTGGGCTTTCCCGGGCTACCCGGGCCGGAGACCACCACGAATCGAGTGACCGCACCCGGGGTGTCCTCAATGGCCGAGGCCAACACGTGCAGTCCTAGTTCCTGCGCCAAATGCGGGGCACACACCCCGGCCTGTCCGGGGTGTAGCGCCCGAGCTCCGGCAGCGGTGGACCCGGCCGGCACAAATTCCGCGTGCGGGATGGTCTCCTCGGCCCAGCCCCGTACCTGCGCCCAGGCGTGGGAGTGGGTGGTGACCTCCTGAATTGCTGACAGCTCGCGGGCGTCAGGGCTGACCAGTACGAAGGTGATCGGCACCAGCACTTCACGGTAGATCTGCAAGGAACCGGCCGCGATCGAGTCCAGGGTGGCGCTGACCCCGCCCTCCACGGAGTTTTCGATCGGTACGACCGCGGCATCAACCTCGCCGCGGCGCACCATACTCAGGGCACTCATCACCGAACCGGCCGCCACGGCCTGATCGTCCTCGGTGATCACTTGTCGCAACGCGGCCTCGGTAAAAGTGCCTTCCGGCCCCAGGAAGGCATAACGCTGTGCTGCGGTCATCGCTGGTTATTTCACCTGCGGTTCGGCGTCGCCATCGGCTTCCATCGGCTTACCGGCTTCGAACCACGCGCCGTTACCCCCAGCGACATTGAAGGCCGTGTACCCCTGAGACTCCAGGTATTCGGCCGCCTTCGCCGACCGGCCCCCGGTCCGGCAGATCACGTAATAATCCTCGTCGGGGTCCAGCTGCTCCAAACGGACCGGTAGATCCCCCAGCGGTAAGTGGATCGCACCGACCGGTCGCCCCACCTGGAATTCATAGTCCTCACGCACGTCCAGGATGGTGGCATCATCGGGAACATCGTTGACACTGACGGTTTCGAAAAGACTCATGATCCTAGCCTACTGAGACGGCGGGATTCGTTACAGTAAGAGTCATGAACCATCTTTCCGCCGTGGAACTTCGCGATCAGTTGAGCGCATCAGCCGTCAGCGCCACCGAGGTGACCAAGTACTACCTGGAACAGATTCGCTCCCGCCCCGAACTGGGCGCGTTGAGCCACGTGAATGAAGACCTAGCCCGTGAGCGTGCGGCCGTCCTCGACGAGCTACCGGTCGATCACCGCGCCGCCCTGCACGGGATCCCAACTGCCTTCAAGGACCTGGTGCGCGTGGCCGGAATGCCCACCCGGTTTGGCTCCCGGGTCTTTGCCGATGCCGTGCCTGAACCCAGCAATGACCCCTCAGCGGAACTACTGACCGAAGCTGGCACCGTGCAAGTGGGCAAAACCACCGTCCCGGAGTTCGGGCTCTCGACGTATTCGGAGAATCTGATCGATCCCCCGGCGCGTAACCCTCGCGATATGGAAACCACCCCGACCGGATCCTCTGGCGGGGCCGCCGCTGCGGTGGCTGCCGGACTGTTGCCCCTGGCCCCCGGGACCGACGGCGGTGGTTCGATCCGCATCCCGGCCGCGGCCACCGGACTGGTCGGCCTGAAGCCCGGCCGTGGCACACTCAGCTGCGATGATCAGCGCGAGACGGTTACCAATCTCAGTGTCACCGGCCCGCTGGCACGTACCGCCGCCGATGCGGCACTACTGATGGACGCGTTCATGGATCCCACCTCCGTAGCACCGGGCCGGTACTTGCACGCCGTCCAGCAGGGTGCTGAAGGCCTAGCCCCGATGACGATCGGCGTGACGACAGCCTCCCCCTTCCACCCGGATCTGCAGATCTCCTTGGCCCGAGGCGCGGTCGAAGCCCTGACCCAAGCGGCCAGCATGCTCACCCAAGATGAGCACCTGGTCACCGAGCTGGATCTGATTTACTTTCCGGGCTACCACGAGAACTTCCAGATTGTGTGGACCTCCGGGCTACACCGGGCGCCGATGCCCACCACCGAAGGCCTGGACGATTTGGCCGAGTACTTCTTAACCAGTACCGCCAACCTCAGCGCCGACCAGGTTGCCGAGGCCGAAGGCAACCTGACCCAGTGGGCTCAGGACACCCGGGCTGAACTAGGACAAACCGATATTGTGCTCACCCCGGTGTTGGCCTTCCAGCCACCGAAAATTGGCGCTTTCCGCGAGCTGGAACCGCAGGCCAACTACGACTATCAGTGCCGGTTTACGCCCTATACCTCGATGATCAACGTCATGGGGCTACCGGCCATCTCTATTCCGGTCACTGACCAGTGGTCCGTCCAGGCCATTGGCCGGCCCGGAACCGAAGCTCAGCTTTTGGCCCTGGCTGCCAGGATGGAGGTGCTCAACCCGAGCAACGCCACCAAGAATAAGCAACCCGACGAGGAACGTTGATCACCCCGGTGGGCTGAGGACCGATCTGCCTCCGTCTCCGTCTCCGAGCCCTGTGTCGGGGTATTGGCAATCACCGGATAATCCCCGGCCAGGGTTTCCTGCGGTGAACCATCACCCCACGGACCGGCCAGTGGTTGCTCCGCGTACGGGTTATCACCGAACGGGCTGGGCGTTTCCGCTATCTCGTCGTGAGCCTCACCCCACCTCGGCAGGCCCCGTTCGGCGGGCTGAGTAGGATCATCGAGCCATTCGTTCGGCTCGGCGTCATGATCCTCCGGCTCTTCCGGCTGCTGGGAGGGGTACCACGACTTCGCCATGACTACAGCACCCGCTTGGTGAACTGTTTCTTCGCCCACCCGTAAGGCGGGTAGACCGCCTTGAGGGTATCGAGCTGATCGGTCTTGGACACCTCAGCCCGATTCAGTTCCGCTCCCGCATCGAGAGTCTGCTGTAACATCTCAACCAATCGCTGAGTGTGTTCCGCAGAGATCAGACGACCATAATCCAACGAACTTTCCGGGCTGGACTCATAAAACTCATCAATGACCTTGGGCAACTCTGCTTCGAGCTTGTCTCGCATCTGATCACCCACAGCCAGCACATAGTCCGGAGCCACACAAGTTTGGCCGGCATTGACGAACTTCCCCCAAGCCAGCCGTTTGGCAATGGTCCCCACCGGACCGTCGGAGACCACCGCCGGAGATTTACCACCCAGCTCCAAGGTCACCGGGGTCAGCTGTTGAGCGGCCGCCTCGTACACGATCCGTCCCACGCGCTCACCACCGGTATAAAAGAATATGATCCCATTTCTTTGCGCTCCACGTGTGGCCGGACCGATATCTAATCCGATGCCCAATCTCAGTCACTTCGGCTCCGGTCCATCATTAGTTCACAAAAACGGACCGGAGCCGGCTTGGGTATCTCTGATATAAGTATTCCGGATGGTCACTTGGCCATTCCTAGCCAGCGTCTCTAGGCAATCTCGTCGTTGTATACGATTCGTTAGCCTCCCAACGAGGAATGACTGCCACGGGAATCCGCGGCCACAATCGCGATCGGCGTCGATAAGTAACCGACCCTGGGGGGTATCCTGTCTTCAAGGTCTCACCGCGACGGGGGCTACCCCATACTGCTGTCCAACACATATGTCACACCTGTAGGTCCAAACTGAAGCTGTGCCGATTGGAGAAAAATTCCGTTCTCAGATGACCTACCAGTGACACGTCATTCGCTACCAACATTTTGAGGTCTCACGCTATTCATTGCTGATCAGTGAACACCTTCATCTGAGGGCTGAGAATCGCCTCACGGTAAACCCCGCAGAGGATCATCCAGCCACTTGGTAATCTGCCAAAAGTCTCATCCTACAAAGATGTTCATTTGGCTAAGGGGCGGCGAACACTATTCTTCACTTTCTCTGAGCAAGTACTCCGCCGGTAGGACTAGTTCAATAAACCACTTCCCAACCATCAAGCCGGTTCGCCTTCGGTCAACTTCACCGTTGACGATTTTCGTTGGTCCTTAGACATCGCACTAACGGCGACTGTTATGCCCAGCGACACCGGCAAACTGACGAGGATTTCAGCAGAGGCGGGCATATCCGACATGACAAGGATACTGAACGTTGTAGCGCCCCCGATCATCCCGGCAAGCGCACCTGCTGAAGTTGTCTTCTTCCACCAAATTCCTAGAACCATGGGCGCGAAAAATGCAGAAGCAAGAAGGGCAACCGCAGCCGTGTAAAGGACAACAATAAACTCAGGTGGATTGAGTGCAAACAGGATGCAGACGATCCCCACAAGCCAAGTAGCCCCTTGAGTCACCCGGATAACTTCTTTTTCACTAGCCTGTGGTCGGAAAATCCCGCGGTAAAGGTCATGACCGATGGCAGAGTTGCAGGCCATAAGAAGTCCCGCAGTTGTAGACATGATGGCGGCAAGAACCGCGGCAGCCACAAGGCCTTCACCTATGGGGCCGAATACATGACTGGACAAAGCGAGAAATACTGCATCTGGATTGCTTAGATCCAAGTTTGGAATCAAGGTCGCCGCTGCCGGCACGAGGATGAATGCATTAATGAGGATCACCACACTGAAGATAAGCATAGAGATGTTGAGTGACGTTCGGGCGGAACGTACGTTGCGGGCAGAGTAGACTCTCATAATGATGTGTGGCAGAACACATATTGCCGTGGCCCAAGTCAAGAAGGCCCCTACGGAAGACCACACCGGAACAGCATCACTCGGGGCGCCAACCGCGGGAAACGCTTCCAACGTCGCCGCCCAACTTGCTGAGTAGTCGCTCATGGCTGAATAACAGGCCACCCCCAAGCCCACAACACACGACACCAGCAAAATGCCTTGGAAAATATCATTCCAGGTCACCGACAGGAATCCTCCGATGGAGACATAGAGAATGAAGACCAATCCTGTGATCCAAAGACTCGTCTGATAATTCCATCCCATCAGATAGCCGGCAACGATCGCCGAGCCTCGCAACTGCGACACAATGTAAGTGCCACTTGCGATAACGATAAGGAGTGGGACGAGCACGCGCATTGTCTTACTGCCAAACCGAGCCTTGAAGAAGTCAGGCAGGGTGTACTTCCCTAAAGCACGCAGGGGCCGAGCGACCAAAATTGAGGCAACTACAAACCCGACAGTTGCACCGGCTGTTAGCGCTGCGCCATATGGAAGCCCCAAAGCAAGCGCTGTACCGGCACCTGCCATCACGGTTCCACCACTAGCCAAGCTCGCCAAGAACGCCCAAGAATTGACGAACGTTCCAAGAGAGCGCCCGGCTACGAAAAATTCTTCAGTAGAGTTACGGACTCTACGGTATGCAATGACACCAATCACAATAAGAACTACGAAATATGCAAGAACCATGAAGAGTGTCATTATCTAGTCCTTTCTGCTGCGCAGGGCCATAATGAGCGCCACTACAGGACTTAAAACCATTAACGCGTAGAGAAACCAGGCAACAAGATCGATGCCTCCAATAGAGAAGCTACTTCCGATTGGAGAAAAAGCGATAGTAGCAACCAGTGCTATGGCGACCAACAGGCCTATTTCACCCGAGGTTACCTTTTGGCTCTTTTCTGAGCTCAAGATGCTTCCTTCCATAAATTAATGTGGCTGAGCCCCGTCCAGAAGTCCTACATAGGCCGCAAGCATGATCTTCGGACGAAAACACAAAACACAACGACATGAACATGAGTTCAACGTCAACAATACACTATAATGTGGCGTAGGTCACTTTGAAAGCCCCAACCGACTCACTAAAACAGCGCACCCCCGTGGCATCAAGGGTTGAAGTTGATGTCAACTTTGATAATCTTAGGGTGTTCTACGTCACATCTAAGGAGTGGGATGAAGGTTCTAATCGCAAATCGCGGCGAGATCGCTGTAAGAATCGCCCGAGCGGTGAAGTCGTTGGGATGGCAACCGCAGCACGTTCACGCCCAAGGAGAATCACCTCTCTCAACTGACTCCGTCGAACTTTCTCAATCGGGCCCAGGCGCATATTTGGACATCAACTGCCTGGTGGAAACAGCGCAGCGCACTAATAGTTCGGCCATCCACCCTGGGTACGGCTTCCTCAGCGAGAGCGCACAATTTGCCGAAGCGTGCGCTGAGAATGACATCGATTTTATTGGCCCGAAACCGGATATCTTAAGACTCTTCGGAGACAAAGCTGCCAGCCGCCATCACGCACAGAAGAAGGGCGTTCCAGTCCTAGAATCCACAAGCTCACCCGCGGGGATTGCGGAGATCACGAAACTGCTAACGAACAACCCTTCCGGAGTAATGGTTAAAGCCGTTAGTGGTGGCGGAGGACGTGGCATGCACGTTGTGCGCAGTACCGAGGAGCTACCAGCCGTCGTCTCTAGGTGCAAATCCGAAGCCCTTCGTGCTTTTGGTAGAGCCGATCTATACGCCGAACGACTCATGACCGAAGCGCGTCACCTCGAAATACAGGTTCTGTGCGATGACCACGGGAACAGAGTTGCTTGGGCTGAGCGAGATTGTTCTATTCAGCGACGGCACCAAAAAGTCATTGAGATCACTCCCAGCCCAATTCTCCAAGACAAGCACCGCGAGCGTCTCCTCACAGACGCTTTAGCGCTCTTTGACTCCAGTGACTATTGCGGGCTCGCTACTGTGGAGTTTCTAGTAGATGCTCAGAAATTGCGAAATACAGGTCAACTGGATCATGTGTTTATCGAGGTCAATCCCCGTCTCCAGGTCGAACATACGGTGACGGAAGAGCTATTCCATATCGACTTAGTTCAAATGCAGCTTCGCGTAGCTACAGGTGAATCACTAACCGCTTTGGGACTTGAGACGTCTATTATGTTCCCTCCAGAACACCGTTTTGCCTTCCAATCGCGGGTGAACGCAGAAGAACTCACTGATGGCGTATGGACTGCTTCGACAGGGACTATTACATCTTTGGAGGTACCTAGCAACCTCCGTGTCGATACACATCTGCAAGTGGGGCAGGAAGTTGGCCGGAATTTTGACTCACTCCTAGCCAAAGTAATCTCCGTCACTGACGGGGACTACGAACAGGCTTGCACAGAAGCGGAAGAGGCCCTTCGTGCGATCCGCATTGAAGGTGTAGCAACAAACATCGCCTTCCTCTCGGAAGTCCTAGCCGATTGCACTATACGTGAAGGCTTAGTGACTACAGCCTGGTTGGACGACAAACTCGCGGAGAAGAAAGCCCTACCCCCGAAGGGTGACCCGGCGACTATTGTAGCTCCTCAGAGTGGTTCAGTCGTGAGCATCGATGTGACGGTCGGTCAACAAGTTGGCCCATCACAGAGTATCGCTACCATCGAGGCGATGAAGATGGAACATCCTGTCACAACCGGGGCAACAACGGAAATCACTGAACTCCTCATAGAAGTTGGTCAACAAGTCGAAGCAGGTCAAATAATTGCCCGTCTTCACCCGGTAAAGGGGGAATTCGAGTCACTCTCTGCAAATATCCCCAAACAGAATTTAGATGAAATTCGTGCAGATTTAGCGGCTCTCCAGGAGCGTGTATACCTGACCCAAGATGCCGCGCGCCCCCAAGCTGTGGCTCGGAGACACGACCGTGGCCATCTCACCGCAAGGGAGACAATCGACGCTCTAGTTGACCCTGATACGTTCTTGGAGTACGGGACATTTCCCGTCGCGGCCCAACGCCAACGGCGAGAAATACAGGACTTGATCACAAACACCCCTGCGGACGGAATCGTTACCGGACTCGCTAAAGTTAATGGCACTGACTGCGCAGTACTCGCTTACGACTACACCGTGCTCGCCGGAACGCAGGGGTATTTCAGTCACAAGAAAACTGACCGCTTGCTGGACGTTGCCCGGGTCCGTCAGATACCAGTGATCTTTTTTGCCGAAGGAGGGGGTGGGCGACCAGGTGAAACAGACACGTCCAACATTTCAACGGCAGGACTTAATAATACTACATTCGCAGCTATGGGTCGGCTAAGTGGCCATGTACCGACCATCGGTGTGGTCACCGGACGCTGCTTCGCAGGAAATGCCGCCTTGCTCGGTACTTGCGATGTCATCATTGCGACAAAATCCGCCAACGTGGGAATGGCGGGCCCTGCGATGATTGAGGGTGGAGGTTTGGGGAGCTACGCGCCGGAAGACATTGGTCCCATGGAAGTACAAGGCCCAAACGGTGTGGTTGACATTATTGTCGACGACGACAAGGCAGCAACGGAGACGGCCAAACTCTACCTGTCATTCTTCACTGGCACTCGCGAAGAGTTCTCGGTGGCTGACCAAAGGCTCCTACGACATGCCGTGGGAGAAAACCGCAAACACGTCTACGACATTCGCAAACTGATCGAGACTCTGGCCGATGAGGGTTCTGTTCTAGAACTCAGAAAAGACTTTGGAGTTGGAGCTATCACTGCACTGGTCCGCATAGAGGGGCAGCCGATGGGCTTAGTCGCCAACAACCCCATGCACCTTGGTGGCGCGATTGACGCTGAAGCCGCAGATAAGATGGCACGCTTCCTGCAATTGTGCGATGCGCACCATCTTCCTGTCATCTCCTTGTGTGACACCCCTGGCTTCATGGTGGGGCCGGAGAGTGAGAAAACCGCAACAGTCCGTCACTTCAGCAGACTATTCGTCATTGGTTCTCAGCTTCGAGTACCTATGATTACGGTTATTGTGCGTAAAGCCTACGGGCTCGGTGCCCAGGCGATGGCCGCTGGTGGATTTTTCGAAACTGTCGCTACCGTGGCATGGCCTACCGGCGAAGTGGGAGCCATGGGGCTGGAGGGCGCGGTTCGCTTGGGCTATTCGAAAGAATTAGATGCCATCGATAACCCACAAGAAAAAGATCGCCGATATCAGCAGCTCCTCGATGATCACTATGAAAAAGGTAAGGCGGTCAATGCCGCTATGAAGCATGAATTCGACGAAGTCATCGACCCCTCCGAAACCCGCCATTGGATCGTAGCGACAGTCGGTAATCATATTCCAAACAGCTCTACTGGCCGCTACATCGACACCTGGTGAAAGGAACCCATCATGCAATTCGAAGACCTTGAAACTTACGTCTCTGCGCTACGAGAGATTCAAACAAAACAACGACCAGATGGGTTGCCACATGAGGTAACGTACCCGGCAGGTGAAATTACTATACCGGCTCATATCAGTCACTGGGCGGTAGAACGACCAGAGGAGATCGCGATCGCGTTCGAAGGTCGAAACTACACCTACGCGGAGTTGGACTCGTTGCACCGCAGATTCGCCGGATGGTTATCTAACCAAGGGGTATCCCGTGGGGATCGAGTAGCTGTATTTCTCGGTAATTGTCCGGAATTCGTTATTGCCTTTCTTGCTGTCCTCCGGCTAGGAGCTGTGCATGTACCGGTGAACCCCATGTTCGCTCCTGCTGAACTCACTCACGAACTACGAGACAGCGAGCCAAAAATCGTACTCACCCAGGAATCCCTGGCTCATTCTGTAGATCAGGTACAGCCCCAACTTGACAATCCGATATCGGTACTCGCCGACACGCTGGACTGGGAAAAAGCACTGGCACATGAACCTTATACAGCCGATGACGGAGACCTTGACAGTCTTGCAGCGCTGAACTACACAGGCGGCACGACGGGTTTACCTAAAGGATGCCAACATTCTCAACGTCATATGCTCTACACCGCTGTTAGTGGTGCCGCAGCCTCGGGATTGGACTCTTCCCCCGGCTTCACTAGTTTGTGTTATCTGCCCATCTTTTGGATCGCCGGCGAAGACCTTGGAATTCTTATCCCCTTTGTCCTTGGTGGCACCAGTGTACTCCTTAGAAGATGGGATCCAGACGCCGTGCTTGATGCGATTGAGACTTATCGTGTCCAGATCATGGTCGGAACTGTGGAAAACTACCTCGAACTCATGGAAAGGCCTGACATTAACGATCGAGACCTTTCTTCCCTCGTTGACCCACAGACAGTATCTTTTGTCAGGAAGTTAACTCCCGAGGTACGCGCGAACTGGTACTCAGCGGCACCGTCCAGTGGAACTTTGCGGGAAGCGTCATACGGCATGACTGAGACGCACACTCTCGACAGCGCGCCCTATGGGTTCGCCGCAGAAGACAAAGATCTGCGGGCTGAACCAATCTTCTGCGGTTTACCAGTGCCCGGTACGGACATCGCCGTTGTGGAATTCGGAACTCAAAGACCTCTCCCGTTGGGGGGAGTAGGAGAAATCATCGTTCGCAGTCCATCAATTACAGACGGCTACTGGCGCAATCCTGAGGCTACGCAAGAGCAACTTGTCGATGGCTGGGTTCACACCGGCGACAATGGACGTATCGACGCAGAGGGGTTCCTCCATTACTTGGGTCGTCGTAAGGAAATGATCAAAGTAAAAGGTATGAGCGTCTTCCCTGCTGAGGTCGAAATGCTTCTTACGCAACACCCAGAAGTAGAGTCGGTAGCAGTAGTTCCTGCTGAAGATCCGGAGACTGGGCAGAGACCGGTGGCTTTTGTACAGCTTCGTAAGCCGGGCACAGTATCTACCACCGATCTTGAAGAATGGGCGAAAGAAAATATGGCTACTTATAAGGTGCCACTTGTGCGCATTGAGGGTGAGTTACCAATGACTGCAACCGGCAAAATCAGGAAAGGAGAGCTCCTCAAGATGGTTAATGAATAGGCATTTATGCCTCTAACCAGCGATGCATTCCCACTGAATTGTTGCTTCTAGTTGATTGGAGGCTCATATCGTGGTCATAGCGCTCCGGTAATTAAAGGGCCTGTTACTTATTATCACTTGGTTCTAGCTAGTAGCGCTGTCCATTCGTTGGTTTGGCTGTTGCGATCTCTCGCCATCCCGGCCGCCCTGAGGGTGTCAGATTGTTTGTGTACAGAGTCATCGATGAGAGGACATGATGATGACCATGACAGATGATCGTGTTGATCAGCCTGGTGGGGCTGATGTTGTTGCGCAGTTGAAGGCCAGTGGCGCCTTGGACGAGCTTTTCGCTCGGATCGACGCCGGTGAGATCGAGCTGACCGGCAACGGTGGAGTGATTCCTGAACTGATCAAGGAAGCACTCGAACGGGGCCTGCAGGCTGAGATGACCTCGCATCTGGGTTACGGGCCTGGTGACCGGGAGGCTAAAGCCGTCACGGACCGGCCGGTCAATGCCCGTAATGGCTCGTATTCCAAGACGGTCGCCAGCGAGGTCGGCGATATCGAGCTGACGGTGCCTAGGGATCGTGACGGGTCGTTCACCCCGCGTCTGGTGCCTAAGGGCTCGCGCCGGCTGGGCGGGCTGGATGAGATGATCATCAGCTTGTATGCCGGTGGAATGACGATCCGCGATATCCAGCATCACCTGGCTGTCACGATCGGCACGGAGCTGTCTCACGAGACGATCGCCAATATCACCGACGCCGTGCTGGAAGCCGTTGTGGAATGGCAGAACCGGCCGTTAGAAGAGTTCTACCCCGTGATCTACCTCGATGCGATTCGGGTGAAGGTCCGCGATGGTGGGCATGTGCGGTCAAAAGCGGCACACATCGCTGTCGGCGTCGATATGGACGGCATCAAGCACGTCCTGGGCATCTGGGTCCAGGACACCGAAGGCGCCGCGTTTTGGGCCCATGTCTGTGCCGAGCTTGCCAACCGCGGGATCCGCGATGTGCTCATCGTCTGCTGTGACGGGCTGACCGGCTTGCCAGAGGCTATCGAAGCGACCTGGCCGGACTCGCTTGTCCAGACGTGCGTGGTGCACCTGATCCGGGCAGCGAACCGGTTCGTCACCTACGGCGATCGCAAGGCGGTTTCACAGGCTTTGAAGGCCATCTACACCGCAAGCAACGAGGATACTGCCAAGGCTGCCCTGGAGGATTTCGCAGCTTCTGAACTCGGTCAGAAATACCCGTCAGCGGTCGCGACCTGGACAAACGCCTGGGAGCGTTTCGTGCCGTTTTTGGCGTTCCCGCCAGCGCTGCGGCGGGTGATCTATACGACGAATGCGATCGAGTCATTGAACTATCAGCTGCGCAAAGTCACGAAGAACCGCACTCAGTTCCCCACCGACGACGCGGTGGTGAAACTCTTGTGGCTAGCGATCTGCACGATCGAGGACAAACACGCACGCCAACGAGCCAAGGAACGCGGCAAACCCGCCAGCCAGCGCAAAGCCGCCGGCAGACTCGTCGAAGGACAAGTCACCACGAACTGGAAACAGGCACTAGCCCAACTCGCGGCAGCCTACCCCGACCGAATGAACCCATACCTGTAAACCCAACCCCCGTACACAACAGAATTGACAACCTCGCACGCCCTATGTTTTTAACTAGGCCAAGGCGAGTGCATGATGTGTTTCATCATATATAGTGTTCCGTCGTGGGTTATGCAGTAGAGAGCTGAAAGTCGTTTCCGGGCAAAGGCGAGAAATGCTCGGTGGGGGCACAAAGACGACAGGACCGCTACACCAACAACTCAGAATCTCACTAAACGACAAAAACCAAGGTTCCTCAGAGAAAGTAGCAGGATAACCTGGCAATGCATGACGAACCACCGGGATTCCACTACCCGCCTGGCGTACCGTGGAGCGGTGAATCAGATTCTCCGAATAGTAAGACTAGCATCCGAGTGCCGACTGTAAATATTGAAATATCTAGGCCAAGACAATGGGTACAACCTCACGTCTTAGTCATGTCATCATAGCTCTACTGCTGATGCTATTGCGATGATCTCCACGCCCAAGGTACGTACTCTCCGGTTTACGCCCTATACCTCGATGATCAACGTCATGGGGCTGCCGGCCATCTCTATTCCGGTCACTGACCAGTGGTCTGTCCAGGCCATTGGTCGGCCCGGAACCGAAGCTCAGCTTTTGGCCCTGGCTGCCAGGATGGAGGTGCTCAACCCGAGCAACGCCACCAAGAATAAGCAACCCGACGAGGAACGTTGATCACCCCGGTGGGCTGCGGACCGATCTGCCTCCGTCTCCGTCTCCGAGCCCTGTGTCGGGGTATTGGCAATCACCGGATAATCCCCGGCCAGGGTTTCCTGCGGTGAACCATCACCCCACGGACCGGCCAGTGGTTGCTCCGCGTACGGGTTATCACCGAACGGGCTAGGTGTTTCCGCTATCTCGTCGTGAGCCTCATCCCACCTCGGCAGGCCCCGTTCGGCGGGCTGAGTAGGATCGTCGAGCCATTCGTTCGGCTCGGCGTCATGATCCTCCGGCTCTTCCGGCTGCTGGGAGGGGTACCACGACTTCGCCATGACTACAGCACCCGCTTGGTGAGCTGTTTCTTCGCCCACCCGTAAGGCGGGTAGACCGCCTTGAGGGTATCGAGCTGATCGGTCTTGGACACCTCGGCCCGAAAATGGGTGAAGGTATCGAAACCGTATTTGCCGTGATAATTACCGATCCCCGAAGGACCCACACCGCCAAAAGGCAACCCCGGCACCGAGATCTGCAACAACGGTGCATCAAAACCCATCGACCCAGCAACCACCCGCTCTTCAAATTCCCGACGCACCCGAGCCCGGTCGGTGAACAGATAGGCCGCCAACGGATGCGGACGCTCACCAATGAATGCCATAGCCTCATCGATATCCTTCACCGTCACAATGGGCAGAATCGGACCGAAGATCTCCTCGGCCATCACCGCGGTGTCCGGTGCAACGCGAGAGATCACCGTCGGCGCCAGATAACGCTCCTCGATCGCATATCCACCCCCGGTAATCAGTTCCGCTCCCGCATCGAGAGTCTGCTGTAACATCTCAACCAATCGCTGAGTGTGTTCTGCAGAGATCAGACGACCATAATCCAACGAACTTTCCGGGCTGGACTCATAAAACTCATCAATGACCTTGGGCAACTCTGCTTCGAGCTTGTCTCGCATCTGATCACCCACAGCCAGCACATAGTCCGGAGCCACACAGGTTTGGCCGGCATTGACGAACTTCCCCCAAGCCAGCCGTTTAGCAATGGTCGCCACCGGACCGTCGGAGACCACCGCCGGAGATTTACCACCCAGCTCCAGAGTCACCGGAGTTAGCTGTTGAGCGGCCGCCTCGTAGACGATCCGTCCCACGCGCTCACCACCGGTATAAAAAATATGATCCCATTTCTCTGCCAACAGTGCCTGCACCACCTCGGCGCCACCCTGCACAACCGCCACCGCGGAAGGATCCAAGTATTCGGGAATCAACCGGGCCAGCACGTCCGCGGTCGCCGGGGCCTTTTCGGAGGGCTTGAGCACCGCCGTGTTACCGGCCGAGACCGCGGCCACCAGGGGTGCCAACACGAGCTGGACGGGGTAGTTCCAGGGACCAATAATCAGCACCTGTCCCTTGGGCCGCGGTCGAATCGTGCCGGTGGCCGGTTGATACGCCAGCGGCATCCGCACCGATTCTGGCTCCATCCAGTCACTGACGTGCAGAATTGCGTGGTCGACCTCATTTTTGATCACCGAAATCTCGGTCACCGTGGATTCAAAGGGCGCTTTGCCCAGATCGTGATACAGGGCTTGTTGCAGCTCCTGAGTGTGGTCGCGCACCAACGCTTTGATGCCTTTGAGCTGATCCAACCGGAACCGTCGACTATAGGCACGGCGAGAAGCAGTCACCTCTCGCATCTGACCCACCAGGGCCTGAACTTCCGAAACCTTCATGGCGCCCATCCTATCCATTAACCCTGTGAGATGACCGGAATCGGTGGAGAAATCGTTGAGTCACAACCGGTCACGACACATCGTCATGATTGTGATTGACATCACAGAAGCGGTCTGGGTACGATCTTCTTTAACTTGACATCAAGTTCATGTTTATGACGTCATTCACGCCCGGCGTGACGGACGTCGGCCTCCATCCACTCTCACGAACAGGGTTATCAGCGATGTCACTCTTCACGAATTCACAAAAGCGTCTTTCTCCTCGTCGATTCAGCACCAAACTGAAATTCTTTGGTTTCACCGCGGCGACCGCAATTGCCTTGACCGCATGTGGCGGAGAAGGCGATGGCTCAGAGACCATCGTCATCGGTTACTCAGGCCCACTGTCCGGCGGTGCGGCGCTCTATGGTGAAAATGTTCAAGCCGGTCTTGAAATGGCTGTTGAGGAACTCAACGAACAAGGTGTCGAAATTGACGGCACCGAATACAGCGTTGAACTGCGCTCTCTGGACGATGAATACTCGCCGGCCACCGCAGCAACCAATGCCCAGCGCCTGGTGGAGCAAGACGGCGCGCCTGTCGTGGTCATTCCGCACGCTGGTGGTATTAACGCAGCCCAGGAAATCAACACCAGCCGGTCCGAGTTCTTGCTCGCTGCCTACAGCTCCGATCCACGGATCACTCAGCAGGACAACGAGCTCACCATGATGAGCACTATTCCGTTTACCGCCTACGCTCAGCCTTATACTCAACACTACCTTGATGACGGAGCCGAAACCCTTGGCCTGCTTGCTACCGCCAGTGAATATGGTCAGCAGTGGACCGACATGATCACCGAAACATGGGAAGAAAATGGCGGTGAGGTGCTCAGCAACAACAACTTTGACTACGGTTCGGTGACCGACTTCTCCACCAACGTGTCACAAGCCTTGGCGCAGGACCCGGACGTCCTGCTGGTCGGTGGACCGTCGCAGCCCACCGCGCTGGTGATTGAAGAAGCCCGCGAACAGGGTTATGAGGGCGGATTCATGGTCATGGACCAGGCGAAGTTTGAAGAAATGGAGATCTTCACCGATCCGGAAAACCTGCATAACTCAGTTGGTCTCAATCCAACCCGTGAATATGACGAGCCCGGAACGGATGCTCTCGTCGACAAGTTTGCCGAGAAGGTCAACGATGAGCGGCCCATCAATGCCGAAGTCGCCATGAACTACCAGGCCCTGGGCATCATCGTCACGGCTATGGAAGTCTCCGGTAGTACCGACGATCCGACCGCCGTTCGGGAAGCGATCCCCGAAGCCCTTGACCAGGTTGACGATGCGTTCCGCGTTCAGGAATTCCCGTCCGATGTCACCCCTGAAGGAATGTCGGTAGCAGGTCATGGCCACGGCATCTACATCAACGAGGACGGCGACTACGAAAACTTTGAACTGGATTGGTCGGTCTTCGAATCGGAATAAACCGGCGCCCAGACCATCCCATTGAGCAGGAGCTTATATGGAACTTCTCGTCCAACAATTATTCAACGGGCTCGCGACCGGTGGCGCCTATTGTTTGGCAGCAATCGGCCTCACGCTGGTCTTCGGCGTGTTGAAAATACCGAACCTGGCCCACGGGTCCCTCTACATGTTGGGGGCTTACCTGACCTTCTTCTTCATGACCTCGGTCGGAGTTCACTATGTGCTAGCCATTATTTGCGCAGCAATCGTGATGGGACTCGTCGGCGTGGTCCTGGAGCGCATTGTCTTCCACCCACTCAGAGACTCCCCACATACCCATCACATGATCGCTGCCGCCGGCGCGATGTTCTTCTTCACCGCGCTGGTTCAGCAGGTATGGGGCAACGATTTCCACCGGGTGGATTCCCCACTCACGGGACGCCTGACCATTCTCGAGGCTCAAGTGACCTGGCAACGCATCGTTGTCGTACTGGTCGCGGTGGTCGTGATGATTATTCTGACCTGGTTCATCAAGAAAACCGCCGCGGGCCAATCGATTGAAGCCATCGAGCAAGACCGTATCGGCGCCTCTCTGGTGGGGATCAACCCCAACAGAGTGTCGATGATGACCTTCGCACTGGCCGGTGTGCTGGTCGCCATCGCCGGTGGCCTCATGGCCCCGGTCAGCTCGATCTCTCCCTTCATGGGAGAAACCATCATGGTCAAGGTCTTCGCCATCATTATTCTCGGTGGCCTCG
This sequence comes from Auritidibacter ignavus, assembly GCF_029853775.1. Taxonomy (NCBI): domain Bacteria; kingdom Bacillati; phylum Actinomycetota; class Actinomycetes; order Micrococcales; family Micrococcaceae; genus Auritidibacter; species Auritidibacter ignavus. The sequence continues at coordinate 1,722,144 of NZ_CP122564.1, forward strand.
GATCCATCCCTGGCGCCATCATCGGAGGCTTCGGCCTCGGCGTGGCCGAAGCCTTATCCACCACCTACATCTCCGCAGCTGCCGGTGAAGTCATCGCCTTCGTGCTCCTGGTGGTTGTCCTGGCTGTGAAACCCACTGGTCTCTTCTCTCATAAGGGGGCACGATGAAACTGACACTACAAGGAATAGGCATGATCGCCGTGGCGGTCGCATTACTCTTCGCGCCCCTGGCACTCACCGAGAACCAATACCTTCTCCGCGTCCTTACTCAGGCGCTGTGTTATGCCACCGCCGTCTACGGTCTCAACATCATCTTGGGTTATACCGGACAGTTGTCCCTGGCCCAGGCAGGTTTCTTCGCGATCGGCGTGTACACGGTGGCTCTACTGACTGCCGAGCACGATTGGCCCTTCTGGGGAGCATTCTTTGTCGGAATCATCCTCACCACTATTGTTGGGTTTATCGCCGGGCTCGTCGCGTTGCGTACCCGTGAGGCGTATTTCGCGGTCTTTACGATGGCACTCGGGTTGATCATTTACATGGTCTTGTCTCGCTGGACCAGCGTCACCGGCGGCTACGACGGCGTCCGCGGGATCAAGTTCCCAGAGAATATTGGACCCATCGATTTCTCTGAACCGACCGTGTTCTACTTCTTAATGGTGCTCGTCGTGGCATTCTGCATTTACCTGACCTATACGCTGAAAACCTCGAATGTCGGCCGCACGCTCTTGGCTATCCGCACCTCTGAAGATCTGGCCAGCTCGATCGGTATTAACGTTGGGCTCAATAAGCAACTGGCATTCACCGCCTCAGCCGGCCTGGCCGGCACCGCGGGCGGTCTGTTCGCCAGTGCTCAGGGCTTTATCGAGCCCGAGGTAGCCCATATCGACCTAACCTTCGAACTCTTGATGTTCCTGCTCGTGGGTGGCATGGCCACCGTGATGGGGCCGTTGATCGGCACATTGCTCGTCATGGCGCTGTTCGAGCTCTTCCAGGACTTCCAGTCCTACCGTTTCCTCTTCCTCGGCCCGATCATCATCGCGCTGATCATCTTCATGCCGCAAGGACTCATCGGCAAGCTCAATGAACTCATCGCGCGTCGCCGACGGCGCAAGACCACCTCAGCGCCCCAACGATCACAGACGACAGAACATACGGAGAAGGAGAGTGTCTCCTCATGCTGATGGAAGTACGTGGCCTAACAAAAACCTTCGGAGGGATCCACGCTGTTGAGGGCGTCGATTTCGAAGTCCACGAGGGCGAGATCACCGCGATCATCGGACCGAACGGGGCCGGGAAGTCCACCGTCTTCAATCTGCTGTGTGGGTTTCACAAGCCCAGTGGTGGGCAGGTGATGTTCCGGGGAAACGATATTACCGGCAACAAGCCCCATGTGACCTCCAAGGCTGGCATCGCCCGCACATTCCAGACCACGAAACTCTTCGAGCAGAACACCATCGTTGAGAATGTTTTGGCGGGATGTGCTGCCCAAACCTCCTCCACATTATTGGGTGCCGTGCTGAGGACACCGCGATTTCGGCGTGAAGAGCGGGAAAGTATGGACAAAACTCTCGAGCTTCTCGACTTCGTGTCCATTTCCGATTACAAGGATGAGATCGCTGGGAATGCTCCGCAAGAAGTTCAAAAGCGAGCAGCCGTCGCGCTGGCTTTAGCGACAAATCCGTCGCTTCTGCTTCTTGACGAGCCTGCCGCCGGCATCACTGAAGAAGAAACCACACGATTCGGTCAGCTGATTCGCAAAATCTCCTCCAGTGGTATCACGGTGGCGCTTGTTGAGCACAAAATGTCGTTGATTATGAGTCTGGCCGACCGAATTCTCGTCTTAGAACGAGGTCGCAGAATTGCCTGGGGTACGCCCGATGACGTGCGCAATGACCCTCAAGTCATCGCAGCCTATCTCGGGACAGATTCGTCGGATATCTCAACCACCGTAGACACACCAAGCACCGAGGGCTAAAACATCATGCTAGAAATCAACAACATTCATGTCGCCTATGATTCGGTCGATGTCTTACACGATGTGAGCCTGAGAGCGGAGCAAGGGCAACTCACCCTGGTCCTAGGAGCGAACGGGTCGGGAAAATCCACCTTGTTCCGGACGATCTCGGGGCTAATCCGCCCCCACACCGGTAGCATCGAATTTCTTGGCGGTTCCATTGTCTCGCTGAGTTCGAATCGTATTGTGCGTACCGGGATCGCTCAATCGCCCGAGGGGCGGCATCTGTTCCCGATGCTGTCGGTAATGAAGAACCTTAGTCTGGGCAATTATGTGTTGCGCAGCAAGAAGGCCGAGTACGACGAGCTCCTCGACCGGGTATTCCAGCTCTTTCCCATCCTGAAGGAAAAGAGGAACCAAACGGCCGGTTCTCTCTCCGGTGGTCAGCAACAGATGGTCGCCATTGGCCGGGCTTTGATGTCCAACCCCAAGTTGCTCATTTTGGACGAGCCCTCCATTGGTTTGGCGCCACTGGTCACTGAGCAAGTCTTCGAGGCGGTGACGGAGATTAACAAGTCCGGGACAGGGGTGCTTCTGGCCGAGCAGAACGCCCGATTGGCCTTGAAGATTGCTACCTATGGGTATGTTCTTGCCGAAGGTCGCGTCGTACTGTCAGGTCCTGCCCACGATCTGCGCGACGACCCGGAGGTTCAGAAGGCGTACTTGGGCCTCTGAGCCACCCGTGCCCTCACTCACCGTGACCCCGGCACGGTATAAACTGATGAACTATGGCAAAACGATCAAAAGTAGTGGTCATGATCTTCGCGGTCGCACTATTTTTGGTTGGCATTTTCGTCGCCTACCAGTTCATCCGGGGACTCATTCAACCTTTAGATACCCTGCGTGACCCCTTCCCCGATCAACGCCCCAACCCGGCCCCGATCGAAGAAGGAACCCCAGGGCCGATCAATATTTTATTCGTTGCCTCAGCCTCCCGCGACGATACCTCCGAGGCTCTGGAGGAGAACTTGGAGGACCGGGCGCAATCGCTGTTCGTCGTCCACCTGACGAATTCTCGTCGTTATGCCCAAGCGGTGGCTTTCCCACCCCAGCTCAAGGTTCCCGACCAGCCCTTCACCCTTGGCGAAGCCCTAGGTGCCACCGGCGAAGTCTCAACGCTGGTGGCATCCATCGAAACCCTTGTGGACGTTCCGATGGACCACGTCGTGTTGCTCGACCTGAATGCCCTGGCACCTCTGGCCGAAATCACCGGCGGATTTCCCGACCCTGACAGCGAGGACGCCGTGCTTGAACCCGAACAGGTCGGCACTTTAGTAGACGACAGCATCACCGAGCACGGCATGTCCCCGACACAGACCGAAACGGTGATGACAGGAATGCTCCAGGCCCTGTCCGAATCAGAGGTGCGACGCAATCCCGGAGTCGCCAAAGACGTAGTAGAGCTTATGCAGGAGAACATGGTGGCCGATAACGGCCTGGACTCCTCCGAGCTGCGCACGCTGATGCGTTCCACCTCTGCCTTGGGAAACATCACCTGGTGCCCTTTGGCCACCGGCGATGGGGGTCGGCAGGCCAATGCGCAGAAACTGGTGGAATTACGCGAACGCTTCCGCAACGACACCCTGGCTGAGTGCTCTTAAAACCGCCTCGGAGGTTCCATACTCCGTCCCAGCCCATAGTTGAATCCGACCTCAAGTTCAGGCTAATCTGTGAGATGTAGACCACAACAGAACGGATTCTTAGCTATGTCGATCACCGCGACGTCAGTCTATTTAGCACAGCGCCCCGAGGGGTTGCCTGATGAGTCGACCTGGGAGATTCGCCAGCACGAACTCCCCACCGAGCTCAACGAGTCAGAAATTCTGGTCAAGGTCAATTATCTTTCCTTGGATCCAGCGATGCGTGGCTGGCTGAACGATGTGCGTTCCTATGTTCCCCCCGTACAGATCGGGGAGATCATGCGCGCGTTGGGCACCGGTGAAGTTCTTGAGTCCAATAACCCCAACTTCTCCCCCGGCGATCGTGTCCAGGGTCTGTTCGGCGTCACCGACTACGCTATCTCCGATGGCCGTGGCGTAACAGGCATTGACCTGGATGTGGCCGCTGAACCCACCTGGTTGGGTGCTCTCGGCATGCCGGGAATGACCGGGTACTTTGGTCTGCTCGATGTCGGAGAACTACAGGATGGCGACACCGTGCTGATCTCAGCAGCAGCCGGCGCCGTCGGCTCGGTGGCCGGCCAATTGGCCAAAGCGCGCGGGTGTCGGGTGATCGGTATTGCCGGTGGCGAAGAGAAATGTGCCTGGTTGACAGAAATCGGGTTCGATGAAGCCATCAACTACAAGAACGAAAAAGTTCTGTCCCGACTCAGGGAGGTCGCTCCCGATGGCATCAACGTGTTCTTCGATAATGTCGGCGGCACGATCCTGGATGCTGGTCTCGCCAATCTCGCCCGCGGTGCCCGCGTGGTGATCTGTGGTGCCATCTCCACGTATAACGACCCCACTCTCGCCCCGGGACCCAGCCGGTACATGTCGCTGCTGGTCTTCCGTGCACGTATGCAGGGCTTCGTGGTCTTTGACTACCGTGATCGCTACCCCGAGGCGGTCGAAGCGATTGCGGCCCACATCTCCAATGGTTCCCTGGTTGCCCGCGAAACCGTCGTCGGCGGTGGCGTACGGGGCTTCCCCGAAGCTTTGTTGGGCCTATTCCAGGGCGTCAACACCGGAAAACTCGTTCTCGAAATCTAATTCTGCGCAGAAAGGCAACACATCATGACAGAAGCGGTTATTGTTTCCACCGCCAGGACTCCTATTGGTCGAGCCTATAAGGGTGCATTCAACGACACCCAGGGCCAGGAACTTGCCGGCCACGCGATCGCGGAGGCGGTCAAGCGTGCCGGTATTTCACCCGAAGAGATTGACGATGTCGTCTTCGGTTGCGCGCTCCAGCAAGGCTCCACCGGCAACAACATCGCCCGCCAGGCTGCTCTGCGCGCCGGCCTGCCGAACACGGTAGCCGGCATGAGCGTGGACCGGCAGTGCGCCTCCGGCCTGATGGCCATTGCCACCGCAGCCAAGGAAATCATCGTCGATGGGTTCGACGTGGCCGTCGGTGGTGGCGTGGAGTCCATCTCATTGGTCCAGAACCAGCAGATGAATACCTACCGTGCCGAGGACCCGTGGCTGGTCGACAACGTGCCCGATACGTACATGCCCATGCTACACACTGCGGAGGTGGTGGCTGAACGCTACGGCGTAACCCGTGCCCAGCAGGATGAGTACGCACTGAGTTCCCAGGAGCGCACCGCCGCCGCCCAGGCGGCCGGTCGCCTCGATGACGAAATCGTGCCGCTACCCTCGACCAAATTGGTCCTCAATAAAGAGACCGGCGAAACCTCTACCGAAGAGGTTGAGCTTACCAAGGATGAGGGTAACCGTCCGTCCACCACCCTCGAGACCCTGCAGGGTCTGAATCCGGTGCTACCCGATGGCACTGTCACCCAGCACTCCACCATTACCGCCGGTAACGCCTCGCAACTGTCCGACGGCGCGTCCGCCTCGGTACTGGTCAGCGATAAGGTCGCTAAAGAACGTGGCCTGACTCCCTTGGGCACCTACCGTGGCATCGCCGTGGCCGGTTGCAAGCCTGATGAAATGGGTATTGGCCCGGTCTTCGCGATCCCGAAGTTGCTCAAACAGCACAACCTGGATCTCAACGACATTGGCCTGTGGGAACTGAACGAAGCCTTCGCTTCTCAGGCCGTGTACTGTCGGGACAAGCTGGGCATCGACCCCGAGAAATACAACGTCAACGGTGGCGGTATCTCTATTGGTCACCCCTACGGCATGACGGGGGCTCGTCTGGTCGGTCACGCTCTGTTGGAAGGTCGCCGTCGCGGTGTGCAGTACGTCGTGGTGACCATGTGTATCGGTGGTGGCATGGGTGCTGCTGGACTGTTCGAGGTGAACAACGCATGAGTCAAGAAGTACTGACCGACATTCGCGACGGAGTCGGCATCATCACCCTGAACCGACCGGAACGTCGCAACGCCCTGAACCACGCTATGCTCACGGGGCTGGCCGATGCCCTGGAGGCCTTCGCAACCGACGATAGCGTCGGCGCGGTGGTGCTGACGGGCGCCGGTGGTGCCTTCTGCTCCGGTGGCGATGTGCAAGGTTTCGCTGAGCAGGGTGGTGAAGGTGGTGGAGCCACCGAGATCGACGACGAGGCAGCTCAAGCCCAGTTGGAAGCCCAGCGCACCACCACCGGCCGGATCTACTCGTTCCCGAAACCGGTCGTGGCCAGCCTGCCCGGTGCCTTTGCCGGGGCCGGTGCTGGTCTCGCGTTGGCCGCCGATCTGCGAATCGGTAGCGAAAAGACGGTGTTTGCCACCGCGTTCGCCAACGTGGGACTCGGTGGCGACTTCGGTGTGGCGTGGTTGCTCAACCAGCTGGTGGGTCCAGCCAAGGCTCGCGAGTACCTTTTCCTGTCTCCGAAGTTGCGTGGTCAACAGTGCTATGAGGCAGGTCTGATCAACCAGATCGTAGCTCACGAGGTCATCGATGAGTCTGCGATCGCCATCGCCTCGCAACTGGCCTCCAGCTCATCGCCGGCACTGCATGCGATCAAGCAGAACCTGCTGGATGCTCCCACCGTGTCCTTGGATGAAGCCATGCAGGCTGAGGTCTACCGGCACAAAGCCACCGGCCTGACCGCAGAGCACCAACGCGCGGTAGAAGCTTTCGTCACTAAGCAAGCACCGGAATTCAGCACGGGCTGGGTGATGGACTAATGACCACCCCGTTCACCGATCAGGTGGCGATCGTCACCGGCGCGGGTGGCGGCATTGGAGCCGCCCTTGCTCAGGCGTTGTTGGAGGCCGGCGCCCGGGTGTTGCTCACCGATCTAGACCAAACCAAGCTCGATGCTCAAGCCGAGGCACTGGCAACTACCTACCACGACCGTTTTGTCACGGTCGCCGGCAACGCCGCCTCACTGGAGGACATTCGAGGCTTCCGTCGTACCGCACACGAAACCTTCGAGGTCGAAGCCATCGACCTTTATGTTGCCAACGCCGGCATCGCTGGCGCTGCTGGCCTGGAAGTCAGCGACGAGGACTGGAATAAGGCCATCGAGATCAATGTGATGGCCCACGTCCGGGCAGCGCAGGTCTTCGTCCCCGACTGGATCGAGCGTGGGAGCGGTCATTTCCTCTCCACTGCCTCGGCGGCCGGTCTGCTGACTCAGATCGGTTCGGCCGTGTATGCGGTCACCAAGCACGCAGCGGTGTCATTTGCGGAGTGGCTGTCGATCACCTACGGACATCAGGGGATCGACGTCTCCTGCCTCTGTCCGCTGGGGGTCAATACCGACCTGCTGATGGACTTGGCCTCCGCCGATGATGCCTCCCGGGCTGCTCACCAGTCGGTGACCGCCAGCGCCGAGGTGCTCAGCCCCGAGCAGGTTGCCGAGCATACCCTGGTTGCCCTCGAGCGGAAGGACTTCTTGATCCTGCCGCACGAACAGCTCAAGACCTATATCTCACGCAAAAACAGCGACTACCCACGCTGGATGGAAGGGATGCGCCGGTACCAGGACACCCTCCTTGCAGAAACCACATCAGACTCATAACACCCCACAACAGGAGAACGTCATGGATTTCAGTTTCTCAGATCGTTGTCAGGATTACCGGCAACGACTCCTCGACTTTATGGACGAACACATCTACCCAGCCGAGCCGGTCTTCGAACAACAGATGCACGAATCCGGGGATGACAACTTCCACCCACCGATCATGGAAGAGCTCAAGGCCGAAGCCAAATCCCGCGGTCTGTGGAACCTGTTCCACCCCCACGCCAATGAAGAGTGGGGTAGCCCGGGCCTGTCGAACCTCGACTATGCTCCCCTGGCCGAGATCATGGGCCGTAGCCCGGGCTTGGCTCCCGAGGCCACCAACTGCAATGCTCCCGATACCGGAAACATGGAAGTTCTGGAGCTGTTCGGAACTGAGGAGCACCGCGAGCGCTGGCTCAAACCGCTGCTGGCTGGCGAGATCGCCTCGGCCTTCTGCATGACCGAGCCCGAGGTGGCCAGCTCCGATGCCACTAATATCCAGCTGCGGATGGAACGCAACGGTGATCACTACATCCTCAACGGCCGTAAGTGGTTCGCATCCAACGCCCTGCACCCGCTATGTCGTGTGCTGATCGTGATGGGTAAGACCGACCCTGAGGCTGATACGCACCGCCAACAGTCGATGATGGTTGTCCCCATCGATGCCCCCGGCGTGACCGTGGTCCGCGGTCTGCCGGTCTTCGGCTACATGGATCGTGAGGGTCACGCAGAAGTGACCTTCGAAAACGTCAAGGTTCCCGTAACCGACCTGCTGGCCGGAGAAGGCGACGGCTTCAAGATCAGCCAGGCCCGCTTGGGCCCGGGACGCATCCATCACTGTATGCGCACCATCGGTGCCGCCGAGCGTGCCCTAGATCTGATGATCACTCGTGCCCAGAGTCGCGAAACCTTCGGTCAGCCACTTTCCGAGCGGGCCAACATCCAGGACTGGATTGCCGAGTCTCGCATTGAGATCGAAATGAACCGGTTGCTGGTGCTTAAGGCCGCCTGGCTGATGGACACCGTGGGTAACCGTGAGGCGCGCACCGAGATTGCCGCGATCAAGGTGGCCGCCCCGAACATGGCCTTGAAGGTCATCGACCGGGCGATTCAGGTCCATGGTGGTGGCGGTGTCACCAATGACTTCCCGCTGGCCGAGTTCTGGGCTGCTCAGCGCACCCTGCGGTTGGCCGATGGTCCTGATGAGGTCCACAAGCGCACCATTGCTCGCATGGAACTCAAGCGTCTACGCGACACCGTAGCGAAATAATAGCCTGCAGGCAGTCGAGGCCAGAATCAGATCCCGCACCGTGCTGGGATTCTGGTTCTGGCCTCTTGGTTTAACGACATGGGTGCCCTCGATCAGCGCAGACACCAGGGCACCAGAAAAAGAACGATTCACAGAGAAAAGAAAAACTTAGTCCTGATCGATGCTGGCGTGATCGATGCTGAGCGCGCCACACCACATGCGAGTGGTGGTCGCCACCAGCTCATCGATGGTGTAGTTCGTAGCGTTCAGAGCAAAGTTGAAGTATGCCAGGCGGGAGACCATCCCAGACAACGCACGAGAGGCAAGAATGGGATCTAGGTTGGCATCAGCAAGTCCGCGTCGCTGTAACTCTTCGATCGAATGGGCATTGCGTTCAATAAAACGCATGCCCCGCTCGTAGCGAAGCTTCATAAAATTCGGATCAACCTGGGCGACCTCTTCCATTAGTCCCATAAGCTTTGCGTTGGACTGGTAAGACTCGAAATAATGGCGGTTGCTGGCTTCAATAACCTCGGCCGGATCGGCACCTTCGGTATCTCCCACCGAGAGGTGCAACATCTCGTTCTTGGCCGTTTCCATCAGAGCCTCGAAGATTTCTTCTTTCGAGGTGAAATACGTATAAAAAGTCCCGGTCGAACAACCGGCTTCGACGGTGATATCGGTCAGCCGTGCATCCAAATAGCCGTCACGTTCGAACACCACCCGCGCTGCCCGCAACAGCGCTGCCCGAGTCTTTTCACCGCGTGCAGTACGTGGCTTTAACGTTGACTCTGGCATCGGTGGCTCCTTGGACTGGGGATGGTGTTCGAACGATGTAGACTTGTGCGACTCTACAACAGGTGCGGCACGCTACAGAGTGATATCGACCAACGGCGCGAGGTCTTCGCGGTGGGTACCGGGGGTGCCCAAGCCCAGCTGGTCGGCTTTAGCCCGCTTCAAAAGCAGGTGAATCGGGAACTCCCAGGTCATCCCATTACCACCGTGGAGCTGGACGGCTTCCTCAGCAGCCTTGACCGCCACGTCCGCGTTATAGGATGCCGCCACCGCGGTCGCGATGGGCAGATCCTGATCGGCATCGTTCAGCACTCCGGCTGCGTAGCGAGCCGCGGCCTGTGCGGAGGTCACCTGCAGATACAGATCGGCCAGCCGGTGCTTGATGGCCTGGAAGGAACCGATCGGGCGAGCGAACTGGATACGGGTCTTCACGTATTCGACCGTGGTGGTCAAGCACTGATAGGCCACACCGTACTGTTCACTGGCCAGTAGCGCCGTGGCACTGCGCAATCCGAAGTCCACCGCCGCCACGGCCTGGTCGCCACTGGCCAGCACGGTACCTTCTCCAAGACCAGACACGGTCGCCAGGGGCCGGGACATATCCAGGCTGGTCACCGGTTCAACGGTGGCCTGCTCAGCTTCGATGAGGTGCAGGTTGACGCCATCGGCCGAAGCCAAGGGCACCAACAGCAGATCCGCACCCCAGGCACCGGCTACCGGGGTAACCGAGCTACCCGCCTCAACGGCAGACCAGTGTCCAGCACGAGCGCTGAACGGTAGCACCAAGGCAGCGGTCTTTTCGCCGCTGGCCAGCTGTTCCAACGCGTCACCAGCCTCGAGGTGGTTCAACACCTGGGTGGCCAACACCGAGGAGGTCAAAAACGGCACCGGTGCCACAGCACCACCGAGTTCTTCCAGCACGGTGGCCGCTTCGCGCGGTCCGCCACCAAATCCGCCGTGGTCCTCGCTGATCAACAGGCCGGCCAAGCCAATCTCACCGGCCAGAGCGTCCCACAGTGCAGTGTGCCAGGGCTGGGGGTTGTCGTAGAGATCGGCGACATCAGCCGAGCTCAAGTGTCGCGACAGTGCATCTTTGACCGCATCGCGCAGGTCGGTTTCATCTTCGGTATACAGCAAATTGGTCATCGTGGCAGATCCTTGAAGGGAATTCCTTTATCGGGGCGAGCTTCTTGGGGCAGACCGAGTACGCGCTCAGCTACCACATTGCGCATGATTTCTGAGGAACCGCCTTCGATCGAGTTCCCCTTGGCACGCAGGTAGCGGAATCCGGCATCGCGACCCAAGAAATCTGCCTTCGTGGGACGACGCAGCTCCCAATCCTCATAGACCAGGCCTGCGTCCGGATCGAGCTCGAGGGCCACACCGGTGACCGCCTGAGCCTGAGTGGCAAAGGCCAACTTCAGCGCCGAAGATTCTGGTCCGGGCTGACCAACTTCCAGTTGTTGGCGCACTCGCTCACCCACCAGCCGGGTGACTTCGGTTTCCACCCACCAGTGCAAAATCTCTTGTTGTGCAGCGGGGGTCCGTAGTTGCGGGTTCTCCCGCCATTGACGAGCCAACAGCCCAATCTGACCGGCTTCACGATCGGCCCCAGCACCAATGGCAACACGCTCATTATTCAGCGTGGCATTGGCGACCCGCCAGCCTTCGCCGGTCTCACCAACACGGTCTGCATCAGGAATCTTCACATCCTGCAGGAAGACCTCGTTGAACTCGGCTTCACCGGTGATCTGGCGTAAGGGGCGGACCTCGACTCCCGGGTCTGACATATCAACCAGGAAGTAGGTCATGCCGGCGTGCTTGGGTACCTCAATGTCAGTTCGGGCTACCAGAATCGCCCGCTGAGCCTGGTGGGCCACCGAGGTCCAGACCTTCTGACCGTTGACCGTCCAGGTATCTCCATCCAACACCGCGCGGGTAGACACCGCGGCCAAGTCAGAGCCGGCACCGGGCTCGGAGAAGAGCTGGCACCAGATTTCTTCGCTGGTGTAGAGCGGGCGCAGGTACTTGTTCTGCTGCTCTTCGGTACCCTTAGCGATCAGGGTCGGAGCGACCATACCCAGACCAATGCCGTTACCGTTGGTATCTGGGCCAGGTGCGCCGGCTTCTGCCAGGCGAGCATTGACGAAGTCGTTGTACTCGCGCGGTAGGCCCAGGCCACCGTGTCCCTCAGGGAAATGCACCCAGGCGAGACCGGCATCAAAGCGGGCTCCGAGGAATTCTTGAACATTGGAGGTATCGTGTTCGGCCAGGAGGCGATCTATCCTCTCGGATAGCAGCTGGACGGGATCAGTCACGAGACACTCTCCCTTCTTTCTCTATGTTGTGTGTATCCGTTGGGGGGCTATATTGCGGTCATCTAGAGATGGTCTAGGACCGTTGCGGGGCGCTGGAGACTCGCACGCCCTGGTCACGGAGCTCATCCCGGTCGATGGCGCGTTTCAGGATTTTGCCGGTCGCCCCCTTGGGGAGCGACTCCACGAAATGATAGATCCGTGGAATCTTGTAGTGCGCCAAATACTCGCCCAGCCATTCCTTCAATGCGGGCGCATCGGGGGTCGCATCGGGGCGCAAGGTAATCACCGCGGCAATTTCTTCACCCAGATGCTCGTCGGGCACCCCGGCTACGGCGGCCTCGACCACATCCGGATGGGTGTAGAGCACTTCTTCAACCTCGCGCGGGTAGACGTTGTAGCCACCCCGAATGATCAAATCCTTCTTGCGGTCCACAATGAAGACATAGCCGTCTTCATCGATCCGACCCAGGTCACCCGTGCGGAACCAACGCCCGCTAAAGGTCGCGGCGGTGGCCTCGGGACGGCCCCAGTATTCTTTCATCACAATCGGGCCATCGAGCGCGATCTCACCGATCTCATTCACGCCCAGCTCTTGGCCATTATCGTCCAAGATGGTGACGTCGACGCCTTCGACCGGCAGACCGATACTGCCTTCTTTGCGGGTCGCATGGGGCCGGTTTCCGATGCCGTACCCGGTGGTTTCGGTCAGACCGTAGCCTTCAATAACATCTCCGCCGAAGGCTTGATAGAACTTCTTAGCCACCTGGATGGGCAGAGCAGCTCCACCGGAGGTCACCTTCTGCATGTTCGAAAAGTCCTCGGGGCGGTAGGGATTCGGTACGTGCAACATCGCGTTCCACATGGTCGGCACCCCGGATGCTGAAGTGAGTTGGTGCTTGACCATCATCTCCATCATCCCGTGCGGGGTGAACGGGCGAAGTAGCGATAAGCTTGCCCCGCCATGAAAGACGGTGTGCATCACCGCTACTTGTGCAAACACATGGAACATCGGCAACCCCGTGCCCAGACTGTCCGAGGAGCCCAACTCGTTGGTGGTTGCGGCCATGCGACCGCAGGCCATGATGTTGTTGTGCGTCAGCACCGCACCTTTCGGACGTCCGGTGGTCCCGGAGGTGTACAGAATAGCCATCGGGGTTCCATCGGCGAGATCGGCGGGATCAGCCAGGGAGTCGGCGACCAGATCGTCAAAAACCCCAGGCTCCAGGAGCCAGGTGGAGACATCTGTGGCCTCGGCAGCTTTCTCGAGTTGTTCGAAACCTTTGCCGTCTTCCTTCCACCCCAAGGCCAGCACAGGTTCTGAGTCCTCGATGAAGTACTGCAGTTCGCGAGCGGTGCAGGCTGCGTTGACGGTCACCGCGATAGCGCCCAGCGCAGCCAAGGCGTGATAGGCCAGCACGAACTCCGCTGAGGTGGGTACCACGAAAAGAACCCGATCCCCCGGTTGGATGCCACGGCGCTGAAATTCGGGGATCACGCCGCTGATGTTGCGAGCGAGCCGGTCATACGACCAGATACGTTCGGCCTCATCGACCCCTTCACGCAAGGCGTTGGCTTCAGGTTGTTGCTGGGCGTGATTCCAGATGATGTCTACCAAATTGGTCATGGCGGTCCTTCTCCACATTAAGATGTGATCTACCTCTCACCTAGCTTATATCGAACTTGAGATCAGATTCAAGACAACTGCGCAAGAGAAAAATGATCCATTGAATCCGAGTTCAGGTTCACTTAACATGAAGGTGATATAGCTCACCTACGAGAAGGAGATATCACGATGGTAGAAGTCACCACCGTCAGCTCGATCGCCGAACTGAAAGAACTCCAGGGCAAGGAACTGGGCCCTACGGAGTGGTACACGGTTGATCAGGATAAAGTCAACGCTTTCGCCGATGCCACCGAAGATCATCAGTGGATCCACATCGATGTCGAACGAGCCAAGGCCAGCCCGTTGGGTGGCACCATTGTTCACGGGCTGTTCACGCTGTCGCTGGGCCCGTATTTCTCTGAGCAGCTGATTCAGCTGGAGGGCTTTACCCACACCTTGAACTACGGATATAACAAGGTCCGTTTCCCCCATCCCCTACCGGTGGGGACCCGAATTCGCGTGACCTCGACAATTTCTTCAGTGGAAGAAGTCGGCGAGGGTTCAGCCCAGGTCACCACCGTGCAGGTGTATGAGGCCGAAGGTATTGAAAAGCCGGTTTGTGTTGCCGAGGCCCTGGGACGTTACACAGAGTAATTACTCAGTAAGTCGCTCAGCTGAGCGCGAGTGCTGGCGGCATCGGTATGGCGGATGGCTCCCATCCCCAACCGGGCCGCTGCATCGAGATTATGCTGAAGATCGTCAATCATCACCGTCTGCTCAGGAGCTACCTCGAGCTTCTGGCAGGCGGTGAGGTATGCCACGCGTGAGGGCTTGCGTGCACCAATGACTCCGGAGATGGTGACCGCATCGAACATGGACTCCAGTTCAAAGCCAGCATAGGTATTGTCGCCAAACGAGTTCGACAGCAAGCCGGTAGGGATACCGGCTTGACGAATTTCTGCCACGAGATCGATGGTCCCCCGGTCCGGGTGGAGGTAAGACTGTATCTCCTCAATGGTCCCGCGATCAGGCACCTGCAGTCCGTGCTCCGCCAGTTCCTCGTGGTAGCCCTGTTCGAATTCGGCCGCGGAGATGCGACCTTCTTCGTGGGCACCGAGCAACTTGGCAGAGGCGGATCCTTTGGTACCCAGGATCTTCAACGGCAGGTCACGGTTACCGTACTTGTCTCCGAACGCTTGGAATCCTGCCAGCAACGAGGTGGTCAGCACTCCGCCGAAGTCAAACATCACGGCAGAGTACTGACCAGAGCTGGCACCATCAGATGGTGTCGGCCGCTGATTAGTCAAAGGGACCGCCACCTGCATAAATAACCTGACCGTTCACGTAGCCAGCGCCTTCGGAAATCAGGAAGGAGGCCAGGTGGGCAACGTCGTCGGGCTTACCGCTGCGGGCAACCGGGATCTGCGCAACGGTTTTTTCAATAAATTCGTCGAAGCTGATACCAATGCGTTCGGCCGTGGCAGCGGTCATATCCGATTCGATAAAACCGGGGGCAATTGCATTGGTGGTGACACCGAATTTACCCAGCTCGATCGCCAGGGTCTTGGTAAAGCCCTGCAGACCAGCCTTGGCAGCGGAGTAGTTGGCCTGACCACGACTGCCTAAGGCTGAAACACTGGAGAGATTCACGATACGACCGAAGCCAGCCTCCGTCATATGCTTCTGGGTTTCGCGCGACATCAGGAACGTACCGCGCAAGTGCACACCCATCACGGCATCCCAGTCGTCCACGGTCATCTTGAACAGCAGGTTGTCGCGGATGATGCCGGCGTTGTTGACCAGCACGGTCGGGGCGCCGAGCTCATCGGCAACCTTGGCAACAGCGGCCTTGACCGAGTCTTCATCGGAGACATCAGCGCCGACGGCCAGGGCCTGGCCACCGGCGGAGGTGATGGCATCGACGGTCTTCTGGGACTGCTCTTCGGCCAGATCCAGCACCGCAACTTTCAGGCCATCAGAGGCCAGACGCTGGGCAATGGCTGCACCGATGCCGCGACCGGCACCGGTAACGATGGCAACGCGTGGTTCAGTAGTGGACATGGGGTACTCCTTCAAATCGAGTTGGAATCGAGGAAAATCAGGGGTCGGGGGCTAACGGAGCTTCAGGCTACCGGAATCCGGTGCCAGCCAGCTGAGCTGACGATCGTGGGCCAGTCGCTGGTCGAGTTTGTCACCGAGCTCGTCATTCCAGGCGGTCGACCGCCGCGTGGACATATCGACGTGAATATCGGCGAATTCGGCCATCGAGGCCACCTCGCCGGTGGTGAGATTCGCAGCAATGGCCACACCGCGCAAGAGTTTCGCGTTGCGGTCCACTAGGCGCACATAGCCACCGAGTTTGGCACCGATCTGGATTTCATGGGCGAAGGTCACGTGCTGTTCCAGCGTAAAGGTGCTGCGTCCATGGGTCTGGATGTAGTCGGGGGTGATGCCCATGGACATCAGACCGTAGTGCAGGGTGTGCATCAAGAACTCGTAGTGCCCCAAGACGTTGACGTGATCGTTGTAGTCACGCCACCGTTCGGGGGCGGTCACAGAATAAACCTGCTCGAGCTCTCCCAGCTCATCGAGAGTGGGAATGTAGATGCGCTGGGAGGATGCCTCGGTGCTCATGCGCGCAGGACCACCTTTCCGGTCGCGGTGCGCGTTTCCAGAACTTGTAGGGCTTTGCTGGCCTCAGCGAGATCAAAGACCGGGCCGAGCGGTGGCACCAGACGACCGGCGGCCAGGTGCTCTTCCATATCGGCGAACTGCTCGGCAATAAAGCCGGGCTTGTTCAGCCCAAAGGCACCCCAGCCGACACCGACCACCGAAATATTGTTCAGCAGCAGGCGGTTGACCTTGACCTCGGGGATGGAACCGGCGGTAAAGCCGATAACCAATAGTCGACCCTCCGGCTTCAGGGC
Source organism: Auritidibacter ignavus (assembly GCF_029853775.1). Taxonomy (NCBI): domain Bacteria; kingdom Bacillati; phylum Actinomycetota; class Actinomycetes; order Micrococcales; family Micrococcaceae; genus Auritidibacter; species Auritidibacter ignavus. Next base: position 1,738,629 of record NZ_CP122564.1, read on the forward strand.
GCGCAACGAGTCGGTGAAGCGGTCACCTCCAACCGGGTCCACCACAATGTCCACGGAAGACCGGCCGAGTTCCTCGAGGAGATTCTCGGAGTTCACCACACGGTCGGCGCCGGCCGCGCGGGCGATCTCGGCCTTCTCTTCGGTGGAGGTCACGCCAATCACCTCGCGAGCGCCGAAAGCTTTGGCGATCTGAATCGCGGAGGTACCGATACCGCCGGCGGCACCGTGAACGAGGACGGTGTCCTCGGAGCTCATCGCCCCGCGACGGCGGAGCGCGAACTGGCAGGTGCAGTAGTTGAACAAAAAGGCTGCCCCCTGCTCAAAGCTGATGTTGTCCGGGAGTTTGAAGGTCAGGTCAGCCCGGGCGGTGACTTTCTCGGCGAACCCACCGAGCAAGCACAGCGCTGCCACGCGGTCTCCGGGAACCAGTCCGGTGGACTCGGGGGCGTCGAGGACTTCGCCGGAGACTTCGGCTCCGGGGATGAACGGCAAATCAGGCTTCATCTGGTACTGCCCGCGCGTTTGAAGCAGTTCTGGAAAGGCCACCCCGGCGGCCTTGACCTGGATCAGTACTTCCTTATCGGGGTCAGTGACAACGGGGTCATCGACCTCGTTAAATTCGATGGCTTCGGGTCCTTCTAGTTGTGTGATCTGTATCGCACGCATACACCAAACATAGATGAACTTGAGTCCAGATTCAATAATGGGGTGTATCAAAGAATGTGGACGGGCGTAGTGCCTCATGTCAAACTGAGCGCGAAGGGTAAGTCGTGCCTCACAGATCGTGAGCGCGAGAGGTCGCGTGGCTGCAGTGTCGTGCCTCAGCTAGTTTGAGCGCGAAAACTTGGGTTAGCTGGCTTTGATGCGGATGCCGGTGGTGCGGCGTTTTTGCCGGGCCTGGTGCTTGCTGTCGAGGTCGGCGGCGATGGTGAGGGTTTTGTCTTTGGCCAGGCTGATCAGCCGGTCTTGGTAGGTCAGGATTTGGCGGGTCAGCTGGGCTGGATTGATCCTGCGGTAGATGGCCGCTAGCTCTTCTTGTTGGGCGGTGGAGAGGATCCCGGCATCCAGCAGCCGGTGGTAGGGAGTCTTGGGTTTGTCATAGAGGCGTTTGCGCCGCCCGCTGGCGTCTTGGGTCCAGCCGGTGGGTTTTTTGGTGGCGGTGAAGTAGTTGAGTTTCAAACCCACCACCTGCCATAGGGCCGCCAGGATGGCGCGTTGATCTGCGGTGTCGTACCGGTAGTGAAACCCAAATTTTCGCACGGCGTGGTTGTTTTTGGATTCCACGGTGGCTTGATCATTTTTTTGATACGGCCGGCCCCGGGTGAAAAAGATCAACCGGTCAGCAGCCCAGTGCATGACTTCGTGGTTGATGAACTCTGACCCGTTGTCACAATCTAAGCCCGCGATCCCATAGGGGATGGCGGCTGCGGCCCGGTCCAATCCTGCCAGGATGTGCACTTGGGCGTTATGACGGAGCACTTCTAGGTGCACCCACCCGGTGCGCACATCAGTCATGGTTAGGGTGCGGGCGAATTCGCCTTGCAGGGTTGGCCCGCAATGGGCCACCGTGTCGGTTTCGAGGTTGTCAATTCTGTTGTGTACGGGGGTTGGGTTTACAGGTATGGGTTCATTCGGTCGGGGTAGGCTGCCGCGAGTTGGGCTAGTGCCTGTTTCCAGTTCGTGGTGACTTGTCCTTCGACGAGTCTGCCGGCGGCTTTGCGCTGGCTGGCGGGTTTGCCGCGTTCCTTGGCTCGTTGGCGTGCGTGTTTGTCCTCGATCGTGCAGATCGCTAGCCACAAGAGTTTCACCACCGCGTCGTCGGTGGGGAACTGAGTGCGGTTCTTCGTGACCTTGCGCAGCTGATAGTTCAATGACTCGATCGCATTCGTCGTATAGATCACCCGCCGCAGCGCTGGCGGGAACGCCAAAAACGGCACGAAACGCTCCCAGGCGTTTGTCCAGGTCGCGACCGCTGACGGGTATTTCTGACCGAGTTCAGAAGCTGCGAAATCCTCCAGGGCAGCCTTGGCAGTATCCTCGTTGCTTGCGGTGTAGATGGCCTTCAAAGCCTGTGAAACCGCCTTGCGATCGCCGTAGGTGACGAACCGGTTCGCTGCCCGGATCAGGTGCACCACGCACGTCTGGACAAGCGAGTCCGGCCAGGTCGCTTCGATAGCCTCTGGCAAGCCGGTCAGCCCGTCACAGCAGACGATGAGCACATCGCGGATCCCGCGGTTGGCAAGCTCGGCACAGACATGGGCCCAAAACGCGGCGCCTTCGGTGTCCTGGACCCAGATGCCCAGGACGTGCTTGATGCCGTCCATATCGACGCCGACAGCGATGTGTGCCGCTTTTGACCGCACATGCCCACCATCGCGGACCTTAACCCGAATCGCATCGAGGTAGATCACGGGGTAGAACTCTTCTAACGGCCGGTTCTGCCATTCCACAACGGCTTCCAGCACGGCGTCGGTGATATTGGCGATCGTCTCGTGAGACAGCTCCGTGCCGATCGTGACAGCCAGGTGATGCTGGATATCGCGGATCGTCATTCCACCGGCATACAAGCTGATGATCATCTCATCCAGCCCGCCCAGCCGGCGCGAGCCCTTAGGCACCAGACGCGGGGTGAACGACCCGTCACGATCCCTAGGCACCGTCAGCTCGATATCGCCGACCTCGCTGGCGACCGTCTTGGAATACGAGCCATTACGGGCATTGACCGGCCGGTCCGTGACGGCTTTAGCCTCCCGGTCACCAGGCCCGTAACCCAGATGCGAGGTCATCTCAGCCTGCAGGCCCCGTTCGAGTGCTTCCTTGATCAGTTCAGGAATCACTCCACCGTTGCCGGTCAGCTCGATCTCACCGGCGTCGATCCGAGCGAAAAGCTCGTCCAAGGCGCCACTGGCCTTCAACTGCGCAACAACATCAGCCCCACCAGGCTGATCAACACGATCATCTGTCATGGTCATCATCATGTCCTCTCATCGATAACTCTGTACACAAACAATCTGACACCCTCTCGGTTTCGAAAAACCCTGGTTCGTCTTCGACCTCATCGCCGGCTTGTCGCACCGTAATCGAGTTGCGCAACAAGGCCCCAGGCTTGGTCGTAGCGATGCCTTTGAGGCGTAACCGGTCGCGTTCGGCCTTGAGATACCGGTCAATCGTGGCGGCACTCATGGCCACCAGCTGGGCACGCACCGTGGGGTTATACCCGGAGCGGCCAAACGCCAACTCATCGTGGGCTTCTAACGCGTCTAACCAGTCTTCCATCACCGGTTTCATGTATTTGCCCGAGGGCATGCCCATCAACCGCCACACCCGGATCAACTGCTTTTTCGCATTCGCCGAATACTTCGTGGGTTTATGCTTTCGACGGTCAATGCGCACCACGTTTTTGACCCCGATGGTCTGCGACGTCAGATACCGCCTGGCCGTGGACCGGCCCAACCCAGTGGAAGCACAAAACTGATCTAAAATCGCTGACTTCTCCGCCTTGGACCCCGTGCGATAATCCCTACGTAATTGCTTGGTGACTTCAATCCGAGCACTCATCGAGACAATGTCCTTATCCATGCGTTCACACTATGGCTTCGCGCTCACGATACGTGAGGCACGACCTGAGCTACGCGCTCAATATCAATAAGGTACGTCGCTTCCTTGCTTCATGGAATATTTATCGCCATGATTAGATTGTGGTCGTTCGCTTTTGTGACGATCGGAGCTGTGCTTGCGGCAACGGGGCCTACGGTGAAACTGCAAGATTGTGCCTTATGGAATCACTTTGATGTGCGGGAATCTCGCTCACTGTCGAATGCCGAAGAGGTGCGAGGATGAATCGCATACGCGTGAACGTGAAGACACACTGGATGAATGGCTGGTTCATGAGAATGTTTGCTTCACCGGTGCTGTGCGTGAATGGTAAGCAGATTCCAGCGAATTTCAGTGCACCGACTGTGGTATCTGTCGAAGAACCTGTCGTACGTATTGGCGCAGGTATCCGCTATTTCTCTCGTGGACCGGTATTAGGGTGTGAGCCTGAGCTCTGTCGTGTGGATGATTCGTCGGGTGTCGTGAACCTGGTATTCAAGAACGGCGTGTGGAACCATTCCCCATTTAGGATCGTGTCCGTGCAGTGATGTGCGGGGTAAGGGGCTCGTGTTGCTCAATCCGCATCGGGAGTGTCTGCCTCGCGATGGCGGGCGCGAGTAGTCAAGAGCTCGGCGACGGCTGGTCCGGCGGCCAGGCCCGCGATTGCATCGATGAGGGTGTGGCTGGGGTCATTTGTGCCGAGCGACGGGGGGGGTACGGATACAAGCGGGGAACCGGTCATCACATTCGGCGCGAACGCTGATCCAGGCAGCGTTGAAGATGACGGCATTGGCAGCCAATTCCCATCGCCGGCCGCGGTCGGCGCGTTCGACCAGTTCCCAGTAGCTCACGCCGTGCTTCTTTCAGTACCACGTGATGGCCTGTGCGCCGGTGGCAGCGGCGCGAATCGGCAGGGCTGAGAAGCATCCGGCACCTCCGGCGGCCAGGAGGAGGACGGTAACGAAGTAGACGTAGGTGGCAACCTGCCTACCGACGACATCCGTGGAGCATAATGGTCGCTTCGCGTTCATCGTCGAACGACGGGGCGTTGAAGACGGCGATAGTGTCGGCGTGGAGTGGGAAAGGTCTGGCGGGTGTGCACGGTGATTCCTTCCACGAGGTCTGTCGGGTGTGGGTGGTGTCATCGAGCGTCTGGACCGTTGTCGTGGAAGAATAGTGACTCGCCTGCATCGCCTTCGTCCTGGCACTGACTCTGGCCCCATCGCTGGCCGGGCTCGAACGGCTGTTGCGACGGGCTGACCGGACTGCCAGAGGCAATCGAAGCGACCTGGCTGGACTCGTTCGTCCAGACCTGTGTCGTACCCCTTGAGCCGGGCTGCGAACAGGTTCGTTGCCTACGGCGATCGCAAGGCCGTATCACGGGCATTAAAGGCCCTCTACACCACAAGCAACGAGGATACCGCCAAGGCTGCGTTTGGATGATGTCGCAGCCTCTGAGCTCGGCCAGAAATACCCGTTAGCGGTCAAGACGTGGACGAACGCCTGGGAGCGGTTCGTGCCATTTCTGGCATTCCCGCCAGCACTGCGCCGGGTGATCTATGCAACGAATACGATCGAGTCGCTGAACTATCAGCTGGGCAAAGTCACGAAGAACCGCACGCAGTTCCCCAGTGACGAGGCCGTGGTCAAACTGATCTAGCTAGCGCTCTGCACGATCGAGGACAAACGCGCCCGCGAACGAGCCAAGGAACGCGGCAAACCCGCCGGCAGACTCGTGCAAGAACAAGTCACCACGAACTGGAAACAAGCCCTCGCCCAACTCGCCGCCACCTACCCCGACCGAATCAACCCCTACCTCTCAACCCAATCCCCTACACAACAAACTTGACAAGTGGGGTGTATCAAGGATGTTGGACAGTTTCTCTTGATGGGGAAGGATCAAGAGTATGGCAACATCATCGAGGCGGAAGTTCAGTCCGCAGTTCAAGGCTGAGGCGGTCCAGTTGGTGGTCCAGTCGGATCGGCAGATTGTCGAGGTTGCCGGCGAGCTTGGGCTCAAGCCTGGCACGTTGGGTAACTGGGTGAAGAAATACAGGCAAGAGAATCCAGAGCCGGGGAAGGCGATGACTCCTGCTGATCATGGCCGGTTAGCGGAGTTAGAAGAAGAAAACCGGCGGCTGAAAATGGAAAATGAATTCCTAAAAAAGGCCGCGGCCTTCTTCGCCAGGGAGCAGGACTGAACGAGAAGTCAGCCCTGGTCGAGGCGGAGAAGGACAACTACCCGATCGACTGGATGTGCACCCAGCTGGAAGTGGCGCGTTCCTCGTTCTACGCGTGGCGGGCCCGGGTCGGCACCACCACGGATACCGAAGCCCGCCGGGAAGTGTTGAAGGTCGAGATCGCCCGGATCTTCGATCAACAGCGCGGCACTGCTGGCTGTCGGCGTGTGGCTGCTCAGCTCAACCAGGAGGGCTTCGAAGCTTCGGTGGGGCTGGTGGCCGAGCTGATGCGTGAACTGGGGTTGAAGGCGGTGCAGAAGCGGGCGTATAAGACCACCACGGTGGTCGACGGTCGAGCCCAGGTCTTCGAGGATAAGCTGGGCCGGGGCTTCGCCCCCGAGAGTCACCGCCCGGGAGAGGCACTGGTGGGAGACATTACCTACCTGCGTACCGGTCAGGGGTGGCTGTACCTGGCTACCGTGATCGATTTGGCCACCCGGATGGTCATCGGTTGGCAGACCGCCACCCACCTGCGCACCAGCCTGGTCATCGACGCTTTGGAGATGGCCCGCACCCAGGGTGGAGCGAAAAAGAATGCTATATTTCACTCAGACCATGGGTCTCAGTATACTTCAGATGAATTCATTAATTATTCTCAACAACACGGATTTATCCAGTCGATGGGCAGGACCGGGGTCTGTTGGGACAACGCCGCCGCGGAGTCATTCTTCGCGACGTTGAAGAACGAAATGTATCACCAGCAGGTCTTCACCACTCGGGGCAGGGCGCGGTTCGCTGTGGCTGAGTACATCGAGGTCTTCTACAACCGGCGCCGCCGCCACTCCAGCCTGGGCTACCGCACCCCAGCACGAGCCTGGGCCGACCACCACGAACCAACCACCGCGGACCCACCCGCAGCGGCCTGAAACACAAGAAAAACACCGAGAGACTGTACGAAATCCTTGACACAGCCCAAGCCATAAGAAGGCTTAACTAAATGAGTAGCTTACTGTGACCCTGCTTATAGTTGAATGTGGAAATAATCAGAGGAGATAACAGGCATGAAGAGCAAGTCGAAAGCCACACTGACAGGTGCGGTTATCGGTTTTTCAACTTCGTCAATCGCAGAAATCATTCGATATTCGATTGGCCAACGAGACATGTCCGACCTTGGCTGGGCTGTTGCTATGGTTCTTTATTTCACCGTGATCGGTGCAGTAATTACCACAGGGGCATATACCGCAAAAATTGGGGTGTACTCCAGTAGACGCAATTTAGAAAGCCACGATCATAACTCCACTGCTTCCACAAAAGAAGAACAAGAAAATTAAGATTACTGAAGCGCCCTGGGTTTTGTTCCGTTTTCTATACGGGGCTTAGGGCTTGTGCCTGGGTCATATGGTAGCTGGTTTCGGCTTCGGTCGGGGTCTGGTAGTTCAAGGCTTCATGCAATCGGGTGGTATTCCACCAGTGGACCCAGTTCATCGTTTCGAATTCCACCTCAGTAGCTGACGGCCAAGCGGGCCGAGCATAAATCAATTCGGTCTTATACAAGCCATTAACCGTCTCGGCCAATGCATTATCGTAAGCATCTCCAGCGGTCCCAACCGATGCCGTCAGACCAGCCTTGGCAAGATGTTCGGTATAGCGAATGCTGACATATTGCAAGCCACGGTCGCTGTGATGGACTAACCCATCCAGGGCTTGGTCCTTAGCACTGAGCAGCGCGTGCTCTAACGCTTCCAAGGGCAGCGCATCAGTACGCATCGTCGTGCGGGTCGACCAGCCCACGATCTTACGACTGAAGGCATCCGTGACAAACGCGGTGTAGCAAAACCCGCTGGTGGTGCGCACATAGGTTATATCCGCGACCCACAGCCGGTTGGGTGCTGTGACGCCAAAGTCCCGGTTGACCAAATCTGGCCGCTGATCCGGGACCTTCGCAGCGATGGTGGTGTGGGGTTTTCGTCCTCGCACCACACCGCTGAGTCCCGCCAGGCACATCAGCCGAGCCACTTGGTCACGGCCCACATCCCAGCCAGCACGTCTCATGGCATGCCACATTTTGCCCACCCCATAAACCCCATAATTAGCCTGGTGCAACTCTTTGACCACTGGGATCAGGGCTGCATCCCGACGCGAACGATCACTGGCAGGACGGGCTTTCGCCGCCCGATAGCCACCTGAGGTGATGAACCCACGGTCTGTCGCACCCAAAACACGACAGATGGACTCGACCCCGAAACGATCCCTGAACATCTCAATGTAAGCAATCATCTCGTCGTGGGGCGGTCGAGTTCCGCTGCGAAAAAAGCCCACGCCGTCTTGAGGATCTCATTAGCCCAGCACAGCTCCGCGTTCTCCCGCTTCAGCTTCCGGATTTGCGCTTGGGCATCCGTGGACACCCCTGACTTCTGACCGGTATCCACTTCAGCTTGTTCCACCCAACGACGCAACGTCTCTGTCGCGATACTGAGCTTGGGCGCGGTTTCACGAATCACCACATACCGGCTCGGCGCGTCTTCATCTTCGAGCCGATCAAACACCATGCGCGTGGCACGATCTTTAAACGACTGCGGGTATTTGGTTGGCATAGTTCTATCCTCTCATTTTAGGACGGAACAAAACCCAGGACGGTTCAAGTTCTACCAATCATTGAATCCGATCGAGCTCAGCTAAATCATTTCCCAGCACGGCAGACCCAGAAGGCCATAACAAAAACGAAGACATCTAACAGTTCAAACCCATAAAGCCAGAAAATAACGTAAAGTCGCCACGACACCAGCTTGAACATCAGACCCTGCTACGACGATGCAATCCTTCAAATCTGAACTACGACAATCCATTCATGCTCAACAACATGAGGCACGGCACTTGCCCCGCTCTCGATAAAGAAGATCCTAGGTGGGTAGGTGCATCAAATGCTCGATCACCGCGGCCACCCCGTCATCGTCACAGTCCGCGGTGACCGCATTGGCGGCTGCTTTCAGCTCGGGGTGTCCGGAGCCGACCGCGTACCCGGTGCCGGCCCAGCGAATCATTTCCACATCATTGAGCTGGTCGCCGAAGGCCACGACCTCGTTGGCGTGGACTCCCAGCGAGGTGGCGTAATCGGCCAGGGTCGCGGCTTTATTCACGTCGGCCCGCGAGATCTCCAACAAGGGTTGGCCGGGGGCCGAATGGGTCACGGTCACGGTGGTACCCAGGTGTGCGCGCACCCTGGCCAAGAGCTGGTCGGGTTCCCGGTCGGGAACGCGGACCATGAACTTCAGCACCCCGGGATGCTCGTCCAAGCCGTCAATGGTGCGCGGGTAGTGGTGCAACCCTCCGGGGTGATATCCACTGGGGTCCTCGGGGTGGTCATCTCGAAAGCCGGCCTCTACCACGAAGCCGGTCAGGGTTTCAAATCCACACCGAGCTCCGGGTTCGATCCGGCGGAGCTCCTCGTAGACGGCGACCACACTCGCTACCGGGATCGGGTGGGCCTCCAGCACGGTCTCAGAGCTCAAGTCATAGATCACCGCCCCGTTAGAACAGATCGCCGGCCCGTTCAGAGTCGCGACGAGTCCGGACATCCACCGCATGGGTCGGCCGGTCACAAAGACCACCGGGATGCCGGCTTCTTGGGCGGCCTGAAAGGCAGCGGTGGTGCGCGGGGTGATGACCGACCCACCGGCGGGGTGACGGTAGGAGATGATGGTGCCGTCGAGATCGGAGGCGATCAGGCCCGGCCGGCGCACGGGATGGCCCGTCGCGTCACGCTCGACGGATTCCCCGTGCGGGCTCAGGCCATCCCGGTTCACGGTAAGCCCTGCGGGTCGATGCCGGCAACCTGTAGCGCTGCCAGGAGTTCTGCGGTCTCGGGTGGGTTGGCTCCCGGCCGGGAGCTGGTGATCGCCGAGGCGTGTGCGGCGATGCGCACCGCGTGCTGGGCGGCGCTGGTGGAAAGTCGGTGGATGCCCGCACGATCGCCGAGCACCTGGTGCAACGCCCACAACAATGCGGCGGTGAAGGAATCTCCGGCCCCGACGGTGTCGGCGACCTGTACCGGGACGATCGGCATCTCAAAAATCTCCCCGTCAGCACAACATCCGAGAATGGTGCGGGCGCCTCGGGTGACAATGACGAGTCCCGGCCCGCGGGCCGCCCAATCGCGCAGGGAGTCGGTGATCTCGCGGTGCGGATACAGCCAGGTGAGGTCTTCATCGGAGGCGTGGACGATATCGGTCAAGCCCACGATCTGTTCGGCCCGCTGCCGGTAGGCCTGCCGATCGGGCAAAATGGTGGGCCGGCAGTTGGGGTCGTAGCTGATGGTGGCGTGCTCGCGCACAGCGGTCAGAGCTCTCAGCACCGTGGCGGCTCCAGGTGCTAACACAGTACCGATGGATCCCACGTGAGCGTGATCGAGCTCGGCTCCGCCGGTGGCGGTGGCGAAGTCGGTGACCAAGGTCTCGGGCACCTCCCAGTTCAGGTCGAACTCATAGGAGGCCACTCCGGAGGGGTCGAGGTAGGCCCGGGCCACGGAGGTGGTCTCCACCCGCTCGAGCACCGGTTTCACGCCGTGAGTGCTCACGTGCTGATCGATCAAATCACCGAACTCGTCCCGACCCCAGCGACCGGCAAAAAAGACATCGTGACCCAGTTTGGCCAGCCCGACGGCCACGTTCAGCGGCGATCCGCCCGGAAAGGCTCGTTGTTCGGCGGTATCCGAGATCACCACATCAACGAGTGCTTCACCAATCACGCCCAATTGTTTACTCACGGGGTTAACGCTACCGGAGAAAGTCACGCCGGGTGAGAATGGGCTACAATCGAGCCGATCTGATCACAGCACTCGTGCATAAGGGGAGGCCATGGCCGGCACTTTGAGACAGAAACTCGGACTCACCTGGAGACTCCATGGCGATGGACGGCACATTCGTCCCGGTGAAGTGGTGCTACCAGAAGAGCGGTTGCGCTGGCCGTTGACCATCGGGGTCGGAGTGCAACACGTGATGGCCATGTTCGGTGCGACTGTGCTGGTGCCGACGCTGACCGGGTTTCCGGCGACCACTGCCCTGTTTTTCTCCGCAGTGGGCACAGTGCTGTTTTTGCTCCTGACCGCCGGGCGGGTGCCCAGCTACCTGGGATCCTCCTTTGCCTTCATCGCACCCATTACCGCCGCCACCCAGGCCCATAACATGTATGCCGCCATGGGCGGGGTACTCATCGCCGGGGTCACCTTATTCTTAGTGGGCCTGGTCGTCCATCAGGTCGGTACCGGCTGGATTCACGCGCTCATGCCACCGGTGGTGATGGGCACCATTGTGGCTCTGATCGGTTTGAATCTGGCCGGGTCCACGACCGAGGCCATGGTGGAGGTACCGCTGACGACTTTCGGTACCACCGCGGCGGTGGTAATTGCTGCGGTGTTATTCCGCGGGATGCTGGGGCGACTCTCGATTTTGATCGGCATTGTCACCGGGTATCTCCTGGCCCTGGTCCAGCGGCAGATCGATTTTTCCCCGGTGGAGCAGGCCGACTGGCTGGGGGCGCCACCCTTCCATACCCCGGAATTCCACCTAGACGTGGTGTTCCTGTTTGTTCCGGTGGTGTTCGTGTTGGTGGCCGAGAATATCGGCCACGTGCGCACCGTGGGGCTGATGACCCGGGAGAATCTAGACAGCTACAACGGTCGAGCCCTGATGGCCGACGGGCTCGCCACCACGCTCTCGGGTGCCGGCGGTGGGGTGGGTAATACCACCTACGCCGAAAATATTGGTGTGATGGCCTCCTCGAAGGTGTACTCCACCGCCGCCTACTGGGTGGCGGCCACGGTGGCCTTCGCGCTGGCGTTCTTCCCCAAGTTCGGGGCCCTGATTGCCACCATTCCACCGGGGGTGGCCGCCGGGGCCGGGATCATTCTCTATGGCATGATCGGCATCATGGGAGCCCGGATTTGGGTGCAGAATTCGGTGGACTTCTCCAACACCATTAACCTCATGGCCGCCGGGGCCGGGCTGATCGTGGCCATTGCCGACCCGCAGATTTCGATGGCCGGTGCCCAGTTTGGTGGCATCGCGCTGGGTACTGGCACCACGCTGATCGTCTTCCATCTGATGACGCTGATCGCCAAACTTCGCGATACCGAACCGGTCGAAGACGAGGAATTTTCCCCAGCCGAGCCCGGCCGGCTGGGCTAGGTCCAGCGCTGGGAGGAGGGCCGGCGGCCTTTGGTGACCCCGATGAAGTCTTGAATTAGCGGGGAGTCTAGGTCTCGTCGCCAAGCTAGCCCAACCTGCCAGCCCGGATGCGCCGTGGTGGGCAGGGTCAGCGTTCGTTTGACCCCGAACATGCGTGCCACCGAGGCCGGCAACAGCGTGAAGCCGGTGCCTGTGGCCACGATCTCGATCGCCATGCGCTCCCCGGCGCCGGGAACCTCCGGTGGCTCCAGGGCATCAGGGGCAACCGGTGGAGCGAAGTCGGCAGCGTCCAGGAACCCCTCGGTGAGCTCCTCAGCAGGAATGGGCCCATCGGCCTGCGGGTCCCAGGCGGCCAGCAGGTGATCGAGGCCGACCACAATGACCGGTTCTTCTTCGTATAACGACACCAGGTGCACCTCATCGGGGTCGAGCCCGTGGGCGGTGACCCGCTGGTGCCAGCTGGCATCGCGTCGCCAGCGCAGGTAACCCAACTGTGGAATACCGCGGACCGTGCCGTCCGGGCCCGGTTGTAAAAACAGGGTTTGCGAGGACTCGTCGTGATTGACCAATTGGACTCTGCGCGTCGAGCCATCGGAGGTGAACCGGTGCACCCATTTCGAGGGGGTCGCCCCGGGAATGGTGGACAAAAACAGGGTCTGGGCCACATCGGCAGACTGTAAGGACATGGGTTCAGTTTAAAAGACGGCGGCCCGCCCACAGCTCAGCTGCGCAGAGAGGACAGTGAGGACACGGATCGACCGTAGTCCTCTTTAACGGTGTGCAGGTGGAACCAGGTGGTCATCCGGTGGACCGCATCCAGGGCGCGCAGTCGCTCGAGCCGGGCGAATAGTTCGGGTGGGGAGCCACCGGAGACGGTGGCGATCAGATCATATCCGCCCAGGGTGAGCGCGGTGAATTCGGTCTCGGGACTGTCGGCCAGTGTTGTCAGCACGGAGGATTCATCGCCGCCGAGGTTGAGTCCGACACCGACTTTCACCCGGGCGGAGCCGGCGTCTTGGCGCACCACGGCGCTGATCTTCAGGATCCGGGCCTGCAGCATCCGGTGCACCCGAGCCCGCACCGCGGTTTGGGACAGTCGCACCCGCTCGGCAAGATCGCGGTAACTGGTGCGACCGTCAACGTTCAATTGCTCAATCAGAGCGGCATCGATATCGTCGACGGTGACCTCACCGGTGAAGTGCGAGGCGAAGGTGCCACGAATGACGTCGGTGTAGAGGTTCACCCGCACGGTATCGGCCCCGGGGAGCCCACGAATCCAGCACAGCGTTTCGCGTAGCGCGGTTTGGTCGGTGGCGCGGATCTCGGCCACCAGATCCACCGGCCCCGAAGTCGCTGAGACCAGTGGGATCTCGGGGCGCGCACATAGCCCCTCGGTCAGTCCGGTGAGATCTCCCTGGCCGGTGATCGAGACATGGGCCAGGGCGCGATCGCCGACAAAGGCCGGGTCGGCCGCGGCCACGATGCGCATTTCGCCCGAATCGAGCAGAGCTCGCACCCGTGTCGACACCAAGCTACGGGGGACACCGAGTCGGGTGGCCAGCTGCCGGTAGGTGGCCCGGCCGTCTTCGCGCAAGGCTTGAATCAGGGCGTCGTCGAGGTCGGGGGTCATGACTGGGTGGCAGGATCGTTCCGGGCGCACTGCGACAAACTGCCGGTGTCCCAGTGGCGATAGATCTCGGGGCGACGATCCTGCAGGTACCACGGTCCCTCGGGTCCGGGCTGCGGGCGGGCGGGGACGTGAACCACGACGAGCCCCGGTTCGTCCTGCAGCGCACCAAGCACCGCGCCGTCGGGACCGGCCACTACGCTGCGTCCTTTAAAGTCCCATCCGTCTGCAGTGCCCACGTGATTGGCGTAGGCGACCGTCATCCGGTTTTCGAGCGCTCGGGTCGGAATCACCAGGTGCGGGATCTGCGGAAAATCACCGGCCAAAGCGGTGGGTACCAGCAAAACATCCGCGCCGGCGGCGGCCACCGCCCGGGCCATCTCGGGGAACTCAATGTCGTAGCACACGGCCAACCCCACCTGTCGTCCGTCGAACTCCACCACCGGTGGGGCTTGGGTTCCGGCCTGGAACGCGGCGTTCTCCTCCGGGCCGAAGAGATGAACCTTCTGATAATGCGCGCGCCGGGTGCCGGTGGCGTCCACCAGGGTGGCGGTAATTCCCCGACAGGCGGGGTCTTCATCCCCGGGCAGGCTGTAAACGAGTCCGATGCGATAACGGCGAGCAATGTCTGCCAGCTCACCGTGCGCGAAGGCAACGTCTGCGGGGCTGATCTTGTCGCGGATGCGCTGCGGTGCGTATCCGACCACGAATAATTCCGGGGTGAGTAATAGCGCGGCATCCTGGGCTGCGGCGGTTTCGGCAGCGATCTCCATCAGTGCGAGATTGTGCTCGATCTGTCCTGGCTTAGCGGTCTGCTGGAACACGGCGATGCGCATGGTCCCATTATGCCTACCGACCGCTCTAGTGGTCAGAACCCGATCATCCAACACGCCGAATTCGGCGCAGACGAGCCTCAGGGTGAACACATCGTGCGTGAAATGTCTCTGAACCGGTGCTTTGGTGCGCACTATCGTGAGATATCGTGTCACATCCGCGTTCTAGCACGCGGATCGTACCCGTTTGTCACATTGCTGAGGGCAGAAACTGCGCTTAGTATTCGAGGGAACATATCTATGTCACACATCACACCTGCAGCTGAGGAGACGCTATGGCGACGTCGCACCATTCCGAACCAATCGGCCCCCGTGACTCATCGCAGACCCCGCGCTACGCCGGAGCGGCCAACTTCGCCCTGTTACCCACTCTCGACGAGGTCGGTCACGCCGACATCGCGGTGGCCGGGGTACCCTTCGACACCGGTGTCAGCTACCGTCCCGGCGCCCGCTTTGGGCCCTCACACGTGCGTGAGTCCTCTCGCCTATTGCGTCCGTATAACCCGTCCCAAGATATCTCCCCGTTCGCTGTGGCTCAGGTCGCCGATGCTGGGGACATTGTGGCCAACCCGTTCAATCTCGACGAAGCCGTCGCCCAGGTGGCTGATGGTGCCCGCGAACTGCTCGAGCGCGCCGACCGACTGGTGTGCATTGGTGGCGACCACACCATCGCCTACCCCCTGCTGAAAGTCATGGCCGAGAAACACGGCCCGGTGGCGGTATTGCACGCTGACGCCCACCTGGACACGTGGGATACCTACTTTGGTGCCCCGGTCACCCACGGCACCCCGTTCCGTCGCGCCTCCGAGGAAGGATTCATTGACCTCACCGCGAGCGCACACCTGGGTACGCGTGGACCGCTGTACGGCAAGCACGATCTCGACGACGATGAGAAACTGGGTTTTCAGATCACCGGCAGTGTCTACATCGAAGAACACGGCATCGCTGCAGCAATTGAGCGTCTTCGCGCCCGGTTGGGCGACCGGCCCGTCTATATCTCCATCGATGTCGACGTGATGGACCCGGCCCACGCCCCCGGTACCGGCACGCCGGAGGCCGGCGGAATGACCAGCCGCGAGCTGCTTCGGGTCATCCGCTCGCTTTCTGATCTGAACATCGTGGGCGCCGACGTTGTTGAGGTGGCCCCGGCCTATGACCACGCTCAGCTCACTGGCATCGCTGCCAGCCACGTGGTGTATGAGCTGATCTCCTCCATGAGCATGTCATTGCGCTAAGACAGTGCTCCGCCCGCTGACCGACACTCCGACCACATCCCGAAAGGCTCACCATGAGTTCACCTGCTGAACAGCCTCCGCTGACGATGCTCAGCCCTGATTTCCCGTTTAGCTATGACCATTACTTGGCCCACCCGGCCGGGCTGGGTTCCGTTCCCGAATCGGCCTACGGCACCGAGGTGGCGGTCATTGGCGCCGGGCTTGCCGGCGTGATCACCGCCTACGAGCTGATGAAGATGGGACTCAAGCCCGTCGTCTACGAAGCCGGGGCCATTGGGGGCCGGCTGAAGTCCCAAGCTTTCGACGGTAACGACGACGTCGTCGTGGATTTAGGCGGGATGCGTTTCCCCGTCTCGGGTCGGGCCTTTTACCACTATGTGGACAAGTTGGGGCTGGAAACCCGCGCATTCCCGAACCCTCTGGCCGATGTCACTCCTTCCACTGTAGTGGAGCTGAAAAACCAGACGATCTATGCGGAATCCGCCGAGGATCTTCCCGAGTTCTATCAGCAGGTGGCCCGGGCGTGGAAACGCGCCTTGGTGGAGGACGCCGAGCTCGAAGCCGTACAAACCGCCATCCGGACCCGGGACACCGCCACGCTGAAGCGTCTGTGGAATGAGCTTGTCGCCACGCACGACGACACCTCGTTTTACGGGTTCCTCGCATCCTCCCAGGCGTTTGGTGAGCTGAGCTTCGAACACCTGGAGACCTTTGGCCAGGTCGGCTTCGGATCCGGTGGCTGGGATACCGATTTCACGAACTCGATCCTGGAGGTGTTGCGCGTGGTGTTCACCGATGCCGATGACCAGCACCGTGGTATCGTCGGTGGGGCACAGCGCTTACCACTGGAACTCTGGGAGCACGCCCCCGAAGACCTGGTGTATTGGCCAGTCGGCACCTCCCTGGCGTCTCTGCATGCAGGCACCCCGCGAGGTGCGGTGACCGGCATCCATCAGGCTGAGAATCCAGAACTGTCCGGGGGCATCCGCATCAAGGAGAAGTGGGGTCGCACCCGCGAGTACGCTGCCGCGGTGGTGACCTGCCAGTCCTGGTTGCTCTCCAGCCGGATCGACACCGATGAGTCCCTATTTACCGCCGATATGTGGACCGCCATCGAAAAGAGCCACTACATGCTCTCCTCTAAGACCTTCGTGATGGTGGACCGCCCGTTCTGGCGCGATGTGGACCCGCAAACGGGGCGCCCGGCGATGTCGATGACGCTGACCGACCGGCTCCCCCGCGCGACCTACCTGCTGGATGATGGGCCCGATAAGCCCGCAACGATCCTGCTGTCCTACACCTGGAATGACGACGCGTTAAAGTGGTTGTCTCTGGATGCTTCTGAGCGCACCCGGCTGATGCTACACTCGCTCCACAAGATCTATCCCGGTCTGGATATCGGATCCCACATCGTCGGGGAACCGATCACCGTCTCGTGGGAGGCAGACCCGAGCTTCATGGGCGCGTTCAAGAATAACCTGCCCGGGCATTACCGGTACCAGGAGCGGTTATTCGGCCACTTCATCCAAGACGACCTGGCGGAACACCAGCGCGGGATCTTCCTGGCCGGTGACGATATCTCCTTCACCGCCGGCTGGGCCGAGGGCGCGGTGACCACCGCGTTGAACGCAGTCTGGGGCGTGGCCCGCCACCTCGGCGGAGCCTGCGCCCCCGAGAACCCCGGTCCCGGGGACGTGTGGGACGAGCTCGCTCCGGTGCGCCTGGACCGCATACACAACATCAACACCACTGATAACACTGATATGACTTCGATGGCTTCCGGTTCGGCTCCATCGGGCAACACAAAGGACGGTATCCGATGAGTGAGATGTCGACGTCCACCCCCCACCCCGATGAGACGGCCCAGCCGACCCGTCCCCGGGCCTCCAGCACCTGGTGGTTCCTCCTACCCTCGCTCGTCGGGGTGCTGATCTTCATGGTTCCGGTACCCGACGGCGCCGGTTCCGTGACCATCCCGATCGCTTTTCTCTCCGATTCCCTGACCACCGCCCTCGGTGTTCTCGTGCCGTGGATCGTCGTCGCACTGGTCGCCATATCGGTGATCGGCACGTTGGTCTGGTGGACTGCACGACCCGCCTTCCTGGATAACCACCTGGGTCGCACGCTATTCGACATCGGCTGGATGTGGATGACAGTACGCGTATTGGGCCTCGTGTTCGCGGTGCTCATCGTCCTGCAGCTCGGGCCAGAGCAAGTGTGGGGCGAGAACACCGGTATGGTGATCATGGATCTGGCCACGGTGCTGGTGTCGGTGTTCTTCCTGGCCGGCCTGTTACTACCGCTACTGTTGAACTTCGGATTGCTGGATTTTGTCGGTGCGCTGATGACCCGATTGATGCGCCCGCTCTTCCGGTTGCCCGGTCGTTCCTCGGTGGTCTGCCTGAGCTCGTGGCTCGGAGACGGTTCCATTGGCGTGCTGATGGCCAACCAACAGTACGTGCAGGGGTACTACACCAAGCGCGAAGCCGCGGTATTGGGTACCACCTTCAATATTGTCTCGGTGACCTTTACTGTTGTGATCCTGGAATACCTGGGCCTACAGCACATGTTCCTGCCGTTTTACCTCACCATCGTTGTCGCCGGCCTCGTCGCCGGCGTCGTGATGGTGCGCATCCCACCACTGTCACGAATTTCCGATGACTACGCTGAAGGGGTAACTCCCCAGCCAGAAGAGACAGCTCCTCCACGGCGCGGGCTGTTGCGTCGGGCCTGGAATAGCGGGCTCAAACGGGGCTGTGAGGTGCACTTGGGCTCAGTCGTCCGGCACGGATTCTCCAACGTCTTAGAGATGTGGGTCGTGGTCGTGCCCAGTATCCTCGCGATCGGTACCGCGTCGGTGATGCTTGCCGAACACACCCCGTTGTTCACCTGGTTGGGTGCCCCGTTCATTCCGGTCCTGGACCTCATGCAGGTCCCGGAGGCCGAAGAGGCGTCGGCGACCATGCTGATCGGCTTTGCCGATATGCTCCTGCCGGCAGCGTTCGCGGCTTCGATCGACGCGGAGATGACCCGGTTCATCATTGGCGCCCTGTCAGTCACACAGCTGATCTTCATGTCCGAGGTGGGTGGCATGTTGCTCGCCTCCCGGATCCCGGTGCGCTTCCACCACCTGGTGGCGATTTTCCTGCTACGCACCCTGATCACACTGCCCGTTATCGTCGCGATCGCCCACCTGTTCTACTAATCAACACGATCCAGCGAGCGTGTCATCACCACCCCGGAGGCCACGGTGCTCCGGGGTGGTGATTGCTATCCGGCCTATCGTGGTACTCGATGTGCACCAAGTTCACGCTCGGGCGCTGGACTCCAGCTCTAATAGATACCGTTTCCAGTCCTCTCCCCCGCGATAACCACCGAACCCTCCGGAAGCGGGCACCACACGGTGGCACGGCACCAGAATCGGCAACGGATTACTAGAACAACCCGCACCCACCGCACGAGCTGCACCCCCGGCATCTAGCTGATCACGAATAGTCAGTCACGCCCCGAGGGCACATCCCTTCGGGAGGGTACCGCAGGAATGGTGGAATGGTTAAGGCCGTAATGACCCCGACAAGTTGTGCGGCACATGTGACCACGCAGACGATCGTGTCGGTCAATGCACGGACAGGAGACACCCTGATCCCCGCTCGCGCGGGGAACACCCTCAGAGATTCACGGGCTACCAGTCTCCGTTAGGCTCATCCCCGCTCGCACGGGGAACACCTTTCGTGAGTGTGTTTAGCAGGGGTGTGCGTGGGCTCGTCCCCGCTCGCGCGGGGAACACTGATCCTACGGTGGTCGATAACCGTCGGTGGCGGGCTCATCCCCGCTCGCGCGGGGAACACCCAGATGGTGTAACACCGCCGGCGTATGATCGGGGCTCATCCCCGCTCGCGCGGGGAACACTTTCTCTCGTCATCTCACTTCACTTCTTCTGCGGGCTCATCCCCGCTCGCGCGGGGAACACCTACGTGTCGTCAGTGAGCTGTGCGAGGGCATGGGCTCATCCCCGCTCGCGCGGGGAACACAAGAAGTCAATCCCGAAGAATTCTTGCAGTCTGGGCTCATCCCCGCTCGCGCGGGGAACACTGCCCAGTCCACGAGTTCTCCTTCCAAGGTGTGGGCTCATCCCCGCCCGCGCGGGGAACACTGGGCTGGTAACACCCAGGCCGGGGAAGCACCGGGCTCATCCCCGCTCGCGCGGGGAACACGGATGATGGTGAATCGTCGTGACGGTTTTCCGGGGCTCATCCCCGCTCGCGCGGGGAACACTGCGTCAAGATCGGCCACGACGAGCTCTGAGAGGGCTCATCCCCGCTCGCGCGGGGAACACACTGTTCGGCCCTCTGAGGGCGTTCTAGGGGCGGGCTCATCCCCGCTCGCGCGGGGAACACCACTGCTGGGTGTTCTTATCGAAGGTCCGGGTGGGCTCATCCCCGCTCGCGCGGGGAACACGGATGATGGTGAATCGTCGTGACGGTTTTCCGGGGCTCATCCCCGCTCGCGCGGGGAACACCAAAATCCGACCAAATCAACGCCGTAGACCTTGGGCTCATCCCCGCTCGCGCGGGGAACACGTTGACCGGTATAAAGGACAGGTTCGGGTGTTGGGCTCATCCCCGCTCGCGCGGGGAACACCCACCGGCCCCGGTTGTGGAGTGGGTGACCGGCGGCTCATCCCCGCTCGCGCGGGGAACACTGCCCCAGCGTGTTGTTGTGGTGGTCATGTGTGGGCTCATCCCCGCTCGCGCGGGGAACACTTGAACCGATTGTGTAGTAGCCACAGCGCTACGGGCTCATCCCCGCTCGCGCGGGGAACACGGTCAGGGTGATGGTCACAGCCATGGGGGTGCCGGCTCATCCCCGCTCGCGCGGGGAACACTCCACCCTATCTGCGCTGGAGTCTGCCCTGCAGGGCTCATCCCCGCTCGCGCGGGGAACACACTGGCCTACGCCCCAGGCCACAGCGCCACTGGGGCTCATCCCCGCTCGCGCGGGGAACACTCCTCCCGTGGAATGAGAGCTGGTTGGGTGGTGGGCTCATCCCCGCTCGCGCGGGGAACACCCACCGGCCCCGGTTGTGGAGTGGGTGACCGGCGGCTCATCCCCGCTCGCGCGGGGAACACCACAGGACGAACACCCAAATGTTTAGCCACATCGGCTCATCCCCGCTCGCGCGGGGAACACGTAGGCTAGGTCGCGCCAATAATCAGGGTCGGGGGCTCATCCCCGCTCGCGCGGGGAACACTTTCGGTGAATTGGGGTGATTCAGAAAACGGAAGGCTCATCCCCGCTCGCGCGGGGAACACTTTACGTAGTGTGTTGACATGTGTCCTTTCGTGGGCTCATCCCCGCTCGCGCGGGGAACACATCCTGAAAAAACGTCGTGTGACCTGTTTTCCAGGCTCATCCCCGCTCGCGCGGGGAACACACGGTGAACGGTTTAGGTAGTACTTCGGTTTCGGGCTCATCCCCGCTCGCGCGGGGAACACAGTGTTTATGGTCATTGTGACGCGCGTAACCCGGGCTCATCCCCGCTCGCGCGGGGAACACTGATCTCTGCATGGAATCTGGTAGCCGCCGCTAGGCTCATCCCCGCTCGCGCGGGGAACACATCCACAGTGCTTGGGCTTTGCCGTTGAGTGGGGGCTCATCCCCGCTCGCGCGGGGAACACACTGTTCGGCCCTCTGAGGGCGTTCTAGGGGCGGGCTCATCCCCGCTCGCGCGGGGAACACGTCATTCATGGTGCGTTTTTCCTATCAGCTGTGGGCTCATCCCCGCTCGCGCGGGGAACACGGATGATGGTGAATCGTCGTGACGGTTTTCCGGGGCTCATCCCCGCTCGCGCGGGGAACACTTTCTTGAGTGATGTGATTGCCTCGTCAACGTCGGCTCATCCCCGCTCGCGCGGGGAACACCCCAGTTGTTTGAGTGCGGCGACTTGCATGTCGGGCTCATCCCCGCTCGCGCGGGGAACACTTTTTTCGTCACTGGTCTCATGGTGTGGTCTCGGGCTCATCCCCGCTCGCGCGGGGAACACGATGTTGTTGAGGGTTTGGGCGAGGTGTTGGAGGGCTCATCCCCGCTCGCGCGGGGAACACACAACTAGCACACTTGCCACGAGTGGCAAGCAAGGCTCATCCCCGCTCGCGCGGGGAACACAAGGATGTGACACCTGCTCATACCCGGATTGTGGGCTCATCCCCGCTCGCGCGGGGAACACAGAAGCGGGATCGCACGTGGAAGCAGCAGACAGGGCTCATCCCCGCTCGCGCGGGGAACACTGCGGTCGGGAATTGCCCCTGCTGTTGTGGTTGGGCTCATCCCCGCTCGCGCGGGGAACACTTTCTTGAGTGATGTGATTGCCTCGTCAACGTCGGCTCATCCCCGCTCGCGCGGGGAACACAACAGGTTGGGGTCTTGGAGGACGCTCACACAGGGCTCATCCCCGCTCGCGCGGGGAACACGGTTTCTTGTTTGCTGCACATGTGCACGACTTGGGCTCATCCCCGCTCGCGCGGGGAACACGCTGGCGGGACAATTACAGTTAGGGCAGATTAGGGCTCATCCCCGCTCGCGCGGGGAACACGAGAAAACACAGACAAACTAACCCCCGCTGAAGGGCTCATCCCCGCTCGCGCGGGGAACACGGGTGCAACTTATTGCCGGCAAACTCACCAGTAGGCTCATCCCCGCTCGCGCGGGGAACACCTCGTCCGGGTTAGGGTGATTTACTGGCTTGCGGGCTCATCCCCGCTCGCGCGGGGAACACGTGAGCGTGTGGCCTGGTCCGCCGAGAACGTCGGGCTCATCCCCGCTCGCGCGGGGAACACACACCCAGCGAAGTAAACGACTTTATCAGCGAGGGCTCATCCCCGCTCGCGCGGGGAACACGCTGGCGGGACAATTACAGTTAGGGCAGATTAGGGCTCATCCCCGCTCGCGCGGGGAACACCCACCCGAGTGTTTCCGGTGGCTTGTTTGCTAGGGCTCATCCCCGCTCGCGCGGGGAACACGCCCGACGATTTGGGGAAGGTGTTGGTTCATGCGGCTCATCCCCGCTCGCGCGGGGAACACGAACCTGCTGAAACTCGCCCATGGTCAGAAAAGGGCTCATCCCCGCTCGCGCGGGGAACACCGGTGTGCTGGTTCGGTTGTTCCGTCATGATTGGGCTCATCCCCGCTCGCGCGGGGAACACTGGTTTCGAGTTCGCGCTTGCTTGCTTCGAGTGGGCTCATCCCCGCTCGCGCGGGGAACACGGCAACGGCATGTTGTCCTCCTTCCCCTGGGTGGGCTCATCCCCGCTCGCGCGGGGAACACGCGGTGGCATTCCCTGATTTCGTGGGCTAGTCGGGCTCATCCCCGCTCGCGCGGGGAACACCACCTGATCCGAAAACAACTACCAAACACCTAGGGCTCATCCCCGCTCGCGCGGGGAACACCTCCCGTTTTTGACGACATTCATGGACGGGTAGGGCTCATCCCCGCTCGCGCGGGGAACACATCCTGTGTCACCGTGACCTTTTCAGACGACAGGGCTCATCCCCGCTCGCGCGGGGAACACCACTGGGAACTACCGGTGCTTGTCCCCAAAACTGGCTCATCCCCGCTCGCGCGGGGAACACTGGTGTCCCACCCTGCTGGCTTGGTGTCCTTGGGGCTCATCCCCGCTCGCGCGGGGAACACGTGCCACTCGTCGACCACCCCGACACGGCATGGGGCTCATCCCCGCTCGCGCGGGGAACACGAGGAAGTCCCAATCACCGGTCGCTTTCAGCTGGGCTCATCCCCGCTCGCGCGGGGAACACCAGCATGGTGGCCTGGTTTTCATGATCGACCGCGGCTCATCCCCGCTCGCGCGGGGAACACCGCCCTAGCGCGTTGATTGTTGGTGCCCCGTAGGGCTCATCCCCGCTCGCGCGGGGAACACGCTGAAGTTGCCGAAAAAATGCGGCATCACGCGGGCTCATCCCCGCTCGCGCGGGGAACACGATACCGCCGGCTTATGACAGGTTAGCGAATAAGGCTCATCCCCGCTCGCGCGGGGAACACAACGGGGACGCAACATTCTACCGGGTGACCGTGGGCTCATCCCCGCTCGCGCGGGGAACACTTTTATTGTTTCCTCTCTATGTGTGGTGGGGGGGCTCATCCCCGCTCGCGCGGGGAACACTCCACCACACCACCACGCGGTAACAGTCTCGCGGGCTCATCCCCGCTCGCGCGGGGAACACGGTGTCGCTGATCCCGCCGTCGTCGTCGAAGCGGGCTCATCCCCGCTCGCGCGGGGAACACTACTCGGACTACCAGACGGATATATCAGCGACGGGCTCATCCCCGCTCGCGCGGGGAACACTGTGCCCGTTGGTGTTGTAGAACCACTGGCTGAGGCTCATCCCCGCTCGCGCGGGGAACACCAGCGTGGGACTTGTGTTGGACACGAAAAGACGGGCTCATCCCCGCTCGCGCGGGGAACACGCGATCACCTCCTCACATATTCGGGCTGGCGCGGGCTCATCCCCGCTCGCGCGGGGAACACGATGGTCAAGTCGAATCGATCCAATACGAAGCAGGCTCATCCCCGCTCGCGCGGGGAACACGACATAAATAAACTTGACGACCTGGTAAAGGGGGGCTCATCCCCGCTCGCGCGGGGAACACCGCTAACCCAACCTCAGCACACGAAGTGATCAGGGCTCATCCCCGCTCGCGCGGGGAACACTCATGAGTCCCCCTGCTGTTGGTGTTCGAGCCGGGCTCATCCCCGCTCGCGCGGGGAACACTTCACCTTCGACCCGGTGCTAGCTAACTCTTCGGGCTCATCCCCGCTCGCGCGGGGAACACACGAGAATATCGGTCACCCTGGTACGAAAACTGGGCTCATCCCCGCTCGCGCGGGGAACACGCGCCTGCACTTATGCGCACGGTCTTCGGCCTGGGCTCATCCCCGCTCGCGCGGGGAACACGTAGGCCAGGAGGTCGTGGAGGTTGTAGTGTTGGGCTCATCCCCGCTCGCGCGGGGAACACACGACAGCCCAGCGTTCAAGCCACCACGCCCCGGGCTCATCCCCGCTCGCGCGGGGAACACCCACAGCGTCTTCCGGGTATGCTTCGAGCACGGGGCTCATCCCCGCTCGCGCGGGGAACACGACCACACGCTCACAATACCTGTCAGCGAATGGGGCTCATCCCCGCTCGCGCGGGGAACACGTGTGCGAGGATTTCGAGTCCGATCTTGTGGAGGGCTCATCCCCGCTCGCGCGGGGAACACCGCACCAGCCACCAGGCATCGCATCAGAGTACGGGCTCATCCCCGCTCGCGCGGGGAACACGTGACACCGCGTGCTGTCATGAGGTTTTGGATGGGCTCATCCCCGCTCGCGCGGGGAACACAACTCCCCTACTGTTTCATCATGCGCGACACTCGGCTCATCCCCGCTCGCGCGGGGAACACGGCCATGTGATTAATGTTTGGTCGTATGGCATGGGCTCATCCCCGCTCGCGCGGGGAACACCTAGACCGAGACATCAGGAACCTGTACGCACGGGGCTCATCCCCGCTCGCGCGGGGAACACTCGTTCACTTGCAGGGCACGGTCCGGCGTGGTGGGCTCATCCCCGCTCGCGCGGGGAACACTCGAGTGGAGCAACATGGTTGAGCGCCGTAATGGGCTCATCCCCGCTCGCGCGGGGAACACGACACGTGGCTCGGAGATTTTGCCCCATATGCGGGCTCATCCCCGCTCGCGCGGGGAACACCATGGATGGATATCAATTCTTCAAGACGATAAGGGCTCATCCCCGCTCGCGCGGGGAACACGGTTGTGTCTATCCGGCGCCGTAACAAGTGGAGGGCTCATCCCCGCTCGCGCGGGGAACACACTTCCTGACTAGGAAGAACTCCGTCTTCATAGCACAGATGCATTCACTTTACTCAAATTCTTTACGCCATGCAGGCCGTTTTGCTTTCTCACTCATTCTCGCAATACTCCATGATCTCTTCTCCGATCCTGTAATCTCATAAGTCTTGGGACGCTTCACGAGTTTCACCCCGTCGAAGTCCTTGACCTGCCAAGGATGACCGTGCAGCTTGAAGGCTAACTTTTGTTCTCCATCCGAGCTATGAACGAGTATCGCCTTACCTGTCCCAACGTGTTCAGTCACCCGCTCCCAGAGTTTTTCTCGCACCCTACGAGATGGGTTGCCCACATACACGCCCGGGCTAATCTCCAAAAGCCACTTGGTGATATCTCCACGTAATGACGTCGGCGCGGCCGTCAGAACAAGCACCATCATCCGGGGCTCCCATAATTAAGACCACCTGCGACCTTACGGTCAGAAATACCAGCCCAGAGCGACAAATTATCGTCCTGCATCCACTGCATATCACCTACTTCCTCTTCGAGAAGATAGGCAATATCCCGGGCGCAGCGTTCAAGCAGACGGTGAGAAACCACTGCGTTACGAATTTCTCGTCTCACGTCACCCGTGAGGTCGGCTCCTTGTCTTGAGGCAACTTCGAAGGCAATCGGAACAACGATGTCAGTTTTGTACAGATCAGCAATGTCGTACACGAACGAACGGTCATTTCCATTGTGCACAAACCCTAGACCAGGCGAGCACCCAAGCGCCACGATGACAGAATGTACTATTCCGTACATGCAGCTATTGCCAGCTGTCAGCGCTTTATTCAAATCATCCGAAGCATCAAAATCTTCCGGATCAAAAGACCGCCTTTCCCAGGACATATCGAATCGACTCGCATGCCATCGATAAGCAGAGCGTACACGAGCTCCTTCCCGCCCTCTGAGCTGTTGCATCGTTAATGAAGACACGTTTTCGCCCGGAAACCGCATGTCATACATTTTTCGGGCAACTGCAAGACGAGTTCGGCTATTTGAGACTAGTTTTGCCTGTTTCTCAAGAAGTCTGGTGGAACGGGCTAACGAACGGCCATTCGCATAGTAACGGACGCCGTTCTCCCCAACCCAGACGACGCTAACACCGCTATCTCCGAGTAGCGCCATGGCCGCATAGGACACCCGAGTTCCGGGGCCCAGCATCAAGACGCCTAAAGATGCAGCAGGAAGATGCACCACTCCTGCATTGTCCGTCGCCGTAATAGCATTTGCATCGCGGTGCACGACACAACGCTCAAGATAAATGAATGACAAGCGGTCCGACACGCGTGCAACATCGGACGCTTCTAACTTTTTCTTACTAACTGAGGCCATTCGGCTCAATTCGTCGCAGAGTCAACAGACCTCCCCCATAGGCACGGCCACGACCGATACCTTGGACAAGAACTTCGCGCAATTCACCCGCGTCTTCTACGGTCAACGATCCATCGAACTGAACGAGACGCAGAGTAATACGTTGGCGAGCGCGATTCGTCCCGGATACTCGAGACTTTGCAAAACGGTGGTCCAGCCGTTCCGTAACCGCAAGGTCCGGTATCTCACCTGCGCTGTCTTGGACATTCAGTGAGAAACCATGCTTGTGTGCGCGCTCCAGTAGCCAACGTTTCTGATGCTCAACGCCAACGTGTGGCACGATCTTGCCACGCGTGCCTTCACCTCGGCTCAGCGCTTTAACTGGGTTTGCGACCAACCGAAAAGCCCATTTTTGTCCGTTATCCAACTTGCTTAGAAAAGTTGAATAGTCTGCTGTATCCCATTCCTGACCATCCCATCCTGCTTGCTCCACGATGTGTCTCATATCTGGCTTAATGGGACTAACCACGTAAAGCGTTTGTCGGTATCTGTCTTTGTCAAGACGCCATAGCACCCTTCCTGTGGACTTATCGATGCCGTCAGGCGGAAAACAACCTTCTACAGCAGCGTGCATTGCTTGACGGTTGGTGAGAAAGAGCCTTCCCCCTCGAGTCCGCGGGTTAATGTAGATTCTGCTCAAAAACGTCATGCGTCGATCACCGCTTCCCAAAAGGGATCCTTTAGAACTGTCCCAAATTCATTTTCGACATTAACGGGTTCCGGCGAAGTCACGGTCCTCCAACGATAGTCTCGGAAAGTCTGGTCGAAACTGACCGGAATATCTCGCACTCGTTCTTCAACGATCTCGCTCTGCAACGCATCACGGTAGAGAGGAAGTTCCACGGTTTTCGGCCGGGTTTTCTTATGACGCTGTGAGGCCATCCAAGGCTGAGACCGGAGAACTTCTTCGACGTCGCCATCCCGTATACCAATAACCAAGTCAGGAGAAACTGGACAATTCCGCCTTCCCAGATACAGCGGGAAAACCGGAGCACGAACAGCATCTTCTAGACTTCTGAGAACCTGTTCCTCCCCACCAATAGAAACTACGAACAAGGCGTCAGCAAGGTAATAACGCTGGGACAGTCTCGCATTACTTTGCTTATTCCAATCGATTGCGGTTTGGTAGTCCCGAAGTAGCGAACCAGGCTGGTCCACCCGTACTCCGAAATCCAGAGCCACTAAATCCTCTAACGAATCTGACCTTCGCCGTCCTTGCGCGGCAGCAAGTAGCCCCAGCGTTCCTGATTTAGTCGGCACGTGGTGAGTCTGTCTGATTCCATATCTACTGTCTGCGCCCCATGATTGGAGAGGGCCTTTGAACTGTAATAACAAACACTTACTCATAGATAAGCATCCAATTCGAAACGCACGTTGCCGACCAATTCTGAAAGAGTCGACAATTCACCGAGTTGAGTAGCGGTCTCCGCGATCGAGCGAGCGGCGAGCACCCAAGATTTAATTGGGGACATCCCATACATTTCTTCCAGACCACGTTCTTCGTCGACCAGCCGGCGAACAGTCTCGTGTCGACGTCCTCCGTCTGCGTCCCCCAGCACGGGTTCTTCAAATGCGTTCACGTAAGACACCGGGCGGTCATTTCGAAGTGACACCACCACCAGCTCGGGAAGAGTCTGATTTGCGAAGGTGTTGATTTTCCCGGAAGGCAGCGATTGAATAAACGCCTGGATAAATGCTTCAACAGCCGCTTTCGTGACCTCTGCGTCACCAAGGTTTGCAAGCAAACTATCCACGGAAACGGTGGCATATCGATAGAGAGTTGAGGACATCATTTGCACGGTGCCGATCATGCCAGCCCCGGTCTCCTCCGCATCTTCGACCTCATCATCCACCGCAGTAAAGTAATCAAACTCCGGTTCCGAGGGTCCAACGCCTATGGCATGTGCCACCTGGACTGCTGCGTCTACGTTATACGCTGGCTCATCTGCAATCATGCGACCAAACATAGCGATATCAACAGAGTGGTCCTGATCAAGTAGCGGGTCCACCACTTTCTTGGTCCATTTTTGATCGGGGTCTTCCAAAATTGCGCGAGCAACGTTCGTGATCTGCTGGTCGCTCAAGAAGATCAAGTATCGACTTTGCGGAAGCTCTGTTAAATCTTCTTTATCTGTTTCTGATTTTTTATCTTTCTTTTCTACAGTAATTTTTCCAGCTTTGAGAATCGCCTCTGCAATTTCTCCGATGCGTTCGGCAGACCAGTCAGATTCATCCAAGCCACGTTCTACGACAAGCTCCTGTGTTCGAACGACAATCTTGCTGATCACTCTCTTGGTACGAACTCCGAGTTGGTCCTGAGGCAGCCGTTCCTTGAAATCTTTTCGAATTGCCCGCTTCCAAGCTTGCGAAGACACTCGATGCCGGGGAACACCTCCGAAGGTGGCTGTCTTTGGAGCGCCTGTCTCGTCCCTGTTGATATTGCTCGGTGGCACAGTCTGAATTGTATGAAGATCAATGTAAAGTGTCATTTCAAACCTTTCATAAGATAGGAGTAGTTAGTGTTATTCAGTTGGCGTGATCTTGTTTTTGAGGTCGCAGTGCACGCGCGTAGGAGCGCCCCCACTGAACAAGAACTGCTTGACGTCGTTTTGGGAGACGTAAGCGGATAAGATCTTCCGCCAGGCGACCATAGTCCTGCGGAATATGATGCGCGTTCAACAAGCTCACGAGCGCGCGCAGGTGGTATTGCAAACTCTTGGGATCACGAGCCACCATCAACGCATCGAGGCGCCCCTTGATCGAACCGCTCTCGGCCCGTTGAGCTAGGGTTCCTACCGCTCTACCTAAATCGATACCTGGCTCGTGCATGAGTTTGCGCTCAGATTGCTGATGCAGGGCAAACATGGAAATCGATACTGCCGCAGCCCACTCGCTGGTCGATAATTCGGGCCCCTTACCGACTGCTGACTCTGGAAGATTCATGAGAACCTCGTCCGCTATAGTTGCCCAGCTCATCGGATTCTCACCCGGTTGCTCTCCAGCAGCACGGCGTAGTCGGGCAAGGGTTGCGCGGCTATGAGATAAAGACCGCGGATTATTTCCGAGCAGTCCGGAGCCCAGCCGATAAGCTGCGGAGCTGACGGCTTTGTAAACCGTGGGCGTCGTTTCCGTTTCCTCGGAAGTACTCCGAGATTCTGTTACTTCTGTCATTATTTAGCACCTACCTTCTGCACCTCATTTTCGGCAGTTTTATTTTGTGTTTGTGTCAATGTGTTGATACGTCGTGAGAATTGATCCCAGGCTGTTACGGCGCTCTTCAACAATCCGTTCTCGTCATGCCATCCGAGGAGAGCTTTCTCACCAGCGCCACGAACGAGCACTTGTGCCTCTGGATAAACCAGTTTCCTAACGAGATCGAGCCACTGTTGTCGGTACTCTGCAGGGTCTACGTCGAGCGAAAAGTTCTCCACCCACTTCTTGAACGGCTCATTTAGCTCCGTCAAAAAGCGCTCTGTTGCTTCGGCGTTGAATGCGTACTCTCCGCCAGCGGCTTCAAGAAGGTTGCCAGCGAATTGACCTAACGAGGTTGCTACGTCCATCGTTCGTTGCGCAGCGGTTATAAGCATCTCTGATGAGGTTGCGTCCCTAGCGGCCAGAGTCGCCAACTTCATCGGAAGTTCTTCATGAATTGTCTGCTTATAACTCGAGCTTTGCGGACCGTATTCAACCCCGACCAATTCAATTCCAACAGACGCTTGTGCATCTTCTTGGAGCCCATTTTCGGGGTCGCGCAACCATCGAATGGTCTCCGGTTGCAAATCTGCAGTATTGTCTAAATCTTCTCTCGCGCCCGTCCTCGTTAACAGTGCTTCGATGCCACGCCACAGAGTTCGTGACGCATTGTGGGTTTTTGGAAACCGTACAACCGACCTTTTCGTCGACTGTTGTTTGCTATACCGATATCCCGTCATAGGATCGTTAAACTGATTGCGCAGTTCGATCCGGTCACCGTTCGCGATCAAAATTCCAACAACATCTTCACCTTGATGAAATAGGCGCACGCGTCGAATCTGCCAGGTCAAGAGTTCGCACGGACCTCGAGGAATGTCTCTGCCATGTGTCTTCGCCGTATCGGGATCATCCCGTTCCCAAACCGGAACATCTTGGGCCATGCTGTCGCCGAACACCATCGTTGGAACAGTGTTGAGTAAGAAAGTCTTAGCTAGATTCGGTCCATGGATGACGACAGCCCCGGAAGCACCGCTCCATCCGGTCCCGATGGGGTACCCTTTGCCACCTTTAACGCGCGGGTCACCCACGGCACCACTTTTGATTCCTGAATAATTCCAAGCTTGCAAGAACAGCAACCAACGTGCAGCTTCGGAAGCATGGACAGAAGTTAGTTCTTCTCCAGCTCGCATGGTGAAATAGTCACTTTCAGCGTCCGGCACCAGTTTTCTGATCCCTGCTGAGTACTCATCTTTTGGCGTCCTGAGGTCATGGACCTGCATAAATGGTCTCTGAGCGTCAAAGAGGTCAAATCGGCCATGCCATTTATCCAGGTACTCATCAATGACCTGTCCGAACGACTCCAAGGTTTCCAAGGTGTATGCCTCACGCCACCACCGGTTTTTATCTGTACCTCTAAGGCTTGTGAGCAAATCGTCATCTCTATTGGCCCGCCAGTAGATGACCAACAGAATTCGCAAGACTGCGAGGTCTTGAGCGGGGGAATCTCCTAGGACTCTCCTAATTTCTGTGACTCGCTGAAAAAGCTCTCGAATGGACAATTGCGCAGTCGTGCCGTCGAGTAATTCGACCTTGATCCAGGCGCGATCAACAAGGTTGAATGACACCGTTTGGTGCGGATCACCCATCATTTTCCTCTCTTCCGTTCCTACCCTGAGCTGTATCGTCTACTAGTCCCAGATCGATGTCGTATCGAAGTTGCCTGCCACATAATTCGGTGCGGTTTGTTTCATCCAGGTTTAATTGAAGTTGCCCTCTGAGCACGGGTGAATCTTGCCAGGCCTGGTCCGTTGCACCCTCTAATTCCGCGAGCGCTCTGTCGAACAAGTGCCAGTTTGAGAAGACATGTGGCAATCTGATGGAACTGGCAGCAATCGCTCTCGCACAGTTCTCATCGGGAGTCATCCCGTGAAACACTGGATCGAAGTCATCGCCGAAGACCTCCGTGATGAGTTCATAGCTTGCCGCGTTCACTTTTCTCGTCAGACACACTTCCAGGGACGGTTCCGTGTCACGAACTTGAGCTAAACCTGCTTCTTCGGAAACGGCATTATTCTCGATGTCTGCAGTCTGTGTCGTCCATAAATCTCGGAAAGAAGTCGCAGACAACGGAGGCTTAAACATAAATGCCTTGGCCTTCGCTTGGGCAACTTCTTTAGCGGATAGGAGTTCTTCTCGTGCTTGTTCAAATTCCTCGGCCCAGCTTCCAGGGCCTAGGCACGACGATCCGTACGTCTGTGCCACAAGGTCAGGAATATCATCGGGTAAGGAAACCAACGGACGGTGGGTCCCACCCCTGTTTTGGAGTAGCGCCCAGGTGTTCATCAGGAGTGCTTTGTGATAGATGAGCTCCTGGGTGGCCTCAAAACAGGTGGCTTGCTCTCATCGCCGTCAACCTCAAGTCCCCTAATTCCAATCTTGAGCTTTCTGGACCATTCCGGCCTGTCCCCTACCGGTCTCTCGTGTCGATGAACGCGACCAACTCGTTGAATAATCAGGTCCATAGGAGCTATATCGGTGACCAGAGCATCAAAATCCACGTCGAGGGATTGTTCAACGACTTGCGTTGCCACAACAATAAGACGATCAGGGCGTCCTTGCCTTCCAGTCTCCGAAGGTCCTAGAGCATCGACAAGGTTTTGTTCCTTCAACACTCGGTGGGCCGCTATAAATCGTGCGTGCAAGAGTTCGGCGTGGTCCCCAACTTTTGCACGCGCTAATCTGTATGCTTCTTGTGCACGCGTCACAGTGTTGCAAAGAACCAAGAGACAGCCTCCGTGCTCTGCCACCTGGTCCATGACCTCGCCAAGAGCGTTCAATCTTTCACCAAGAGACTCAAATTCAAGGGCTCGTCCCGGACTGTTCTCTTGGTGAACCGGAAAAACCTCGATATCGTCTTTGTGTGCAACGGTTACTACCGGATAAGAGTCGCCCGACGACGTGACCGAAGCGGGATCCACAGGTTTTCCGGTCAACCCTTGCCGATAAGAAGCCATTAATTGAGCCTTCACTTCGTGGGGTAGCGTTGCCGAAAGCAATACCACTGGTGTCCCGTAGGCACCTAGCCACATCAAAACCCTGGACAAATAAGAGTTCATGTAGCTTGTATAGGAATGGACTTCGTCGATGATGACGACTTTGCTTGCAATTCCGAGATGTCTCAGCATTGCGTGTTTAGACTGTAGGCCCATCATCAGCACCTGATCTACAGTGCCCACCACAAAATTAGACAAAATGCCCTTCTTGCGGCCATGAAGCCACTGATGCGCAATCACATTTTCAGGCGTTTCAGCCAGCGACGTGTGAGAATCTTTGTCGGTACTGTTGCTGTCAACACCGATCGCAGTCAGGTGTCGTTGCTTCTGTGCAAGCTCCTCTGCGTCAGGGTTTAAGTAGTTTTTTGAGTGACCAAGATATAGTGACGCGACACTGTCTGCACCAACGAAGGATTGGGCCCAACGTCTAACCCGACGGAACAACGCATCGGACGTTGCCATCGTCGGGGCAGCTACCATCACACCGCTACGACCGGTTTGAGCCGCCAAAGTTTCTGCTGCCGCGAGTGCAGCTTCAGTTTTACCGCTTCCTGTATCGGCCTCAAGCGTGATGAGCTTTGGACCTTGAATGTCGCGGGCGATCTTGACTACTGCGCGCTGAGCATTACGCGGCTCTCTCTCGGGTGGCCAAGCAAATCGTTGTTGATACCCAGCAACTACGTCGTCGGGAAAAGCCTTGGCCGGTACAGCTTCAGTCAACGCTAATTTTGCAATGGCTTCATTTCTCCGATGCTCCGACGTTTGCTCATCCGGTGGACTCAAAGGAAAAAAGAACTGGTTCGAGGCGATCCAGTCGCTCATAATCACCAGCGCGGTCAACAGCATCTGCTGAGGCGCACCGAGACTATCGGGCTCATCTGGCAGTCCTGAAGACAGGTCGAACCCCGTTATCTCAGCAATATTCTCTATCATTTCCTGCTGAACTCTGACCCATTGTGCGTCCCTAGCGGGAGCGAAGGCCTTAGCTCGAGACTCTTGTCGTGCCGAGACCGGTAATCCATGGTGAGCACCGACTATTTCTGCGACTGCCAGAACAGCTGAATCCAACAATGGGCCCTCGCCCATAGCCAACCCATCGTAGCTACTCAACTGCGACATTAGAGCGTAAAATGATCCTACCGAGTGAGGATATTTGTCCTCCTTCGCTTCGGGATAATCGAGCATAAATCCCTGTTCAACGAGGCGATCGATATAACCCTGACCGTCCTGGCGCCCGAGTATCTGAGTTTGAAAGACAGGGTCAGCTTTCCCACAATCGTGAACACCAGCGAGAAACGTCGTCAGTTGGCGAAGCCGAGACAGATTCAAGCCCGTTGATGTCGATAAGAAATCTTTAATCCCCGGCGCCAACCAGCTGTCCCACAAATATTCAGCCACAGCGGCCGAATCCATCATGTGTCGTGGCAAATTCATCCACGTGCCGGTATCGGCGTCACCGGTCTTAGCCCAAAGAGCCCGGCTCTCAGCACTCCATTGCACCTGTGAAGCATTCAAAACTACTTATCCTGTCTGTCGCGTGAGTGAGACTACGTAATGCCTTCGCTCTTGAGCATATAGAGTCCTTCCGAGTTAATCAATAGCCCACAACCAGCAATTACCATGTTCTTTATATGAAGGAGAGGTGAGCGTCCGATTCCTGCTACCGCAGGAAGCAGTCGGTAGGAAACTACCGCAACCGCCAATAACCATTGGCTCATCCCCGACGCATCGAGGCAAAAGGACGTTCACACCCTCTGCTCCCTAGAATACCCCTCACTCCGGGGCGAGGTGCGAAGATAAGTCGCTCTCAACGCAACGGGCGATCGCCGGAGGACTCCAGCTCTAATAGATACCGTTTCCAGTCCTCTCCCCCGCGATAGCCACCGAACCCTCCGGAAGCGGGCACCACACGGTGGCACGGCACCAGAATCGGCAACGGATTACTAGAACAACCTGCACCCACCGCACGAGCTGCACCCTCGGCACCTAGCTGATCGGCTACCTGCGCATAGGTCAGGGTCGTTCCGTAAGGAATATCGAGCAGAGCTCGCTGCACGCGGGCCAAAAAGTTCTCCGCTACCGGAAGCGCTATGGGGATGGTAAACGCTTCTCGCTCACCCTGGAAGTACTCCGTTAATTGGGTCTCGGCTCGGTTCAGCACGCGTGAGGATTTCCGTTCCCTCGCGCCCGGGAAGCGTTCCTGAAGAAACTGCAACACTGCGTCGGAGTCGTCGACGAATTCTACGGCCAGTACGGTCTGAGCGTTGGCCACCAGGAGTAAAGGAGTCACCGGCGTCTCGATGACGCGATAGTACTGTCGTTCAGTGGTCATGATGCGCTCATCCTTCCAACTCGGCGCGTGGTAATCATCACATTAGCCCACGCGTGGGACATCGCGTGAGTATCCGGGCACCCAGTGTCTTCGGCGGGGTAGAATTAAACGAAAAAGACCTCGACCGGATCTCTTCTTTCCGGTCAGAGGCCTTTTCTCACGGTGCGCGAGGGGGGACTTGAACCCCCACGATCTTGCGATCACTGGCACCTGAAGCCAGCGCGTCTACCAATTCCGCCACTCGCGCAAATCATGGTACTGTTCCACAGCGAGTCACCACCGTGGGTTGCACAGCGAAAACTATCATAGTCATAGGGAGCTCGATTCACCTAATCGTGAAGCCTTTCGTAGAGAAGGATCACAACTGAGCCACGTTTTTCTCGCATTTCCGCTTGAAAACAGGGTGTATGGTCGAGGAAGTTGTGACCCGTGTAGCCCAAAGATACGCAAGGGCATTACACTTTAGTACTCTGACGTGAGGAGAGAACACCTCCTCGGCCTGTTAGGTCATGTCCGAGGTGTGTTCATGTTCATCTCCTAAAATTGACCCAGATTATTGACGAAGGGGGTGCCTCGGTGGGAGTACTCGACAATCTCGAACGCGGCCTCGAACGTGCCGTGCGAACGGTCTTCACCGCCGGTGGCGCTCGTAAGGTCAAGCCCGTTGAGATCGCTAACGCGCTACGATTGCACTTGGATCGCGAATCCATCTCACTACACGAGGGCCGGACTCTGGTGCCCAATGTCTTTTCGATCTCGTTCTCACCCCAGAACTTTGAACAGATTCGACACTGGGGTTCAGCATTGGCTGAAGAGCTCTGCGATGAGGTCATCCGTCACTCTTCCGAGCAGGGCTATACGCTCCAGGGGCCGGTGCGTGTGACCTTCCTGGAAGATCAGAACGTCTCCCGCGGTGATATCTCGATCGAATCCGAAACGCAGGCCGCGCAGTCCACCCCAGCACCGGCACCGCGACAACAACGCGCCCGGCAACCAGCGCCTGTTGCGCCCACCCAGCTCCAACCGGTTCTCGAAATTGACGGGACCACCTACTCCTTCACGTCTGCGTCTGTCGTGATTGGTCGCTCGTCCGAGGCTGATATCACGATCCAAGATCCCGGGATTTCTCGTCGCCACCTGGAGGTGCGCGTGCACGGAGACAGCGTAACCGCCGTCGACCTGGGCTCCACCAACGGCTTTTATATCAACGGGCAGAAGGCCCGAGGCTCGGCCGTCTTGCGCCACGGGGATACCGTGACCGCCGGACGCACTCGGATGACCTTCCGGATGGTGCCGAAACAACAGTCCCGGCAGGGAGGGTTTTAATGAGCGAACTCGCCGTCGCTGCCCTTCGTTTGGGTCTGCTGGCCGCCCTATGGGTGTTGATCATTGCCATCGTCGCCTCGCAGGGCCGAGATTTGATGGTGGGCCGTCGTAATAAAGTCCGGGGACAACAGGCCGATGCGATTGCCGTCTCCCCCGACGGAGCCCCGGCCAGCCAAGGACCCCGCGCTGATGCCCCGAGCGCCCCTCCACGCGCTTTGGCCACCCAGTTGGTAGTCACCGAAGGGCCCCTGTCCGGACATATCGTGGATCTACAGGGCGCGCCACTGATGATGGGGCGCGCCGCCGAATGCGACCTGGTGCTGGATGATGATTATGTCTCCGGGCGCCATGCTCGCCTGTTCCCGCAGGGTACCCGCTGGTTCCTCGAAGACCTCGGATCCACCAATGGCACCTATATCAACGGCGCGCAACTGGCGCGAACCCTCGCTGTGGAGCCCGGCACCCCGATTCGCATCGGTAAAACCGTGCTGGAGCTGAGGCAATAACAATGGCTTTAATGCTGAATTTTGCCGCCCGATCCGATGTGGGTAGAGTCCGCGCCAAGAACGATGACTCAGCCTATGTGGGTCGTTACTTCGCGGTGGTCGCCGATGGAATGGGCGGACACGTCGGGGGCGATGTCGCCTCTGCCTCAACCGTGCTGGATTTGGCACCATTGGATCGGCCCGATCAGCAAGACCCCGAGAATGTGCTGGCCGATGAAATTCAATCCGCCAACCTGATTCTCAACGACCTGGTCAATACCAACCCCAAACTGGCGGGAATGGGTACCACCTGCACCGCTTTACTGGTCGATCACGACCAGTTGCACATGGCTCACATTGGTGACTCTCGGGCCTATCGCCTGAAAAACGACACCTTTGAGCAAATCAGTAAAGACCACACCTTCGT
Source organism: Auritidibacter ignavus (assembly GCF_029853775.1). Taxonomy (NCBI): domain Bacteria; kingdom Bacillati; phylum Actinomycetota; class Actinomycetes; order Micrococcales; family Micrococcaceae; genus Auritidibacter; species Auritidibacter ignavus. The sequence goes on from NZ_CP122564.1 coordinate 1,776,373, forward strand.
CCAGCGGCTGATCGATGAAGGCCGTCTCGACCCGGCCGATGCCGAATCTCACCCGCATAAAAACGTGTTGATGCGCGTGCTCGGCGACGTTGATGCCTCCCCCGAACTGGATGTGTCCACCTTTGCTGCCCAGCCCGGCGAACGCTGGCTGTTGTGCTCCGACGGACTCAACGCCGTGGTGGCCGACAACATCATCGAAGAAAAACTACGTTCGGCCGACGACATTGAGCAGGCGGTCGAGGAATTGGTCGACCTGACCTTGGCCGGAGGATCTCCCGATAACGTCACCGTCGTGATCTTCGAAACCGTGCCCGAGGATGAGACCAGCCGTCTGGCCCCGGTGGAAGAAGACACTACCGAGCTGACCCGTTCCGCCCGGGAGATCTCCGAATCCGACCCCCAATCCCCGGTTTCTGCGGCGCTATTACGTCACGATTTGGGCAAACGTCCGCACCTGCTGGTTGGTGCCGCCGCGCTGGCCACCGACACCGACCAGATTCCGATCGTGACCCGCTCATCCTCGGCCAAACGAGCCGCCGCGCTGTTGCACGGCACCCCGCAGGCCCTGGATGCCCCACGAGCTGAGAAGACGTACCAGCCGATCCCCTACCGCACGCTGAATGGCACCTCCGAAGACTTCTCCGACGATACCGACACCTCGCGCCCGCGCGGACGCAACTGGCCATTGATCGCAGCATTGCTCACCATCGTGGTGCTCATTGTCGGTGGCGGGATCGCCGGCTACTTGTGGTCCCAGAACCAGTACTACGTCGGTGTTGATGGCGACCACGTGGCCGTATACCGTGGTGTCGCCCAGGATCTGGGCCCGATCGAGCTCTCCCAGGTCGAAGAAACCACCGATATCCCCCTAGACCGACTCCCCGGCTACACCCGGCAACGGGTCGAGTCCGGGCTGACCGCCCAGGATCTCAACCACGCCCACGATATTTTGGAAGATCTGCGCAGCTCCATGATCCCTGAAGCACCGCCGGTGGAGTTGCCCTCCCCCCAACCGACCGACCCCGATATTCCCGAGGTCAGCAATTCTCGCGCATCGGGTGCCGTCGCTGGCGCCACCGGCGGAGCGATTGGAGGTACCGGATCATGACCGTCGTCTCCCCCTCCCGTCCCCGCCGGGCCACCGAGCTGCTGCTGATCATCCTGGCCCTAGCCATCGGCATCGCCGCTAACGTACTGGCCGGTATCGGCATGGAAACCCCGATCACCAACGACTACTGGATCCAGGCCGGGGTGATGACCGTGTTGGCCTTCGCCTTCCATGTCGTGTTGCGCGTCAAAGCGCGCTACGCTGACCCCTACATTCTGCCGATCGTGCTGACCCTGAACGGTCTGGGGATCGCGATGATCCACCGGTTGGACCTGGCCAAAGACCCCCAAACCCACTTCGCCAGTTCCCAGCTGGTCTGGACCACCTTGGCGATGGTGATCGCCATGGGCATTCTGTGGTTCCTCAACGATCACCGCAGACTACGCAACTGGACCTACCTGTTCTTGGTTGCCTCCGGTGTGATGCTGGTGTTGCCACTGATCCCCGGGCTCGGCATGGAGATCAACGGTGCCCGCATTTGGGTCAACCTCGGCATCGGTCAATTCCAGCCCGGTGAAATCGCCAAGATCACCCTGGCCATCTTCTTCGCCGGCTACCTCTCGGCCAACCGCGACTTGATCCTGTTGGCCGGGAAGAAAATCGGTCCCATGGCATTCCCACGCGTGCGCGACCTGGCCCCGCTGGTCGTTGCCTGGCTGATCTCGATGGGCGTGCTGATCTTCCAGCGCGACCTGGGTTCAGCGGTTTTGTTCTTCGGCCTCTTTCTGGCCATGATCTACCTGGCCACCTCCCGGCTGTCCTGGATCATCCTCGGTCTGCTCGCGGTGGCAATCGGCGGTACCTTCGCCGTCTCGACTTTCGACCACGTCCAAGCCCGCATCAACGGCTGGCTGAACGCCTTCGACCCCGAGGTCATCAACGCCCAGGGAGGCTCCCACCAGGTGGTGCAGGGCCTGTTCGGGTTGGCCTCCGGGGGTCTGCTAGGCACCGGACTGGGTGGCGGTCGGCCGGACCTGGTGTATGCGGCCAACTCGGATATGATTATCGCCAGCTTCGGTGAAGAAGTCGGCTTTGTCGGTCTGGCCGCCATTATCCTGCTCTTTGTGTTGCTAATAACCCGGTTCATCCGCGCTGCTCTGGGCGCCCGCGACTCCTTCGGAAAACTGTTGGCCGCCGGGTTGGCGGTCTCCATCGGGATCCAGTGCTTCGTGGTGATGGGCGGAGTCTTACGCGTCATTCCGCTCACCGGCCTGACCACACCCTTCATGGCCGCCGGTGGTACCTCAATTCTGGCCAACTGGATCATTGTGGCCCTGGTGCTGATGGTCTCCCATGCGGCCCGGCGCCCAATCATCGTCGGCCCCATGGTCAACGCCTCCGGAGACGGATCCGGTACCGGTGACCGCGCCCATGCCGAAGGTGCTACGCCGAGCACCCCACAGTCGGTCAGCACCCAGCCGTCCAGCACCCCTCCGGCCACCGCTGGTGGTGGTCACCAGTGAACCAATCAATCCGTCACGCCTGGATGGTGTTGGTGGCCATGTTCGTGGTGCTGTTGGCTGCCGCCAGCTATGTGCAAGTCATTGGCGCCCAAGAGTTGAACAACAATGAAGCCAATACGCGCCAGCTGTACCAGCAATTTGGCTCCAACCGTGGCCCGATTCTGGTCGATGGCGAACCTATTGCTGAATCGGTCCCGGCCGACTCAGATAACTTTGACTACCAGCGCGTCTACCACGAGCCCGAAAAGTACTCGGGCCTGACCGGCTTCTACTCACTGACCTACGGGGCCACCGGACTGGAAAATAAACTGAATGCCGAACTGTCTGGAACCGCCGACGGGATGATTGCTGACCGGCTGAACAACTTGTTGACCGGTGGCGAGCAACGTGGCGCCCAGGTCGAGCTCACCATTGACCCACAGATGCAAGAGATCGCCTATTCGGTGCTTCCCGACGGGATTAAATCCTCGGTGGTGATCTCCGATCCGGCCACCGGCGACGTTCTGGCCATGGCTTCCAAGCCCAGCTACGACACCAACCTGCTGGCCACCCATTCCGGTGCTGAAGCACGGCAGAATATGGAAGAGATCACCTCCCAAGAAGGGCTCTCCCCCTATCGCACCGCCGCCACCCAAGAGGCGGTGGCACCGGGCTCCACCTTTAAGCTGATCCAGGCCTCGGCCATGCTCGAGTCCGGCGACTACGATCCCGATACCACCTTAGATCTGCCAAACTCCATTACGCTGCCACAGACCGACGGTCTGCAGTTGCGCAACTTCGAAGGTGGCCTCTGCAGTAGTCCTAACCAGGCTGATTTCCGCTATATCTTCGCTCAGTCCTGTAACACTCCGTTCGCCACCGCGGCCATGGAGATGGGACAGGAACCGATTGTGGAGATGGCAGAGGCCTTCGGCTTCAACGACACCTTTGACATGCCACTAACGGCGACTAATTCCAGCAGCTTCCCCACCGAGCAGTTACCCGACGCCACCCTGGCCCAGTCGATTCTGGGTGCGGTGGATGTCCGCGCCACCGCTTTGCAGATGAACATGGTGGCCGCCGGTATTGCAAACGACGGCACACTGATGAAACCCCAGCTGATCGATACGGTGCGCGGTCCCGATCTGAACTTGCTGGAGGACCCCGAACCCGAGGTCTACTCCGAGCCGATCAGTGCCGAGACCGCCAACGAGCTCACCGGCATGATGCAGGAAGCCGTGCAATCTGGTACCGCGATCTCGTCCCGATCCAATCAGGTTGATATTGCAGCCAAGACCGGTACCGGTCAGATCTCAGACTCCACCGGTGCCGATACCACAGTGCACTCCTGGATCACCGGCTTTGCTCCGGCCGATGATCCCCAGGTGGCGGTCACGCTGGTTTACGAAGACGTTCCATATGACACGGGGCACCAACTGACGGTAGATAATATGAAGAAGATCATGGAGGCGGTGGTCGAGCAGTGAGACCAACATCCGGGATGACGCTGGGCGGGCGCTACCAGCTCACCGATCGCATCGCCATTGGCGGTATGGGTGAAGTATGGAAGGCTCGCGATACGGTATTGGGTCGCATTACCGCGATCAAAATCCTCAAAGAGGAATATACCGGTGATACCAATTTCCTACGCCGGTTCCGTGCCGAGGCACAGCACACCGCGCTACTGAACCACCCCGGGGTGGCCAATGTCTTCGACTATGGGGAAGAAGAGGGCTGTGGCTACCTGGTCATGGAGCTCGTTGATGGCCCACCGCTGAGCGCCATCTTGGAGAAGGAAAAGGTCCTCTCCGCCGATCGGACCCTGACCATCATTGCCCAGACCGCCCGGGCACTGTCTGCCGCTCACGCCCAAGGTCTGGTCCACCGTGACGTTAAACCCGGCAACCTGTTGATCACCGCCAATGACCGGGTGAAAGTCACCGACTTCGGCATCGCTCGCCTGGCCGACCAAGTCCCGCTGACCGCCACCGGCCAGGTCATGGGTACCGCCCAATACCTGGCCCCGGAACAGGCCACCGGCCAGCAAGCCACCGGATCCTCCGACATCTACTCGCTGGGGATTATCGCCTATGAGTGCCTAGCTGGGCACCGCCCCTTCACCGGCGAATCCCAGATCGCCATCGCCCTAGCCCAGGTCAACGACGCCCCGCCGGAATTGCCGGAGTCCATTCCGGAACCGGTCCGCGCGCTGGTGATGTCGATGCTGTCCAAGGAACCCGAAGACCGGCCCCAAGACGCCAATGCCCTGGCCACCGCAGCCGAAGCACTGCATCGTGATGACACTGACGCCGCCGTCGGTGCGGTGCCGGGGATGATTCCCTTCCTGTCCGGCTCCGCCGCAACCGGTGGCGACGAAGATACCGCCACCCAGGCCATACAGACTCAAGCCATCGACACCCGTGGTGAACGCACCCAGGCTCTGGCAGCCGAGCAGACCAACCCAGCCACCGCCGCCTTGCCGCTGACCGGGGCCGGGGAAGGAACCCTGGACGAGGACGCTGAGCCCGGCCACGAACCACTCAGTGTGGACGAAACAGGCGAAGGTGACTCCGACTCACCGGGCAAACGCAAGCGTAGCCCCTGGACCTGGCCACTGATCGGGTTGATCATTTTGGTGCTGTTCACCGTGATCGGAATGTGGATCTCCTCGGTACTGAATAACGACGAGGAGCCCGATCCCGAGCCCACCGAATCCGCTTCGGAAGCCTCCGTGGAGGTCAATGCCGACGACTACGTCGGCCGTCAGGTTGACGAGGTCGAAGAAGAACTGACGGATTTGGGCTTTGAGGTCACTACGCAGGAGCGCGAAGATAGTGCTCCAGCCGGTGAGGTGCTCTCGCTGAACCCCACCGGAACGGTGGCCGAGGGGAGCGAAATTACCGTGAACTACTCGAATGGTCAAGGTGGCCAGCAGCAGAACCCCGGCACCCAACAGCAACAACAGCAACAGCAGGCACCGCCACAGAACCAGCAGCAGCCCCAGCAAACCCAACAACAGCAACAGGCACCGCCGCAGAACCAGCAGCAACAACGCCGGCAACAAACCCACCAACCACGACCCCAACAGACCCAGCAGGACCAACCGGAACCCACCCAGCAACCGGAGCCAACTCAGCAACAGCAGACCCCGGACGAACAGCCCGGCAACGGTCAGGGCAATGGTCAGGGCAACGGCCAGGCCAACGGTGGTGGCCAAACCCAGCAGGGTGGCCAACAAAACCCGGGTCAGACAGCGACCAACGGGCAGGGTGAGCAGAACGGTAACGCGCAGTCTCAGCGCAACGCCGAACTTCACGACCAGGCACCGCAGAACCGTTCCGAACAAAATCACCGGGAGACCTCCAGCCACGAAAACCGGTACTCACACGACAATTCCCTGCTCGCCTAGCGGTTCGGCCGTCCTGATAGGATTCTCCACGTGTCAGAACAGCAAGTACTCAACAATCGGTATGAGATCGGCGAGCTCATCGGTCGCGGCGGAATGGCCGACGTCTACCTGGGCCACGATCAACGCTTAGGTCGCCAGGTGGCGATCAAGATGATGCGCCCGGATCTGGCACGCGACCCCCAATTTCAGACCCGGTTCCAACGCGAGGCCCACTCCTCGGCTGCCCTGAATCACCCGAATATCGTGGCAGTGTTCGACACCGGAGAAGAGCGCCTGCCCGATACCGATCACACCGGGGTATCCTGCCCCTTTATGATCATGGAGTACGTCTCCGGCTCCACCTTACGCACCTTGTTGCGCTCCAGTGAGGTCAGCATCGATGACGCGGTGCATTGGATGTCAGGAGTTCTGGCTGCGCTGAACTACTCGCACGAACACGACATCGTGCACCGCGACATTAAACCGGCCAACGTGATGGTCACCGAGACCGGCGATGTGAAGGTCATGGACTTCGGGATCGCCCGAGCCCTGTCAGATTCCTCCACGACCATGACGCAGACCCAAGCGGTCGTCGGCACCGCCCAGTACCTCTCCCCCGAGCAGGCTCGCGGCGAGCAGGTCGATTACCGCTCCGATCTGTACTCGGCCGGTTGTGTGCTGTTCGAACTGGTTACCGGCCGTCCCCCGTTCGTGGGCGAATCACCGGTCTCGGTGGCCTATCAGCACGTGCGGGAAGACCCCCCGATGGCCTCGACCATCAACCCAGACGTGACCCCGGCCCTGGAAGCGGTGATCACCAAAGCCCTGTCGAAAGATCCCGATGATCGGTTCGATACCGGTGCCGACTTCGCCCAAGCCTTGGAAAATGCCCACTACCACGGCATCTTCCCCGATCACGACGAAGAAGCCACGACCCAGCACACCACGGTGCTACCGGCTGCCGTCCCGATGGCCGGCCCCGGGTCGGAGGCCGAGGCCACCCAGGCATTCTCCACCGTCTCGGCCACCGAATCCGAGCAGGACCCCCTGGATCCCTTTGCCCCGAACCACGACGACGAGGGCTACGTGGTCGAAGATCTCGACGAGCCCCAACCGCGCAAGAAGAAAAAATCTACCGCGTGGATCTGGATCGTGGTCCTGTTGCTCTTGTCCGGTGCCGGCGTGGCCGGCTGGTGGTTCTATCAAGACTGGCAGCAACAACAGATTGAACAATCTCAGGTCACCGTGCCGGACGTGGCCGGGATGTCGCAGACCGATGCCCAAAATGCATTGACCACCGCCGGATTGCGTCCGGTGATTGAGAACGTCCACGACGACGAAATTGCCGCCGATATTGCGGTGGGCACCGACCCGGCTGCCGGCGAGACGCTGCAGGAATATGATGAGATCACCTTGAAGATCTCGATGGGTCCCGAAGAGGTCGTCTTGCCCGAGGATTTGGCTGGTGCCTCTGAGGCGACCGTGCGCGATACGCTGGAAGGTCTGGGCCTGCGGGTCGACGATATCAACTACGTCAATTCGGCCACGGTGGATCGTGACCGACTGGTCAATACCAACCCGGAGCTGGGTTCAACGGTCTCCTATGGGGCAACGATTTCGTTGCAGATGTCCAACGGTCAGGTCGAAGTGCCCGATGTGATCGGCAGATCTCAGGCCGATGCCGTCCAGGCCCTGGAAGCTGATGGTGTGGGACTGTCGGCCAATGTGGAGACCGAAGAGACCGATGAAGCCCAACCCGATACGGTCATCAAACAGTCGGTGACCGGTGGCAACACCGTCGATCAGGGCTCCACCATTACCATCACGGTGGCCATTGAACCACCAGAACCCACCCCGACCGACGAGCAGACCACAGCCGAGCCCTCGCCGGAGGAAGATACCACCAGTCCGGAGGAGTCCGAGCCGGAGGAGACCACATCCACACCGGAGGACGAGAACTAACCCGCAATGCCCGGCACCGCCCGGCAACCCCGGGTAGATGCGGCTAGAGTGTGTTCACCCAGTTGCGGAGCATCTCGTGGCCACCTTCAGTCATCAGTGCCTCGGGGTGGAATTGCACTCCCCAAATCGGCAGGTGGCGATGCGCAAAGGCCATCGGTACCCCATCCGCTGTTGTGGCGGTGACCTCCAAGACGGTCTCATCCACGGTGTCACGTTCGGCTGCCAGGGAGTGGTAACGGGTGGCGGTAAAAGGATTGGGCACCGCCTCAAACATCGGGTGATCGGTGTGGGTCACGCTCGAGTTCTTGCCGTGGAGCTGTTGGGCAGCGCGGGAGATCCGGGCCCCGTACACCTCACCGATAGCCTGGTGCCCCAGACACACACCATATAGTGGCTTGGCCTGCTCAGCGGCCCAGCGAATCAGGTCCATGCTCACCCCCGCCGAGCTGGGATCACCGGGACCCGGGGAGATGAGCACCCCGTCAGCGGCCTGCGCGCGTTCCACGAACTCCTCCCAGCTCAGCGCGTCATTGCGCAACACCTCAACCTCGGCACCGGCATCGCGCAAATAGTTGATCACGGTGAACACGAAGCTATCGTAGTTGTCAATCACCAGAATGCGGGGGGACCTGGAGATCACTGCTCTGTCTCCAGGGTGGCATCGGAGAAGAACCCGAATTCAGACATCCACGGGTAGACGAACTCCATCAGCACAAACACGATCAGGGCAAGCAGGACGAGCACTTCGATCCACTTCAGCCAGGTGGGCCCGGGCAAGATATGGAAAAACCAGGCGTACATGATGTTCTCCTTTACCGTGCAGCAGCCTCAGCTGTTTCGGTTTCACGCTGGGTCTGGGTCGCGTGGTACTTTTCGTAGAGGTTTTCCATGGTCACCGGAGCCAGCTCGTGCATGGTCTCTTCGAGATCAGGATCGATCGTGGTGGCACCGGCGGGCATACTCTCCGCGGCCACCTCGGCGATTTCCTCCGGAGGACCGTCGGCCAGTGGAACGAACTCCACCTTTTCGGCGTGGGTCACCATCCGCTCTCGCGTGGTGTACAGCGGGTGACAGGTGGTAATGGTCAACCACTGGCCCGATGCCGGTCCACCGGGATCCAACGGGTTGGGGTCCAGGACCTCAATGGCGGTGGGAAGCACAATGTGGTTTTGTTTCACCTCGTAAACCCACCAGCCGTTAGCGGTTTGCAGATACATCCGGTCGCCTTCGACCACCTGGTCCATATCCCACAGGATTGAGCCGTGGGTTTGACGGTGCGCAGCCATGGCCAGGTTGCCTTCTTCGCCAGGACGGGGAGAATCCGGGTAGCGCCCCAACACGCCCTGATCGATGACCTCCGGACTAACCCCATCAAGCACCGGTGAGGACCAGTCTGAGCCCAGGCGTGGCACGTAGAGAATGCCCCACGCCTCTGCGCCGTCACCAACCTCGGCCGGCACCGCTGGATCCGGACCATCGCCGGTAAACATCCCGTCGTAGTTGCGTTGGAAGTCGTCGATGACCTGTTGCTGGTGGGCATCAGCCTGCCGATTGGCATCCAGGTTGGTCCAGTACAGTTCCCAGACCACGAATAGCAACAGGAACACCCCGGCGGTCACCAGCAGTTCACCTAAGACACTGACCACTGTGGGTTTGGCTGGACGCAAGGACCGACGCATCTTCTGATAGCTACCCGGGTGATAGTAGCCACCTGAGGGCTGACCGGACACGTCATCGTGGAACCGGCGACCGGGGCGAGGCAATCCGCCTCGGCGGGGGTGTGTGGCGTGTGTGCTCATGTTCTTCTCTCTGACCAGGCGAGCTCAACCAGTAGGTAGAATGTCGTCCTGGACCATTCTATGTCCGACCTACCACACTGTCCGCAATATCCACGTCAGGAAGTCCTGTGACGAACTCAGATCCAACTCGCCGTGAAGTGCTCGGAGAAGACATCGAACCTGATCCGCTACCGGTTTGGTACAAGGTGATCATGTTCGGACTGATGATCATCGGTCTGATCTGGATTATCGTGTATTACCTATCCGGAGCCACGCTGCCGATCCAATCCATCGGCGCCTGGAATATCGTGGTGGGCTTTGGGATCGCCATTATCGGTTTTTTGATGACCACGCGCTGGCGCTAAACCCACCGGTCGTTATCCACAGTGTGGATAGCATCTGTGGAGAATCACAGGATTGTAATTACACAGCTGGTATTTACTCCACATCGGTGGACAACCCTGTGGATAAATTCGCTCGTTACAATGTGATGGACAGTGCGCCGACCCAGGTCAGCACCACCAGCACCACGAAGACCGCGGCAATGGCCAGCCAGGTGCCCAGCTGAGCCACCGCGGTCGCGGATAGACCGCCGGAAACGTTTGGCAAGGTGGGGTCAGCCATGCGCTTGCTGAAGAGTTGGTGCAGACCCAGCATCAGTCCGGCGGTAAGACCCCCGGTGATGAGTCCACCAATGTGGCCCTGCCAGGAGATATTGCTACCCACGAAGGAAATCACCAGGTTCAACACGATCAACGCGGTGATCGAAGCCAGCTGTCCTCCGGACTGGCGTAGCAGAATGAACATGGCGGCAAACAGGCCGTAGACCGCACCGGAGGCACCGACAACTGGAACATGAGGTTCAGAGAGAAACAGCACGGCCACCGAGCCGCCGAAAGCGGACAGTAAGTACAGACCCAGGAACCGTACCCGGCCCAGGGCCGGTTCCAGCGCGCGTCCCATCATGTAGAGCACCAGCATATTCATCAGCAGGTGTACCGGGTTGGCGAGGGAGTGCACAAAGGCCGAGGTGATCATGCGCCAGGGCTCAAAGGGGAGCCAAGGGTATTCCAGTGCTACCGCCGAGGTATACACGCCGGCATATTGGAATAACTGAGTCACGCCCTGCGGTTGCGCGACAGTCACCCACTGCAGGATATAGACCACCACACACAGTCCCATCAGACAATACGTCACCCAAGGCGTATCACTGCGCCGAGTGGTGCGGGCACCCTGGTTCTGATGCACGCAATCGGCGCACAACACGCCCACCTCGGTGGGTTGTTGGCATTCGCCGCAGGCCGGTCGGCCACAATTCTTACAGCGGACATAACTGACCCGGTCCGGGTGCCGGTGGCAGACCGGTTGTGGTTCGGAGGCAGAAGAGCCGGGCGAGGCACCATATTCCGGCGGGTTCGAATCTGAGGTGGTCATACCGGGAGTCCTTGGGTGGGGTCGTTGTGGTCACAGCACAACACCGCCGATTCCACCATCAGCGCGGAACCGGCGGTGTAAGCTCATCAGTGATCGGCTGGATTTAGAGCTCGGTGATCTCGATCGAGGAAATCACCACATCATCAACCGGCTTGTCGTTCCTGCCGGTGGGTACTGCGTTGAGTTGGTCGACAACCTGCTGGGAGGTGGGATCGGTGACTTCACCGAAGATGGTGTGCTTGCCCTGCAGCCAGGTGGTCGGCACTGAGGTGATGAAGAACTGGGAGCCGTTGGTGCCCTTGCCGTTACGGATACCGGCGTTGGCCATCGCCAGCTGATAAGGCTCGTTGAAGGTCAGTTCGGGGTGAATCTCATCGTCGAACTCGTAACCGGGACCACCGATCCCCTGACCCAGCGGGTCCCCACCCTGGATCATGAAGTCCTTGATGATCCGGTGGAAGATGGTTCCGTTGTACAGCGGGGTACCAGATTTGGTCTCACCACTGGCCGGGTCGGTCCACTCCTGCTCGCCGGTGGCCAGGCCCACGAAGTTCTTCACGGTCTTTGGAGCGTGGTTACCGAACAGCTCGACCACGATATCGCCGAGATTGGTATGGATGGTCGCTTGGTGCGTTGCAATTGAACTCATGGTTTCTATTCTTTCATGACCGAGGGATTTCGGGGCGATATCCGCGGTGAGAAAAACCCGGTTTACGATCCAGCCGTACTGGAGCACATTCACACCCGGCTAACACACCGCAGTCAGAGTATCCTGTTTCCTGTTGTCATTCATGACTTGTCGCGACATCTTTCGTGGCCACGCACTCACACAATAGAAGACTGCGAGATTCCCGCGTAGGCTAGGGATGAAGCTAGTGTCCCTAATGGAGGCGAGACCACGATGTCGAAACGTTCTACTCAAAAAGCCGCACGTCAGGCCGAGAAGAAGCTGAAGAAGGCTTCTGGGTCGGTCCAGTCGACTTTGGCCGATAACTTCGAAAACGCCAAAGAGTGGGCGGCTCCAAAGGTGGAGAACGCCCTGAACTGGGCGGGAGAAACCTTCCAGGACGGCGTGGAGAAAGCCACCCCGCTGGTTCAGCGTGGTGTGGATAAAGTCTCCGAGGCTCTTGAGGCCGCTCGGACCAAGGTTGTCGAAGACTACGCACCAGCTGCCACCGAACAGCTGGCTCAGGCTGCCGAGAAAACCGCGAACGCCGTATCCGACCACGATGTTCCGGCACCGGTGCAGAACGTGCTGGAAACCGTCACCGGCGATAAGAAGGCCTCGAAGAAACTGAAGAAGGCGCTGGAGAAATACACCAAGTCTGCCGAGAAGACACTGCAGAAGCAGCATAAGAAGGCCAAAAAGGAAGCCAAGAAGTCCAAGGCTGGTAACAAAGTCTGGATCTTCGTGGGTCTGGCCGTGGCCGCCTCGGGTGCTGCTTTCGCCATCTACCGCTTGACCAAGCCTGTCGAGGATCCCTGGAAGAACCCGACCCCACAGCCGATCGCTCAGGGCACTCCCGCTACTCCGGGCGCACAGCGCTCCGGGCGGAACGCCGAGCAGAAGCCGGCCGCTCAGCCGGCTGTCACGTCGGAGACCGGCTCGAACGAGCAGGATCAGAACACCACCGACGTGACGATCGATACCTCCGCGTCCTCCCAGCCCTCCGGCGCTCACGCCGCCGAGAAGAAGTAACACTCACGGCGCAGTAAGTACCTAACCCCACAGTGGGGGCTATGCTCCACCCCCACTGTGGGGTTAACGGCCGGATGTCGCCAATGGTTGATAGGTCTCCAACCCGTCCGGCATGGACCGCAGATACGCGACCTTGAGATCGGGGAGTCGGTGCTGGTAACGCTGATGCATCACGCTGATAGCATCGGGGTTTTGATCAATCATCACGAAATGACGTCCTAAGCGTCCGGCCACGGCACCGGTGGTGCCGGACCCGGCAAAGAAATCCAGCACAGTATCTCCGGGTGCTGAGGAGGCCTGAACGATCCGGCGGAGGATGCCTTCTGGCTTTTGGGTGGCGTAGCCGGTTTTTTCTTTCCCCGTCGGAGAGACAATAGTGTGCCACCACACGTCAGTGGGTAATTTACCTCGTGCTGCTTTTTCAGCGGTCACCAGTCCCGGGGCCATATAGGGTTCCCGGTCCACCTCTGCACTGTTGAAGTAGTACTGCTGGGGGTCTTTGACGTAGACCAGAATCGTGTCGTGTTTGGCCGGCCATTTCTTCTTACTGCGGGCACCGTAGTCATAGGCCCAGATGATCTCATTGAGAAAACAGTCCCGCCCGAACAGAGCATCCAGCAGCACCTTGGCGTAGTGGGCCTCACGGTAGTCGAGGTGCAGGTAGAACGTACCGGTGGGTTTCAACAAGCGCCAAGCCTGTTCCAGCCGGGGCACCAGGAATTCCCAATAGTCCTCAAACTGATCGTTATAGGCATACAGGTGACCCTTGATGGTCTGGTAACGAGCGCCTTTAAATCCTCGGCGGGTGCCCTCAGCCGACCGCGTGGTGGCCATATTCTGCCGGACTTGGCGTTTTCCGGTGTTAAAGGGTGGATCGATATAGATCAGATCGATTGATGCATCGGCCAGTCTTTGCAGTAGCCCCAAATTATCCCCCAGAATCACGGCGTGAGGATGCTGTAGGGAGAACCGGTCGGCGTTTGTCATGCCTCCAACTCTAACGGCGCCGGCTGTAGCCTAGAGACAACTGTCACGTTAGCTGGCGTGTTTATCGCGTCCGAAAGGAGCCATGGTCATGTACTTCATTGTGGTCCGTCACGAAGTCAAGCCTGAGTCTGTTGAGAAGTGGCCTGACATTGTGCAGGAGTTCACCGAGCCCACGCGCGCCGAAGAAGGGAACCTCTTCTTCTTCTGGTCCAAATCATTGGAGGCCGATAACGAGTTCATCCTCATCGAAGGGTTCACCGACGACGGTGCGGCCCCACATGTGAACAGTGAGCACTTTGCCAAGGGGCTGGAGACGATGCGTCCGCATCTGCTGTCGACTCCGATAATTATCTCCCGCCAGGTTGAGGGCAACGGTTGGGACGAGATGGCTGAGCAAAAGATCGAGGGCTAACCTCTTGTCCGGTTACTGGCCGGAAACGTAAGCTGTGCCACATGAGCAGATCGAGTCTGCGTCGGGCTCTGCGCAAAGCCTCCCGACGCCTGCGCGGAACCGGTACCCGCTCGACGGTCACCCGTGACGACGACGAGCTATTGCCGTTGCCGATCAAGTCGGCCCCGATCAATATTGCCCGGCAAATCGCGTTGCGCGCTGCTAATGTTGGGCTCACCTCGCTGTACAGCATTTACCGGCTGGACCCGGCCCTGTAGCGGCTGACCGCCAAGAACTATCATCCTTGTCTGGAACGGTTCGCCAAGCTCAACGCCTGGATGATCTGCCAGCATGCCTCCCTGGACGTACCGGCCTACCAGGATTATTTGGTCCGCAACGACTATGAATTCAGCTGGTGGGATCTGGCCTCGTATCCGCCTACCTCCAAAGACGACTATGTCAGGGCCTATGGTGAAGCCAGTCGGTGCTGGGACGGTGAAATCGAGGTGGCCGGCACCGTCGTCGATGAGTCCTCAGGTTCTACGGGGACCCCGTTCAACTGGATGCGGTCCAAGGACGAAACCGCAACGGTACATAAGAATGTCGCCGGCTATGTGACCATGCTCTTTGGTGGCAAGAACTTGTTCTGCATTAATGCGTTCTCGATGGGTGCCTGGGCGACCGGGACCAATACCGGTCAGGCCATGGCCAAAATTGCGATGGTGAAGAACACCGGCCCGGACCTGGAGAAGATCCTGGATACCCTGCGCCACTTCGGACCACGATTCACCTACCTGATCAGCGCCTATCCACCGTTTTTGAAGCATCTGAAAGATCTCCTCGATGAGTGCGGAGACGAATTCGCCGAGTACACCATCAACGGGTTCGTTGGTGGCGAGGCCATGACCGAAGGGCTCCGGGATTACGTACTGGGCACCTTCGACCGGGTCTATTCCGGCTATGGTGCCTCCGATCTGACCATCGGCATGGGTGGCGAGACCGATCTGAGCATCACCTTGCGCAAAGAGTTGATCGCTAATCCCGCCTTCCGCACCGCGCTGTTGGGCCAGAACGAGACCAGAACCCCCATGATTTTCCAGTACAACCCGCTGGAAACCTATATGGAGACCACCGACGAGGGTGAATTGATGGTCACCATCAATTCCTCGGCGGTGATGAGCCCGCGGTTGCGGTACAACATTGGCGACGAGGCGCGGATCCTGTCCTTCCCCGAGATGGTGCAGATCACCAGCGCCTTCCCGCAACTGGTCTCCCGGCTCAAGGAGGCTTACCGGAATCAGCAGATGAAATTGCCGTTCCTGCTGCTGTTCGGGCGGAAAGACTCCACGATCTCCTATATGGGCGCCAATATTTATCCGCTCGATGTGCAAAACGGGCTGTATCGAGACCCCGAGGCGGCCAAGGTGATCGATTCTTTCCAGATTGAGCTGATGGAAATCGGCGATTTCGAGCACCGGCCCCGCATGCACATTCAGCTCCGCGATCCCGAGACCTACCCGGCCGCCCGGTTGGACCAGGTCGCCAAAGATCAGCTGGCCGATCAGCTCTCCGAGCAGGTGTTGGACCACCTGGCTTCGGTCTCTCGCGATGTAGCGGTGTCGTTGACCGAGGATGCCTCGGCGGCAGAAATCCGGGTGGTGGTCCACGACTTTGGGACCGGCCCCTTCAGCGACCCGAACACCAAGATCAAGAACGTCTACCTGACCCGAACCCAGCACGACGAGAGACAAAGCTAATGCGCACTCGAGATTTTTCAGCCTGCAAAGCCCCCAAGCCCGGACCGGTTGCCTGTTTCTCGGTCAGAATGAGTACCGCAATGTCGCTGCCTTGATCCAACAAATTCTGGTCTGGCCGCCCCTGGGACGTCGACTGCGCAATGCGCCGGGCTATTTGTGGCACCGTAGCTATTTCGAGTTCCCGCTACGTATCGGTCTGGTGGTGGCCTTCGAGTCCCGGTCGGCCCTGATGGACACTCCGGCCACCTACCCAGCGGTCCCAACGCTAATCCGGTGGTGGGCGGATTCATTCGGATTCTTGAGGCCGACGACATCGGATACGCCAATGGCACCTGGTCGGCCGAGCATGACCAGCTGCAGGTACTGACCGAGTGGTCCCGCCCGGCCCCCGGGGAGACCCCACCACCGGTGCTGTCTCGGGCTGCCCGCGCCACCATTCAGGGCGTGGGGATCGCGACTTCCCTGGCCAAAGCACTGGTGGGCTCCGGGGTCGACACCATTCAGCGCCTGCGGGACCGCCGTGACGCTACGGTGTGAAGAGCTACTCACCCCGCACCGGGAGCTGAATCAGCTGGTCGCCGACCCTCCCGTCGGTGCCGGCTGGCGAGACAAGATGGTGCCCGT
Organism: Auritidibacter ignavus; assembly: GCF_029853775.1. NCBI lineage: Bacteria > Bacillati > Actinomycetota > Actinomycetes > Micrococcales > Micrococcaceae > Auritidibacter > Auritidibacter ignavus. The sequence goes on from NZ_CP122564.1 coordinate 1,792,943, forward strand.
CCTCGCCGATGACCTGCGCGCCTGGCTCACCGGACACCACCCCGAGGTGGATTGGTGCCGGATGCTGGTCGTCCGAGAGGACACCACCGGCCAGATCCACGCCCACGCCACCATGCACGCCTCACACACCGTGGATGCCAAGCTGAGCGGTTCGGGCTTGCTGAGTGGTGGACCGGCCCTATATTTCGGGGCGCTACTGTACCGGAACCGAGCAGCACTCCGAGCGCTGCTGACCGGGATCCACGCCCGGGCAGAACAGCAGGGTTTCCGCCAGATTTTTGGGCCGGTCAGCCTACTGCCGAACCAGACCGGCGGGGCCGTGCTCTCTGGATTTGAGCACCCTGGTTTCTTCGACTCGACCTACAACGACCCCGTCCTAGTGGATGTGGCCGAAGAGTTCGGTTACACCACGGTGTATCCGGCTGCCACCTGGGAACTTCCGGTCGCAACCATCCCGGACCAGTACCGAACCCCGCCCACGGTCGAGGAGTACCGGCGGGCCGGAGTGCGCCCGCGGAAAGTCACCCGCTGGAATCTACGGGGCCGATCCGGTGTGGTAGAACACCTGCGGGCCGGGCACAATGCGGCCTTTGCCCAGCTTCCCTACTACACTCAGATCTCCCCGGCCCAAATGAGGGCTCAGGCGGCCGGCTTAGAAGTACTGATGGATCCCCGGCTCGTTGTGATCCTCGACCACGACCTGTCCCCGTCCGCATCAACAGGCCCGGCCAGTTTTGCGCTGGTGGTCCCCGATCCGGTGAGTATCCTGCGCTCCCATAACGGCCGTCTGGGCCCTCGCCAGCTGGCCGAGCTAGCCGGAGAGAAACTCCGCCCGGTTCCACACCGCACCAGTTCGTTGCGCGATGCCGTGTTGATCACCCAGGGCACCGACCGCAGCTTCAGGGACGGGGACTGCTCTCCTTAGTCTCCCGCCAGTTATTTGCCCAGCTCTCCGCTGCCGGCTACCGCACCCTGCGGGTCACCGATATCGGTGAGGATAACCCGGCGTCGGCCGAGGTGTTCCGCCGGGCCGGTGGCTACCGACTCCACGGCATCGGTTTCCTCACCACCTCGGTACAGGCCATCACCCAGCCCGACAGCTCCGGCTGGGCCGATCGACTCCAGGGCTGGATTCAGATCGCTGGTCGGGCCCCCTCAGCCCACAACACACAGCCCTGGAACCCCCTTGTTGACGCCCCCAAGAAAATCATCAACCTGGGCGTCCACCCGGAACGGCGCTTAATCTACGGTGACCCCACCGACCGAGACCTCTATCTTGCTCTGGGCTGCTGGATTGAATCCCTGAAAATTGCAGCCAGCCAGGACAGTGAGAACCCACACCGGCTCAGCATCGAATCTGTCACTGGCTCGGGCGCCAACACCAGCATCCGGCTCCGGCTACAACCCCTCGCCGCACCGACCGATGACTTCAGTGCCGAGGATGTGCTCTCCCGTCGGGTCTATCGTGGCATGCTGACACCAGCGTCGGATGTTGTGGCCACGGCGCTCGCTGAATTCCCCCAGGCGGTCGAATTCACCGACCCCCGCATCAGCGACCTGGAAACCATCGCCTCGAGACATTTGAGCTCCTCGCCCGAGCTGATCCGCGAACTCACCGGATGGTTACGCCTGGATCCGCACCATCCGCGGCGTCACCTCGACGGGCTCGACGGCGGTTGCCTGCTGCTACCACCGGCAGTGCAACGCCTGGCCCGGGTGGCACGCACTCCACTCGCCGACATCCTGGCGACACCGCTCTCGGCCACCTCCCGGATGCTAGCTAGGGTTCACACCCGCTTCAGGTCCCCCGGCACATCCACCGCGGAACATCACACCCAAACCCGTGGCACACCCGTGCTGTTTTCTGCCCCCGCCGAGAGTCCCGCCCAGATCATCGACGCCGGCAGAACCTTGCACAGGTTGTGGTTACGGTTGCACCAGCTCGGGTTATCCGTGGCACCGGCCACCGAAATGATTGACGCACCGGCCACCGCGTCCTATCTCCACCGCTGGGTCACATCCCACGATCAACAATCCCAGCACAACCACCGACCACTGTCCTATTTCCGGGTGGGAGTTCCCGCATCCACGCCGCCACGTTCCGCACGGATGACCGGACGCTAGAGGAACCGGTTTCAACAAACTTGGACACCTCCCTACCCGATTGGCTGCATCGCTTACGCGCCATCGACGTGCCCGGCCTCATCACCCCGCGACATACCCCACCCTGGTGATCCAACACCAGTGACGCAAATCGCCCGACGATATTGTCGATCTCCTCGAGGACCACCGCCGGCACGCCCGGAGGAAGTGCTGACATTACCCTGCCAATGACCCTTGCGAGGCTAAGGAGCCAGCGGCACCACCATGGGGCTACCGGATTGCGGATCGGGGAAAATCTCGCACTCCAAGTCGAAGACTTCATGCACCAATGCGGCGGTGAGCACATTGTGGGGTGCCCCGGTTGCGACAATGTTCCCGCCGGCTAAGACCACCAGCTGATCGGCGTAGCGGGCGGCTTGATTCAGGTCGTGAAGCACTGCCACCACACTGCGACGTTCATCGCGCATTCGGCGACAGATCGTCAAGACCTCGATCTGGTGGGCTAGATCCAGGAAGGACGTCGGCTCATCGAGGAGCACGTACTCGGTGTCCTGGGCGAGAATCATTGCGATCCAGGCACGCTGACGCTGGCCTCCAGACAGTCCTGCGACCGGCTGGTCGGCCAGGGCAGTCACGTCGGTGGCGGCCATAGCCGTTGCAATCTTTCCGTCGTCACCGGCCACCCATTGGCGCAGTGCCGAATGGTAGGGGTGGCGTCCTCGAGCGACCAGCCCACGGACCGTGACCCCATCGGGGACCACCGGATCTTGTGGAAGTAATGCCACACGACGGGCAATCTGTTTAGAGCGGTACCGGTCCAAGGGGCGCCCATCCAGGCTCACGTGACCGGCGGAGGGGGTCAGGGTCCGGGCCAAGGTTTTCACTAACGTGGATTTGCCACAGCCATTGGGCCCTACGATCGCGGTGAATTGTCCGGCAGGAACCTGGAAGTCCAGATTCTCTAAAACCGGTGGCTTCCCGCCATAGCCCACCGTGATGCCCGTGGCCTGTAATGATGCCTCTGCTAGCGATGAGGTGCTCATCGAGTGGACCTCCTCCACGTACTGATCAGCAAGTATCCCAAATACACCCCGCCGACACCGGTGGTGATCACCCCCACCGGGAGCCCGTCAAATAGCGGGACGTGTTGAACCAAGAAGTCAGCGGCCAACATTATCAGTGCACCCACCAGGGCGGACAGAAACAGGTGGGGGCCCGGGGTGCGCGTGGCTTGGCGTGCAATATGTGGCGCCGATAGCGCCACGAAGGCAATCGGTCCGGACACAGAGACCGCCATGGCGGCCAAGATGACCGCAAGCACAATCGCCCAGGCGCGCGTGCTGGTAGCCGAGCTACCCAACGTATCGGCCAGTTCATCGCCCATATCCATCGGAGTCAGGTGGTGGCTGAGGGCGATGACCGCCGGGATCAGCACCAGCAGGGCGATGCCGATGGTCGTGGCGTGTTCCATATTTCGTGCCCCCAGTGACCCAGCAAGGTAGGCGGCGAGCTGGGAGGCAGAATCCCGCACATCCACAGCCACCACGTAGTGGGTGATCGACAGCGACATCGCGGCCACACCGATTCCGGTCACGATGACCCGAGAGGGGGAGGCAAAGCCCAAGCCGGTAGAAATCCACACCAGTCCGACCGCGACGGCCGCGCCGATGAGAGAACCCACCGATGCGGAAACCATCCCGGGAAAGAACATGGTCGCCACCGCCACTCCAGCACCAGCTCCAGCGCTCAACCCGATCACATCGGGGCTACCCAGCGGATTACGGGTGACCGTTTGGAACAGCGCCCCGGCGAGTCCTAAAGCAATACCGACGCCGATAGCGACTAATACCCGGGGGCCACGGAGGCGTTCAAGCACAAAGATCGTGCTGGGTTCAGCCTCCCCTCTCAGCAGCGCGCTCAGTTCGGCCGGCCCAAGCCCCATCGGCCCCCAAGCCACAATGCCCGTTGCCAAGACCAGAATAACCAGAATCGACACCACGGCCAGTACAGCGCTCCGGGGGCTGTAGGGAATGGCCACAATGTTGCCGAGGGTCAACATGTTCTCGCCACGTCGTAGCGTGGGGCGTGAACGGGATGGTGCGGTGGTCATACTGCCACCTTTCCGCGGCGTACCGCCACCAAGAGAAAGGGAGCACCCAGAAAGGCGGTCACGACACCGACCATGAGTTCTTCGGGCCGGGTGATCACCCGAGCCACGACGTCGGAGGCCAATAACAGGGAGGCTCCCAGCAGAATGGCAACGGGTACCTGCTGCCGAAAGTCACCACCAACCAAGGACCGCACCAGGTGCGGGGCTGCCAACCCGATGAATGCGATAGGTCCCACCGCCGCGGTGGCGGCTGCTGCCAACAGCGTGGCCGCCAGAATTCCTCCGGCACGGATGGCAACGACTGGGGCCCCCAGCGACACCGCCACCTCATCACCCAAGGCCAGGGTGTTCAGCCCCGGGGCAAGGATCACGGCCAAGAGCAGTCCAAGGATCACCGCGGGCAGTACGGCCCACAGGGTTTCGAATTGGGCTCCAGCCAAGGAACCAACTACCCAGTGCCGGTAGGAGTCGAAAACCTGTGGCCGCGTGAGCACCATGGCTTGAATATAGGCGGTCAGCACCGCCGAGACCACGGCCCCCGCTAGAATGAGGGGCACCACCGATTGGCTTCCGGACGACCGGCTGAGGACGTAGACCAAGACCACCACGACGATGGCCCCGGGTAATGCGACCAGCACCGTGGCGGGCCCGACCGTAGCGGAGAACCCGAAGAACGCAACCGCGGTGACCACAGCGGCTGAGGCCCCCGTGGTCACACCCAGCAGACCGGGTTCACCCAGTGGGTTACGCGTGAGACCTTGGATAATCACACCCGAAACGGCCAGGGAGGCACCGACGGTGGCACCGACCACGGTGCGTGGCCAGCGAGCTGCCAGAACCTGTTGTAAGTGGGCGTCACCGCCACCGCGCAACACGTCAATTACCTCGCGGAGGTCATTCTCCCGAGACCCGTAGGCGATTGATGCGGCACTGGCTAGCAGCAAAAAGAATAGGCACAGAACAGGTGCGATCCAGGCTTTCACTCGGCGTCGTCAGCGGAGCCTTCACCCTCCACATTCTCGACCGCTTCATCGATCATCGGCTCGTAACGGTCCAACACCCAGGGCACCGTCAGCGGGCTAATGATGGAGGATGCGGTTACAAAGGATTGGTCGGTCGGTGCTACCACGGCACCGTTGTCGATCGCCGGAATTGAGGCGTAGAGGTCCTGTCCTTCCGTCTCTTCGCGATTGTCCTCATCGGAATACCAGGTGAAGATCAGATCGGAGTCATTGAGCATATCAGCGTTTTCGAGTCCGATCATTGCCGAGTCGGTCCCTTCGACCTCGAATTCCTTCATGTCCTCAACTGCCGGATCCACTTGCAACCCGAGCTTGCTCACCATCTGGACGCGCTGCTCTCCGGGGAAGAACACGCCGAGCGTTCCTGGTCCATCGTTGTAAATATAAGAGAACGTGTAGTCAGACCATTCCTCGTGACTATAGTCTTCGAATTCCTGCTCGATCTGATCAATCAGCTCCGGGGCCCGTTCTTTTTCGCCCAGTGCGGTAGAGACGGTCTCAATCTGTTCTTCCCAGGTGATGGTCCAGGGCAACTCCGGATAAGCTACCGTCGGTGCGATATCGTCGAGCAGGTCGTACTGCTCCTGGGTAATACCTGACCACGGTGCGAGGATGACGTCGGGTTCAAGATCAACAATGGCTTCGATATCAAGTTCTGTACCGCCGGTGAACTGTTCGGGCAATTCATCACCGACCTCTTCCACGGCTTCATGGATCCAGGGCAAGTAGCCGGTGTCATCAGCACCCCATGGGTATTCCTCAATACCCACCGGGGTCACACCTAGGGCAATGGCCGTCTCCGTCGAGCCCTGACCAAGGGTCACGACGCGCTCGGGCTTGTCCTCAATAATTGCGGTACCCAGGGCATGTTCAATCTCCACGGTTTCGAATGCACCGTTGTCCTCTGCCTGGTCATCTGGCCCGTTCTCACCACCGCAAGCGCTGAGTGTCAGAGCTAAAACAGCAGTTCCTGCCACAACAGTTATTCCGTGTCGGGTCTTCTGCCAATGATTCATGAAATCCCTTTCTAGGTAGTCAAGGCCAAACAGCGCTTGCTGAGGACACCTCATCGAGCCCACGGTGTGTATCTACTCGACCTTAAAGTTTAGGGTACACTTACTTTGTTATGCAACATCAATTGGATGTTAGAAAGGTCGGCAGAACTCAAGCTGGCGACGATGTCGATCTGCACTCACAGCCACGACCATCACACACATCAAAGCGGCGATCACCACACGGGCGATCGCCTCTTAAAAACAGCCGGATTAGCTGTGAAACTCAGTTGCGCTGCGCAAGCTCCTAACGCAGCACCTGAATTTCCTGGCGAGTACCAGCGGTATTCTGCACGGTGCGAATCGTCGCGATGAATAGCTCCAGCACCACACGGAACAACACGAGCTGAATGACGGGAAAGATCCACCCAAACAGCAACCACAATATCCCGAACGGCGCGGCATCTGTCCCCATCATGCTAAATGCTGGCACCAGCCAGCCAAAGATCAGCGACATGGCGACCAGAACGATCATCAAAATTAAAGATAAACTTCGTGAATTTGATGGTTACAAAGCTATCGACCGACATATCAAACAGAAAGGCAAAGACGCCTCTGTCTTCCACGGACGTTCGCGAGTTAGGGGGCTTAGGGCCGGACTGGCCCGGGGTGGACTGGTGGGCCGCCCCCTGCGGGTCACCTATATCGGTGAGGATAACCCGGCGTCGGCCGAGGTGTTCCGTCGGGCCGGTGGCTACCGACTCCACGGCATCGGTTTCCTCACCACCTCGGTACAGGCCGTCGCCCAGCCCGACAGCTCCGGCTGGGCCGATCGGGTCCGGAGCCGAAACCCAGATTCTGTTGGCGTGTGAACCCACTGGCGTGGCCGAACCGGGGGAATTCACCGGCTGGTTACGCCTGGATCCCCATCACCCGCGACGCTACCTTGACGGGCTCGACGGCACCTGTCTCATGCTACCCGAACCGATACAACGGATTGCCCGACTGCTACGCACTCGCTGGGCGGATTCACTGGCCCCGGCGGTGGCAACCCTGAGTCGAGCCACCGCGCATCTGCCCCGTTGCGCCGGGAAACCTCAAGCCGGTACCCCGGTTCTGTTCTGCGATCCCGCGCAAACCCCCGCCGAGATCATCGTGGCCGGCCGGAGACTGATGCGCCTGACCGGGCGGTGACCGGCCCGCCCGGACTGAGGGAACACGACAGATGGGGCCTAGAGAACGAGCGTGGCAGCCGCGAGCGCTCCGGCCAGACCCCAGCTCGTCAAGGACCCGATGAGAAATTCTTCCGCCCGGGCCCCGATCCGACGATCGGCGGAAATTTCGGGAAAGCGCACAATCCCTTTGGCGGCAATCAGGGCTGCCACAATGCCTTGGGCACCCGTCAAGGCCAGCACATAAATGATGATCCGTTCCAACGGACCGATGATACGACCACCTCGCAGTGAGGAGGCTGTGGAGCCTTCCTCCTCCGGGGGCCGGTGTTGGCCGGGCATCTCGTGACGCCCGGTAAGTTCCAAAACACTGCGCACCACTTCATTGCCGGTACTGGATAAGAACACCAACGATCCGGTCGCCATAACGATCGGGCTGGGCTCGTGATCTCCAGTCGCCCACGTGACACCGAAAACCACGGCCAGTAGCACGACCAGCACTGGACCACGCCAGATCAGGTGGCGTTGGCTAGCCACCATCCAGACGAGAGCGAGCACGACCGCCACGGCTGCGTGCCACCAGTGGGTCACGACCGTGGCACCAATGAGGGTCAGTAGCCACCACACCGTCGCGATCAGCCACCGGGCCGGCATCCGGCGGATGAACACGGCCAGTAGATCACTGACCCCGATGACTAGCAGGGCACAACCAAACATCATGATGTCTCCCCCGCCAACTCGCGATCTAACCGTAACAGCATAGCTGCCCCAGACCGATGCACGGCTTTGGAAACTGCCGCCTGGCTGATTCCTTCGGACTGGGCGATCTCCCGTTGGGTCACCCCGTGCAATAAGGCTCCGGCCATGCGACGTTCGCGGGACTTGAACCGGGCCAGTACCTGGTCAACGGCCAGAAATTGAGCGTTAACCGCCGCCGCCAGGTCGGCATCCTCCCCGCGCAGGCGGTGTCTGACGGCAGGTAAGGATTGCTGGAGCACCTCGGCTTCGTTAAGGGCTTCCCGGGCTGCGATCCAGCCGGGCCCGTCATGAATTGGCCCGGTGACGCTACGAGCAATCGTCGTGATACGTCCCATGCCCACTCCAGCACGTACCTGGACCTCTGCCGGCAAGAAAAGATGCACACGGTACAGGCTTCGCACCGCGTCCTGCCACGAGAAGTAGACCGCTTGGAACTCGTCGCCCACTGTGGCCCAGGCCGGATGGTCGGGCACAATCTGCTCTTCGATACGGGCAAAAGCATCCATGATCACAGAATGGGCCACGACACGATCGGGAAGATCACGGGACCCCACGATGTCGAAAATCACGGGAACGCTCGTCATGTATATAACCATAACAGTTATATAGAGGCTAGTATAACTATTTTTGAGGTGAACTTCTCGGTGCGTTCTGCGATCGGGCGCGGGTCAGGGAAGATCTCACACTCGGGGCCAAAGACCCGGTGGACCAACTCTGCGGTGAGGAGCAGGGCGGCGGGATCTTCGGCAATGAGTTTGCCATGACCGAGAAGCACCGCGGGCAGTATCGCCCAGTGGGTGTCAAACCATGCTCCGGCCAGGCTCAGCGGTACGACCGATTCGCTACCGGAGGACCGACTTAGCACCGAGACCAGGATCACCACGGCGATGGCACCGAGTAATGCGAAGAAGGCAGTAGCCGTTTACCACCGCGACGCAGGCCCCGGTGGGCATCCGGGGTAGCCCTGGCCCTTCCAGCGGGTTGCGGGTCAGCTCCTGGATAAACAGCCAGAGTAGCACCGACCACTGCCCCGACCAGGGCGGGTGGCCAGCGGGCTGCCAGCACCTGCTGTCAGGAGGCGTCGTCGCCACCGCGCAGGACAGGTGCGAACTAGTGTTTTACTCGGCGTGGTCCGCGGAGCCTTCGCCCTCAGCATTCTGGACGGTCTCATCGATCATGGGTCTCGTATCGGTCCAGCACCCAGGGCACAGTTAATGGGCTCATAATGGAGGATGCGGTCACCAAAGACTGGTCGGTGCCACCACAACACCGTTGTCAATTGCCAGAATCGAAGCGTAGAGATCTTGGCCTTCGATCACTTTCCGGTTTTCCTTATCGTCATACCAGATAAAACTCAGATCGGGATTCTTGAGCATATCGATGTTCTCGAGTCCGATCAGCGCCGAGTCTACGGTCAAACCGAATTTGCTCTCCATCGGGACGCGCTACTCTCCAGGAAAGAGCAGGCCCGGTGTGCCTGGTCCCTTCTGGTATATACGAGAAGGTGTCGTTGGACTATTCCTCCTAGCTACGGTCGTGAAATTCCTGGTCGATCTCTTCGATCAGCTTCGGGGCCTGGTCTTCTTCCCCCAGAACGGTGGCGACGGTGTGAATCTGTTCTTCCCACGTGATGGTCCACGTCAACTCGAGACAAGCCGCTCTCAGACCGATATCGTCCAGCAGGTCGTACTGCTTCTGGGTCATACCTGAGCGCGGTGCCAGGATCACGTCGGGGTCGAGATCAACAATGGCGTCTCCGCTGAGCTTCGGACCCACTCATAGCCCCCGAAGGCGCTAAGTGTCAGAGGCACAACAGCGGTTCCGACCAGAGTGGTGAGTCTGTTCCGGGTCTTTTCCCAACGATTCATGGGATCTCCTTCGAGGTAGCCACGGTGGGACGGTACCGGTGCCACCTCACGACACCTTGTCGACCTTACAGTGTGTGAGTACTCGACAACACATCGACGGCAAGTCTTATATCGTTATGCAAGACCAATAGATAGTTATCAGGTATCCCGAGGGAATCGCCGTGACCGCAGAAAATAATCACATCCACCACGAACGGTGCCGGCACACTGCCAGCGACGGGCAGGTTAGGATCCTGCCCGCCGCATCACCGCACAATTAGTTGAGTGAAACGTGCCGATTCCAGGAACGGTGGGTGCGCCACATGACGATGACAAGCGTGAGGATCGTTCCGACGAACACGCCGAGTGGCATGATGGCGCTGTCACCATCGGCAAAGGCGATCTCGAGGGTGTTGATGACCACCAGCTGCGGTGTTCCATCGTCACTAACAACAGTGAAGTCGAATCCCAACGGAATAGCCAGTATCGCAAGAAAGATAATGGCTTGGCTACCGACGTAGGTGATCACGGCCATCAAAACCAGGCCACCAATGCCCATTCGACCGAATGGACCCTCGCTACCGACAGAGGCGATGAATGCGTACATCACCGGCCAGGTGAAAAATATGAATAGCACCACGATCGGCAGGTACACTCCGAGGAGCAATGGTAGCGGGATGAAGTCGCTGATAGCCTCTAGTCCCGAGCCCAACGCCACGAACAAGTTCGGCTCCTCAGGGCCCAAACCAGCAGCGGTTGGTGAGCTCGCAAACGTGAACCAGGCGGCCCAGAACAGCAGGAATCCGATGATCAATACGACCGCCGTCGCCAGCATCATGTGCAATAACTTCGTCCAGAAGATAGTTGCGCCTTTCACCGGAATCGCGTGAGTGAGGTAGCCTCCACTGCGAAACCCTGAACACCAAAAGTCGATGGCGAGGGCGATTTGAGTCGCGGGCACGAGCGCCACGATCGGTAACACGATCAGTGGTGGCCCGAAGTGACTCACGACTGGCAGATTGATCCACATCAGCAGCGTGCCTAAAGCACTCGCCGCGAGGGCGCCACCGATGATGATCGCAAGCAGAACGCGGGTGCGGATGAACTCGTGTTTTAAGAGTGTCAGTGTCATCGGAATACCTTTCGGAAAAGCTGGTCGATACTCAGACCGTGTTCAGCGCGCAGATCGTCGGCGTTGCCGGTGAGCGTGATACGACCGTGGCGCATGAACACCACCGTGTCGATAGCAGGTTCAAGGTCGTGGATGAGGTGAGTTGACATCACCAACAGTGAGTCGGGAGCCAGGTTGTTGAGGACGGTGTCGAGGATCTCGTCGCGCGCGGCCGGGTCGATACCGCTGATCGGTTCATCAAGCAGGTAAAGCTTGGCCCGGCGGGACATGGTGAGCGCGATCTGGATCTTCTCGCGCATACCCTTCGACATTTCGCGCAGTTTCATGGCTCTTCACAATCGAGGGTGTAGACGGGGCTTGAATCCTCCGCTCTCGAGCAAGGACCTGGCGATGTAGTTGGTGAGATTCCGGAAGCCCAGGGCGGATCCGCGCAGGTGTTCGAGTCGTCCGTTGATGGCCTCGGTGGGTCCGTTGGAGGTTCCGGGGCGGTCGAAGTAGGCCAGGATGTCTGCCGCCCTTTTCTTCAGCGTCCTACCCAGACCGGCCAGCTCGATGAGCTTGGTCGGCACTGCCCGGCCCAGCTTGGCGATCAGCTGCTCCATCATCGCCCTGCCCTCGGCCCTGTCTGTCTGGCGGTAGGCGGCGACCATGTGCTGGTAGAACGCCCACGTGGCCTCGACCTCCACATGCTCGTCAGCCTCGAAGAGGTCCTGGATCCTGGAATACTGCTTCTCGGTGAGCAGGTCGGCCCCGGTCAGCAGGGTCCGGCGGGCCTTGTAGAGCGGATCCTGTTTGCGGCCCCGGTGGCCGTTCACCTGTTGCTGGACTCGCCGGCGGCATCGCTCGAGCGCGTCTCCGGCCAGGCGGACCACATGGAAGGGGTCCATGACCGTGGTGGCTTCGGGGATCTCCTCAGTGGCTGCGGTCTTGAAGCCGGTGAACCCGTCCATCGCCACCACCTCCACGCCATCCCGCCAGGAAGCCGGACGCTCGGCCAGCCAGGTCTTGAAGGCCTGTTTGGAGCGGCCCTCGACCATGTCCAGCAACCTCGCCGGACCGGTGCCGACGCGCAGTGGTGTGAGGTCGATGATCACGGTGACGTACTTGTCGCCACGCCGGGTATGGCGCCAGACGTGTTCATCCACGCCGATCGCGGTGACCCCGTCAAACCGGGCCGGGTCGTCGATGAGCAGACGCTTGCCCTCGGCCAGCACGGCGTCGTTGGCGGTGTTCCACCGCACCCCCAACGCCTCGGCGACCCGGGCGATGGTCAGGTGCTGCACGACCAGAGCTTCCAGGGCCCAGCGCAGGGCACGGCGGGAGAGCTTGGCCTTCGGCTCTGCCGCGGCGGTGGTGTCCTGGCGCCAGACGTGGGCGCAGTCGGCGCACCGGTAGCGCCGAACCGTGACGTGCAGAGTCGTGGGCCTCCAGCCCAGCGGCTCGTGCGCCAGCCGGCGGATCACCGTGCCCCGCGCGGTGCCCTGAGAACCACAGCGGTGACACCACTCATCTGGCTCCACCACCCGACAGGCCAGTACCGCCCGCCCGGGCTCCACCCGTTGCCCGGTAGCTTGAAGGCCGAGCTCGTCCAGCCGGCAAAACTTGGTCAGGTCACAGTCGTCGAAGGTAGCGTTAGGCACGTCGAGGTCTTTCAGATGGCTTGTGTAGGAACTTCCACCATCGGAAGGCCTCGACCTCTATCCAGCTATCGACGCGCCACTTCCCCGAGACCCCCGTCTACACCCTCGATTGTGAAGAGCCACAAAACCCAGGACGGTTCAGTGTTTTCGGACAACCCGACCACACCCTTTCCTTCAACTCATCAAGAGACCGCGCAAAACGGGCGCGTACCACTAAAAAACGGGCGCGTACCACTAAAAAACGGGCGCGTACCACTAAAAACCCGGACACCACACCAGCAACCGGGCACAACAAAACCCCGCACCACAAACGGGTACGGGGCAGTGAAAAGTAGATCTATGCCACTCGCTGATTCAACTCACGCAAACGCGAAATATCCTCGATGGCAATCTCATCATCCGGATCATCCTCATCAAACATCTGAGCAACCTCATCCAAGAGTTCCATCGGAACACGAACGTCTTCTTCTAAAGCCAAGGTCAGACAAAAGCCAACAGCTAGAGGAATTTCCCTATGTTCTGACAAACTCAGCGCAATTTCCATAGTCGTGTCTTGATCCCCCACCACGGGAAGAAGGATATCCCTCAATGAAGAGAAAATCTCAAAATAGGACCTCATATATCAATCTTACTCTGGGTGTGCCGTAGAAATGAATCTCATGCCATTCTTGCGCCGACTCGTCACAACTCGCACAACAACACCGTCGACAGACTTCCTATGTAACGTACGATGACCACGCACAAGCGCTTCACCATGATCTAGCACCTCTTCAATCGCGCCTGCAATATCGTCTCTTGACCAGTCTTCAGGGAACTCAGTGCGAGGCACACCTCGTTCCTTCTCAAAAATCCACCCAAATCCTGGATAGTGGCCGCCCTTGCCCTTCGGCGCTTCCGAAAAACTTTTATTATCTCGTTCTCCGTAGAGGATGTGGTTCCATTGCTTCGAATCAAGGGGCTCAAATCCTTCAGGCTGGAGTTTTGGCGGGTTTTCCGGATTCCTAGGTGTAGTTCCCCGGGAGGTTGTGAACACTCGCGGGGAATTACAGCTAGCCTGCCATAATCGGTCGGACTCAGCGACGGCTGCGGCGCTGGATTGGCCTTCCGGTGCTTGTGCACCCAGTTACCCAAAGCGCCGGGATTGATCTCCAACTCCCTAGCGACCTGGGCCATCGAACGGTCAGACTGCAAAACCAACTGCACCGCCTCGGCCCTAAACTACGGACAGAACTGCCGCCTCCAACTAGCTAACATGATCTCGATCCTCTCATCTCAAAAAACTGTCCAAGAACCTAGATACACCCCAGATCGCGTGCTCCCGGTGACGGGTGTGGGCCTCCGCGCGTCGGCGCAGAATCCGGTCCAGGGCCCGCACCCCTCCGAGGGTGTCGGAGATGACGACATACAACTGGTCCGGATCTCTGACCGCCATGGTCGCGTCCGCAAGATCTCGCAAGGCAGTGTTGGCAACTTCTGCGCTCTCGGCAGGATGGGCAGGCGTAGGCATCACGGCACCTTCTTTCGTCTCCGGTGATGCCCCTCAGGTACACCCGACTCGTCAGACCTGTCGGCACAGTGGCAGAGCGGCGGTGAACGCCTTCGCTTGCTGTCCGACTAGCTTGCGGGTCTCACAGGAGGACTGGATCGCGGCCTTGGTGATCGCCGAGACCGCCGCATCGAGATCCTCAAGCGTGTCAGCGGTCACGGAGACGGGACCGCTGTAGCGCAACACCCCGTGCCCGGCGGTGAGGTCGGTCTGCTGCTCCTGGTACTCCGCGTTCTGGGAGGCGTCCTCGATCTGCCCGATCCGGGCCCGCTGGGCGTCGTCCGAGACGTATTCCACCTTCTTCTTGCGGATATCGCGGGCGGCCTGATCGGTGCGCATCGGCGTGACGATGAGGGAGAACGACCGCAGCACTCCCGTCGACAGCAACACCGGGGCGAGGAAGCCTGGGTGGACGAGAGACCTGGGCCATTCCGAAACCCATAGCACCGCGTGATAGGCGGAGTCCGTGCGCAGATGCCCCCAGGCCTCGTTCACGGCGACCAGTCCGGCCGTGGCCAGTTCCTGGCCCAGGTCGCCATGACGGTCCAGGGTCGAGGCGATCGCGGGATCGTAGGCGGAGCGGAGGATGACGGCGATCTGTCCGGTGCTCAGCCATTCGGTGAATGACAGGTCCGCGGCCCGCAGTGCCGAGGTCATTGTTCTCATCTCCTGTCGCAGCACATTCGCCCACCCCGGAGTCCGCCACCACTCCTCGATCTGATTCAGATCGGTTGTCGCGTCGTGGAAGCCTTGCGGCGTGATCGGGTGTTTCCCGTTCGGAGCGCACACGAACACCAGCACGCCCATGCGGGCGAACTCGCGCGCGGCAGCAGGAATCGATCCCGATGCCCCCACGTTCTGGAGCGCTCTCGACACGGCGTTGCGTTTGGACCTCATGAGCGTGAGCTCGATCCGGGTGCCAGCACCGGTGATTGGGAGCGTGCCAGGGCACGCTCGGGCACTGCCGGATGGTCCGCGCGTAGTTCCGTGTTCGCACCGTGTGGTCTCCTCCCGACTGGTCACCTGTGAGGTGAGCCAGGGCGCCCAACGGTCGAGACGGTCAGTGGATGAGGAGGTTGGCCGCCAAGTCCGTCGGAGCACCTGGTGTATACACCGGCATAGTCGTAAAACAAGGAACCATGTGCCGTATGGTGCGAATGATCCGAATATTCGGACCGAGATCCGTCAGATCAGAACCAGTCAGAAGGCTTGTTGCTCGGTGCGCTTGAGTGCACGGTAGCGGCTTGGGCTCATGCCCATGATCTGGCGGAAGAGACGTGCCGCATGTCCTCGACTCGCCCATCCAACTTGTCGGAGTATGCTGTGGATCGCATCATCTGTATCTCGGAACAAGCGAGCCATCTTTTCGACACGCAACATCGTCGGCCACGCGTGCGGGGTCTTGCCGAACGCCGCCACAAATACTTGGCTGAATCGCGAAGCCGACAGGGGTGTGGCTGACGCGAGTTCTGCACAGGTCCACGAGTGCGCAAGATTCTGCCTCATCAGGTCCGCGGCTTGTAGTGCTTCTGCTCGAACTGCAGAGAATTTTCTATGCCGTGGTCGGGTCGGCAACGTGCTTGCGCGCTACCCGGGCGAGATCCGCACTGGAGTAACTTGCACGAACAGCACGACGACATCAAGGATCGAGAACCACAGTACTTGCATTCGGTGAGCGTGGAGACTAAGTCCGTGTGGGTCCAGACTCAGTTTCACAATTTCATCTACCCAGGGCATCAGTAGCCCAACCCGCCCCTCGCCGAGGTGGCGAACCTGAGCGGGATCGGCGTAGATGATATCCGCGAAATCTTGCGTATCTAATCGGTCTCGAATGACGTTGACGTACTGCCAGTAAAGCTGGTGGGGTGCATAGTCTGGGTCAATATAGACGGTGCTCGTTAGGATTTGTGGCTCAGGGTCGGATCCGCAAAAGACCCCTGCTCCCAGCAAGACAACATCACCGGCATTAACAGCCCGCCGATTGGAGTTCACGGTGAGGAAAGCTGATCCATCACAGATAACGATAAGTTTGGTGCAATCATATGCTGTCGGACCTATCGGCCTATGGAGGGTTTTCGTTCTCGCAAGTATTGGCGCGAACTCGAAGTCGGGAAGGGGTGTGTGAATGTTCAATATGTTGATGGATTCTTGCTCTCCCTCCCAGGCTGCGGGAGCTTCATCGCCTATTCATTTGGGCGTGGGTAGTGCAGAGAAAATTAGGCTGACGGATCTTCGTGCAGTGTTGGAACAGCTAGGTAACCATTGCTGCCATTGCGACCGTTGGCCTCAGGCGGACACCGCCCGCTGAGCACATGGAGTACACGTCGGCTGGAGCGAAACCTGCGCGGACGAACAGAGCTACGCAAATGCAGGTCTGCAATCGTGGCAAGCTGACAACAGTGAATCCGGGTTCTCAAAAAACGGTCGACTATCATTCGATACCCAATTAGAGCGATGAGCCCCTCCCTTCTTATTGTGGCCAATCACTTTTGAACGCGGGGGAATCGCTGTTTAAAGTCTGTCGCGACGTCCTTCATGAACATAAACTCGACACCGTCGTGCTCTGACATATGCTCGATGAACCGCTCGAGCATCAATAGATTCTGTGGGCGACCGCTTACATCGGGATGGATCGTCATCGGAAAGACTGCGTAGTCCATTTCGCGATAGACCCAGTCGAACTGGTCCCTCCACAGCGACTCGAGCGCTCGGGGAGTTACGTATCCGTGGCTGTTCGCGCTTCCTTTGACGAACATCATTGGCGGCTGGTCATCGAGATACCAGCTTGCTGGAATCTCGATGAGGTCTGTCTCTGTCCCGCGTTCCAGAGGCTTCATCCACTCCTTGGCCGAAGCCGCATCGAAGTTGATCGGTGTCCACTCGTCGCCGGCGCGCACATAGTAAGGAGTGTGATCGTCGTGCATGAGTGAGTGGTCGTACAGGAATCCACGCTCGTGCAGGATTTCGTTAGTGACTCTCGAGAACTCCCACCACGGGGCTACGTATCCCACCGGTCGCCCACCCATGCGCGACTCAAACAACTCCAGGCAGTAGTCGACCACCTCCGTTTCTTGCTCCCTCGTCATCGACAGTGGATTCTCATGGCTGTACCCGTGCATACCTACTTCGTGTCCAGCCGCAAGCGTCCTCTCAAACTGCTCAGGGAACGTCTCAATCGAATGCCCCGGCCAGAACCATGTCACTGGAATCTCGCGGTTCTGTGCCAGCTTGAGCAGCCGAGGAACCCCGACTTCACCCGCGAACATTCCACGCGAGATATCGCTAGGTGAGTCCTGCCCACCATACGAGCCAAGCCACCCGGCGACGGCGTCAACGTCAATACCGATAGACACCATGATCTTCTTAGACACTTTGAGTTCCTCCTTGAATGATCTTGATTGCTCGTTCGGAAAGGTGATGTTAAAAGTGACCTAGCCTTGAGAGAAGGCCCATCCAGCAGCGAGTGCACCGATACCTAAGCCAGCGTCGAAGGCGATGTTCCATCCTGCACTGGCCATCTCCGTATTTCTGGACGTGCGGGCGCGTCGCATCATGGCGGTCAGCGCTGCCGTCTGACCTACCCCAGACGTAAATCCGATGACTGCAACGGCTAGGAGTATGCCCAGACGAGAGAGAACGACAGAGAAGACCATCGTTGATAAGGCAAGGATTCCGGCTGCTGTCACAAGGATGGCAAGCGGCGGATATCGATCAGATAGGCGGCCTCCCACCAGGCGACCCAGCGCCAAGCACACTTGGACCATCAACGCAGCCAGAACCGGTAGCCACGTACCCTCTGTGTCGCCGACTGAGGACAGAACGGCGGCGTAGAGACTCACGGCGAAAAGGTGACCCACCAGGCTGGTGATGACAATAGTGGCGGTAGAAAAAGTCCGCGAGCGTTTCAGAGAATCAGGCGCGGCGAGCTCCACCGACGGGCTGCCCAGCTGTAGATTAGAACGGTTGTCGGTGGGCGATTTCGCCTGCCCTGCCGGGACCAATGCGCTCAGCGCGAAGGCACTCCCGACGAGCGCTACGGCCAATTGCCCTCCTAGCTCGGCAGCATAGAGGCCTATCGGGGCTCCGAGCGCTCCGCCCACCGCTGAGCCAAAGCCATAGGTGCCGAGGGCGCGGCCGGTTTGGTCAGATGCTGCCTGCTCTTTGACCCAAACGGTACTCATCACCACGAAGACGCCGAAGCCAAGGCCGAGAAGTAGTGATCCTGGCCACTGGTTCATCAAGGGGAGGATCGCACTGCCCAAGCCCATAGCCGCCAGTGCCAGCATGACGGCAACGCGGCGATTCCTGACCCATCTCCGCCCAATGATAAGAAGCGGCTGGACGGCAACGACGACGAGCATCACTATGCCTACTCGTGCTCCAGATGAGATGCCTGACTCGTTTAGAGCGCTTGATGCTGTGGTGTAGAAGGTATAGAACGCGGCGAAACCACCACAGCCCGCAACCGCTATTCGACCTACGATGCCGTAGGAGCTGGGCCGCGCTGAGGTCACTTGTGCAGTTCCGTAGCCGCTCTGGAGGTACTGTCTGACTTCGCCGAGAGCTTTGGACTGTCAGCGAGCTTGAGCCAAATGACACCGCCGATAATGACTGCGAGCCAGAACCCCTTGATTAGGGTGAGTGTCTCGTCGAAGAAGACTGGCCCCAGCAGGGCGGCGCCGACCGCGCCGATGCCGGCCCAGACAGCGTAGCCGATGCCGACATCGATTCTCTTCAGGGCTACGCTGAGGAAGAATAGAGTGAACAGGAAGAACACGATGGCCACGAGGGACCATGTGGGGTTTGTGAAACCATTGCTTCCGTTCACGCTCAGGGCGTATCCAACCTCGAATCCTCCGGCGAGGAGGAGGGCGAGCCAGGCGCCAGCCTTCTTCTCAATGTCTGTCGGAGTGGTGGTCTCATGATTGGCAGTGGTAGCCATGAGAATGATCCTTTCTGAAGGTGATAGTGCAGGCGTGGGATTAAGCGGCGCCAGCAAGGTTGAGGCCGACAACACCGGCTATGACGGCGCCAATGCCCAGGAGCTTTTTCCAGGTTAGTTTCTGGGAGAGGAAGAGCGCGCCGAGGACGACGATGCCGACTCCTGCCAAGGAGGTCCACAGTGCGTAGCCGACGCCGACGTCGAAGGTCCGCAGGGCCAGGCTGAGGAAGAAGGTGGCTATGCCTCCGCTGACGAGGGTGGCGATACTCCACCAAAGCTTGGTGAAGCCCTGCGCCTTTCCGGCGGAGATGCCAACGGCGACTTCGAAGATGACGGCTATTCCGAGGTAGAGCCAGCTCATGATGGATGTCCTTTCAAAGGTGCATTCGAACGCTGGTCAGCGTCCATTGTTGATCTGTGTGTGTGAAAGTAGCGAGCGAACGGTTCGTTGCCTCGTTCGGCCGGAAAGGAGTTGAAGACGGTGGACCGAAGCTCATCAGTAATGCCGAGCGAGAGGTAGCTGGTGCGGTAGTCGAAGCCCCATTCGGCGACGGCGTCGCGATCGACGGCGACGTATATGGCATCCACGCCTTGATCGATAGCGAAGCGATAACACAGTCCGCAGGGTTCGCCCGTGGCCACCAGCGTGGTGCCGGAGAGGTCGTCCCGGTCATCAGAGTTGAGCACTTCGCGCATAGCGACGATCTCGGCGTGGGCGGTCGGGTCACGGGTTTCCCTGACCCGGTTGACTCCAAAATCAGAGATGACGCCGCTGTTGTCGACGAGCACGCCAACGAAGGGCAGCCCTCCGGCCTCGACGTGCTCAACACCCACTACGACCGCCTCGTTCATGGCCTGAATGAGAACGTCCGGTGGGATGGTGCTCATGATCGGGCCTCGGCGGCCGTCGCGCCCTCGGCCAGAGTGTCGACAGTCTTCTTTAGCCGCGCGCCGCTGGGTACCCCGCGCAGGAACTGGCCCTCGACCACGATGCCTGGCACAGAGGTGACGCCCACGGTGTTGACCGCATAGTTCTGATCGGCTTGCTGCCTGGCCCGTCGTTCCTCACTGTGCAGAGCCTGTTCGGCCTCCTCCCGATCGAGGCCGGCCGAGACTGCCACGTCAAGGATCACGGGATCCTTGCCGATGTCCCAGTCATCTTGGAAGAAGGCCTTGAACATCGCCTTGGAGTACTCCTCGGCTTTGCCCTGCTCCTGAGCCAGCTGCAGGACCATGAATGCCTTCTCCGTGCGCGGCTGGGGAGATACGGTCGGCAGGCTGATGGGAACATCAAGCCGTTCGGCCATCGGGTAGACGGCGTCTCTCCAGATCCGTGGCAGGTAGTCGTCCTCCGGGCGCAGGGTGGGAACGGGATCCGGTCGCAGCTCGAACGGCCGGATGGTCACTTCGACATCACGGTCCCGTTTGAGTTCCTCGATCGCTCCCTCAACGAGGAAGCAAAACGGGCAGACGTAATCGACGAAGACATCGATCTTCGTGGTCATAGTGCTGGTCCTTTCAATCATGTTACTGCATGTGCATGCATCTATATGGGTAAAAGGTGGCCCTTCTCGCTCGAGGGCGCCAAATGCTAAGATGTAAGCTTGCTGATCGCCTCGAAGGAGTGGTCAAGGCCGGCCAGATCTAGCTGTGGGTACTGCTTGGCTGCGTCGCAGAGCAGTTCGCTGATTTTCGCATCGTAGGGGTCGCGGATCTCCTCCACGGATTTGAGGCCTTTCTCAGTGATGACCGCGTAGACCCCGCGTCCATCGTCGGGGCAGGTGTCTCGGAACGCCAGCCCCTTGTCCTCCATTCGCCCAACGAGTCTGGTCACGGAGCTTGAGTTTAAGCTGACCTTCTGGGCGAGCTCGTGGATACGTAGCTCCCGCTCCGCGGTTCTGCTTAGGTGAAGGACTGCACGATACTCGGTGAGTCCGATTCCGTAGGTGTCAACGAGCCATTTACCCAGTGTGGCATCCACTGCGGCGACGATGGCCACAACCTGCGACCATGCCGCGCTGAGGTTGCGCGTCGGGGGGGTATGTGCTTGCTCAGAATGATCCGTGTACATGCACATAACCCTACCATGTGCGTTCGCGCAGCTCACCTCTCGGAGAAGAGGCGACCGTATCCTTCCACCTGGGATCTCAGGCCGCTTCCGTCGAGGCTGGCCCACAGCAAAACCTGGTTAGCGGTGAGCATCGTGATGCCGAGCGTGGACTCGAGATGATCGATCGCCCCGATAGCTCGCTGTCCGTTGCCGGCGATGAACACGGCCTGAGCGCCGGTCGTCGCGACCAGTTCGTCCACTGCTGCGGCGGTGGCTGCCGGAGTGATGGTCAGCGGGCCTCCTGTAGGACCGCTGGGGGTTGCGGAGACGATGTCGATGCCGTGGTCTCGGAAGTAGGCCTCGCCGGCTCGGCAGAGCTCGTCGTCGAACCAGGAGGGCGCCATGATGGCGATCTTGTTCAGACCCAGCTTTCGGATCGCGGCAGTGGCCGCGGTGCCCGTGGTGTCGAGCTTGATGCCGTGACTGACCGTTGACAGGCGCATGAGCAGTTCTTGCTCGCGGTCTGCTCCGATCTTGAACGAGGAACTGGTGAAGGCCAGTCCGATGGCGTCCAAGGGCGAGCTGGAGAGGCTGTCGACCGTGCGGTCGATGATCTCTGGAGCAATGAACTGCATGACCGGGTCATGGGCGATCTTCTCGTCGATGGTCCCGCCTGGGTGCATCGGGCTGAAGTCGACGCGTGCTCCGTGGATGGTGCTTCGTGTGCCGGCGAGCATCGCCTGGGCTTCGGCCTCCGGGCCGATGTCGGCGTGAGGGGTGACGATCCCGAGTTTGAAGTCGGATTCCCAACCGTCGTATTTCCACACGTGTCTTCTCCTTTCTAGTTTGGCAGCGTCGTTGCGGCCAGGCTCAGTGAGGTTGGTGTGCGGCCGTGATCGGTGACCATCTTCGGGTGCTTGGTCGCGATGAGCGTGAGCAGTTCGTCCATGTTCGGATCGACATAGTAGCGTTGCTCGCCGCGATAAATCATCCTGGTGCTGTCGCTGTTGCGCTGTTCGATGGCGTCGCCGCTGGGATTGAAGCGGAGGACATCGATGCCGTAGAGCATGCACAGCAGCGTGTTGAAGATGGGCGCGGCCTTGATCCACCGACCATTGAGGTAGATCCGTGCGTACCAGTGCAGGAACTCCTCACCTCCGACGAGTTCGTGCATCGCCGCGTCGGCAACGTGGTTGGTGACCACGTCGGAGCACAGCACGGCGGGCACGCCGAGCTTGCGGCAGCCAGCGACGAACAGGATGCTCTTGTGCAGGCAGAAGCCGAAAGGTTTATCGACAACGTCCGAGGCGCTAAGGTCCGTGTTCAGCATGACGTTGAAGACGTTGTAGTCGATGGTGTCGCGCACGGCGTCGTGGAGACGCTCGACGGAATTGGCGACGTTCGCCACGCTGTAACAGCCAGCGTCCTCAACGAACTGCGTAACGCTCGGGGCGTCATAGTCGAACACGGCGGTCGCCTGGGTCAGCTGAGGTTCGCGAGCGATCATGAGTTCACTCCCAACATGGTGGCGATCTTCGTGCGCAGGAGGTCATTCGATCCGGAGTAGATCGCTCCGGGTATGGCATCGAGGAGGTTGCTCGCCAACGGTGACGTAGTCAGGTATCCGTTGCCGCCATGGACGCGGATGGCGTTGATCGCCGAGTCGACGTTGGCCTCGCTGATGAAGACCTTGGCCGCGGCGATCGGAACGGTCAAGTCCTCGAAGCCGTCCAGTCGTTCCGCGATGGATTCCAGCAGGGCTCCGCCCAGTTCGATGGCGATCTGAGTCTGGACGATCCGGTCTGCCACCAGCTGGTTGCTGCCAATGCTGCGCCCGAACTGTTCGCGGTCGTTGACGTACTGCACTGAGCGGGAGACCAGCTGCTCCATCTCGCCGATGTTGCCGGCAAAGGCCAGCAGGATCTCGCGCTTCATGACCTGGTCGAGGATCAACAGGCCTGCCCCAGTGTGCCCGACGCGGTTGACAGCGGGCACTCTCACGTCCTCCACCGCGACCTCCCCGATCGGGGAGGTGCTCAGCCCGGCCGTGGGCATCGGCTGGGAAGTGTCGACGCCGGGCCATCCAGTCTCGACGAGGAACGCCGAGAGCCCCTTGTCGACGCCGTCTTCGATGGTCTTAGCGTAGATCACCAAGGTCGAGGCAATCGGTGCGTTGGTGATGAACCTCTTTGTACCGTTCAGGACGTAGTAGTCCCCCTGGAGAATCGCTGTGCTGGTCGTGCTCATGACGTCTGACCCGGCCTCGGCCTCGGTGATCGCGTGGCCGCCGATGGTGGTGCCGGATTCGGCTGCCGGCAGATAGCGATCCCGCAGCTGTCGCTCTGCGAATGCGCGCAGGCAGTAGATGGTACTGGCCAGTTGGGTCACTGCTGAGAAGGTCAGTCCTCGATCCGGGCTGGTGCGCCCGAGTTCACGGACTCGGTTGATGGCGGCGCTCATTCCTGTACTGCCGATGCCTTCGGTGGCGAGCGTTCTGAATAGCCCGCTCGTGGCAGCGGCATTCCACAGTTCCGTCGGGAATCCAGCTTTCTGTGAGGGTGGGGCCGTGGGCGCGTACTTGCGCAGGTGGTCGAGGAACCCCAACCACGGGTCGTCAGTCAGAATCGTGCTCATCGTCTACTCCTCTAGTAGGTGCTGAAGTCTCTGGCGCTGAGCACGCGCTTCTCGTCTCCGCGGGTCGGCGGGTTGAAGACGCTGACGAGCTCGAGATCCTCGTGGTCCGATGCGCGCAGATAGTGGGGCTGGTTGTCATCCAGGACATAGACCATGCCGGCAGTGACTTCGAAGAAGTTCCCTTCGGTGTCTTCGACGTTGCCCGCGCCACGGATGCAGTAGCAGACTTCGAGGTTGTTGCGGTACTCCAACTTGGACTCGGTGCCCGACCGGAAGACGGTGTCGGCGACGGCGAAGCCCATGTTGTCCTTTTCGACCAGGAGGCGGTGGCTGGTGCCACTGCCCCACTCGACGGCGGAAACTTCGTTCCTGGGCTTGGTGAACATGGTGGTACTCCCTCTTATTCAGGCGATTTCGGTGATAATTGACGGTGATTGGATGGTAATGGTCAGCAAGCCATGACGTCAGTGCGATTGGCCTCGATGAAGCTGGCGATGCCCTCGGGCGTCTTCAGCTCGTCCGGATTGATTGAGATGGTGTTGATCGGAATCTTGTAGGTCCGAGCGCACCAGCCGAGCAACTGGACCGTGGTGACGCTGGTGAGGATTCCTGTCGTGAGTAGATCGACATCAGGCGGCAACTGGTCTGCCGTGACGTCGGTAGCGAACGTTTCGACGATGTACTGCTTGACCCTGTGGAGGGTGGACATGAGTTACTCACTCCCTACTCGTGATTTGATGGTGGGAAGATCCGGTTTGCCGTTACCGTTCAACGGCAGGGGCCCGGTGAAGGCATGCAGGTTGTTCGGCATCGCGAAGGCGGGCAGATGAGCGCTTATTGCCATGCGCAACTGGAGTCCGGTTGCGGCAGAGCCGTGATCGGGCGCGGTGTAGGCAAGATGCAGTTCTTCTGCGGAGTCAGAGACCTCGAGCCACGCGCAGGCAATGCCGACCAGAGCCGTCCGACGCGCAGCCTGCTCGATTTCTTCGAGGTTCACTCGCTGGCCGCGGACTTTGACAAGACGATCACGTCGGCCGTTATACATCAGCTGCCCATTTGACCACCTTGCCTGGTCCTTCATCGGGTACAAAGCCTCACCGGCCACGGGTAAGGGCGTGACGGTTCCCTCGGTGATATAGCCTTGCGCCATCCACGGCGTATGCACGAGTAGTTCCCCGTGGGCCTCCTCGGCGCTCTTTCGGAGAGGTACGTGGATTCCATTGGAGTTGAGCAAAACCTCGCAGCCGGCGATAGGCGTGCCAAGCGGCAGGGTCTCACTTTCAGAGAACTGTTCGGCTGAGAGCGTCTCGATGAGGCAATCGTTGACCTCGGTGGCTCCATAGACGTTATGGAAAGTTGCAGTTGGGAAAAGTCGCGCTGCGGCCGCGCGCAGCGATTGTGCAACGACGCCGCCAGTGAGAACCACGTCCCGAACCGAGGGGTACACCGCGTCTCCAACGGCGTTGAGCAGCGCATCCAGAGTGGAGGGAACGACCTGGATGAATGTTGGCCGGTGCTGTTCGAGCAGTCGGACCAGGTAGGGAGCCTGGTGGAGGCGGGCTGCCTCAGCCGCGACCACAGTACCGCCGGCGGCCAGAACCGCCCAGGTGTCCAGTAGGGACACGTCGAAGTTCCAGGGGCTCAGACTCAGGGACACGGTTGTGTCGTTGAAGCCAAAGTAGTCGCCGCCCCAGTGCAGGAACTGAGTGAGGCCTGTGGCGGGCAGGGCGACTAGCTTGGGGAACCCCGTTGACCCGGAGGTGGGCAGTGCGAGGACTCCGCCTTCCAAAGAGTCTGTCGAAGCTGAGCGTGTTCTGGCGAAGTGTTCGATCTGCTCGACGATCGTCGCCAGGTAGTCGTCTGATGCCGAAGTGGGAACCAGTGCTACTACGCCTCCGCGATTGAGGATCGCGACGCACTCATCGATGAGGCTGCGGTTCTTGGCTGCGCGGTAGATGCCGTATCCGTAACCGGCGACATCATCGCTGCGCTTGTCCTCGCCTTCGACAATGGTCCCGGGCTCCAGGTTTAGGCCCGCCGTCGGGGTGGGGGCTGTCGTAGCCATCATGCTCACGCTGGTCCCTTCTCTTCTTTGTACTCCGAGTGAGAGCCGGAGCGGACTCTGGCGATCACTCGCTATTTGCTTCGATGTACATACATCAATGTAAACTACTGCATGTGCATGCATCAAGACATTACGATAGAGGTGTCATAATCTGTCACAATTCCCCTTCGCCCATTAGCCTGTGGACGACTCCCACGAGGGGCAACGAGGACGTTGCCGCGCTTCTGGTCGAGCGGGCGCTTGGAGCGGGTGCTAGGAGGTATTTCCGCTGTTCAGAGCGCAGCTTTCCCCTCGCTCACAGTGGCAAGTACTTCTCGGTCTCCCACTCCTTGTCGCTCACCGCGGTAGTTGTCGCCGATGTGCCGATCGGAGTCGACGTCGAAGAGCGACTCACCTCGCAAGCGTGCGTCGATCTTGCTTGGGCGTGGTCTCCTGGCGAGCGCGCGGAGCTACAGTGTCAGGCTGACGTGGAGCATATCTCCACCGAGATCTGGACTGCGAAGGAAGCCGCGGGGAAGGCGCTGGGCATGGGCTTGCAAGCGTTGCCGTGCGCTATTGAGACATCTCCTGTGGTCGAGGCGACCGCGCACCGGACCATCGTGATGCCCTGCGGGCGCGGAACGAGTACCTACTTGGATTCTCATGGTGTGTGGCACGGTAAGAGCCATCTCCGCATATCCTGGAGGCACGCGCTCTAGCTCCCTGAGGGAGCCTGTCCCGCATCCGGCGCCTCATGCGCCGCTGCCGATTCCTCTCCGAGAACTGTGGACTCCGCGCGTTAGTCCGCCTACAAGCTCAGCTGTCGCAGCTGGTCAATCAGTTGTTTCTGTGCAGTGTAGCCCTCGTTAGCTACTGCACATTGATCACGATCAGATCCACCCACACAGTTGGCACCGTAGTGCAAACCGGCGTGCCGCGCGCACCTGCCCGCTGAGGCGACCCTCCAGAGGCCAGCCTCGGAAGGGAGCCGCCGTGGTGATGACGATCCGCGTCATGTCGGCCGGCCGCAGATACGAGTATCTCCTGTCCTCCGTCGCTGCAGGCGACGGCGACCGCGACGTGGGCACCCCGCTAACCCGCTACTACACCGAATCCGAGTGCCCGCGCGGCACCTGGATCGGCTCAAGGCTGGCAAGCCTCGAAGACGACCACGGCACCGGACTTGCCGACGGCGAGGCCGTCACCGAGGACCAGCTCGCACGGCTTCTCGGTGACGGCCTGCATCGAATCACCGGCACACGGCTCGGCCACCCATTCCCGAAACTGCAACCCCGCGCGAGCGCATCGCCGCCCGCATTGCGCAGCTCGACCCGGACCGGTCGCCAGCGCAACGGGATGCAGCCATCGAGGAAAGCCGTAGCGAAGAGATTGCGAAGAAGCCGCGCAACGCCGTTGTAGGGTTCGACCTCACGTTCTCCCCGCCGAAGTCGCTGAGCGCTCTCTGAGGTGTCGCTGACGCGGGCACGCAAGCCCTCATCTCACAGGCGCATCACGCAGCCATGCGCGACACCATCGCGATTCTTGGAGAACGGGTCACCTCAACCCGCGTCGGCCGAGGCGAGATCGTGAGGATGCCGATCAGCGGAGTGATTGCCACTGCGTTCGATCATTACGACTCCCGCGCCGCCTGCACAAGGCCACCGTGTCGCTGTCGACAAGCTACAACGCGTTCCTCACGGATCACACTGCCCGGCTGCTCGGTGTCTCCTGGTCCCCGGTCGACCGAGGCAAGGACCGCAACACGGGCTGGGAGATAGACGGTGTGCCCACTGAACTGATCGCTGGGTTCTCCCGACGCACGACTGGAACCGACGGGGTCGAGGGCATCGAAGCAACGGAAGATCGGCTCATTGCCGAGTACATCGTCACCTACGGACGCGAACCTAGCCCGGCGACGATCGCCCGATTGCGGCAGCAGGCAACGCTGGAGACGCGGCCGGTCAAGGAACTGCACTCTCTGGCCGAGTTCACTACTCAGTGGCGCTGGCGCGCGACCGGATTGCTGGGCGAGGACGCGACGACGTGGGCGCAACATCTCCTCGCACACACCCCGGCTGAGGCGAGGCTGCGTGCCGACGATGTGCCCCCTGGAACAGGTGGCTGATATTGCGACGGTGGTGCTGATGGCGGTCGCCAACCGGCACCCGGTGTGGAACCGGTGGAACATCCACGCCGAGACGATACGGCAGCTCATGGGGGTGCGCTTCACCACGACCAACGACCGCATGGCCCTCCTTGATCAGATCATCGAACGGGCCGAAGCCGAATCACTCCGGCTGACCCTGGAGTTCGACCGTGCTCTCTCTGAGCATTTCATCGACGAGAACGGGCCCCGGTTCCAGTCCGTCGACCAGATCGCCACAGTCTCGAACCTTGCCCACTCAGATCGGGTACTCGATATGCTCGTCGGCCCAGCCGGGGCCGGCAAGACCACGGCGCTACCGGCACTGCACCGGGCCTGGACCGCCGGGCACGGACGCCACTCGGACATCGGCCTCGCCCCGTCAGCACCCGACGACTCCCGCTTGTGGATATCGACCCGGACGTACGGCTGGCTCGAGTCGGCGGTGGAACAACTTCGGAGGCGGTCGCGCGCGAGGCCACACGCCACGGCCTGACCCCACTCAACGGTAGCGCACCAACGGTGGATGTTGCCGGCTACAGCCTTGGAGGTGGCGTGGGACCACTCATCCGGCAGTATGAAATACGCAACCGACCGCGTCACCGGGTTCGGCATAGTCACCGCGTTGCAGCTCCAGCTCTTTCCCGTCGACCAAATACTTGCCGGCGCACTGAGCTTCGCCCCCTGAGCGATTCCCTGAGATCGTCAGCCGTAACCTGGAGTGGACCACCGGCGTGCCCAACCAACTCCCCTCCTCATTGTCGCTCAAGACCTTCCCCGACCTTCTGACTCTGCCGGAACGCGTCCGATGCAAGCGGACCCTGCGCCTCTTCGTCATCTGCACCGACCCCCCGGACATGTATCTCCGCGATTGACGCACTGCGGACCGGTCGAGGACAACATCTACCTGATATCCTACGCCGACTGCAGCAAGGTATTCGCCGAACCGGCAAACTCGCGCGGCTATGAAGGTGATGACGTGACTACCGTGGCACTGGACCCCACCGCGACCGTCATGGCACGCATCGATGCGGAGACCGAGAACTACATGCTCCTTCAGGTTCATTACCTCCGCTGTGTCGCCACGCGGAAGCCAGAGCGTGACAACGCGATCGGCCACCCTCATGCGACTTACGTCGTCCGGATAATCACGCCGATCGCCCGGCAGGTACGCTACGACCTCGCGAACGAATAGTCCGCCCTGGTCGAAGACCTCGCGCACGGGGCGACCAGTCGAGCACTGTATTTTTTGTTCGGAGACAATGCCACCGAGCTGAGCACAAGTGCCTGCTACGAACCCGAGACCTATCAGCGCCTTGTCGACATCAAGCACCACTACGACCCAGCTAACCTCATCCGACTCGGGCGCGCCATACCTGTCAATGCGCGCTGAAAGTACGCCCTTCTCTAAGATGCGTCGAATCGGAACGGGTGCCATATGAAACGGCATCGGTGGCGCCTGGTTGTCCATGGCGACGACTGGCAGTCGCCGTGTACAGGTCATGGAGTTATGTCTGACGCTCCGCGTTGCAGGAGCGAGGGCCAGAGCACGTGCCCCGACGAGAAGATGCCCCTCGTACAGACAACGCCAGTGCAACAGCCGGTAGGCGCCGTTATGACTGGGCGTATTTGGTCGTCGGCGTACTGCGCTAAGCCGGGCTGATCGCGCTGACCGCCCCGACCCTCAGAAGAGCTCGACACCGCCGTCGCCGCGGTGGAGCACGCCGCGATCCAAACCTCCTACCAGACCCGCCTGCTGGTGGCTCTGAGGCGAGGCCGGAAAGAACGATGTAGCATGAGCCGGGCCGGTTCAGGCGAAGTTGGAAGCAGGAGGCGATCCGAGCACCTGGCGGATGACCAGCCCGATCAAGGAGTCGCAGGATGACGCCCGGGGCCCACCGGTCTGCCGGAGTCCCCATGCGCGAGCCGAACGACGAGAACGTCAACCGTCCGTTGCGGGTCGGGTCGCTGTTCTCCGGCTACAGGGGTCTCGACCTCGCCGTCGAGCACGCCACCGGCGGGGAGACGATCTGGTTCTCCGAGATCGATGCCCCACCCATCCGCGTCTTCACGCGTCACTGGGCGGGCACCCCGCACCTCGGAGACATCTCCGTCATCGACTTGGGCGACGACGGTGCCGCCGATCGATGTGCTGATCAGCGGGCTCCTGGGTCAGGAGGTCTAGGCCGTCGGCACCGGCGCCGGCCTCTCACCCGGCACCCGCTCCGGGCTCTGGTCGAACATGGCAGCCGCGATCGACGCGTTGCAACCCGTGCTCGCCATCATGGAGAACGTCCGCGACTTGCTCTCCGCACCCCTAATCCGCCCTACCCCGGAAGGAACAACCCCCGACGCACGCAACCAAACGATGCAACCGACGAGCCTGCACCCGCCGTTCCCAACCTGGAACCCGACCCGTGGCCGCTGGGAGACGAGCCAACACGACCTCCTCGCGCGCACGGAGCCACACTCGGGGATCTGGCCGACCTCCGGCGAAGTGCGCGTTGAGTCGGCCTACCGGCGTCACTGGCCGGCACACCCCACCAACGGTTCCATTTCTTCCTCACCACCCATCGACAAGACGCTGTTACGGACACTTTTGGCCTCGGACTTTTCGCCCAAAGGCGCAACCCCGGACCAGGTACGGACACGACGGGGCATCATTGCCCTGAGCCACCAGGTCATCAACCTCGCCGTGCACGGACCGGCAGGCTCACCGACCAGCTGGAACGATCGGAGACCCTGTTCGCTCTGATGGAGGACATCTTCACCGCTGGGGGCGATACGCCCAGGCCATCGCCCGATGGGAACACGTCACCGGACCAGCAACTCCTGCCCCTGCGATCCTGAAAGAGGAGAAGGGCCCGCGACCTGCGCCGGAGTTCGACGAATCGCTCATGCGCCTCCCCACCGGATGGGCCACCAGCCCCGACCACGGCCTGACTGACAACCCGAGAAACACGGCGCTCGGCAACTGGGTTCTACCAATCCAATCCGTTGCTGGGGTCGCACGGATGTTGTGACCTCGACGCAGCATTCTTCTCTCCCCGGATCTGGCACTCGGCCGCCGTGATCTGTGGCTGATGCTCGTCACGCCCTCGTTCAGGAGTCGTCCAGGAATCGTCCGGGCAATGACGGTTGTATAGATTTCCTAGCCCGCACACCTTGTGCGAGCGAATAGAGGGGAAGCAACATGAGTGCCCAAATGAGATCGCGGAGCAGGTCGTGGAACATCTGGAGTGGCTACAGCAGCCTTGTCCACACTGGTGCCATTGCGACCACAGCGGCCAGGAACATCCGACAGACCGCAAGCGTCTGGCCGATCAGCCGTTCGCGACCCTCATCACCCAGGAGCCCGAGCACCGGGAGCAACGCGAATTCAAGGACTCGATTAAGGCTGAAGATATGGCGATTGCCGTGTATCGAAAGAGAGGAGAGACTACGAGGTCTGGTTACGCATCGTGAACGACAGAGAGCACGTCGAGATCAATCTGGAGAGCTCAGCCCGACTGAGCGCTTCGCTCAACGCGTTCATCGTCGAGGTCATCGTGTCGTCGGACTAGATTCGATCTCGTTTCCCTTGCGAGTGGCGTGCCCTAATAATCCCCAATGGGGCAGGATGCGCGCATACTCTAAAGCCGACACAACTAAGCGGGTGCGAGGTGAGGGTCTGCAACAGGAAACACCGACATAAAACAATGCAACGGCATATAGTTAGGCAACCAGAACCCCCGAAGATCGAGTGATCCATGTCAAAATCAGCATTCGTTACAGCCACTCAGCCACGCAATCGCTAATCATCATTTGGGGAACCGGGTTCGGATACCACCTCACCGAAATCAATCAAAAGGCGCCTAAGCAGGGAGGCAAACTGCTCCGTACCAGGCGGGAAATCTGGCCACCTCTCCTTCAGATCATTCACAGACGCGAACGGTTTCGAAACATCGCCCTGTCTCCCCGTCATAACCACCCCTGCGACTCATCTACTCCCTGTACTACCTGACAGGATCATGATTTGTTTCCACGCTTAGCCCGTGACCATTATCCCTGTTTGCGCCCGGGGCTCTTGCTCTGATCAGGCAGGGACTCGACGTCACCGGTCTGAGCTCCCCTCGATCCTGCAGCTGGCTCGGACCGTTTAGTAGGCGTCTTCGCGATTTGGTCTTGTTTGCTCCGGTGGGTGGCCGCCGTCTCCGGCACAGTGACCATCACACCACTAGCAAGAGTTACACGCACTGCCATTAACCCTCACTACCAGCAGTTTCAACAGTCTTAACCAGAGCGAACCTGTCCGCGAAGACGTACCAGCCGTAGACGATTTCCAACCGTAGTGCGATCTGGTTGTGGCGGGACAAGGCACCCTGACCGTCCGGGTCGCCGTACATGATCTTCTCGACCGGGAACTCGCGTTGGGCACCCCAGCGGATACCATTCGTGAAGTCACCGAGGATCCCTCGCACACCAGTATCAGTGGTCGCCTCTGGGCGCTCAGAAACGGTGTCTCCTTTGGCGGTGTTAAGTGGCTCTTCACAATCGAGGGTGTAGACGGGGGTCTCGGGGAAGTGGCGCGTCGATAGCTGGATAGAGGTCGAGGCCTTCCGATGATGGAAGTTCCTACACAAGCCATCTGAAAGACCTCGACGTGCCTAACGCTACCTTCGACGACTGTGACCTGACCAAGTTTTGCCGGCTGGACGAGCTCGGCCTTCAAGCTACCGGGCAACGGGTGGAGCCCGGGCGGGCGGTACTGGCCTGTCGGGTGGTGGAGCCAGATGAGTGGTGTCACCGCTGTGGTTCTCAGGGCACCGCGCGGGGCACGGTGATCCGCCGGCTGGCGCACGAGCCGCTGGGCTGGAGGCCCACGACTCTGCACGTCACGGTTCGGCGCTACCGGTGCGCCGACTGCGCCCACGTCTGGCGCCAGGACACCACCGCCGCGGCAGAGCCGAAGGCCAAGCTCTCCCGCCGTGCCCTGCGCTGGGCCCTGGAAGCTCTGGTCGTGCAGCACCTGACCATCGCCCGGGTCGCCGAGGCGTTGGGGGTGCGGTGGAACACCGCCAACGACGCCGTGCTGGCCGAGGGCAAGCGTCTGCTCATCGACGACCCGGCCCGGTTTGACGGGGTCACCGCGATCGGCGTGGATGAACACGTCTGGCGCCATACCCGGCGTGGCGACAAGTACGTCACCGTGATCATCGACCTCACACCACTGCGCGTCGGCACCGGTCCGGCGAGGTTGCTGGACATGGTCGAGGGCCGCTCCAAACAGGCCTTCAAGACCTGGCTGGCCGAGCGTCCGGCTTCCTGGCGGGATGGCGTGGAGGTGGTGGCGATGGACGGGTTCACCGGCTTCAAGACCGCAGCCACTGAGGAGATCCCCGAAGCCACCACGGTCATGGACCCCTTCCATGTGGTCCGCCTGGCCGGAGACGCGCTCGAGCGATGCCGCCGGCGAGTCCAGCAACAGGTGAACGGCCACCGGGGCCGCAAACAGGATCCGCTCTACAAGGCCCGCCGGACCCTGCTGACCGGGGCCGACCTGCTCACCGAGAAGCAGTATTCCAGGATCCAGGACCTCTTCGAGGCTGACGAGCATGTGGAGGTCGAGGCCACGTGGGCGTTCTACCAGCACATGGTCGCCGCCTACCGCCAGACAGACAGGGCCGAGGGCAGGGCGATGATGGAGCAGCTGATCGCCAAGCTGGGCCGGGCAGTGCCGACCAAGCTCATCGAGCTGGCCGGTCTGGGTAGGACGCTGAAGAAAAGGGCGGCAGACATCCTGGCCTACTTCGACCGCCCCGGAACCTCCAACGGACCCACCGAGGCCATCAACGGACGACTCGAACACCTGCGCGGATCCGCCCTGGGCTTCCGGAATCTCACCAACTACATCGCCAGGTCCTTGCTCGAGAGCGGAGGATTCAAGCCCCGTCTACACCCTCGATTGTGAAGAGCCTGTTAAGTCCCAGGAAGGAGCTGATGCCTGCGCCCAGTCCCAGATTCGGGTACCGTTGAGTCCCCGATGGGGAACCATCAGCGTTCTTGGTCTGCAAGTTCGATAATTCCCAGGTCAGTCGCGGGACAATCGCAAACCCATGGACCGACACCGGCCGGTCTCGATTGATCAACAGCCCGGCGGTAGCGCGCACCACCTGGTCTGGTTCAACAGATGCAGACAGCTCCGCGGAGTACTCGGTAGCACCCACGTAGTGATCCCAGGCCGTGATTTCAGTACCAGTCAACGGATTGATCCGGCGATACAGGCCCAGATCCAGGGCACGAGACAGTGCCACGGAGCCTGCTCAGCTGGTGGTCCTCATCGGCCCACTGGACTTCCTCATTGAACCGCATCGTGACCTGAGCTTTCTTCAGAGTTGCGGTCACCGAAGTAAACCCACCAGTGGTAGCAGACTTCTCCGCACCCTCCGTCACAAACTCAGCCACCGTCGAGGTGTTGATGTGTCCTTGAAGCGCCCTGGGTTTTGTTCCGTTTTCTATACGGGGCTTAGGGCTTGTGCCTGGGTCATATGGTAGCTGGTTTCGGCTTCGGTCGGGGTCTGGTAGTTCAAGGCTTCATGCAATCGGGTGGTATTCCACCAGTGGACCCAGTTCATCGTTTCGAATTCCACCTCAGTAGCTGACGGCCAAGCGGGCCGAGCATAAATCAATTCGGTCTTATACAAGCCATTAACCGTCTTACCCAATGCATTATCGTAAGCATCTCCAGCGGTCCCAACCGATGCCGTCAGACCAGCCTTGGCAAGATGTTCGGTATAGCGAATGCTGACATATTGCAAGCCACGATCGCTGTGATGGACTAACCCATCCAGGGCTTGGTCCTTAGCACTGAGCAGCGCGTGCTCTAACGCTTCCAAGGGCAGCGCATCAGTACGCATCGTCGTGCGGGTCGACCAGCCCACGATCTTACGACTGAAGGCATCCGTGACAAACGCGGTGTAGCAAAACCCGCTGGTGGTGCGCACATAGGTTATATCCGCGACCCACAGCCGGTTGGGTGCTGTGACGCCAAAGTCCCGGTTGACCAAATCTGGCCGCTGATCCGAGACCTTCGCAGCGATGGTGGTGTGGGGTTTTCGTCCTCGCACCACACCGCTAAGTCCCGCCAGGCACATCAGCCGAGCCACTTGGTCACGGCCCACATCCCAGCCAGCACGTCTCATGGCATGCCACATTTTGCCCACCCCATAAACCCCATAATTAGCCTGGTGCAACTCTTTGACCACTGGGATCAGGGCTGCATCCCGACGCGAACGATCACTGGCAGGACGGGCTTTCGCCGCCCGATAGCCACCTGAGGTGATGAACCCACGGTCTGTCGCACCCAAAACACGACAGATGGACTCGACCCCGAAACGATCCCTGAACATCTCAATGTAAGCAATCATCTCGTCGTGGGGCGGTCGAGTTCCGCTGCGAAAAAAGCCCACGCCGTCTTGAGGATCTCATTAGCCCAGCACAGCTCCGCGTTCTCCCGCTTCAGCTTCCGGATTTGCGCTTGGGCATCCGTGGACACCCCTGACTTCTGACCGGTATCCACTTCAGCTTGTTCCACCCAACGACGCAACGTCTCTGTCGCGATACTGAGCTTGGGCGCGGTTTCACGAATCACCACATACCGGCTCGGCGCGTCTTCATCTTCGAGCCGATCAAACACCATGCGCGTGGCACGACCTTTAAACGACAGCGGGTATTTGATTGGCATAGTTCTATCCTCTCATTTTAGGACGGAACAAAACCCAGGACGGTTCAAGGCTTAAAAACTTCGTAGGAGCTCCACATGGTCTTATTCTACTTCCTGGGGTCAAGATCCGGGTAAGCGCTAATAATGTAGCGTAGCCCGCCGTGTTTTCTCCGACCAGTCGCCACCTTGAACGGCACCCCATCCACCGTGTACTTATGGATAAGGTTACCCCGTGACTTGTTTGGCTTACCGTAGGTGATGGTGTCATCAATCGCATGCACAATATCTTCGTGAGACCAATCGCGGGGGAACTCGGTTCTGGGAACACCTTCAGCTAACTCAAAAATCCACCCGTACCCGGCCCCATGACCGCCAAGCCCGTCTGGTGCTTCAGGCGTCGAACTGTTACGCCGTTCTCCGTAGAGGATGTGGTTCCATTGCTTCGAATCAAGGGGCTCAAACCCCTCAGGCTGTAGTTTTGGCGGGTTCTTCGGGTTCCTAGGCGGGATCTTCTTACCATAAGTGAACCCGTCAGGATACTGTTCACGAAGTCTCTCTAACGCCTCGCCCCGGTGCTTATCCCATTTCGCGTACGGTACTCTACCGTCATCTGTAGTTTTCTGATTATCCACACATCTTTTCCTAAGCTGTTTCGCAACATATTTATAATCGATAATGCTTCAATTTCACTCAGTATTTATTGCGTCATTATTAATCAATAGATCGTGCTCAGCGGATTGGTTGTTTCAGCCGATGAAGGATTGTCATAGATGATCCCCAGAAAGCCATCGCCACCGTGCGGATCATGTCGTTATGCAGGGCCATCGCCAGCCGGAATCTCGCCTGGGTGGACGCATTCCCCCGCAACCAGTTGATCGGGATGAATGTTCTCAATCGCGATCTGCGGAGAGGAATAGCACACCGCATCCCCCACACGGGTGATCGTCGCTTTGAAACAGCCGGACCAGCTGTACAAATTAGCCTCGCTGCCCCACTTCGTCACGCAATTTCTGAATTTCTTGACGTGTACCAGCAGTATTCTGCGCGGTGCGAATCGTCGCGATGAATAGCTCCAGCACCACACGGAACAACACGAGCTGAATGACGGGAATGATCCATCCAATCAGCAACCACAGTACGCCAATCAGCGCGACACCTGTCACCATGATGGTAAATGCCGGCACTAGCCAACCAATGATCAGGGAGATGCCGACCAGAACGAGGATCAAAATATAGATGATCTTCGTGAACTTGACCGTCACGAAACTATCGAACGACAGATCAAACAGGCAGGCGACGAAGCCTTTGTTTTCTTCTGCTGATCGTCGTGCAAAGTCCAACAGCAGTTTTTCAGGTTATTGTCAGGAACGCTAGAGTTCATCGTTGCCTACGCGCTGACGTCCAACATCTCCGCCTCGTGCAGGTGGATCAAGACCGCTGCAGCGGGTGGGCTTACGTCCTGCGCACGAGCGAAAGTCACGGCTGCCTCGAACACGTCTCCGTTGTGATGAACCTCGGGTAGTCCCACAAACCGATAACCCGTAAAGTTGTCCTGATCAATTACGGCAACCGTGGCGACCGATCCAGCGCGGAAATTTGCCAGGTGCCGACCGGTTGGCGGTTCGTAATAAAAGAGTGTGCGTTCATCCCAAATACGAAGCGAACTCGTTGGTCCAACCGCAGGAGCCCCTTCCGGTGTAGCCGTAGCCAGCACCGGAATGTCCGTCTCAAGCAGAGCTCGCATGTGCCCCGTCAAGCGAAAACCACCACGCAGTCGCCCCGCGAATCCTTCGGCAAATGCCGCGCTATCACGAACAAATGGTGAACCCAACGGTGGCGCACCGGCGCGGAGGGACGCGTCAAGGAATCGCTCCATCTTCTCAGGATCTTCGTCTCGCAGAAACACCACCAACATACGCAACAGTCCATGCACCGTGGTGGCTGGGTCCGCTGAAGTCTCCAAAAGTCGCATCGCAGCCTGGTGATTGCCCGCCCGCGCTTGCTGAAACAAGCCAATTGATTCCAACCAAATGCCATCGCGCCACGTCTCTACTGTCACGTTTACTCCGATCTGGCTACTGACTGTTTGGTGTGAGTACCTCGCTACGCTCCATCATATGTTCGCCATGCCGTAGTTACAAACACAGCTAGCACGTAGACACGGAACCTATCGTGTGATACTACTAGATATGCGCCTAATTAGTTCATCAACACACAAGATATTGTGTTTTTATGATGTCCGCTTCAGTCAATGAGTGAGGAGAGATCGCTGTGCATACTCCAGCGAAGAAACCCCCGGATGCACTCCCGGTTCGAGAAATACCAGTCAAAGAGTCCCCGGATCTGGTGTATTTTTCCAGCGTTTCGGAGAACACCCATCGCTTCGTGGAGCAGCTGAACCGACCGGCCATACGAATTCCGCTGCGCCCGAGAAGTGAAGGGTATATCCGTGTCTCACGCCCTTTCGTGCTCGTTGTCCCCACCTACGGGGGTGGGGAGCGCTCTGGTGCGGTACCCAAGCAGGTGATCAAATTCCTCAACGACCCGATCAATCGGTCTTTGATCCGCGGTGTGATCACGGCGGGAAACACCAATTTCGGTCAGCACTACTGTCTGGCCGGACCGATCATCTCCGCCAAATGCAAGGTACCGGAGCTGTATCGCTTTGAACTCTTAGGAACGCGGCGCGACATCGAGCTGGTGGACACCGGACTGACTCGCTTCTGGGACCAAGCCGACTCCCAAACCTTTACCTCCACTCCAAGCTAAGTCGAAAGGAAACGGTATGACGATACCCACCACGGATGCTCCTGAGGTCACCGGAATCGGTGAGCGCAGGGACTACCACGCACTCAACGCCGAGCTGAACCTGTTTGCTGCTGACGGCTCGATCCAGTTTGATAAGGATCGCCAAGCAACCCAGGCGTACCTGGATCAGCACGTGGCCCCCAACACCAAACGCTTTGATTCAGTGTGGGAAAGACTGCACTGGTTGGTGGACAACGACTACTACGAGAAAGATTTCCTCGCCGCGTACTCAGAAGAGTTCGTCACCGCTGTATACGAGCGTGCCGAGAACGCCGGTCACCGTTTCCAGACCTTCTTGGGCGCCTTCAAGTTCTTTACAGCGTACGCTCTGAAAACCTTTGACGGATCCCAGTATTTGGAGGGGTACCCCCAGCGAGTCGCTACCACGGCTCTATACCTGGGTCACGGGGACGAAGTATTGGCTACCCAGCTGGTTGATGAGATGATGTCTGGCCGTTTTCAACCGGCTACGCCCACCTTCCTCAACGCCGGAAAAGCCCAACGCGGTGAACTAGTTTCGTGCTTTTTGCTGAGGATGGAAGACAATCTGGAATCCATTGGTCGCAGTGTCAACTCTGCGCTACAACTGTCTAAACGGGGCGGCGGAGTAGCGCTACTGCTGTCAAACCTTCGTGAGGCGGGGGCGCCGATCAAGAAGATCGAAAACCAGGCTTCCGGAGTTGTTCCCGTGATGAAGATCCTGGAAGACTCATTTTCCTACGCCAACCAGCTAGGGGCACGCCAAGGCGCAGGTGCGGTGTATCTACACGCCCACCATCCCGATATTCTGCGGTTTCTCGACACCAAGCGTGAGAACGCCGACGAGAAAATCCGTATCAAGACGCTTTCTCTTGGTGTCGTCATCCCGGATGTGACGTTCCATCTTGCCAAGGCTAATAAGGACATGAACTTGTTCAGTCCCTACGACGTTGAGCGCGAATACGGAACCCCACTATCAGACCTGTCAGTCAACGATCACTATGACGAGCTGGTCGCCAATCCACGGATCCGCAAGTCCACCATCAAGGCCCGTGAGTTCTTCAAAACCCTGGCTGAGCTACAGTTCGAGTCCGGTTACCCCTACGTACTGTTTGAAGACACGGTCAACCGCGCTAATCCACTACAGGGCCGGATTAACATGTCCAACCTGTGCAGCGAAATTCTGCAGGTAAATACACCATCTCGCTACGATGGCGCCATCGGCTACCAGGAAGTCGGTCGTGATATTTCGTGCAATCTGGGTTCACTAAATATCGTCGCGGCGATGGCCTCTCCGGATTTCAGTGCCACGGTGGAGACGGCCGTTCGGGCACTCACCAGTGTCTCAGATCAGACCAACGTGGATGCTGTTCCGTCAGTAGCTGCCGGTAACGAAGCCTCACACGCCATCGGGCTAGGCCAGATGAACCTGCACGGCTACCTGGCCTCTCAACGCATCCATTATGGTTCCGAGGAGGGCATTGATTTCACCGACATCTACTTCCTGACTGTCACCTATCATGCCTTGCGTGCCTCCAATCGGCTGGCGATTGAACGTGGGAAGGCCTTCGAGGGTTTCGAAACCTCGTCCTATGCCGACGGTAGCTATTTCGACAAGTACACCGAGAAAGAGTGGCAGCCAGCCACCCAACGAGTCCGGGATCTGTTCGCGAGCGCTGGGGTCGCCATCCCGTCGCGCGACGACTGGGAGAAGCTGCGTGACTCGGTGACCGAACACGGGATCTATAACGCGTATCTGCAGGCCATCCCGCCC
The DNA here is from genome assembly GCF_029853775.1 of Auritidibacter ignavus. Taxonomy (NCBI): domain Bacteria; kingdom Bacillati; phylum Actinomycetota; class Actinomycetes; order Micrococcales; family Micrococcaceae; genus Auritidibacter; species Auritidibacter ignavus. Next base: position 1,833,342 of record NZ_CP122564.1, read on the forward strand.
ACGGGTTCCATCTCGTATGTCAACAACTCCACCGCCTCGATCCATCCGGTGGCGGCCAAGATCGAGATCCGTAAGGAGGGAAAGCTCGGCCGAGTCTATTACCCGGCACCGCATATGACCCACGACAATCTGGAGTTCTACCAAGATGCCTACGAGATTGGATACGAAAAGATCATCGACACCTACGCCGCCGCGACACAGCACGTGGATCAGGGGCTGTCGTTGACGCTGTTCTTCCGAGATACCGCCACTACCCGGGACATTAATAAGGCTCAGATTTATGCCTGGCGTTCCGGTATCAAGACTCTCTACTACATCCGATTGCGCCAGCCGGCCCTGGGAGGCACAGAAATCGAGAACTGTGTCTCCTGCGCCCTGTAACCACTGACCACCCTCTCTGTCGAAAGAAGAACGATGACTGCGACCCACTCCAACCGTCCACTCACCGAAATCTCCGTGACCCCACCGTCCTACCGCCACGACCCCACTGCCCGGTTGCGCCCGATTAACTGGAACCGCGTCGACGATGAGAAAGATCTCGAGGTCTGGAATCGACTCACGGCAAATTTCTGGCTACCAGAAAAAGTGCCCCTCTCCCATGACATTCCCGCCTGGCAGAAGCTCACCGAAGAAGAACGCACCTTGACCATGCGCGTCTTCACGGGGCTCACGATGCTCGATACCGTCCAGGCCACCGTCGGGGAGATTTGTCAGATTCAGGATGCACGCACCGAGCATGAAGAGGCGATCTATACCAATATCGCGTTCATGCAGTCCGTACACGCGCGCTCCTATTCATCGGTATTCACGACTCTGACCTCAACACCGGAGATCGACAATGCCTATCGGTGGGCGGTCAACAATGACCTGCTGCAACAACGGTGCAAGAAGGTGTTGGCTCACTATTATGGCGACGACCCACTGAAACGCAAGGTGTCCTCGACCCTGTTGTCGTCACTGTTGCTTTATGCGGGTTTCTATCTGCCGTTGCATTTCTCGGTCCACGCCACGCTGACCAATACTGCCGATATGATTCGGCTGATCCTGCGTGATAAGGCAGTCCACGGGTACTACTCCGGCTATAAGTACCAACGGGGCCTGGAAGCCCGCACGGCTAGTCAACAGAAGGAAATGCGAGAGTTCACCCTCAACCTGCTGGACGATCTCTACGAGCTAGAGCTGCAATATTCGGGTGAACTCTATGAGCCTCTGGGACTGATGGATGACGTTGCCGTCTTCGTGCGGTATAACGCCAATAAAGCACTGATGAACCTGGGGTATCCGCCGCGCTTCTCGTCAGAAGAAACCGAGGTCAATCCCGAAATCCTGGCCGCTTTGGCTCCCGGGGCGGACGAAAATCACGATTTCTTCTCCGGGTCTGGTTCCTCCTACGTGATCGGCACAGCCGAGGATACCAGCGATGACGACTGGGACTTCTAAGTTCGACCCCCAACCTGTTAGCCAATGAGTACAAGATGAGTACACGAAAGGAATTCTGATGACCAAAAACATTTCCGTGCTTGTCGGTAGTCTGCGTCGTGGCTCTTATGCCCGCAAGATCGCCCGCAATGTGCTTGACTACTTCCCCGACGGCTATAACGCTCAAATCGTGGAGATCCGGGATCTGCCCCTCTACGATTTCGACTACGATGACCCGGAGGTCCCTGATAAACCGACCCCTGAGCAGTACACGAACTTCCGGAATACCATTAAAAATTCCGACGGTGTCTTGTTCGTCACCGCAGAAAATAACCGCACCATTCCGGCCTGCTTGAAGAATGCTGTTGATATCGGTTCCAAGCCGAATAATGATGTCGTGTGGAAAGGTCTTCCCACCGGCATCATCAGCCACTCGGTGGGACGTATGGGTGGCTATAGCTCACAGAAGAATCTTCGGTTGGCCCTGTCTTACTTTGACATGCCCACCCCCGGCCAGCCCGAGGTCTTCTTGCCGCAGTCACCGACTCTGCTTGATGACAACGACCAATTTGTCCAAGACTCCACTGTTGAGTTTCTTCAGGACTACGTGAAGCGTTTTGTCGAAATCGTCGAAGAGGTGGCACATAAGAAATAAGCCACAGAGCAAACTCCTACGACGGCGGCAGTTCCAGGATCGGTGTGTTCGTCATATCGCCATGACGAGCGTGAGAACTGCACCAATGATGATACAGCATCTAGATCACGGGTGCGAATAAACGCTTGGTTCAATCATCTCGTCATCATCAGAATGCTTTCGATCAGGATGCCGTTCGGAAGAGCTGGTCAATGCTCAATCCGTGCTCGTCGTGCAGGACATCAGCATTGCCGGTGACAGAGACGAGAGCTGAAGATTTGTTCGGGAGTCGACCTGGCACGGAGTCGGAGAGGGCTCCCGAGAGGGCCGCTTCTTGCGACTGGAGCTCAGCGACCGGATCCTGTGCGAGGTCGTTTCGGACTTGAGGCAAGGCTCGTGGGTTTTTGATGACCTCAGTGATCATAACGAGGTTCGCACGCCTGAAAACCTAGTCATGTCACCCACATAAAAAAGAACCGCACCATCGTGCGGTTCTTTGGTGGAGGTAAGGGGACTCGAACCCCTAACCCTCTGCTTGCAAAGCAGATGCGCTACCAGTTGCGCCATACCCCCAAGTGTTTAGTTGGGTGGGACCTCATCAGTCGCCTCTTCCCAGATAGTCCGGGTTTTCACGTCTCGGGCGATGACAAATCCTAACGCACCAGCTCCAAGCGCCACTGCGAGGGTCACGATGAGTTTCTTCATGTGATCTCCTGTGGTCTTGGTGTCGGTGGTGGGCGTACCAGGACTTGAACCTGGGACCTCTTCGTTATCAGCGAAGCGCTCTAACCGCCTGAGCTATACGCCCGAACCTATCTCGAGGTCGCCCTCAAGACGAGAACCTACCTTACCCGGAATTTAACAGAACTCCAAATCCGGTTCAGTCATCGGTGAGCGTGACGCCCACACCTCCAACGAGGGAGGCTGAAATGTTGTAGATCAAGGCTGCCAGGATGGACAGCAACGTAATTAAGACCACGTTCACCACGGCAATAATGGTCGACACGGAGGCCACCTGGCTGAGTGAGACGAGCTCTTGGATAGTCTGTCCACCGCCCTCAGTGCCCAGGATGGTTCCGATCAGGGCGTTGACCTCGTCGAAGATGCCGGTCAAATCCATCACGGTCCACAACACCACGCCGGCCACCACGGTAACCACACCGAAGGCAACGGAGAGCAGGAAGGAGATCTTCAACACCGACCACAAGTCAATCTTGGCGAGTACCAGCTTGGCTCGACGCACCTTGGCTTTCGGTGCAGGACGCACCAAACCTTTGGTATTCTTCTTGCCTTTAGGCGCGTTCGACCCCGCAGTGGGCTTTGTGCCAGCTGGGGCAGCCGGTGCTACTTTCTTCGGACCTTGAGTCTGACGGGCAGGTTTTTTGCCCTGCGGGGCTGTTCTGACCTGCTGTTGAGGGACTTGAGGTGGCTGTCCAGAGGGCTTTTTCTGTGGCCCTGGAGTGCTCGATTGACTCACGACTGTCCTTCCTCCGTACGGTGATCAGTTTCCAAGGCTACTTCAGAATTCTGATCAGTGGGCTCAAGACCGACAGTGTCCGGCGTCTTGTCAACATTGTCCACATCGGGTTCTTGATCAATCGGGTGGTTTAGCGCCACGGCAACAATGGAATCCTTGGGACCTGGCTTGGCAAAGATGACGCCCATGGTGTTGCGACCTCGGATCGGCACCTGCGATACCGCTGAGCGGACCACGTTACCGGACTTCATGACCACCAGCACCTGCTGGTCTTCGGTGACCACGAGTCCACCGACCAGCCCACCACGGGCTTCTTGCAGGTTGGCGACCTTAATGCCGTACCCGCCGCGGTTCTGCAACCGATACTCATCAGCTGAGGTGCGCTTGGCGTATCCGCCATCGGTGACTGTGAAGATATAGGAGTCATCACAGATCACGCCCATGCTCAGCAACTCGTCATCGTCCTTGAATTTCATGCCGGTGACACCCGAGGTGGCCCGGCCCATGGGACGCAACGCCTCATCGGTTGCGGTGAACCGCAGGGACTGACCGTTACGAGAGATCAACACCAGATCATCGTCGGCGCTGACCAGTTGGGCTGCGACCACTTCATCGTCTTCGCGCAATTTGATCGCGATGACACCGGCAGTGCGTGGCGAGTCGTAATCTTCCAAGCGGGTCTTTTTCACCAGTCCCTGCTTGGTGGCCAGCGCCAAGTAGGGCTGATCCTGGTAGGTCTTCAACGTCAGGACCTGGGCAATGTATTCATCGGGCTGGAAGGCCATCACATTAGCCACGTGCTGACCCTTGGCATCGCGACCGGCCTCTTGCAACTCGTAGGCCTTGACTCGGTAGACGCGACCAAAGTTGGTAAAGAATAAGATCCAGTGGTGGGTGGAGGTGGTGAAGAAATGCTCCACCACGTCTTCACCCTTTAGCTGTGCACCGCGAACGCCCTTACCGCCACGGTTCTGAGCACGGTAGTGGTCGATCCGGGTGCGTTTGACGTAACCGCCACGGGTAATGGTGATGACCATTTCCTCTTCGGGGATAAGGTCCTCCATCGACACGTCACCGTCATAACCATAGAGGATTTCGGTGCGACGCTCGTCGCCGTGGCGCGCGATGATCTCACTCATTTCTTCGGAGATGACCTCGCGCTGACGGATCGGGGAGCCCAGGATCTCGTTGTACTCGGCGATCTTGGCCTGAAGCTCGTCGTATTCATCCTGAATATTCTGCGCTTCTAGCGCAGCCAGTTGCCGCAATTGCATCAGCAGGATCGCACGGGCCTGATCATCATCGATGTCCAGTAGCGTCTTGAGTTCTTCACGGGCGACATCGGCCGAGGCCGAGGCGCGAATGGTCGCAATAACCTCATCGAGCATGTCCAGAGCTTTAAGCAGACCACGCAGAATGTGGGCGCGTTCTTCGGCCTTGCGTTTACGGTAGGCGGTACGACGCACGATGACATCGACCTGGTGTTTCACCCAGTAGTGGATGAACCCATCCAGCGACAGGGTCCGCGGGACTCCATCAACCAGTGCCAACATATTGGCCGAGAAGTTTTCCTGTAGAGCGGTGTGCTTATACAGGTTATTCAACACGACCTTGGGCACCGCATCGCGCTTGAGCACAATGACCAGCCGTTGTCCGGTGCGACCCGAGGTCTCATCGCGCAGATCTGCAATGCCGGACAGCTTGCCGTCCCGGACCATTTCGGCGATCCTGGAGGCCAGATTATCTGGGTTGGTCAGATACGGTAGCTCGGTGACCACCAGGCAGGTTCGGCCCTGGATCTCCTCGACGTTAACCACTGCGCGCATGGTGATCGAACCACGCCCGGTCCGGTAGGCCTGCTCAATACCCTGGTGGCCCAAGATCTGTGCCCCGGTCGGGAAGTCAGGACCTTTGATGCGTTTCAGCAGTTCTTCTAAGAGTTCTTCCCGACTGGCTTCGGGGTGGTCCAGATACCACTGGACACCATCGGCCAGTTCCCGCAGGTTATGTGGCGGGATATTGGTGGCCATTCCGACCGCAATACCCGAAGAGCCATTGGCCAACAGGTTCGGGAACCGGGCAGGTAGCACCGTGGGTTCTTGTTGCCGACCGTCGTAGTTGTCCTGGAAGTCCACGGTATCTTCGTCAATATCGCGGACCATCTCCATCGCCAGGGGGGCCATTTTGGTCTCGGTATACCGTTGGGCGGCGGCCCCGTCGTTGCCGGCTGAACCAAAGTTGCCCTGGCCCTGGGCCAGTGGGTAGCGCATCACCCAGTCTTGGATCAGACGCACCAGCGCATCGTAGATGGCCAAGTCACCGTGGGGGTGGTAATTACCCATCACGTCACCGACCACACGGGCCGACTTAGAAAAGGAGCGGTCCGGACGGTAACCGCCATCGTACATGCCGTAGAGCACACGGCGGTGGACCGGCTTGAGACCATCACGCACATCCGGCAGAGCACGTCCGACGATCACGGCCATGGCGTAATCGAGGTAGGAGCGTTTCATCTCCGACTCGAGATCGATGTGTTCGACCTTGTCTTGATTGATGATCTCTGGAGGTAGTTCGTCACTCACGCTGTTTTAATCCTTGGGTTTTCCAACACGGGCTTCTTCGGACTCGCAGGCACCACGCGATCTCTGATTAGATATCGAGGAACCGGACATCCTTGGCGTTTTGTTGAATGAAGTTTCTGCGAGATTCCACATCCTCGCCCATCAGCATCGAGAAGACCTGATCGGCTGCGGCAGCGTCATCCATGGTGACCTGTAGCAACGTGCGGTTCTGCGGATCCATAGTGGTTTCCCACAGTTCCTGGTAGTCCATCTCTCCCAGTCCCTTATACCGCTGGATGCCGTTCTCCTTAGGCAGCCGCCAGTTCTTCGCCAAACCGGCTTCCAACCGGTCATCACGTTCTGCATCGGAGAACACGTAGTCGTGGGGCTGATTCGACCACTTAATCCGGTACAGCGGGGGTTGGGCCAAGAACACATGACCGCGTTCGATCAGCGGGCGCATGTAACGGAAGAGCAGGGTCAACAGCAAGGTGGTGATGTGCTGACCGTCCACATCCGCATCCGCCATCAACACAATCTTGTGATAGCGCAACTTCTCGATATCGAATTCTTCACCGATACCGGTACCGAACGCGGTAATCATGGCCTGAACTTCCGCGTTCGATAATGCTCGATCTAGCCGGGCCCGTTCTACGTTCAGGATCTTGCCACGCAGAGGCAGAATGGCCTGGGTAATCGGATTGCGACCCTGCTTGGCCGAACCACCCGCAGAGTCACCCTCGACAATGTAAATCTCGCACTCTTCGGGACTCTTTGAGGAGCAGTCCGAGAGCTTACCGGGCATGCCGAAGGATTCCAGCGGAGACTTCCGCCGGGCTTGATCCCGAGCTTTGCGGGCTGCCAACCGGGCCTGGGAGGCCAGGATGGCTTTGCGAATAATCTCTTTAGCCGGCGCGGGGTTGCGGTCTAACCAGTCGGTCAGTTCGGAGGTGATCACACCCTGGACGAAACCGCGGGCCTCGGAGTTGCCGAGCTTGGTCTTGGTCTGGCCTTCAAACTGTGGCTCGGAAAGCTTCACTGAAATAACTGCGGTGAGTCCCTCACGGATATCGTCACCGGTGAGGTTATCGTCTTTATCCCGCAACAATCCGTTGTCTCGAGCGTAACGGTTGATCAAACCGGTCAAGGCCGCGCGGAAGCCTTCTTCGTGGGTACCACCCTCGTGGGTGTTAATGGTGTTGGCGTAGGTGTAGACCGATTCAGAAAAAGCAGTGGTCCACTGCATGGCCACTTCCACAGCCATCTGGCGATTTTCGTCCTCGGATTCGAAGGCGATAATGTCCTCGTGCACCGTTTCGGTGCGCTTGAGTGAGTTGAGGTGCTGCACATAGTCGAGCAGGCCATCTTCGTAGTAGTAGCTCACCGAACGCTGTGAGGGGGTGTCTTCGGTTTGACCTTGCTCGGCCAATCCGGCTTCATCGGGCTGATCTTGCGCAGCACTGGCGCCGACGATCTCATCAGACTGGACCTCATTGGAATCCAGATTGCGCTCATCGGTCAGGGTAATCCGTAGGCCCTTATTCAAAAACGCCATCTGCTGGAAGCGGGCGCGCAACGTCTCAAAATCGAACTCGACGGTTTCGAAGATCTCCGGGTCCGGATAAAAGGTCTGGGTGGTACCGGTCTGCTCCGTTTCTTCCCCGCGTTCCAGTTGCTGATCGGTGTGACCGCCGTTGTGGAAACTAATTCGCCACACATAACCCTGGCGACAGATCTCGGTATAGACCCTGGTGGACAACGCATTCACCACGGAGACACCCACACCATGCAGACCACCAGAGACCGCATATCCGCCGCCACCAAACTTGCCACCGGCGTGCAGGATGGTCATGACCACTTCAACCGTAGGCTTGCCCTCAGTGGGATGCAGATCGACCGGAATACCGCGGCCATTATCAGAGACCCGCAGGCCACCATCGGCCTGAATGGCCACGTCGATGGTGTCGCAGTATCCTGCCAGGGCTTCATCGACCGCATTGTCGACGACCTCGTAGACCAAATGATGCAGACCCCGGGAAGTGGTGGATCCGATATACATACCGGGCCGTTTACGAACGGCTTCCAAACCTTCCAGGACGGTAATGTCTCCGGCGTCATAACTGTGATCCACTTTGGATAGTCCAGCTGAGTCCGGTTGGTCTGGTTGAGACAGGGTCTCTGGCTGTTCATCGGCCACGGTCGACAGGGGCTCCTCGATCGGAAAAATAGGACTTTTGGCAACGATAACTCGCCGCGCACATCCCGTTATTCTACGCCATCAAGTCCGATCCACGGAAAAAATCGGGCCCTCAGTGGAGAAAACATGCCCAAATCGTGACATAACGGCCGCTTCGGCGTGATGGTAGAGCTTCTTCTGAACAGCATCTCGACCTCGCTGGTGCTAGCCCGGCAAATCCGCGTTGAGCGAGATCGTGGGTGGGTTATCCGTAGGTGTCGCGCGGACCTCGACCGCGCACCACCCGCGGGCCTTTACGCCAGCTGGGGGCAGCGGGTCCGTTAATGGTGATCTCTCGTACCACCTCACGACCCAGAGCCGTATTGATCCGTTGCAGGATCTGGGCAGACATCAATCGCAATTGAGTGGCCCAGCTGGTGGTCGAACACCGTACCACCAGCACCGCGTGCTCGAAACTTTCAATCTGACAGTGTTCAGCCACCTGTGGTCCGACCAGGTCCTCCCACCGTCCCAAGACCGATCCGACCGCGACCGGTTCTTTCCAACCCCGGTCAGCGACTAGACCCCCGAAAAGCTCATCAAGGGATTTCACTTTCGGTAAGGGTGAGGTGAATTGATTATCAACGTCAGCGGCAGCTCGCCGGCGCACCGATGGGGCCCGTCGTGTTCCCCGGCGCGAAGAACCTCGCCGCGACCGGTGCACGCTCGGGTCGGGGTCGCCGGGGGTATATCCGGCTTGGGAGACGGTGCGACGTACTCGTTGTAGGGCGGCAAATGCCGCGTCAATTCTGTCGTGGTCCACCCCGCAGATCGCATCGAGTTCATCTGCTGCCATCATCATCTAGTCCTCTGGCCCGTTGGTCTCAGTAGTGGGCACCTGGGAGATCCCGTGATCGCAGCGCACTGGGAACCGCGGACCGTGAAGTGTGTGCGGCACATCCTCGGCCACCGCAGCGGTGACAATCACTTGATCAGCCTCGGTGGCGATCTGGGCTAATTTGTCACGCCGTTGGGCATCGAGTTCGGCGAACACATCGTCGAGAATCAAGATGGGTCGGTCCTGGCCACCGGGCCGATCCTCGGCGAGCACCTGATAGCTGGCCAGTCGCAAACCAAGCGCAAAAGACCATGTTTCCCCGTGGGACGCATAGCCTTTGGCCGGGGCAGGCCCCAGCGTGAACTGCACGTCATCACGGTGAGGCCCCACCAAGGTCAGTCCGCGATCTTGTTCCTGATCATGAACGGCCTGCAACTCCTGATGCATCGCTTCAGCCAGAGCAGTTTCGTCCGGGACCACCGGGTGTTGCCCGGTAGCTAATCCCACGGTGGATTCGTAACTGAAACCGGCATCTTTCATACCCGGTGCTAGGGCTTGATAGGCGGTCTGCAGAGGCTGAGCCAAGAGCTTCAAGACGTGTAACCGTCCCCAGAGAATTCTGGCGCCGGCCTGGGCAAGATATTCGTCAAAAACGTGACGGGTGCTTTCTTCATCGGCACCCCATCGGCGGGATTTTTTTGCGGACTTATACAGGGCATTGCGCTGTTTTAACACACGCTCGTAGTCCCGCCGGGCATCGGCCATGACTGGTCGAAGCTGCACCGTGAGGTCGTCAAGAAAATTCCGACGCACCGAAGGATCTCCGTTAATAAGGTGCAAATCTTCCGGAGCAAATAAGACGCACCGCACTAAACCCAAACCCTGCTTGGCCGGTTGCGGTGCTCCACGGTTGATGGACACCCGATTGGATTTGCCAGGATTGATCTCCAGGTCGATACCGACAGCACGTTGATCGTGGTGAATGCGGCCTCGGATATGGGCTTGGTCTGCGCCAAAGCGAATCAGCGGTCCATCGTGTGACACCCGATGCGAATGATGGGTAGCTAAATAATTTATCGCCTCGGCGATGTTGGTCTTGCCGACCCCGTTGTATCCCACCAGGACATTGGTACCTGGTTCGAAAGTCAGGTCCAGTTGCTGATAGGACCGAAAGTTTGTCAGTGAGAAAGCCGAAATGTAGACCATCAGTCAGCGATGCGAATCGGCATGACCAGATAGCGGAAGTCCTGGAGTTCCGCTCCTTCGGGTTCACTCTGACCGGTCAGCAATGCAGGTTTAGGAGCGGTGGTGAAGGCAAAGTGGGAGTAATCGGCATTGACGACGTTGAGTCCCTCAAGCAAGTAGGTGGGGTTGAAGGCCACCGTGATGTCGTCTCCCAACAGTCGGCACGGCACCGATTCATTCGCCGAGGCATCATCTCCTGCCCCGGCGTCAAGGTAAACCTCGTTACCGGTGAACGCCAAACGCAACGGAGTATTGCGTTCCGCGACCAAGGCCACGCGCTTGACCGCATCAATTAAGGGCGTTGATTCCACCACTGCGTGGATCGGACTGGACTCGGGAAACAGGGCCCGAATCTTCGGGTAATCACCATCAACCAACAGGCTGGTGGCACGACGGCCACCGGACGAGAACCCGAGGATCTCGGTTCCTGAGTCGCTCTGATTGAGTCGCAACGACAGTTCGCCACCACCACCCAAGGACTTGGCAACCTCGGACAGTGTGCGAGCTTTAACCAACACGGAGGTCGACATCGCCGGATCGGTTGGTGTCCAGGTGATTTCTTTCATGGCCAATCGGTACCGGTCGGTGGCCAGAAACGTCATCTGATCCCCGTCGATCTCAATCTTCACCGCAGCCAGGACCGGCAGAGTGTCATCTTTAGAGGCTGCCGCGGTGACCTGGTGAACTGCTTGAGCGAACGTGTCACCGTCGACCGTTCCCGAAATGTCAGGTAGCTCAGGCAAAGTCGGGTACTCACTGACCGGCATCGTCGCCAGGGCAAATCGCGAATTCCGACACGTCAGAACAACTTTGGAGCCATCGAGCTCGACGGTGACGGGTGCATGAGGAAGAGATTTGACGATGTCATTGAGCAATTTGCCGGAAACCAGAATTTGTCCCGGCTCTTCGATATCGGCTTCGACTTCCAGTTGTGCGGAGGTTTCATAATCGAAGCTCGCGATGGACACGAGTTGATCTTCGGCTGTGATCAACAATCCCGACAGTACAGGTACTGGTGGGCGAGAGGACAAAGAACGGGCAGCCCACGATACAGCGTCGGTGAGGACGTCACGCTCGATAGTGAACTTCAGGCTCGGGCTGCCACTACTGGCCGAGTCTGTAGAGAACTCCTCTAGACTGAACGTCACGCTGCTCTGCCTCTCATGATCGGGTCTATCGCACGCCTAAATGGCGTGACTACGAGCTCAATAATGACAGAAATGAGCTCATGAGTCATTGCAAGCTTAGCGGATTGTGAGTTTTCATGTGATCCGCTGTGAACAGCTTCTCGGTTCCTCTTCTGTCGTCGAAGCAAACGCGAAGTGTCTGGAAGGTTGTTGTTCTGTAGATGGGGATTTTTAAGGGTAAGTGGTGTTAATAAGTCCTGTGGATAATGTGGATAAGCGGTTGCTCAGCGCTCATTCTGCGGTTGAATTTGTGGAGGGTCGCGTGGAGTGTGCTCGTGTGGGCTGGGGATTGTCGTGGAGTTTCTCGGCGTGGCTGTTCAGCAGATTCACAGGGAAGAGGGGGTGTATCCAAAGGGTTTTGGTATTTCTCCCCGTTTTATCCCCAGAGTTATCCACACCTGTTTATGGGGGTTGAATGTTGTGTGTGGATAAGTTGTGGATATACCTGGACGATTGTGGATACATGGTCTCCAGCTTTGGACAAATCTCCGTATTTGGCGGGTTTAACGGTGTGGACCAACATTCAAGTTGAACTTGAGGTGAATAAAAGAAAACCTTCAAGCTGAGGGTGACTTGAATATCACAGGAGTATCTCTAGCGATTAGTTGTGCTTATTACGTGCTGCCTGTTTGATGAGGTTGGTTAGCTCCATGACTTGGTTATAGATCGTGCGACGTTCACCCATCAGGTCACGAATCTTTCGGTACGCGTGCATCACGGTGGTGTGATCTCGTCCGCCAAGCTCTGCACCGATGCGTGGTAGGGACATCTCCGTTAGCTCACGGAGTAGGTACATCGAGATCTGCCGGGCATTGACCAATTTTTTGGTTCGAGATTTCGATTGCAACTCTTCGAGTGTGAAACCGAAGTACTTCATGGTCTCGTCAAGGATCAATCCAGACGTAATCTCCTGGGAATCGGCATCAGGGATCAAGTCCTTGAGAACATGCTCAGCCAGAGAATAGTCAATCGGCTGACGATTCAACGAAGCGTAGGCAGCAACGCGAATAAGTGCGCCTTCCAGCTCGCGAATATTCGTCGAGATCCGTGAAGCGATGTACTCCAGGGCATCTGTGGGGACATAGAGACCGTCAGATTCCGCCTTCTTATTCAGAATCGCGATACGAGTTTCTAGATCTGGCGGTTGAATATCTGTGGTGAGACCCCATTCGAAGCGGGACCGTAGTCGTTCTTCGAAACCCGAAAGTTGCTTTGGTGGTAGATCAGAGGTAATTACCACTTGCTTATTGTTGTTGTACAGAGCATTGAAGGTGTGAAAGAACTCTTCAACCGTGGCTTCTTTATTGGCCATGAACTGAATGTCATCGATCAGCAAGATGTCGACGTTTCGATAGATCTGCTTAAAGCTGGCACCTTCATCATGACGAATGGAGTTAATAAAGTCGTTCGTAAATTCTTCGGAGTTTACGTACCGGACTCGCAGACCGCGATAAAGCTCTTGGGCGTAGTGACCGATGGCGTGTAGCAGGTGAGTTTTACCCAGCCCAGACTCTCCGTAAACGAACAGCGGGTTATAGGCCTTCGCCGGGGCTTCAGCCACCGCATTGGCTGCCGCGTGCGCAAATCGATTGGACGAACCTGTGACAAATGACTCGAAGTGGTATCGAGGATTCAACCGGGTACGTTCTTCTGAGTCTGCCGGGGTTGCATCAATTGTTTCAGGTTCGGGACTAGGAGCCGGGTTCGTTCTGGCGCTCAGTACCGTGGTGGGGTTCGAGTAATCCTGGTCATGACGTGGTCGAATCGAGTCCTCTGTCGCAAACCGTCGCGCAGAGTTATCAACGTAGTTATCCACAGCGTGATGCCGGTCATAGGAAGGTTCGGAGGAGCGAACTGGTTCCGCGGTGACAGGTTGCAGACTTGCATCAATCGAGAAGGCGCAACGGAGATCAGTTTGAAAGACCTTGTGCAGGGCCTGGCTCAGAGTAGCCTGTAATTGGCCCTCAAGAACTTGTCGAGTGAGTTCATTTGGCACGGTGAGAAGAAGTGTGTTCCCAATCAGCCCTTGAGGCACTGCCAGATCCAAAAACCCCATTTGACGTGCACTGACTTGTCCTGTGTCTTTGATCTCTTGGACAACGTGACGCCACGAACTTGTGATTGAGTCATCTGGAACCACGAGACTCTCCTCTTCACGACCGCTGTGGTCGTGATGTTAGTGACCTATCGTAACTGGTGTTGTGGACTGTCCAGTTCAGGCCGTGAGACCGCCCTGGTCCCATGACCACGAGGGGGTCTGAACATGAACAGGACAACTGGTCGTGCCAACGACCAGTGGTAATAGCCTAGCGTGATCACGCGGGAAATGAGAGTTATGCACAGTGTTATTCACAGCATGTGCGAAGGTTGTTGAGAAAGTGTATCCTCGTGGATTTGACGTATCGATCGGAAAGTAACTATTCTTGACAGGTCTGTGTTCGTGCTACCGCGTAGCGTAGTGCGCTATTCAAAGACCAATGACCTTGAACTGACACCGAGTTCATTAACGCCTGGTGGATGACTGACGTCCTGGGTGTACGGTGCAAGACCATATAGCTTGGAGAATTAACCATGAGTAAGCGGACTTTTCAGCCGAATAACCGCCGTCGCGCCCGCAAGCACGGTTTCCGTGCTCGGATGCGGACCCGGGCCGGTCGTGCAGTGCTTTCCGCACGCCGGGCCAAGGGCCGGGCGCGCGTTTCTGCCTAACTATTTTGATCCTTTAGCGCAGTACCTGCCGGTCGTGATCGCGTGTTGCCACGAATGAACCGGATCAGAAAGGGCAAGGACTTTGCACGGACAATTCGTTCCGGCACCCGCGCTGGGGGCCGGAACATTGTCGTATCTGTGGCTTTTCAGCAACAGAGTGAGAATCCTGAAGGTCTTAGCCCAACGCGGGTGGGATTCATCACCTCAAAGGCAGTGGGCAATGCGGTTACGCGCAAAACCGTACAACGACGCTTGCGTGCTGCTGTAGCCAGTCTTTTCCAAGAGGACCACTTCCCCGTGGGAGATCATTCTTCACCTGCGCAAGATGTTGTGATTCGTGCTCTGCCTCGGTCAGCTCAGGTTGACTATCATGAGTTAAGGTCCGATGTGGCTGGCCAATGGCTACACGCGATGAAGAAAATGGCCCAGCGTGACAGAACAAGCATGACAGAAATGGCAGAAGACTAAGGTATGCCCGTTGAATCGCCCTACATCACGTTAAGCCCGGGAAAGCAGTGGGGTCGGTTTCGTGCCCTGCCTTCTGATGCTGTTGCCTCGGTGCTTATAGCGTACCGGGCTGTGATCTCGCCACTGTATGGTCAAGTGTGCCGATTCTTTCCGAGTTGTTCGGCCTATACACTCGAAGCTGTCTATCGACACGGTGCCATTAAAGGAATGGGCTTAGGCATGTGGCGAATTCTTCGTTGCCACCCGTGGCAGTCTGGTGGAGTTGATCCGGTTCCGCCAAGTCATAGAGTTTGGCCAGAGGGTAAATTGCCCAAGATCATTAGACTGAATCACCCGCAAGTACCGGAAGAACACGGCTCACACACAGCAGAGGAAAACTGAACGCCATGGGATTTTTCGATGTCATACTGTTTCCCTTCAAATGGGTTGTCTCCTGGATTCTGAGTATTTTTCACAGTTTCTTGAGCTTTTTGGGCTTGGGCTATGATTCCGGTTGGACCTGGACGCTAGCGATTGTGCTCTTGGTGATCACCATCCGCACCTTGCTCTTGCCCCTTTTCGTGCGCCAGATCAAATCCCAGCGTGCCATGCAGGCGATGCAGCCTGAAATTAAGAAACTCCAGCAGAAGTACAAAGGGAAGAAAGACCAGCTGTCGCGTCAGGCGATGGCTATGGAGCAGCAGGCGCTGTTCAAGGAACATGGGACCAGTCCATTCTCAGCCTGTCTGCCCATGCTTGTTCAGATGCCATTCTTCTTCGCGCTATATCAGGTACTTAACGGGGCATCTCATGCAGCGGCAAACGGCGAGAACATCGCGGCCTTGAGCCATGAGGAAATCTCCTCATTTGCCAGATCGAGCATCTTCGGCGCACAAATGCAGGACACCTTCCTGGGATCGACCGGTGAGAACCTCGACTGGTCGGTCATCATCGTGGCTGCGGTGATGATTGTCTTGATGTCTTCGTCGATGTTCTATATGCAACGGATGCTGATGAGCAAGAACATGACTGAGGCAGCGATGACCGGCCCCTTTGCGCAGTCGCAGAAGCTGATGCTGTACGTTTTGCCTTTGGTGTTCGCCATCGGTGGCATCAACTTTCCTATTGGCGTTTTGGTCTACTGGACCGCAACAAACTTCTGGGCGGTTGGCCAGCAGTTCTACATTATTCGTCGGAACCCGGCCCCTGGCTCGCAGGCGGAACGGGAGCTAAATGAACGCCGTGTGGCAAAGGGTCTTGAACCCATTGGTAAAGCAGCTGAGGAAGCGCGGGCTAAGGCCGAAGCGAAAGCAAATAAGCCGAAAGGCCAGCGCCAGCAACCTGTGAGAAAGAGTAGAAAGAAACGATGACTACTACTGAAGAACTCAATAACGCCGTCGATCCTGACGATACTCTTGATGAGCAGAGGGTCAAAGCCCAACAGACTGAAGAATCGGTCTCGACGATCGAAGAAGAGGGCGATCGCGCTGCCGATTATATTGAAGAGCTTCTTGACATTGCCGATCTTGACGGAGACATCGATATTGAGGTGCGAAATGGTCGCACC
The DNA here is from genome assembly GCF_029853775.1 of Auritidibacter ignavus. Lineage (NCBI taxonomy): Bacteria > Bacillati > Actinomycetota > Actinomycetes > Micrococcales > Micrococcaceae > Auritidibacter > Auritidibacter ignavus. Next base: position 1,849,602 of record NZ_CP122564.1, read on the forward strand.
TACGTTTCTGTTGTCACCGACGGTGAAGATGACGGGTTACGGGGCTTGATTGGTGCCAAAGGCAAAGTCCTTGAAGCACTCCAGGAACTGACAAGACTGTCGGTCTTGTCGTCGACCGGCCAACGATCTCGACTCGTGTTGGATATTGCCGGGCATCGACAGCAACGCGAGGTTGAGCTTCGCTCACTGGCTGAAGACGCGATTGCTGAGATTAAGGACGGCGAAAAGGACGAAGTACACCTGAAGTCGATGTCGCCCTATGAGCGCAAGATCATTCACGACGTCGTGGCTGAAGCGGGCCTAGTCAGCGAATCCCAGGGGCAAGGCTCACGCCGCCACGTGGTCATTTCCGCCGACAACTGATGAAGGATGGATCCCTATGGCCGAGGATCAGCATCATGGGCAGGTCGATTACGACACCGCCTTAGCCATCAGCCGATTGAGTGAACAACCGCAATGGATTCAAGGTGCTGTGCGGGAGATTTATGGCAAGGCGGGCGAGGTTGCCCAGCGTTATGTGAATCATCTGGTGACGACGGGTGTTGAACGGGGCCTTTTGGGCCCACGCGAAATCCCGATTATGTGGGAACGTCACGTGTTAAATTGCGCCGTTGCGCAGACATTGTTTCCTTCGGGCGCACTGGTGGCCGATGTTGGATCAGGAGCCGGTTTACCCGGTATTGCCTTAGCCATAGCCCGACCCGACGTTCAGTTTGTACTTGTTGAACCATTAGAGCGACGGGTGCTGTGGTTAGAGGACGTGATCGGGGACCTAAGTTTGCATAATGTAGATGTGGTGCGTGCCCGGGCTGAACAGGTGGTAGATACCCTCGACGTTGATGTCGTGACTGCACGAGCCGTGTCTGCCTTGAAATCACTCATCCCATTAACTGCGCCGCTTTTGCACGGAGACGGTGAACTTCTAGCGCTCAAGGGACGTAGTGCTGCGGAGGAAATTTCGAAGGCACAGAAAGTACTTCGCACGCATCGGGCCAAGGACGTCACAGTCCTGACCTGCGGGGATGACCTGCTTGAGATTCCCACGACCGTTGTCAGGGTAACGTTTGGGGATAGACTGGGGTAGTCAATAGTGTCGCCGTCATGGCATCGGAGTGTGAAAAGCGCGTATGAGCAATAACGATTCCTCAACGGCTGCCGAGTCGCAATCCTCGGCTACGCCGCTGGCTGCTGAGATCGCATCCGAGGCGAAACGACGGCAACGTTTGGACTCCAAGAAGATTCCGAAGCCCGGGCGCACACGTATTCTGACTGTGTCCAATCAAAAGGGCGGCGTTGGAAAGACGACCACCACGGTGAATCTTGCCTCCGCATTGGCACGTGGCGGTATGAACGTCATGGTGATTGATGTGGACCCCCAGGGCAACGCGTCAACTGCTCTGAACGTGGAGCATTCACAGGGTACCGACTCCATCTACGATGTTCTTATTAATGACTTTGAGCTGCACGAAGTGGTTCAACAAAACCCAGAAACGGATTCCTTGATCGTAGTCCCGGCCAGCATCGATCTGGCTGGTGCGGAGATCGAACTAGTGTCATTGGTCGCCCGAGAGCATCGGCTGGCTAGAGCGCTAGCGCGGTATCTCGAATACCGGAAGAAAAAAGACTTGCCACGGCTTGACTACATCTTCATCGATTGTCCTCCTAGTTTGGGATTGTTGACTGTCAACGCTTTGGTGGCAGCGAAGGAAGTTTTGATCCCTATCCAAAGCGAGTATTACGCGCTTGAGGGTCTATCCCAACTGACCAAGAACATTCAAATGATTCAAAAGCATTTGAATGAAGAACTCGAAGTATCAACTATTATGTTGACTATGTACGATGGTCGCACCAATTTGGCGATTCAGGTCGCGGAAGAGGTTCGCGAGTTTTTCCCGGATCAGGTGCTTGATGCCGTCATTCCGCGTAATGTTCGGATATCCGAGGCACCCAGTTTTCAGCAGTCTGTGATGACTTATGATCCTGCTTCGTCAGGTGCTTTGAGTTATCGAGAGGCTGCTCTCGAGATTGCTGAACGTGGGCGTAAGCAAGGTCGTTAGTATCGCGTTATCTTGTTGTTTGCCTCGTGCCGAGGCTCCTTCTCTGTGGCGTGTACGCCGTTTCACGTGGAACGGTTACCATATAAGGGGAGGTTATCGTGAGTACAAAGAAGAATAAACGCGGTCTTGGTCGGGGTCTGGGCGCTCTTATCCAACCCGAGGTGGGACCAGTTAATGCTGAAGACAGCACGGAGAATGTGTCTCAACCGGCAGAGAAACTGTCCGAGGAGGCTAGCCAAGGCGCTCCTGCTGGTGGTACCAATGCTCAAGCGGGGAGCTCTGGGGTAGCAGCCGGTACCCGGTCTCGTCCCTCAGACCTCTTCTTTGAAACATCTAGAGAGCAGGGTCAGGATCAACGCAGAGATCGATATCGTCGTCCATCGATGCCAAATCCTCTAGCGGCACACCGGGAGACTTCAGGGAGTCAGAGAACGGGTTGGCTGGACGGCGAACAGAGCGTTCCTGTATCAGATAGTCGCCTAGTTTTGCTTGACCTAGAGCAAATCACACCGAATAGACAGCAGCCACGCCAGGAGTTTGACGAAGATGAGCTTCAAGAGCTGGTCGCATCGATTCGTGAAGTGGGCGTGCTACAACCAATTGTTGTGCGTGAAATTGGTGAGAGCACGTATGAGTTAATCATGGGCGAACGTCGCTTCCGTGCTTCCCGCTTTGCGGGATTGTCGTCTATTCCTGCGGTTATCAGGGATGCAAGTGATGACCGTATGCTCGTGGAAGCGCTCGTAGAGAACATTCATCGTAGCGACCTAAATCCACTGGAAGAGGCTGCAGCCTATGAGCAACTGTTGAAAGACTTTGGGTGGTCTCAAGAGCAACTGTCGAAGAATATCGGAAAGTCGCGTCCAGCAATTTCCAACAGTCTTAGGCTGATGCAGTTACCGGCGTCAGTACAGTCTAAGGTGGCGGCCCGGGTCCTGTCTTCGGGTCATGCGCGCGCTCTATTGGGTGTTGAAGATCCAGCTGTGATGGAAACAATTGCTGACCGCGTGGTTTCTGAGGGGTTGTCTGTTCGGGCCACCGAGGAGCTCGTGAGTCTCTATCGTTCTCGTAAGCCTCATGCTCGTCGAAGCGTTTCACGTGGAACACAGACATTCGATGATCTCGCTGCTATGTTCTCTGACGAATTGGATACGACAGTAGACATTCGGTTAGGTGCTAAGAAGGGCCGGATCTCCATCGATTTCGCCTCGGTAGAAGACCTGAACAGGATCATGGCGCTGATCCAGCCTTCACAACGGCAATAGCCGAAGAGTTTTTGCGAGGCCTGACCCGTACGGTCGGGCCTCGTTTTGTTTCACGTGAAACACGGCTTCCGATGTGGTACATGAATTCTGAATGCGACGCCTTTCTCCGAGATCACATGTGCACAGACGCCACGGTGCTGTCGCTGTTGATACCATCAACGAGGGCTGAGAGCGTGATACCGACTAGCCCGGATACATAAGTTCCACGTGAAACATTGCGTCCCGAGCAGACAGTCATGCTCGTGGGTACTCCTGGTTTGACAACCAATTTCACATTCAGCAAAACCCGGCTAAGGGTAAAGCGAGCCGTGCGACATCAATGAGCTACAGCTTATGCGCAGGCAGTAAGAAAGGTGGCATGATCGACGGGACAGTTGCGGGTATGAGGACATGCAACCTCGTGGTCAATGATTGTGTCTCCAATCCTACGAAAAGAGGATGATTGGGCATCGGACTAGGCGTATGAGTTAGTTCGTACTCCAGGTGATTTAGCAAGCATGATTGGACTTCCACAGCTGCGAATCGATAGGTGGCACAGATCGTAAAAAAAGAGGACGGTGGTTTCACGTGAAACCACCGTCCCGGGTAAAACGCGGTATTTTCTTATTTCAGAAGGTCCGCAAATTCAGACTCGAGTGCTGGCTGTGGTTTCGCACCGATCGAGGTCGCGACCTTCTCACCATTCTTAAAAGCCATCACCGCAGGGATGCTGGTAATGCCGTACTGCGAGGCAACCTGGGGATTATCGTCAACATTGAGCTTTGCAACGGTAATTTTATCCGCGTGCTCTTCTGCCATCTTCTCCAGAACGGGAGTCAGCATCCGGCACGGACCACACCATTCTGCCCAGAAGTCGACGAGTACAGGTTTATCGTTCTCGAGGACTTTCTCCTGAAAGTCTGCATCGGTAACGTCGATAGTTGCCATTTCAACTCCTAAAGGTTGATAACTAAGTATTAGCCTAGATTTATAAGGTAGTGTTCAACATCTTGTGCTGCTACACAGCCGGTACCGGCGGCCGTGACGGCTTGGCGATAGGTAGGGTCGATGACGTCTCCGGCGGCAAACACGCCGTCAATGTTGGTCTGGGAAGACGGATGCGCAACCTTGATCGTGCCATCATCGTTGAGGTCCAAAACATCTTTGACGAGTTCGGTGCGAGGGTCCTGACCGATAGCGACAAAGAGGCCGGAGATATCCAGGGTTGAGCGCTGGCCAGTCTTCAGGTTTTCAATGCCGGCAGTGTGAAGTTTATCTTCTCCGGAGAGATGTGTGACCACGGAGTCCCAGATGAACTCGATCTTGTCATTTTCAAGAGCGCGCTGTGCCATGATGTGGGATGCTCGGAGTTCATCACGACGATGAATCACGTAGACGTTTGAGGCAAATTTAGTGAGGAAGAGTGCTTCCTCCATGGCGGAGTCACCGCCGCCCACCACAGCGACTTGTTGATCGCGGAAGAAAAAACCGTCGCAGGTCGCACACCAGGAGACACCAAAACCGCTCAGGCGTTGTTCGCCGTCAATCCCAAGGTGACGATAAGCGGATCCCGTGGCAATAATTACGGTACGCGCACGGTAGCTGTCCCCATTACCGAGTGTCACGACCTTAGGATGGGATGCCAGATCGACATCTACCACATCCTCATACTGAATATCAGCGCCGAAGCGGCGGGCCTGGGCCTCAAAATTGGCCATCAGTTCTGGGCCCAAAATCCCATCGGGGAAACCAGGGTAGTTTTCAACATCGGTGGTGTTCATCAGCTCGCCACCGGCGGTGACTGATCCAGTGAAAACCACAGGGTTGAGATTGGCCCTGGCAGTATATATTGCTGCGGTGTACCCAGCGGGACCCGAACCGACGATGATCACATTGCGGACATCGTTGGCATCAACTTCCGTCACGGTGATGACCTCTACTTTCCGACATCAGCTACCGGGTTTGGTGGAAACCAACGGAGTGATGTGCGTGCACAGTCTGTTTACTCATCCAGCCTTAACGGTAAGGCAGTGACGGATATTCCATCACCCTAATTCACGGTAATTTCAGCGATATTCAGCCCATAGGGCAGATCGGGGGACGCATCGGCAGCCTGTGGCAAATCAGTGAAGTTAATAATGACATACTGCCCGGTAACCGGCTCACCATCCTCGCTCGACACCGAGGCGGTGTAGCTCGGCCCGGTAAAGGAGCCTTCTGCTACGGCAGTTCCATCAGCCGGGTTCTCAGTATTTGAGACGAGTACCTGGAAGCTTCCGCCGGATCCACCGTTCTGGTCGATGTTGACCTCGGTGATCTCGGAGTCTTCCTCCAGTTCAACGACGAGAGCAAGATTTCGGGCGAAACCACCAAACTGCGATTGAGCAAAAGACAATGAACGCCACGAGGTCGCCGCATCACCATCGACTGCTAACGGAAGCTGGTCGTCGGTTTGGGAGCTAAGATTCGGTGAATCGGGGACCACGCGGGAGATGCCGGCAATAGACGGCGCTGGGGCCACCGGTGAGGCGTCGTCATCCGCGGACTCGCCATCTTGTGGCTCTTGCTCGCCCTGCTCGTTGGGCTGGGCCGAAGACGTCGGCTCGGCCACGGGTTCCGAACCGCCACGTCCCAGGAAGGTAAACATCAGCACGACGGCGACGACGAGGACCAAGAGCAACAGGACAGCGCCAATCCATCGACCGGTCCCGCCGCCCTGGCGTTCTTCGGCGTATTCCATCGCATAGCTGTCGCCGTATCCGCCACCGGATGTCGCCGGCTGGGGTGCGGAGGCGGAACCACCGACTGTGGCGGAATTGCCCATAGCTTGGGCGACGCGTTGTTGAACATTCTGCGGTGCTGGGTCCTTAGCTGTGGGAACCTCTGATGCCTCGACACTGGCAGCGGCTGCTTCAGCAGCCGGAGCCTGACCGGCCGGTTCCTGACCTGTCTTCTCCGGGGTGTCGTCAGAGTCGTCGATCACCGGAATCGGACCGGTTTGTACCGACTCGGAGTCCGAATGGCTCACGGGTTCGGTCGGTACGGTCGATTCATCGTCTGCGTGACGCGGACCGTGATCAGTGTCCTGATCCGCTTGGCCCGAGTGGTCATCGTGGTCCTCGTGACGTGTCGGGCCGGCACCCACGCCGGCAGCAGCGGCACCCGCACCGGCATCGCGGGCTGGGCGGGACGTCGTGTTGGGGTGGGGAGTGTCTCCAGGACGGACGAGCTTAGAGGGATCGTCGGTGCGGTTCAACGAGTCGTTGAGGCGATCGGAGATCCGGTTGAGGAATTTCGACCGATGTGGCTGTTGCTCCCGGCTAGCGGCCACATCGGAATCTAGGCTGGAGTAGTACTCGTCATCGTCGTCGTAGGTCTGGGGCTCGTAGGACCGAGATTCACCGAAGATTTCGGATCCCAGGTTCTCAGTGTAAAAGGGCTCGACGTAGACCTCGTGGCCGGTTACCAGGGAGAGTAAGGACTGTGGGTCAGTCTCCCCGGCGGAAATCAGGTAGGTGCGGTCGTCCGACAAGCCCAGGTCCAGGACCTGAACGTCGGAGGAACGTTCTCCGGTAGCCAGTTGCCGGGCTGAGGTTGCGACCTGGGAGGCGTGATCGGGGGAGGCCACCAGAATCATTACTTCACGATTGAGTACTTGATCGAGTCCGGTAAGGATCACATCTTGCTCAGCGGTGGCCAAAACCTGTCCGGTAATCAGGTACCGTCCGCCCAGCACGTTACCTTCGTCGAGTTGTGCCACGATCTTTCCTCCAGGGTCGGGTTAAGAGTTGGTCGTGGTCGGCAGAGACCATTTATTCGACCTAATCTTCTATGGTAGTCGCACCCTGGCGACGCTGTGCGTCAATCACACGGGATTACCCCAGAGTTTTACTCGGTCGAGCGTGTGAAACGTTTGATCAAGGGGCCGAGATAGTCGTCGAGTTCTTTGACGTTCAAGGCCCGACAAGCCAGCAGATACACCGCGAGCATCACGATTCCGACCACCGCGCAGGTGATCAGTGCGGTGAGAATCGAGGCGTAGGGGAACCCACTGTGATAGCCACCCAAGAGCAACAGCACCAACGCGCCAACCAGCCCGGAGGCCACGGCCGCATACCCGGTGCGCAGGTAGGCGGTGAAGACCTTGCTCGTGTGGTAGTTCCCGAACCGCTTCAGCGTCAAAAAGTGCACCATGAGGAACTGAATGATGTGCACCACCGTGAACAGTAGCGCAATCAGGTGTGCCAGGGAGGCGTTCGGGATGATCGGGGCAAGCAGATAGGCCGAGATCAGCGTGAGCACCGAAGCGGTGCACTGCACGATCATGGGCACCGTGGCGTTCTCGGAGGCGTAGAACACGCGCAACAGATAGAAGTGTGCCGAGCGGAAGGGCATGCCAATGGCCAGTAGCACCAGGATTTGGCCGATTGCTGCCGCGGAGATGGGAGCGGTGTCAGAAGATCCGGAGAACAGTCGCCCGATCGGGGCAGCCAAGACGAGCACTACCATCATGGCAAACATCATCGGTACCGCGAAGCTACTCAGCCCGGCGCCGGTGGTCCACCGGGCTGCGACGGTATCGCGGTCCTGCAGGGAGCGGGTCAACCGGTTGAACAGCACCGTGGCGATCGACAGCACGAACACCGAGTGTGGGAGCACGGTAATCAGTTGCGAGACGTTCAGGGCGTAGAGGCCGGGGACCGCGGCAGCGGCTTCGGGGGTTTCGGCGACAGTGGACCGCGCCTCAGTGGCTCCGGTGACCAGGCGGTTGATGAGTAGGTTGGTGACGTTGCCGACCAGCATGGTGATGATGGTGAATCCGGCCAGCCGACCGGTGGTGCGCAATCCCATCCCGCGCCAGCCAAACTTCAGTTTCAGCCCCAGTCCCAAACGTTTCAGCGGCCACAACAGCACGAGTGCCTGGATAGCAATGCCGAGGGTGTGGCCTCCAGCTAAGACTGCCGTGTGGGTAGGGGACCAGGCGAGTAATTGGTCCTCATCCGACATCCCGGTGTAATGGCCGAAGGTGACGATGTAGGCCACAATCACCAGGATGGCCACCGCGTTATTGGCCACCGGCGCCCACATATAGGCGCCGAAGCGTCCGTGAGCGTTAAGGATCTGCCCGATGATGGCATACATCCCGTAGAAGAAGATCTGGGGCAACGTCCAGAACGCGAAAGCGGTGGCTAAGGCGAGCTTGGGTTCCGACCAGCCCAGGGTGAGCGCATTCATGATCGGATAGGCACACAGCGTGATCGCGATCGTGAAGGCGCCGATGATCAACAAGGCGAGGGTCAGGATGCGGGAGGTGTAGTCGGCGCCCCGGTCGGGTGCTTTGGCAGCCTTAATCAGCTGAGGTACCAGCACTACGTTAAAGACACCACCGGCCAGCAACATGTAGATCACGTTGGGGATGGTGTTGGCGGATTCGAAGACGTCAGCGACTAAGGCGGTGGACCCAATGGCCACGGCGAGCAATGACGTACGAACGAAGCCTAAAATTCGAGACACTAAAGTGCCGGAGGCCATGAGCGCTGAGGCTTTGGTAGCTCCGGCAGAGGATTTCGATTGGTCTTCAGGGACAGGACGCTCGCTCACCGCTGATCTTCCTGGGGTGGGTGCTGGGATGATTTCGATGGCCCAGACGGATGGCGGAAGCGTTGTACCCGCAACATCAACTCGAACGGGGTTGGTGGTGTGGTGGGTTGAGTCGCGGCATCCTGACTGGGCTGACCTGGGTGATCGGCAGGGGTCCGCTCCTCGGTCTGCTGGCAGGAGCCTACCGTTTCGGGCCCGGCGGAGTGGTGCTGCTGTCCGGGGGTGCCGACATTCTGTGACGTGTCGGTAGACTCGTTGTTCCGGTCCCGAGTCGCTGGTGTGGGGCGCAGATTCTCCGGAATGAGCCCGGATGGTAGCCGGCGACGAAGCGGGATGACGCGTCGGGACCGGAATGTCACCGGTACGTGGGTAAAGTACTCGGGTAGCGCCTCTTGGGCGACTTCGACAATTCGGCGTTCATTGACGAAGCTGAGGCGAGCAGAGAGCCGTTCCAGGTCGACCCAGGCAACGTCGATGGCTTCGTGGTCGGGATCGTTCTCAATAGTCAAATTCCCGCCGGTGGCACGCAATAAGAAATGGTGCACGGTTTTGTGCACGCGGTGTCCGGGAACGGTAAACCAGTAGTCAATGGAGCCCAGCGCAGTCAGCACTGTTCCCGAGATCCCGGTTTCTTCGGCGACTTCTCGTTCGGCGGCGGCGTGGTGATCTTCTTCACCCTCCGGATGGCCCTTGGGCAGGACCCATTCCAGCCGGCCTCCGCGGTTATAGCGGGCAATGATGGCTACCTGGAGCCGGCCGAGACGTTCCCGCACGACCATGCCCCCGGCCGAAATCTCTTCCACTGTGGGCAATTGGGCATCCTCGCGCGGACGGGGGGTACGCCGTGTAGGATCGAAACGATCGATTCGTGCCGGGCGTGTGGGTTCAGCGTTTTCGGGCGTACCGGAGCCCCAGCTATTCCAGGGGCGTCGTGGTGACCGAAAACGAGACATGTTGTCCACTCTATCCCGATTACCTCATCACCGAACTGAAGCTACGACTGCATGCCCACGATTCGCCAGCGACACCAACCAACCACCCAGAGACCACGCCGAGACGATACTGTGATTCAACACCCCGACGACGCCCACGCACTCAACGCTGCACGACCGTTACCCGCTGGTTTTCCTCACGGAGCCACGGTGCCGGGGCTCGTGGTAGAACTGGGTAACATATTTCAGCAGGCCGGTTTCGAGCTGGCTCTGGTCGGCGGACCGGTGCGCGATATCTTCCTCGGGGTGGCGGCTGTGGATCTGGATTTCACCACCGACGCCACTCCGGAGCAGATTACTGAGGTGTTGGGCACCTGGCCGGATGCGATCTGGGATATTGGGGCCGCGTTCGGAACCATCGGGGCCCGTAAGGCCGGCTGGCAGGTGGAGATCACCACCTACCGGGCCGAAAAATACGACCCCGAATCGCGCAAACCGCAGGTGGTCTTCGGCCACGACCTCACTGACGACTTGTTGCGTCGGGATTTCACCGTTAACGCGATGGCCCTGAAACTCCCCGACCTCGAGCTGGTTGATCCCTTCGGTGGCATTCGGGATCTGTTCGCCGGGAGACTACGAACTCCGGGCAGAGCCGAAGCTTCATTCTCCGATGACCCGTTGCGGATGATGCGGGCCGCCCGGTTCATGTCGCAATTGCGCTTGTCGGTAGCCGATGACGTACGCACCGCGATGATCGAGATGGCCGAACGCATTAACATCATCTCTGCCGAACGGGTCCGTGATGAGCTGGTCAAGCTGATGATCGGGGCCGATCCGCGGGCCGGTTTGGAACTGTTGGTCCAGACCGGACTGGCTGAGCACGTCCTCCCCGAACTGCCGGCCCTGCGACTGACCATGGATGCCGCCCACCATCATAAGGACGTCTACCAGCACTCGCTGAAGGTGCTGGAGCAAGCCATGGAGTGGGAACCGGAGTATGTGTCGGCACCGAATTTCGTGCTCCGTTTCGCAGCGGTGATGCACGATATCGGCAAACCCGCCACCCGTCGGTTTGAGAAAAACGGGGCGGTGACCTTCCGCCACCACGATGTGGTCGGAGCAAAGATGGTCAGGTCCCGGATGAAGGCTTTGCGCTTTGATAAAGAAACCATCCGGGCGGTGTCCACTCTGGTCGAGTTGCACATGCGTTTTTACGGGTACGGAGATGCTGGCTGGGGTGATTCGGCGGTGCGCCGCTACGTGACCGATGCCGGGGATATGTTGCACCATTTGCACGCGCTGACCCGCTCGGATGTCACCACCCAGAATAAACGTAAGGCCAACCGGTTAGCTCACGCCTATGATGACCTCGAACAACGCATTGAGCAGTTGGCGGCCGAAGAAGAATTGGCGAAGATCCGCCCCGATCTCAACGGCCAACAGATCATGCAGATCCTGGGGATTTCCCCGGGACCGTTGGTCGGACGTGCCTACCAGCATCTGCTGGACTGGCGGTTGGACCAGGGCCAGCACACCGCCGAGGAAGCCGAAGCCGAGTTATTGCGCTGGTGGGAGCAACAACCCGAATCCCACACGAAAGCGGAGCCGAGGGATGAGTGATGGAGTCTGGTACAATCCGATGTCGTGGACCGCACCGTGGTTCGTGATTTGGTTGGGGCTCTATGTGGTGATCTGGGCCCGCGCCGGCGGCACCTATTTACTAGGTCGTGGCATTCGCACCGGGGTGGGTCGGACGCACACTCGGCTGGCGCGGGTATTACAGACCGACGGGTATCAGCGCGCCGAGCGAGCGATTGACCGGTGGGGCGCCCCAGTGGTGGCGTTGAGCTTTCTCACCATCGGATTCCAAACGCTGGTAAATTTCGCCGCCGGGGTGACCCGGATGCGGTGGTTCCGTTACGTCCCCGCGCTCGCAGTGGGCGGGGCGGCCTGGGCGGCAATTTACGCCACGGTCGGGGTGGTCTCCTTCCGGGCGCTGAGCTACTTTTTTACCCGGTGGCCGGTGGCCACCGGCGTAGTGGTGGCCTTGATCGTGATCGCGCTCGTCATCTGGTTCGTCGTGAAACTCCGAGGTCGGCACAACAACGTTTAGGCTGGAGGTATGAACGACGCTGAGATCTCTGCCACAGCCACTCTGCAACCGATTCACGCGATCGCCGAGCGGCTGGGGGTCTCAGCCGAACACCTCATCCCCTACGGCCACACCATGGCCAAAATTGATCTCACCGGTCTCGGGCTCACCGACAACGCGGATGCTCAGCGCAGTCCTGGCAAAGTGGTATTGGTCACCGCTTGCTCCCCGACCCCGGCTGGAGAAGGGAAGACCACCGTCGCGATCGGGCTGGCTGACGGGTTGAACCGCATCGGGGTCAACACGGCCCTGGCCTTGCGTGAGCCGTCATTGGGTCCGGTTTTTGGACTCAAGGGTGGTGGCACCGGCGGCGGGTACGCCCAGGTGGTGCCGATGGATAAGATCAACTTGCACTTCACCGGTGACCTACACGCCATCTCGGCAGCGCACAACTTGTTGTGTGCCCTGGTGGATAACCACATCCACCAGGGCAATCAGCTAGGCATTGACCCGCGCACCATCACCATTAAACGGTGCGTGGATCTCAACGACCGGGCGCTACGTCACACCGTGATTGGACTGGGGGGACGCACCCAAGGGGTGCCCCGAGAAGATGGTTTCGAGATTACGGTGGCGACCGAAACCATGGCGATCTTCTGTTTGGCCACCGACCGGAAGGATTTGAAGCAACGACTGTCGCAGATGATCATCGGCTACACCTATGACCAGAAGCCGGTAACCGTCGGTGAGTTGGGGCCCGAGGGTGCCCAAGGGGCAATGGCAGTATTGCTCAATGATGCACTGGACCCTAATTTGGTCCAAACGTTGTCCGGCACCCCTGCGTTGGTGCACGGCGGACCGTTCGCCAATATTGCCCATGGCGCCAATTCGGTGATTGCCACCAATACCGCCCGGGCGCTAGCCGATGTGGTGATTACCGAGGCCGGCTTCGGGGCCGATCTCGGCGCCGAAAAATTCATGCATATCACCGGCCCGGCCGGAGGGTTCAGCCCCGATGCCATTGTGGTGGTCGCCACGCTCCGGGCGCTGAAATATAACGGTGGGGTCAGCGTGGATGAAGCCAACCAGGTCAATCCGGAGGCACTGCGGGACGGGGTGGAGAACCTTGACCGGCACCTCGACCACCTAGCGCACTATGACCGTCCCGTGGTGGTGGCGATCAACACCTTCCCGGACGACACCCAGGAGGAGATAACCTGGCTGATCGACCACTGCCAAGCCCGAGGGGTAACCGCCGAGATCTGTGCAGCGTGGGGACAGGGTGCCGACGGGGCCGAAGCCTTGGCTCGGGTGATCCGAGACCAGCTGCAGGAGACTTCCCACCAACAACACCGACGCGAGCAGGCCGAGCAGCACGCCCCGGATCCCCTCAGTCCGCAGGCGCTGGCGGGCTTGCCCCTCCAGGAGAAAATCTCGGTGATTGCCCGCACGATCTACGGGGCTGACGGGGTGAAATATTCCCCGGCAGCACTGAAACAGTTGGACGAGCTGGCGGGTACCCCGGCGGAGTATCTGCCCGTGTGCGTGGCCAAAACCCCGTTCTCCTTCTCTGATGACCGGACAAAACTCGGGGCACCGACCGGGTTTCAGCTCACCATCCAGCGCGTGCGGCTACGAGCCGGTGCGGGATTCGTGGTGGTCTACACCGGACGGATTATGACCATGCCCGGGCTACCGAAACATCCCGCTGCCGAGGCGATGGACGTTGCAGACTCCACCGGTGAGATTCTGAATATCTTCTAGGACTCGAGACTGCTAGAACCCGAAAACAGACACCTAGCGCTCAATCTCGCCACGAATAAAGGCCTCCACCAGTTCGCGGGCGTGCTCATCGCGGTGCTGGACCGGTGGGGACTTCATGAAATAGGAGGAGGCCGACAGGATCGGTCCACCGATGCCACGATCCAAAGCGATCTTGGCAGCCCGGACCGCATCAATGATCACACCGGCGGAGTTTGGGGAGTCCCAGACTTCGAGTTTGTACTCTAACGACACCGGAGCATCACCGAAGTTGCGCCCCTCCAGCCGGACGAAAGCCCACTTGCGGTCATCGAGCCACTGCACGTAGTCAGACGGGCCAATATGGACGTTGCGGTCTTCCAGTTCGGTGTCCAGATTAGAGGTCACCGCCTGGGTCTTGGAAATCTTCTTGGACTCCAACCGCTCGCGTTCCAACATGTTTTTGAAGTCCATATTGCCACCGACATTCAGCTGGTAGGTCCGATCCACGGTTACCCCGCGGGCTTCGAACAGTGCTGCCATGGTGCGGTGGGTGATGGTGGCCCCGATCTGGGATTTAATATCGTCGCCGACAATCGGCACCCCGGCCTCGGTGAACTTCTGCGACCACTCTTCGGTCCCGGCAATGAAGACCGGTAGTGCATTCACAAAGGCCACCTTGGCGTCCACGGCGGCTTGCGCGTAGAACTTATCGGCCTCTTCAGAGCCCACCGGAAGATAGGAGACCAGCACGTCGACCTCACGATCGCGCAAGACCTGGGCCACATCGACTGGATCAGCGACAGATTCGGTGATGGTTTCGCGGTAGTACCTCCCGAGACCATCCAGGGTCGGGCCACGCTGGACCTGTACACCGGTAACAGGGACTTCGGCCAGGGTAATGGTGTTATTCTCCGAGGCGGTGATGGCCTCAGCAATGTCCAGCCCCACCTTGGCCTGATCGACATCAAAGGCCGCCACGAACTCCAGGTCGCTGACATGATAATCGCCGAAACGTACGTGCATCAATCCGGGTACCACATCAGAATCAGCGGCGTCCCGGTAATAGTGCACACCCTGAATCAGGGAGGAAGCACAGTTCCCCAACCCTGCGATCGCAACTCGAATTGCAGACAACGAGATACTCCTTTTGTTTTTAAACCTCATCTACTCTACGACAGCCCGGAGGTGACCGAAGAGAAACCGGCAGGTTTTTACACCCTGATCGCTCACACCACGTAAACTGTGCCTCATGGCCACCCGCGCACAACAGCAACAGCCACGCACGCCTGTTGCTCCTTCTCGAACTGACCCGCTTCTCGCCCGGCTGACCTCCGAGAAAATTGGCCCGATCGGACGACGTAGCGCACCTGGTCGGACCGGTGGCGGGTTTTTCACCCCCATGCGGGTGCTGATCCTGATGACCACCCTGGCGGCGTTGTTGGCGGTGCTACAAAAATCACCGTGCCGTCTTGAAGGCTGGTCCCAACCCTTCGTGAACTTCGCCGGATGCTACTCCGACTGGACCGCGTTATACGGTGGTCGCGGTTTCGACGAGAACCCCTTCGCACCCTTCATGGAGGCCTCCACGTTCGAATACCCGGTGCTGATCTCGGTCGTGGCCTCCCTGACGGCAGCACTGACCCACTTCTTTAACCCCGACCGGCCCTCGTTACTGTACTTCGACATCAACTTCGTGCTGGTCTTCGCCCTGTGGGTCATCACCGTGGTGGTCGTCGCCAAGTCCTCGGTGCGGCGCTTCTGGGATGCCGCGATGGTGGCCGTCGCCCCGGGCATGATTCTGGCGTCCTCTATTAACTGGGACATGTGGGCGGTGGTCCCCCTGATCCTGGGTCTGTGGCTGTTTGGTGGCAAGAAGTACTTTTGGGCCGGCGTCCTGTTCGGCATCGGCATCTCGGCGAAAATCTTCCCGTTACTCGTCTTCGGGGCCATCCTCGTGCTGGCGGTCCGTACTCTGGTCTTCCGCCCATTGGTGCTCAGCGCGGCCGGAGCGGCCACCTCCTGGCTAGTCCTCAACGTGCCACTGATGCTGACCAACTATGAGGCGTGGTCGTTGTTCTACACCTTCTCCGCCGACCGTGGGCCCGGCTGGTCCTCGGTCTGGAGTATGTGGAACGTATTCAACGACAGCCACCCGGTCACCGCCGAATCCCTGTCCTACTTGTCCGTGGGTGCTGTCGCGATCTGCTGTGCTTTCATTTTCGTCATCGGCACCACCGCACCGGTTCGTCCCCGCATGGCGCAACTGGTGTTTCTCATCGTGGCCAGCTTCGTGCTGTTCAATAAGGTCTACTCACCACAGTTCGTGGTGTGGCTGATCCCGCTGGTGGCCCTGGCCTTGCCCAATTGGCGTGACTTTTTGATCTGGCAATTCGTGGAAGTGTTGCACTTTTGGGCGGTCTGGGCCCATCTGTCGCATTTTACCTCCGAACACAACACCCAGCACCTCTTCGATGAACGGCTCTA
The DNA here is from genome assembly GCF_029853775.1 of Auritidibacter ignavus. NCBI lineage: Bacteria > Bacillati > Actinomycetota > Actinomycetes > Micrococcales > Micrococcaceae > Auritidibacter > Auritidibacter ignavus. The sequence goes on from NZ_CP122564.1 coordinate 1,865,755, forward strand.
CGGTCTGGCCGTGGCCGCACACATGTTGGCCACCTTCTATCTGATGGCCCGGGTGGTCTATCAGATCTACCGGCCTGAAACCGACCCGGTGCGCACCAGCCTGCCCGTCTTCGACTCCAGCCTGCGCGGTGAGGCTTCGAAGAATCTGGCCTGGGATGACCCGCTGGGTGGAGACTATGACGGCGCACGCGACCGTCTGCCATTCCTCATCCCTGTAGCCCAACCCGTCGGCAAACATGCCGATCACAGCGAGCCCGAACCCGTTGAAGTTGGCGCGGCCGAGCACCAGGGGATCTGGACACCCATCACCCTTGAGCACAAACAGTAGGGTGGAGTTCATGAGTCACCTCGATGAACTGGTCCGTCTGATCTCTGATGCTCCGACCTCATGGCACGCTGCCGACTATGTAGCTCGGGAAGCTATCGCCGCTGGCTTCACCCGGCTGGAGGAAACCGAGCCCTATCCGCTAGCCCCGGGTGGTTACGTGGTCGTCCGTGATGGTGCGGTGATCGCCTGGATCCAGCCGGAGGCCACCGGCGAGGACTCAGCGACGCTACCGGGCTTTCGCATTCTGGGCGCTCACACCGATTCCCCGGGGTTCAAGGTCAAGCCCAGCCCGGATACCACCACCGCCGGCTGGGCCCAGGTCGGTGTTGAGGTGTACGGGGGACCGCTGGTCAACTCCTGGTTAGACCGCGACCTGGCCTTCGCCGGACGCCTGGTATTACGCGATGGCAGCACCAAACTGGTCACCACCTCCGCGATGGCGCGCATCCCGCAGCTGGCTATCCACCTCGATCGCGAGACCGATCGGGGGCTGACTCTGAATCGACAACAGCACCTGATGCCGATTGTGGCCACCGCCTCCGGCGACTCCGCAACCACCATTGTGCACGCCATCGCCGAAGAAGCCGGTCTCTCGGCAGACCACGTGGTTGCCGCCGATCTGATGCTGGCCGATACTCAACCCCCGGCCATACTGGGCTCGGCCCAAGAATTCTTAGCCGCCCCGCGGATGGACAATCTGGTCTCCGTCTCGGCTGGACTTTCCGCTCTGCTAGAGGTTGCCCACCAGCCAGCGCCCGACCTGATTCCGGTGCTGGCCGCCTTCGACCACGAAGAAGTCGGTTCCCAGACGCGTTCGGGGGCCGCCGGGCCATTCTTAGACGAAACTCTGGTGCGTATCCAGCACAGCCTGGGCATTAGTCCCGAGCAGAGCCCGCGGGTGCGCGCTCAATCCTGGCTGCTGTCGGCCGACTGTGGCCATGTGGTCCACCCCAATTACGTCACCAAACACGACCCGGACCACCACCCGTTGCCCAACCAAGGCCCGTTGGTGAAGATCAACGCCAATCAGCGCTACACCACCGATGCGATGGGACATGCGGCCATGGCCGGGTGGGCCGAGGACGCCGGGGTACCGATCCAAGAATATGTCTCCCGCAATGATGTGCCCTGTGGCTCCACCATCGGTCCGATCGCCTCGACCCGGTTAGGGATTCCCACGGTGGACTGCGGGGTGGGGTTGCTGTCGATGCACTCGGTCCGTGAATTGGTCGGTGCCAAAGACCCAGGCTACTTGACCCGCCTCACCGCCGCCTTCTTTCGCCAGTAGTCAGCACCAGGAAAGCTGGATCTGTAGCACACTTCTCACGGTTCGCGTGGTAATTTCGGCGCAATCACGCTAAACTATTCGAGTTGTTCTTTGACAACAGCACTAAGGAGAACCTCCTGTTACGGAAAGACCGTGACCATAAGCCCGAAGGAGGTGGGTTCGCATGCGTGCATATGAATTGATGGCGCTGATTGACCCGGAGGTCGATGAGCGTACAGTTGAACCGACACTGCGTAAGTACTTTGACAACACCGTTGTCAAAGACGGTGGCTCCGTGGAAGAAATCGATGTGTGGGGTCGTCGCAAGCTGGCCTACGAGATCAAGAAGAACTCGGAAGCTGTTTACGCGGTCGTGAATTTCACCGCTGAGCCGGCCTCGGCTCAGGAATTGGAACGCCAGCTGGGTCTGAATGAGACCGTGTTGCGCACCAAGATCATTCGTCCGGAAGAGCAGAAGGTCACCCTCTAGGGTCACCTCGTCACTGCACAAACACTCAAGCATCGGTTTAACGAGAGCACCAGGAGTACCTCATGGCTGGAGAGCCGGTAGTCACGATTATTGGAAACCTGACCGCCGATCCCGAACTGCGTTTCACCGCATCGGGACAGGCCGTCGCGAACTTCACCATTGCCCAAACTCCTCGGATCTACGACCGTCAAACCAATGAATGGTCCGATGCTGAGACCTTGTTTGTGCGTGCTTCCATCTGGCGTGAAGCAGCAGAAAACGTGGCCGAATCCTTGACCAAAGGAATGCGCGTGGTGGCCCAAGGTCGCCTGAAAGCCCGTTCCTTCCAGACCCGTGAGGGCGAGAACCGCACCAACTGGGAACTGGACGTCGACGAGATCGGCCCGTCGTTGCGCTACGCCACCGCCCAGGTGACGCGTACCCCGCGTCACGGGGGCGGATCCGGTGGTGGTTTTAACCAGAACCCGCCGGCCCAGAACCAGGGCGGCTGGGGTCAAGCTGGTGGTGCCCCACAGCAGGATCCCTGGGGCGGAGCTCCCTCCGCTGGATCCTGGGACACCCCGGATCATCAGGAACCACCGTTCTAAACACCAACCATCCCGCTGACTGCGGGCTCCAGTTATTACTCGAAGGAGCACCACGATGGCTAAGGCTGAAGTACGTAAGCCCAAACCAAAGCCCAATCCCCTCAAGACAGCAGGCATCGACTACATCGACTACAAAGATGTGGCTCTGCTTCGCAAATTCATCTCCGATCGCGGCAAGATCCGTGCCCGCCGTGTGACCGGTGTGACCGTCCAGCAGCAGCGCAAGATCGCTTTGGCGATCAAGAACGCACGTGAAATGGCTCTGTTGCCCTACTCCGGTTCCGGCCGCTGATCTTGAAGTAGAGAAGGAGAGAGTAGACATGGCACAGCAGAAACTCATTTTGACCCAGGAGATCCCCGGCCTCGGTATTGCCGGCGATGTCGTCGAGGTCAAGAACGGTTACGCTCGCAACTACCTGATCCCGCGCGGTTTCGCTACTCGTTGGACCCGCGGCGCAGAAAACCAGGTCGAAGAGATCCGCAAGACCCGGGCAGCTCGGGCCATGGCGAACCTGGAAGAAGCTCAGGCGCTGGCCGAGAAGCTCCAGCAGCAACCGGTGCAGATTCAGGTGGCCTCCGGTGAGACCGGTCGTTTGTTCGGCTCGGTGACCTCCTCAGACATTGTCGAGGCCTTGGAAGCAGCCGGCCACGAGTCGATCGACCGTCGCAACGTCGTCTTGACCGACAGCATCCGTTCGCTGGGTAACCACTCGGTGCAGATCCGTCTGCACGACGACGTGATTGCTCAGGTGGAACTGGCTGTCGTTCCGGCCCAAAAGAAGAAGAAATAAGCTTCTTCGCTCTGGCTAGACCCGGATTGCGTTGAGAGAACCCCGGGGCAGGTGTTGACCATCATCTGGTCACCCGCCCCGGGGTTTCGTTGTCTCCCCCAGTGGGCTGGCAGGGCTGTGTTAGCTTTGAGCTATGTCTGAATCTGCTGTGGCCACCACCCTGGAAGAGATCCAAGAGAACCTCTACGCGGTTCGAGGACGGATTAACGCTGCTGCCAACCGTGTCGGGCGTGATCCCCGGGATGTGCGTCTGATCCCGGTGACCAAAACCGTGGCGGAACAGCGCCTGCGCACCGCCTATCAGGCAGGCATTCAGACCTTCGGTGAGAATAAAGTTCAAGAGGCCCACCAAAAATACCAGGCCATGAACGACTTGGAGATCACCTGGTGCATCATCGGGCCATTACAGTCCAATAAGACCCGAGAGGTGGCCGAATTTGCCGATGAGTTCCACGCCCTAGACCGGGTCAAGATCGCTCGCAGACTCCACGACCAGCTCACCGAAGCCGGACGGGACCTGTCGGTGTTGATCCAGGTCAATACCTCCGGGGAAACCACCAAATCCGGTCTCGACCCGACAGAACTCGGCCCGTTTGTTGACCAGATTCAGGATTTCACGGCACTTCGGGTCAACGGATTGATGACCATCGCCGAGAACTCCGATGACGAGGATGCGATCCGGAATAATTTCCGGCAGCTGCGCGCGTTGCGCGATGAACACCGCGACCAACTCGGGGCCGGAGATCTGTCCATGGGCATGTCAGCCGACTTTGAGATTGCCATCGAAGAAGGAGCCACCATGGTCCGAATCGGTTCTGCGATCTTCGGCGCGAGACCTCCCCACGGCTCGGCACAGGCCTAACGTGCACAGCACCTCTGCCGGGTAGTGTTGCTGGGGCTGTGGGGTACTTCTGGGCCACTGATGAAACTCAATCAGGCGCGCCACGGGCCATGCTGGGCCGTGACCGCTGGGTAAGGTGCTAGATTCTCTGCCAAGTAGCCCCTATGCGGAGAGTGAGTACAGCGCGCCATGGTCGATCGACTTCACGATATCTGGGACCACATCAACGAAGCCCAGGGAACATTCGGGTCCACCACCAACTTCGTCTTTGACGACATCACCGCCACACACGTGGCAGGGCACGCTGAACTGGGCCCAGACCACCACCAGCCCTGGGGAATCGTCCACGGAGGCGTCTACGCCACCATTGTGGAGTCAGTGGCCTCGGTAGGTGCCAGCTACGCCGTGAAGGACCAGAACATGTTCGCGGTGGGCTTGCACAACGGCACTGACTTCTTGCGTCAATTTAGTGCCGGCACCGTCCTCGTTGAAGCCAATGCCCTCTACCAGGGACGCACCCAGCAACTCTGGGATGTCGTCATTACCGCCGAAGCCACCGGCAAAGTCTTGGCCCGCGGACAACTTCGACTCCAGAACCTTCCCGCTCCGGAAAACCAAGGCTGATCTGGCCCTTTAATGTGAAGCAATGCACGTAGCGTGGGAGAACCACACTGGTGTAATTTATCCACGGCTGTGGGTAACCCTGTGGATAACTCCGTGTGGTGTGGAAAACACTCCTTGTACTCGCCCGTCATGGTGCTGTCAAGTCGGCCAAAGTGAGTGCAAATTATTTTTAAGTCACAGGCTGTGATTCATAAAAGCCCTAGTCAAAGCCGAATCCGCGGATGATCACCTGGCTGAATCAACAGGTTCTTGAGAATTTTTACACAGGCTAATCCACTCTTTCCACAGGTTATCCACAGGAAAAGAATTTTGGGGGTTTGCTGAGGCTGTTTTCCCCGAGTAGTGTCGCTATATCGCCTCTCGGCCGGTGGGTATTGGCAGGTTATGCACAGGGTGCACATACTGCGCGCATCCACTGCGACCGGGGGGTCTTCGTGAGACAGTCCGGGGTCCGGTAAAGGGGAAGGGAATCAAGAGACGATCTAATGAATACGCCTTATGATTCCACCGGTTCCCCGGAGCTGTCTCGCGACACGCTCGTCCCACCCCAGGATCTCAGCGCCGAACGATCTGTCCTCGGAGCGATGTTGCTCTCGCACGATGCGGTGGCCACCGTGGTGGAGGTTCTGCGTGGGCCAGATTTTTACTCACCAGCTCACGAGCTGATCTACGACTCCATCATTACACTCTACGGTCGTGGTGAACCCGCAGATGCGGTCACCGTCTCCGACATGCTTAACAAGCGTAAGGAGCTACCTCGTGTCGGGGGAGCCTCGTACATACACGAATTGGTCCAGTCCGTTCCGGCTGTCACCAGCGCGGAGTTCTACGCCGACATCGTCCAGGAGAAAGCGATTCTGCGTCGACTCGTGGACGTGGGCAACAGGATTAGCCGGATGGGCTACGCCCAAGACGGCGACGTGGACGACATTGTCAACGCTGCCCAGGGTGAGATGTACCGGGTGGCAGAGAACCAGCAATCCGAGGACTACGTCCGTCTTTCGGGCATCCTGGAGAACACCGTCGACGAGATCGAAGCCGCCGGTGATCACGCCGGTGGACTCTCGGGTGTTCCCACCGGTTTCTACGAGCTTGATGAGCTGACCCAGGGACTGCACCCCGGACAAATGGTCGTGGTGGCGGCCCGTCCTGCGGTGGGTAAATCGACGTTGGCTCTCGACCTGGCTCGTGCGGCGGCGATCGGCAACAACATGCCCACGGTCTTTTTCTCACTGGAAATGGGCCGCAATGAGATTGCGATGCGTCTGCTGTCGGCCGAAGCAACCATCGCGCTGTCTGATCTGCGTAAAGGTGCACTGGAATCCGAACACTGGACGAAAATCGCCGCCACCGTGGGACGGTTGAACGAAGCACCGTTCTTCATTGACGACTCACCCAATATGACGATGATGGAGATCCGGGCCAAATGCCGCCGCCTGAAGCAAAAGCACGACCTGAAACTAGTTGTGCTGGACTACTTGCAACTGATGAGCTCCGGCAAGCGGGTGGAATCACGTCAGCAAGAAGTCGCCGAGTTCTCTCGTGCCCTGAAGCTCTTAGCCAAGGAACTCGAGGTCCCGGTCATCGCGCTCTCGCAGCTCAATCGTGGCTCAGAACAGCGCACCGATAAGCGTCCGCAGATTTCTGATCTGCGTGAATCCGGTTCGATTGAACAGGATGCCGACATGGTCATTCTGCTGCACCGTGAAGACGTCTATGATAAGGAATCACCACGTGCTGGTGAGGCTGACCTGATCGTTGCCAAGCACCGTAATGGGCCGACCCGAACTATCGTCGTCGGCTTTCAGGGCCACTACTCCCGGTTCAACAACATGGCCCCTGAGGACGGCGGATTCTAGAGCCACTGATCTGCGCCTCAGTGCGGTGTCGGGCAGCACTTACTGGAAACACGCAAAAAGACGTGTCCGGTCGAGGTTTCTGATGACTCTGATGTGTCGATGAAAATGTGCTCGTCATCTCGCTTTTCCGTTCACACCTCCACTATTGTAGTAGTGATATAGATCACACTCCTATGGAAGGTCTGAACATGCTGATCCCCTCCCGTCTCGACCGTCAGCCGTTCTTCTCACGTCGCATGCACTGGATGAATATGCTCGATCTCCACGCCACTGATAGACCAGACGAGATTGGGTTGACCACCCAGACTGAGAACATTTCCTGGTGGGAGCTACAGCAGCGCGTGCAAGCCTTGGCCGCAGACCTTCAGCAACATCGGGGTGTACAACCCGGCGACCGTGTGCTGATCCTGTCGCTAAACAGCGCAGAATATATCATCGCCATGCTTGCCATTAATACCGTTGGTGCGATCAGCGTTCCGATCAATATTCGATCTGTGCCACGCGAGCTCGACTATTTTGTGTCAGATTCTGGTGCGAAAGTGATCTACGTCGACGCCATGGGCGCTCAGGCACTGGCTGGGTCCCAGAGCAAAGACCATATCCAGACCATTTCTCTGGTGGAGAATGTGCCCGAGATTGTGGCAGCCGGGGGAACCGCCGAGCCTTTGGACATCGATGAGAACTCGATTGCCATGATTGTCTATACCTCGGGGACCACCTCGGATCCGAAAGGGGTCATGCTCAGCTATTTGAATCTTTTGAGTCAGACCATTCCGGTGTATCGCAACGCGCCGGCCCCGGGAGATCTTCCTGAAACCAACCTCGTTGTGGTTCCGTTGTTCCATATCGCCGGCATCGGTGTCCTGACTCCGGCGTTTTTTGCCGGTACTCGTTTGGTGGTCGCTCCACCCCAGGTGCTCACAGATCTCGCAGCGCTGGTTGATCTCATCGAGAAAGAGCAGATCACCAATATGTTCTTGGTGCCGACAATCTGGCAAGCACTGTGTTCTCTACCCGGCATCACCGAGCGAGACCTCCCGTTACAGTCAATCTCGTGGGGAGGATCACCAGCCTCGAAAGAAACCCTGCAACTGATTGTGGACACTTTTCCAAAGGCAACGCTTTCCACGGCGTTCGGTCAGACCGAAATGTCACCCATTACCGCGTTGTTACAAGGCCCCGCATCACTGCGCAAGATGGGCTCCATCGGTGAACCAATCGGGCCGATCGCAGCTCGTATTGTCGACGCGGAAGGAAACGATGTCGCCCCCGGAGAAATGGGAGAAATTGTCTATCGTGGCCCGGGACTGATGGCCGGCTATTGGAATAAGCCCGAGGCGACCCAAGACGCTACCCGGGATGGCTGGTTTCACTCCGGGGATATGGTCCGACAAGATGAGGAAGGATTTATGTATGTCGTCGATCGGTCCAAGGACCTGATCATCTCCGGTGGTGAGAACATCTCCTCAATCGAAGTTGAGCATGCCGTCAGTACCCACCCGAAGGTGGCTGATGCTTCCGTGATTGGTGTCCCCGACGAGAAATGGGTGGAGACGCCACTGGCGATTGTGGTCCCCGATGATCCCGCGGATCCACCCACCTTAGCGGAGATTCACGATTTCCTCTCTGACAAGCTTGCCTCCTTCAAGAAGCCCACGCGCCTTGAGATCGTGGAGGAGTTACCCCGTAATGCTTCGGGCAAACTGCTCAAACACAAACTCCGAGGACAATACGCCCTGTAAAAACCAGACCCGTGGATCATCAGACAGCCGGCCACTTTGGCTCGTGGCATCTGTTCAACGGCCACGATTCCAGGTATAGATCTCACCGGTCCATGGCTGGTCGGCCTGATGTTGCGGTGCATAAAAGAGGCGGAACTGATCGGTGGCTGCTAGCTCCCGGGTAGTGGTGGCTTTCCACTCCTGGTGGGTCAGCCAGACCCGCTCCATGCGTTGGCGATATTCCTTGTTGGTTTGGCGGGCAAATCGCGGTCCATCGGTCACCGCATGGGGATCGTCCCGGTAGCGCATCGCGCCGATACGGATGATTGACACCGGAAGGCCGTGAATTTCGCTTGTCGAACGCAATAACGCTTCGGCGAAGGCCTTCGCTGCCCCGTAAAGACCATCTGGTCGTGGCAAGCTCGTCGGATGCGGCGTGTCGAGAACTCCTGTTTCGTAGAACTCAACTTCGTTCATCCCCGTCACATGGTTGCTGGACGCATAGATGAGACGCTTCACCCCCTTTTCGACGCAGACTTCGGCCACATTCTTTACGCCGTGGATCTCGGCCTCGAGGAGTCCGTGCCACCCCATCTTGGCGCCCGTGGGGAGGTACAAAACATTATCAGCATCGCCTAGCCCGTGACGTACCACTGCTTTATCGGCCACCGTACCCGTGGACCAGGCGTGGTATCCCACGATGTTGTGATGATCCAACACATCGAGGCCTATCAGAACCAGATCCTCGTCTGTGAAACACTGACCGGTGACCCGCCCGATCTCACCGGCAGCACCAACCACGGCCATGCGTGGTCTGCTGTGCGTAGCAGAAGTCGGGCACCAAGCGTTCAGTGTGGCCGTGGTGCTGTGCGGTAGTTCCACTTCCGGCACGAATGATTCTCCCTAAACCCAGTGGCCACCGTGGTTCGTCGCTGAGGGGGAATCAGCCCCTGCGGAACGTATCGGCTTGCTGTGCAGAATATGACGCAGATTCAGCATCCGCTGTTCCAAAGTCGAGGAGATCTCGGCGACTTCCTTCAGCTCGTCGATAGCCCACTGTGGCACATCGCCGTCGTATTTATAGTGCAACTTGTGCTCCAGCGAGGCCCAAAAGTCCATCGCCGACGTACGGAACTGGATCTCGACGGTGACATCCTGACGGCCTGATGACAGGAACACGGGCACCCGGATAATGGCGTGCAACGACTTATACCCGTTGGGCTTGGGGTTTTTGATGTAGTCCTTGACTTTCAGCACCGTGACATCATCTTGAGCTACCAGCATGTCAAAGATTTCATAGACGTCAGTGACGAAGCCACAGGTCACCCGCGCCCCGGCAATATCGGTGATGGTGCGTCGAATCTCGTCGGGGTCGAAAGCAATACCCTTACGTGAAGCCTTCGCCAACAGGGAGTCCATCGATTTCACGCGGGTGGAGATGTGCTCGATGGGGCTGTAGTCGTGGAGCTGGGTGAACTCATCGCGTAACACCGACAGCTTGGTTTCGACCTCCCGGAGCACAAACGTGTATTCGGCCATCATCGAATCCAAGTCTCTGCGCAACCGGTGAAGTTGTGCGGCCGAGAAAGACATGGTGCCCTCAGCGGTGTGGATATACACCTCATCGTGGGGTGTGACGCGTCGCAAGCTAGGAACCTGTCCCGCATAGCGCGCCACGGACCGCTGATCGGGAACAGACGGGGAAGTACTCATGAAACTCAGTCTAGAAATACAGCCTGCACGGAGTCTGAAAAGACCATACTAGAACCATGACTGACAAGGTGACATCGAGCCGATCTGAACAGCCCCATTTCACGCCTTCGCGTCGTTCTCAGGTGCCCCCGTTTCGGGTGATGACCATCTTGCAACGCGTCGCGGAGCTAACTGCCACCGGACAACCGGTGATTAGTCTGTGCGCCGGGGAGCCCTCTGGCGGAGCACCCACGGCGGTTACCGAAGCCGCGCGGAATATCCATGATGCGGCCGTGCCGCTGAACTACACCCCGTCGCTGGGTATCCAACCGTTGCGGGAAGCGATCGCAGAGCACTACCGTCGCTGGTACGACCTTGAGGTTCCCGTGTCACAGGTTGCTGTCACCACCGGGTCATCGGGTGGCTTCATGGTCGGTTTCTTGGCCGCCTTTGACGTGGGAGATCGGGTGGGATTGGCCCGCCCCGGTTACGCCGCTTACCGCAATGTGCTCCAAGCCTTAGGTTGTGAGGTCGTCGAAATCCCGGCCGGTGCGGAACAAGGGTTCCTGCCCAGCATTCGGGACCTGGAGCAGGCCAATGTCACCGGACTGGTCTTGGCCTCACCCAATAACCCCACCGGCACCATGGTTGAGCCCGCCAGCATGCAGCAACTGACCAGCTGGTGCGACGCCCACGGGGTGCGACTGTTCTCCGATGAGATTTACCACGGCATCACCTACTCCACCCGCGGGGTGAGTAGCTGGGAGTACTCCCGCACCGGCGTGGTGGTCAGCTCCTTCTCCAAATATTGGGGCATGCCTGGCTGGCGACTGGGCTGGTTACTATTGCCCGAAGATCTGGTAGCACCGGTGTCGGCACTGTCGGGCTCGGTCTCCCTGTGCCCACCGGCCGCCGGACAATACGCCGCGGTAGAAGCGTTCAGCGACACCGCGTACGCCGAATGCGATGCCCGTGTCAGCCAGTTCGCGGCCACGCGCTCGCTGATTCTCTCTCGGACTTCCGAACTGGGCTTTGACGACGCCGCGCCTGCCGATGGGGCGTTTTATTACTATGCCCGGCCCCCGAAGGCGGTGATGCAACGTTTCGGAACGGCCACCGCTTACGCCCAAGCACTGCTGGAATCCCACTACGTGGCCCTGACGCCGGGACTGGACTTTGATCCGGTGGACGGCGATGAGTTTATCCGCATCTCGTTTGCCGCCGGCACGGCCGCGGTGAATGAAGCCCTGGAACGGATCCAGCACTTCCACGCCCAGAACAGCTAGTCGGGCGCGTCCGATCTAGTTCTGCCGCAACGGCCGGGTCGCGACGGTCAACCGGTGTAGTTCCTCGAGCAGCTTGCCCAGCGACTTCTCATGGCGGTCGTTGACCTGTAGCGTATCGGAGTCAAAGTCGTAGCGGTTATATAGCAGGATCTGTTGCCCGATGGTGTACATCCCGTAGGGGGCCATGCTGACCCGCCATTGATCCACCGCACGGGCGCCACCCACGCCCCCGTAGGAGATGAAGCCGACCGGTTTGTGCTTCCACTGCACATCCAGCAGATCGTAGGCGTTTTTGAAATATCCCGGCGCCGCTCGGTTGTATTCCGGGGTGATGAACAAAAACCCCTCACAGACATCGACCGCATCGCGCCAGCGCACCAGATCGGCTGGCGCGTGCTGATCGGAGTGCTGATTGAAGTGTTCCAGTGGGGGTAGCTCGAAGTCCTTGAGGTCCAGCACCCTAAACTCGGCCGGATAATCGTGGGCCTCGAGATGGTTCCGCACCCAGTCGGCGACAGAATCGGCCTTGCGTGGGGTGCGGATCGAGCCGATGACCACTCCCAGCCGAGGGAGCTGATCTGCTGTGGTGTCGTTGTGCTCAGTCATATATCGAGCCTAGGGTCCTTGCCGTATTCAGCCCAGTCAACGACCGAACACGTGACGTTTTGTGTCACACGACATAGGCTGGAGCACAACAGCACGGGTACTGGTCGCACCGACCGGGCCCGAGACCGTATCAGCGATTGGACGAAAGGACTCTGATGAGCTCCGAGACGATTAACGCATTGAACGAGACCGGTAATGATCCCTTCGCCCGCCTAGACGATGCCGTGGCATTCACCGTGACCTCCACCAGCGTCACTGACGGTGAGCAATTCCCGCTCAAGCACTACTCGGGTGCCATGGGAGTTGACGGCGGAGAAGACATTTCCCCCCAGTTGTCCTGGTCGAACGCACCCGAGGGCACCAAATCATACGCCGTAACCGTCTATGATCCGGACGCTCCCACCGGCTCCGGATTCTGGCATTGGTCGGTGGGCAACATCCCCGCCTCGGTCACCGAGTTGCCCGAAGGTGCCGGCGCCGGCGACGGCTCCGGACTGCCCGAGGGCGCCTTCCAGCTCAACCACGACGGCGGTGGCCCCGGTTTCATCGGTGCCGCCCCACCGGCAGGCCACGGCCCACACCGCTACTTCATCACCGTCCACGCCCTGGATGTGGAATCCCTGGACATTCCCGCGGATTCATCCAACGCCTTCTTCGGCTTCAACCGCTTCGGCCACGTGCTGGGTCGTGCCACGATCGTGGTCACTGCCGAAGTCGATGGCTAACCATACTGGCTCACCAGCGGGCCACGGTGCTGTAGCTCGTTGGGCATTGTGGCGTCGCATAGGGTACGGGGCCACCGGTCTGATCGGACTGGTGGCCCTGACCACGTCCATTGCCCTGGGCTTCCGTCGCGACGGCGACCCGCCCGCCGGCAGTACCCTGACCGGACGCCTGACAGCCGGCTGGGAGCATGCGCTCAACCAACCCGCCTATTTCACCTTCATCTCGGTGGTGATGACCACACTGGTTTCCTGGTGGCTGGTGATCCGACCCCACTCCCGCTCGCCTGTGCTGCACGTGGTGCGCATTGCCGCGGTATGTTGCATGAGCATCACCGGACTGGTCTTCAATATTCTGCTCCGCGACGACTCAGTGCTGACCCCACTGCAACAGGTCAACGACTTCACCTCACACGTGGTGTTACCCATCCTGCTGGCTGTGGTCACCCTCCTGGTGGGCCCCTTCGGACAGGTGCGCTGGAGGAGAATTGCTATCTCGCTACTGATCCCCGCACTGTGGCTGGTGTTCACGCTGGTGCGTGGCCCGATCCTGGACTGGGTGCCCTATGACTTTTTGGACCACACCGCCCCCGGCGGATACACCACGGTGGCGACCTATTGTGCCGTGATTCTCACCGGCTACCTGGTGGTCGCCACCGTGTTATGGGGTTATGACCGTCTCAGGTCCCGTCGGGATCCGGAGGCACTCACCGCGGTGTCTTAGTCGCGCTGAGTGGAGAACACCTCGTCGATCGGGGTATCGCCATCAAAGAAGTCGATCTTGTGTCCGATCGATTCGGGGTGGTTCAGTGCTGCCACAATGGCTGAAGCCACATGAGCCCGCGAGGTTTCTCGACGCTCGTTCTCGTCACGGGGATGGTCTTCTGGAACCTCCATGATCTTGCCGGTGGGCTCCTCGAGGGTCAGCAGACCCGGTCCCAGGATGGTGTAGTCCAGTCCAGAGTTGCGCAGGTACTCATCGGCCTGCGACTTGGCTTCAGCGTAGGGGTAGAAGGAGTCGGTTTCCGCCACGCCGTGATCCCGACGGCACCCGGCATAGGAGATCAAAATGAACCGGGAGACTCGAGCCTGCTTGGCGGCATCAATCGAGCGTTTGGCTGCTTGCAGATCCACTGCGTAGGTGCGATCCGGATTGCCTCCGCCGGCACCGGCGGCGAAGATCACCGCATCCTGATCCGAAAAGGCCTCGGCCAAGTCATCCTGGCTGGCCTGCTCGAGATCCAACAGCTGGGCTGTGGCACCGGTGGCCTGAACATCGGGTATTTGCTCTTCCTGACGAATGACGGAGGTGACGGTGTTGGTCTTTTCGGTGAGCAACTGGGCCGCGCGTAGCGCAACCTTGCCGTGTCCACCCAGAATAATGTAGTGCGCCATGATTCCACCTTTCCGCTGTGTGCTACACCGGACGAGTCAGGCCCGGTGCCGTGTTCTTGCGGTGCTTTCACTACGCGTAACAGGTGCCCCGGTGATCTTATTCCGACCGATCCCAGGTAGCGTGTGAAGATATGAGCACCACCTCCGCAACGACCTCCTCACCCAACCGGTCAACCACGTCCACGGGCGTTGACTCCGTGGCAGTGGACGAACACGGCCACGCCGTGGCCGGGATGTTTGACGCCATCGCCGACCGCTACGACTTGATGAACCTGGTGATGACCTGGGGCCAAGAACCACGACTGATCCGCCGCACCGTCACCGCAGCCCGGCTCCCACAGGCCCCGGCGGTGCTCGATCTGGCCGCCGGCACCGGTGATCTGGCCTTCGCGGTGCTGTCTCGGTACTACGGCGCTGAGATCACCGCCTGCGATATTGCTCCGGAGATGATGGCCGTCGGTGCCGCCCGCCCCGGCGGAGACCAGATCAGGTGGGTGCAGGCCGATGCGATGGACCTGCCCTTTGCGGACCACAGTTTCGATGCGGTCACGCACGGCTATCTATTGCGCAACGTGACCGATATTTCGGCCACCCTGGCCGAACAATTCCGCGTGCTCAAACCCGGGGGGTGGATGGCAGCTCTGGAGATGTCACCGGCACCACGGAACGTGATCAAACCGTTCTCCACCGCCTACATCACCTGGGCGGTCCCGCGGATCGCCTCCTGGATCACCGACAACCCCGAGGCCTATGAATACTTGTCCCGAACCTCCCGAGGCTTCCATCCGCCCCAGGTGATCCAGCGTATGGCGCACGAGGCCGGTTTCCGCTCCACCGGCTACGAACTACACATGTTCGGCACGATGGCGATCCACTGGGGGCAAAAACCCCTGGACTAACACCCCTGGACTAACACTGCCTCAGGACTAGGGCGTGTCTGACAAAGTTTACGGTTGGTTTCTGAAACTCTTGAGTCATGTCTCGATTCCAGCTGCTCACTGATGACCAATGGGCTCTCATCGCTGACTACCTGCCAGCACCAACAGGCAAGCGCGGACGCCCCTTTTCCGATTCCAGGCAGATGATCGAAGGCATCATCTACCGCTACCGCACCGGCATCGCCTGGCGCGGCCTGCCCGAGACCTTCGGCAAATGGCAGACCGTGTGGACCTGGCACCGTCGCTTAGCCTCTGACGGCACCTGGGATGCCATCCACCAGGCGCTGACAGACTTTGCGGTGAAGAATGACAAGGTCGACTTCACCGTCTCAGTCGACTCCACGATCGCTCGTGCTCACCAGCACGCAACGAACATCAGCCGCGTAAAAAAGGGACTCGTCGAATTACAAGGATCTGCTGACCGACTCGCCTGACCACGCCTTCGGCCGCTCTCGTGGTGGCTTGTCGACAAAGACTCATCAGCTCGTCGATGGCCACGGACTGCCGTTAGTCACGATCTGCACTGCCGGCCAGGACGGCGACAGCCCCATGCTCGCTCCGCTACTGGAGAACCTGAAAGTCGGTCGACGCACCCGCCCAGATGCGCTCCTGGGTGACAAAGCCTACTCATCGAAAGCGAATCGCTCATTGCTGCGCTCACGAAAGATCGAGGCAGTTATCTCCGAGCCGGCCGATCAGCAAGGCCATCGTCTCCGGCGAGGATCAAAGGGCGGCCGTCCACCGAAGTTCAACGCAATCAAGTACAAGCGCCGCAATGTCATCGAGCGTGGTTACGCCCGTATGAAACAGTGGCGAGGACTGGCCACACGATATGACAAACTCGCCATCATCTACCGGGCCGCTATCGTGCTCAACGGTGTCATCGCTTGGTTACAACATTTATCAGACACGCCCTAGCCGTCAACCGCGCCCGCGCCACCGGCACCCCCACCGTATTCTGGCTCGACGAGAACCGCGCCCACGACGCCAACCTGATCTCCAAGGTCAACGAATATCTCGAGGACCTGGATACCGACGGGCTGGACCTGCGCATCATGGCGCCGAAGGAAGCCACCCAGTTCTCGGGGGATCGTATCCGCCGCGGCGAGGACACCATCTCGGTGACCGGCAATGTGTTGCGCGACTACCTCACCGACCTGTTCCCGATCCTGGAACTGGGCACCTCGGCGAAGATGCTCTCCATCGTTCCGCTGATCAACGGCGGTGGCCTCTTCGAGACCGGCGCCGGCGGCTCCGCTCCGAAGCATGTGCAGCAGTTCGTGGAGGAGAACCACCTGCGCTGGGACTCCCTCGGCGAGTTCCTGGCCCTGGCCGTGTCCTTCGAGCACGAGGCTGCTTCGAACGGCAACCAGCGCGCTCAGGTGCTGGCCGACACCTTGGATCGTGCCACCGGCAAGGTGCTCGAGGAGGGCCGTTCCCCGTCGCGTAAGGTCGGCGAGATCGACAACCGCGGCTCGCACTTCTACCTGGGCCTGTACTGGGCCGAGGAACTGGCGGCACAGACCGACGACGCCGAGCTGGCAGAGCGGATCAAGCCTGTTGCCGAGCAGCTGCGTGCCAACGAGCAGCAAATCGTCGAGGAGCTGAGAACCGCTCAGGGTGCCCCCGTCGAGATCGAGGGCTACTACTACCCGAAGCAGGCTCTCGTCTCGGACGCAATGCGCCCGTCGGCGACGCTGAACGCCATCATCGACGCGCTGTGACACTGCGCTGACAATCGCCGCTGGGCTGACCACCAGCCCAGGCGCCGACATCAACAGGACGCACTGCCCTTCGGGGTGGTGCGTCCTGTTTTATTCACGGCACGGATTCGTGATGCTAAGAGACGAGATTGGTGATCGCGATGCCGACAATGAGCGCACCCAGCAGCGTCAGCCCGGAGCCGCTGACAGTGCGCATATGCCGCTCTAGCCAGGCGTCCAAGCGCCGGAGGAGAGGATCGATCCGATGGCCTAATGCCAGGCGAAACACCGTGAGGATGCCGGCCGGAGCCATCATAACTGCACAGTAGATGAAGACCCAGAGAATGATCGATTCCCACGACATCTCTGCGTCCGTCATCGCCACGATTGCTCCGACATAGGGAACCATCGTGGCGAATTCGATCCCGAACGCCAGCAGAGCAAGCCAAACGAGTCCACGTGACGAACCAGCCGTCATGGCCTGGTTTCGCCATCGAAAGAGTGCGTTCCCGGAGTCTTGCGCGCTGCCGCGTACGTTGCGGATGAGCAGGGTGAGCCCGAACGTAATGATCAGGGCCCCGATCGTTGTTTGGCCGCCGACAAGCAATGCGTCGGGTGCCGAAGAAATCCAGGATTGGAATGCATTGAATAGGGATGCCGCCCCGGCCGCCACGGCTAATCCCATTGCGAAGTACGCGAGCGTCAGCGTCAACAAGTAGGAGCCGATCCGTGCCTTGCTCAGCCGACCGGGAGACAGCAACAACCACAAGGGGATGAGAGACGTGCCGAGGCTGGTGCTGTCGATGAGTGCCAGGCCAATGATCAGGAAAGCAAGGGGTGCAGTCATGTTGGTGTCCTCGGGATCGTAGTCGTACCGAAGTCGAGACTAGCATAGCTGACATGCATCACAGAAATAACAGAGATAACTGTGATCTCTATGATTTAGTTTACTATTGAACCTCACGGGAGTCAAAGATCTTGAAAATAGTTCATCTAATAGTTATGACACATTCACGTGTTATCTCTGGTATCTTTTTTACTGGCTGACGGTCAATGCCCCCGCTGCATTTGCTGGATTTTCCAGATTCAAAGCAATGCGCGGTTCCGAGACACATGAAGTGAGGGTCAGTTGAGAGCCGAAAGTTCCGTTACGAATCAGATGTCAATGGAGATGCTATGGAACACAAGATGATTAGCCTGACAGCCGCACAAGAGGAATTTTGGTACAGCCAAGTGCTGTCGAACGGCAAGGATGGCCGCTTCGTCAGAGAGTTCGTCGACATTTTCGAGGATGTTGACTTACCCCGAATGGAAGAGTCACTGCGTCGAGTCGTCCTACGTACTGAGGCTCTGGGCCTAATAATTGACATTGCAGAAGCATTGCCGCAGCAACATCTTCGGAGCAACGTTCCGAACGTTCACGCCTTGGATTTCTCCAGCTCGTCCGATCCGGAAGGCGCATTCGACCAGTGGCTTGCTCCCTGGCATGAGCGGTTAACACCATTGTCCTCCGGGTATAGCCACGTTTTCGCCGTCGCTCGCATGCGCGACAGGCACTATCGCATTGATTTCGCGGCTCACCACTATCACCTTGATGGTTATGCTGGCGCTCTGATCGTCCGTGAGGTCATGAATGAATATCGGGGCCGCGCCACTGAGTCTTCGACTGAGTCAGTCGCTAGATTCGGTGACTTGAGCGGGTTTATCGAACGGGACCGTCAATACCGTGAGTCGAACCACTTAGTGAGGGACCGCGAGTATTGGCAGAATCAGGCGCAACGGCTCGGTCGACGTGCAAGCTTGAGTAGTGCTCCCCCCAGTCGCGCTACGAACAATCACATATTCCGCTCGACGATGTCCAACGATTTGTTCGATGAGCTTACCCGGACTGGAAAATCAATCCCTGCAACCTTGCTTGCTGCTGCAGCAGTTTTGTTGCATCCGACCGTGGGCGACGGAGATATTCCCGTCGGTTTAGCTCTTGCTGCGCGATTCTCCCGAAAAGATCGTGAAACACCGGCGACTGCAGCGAACATCCTCCCAGTGCCGATTCATACCACTGCGGAAATGACGTTCGAAGAGGTTGTTGCCAATGCTGAAGTGGGACTTGCTGGCGTGCTGAGGCATCAGCGCTACCGGGCTTCTCGCCTTAGTCGAGACTTGCGCCTGGAGTCAGGGGTGACCGAAGTGGCGGGTCTTACCGTGAATTACATGGGCTCGTTTGATTCAGGCCTCGAAGGTATCAAGAGTCGTCTCACCGTGGTTAACAATGGCCTGACTGACGACGCCTTCGTCTCGGTGTACCACCCAGAAATTGGCACGACTGAGGCTCTTTGGTACACCAATGATCAGATGCATACCGAATCCGAAACTCAGCGACAACTGCAACAGTTCATTAGGGCGTTGGTTGCTGTGGTGGATGATCCGCATCAGTTTGTTGGCAATGTTGATTTGGCCGGTGATGAGTTGCGCGATCAGTTGGAGTCTTTCAACCAGACCGGGACTGTTGCGGTTCCGGCTGTGTTGCCGGACTTGTTTGCTCAGCAGGTTGCTTTGCATTCGCAGCGGCTTGCGGTGAGTGGGGCTGATGATGGCCTGACGTATGAGCAATTGGATCGGGAATCTAACCGTGTTGCCCGGTATCTGATTGATCTTGGTGTTGGGCCGGAGTCGATCGTGGCGATTCTTTTGCCGCGGGGTGTTGATGCTTTGGTATCTATTTTGGGAGTGATCAAGGCTGGTGGTGCGTACTTGCCGGTGGATCCGGAGTATCCGCTGGAGCGGATTGATTACATTTTGAATGATGCGTGCCCGAGCTTCGTGGTGGCGAGTTCGTCGAGAGGATCTGGTCGTTCCGGTGAGATTCTGATTGAAGATCGTCCTTGGCAAGCTGTGTCTGATCGTGTTGTTGAGCAGCAGGACCGGGTTCGTGCTCTGGGTGTGGATGATCCGGCTTACTTGATCTATACATCGGGATCAACTGGTAAGCCCAAGGGAGTTTTGGTCACTCACCGCGGCCTCGCGGACTTCGTAACTACTGAATCCGCAGCCTTTGGTGTCGGTCCAGGTCAGCGATTTATGCATATGGCATCGACCAGCTTCGATATCTCCGTCGAGGAAATTTTCGTCACCCTCTGTTCTGGCGCGGAACTATCAATCGTCGAAGGATCCAAATCTTCTGTAGATGCAGATTTGGTCACAACTATTCGCAAAGTCAAGCCGTCCCACATGTCACTAACCCCTGCCTTGTTGGCTACAGTCGATCCTGACGAGGTCCCTGAAGGTCTGGTCGTTGTCGTAGGCGGAGAAGCCTGCACATCGTCTCTAGTCGAGGATTGGTCGAAGAACCACTCACTTTTTAACACATATGGTCCGACGGAGAGTTCTGTGGTGTCGACGTTGACGGGTGCGTTGGTGCCGGGGGAGGACGCGCCGAGTATTGGTCGGCCGTTCCCGGGTACCTCTATTTATGTGTTGGATGGGAATCTGAATCCGTGTCCGGTGGGAGTGACGGGTGAGCTGTTTATTGCTGGTATTGGGTTGGCGCGAGGTTATTTCCGTCGGCCGGGTCTAACAGCTGAGCGGTTCATTGCTGATCCTTTTGCTGGTGGTGGTGCTCGTATGTATCGTTCGGGCGATCTTGCTCGTTGGAATGAGCACGGTGAGGTGGTCTTTGAAGGCCGTAATGATGATCAGGTGAAGATCCGTGGTTTCCGGGTGGAGACCGGTGAAGTTGAGGCTGCGTTGCTTCGAGTGCCGGGGGTAGCTCAGGCGACCGTTATGGTGCGTGAGGATATGCCTGGGCACCGTCAGCTGGTCGGGTATGTGGTTGCTGGGAGTGATGATGTTGAGCCGGCGTTGGTTCGTGAGCAGTTGCGGCAGTGGTTGCCGGACTACATGGTTCCTGCGGCGGTCGTTGAGTTGGAAAAGATTCCGTTGACGCATAACGGTAAGACTGATTTCCGGCAGTTGCCGCGACCGGAGTTGGATGATGCTCGGCTGATTGTGGAGCCTGTGTCGGAGACGGAGCGGGTTCTGGTGCAGTTGTATTCGGAGGTCCTGGGATTGGACTCGGTGAGTACTGATGAGTCGTTCTTTGCTTTGGGCGGGGATTCGATTATGGCGATTCAGTTAGTCAACCGCATACGAGCGCGGGGTCTATCGGTGAAACCTGCCGATGTTTTCTCTTCCCCAACTGTGAGGGACCTATCGTCTCGTATCTGTGAGGTGGATGCCGAGGGGGCAAATTCCCCGGTTGAACTAGGAAGTACTACAACCAACGAGACCAGCGACCGAACTCAGAATGAAAAGGTACTGGTGGAACTTAACCACTCGCAGATGGACTCGCTGGTTGCTCTCTACGGAGGCTCCACGCGATGAACCCCATTTCTGAAGTTCTGCCGACGACGAGCCTGCAAGATGGAATCCTCTTTCACTCCACCTTTGACGTCACCACCAACCCGGACGCATACAATACACAGCTTAAGTTCGGATTGCGTGGTGAAATTGACGAGCGCGCTCTCGAGATTGCATTGCAGCATCTCGTCGACCGCCACCAGACTCTGCGAGCGAGATTTCCTTCCGGGCCGGATGGCGACACTCTGCAGGTGATTCTAAAGCAAGGGTCAGTTCATTTTCAGGCTCAGGTTGCCGATCTTGATGAATCCGCCGAACTTATCACCAGGCAGCGGTTGGTTCCTTTTGACTTGGAACAGGGGCCATTGATTCGTGCTGGTTTGTTCAGTCTTCCTTCTGGAGACCAGCACGTTCTTTCTCTAGTAATTCATCACATCGTGATCGACGGGTGGTCTATACCTATTCTTCTGCGTGATCTGTTTTCGGCTTATGCTCACGGGCCGGAATCATTCACGACCCCGTCTGTTCCGTTGCGAAATTTCTATGAGTGGTATTCCTGTCTGGACAAGGACGTAGCTCGGGAACGTTGGATACAAGCTTTGGAGGATGTTGAACAGCCTTGTCTCGTTGCCCCCGATGCAGGGGCTGACAAATCTTCTCTACATCAGCTCACTACAGCGGAGTTGCCAGAAGAGCTTACGGCTTCGATCCGTGGGACTGCTCAGAAGTTGGGTGTCACGACGAACATCATCCTAGAAACTACATGGGCGATGGTGTTGTCACACATCACAGGTGAACCCACGGTCGTGTTCGGTGAACCGGTCTCTGGACGTGAAGGAGACTTTGAGGGAGTGCATGATCTTGTTGGCATGCTTCTCAATACGGTTCCGGTAAGTCTCACAGTTCGAGGTGATGTGACCCTGGCCGAGCTGATTCGTGAACGTTTGGATCGGCACATTAGCACTTTGGACCATCAGCATCTTCCGTTGACAGAAATTGCCCACGCGATCGGGCAGAAGACACTGTTTGATTCCTTGTTCGTCTTCGAAAACGCGCCCATCGGCTCGATCGGGGACAACGGACCCGATGATGTTGAGATTGTTGATTTCGAGGTAAACGACCACACGGCCTATCCGCTTGCAATAAAGATCGTCCCAGACAACGCACTCACCATAAATGTTGATTATCGGTCGGATGTGTTCTCCGCTACGGAAGTTGCTGCGTGGATGTCTGCTTGGCAGCGGGCGTTGGTTGCTGTGGTGGATGATCCGCATCAGTTTGTTGGCAATGTTGATTTGGCCGGTGATGAGTTGCGCGATCAGTTGGAGTCTTTCAACCAGACCGGGACTGTTGCGGTTCCGGCTGTGTTGCCGGACTTGTTTGCTCAGCAGGTTGCTTTGCATTCGCAGCGGCTTGCGGTGAGTGGGGCTGATGATGGCCTGACGTATGAGCAATTGGATCGGGAATCTAACCGTGTTGCCCGGTATCTGATTGATCTTGGTGTTGGGCCGGAGTCGATCGTGGCGATTCTTTTGCCGCGGGGTGTTGATGCTTTGGTATCTATTTTGGGAGTGATCAAGGCTGGTGGTGCGTACTTGCCGGTGGATCCGGAGTATCCGCTGGAGCGGATTGATTACATTTTGAATGATGCGTGCCCGAGCTTCGTGGTGGCGAGTTCGTCGAGAGGATCTGGTCGTTCCGGTGAGATTCTGATTGAAGATCGTCCTTGGCAAGCTGTGTCTGATCGTGTTGTTGAGCAGCAGGACCGGGTTCGTGCTCTGGGTGTGGATGATCCGGCTTACTTGATCTATACATCGGGATCAACTGGTAAGCCCAAGGGAGTTTTGGTCACTCACCGCGGCCTCGCGGATCTTGCTGGCCAGCAGCAGCGATCTCTGGAAGTTACGCCGAATAGTCGGGTTCTTCAGTTCGCTTCGCTGAGTTTTGACGCTGCCGTATATGAGATGGTCATGGCTTGGTGTAGCGGTGCGTGTCTGATTTCGGTGGGATCTGCAGATTTGGTACCCGGAACGACTTTGGCAGAAACGGTGAAGCGAGAAGGCGTGACGCACGCTGTACTGACTCCGAGCGTTCTGAAGGTCTGCAACCCAGACGACTTCAGCGGAATAACACATCTAGTAGTTGCTGCCGAAGCGTGTTCGGCAGAGCTTGTTCAAGAATGGGCGCCAGGTCGGCTTATGGTCAACGCATATGGCCCGACTGAAGACACCGTTAATTCCACGATCACGGGTGCGTTGGTGCCGGGGGAGGACGCGCCGAGTATTGGTCGGCCGTTCCCGGGTACCTCTATTTATGTGTTGGATGGGAATCTGAATCCGTGTCCGGTGGGAGTGACGGGTGAGCTGTTTATTGCTGGTATTGGGTTGGCGCGAGGTTATTTCCGTCGGCCGGGTCTAACAGCTGAGCGGTTCATTGCTGATCCTTTTGCTGGTGGTGGTGCTCGTATGTATCGTTCGGGCGATCTTGCTCGTTGGAATGAGCACGGTGAGGTGGTCTTTGAAGGCCGTAATGATGATCAGGTGAAGATCCGTGGTTTCCGGGTGGAGACCGGTGAAGTTGAGGCTGCGTTGCTTCGAGTGCCGGGGGTAGCTCAGGCGACCGTTATGGTGCGTGAGGATATGCCTGGGCACCGTCAGCTGGTCGGGTATGTGGTTGCTGGGAGTGATGATGTTGAGCCGGCGTTGGTTCGTGAGCAGTTGCGGCAGTGGTTGCCGGACTACATGGTTCCTGCGGCGGTCGTTGAGTTGGAAAAGATTCCGTTGACGCATAACGGTAAGACTGATTTCCGGCAGTTGCCGCGACCGGAGTTGGATGATGCTCGGCTGATTGTGGAGCCTGTGTCGGAGACGGAGCGGGTTCTGGTGCAGTTGTATTCGGAGGTCCTGGGATTGGACTCGGTGAGTACTGATGAGTCGTTCTTTGCTTTGGGCGGGGATTCGATTATGGCGATTCAGTTAGTCAACCGCATACGAGCGCGGGGTCTATCGGTGAAACCTGCCGATGTTTTCTCTTCCCCAACTGTGAGGGACCTATCGTCTCGTATCTGTGAGGTGGATGCCGAGGGGGCAAATTCCCCGGTTGAACTAGGAAGTACTACAACCAACGAGACCAGCGACCGAACTCAGAATGAAAAGGTACTGGTGGAACTTAACCACTCGCAGATGGACTCGCTGGTTGCTCTCTACGGAGGCTCCACGCGATGAACCCCATTTCTGAAGTTCTGCCGACGACGAGCCTGCAAGATGGAATCCTCTTTCACTCCACCTTTGACGTCACCACCAACCCGGACGCATACAATACACAGCTTAAGTTCGGATTGCGTGGTGAAATTGACGAGCGCGCTCTCGAGATTGCATTGCAGCATCTCGTCGACCGCCACCAGACTCTGCGAGCGAGATTTCCTTCCGGGCCGGATGGCGACACTCTGCAGGTGATTCTAAAGCAAGGGTCAGTTCATTTTCAGGCTCAGGTTGCCGATCTTGATGAATCCGCCGAACTTATCACCAGGCAGCGGTTGGTTCCTTTTGACTTGGAACAGGGGCCATTGATTCGTGCTGGTTTGTTCAGTCTTCCTTCTGGAGACCAGCACGTTCTTTCTCTAGTAATTCATCACATCGTGATCGACGGGTGGTCTATACCTATTCTTCTGCGTGATCTGTTTTCGGCTTATGCTCACGGGCCGGAATCATTCACGACCCCGTCTGTTCCGTTGCGAAATTTCTATGAGTGGTATTCCTGTCTGGACAAGGACGTAGCTCGGGAACGTTGGATACAAGCTTTGGAGGATGTTGAACAGCCTTGTCTCGTTGCCCCCGATGCAGGGGCTGACAAATCTTCTCTACATCAGCTCACTACAGCGGAGTTGCCAGAAGAGCTTACGGCTTCGATCCGTGGGACTGCTCAGAAGTTGGGTGTCACGACGAACATCATCCTAGAAACTACATGGGCGATGGTGTTGTCACACATCACAGGTGAACCCACGGTCGTGTTCGGTGAACCGGTCTCTGGACGTGAAGGAGACTTTGAGGGAGTGCATGATCTTGTTGGCATGCTTCTCAATACGGTTCCGGTAAGTCTCACAGTTCGAGGTGATGTGACCCTGGCCGAGCTGATTCGTGAACGTTTGGATCGGCACATTAGCACTTTGGACCATCAGCATCTTCCGTTGACAGAAATTGCCCACGCGATCGGGCAGAAGACACTGTTTGATTCCTTGTTCGTCTTCGAAAACGCGCCCATCGGCTCGATCGGGGACAACGGACCCGATGATGTTGAGATTGTTGATTTCGAGGTAAACGACCACACGGCCTATCCGCTTGCAATAAAGATCGTCCCAGACAACGCACTCACCATAAATGTTGATTATCGGTCGGATGTGTTCTCCGCTACGGAAGTTGCTGCGTGGATGTCTGCTTGGCAGCGGGCGTTGGTTGCTGTGGTGGATGATCCGCATCAGTTTGTTGGCAATGTTGATTTGGCCGGTGATGAGTTGCGCGATCAGTTGGAGTCTTTCAACCAGACCGGGACTGTTGCGGTTCCGGCTGTGTTGCCGGACTTGTTTGCTCAGCAGGTTGCTTTGCATTCGCAGCGGCTTGCGGTGAGTGGGGCTGATGATGGCCTGACGTATGAGCAATTGGATCGGGAATCTAACCGTGTTGCCCGGTATCTGATTGATCTTGGTGTTGGGCCGGAGTCGATCGTGGCGATTCTTTTGCCGCGGGGTGTTGATGCTTTGGTATCTATTTTGGGAGTGATCAAGGCTGGTGGTGCGTACTTGCCGGTGGATCCGGAGTATCCGCTGGAGCGGATTGATTACATTTTGAATGATGCGTGCCCGAGCTTCGTGGTGGCGAGTTCGTCGAGAGGATCTGGTCGTTCCGGTGAGATTCTGATTGAAGATCGTCCTTGGCAAGCTGTGTCTGATCGTGTTGTTGAGCAGCAGGACCGGGTTCGTGCTCTGGGTGTGGATGATCCGGCTTACTTGATCTATACATCGGGATCAACTGGTAAGCCCAAGGGAGTTTTGGTCACTCACCGCGGCCTCGCGGATCTTGCTGGCCAGCAGCAGCGATCTCTGGAAGTTACGCCGAATAGTCGGGTTCTTCAGTTCGCTTCGCTGAGTTTTGACGCTGCCGTATATGAGATGGTCATGGCTTGGTGTAGCGGTGCGTGTCTGATTTCGGTGGGATCTGCAGATTTGGTACCCGGAACGACTTTGGCAGAAACGGTGAAGCGAGAAGGCGTGACGCACGCTGTACTGACTCCGAGCGTTCTGAAGGTCTGCAACCCAGACGACTTCAGCGGAATAACACATCTAGTAGTTGCTGCCGAAGCGTGTTCGGCAGAGCTTGTTCAAGAATGGGCGCCAGGTCGGCTTATGGTCAACGCATATGGCCCGACTGAAGACACCGTTAATTCCACGATCACGGGTGCGTTGGTGCCGGGGGAGGACGCGCCGAGTATTGGTCGGCCGTTCCCGGGTACCTCTATTTATGTGTTGGATGGGAATCTGAATCCGTGTCCGGTGGGAGTGACGGGTGAGCTGTTTATTGCTGGTATTGGGTTGGCGCGAGGTTATTTCCGTCGGCCGGGTCTAACAGCTGAGCGGTTCATTGCTGATCCTTTTGCTGGTGGTGGTGCTCGTATGTATCGTTCGGGCGATCTTGCTCGTTGGAATGAGCACGGTGAGGTGGTCTTTGAAGGCCGTAATGATGATCAGGTGAAGATCCGTGGTTTCCGGGTGGAGACCGGTGAAGTTGAGGCTGCGTTGCTTCGAGTGCCGGGGGTAGCTCAGGCGACCGTTATGGTGCGTGAGGATATGCCTGGGCACCGTCAGCTGGTCGGGTATGTGGTTGCTGGGAGTGATGATGTTGAGCCGGCGTTGGTTCGTGAGCAGTTGCGGCAGTGGTTGCCGGACTACATGGTTCCTGCGGCGGTCGTTGAGTTGGAAAAGATTCCGTTGACGCATAACGGTAAGACTGATTTCCGGCAGTTGCCGCGACCGGAGTTGGATGATGCTCGGCTGATTGTGGAGCCTGTGTCGGAGACGGAGCGGGTTCTGGTGCAGTTGTATTCGGAGGTCCTGGGATTGGACTCGGTGAGTACTGATGAGTCGTTCTTTGCTTTGGGCGGGGATTCGATTATGGCGATTCAGTTAGTCAACCGCATACGAGCGCGGGGTCTATCGGTGAAACCTGCCGATGTTTTCTCTTCCCCAACTGTGAGGGACCTATCGTCTCGTATCTGTGAGGTGGATGCCGAGGGGGCAAATTCCCCGGTTGAACTAGGAAGTACTACAACCAACGAGACCAGCGAAGCCAATTCCAAACCAGTGGCTTCGTCTGGAGATGAATCCAACCTCCTGCCGTTGACAGGGCTGCAGACGGGCATTCATTCGTTGAGCCTGATCGAAAGGGATTCATCGCCCGGCGTTTACAACGTAGGACTCGCGATTGGACTGAGCGGGAAGTTGGACCATCTTCGACTGGGCGAGGCTTTTAGGAGCGTAGTCGGTCGCCATGATTCGTTGCGAGCAACTTTCGTCGCGAATGAGGTTGGAGTCGTGTCACAAAGAGTGGCACCGCACGGCGAACTAGGCGGCGGGTTCTCCATCGAATTTGAATCAGTGTTGTCTGATCGGGAGGCTTGGCATGCGGCCGAGGCTCTGCGGTTGGTTCCTTTTGACTTGGAACAGGGGCCATTGATTCGTGCTGGTTTGTTCAGTCTTCCTTCTGGAGACCAGCACGTTCTTTCTCTAGTAATTCATCACATCGTGATCGACGGGTGGTCTATACCTATTCTTCTGCGTGATCTGTTTTCGGCTTATGCTCACGGGCCGGAATCATTCACGACCCCGTCTGTTCCGTTGCGAAATTTCTATGAGTGGTATTCCTGTCTGGACAAGGACGTAGCTCGGGAACGTTGGATACAAGCTTTGGAGGATGTTGAACAGCCTTGTCTCGTTGCCCCCGATGCAGGGGCTGACAAATCTTCTCTACATCAGCTCACTACAGCGGAGTTGCCAGAAGAGCTTACGGCTTCGATCCGTGGGACTGCTCAGAAGTTGGGTGTCACGACGAACATCATCCTAGAAACTACATGGGCGATGGTGTTGTCACACATCACAGGTGAACCCACGGTCGTGTTCGGTGAACCGGTCTCTGGACGTGAAGGAGACTTTGAGGGAGTGCATGATCTTGTTGGCATGCTTCTCAATACGGTTCCGGTAAGTCTCACAGTTCGAGGTGATGTGACCCTGGCCGAGCTGATTCGTGAACGTTTGGATCGGCACATTAGCACTTTGGACCATCAGCATCTTCCGTTGACAGAAATTGCCCACGCGATCGGGCAGAAGACACTGTTTGATTCCTTGTTCGTCTTCGAAAACGCGCCCATCGGCTCGATCGGGGACAACGGACCCGATGATGTTGAGATTGTTGATTTCGAGGTAAACGACCACACGGCCTATCCGCTTGCAATAAAGATCGTCCCAGACAACGCACTCACCATAAATGTTGATTATCGGTCGGATGTGTTCTCCGCTACGGAAGTTGCTGCGTGGATGTCTGCTTGGCAGCGGGCGTTGGTTGCTGTGGTGGATGATCCGCATCAGTTTGTTGGCAATGTTGATTTGGCCGGTGATGAGTTGCGCGATCAGTTGGAGTCTTTCAACCAGACCGGGACTGTTGCGGTTCCGGCTGTGTTGCCGGACTTGTTTGCTCAGCAGGTTGCTTTGCATTCGCAGCGGCTTGCGGTGAGTGGGGCTGATGATGGCCTGACGTATGAGCAATTGGATCGGGAATCTAACCGTGTTGCCCGGTATCTGATTGATCTTGGTGTTGGGCCGGAGTCGATCGTGGCGATTCTTTTGCCGCGGGGTGTTGATGCTTTGGTATCTATTTTGGGAGTGATCAAGGCTGGTGGTGCGTACTTGCCGGTGGATCCGGAGTATCCGCTGGAGCGGATTGATTACATTTTGAATGATGCGTGCCCGAGCTTCGTGGTGGCGAGTTCGTCGAGAGGATCTGGTCGTTCCGGTGAGATTCTGATTGAAGATCGTCCTTGGCAAGCTGTGTCTGATCGTGTTGTTGAGCAGCAGGACCGGGTTCGTGCTCTGGGTGTGGATGATCCGGCTTACTTGATCTATACATCGGGATCAACTGGTAAGCCCAAGGGAGTTTTGGTCACTCACCGCGGCCTCGCGGACTTCGTAACTACTGAATCCGCAGCCTTTGGTGTCGGTCCAGGTCAGCGATTTATGCATATGGCATCGACCAGCTTCGATATCTCCGTCGAGGAAATTTTCGTCACCCTCTGTTCTGGCGCGGAACTATCAATCGTCGAAGGATCCAAATCTTCTGTAGATGCAGATTTGGTCACAACTATTCGCAAAGTCAAGCCGTCCCACATGTCACTAACCCCTGCCTTGTTGGCTACAGTCGATCCTGACGAGGTCCCTGAAGGTCTGGTCGTTGTCGTAGGCGGAGAAGCCTGCACATCGTCTCTAGTCGAGGATTGGTCGAAGAACCACTCACTTTTTAACACATATGGTCCGACGGAGAGTTCTGTGGTGTCGACGTTGACGGGTGCGTTGGTGCCGGGGGAGGACGCGCCGAGTATTGGTCGGCCGTTCCCGGGTACCTCTATTTATGTGTTGGATGGGAATCTGAATCCGTGTCCGGTGGGAGTGACGGGTGAGCTGTTTATTGCTGGTATTGGGTTGGCGCGAGGTTATTTCCGTCGGCCGGGTCTAACAGCTGAGCGGTTCATTGCTGATCCTTTTGCTGGTGGTGGTGCTCGTATGTATCGTTCGGGCGATCTTGCTCGTTGGAATGAGCACGGTGAGGTGGTCTTTGAAGGCCGTAATGATGATCAGGTGAAGATCCGTGGTTTCCGGGTGGAGACCGGTGAAGTTGAGGCTGCGTTGCTTCGAGTGCCGGGGGTAGCTCAGGCGACCGTTATGGTGCGTGAGGATATGCCTGGGCACCGTCAGCTGGTCGGGTATGTGGTTGCTGGGAGTGATGATGTTGAGCCGGCGTTGGTTCGTGAGCAGTTGCGGCAGTGGTTGCCGGACTACATGGTTCCTGCGGCGGTCGTTGAGTTGGAAAAGATTCCGTTGACGCATAACGGTAAGACTGATTTCCGGCAGTTGCCGCGACCGGAGTTGGATGATGCTCGGCTGATTGTGGAGCCTGTGTCGGAGACGGAGCGGGTTCTGGTGCAGTTGTATTCGGAGGTCCTGGGATTGGACTCGGTGAGTACTGATGAGTCGTTCTTTGCTTTGGGCGGGGATTCGATTATGGCGATTCAGTTAGTCAACCGCATACGAGCGGAACTAAAATTAGACGTAACGGCTCGACTTGTTTACAACTGCCCGAGTATCTCTGCATTGGCGTCTGCATTGACCGCAGGCCTCTCCGATATAGATGAACCGCATGTATTAACACTCCGAGAAGGAACGGGTGCGCCCGTCGTCGCAATTCATCCTGGCGCCGGCACCGGGCACGTGTATTCGCGGCTTTTACCCGTTATCCCACAGGGCCGTCCCTTTTACGCGGTACAGGCACCGGAGTACTTCGGGGATGTCTCGGATTCGAGTATCGAGCTGCTTGCTCGTCGCCATATGGAAGGGCTCTCCGGGGTCGTTCAAGATTGGAAACGAACTACGTTGGTCGGATGGTCCAGCGGCGGCACGGTTGCCGCAGAGATCGTTCGCCAGTTGGAAGAGCGTGGTGAAGCGGTTTCATCGTTGGTAGTTATTGATTCGGTAGATCCTGCGGTTGCTGGTGCGAACCAGGCACAGGTGACTGAGTCAGACATCGTGACGCTGCTTGCTCGGCATGCTGAAATCAGCCTGAACGATCTTTCTCCTTCAGTGATCAGCGGCGTCGACAGCTTCTATGCATGGGCGGAGCACAGTGGGGCAACTAACGTCCTTCCAACAAAGACAGATGCACTCCGCATGGGTCGTTGTTTGGACAGAATGGGAGCGTTACTAAATGGTCACGTGGATCCCTCCCATATCTCCGCTGACGTTTTGGTCATCGTTGCGTCTACGGGTGCTACGTCAGCACTTGATACAGATGCCCATTGGCGCCACCGCGCGAACGGCGAGGTGAAGTCGGTCTCTGTCCCGACAACACATGATGAGCTTCTGACTGAGGCTGGTATTAGAAGTTTCGAAGGTTCATTGCGCGTTTGGCTCGATTCTCACTAGATATAGATCTATTCACTGACCCATACCCCAAAAATAACGAGGAGATACTAAGATGAGTGTTCTGGACAACGAAAGCGGATCCTTCTATATTCTGACGAACGAGAAGCTGGAGAAGTCACTCTGGCCTGAATTCAAGACCGTGCCGGATGGATGGCGTTTGGCCTTCGGGCCAGGCACCAGAAGCGAGTGCTTGGCTTGGGTCGAAGAGGGTGCGTCAGTTGCTCAAAATGCCGATCGCTAGGAGCTCGATGACAGACCAGGTGCAAACCTTGAAGTTCGTAGATAGAGCTGGTGCTTACTACGCGGAAAGTCTGGGATTTCCACCCGTGGCGGGGCGGACGTTGGCTTACCTAGCGGTGTGCTCTCCGGCGGAACAGACGATCGCCGACCTTGCCGACGCCTTATTAGCAAGTCGAAGCGCAATCACCCAGGCCGTATCATTGCTCAGCGAGAGAGGGTTAGCTCGACGATTCCGTGGTCGCGGACAACGGGTGGACTTCGTCGTGGCCAATCTTGACATCCAGCAATTTACGAGGGATTTGGACGGCGAGTCTTACGCAGATCAAGCCAAGCTCCTTGAGCAAGCTGCCCTGCTCCTCGACGCTGACGGGTCAGAAAGGAAGCAGGCTCTTCATGAACTGAGCGAACTGTATCTCTTTCTCGCTGAGCGGCTACCAGAGTTGAAAGATGAATGGCTAGCAGTTCGAACGCGTTTGCGGGAGCGGGAGGGAGTCGCTGACACCGAACTCGACTCAACTGTGATTGCTGATTCTTCTTGATTGCTGCCATGGCAAACGTTCTTCTGTCCGCGAATCGATGTCGGGGAAAATCCTTCGATTGTCTTAGGTTGCTGTGAAAGAGCTGATGCCCGACGGGGTAGTCGTGCATGAAACCTTTGGAAATTTGGAGGGCCTTTTGTTCGCTGATGAGCGCGAATACGCGCAAGGTCTCGTCAGGAAGCGAAAGACCGAATTCGCGACCGGGAGAATTTGCGCGCGACGTGCACTTCAGGAACTGGGGATGGAACCTATACCGATTTTGAAGGGTGCTTGGGGCGCACCTCGTTGGCCTAAAGGTGTCGTTGGTAGTATCACTCATTGTCGAGGTTACCGAGCGGCAGCTGTCGGTGCGGTGGGCGAATTCATGTCTATCGGAATAGACGCGGAGCCAGCCGAAGCCCTTCCGGACGGGGTTCTGGAGCAAATTGCTACACCCAGCGAATCTTCTCGTCTCGAGCAAGTTCAGCAAGAACTCGGGAGGGTACCCGCAGACCGACTCCTCTTCTGCGTCAAGGAAGCGATCTACAAAGCATGGAGTCCGGTGGAAAACGTCTGGCTTGACTTCGGTCAGGCCGAGGTATGCATCTTGAGAGACGGAACCTTTGAAGCCCGGGTCGATCGAAGCCATTCGAAGGTCCAGAACTTTCCGGCGCAGGTCAAAGGTCAGTGGAAATCGACGAATAATCACGTCTACGCATCGTTGATCCTCTAAGGGGTGCTGACGGATGACCGGCTAGAGTTGTGGTTATTGCGCAACACTGGCGCCATTTTGCCGACGTAGTGGTGACTGGCCTGAGGGCCGTCTCTTATGCGTTGCGTTGCACCCGTATAACTCTTAGATCAACTCACGCGAGCGTCAGTCCTGAGTTGGCTCATTTCGTTAGTGCGTGAGTTTCGACTAGGCCTGTGCATGCTGTTTCTGGCGGCGGTTGCGGATCGGCTGAACCACCAGGGTTTGGGCCACCAGGATGAGCATAAAGATCAGCCCGACCCAGCCACCAATGGTGTAAATGGAATTGACCAAGGTCCGGAAATCGAAGAACAACGCAAACGTCATCGCCAAGGCTGCGAACACCAGCGTGAGCACGACCGCCCGCGGGGTGCGGTCCTCGGCGAACTGGTTCACGGTGGACCACAACAGGGGCACCGCGGTGGTGTAGACACCGAAAATAATCAGGATCGCGACAATAATCTGCGCCCAGGGGGCGATCAGTCCGGCAATCTCGAGCATGGGAATATCTTTATCCCACACCTGCGGCAGATTCGCCAGCAGGCCGGCGCCGGCCACAGCTGCCCCCAGGGCGAAGAGCACTCCGCCACTGGCTCCCGAGGCCACCGCGACCTTGCGTTGGGGTGACTCTGTTCCCACCGCGGTGACAAAGTTGACCAACACCAGCATGTTGTACGAGGCAAACAGCAACCCGGCAACCAGCCAATTACTCCCGGCGCGCACGGCCCCATACTCATTGGCCTCGAAATCGACGTCGGCGAGAAAGCGGGCGCTATCGGCAATACCTGAGGGGTTATGGGCGATCCCATAAATCCCCAACAGGATCGCGATGACCGCAATCACCGGGCCAATGTTGCCGACAATATCGACGGTGCGTCGCAACCCCATCAGCACCGTGGCCACCAGCAACACGGTCATGATCACACCCATCACGTGCGGGGACCAGCCGAAGGATTCGACGAACAGTGAGTCGGCGCCGGCGATCATAATGATCGTCACCGCGAACATGAACAACAACGCAAACCATTCAAAGGCCAAACCCAACCAGCGACCGGCAAAGAACTCGTAGACCTGTCCCGGGCGCGCAAAACGCTGGTGATAGCCGGCCCGGGCCAGCTGAGCGGCCACAAACCCCAAGATGACACACACCACGGCGCCGGTGCCAATAATGCCCCATAACCCGTGAAAGGCGAAGAACTGCAGAATCTCCTGGCCGGTGGCGAACCCGGAACCGATGACCACTGCGGTGATCGCCCCGGTATTGCGAACCCACGCGCCCCAGGCGAAACCGCCACCAGAATCGGTCGGGGGTCCCGAGGTTGCCGCGGTGCCAGGGGTGTTGGTCTGTGGGGTCTGAGAGGATCGGTGCTGGGCCATGCCAGTGCAGTCTAGCGCTTCGGATCGGCCACCACGCGCATATGCAGTCCCATCTCATCGGCGTTGACATGGAGTTTTTCGGCCACCCGGTCGATAAACGGCTGCATGAACACCTGGCCGAGTTGCCCGTAGAGGACACGCATGACCTGTTCACTGGTGTCACGAGTGGTGGAGGCGAACCCGCGCTCGCGTAATTCTTGGATCTGGGCGGTGGCAAGATCAGTGATGCGCTGGTACAGGTCATCGGAGACCTCCCGATCGCCCAGCAACATCACGTGCCGGAGGTAATTCACCCCGTGCGGGTTCTCCTGACACCAATCGCGGAGTCGCTGATCCAAAGTGGGGGCCACCGCTTGCGGATCATCTGGTTTGCGGTCTTCGGGAAGGTGCTCGTAGGCGATTGCATCCCGAATACCGAACACGATCTCATCTTCCACCGCTTCCTTCAGGAGCGCCTTGGTGCCGTAATGATGAGTAATCAACCCGACGGTCACCCCAGCCTGCGTCGAGATCGAGCGCATCGAGGTGGCAGCCGGGCCGTGTTGTGCGAACAATTCCAGAGCGGCCTGCAGGATGCGTTCTTTCGCCGTGGTTTCCGCTGAGTCGGTGAGCTGCATCCGGGTGTCGCCTCTTTCGGTAACGATGAAAATAATGCGTGCTAGATCACAGTAGAGTACTATGTGTGTGGCTAAATCCTAACGTGCCATGACGCGCGCCTTGAGGGCACGACGGGACTTTGTGTCCCGGTCAGCGCCAGGATGACACCCACCCGAAACTACAACGTACAAAAGTGCAGACGGAGTGCAGCGATGAAGCTAATGATCTTCGCCAAGTTCGTGCCCGACACCTATGGCAAGCGCGGGCTCGATCTCGAGACCGGCATGGTTGATCGTGTCTCAGAAGCCGTGATCGATGAGATCGATGAACGTGTCGCCGAGGCAGCCACCCAATTTAAGAACGACATTGGTGCCGATGACACCGAAATCATCGCCGTGACCATGGGCCCCGACGATGCCTCGCAGGCTCTGCGGAAGGTGCTGGCTATCGGTGCGGATCGGGCGGTGCACATCGTCGATGACGGATTGGCCGGGTCCGATTTGGTCCAAACCGCCCGCGTTTTGGCCGCCGTGGTGGAGCGTGAAGGAGCTGACCTGGTACTCACCGGGGCTGAGTCGACCGACGGTCAGGGCGGTATGCTCGCAGCCGCGATCGCCCAGCTGACCGGCCGGCCCGTGGCGCCTAGTTTGGATGAAGCCACCGCGACCGCCACCGGGATTTCCGGTGTCCAACGCGATGGCACCACCGAAACGACATTGAGCGTTCAGTACCCCGCCGTGGTCTCGCTGACCGAAAAGATTGCTGAGCCGCGGTTGCCGAACTTCAAGGCCATCCGTGCAGCGAAAAAGAAGCCACAGGAGCAGCTGTCGCTGGCTGACCTGGACCTGCAGGCCGGTCCCGAGGCCGCCTATGTGCGCTCGACGATGGTTAGCGCCGCCCAGCGTCCTGCGCGCACCGCCGGACCGAAGGTCCCCGCTGAGGATAATGCCGTCAAGCAACTTGTTGACTTCCTGGCCGAACGCCACGTGATCTAATCGGAGGCACCCCATGACGAACCCCAATAACCCCGTTGTCCTGGCCCTGATTGAGCTCACTGAGCAGGGCCAACCCGCTGAATCTGCCGCCGAGGTGCTCGGCGCAGCTGCTACAGTCGGCGCTCCCGTGGCTGTGGTAGCCACCGACAGCGAGCCTGCCGCCGAGGTGGTTTCGAGTCTTGGCGAGCTGGGTGCCACCCAAGTGCTGGCCTCCACCGGCGCCGGTTCCGGCTATGGTGAAGCCGAACTGACCGCCCTGGAGCGGGCCATCGACCAGTCTGGTGCCACCACCGTGGTACTGTCTCACACCATCACGGGTCGCAACACTGCCGGGCGACTGGCGATCTCGCGTCACGGTGCCCTGGCCTACGGCACGACCGGTCTGTACTGGGATGCCGAGGGTGAAGAAAACGTGGCCACCCACGCGGTGTTCGGTGGTGACTACAACGCCGAATCCACCGTGGAAGGTGGATTGATGATCGTGACGATTCGCCCTGGGTCGGTTTCCCACCGTGCTGACTCGGTGTCGAGTCCCGAACTGGTCACCTTATCTTCAGGTGAGACCACCTCGAAGTTCGCCAGCGTTGATGCCGTCCAGGTCGCCGAGCAGACCTCGACCCGCCCGGCGTTGACCAGTGCCGACATTGTGGTCTCCGGTGGTCGCGGCGTGGGATCGGCGGAAAACTTTGACCTGGTTAACCAGCTGGCCGATGCTCTCGGGGCTGGCGTGGGTGCCTCGCGTGCCGCGGTGGACTCTGGCTACGTGCCGCACTCCTACCAGGTGGGTCAGACCGGTGTCTCGGTCTCACCGACACTCTATGTGGCTCTGGGTATTTCCGGTGCGATCCAGCACCTGGCCGGTATGCAGACTGCCAAGACCATCGTGGCCATTAATAAGGACGAAGAGGCCCCCATTTTTGAAGTCGCCGATTTCGGCGTTGTGGGAGATCTCTTTGACGTGGTTCCCCAGCTGATCGAAGAACTGGGCAAACGCTAACCACTCATGCACCACCAGGAGGGGCATCAACGATGACGGAGCAGGACAACCTGCGTGGCGAGCCTTCGCGGCGTCGCATGGCCGGATGGACACCACTAACCGTGGAAAACCCCCACATTGTGCCGGCCACACGCGCACCGATAAACGCACCGGCTGACCAGCAGACTCCACCGGAGCCTGCTACAGCACAACCGACGGCCGCACAGCCTGCACCCCAGCCATCAGCCGATACCCCCGCGCGGCACGGCGGGGCCGGAACGTTCGAAGAAGTGACCGAGCCGGCCCCCCTGCCAGCGGGTCGACGTCGCATGACGGGCTGGACCCCGTTGAACTACCGGTTCGTTCCGGAGCACACCGGACAGGCGGTTACCAGTGCGGCACCCTCCACATCCCCTGCGTCTGCACCCGAGGCCGACGCAACCACGGCAGATGGTACCGCCACTGGGGTTACCACCACCGCCCAGGTGGTCGAGGTCGCTGCCGAAGAGCAGTCGATCCCTGCCGGTCGTCGTCGGATGGCTGGCTGGTCACCGCTGAAGTATCAGCGCGTGGCCAGTACCCCGCAGCCGGGTGAGACCACTGAGGGATCCGGTGCATCACAGCAACCTGCGGTAGCTCCTGCCACCGTAGCAACACACGACACCGCGACCGCTACCACCGCGGGCCCGACGACCAGCGCAACAGCAGGTCAGGGGCATGTGGAAGAAGTCTCTACCCCCGAAACCGCTCCGGAGGGTCGTCGCCGGATGGCCGGTTGGACCCCGCTGAAATACCGCTACGTTCCGGCACAGCCGGCCGAAGCGACCGCTGCGGAACCCGAGCAGACCGAGTCACCCGCTACCACCGAGCAATCCCCACCATCGCCGCAGGCATCAGCGCAGACCGAGCAGTCACCGGCCTCCTCGCCGACGGCGACGACCACACCCTCGGATACTCACCTCGCGGCCAATCAGGCGGCAGCCCAGCCCACCGCCGCTGCCGCCCAGCAACCGTCTGTCTCGCCGAGGCCGAAAGAGAAGAAACCGCTCTCGCCGTGGACCAAGCGCCTGCTCGGATTGGCCGGTGTCCTGGTTCTGGCCGTTGTGGTGGTCCTTTTCGCCCGCTGGCTTCGCAGCCTGGACCCGGTGGCCGAGTTTATCGCCACCTACGACGGACACTCCACTCAACCGGCGGATACCCCCGAAGGGTTCCCGTGGTGGATGAACTGGGCACACTTCTTCAACTTCTTCCTGATGGTGCTGATCGTGCGCACCGGTCTGTTGATCCGCACCGAACAGCGTCCCGAAGCCTACTGGCGAGCCAAGAAGAAGAGCCTGTTCTCACCGTTCAAGGACGAAGGACCCAAGGTCACCATCCACCAGTTCACTCACCAAGCCCTGGACCTGCTCTGGGTGCTCAACGGCGTGATTTTTGTGATCCTGCTCTTCGCCACCGGCCACTGGGCCCGCATTGTGCCCACCGACTGGGACATCTTCCCGAATATGGTCTCCGCCGGGATCCAATACGCCTCCCTGGACTGGCCGGCAGAAGATGCGTGGGCGCACTACAACGCACTGCAGGTCGTGGCCTACTTCATTGTGGTCTTCATTGCCTCCCCGATCGCGATCATCACCGGTCTGCGGATGTCGACCTGGTGGCCGAAGAATAACGCCACTCTGAACAAGATCTATCCCGCTCCCCTGGCCCGCAAGCTGCACTTCCCGACCATGATCTTCTTCGTGGCATTTGTGATCGTCCACGTCTTCTTGGTGTTTATGACCGGGGCGCTGACCAACCTGAACTATATGTTCACCGGTCGCGACACCAACGACGTCTGGGGGCTGCTGGTCTTCCTCCTCGCCCTGGCGGTCACGGTCGGTGCCACCTGGCTGATCAAGCCGATGATCATCTCCCCGGTGGCCCAAACCACCGGTACCGTTTCGTCGCGCTAAGAAAACCCCACACGGTGCCTGTGACACGTCTCTCATTTGGTACTGTATGACTGTATAGTCACACCACAAGTTAAGGAGAAGACTATGGAGTTTTCACAGCGTAGTTTTATCGTCACCGGCGGTGGTTCTGGGCTCGGTGCAGCCACCGCAGGGGCCCTCGCCTCCCGGGGCGCCCAGGTCATCCTGGCCGATTTGAAGGGTGAAGATGCTGAAAACCGCACCTTCGTGAAAACTGATGTCACCGACGAAGATCAGGTTCAAAGAGCCATCGAGGTCGCCCAGTCCACAGCACGGCTCTCCGGCCTGGTCAACTGCGCCGGGATCGCCATTGCCCAAAAAGCGGTGTCCAAAGGTCAGGCCACCCCGCTGGCCGACTTCGCCAAAGTCGTCAACATCAACCTGATCGGTACCTACAACACCACCCGGCTGTTCGCCGAGGCCATCCACACCCAGGAACCGGATGAGCGTGGTGAGCGCGG
This sequence comes from Auritidibacter ignavus, assembly GCF_029853775.1. Classification (NCBI taxonomy): domain Bacteria; kingdom Bacillati; phylum Actinomycetota; class Actinomycetes; order Micrococcales; family Micrococcaceae; genus Auritidibacter; species Auritidibacter ignavus. Next base: position 1,905,083 of record NZ_CP122564.1, read on the forward strand.
GTTGGTTGTCAACACCGCCTCCGTGGCAGCCTTCGACGGCCAGATCGGACAGCCGGCCTACGCGGCCTCCAAGGGTGGTGTCGCCTCCATGACGCTGCCACTGGCCCGCGAACTCGCCCGCCACGCCATCCGCGTGGTGACCATCGCTCCCGGGATCTTCAAGACCCCGATGATGGCCTCGCTACCCCAGGAAGCCCAGGACTCCTTGGCCAAAGCGATCCCGTTCCCGCAGCGTCTCGGTGAGCCCTCCGAGTACGCCCAATTGGTGCTGCACCTCTGGGAGAACCAGATCCTCAATGGTGAGGTCATCCGGCTGGATGGCGCCATTCGGATGCAGCCCTAACGACCCCACTTTGTCAGATCACCAGATAGCCACCCGGCATCGACCAAGCTGAGGAGAAAAGCATGTTATTAGATGACTACCGCCCCCGCTGGGCCACTGAAGAACACGACGATCTGCGCGATATGGCCCGCGAATTCTGCGAAAAAGAACTCGCCCCCAACGCGGAACGTTTCGCCGAACAGCACGAAGTCGACCGCGACCTGTGGAATAAAGCCGGCGACGCCGGCCTGCTGTGCCTGTCCATCCCCGAAGAGTATGGTGGCGGTGGCGGAGACTTCTCCCACGAAGCCGTGCTGATCGAAGAACAGGCCCGCGTGGCCGATAATGCCTGGGGTAACGTGATCCATTCGGTGATCTGCGCCCACTACATTCTGGAATACGGCACCGAGGACCAGAAGCAGCGCTGGTTGCCGAAACTGGCCACCGGTGAATTGGTCGCCGCGATCGGCATGACCGAGCCCACCACCGGATCCGATCTGCAGGCCATCCGCACCAAGGGTGTTCGCGACGGTGACGACTACGTGATCGATGGCTCCAAGACCTTCATCACCAACGGTTCCCAGGCCAACCTGATTATCATCGTCACCCGCACCAACGACCAACCCGGTCACAAGGGTATCTCGCTGGTCGTGGCTGAAACTGACGGACTCGAAGGCTTCTCGCGCGGTCGCGTACTGCAGAAGATCGGGACCCACGGACAGGACACCCGTGAATTGTTCTTCTCCCAGATGCGGGTTCCCGCCGCCAACATCCTCGGCGGTGAAGCCGGCGAAGGTAAGGGTTTCTACCAGCTGATGCAGCAGCTACCCCAGGAGCGTCTGGCCGTGGCCGTCACCGGCGCTGCTGCGTGTGAGGCCGCCGTGCGCACCACCATCGACTACACCAAAAACCGTCAGGTCTTCGGCAAGACCGTGATGGACATGCAGAACACCAAATTCGTCCTGGCCGAATGCGCCGGCGACACGCTGGCCGCCAAGTCCATGGTCGACTGGGCCATTGAAGAACACGTCGCCGGAAAACTCACCACCGAAGGGGCATCTGCGGCCAAGTTCTGGGCCACCGACATGCAGTGCAAGGTGGTTGACCGGTGCTTGCAACTGCACGGCGGTTACGGCTTCATGATGGAATACCCCATCGCCCGCATGTACGTTGATGCCCGGGTGCAGCCGATCTACGCCGGCACCAACGAGATCATGAAGGATCTGATCTCTCGCGGCTTCTAGCCCACCCCAGCTGGATTAGCCGAAGTTCGGCTCCCGCTTTTCCATCATGGCCTGCGCTCCCTCGATGAAGTCGGGGGAGCGCATGGCTGTTGCCTGCACGGCAATTTCATCGTCCAGGTGGGCGTCCAACCCCACCCCGGTATCTACCGATGCCACCAACAACCGCTTGGTCTGCTCCAAGGAATACCGCGATTTCTTCACCAGGATTTGAGCCAGCTGTTGTGCCCGGAACTGGGGGTCATCCACCAGTTCGGTGACCAGACCCCATTGGGCAGCATCGGCACCGGTAAACCACTCGCCACTCAATAAGATCTGTGCTGCCCGGGTGGGTCCCACCAGTCGTGGCAAGAACCACGAGAGCCCCAGATCTCCCCCGGAGAGACCCAGGTCCCCAAATGGTGCCCGGAACCTGGTCTGTGCGGTGGTGATTCGGAAATCACAGGCTCCAATCAGCGAAATTGCCCCACCGATCACCAGTCCGTTCACCGCAGCAATCACCGGCTGACGGGCGGCCCGGATCTCCACCGGAGTTTGATAAATCGCCCGCACCTGATCATCGTTGATCTGTGGTTCACCGTCATCAGAAAACGGCAGGGCCTTCAGGTTCAACCCGGAAGAAAAGGCATCGCCGGCTCCCTGAATGATGATCACCCGTACCTGTTCGTTGGTGCGTAGCTCGCGCACCGCCGCGGCGAAATCTGCAAAATCCTGCGGGCTAAGTGCATTCAACCGTTCCGGAGCATTCAGCGTAACGGTGCCGATGTTGCTGTCAATACTGGTCTCAATCATGTGCTTTATCCTAGTGATCCTTCGAACAACCGACCATGGTGGTCATAGATACCTGACGTCATGAATGAGCGTCATCTGTAATTCGGCTCACATGACATACTAAGCTGAGTGAGTCAGATCACCCTTTAATATGAGACTTAACACAACATAAGGAGTATCAATGACTGAACCAGTGGTCACCGGTTACCCCGCCACCATGATGAACGACTACCAGCTCAGCCTCACCACACTGCTGCGCCACGCTTGTCGCAGCTATGGTGATACCCCGGTGGTCTACCGCACGGCCGATGGCGGCTGGGATCGCACCACCTACGCGGCGGAATACACCCGCATCGTGAAGATTTCCTACGCTCTGCGCAAGCTAGGTGTCCGCGTGGGAGACCGGGTCGGCGTGATCGACTGGAACAACCTGCGACACTTCGAAATGTACTGGGCCCTACCGGCCCTGGGTGCCGTCCACGTTCAGATCAACCTGCGTCTTCCCGCCGAAGACATGCTCTACGTGCTGGACAACGCCGGGATGAAAGTTGTGTGTGTCGACGAAACCCTACTCCCGGTCGCCGAGGCGATTGCCCCGCAGGCCACCGGCGTGCAGACCTGGGTGATCATGACCGACAAACCCGCCGACCAGGTCCAGACCAGCCTGGAGAACGCTGTGTTCTACGAGGACATTCTGGCTGAAGCCCCGGTGGAAGAACACTGGCCGAATATGGACGAGAACTCGGCCTGTACCGCCTGCTACACCACCGGTACCACCGGTCGCCCCAAAGGCATCTTCTACTCCCACCGTTCCCAGGTGTTGCACACCTACGGTGTGGCCCAGGTGCTAGGAATCACCTCCGATGACTGCGTGATGCCCATTACCCCGATGTTCCACGTCTCCAGCTGGGGCTTTGTCTATATGGCGGTGCTGTCTGGAGCGAAACTCGTACTCCCGGGCCGGTATGCCATGGAAGAAACCCCGGAACTGGTGCGGGTGATCGTCGAGGAAAACGTCTCGGTCACCAACGGCGCCCCGGCTATCTTCTCCCCGATGCTGGAGGAGATCAAGAAAATGGATCCCGCCCCGGATTTGTCCCGGTTGCGCATGATTTCTGGCTCTTCCGAGCCGCCGCTGTCCATGATGCACGGATTTATCGAGCTGACCGGTGCCGAAGTCATCCACGGCTACGGTGCCTCCGAAACCTCCCCGGTGGTCGCCGTCAACCGTCTGAAAGGTACCCTGAAGGAAAAGCTGAGCGACGACGACAAGTTGCAACTGATGCGCAAACAAGGCCTGTTGCTTTCCGGCATCGACTTTGCCCTCTTTGACGGGGTCGGCTTCGAGGTCCCCTGGGACGGTACCTCGGCCGGCGAGATCTGCATGAAGGGCCCCTGGATCACCGGGACCTACCACAAGATGGCCGAAGAAGATTTGGCCGCCCGTTTCGTCAACGGCTACTGGCGCTCCGGCGACGTGGGCACCATCGACGAGAACGGCTACCTGAAAATCACCGACCGCATTAAAGACGTGATCAAATCCGGTGGCGAGTGGATCTCCTCGATCGATATGGAAAATGCGCTCACCGCTCACCCGAAGATCGCCCAAGCTGCCGTGGTCGGGTTGGAACACCCCAAATGGGAAGAGCGCCCCTTCGTGCTGGTGGTGGCTCGCGACGGTGAAGAGATCACCTTGGACGAAATTCACGAGCACCTGCTCCAGGACTTCGCCAAGTGGCAGTTGCCGGACTCCTTCCAGGTTGTTGATCACATCCCCGCCACCTCGGTCGGCAAGATCGACAAGAAGAAGATCCGCGCCGAGTACTCCGATACCTACCTGGCGTGACCTGGTCTCACCAGGGTTGATCTGCGCAAACCTAACCTCGCGGCTTGCGCGCTGTCGGTGGTGTGTGATCCCCCAGCTGCTGAAGCACCTGCCGGAGCGTATGCGCTACCGACAGCGCGGTCGTGATGGAGGTCTGCGGATTTTCCGGGCTCGGAGCCGACTCGAACGTGAACTGAAACCGCCCGGCGGCACCGGTGGCGATGATTTCATGCCGGGCATCGGTCAAACGTGGATTGGCCACCAGATTCAGCTCCACCCGATCCAGCGATTGTTGCATCAACCGCACGTTATCCTCCGGCGACGTGCCCAACCCCCGGGTGGCCCATGCCAACGCCACGCCCACATTCGTATTCCCCGGAAACGACTCTATTGCGCCTCGGGGGGAACCCGAAAACACCGTCAACGGTTCGTCGTCGTCCCCCACGTTTGCCAGCCGATCCTGTTGCTGGTCATCCATCCAGGGCTGAATCAAGCTTTCCGGCGGTTTCGATGTGGTAATTCCCACCCGGTCCAGCCCGTCGGCCTCGGCCAGTGACGACAACATATCCAGCCCGCCGATCGCACCGTGGGTTACCCACAACCGTCCCGGACCCGATAACAGCTGGGTGGCAATCTCTTCATCGACCAACGCACCCACACTGGTCAGCACCGCATCTTTACCGGCCGCAATCACCCCCGGTCCGTAGGTAGTGGCCGGTTCAACTCCGGCGGCCTCCACAATGATCTCAGCACTGTCCACCGCTGTTTCTAGACCCGGAGTATCAATCTGGACCAATTGCACGCCATCGGGTGCCGGACTGTCTTCATAGCGCGACAGATCCCGCACCGCCGCGGTGAGTCGGATTCGGTCCTTATCCAGTTCCGGGCGCAACAACCGTGCTAAATGGCGACCCACCGCACCAAAACCCAGAAAGACCACGTGGGTTGACGTTTCTGCAGGCATTTTTTCAGTCTAATCTCGTAGACTGACTCAGGCCATGCCCGGCTGGCAGACAACTCCCGCAGAAACAGTCCAGCGACCGTAGAGAACAGGACACCGTCCCGATGTCATCAGCCCCCGATGAGGCCACCGACCAGCAGACCGCGCCCTCCGGGCCCAGTTACCGCAAGACCTCCGTGCTCGGTAACGCCGTGCGCGGTGCGATGATGGGCACCGTCGAAACTGTCCCCGGCGTCTCCGCCGGTACCGTGGCCCTGGTGGTCGGCATCTACGACCAGATCATCGATTCCGCCTCGCATCTGATCACCGCCGTCCGCAAACTCATCACCGGCCCCGACCGAGCTGCTGCCTTCCGCTCCGAGATGGCAGCCGTGCATTGGAAAGTCGTCATTCCCGCCGTCATCGGCATGCTCGTGGCGGTATTGTTGATCGCCGGCCCCATGGTGAATCTGCTGGAAAACTACCCCGAACAAATGCGCGGACTGTTCTTCGGCATGGTGCTGGCCTCGATCGCCGTGCCCTTCCTGATGTTGCTCGATGGCTTCCGCTACCGTCGCCAACTGCTACGCTGGGCTGGCAAAGACCCTTCCCGCCAGCGCCTGCGCTACTACCACGTCCTCGCCGCGATCCTCGGCCTGATCGCCGCCTTCTGGCTGGTGTCCCTGCCCCAAGCCGACCTGGAGCCCACCCCCTGGATCATCATTCTCGCCGCCGCCGTCGCGATTTCGGCCCTCGTCTTACCCGGCCTGTCGGGCTCATTCATCCTGCTGACCTTCGGACTCTACGAGCCCACCCTGCGCGCCGTCGACGAACGCGACCTGGGCTATCTGGGAATCTTCCTGATCGGCCTGATCCTCGGCGGTATCGTGATCGTCAAAGCCCTGAAATGGTTGCTGGACCATCACCACGCACTCACCCTGGCGGTGTTGACCGGCGTGATGGCTGGCGCCCTGCGGAGCCTGTGGCCCTGGCAAGACGAAGCCGGATCACTACTCGGCCCCGATCCCAACACGCTGATGCCCGTCATCCTCTTGATGCTGGCCGGTGTTGCCATCGTGGTGGTCTTGATCATCGTCGACCGCCGAATGGCTCGTCGCGCCCAAGACAGCTAACGTCTGACCCATGCGCTCCGTCCGACCCCTGAACTGACGATCGCTACCTCCACAGCACGCCCCCACAGCCCTCTGGTTGTCCACAGTTGGATCGGGCCGACTGCCCCCGAATTCAGTGGCCCACTACGTTCGAGGGCATGACCATCCTGACTGATGCCGCCACCACCGCCACCCAACTGGCTCAGGCCCGCGAGCAATTCATGGCCGAATTCGTCGCGATGTGCGCCGATACCGCGCTCGCTTCACAACCCGCCCACGTGGCTACAGAAGCTGGCATGGTCGAGCTGCTCACCGAACTCGAACGTACCAAAAATGCGCTCACCGCTGCCGAAGTCCGGCTTACCTCCCGGCTTCATGACCAACGCCTCGCCCGCGAGAAAGCCGAAGGCGTCCCCGCCGACCGCCGTGGCGCCGGCCTCGCGGCCGAAATCGGCCTGGCCCGCCACCAGTCACCGACTCGAGGTCACCGTTTCCTGGATCTGGCGCGCACCCTGACGACCACCATGCCCCGGGCATTGGACGCCCTGACCGAGGGCCACATATCCGAAGACTCCTTGCAACGGATCAGTCGCGAACTCTCCGGCCTCACCCCCGACCACCAGCGGACCATCGATGCCGAACTGGCCGAGCACTACCCAACTCTCTCGGCGCAACGCCTGGCCCGCCAAGCTCGCGGCCACGCGCAACGACTCGATACTGATCGACAGGCCACTCAAGCCCGCGACGCCCGGCCGAAACGCTCCGTCACTCTCAAAGATGCCGGCCCCGGCATGTCCTATGTGATCGGTTACCTCCCCACCGAAGAAGCCACTGCGATCAAGGCCAGTCTCACCAAGGCCGCCCGTCGGATGATCGCCGACGCCGACAACCCCGATCCGCGCACGTTGAAACAGCTCGAAGCAGACTTGCTCGTCGAATACGCCACCGGCCAACGCACTGCGCCGGCAGTCTCAGCCCACGTCGGCGTGTTAATCACCGCCGATTCACTGTTTGGCCACGGCGATTCACCGGCCTGGATCTCCGGACAAGGCCCCCTGCCGGCCGACACTGCGCGCAAGTGGCTGAAAAACCCCGAGGCGAAGGCCTTCATCCGTCGTTTCTTTATCGACCCCGGCCACGGCGGCCTGATCGGCATGGAATCCACCGGCCGATCCTTCACACCCGGGCTCAAAACCCTGATCTCCTCGCGCGATGATGTTTGCCGCACCCCGTTCTGCGACAACCCGATCCAAGAATTTGATCACGCCACCCGGTATGCGGACGGCGGAGCGACCTCCTGGGAGAACGGGCAGGGGCTCTGTGCCAGCTGCAACCAGAACAAAGAAAAAATCGGCTGGAACTACACCGCCGACGCCGACGGGGTACGGGTTGAAACCCCCACTGGCCAGAGATACCACACTCCCACCACTCCCGTGATCCCTGGGCTCGTGGTCGGCAACGATCCTCCGGTACCCAATGCCCCGAATCTTGACGCGTCGGATCCCGACGAGGACACGCTGCCCTGGGACGCCGATGATGACCCGCCGGGTTTCGCCGACTCCGAAGGACCACCCCCGTTCTAGGGGTTTGCACGTTTTCATGTGTGCGTGTGCAAATTAATTGTGGATAGCTCTAGTAGCGATTTCTCATGACCAGTAGCGTGGAGTGATGTAGCTTACACAATCGTTTCGATGAAACTGGAGATGCGAACCGTGCCTAAACCATCACTTACACCGTCCACTGAACGTCGGCGACACCGTTTTGCCTCCGTGTTTTCGTGCAGTGGCTTGGTTTTGTTGGGGCTCGTCCTAGCTGGCTGTTCTTCCGACGATACTAACCACAATGCCTCAGCTCGGGATGCCACCGTACCGGACGAGGAGAATCAGACTGCAACTAGTCAAGATCCCTCTCCTACGGAATATATTCCCGCATCCGAGGACGGGCCGGCCCAAAATGTTCCGGTCCCGGAAAAACCGGAGGGTCTCAGTGAGCTGACTGAGGAGGGTATGAAGGCCGCCGCCCTGTATTGGTGGGACGCCTACAACTACATGTCGGAGTCGGGTGACACTGCACTCCTGGAGGAAATCTCCACTGAGTCTTGTGAGTACTGTCAAGGTCAGATGGATTCGTTGATACGCCATTATGAGGAAGGAGCTTGGTCGGACAACTCTGGTACGGAACCAGAGATCTACAACGTTCTGCATTTTGATCCGGATTCTGGTCAAGGCGAAGTTGACGTTTCTGTTACTCAGCACGAGAACCATACTTACGATTCAAACGGCGAAATTATTCCAGGCCGTGGCGTTGAGGATTATCAACGAACTGGTCACAAAATGGATCTGGCTTTTGATGAGTCCGAGGAGATATGGCAGATAGTCCAGATTTGGTACTACTCAGGTGGTGTAGCGGAATAATCTCATGAAGCGTTGTTTTCTTATAGTCCCGATTGTGACGTGTGCGGTCCTTTTGTTCACGAAGACCATGGCGTTCGCAGATGAGTCCTCGAGCATCGAATGGGGGACGAGTGCTTTGGCCGGAGAAGGAACTATTGAGGTGTCCGCCGAGCTGAACCAGCAGGGCAGCTCTTCTTCGACGCGTGCTCTCCCCTTAACAACAGCTCCGTCACACGACGCACCCTCGAGAGAAGTCTCTTCCGGTTCTAGCGCTGGTGGGGGCTCGAGCAGTGGGCCGTCTTCGAACAGTGGGGGATCTTCTGCGCATTCGTCTGAATACGCCCTTCGCCTTATCTGTTTCACGCACAAGCGGCTCGAGATACGGATTCCAGAATTTACTACGCCGAAGTGGTGTGACTCGTTGCTAAATCCCAGTACGCCTGTCTCGCAGCCTGCTCCAGTTGGTGGAGCGGGAGGAAATCAGCAGGTGGTCGTTCCTGACGTGACGATGTCAGAGGTAGCAACTATGGACGTCGAACCGGGTCAGATTTCTACTGATCGTGGTGGGTTCGGGTTGATCCGGGCGCATACCAATTTCTTTGTCGATTCCACCGAGACTCAAGTGTTTGAGGAACAGATGTTTGGTCGTTCGGTTCGCGTTGAAATGGAACCGTTCCGGTATGAATGGGATTACGGTGACGGGACCAGCCGGACGACTTCTGTGGGTGGTTACGCCACGGAGGTGTTTAATGACGAAACCCCGACCTCTCACGTTTACGATGACACCGGCCAGTTCCAGGTCAATCTCACGACTCACTATCGGGGAACCTACCAGGTGGAGGGGATGGCCAGTCGCCCTATCCCCGGGACTTTGGCCCTGGACGCTGATCCGGTCACTGCCGACATCTGGCGTGCCGAGACCCGCAACGTGTCCGGCCCGTGCGATGAAGCTCAAACGAACTGGGGTTGTTGAGCCTGCTCAGGAAGCCTCATGGGCGCGGTTCTATACTGGGCGGGTGGACACGACTCAAGAACAACCCGTCATCACTGTCAGTGCTGTGGTCTTGCGCGATGATCAGGATCGCGTTTGCCATGTGCGCAAAGTGGGGACTCAGGCGTTTATGTACCCGGGCGGTAAGCCCGAACACGGAGAAAGCGCTACCGAGACCGCCGTGCGGGAAGCCCGCGAAGAGTTGGGTCTTCAATTACGGGTCGAGGACCTGCACGATTGGGGTACATTCACCAGTGTTGCAGCCAACGAACCGAATACGGTGTTACGCTCGCGAGTCTTTACCGTCGACTACCAGATCTGGCAGGACCAGGACCTGCAACCTCACGCGGAAATCGAAGAGCTACGCTGGATCCCTATCGACGGTGACGATCTACGGCTTCCTCAAGGAACCTTTCTCGCGGACCTCGCCACAGAGATTCGAACCCGAATGCAACAGTCCGCTATCGGCTACCTCACTGAGACTTCTCGAGCCCAGTTGGGGAGGGCCGAGCCTATTTATAGGCCGGAATCCCGGTGAGCTGGTGGCCAATAATCAGCGTGTGTACTTCGTCGGTTCCCTCGTAGGTGCGAACCGATTCGAGATTATTGGCATGACGAAGCGGTGAGTAGTCGCCGGTAATGCCGTTGCCACCCAGAATGGTGCGACACTCACGGGCGATGTTGATCGCGCTACGGCAATTATCCATCTTCGCCACCGAGATCTGATGGTTCTCTAGGGTGCCGGCGTCTTTGGCTCGACCCAGTTGCAGGGCCAGCAACTGCCCTTTGACCAGATCGACGGTGAGATCGGCCAGTTTCTTCTGGGTGAGCTGGAACGAGGTCAGCGGGCGGCCAAACTGCAATCGTTCGGAGGCATAGTTTAATGCCACCTCCAGGCAGTCGCGCGCGGCCCCCATCGCGCCCCATGCAATGCCGTAGCGGGCTTCATTCAGGCAACTAAAGGGACCGCGCAAGCCGGGATTCTTGGGCAATATCGCATCGGCGGGCAGGGTGGCATTGTTCAGGTGGATCTCGCACTGCAACGAGGCGCGCATCGACAACTTTTGCTCGATCGGGATGGCCGTGAAGCCTTCGGTATCGGTGGGTACGATAAACCCGCGCACGACCTGGGCATCATCGGGCTTGTCGTAGTCCTCAGGAACCGCGCCGACCGTGCGTGCATCGGCCACCGAGGTTTTGGCCCAGACGATGCCCACCTGGGCGATGGAGGCCAAACCGATCCAGCGCTTGGCGCCGTTAAGCACCCACTGTCCGTCAACGAGTGTGGCCTGGGTGGTCATACTGGCTGGATCGGATCCGGCAGTGGGTTCGGTGAGACCGAAGAAACCCAGCGCTGCACCGCTTGCCATCTTGGGCAACCAATATTCTTTTTGTTGTTCGGAACCATTCTTAGAGATCGCCGACATCGCCAGGGATCCCTGAACCGAGACCACGGTGCGCAACCCCGAGTCGCCAGCTTCCATTTCCTGCATCGCCAGACCGTACTCCACCGCGGAACGCCCCGCGCAACCGTAGCCCTTCAAATGCATGCCGAATAGGCCCAGCTCCGCCATTTCGGGGATCAGTTCGATCGGCAAATGGGCTTGATCAAACCACATGGCGATCTGCGGACGCACCCGGCGATCCACAAACTCCGCGACTCGGTCACGGACCTCGAGTTCTTCAGTGCTCAGTAACGACTCGATGTTCATCAGGTCAGTGGGATGCTTGGGCATGAGCGCTCTTCCTCTTTTCACGACGGCCTCAGCTGGCAAGACAATGTATTCCACATCATAGTGACCCACACCCCACGGTGGGGGTTATAGCGAGGGGTTAATGCTTCTATACGCAGATGCGGGCCGATTATTGCGTGCCGGGAATTGCTCAACTGAGACTATGGGATGGCGCTGTTGGACAGCCGGGGTGATCAGTAGCGTAAGAGCCCAACGCATCTTCCACTGTGATCGTCGCCACCGGTAGGCTAAGCGGGAGATGTATCATCACCCATCGGCTCTTGCCGGCCAGCACCAGTTGGCACTGGTCAGCACCGATCAGAACTGATCAGAGTCGAGGAGAAACGACCGAAGCAGAACGAGGAGATAGTGCTCTGATGGTTGACGACCTGCTACAAAACATCCGTCGCATTGCCGTGATCGGGTCCGGGACCATGGGGTCGCAGATCTCGATGGCGTGCGCCCTGGCCGGATTCGAGACCACTGTGGTGGATATTGTGGATGAGGCCCTGGAGAAAGCTGAAGCGTCTTTGCGCTCGCGGATGGAACGCGACGTGTCCAAGGGCCGTCGCCAGCAGGCTGATGTTGATGCGGCGTTTGACCGGTTGAGCTTCTCGACGGATTCCGATCAGGTGGTCTCGGGCGCCGATGTGGTAATTGAAGCAGCCACCGAGAACCTGGAGATCAAGCGCAAACTGTTCGCCGGTTTTGATCAAGCGGCGCCGGAGCACACGATTCTGGCGACCAACTCCTCCACGATCGTCTCGTCTCAGGTTGCTGATGCCACCAACCGGGCCGATAAGGTGTGCAATTTCCACTTCTTCAACCCGGCGCTGGTGATGAAGGCCGTGGAAATTGTGCCCAACGACCAGACCTCCACCTACACCATCGACGTGATGTGCGCTGTGGCGCAGCGACTGGGCAAGCACGTGGTGCAACTGCACCGTGAGATCCCCGGGTTCGTGGCCAACCGGCTCATGAATGCCCTGCGCGATGAGGCGCTGAATCTTTACCAGGCCGGTATTGCCAGCTATGAAGACATCGATGTGGCCGCCCGGGATGCTCTGGGCCACCCGATGGGGCCATTCGAGCTGATGGATCTGGTGGGGATCGATGTTTCCTACTTCATCGATATGGCCGAATACGACCAAACCGGGGAGGACGCAGCGCTACCGCACCCGGTGCTGAAAGAAAAATACGAAACCGGTGACTACGGCCGGAAAACCGGTCGTGGTTGGTACAACTACGAGAACTAACAGCCCCGGCACGGGCATCCAGAAGGAGTTTAGCCATGATGGAATCACCGACCGATCAGCTGATCACTGAGCGCCGCGATCAGGTGCTGATCATTACCCTGAACCGGCCCAAGGCGAAAAATGCCGCGACCAATGAAATGTCGGAAGCCATGGTGGCGATCCTGGACGATTTTGATCGGGACGACTCTTTGGCGGTAGCGATCCTGACTGGCGCCGAACAGACCTTTTGTGCCGGAATGGATCTGAAGGCCTTCGCGGAAAAGGGCGAGCGCCCGTTTGTGGAAGGTAAAGGGTTTTTGGGGATCGCCGAGAACTTCGTGTCCAAACCGGTGATTGCCGCGGTGGAAGGATACGCGCTGGCTGGTGGCTTTGAGACCATGCTGGCCTGTGACCTGGTGGTGGCCTCCGAAACCGCGACGTTCGGACTCCCCGAGGTCAAGCGCGGGTTAATCGCTGCCGGGGGTGGTGTGGTGCGACTGCCGCGGCGCACACACCGGGCCGTGGCGTTGCACATGGTGCTGACCGGTGATCTTTTCCCCGCTGAGTTTGTGTACCGGCACGGACTAGTCAACGAGCTGGTGCCGGAAGGCACGGCGTTGGACGCCGCCCTAGAGATGGCCCAGAAGATCGCGGCCAATGGCCCGCTGGCAGTGCGGGTGTCCAAACAGGTGGTGGTGGAATCTGCCTCCTGGACGGAGGATGAGATGATGCAGCGTCAGCGGGTGCTCACTGAACCGGTCGGGGAGTCCGAGGACGCACTGGAGGGATCCCGTGCTTTTGCGGAGAAACGTGCTCCGCAGTGGAAAGGACGGTAACGCCCAAAACGAGCCGGTACACCTGGCAGCAGGTGCACCGGCTCGCTGGTTTTGATCAGTGGTGGCTGTTGTGGCTGACTGAGCTGTGGTCTGATTTGATCTGAGCGAGTGCGGGGATTAGAGGTGCTCCAGACCGTAGGCCAGCACGGCAGGGCCGAGCTCACCGACCTTGTCGAATCCTTCACCCACGGTCTTGCCCTGCAGGTAGCGGTAGTGGATGCCCTCCATGATCACCGCTAACTTGAAGGCACCCAGGCCCAGGTAGAAATCAATCTGGTCCAGGTCCCGCTGGGAGCGCTCCGCGTAGCGTTGCAGAAGCTCGTCCTGGCTGATGAAGCCCGGGGCCAGGGCAACATCGGACACCGATTCGGCGGCGTGGCCACCCCGGGTGGCCAAGGCGTTGTACACCACGGTCAGAGCCAGATCTGCTAGCGGGTCGCCCAGGGTCGCCATCTCCCAGTCGAGCACCGCCAGGACTTCGTCCTGCTGGTCGGTGCCGGTGGCGCCAATTAGCGTGTTGTCGAGCCGGAAGTCGCCGTGGACAATGCTGACCTCGGAGTGCTCCGGGATCTGGGACTCTAGCCGGCGGTGTAGCTGCTCAAACTCGGGGATATCCCGCGACAGGGAGGCATCCAGCTGTTTCTTCCACCGGGACACCTGGCGCTGCAGGTAGTTGGCAGGTTTACCGAAGTCCTGTAGCCCCACCTCGGCCGGATCGATGGCATGCAGATCGACCAGCGTGTCCAGGATCCGCTCCGAAATTTTGCGGGTCCGCTCTGCTCCGATCGGTTCCAGCTGGCGGGCATACCGGTAGGTGGTGCCCTCGATGAAATCCATCAGGTAGAACGGGGCGCCCAGCACCTCGGTGTCCTCACACAGCGTGACCGCATTGGGGACTGGGAAACTGGTCGGGGTCAGTGCGGAGATCACTCGATACTCACGCGACATATCGTGAGCGGTGGCCAGCACGTGACCAATGGGAGGTCGGCGTAGCGCCCAGGTGCTGCGCCCATCAGTGACCCGGTAGGTGATATTGGACTTACCACCGGTAATCAGATCGGCAGACAGTTGCCCTTCGGGGTCAACGAGTCCCGGGTGGTGATCATCCAGGTAGGTACGAACCGCGGCTAAGCTCAGCCCGGGCAGGTCCTCACCCGGCGCCGCGTGGCCTGTGGAGTTGTCAGGCTCGCTCATGATCTATCGTCTCCTCTTGCTGTTCTTCCCTGTTCCGCACCGTGCGCTGTGGCAGGCTTGCTTAGGCAGAACCGCCGGCCACGGTGATGCCACCATCGACCACCAAGATTTCACCGGTGATCCACGAGGCGGCATCGGAGGCGAGGAAGGCCACCGCAGTGGCAATGTCTTCGGGGGTGCCCAGCCGCTTGGCCGGGTACTCAGCTGCCACGGTCTCTTCCCGGCCCTCGTACAGGGCCTTGGCGAAATTGGTCTTGACCACCGCGGGTGCGACGGCGTTGACGCGGATGTTCGGGCCGAGCTCGACAGCTAAGGTGCGGGTCAGGTGGGAAACGGCTGATTTGGACACGCCGTACAGGCCAATACCGGCTGAGGGGATAATCGAGGAGACAGAGGTTAGGTTCACGATCGAACCGTGGTCTTTGAAGCCCAGCTCGTCATCGGCGATGACTTCCTGAACCCAGGCCAAGGTGGAGATCACGTTGACTTCCAGAATCTTTTGGACGGCTTCCAGCTCGATCTCGGCCAGCGGGCCGTAGACCGGGTTGATCCCGGCGTTGTTGACCAGCACATCCAGGCGACCGAAATTGTCCTTGACCTGAGCGAGAACCTCGGGACGGTGCTCGGGATCGTGCGACTTTCCGGCGATCCCGATCGCGCGACCGGAGGAACCGGCCTTGCCGGCCAGTTCGTTGAGGTGCTCGGCGGCTTCCTGCAGGGGGCCTTCCTTCCGGGCGGTAATCACAACATTCGCCCCGCGAGCGATCAGCTCTTCAGCAATGCCCAGGCCGATCCCGCGAGAAGCGCCGGTGACCACGGCGGTCTTGCCGGCGAAGTCTTGTGGTTTGGCCTCAGCGTGCTGTTGCGATGATGCGGTGGTTTCGGTAGTCACGGTCCGGGACCCTCCAGTCGATAGTGGTATGCAGTGGGCGGTGGGAGAATGCTTCTCCCCTGATCACCCCTTTAGAGTAACCCGGGTCACAGAGGATTGGAAAGTAGCTCACCTAAAACGACACTGTTGGCCGATAAGTTACATGCGCCGGTTAAACCGGTGGCTGGGCCCGGGCAGGTGGTGCCATCTCGTCACCCGATGTGGCGATGAGAGCTGGACACCACCGGCCACGGACCCAGTGCTAGCGCTTGCGGTTACTCCATGGCCAGCCCCTGGACCGGCGGGGTCTTCACCGCCCGGCGGGCCGGGGCGATGGAGGCCAGCAGGCCGGCCAGGGCCGCTACTGCCAGGATGATCAGCATCTCCACCCACGGGACGGTGAGTCCCACCACCTCGGAAGAGGACTGGCTCAGCGTGTCATCGGCTAGTAGCGGCTGGAAGAGCGCTTGGGCCCCGGCCCAGCCGTAGAACACTCCGAGCACACAGCCGAGCACGGCGCCTACCGCTGCGATCAACATCGCCTCCCAGGCCAGCATCGAGCGGAGCCCCCCACGGGTCAGCCCCAACGCGCGCATCAGCGAGTTCTCTCGGGTGCGTTCCATGGTGGACAGCGAGAGCGTATTGGCGACGCCGACCAGCGCGATGATCACCGAGATGGCCAGCAAGGCGACCACGATCAGCAAGAGCATGTCGATCACCATCTGGTAGAGGGCCTTCTCGGCCGCGGGCGCAGTGACGTTGGCGGTCTCGTCCAGCTGGGTATTGATCGAGGTGAACAGTTCGGTGAGTTCGTTCATGCTCAGACCGTCGTCGACACTGAACCAGACCTGACCGCCAGGCGAGACCGGGGCGGCAGAGTCCGGGGAGTCTGGCAGGCTCTCGGCCGGCATGGGGCCACCCAACGCCTCGGCGGTGGCGGGCGAGACCAGCGGGTTCTGCAATGACGTCTCGGTTCGCTGCACCGTCAGCGTCAGCGTGGTGCCGTCGGCGCCGGTGACCTCCAGGGTCTGCGGGGTCGGATCGTGCCCCAGGTCTTGCCCCTGTTGCTCGATCCATGACGGCAACAACACCGTGTGCTTTTCCTCGAGCATCTCGACGTCTTGATCCGGAATGCCGACCGCGGTCAGCGCGTCGGGCTGGGCGGACTGGACCTGTTGTAGCGTTCCACTGGAGTCCTCGTAGGTGCCGACAGTCTCGATCACGGCAGTGTTCTGCACGTGCTCGAATTGCTCGATATCTTCGGCGGTGGTGGCGGGATCGGCCAGCTCCGTGATGACGGCATCGACCGGGAAATTCGAGGTCAGTAGCTTGTCGGCTTGCGCCTGAGCGATGCGTCCACCGGTGAGCATCAGCGTGACCAGCGTGGTGCCCACCAGCAGTGCGGTGGCGGTCGAGGCGGTGCGGGACCGGTTGCGCACCGCATTCAGCTGGGCCATTCGGCCCGGGACCCCGCCCAGACCACGCAGGAGCGCGCCCACACCGTAGACCGCGCCCGGAACGAACAGCACCGCCAGCAACAATATGCCGATGAAGGAGATGACCCCACCCAGGATCGCCAGCAGTAACTGGCCGACCAGGGCGGTGCCGACCATCAGCGCCGAGCCGCCCACGAACAGTACCGCACCAATGATCAACCGGATGATGCCGGTCTTCTGCTGCACTCCGGTCGGCTCCATCGGACGCAGCGCGGCCAGCGGGGAGACCCGGGTGGCGCGCAGGGCCGGGGAGAAGGCGGCGACCACAGTGATCACCACACCGGCCACCAGCACCCAGAGCAGGTTCAGCTCTGCTCCGAAGGTCAGTTGCGGCATGTTGAGTAGCTGAGATCCCAGGAAGACCAGCAAGGCCATCAAGCCTACCGCGAGCCCGAGGCCGATCACCGAGCCGATCAGGCCGATCGCGAAGGATTCCAGCAATACCGAGGAGCGGACTTGGCCGCGGGTGGCGCCCAAGACCCGTTGCAGGGCCAGTTGTTGGGAGCGCTGGGCGACCAGCACCTGGAAGGTATTGGCGATCACCAGCATCGTGACAAACAGGGCGACCACCGCAAAGGCCAAGAGCACGCCGACTAATTCGGCGGCCACGGGGGTTTCCTCGAGTTCAGCAGCGATGGTGTGCTCTGGGGTGTCGACCTGGATCGTGGTGGTGATGCGGTCGTCAGCGGTTTGACGCTCGGCCCACGACGTCAGCTCGGCCAGGGCCTGGTCCGTGGAGGCACCGTCGGCGAGCCGGATCAGCGTGTAGTCGGTGAAGACGGTGTCGGCCTGCTCGGCGGATTCGTCAGTAGCTGGTTGACCGGATCCGTCGCCGGTCTCGGGGTCCTGGCTGGGTACGGCGTTGAAGGCTTCGACCAGGTCCGTGGAGCCGATCGCCTGGTAGCCGTAGACCATCATCGGGTTGGTGGTGCTCGGCAAGGTACCGGTCAGGGTGGCGGTGACCGGGCCGTTGGGGCCCTCGAGCTCGAAGGTGTCGCCAATATCGAGACCGAGCTTTTCGGCCGCCTCAGCGTTCAGGGCAATCTCGCCGCTGCCGTCGTGGGCCGGCAGCTCGCCCCGAGTCGGTTCGGTAGCCACTAACGAGTGATCCCGCGGGGCCGGTTGTAACAGCAAGGGCGCCGCGTTGGGCTCAGTGTCGGTTCCGAGGGGAACATAGGTGGTGCTCGGCGAGTAGGCCTCGGCGACGGTATCGAGCTCTTCCAGCTCTCGCTGGGTGTCTGGATCGGCCAGCAATAAGGCCGCATCGGAATACGGGTCCGGGGACAACACCACATCGGAGGTCGAATAGGTCTCTCCGAGGGTGGCTTTCAGGGTCGCGGTTGAGGTGGATCCGACCAGGAGCGCTCCGGCGAGAAACATGGTGCCGATCACGATCGCGATCAGCACCGATACGTACCGGCGAGGGCTGTGGCGGATCTGGGAGAGGGCAATTTTCAGGGTCGGTGCCATCGTTTAGACCTCCCCCATCTCGGACATGGCCTGCAGCACTGATTCGGTGGTGGGCCGGTGGATCTCACCGGTGACCGCCCCGTCGGTGAGCAGAATAACCCGGTCGGCGTAGCTGGCCGCGGTGGGGTCGTGGGTGACCATGATGATGGTCTGGCCTAACTGTCGGGCCGAGTTCTGCAGGAAGGTCAACACCTCGGTTCCGGTGGCGGTATCCAATGCGCCGGTGGGCTCATCGGCGAAGATCACATCCGGGCGGGTCAGTAGCGCGCGGGCGACGGCGACGCGTTGTTGCTGGCCACCGGAGAGCTGGTGGGGTTTATGATTCAGCCGCTCGGTCAGGCCCAGTACCTCGACGATCTGGCGGAACCAGGCGCGATCTGGTGTGGTGCCGGCCAGATCGAGCGGGAGCAGAATATTTTGTTCGGCGCTCAGGGTCGGGACCAGGTTGAAGGCCTGGAAAATGAACCCGACCTTGGACCGGCGCAGGATAGTGAGTTGTTTATCGTTCAGACCGGTGATGATTTCGCCGCCTAAGGCAATTTGGCCGGAGTCGACGGTATCAAGTCCGGCCAGAGCGTGCATCAGGGTCGATTTTCCCGATCCGGAAGGCCCCATGATCGCGGTGAACTCTCCGGGGGCGAAGGAAACGGAAACGTTGTGGAGAGCGGTGACCTGCGTGTTCTCGGAGCCATAGACCTTGGAGAGGTTCTTGGCCGCCACGGCAGGATATTGATGAGTGGGTGCATGATGTTGTGTCATGCTTCTATCCTGCTCGGTCGGGCTGGCAG
The DNA here is from genome assembly GCF_029853775.1 of Auritidibacter ignavus. Classification (NCBI taxonomy): domain Bacteria; kingdom Bacillati; phylum Actinomycetota; class Actinomycetes; order Micrococcales; family Micrococcaceae; genus Auritidibacter; species Auritidibacter ignavus. The sequence continues at coordinate 1,924,301 of NZ_CP122564.1, forward strand.
GCACATCGGCGCCTAGAACGATTCTGCCGACCCCGATCGCACCGGGCCTCCTCCTGCAGGAGGAGGCCAACACGAGCCGGGGTGGGGTGGTGGGGTCAGTACTCGATCACCACGCGACCGTCGATCTTACCGTGGCGCATCTCGTCAAAGATCTCATTGATCTCAGCTAACGGCCGGCGGTGGAAGGTGGGATGGATCTTGCCGGCGGCATAGAACTCCAGGGCCTCCACCATGTCCTGACGGGTGCCGACCACCGAGCCACGGATGGTCAACCCTTTCAGGACAATATCGAAGATCGGGGCCGGGAACTCACCCGGGGGAAGTCCGTGGAAGACGATCGTGCCCCCGCGACGGGCCATATTGATCGCTTGGCCGAACGCGTCGGGGTGCACCGCAGTGACCAGCACGCCGTGAGCGCCACCGATGGTCTGCTGAATCTCGATCGATGGGTCGGCCACGTTGGCGTTGACGGTCAATTCGGCGCCGTGTTGACGAGCCAGGGCGAGTTTGTCATCGGCAATATCCACCGCGGCCACGCGCATGCCCATGGCCACCGCGTACTGCACGGCAATATGGCCCAGCCCGCCGATCCCGGAGATCACGACCCATTGACCGGGTTGGACTTCGCTCCGTTTGAGCCCCTTATACACGGTGACTCCGGCGCACAGCACCGGGGCGACTTCATAGGGGTCAGCACCGGCGGGGATCATCGCCGCATAGCGCGTATCGACCAGCATGTATTCGCCGAATGAGCCATCGACGGTGTAGCCACCGTTGTCTTGCTCTTCACACAGGGTCTCCCAGCCGGTGCGGCAGTGCTCGCAGTGCCCGCACGCGCTATACAGCCAGGCGTTGCCGACCAGATCGCCGATCGAGACATTGGTGACCTGGTCTCCGAGAGCTTCGACCACGCCCACCCCTTCGTGACCGGGGATAAACGGTGGGGAGGGTTTGACTGGCCAGTCGCCTTCGGCGGCGTGTAAGTCGGTGTGGCAGACCCCGGAGGAGATCAGCTTGACCAGTGCTTGGTGGCCGGTGGGGGTGGGTACGCCGGCGTCTTTGACCGTCAGGTCATCGCCGAACTGCGTGACGACGGCGGCCTTCATGGTGGATGCAAGGGGTGTTGGGGGTGTCATGATTTCTCACAGCTCCTGTTCTGATTCGCGGTGACGTCGAACGAGCGACGTCTCGTGGCTGTGAGTCTAATCACACGAGAATGCTGAAACGTTGCCCCCAGGTTGCACGGCTAGATAGGCACTTCAGCACGGCACTGCAACACACGGTAGCAGGGCGCGTGCGGACGGTGCCGTCTCCGCTGGATCCTGTCGATCAGTCGGATCGTGTCGCGTTAGCGGGAGTTTTGGCGCGTGGCGATTGCTCGCCAGAGGCCATACCCGGCCGGAACAACGATCAGTAGCACCCCCAGAGTGAGGATCAACGGGGAGAGGTGACCGGTGACCAGCCATAACACGCCGGTGGTGATAAGCATGATGATCCCGATCAGAGCCATCAGCACTAAGCCCAGGGTTTTGGGAGAAATTCGGTGGGTTCTCGGGAGCTCTTCGGCGGCCACGTCCTCGGCGCGGGAGGGGTAAGACGGCGGGCTGGGGTGCTCAGCCGGTTGTTGAGCACGGCGAGCAGAACGGCGTGAGGACATACCGTTATTCTGCCACGGCTATCTGGTGGCTGTCTTAGTGCTGTGGCACGATACCGGCCCGGTAGGCCGCGACCACGGCCTGCACGCGGTCGCGGGCGTGCAGTTTTTGCAAGATCTTGGACACATGGGTTTTCACGGTGGTTTCAGACACGAACAGCACCTCGGCGATCTCCTGATTGGACAGCCCTTCGGCCATTTGGATCAGCACGTCGCGCTCGCGGTTGGTCAAGGTCGCTATCGCCTGATCGAGTTCCTCGTGACAGTGCGGGGTGGCCGGGGAGGGCGTGCGCAGTTCGGTGGCCAGATGGTCGAGCAACCGGCGGGTGGTGGAGGGTGCGATCACCGCGTCGCCGTGGTGCACCGAGCGGATGCCGGACAGGAGTTGGTCGGGCGGGGCATCTTTGAGCAAGAATCCAGAGGCCCCGGCGTCGATGGCCTCCAGTGCGTATTCGTCCAGATCGAAGGTGGTCAGCACCACCACGCGGATCGTCGGGTGTTCGGCTAACAGCCGGCGGGTGGCTTCGATCCCGTTGAGTCCGGGCATGCGGATGTCCATCAACAGCACATCGCAGCCGGCGATGGCCTCGGAGGTCAGGGCCTCAGTGCCGGTGGCGGCTTCGGCGGTGACAGTGAGATCGGGCTGGGAGTTGATCAGCATGCTCAGCCCGGAGCGGACCAGGTGTTGGTCGTCGATAACGCCGATGCTGATGGGTGCTGGGGGAGTGGTCATGCGGTGGCTTTCTGGCGTGGTGGGTGTGTGCGGTGGCGGTGAGGTTGGCGGGTTGCTCTCCCGGGGGCGAGGCTAGTTTTGCTCATAGGGTATCTCTGCGTGCACGCGGAACCCACTACCGTCGTGGCGAGGCCCGGCAGAGAGGATCCCCGAGTACAAATTGAGCCGTTCGCGCATCCCGATCAGCCCGTGGCCGGTGGTGGGGGTTTGGCAGGTCTCGCCCGTCTGGCAGGTCTCGCCCGTCTGGCTGGACTCGCCCGTTCCGCCGGTGTCATCGATGGTGACCGCGACCCCGGTCGGCCGCCAGCGCACCACGACCGAAGCGCGAGCATCCTCGCCGGCGTGTTTGCCGGTATTGGTCAGCGCCTCTTGCACGGTGCGGTAGATGACTAGTTCGGCACCGGCCGGCAGCGAGCGGGCCGGGGTGCCAGAACTGGTCAGCGTGACGTGTAGCCCGGTCAGCTGCACCGTGGCGATCAGATCGTCAAGGTCGGCCAGGCCGGGCTGGGGAGCGTAGTCGGTGGTCTCGGTATCGCGCAGGACTCCCAGTAGCCCGCGCATCTGATGCAGTGCATCTCGACCAGTATCGGCCACGGTGTCGAGCGTGTCGAGGGCCAGTTGGGGATTGGTGGTGCCGGCATACCGGCCGCCATCGGCTTGGGAGATGATCACCTGCAGGGAGTGGGCGATAATGTCGTGCATCTCACGGGCGATCCGGTTGCGTTCATCGGCGGCAGCCAGCGCCCGTTCCTGGGTGGCTTCGACCTCCAGCTGTCGGGCACGATCCTGTAGGCGAGAAACAGCAAGTTTGCGGGTGCGGGCCAGGTCACCGAAAGCCCAGGGAGCCAGCACCAGCAAGGCACAGATCACGGTCAGCATGATCCCGGCGACCACTCGGCTCTCGAAGGTCTCGGTCCCGGGGGCCGGGTAGAGGTAGTAGTCGCCGGTGGTGGAGGTAAAGTCGAGCTGGATGGCTCGTTCCTCCGCGGTCAGCGGGGTCTGTAGTGCGGGATGATCGGCGGTGAGCACGTAGTGTTCGGGGGAGTAGATCACCCGCAACCCGTAGGCGATCGCGGCGAGCACGCCAGTGATCAGGCCGGCCAACGAGGCCCAGCGTGGGGCGTTTTTGGCCAGATTATAGACCATCATTGGGATGATCACCATCGAGGGGATCAGCATCGGGCCCAGAGCCAGTTGAATCAGTCCCAGCACGACCACGACCCCGGCGGCGAAGACCGGAGCGCGTCGACGGATCACCCAGGTGGCCATGTGCAGGGTGGCCAAAATCAACGTGTAGACCCCGATGCCCTCCAGCGGGAGGGCGGGCGGCCAGTACCACAGCTGCCAGGAGGACGGGTCCGAAACCGGCAGGACGTTGCTGGGAAATACCAGCACCAGCCAGATGAGGCCGGCGTCGATGGCATCGTAGGCCATCGGGTGGTTCGTGGAGAACCGATCGAGGATGCGCAACGGGTTCATCATCTCTACCCTAAGGCGTTCCGGCGGGGTGGGGGTACTGTGGTGAGAACGTCGGGACACCGCGTGGCGGTTGACCGCCCCGGTAGGCTCAAGACATGGTTGACAATGATCCCACACCACCCGATCACGCACCACAGCACACGACCATTCCCTGGCACCGACTCAGCGATGGCGGATCGATCCCCGGGATCGGATTTGGCACGCTGGTGCAGTCTCGGCAGTATCAGGCTGCCACCGAACAGGCGATTGCACACGGCTATCGGCTGATCGATACCGCGCTACGCTACGACAATGAGCGCGATGTTGGAGCCGCTGTGCGCGCCAGCGGGGTGGCCCGGCAGAATCTGGTGATCACCACCAAAATCCCGGGGCGATGTCACGGTTATGACACCGCCCGGCAGTCGATCGAAACGTCCCTGGAACGGCTCGGGCTCGACCATATCGATATTGCCTTGATCCATTGGCCACTACCGCGACTGGACCGGTATGTGGAGACCTGGCACTCGATGATCGAAATGCGCTCCCAAGGGCTGATCACCACGATTGGTGTGTCGAATTTTCTGCCCGAGCACCTATTGCGGCTGCATGCCGAGTCGGGGGTGATGCCAGAGATCAACCAGATCGAGATGCACCCGTACTTTCCGCAGGCCGACCAGCGAGCCTTCCACGCTGAGCATCATATCGTCACTGAGTCCTGGTCGCCGTTGGGGCGGGGGACTGCGATCATGCAGGAGCCGGTGATCGCCCAGATCGCTGGGGCACACGAGGTTAAGCCGGCCCAGGTGATTTTGCGCTGGCATATCCAACACGATGCGATTCCGTTGCCGGCTTCGTCTTCACCGGAGCATCAGCGGGACAATCTGGCCCTGGACTTCACGCTGACCCCGGAAGAGATGGACCAGATCGATGGCCTGGCCCGGGGCCGGATATCGGGACAGGACCCACGCACCCACGAGGAGTTCTAGATGTTTCACGAGGTGGCGTTGTTGCAACTACGGCATACCGAACTATATGATGGGATGCGCCGCAACAACAGAGTGTGGTGTTGTGTTGAGATGACAGCACGACAGATCCCCACAGGTTAAGGGAGAAGCATGCAGAGATCACGGGTGGTCACCGCGCTGGCCGCGGGAGTCGTAGCGAGTACCGCGTTGACCGGCTGCAATCTGGACGCGCCGGGAGACCAAGCTGAGGGAGACCAGCCGGTGGTCCTGACCACGTTCACGGTGCTGGCCGATATGGCCGATAATGTGGCCGGCGAACACCTACAGGTCGAATCGATCACTAAGCCTGGTGCCGAGATTCATGGTTATGAGCCGACTCCCGGCGACGTCACGAAAGCCAGTGAGGCAGATCTGATTCTGCACAATGGACTGAATCTCGAGGTGTGGTTCGAGCAGTTCGTCGCCGATGCTGATGCCGACCACGTGGTGGTCACCGAGGGGATCGAGCCGTTGAATATTACCGAAGACGCCGGGGAAGGACTACCGAATCCGCACGCCTGGATGAGCCCGGAGCTGGCTCAGGTGTACGTGGACAATATGGCCGAGGCGTTTGGAGAACTGGATCCCGATCACGCCGAGGACTATCAGGCCAATGCGGAAGCGTATAAGGAAGAGTTACAGGATATTCAAGACGAGCTGATCGCCGAACTAGACCAGGTGCCCGAACAGCAGCGGGCTCTGGTGACCTGTGAGGGCGCGTTCTCCTATTTGGCCGCCGATGCCGGATTGACCGAGGACTACATTTGGCCGGTGAACGCCGAAGAAGAGGCGACCCCGCAGCAGATTGCTGACACCATCGAGTTTGTCTCCGACAACGATGTGCCGGCGGTGTTCTGCGAGTCCACGGTCAACGATCAGGCAATGCAACAAGTGGTGTCGGCCACCGACGCCGAGTTCGGCGGTACGCTGTATGTTGACTCACTGTCGGAACAGGACGGCCCAGTGCCGACCTACCTGGATCTGCTCCGCCATGATGCGCAGACCATCACTGCCGCGCTGACTGAGGAAGGCGAAGACGCTGCATGACCCCACCCGATGCCACACCGGAGACCTCCTCTGGTTCAGGTAACTCGCCCGGCTGGACAGCACAGCCTGCATTCGAGGTGCACAACGTGAGCGTGCACTATGGGGAGGTGACCGCGTTGAGCGGGGTGAACCTGGTCTTGGGGGCCCGGGGGGTGACCGGTCTGGTGGGTATGAATGGCTCGGGTAAGTCCACGCTGTTCAAAACGATCATGGGGCTGATCCGGCCGACCACGGGGCGGGTGCTGATCGGCGGCGATTCCCCGCAGGTTGCGCGTAAACACGGCACGGTGGCCTATGTCCCCCAGAGCGAAGCGGTGGATTGGGCGTTTCCGATCAGCGTGCGCGAGGTGGTGATGATGGGCCGATACGGGCACATGGGTTTGACCCGACGCCCCGGACCCGATGATCACGCCGCGGTGGATGCGGCCCTGGAACAGGTGCACCTGAGTGATCTGGCTGACCGGCAAATTGGGCAACTCTCCGGCGGGCAGAAGAAGCGCGCTTTCGTGGCCCGTGGCATCGCCCAGGGGGCCGAGATCATGTTGTTGGATGAACCCTTCGCCGGAGTGGATCAGCGCAGCGAAGCCACCATGGTGGCCCTGTTGCGACAGGTAGCAGCCGAAGGGCGCACCGTGCTGGTCTCCAGCCACGATCTGCACGCGCTACCGGAGTTGGCCGATGACGCGGTGCTGTTAATGCGTCGGGTGTTATTCCACGGCCCGGTGGCTGAAGCACTCACGCCCGAAAAACTAGCCCTAGCCTTTGGGCTCCAGGATTCGGGTTCCAGGACAGCAACTCACGGGGATGAACGCGAGGGGATCAACTAGAGGGATGGATCGGTGAACCTTTTCGAATACCTCTCGGAGCTGTTGCTCGGACCACTGCAGTACGAGTTCATGGTCAGGGCACTGATCACCACGGTGACCGCCGCGGTGGTGTGTGCGTTGTTGTCCTGCTGGCTGGTACTGATCGGCTGGTCGCTGATGGGGGACGCAGTCTCCCACGCGGTGCTACCGGGTGTGGTGATCGCCTACATTCTGGGCGCACCTTTCGCCGTAGGGGCCCTGGTCTTCGGGGTGCTGGCGGTGGTACTGATCGGGGTGGTCAACGGCACCTCGCGAGTCAAGGAAGACGCCGCGATCGGGATCGTGTTCACCACACTGTTTGCCCTGGGACTCGTGCTCATCTCGGTGACCCCGTCCCACACGGACCTGGGCCACATCATTTTCGGCAATATTCTCGGGGTCTCCCCGGCTGATCTGACGCAGATCATCATTCTGGCTGCGATCGCGCTGGCGGTGCTGTTGCTCAAACGGCGGGATCTGACGCTATACGCCTTCGATGCGGTACACGCGCATGCCATCGGACTCAACCCGCGGTTGTTGGGCGCCATCTTGCTGGGGCTATTAGCTCTGACCGCGGTGGTCGCCCTGCAGGTGGTCGGGGTGATCCTGGTGGTGGCGATGTTGATCATCCCCGGGGCGACGGCCTATCTGCTCACCAACCGGTTTTCCCGGATGCTGATCATCGCCCCGACGATATCAGCGCTCGCCTCGGTGGCGGGACTGTATGCCAGCTACTGGATCGATGTCTCCCCAGGTGGGCTGGTGGTGCTGTTACAGGGGCTGGTGTTTGCGGTGGTGTACTTCTTCGCCCCGCGCCAGGGGTTGATCACCCGCTGGGTCAGGCATCGACAAGTTCAACGCTCCACGTCTGACCCGGCGCAAGTTGCTGCTGCTGGTCCTGAACGATGACATCCAGCGGGTGCGAGGCCGCATCGAGGAGTGTTAGCTCGGCGCGTTCGTGGGTGAGCTCGACGACCAGCGGCTGGCGCTGGACCAGGAGCGAGAATTTCACACCGGGTAGCTCCTCGGGCAGCTGCGGATTCAGCCGGAGCATGTTGCCACGGGTCTCGACCCCGGCGTAGCCACGGATCACCATATCCACACTGCCGGCCATCAGGCCCAGGTGCACGCCCTCGCGGGTGGTACCGCCCTGCGTGTCGGAGAGATCAACTTCCATCCCCTCGGTGAACAGCTTCCAGGAGTTCGACCGATCGATCCGGGCCGCCACCCAGCCGTGCACCAGCCGGGAGAGTGAGGAGCCGTGCGAGGTGCGGTGCAGATAGTAGTCCACGGTGGCCTCGTGGTCCTCGGCGGTGTAGACGTAGCCCAGGCGGGAGAGCATGTCGTAGAGCTCTTCGGCCGAGAACAGGTAGGTCAGCATCAGTGTATCGGCCTGTTTGGAGAGCTTATACCGGTTGGTGGTATCACCTTCGGCCTGCAAAATCAGATCCAGCCGACCGATATTGCCATACTTGGCCCGGTAGCCCTCCCAATCAAATTCCAAGAGGTCCTGGTAACCCTCAAACTGGGCGATAATGTGTCGGCCGGAGACCTCCATGAAGGGCACGGTGAGTTTCGAGGCGACATCTTCCCAGGAGGCAACTTCTTCCACAAACAGATCCAGCCAGTTGCCGACCGGGTCGTTGCGCTTTTCCAGATAGCGCAACCACTCGATGGTGGATTGCAACACCCACGCCAGCAACATATTGGTGTAGGCGTTATTGCTCAGTCCGGATCCGGGGGTATCGGGGTAGCCGTCGTGGTACTCATCCGGTCCCATCACCCCGTGGATCGAGTACCGGTCGGTGGCGGGATCATAGCTGGTTAGCGAGACGAAGAACCGGCAGATCTCGACCAGCATTTCGGCCCCGTAGTCGGAGAGGAAGGACTCATCGTGGGTGGCCTCCAGGTAGCGCAATACCGAGTAGGCGATCGCTAGTGAGACGTGGCGTTGCCGGTGGGAATTATCCGGCATCCACATCTGCGAACGGGGGTTCCACAATTCGGTGGGGGTCTCTTCTCGGCCGTCGGAGCCGGATTGCCAGGGGTACATCGCCCCGTCGTAGCCTTCGGCGGCGGCCATGGCGCGGGCTTCACCCAGCCGGCGGTAGCGGTAGAGCAACAGCCCACGGGTGTATTCCGGCCGGCGCAGGATCAGCATCGGGTGGATGTAGAGCTCATCCCAGAACAGGTGCCCACGATAGCCCTCACCGTGTAGCCCACGGGCCGGCACCGAGGCATCGAGTTCTTCACGGTTACCGAACACGGTCTGCAGCACATGGAAGGTGTGGACGTTCAACGCCAGCTGGTGGCGCAACAGCGGCCGGTCGGAGGCCATGGTGTCCACCGGGGCGGTGCGGGTAATGTCGATGGGCCGACCGAAGTCGATCTCGACGGCAAATTTCGACCACAGCACGCCCCACATCTTCTCGTGGTAGCTGAGCAGATCGCGGAAACTCTTCACCCGGTTGATCCGTTTGCTGGAGTTGATCGCCGGGGTGGAGATCGCGTGATCACGCGAGGTGGTCATCGCTGCGATCTTTTCTAGGGAGAGTTTTTCGCCCGCGGTGACCTGCAGGTCGATCTCGTGGCCGATGGTCAGCTCATCGGCGCCGGTGATCAGATTGCGGGAGAGCTCCGGGGAGTACTCGGCGTTGTGCGCGCTGGATCCCGGTGAGCCCGGGGTGAGCCGGGTGCGGGTGGCGATGGCAACATGCACCTGAGATTGGGAGGTGACGGTTTCCAGTAGTACCGTCTCGGGGTCCAGGGTCTCGGCGGTGACCGGTTCCCAGTGACGGTTGGCCAGCTGTAGATCGTCGGTGACGTTCTGATTGGCCACCCGGCCGTTGATCCCGGAGCGGACCTGGACCCGACCGGACCAGTTCTCGGCGGTGATCTTGATCTGCATAGCGGCCAGGTTCTCCCCGGCCATGGACTGGAACTGGCGGGTGGTGACCTCGGTGATCCGGCCCGAGGCGGTGCGGTAACGGATGGTGCGACTCAGCAGCCCGCGACGCAGATCCAGATGTTGGTGGTAGTCTTCCAGGCTCAGCGACGGGTTCGTCGGGGAGAGCAGAGTGCCCTGGTCGTCGGTAATGGTCACATAGGTCCAGTCGGGCAGGTTGACCATGTGCTCGGTTTCGACCACGTGACCCTGCAGGTCGGTGGTGAGCCGGTTGAACACTCCGGCGGCGTAGGAGCCGGGGTAGTGTACCTCGGAGGCCAGGGTGCCCGGCACCGAGCCACGAGTGCCCCAATACCCATTCGCCAGGGTGCACAGGGCCTCACGGGTGCCCTCATTCTCGGGTTCGTAGCCGGTGAAGTTCAGCACCCAGCGGGAGTCCATATCGTGGGTGACGCGACGGTCGAGTTTCAGCGAGGTCAGATCGTCGGTGACGATGTGGGCGCCAGCTTCAGCCAGTCGGCCGGGATCCTGTAGCCGATCGACCCCGATCACCAGGCCGAATTCTCCGGCCGTAGCAGCGGTGACCCCGGAAACGGCGTCTTCGAGCACCACCATATCTTCGGGTTCCAGCCCCATCTCATCAGCGGCGCGCAAGAACATCGCCGGGGCGGGTTTGCCCTCGAGATCTTCAGCTAAGGCGGTGTTGCCGTCAACGATGACATCGAAGTAGTCGATCACGCCACCGGCGGTGAGCACATTGGGCGCGTTGCGCGAAGAGGAGACGATCGCGGTGGGAATGCGCTCGTGGCGAAGTTTGTCGAGCACCTCGGTGGCGTCGGCGAAGACCTCCACACCGTCTAAGGCCAGCACCTTGTCGAAAAAGGACTGCTTGAGCTCGGCCAGTCCTTGCACGGTGAGCTCGCCTTCGAAATCGGCAGCGGCTTCGGGCGTGATAGTTTCGGCGTCCTCACCGATGTGGGCGCGTTCGGGCACGGACAGATCGCGGGAGGCAAAAAAGTTACGCACGCCATCCTCGCGGGGCATGCCGTCGACGAACTGCAGGTAGTCGGAGTCAACATCGAATTCTCGCAACCGGTTGGGGTCGGCGATGACGACCTCGCGGTTCATCTCCAGCTGGCCGACCGCCGGCAGGGCCTGGTCAAACAGTTTCTTCCACGCTTCGGCATGAACCTGGACAGTTTTGGTAACCACCCCATCCATATCGAAGATCACGCCACGATAGTGACGCAGTCCGTGACGTCCAACAGAGGAGGTGACCTGATTCGAGGTGCTCAGTGGATGCATGATTCCATCGTAGGGTCAATCAACCCACCTGGCGGAAGAACTGCCGTGCGCCAGGTGGGTTGTGGTACGCCGTGATGATGTTCACAGCCGGATCAGCCGGTGCGCTTAGGCGGTGAGGGCGTTTTTGGTGTTCTTCCGGCGCCAGATCTGTAGCCCAGCCACGATCGCGATCACGGCGAGCCCACCCAGCGAGCTGAGGATCTCGGGGAAGATCAGCAGAATACCGCCGGCGATCAGGGTGACCGATTCCCACCAGTGAGACCGGTCGAGGAAGTAGCCGGCCGTGGCTGCTGCCAGGGCGGTCATCCCGATGATCACGAACACCAGCGTGCGTAGGAAGGTCAGGATCCCGTCGTCGCCCTGGAAGAGCAGGGCGGGTTCGAAGGCGAAGACGAACGGCACCATAAATCCAGCGATGGCCACGCGCAGGGCGGTAACGCCCGAGACCAGCGGGTTGGAGCCGGCAATCCCCGAGGCCGCGTAGGCGGCCAAACACACCGGTGGAGTGATATCGGCCAGCAAGCCGAAGTAGAACACGAACAGGTGGGCGGCCAGTACGGGCACATCGAAGGTTTCGATCAGGATCGGGGCGGCCACCGAGGCGGTGACCACGTAGTTGGCGGTGGTAGGCAACCCCATGCCCAGCACTAGGCAGGCGATGGCGGTATAGACCAACACCAACAGGAAGCTCCCGCCGGCCAGGGTGAGGATCCCATTGGAGATCTGACCCCCTAGCCCGGTGGCGTTAACGGTGCCGGCAACCATTCCTGCCGAAGCGCAGGCGGCGATCACCGGCAGGGCTGCCTTCGCACCGTCTTCCAAACACAGCACGAGTTCTTTCAGGTTCATCCGGGTCGAGGCGCGCAACAGCGAAATGATCAAGGTGGCTGCCAGGCCCCACAGGGCCGCATTGGCCGGGGTGCGACCGGCCAGCATCAGCCCGATGATTACCGCCAGCGGTAGCAACATGTCGACCTTGCGGGCCAGCAGTTTCCATGCCGGGAGATAATCGGAGTCCAGACCGCGGATTTTGTACCGCTTGGCTTCGTAGTGCACCGAGAGCATTGCGCCCAAGAAATACAGTACCGCCGGGACAATGGCGATCACGATGATGGTCTGATACGGGATCCCGGTGTATTCGGCCATGATGAACACCGCGGCACCCATGATCGGGGGCATGATCTGACCACCGGTGGAGGCGGTGGCCTCGGTCGCGGCAGCGAAGGTGGGTTTGAAGCCAATGCGTTTCATCAGCGGGATCGTGAAGGAACCGGAGGCCACGGTGTTGGCCACCGAGGAACCGGTGACAGTACCCTGCATGGCCGAGGCCACCACCGCGGCCTTGGCCGGACCGCCGGTAAACCGGCCGGTGAGTTTGGTGGCTAGCGAGTTGAAATAGGCTCCGATATCGGTCTTCAGCAGTAGCACACCAAAGAGCAGGAACAGGAACACGAAGGTCGAAGACACCTGGATCGGGGTGCCAAAGATCGACCGGGTGGTGAAGAAGGTCTGTTCGACCACATTGTCCAGCGAGGAGCCGGCGTGGTCGAACACTGGAACGAGATCGCCGCGCCAGAAGTACAGCAGGGCACAGATCGCGATGATGACAATCGGTAGACCCACGCAACGACGGGTGGCTTCCAGGATCAGGATGATACCGGCTGCGGCGACGAAGGTATCGAGGTTGGAGTAACCGAATAGTTGCACGTCGACGCTGGTGATGTAGTCGTAGCGGTAGACCAGGTACCCGAAGACGGCCAGACAGCCCAGAGCCAGGACCGTATCCACCCCCAGGGAGGTGAAGTACGCCCAGGACCGGGTGTTGGCCTTGATGCCAAGCTTTTTGTGGATCGGATACAGCAGGTAAATCATCGCCATGGCCGATCCGACGTGGATGGCACCTTGGATCAGGATGGGGCGGGAGCCAGCGAGTGCGGTATAGAGCTGGAAGATGGTCAGACAAGCGCCGACGATAAAGACCAGAATGCGCCACAGGCCCATCTCGCTGTTGAGTCGGTAGCGGGCGGCGACGTCGTGTTCGCGCAGGACCTGTTCGGCGGCCTCGGCGTTGGCCGCGGAGTCGCTCTGGCCTTGTTGCAGAGCTTCGACTTCTGCGGCGGTGAGAACAGCGGAGGGTTGCTGCTCCTGGGTGGAGGAGGGGTCAGGTTGTTGCGCCACGGCGTATCCCTTCAGACTGAAACCTGATCGTCAGTGGTGTCGACGATGTACCAAGTGCTCGAGAGCACTGCATGAGCATGAGTGATGAGGTGGGGACCGGTATCGGCCACGCCGGACCATCAACGCCAATCGCCCGGTTGCGAGAAACACGCTGGTCGTTGATGGCCCGGTGGTGAATGGTCGATGGGTGGTTTACTCTTCGTCTGCTCCGTCCTCGTCAGCGTCATCGCCACCGTCGCCGCCGTTAGCGGAGGCGCCGACCTCGTCGAAGTACTTCTGAGCACCGGGGTGAACCGGAATATCCCCCACGCCCAGCAGTCCGTCTTCAGCGTTGATCAGATCAGCCTGGGGTAAGGAAATATCATCGGCGTTTTCGTAGACAGTCTTGGTGAGCTCGTAGGCATCGTCCTCGCTGATCTGGCTGGTGGAGCCCAGCAACGCAGCGTAGACGGTCACGGTGAGCACATCGTCTTCGACGAAGTCGTAGGTGCCGGCTTCGATGGTGTAGGTCTCGAACAGTGTGTCGCCGGCGATGGCGTCAGCTTCTTCTTGATCCAGGGAGACCAGCTTCACATCATTGGTGGAAGCCAGTTCTTGCAGACTGGCCGCCGGAACACCCAGAATTTCGATGGAGGCGTCAATGTGGCCATCCTGTAGCAGGGAACGACCCTCGGTGAAACCTTCTTCATAGGCCTCATAGTCGCCCTCTTCCAGGCCGTAGGCTTCCAGGATCTCTAGGGCCACAGCGCGGGTACCGGAGCCGGGGGCACCGATGCCGACTCGCTTACCCTCCAGGTCCGAGATGGTGTCGATGCCGTTGCCTTCCAGGGTGATCACCTGAGCGGCTTCGGGGTAGAGCTGACCGATCCAGGCCACGTTCTCGATCCCGCCTTCAGCGCCCTCGAACTGGCCGGTGCCGGAAATGGCTTCCTGGGCGGTGTTGTTCTGGGAGAAGCCCAGCTGAGCAGAACCGTTGTTAATACGACCAATGTTGTCGGCGGACCCATCGGTTTCGATGGCGTCCAAGCTCAGATCGGTGTTCTGACCGATGACGTTGGCGTACTCGTTGCCCAGCGGGAAATACACGCCAGACGACGAGCCGGTGGCGAAGGTGATGTCCTGGGTATATTCGGCGTCGCCGCCACCACCGTTACCGCCTTCGTCGCCACAGGCAGTCAGCGCCAAGGCGGCCACTGCCGTGGCTGCCACCACTTTCAGCGAGGTGAATGCTTTCATGAGTTCTCTCCTATGGTGTGAGGTGAGTGGACAATTCGGAATAGTGTGAGGGGTCTTCAGTTCTCAGAGCAGTGCCGCCGGCCAGCTGTGGGCCATCGGTTGGTTCGTCCCGCCCTGATCCAAACGCAAGGGCCAGTCTGGGGAAAACAGGCTGGGGTCTTCGCGCGGTGCCCGCAGGACCGTGAACGTCTCGTGGCCGGTGACTCCGTAGACGCCGGGTTGGGCCAGGGAGTTATAGCTGAACGGGTTGGAGGGGTAGTAGGCTCCCGTATCGGGAAAGACCAGGATGTCGCCCTGTTCGACGCGGGGGAGTTGGATGCGGTGGGCAACCACATCGCCGGAGAAACAGCAGGGGCCGGCTACATCGTGTTGCTGGGTGCGCTCTGGATCACGCGGTGCCGCGGTGGGGTCGAGGACTTCGACGCGTAAGGGCCAGGCGGCGGGCATGAAAATGGTGCGGGTAGCGACCTGAGCTCCGGCGTGGGAAATCGCGATCCGGCGATCGCCGGCGTCCTTGGTGTACTCCACGAAGGAGGCGATGAAGCCGTGCTTGGCCAGAATCGAGCGACCAAATTCCGTCTTGACGGTGAACTCACCGCTGAACAGCAACGGTGCGTGTTCGGCCAGAAGATGTGCGTAATCGGTGAAGGTGGGGGTGCGCTCATCGGAACCGAAGTTCACCGGGAGCCCACCGCCAATATCGAGGGTGTGAACTTGGGTGCGACCGACCCGTTCATTGATCTCGGTGGCCAGTTCGCTCAGCAACTTGGCGCCGGTAACCATCGAGTCCAAAGACATGCCCTGAGATCCCACGTGGCAGTGCAACTGGTTCAGCCACGGGTGATCGAGATAGGCCTGGATGAGCTCCTGCCGGTTGGTGCCGGTCTTCAGCGCGACACCGAACTTGGAGTAATCAGAGGCAGTGCTCATCTCTTTGATACTGCCGGCCCCGATTTGCGGATTAACGCGGAAGCCCAGCTGGGAGGTGGACTCGATCTGGTCTTTCAGCTCGCGGATGCGGTCGAACTCCTGGAAGTTGTCGATATTGATCGACACGCCCAGCTGGAGGGCGGAAGCTAGTTCGCGACGAGTTTTGGCCGGGGAATCAAACACGATCCGGCCGGGATCGATGCCGGTGGACAGTGCCACGGCCAGTTCACCGTCGGAGGCAACTTCGGTGGCCAGCCCCATCTGTACCAGGCCGGAGACCACGGTGGGAATCGAGTTGGCTTTGACCGCGAAGCAGTGAGAAACCGGCACATGGGTGGGGAAAGCGTGTAAGAGCTCATCGACGCCGGTGCGCACCGAGTCCCAGTCGATAAACGCTGCGATCGGTGCCGTATCCGGATCCAGTAGGCCCTGGTCGCGGGCCTCGGAAATGATCCGGTGGCGATCACGAGCGAGTAATGACATGGTGGTGTTTTCCTTCCCCGCGGGGTGAGTGATCAAGACATCAGTTGTTGGCAGGATATGATACAAATTACAGATCATACATCATCCTTAAAGGATGATTTATCTCTGCGTGAAGGTGGTATGAACCCGAGGTGACGGAGGATCGTATGGATTCGGCATCGAGACAGGCTCGGCTGATGGTGGTGGAAGACCACCCTGTGGTCGCACTCGGGCTGATCCATATTTTCTCCGATGAGCCAGATCTGCAGGTGGTCGCTCAAGCCAGCTCGAGCCGGGAAGCGCTGAAGATGATCGGCCAGGAAAACCCAGATTTGGTGATTGTACCCATGCGTTTAGACGGGGAGCTGGCCGGGTTGGGGCTGTCGCAGCGGATCAAGGAACGTCGCCCGGGCACGAAGGTGCTGATTTTTAGTAGTTATTTTTCGGCCGAGGAGATCGGGCTGGCCTATCTTAGTGGGGCCGATAGTTATTTGGTGAAGTATCAGTCGCCGCAGGCGCTCGTGGATACCGTGCGGGCGACATTGGCCGGCCAGCGGGTGTGGACTGAGCCACTGGCGGGGGCACAGTTCACGGAGATCATCACCGATGTGTGTGAGTCGGCCGCACTGACTCGACGAGAAACCGAAGTGCTCGGGTTGATGGTCAGACGGCTGGGCAATGAGGAGATCGCCCGGAAGTTGGTGATCTCGTTATCGACAGTGAAATCGCATGTCTCCCGGGTGCTACACAAGCTGGGTTACCGGGATCGGAAAGAGCTGATGGCTGATGTGGTGGTGCAAAGCAACCGAGTCAGCCGGTGAGAGGCTTGAGGACGAGCTGAAAAGAGTCGTACGACAAGAAATACAGCGAACGGGAAAGGACAACCACAGGCATGGCTACCACACCACGGAACACCGAAGATCTGGTGAGAAGCTACTACAGCACCGTGGATGCCGGGGACCCGGAGGCCACCGCGGCCCTGTTTGCCACGGATGCGACCTATCACCGGCCCGGCTATGATCCGTTGGTGGGCCCGGCTATCGCCGAGTTTTACCGCACCGAACGGGTCATTGAGTCTGGGGAGCACACCGTCACCGAGGTGCTGGTGGACGGACTCCGCGCCAGTTCTCGCGGGGTGTTCAACGGTGTGCTCAAAGACGGTCGTGCCGCTGAAGAAGGCTTCGCTGATTTCTGGGAGTTCAACGAGGACGGCACCATCGCCAACCGCACGTCATATTTTTACCGGGCTGCGGTTTAGCTGACGTGAAGCAGGACCTTCCCGCGGGAACCGCGCTGGTTGTGTTCCATCGCCTCGGCGGCTTGTTCCAGCGGGTAGGTGGTGTCGATGTCGACGGTGAGGCGCTGCTGGTCGACCTTCTCCAACAGCTCACGGAGGCGAGCACCGTCGGGACGGACCCATACCCAGTGGCCTCCCGCTTCTTCCACGGATGGGTCGGCGGTGGAAGCGTGCCGGCCACCCTCGGTCAGGACCGCGAGCGTTTCGTCGCGCACGCCACCGACGAAGTCCAGCACGGCAGTGACTCCCTCGGGGGCGAGTTCTTTGACGCGGTCCTCGAGACCGTCACCGTAAGCGACCGGTTGTACGCCGAGCTCGCGGAGACGTTCATGGTTGGCCGCCGAGGCAGTGCCGATCACCGAGGCGCCACGCTCCACGGCCAGCTGAGCGGCCAGGTGGCCCACGCCACCAGAGGCAGCGTGGATCAGCACGGTATCGTCGCCGGAGACCGCAATGGTGTCGAGGCTACGCAGGGCGGTCAGTCCGGCTAGAGGAAGGCCGGCGGCAGTGTCGAGATCCACCCCGTCGGGGATGGGCGCCACAGAGGTTGCCGGCAGGGCCACATAGTCGGCGTAGGTGCCACCCTGGATAAAGTCTTTGCGACCGTAGGCAGCCACGCGATCGCCCGGTTTGAATTCGGGGGTATCGGGGCCGACTGTTTCGACCACACCGGCGACGTCCCAGCCTGGGGTCACCGGGAAGAAGGTGTCTATCATGGCATCCAGACCGCCACTCATCACCTTCCAGTCCACCGGGTTGACCGCTGCGCGCTGAACCCGAATTAGCACGGCACCGGGCGCGACTTTGGGGGTCGGTACATCGTGAAGTTCAAGGGTATGAGGTTCGCCGTATTTGAAGTAAGTCATTGCACGCATACTTCGCGTAACAGCCGACCTCGTTGGCATATTCCTGCCTGTCGGATGGTGGCGCGCCACACGTCGGGAAACGCCCCTGGTGCGAAGCGTTTCTCGTGCGTTCCTAGTACAGGGCACCGCCGATCAGGGGTTCATCGGGTTCCGGGCGTAAGGATTCGTCGATCAGGATCTGTAGTGCTACCACGGCTTGGTCGATGGTGGCGGGAACGGTTGGGTCAGGAAGATAGGGCACGTGGACGAATCCGGCTGGAACCGGGGCGGGCCACTGCGTGACGGCTGAGAGTAAGGAGTAGAGCACCTCATTGCACACGAAGCTGCCAGCGCTCAGAGACAATTGGACCGGCAGATCGATGGCACGCATGCGAGAATGAGCGGCTTTCAACCGCAATGTGGAGAACACGGCGGCGGGCCCGTGGGGATCGATGGGCTGATCCACCGGTTGGAAGCCGGCGTTATCCGGGATGCGGGCATCGCGCAGGTTGAGTCCCACCCGCTCCAGGCGGATCGTTTCGGTGCCGGCTGCTAGGCCGACGGCGATGATCAGATCTGGTCGGATCGAGTCGACCTGGTCGAGCAACTGGCGGGCGGCAGTGCCGAACTCTACCGGAAGGCAAACGGCGTGGACCTCCGGGCTGATGTCGGCCTGTGACACTTTGTGGGCTACCTCCCACGACGGGTTATCGGTCATGGTGTCAAAGGGCTCGAATCCGGAAACTAACACTCGGGTCATGGTGTTAGCTCACCTCGGTGCGGTGGGCGTGCCGGGTCCAGGCTGACTGGCTCTGCTGGCCGTGCTCAGTCTGTTGGTCCCGGGTGTAGATGATGCGGTGGTGGTGCCGATCCGGGGAGCCCTGCCAAAACTCGACCCGGTCTGGTTGCAACCACCACAGCGTCCAATCGGCGGAATCCACACTGGCCTGGGCCTGTGGTGCGCGGGAGCTGAGGTCCTGCAGACTTTCGGCCCGGGCGGCCTCGACCACCTCGCCACGGATCCGGACGGCCCTGACCTGGGCGGGCCACCAAAACGTCATCGCCGCCGCGCTACGGTCAGTCAGCTGGGAACCCTTGCGACTACTTTTCGTGCTAGAGAAGGCCCATCCGCGCTCGTCGACGTCTTTGACCACCAACGGGCGGGCGTCGGGGACACCGTCGACGTCGACGGTGGATAAATTCACCACGTGCGGTTCGGGGACCTCGGCGTCGACAGCTGCGCGAAGCCACTGCAAAAATGCGGTGACTGGGTCATCGGGAAAGGCCTCCGGGTCAATGTCGGGGGCAACGCCGGTCATGGCCGGGATGGATTTGAGGAAACCACGGACAGCATCGGTCATAGCGTCCAGCCTAGTGTGTCGGTGCAATGTCGGTGCTGGCGCCCCAGGTCCTTGGCCATTCTGCTGTGGCCTCGAGGAGACCACGGAGTACGGTAGCTTGCACCAAGGCATTGACGGCCCACGGGTCAACTGACCGAGGAGGAGATCTCGTGCCACGGCCCGGAAGATACGTCAGTCGGCATGGATGGTGATGATCGTGGCCACTGTCCAGACCGCTGAGAAACCGATATTGCCTGGGCGAAGGTGCTACTGATGTGGTGCAGGTATGACAAGTCTGGCCAGCTGGTCGACAGTATGGTCTAGTTGCGCAGCGGTGGTCTGCGCGCCGAACGTGAAACGCACCGCGGTCTGAGCAAGATCAGCTCCATACCCCATGGCGATCAGTGCGGGGCTGGGTTCCGGGCTACCTGCAGCGCAGGCTGATCCCGCGGAACACATGATGCCGTAGCGTTGCAGGTCCAGTAACACCGACTCCCCGCTCCGGCCGGCAAATACGAAGGAGGCATGCCCGGGTAACCTGCAGTGCCGATGGCCAGTGAGTTGGGCCCCCGGAATTTCGGCCTCGACCCGGTGGATGAAGGCATCACGGAGGTCGGTCAGGTCCGCAGACTCGTTCTGGGCCAATTCCAGGCCGGTGACCATTCCCACGGCTGCAGCGAGGTTCTCGGTCCCCGAGCGCAGACCGCGTTGCTGACCGCCACCGTGGATCAGCGGATCGCAGGGGGTCCGGCGACGCAGATACAGTGCCCCGATCCCCTTCGGGGTGCCGAGTTTATGACCTGCCAAGCTCATCGCCTGAACCCCGAGATCATCCACCTGCAGTGGAAGATCTCCGGCGGCTTGAACGGCGTCGGTGTGGAAGGGAACCCCGTATTTTTCAGCCACGGCTGCCAGGGCGGGAATGTCTTGGACGGTGCCGACTTCATGATTGGCGTATTGGATGCTGACCAGCGTGGTGTTTTCCCGCAGGGCATCCTCCAGGGCCGCGGGGGGCACCTGACCGGTGGCATCTACCGGGAGTAGCTCGAGCTGATAACCGAACCGTTGCAACCAGATAGCGGATTCCAGCACGGCGGGGTGTTCGATGGCCGAGACCAGCAGGTGGCGGCCCCGAGGCGCAGCCAGGGAGATTCCTTTAACCGCGGTGTTATCGGATTCGGTCCCCCCGGAGGTGAAGATGATCTCGGAGGGTCGGGCACCTAGGTGGTTGGCGAGGCGCTGTCGGGCCGCTTCCAGCACACCCCGGGCCTCTTCGGCGGGTTCGTGTTGGGCCGCGGGATTAGCAAAGGCGCCGGTCAGATAAGGCCACATCGACCGCAAGACCTCTGGTCGGGGTGGGGCGCTAGCTGCGTAGTCCAGGTAAATACTCACGAAAAGTCCAGTCCGAGGTCCAGGGCACGAATGTGGTGGGTCAAGGCTCCGACGCTGATCAGGTCCACCCCGGTGGCGGCAATGTCTCCCACCGTTTCGAGTCGTACCCCGCCGGATGCTTCCACCAGGGCCTGTCCAGCGATGAGTTCCACACCGCGACGCAGATCCTGTAGCGAGAAATTATCCAGCATGATGGTATCCGCCCCGCCGTGCAGGGCGGAGGGGATCTGGTCGAGGCGGTCGACTTCCACTTCCAGGTGCACGGTGTGTGGCACTTGGGCTTTGGCGTCTCGGATCGCGCTGGCCAGATCCCGGCCCCCTGTGGCAACCACAGCCAGGTGGTTATCCTTGGCAAGTACCGCATCGGAGAGGCTGAAGCGGTGATTATGGCCTCCTCCGCACCGCACCGCATGGCGTTCCAAGGCGCGCAAGCCGGGAGTGGTTTTACGGGTGTCGACAATGCGGGCTCGGGTTCCGGCCACAGCAGCGACGTAGGCGGCGGTGGTGGTCGCAATGCCACACATCCGTTGCACCAGGTTCAGTCCGATGCGCTCGCAGGTCAGAATGGGCCGGGCCGGCCCTGAGATCCCGGCCAGCACCTGGCCCTGGTCAAATTCGGCGCCCTCGTCGATCGTGAGATCCACGGTCACCTCGGAGTTCAGCGCGGTCAGAGCCCGGACGAAGACCTCCCCGCCACTGAAGACCCCGGGCTCACGGGCGACCAGCTCGGCGGTGATCTGTGCTGTGGCAGGGACGAAGGCCTGGGTGGTGAGGTCTCCGAAGGGTACATCCTCCTCCAGCGCGATATGGATCACCCGGTCAATCTGTGAGGGGTTCATGTCTGTCACCTCACCTCGGCTTAGCGGCTAGCATCCGGTCCAAGGCGACCTTGGCCGGGGCGGCGATCTGTTCGGGCACGCTGATCTGATTGCTGACCCTGCCGGCCACCAGGTCGTCGAGCACCCAGGCCAGATAGCCAGGATGGATGCGGTACATCGTCGAGCAGGGGCAGATCACTGGGTCGAGGCAAAAAATGGTGCGGTCGGGGTATTGAGCGGCCAGTCGGTTGACCATATTGATCTCAGTGCCCACTGCGATGACGTCGCCGGGCTGGCTGGCGGCAACGAATTTCTGGATGGCATCGGTGGAGCCGGACGCGTCGGCGGCATCAACCACCGGCATGGGGCATTCAGGGTGAACAATGACCTTCACCCCGGGGTATTCCTCGCGTGCTTGGTCGATCTGGTCGACGGTGAAACGCCGATGGACCGAGCAGAAGCCATGCCAGAGCAACACGGTGGCGTGTGCGAGGTCTTCTGCCGTGTTGCCACCCAGCGGTTGGCGGGGATTCCACATCGGCATCTGCTCCAGCGGAATGCCCATCGCTTTGGCAGTATTGCGACCCAGGTGTTGATCGGGGAAGAACAATACCCGGTGGGCGCGTTCGAAGGCCCACTCCAACACGGTGGCGGCGTTGGAAGAAGTGCACACGATGCCTCCGTGCCGGCCACAGAAGGCTTTCAGGGCCGCTGAGGAGTTCATGTAGGTCACCGGGATGACCGGCAGTTTTCCGTTGGCATCGGGTTTGGGGTTCTCCGGGTCGAAACCATAGACCGCGGCGATGTCCTCCCAGGCGGTTTCTACCGAGTCCTCATCGGCCATATCGGCCATGGAACACCCGGCAGCGAGATTGGGCAGGATCACTTTCTGTTCGGCGGTGGAGAGAATGTCTGCGGTTTCGGCCATAAAGTGAACTCCGCAGAAGACGATGGCTTCGGCCTGTGGGCGAGTGAGGGCGGCGTTGGCCAGTTGGAAGGAGTCTCCGACAAAGTCGGCGTGCTGGACGACCTCATCGCGTTGATAAAAGTGGCCGAGGATGACCAGCTTGTCTCCCAGGGTGGCCTTGGCCTGTCGAATCCGGCGGTGGAGTTCCTCGTCGTTCATTGACCGGTACGCCTCGGGGAGCTGGCCGGGCCGGGCGATGGCATTCGTCGGGGCGAAACCCGGCACGCTGTCGTCTTGGGAGGAACCGGGCCCATAGCCGGGGATGGCGTCGAAGGCCCAGGGGTCATCTGCCAGGGAATCGTGACAGGTTTGGGCCGGTGCTAGGTTGATTCGCTGATGAATGGACAGTGTGGTCATTGATCGGTCTCCTGAATGGTGAGTATGTAGCGGGAACGTTCCGGCGCGGAACGATAAAGTTTGGGGGGCCGGTGGGCGGTTCCGGTTTGGCGGCGTCCGGTGTCTTCCACGGTGCCCTGGGCCAGAATCTGGCGTCGAAAATTAGAGGGGTCCAGTGCCCGGTCGAGGATGGCCTCGTACACCCGACGCAAGTGGGCCAGTGGGAATTCCTCGGGGAGAAACGCGTGAGCGATCGGCGAGTAGGTGACCTTAGCGCGCAACCGATGTAAGGCATAGTCGAGAATGACGCCGTGGTCGAAGGCCAGGTGCTCGGCGTTGTCGGCAACCTCGTCGACGGGGAACCACTCCACATTGTCACCATCAATAGAGGCGGCGTCCTCATCCTGGCCGACCAAGGCCCAGTAGACAATGGAGACGACGCGGGCGTGGCTGAGAGCATCAGCGCTGTGGGAGCGGTCCACATCACCGAACGCGTAGAGCTGTTCGAGGTGGCGCGGGCTCAGTCCGGTGGTGCGTTGCAGGGTCATCTGGGCCGATTCCACGAGGCTCTTCTCGGGGGCTAGGGGCCCGCCAGGGAGCGCCCAGCGACCCTGATAGGGTTCGCGGATGCGCCGGACCAGAGGCAGCCAGAGGGTCAGTTCCCCGGTGTCAGGATGCGGACGCAACGTGAAGACCACGGTAGAGACAGCCAATTCAAGACGGTCCGACATGGTGACTTACCCCCTCTGGTTAGGTGAGTGACACCATACACGCGCCCATAAGGTCAGTTCAACCTGAAGTCGATGTGGGTTAAGAAATGGGTTAAACCACGACGGCGACCCGTCCTGTCATCTCAGGACGAGCCGCCGTCGTGGTTCGTTTTTCGTCAGTTCCCTCAGCGGGCAACTTCAGCGTGCACTGTCAGCGCAAGGAGGCGTAAGGAGCCTGCGCGGATCAAGCCTGACTACCGGCCGGGGTGAAGTCCCGGGAGCCCAGGAAGTCCGGGCGCAGGTGCGGTGCCGCATAGGGCGGGTCCACCGGGGTGTTCTCCACAGAGTTGTAGACGATGAACACGTTGGACCGGGAGTAGGGAGTGACGTTGCCGTTGGAGGCGTGCATGCAGTTGGAGTCGAACATAATCGCTCCACCAGCGGGGCCTTCCAGCACGTCAATGCCGAATCGATCGGCGAAATCGGTCAGAATCTGTGGGTCGGGAACGCCGGCACCCTGCATCACCAGGGACTGCTTGTAGTTATCGTCCGGGGTCTGGCCCTGGCAGACGATGTAGTGCTGGTGGGAGCCCGGCATGATCATTAGCGGACCGTTGAAGGAATAGTTATCGGTCAGCGAGATCGAGATCGACACAGCCCGGGGTCCGGGCATGCCGTCCTCGGCGTGCCAGGTTTCGAAATCCGAGTGCCAGGTGAAGTCCTTACCCACAAACCCGGGCTTGTAATTGATCCGGGATTGGTGGATGTAGACATCGGATCCGAGAATTTGCCGGGCGCGGTCGACCAGGCGGGGATCATTGGCGATCTTCTTGAAGACCTCGTTGCTACGGTGAATATCGAAAATGGAACGGACCTCATTGGACTTAGCTTCCACCACAGTCCGTTCGTCCTGCTTCACCTCGGGGTCCTCGGCGAGTCGCTTCAACTCATCCTTGAACTGCTGGAGTTCTTCGGGGGTGATGAGCTGATCGATGGTGAGGTAGCCCTTCTCGTCGAAGCTCTGCAGGGTCTGCTCGTCGAGCGGGCCTTGTTCTGCGGTGCCCTGGACAACGCGGTCTGGGCGAGGAATGACCCGGGGTTCTTCGCCGGTGCGGGTCGGATAGAAATCAGTAGTGGTGTCAGCCTTGTCAATGGTGGTCATGTACTCTCCTTCCTACATGTTGATCCATGGTCGTCCGGAGTTCAGTTATGTTGCCATGATGGCCACAGTGTGGCAGGCGCCTGATAGTGCCACTACTCGTGGACCCTAGCAGGGATAGCCAGAACTGCAACCGTTGGGGCGCGGCTGAAGCTCCCGGTGAGTCTGCGCGGTGAGCCGGGAAAGGGCAGTGGCCCCTGGGGTCTTCACAGGTTCCGGCTTCTCTGGTTGACTCGGCGCTATGGCAGATTCATTCAGCACCGGACACTTTGTTCGGATCACCGGTACAGTCCAGGGCGTCAACTTTCGCAACTCCGCCAAACAACAGGCCGATCAACTGGGCTTGGTGGGCTGGGTGGCCAATACCGAGGACGGTGCGGTGGAACTTGTCGTCGGTGGCTCGGGTCCGGAGGTGGATTCTTTGCTGGCCTGGTGCCACACCGGGCCCGAGCGGGCCGAGGTCACCGAGGTGCAGGATCGAGAAGCCAGCAACCGGGAGCTGGCTGAGCTACCGGAGTCAGGATTCCACGTGCGGCGTTAGTCCCAGCTCTTTCGGGAGCGAGGTGCCCTCACCGAGAAGGTGCTTGGCCAGGAAGTTGAAAACCACTTCGTACCAGATCTTGGCGTGCTGGGGTTGGAGAATCCAGTGATTCTCATCCGGGAAGTAGAGGAACCGGTGGGCGGTGGTGCCATCGGCATCCATCGGCAGGCCCGATTTCTCCAGCAACTCGTACCAGAGGCGTAGTCCTTCGCCGATGGGGACTCGGTAATCCCGATCGCCGTGGATGACCAGCATCGGGGTGACAATGTTCTCCACATAGGCGTGCGGGGAGTGTGTGGCCTCCATTTCCGCATTGAGTTGCCGGCGCCAGAACGGGGACATATCCGTGGTGGGGCCGAACTGGTCCAGCGCCCAGAGGCTGGCGTGGGTGACGATGGCGTTGAACCGATCGGTGTGGCCGGCCACCCAGTTGGCCATATATCCCCCGAAAGAACCGCCCATGGCCGCGGTGCGGGACTCGTTGATATCGTCGCGCTCTACGGTGGCATCGGTGATGCTCATCAGGTCGGTGTAGGGCTTATCTCCCCAGGAGTTCCAGCCCCGCTGGATGAACTCCTGCCCGTAGCCGGTCGACAGGGCCGGATCCGGCAACAGCACCGCGTAACCTCGTGCCACAGCCAACCAGGGGTTCCACCGCCAGGTCCAGGCGTTCCAGGAGCTCAACGGGCCACCGTGAATCCACAGCAGTAACGGAGCAGGCGCATCCGGGTTGGCCTCCTGTGGCAGGGCCAGCCACCCGCGGATCCGTACACCGTCTTCGGCAGTCGTCTCGACCTCCTCGAGTCGCCCGGGTAGTTCGGGACGTGGAGTGGGGTTGAGCAGTCTGGTGGTTTCTCCGGTACTCACATCGATCCGCACCACCTCGGGCGGGAAAGCGTAGCTGGAGCGAACGCCGTAGGCGAGGTTGCCCTCAGGGGCGGCCAGGGCTTCGCTGTAGGTGGCATCATCGTGGGTGATCTGTACGGTCTGGGCCTGTACGGTGTCTCCGGCATGGTCGAGATCCACACGGAAGACGGGGCCACGGCCGTTGTGGTCGGCTAGGGCGAGGAAACCGCTGCCGTCGGGAAGCCAGCTGGTCGCCGTCAGCCAGAGATCGGTGTCGTCGGTCAGGGCAGTTAATTCACCGGTGCTGATCTCCAAGAGATGCAAGACCGGGCGCATGGCACGCTCGGGAGTAGGACGATTGGCCACACTGACCACGGCGTGGCGTCCGTCAGGGCTGATGACGCCGGGAGTGTAGTTGTGATCGGGGTCGTCAAGAAGAATCTGCCATTCACCGGTGGCGAGATCGACATAACCGATGGTGACACGGGTGTCGGCGCGAGCCTCCAAGATGCGCAGACCGAAGAGAGCGAAAGAACCGTCGGGACTGAGGTGGATATCCTCGGCCACCAATCGGGCATCGAGCCCCTCCAGGAGGTTGGTCAGCTTCTTCCGGGCCGGTTCAGCTTGGCTCGTATCAGCATCAGAATCAGCTTCAGCACCGTCGTCGGCGTCGAGGCGAAAGAGACTCGGTGCGGCGGGACCGAGATCGTGGTCCCAGTAACGGACCGGATAGGAGTCGTGCAGAATGGCTTGCACGGAGCCGTCCTTGCGGGCCTGGTGTAGCTTGCGGTGGGTGGTTTCATCGGTGGCTCCTGACAGAAGGGGAGCGGTGACGGCAATGACATCGGCCTGATCTGCCGCAAGTATGGTACTAACGCCACCCGGGCGACGGTTGACCACGTGGGCTTCGCCACCGGTTGCCGGCAGGCGCCACAGCGCGGTGGTCTCGTCTGGATCCGTATCGTGGGCGTCGGGGCGGGCGGAGGTGAAGTACAGATCCCCCGAGGCCGCGAATACAGGGTTGGTTTCACCCTGAGGGCTGTGGGTTATCCGCCGTGCCGGCTGTTCACCACGTGGATCGACCTCCCAGAGGGACTCCACATAACCATTCTTCTTATGGTTGAGTGTTTGAACAGTGGTCACCAGCCGGGTGCCCGCGGGATTCAGGCTCAGCCCGGCTATCCGCGGTTGAGCGACGTAATGGTCGAGGTCGGAGAACGTGGAATCAGTCATGCTGGGCTCGTTTCTCATCTTATGGTGTGCTGAGGCATCTGAGGTAGTCGGAGTTTCGACCCCGATCTGTGACTCACGTTACAGGATAGTGACGGATGATGCCGAGTCGGATGAACGTTCATGCAACCTCTGCTCAAAATCTCTGCTCACATTTGCGAACGGACGGAGCGCTTTCTCGGATGGCGACAGGACAGCTCGGGGTGTGAGGCGTCGGAGGCCTGCGGTTGCGAATGAATCTGAGTAGGGTTCGCACCTTTTGTCTTCTGGCGGGTCCAGGCTTAGTCTGGGGCTATGGGATTCGGGCACGCGCACGGACATGCTGGCGAAGATGTCGCCAGAGCTTCCTATCGAGGCAGGCTCGTGCTGGCCTGTGTCATTACCCTGAGCATTGTCGCAGCCCAAGCCCTCGGGGCGTGGGTCACCGGCTCACTAGCGCTACTAACCGATGCGCTGCATTCGTTGATTGATAGTATTGGTCTGCTGGTGGCCGTGATCGCCGCTGGGCTGATGTTCAAAGCCGCGACCACACAACGGACCTGGGGATACCGTCGGGTCGAGATCCTGGCCGGCCTCGTGCAAGCCGCGTTACTGCTGGCTATCGGGATTTATGCCGTCATCGAGGGCATTCAGCGCCTCAGCACTCCGCACCAGGTGCTTCACGTGGAGTTGCTCGTCTTCGGCGCCATTGGGCTGATCGGTAACCTGCTCTCGCTGTGGGTGCTGTCCTCGGGTCGACGGGCAAATTTCAACCTCCGGGCAGCATTCCTGGAAGTCCTGGCAGATGCTTTGGGGTCCATCGGTGTCATGGTGGCAGCTGCAGTGATCTGGGTGACCGGGTGGCAACAGGCTGATGCCGTGGCGGCCCTGGTCATTGCAGCGGTGATCATCCCGCGCGCACTTCTGCTTCTTCGGGAAACTGGCCGGATCCTTCTGGAATTTGCTCCGCGCGGATTAGACCTCGAAGAAGTCCGGGCTCACCTGTTAAACGTTGAACACGTCAAGGAGGTCCATGACCTCCACGCCTCCACGGTCGCTACCGGGCTACCTGTCCTGTCCGCCCATGTCGTGGTCGACGAAGCCTGCTTCATCAACGGGTGCGCCCCTGAGAAGCTAGCAGAACTGCGGGCCTGTGTGGCTGAGCATTTCGATGTTCCGGTGGAACATTCCACCTTCCAACTCGAAACGGCCAGCCAAGCCCGCACTGAACAGCAGGGCCACTGAGTACCCGCGCTGAGATCCCACGGCCCGATGGTCTCGGTGGGCGTGATGTAGAAGGCAGGCCAGTATGAGGTACGTAACATAATGTCATATTTCGCATTCTGAAACGTTTCCTGAAAGATTCAGGTGGCATTCACCGACCATCCACGTCGCACTGTGCGGTACCTCCAATAACCCGCGAACCTTCAATGGGGCTGTCATTATTCTGAGACTTTCCTGGACGCCGAAACCCTTGTGATTCCGGGCTTCCGTTGTGACTAATACCATAAAATACCGGGTTGAACGGGGTATTTTTGGGATCCGTGAGGCTGGCGGGCCGGTTTCATCCGCACAGGTCAGGTGTGGATGACGCTCAGTGAATCGAATCGTCACGATTCGATTAAAGGCTCACAGGAGATTCACAGGAAGTTGCACATTTGTCGTAGCCTAGGGGTACCTGAAATCGATGTGAGATACACCACCTTATGTCGGTTGTTCGCACCTATAACTGAGGAGCAATATGAAAGTGCGCAAACTCTCCGCCGCCGTGGCCGTTCTGGCCTCCGGTGCACTGGTTCTATCAGCATGCGCCCCCGGTGACGACACCGAAAACGGAAATGGTAATGGTGGCACCAACGGTGATGCCGACCCCGGCATTGCTGAAGGCCAAGTGTTCACCGTTGAGCCCGAAGACGGGGGTCTGGCCGATCTCGGCGCCGACTTCGAAACCGCAAACGACGAAATCCGTGTGTCATTGGGTCCGCAACCGTTTAACAGCTATAACGGTCAAACACCCAGTAACTACAACGTCTACAACTCCACGATTGTCGATCGGCTCTTCTCCGGTTTCTCCTACGTCGGAACCGACCTCGAGATCTACCAGAACGAGGAGTTCGGGTCCTATGAAGTGATCAATGAAGATCCCTTCACGGTCGAGTACACCATCAATGACGAAGTTCAATGGTCTGACGGCACCCCGGTGACAGTGGCCGATTACGTGCTCGACTGGGCTCACCAGCGCTACCTGGGTGAAGGCCAGTTCGATGGTCTGTCCCCCAACCTTGGTACCTACGTCCCCGACGGACCTCAGGCTGAGTCCTACGACTCCAAGACCTTCACCGTGGAGTATCCCGACGGTCCCTATGCTGACTGGGAACTGATGATCGGGGCTGCCCATCCCTCCCATGTTGTCGCTGAGGAGACCGGCATCTCGCAGGAAGAACTGGTCACGGCCATTCTTGAAGGTGACGAAGATCTGATCGAGGACATTGCGGAGACGTGGAATACCATCTGGGATACCGACCCCGGAACCCTGCCTGATGCCGAGCTTATTCCCTCCTCTGGTCCTTACATTTTGTCGGACTGGCAGGATGGAGAGTACGTCACCCTGGAAGCTAATGAGGACTACTGGGGTACCCCGCCGGGCGTTTCCACCTTGATCTTCCAGTTCGTCGACAATGCCGCCCACGTTCAGGCACTCCAAAATGGCGACCTTCACGCCATCGTGCCCACCGAGACCGTCGACACTCGTAATGAGTTGGAGAACCTCGTCGAGCAGGGCGAACACGCCATGCACATCGGCGATAAGGCCACCTGGGAGCACCTGGACATCCAATATGGTGAAGGCAGCCCCTTCGCCGAAACCCCGGAGCTAGCCGAGGCCTTCGCGCTGTGTGTCCCCCGCGATCAGATCTTGGAGAACCTGATCCATCCGGTGAACCCGGACGCTGAGTTGCTCAACGCCCGCGAGGTGCTGAACTTCCAGCCCGACTACGACGAGATTGTTGCCGAAACCTACGATGGACGTTACGACACCGCCGATGTTGAGGCAGCAGCTGAGATCATTCAAGAACACGACGCAGAGGGTACCGAGATCCTCATCGGGCACAACGCTCAAGAGCGTCGCCACGACACGGTCGAGTTAATCCAGGCTTCCTGCAATGAGGCTGGCTTCGAGATTGTCGATGGCGGAGACGTCGACATCGATATCGCCGCCGGTGAATGGGATGTCGCCCTGTTTGCCTGGTCTGGTTCCGGTCAGATTGCATCCGGTCTGAACATCTACGGCTGGGACCGTGAGAACGACGAGCCGCGCCCGCAGAACTGGAACAACTACAACAACGATGTCGTCTCCGATGCCTTCGAGGCCATCGCCACCAGCGATGACGAAGACGAAATCCAGGAGCAAATCATCACACTCGAACAGGGACTGTGGGAGGACCTGCACGGAATCCCGCTGTATGTCCACCCAGGTATTACCGCCTGGGACTCCTCCATTGCCAACGTTCGTCCGACCCCGGCTCAAAGCCAGCTGGTCTGGAACATCGAGCAGTGGCAGCGGGTCTCCGAGTAATCACCGTGGAGTTCTGAGGCACCCCTGATGGGAAACCCTTCCCCAGACGGCGGGGTCCCGGCTGATGTAGCGTCGGTCGGGCCCCGCCGTCGTGTCCAGGGGTCGATACGGAAGGCGACCGTGTAGACCGTGCTGAAATACATCCTCAAGCGCCTGGGCAGTACTGTGCTCATTCTTTTTGGCGCGACCTTATTGTCCTTTGTCATCCTGATCAACACCGGTGACCCCTTAGCGGATCTGCGCGAAATTCAGAGTGACAATGTCGAATTCCTCATGCAGGAACGCATTGAGCGGATGGGCTTAGACCAGCCCTGGTACGTCCGGTACTGGGATTGGCTGTCCGGAGTCCTCGGGTGCTTTGCCGGAAGTTGCGACTTCGGCACCACCATCACCGGCGCCCAGGTCACCCCCGTGATTGCGGCTGCAGCCGAGCAGTCACTGCGATTGGTCTTCGTGGCTACCGTGGCAGCGATCCTCATCGGTGTCATGACCGGTATCGTCACCGCCATGCGCCAGTACTCGCTCCTGGACTACTTGGTGACGTTCTTCATTTTCCTGTTCTGGTCGCTCCCGATCTTCTGGGCGGCAGTGTTGGCCAAAGAATGGCTGGCCATCCGGTTCAACGACTGGATGCTGGACCCCCATTTCACCTGGCCCAATATTCTGATCTTGGCCACCATCCTTGCCATCGTCGTGCCGATGGTCCTGGGCGGTAGTCTTGCGCGTCGGCTGATCACCGGGGGCATGATGTTCGCCTTCGTCTGCGCGGTCTTGCCCTGGATGAACGCCGTGAACTTCATGACCCACCCCCGGCTGGGCCCGGTCATCATCCTCATCGGTTCCCTGGTGTTGGCAGCGGGCTTCACCGCGCTCTTTGCCGGTCTGCGACACCGGAGGGTTCTCTACTCTGGGCTTACCGTCGTTGCCTTGGGAATGATTGCCTACTACGCAACCTGGAACCTCTTGGAAGAACCGCCGGGAGGCTGGTTCTTCCTGGGTGCCATGTTTGTCCTGACTATCGCCATCTGTGTGGTTGTCGGTCGCAGTCTCGGCGGATACGCGAAAGGGCCAGCCACTGCGGTCTCGGTGCTGACCGGTGCGCTGATGTCGGGCATGATCTTACTGGACCACTTCATGTACCACTGGCCCGGTCTTCTCTCGGCTAAGCCCAGGCCGGTCAGCACCATTGGCTCGCACACCCCGACCCTAGACGAGAACTTCTGGGTCACCGCCTTAGACCAGCTGACCCAGCTTTGGTTGCCCTCGGTCCTAATGGCCTTGCTCTCGTTGGCCACCTATACCCGCTATACCCGGAGCTCCATGCTGGAAGTCCAGAAACAGGATTTCGTGCGCACCGCACGAGCCAAGGGCGTGGCTGAGCGGACGGTGATCCTCAAACACGCCTTCCGTAACGCCATGATTCCACTGGTGACCATTGTGGCTTTTGACTTCGCGGCCTTGATCAGTGGCTCCATCGTTGTCGAGCAGGTCTTCGGCTGGAATGCGATGGGCAATGTTTTCATTACCGGTATGCAGACCAATGATCCGGCTCCGGTGATGGCCTTCATTCTGGTGACAGGTTCCGTCGCCGTGATGTTTAACCTGCTGGCGGATATTCTCTACGCCGTCCTCGACCCAAGGATCCGAGTATGAGCAACGACAAGATTTCACAACAAATGGTCGACCTCGCCGAGGTTGAGGACACCAAACTCCAACAAAAGAGCCGGCACTCTTACTCACAGGGACAACTGATTCGACGCCGGTTTTTCCGCCACAAACCGGCTGTCATCTCGTTGGTCGTGCTCGCTGCGGTGGTGATCCTGGCATTTTCCTCCATCGGGTTCGGCCCGGTGCCGGGCTGGTGGGACCAGCACTATCAGGCCACCGGCTCGATCATTGACGGCGGGCGACCGATGATGTTCCAGGACGGCAACATCTTGGGCGAGCATCCCTTCGGGCAAGAGAACGTCGGACGTGACTATTTCGCCATGGTGATGCGCGGGGCACAGCAGTCATTGATCGTGGCCTTTGTGACCGCGCTGGTCTCCAGCATCATCGGTATTGCCCTAGGGGCTATCGCCGGATACTTCCGTGGCTGGGTTGAGTCCGTCATTATGCGACTGACCGACTTCGTGATTGTGGTGCCGACCCTGGTGTTTGCCGCGATGTTGGGAAATATCGCCGGTAGTAGCGTGGTGATGCTCGGTGTCCTGCTGGGTTGTGCCACCTGGACCGGGATGTGTCGTCTGGTTCGCGCCGAGGTGCTACGAATTAGAGAAATGGAGTACGTTTCGGCGGCCATCGCTATGGGTGCCGCCCCGTCCCGGATCATTATCAAACACATGATCCCGAACAGTATTGGCGTGATCATCGTCAACGCGACCTTCGCCTTCGTGGCCGCCATCCTGCTCGAGACCACACTGTCGTACTTGGGCATGGGTGTTCAGCGCCCCGAGGTATCACTGGGTCTGCTGATCGAGCAGTACCAAAATGCTTTCACAACCCGGCCCTGGCTGTTCTGGTTCCCGGGCTTGTTCATCATCATCATCGCCCTGGCCGGCAACTTCATTGGTGATGGCCTGCGGGATGCGTTCGATCCGCGTCAGGCTCGCACCCGGGATTCCCGGCCGTCACTGGGTGGCGTGCTGGGGCTGCGTAGCATCCAGCGGGCCTTCCGTTTGAAGAACGACGTTGGGATGTCCGAGGGCATCAAAGATCCCTACAGCGAAACCACCGGCTCCGGGAGGAAAAAATGAGCCTCAAAATTATTCTGGCAACGCAACCTGATATTGAGGACATTGTTGAGGAAACAGCCGGTACCGGCGAAGAATTCTCCGTCGCCCCACTGGTGGTGCTGGGTATCGCCGTGGCCATCGTGCTCGGCTATGCCCTGGTGCGATACATCCTGAACCGGGCCCGGGGCGGGTTACCAGACGTGGACACCTCGGCGGTGGTTCAGCCCGCGGAATTCCAGACCGACACGGCGTTGCGCTTTGACGACGTCAAAGTCAGCTTTGCCACCGAGTTCGGCACGGTGGAAGCCGTCAAGGGCGTCAGTTTCGATATCAAGCCCGGAGAAGTGGTCGCCGTGGTGGGTGAATCCGGTTCGGGCAAATCGGTGACCAGCTCAACCGCTATGGGGTTGATGTCCGATAACGCCACGGTTTCCGGCAGGGTGTTCCTGGACGGTACAGAGATCACCGACCTCTCCCCGGCTAAGCTCCGGAGCCTGCGCGGGGATGAGATTTCCATGGTCTTCCAGGAGCCGATGACCGCGTTGAACCCGGTGTTGAAGGTCTCCGACCAGCTGGTCGAGGCCCTACAGGTGCACAATAAGGCCTTCGGCCGGGAGGCCCTGGCCCAGGCGGTTCGTTTGTTGCAAGAGGTGGGGATCCCCGATGCCGAGCAACGGATCCACGAATATCCGCACCAATTCTCCGGCGGCCAGCGCCAGCGCATCGTGATCGCCATAGCGATTGCGTGCAACCCCAAGGTGATCATCGCTGATGAGCCCACCACCGCACTGGACGTCACAGTTCAGGCAGACATTCTGGACCTGTTGCGCCGATTGAAGGACGAGCTGAATACCGGCATCCTGCTGATTACCCACAACGTGGGCGTGGTGGCCGATATGGCCGACCGTGTGGTGGTGATGTTCCAAGGTGAAGTGGTCGAATCTGGCCCGGCGGAGCAGATCTTGTTGGAACCCGAGCACCCCTACACCAAGCGCCTGCTCGAGGCCGTGCCCACCTTACGCGAGACAGAAATCGAGGTCAACGAGCCCGCCCCGGCTGCCGACGACGACTCCGCTCTGCCCAGTGTCGACCCCGGTGCGCAACTGTCGCTACAGGCCAAGGACCTCGCATTGGCTTATAAGAAGAAGGGCCGGTCTATCCGCGTCGTGGAGGGCGTGAATTTCGCCGTGGCACGCGGAGAGATCCTGGGACTGGTCGGTGAATCCGGGTCCGGTAAGTCCACGGCGGCCAAAGCCGTCTTGGGTCTGCTGGAAGTGGAGGAAGGCGAACTGCTCGTCCGTGGTCAAAACCTGCCCGCATTGCCTCGGGCACAGCAGAAGGCGTTACGTCGTGAAATCGGGGTGGTCTTCCAAGACCCGGCGGCTTCGCTGGATCCCCGTTTCCCGATCGGAGAGATCATCACCGAGCCCATGGTGGTTCACAACCGGGGAACATCTAAGGAGCGGATAGCGCGGGCCGAGGAGCTGCTGGATGCGGTGAAACTGCCCCGAACCGTGATCAACCGGTATCCACATGAACTCTCGGGCGGTCAACGTCAGCGTATCTCGATTGCCCGGGCGATGGCGTTGAGCCCGTCCATCCTGATTGCCGACGAGCCTACATCCGCCTTGGATGTCTCGGTGCAAGCCCGTGTGCTCGACATGTTCGTAGACCTACAGGAACAATACGATTTCGCCTGCTTGTTCGTCACTCACGATCTTGCGGTGGTAGACCAGCTGGCGGATCAAATTATGGTGATGGAAAAAGGTCGAGTCGTCGAACAGGGGCGAAAAGAGGACATCCTGCGCAATCCGCAGGAAGATTACACCAAACGTCTGCTGGCCGCTGCCCCGGTTCCGCATCCCGAAGAACAACGGATTCGTCGCGAGGCTCGCCATGAGTTGCTCGCCTCCCAAGGTCGCAGACGTGGCTGAGCGGTCGTTGGAACCGGCTAGGTCTCGGCTTTGCGCCGTCTCGAAGGTGAACACCGCCCTGTCTTAAGGCGTTCGGAACCCGCCGAGTTGATTGGCGCTGTCCGGTCGCGTTCGGTAGGTGCGACCTTAAGTTCCAGGCTTGTCACGGGTGTGCCCAGGTGTTTCAGCGGGCTACCTCCGGCGGGTGGTACCTGGACTCCACAACGACGAGCGGATGCTTCGACGCGACAATGAGGTACATCGCAAGCCTTGATTCTCTGGGGTGGATCTTCGTGCAGGCATCACGATTCCCGCAATCATGACATTTGCCCTAAGTAGTCGTGCCGACGCAGCGCGATACTACAGACAGTAGTGAGCACGTCGCCCACACGCACAGGCATTTTTCTGCGTGTGGCCGCCCAGTGGAGGTAGCGAAACACATGATTGCCCCAAGCCGGAAGAAACCAGACACGGCCCCGCCCCTGTTGACGGTGCGAACGAACGCCACGGGTATCGCTGTGAGGGGAGAGAGGTGAAGACGATGAGTGGGACCGCGATCTCTTTGTGCGGTGTGGGCAAGAGCTACTGGGAGGTCACCGCCGTTGATGATGTCAGTTTAGAGATCCCGCGCGGACAGGTGGTGTGTCTACTGGGACCAAATGGTGCCGGGAAAACCACGCTGATCGACATCGTGTTAGGTCTCACGCCTCCTGAAACTGGCAGCGTCGAATTATTGGGTTTCTCGCCAGCCAGTGCCGTGCAAGTCGGGGCCATCGGGGCGGTGTTGCAGGCCACTTCGTTGCTCGATGACGCGACCGTCGGGGAACTGATCGCGATGGTCTCGAGGTTGCACAAGCATCCGCTCGGGGTTTCGCGGACGTTGCAGAACGCAGGGATCGCGGATCTGGCTCGCCGTCGCTCCACGAAATTGTCCGGCGGTCAACGGCGACGGGTGACCTATGCCCTGGCTATTGCAGGCAACCCGGATATTTTGGTGCTCGATGAGCCGACTGCCGCGATGGATGTTGCGTCCCGTCACGCTTTTTGGGCATCAATTCGTGACATCACGAGCGTGGGCAAGACGGTGCTGTTTGCGACTCATCATCTGGCTGAAGCCGAGAAATTTGCTGACCGGGTGATCTTTATACAAGACGGCCGGATCATTGCCGACGGCACGGTGACCGAAGTACAGGAGTTGGCGGCCGGACGAGAGATCTCGGCAACGATCCCGACCGGTGACCACGAACAGATAGCCACGTTACCGGGGGTGATCGAGGCCAGCTGGCGACACAATCGTGTCACCCTACTCAGTGCACGGTCGGACGACACGTTACGCGCACTGGTGCAACGAGTGCCCTCGGCGGAATCGATTGAGGTGGCTGGACTGTCACTCGAGCGCGCGTTCCTTACCCTCACGGCACAGCAGAGAAAGGTGTCGTGATGCTGGGCTACCTCACCCTGGAACTTCGCCGTGCCTTGCGCGCGTCAGGCACGCTACTTTTCACTCTGGTTTTCCCGGCGGTGTTCTACGCGCTCGAGAGCCTGCTCTTCAGTGATTCAGGCTCTGCGGTTGAGCCTCGACAGATCATGATCGGGATGAGCGTCTGGGGCACCGTGACCGCTGGACTGCTCGTGGGCACTCGCATTGTTGATGAGCGTGCGACCGGGTGGCAACGCGTCCTTCGTCTCACGCCACTGTCTGGGCGCGGCTACCTGACTACAAAAGTCATCGTCGGTGTCTTCGTGGGGCTTCCTGCCGTGATTGTCGTGCCTGTCGTGGCGGTTTTGCTCGACGGGGTCGCGCTGACGCCACGTGACTGGGCATTCGCAACGGTGGGCGTGTGGATCGGTTCGATCCCCTTCGCCGTCTTAGGCGTGACGATCGGGCTTTTCGCCCAGAAAGAGAACGTGCAGACGATCGTCATCGTGTTGATGCTCGCCCTGGCCACGCTCGGAGGACTCTTTCTTCCACTGAACCTGCTACCGGAGGTGTGGACCTCGGTTGCTCAGCTGATGCCGAGCTACTGGCTCGCCGAACTCGGGTTGGCAGGTACAGACCCGGTGCGCGCCGTCCCCGCGATCATCATCCTCACAGCGTGGTTCGGGGTCTTGGCCCTCATATCTCTGTGGCGGTATCGCCGTGTCGCTGAGAGAATCTAAGGAGGATCGGAGGAGATGATGAAGACACCGTGGGCCGCAGTACTGATTGCTACCGGCTTCATGGTGCTCACCATCCCTTCCTGGGTGTCGCTGTTAAGCGAACCCGAGTATGCGCCGTATAGCACCTTCCTCATTATTCTTGCCGTCGTCTACGGGATCACGACCATCGCCTCGGCGTTTCTGGTCAACCTCCGCAGGGCAGCGGCACTCCGAATCACTGCCGTGATTCTCGTCGGCTCCCTGGGGTTGATCCTGGTGGTGTTGCTCGGGGCGGGAAGTGCCCCCATTTTCGCGCCAGCGCTCTGTCTGATGCTTGTCCTCTTGCCCCGTGTGCCAGGGATCGTCACGGCCATGGTGGGCCTGCTTGTCCTGGGGGTGGTGAGCTTTGTTGAGGGGGTGGCCCATGAGAACGTTCCGAATTTCGTGATGCTACTTTCGGTAGCTATCGCCACGGTGCTCGTCCTGCAACTCGTGGAGGTCAACGAACAACTCGTTGACGCCAAAGATGCGATAGCTGATATGGCCGTGCTTCGAGAACGCGAACGAGTCTCGCGCGACCTGCACGATGTGCTTGGTCGCTCAGCGACCACGATTGCCCTCAAAGCCCGACTGAGTGCTGAGTTGCTCTCGCGTTCCGACCACCGTCGAGCCCTGGCTGAAGTCGAGGACATCAACCGGCTGGCTTCAACCATCTCTCGGGATACTCGAGACGCCGTGCGCAATCTGCGCCAGACGACGCTCGACGCAGAACTCCTTGCAGCGGAAGCGACCGCACACGCCGCGGGTATACGGCTTGATATTCACCGTATGGGAATCCCAGAACCTCGCGACGAACCTGTCCTGGCAATGGTCATTCGAGAGTCTGTCACGAACGCGGTGCGACATGCGAATGCGAGCCTGATATCCATCACCGTCGAGGCCAGTGGTGTGGAAATCGCCGACGACGGTCACGGCGGGTCTGTGATCGAAGGCGAAGGTATCCGAGGTATGAAAGATCGGATCTGCGCATGCGGTGGAACCCTCAGCGTCGACAGTGGCCAGAACCAGGGGACCGTGGTGACAGCGAGGTTGCCGTGATTCGTATCCTTCTTGCCGATGATCAGCTGATGTTTCGCCGAGCCCTGTCAACCTATATCGAGCTCACAACCAACTTCGAGGTCGTAGCTGAAGCATCCGATGCGGACCAGGCACTGCACTCGATTCGACACACGCAACCCGACGTTGCACTCCTGGACATCCACATGCCGGGAGACGGTCTCATGGTCGCACAAGAGGTGGCCCGATGGGGTGCGAAGACTCGAGTAATAATGTGTACAACATTCGATCGGCCCGGATACGTACTTCGAGCATGGCAGATCGGTTGCGCCGGATTCGTCACCAAGGACAAAGAACCGAGTGCACTCATCAGCGTGATCCGAAGGGTCGCTGCCGGGGAGCGCGTGTTCGATCCACAGCTTCTCCAAGAGGCTCGGACCTGGGGAGCGAACCCGCTGACGGCCAGAGAGCGAGACGTTCTGCGTGCAAGCGCCGACGGTGTGGCGGTGCGTCAGATCGCCGCTCGTCTCTTCCTGAGCAACGGAACAATCCGCAACCATTTGTCGTCGGCGATCGGAAAGACCGGGGCGTCCTCTCGAGCCCAGGCTGTCGAACGGGCCCGTGAACGCGGTTGGCTCTGAGATGGTCGCTGGCCTGTTACTCTCCAGGCCCGACCCTAGCCCGCTCATCAGTTGACTCAGCTGCTCACCAGAGGAGTTCTCCGGAAGAGGTACTGGATGGTAATGTTCATCACATGATCTCCCTCGGGCACATCGATGCTGAAGTGCAACGTGCCGACGAAAACGCCGTCACACCCCGCGTGGATGCCAAACTCTGCGCTGTGCTCAAACGCTTGACTGCACGGCGTGCGGTCCAACACGCCAGTCTCGCTTTGGCCAGTGGAGAGGGAACTCGCTACTGGGCGGGTGCCTCAGGGCCGGCAGATGAGTCGGGTACGCCCATGGGTCCGCAGACGCCCTTTTTTATCGCCTCGGTGACCAAAATCTTCATTGCCACACTGTTGTTGCAGGCTGTCGAACGGCAGGAAATAGAGTTGAACGCTCCCCTGACTCACTATCTCCCGGTGGAGGTGACTGAGGGTTTGCATCTCTACCGTGGCAAGGACTACAGCTCCCAGATAACTGTGGGCAATCTGGCCACCCATACCTCTGGGTTGCCCGATTATTTGGAGAAGCGCCGAGACGCCAGGAGCCTCTACGACTACCTAGCCTCCGGAGAGGATATTGGGTGGGATTTCACCCAGGCGTTGAAGATTTCCAAGGAGCAACAGCACCCACACTTCGCCCCGCAGGATCTCGATGCCAAACGACAGAAGGCCCGGTACTCCGATACCGGGTTCCTGTTGCTGATTCGTGTGCTGGAGGAGGCCACCGGCCAGTGCTATGCGGACCTGCTCAGGCAACGCATCACCGGGCCGCTGGGCCTGAAGAAAACTCAGCTACCCGGTGCGGTACCCGATGCCCAGTGTGCTCAGCTGAGCAGGAGGGGTCAGTGGGTCCGACTCCCAGAGCTGATCCGCTCCAGCCACGACCTCATCAGCACCCCCGCAGAACTCATCACCTTTCAGCGTGCCTTGCTGGGAGGGGAACTCTTCAACGATCCCGCTACCAGCGGTCTGCTGACTCAGTGGAGAAACCGGCTCCGGAACATTCCCATCCTGAGTTATGGGCTGGGGACGATGTATTTCCGCGAGCTGATCGGTCACTCGGGCGCCACCGGCACCTGGCTTTTCTATTCGCCAAAACGAGACCTCTACCTCGCCGGTACGGTCGATATCACCAGTGGCCAGTCGCTACCCTTCCGATTGTTTCCAACCTTGGTGCGTGCCTGGGGGTAGGTCTTAGGCCATCTGTGCGGTCATCGGGATCCGTCCTCCGGCGATCACCATCTGCACCTGCCGGTCTGAGAGCCGGTGACGCAACCGCACCTGGCGCTCGCCGATGGTTGCGGTCAGCTCTGACCCGTTCTTTAGGGCTTCATGGAGACCATCGAGCACGAGCACGTCGTCCTGGTTGACGGCATCATGATCGGCCGGATCGGCAAATTCGAGGGGAAGGATCCCGAAATTCGCCAAATTCTGCCAGTGAATCCGGGCGAAGGATGTAGCGATCACGACCCGCAACCCCAGGTAGCGGGGTGCCACGACAGCATGTTCGCGGGAGGAACCCTGTCCGTAGTTCTCGCCACCGATCACCGCGTGGCCACCCTGTTGCTGTTGGGCCCGGCGCGGATACGTCGCATCAATGCGTTCAAAGCAGAAATCGGAGATCCGGGGGATATTGCTGCGATAGGGGAGCACTCGGGAACCGGCGGGCATGATCTCATCGGTGGACACATCATCATCCATCACCAGCAGCACCGGTAGCTCGACGGTATCCGGCAGGGGGTCGAAGTCTGGCAACGAGGAGATATTCGGTCCTTTGATCAGCTCCACCTCACGGGCCTGATCCTCCGGTAGCGGGGCAAGGAGCATCGCGTCAAAGGTGCTGAAGCTCTCGGGCATCTCCGGGCGCGGATAGCTGATCCCGTGGCTATCGGCTAGCGTGCGGGGATCGGTGATCCGTCCGGTCAGGGCAGCTGCAGCGGCGGTCTCCGGGGAACACAGCCACACCGAGTCTTCTTCGGTCCCCGAACGGCCCGGGAAATTGCGCGGCATGGTGCGCAGTGAATTCCGCCCACTGGCCGGGGCTTGCCCCATGCCGATGCACCCCAGACAACCGGATTGGTGGACCCGCGCTCCCGAGGCGACCAGCGAGCTCAACCATCCGCCGGCCACCAAATCAGCGAGCACCTCGCGGGAGGTGGGGTTGATATCGACCGATACCCGCGGATGAGTTTGCCGATCGTGGAGAATCTCGGCGACGACCGCGAAGTCACGCAACCCGGGGTTGGCAGAGGATCCGACGACCACCTGGTAGACCTCCTCGTCGTCGACCTCGGCTACGGGCACCACATTGCCCGGCGAGGACGGGCGGGCAATGAGTGGCTCCAGGTTGGACAGATCGATGTGTTCGGTCACGTCATAGGAGGCGTCGTCGTCGGCGACGAGAGGCGTGAAATCTTCCTCACGGCCCACGGCCTGAAGATAAGTGCGGGCGGCATCATCGGCGGGAAACACGCTCGTGGTCGCGCCGAGTTCGGCGCCCATATTGGCAATGACATGCCGGTCCATCGCCGTCAGACCGGAAAGGCCGGGACCGTGGTACTCGATGATGCGACCGACACCGCCTTTGACCCCGTGCCGGCGCAACATCTCCAACACCACATCTTTGGCGGACACCCAGTCGGGGAGCTCCCCGGTCAGCTCGACTCCCCACACCTCGGGCATGGTGACATACAGTGGCTGACCGGCCATGGCCATGGCGACTTCCAAACCGCCGACACCAATGGCCAGCATGCCCAGTGCCCCGGCCGCGCACGTATGTGAGTCCGAGCCGATCAGGGTCGTCCCAGGTTTGCCAAAGTGTGCCTGGTGCACCGGATGGGAGACGCCGTTGCCGGCTTTGGAATACCACAGGCCGAAGCGTTGGGCCGCCGATTGTAGAAAAACGTGGTCATCGGGGTTCTTTTCATCGGTCTGGAGGAGGTTGTGGTCGACATACTGCACCGAGAGATCGGTGCGGATCCGGTCGAGGCCCAAGGCTTCCAGCTCCAGCATCACCATGGTGCCGGTGGCGTCCTGGGTGAGAGTCTGATCGACGGTCATCGCGATCTCTTCACCGGGGGTGAGTGTGCCGTCGACGAGGTGGGAGGCGATGAGCTTCTCAGTAACACTGCGAGCCATGACTATTCCTTCCGCAGGGTGCTCATACCTAGTTAGCTACTTGGTCAGCTATCTAGCCAGAGGGCGCACTTCCGTCTCGGGGCAACGATTCGATTGGCGTCGGGACGGAAGTGCGCCTGCGCCGGATTAAGCTTTCACTCTTGATCCTATCCCGGACGTGACCGGCGGCATAGTGGTGACTCAGCGGTAGCTACGAGACAGCCTGCGACGACAGAAAGGCATGCCATTCCGACACCACGTTGCGTGCCCAGTTGCGCTCACCTCAGGTGATATGTGCACCTGTTCATCACGTATTTACCCAATGGTTCAGGAAAGTATAACCTGATCATTTAGTCTCCCTGTACGGATCGCCGGTACTGGCCGGTAGAACTCACACCTCACGCGATACCTTCAGGAGCAGGAGAGATGTCACAGACCACCGTCGACCGTGGTACAGAGAGAGAAAAAGAGGCTGAGGTACAGTCTGAAGAAAGTCAGCCCAAACGCAGTCCTTTTGAGAGAATGGGGCTGACCGGCACCGCTCTGAGTGTTGCCAACTGGCTGTCAGTCATTGCAGCGATCTACGTGCTGATCACTGCGGTGAACGTCATCGGTTCCGGTTTCAAGATCGCCACCGGAGACCAGGCTGAAGACCTGTTCAGTTTCGCCTCCAACCCCATCGTGGGGCTGATGATCGGTGTGGTAGCCACCGCCCTGACACAGTCCTCGTCAACCACCACTTCGGTGACGGTAGGTATGGTGGCCGGCGGGATGCCACTGGACGTGGCCGTGCCGATCATTATGGGTGCCAACCT
Organism: Auritidibacter ignavus; assembly: GCF_029853775.1. Lineage (NCBI taxonomy): Bacteria > Bacillati > Actinomycetota > Actinomycetes > Micrococcales > Micrococcaceae > Auritidibacter > Auritidibacter ignavus. The sequence goes on from NZ_CP122564.1 coordinate 1,967,534, forward strand.
GGGGACCACGCTGACCAATACCTTGGTCTCGCTGGGTATGGTCCGCGATAAGGAACAGTTCCGGCGCGGTTTCGCTGCGGCCACCGTCCACGACTTCTTCAACTTGCTCGCCGTGCTGATCTTCCTGCCGTTGGAAATGATTTTCGGCCTGTTGCAGTCGGTCGCCACTGCAGTTGCTGATGCCACCGTCGGCAGTGACGTGACCATCATCAACGCGATCTTCGAAGGTATTGGGGCGGTCGTCTCCGGGGCCACCGAACCACTGGCCAACGGTATTGAATATGTCTTGGGCTTCCTGCCCGAAACCTGGCAGGGGGTCGTGATGATTCTGGTCGCCATCGGATTGATCCTGCTCGTGATCAACTTCATCGGCAAGATGCTCAACATTCTGATGGTGGGTAAGGCCAAGCAGGTGTTGCACACCGCCATCGGTCGCGGTCCGGTCACCAGCATCGCTTCCGGTACTGTGATCACCGTGATGGTCCAGTCCTCCTCGACCACCACCTCGCTGGTGGTGCCGCTGGCTGGCTCCGGTGTCTTCACCCTGAAACAGATCTACCCCTTCACCCTGGGTGCCAATATCGGGACCACGATCACCGCGCTGGTCGCAGCGTTTGCCTTCGAGGGAGTTGAGGCTGCTGCGGCACTGACCGCGGCTCTGGTTCACCTCTCTTTCAACCTTTTCGCCACCATCGTGATCTACGGTTTGCCCTTCCTACGCAACCTGCCGCCGCGGGGATCGACCTGGTTGGCCAACCTCGCCGCCGAGCGCAAGATCTACGCGGTGATCTGGGCAGTGGGCGTCTTCCTGGTGCTACCACTGATCCTGATCTTCGCCACCAGCGCTTTCTAACCGGTGCCACCCTTTCGAGAGACGAAGGACTGACTCATGAGCGAAAACAACGAGCTAGACCAAGACATTGAAACCCGTCTGGAACGTGTGTTGGCCGACACCGAGACCTCCATGGCTGAGTTGCGGGAGGAACTGACCCGGATCCAGACCGAACGTCGCCAACACCAAGAGGTCGACAGACTCGAAGAACACCTGGCCAACGCCACGGTCCGCTGGTCCAAGATCAAAGAGTTCCTGCAACTGATGGTTGCTGAACTGCGCGGCGCCCAGATTCACGCTGAGGACGCATCGGCCGAGAGCGCTGAGCAGGCCAGCGGACAGCAGGACAGCGGGGAGGAGAAGAACTAACTATGCGCAAAGTGTTTGCACTCAGCGCCGTGGGCGCTCTAGCCCTGACTGCCTGCTCAGCCGAAGCTGAGGAGGCCACCAACCCCATCGTGGCCCGCGGTTCGACCACCGTCGCTCCGATCACCGAGCTGATTGCCAACGACGGTGGATACAACGTCGAGATCACCGCGGAGGGCACCACCAACGGATTCGATGCCTTCTGCACCGGCGATGTCGCGATCAACAACGCCTCCGAGGCCATCCCTGGCGAGGATGCGGAGACCGACTACCTCAGTTTGTGTGAGGAGAACGGTGTGGAGTTCATCGAGCTACCCATCGCGCTGGACACCCTGGCTGTGGTGCGAAACTCCGCCAACGACTTCGCCGGTGACTTGACCATGGACGAGTTACAGGCCATCTGGGAGCCGGGTTCGGACGTGACCACCTGGTCTGATGTGCGCGAGGACTGGCCGGATGAGGAGATCGAGCTGGTCGGTCGTCCCGCCGGGTCGGGTACCTTCGACTACTTCACCCACCACGTCAATGGTGAAGCCGGAGAGATCCGCGATGACTACCGCAAAACCGATAACCTCGATCAGCTGGCCACCTGGATCTCTGAGGACGACAACGCCCTGGGGTTCATGGGTATCGGTAACTACTTCACCTCTGCCGATGACGAGGTGCGCGATGAGCTCGCCACCGTCAGTATTGAAGGTGTCGACCCCAGCCTGGAGAACGCCCAGAACGGCACCTACACCCCGCTGACACGGCCGCTATTCATCTACGTCAACCTCGACTCCCTTGAGGAAGACGAGAACCTGGAAGAGTTCGTCACCTACTACGTGGACAATGCTTACGAGATCATGCCACGGACGTTCTTCTACCGCCTCGGCGAGGACGACTACGAGAATGTGCGGGCCCGTCTTGAGGACCGCACCACCGGTTCCATTTACGAAGGTGACCCCTTCCGGTCCGAACCAGTCAGCGACCTGCTCGACTAGCTCGACTAAGACCGGTTCGAGTCAGTCGGCTACTACCGCCCGACTGCCACTGCTGACTGCCACTGCTGACTGCCACTGTCAGACACGGCCACGGTCTGGTTGAATGACTTTATGAGTACTTCAGCGCAGACCGTGGCCGATGTTCTTGATCAGGCACCTATCTGGGATGGGCATAATGATCTGCCCATCGCCCTGCGGGTGCGATATGGCTATTCCGTGACCGAGGCCGGACTAGCCGAAGGCAATACCTCTCTGCACACCGATATCCCCTCCCTGCAAGCCGGTGGGGTCGGCGCCCAGTTCTGGTCGGTCTTTGTTCCCTCGACCTTCAGCGAACCCGAGGCCGTGGCCGCCACGCTGGAACAAATCGACTGCGTCTACCGGCTCGTCGACCAGTTCCCGGACGTATTCGCCCTCGCCGACTCCGCTGATGGAGTCCGTGTCGCCTGGAAGCAGGGCAAGATCGCCTCGTTGCTCGGGATGGAAGGCGGGCACTGCATCAATGAATCCCTGGCTGTCTTGCGGATGATGCGCCGGTTGGGAGTCACCTATATGACCCTGACCCATAACGACAACACCTCGTGGGCGGCCTCAGCCACCGGAGACCCGGTGGAATTCGGGCTCACCGAATTCGGCCGTGAGGTGGTGGCGGAAATGAACCGGATCGGCATGCTGGTCGACCTGTCCCACGTCGCCTCCCAAACCATGCGCGATGCCCTGGACGCCTCCACGAAACCGGTGATCTTCTCCCATTCCAGCTGTCAAGGCATCCACGACCACCCGCGCAATGTACCCGACGACGTGCTCGGCCGGCTGGCCACCAACGGGGGAGTCCAAATGGTGACCTTCGTGCCCGAGTTCATCGCCGCCAACAAGGACCATGCCGGCATTGATGATGTTGTCGCCCACCTGGAACACGCCCGCGAGGTCGCCGGAATTGATCACATCGGTCTCGGTGGAGACTACGACGGCATCCCGTCGGGCCCGAAGGGCTTGGAACGGGTTGATGGCTACCCGCGGTTGCTTGAGGCACTGGTGGACAAGGACTGGTCTACCACCGACCTGGTAGCACTGACCAGCGGAAATATTCTCCGGGTTCTCGGTGATGCCCAGAGCCAGTGACCATAGCGAGCTGCTACATCCGCTGTCGTCGCTTAGACACAATTAATCTGTCGCCGGTTCCAGCCGATCAATCCGATGACGATCCCGCCAACAGCGATAGCCAGGAGCACTCCGACGGGACCTAGTTCAACCTGCTCCACCGGATATTCAGCCAGATGACCAAAAATATCAAGGTTTGCGAGCGCATCGGGAAGTTCCAGGAGCTGACCGAAGGTGGACATCACTGCGCCAAAACCGACGAAGAACCATCCGACTCCAAGAGCAATTTTCGGTAGCCATCCCAGTAATCCAACGACAACGCCGATCAAAGCCAGGACCGCGGGTACCTGCACAATACCAGCCAGCAACAGGTCCGCGAAGTACTTGCCACCTTCGGTATCTAGGGAGGCCAAGGCCCCCAAGCCCATACCCACGCCGACCACCACCTGAATAAGCAAGACCCCGAGGATCAGCACTCCCAGATGCGCGCCAAGCCAGGCGGTTCGACTCACCGGCGCCGACATCGCGTATTCAGCACGGCCAGAGTTTTCCTCACCGCGCACTTGGTGGAGTCCGCTAACCCCGGCAGCGCCGATGAAGACAGTCATAAACACAGCTATATAAGCCAAGTAACCTCGCAACATGTCCTCTCCGGCAAAGACTTGGGCCATCTCCGGCGGGAGGTCATCGGCAACGTCAACAACCGTCTGAGCGAAACTGCCAAACATCAACGAGGCCAGCAACAGCGCGATGACCCACCCAGTCAACGTGCCCTTGAGGGTGTGAAGAGCTAAGCCCTGCGGGGTACCCAGCAACGGTCGAGCCACCCGGGGTCCCAACCGGGTCGGCACGAGGCTTGCTCCGACGTCACGGGTTGTAGAAAGCCAGTAGCCTAACCACACCAGGAGTATCGCGAAACCAGTCGGAATCAAAAGAGGCCACCAACGGTCGTCAACATAGGGTGCAGTTTGTTGAGCCCAGGCCAGCGGAGAAAACCAGGACAGTGTGCTACCGCCAGGTTCAGCGGCATCACCTCCCATCCGGACGAGAAAGGCAAGGCCGAGCGTGGCTCCGGCGATGCCCGAGGCTGCTCGGGAGGACTCGCTCAATTGTGCAGCCACGGTAGCTATACCAGCGAAAAAGAGGCCGACCGCGCATGCGCCGATGGCGACCAGCAGGGAGCCTTGCACAGCATAGTCGGCTGACAGTGCTGCGATCCAGATCAGCAGGCCAACGACAAGATTGCAGATTCCGGCCAACAGCAATGCTGCGGTCAGGGTGGCATGGCGGCCCACAACGTTGGCCCGGATCAGCTCAGCACGTCCGGTCTGTTCCTCCAATCGGGTGTGCCGTACCACCGTAAATATGCTCATCAGCCCAACGAGTAGATAAAGGTAAAGAACGTATCCGCCGGAGAATAACCGTTCATGGGTTGGGTTTTCCATCCCGAAACCGGGACCACTGATCATCCTTCCCAGTGGATCAGTAAACATAGTGGTCATTGTCCGCAATTCGTCCTCGGTTTCGGCCAAAAACTGGATCGCATGGGCAAAGTAGAAGCCCAAACACCCAATCCCCACAATCCATGCTGTCGCGCGAATTCGGTCGCGACGCACCATGAAACGGAGCAGAATGGCGGTACCGGAAAAAGGCGCCTGCCTCCTCGCGGGCTTGAGAGCATACTGGGCTCGGCCTGATTTAACACTCATCTCAGGACACCTCCTTCGGTGTGCCGGAGCTTGCATCACGTGCGGAGAGACCATCTCCATAGTGGCGCATCAGCAGTTCCTCCAATGTTGGCGGATGCGCCATAATGGACCGAACGCCCAGTTCAGCCAGGTCGCTCATCACCTCGTGAATGTGGTCGCCATCCACCTGGAAGATGGCGCGTTGTCCCTCAGTGCGGAAGTCATGGACAAAGCTTTGATTGGCAAGCGGTGCGGCCGAACGGGCGGTTTCAACCTCTAGCGTGGTTCTGCTCATCAGGCGCAACTCGGTCAGTGAACCAGACTGTACGATACGGCCAGCGCGGATAATCGACACCCGATCAGACAGCGCCTCAACCTGAGCCAGAATATGACTCGAAAGCAGTACTGAGCGACCCTGGTCTTTGATCTCGTGGATGACTTTCTGGAAGACTGCCTCCATTAAGGGGTCAAGCCCTGCAGTGGGTTCATCTAAAAGTAACAGGTCCACGTCCGCTGCCAGGGCAGAGATCAATGCCACTTTCTGCCGGTTGCCCTTGGAATAGGTTCGAGTCTTTTTCCGCGGATCGAGGTCGAACCGTTCGATCAGTTCATCGCGCCTGGTTGGGTGATAAGTTCCTCGCAGGCGGAGGAACATATCGATGACCTCACCTCCGGTCAGGTTTGGCCAAAGCTCCACGTCACCGGGCACATAGGCCAAGCGCTCGTGTAAGGCGACCGCATCACGCCATGGGTCGCGCCCGAAGAGTTCAATATGTCCGGCATCGGCGCGCAGTAAGCCTAGCAGTACCCGCATGGTGGTCGACTTACCTGCACCATTCGGGCCCAGAAAACCATGCACCTCACCGGGTTCCACAGACAGGTTTAGGCCATCCAGCGCTCGGACCGAGCCGAACGTCTTGACGAGATTTTTGGCATAGATCACCGCAGTATTCTCGTTCATCGCACCTTCCTTTGATTAGTCCTCAGGTGAGGAGTACCTTTCAACAAAGTCCACGAGGTCAGGATTTGCCTCGGGAATAAGCACGCCCTGCAGAAAAATCTCAGACACGGCGGCGACATAAGGGCCCCACTGCTCGGGAGGGTCGTCTATCGGAGAGCTTCCCAAAAGCCGTTTCATCTGCTTGTGGAGGACCAAGGAACCAAACGACATCAACAGGAGTAGGACCGCACGATGACGCCTATTCTGGCTGGAGCGCATTTGCCCGAGTTCTTCGGCTTCCCCTGCATAGACCAAAAAGTCCTCAATCAACTGATCAAAAAGTTCATCGACTTCCTCTCCACCTTCAGCAAAGGCTCTAACGACGTAGCGGGCAAGGTGGCTCGACTCTTGGATGGCATCGAAGATGTAGCTCTGCGGAAAATGTCCTTCACGGTAGACCGCATTGAGTTTTGCGGCCCGAATCCGTTCAGCGGCGTATCTGTCGCAAGCTTTGCGCAGCTGGGCCTTGGAACCGAAATGGTGGACCACTAACGGAGCAGAAACTCCGGCTCGGCGCGCAATAGTCTTGAGCCCCACGTTATTCAAGCCGTGCTCGGCGAAGAGCACGAGCGCTGCATCTCGGATACGTTCTTTGGCCGATTTTTCCTGTTCAGAGCAGGACGAATTGTCGTCGCTGGCGAGGTGATCCGTGACAGCAGTGGAGTGCTCGTGATGTCCGATGTGGGGATTGGAGGCTCCGTAACGGTAGACCATCATCGCCGTCTCCCTTCGCTATAACCAGGGCGCCTCAATTAGTGTTGAGCCCCGGTATGAAAGACGGTAGCTGAACGGTCATTTAGCCCACAAGAACACTGAATACAAGGTGTTCAGCGTTCAGTGGGAATTCCCGACAGCGAGCTTTGCATCGACCAGACCCTCGAGATTTTGCAATGCTTGCGACTCGATGGTCGTCAGTAGTCCTTTAAGCGAATAGTGCGATAACGACGGGAGGTTACCGTTCCGGTACCGGGCAACGGCCGGTTGCGATCTGGTGATACCGCAAGGGCTGAAGGAGCCGCCCAAAGTAAACCTTGAGGAACATGTTCCCGACACAACGCCGATCCGGCCTGTTCGGCTTAACGTGAATGTCCCGGGAGGAGGGCACTTCCAGAAAGGTCACCTAGGGACTCGTTTCGTCCGTTTTGTGGCTTGAGCTTGGCGGCATGGAGAGCGGAGAGACCAACTAGAGCGAGGTATCTCGTTGCAAGGGGCTCTTCGTCAAGCACTGAGGCTCGAAAAAGTACTTGCGGACGACCCGTCGCGACACCGGGAGAGTGACATCGGTATGAGGTGACGGCGACCCAGGGGAAGAAGACCTTACGCCCATTGTCCAGGGTCCGGTTCGAGACCCCGCTCTGACTTAGGGTGGTGAGCTCCCCTCCGGTGCGCAAATACGTCAAGTCCAGCGACACAGCGAGATGAGGGATTGGGACGAATCCCGTCGTGGCATTTCGGTCAGGCTTGAAACGAAGTCGCAGCATGCACATGAACAACTCAGGATCGTAGAAACCCACCGCGGTTTCTGAATATGTCTGTGAAACTGGCTTTGACTCAGCCTTGTTGACAGCCTCCACACAGGGTTTTTAGTGTGTAATGTATGTCACAGTCGCGTCCGGTGTTGACCATTCTCATCCCCTCCGACCGGGACCATCCCAGCCCGGTCCCTGCCGGTCTGGACAGGATCGAAGACCGAGTCGAGATTCGGTTGTCCGTCGCCGAGCAACTGCCCGAAAAACTCGCCGGAGCCCACGGACTACTGTTGTGGGATTTCTTCTCCGATGCGATCCAGAATGCCTGGCATACCACCGAGCAGCTGGAATGGATCCACGTCGCCGCAGCCGGCGTGGACAAGTTGCTCTTTGACGAGCTCCGTGACTCCGAGGTGACCGTCACCAACGCCCAAGGCATCTTTGACCGGCCTATTGCCGAGTGGGTTCTGGGCGCTATTCTCGCCGAGGCCAAGGACTTTGCCGGCAATTACCGGTTGAAAAACACCAAGTCGTGGAAGCATCGGGAAACCACACGGGTCGAAGGCGCCAAGGCCCTGGTGATCGGCACCGGCGCGATCGGACGAGAGATCGCCCGAATGTTGCGCGCCGCCGGACTGAACGTCACCGGTGCGGGCCGACGCGCTCGCGACCACGATGAGGACTTCGGCGAGGTCGTGCTTTCAGAAGATCTCATCCGCCACGTCGGAGAGTTCGACGTCATGATCAATGCGGCACCACTGACCCCGGCCACCACCGGGCTCATCGACGCCGAGGTGCTCGCCGCGGTCAAACCAGGGGCTCATGTGATCAATATCGGTCGCGGGCCCAGTGTGGATGAATCAGCACTCATCACAGCATTGCGTGAAGGTCCCTTAGGTTTTGCCTCACTGGATGTGTTCACTGAAGAACCCCTCCCACAGACCTCAGAACTGTGGGAGTTGGACAACGTGATGATCTCATCGCATATGTCCGGGGATGTCACAGGCTGGCGCGAGGCACTGGCCGAACAGTTCCTCGACAACGCCGAACGCTGGTTGGCCGATCAGCCGTTACACAATGTCGTGGATAAGACCGCCGGCTACGTACCGGGTGTGGGCTAGCAACCGGTGGGGCGATGTGACAGGAGCAGGCATGACCGATCTCGCCGAACTCAGCGCCAGCGAGTTAGTGCAAGGGTACGCCCAACAAGACTTCACCCCGGTGGAGGTCACCGAAGCGGTGCTGGACCGGATTGACCAGGACAACGGGGATCTGAATGCCTTCGTGCTTGTTGCTCGGACCGTGGCCCTGTCGATGGCCGAAGACTCTACCCGACGCTGGAAAAACGGGGAGCCCCTGGGCCCCGGTGATGGTGTGCCCACCTCAATCAAAGATCTGCTCCTGACCAAGGGGTGGCCCACGCTGCGCGGTAGCCGGCTCATCTCCGAAGACGGGCCCTGGCCCGATGATGCGCCCGCCGTGGCACGGTTGCGCGAAGCCGGTGCGGTCTTTATCGGAAAGGTCACCACCCCCGAGTTTGCTTGGAAGGCCCTCACCGACTGCCTTCGCCACGGAGTCACCACCAACCCGTGGGATATTTCGCGACACGCCGGAGGATCCTCCGGTGGGGGAGCAGCAGCGGTCGCCGCCGGGATGGGGCCTTGGTCGGTGGGCACCGACGGTGGTGGCTCGCTACGTATTCCGGCGTCCTTTACCGGCACAGTCACCCTGAAACCGACCTACGGCACGGTGCCCCTCTACCCCTCCTCACCCTTTGGAACCTTGGCCCACGGTGGGCCAATGACCCGCACAGTCACAGATGCCGCGGTGATGATGGACATCATCTCCGGTTTCGACTCCCGCGACTGGTCGGCCCTGCCGACCCCCATCGGATCATTCACCGAAGGACTCGACGACGGGGTCCGCGGCGTGCGGATCGCCTATTCTCCCACCCTTGGTTTCGGGCGCAACGACCCTGAGGTGCAACGCCTGGTCGAGAACGCGGTGCACGTGTTTGAAGACCACGGAGCTCACATCGAGCAGGTGGATCCCCCGATCAGTGATCCGATTGAGCCGTTTCAGCTGTTGTGGTTTACCGGAGCCGCCAAAGTGCTTGAAGCCTACGGCCCCAACGCCCTGGAGGCTATCGATCCTGGGCTGCGTCAGGGAATCGAGAAATATCACCACGCCTCTGCACTGGACTACCTTAGCGCCCAAGCCGTCCGGATGGATCTGGGCATGACCATGGGTGCTTTTCACGAGACCTACGACCTGTTGGTGACACCGACCATGCCGATCACCGCCTTCGACTGCACCTCTCAGATGCCGGTCGACTGGGAGGGCGAATTCTGGACCTCGTGGACCCCCTATACCTACCCCTTTAATATGACCCAGCAACCGGCAGCCTCTGTTCCCTGCGGTGTGTCACCGGCCGATGGGCTCCCGGTGGGGTTGCAGATCATCGCGGCCCGCACCCAGGACCGGCTGGTGCTACGCGCTGCCCGAGCCTACGAACAGGCCGCAGGTGAGCAATTCGTACGGCCGATCCGGCCTCACGCGGCCTAAAACCCGCGTCGAAGCGCGTTATGCAACGACATGTTACTGCCCAAACGGCGAGAACTGGCCGGGGCTGACATGATCGAAGAGACCGTTGAGCGTTTGTGTAGGCTGGTGCCCAGCAGCGCGCATGCGAAGCCTCGCGCCTGGCGATGAACTGACCGGGCACCGCTGCGAACACTCTTGTACACAGCCGTGTGCTCCTAGTGTGTGTTCACAGATGCGAGGGCGCTCTAGGGGCAGTGACCTATGAAAGGACAGGAGCCCGGGCTTCGCGTCCAGCGCTTGGCCTCGGGCGAGTGCATTATGCGTCTGATCTCTTCTTCACACCTACTGATTCACCGCGAGGCTCCGGGTGCTGTGGTGGTGTTGCCACGATGACAGCGATAACTTTCACCCTGAATCACACTCGCTTTGACGAGAACTACCAGCCACTGGACGGTACCCGGCTGACCACCAACTTCGCCAATCTGGCCCGTGGTGAAAACCGTGAGCAGAACCTGCGCACTGCCCTGCGTATGATCGATGATCGGTTCAATGAGTTGATCACCCAGGGTAATGCCAGTGGCCAGCGCTACCGAGTCCAGCTCGAGATTGTCTCGGTGGCCATCGATCTGCCGTCCCAGGACGCTGAGGAATCCTCTTTCCCGGTGATCGAAATGCTACAGACCACCGTGATCGACACCCAGACGCGGCAACGCATCCCTGGGGTGGTGGGGAATAACTTCTCCTCTTACGTGCGTGACTACGACTTCAGCATCCTGGCCCGCGAGTACGCCGAACGCGATGAGCCGTTACCGGAGGACTTCGGGGTACTCCACGGCAATATTTTCAAGGGCTTCGTAGAGTCCGAGGCCTATCAGCAACAGTTCAGCAAGCTACCGGTGATCTGCATTAGTGCCTCGACCAAGAAGACCTATCACCGCACCGAGCACCAACACCCGGTGCTGGGGGTGGAGTACCGGCAGAATGAGTTCTCGCGCACCGATGAGTACTTCGCCAAGATGGGGATGGCAGTCCGCTACTTCATGCCACCGAAGAGTGTTGCCCCGCTGGCGTTCTACCACTTCGGTGATCTGGAAGCCGACTACACCGATCTGGAACTAGCCTCCACGATCGCGACCATGGAGACCTTCCAGCGGATTTATCGACCCGAGATCTACAACGCTCACACCCCGGCTGGCGAGGTGTATCAGCCCGGCCTGGAACACACTGACTTCTCGCCAACCCAGGTGGTCTATGACCGGGAGGAACGCTCCCGGCTCGGTGTGGAACAGGGCCACTTTGCCCTGGAGAAGCTCATCACCCCGCACCGGGAGACCTTGGAACAGTGGTCGTCGCAGTACGCCGACCACCACCCGCACGCACAGGGAGCCACACGATGACGAAACTTCTACCCACCACCTCCGCCGGAAGTCTGCCCAAACCCTCCTGGCTGGCCGAGCCAGAAAAACTTTGGTCACCCTGGCAACTGGCAGACCAGGCACTGGCCGAAGGCAAACGCGACGCGCTCTTGCTGGCCCTGGCCGAGCAACGCGGTGCCGGCATCGATATCGTCAGCGACGGCGAACAGACCCGCCAGCACTTCGTGACCACCTTCATTGAGAATCTCAACGGTGTGGATTTTGAAAACCGCAAGGTGGTCCAGATTCGGGAGCGCTATGACGCCTCGGTGCCGGTGGTTGTCGATGAGGTCACGCGCAAAGGGCCGGTGTTCGTCCAGGACGCCCGGGAGCTACGGGCCCACACCGAGGCAACGATCAAATGGGCGCTGCCCGGCCCGATGACCATGGTCGATACGTTGTATGACAACTACTACGGTAGCCGGGAGAAGCTGGCCTGGAAATTTGCCGAGATCCTGAATGAAGAAGCCAAAGAACTCGCCGAAGCCGGAGTGGATATTATCCAGTTCGATGAGCCGGCCTTCAACGTGTTCTTTGACGACGTCAAGGCCTGGGGCGTGCAGGCGCTGGAGCGGGCTGCCCAAGGGCTGAGCTGTCAGACCGCCGTGCATGTCTGTTATGGCTACGGGATTGAGGCCAATACCGAGTGGAAGAAGACCCTAGGCGAGGAATGGCGTCAGTATGAGGAGATCTTCCCCCAGATCCAGCAGTCCAGCATTGATATTGTCTCGCTGGAAGCTCACAACTCGCACGTGCCGATCGAGCTCATTGAGCTGGTGCGTGGCAAGAAGCTGATGGTGGGGGCGATCGATGTGGCCAGCCACACCGTGGAGACCCCCGAAGAGGTCGCTGACACGTTGCGCCAGGCCCTGAAACACGTGGATGCCGAAAACCTCTGGGCCTCCACCAACTGCGGGATGGCCCCGTTGCCACGGGATGTGGCCCGAGCCAAGCTCCGTGCCTTGAGCGCTGGGGCCGCGATCCTGCGAGAAGAACTGAGCTCCTAACCCCATACCGGCAACGCTGTGCACGCGGTCGTCCGGGGTGTAACAACCTCGGCCACCGCGTGTGATGGGCCTGAACTTCGGTAGGATGTGGGTGACCTCACGGGCGCTCTGAGCACAGAGCTGAGATCGGACCAAGGCTGTCCGAGCACCGTTTGAACCTGTGCGGGTCATGCCGGCGAAGGAAGAAGGAGTTCTTGCATGACGCATACCTCACCCCTGAACTATTCCACCCACAGCGCTGACTACCTCGTTGACGAAGAGCACGGGATTAAGGTCCCGGTCACCCGCATCCGCCAGGATGATTCTCCCAACGGTGAGCGCAATGAACCGTTCACGGTCTATCGCACCACCGGGCCCGGCTCGGATCCGGTCCGGGGTTTGTCCGGGTTGCGCGAGCAATGGATTGCTGCTCGCGAGGATATCGAGACCTACCAGGCCCGCGGCCGGAAGCTGGAAGATGACGGCGCCAAGGCGCTACGTCGTGGGGCGGCCAGCCAAGAGTGGCAGGGCGCCCAACGGGCCCCGCTGCGGGCCAAGCCCGGGCGTCGGGTGACCCAGATGCACTACGCCCGCAACGGGCAGATCACCCCGGAAATGCGGTTCGTGGCCCTGCGCGAGGGCGTGGATGTCGAGCTGGTGCGTTCCGAGGTGGCCGCCGGTCGGGCGATTATCCCTAATAACGTCAACCACCCCGAATCCGAGCCGATGATTATCGGTAAGGCCTTCAGTGTGAAGGTCAACGCCAATATTGGAAATTCCGCGGTGACCTCCTCGATCGCTGAAGAGGTCTCCAAGATGCAGTGGGCCACCCAGTGGGGTGCTGATACCGTGATGGATTTGTCCACCGGCGATGACATTCACACCACCCGTGAGTGGATTATCCGCAACTCGCCGGTACCGATCGGTACCGTGCCGATTTATCAGGCGCTGGAGAAAGTCAACGGCGACCACCAGGCGCTGACCTGGGAGATCTTCCGCGACACGGTGATCGAACAGTGCGAACAAGGTGTGGACTACATGACGATCCACGCCGGTGTGTTGTTGCGCTACGTGCCGTTGACCGCCGAGCGGGTGACCGGGATTGTCTCCCGCGGTGGCTCGATTATGGCCGGCTGGTGCCTGGGCCATCATCAGGAGAGCTTTTTGTACGAGAACTTTGATGAGCTGTGCGAGATCTTCGCCCAGTACGATGTGGCCTTCTCCCTGGGAGACGGGTTACGCCCGGGCTCGTTGGCCGATGCCAACGATGATGCGCAGTTCGCCGAGTTGGAGACCCTGGCCGAGCTGACCCAGCGGGCCTGGGAGTACGACGTGCAGGTCATGGTCGAAGGCCCCGGCCACATTCCGTTGCATTTGGTGCGCGAGAATGTCGAGAAACAACAACAACTGTGCCACGGTGCCCCGTTCTACACGCTCGGGCCGCTGGTGACCGATATTGCCCCGGGATATGACCATATCACCAGCGCCATCGGCGCCACTGAGATTGCCCGGTACGGGACCGCGATGCTGTGCTACGTGACCCCGAAGGAACACCTGGGGTTGCCGAACCGGGATGACGTGAAAACCGGGGTGATCACCTATAAGATCGCTGCCCACGCCGCGGATGTGGCCAAGGGCCACCCGGGGGCTCGGGACCGGGATGATGCGCTGTCGAAGGCACGGTTCGAGTTCCGGTGGCGCGATCAGTTCGGGCTGTCGTTGGACCCGCAGACCGCCGAGGAATTCCACGACGAGACTCTGCCGGCCGAACCGGCTAAGACCGCGCATTTCTGCTCGATGTGCGGGCCGAAATTCTGCTCGATGCGGATCTCGCAAGATATTCGGGATGAGTTCGGCAATGTCGATGAACAAGCCCGGATCGTGCAACAGGGCATGGCGGCCAAGGCGCGGGAGTTTCGGGAGGCCGGGGGCACCGTATACCTTCCGGACCCGGCGTTCCCGGCCCGCTAGGAGGACCCCGTTACGTAGTCTGCCCGGTGGTGGCGCGTGGAAGCGTGACGGTCACGATCAGTCCACCACCCGGGCGGGCCGTGAGCTCCAGCGCACCGTGGGAACGTTCCACGATGGCGGCCACAATCGCCAGGCCGAGCCCACGGCTGGCGCCACCGGCGCGGCCCCGGGCAGTGTGGAAGGGCTCGGTCAAATGGGCAAGGACCTCGGGATCAATGATCTCACCGGCACCCTCCACCTGAAGCTGTACATCACCGGTCTCATCCGTGTCGACCGGGGGCTTAGCGGGGCCCAGGGTTGCGGTGCGCACGGTGAGCACACCGTTGTCCCGATTGTGCCGGATCGCGTTTTCCACCAGATTCTGCATCAATTGCACGAGCAATCGCTCGTCGGCGTCGGCCACCGCCGGACCCAACTCGGTGGTGACCTGTAGCCCGCGCTCGTCGGCGGCGACGGTGTACTGGTCGAGCACCGTCTCGGCGACCTCGGCAAGATCCACCGGGCCGGTCTGAATTCCGCCGGCTTCGGCCTCGGCCAAGTCCAGCAGGGATTCCACGGTGCTACTACTGCGCGCATTGAGTTCGGCCAATCGCTCGAGTACTTGGCGATCCACGACCCCGGGGGTTGCCCGGGCCACATCCAGGATGGTTTTGGAGGCAGCCAGCGGGGTGCGTAGCTCGTGGGAGGCATTGGCGGCAAACCGGCGTTGGGCGGTGTTATAGCGCTGAATGTTCTCCAGCATCGCATCGAAGGTCTGGGCTAGATCGACGATCTCATCGCGGGGCCCGGTCAGTCCGATCCGATGGTCCAACCGGCCACTGGCAGCGATCTGGGCGGCCTCGTTGATCTGGGCCAGCGGACGCAGCATCCGACCGGCCAGCCACCAGGCGACCAGCGAACTGAGTACAGCCAAGATCAGCAGCACAATAACCGAGACGGTGATCAGCAACGTGATGAGATCTTCGCGACTGTGGACCTCGACAGAGAAACTGCCGCCGGGGCTCTCGGCGCCATCAGCCACCTCTGATCCCTCGGTCCCGGCCGGTGGGTGGGTGCTATCGGGGACGATGAGCACCGAACCATCCTCGCCGGTAGCACCGACGCGTCCGAAGGAATAGTCCGGCCCCAGCCCCAGGTAGGTCACCAGCACCGTCAACAGCACCGCCCCGCAGATGATGACCAGCACCGCGTAGGAAAAGGCCAGGCGGGTCCGGGCGCTGAACCGGTGGGCCGGGCGCAACCGTTGGGGCGGCTGCTCAGTCATGATCGGCCCGCGGGCTGGTCGTGGGGGCCGGCTCGGGGTCGGCATCCACCGTGTAACCCACCCCGGAGATGGTACGGATCACCCAGGGCTCGCCGAGCTTGCGGCGCAGGGAGCTGATGGTGACCTTCACCGACTGGGTGAACGGGTTGGCGTTTTCATCCCAGGCTTCGGCCAACAGCTGTTCGGCGCTGATCACCCGGCCAGGCTCGCACATCAGCGTTTCTAACACCGCAAATTCCTTGGGGCTGAGCCGAATGTTGCGCCCCGATCGGGTGACCTCGTGCCGGAAAGGGTCCAGGGTTACCCCGCCGGCACGGTATTGGGCCGGGCGCGGGGTGAAGCGACGACGCCCCAAGGCCCGGACTCGGGCCACCAGCTCGTCGAATTCAAAGGGCTTGGTCAGATAGTCGTCGGCGCCTAAGGACAGTCCGTCGACTTTCTCCTCGACTAGCCCGGCGGCGGTGACCATCAGGATCGCCGGCCGATCCACCTCGGCGTCCAGGCGCTGGCAGACCTCGTCGCCGTGTACGCCGGGGATATCCCGATCCAACAGCATCACGTCGTAGTCAATAGTGGCCACCGCGTGTAACGCCTGGTGGCCATCGGTGGCGATATCGGCCGAGATGGACGATAGCGCCAGCCCGTCTCGGATCGCTTCGGCCAGATACTGCTGGTCTTCAACGATCAATACCCGCATGAACGGCTCCCGGTAGTTGTTGTGGTGGTGTGGTGGCGGGGATCATGTGCTCAGTGCCGCGGTCGGAGAGGTGTTCGCTGCGCGCATGGCCGGCAAGACCCCGGCGATCGCCCCGACCAGGATGGTTACGGTGATCCCCAATAGTGGAATCAGCGGCGGGAGCGTGGGCGTCCACCCGTTGACCAGGGAGACGACCAGGGTACACAGCCCGCCTAACACGATGCCGGCGACGCCACCGTAGCTCGCCAGTAGCACCGATTCAACCATAAACTGGCGCCGAATGTGGACGCGGGTGGCACCCAGTGCCCGGCGCAAGCCGATCTCGCGACGGCGCTCCATGACGGTGATGACCATGATATTGGCCACCCCGATCCCGCCGACCAACAGCGCGATCGAGCCCACACCCACCAGCAGTCCGGTAAAGGCGGTATCGATGGCATTTTGGGCCGCCAGTGTGTCGGAGGGGCGACTGACGCTGACCTCATTGGGCCGTTGCGGGTTGATGGTCGAGGGGATCAGATCCCGGACGGCAGTCACCGCCTCGTCGGTAGAGCGTTCAAACAGTGTGGTCGGTGAGCCGGAGAACTCCAGCTGCTGGTGGGCCTGCTCGGCGCCGACGAGCACCGAGGTGTTCAACTCCGCAGCCAGGGGTGAGGGGTTGAGGATGCCCAGCACCGTGTAGGTGATTCCGTTGAGACTCACCGTTGCACCCGGGGTGGCGATGCCGAGGCGTTGGGCGGCGGTGGCCCCCAGCACGGTGGTGGGGTACTGGCCGGTGGCCCGATTGAACCAGGTGCCGTTACGCAATGAGGCGGAGGTGACCTCCAAGAGTTCCTCATCGGCGGCGGCCACGGTGAGCCCATTGGTTTGGCCCGGATCGATGTGGGAGTTGCGGTAGGCGTGCACACCGGTCAGTTCGGCTAACCAACTGACCTGTTCGACCCCGTCGACCCGACGGAGCCGAGCCGCGGAATCGGCCGGTAGCACGGTCTGTTCCCCGGAGAAAGACTCGCCCGGGGTCACGGTTAGCATATTGGTGCCCAGGGCGGCCAGGCGTTCTTGCACCTTGGCCTGGCTCGACAGCGAGATCCCGATCACCGCGATCATCGCAGCGATCCCAATGGCGATCCCCAGGGCCGACAGGGTGGCCCGAGCCGGATGGGCACGCACCCCGTTCCAGCCCAGACGCAACAGGTCGGTCAGGCGCAGCCGGGAGGCATGGATGGTGGTCGGTGCGCTCACGTCATCTCACTTTCAGCTGTGATCGGTGCGTGCGTGCCGGTATCGGATTCCACCGCGCCATCGCGGATCGCGATCTGGCGGGGGAACCGGGCGGCAACGTCGCGGTCGTGGGTAATGACCAGCACCGTGGTGCCGGATTCGTTGAGTTGTTCCAGGATGTCCATCACCTGCGCGCCGGAGCGGGAGTCTAAGGCCCCGGTCGGCTCATCGGCCAGCAATAAAGGGGGGTTGCCGACCACTGCCCGGGCGATGGCCACGCGTTGACGTTGCCCGCCGGAGAGTTGTTTCGGGGTGTGGCCCGCTCGGTCAGCCAGGCCCACCCGGGCCAGGGCGTGATGGGCGCGTTCGCGCCGTTCGTCCAGCGGTAGCCCTCGGTACAGCAAACCGGTGGCAACATTATCGACAGCGGTCTGGGACTCATCGAGGTGGTACTGCTGGAAGACGAACCCGATCAGCGTGGCCCGTAAGGCGGACAGCTCGGCGTCACTGGCGGCCGAGGCGCGGTGCCCGGCGAGGATCACCTCGCCACTGGTGGCCCGATCGAGGGTGCCGATTAGATTCAGCAACGTGGTTTTGCCCGAACCACTCGGCCCAATGATCGCCACGCGCTCGCCGGGGTGCACGTCAAAACTCACCCCGTCTAACGCCACGGCGGGCGGGGACCCGTAGGTACGGCAGACCTGTTGCAGGGACAATAGGGTCTCGGCGGTACTCACTCGGCCACCGCCACCTTATCGCCGGCCGCAAGCTCACCGGAGGTGACCTCCACCATCTCATCGGCGAACTTTCCGACCTTGATCGGCACGCGCTGCACGGTGTCCCCGTCGACGACGTCAACGGCGTAGCCGCCACCGGATTGGGCCAGCAACGCGCGCACCGGAACGGTCAGCACGTCCTCGGCCACCGTGCGGGTCGCCACGACCGTGACGGGAACATTGGCATAGGAGGCGGCCACGGACGGGTCTTTTAACGCCACCCGGACCGGAATCGTCACGCTGGTCTTGCCGGAATCGTCCTCTTTTTCCACGGCGGGATCGACCTGTTCGACGACTCCCTCGGCTTCGTCACCGTTGGGTAGCCGCACGGTGACCTCTTGGCCGGTGGTCAGTAAGTCTTGCTGGGCGGTTTGCACCTCTGCGGTGGCAAATAGCCTGGTGTCGGTGACTTCCAGCACCCCGTCACTGGCGGGGCTACCGGCTTCGGACAGGCGTTTATTGACCCGCACATCGCTGGGCAGAAAGACCACGCGACCACGCTCGATTTGCTGAGTCTGGGGCAGGCCGAGATCCTTTTGCCACCGTCCGATCGCCGTAGCGGTGGCTGCATCGAAGCGTTGATCCGGTGTACCGGAGAAGTAGTCGAGATCCGCCAGGTTCTGCTCGAGTTGTTCCACATCGCGACCGTTGGGCATACCCAACTCAAAGGTGCGCCAGGCCGGCAACTTGCCGCGCATAGCTACCACCGGGCGGTCGTCGAGACGCATCAGCTCCTCGCCTGGTTTCACGGTGCTACCCGGTGAGGCCACCGAGGTCAGCGTGCCGGAGAGTTCGGTGCCCACCGTCTGGGCGGGACCATATCCCAGGGTGCCTTTGACCTCAACGCGTTCGTGCAGGTCGGTTTGTTCAGCATTGGCGGTCTCGACTTCAGCGGCTGCGGGAGCCGGAGCATCGTCGTGGACCGCATTGGCGACCACAAAGCCACCGGCTCCGGCTGCCAAGACACCGGCGACGAGCACAGAGCCGATGACCGCCCGAGATTTCAGGGTACTCACTGGCCCACCTCTGCTCCGGGGATCAGGCCGGCTTCATTCGAGCACTGTTCGACATCGGCTGGATCGGCATCCGGCACGCCACTGACGACCGGCCCCTGGCCCGAGCTGAAGTCCGGATCCGGTACATCGTAGCCGGCTTCGCGCATACACCGGGAGAACTCCAGCATCATGGCTTCCAGCTCCGAGTTATCGGCGACATTGGCGTCCTGCGGTGGCGGACCGATCTTTTCCTCGCAACTCTGCAAGGCCGCGTCGAAAGCGGCCGGGTCTTCACTGCCGCCAAAGGAGCCGTCGGGGTTGACCGGAATCGCACCACCGTCGCCGAGCTCGATCCCCTCATCGTTCATGCACTGGGTGAAATCGTGTTGCCACTGTTCCACGCTCGAGGCGCTACCGGCATTGAGCTCCGTCTCGGCGCTCGCCTCGGAGTCGTTGTTCTGATCTTTGCCGTCACCGCAGGCACTCAACACCAGAGTTGCCGCACACAGAGCGGCCGATACCTGGAGCACACCGGGCTTGATGAGTTGACGCATCTGATAACCTCCGTCGTTGGCGTCGGGGCCGACCGGCTGATTGTCCTCGCCGTCGGCGTCCTGAACAACAGGACATGTTCCAGTCTCGAAGATCGAAGGTTGTCAGAAGGTAAAGAGATGTTCTCGCGGTGTCACCAGTCCGTACACACACATCGCCCGCCGACACACCGGGTGCCGACGGGCGATGAGCTACAGCGGAGTAGCGATTAGCTCTCGGAGGACCAATCGCGGGTAGCCAGCTCGGATAGGCCGGTGGGTTCACCGTTGTCGTCGTAGAGGTAGAAGCCCTTGCCGTTTTCGGTGCCGAGGTAGTCGTTGTCCAAGGCCCACTTCAGCCGACGTGCCATTTCCTGGGAGTCCTCGTCATCGGTCTTATTGGACTCGATGGCGTAGGAGACACCGAAGCCGACCACGTCGAATAGGCGGAACGGAGTGAAACGGTCGCCTTCGGTGATGATCCGGGCCACCTTCTCGACGGTTGCCACGTCGGTGATGCCACGGGTCCACAGCTTGGCACCGTTTTCCAGCCAGGGCACGAACAGTGTGTTGATCACGTAGCCCGGGTGCTCCTTGTTGAGCTCGATCGGCACCATGCCGAACTCCTCAGCGGCCTCCACAGCGGTCTTGAAGACCTCCGGATCGGTCTGGCCGGTGGGCATGATCTCGACAATGTTCTGCTTGTGAATGTCATTGGCGAAGTGCATGGCCAGGTACTTCTCGGGGCGACCGGTCAGCTCGGCGAAGTCCGAGGGGCGGAAGGTCGAGGTGTTGGTGGCCACGATGGTCTTCTCGGGCAACAGCTCAGCGAGCTTGCCGTACAAGTCGTTCTTGATCTCGGTTTTCTCCGGAACGGCCTCAATGATCAGATCGGCGTCCTTGACGGCTTCTGCCAGATCAGCGGTCTGGGTAATGCGCTGGCGACCCTCGGTGATCTTCTCTTCGGGCTGATCGGTGAAGTACTGGCGGTACTTCTTCGCGATGTTCTCGAACCGGCCCTCAGCGGCCTTGAGTGCGTCGTCGTTAATGTCGTAGCTCACCACGTTCTTGCCGTTGTACGCGGCGAACATAGCGATCTGTGCGCCTAGGTTTCCGGCGCCCAACACGGTCAAATTCTGAACATCAGACATTATGTCTCCCATCTGCAGTTATGGAGCGGTTACATCGTATGGTCAACTCCGTTCCGTACAGTTGCGATGCTACGCCCCGCCCCGCGGGATGTGTAGGGGCTACTGGCGCCAGCACACCAGGCAACCGATCGCCCAGAGTGAACCGCGGGTTAAGGCGGTCGGGACCGTGTCAGCCAGCAGTCATAGTGCAGACTGCACAAGCGCCGCTGCGAAGTTTGTGGTCACAGGCTATGTGATCTAGCTCACAACCGGTTTAGAGTGAAGGCACACAGACACCATCGACGACGAGAGTCATCAGTAGCAGGAGGTTTCCCCGATGTCTACCTACTTCCCGTGGCTAGCCCCGTCCGAGCGAGCAGATCAGACCTGTTTGACCGATGCGAACCACTCACTGTCGTATCGAGAATTATCGGAGAGTTCTCGGGCGTTTGCCTCCCAGCTGGCCGACCACGGTATCGGCCACGGCGATGTGGTGGCCATCATGTTGCCCAATCGCATCGAACTGGTGGTCGCGATTTTTGCTGCCTGGCGTCTGGGCGCTGCCGCCACGCCGATCAACCCAGTGTTTACCGACCGGGAGGCCACGCATCAGCTCACCGACTCCGGGGCGAAGGTGATCGTCACCGCAGAACCGGATCGCTTCGCTGAGCTACTGGCCACCATTGATGTCAACGACGTGCTGGCTGAGGACAAGACGACCGAGAACCCCGCCGCCGACCACGAGCCCGATCCGGAATCGGCTGCCCAAGATATTGCCTTGCTGATCTACACCAGTGGCTCCACCGGTCGGCCCAAGGGCGTGATGCTCGATCACGCGAATCTGCACGCCATGACCGAACAAATGATGGGGGCCTTTAATTTCACCGGCGACGAGCACTGTCTGCTGGTGCTGCCACTGTTTCACTCCAATGCGTTGCTGGTCAGTGTCCTCACCCCGCTACGGGCCGGGACCCGGACCACCATTCTGGAGCGCTTCCACCCGGTGGACTTTTTGGAAGCGATTGCCACATACCGGCCCACCTATTTCTCGTGCGTTCCCACCATTCTGGCTCATCTCACCGCCCTACCGGCCGAGGCCATCCCGGACACCAGCTCGTTACGCTTTGCCGTCTGCGGTGCGGCTCCGGCCTCGGCGGAACTACTCCAGCGGGCCGAGGAGATGTTCGATATCGCCATTGTCGAAGGGTACGGGCTCACCGAAGGCACCTGTGCCTCCGCTTCGAACCCCATCGAGGGGGTCCGTAAGCCCGGCACCGTCGGTACCGCGCTCCCCGGCCAACAGATCCGGATTGTCGACCCCGAAGGCAACGAAGTGCCCACCGGTGAAACCGGCGAAATCATCATTAGTGGTCCCACCGTGATGCGGGGCTATCTCGGCAAACCCGAGGCCACCGCCAAGACCGTGGTCGATGGCTGGTTGCACACCGGTGATGTTGGCAAGCTCGACGAGGACGGGTATCTCACCATTGTCGACCGCATCAAAGACATGATTATCCGCGGTGGAGAGAACATTTACCCCAAGGAGATCGAATCCGTGCTCTACGGCGTCGAGGGTGTGCTGGAAGCCGCGGTGATTAGTAAACCCGACCCTTCCCTGGGCGAAGTCCCCGTCGCCCGCGTTTCGCTGTACTCCGGCAGCACCCTCACACCCGAGGACTTGCTGGCCGAATGTCGCAAGCACCTGACCAAGATCAAGGTGCCCGTTGAGCTGACGATCATCGACGAGATTCCCAAGAACCCCGTCGGCAAGATCGATAAGCCTCGTCTGCGCCAGGAGGCCTCGGCAGCCTCCTAGCCAGTCCCCTCATAGCTTTTTCGACCCACGTTTCAAGGAGGAATCATGGGTTTCCGCACTCCGGATCTGCCGCCGGCGGGTCCCGTTCCCCTGTCACAGATGCCTTTCCGAGACCGAATGAAGACCCTCACTCAGCATTGGGGTGAGTACGGATTCGGAGTCCCGAAGTACATCCTGCTGTTCTATATCGTCAAAATGGCCCTCTACATCGCCCTCGGTGTGGTTGTCGTGGGGCTTACCACCCCGGCGCTGGGCGGTTTTGGCGCGTTCACCGAGTGGTGGACCGAACCGATTGTCTACCTGAAACTGATGGTCTGGACGATCCTGTTCGAGATTACCGGCCTGTCCTCGTCCTCAGGGCCATTGGCGTTCAAGATCAGCCCACCGATCGGTGGCATTCTCTACTACCTGCGTCCCGGCACGCTGCGCGTACCGCCGTGGCCGGATAAAGTCCCCGGCACCTCCGGAGACCACCGCACGGCCTGGGACGTGGGTGTGTATATCGCGCTCTTGGTCAACCTGGTCTTCCTACTGGTGCACCCGGGTGCCCGCACCGAGATGGTCCCCGACGCCCAAGCCGGGCTGTTGCCGGTTTGGGCGATGCTGACCTACTTGGGCCTGCTGGGTTTGATGGGGTTGCGCGATAAGGTCGTGTTCCTCACCTCACGAGCCGAACAGTACCCGCCGATCTTGCTGGCCTTCGCAGTCCTGGCCAGCTTCACCGATATGATCATCGCCGCCAAGGTCGTGATCGTCGTGGTCTGGGTCGGGGCAGCGATTTCGAAGTTCGGACGTCACTTCACCCCGACGGTGGCAGCGATGATGGCTAATACGCCCTGGATCCCCACGCGGGCGGCCAAACGGGCGCTGTACCGAGACTTCCCGCGAGATATGCGGCCCTCACGGTTCACCACCATCATGGCTCACGGACCCGGGACCTTGGTGGAGGGTGTGGCACCGCTGGTCTTATTGTTCTCCACCAACCGCACCCTGACCTTGATTGCGCTGGTGGCCATCATCGCCTTCCACGTGTTCATCATCTCGACCCTGCCGCTGGCGGTCCCGCTGGAGTGGAATATCTTCTTTATCTTTGCCGCCTACTTCCTGTTCTGGAATTACCCGGCTGAAGCCGGCTACGGGGTCTTCGACTTCAGCTCGCCATGGGTCGCTGCCGCGGTGATTGGCGGTATGGTGATCTGGCCCATTATCGGTAATATTCGCCCGGACTGGATCTCCTTCTTGGTCTCCTACCGTCAATACGCCGGCAACTGGGCCTGCACCGTGTGGGCATTCCGCGACGAGGACGCCGAAAACAAGCTGGAGACCCACATCACGAAGTCCAATCAGATGCACTCCACCCAGCTCAAGGCAACCTTCGGTGAAGAGCTGGCTGGGATATTCACCGAGAAAGCAAATGCTTTCCGCGCCATGCACAGTATGGGACGGGCGTGCTACTCGATGCTGTACCGGCACACCAACAATATCGACACCTACCGGTTACGAGAAGGCGAGACGATTTGTTCGCCGCTCATCGGCTGGCAGTTCGGTGACGGTCACCTCCACGATGAGCGGCTGATCAGTGCCGTGCAGAAACGGTGCAACTACGAACCGGGCGACCTGGTGGTGGTCTTCACCGAATCCGAACCCATCCACCGTAACCGGACCGAGTACCGCGTGATTGATGCGGCCTTGGGCGTGGTGGAGCGTGGCTGGTATTACACCCGGGACTCCTCGGAGACCCAGCCGTGGCTACCCGATGGCCCGATCCCGCACACCGTGACCTGGACCCGTCCGGGCTACCAGGCACCCGGTGATGCGATCTATGGCCGTCACGACAGTGACGCGGAGATCACGGGTGACCCGCAGGTCAAGGTTGTACCCGTCACAGTTGACCGTGAGAAAATAACCGAATGACGACAGCGATGGTGGTTGGCAGCGGGCCCAATGGGCTCGCTGCCGCCGTGACCCTGGCCCGTGCAGGACTGGAAGTCACCGTGCTGGAAGCCGCCGAACAACCCGGCGGCGGAACCCGCTCAGCGGAACTCACGGTGCCTGGAGTTCTCCACGACGAATGCTCCGGCTTCCACCCCCTTGCTGTAGAGACCGCCTTTTCCGCGATCGCCAACCTGGATCGCTACGGCTTGCAGTGGCGGCACCCCCAGGTGCAATATGCCCAACCGCTCGATGACGGCACCGGGGCGGCTGCCTGGCAGGATGTGGCCACCACAGCAGAGCATCTGGGCAGTGACGGACCAATGTGGCAGCGGGTCTTTGGGCCACTGTCCGAAAACTTCCCGGAGATCACCGAGGACTTTTTGCAACCGATGTTGCACCTGCCACATCACGTGTGCAAGCTGGCCCACTTCGGAGCCTTTGCCGGCATGCCGGCTACCCTGCTCGGAAAACTGTGGCACACACCTCAGGCACGCGCCCTCTTCGCAGGGGTGGCCGCCCACGCCTTCCGCCCCTTCGGCTCTCTGGCGTCTTCGGCTATCGGGATTGCGTTGGGCACCGCCGCTCACACCTACGGGTGGCCGGTGGCAGCCGGAGGATCTCAGGCCATCTCGGCGGCGATGATCGCGGCACTGGAGGATCTCGGCGGGCGGGTAGAAACCGGGCTGCGCGTACGGTCCTTGTTGGATCTACCGCCAGCCGATGTGGTCATGCTCGATATCAGTCCGGCCGCCGCGCTGGAAATCGGCGGGGCGCAGATCCCATACCCAGTCCGGTGCGGGTTGCGGTCCTTCCGGCACGGGCCCGGAGCATTCGTGGTGAACTTTGCCGTGGAAGGTGGCATCCCCTGGCGGTACGAGCCAGCCCGGTCTGCCGGCACGGTACACGTGGGCGGGACCTATCACGAGGTCGCTACTGCAGAGCGAGAAATCCACCGAGGAAGGATGCCCGACCGGCCCTTCGTGCTCTTGGGCCAGCAGTATTTGGCGGATCCGGATCGCTCTGCCGGCACGGTTCATCCGGTGGATGCCTACGCACACGTACCGGCCGGATTCCGCGGAGATGCCACGGTCGCGATCGAGGAACAGATCGAACGGTTTGCCCCCGGGTTCCGCGACCGGATCGTGGGCCGATACGTCCGGTCAGCCCAGGACCTAGAATCCCACAACGCCAACTATGTGGGTGGGGACATCGTCACCGGCGCCAATTCAGCCTGGCAGTTGCTGATGCGGCCCCGGCCGAGTATCAACCCCTATTCGCTCGGTGCACCGGGACTCTACCTCTGTTCGGCGGCCACCCCGCCCGGAGCCGGTGCCCACGGGATGTGTGGCTATAACGCGGCCCAGTCAGCCCTGGCTGAACTCCGGCGGGCCGGCAGAATTGAGGAAAGGAGCCCGGTGCGTGGAGACCGAGATCTCGCTGGTCGGCCAGAGAATGTCTGAGCGACTCGAGGAAATCAGTTCGGAGACGACCAAAACCATCGCCCGGAACGTGGACTATCTCGACGAGCCCGAGTTACTCACGTCCTTGGCGGCCAGTGTGGAAGGCAATGCCACCACGATTGCCTCCATGCTGTGTAACGCCATCCCGCTCGAGCGAGTCCAGGCTCATCCGGCTACCATTGAATATGCTCATCGCCTCGCCCAACGGGGGATCCCCTCGGATTCGTTGCGCAGGGCCTACCACGTGGGAACGTCAGCGTTTCGTGCCTTTGTTTTTGAAGAAGTGTTGGCTTTGGATAGCCCGCCCGAAGCCAAGCTGGAAATCCAGCACTATATCGATGGGTTCTTTCACAGCTATATTGACTGGATCACCCAGGAAGTGCTGGCTGTCCACGCGGAGGAAACACGGCACCGGTTAGAAGATAGCGCTTCGGCCACCTCGAGTCTGGTCCGCCAGGTGCTGGACCAGCAGCCCGTGGCTCCCAGTACCTTTGAGGCACGCGCCCACTATCGGCTGGATCTGATTCACCGGGCGGCAATGGTTTGGGTGGATGACGCCAACCCGGGGGTGGATTCCACGCCGGCCCTGCTGGCGCTGACCTCGCAGGTTGCTCGTGCCTTCGGACGTGGCACCCCGCACCTGTTTACTGCTGTTGACCGGGGATTAGCGTGGGTCTGGTTCGGGGTGGGACGAGCCCAACGACCCGACCCCGCCCAGCTTGACGCCGCGCTAGCAGAATTGCCGGGTAGCAAGATTGCCTTTGGTAGTACCGAAGCCGGTGTCGTCGGTTTTCGCTGTTCCCATGTGCAAGCCGAGGCCGCGATGCGCGTGGCGTTAGCCTCGGGGAAGACCACACCACGGGCTATGTTCTACGGCGACCCCGGTGTAGCCATTACCTCGGTGCTGGTCCATGATCTGCCGGCGACGCAAGCGTGGGTGGCCGATCAACTCCGGGGATTGTGTGAGGCCAGCGAGAACGCGGAGCGGTTGCGAGAGACGTTGAGCTGTTTTCTGGCAAATGAGAGTAGCCATACCCGCACCGCAAACGCGATGAACTTACACCGCAATACCGTCCGCTACCGGGTGGAGAAGGCCATCGAGCTGCGCGGAAAACCTTTGGCCAGCACCCCCACCGACTTGGCGATGGCCCTGCAGGTCTGCGAGATCCTCGGGCTAGCCGCACGACAGTTCAGTGAACAGTCCGGATGAATCGCTGGAGGTGAAGGGCCGAGTGCGGTGAGATTAGCAGTATCAGCGACTGCACCGCCGGCTGGATCAAGGCCTCTTCTGCAACACGCATGAAGGGACCCATCGACGCGGAACTGAAGATTGTCGTGTCAGCTACTTCATATCTCAACGCGTGAGCTGACTGTGTATTGGTACATACTGCGTAGCGACTTGGAATGTGGTGGTGCAGTTGAGCAAACCGTGGGTACGGCACGAATTGAGCACCCGTGCGTCGGAGTATGGCCACCACAGAAAACCTAGTTGGACGGGGCATGACGGAACTGCTGTCTGTCCCCGCGGTCGCGCACAATCACGCCTCGATCGCTCAACTGCTCGCGCAAGGATTCAGCCTCTCCGGCTTTGCCGTCCGCAAGTGCACGACGACGGGCCCTCAGCAACGCGTGGACAGGCTCATCCAGATCCGCGCTACGGTCCACCCACTCCACAAATTCCGACTCCCGCGGGTCACCGATGCCCCGCCAGGGATATCCGAACGCACTGAATGCTACCCCCAGCTTGGTGGCCAGTCCGCTATCCGAACCAGTGCGGGAAAGCTCCCGTGAAGTAGCATCCGTCAGCACCAGCTCCTCCTTGTCCATGAAGACCTGTGAGATCTCCTGCCGGGAGAATGTGGAAGAGCCGGTCTTGGTGTCAACCCGGACTTCGTCGCCATCGATGACAACTCGGCCCACCTCCTCATTCCAGATGCCGAAGATGATCCAGCCGCCGACTGCTCCGAGCACAGTCATCAGTGGAAGCGACCAAACCAGCGGGAGTTGGTCAATCAGCCGTAACGGTGTCGGAGCCGAGTCCACGCGCTCCAGAAGCCAGGAGACCACCGGGCCGATCATAAACGTTGCGACCGCTCCGACTACCGCGCCTACCGTGGCGAACACTGGCATCAGTTTCGAGTTCACAGTGACCGTGATGCTCGATTCGGACGTGACTGTTACTCCTCAGGTAGCGCGGATGGATCGCTCCGGCAATGCGGGAGCAACTACCATGGTATCCTAAAACCGAGCGTTCGCTCTACTAATTTGTTGACAACGAGGCGAAGGTGGCATGGCACGCAGGACCGACCCTGAAAAACACGCCGCTAGGCGGCAACACATTCTCAACAGTGCTGCGGTGCTGTTTGCCGAGCAGGGTTACGAACGAACTACCACCGCACAGTTGTGCTCCCAGGCAGGGATCGGCCTCGGCACTCTGTACCACTACTTCTCGGGGAAAAAGCGGATTTTCCTGGAAGTGCTCACGCAGGACGAACAGGATACCCGTGCACTGCTGGATAGGCTGATGAGCGCCCCCGAGCCTCTGGAGGCTCTGCTAACGTTCGTTGCCTATCTGGCAGAACCTGCCACCGAGCACCCGATCGTGCCCAAGCTTGTGCTGGAAGCGATGCTCCAAGCACATCGGGATTCTAAAGTGCTTGAAGTTCTCAACAATCAAGAGGCTTCTGAGGCAGAGGGTATCAAAGCGCTCCTCCAGCGTGCTGCAGAGGCCGGCCATGTTGACGCGGAGCTAGACCTGGATGAGGCGGCTGCCTGGATTGGTAGCCTCATCGGGGCTCTATACCTGCAAGCTGCCGTCCACCCCGATTTCGATCCGGCTACGCATCAGCCCCATCTGATCCGGTCTGTGCGAACTTTTCTGCGCCCACTCGAATAGGTCGAACTTTCCCTCTTCGCGACGAATAAGTCTGCTTGCTGCAAGCGGCAAGGATATTGCTGGGGCCGGTGGCAACGTCTTCCCCGGCGCGGCAGACCTCATCTCGATCCACCCCAGTGTAGTGCTTGGGTGGAGTCGATCGTAGAAGGGGTTGACGCCCTCGACCCTCTATGGTTAATTAGTGGAGTAATGAACCACTGAGGTAGTAGAGGTGGTAACCGGGGCTGTTTCAGCGATGGAAGAAAGTGGTGAGCTGATGGTGGACGGACGACCGCTGTTCGTGCAGATCGCTGAAGAGATTGAGGGGTCTGTGATGGACGGTTCGCTCGCAGAGGGCGAGCGTGCTCCTTCCACCAATGAGCTTGCAACCTTCCACCGAATCAATCCGGCTACCGCAGCCAAGGGCATCAACCTGCTAGTGGGCCGCGGGATTCTTATCAAGCGGCGCGGAGTGGGCATGTTCGTCGCCGAGGGTGCTGCCGAGCGACTGCGTGAAGAGCGCCGCCAGAGCTTCGCCGACCACTACCTCACACCGATGCTTGCCGAGGCCCGCCACATCGGGCTCTCGGTGGAGAACGTCATCGAGTTGCTGCGCGAACGGGCGTGAGCAGACCACCGACAACGAGTGAGAGGAACACGATGAGCAACGTCATCGAAACGCGCGGCCTGACCCGACGCTACGGCAGCACGGTGGCTCTGCATCCCACCGATCTGACCTTCGAGAAGGACACGATTCACGGGCTGCTGGGTCGCAACGGCGCCGGCAAGACCACCCTGATGTCCATCATCACCGCCCAGGAGTGGCCCTCTGAGGGCGAGGTGAGAGTCTTCGGGCAGGTGCCGCACGAGAACGAGCAGGTGCTGCCGAAGATCTGCTTCGTCCGCGAGGACCAGAAATACCCCGACGACGCACGGGCCCATCATGCCTTCAACGCCGCCTCCCAGGCATTCGCCAACTGGGACTGGGAGCTGTGCCACCGGCTCTGTGAGGACTTTGCAGTCCCGAAGAAGACCAAGGTGAAGAAGATGTCGCGGGGGCAGCGTTCGGCGGTGGCCGTGATCATCGGCATCGCCTCCCGCGCGGAGGTCACCTTCTTCGACGAGCCCTATATGGGCCTGGACGCAGTGGCCCGCAAAGTCTTCTACGACCGGCTGCTGGAGGACTATGCCGAGCACCCACGGACCATTGTGCTCTCCAGCCACCTGATTGATGAGATCGCCCACCTGATCGAGAACGTGGTGCTGATCGACAAAGGCCGGATCGTATTGGACGAGCCCGCCGAGTCGCTGCGCGAACGTGCGGTGACCCTGGTGGGCCGTGCCGATGCGGTTCAGGAGATCGCTGCTGGGCGCGAAGTGCTGGCGCACGAGTCGCTGGGACGCATGGTGCGCACCACTGTGATGGGCGCACTGACCGATGACGAACGACAGCGGTTGCGCGAGCTGGACCTGGACGTGGTGCCGGTCTCGCTGCAGCAGCTGGTCGTCCACCTGACCACACAGACCACCGACCAGACTGCTGAGGAGGCTGCCCGATGAGCGTTGCAACTGTTTCCCCCACCGAGACCGCCACCGTCCCCCGAGCCAACAGCTTCGCCCGGGTGCCTGCCGCCTTCCGGCTGCAGTTCGCCGTTCCCACCATGCTGATCGGCGTGCCGGTCATGGTGTTCCTGATCGCCTGGGCCATCGCCCTGGGCCTAGGGGCCACCATTCATGTCATGGCGGATGAGACGATCGAGGATCCGATCTACACCGGGGCCGGCCAGGCCACCCTGTGGTCCCTGGGGTTCATGGCAGCCTATGCGGCCTCTCACACCTTCCCGTTCTCGCTGGCACTGAGCTTCAGCCGGCGTACCTTCGTCATAGGAGCTATTCTCTCCTTCGCGGCGGTCTCGGCAGGCTTCGGGCTGGCGGCCTCGCTGATGGCCTGGCTGGAACGGGCCACTGACGGGCTGGGTTTCAACACCTACGTGTTCGATCTGCCGTTCCTGACCCAGGGCGAGGGCAGCAGCATCCCGCTGCTCGGCGTGGTGGCTGCCCTGCTCTGCCTGGTTGTCATGCTCTTCGGCTTCGGCGTGGTGCTGCTCTACCTGCGGCTGGGCTTGGCCCGGCTGTGGACGCTGATCCTCTCGGTGATCGTGGTGATCGCGGGTGCGGCAATACTGGTGACCCTCAACGAAGGGTGGTCGCGAGTCTGGGAGTGGCTGGTCCAACAGAACGCGCTGAGCATCTCTGGCTGGCTGCTGCTGGTGGCAGCGGTGCAGTCGGTGGTCACCTACCTGATGATCCGCAAAGCTACCTCCCGTGGCTGAGCACAGATAACTCCGCGCTGGGTTGAAGTAGCGAGAAAATCCCCCCGCACGTCGAGTGTTCAGGCTTCTTGCCTGGCGCGGGCTTTCTTCCGTTCCCGGCGTTTTTCACTCGCATCAACCCCGACAGTTCCAGCCAAGTCGCCGGTAATGTTATTCATGGTCCGCGCCATGTCGAGGATGGCGTCAATACCGGCAACGAGTGCTACTGGTGCCATGGACAGCCCTGCCGTATTAACGGCCATGGTCAACATGATGATCCCTGCTCCTGGAACACCGGCAGTGCCAATGGAAGCCAGGACACCGACCAAGATCACCGAGATGATTTCCGCAACAGACAGCGTCGTTCCCATAGCATCCGCAACAAAGACAACGGAAGCACCCACATAGATCGCGGTGCCGTCCATATTGATGGTGGCACCCAAAGGCAACGTGAGCGAATAGGTACTCTGTGGGATGCCGAGTTTTTCAGCAGCACGGCTAGAGACCGGAAGCGTCCCTGAGCTAGAACGGGTGACAAATCCGGTCAGCATGGGTTCTTTGGCGGCCTTGAAGAATTCGAGGGGCGAACGTCTCATCGCAAGAATGAAGACGGCATACACCACGAGCATGACCACGACCGCGCCATAAATGACCAGGATGAGCTGTCCCAGTGGCACCAACGCTGAGACACCGATGTCACCGATCGCCACGGCTATCAGTGCAAAAACACCAATGGGGGAATACTCCAGCACACCACGAATAATCAGGAACAAGATCTCTTGCCCGGTCACGCAGATCTTGCGAATCGTCAAGGCCCCGTCGCGGATGCTCTCGTTATGGCTATCGATCAAATAGGCCAGGGCAAAACCGACGATCAGCACGACAAACATAATGGCCAAGATGTCGCCCTCGGCCAGTGCCTGGAAGATGTTCTCCGGAAAAATATTGACAAATACGTCCGCTAAGGGTGGGGCTTCCTCACCTTCTTAGCGTTCTCCGGGGCTGACAGGCCGCTCCCCGGGTTCACGAGCAGAGCTAGTCCCAGTCCAATGGAAATAGCAAAGCAGGTCGACAGCAGATAGTAGATGAAGATTTTTCCGCCAATACGACCGAGCTTTTGCGGGGTCACCGACGTAATTCCCACGATGAGTGTGGCCACGATGAGGGGAATGACCAGCATGTTGAGCAGGCGGAGAAAGATTTCGCCGAACGGCTCTAAGACCGTTGCGTCTTCGCCCCAGATCAGGCCGACGATGAGTCCAGCAAGAAGGGCTATGGCCAGTTTCCAGATCAGTGGGAAATCTAGATACCGTCTCCACCACGATTTCTTTGTGGACATCATCGACTCCTTGAAAATTCAGCCCAGGGTGTGCGACTGTCAGACGCACTGTCTCAAGGCTTGTCTCCTCAAGATCAGTGTTCCCCGGTGCGTAACCGTCAACACCCCTCCTCGCCGTGGATCTCGCGAGGAGGGTCTGTATATATGTGCTTACAGGGATCGTACACAGCCGAACGGGTTGCGTGGCTCACAAGGCTAAACATGAACCAATGCTGGTCGATATACCTTCGTATATCTCCAGCTGAGGGTAGCGCTGGGGATAGGCAGAGCTAGCCGCGGGCTTTGCGGGTGAAGGCCGAGATGCCGGTGATATCCCGGCCGACGATCAGGGCCTGGATGGAGTCGGTGCCTTCGTAGGTGGAGACGACTTCCATATCGGTCAGGTGCCGGGCGACGTGGTGTTCCAGCAGTAACCCGTTGCCACCCATCATGTCGCGAGCTTCACGGCAGATCGCCAACGCGGTGCGCGCTGTGGTCATTTTGACCAGAGAGCCCATGGCCTGGGTGAGCTGGTCTTGTTCTTGGAGTTCGGCCATCCGGGTGGTGAGTAGCTGGATTTGGGTCAACTCGGCGAGCATGGTGGCCAGTTTTTCTTGCACCAGTTGGAAAGAGGCAATCGGGGAGCCGAATTGTTCGCGCTGCAGGGCGTATTGGGCGGCGAGTTCGAATCCGGCCATCGCGTGGCCGACAGCTTCCCAGCTGGCCCCTCCTCGAGTGGCGTTGAGCACGCGGGTGACGCCGGCGAAGGACTCGCAGTGCGCCAGTCGGTTCTCCTCGGGGACGACGACATTGTCGATGATGATATCGGCCTGCACGATGGCGCGTTTAGCCATCTTGCCCTCGATCGGGGTGGGCCGATATCCGGGTGGGAAGGTGCCGTCGGGCTGTTTTTCGACGACGAAGGCTTTGACCTCGCCGTCGGCGACATCCCGGGCGTAGACCACGGTGCGATCGGCAGCGTGGCCGTTACCGATCCAGCGTTTCTGGCCGTTGAGCACCCAGGTGTTCCCCTCACGGCGAGCCGAGGTTTCCAGGGCGACGGAGTCGGAGCCGTGGGCGGGTTCGGTCAGGGCGAAGGCACCGGTCTTTTTCAGCTGAGCCATGTCCGGCAGCCAGCGTTGGCGCTGTTCTTCTGAACCCAGCAGGTAGATCGAGCCCATCCCGAGATTGGAGTGCACGCCCAGGAAGGTGTTGATCGACCCGTCGATACGTCCGAATTCTCGGGCGACGATGCCGGCGCCGAGGCGGGAGAGCCCGGGGCAACCGTAGTCGGGGATGTAGGTGCCGACCACACCGAGTTCGGCCAACGGCTCCAGCACCGCGGTGGGTAGTTCGGCCCGCTCCCAGTGCTCGTTGATGACCGGCAGGATGTGTTCGTCCCCGAAGGCACGGATGCGGTCGCGTAAGTCGAGGAGCTCCGGGTTGAGGCTTGCGTCGAGCTGAAAGTAATCGGCGTGGTGGATCACGTCGTGTGGTGTTGCCATGGTTGGTCCTTGGTGGCTGCTCTGAGAGCAGAGCTAGTTGGTTTGGGCTAACAAGAGGTCGCGCAATGGTTCCGGGATCGGGGTGGGGCGGTTGGTTTCGGCGGAGAGCACCACCAGTACGGCTTCGGCGTAGACGCAGGGGTGGGGTTGGCTGAGTTCGTGGCCGAGGGTGAAGGAGGTGTTGCCGACCTTCGTGACCCACACGCGGGCGTCGACGGCGTGGCGATAGCCGGGGTCGTCGGGGAGATAGTGCACCGGGGCAACGTAGTCGATCGTGGTCGCCCGCACCAGCCGGTACGTGCCGGCGACATTGCCATCGGTGGAGTCGCCGGTCCAGGACTGATTGGCCAGCACCCGGGCCTCTTCGATCAGGGTCAGCAGCGTGGCGTTATTGACGTGATGGTTGAGGTCTTGGTCGGCCCAGCGTAGTTGCAACCGGGTGTGAAAGGCATTGGAGGGGGCGCGGGATTCTGCGGGCACGAGCGTTAGCTTTCTGTGTGGTGGTGCGGGTTTTTGGGTTCGGTGGTGCGGATAAACTCCAACGCCCAGTCGTGGGAATCGCCCAACTCGGGTGGCAGGTGTCGGTAGGAGATCGGGGAGCGGGAGAAACTCATCGGGTTGGCAATCACCGGCACGGCGCGCTCGGGGTTGTTCTCGTCTGTCATGGTCACGATGGGGTTTAGGCCAAGGTCTTCGGCCAGTTGCACGCCACCATCAATGCCCAGAATAGGCCCGCAGGGTAGGCCCACGTTGCCGAAGACATCCGCCCAGTTTTCGGCGGTATCGGTGGCCAAGGCCTCTTCGAGCAAGACGCGGAGTTCTTCCCGGTTGGCGTTGCGTTGGGACATGGTCTCAAAACGGGGGTCGGTTGCCAGGTCGGGGGTGCCCAACGCGGTGACCAGACGCGAGAATTGGGCGTCGTTGCCACAACAGATGATCAGCGGGCCGTCGCTGGCGTGGAAGGGCCCGTAGGGAAACAGGCTGGGGTGGTCATTGCCCATCCGGGTGGGCACGTTGCCGGCCGCGGCGTAGCCGCCGGACTGATTGGCCAATCCCGATAAGGCGGAGGAGAACAGGTTCAATGCCGCGTGTTGGCCGAGTCCGGAGCGGTCTTTTTCACGCAGCCCGGCCAAGATGGCCAGCGCAGCGTGCAGGCCGGTCATGATATCGAAGATGGCCACACCGGAGCGTTGGGGGTCACCATCGGGCTCACCGGTCAGCGACATCATCCCGGACATCGCCTGGACCAGCAGGTCATAGCCAGGCATGGTTGCCCCACCGGCAGTGCCGAAGCCGGTAATGGAGGCGTGCACCAGGTGGGGCCACCGCTGGGCGACCGTTTCGGGGTCGAGTCCGAATTTCTTCAGGCCGCCGGCCTTGAAGTTCTCGATGAACACATCGGCTCGGTCCAGCAGATCGTAGGCGGTCTGTAAGTCCGCTGCCTCGGTCAAATCCAGCACCATGGAGCGCTTATTGCGGTTGACGGAGAGGTAATAGGTGGAGATACCCTCGCGCATCGGGGGTTTCCAGGTGCGGGTCTCATCCCCGGAGGGCGCTTCGACCTTGATGACGGTAGCACCCAGGTCGGCTAGCAACATGGTGCAATAGGGGCCGGCCAGGACCCGAGAGAAGTCGGCGACCACCACCCCAGCCAATGGTCCTTCGGTGGGGGTACTGGAATCATGCGTTGCGGAGTGCTCAGACATCATCGGCGGTGTCCTCTACCTTGGGTCGTCGAAACAACAAATGTGGCTCAGTTCATATCTATAGCTCATATCTATAGCACGGGGGACTCCAACGGCGACCTATTTGACGACCAAGACGAAATCAATGGTGATTGATAAGCGACGCGGAATAATTGGTGATGGTTCGGACTTGATGACGGTCATGCAACGCAAGATAAAGGACCGTTAATGTGAGGTCGGGAGATTAGAGGTGTGGCTGTCCTGGTTCACCGAGTCGTGCTGGAAACGGGGTCTAGCAACGGTCATGTAGGTACTGCTGCCGAGATACCGGCTCAAGCACCATGAGGCCTGGTCTGATGCCTAGGTGAGCATCCGGTTACAGCCGACATATTTAGTTGGGCTGAGATAAAGTTGAATCAAGAAGTGGAAGCTGACCTGTGGGAACTAAAAGAGGGAGTTCATGGCGACGACAAAGGCGCGATCAAAGCCTAAGAAAAGCTTGGAGCAGACTCTCTGGGAAGCGGCCGACAAATTACGGGGAAATCAAGAACCCAGTGAGTACAAGCATGTCGTCCTTGGCCTGGTGTTCCTGAAGTACGTATCAGACCGGTTTGAAGAGCGGCGCGAACAGCTGAAAGTTGAGCTTTCAGAGGAAGGTATTAAGCCGGAGCGAGCCGAGTCATTTCTCGAGGACCGCGACGAATACACCAGTAAGAACGTGTTCTGGGTGCCAGAGAAGGCTCGGTGGGACTCGATACAATCGGACGCAAAACAAGCCGACGTGGGGCAACGGATCGACCAGGCGATGGATCTCATCGAAAAAGAGAACCCTTCTCTTCGTGGAGTGCTACCCCGTAATTACGGACGTGAAAGCTTAGACAAGCGGCGTCTGGGTGAGCTCTTGGATCTTATCGGCTCAATCGGATTCACTGAAGCAGACGACCACGGCGCGGATGACGTCCTCGGGCGAGTGTACGAATACTTCCTCGGGCAGTTTGCAGGTAAAGAAACCGGTAAGGACGCCGGGGCGTTCTACACCCCGCGTTCCGTAGTCAAGACACTGGTAGAGATGCTGGAGCCCTATAAGGGTCGTGTTTATGACCCCGCTGCCGGCTCAGGCGGCATGTTTGTCCAGTCCGCAGAGTTTGTGAAGGCACACGGTGGTAAACGTACTGATATCTCCGTGTATGGGCAGGAATTCACCGATACGACGTGGAAACTGGCGAAGATGAACCTCGCGCTCCGGGGTATCGAAGCGGACATGGGATCGCACTCGGCAGACTCATTCACCGAGGACCTTCACCAGGATCTCCGCGCGGACTATGTGATCGCGAATCCACCATTCAATGTTTCCGACTGGTGGGATGAGAAGCTGAAAGACGACCCACGGTGGAAGTTCGGAACCCCGCCCAAAGGTAATGCCAACTTCGCCTGGGTCCAACACTTCATCTATCACCTCGCGCCCAACGGCACCGCGGGCTTTGTCTTGGCAAATGGCGCTCTCAGCTCCAAAGAAGGGACCAACGGAGAGATCCGCCGCAACCTCGTCCGAACGGGTCTCGTCGACTGTATCGTCGCGATGCCCGATAAGTTGTTCTTCAACACAGGCATCCCGGTGTCGCTGTGGTTCGTGTCCAAAGGTCGGGACGGCAACGGGCATCGCGCACGTAGCGGCGAGGTGCTGTTTATCGACGCCCGGAAACTCGGGGATATGGAATCACGCAGCCTGCGCGTGCTGTCGGATGGTGACATCGCTCAGATCGCGGACACGTACCACGAGTGGCGCAACCACGACGGCAACTACGAGGACGTCCCCGGCTTCGCCAAGTCAGCCACGATCGACGAGATCGAGAAACACGACTTCGTGCTTACCCCAGGCCGATATGTCGGTAGCGAGGAGGCGGAAGTCGACGACGAGCCGATCGACGAGAAAATCGAGCGATTGACGAGCGAGCTGTTCGCCGAGTTTGAGCGCGGACGCGAGCTTGAAGGTGAGATCCGGCGACGGTTAGGCGGTCTTCAGTGAGCCGCGTGACTCTTGGCGAAGCGTTTGTTCTAAACCCGACAGTGAAACTGTCTAAGGGAACGCATGCTCCTTTTGTTGACATGGCGAGCCTTGTGCCCTTCACCAGAGACGTGTCCGCAGCACAGGAAAAGCCCTACGGCGGCGGAATGAAGTTTTGTGACGGTGATGTTCTGATGGCGCGGATCACTCCGTCCTTGGAGAATGGAAAAACGTCGGTTTATCGTGCGGCTGCTAACCAGCGAAATGCTCCGGCTTTCGGATCCACGGAGTTCATCGTGATTCGCGGAAAAGAGGGAATCTCCAGTACTAGCTTTGCCTACTACTTGTTTACCTCGCCTGAGATCCGAGACTATGCGATTGGTTCGATGAATGGGAGTTCCGGCAGACAAAGAGTTCAGTTCGATTCTTTAGCCTCATTCGAGATTGATCTTCCCGAACTGCAGGAGCAGCGCTCGATCGCGGCGACGCTTGGCGCACTCGACGACAAGATCGAGTCGAACCGGCGGGCGATCAACTCAATTTTTAAGATTGTGACCGCCATGCTGAGCAGTGGAGCCGAAAAAATACGTATTGGCGATATTGCGACCGTAACGAAAGGACTTTCCTACAAGGGTGCCGGTCTCGACGACGGCACAGGCGCTGGAGCCCTTCCGATGCTGAACCTCGCAAGTTTCACCACCACCGGTGAGCTGAAAAGCGCGGGGACTAAGTGGTACACGGGCGCCTTCAAGCCGCAGCATGTGCTTAGCCCCTGGGAAGTTGTGCTTGCGAATACTGATCTGACTCAGGCCCGAGAACTGCTCGGACGCGGATTCTTGGTTCCTCCGCATTATGAGGGCGCTCTCCATACCCACCACACTTCGGTTGTGAGATTCTTCGAACGGAGCGAACTCAGCCTTCTGTTGTGGGCACAGCTTCAATCTGCGAATTTCCGCGATCGAGCCAAAAGGTTTGCGACAGGCACAACAGTTGCGGCATTACCACCAGAGGCTGTGCTTGATTTTGAACTTGCCGTTCCTGATGACCTCGATGAACGCCTCAACAGGGCTCGTCTTATGATCGAAAAAGCTTGGCAGCTAGAACGCGAAAACGAAACGTTGACAGCTACAAGAGACGAGCTCCTCCCCGAGCTGCTCTCCGGCCGCATCCGTGCCGCAGACGTGGGGGTCGACGAATGATGTACTTCAACGAGAACACCGTCGAGCAAGCCGCGCTAGAGTATTTCGTCGATCTGGGATATCGGCGAGTTCATGGCGTTGATATCGCCCCCGACGGGCCTAACGCGGAACGTGAGTCCTATGAAGACGTGATCTTATGGGGAAGGCTGCGTGAGGCGCTAGAACGAATCAACCCTGGCACCACCCCCACTTTGCTCGACGAGGTCATCAAGATCGTTCAGCGAGCTGAGTCGCAGAGCCTGATCGATGAGAATGCACGCCTGCATCAGCTCATCATCGACGGCGTGGCCGTCGAACATCGTAGCGACGACGGTCAGCTCCGCACCACCCGACTCGGGCTCGTAGATTTCGAGCAGCCTGAAAATAATGACTGGGCCGTGATCAACCAGTTCACGATCGTTGAGAACGGCAAGACGCGTCGGCCCGATGTTCTCGTGATGGTCAACGGTATGCCTCTGGCGTTGCTGGAGCTGAAGAACCCGGCCAATGAACAGGCGACCTTGAAATCCGCGTGGAACCAGATACAGACTTACCGCAATGACATTCCCTCGGTGTTCGTCCCCAATGCTGTTACCGTGATCTCAGACGGCACCTCAGCTGCGTTGAGTAGTTACTCAGGAGCATTTGAGCACTATGCCCCCTGGAAGACCATTGGGGGAGGTGATGTCGTGACTGACCGTCCCTCTCTGGAAGTTCTCATTAGAGGAGTCTTCGAACCAAACCGATTCCTGGATTTGTTGAGGAACTTCATTGTCTTTAGCGATGAGACCGTCACCGACAAGGCAACCGGACAGCCCACTCGGGCGCTGGTGAAACGTGTGGCGAAGTACCATCAGTATTGGGCAGTCAACACCGCTGTTGAGTCCACGGTACAAGCCTCGAGCCCCGATGGCGACCGCCGCGGTGGCGTCGTATGGCATACCCAAGGTTCGGGCAAGAGCTTCGAGATGCTGTTCTATGCAGCGAAGATTATGCGCGACCCACGCATGGCAAACCCCACTCTGGTGTTCATTACCGACCGGAACGATCTGGACGATCAGCTCTACGGCGAAACCTTTGCGCCCGCAAGAATTTTGCCGGAGACGCCCGTGCAAGCGACAACGCGCTCCGACCTTCGGGATAAGCTCAAACGTGCCTCCGGTGGGATCATTTTCACCACTTTGCAAAAATTCGCACCCGGTGAAGACGGGGATAAGAACGCCGTGCTGACAGACCGGCGGAATGTCGTGGTGGTTGCTGACGAGGCCCACCGCAGCCAGTACGGGTTCGGTCAGACGCTCGACCGCAATGGCCGTCTCAAAGCGGGGCTGGCCAAACATATGCGTGATGCTCTACCCGGTGCGACATATCTAGGGTTTACCGGGACTCCCATCGAGTCAAATGACAAGTCCACGCGGGCGGTGTTTGGCGACTACATTGACGTGTACGATCTCACCAGGGCTGTCGAAGATGGTGCTACCGTCCGGATTTTCTACGAATCACGGCTGGCGAAGGTGACGCTATCGGAATCCGACCGTGACGCGCTTGATGAGCTTGCCGACGAGATTACGGAGGGTGTTGACGAAGATGAGGCAGAAGCCGCGAAATCGCGCTGGTCACGCTTGGAAGCAATTGTCGGCTCTGAGTCGAGACTAGACCTGATAGCTCACGATATCGTTGAGCACTGGGAGAAACGACGGGAAGCCTTATTTGGCAAGGGCATGATCGTCACGATGAGCCGTCGTATCGCGGTGAGACTTTATGAGAAAATCGTTGCGCTACGTCCTGACTGGCACTCGGACGATCCTGCTCAAGGCAAGATTAAGGTCGTCATGACCGGATCGGCTTCTGATCCTGCTGAGTTCCAGCCCCATATCCATTCCAACGAGGTCCGTAAGGAGCTCAAGCTCCGGGCGAAGAATGCCGACGACCCGCTAGAGCTGGTCATTGTTCGTGACATGTGGCTGACCGGATTCGATGCGCCCGCCATGCACACCATGTACGTGGATAAAACCATGCGGGGCGCAGGGCTGATGCAAGCCATTGCTCGGGTGAATCGAACCTTCCGCGACAAGCCGGGTGGCCTCATCGTGGACTATATTGGTCTGTTCTCCAACCTGCAACAAGCCCTCAAAGAGTATTCACCATCGGATCAAGACCAGACAGGGGTTCCACTTGAGGAGATGGTGCAAGTGATGTTGGAGAAATACGATATTATTCGTGGAATTCTTCACGGTGTTGAATATAATTCCTCCCCCTCGCTATCGGCCTCCCAACGACTCAACGAGCATGCGAAAGTCCTGGACTTTGTCATGGCCGATGACGATCGAACCTCGCGATTCAACGATCAAGTACTCGCATTGGCAAAGGTCTTCGCCCTTGTTGGCGCGCACGAAGAAGCCGCCAAAATCCGGGACGATGTCAGACTGTTCACCGACGTGAGGGCCGCGATCCTGAAAATCCAGAACCCAGATTCGGGTCTGGGCGGTTCCGGGTCGGTGGAAATAGACACAGCATTAGGACAGTTGCTCAATGAGGCTGTTGCTTCTGACCAAGTCCTTGATGTTTATCAACTGGCTGGTGTAGAGACCCCTGAAATTTCCCTGCTGAGTGATGAGTTCTTGGACTCCCTCGCTGATCAGGACAGGCCCAATTTGCAGATTGGTCTGTTGCGACGGATTATCAACGACCAGCTTCGCACGATTAAACGGCGGAACGTGGTGCAAGGTCGGAAGTATTCCGAAATGCTCGATGCGGCCGTGAACCGGTATACAAACCAGTCACTTACCGCTGCGGATATTATTGCTGAGCTCGTCAAACTCGCTAAGGAAATGCGAGATTCAGATCAGAGGACAGAAAACCTCGGTCTGAGTGTCGCCGAAGTAGCCTTTTATGATGCTATTGCTCAGAACGATGCTGCCGTCCTACAAATGGGCGATGACACGTTGAAGCAAATCGCCATCGACCTCGTGCAGGCCGTTCGAAACAGCGTGGTCATCGACTGGGAGCATAAGGAGAGCGTGCGTGCCGCAATGCGGTCCAAAGTCCGACGTTTGCTGGCGAAGTACGATTACCCGCCAGATGCCGAAGCCAAGGCGATCGAACTTGTCCTAGAGCAGGCACAGGTACTTGCTAGCCAAGAAAACGCTGCTTAAAAAAGCGCTGTAAGACATCGGGTAACTTTCAAGGGTGCACGAGAGCCCCCGACACGACAGTGCCCCATTTACAGAAGACTCGCCACTCCTGCCTTGCCTCGACAGCTTCGTCGAGAACCGAGAGCCTTAGTACCCCGCGCATTGTGAGTTTTAAACATCAACAGCGTGATTCAAAACCGCCACCCGTCTTGGTCATTTTCAGTGCCGTCTTCACCTCCCTAGGTTCTGGCTCGCCTTGGGATAGCGGGAACCGGACGATTTGCTCTTGGTTGGAGCTTGATTTACCCGCCCGTGGTGTGCTTGTGCGGGGAGGAAAACGAGCTAACATCTATGTGAGATAGATCACTTCATGGGGAGGGCTCGTTCGTGTCGCAGACGCTGTTCATTCATCACCGCATCTACACCTTGACCGGCGTGACGCCGATTGACGGGGCGATCCTTGCTGCAGATGGGAAGATCCAATTTGTCGGTGCGCTGGACGACGCGCGAGGTCTTGCATCGGAGAGCTGTGTAGAGGTTCGGCTTCCTGGAGAAGTCGTTCTTCCCGGATTTCATGACGCACACATTCACACTGGCGATATGGCACGAGGGCTGGTGGCACCTCAGCTGGGTGGAGCCACAAATTACCAAGAAGTGTTGCGACGGTTGTCCGAGTTTGCAACATTCCGGTCAGGTGAAACCTGGGTGCTTGGCGGACGTTGGGATTCTCATGAATGGCACTGCGGATCGGCTCCAGATAAGGCTGACCTCGATGCGATTTTTGGGGCGACACCTGTGGTGCTACAAAGCGTCGATGGACACGCCTC
Organism: Auritidibacter ignavus; assembly: GCF_029853775.1. Lineage (NCBI taxonomy): Bacteria > Bacillati > Actinomycetota > Actinomycetes > Micrococcales > Micrococcaceae > Auritidibacter > Auritidibacter ignavus. The sequence continues at coordinate 2,010,552 of NZ_CP122564.1, forward strand.
GTGGGCAAATTCTGCTGCCCTTGCGCAGGCGGGAATTCACCGCGAAAGCCCCGAAGTTCAGGGTGGTGAGATCGTTCGGGACGATACGGGTGACCCCACAGGATTATTGCGAGAAGCTGCACAAGATATACCTCGTCGGATGGCAGAGAGTTCGCTTGAACCGCAGCTTCCCGACCTCATCAGTGCCATTCAGGGTGAGCTGATTCGTCTTGGCATTACCCAGATCACGGATTTCGATGGAGAAGAAATCCGGAACGTGTATCAACAACTGGATGACGCCGGAAAGCTTCGTTTGCGGGTTAACAAAGCGGTACAAGCAGCTGATCTTGAGCTCGCGATAGCGCAGGGGCGTCGAACTGGTGCGGGCTCCGATTACCTGCGGACCGGTCCCGTAAAGTTCTTTTCCGACGGTGCGTTGGGGACCCACTCTGCTTTGGTCTCAGAACCCTATGCAGACTCCACCCCAGAGCAGCCGTGTAACTGTGGCATCGCAGTTACGAGTGTTGCGGACCTCGTCACTGGTGTCACGCGAGCGAATGCACACGGGCTGTCAACAGCGATTCACGCGATTGGCGACCAGGCCAACACCAACGTCTTAAAGATCTACGCCGGTGTGTTTCTGTCCACCCGTGCCAACCGGTTGGTCAACCGCATCGAACACGCCCAGCATCTCAGTCACACCGACGTCGCCCGTTTTGCCTCATACGGCGTGGTGGCCTCACAACAACCCACACATTGCACCACCGACTATCCACTGAACTCCAAACGTCTCGGTGACCGCCCGCTGGCTAGTTATGCCTGGAAGACTCTCCTTGACGCGGGGGCCCTGGTCGCATTCGGATCCGATGCTCCCGTTGAACCAGCGAATCCATGGTTTGCTATCCACGCCGCAGTTACCCGGCGCACCCGAGAACTGAATGCGCTGACAGATGGTAAGACCTCAGAAACGTTGACTGTTGCCCAAGCACTTCAGGCTCACACACAGTCGCCGGCAGACGCACTAGGACTTGGGGAGTTGAGCGGAACCCTTGCCCCGGGAAAGTATGCGGATTTCATTGCATGCGACCAAGACCCCTTTGAAGTAGAACCCACCGATCTCTGGAAAACACAGGTGCAGGCCACAGTGATTGGTGGGACGGTCCAATATGCTGCGCCAGATTCCGCAGACGTCGGATGAGAACATCATCCCGAAAGGTGAAAATACGCGTGAAGAACGTCAAAACATGGAGCCTTGTCACAGTGCTTGCTGGGTCGTTACTCGGCCTGAACGGTTGCGGAGCGGAAGCGCTGTGGCTCATTGATGAGGAAACCGATCCAGCAAAAATAGACCTCAGCGATTTCGAGACAACCCCGGTACCCGAGGAAGAGAAGGCCAAAGAAATCATCGAGAGGATAGAGCCTCAAGAAGAACTTCACGCCATGCTTCCTCCCGAATACCGCGCTGGGCTGAAATGGACAACGTCAGTCGGCTACCCGCCAATGGAACTGTGGGCGAGCAATAACGAAGACATTATCGGCGTCGATCCCGCAATGGCACGAGCAATGTCCGCGGCCCTTGGTGTTGAGATGACTTTGGAAGACCAGGAATTCAACGCCATGATTCCAGGGTTGATCTCCGGGCGCTACGATGTATTGGCCAGTTCGATGACCGACACGGAAGAGCGACGGGAGACGACGTCCTTTGTGAGCTATGTGAAGTCTGGCAACGCGTTCCTGGTGGAAAAAGGCAATCCGCTCAACGTCGAGGTACCAGAGGATCTATGTGGCAAGAAAGTAGCACTGGTCGATGGTGGCTCTAGCGCTGCATTTGCTGAAGGTGTTTCAGCAGAATGCGAAAGCAATAACGAGGAACCGTATGAAATTTTGAGGTTCGAACAAGATCAGACTGCCAATCTAGCGCTGGAAAGCGGGCGAGCCGATGCCACGGTCACCGATCTGCCGGTTGCACTGTCTCACGCAAGTTCCGACAACAAAAATTTTGAAGCGGTCCCGATCGACGGCGACGAGGCCATCTGGGGTATTGGCATTGATAATGCGCAAACACACCTCGCCGAAGCCATACAGGCTGCCATGCAGTATCTGATGAATGAGGGCTACTACGAGGAGATTCTTGTCGCCTGGGACGTCGAGGTCATGGCGGTCGACGAGGCCACACTAAACGGGGAATGACCAAGAGAGGGAAAACCGTGGAGAGAAGAACCGAACCTTTTGTCTTAGCAGATGGAAGAACGATTCCCGTTGCACCGGTCAAACATGTCAAACGGTGGATCGTCGGCGCAATTGCCATTGCGGTGCTGATCTGGTTGCTGTCGATTCTCGTCTTCAACGAGCGGATTCGTTGGGATCGAGTGTGGGAATACCTGTTTTTCCCTAATATTCTCAGCGGAGTCGGCGTCACCATCTATATCAGCATCGTGGCAACGATTCTCGGGCTCGTGCTTGGTGTTTTCATCGCGATTATGAAGTTGTCGAATAACCCAGTACTCCGGTGGATCGCTGAAGGCTATATTTGGTTTTTCCGCGGCACTCCGGTGCTGGTGCAACTGATCTTCTGGTTTAATCTGGCGTTTCTCCTGCCGTACTTGGTGCTCAAAATCCCCTTCACGAATCTCGGGTTTCGATGGGACACGAATGAACTCATCTCGGGGTCCACCGCTGGAATCTTAGGGCTGGGCCTGAACCTGTCTGCCTATTTCGCAGAGACAGTGCGAGCCGGAATAATGGCGGTCGACCGAGGGCAGACCGAAGCTGCGTTGGCCTCAGGAATGACGCGCGGACAAACCACCCGGTTGATTGTCTTGCCCCAGGCACTGCGCATCATCATTCCGCCGACAGGCAACGAGTTCATCTCGATGTTGAAGACCACCTCACTGATCGTGGTCGTGGCCGGTAATGACTTGATGACCAATGCCAGCCAAATCTACAAGCAAAACAACCTCATCATCGAGCTACTGATTGTGGCAAGTATTTGGTACATGGTGATGACCGCGATTGCCACGTACGGGCAGTCACTGCTGGAAAAACGGTTTGGTAAAGAACGCGTCCGTGCCATTCGTGGCACCACTTTCAGCCAGAAGGTCGTTGAGGCCACGACCGGTGCAATCAAAACCCCTCAGGGCTCGAGAAAGGGTTGACCCATGGCTAGCGACACATCACTTGTTCACGCGCATGGAGTGCGCAAAGCATTCGGCAACCACGAAGTCCTCCGTGGCATTGATTTCAGCGTCAAGCCAGGAGAGGTCTCGGTCATCATCGGACCGAGCGGATCCGGCAAGTCGACGTTCTTACGGGCGATCAACGGCTTAGAGACGCTCGACCAGGGAAGCCTCGTTGTTGATGACCAGCAGGTTGGGTTCGACTTTCGTGATGGAAAGTACCACGAGTGGCCCGATAAGCGCTGGGCTGAGTTTCGAGCCGGAATCGGGATGGTCTTTCAGCGTTTTAATCTCTATGGCCATCTCACTGCGGTCGAAAACGTGACGATCGCGCTGGTCCATGTCAAAAAGATGAGCAGGTCCGAAGCGAAAGAGATCGCAGAACGAGAACTACACCACGTAGGTCTGGCGGAGCATCAACATAAACGTCCCCACCAGCTCTCAGGCGGTCAGCAACAGCGCGTTGCGATTGCCCGTGCCTTGGCGATGGAACCGAAGCTGATTCTTTTTGACGAGCCCACCAGCGCATTGGATCCAGAACTGGTCGATGAAGTGCTGGAAACGATGAAAACTCTCGCGAAAGCGGGCATGACCATGATTGTGGTCACCCATGAAATCGGGTTCGCCCGAGAAGTGGCCGATACTATTTCCTTCTTTGATGATGGACAGATAGTGCTACGGGACGCGCCGGAACAATTTTTCACCAGCGACAACACCCGGGTTCAGGGGTTTTTGGAGCGGGTGCGCTAGGGATAACGCGGTGGACCAGCCCTACTGCGCCAGTGGCGGGCGCTGGGCGTTATCGGTGGGTGGCTCAGCCGGGTCGTTACCCAGGCGCAGGATGTTGTTCTGCTCATCGACGTGCACCACGGTGGGTTCGTAGGTGCGGGCTTCTTCGTCGTCCATTTGCGCGTAGGCAATCAAGATGACGAGGTCCCCGGGGTGGACCAGGTGCGCGGCCGCCCCGTTGATGCCCAGGACCCGAGTGCCTCGCTGTCCGGCGATAGTGTAGGTCTCCAGGCGAGCGCCATTGGTGATATCGACAATCGAGACCAACTCACCGGGCAGAATTCCGGCAGCATCAAGCAGGTCCTGGTCGATGGTCACCGAACCAACGTAGTTCAGGTTGGCTTCAGTCACCGTGGCGCGATGGATTTTCGCGTGAAACATGGTACGGAGCATGGGTCCTAGTCTAGGGGGCTTGGGGACAGACCGTGACCTTCAGTGACCGGGCCAACGTCGACGCTCGCCACGTAGCCCGGAAGGGGAGCCTCACCACGGTGAGGGATAGCAGAATACAGCAGGGCTATATACCCATTTAGCCTTGCCTAGGATTGCTGGAAGCTCGACAGCGTCAGCGAGATACTTGAGCTATGAAAAAGATCGCGACTTTCATTCGGCAGTATCCCATTGTGGCCATTACCTTGGTGTTGCTTGTCGTCGTGCTCGCCTGCGAGTTCTCCGGTGCCACCACTGCGGCGCAGTGGATTGCCACCGGGTATGTCATTGTCATTATTGCCTTGACCGCCTTCGACATGATTCGCGATATTCTGCGTGGCCACTTTGGCCTCGACATCCTTGCGTTGGTGGCGATGATTGCCTCCATTGCGGTGGGCGAATATATCGCAGCGATGATTATCGTGCTGATGCTCTCGGGTGGTGAAGCGATTGAAGACTACGCCGCCCAACGAGCGACCAAAGACCTCGACGCGCTGTTGAAGATGGCGCCCAATACCGCGCACCGGTTGCGCAGTGATGACCCGGAAGCCACCGCCGATGACATTGACGTCACCGAGGTGGCCGAGGGCGATCTATTACTGGTCAAGCCTGCCGAAGTAGTGCCGGTCGACGGTGAGCTGATCAGCGATTATGGCGACTTCGACGAGTCCTCGCTGACCGGTGAGAGTCTGCCGGTCCAATACGAACGCGGTCACGCGGTGATGTCGGGTTCCATCAACGGGCAACGGGCGGTGCGGATCCGTGCCACTGCAGACTCGAACTCCTCTCAGTATCAGAAGATTATTGCGCTGGTAGCAGAAGCTGAGCAAGCCAAAGCGCCCACCGTACGGGTGGCCGACCGGTTTGCGGTCCCGTTCACGCTCGTCTCGTTGGCCATCGCAGGTCTGGCCTGGTGGCTATCGGGCGACCCGGTCCGTTTCGCCGAAGTGCTGGTGCTGGCTACCCCATGCCCGTTGTTGATTGCTGCCCCGGTGGCATTCATGGGTGGGATGAGTTCCAGTACCCGCAACGGCATCATCGTCAAAGGTGGAGCCACCCTGGAGGCATTGGCGCGGGCGAATTCAGTGGCCTTCGATAAGACCGGTACCCTCTCCTACGGCCAGCCCGAACTGGTTGAGGTGATCCCCGCCGACGGGGTGGATGCCGACGAGTTGCTCACCTTGGCGGCCTCAGCTGAGCAGTACTCCTCCCACGTACTCGCCGAAGGCGTGATCTCTGCAGCTTATGAGCGTGGACTGAGGCTGACCACCACCGAGGATGCGAATGAAATTGCGACCAACGGTGTCACTGCGGTCATCGAGGGGCGCCATGTGGTGGTGGGTAAGCTGGCTTTCGTTCAAGAGACCGACCCGGAGGCAACGCGTGTTCGGCTGGAGCCGGGACAAACCTCGGTGGCGGTGGCGATCGATGGCAGGTTTGCCGGTAGTTTATTGCTCGCTGACTCGCTGCGCGACAACTCCTCGACCACCGTCCGAGAATTGCACGACCAAGGCATCGACACGATCGCGATGCTCACCGGCGATAATCAGGACACTGCCACCTCACTGGCTGAACAAGCTGGCATTGATACGGTCCACGCCGAACTGTTGCCCCACGACAAGGTGGAGATCATCAAGACTCTGCCCAGTCCGGTGATGATGGTCGGCGATGGCGTCAATGATGCCCCGGTGCTCACCGCCGCCGATGTCGGAATCGCCATGGGCGCTCGTGGGGCCACCGCTGCCAGCGAGTCCGCCGACGCGGTGATTGTCCGCGACGACATCAGCCGGGTGGGCTTGGCGGTGCGCATCGGTAAGCACACCTTCCGGATCGCGCTGGAAGCGATATGGATTGGCATCATCCTCTCGATCGGGCTGATGCTGGTGGCCGCCTTCGGCTACATCCCCGCTGTGTGGGGCGCGCTGACCCAGGAGCTGGTCGACCTGGCCGCTATCCTCTACGCCCTGAGGGCACTGACCGGTGGGATCAAGGGCACGAACAAAAACCGGGGCGCGGACCGTCATGACGAGGCCCAGCCCTCCGACGTCACGGAAGTTTCGCGTAGCTGACGCGTGCTCCCGGGGCTCTGGGTCCACCTGGCTTTTCTTATTGGATGGCGTGGCGACCTGTTTCATGGCGATGTAATTCGCCGGAGGCCAGGCGACCAACATGGCGAGTCAGAGCCTCGAGCGGTCCACGTCCGGTGACCGCCATCCAGAGGGGGCAGACGATCAGGGCGCCGATGACCATGAACAAAGCGGTGAGGTCCTCTTCAGCTGGCCCGATCCAGTCTCCGAGGTTGATGTTGCCATAGACGATCAGCGTGACCACCGCATGGGCCGCATAGACAGTTAGGGGCATGGCTCCCATCGCCGATAGCGGGTAGGTGACCCAACGTACCGGACCGCGACATATCAGCAGGCACGCTCCAAGGACCGTGGCACCGACGCCGAGGCCCAGCATGATTTCCAGACTGCCACCGGTGTGCGGGCGGCTCGAGGTTAGACCCAATCTCAGCCATTCCACGGGGTCGACGGGTTCTTCTTCCGGAACAACGTCCCCTGGTTTCCACGACGAGGAATCTTCTGTGTCGTAGGGGTAGAAACTCCCGTCCTCGACGTAGCCGTACGAGTCTTTGCTGTCGTAGATGCCCCCGTAGGAAGAGTAGCTCCCCTCATCCAGGGAGGTTCCGGCGCCGTCTTCAGTCAGCGAGGCCAGGAAAAAGCCCAGCGCGGCCACCACCAGACCGCCTAGAGCTAGCACCGTAGCCAGTCGGATACTCCGTAAATTGGAACGACCAATAGCCATACCGGTCAGGGCCAGCGCGAGCCAGGCGGTGAGCGGGTAGGGGCTGAAGAAGAGAAATGCGAGTGCGCCGTCAAAGGCAGAGAGGGCATTAAGCATCTCCAACACGACCGGGCCGATGATGGCGAATCCGGATGCCCAGACCAGCAGCCAGCGACGACGCAACCGCATAAACGGCATCATGGCAATATAGAGCATTCCGAAAATCGGCAAGATGACCGAGATGGGAGTGCCCAACGCCTCGAGGGCAAGACCGATGCCGAAAATGATGGCCGCGCGCCCTAGCAAACGCAGACGCAAGAAAGGCAATGCCTCGATATCGGGACGCCGGGTGCCTCCGGTCATCATCGCCAGCGAGATCCCGGCCAGTAGCGCGAATAACAACGAGGAAAAGCCGTGCACAATTCCCGGCCAGGTCGACGGTTCGGAAATTTCGAGCTCAGGAATTAACGCCATATGGGCGAAAATCATGCCAATAATGGCCAGAGCCCGGGCCACGTCGAGGCCCGGAACGCGGGGCGGTGTCATCAGCGTGCGCGCTGAACGAAAGGAAAGCACAACATGTATTTATCTCATGCTCTTCTGGAGAGCAAATGCGACACACTGTTGAGACCTTGTTGCAATAGTGGTGGCCGTTGTGTGGGAATCAGCGCGATGATCAACACAAAGACCCAGGACTCTTTCACTGGTGCCGAGAAAGCACCGAAAATGATGGCGACCTAGAGGATGGGCACCTTAGCCTCGTTGCTTGGTCAGGAACGTCAGCATCAGGTTGGCGAGGACTTCAGGTTGTTCAACATGGAGGAAGTGAGGGGTGTTACTGCCTTCGAGGAGATGGAATTCCGCGCCGGGGATGGCGTCGGCAACTTTCTTCGACTGCCACGGTGGAGTGAGGAGGTCCTGTTCTCCGACTACCACTAGGGTCGGTGTTTTGATCTGGGCCAATCGGTCGAGGGTGTCATGAGCCAAGTCGGCGTCCCACTGCTCGACGGTGGTTTGGATCTGCACCTCACTCTGCGGCAACCCGCGCAGAACGGGGGCGAGAAATTCCGGGAGATCAGCACGGTCCAACGTTTCGGGAGAGAAGGCAAGACCGGTGGCTGTGGCGGCAACGTCTAAGTCACCTTGAGCGTACGGGTACCGGAGGGAAGTAATCACTGCGGCTTGGAACCCGTCGCAGCGACCCCATGTGGAGTAGAGGATCAGGGACTTGACGTGGTCCGGATAGTTGATTGCGAGCTCTTGTGCGACAGCGGAGCCAAGGGACCAACCCAGAATGTGCGCTTGAGGAATCTGCAGTGCGTCCATCAGAGCCGCCACATCCTGAGCCATTGAGCGGACTGAAATATCACCATCGCCACGGTCAGTCTCGCCGATCCCCCGGTTATCGAAGGTGATGACACGGTAATTCTGAGCAAATCGGTCTTCAAACTCGGCCCAGGTACCAATAGCTCCCGAGGTGCCCATGATCAGAATCAGAGGTTCGCCCGAGCCTTGCTCTTCGTAGTGAACATTGATGCCGGTCGAGATCTGCACGTGTGGCATGTGAGGCTTCTTTCTGGCGTCGAGTCGTTCTTATCTCTGTGACTGAGACTACCTGGGTTGCACGACCAGAGACCAGGCATACAGCAGACGTAGCGCCCTGTGCTTCTCGCGTTTCACGATAGCCTGGCAACTTCGACAGGACACTTCAGACAAAGATGCCTAGATACACTCTGCAGGGAGTGCATCTAGGCATCGGGAAGCGGTCGTGGGCTGTGAAACTAGGGTGATTCGTAGAAGACCGGAGCGTTGGGTCCTAGTGGCAAGTCGAGTCCCATCCAACCGATGGTCATCAATGTCCAGACGGCCCAGAATGCTAGCGAGTAGGGCAACATTACCGAGACCAATGAGCCGATGCCGATCTTCTTGTCGTAGCGTTGGGCCACCACGATGATCAGCGCAAAGTAGGTCATCAGCGGACTGAGGATGTTGGTGGCTGAATCCGAAACGCGGTAGGCGGCCTGGGTGAACTCCGGGGAGATGCCCAGCTGCATCATGATGGGCACCATGATGGGTGCCAGCATCGCCCATTTTGCGGAGGCCGAACCGATGAATAGGTTTACCAGGCCGGTGAAGAGCATGAAGAGTAACACCAGAGGAATTCCGGTGAGGTTGATCGAGTCTAGCGCTTCAGCGCAGAGGACCGAGAGAATCAGACCCAGGTTGGTTTGTTCAAAGTAGGCGATGAACTGACCTGCGGTGAAAGACAAGACCAGGAACATGGCCATCCCGGAAATGTATTTGGAGATGTGGTTCACGGCATCGGTGTCGTTTTTCACCACATTGGTCACGATGCCGTAGACCAGGCCGGGAATGAAGAAGACAACGACGAGAATAATGGCCAGCGAGCTCATGAACGGCGACTGGATGACAGCACCGTCTTCACCACGCATCGGAGCATTCGGCGGAACAATGAGCAGAAGCAACAACCCAATGGTGATCACCAGCGAAATGCCGGCCCAGATCAGGCCCTTTTTCTGCAACGGGGTGACCTTCAGCTGTTCCTCATCCTCGCCCTCGATGGCCCCTTCACCGGTCCACTTACCCAGCCGGGGTTCCACGATGAACTGGCTGACCAGCGTACCGACGATAGCCAGGATAAAAGTCGAAGCGATGATGAACCAGTAGTTCATCGCCAGGTTCATCTGGTCGGCGTAGGCAGGGTCGATGGTGGCGGCGGCTTCAATGGTGAGCTCGCCGAGCACCACGTCTGTTCCGGAAAGCAGAAGGTTAGCACTAAACCCTGCCGAAACGCCGGCGAAGGCGGCAGCAATACCGGCCAGCGGATGTCGTCCGAGGGCGACGAACAAGATGGCTGCCAGCGGAGGCAACACCACGTAGCCGGCGTCGGAAGCTACCGAGGACATCACACCGGCAAAGACAATGGCGAAGGTGACCAGCGGGCGGGGGATGGAGAGGATAAAACCACGTAGTGCGGTACCGATCAGTCCGGTGGATTCGGCCATACCGATACCGATCATGGTAGCGAGCACCACGCCGAGTGGGGCGAAGTTGATGAAGTTATCGACCGCTGACGAGAAGATCCACTCAACACCTTCGGCGGAAAGCAGGTTGAACACTTCCACCGTTTCGCCTTCAACTGGATCTTCGACACTCAGCCCGGCCTGGGAGAGAACCCATGACAACAGGATGACCAGCAGGGCCAAAATCCCGAAGAGAGTGACGGGGTGCGGAAGCTTATTGCCACCCCACTCGATGAAGTCCAAGAAGCGTTGGAAAAAGCCCTTCCGCTTTCCACTTTCCAAGGTTTTTGACGGGGCATCATCATCGGTGACGGTGCTATCGGTCGTTGCTGCTCCCGAGTCGTTGTGGTGGATGCTCATAGGGGTCCTCTAGTAACGGTTATGTGATGAGATAGCCAGCGAGCTGGTGGTGTAGCACGCCGGAATGGTCTTATTTTTCCTGTGAGGAGAAATAAGACCTCTGAGGTGAGGTAAATCATAGCTAAGGTTTTGGGGTGATTTCAAAAACGTCACTCTTAAGACTCGGTGTAGTTAGCCATCCGCAGGGCCTCTTCTTCACCGTCGACCTTGAGAATGCCAATAGCGTCTTCGAAGATCCGGCGGGTAGCGATGCCCATGCCTGGGTGGAGAAATCCGACCTGCACCCCGAACGCGAGGCAGCTCCCGCTACCACAGCGGTCTAGTCGGACTTGTTGATAGCTTTCACGACAGGCCGGTGCCGGTCACCTCGATTGATGAAGGCACCGGCCCGCCAGTGTCTTTGCCACGCTTGTAGCACGCCTAGTTGGTGGTCAACACCGCATCGAAGTAGGCGGCAATACCGTCCACATCATCCAGTGGTAACACAGCGGCGACATACTGGTCCGGACGGACAATCACGACCACACCGTCGCGAGAAAGTTCACGATCCTCAAAGATGTCCTCGTCCGGTATGGTGGCGTAGATCTTCTCCCAGTACTCCAGGCCAAACTTCCCGACTTTGGGGCGGAAGATCGTCGGGGCATCCACGCAGTCGAAGCTCGCGGTGTCTTGCTGGTAGATCACATTCGGCTCAATCTGAGCGTTAATGTCCTCACCGTCGCGACGGTATTTCACAAACGGTGAGTCCGCGGAGGTCACCAACCACTCGGCCAGCTTTGAGAGCTTGGAATCGTGCTCGCCACAGGCCGGGCGGTCCGCAAAGGCGTACAGTCGCCAGCGACCATCCGCCACCGCCTGATGGCCGATGTGCAAGGGATTGGCGTCACAGACGCGCATGGCCTTAGCCGACTTGAAACGCTTACCCACGGGGAACCCGGCGGCCAACTCCTGGTGCTCGGTGCCGCCGGTGACCATGGAGGGACGGTACTCGGTCAGGAATCCAGCCGGGAACTCGGCGGTTTTGACGTAGAAGTCCTCCAGGTAGGTCGGATCCGGCAGCTCTTCGGTCGGAGTGGCCATCAGGGTCGACCATTCCTTATCGAAGTCGATGAGGTTCTTGGCTACCTCTTGACGTTCATCCGAGTAAGTGTGCAACAGGGTCTCGGGGCTGCGCCCCGACAGCACCTGGCCCAGCTTCCAAGAGATATTGAAACCGTCTTGCATTGAGACATTCATACCCTGGCCGGCTTTGGCCGAGTGGGTATGGCAGGCGTCGCCGGTAATGAACACGCGCGGGGTCAATCGGCCGCGGTCTGCGGTGTCGACATCGTCGAAGTGGTCGGTCAACCGGTGTCCTACCTCGTAGACCGAGTGCCAGGCCACGGACTTCACATCCAGGGTGTAGGGGGTGATGATGTCGTTGGCCTTGCGGATGATTTCCTCAATCGGGGTGTCGCGCACCTTGTGGTCATCATCCAGAGGCACTTCACCCAAGTCCACGTACATGCGGAACAGGTGTCCACCCTCGCGAGGGATGTGCAGAATCTGGCCGTGCTTGGAGTTGATGGCGCACTTGGTGCGGATATCCGGGAAGTCGGTGTTAGCTAGCACGTCCATGACACCCCAGGCGTGGTTGGCGACATCGCCACTCATCACCCGCCCGATGGAATCGCGGACGCGAGAGTGGGCGCCATCGCAACCGACGACGTACTTGGCGCGCACGGTGCGTTGTTCGCCCTTCCGGGGACCGGCTACGTACTCCACCTGGACCTCGACCGGGTAGTCCTGCTCGCGGTCCACACTCAGTCCGAGGAACTTAATCCCATAATCCGGGGTAATCCGACCCGGAGCCCGCAGTGCAGCTTCGGCGTAGCCATCCAATACGCGTGCCTGGTTGACGATCAGGTGTGGGAACTCGGAGATGCCGGAAGGGTCATCGGGAGTCCGGGCGGTACGAATGATGTTCTCGGGGTTGGTGGGGTCCGGCTTCCAAAAACACATCTCGGTGAGCCAGAAGGCCTCATCGATAATTTCGTTAGCGAAGCCAAAGGCTTGGAAGGTCTCCACCGAGCGGGCCTGAATACCGTCGGCCTGGCCGATCTCCAGACGTCCCTCACGGCGTTCAATAATGCGTGTATTGACTTCGGGGTAGTAGGACAGCTGAGCGGCGGCCAGCATACCGGCCGGACCGGTTCCGACAATCAGCACGTCCATTTCGTCGGGGAGTTCGTCGCTGCGATTGAGGCCGTAGCCAGCAGCAGGACGAATTCGGGGGTCTTCGGAGACATAGCCGTGTTCGTGGAAATGCATCGGTGGTTCACTCCTTGTCGGAAAAGACAGAGTAGATCGTGCCGTAGAGCGTGTTCTATAATCGAACACTAAACTCTATTATCGAATTTATGAGTCAGATCATAGAGGAAATATGAGCTGACTTACAAGGAGGTGTGTCGTGGCAGACCCGGTTACTCGGTCCGCAGGATCACAAACCCTCAGTCGCGGTCTTCGAGTACTGGAAGTGCTCGCTAATTCCGCGTCTGCGATGAGCATCGGCCAGGTCGCTCACGCTTTGGGGCTGCACCGCTCGGTGTGCTACCGGTTGGTGCGTACCCTGGAAGACCACGGGCTGGTGGTGCGTGATCAGCTGGGGAAACTCGCGCTAGGTGTACGACTCGTGGCCTTGAGCGCCTCGGTCGAGCGAGATATGCGTGCCACTGCCCTGCCCTTATTGACCCTGGCCGCTCAACGGTTAGTCATGACCTGCTTTCTGGCCATCGAAGACCGCGGGGAATGCTTGACGGTCACCAGCGTGGAACCTCCCCACCAAGAAACCGTCATCGCCCAGCGCCCCGGCGCGCGTCATCCCATCCAAGACGGGGCCACCGGAAGAGCGATCTTGGCGATCATGGACGAGGCTTGTTGGCCAGAGGGCATCAGCGACGAGGTGCGAGCCAATGTCCACGAAATCAGGCAGCGCGGTTGGGCGGAGTCCTACAGCCAGGTCATCCCCGGACTGTACGGCGTCGCGACCCCGGTGCGTTTCGAGGACGGCCGGCTGGGATCGGTTGGAGCATTGAGTCTTTTCCACGCCACGGGCGAGCATCTCAACCGTGTCTTGGAAGGCCTGTGCACAGTTGAGACCGGGCTTGTTGAAGCTGGCGTGTGTACTTTAAGGTAGGGGTGTCGAAGGTCATAGTGGGCTGAACCAACTGTGACGCCTTCTCGGCCTGGCGTTTGAAAAAGAGACGCTAACTCTTCGGTGAAGAGCCAGACATATATGGAATCGATCGACATATCTGTCTGTTGGGAGCGTTTCATATGCCAACTGTTGCCGCCGTTCTTGCCGATGCCCTACACCGTCACGCCACCGCCTTCTTCGGGCTGATGGGCAATGGCAATGCCTATTTCATTGACGCGCTACATCAGCTCGGCACCGACATCGTGCCGGTCCGCCACGAAGTCGCCACGGTAGCCTCCGCCGATGCCTACTACCGGGTGCGCCAAGAACTCGCGGTGGCCACCACGACCTATGGGCCGGGCTTTACCAATACGCTGACCGCGCTCGCTGAAGCCTCGCTATCACGGATTCCGCTCATCCTGGTGGTCGGAGACCAGCCCACTCCGGGGCGTCGCCCCTGGGATATCGACCAAGTTGCCACAGCGGCCTCCATGGACGTGCCGACACTGACCGTTGAGCCCTCCAACGCCGGCACCGTAGCCATCTCTGCTGTGGAACAAGCCGTGTCGCTACAACGCCCCGTGGTCCTCGCGATTCCCAATGACTTGGCCACCGCTGAGGTCAGCGCCGATGGTGCCGTCATCCCTGAGCTCACCCCTAAGGCGCCGAGCCCGGTAGTTGATACCGAGACCATCCACAACATGGCCACTGCCTTGCGGGAGGCTTCCCAGCCACTCATTCTGGGTGGTCGCGGTGCCCGTCACTGTGCTGGGGCCTTGCGTGAACTGGCCGGCCTGCTCGGCGCCGATGTGGCTACCTCCGCACCCGGGCGCGGACTGTTCGACACCGATGGCACCGACGGATTTACCGATTTGGGCGTGTGCGGAGGATTCGCCGCCCCGGGCTCCGCCCAGCGCATACGTGAAGCCGATGTTGTCCTCGTGGTGGGCGCCGGGCTGAACCAATTCACCATGGCCTTCGGTGAAGCCTTCGGCCCCGAGGCGCACGTCATCCAGATTGACCGCGAACCACAGGCCACCCACGCCCGCGTCAACCAGTTCCTCAGCGCTGATTCCGCTACCGCCGTCCCCGCGCTACTGGATGCGTATAAAGCCACCACCTCTGCGACCGAGTCGCGGGCGAAGACCGAGAACACCGAAGACACCGCTCGCGAACTCCGCGCCTATGAGACCGGCACCGAATTCGGCCCCGCCGGTGGGCTCGACCCCCGCGCGCTGAGCACCCGGTTGAACGAGCTGCTGCCACCAGACCGGATCTACATCACCGATGGTGGCCACTTCATCGGCTGGCCCAATATGTTCTTCGACGTGCCCGAGATCGACCACATGATCTTGCTGGGCACAGCCTTCCAAACTATTGGGCTGGGTTTCTCCGCCTCTGTCGGAGTTGCTCACGCTGCCCCGGAGAAAACCACTGTGCTGGTCACCGGTGACGGGGGTGGCATGATGGCCTTCGCTGATGCTGAATCCCTGATCCGTACTGCCAAGAGCGCCGTGGTCATCGTCTTCAACGACGCCGCCTATGGGGCTGAGGTCTTCCAATACGGCAGTAAGGGATTGGCCGAAGAACCCATGCGCGTCGGCGAGATCGACTTCGCCGGGCTGGCCACCAGCCTGGGCGCTCGCGCCTCCGTGATCCGCAGTTTCAACGATTTGAAGGACTTCACCCAGTGGGTTGCCGACGGCGCACACGGCACCTTCGTATTGGACTGTCGCGTCGACGGGAGCATCGTCGCCCCGTATATGCAAGAGATCGCGGGTATTTAACGCTGTATACCGCCCTGCCACTGTGAATGATGTCATGTGGTCTATATGACATGAGATCTCAGATCGTATATAGTCTGAGCTCAGCGGGTATGACCTAGACCACTACGCAGCGGTCAAAGCGCCCTCTCTCATCACACTCCCACCCTGAGAAAGTAGCAGTGGACCATGGAGAAACTAATACGCATTGCGGTTCGTTTTCTCGCAGTGCTCTCAGCAATCGCAGTCGTCGTGATGGTCATCGCCATCGCCATCGATGTCTTTGCACGCAATATCACTGGTGCATCGTTACCGGGCATGATCGAAATCGCCGAAACCGCCATGGTGACCGCCGTAGCCTTCGGTCTGGCCTGGGCCGGACTGAACGGCGAACACGTCGCGGTTTCCCTGGTGACCGACCGTTTTGGCCCCGGATTGACCAGAGCTACCAATGTCTTCGTCTGGACCCTGGTGACTCTCTACACCGGCTGGCTCTCCTATGCCAACATCATGCGCGCCATCGATTCCTTCATCTTCCGTGAAACCCGCTTTGGCATCGTGCAGTGGCCGATGTACCCGATGCGCTGGATCCTGGCGATCGGCCTGCTCTCTCTGTTGTTGGTAGCCGTCCTTAACCTGGTGCGCACATTGCGTGGCCAAGAACCCACCGGCCACGCCGATGAGGTCCAAGCCGCTCTGGCCGACCAGCCGGATGTCGTCTCCAAAACATCCGCCAGCATCGCAACTTCTACCGCCGAAGGAGGCCGTGCATCATGAGTCTCGGCGCTGTCGTGATCCTCGTGCTGGTCCTGATGCTGGCACTGCTACTGCTCCGAGTCCCCGTGGCCGTCTCCTTGGGTCTGGCCGGTGCCATCGGCCTGGTGCTTTTGCATGGATTTAACCATGCCACCCTGGAACTCGGTGCTGACCCGTTCTCCCAGATCGCATCCTTCTCATTGACCATCGTGCCGATGTTCGTGCTCATGGGCATGTTCGCAGTACGAGCCCATGTGGCCGAATACGTCTTCGCCATCGCCGACCGCGTGTTGAGCCGTTTTCCCGGCGGGCTTGGTGTCGCCACTGTGGTCGCCTCGGCCGGTTTCTCTGCAGTCTCCGGTTCCTCGATCGGTACCGCGGCCACGATGGCGCGCCTAGCCGTGGGAGAAATGCGGAAATCCGGGTACCCGGCTCACATGGCCACCGCCTTGGTTGCGGTCGCCGGAACCCTGGGATCGATGATTCCGCCCTCGACTTTCCTCGTCCTTTACGCCATCCTCTCTCAGCAATCGGTAGGAGAAATGCTGGCCGCCGGTATTGTCCCCGGCGCGCTCTCTGCGTTGGCCTATGCCATCTGGATCGGCTTTGCCGGCTGGCAGCTCCGCCGTCGTGGCCAGGTTGTCGCAGACGCAGACAACGTCCAAGATGCCCTGAGCCAAGCCAAAGCCATCCAGGCGGAAAACCGTCGCCACGCCCCGTTGTCCTCTCTGCCGTGGCGCGGTCTGGGCTACATTCTTCTGCTGTTCGCCATCGTGCTGGGCGGGATGTACTCCGGGCTCTTCACCGCCACCGAGTCCGCTGCATTCGGCGCGATTGCCGCGGTGCTGATTCTGATCTGGGAATTGCGTAAACAAGGTGCCAAGGGCATTTGGCAGGGTATTAAAGGCGCCCTGGAATCCACGGCGGGGACCACCGCGATGGTTTTCTTTATCATCATCGGTTCCGGAATTCTCTCAGCCTTCTTCGTCTCCGCCGGCGTGCCGGGAATGGTCACCGACGCAGTGAGTAGCTGGAACCTGTCACCGACCTGGATCATGCTGATTCTACTGTTGTGCCTGGTACCGATGGGGATGGTGCTGGAATCGTTGTCCCTGCTGATGATCTCGGTTCCGCTGATCCTGCCGGTCGCCCTAGAATTCGGCTTCGACCCAATCTGGTTGGGCATTCTGATCGTGAAATTCATCGAAATTGGCATGGTTACTCCGCCGGTGGGCATCAACGCCTTCGTCGTCTCTGGCGCCACCGGCGTGAAATCCGAGACCGTCTTCCGCGGTATCATTCCGTTCTTTGTTATCGACATGATCTTGATCCTGATCTTCTTCTTCACCCCGGATCTGATCCTGTTTTTGCCCGGATTAGTACAGAACTAGCCCTGGATGAGCCCTGGCGCAGAAAGAAGTGAACTCATGAATTGGACGACAAAAACTGCCCGTCGCGCACGAACCTCGACCCGTGGCTTGCTGGCGGTCGCCGGTATCGTGGCTGGCTCGCTGACGTTGACTGCCTGTGACGAGGGCGTGGTCGACTGGGAACGAGCAGATCAGACCGATGCCGAATACATCTTCACCCAAGCCAACGGCGCCAGCGTAGGGACCCAGCACGAGCTGGTTGCCGAAGCCTATATGGACGCGGTCGAAGAAGCTTCCGATGGGCGTATCGCCTTTGAACGCACCCCCTTCCAAGCCATCTGCGATATGGCCGATGTCGCAGACTGTATACGTGACGGCCGTGCCGACTTCGGACTAACCGTCACCGATTACACCCCACACCTGCTACCCACCACCTCGGTACTATCCATCTCGTTCAAAACCGATGACATTCAAGCAGCTACCCAGGCGCTTTACGAACTCCACCGCGAGTACGAGCCAGCCAAAGAGGTTATGGAGAAAGCTAACCTGGAACACGTTTCAACGTGGCCGGTGGGCGCGCTACTCATTGGGGCGAAGACCCCGATTGATGGGTTTGAAGATCTCGATGGGCTCCAGGCTCGCGCAGCCGGTCCGGTCACTCAGCGCTCGCTGGAAGACGCCGGGATGAACGTCAGCGCCATCACCGCCGGAGAAACCTATGAGGCACTACAGCGCGGAGTAATTGACTCGGTGGCCTCCTCGCTGGACTTCGGCGTGAACTTTGCCATCACCGAACAACTTCCTTATTGGGTCGACCCTGGTTTTGACCAATACACCGCCTACGGCATGTGGTGGAATAAAGACTCCTACGAGTCCTTGCCTGAGGACCTGCAGGCCACCGTGGATGACGTAACGAAGGAATTCAATGAGGGCAAGACCATTGACGTTGCCAACGGTGAGCTGGAAAATATCTGTGATGAGATGCTCGACTCCCCGGACGTGGAAGATTTCGACACTTGGTCCGATGAGGAAACTCAGAAATGGAAAGACATCGCTGCCGAAGGGGCCGAGGAAACCTGGTTGGATGTGATGGACTCGTTGGATTTCGAGAACGCGGAAGAATACCTGCGGGTCTACAACGAGAAGTACGAGTCCCTGAAATCTCCGGAAAACCCAGACGATGCCGGTATCGCCTGCGCTCAGCGCTGGCAAGAACGTCACGGCGATGCAGCAAATAAGTGATTGTGACACCCTGACCCCATCGCATAGAATGATATACGATTTCGAATACTCCCAGATCTGCTGAGCAGGAGGTCTGCATGCCGAACCCTCTCCACGACGTTCTCTTCACCCCGGGCAAGATTATTGCGGTGCACGTGGCCTTTGAGTCTCGCGCCGCCCAGCGCGGTCGGCGCCCGGCCACCCCGTCTTATTTCCTTAAGCCCACGAGCTCCTTATCGGGCTCCGGTGCCGACGTAGCACGCCCCGCCGGGACCGAGCTGATGGCTTTTGAGGGCGAAATCGCCCTGATCATCGGGGAACCGGCCCGCCGGGCCTGCCTCGAAGACGCCTGGAAGCATGTGGCTGGGGTGACCGCCGCAAACGACCTGGGCATCTACGACTACCGCCCGGCAGATAAGGGCTCTAACCTCCGCTCCAAGGGCCGGGACGGTTACACGCCCCTGGGCCCGACCGTGATTGACGCCCAAAGCATTGATCCGACCGCACTCCGGTTGCGCACCTGGGTCAACGGTGAGCTGGTCCAGGAGGATGGCACCTCCGAGGACCAGCTGATCTTCCCGCTGGCTCAGTTCGTGGCCGACCTGTCGCAGCACATGACCCTGGAAACCGGTGACGTGATCCTGACCGGTACCCCGGCCGGCTCGTCAGTGGTGGCCCCCGGCGACACCGTGGAGGTCGAGGTCGATGCCCCCACCGCCACGGGCGCACCCACCTCGGGTCGGCTGATCACCCACATTACGGAGGGCCCCGGCGACTTCGACCCGGCGCTTGGGATGTTGCCGGCTGTCGATGAAAAGCAAGCCGAAGACGCTTGGGGATCCCGTGAAGCCGCCGGTCTGCCACCGGTTGCAGATCCCACCGCGGCGCTCCCTGATGAGTTGCGGACCAAGCTGAAGGTAGCGCCCACCGCCGGACTATCGGCCCAATTGCGTTCCCGCGGTCTGAACAACGTCGTCATCGAAGGCGTGAAGCCCCAAACCGCGGGCACCAAGATGGTCGGGGTGGCCAAGACCCTGCGTTTTGTGCCCAACCGTGAGGACCTCTTCGGCAGCCACGGCGGTGGCTACAACGCCCAAAAACAGTGCTTTGATGCCGTCCGACCGGGCGAAGTCATTGTCATTGAAGCTCGCGGTGAAGCCGGCTCTGGCACCCTGGGCGATATTCTCGCCCTCCGCGCCCAGTACAACGGAGCCGCCGGTGTGGTCACCGACGGGGGAGTCCGCGACTACGCCGAGGTTCAGCGTATCGGCCTACCGGTCTTCACCCAGACCGCGCACCCGGCCGTGTTGGGGCGTAAGCACGTGCCCTGGGAGGTCGATGTGGCCGTTAGTTGTGGCAACGCCACGGTGCTCCCCGGCGACGTGATCGTTGGTGACGACGACGGGGTGCTTGTGATCCCGCGCGATCTCGCCGACGAAGTTGTCGAGGCCGCTCTGGCCAAAGAGCACCAGGATGAGTGGGTGGCCAACCAGGTTCGAGCCGGCGCACCGATCAAGGGCACCTTCCCGCCCACTGGCGAACAGAAAGAAGCCTATGAGCGCTACGTTGCCGAAACCGAGGACCAGAACTGATGACCCCACCGACCACAACCGAGACCGAGCAATTGTCCAAAGCCCAGATTGCCTACCGGTGGATTCGGCAACGGATCTTCACCCAAGAATTCAGCCCCGGCTATCGGCTGGTGCTGGCCACCATCGGTGATGCCCTGAATATGTCGGTGGTACCGGTGCGGGAGGCCATCCGCCAGTTGGAGGCCGAAGGATTGGTGACCTATCAGCGCAATGTGGGCGCCCACGTGTCGATGGTGGATGAATCCCAGTACATCAACTCGATGCAGACCGTGGGCATTCTCGAAGGGGCCGCCACCGCTGCGGCTGCCCCGCATGTGAGCGCAGATGATCTGGCCGAAGCCCGGGCGCTGAATGCGCAGATGCAGCGCTCGCTGTCACATTTCGACCCGGCCAGCTTCACCAAAACCAACCAGGCCTTCCACCAGGTGCTCTTCGCTCGGTGCCCGAACCAGCGACTGACCGATCTGGTCTATGCCGAATGGGACCGGCTGAACCATCTGCGGGAATCCACCTTCTCCTTCGTGCCCGGACGCGCCACCGAATCGGTGGCCGAACACGCCCACATTCTGGACCTCATTGCCGGCCATGCGTCCGCGATCGAGATTGAACAAGCCGCCCGAGACCACCGCAACGCCACGCTGACCAGCTACCTGAACAGCCCCGAACACCAGAACCGATCGACCCTAGGAGAGTACTGACTGTGACTGCCACCTCCCAGCGCCCCGCCAACCTGCCCGATCAGATCCGTCACTACATCGGTGGCGAGTTCGTTGATTCCCTTGACGGTGACACGTTCGAGGTGCTCGACCCGGTCACCAACGAGACCTACATTAAGGCTTCCTCCGGGAAGAAAGCAGATATCGACCGTGCCGTGGCTACCGCCAAGGACGCTTTCACCAACGGCCCCTGGCCGACCATGCTGCCACGCGAACGCTCCCGTGTGTTACACAAGATCGCCGATGTGGTCGAATCCCGCGGTGACGAGCTGGCCGCCATGGAATGTTTCGACACCGGTCTACCGATTACCCAGGCTCTGGGCCAGGCCCGTCGTGCTGCCGAGAACTTCCGGTTCTTCGCCGACCTGATTGTTGCCCAGCACGATAACGCCTTCAAGGTGCCGGGCCGTCAGGCCAACTACGTCAACCGCAAGCCGATCGGTGTGGCCGGGCTGATTACCCCGTGGAATACCCCGTTCATGCTGGAATCCTGGAAGCTCGGCCCGGCCATTGCCACCGGGAATACCGTGGTGCTCAAGCCGGCCGAATTCACCCCGCTGTCAGCGTCGCTGTGGCCGGGCATCTTTGAAGAGGCCGGACTACCGACCGGTGTGTTCAACATGGTCCAGGGTTTCGGTGAAGAAGGTTTCGCCGGTGACTCGCTGGTCAAACACCCCGACGTTCCGCTGATCTCCTTCACTGGTGAATCGAAGACCGGTGAGATCATCTACGCCAACGCCGCCCCCTACCTGAAGGGTCTGTCCATGGAGCTGGGCGGTAAATCCCCGGCCGTGGTCTTCGACGACGCTGACCTGCAGACCGCGATTGACGCGACCATTTTCGGCGTGTTCTCCCTGAACGGTGAACGCTGCACGGCCGGCTCCCGCATCCTGGTGCAGCGCGGGATCTACGATGAGTTCGTTCAGCGCTACGCCGCCCAGGCCAAGCGGGTCACGGTGGGTTTGCCCTCAGAGAAGACCACCGAGGTCGGCGCCCTGGTCCACCCCGAGCACTTCGAGAAAGTCATGTCCTACGTGGAGATCGGCAAGAACGAAGCCAAGTTGGTCGCCGGTGGCTCCCGTCCCGAGCAGTTCCCCGACGGCAACTTCGTCCAGCCCACCGTTTTCGCCGATGTCTCCCCGGACGCCCGGATCTTCCAGGAAGAAATCTTCGGCCCCGTGGTGGCCATTACGCCCTTCGACACCGAAGAAGAAGCCCTTCAGCTGGCCAATAATACCAAGTACGGTCTGGCCGCCTACATCTGGACCAACGATCTGAAGCGCGCCCACAATTTTGCCCAGCACGTCGAGGCCGGGATGGTGTGGCTGAACTCCAATAACGTCCGCGACCTGCGCACCCCCTTTGGCGGGGTCAAGGCCTCCGGCCTGGGCCAAGAGGGCGGTTACCGCTCCATCGACTTCTACACCGACCAGCAGGCCGTGCACATCAACCTCGGCGAAGTCCACAACCCGGTCTTCGGCAAGCAGGACTAAGCGCACTCCAGCCCGCTGACCCGTCGTGAGCACAGAAAGAACAGAGACCATGACTGATATGAAGGATCGCACGCTGACCTCCTCGGGATTCTACGTCTCCCAGGAGACCCCGATTCAGACCGATAACCCCATCCCCAGCCCGAGCGTGGAAGCACCCGATGTATTGCGGTGCGCCTCGATGGAACTGGTCGTCACCGACCTGGCCGCCTCTCGCGAGTTCTACGTGGACGTGCTCGGTTTGGTGGTCACCGATGAAGATGAGCACACCATCTACCTACGGTCGATGGAAGAGTTCATCCACCACAACCTGGTCCTGCGCGCCGGCCAGGTGCCCGCGGTGGCGGCATTTTCCTACCGCGTGCGCACCCCGGAGGACCTCGACAAAGCCGTGGCCTTCTACGAAGAACTCGGCTGCCGGGTCGAACGCAAAAAGGACGGGTTCGTCAAGGGCCTGGGTGACTCGGTGCGCGTGGAAGACCCGCTGGGCTTCCCCTATGAGTTCTTCTACGAGGTCGAGCACGTCGAGCGTCTGGCTTGGCGCTACGACCTCTACAGCCCCGGGGCCCTGGTGCGTCTGGACCACTTCAACCAGATCACCCCCGATGTCCCCCGGGCAGCCCGTTACATGCAGGATCTAGGTTTCCGCGTCACCGAGGATATTCAGGACGAGCACGGCGTGGTCTATGCGGCCTGGATGCGACGCAAACCCACCGTGCACGACACCGCCATGACCGGCGGTGACGGCCCGCGGATGCACCACGTGGCCTTTTCCACCCACGAGAAGCACAACATTCTGGCCATCTGCGACAAGATGGGGGCCTTACGCATCTCCGACCGCATTGAGCGTGGCCCGGGACGGCACGGTGTCTCCAATGCCTTCTACCTCTACCTGCGTGACCCGGATGGCCACCGCGTGGAGATCTACACCCAGGACTACTACACCGGCGACCCGGACAACCCGGTGGTCACCTGGGATGTGCACGACAACCAGCGACGTGACTTCTGGGGCAACCCGGTTGTACCCTCCTGGTACACCGACGGTTCCCTGGTCCTGGACTTGGACGGCAATCCGCAGCCGTTGACCAGCCGAGAAGAAGACTCCGAAATGGAGGTCACCATCGGCGCCGACGGCTTCTCCTATACCCGCGAATCCGGTGAAGAAATGCCCGACTGGAAGAAAGGCGAATATAAGCTGGGCAACCAGCTCTAGACTGAAAGACAGTCCGCCTCCACGCTGGAAGGAAACACCGTATGAGCACCACCGAGAATTTCTCCACCGTTCTGGCCGAGTTGCGCGACCAGCTACCTGCCGATGCGGTGGTGGACGATCCCCGGGCGTTGAGTGTGTATCAATACGATCGTTCCGGACATCTCAGCGACACTGTGCCCTCAGCTGCGGTCTTCCCCCGCACCGTCGAGGAGGTTCAGCACATCGCACGGGTGTGCTTCCACCATCGGATCCCGATGGTGCCTCGTGGCGCGGGGACCGGGCTGGCCGGTTCGGCCATCGGTAGCACCGGTGAGATCATGGTCTGCACCGACCGGATGAACCAGATCCTGCAACTGCAACCCGAGAACCGTTTGGTCACGGTCCAGCCGGGCATCCTCAACGGAGAACTCAACACCTACCTGGCCACCCAGGGCTTCTGGTGGCCACCGGACCCGGCCTCCAAAGACATCTCCACCGTGGGTGGCAATATCTCCATGAATGCCGGAGGGTTGCTCTGCGCCAAATATGGGGTCACCCGTGAAGCGGTGCTATCGTTGCAGGTCGTGCTCGCCGACGGGTCACTGATCACCGTCGGGCACCACACCGTCAAAGGCGTGACCGGCTACGATTTGTGCGCGTTGCTGATCGGCTCCGAAGGCACCTTGGGCATCATCGTCGAGGCCACCCTGAAAATCCGGCCCCTCACCCCGGGTAGCACCGTCACCCTAGGCGCCTCGTTTCCGACCGTGACCGATGCGGCAGAGGCCGCCTCAGCGGTCACCCGCCACGGCCACACCCCGGCGATGATGGAGCTGCTCGATGACCTCACCGTGGCGTTGGTGACAGAACACACCGGCGAAAACTTCGGCTCCGGCAACTCCTTCCTGCTGATCCAAACTGACGGACCGGCCGCCGCGACTGAAGCCGAAGAGATTGGGGCGATCCTCACCGACCACCAGGCCGAGCTGACCATCACCGACGACCCGGAAGAATCCCAGCGCCTGGTCGGTATCCGTCGCAGTGTCTTCCCCTCTCTGGAGGCCAAAGGACAGTTACTGGTCGAAGATATTGCCGTGCCCCGGTCCACAATGGCCGAAGCCTTCGCCCGAATTCGCGACCTCGAACAAGCCTCCGGGATCAAAATCCCCACCGCCTGCCACGCCGGAGACGGCAACCTGCACCCGGTATTTGTCGTCGAAGGTCAAGACCACGGCCAGAACCGCGAGGTGCCCGAGGCCATCTGGGACGTGGCCGGACAGGTCTTTACCATGGCCCTGGAATTGGGTGGCACCCTCACCGGTGAACACGGGGTGGGCGTGCTGAAATCCCGGTGGCTGCCCGACGAGCTGGGTGACGTGCAGTACCGGCTGCAACAGAACATCAAAGCCGCCTTCGACCCCCACAACTTGATGAACCCGGGCAAAGTCTTTCGCCCGGCACCCACCGCCTAAGGACAGCCCATGTTGGATCACCAGACCCACACTGCGATCGCCGATGAACTCCACCGGGCCAACCGAGACCGCACCCCGGTCCCGCTACTGACCGCCCGATACCCGGACATGGTGATTGAAGACTCCTACGCCATTCAAAAAATCTGGGCCGAACGCCAGGTCGAAGCCGGCCGCCACCCGGTCGGACACAAGATCGGGCTGACCTCCAAGGCCATGCAGGACGCCACCGGCATCGACGAGCCCGACTACGGGGTGATCTTCGATGATCAGGTCTTCGACTCCGGCCATGTCTACCAGTGGGAGAACTACACCCACCCGCGCATTGAAATGGAATTGGCCTTCGTGCTCCACCAGGACCTCGAAGGCCCCGGCGTGACCCTCTTCGATGTGCTGCGAGCCACCGAATACGTGGTGCCGGCTCTGGAAGTGCTCGACTCTCGGATCGAGATGCAGGGCCGTACGATTATCGACACCATCTCCGATAACGCCGCACTGGGTTCGATGGTCATCGGTGGCCGGCCGGTCTCCCCGGATGCGGTGGACCTACGCTGGGTGGCCGGCGCACTGTGGCGCAACCACGAAATTATCGAAACCGGGGTCGCCTCCGGCGTGTTGAACCACCCCGGCAATGGCGTGCACTGGCTGGCCAACCGGATTGCTGGCCACGGCGACCACCTGGCCGCTGGAGAAATGATTCTCGCCGGATCCTTCACCCGCCCGATGTGGGTCTACCAGAACGACACGGTCTATGCCGATTACGGTGCATTGGGAGTCGTGACATGTCACTTCGCGTAAAACAACTCCTCGCCCAAGACCCCGCCACCAGTGGCCTATTGCCCGGGGCACTACCGAGCCTGCGGGATCTATTCCCCGCCCAGAGCGGCAAACCCGACCAGCACGGCCCCATCGTCGGGATCTTCGTCTCTTCCGGTGACGCCGGGGTGGCCGAAATCTGCGCCGGGGCCGGATTCGATTACCTACTCATCGACGGCGAACACTCTCCGCTGAGTCTAGAATCCATCCAGTCCCAGCTGCGCGCCATCGCTGGTTATCCGGTGCTCTCGGTGGTCCGGGTACCACATAACGACCCGGTGTTGATCAAGCAATACCTGGATCTGGGCGTGCAATCACTGATTGTGCCCATGGTCGACACCCCCGACCAAGCCCGGGCGGCTGCTTCGGCGGTGGCCTACCCGCCGGACGGGGTCCGTGGCCTCGGCTCGGCCCTGGCCCGCTCGGGTCGCTGGTCCCGGATCCCCGACTACTTGGCGCGGGCCCGCCACACCCTGACCCTGTTGGTCCAGATCGAATCCCACACCGCGGTCAACCACGCCGCTGAGATTCTGGCCACCGACGGTGTTGACGGAGTCTTCATCGGCCCCTCGGATCTCTCCGCCTCGATGGGGCTGCTGGGCCGTCAGACCCACCCGGAGGTCATCGCCGCCGTCACGCAGGTCATCGCCCAGGCGAACGCGGCCGGCAAGATTGTGGGCGTCAACGCGTTCCACGCCGATCAGGCTCGCGACTACGTGGCCGCCGGGGCCGACTTCGTCAACGTCTCCGCCGATGTGGCGATCCTGGCCCGCGGAACCGAGAAGCTGGTGGCAGAGTGGGGGATCGAACAGGAAGCGCCGTGACTGTCGCACCTGATCACCGGTTCGGCGCCTGTCAGCATCCGGGGCCACACAAGCACTTGAGCCTGGCCCAGTGGACCGAGGCCATCTCCCACAGCTTCCACAACCTGACCATCACCGCAGACGACCCGCAGGCGTTTCGGGCCGGGCGCCGGCAGGCGCTACTGGGAGAGATCCTGCTGGTGGATATGGCCACCGACGCCCACCGGGTGTGCCAGCCGCACGTTGTGCCCGAGAACACCCAACCGGCCATGTGTAAGCTTTCGTTGCAGATCGAGGGACAATCCCAGCTGACCCAGGACTGCCGGACCACAGTGCTGGCCCCCGGGGATTTGGCCCTGTACGTCACCCACCGGCCCTATGAGCTGGTCTTCGACCGGCCCCAGCGCTCGCTGGTGATGCAGTTCCCCCAAGAGTATCTGCACCTGGTGCAAGAACAGGTTTCTCTGGTCACCGCCACACCGGTCAGTCGCGAACACGGACTGGGTCGGGTGGTGGTGCCACTATTTGAAAACCTGGTGAACAACCTGCAGATCCTGCATACCCCCAGCGCGCTGTCGCTGGTGCGTTCATCCTTGCAGATGCTGGTCACCATCCTGTTGGAGGCCTCCAAGGCCCAAGGACGTGACACCAGTGAGAATCCGCTGTTTCATCTCGCCACCGCCTATATCGAAGACCACCTGGGGGATGCGGAGCTGGGGCCACAACGCATTGCCGAGTACTTCTACGTCTCCGTCCGCCAGCTCTATACCCGCTTCGCCGAGCACGGCACCACGGTCAGCACCATGATTCGCGACCTGCGGTTGCACCGGATCCGCGACGATCTCGCCGATCCGGTGCATGCCTCCGAGACCGTGCAACAGATCAGTACCCGCTATGGGATTCACGACGCCTCGCAGGTCTCCAAGCTGTTCAAACAGGCCTTTGGCGAATCGCCCTCGGCCTACCGGGCCCGGGTTAAGAACCCAGGTGCGTGATCAGCTTCCGGGCGGTGGTCAGTCCCGACTCCAGGGCCCCGTCCACGCACACCCCGCGCCAGCCACGAGCCAACTCAGAGCCGGCAAAGACCACCGGGGGCTCGAGCCGTTCGAAGTGGTGCCAGGCATCGGTGAACTGCCCGGTGCGTAACGTGCCCCAGGCTTGGCCCGACCACGGGTCGTTCTGCCAGTCGTGACCGGTAGACTCCACCACCTCGAGGTCATCGCGCCAGTAGTCGAGAATCCGCTGGGCATCAGCGGTGGACTCCAGATCCACGGCGGAGGCCTCCGGGCCGAAGCCGACCAGGATGGTATCGCCTTCGGGGGTGAAGTATTCGGAGCGGATACAGGCCATCGGCGCCGGGTAGGGCGCATAGGCCAGTAGCTTGTGTCGGCCCTTGACCTTGAACCAGATTTTCGCCCCCGAGGTGTTCCACCCCTGCTCGATGGTCGCGGTGATCGTCTCGGGTAGCTCAGGGGTGAAACGGATGGTGCGCAACGCACCCGCCGGGACGGTGACGATCACCGCGCTGGCCTCGCGCACCTCACCGGTGGCCAGCGTGACACGGGCGCTGTGCCCGTCGTGGTCGACGGCGGTGACCGGAGTGTTGAGCTGAATCGGGCAACTCAGCTCGGCAGCCATCGGCTCGTAGAGGCCTTTCATGCCGTTGACTAGCTTGTACTTCAGGGTGATGTCATCCAGTAGTCTCAATCGGTGATCCGAGAGTGCGACCCAGTGTTTGGCCATCAGCGCCGACCCAGTGTGGGGCGAGCCCACGTACCCGGCCGACCAGTAGGCATCGACCAGATCGATCTGCTCCTGAGTGAAATTCCCGCTGGCCCGCACTGCGTCCAACACCGAGGCTTGGTCATCGGCCAGGAACTGCTCGCGCAACTCCGCGGGCCCGTCGAAATCCTCCGAGAGGATCCAGAGCGGATCGTAGGGGTGAGGGAAGTACTGCTCTGAGCGAGCAAAGATCTCGGCCATCGGGGGCTGAATCGTCCGATCCAGATCCTGTAGGGTGCCCTGATGCGTGGTGTCTTGCGAATTCCAGTACACCAGTTCGGGCTCCGGTGAGGCGACAATCGGTTGCTGGTAGCGGGTGATCTCCTGCCACACATGGGCTTGGAACCAGTGCACCCACGTCGCGCCGAGCTCAATCGCGCGCCCCATGCGCTCATCGGTCCAGGCTCGTCCACCGACCCGGTCGCGGGCCTCGACGATCTCGCACGAGATCCCGGCGGACTCTAATTCGCGGGCGGCACGCAATCCAGCGAAACCGGCCCCAATAATCACAACGTGTGGTTCAGTCATGGTGTTCCTTTCCGACGGTGACAAGTTCGGCTGGTGCGCCCGGCACGGCCTCGGGTTCGCGACGTCGTAGCACCTCGCCCCAGAGCAACCCGAGCACTCCGGAGCCGAGAATGATGCCGGGCATGATGAAGATCAGCGAGGAGCCTTCCTCAGCGTCGATCATCACATCGAAATTGGCCAAGATCAGGATGAACACCACCGCCAGCCCGAGGGCTGCTAGGGCCGGGGCGATGACGCGCACCCAGAGCCCGTAGCCGTGGGGGTGGCGGATAAACCAGGCCATGATCGCCACGGAGGTGACCGCTAAGAGGAAGACGAGTCCGAAAGCTGCGGCATTGGTCAACCAGGTGAATAGCGTGATGACCGGAAACAGCGGGCCGAGTTCGTGGCCGGTGCCGGCGATGGCGAAGCCGATCACGACCACCACGGCCAGGGCTGACTGGGTGAGAGATCCGGCCAGCGGGGCGCCGGTGCCGGTGGTGGCTGCCAGCTGACGAGGTAGTACCCCGGAGCGGCCGAGGGAGAAAAAGTAGCGGGCGGCGGCATTATGGAAGGCCAACAGTACGGCAATCAGGCTGGTG
This sequence comes from Auritidibacter ignavus, assembly GCF_029853775.1. NCBI lineage: Bacteria > Bacillati > Actinomycetota > Actinomycetes > Micrococcales > Micrococcaceae > Auritidibacter > Auritidibacter ignavus. The sequence goes on from NZ_CP122564.1 coordinate 2,040,370, forward strand.
ACGAACAGGATCGAGGCGAATTGGCCCAGCACGGGGCTGGTCTCGCTGAGCCACACGAAGACCAGATCGGGGCCGAGCTCGGCAGAACGCTCGACCACCTGCGAGGGGCCAATACCAATACCGAAGGCCCACGCGGAGAACGCGTAGAAGATCGCGATGGTGATCAGTGCGATGTAGGTGGCTCCGGCCACGGTGCGACGGGGGTCGGTGACCTCTTCGGAGTAGATCGCACCAGACTCAAAGCCCATAAAGGCCGCAATCCCAAAGGCCAGCAGCACGCCGATACCGGGGGCAAAGAACTGATCGGGGGCAAAGGCATCAGCGGCGGCTCCCTCAGGTGCCACCGCAAGTGCCAGCACATCGATGATGATCACGACCAGGAACTCCAACGCGACGACCACGCCCAGCACCTTGGCGGATAGATCGATGGAGTTGATGCCCAGAATTGCGACCAGGGCCCAACAGAGCAGGGCCATCAGCCACCAGGACACCTCCAGGCCGGTGAGTTCTCGTAGCAGATTGGAGGAAGCAAACCCTACCAGACCGTAGAGCCCGATTTGCATCATGTTGTAGGAGACCAGTGCCAGAATAGCGGCTGCAATACCTTGGCGGAGCCCCAGCCCGGCTGAGACATAGGCATAAAACGCTCCGGCATTGTGCAGGTGTCGGCTCATCGCGGCGAATCCCACCGCAAAGACGACCAGTAACAATCCGAGCACGATATAGGTTTGTGGCACACCCAGCATGCCGGAGACCGCGTAGTTAGTTGGGATCCCGCCAGCCATCACCGTCAGTGGGGCGGAGGCGGCAATGATCACCAAGACCAGGGACACGGTACCGATCCGTCGGGGCGCGGGGGTGGTGTGGGTCGTGGTTGTCATGATCTGTCCTTCACTGGAAACTAGGTCTCTTTAGTGTGAGCCAGATCACCTGAAGTGTCTTGTCGATTCCTGCACAACGCTTGGGCGCCAGTGCAGTGCAGCGTTGAGTGTGACGCAAGTCTCATGTGTCGGGGTTAGGGTGTGGAATAACAACAGTCTGATGAAGGGACAAGAGATGACTGCCGATCTCACCACATATCAAGGATTGCTAGAAGCTGTCACCGTCGATGGTGGCGTGGAGGTTAAAGACCCGGCCACCGCCGAGGTGATCGGCTCGACCGGACAGGCGAGCGTCGATGACGTTGACGCCGCCGTACAGCGGGCCAAGCGGGCTCAGCCAGCATGGGCTGCGCTGGGTGGTGACAAGCGGTCCGAATATCTGAACCGTGTTGCCGATGCGGTCGAAGCCAGCGCTAAGGCGCTGGCCGAATTGCTCAGCCGTGAGGTGGGCAAGCCGTTGAACGGCCCGAACGCTCGTTTCGAAGTGGGAGCGGTTGCGGGATGGCTCCGTGCCACCGCGTCCTTCGAGCTCAATGACGAGGTGCTCGTGGACGATGAGTCCGGCACCGCAGTGCTGAGCTATCGACCCGTCGGTGTGGTGGGTGCGGTGGGCCCCTGGAACTGGCCGATGATGATCTCCACTTGGCAGTTCGGCGCCGCGCTCAAAATGGGCAACACGGTGGTTCTCAAGCCCTCCGAATACACTCCGTTATCCGTCCAGGCATTGGTGGCCGTGGTCAACCAGGTCCTACCTGAGGCGGTGCTCCAGGTGGTGGCCGGGGGCGGCGAGATCGGCGCGGCGCTGACCGGCCACCAGGACGTGGACAAGGTGATGTTTACCGGTTCGACCCGCACCGGCCAGGCCATTATGCGCTCGGCCGCGACGGACCTGAAGCGCCTGACCCTGGAGCTGGGCGGTAATGACGCCGGCATCATGTTGGACGACGCCGATCCGAAGGCGCTGGCTGAAGAGTTGTTCTGGGGTGCCTTCATTAACACCGGACAGACGTGTGCGGCCATGAAGCGGCTCTATGTTCCCGAAGCTTTGTACGACCAGGTTGTCGACGAGCTAGCCCAACAAGCCAGCAACGCTGCTATGGGTGTGGGTCTGGAGGAGCATAACGTGCTGGGCCCATTGCAGAACCAACAGCAGTACGACATCGTTGCCGATCTGGTCAACAAAGCCCGCGAGGGCGGGGCCCGGATCGTGACCGGCGGGAACCCCGATCCCGACCAGGCGGGGTACTTCTATCCCGCAACTATTGTGGCCGATATCGATCAGTCCAATCCGCTGGTACAAGCAGAACAGTTCGGCCCGGTGTTGCCGATCATCCGCTACACGGACCTAGACCAGGCCATTGCGTGGGCTAATGAGCTCAACGTCGGTCTGGGTTCCTCGGTCTGGAGTAGTGATCGACAGCGGGCGCTGACGGTTGCCGATCGGCTTCAGGCCGGTACCACCTGGATCAATCAGCACGGTGCGATAGATCCGCGGGTGCCATTCGGTGGCATCAAGAAATCTGGATTCGGCCTCGAGTTTGGGTTGGAAGGCCTCAAGCACGTCGCGGTGCCAAAGGTTACGAAATACTAAACCTGTGGCCCTCTGACGCCGGGCCGCGATCATCGATCTCCCCAGGTCCCGGCCCTGTTTGCTGTATGTTTACTGAATCGTTATAAACCTTGAAAAAGAGATTAACGATATATCTTTGTGGCCTCCGTAGCGTGGAGCGCAGTGCCGAGTGCTGTTCGGTACCGTTTTTCTCAACCACGACGAAGAGGACTCGTTAATAATGCGTATTTTCCGCTCCACGTGCGGCCGCATCGCCCTGGGTGCTGCTGCAACGGTGGCAACCGCATCGCTGGTAGCCCCCTCCGCCACGGCGCAAGAAACCGCTAACGCCCCCGAGGCCGCCCAGGCCCCGAAGAACATCATCCTGCTCATCGGTGATGGTATGGGCTATAACCACGTCGACTCCGCCAGCTTGTTTGAAAATGGTGAGTCGAACTGGCAGATCTCCGTTGATCCCGAGAACGATCAGCAACAACACCAGTCAGACTACGGTGACAACCCCCAGCAGTCGTACGAAGAGTTCGACCTGCAGATTGGCATGTCCCACCACTCGCTGGATTCACCGGTCTACGATCCCGAAGCCGCCTGGGCTGACTTTGACTGGGTGAAGAACAACCCGACCGACTCCGCTGCCTCCGGTACCGCTCTGGCGTCCGGTCACAAGACCCACAACGGCTCCCTGGGCGTTGATGATGACGGCGAACCAGTCGAAAACTTCGCTGAGTACGCTGCGGAGAAGGGTCTGGCCACCGGTGTGGTCTCCTCGGTTCCCTTCGGCCACGCCACCCCGGCCTCCTGGGGTGCACACGTTGCCGATCGTGGTGAAAACCACGCCATCGCCGAGCAGATGATCAACGGTGAGCTGGACGTCATTATCGGTGCCGGTCACCCGCTCTACGATGTGGACGGTCAGGAGCGCGAGGCCAACTGGAAGTGGCTGACCGAGGAACAGTACACCGACCTGCAGGAGGGCAACACCGACTTCACCTTCCTGGAGACCACCGCTGAGCTGAAGGACGTGGCCAACGGTAACAACGTTCCGGAGTCCCTATTCGGCCTGGTGCCGGTGGCAGAAACCCTGCAGTTTGACCGCACCGCCCTGGCTGAGGCTGAGCCTCGTCGTGACAACGGCCGTGTGGACGGCGTTCCCCTGGAAGAGGGTCAGTCCCCGCTGCCCGGTGAAATCGCTAAGAACGACGTGCCGACCCTGGCTGAACTGACCGACGCTGCCCTGAACGTTCTGGAGCAGAACGACGAGGGCTTCTTCACCATGATCGAAGGCGGCGCCATTGACTGGGCCGGTCACGCTAACGCCACCACCGGTAACCTCGAAGAGCAGATCGAATTCAACGACGCTGTGGATACCGTCGTGAACTGGGTTGAGGAAAACTCCAGCTGGGATGAGACTCTGGTGATGGTGACCGCTGACCACGAGACCGGCTTCCTCTCCGGCCCCGGTGCAGGTACCGCCTGGACTCAGATCACCGGTGAAGCTGGCCAGCTTCCCGTTGGCGGCTGGTACTCCGGTGACCACACTCAGGCTCTGGTGCCGTTCTTCGCACACGGTGCTGGCGCTGACTCCGTGCTGAACTACGTTCAGGGTGAAGACCCGGTTCGCGGTCAGTACATCGACAACACCGATGTGGCTAAGCTCAGCTTCGACCTGCTCTCCGGCGAAGCCGCCCCCGGTCCCGGTGCTGGCGACGATGACGAAGAAGCCCCTGGCTCCGATGACGACGACGCTCAGACCCCCGGGTCTGACGACGAGGACGGCACCGCCGGTTCCGATGAGGACGAAGAGGGCACCGCTGGCGCCGGTACCGAAGACGGCGTTGCCGGCTCCGGCGACGATGTTGCCGCTGGTGACTCCGAGCAGTCCGGTAGCCTGGCTGACACAGGTACCAGCGTGGCCATCATTGCCCTGCTGATTGCTGGTGCTTTGCTGGTTGCTGGTGTGACCCTGATGGTGCTGCGGAAGAAGAAGACCGCCTAAGCGTCACAAGCTCACCAACCTTTCAGGGGCCTACCCGCCAGGTAGGCCCCTGAGTCGTGTTGATGGTGAGTGATTAATGATCGGTGCTAACCACCGGTTCAAACGGCAGATCGTGCTCGCGAGCAAAAGCCACCCACTCGGCGTTGGTGCGTGAGGCGAACTGAGTGGCCAACTCTTCGGCTGTTGATCCCAAGAGCTCGGCGGTGCGTTGGGCGAAATGTGGTTCCAGACTCGCCACCGCCAACACACCGTCAGCGGTGTCATACATCCGATAGAACGGATTGCCACCTCCCAACGGTGCGCCCGGGGTGGTCATCCCGTAGCGGGCCGGAGCGGCTGCCCACTCGGCAGCCTGGTCCAGCACCACCCGTTGCACCGTGCCCTCGGTGATCTCCGGATGATTTCGCAACAAGTTCAGGCCAGCTAAAGCCGCCGTCGCGCCGCGTTCGCCACCGAGTAAATCGCCACCCAGAATCTGTGGCATGGCTGGTGGTACGAGCGAGCCGTGCCGGGCCTGATAGGTGAGATCATGGCCGGGCTCATTCTCTCGGTCACCGTCGAAACCCACGATCTCCACGTGCACCAGATTAAACTGTCGTACCACCTGGTCCAAGCCCAATTTGGCCACGGCAGCCGGCCGAATCGAGGTGATCAACACCTGCGCGGTGGCCGCGATCTCGAGCAGCTGACCCCGGCCCGCGTCGGTCTTCAGATCAGCTTGGACGATCTGCATCCCCGCGGTGAGCTCGGCGTAGTAGTCGGGAACGAACTGGCGCAACGGATCACCGGCTGGATTCTCCAGTTTAATGACGGTTGCGCCCAGGTCTCGGAGTCGAGCTGCCGCCAAGGGCCCAGGCAGATTGATGGCTGTGGAGACAACCGTGATGTTGTCGAGTGGCTTGAGTGAGGTCTGTGTCACACTCAGTACTCTAATGGATCTGAGCGTCACCGAAAATGGCTGTCCGCGGACTCTTGTCGCCGGTGGTTCGCTCTGCTTGACTGAGGGCACAACCACTATTGAGGAGGCAGTTCGTGCAGATCACCGGTGCAGTTTTGGAAGAGATTGGTCGGGACCGGCCCTACGGCGAGTCCCAACCCATTGTGGTGCAAGAACTCGAGCTGTCCGAGCCCGGAGGGTCTGAACTATTGGTGCGTATGGAAGCAGCCGGGGTCTGCCACTCTGATCTATCCGTGGTCAATGGGTCTCGCGTCCGACCGGTGCCGATGCTCTTAGGCCACGAGGCTGCCGGCATCGTGGAGAAAGTCGGAGACGAGGTGACCGATATCGAGGTCGGTCAGCGCGTGGTGATGACTTTCCTGCCCCGGTGCGGAGAGTGCAAGAACTGTCAGACTGACGGAAAATTGCCCTGTTCGGTAGGGTCAGCAACCAATAATGACGGAACCCTCATCTCCGGACAGCGCCATCTCTCGCGCGATGGTCAGACGGTCGAGCACCATCTAGGTGTCTCCGGATTTGCCACCCACGCCGTGGTGGACCGCCGCTCAGTCGTACCGGTGGGTGATGACGTTCCGGCCGAAATCGCCGCGGTCTTTGGATGCGCCGTGCTGACCGGTGGTGGCGCCCTGCTCAACGCTGTTGCCCCCGAGGCCGGCGAGTCGGTGATGATCGTCGGGCTGGGCGGGGTCGGCATGGCAGCACTGTTGACTGCAGTAGCCGAAGGAATTGACCGCATTATCGCTGTCGATATGTCCGAAGAAAAGCTCGAGCAGGCCCGCCAGCTGGGCGCCCACGAGACCTACACTTCCGAAGAAGTCAAAGACCAAGGCATCACCGCAGACCATACCCTGGAATGCGCCGGTCACCCCAGCGCCTTCGAACTCGCATTCTCTGCCACCAACCCCGGCGGTCGGACGGTGACCGCAGGGCTCCCCTCCCCGGATGCCACCTCCACCATCACCCCGCTGACTTTGACCAGCGAAGTACGTACCGTGATGGGCTCCTACCTGGGATCTTCGGTGCCATCCCGAGACATTCCGCGGTTCGAAAAGCTGTGGCGGGAGGGAAAACTTCCCGTTGAAAAGCTCATCACCCGCCATATTCGCCTTGACGAGATCAATGATGCGATGGATCAGCTCGCTGACGGAGCTGCGGTGCGTCAGATCATCGATTTCTCAGGCTGACTTGCCGGCTCAGAAGGGTAGTAATTAACCTCACAGGTGTTCGGTGGTGCGTCGTGTATATTCAGTAGCCACGCGCGCACTTACTCGCTAGTATATAAACGATCATCGCTCATCACCCCTGGTCAGGGGCTTATCGAAGGAACGCCTGTGCCCATCCGCTTACGCCTGCGCTTCAGCGCGATATTTTTGACTGCCCTTGCCCTGGTTGCCGGGCTGGTTCTTCCCTCGGCCCTCCCGGCTGAGGCTGAGACCGGTCAGACTAAGGCCTATGAATTTACCGGAAACTGGATTGACCAGCCGGAGGCTTTGGAGTCCGGGGTTGGGGTTGTCGGGGCCCAGTGGCGACTCGATATCAACGACTCGGCCGCTGCTCCGGGTAATGCCAATGTTGATGGCAACGTTCTTGAAGTGACCCTGGAGAACGCGGTGTTTACCGATACGCCGGAGACCTGCGAGTCAGCGGAGTTGTCGGAGGATCGCCGCTCCGTGACGTGTGATCTGGGTGAACGCGCTCAGGGTACCGCCGAGGTTGCTTTCACCGGTGTGCTGGCTGATGGCCCGGCCGGTTCCTTTGTGACTGCGACCGGTACGTTCCGGGGCCACGAGGTCAAGCTCCCCGAGATCCCGATTATCAAAAACTTCGGTATGACCGCAAAATTCGATGGTGGTCACCCACAGTCGCTGATTGCCACCAATACCAGGTATCAGAACATCAACTTCCCCTTCTCGATCTCTCACGCTCAGCAGACCGCCAACGGCCCGGACTCGGTGACCTACAGGCTAGACATTCGCTACGTCGACCAGAATGGGAGAATGGTCGCTACTGTCGATCCTCGCCAGACGAGCTGTTCGGCCAATGACCGTATCCAGTCCGGTTACCCGTTCTCGGATGGTCAGCACGCCGAAAACCAGTCCACGCATTTTCCCGACTGCACCCTGAGAAAAACCGGGGACACCACCTTCGAGCTCACCCTCAGCGACCTGAACTACGACAACGGGCCTCGTTTGGACTCCAACGGTCAGCCTCTCCCGGTCGGTTGGGATGTGATCGCCGCCGGTAATATTCACCTTCAGGTGCCATATAACCAGCAGGCACGGGGCGGTACGGTGCGGCTCAAAGCAGAGCCCCAGACCTACACCTCGGTTGAGGGAGAAACCTACGAGGACACCTTAGATAATAAGACCAACGCCATTCCGGTCGTGCGCGGTGCGTTTACCGGAGGGTGGGTTCTCGGTGCCCAGCGCCCCAACGCTTACCCAGGCTCTCCCTGGACAAATACGTACCGCGTACCAGCCGGCGCTACCGTGACCTCGGTCGCGGCCACCACGCCAACCACGAGCCAGAATTCAAAAGCGCACAATTGGGTCTGCACGACTTTCGACACTGAGTATGTAGAGTTTCAAGACGCACGTGTGTCATTGAAACGGGAGGCGCAACCTACCTATATTTATGATGACTCGTACGAGGGAGATATTTGGTACTACACCGGTGACATGGTTGACGCCTGGACCGGGGAGCCGGTAGATCCCAATTTCTTCAACTGTGGTACCGAGGCCAAGAGGAGCGATCCTGCTCACGGCAACCCGCCAGGCTGGTCAACTGAGAAGCCCGATGACCTCTCCACGGTCAAGGCCGTGAAGGTTGAACTTCGCCCAGAACTCTTGGCCGAAACAACACACGAGAGATCAGTGGTCTACCTGGTTTCGGAGCTAAAGCTGAAACCGAGTGCGAAGCCCGGTCAAGACGTTTATACCTGGGCTTACTCTCTGGAACAAGGTCGTAACGAGTGGCGAGCCGATCGGATCCAGAACAATCTTGATTATTATGACCGCTCGATGAATCCTGATCTCGCAGAGCCACACAACACCTTGACGCCGGAGGGCTGGCGCTACCCGTACTCCGGGCCAGGACGTGATGCTCTTCTGGTCGTCGGGTCGTTCCCGTTGGTGGAGAACCTCATTGAGAATACCGAATACAAACCAGGTGACGCTGCGAAGTACACGGTGCGTTATGGTTTGGAATCCAACTTGGCTGAACCGGACACTGACCAGGTCGTGGTGAAAAACACCTTGGCGAAGGGCATGGAATACGTCCCCGGGACCGCGCAAGCGAGGACTGGAGCTGCGGTGGGCGAGCCGGAGGTGAGTACGAATGACGATGGCCAGCAGGTACTGACCTGGACCATCGATAACGTGCTACCCAACGACGAACTGGGTGAGATAGTCTTTGAGGCCACGGTGCCTGACGATGCCGAACCGGGTGCGGTTTTCGTGAATAAAGCCACAGCCACGTCCCAGGAAGTCACGGTTGACGATAGCGTGCAGTTCGTGGTCCCGCGCTCTGGACACACCTCGATTGTGAAGGACACCGAGCAGGCCACCTTGGACCTGCCGAAGGCTGATGACCCGGATCAGGACGTCACCGCCTGGTGGGATGTAAAGGTCACTTCCGAAGACCCGAACACCTCCTCGTTTGTGGACGTCATCGACTCATTGCCGTATGACGGTGATGGTAGGGGGACCTCAACCGATGCCCAGTTGAAGTTGGCTTCGGTAGACGCTCCCCAGGGTGCGACTGTTTACTACACGACGGTTGATCCCGCTGAGCTGGACGAAGATCCGGGAGCTGAGGTCAACGGTGGTGCTGGTACTCCGTCGGATATTTGGTCCACTGAGTTTACTGAGGATGCCACGGCTGTGCGTGTGATTACCGGTGAGCTGGCACCTGGAAAGACGCTGTCCTTCCGGGTCAACCTTTCGGTGATCGGTGGTAAGAATGGCGATATTCTGGTGAATAAAGCAGTTGGACGTGCCGAGAGTACCCAGTTGCGGATGCGTACGTCCTCGCCTGTGACGTTCATTGGTGCTGAGGAGCCCTCGCCGTCGCCAAGTGAGCCGACTGAGCCGTCGCCAAGTGAGCCTTCTCCTACGGAGCCCACTCCTACGGAACCGTCTGAGCCGTCTCCGAGTGAGCCTTCGCCTACGGAGCCGACTCCGTCTGAGCCGACGCCTACTGAGCCGACTCCGTCTGAGCCGACGCCGTCTGAGCCGACGCCTACTGAGCCCAGCGACTCGACCTCGACGCCGGGCGGGTCAGAATCTACAGTTCCTGGTCAGCCTGGTTCGTCGCCAGACCAGCCGGGCGGTGGCTCTGATGAGGATGGTGATTTGGCCAGCACTGGTAGTGCAGCGCTGAGTATTGTTATGGGTGCTGTGGCGTTGATTGGTCTGGGCCTTGTGCTTACGGTCGTTCGACGGCAACGTCATAGCTAACTAGCTGACTGACTGGTTAGTCGCACGGCGGCGAACTCCACCGCGGGTTCGTCGCCGTTCTGCGTTTCAGCACGCTATTCCAGCTACTTGCCTCTCGCATTCTCCGCAACGGTCAACGAGCTGACAACAGGAGGCGTCGGTAAGACCGGCTCTACGTGTTGTTTCAGCTGGTGGCGTCGCCTGGTGTCAAATACGTATATGGTGTCTAACACTAGTGTTCAGTGTTTTTTCAGCCTCTACTCAAAGTGCATTCAAATTAAATCCGGAGTTCACACAGAGTTCGATCCTGCTATCCATAATCGAATCGGTGCGTTTCTATTGCGCGCTTTCTTATGCTCGTAGACCTGTTAACTCACACTTTGAATTGAGATGAGAGCTTTGAAGAAACTGTTTTCCTTCCGCGCGGTCGGTGGATTGTTGACGCTGGCTTTGGTTGGGGGCGGTATCGCCACAGCTGTTGTTCCAGCTGTTGGGGCCCCTGAAGATCAACTTATTACTAGTGGAACGACTGAATGGCGTTATCTTGATGACGGCACTGATCCTGCTGATGGTCTGCCTGGTCGCACCGATTGGACTCTGGCTGAGTTTGATGACAGTCAGTGGAAGACCGGCGCCGGGAGTTTTGGTGCGAAGAAAGGCGAGAAAGCAGAGCTGTCTGGTGGGTATACTCCGGATAACCTGCTGAACCAGTACAAAGAGGGTACCGGAGAGAACCATGAAGCGTTTTTCTTCCGTACCACCATCGATGTTGACGCTGCTGAGCTGGAAGGCGATAAGCAGCTGGCCGGTGAAGTGATCTACGATGACGCGGCAACTGTCTTCGTTAACGGAGAAAAAGTTGCTGGTTTCGACGATGCTGGCATTCAGTATGCGGCTGATGGCGAAGGACGCAACCTGGTTTATGGTGGCTCTAACGCTGGTGCTCCGAAGACCGGCCAGATCGAGGTCGATGCAGATATCCTCAAGCCCGGGGAGAACACTATTGCGGTTCAATTGCACCAGGGGCGGGCCGCCAGCTCTGATATTTACTTGGATATGACCAAGCTGAGCCTCACTGGTGGGGGCCAGGACTCACCGAATCAGGCCCAGCATTCCTTGCTCCTGGGCGTCGGCTCCGACCCCAGTGAGCGCTACATCTCCTGGTTCACCGCCACTGGTGTTCATGAAGTCGTGCAGATCGCAGCTGGTGAGCACGCTGAGATGCCGAGTGAGGCCCAGACAGTTCAGGCAGTCACGCGCGGGACGAGTGCTGTTGAGGGTGAAGATTTTGTTCACGCTACCCTGACCGGTCTGACCCCGGGTGTTTATTCCTATCGTGTTGGTTCCGAGGAAGGTGGCTGGACTGATATTGAGCAGTTCCGCGTCTACGAGGACACCTTGGAGCACCAGTTCACCTTCATGGGCGACGCTCAGATCGGAGCGTCTGGCAATATTGAAAGGGATGGCATTGGTTGGCAGACCACCTTGGATGCTGCCAACGAAATGTTCCCCGAGGCCCAATTCATGTACTCGGCCGGTGACCAGGTGCAGACCTACGCTGGGGATTCGGCCGAGTACCGGTCTTATCTGGCTCCGAAGCAGATGCGTACTCAGGAGGTTGTCAATTCTGTTGTGTACGGGGGTTGGGTTTACAGGTATGGGTTCATTCGGTCGGGGTAGGCTGCCGCGAGTTGGGCTAGTGCCTGTTTCCAGTTCGTGGTGACTTGTCCTTCGACGAGTCTGCCGGCGGCTTTGCGCTGGCTGGCGGGTTTGCCGCGTTCCTTGGCTCGTTGGCGTGCGTGTTTGTCCTCGATCGTGCAGATCGCTAGCCACAAGAGTTTCACCACCGCGTCGTCGGTGGGGAACTGAGTGCGGTTCTTCGTGACCTTGCGCAGCTGATAGTTCAATGACTCGATCGCATTCGTCGTATAGATCACCCGCCGCAGCGCTGGCGGGAACGCCAAAAACGGCACGAAACGCTCCCAGGCGTTTGTCCAGGTCGCGACCGCTGACGGGTATTTCTGACCGAGTTCAGAAGCTGCGAAATCCTCCAGGGCAGCCTTGGCAGTATCCTCGTTGCTTGCGGTGTAGATGGCCTTCAAAGCCTGTGAAACCGCCTTGCGATCGCCGTAGGTGACGAACCGGTTCGCTGCCCGGATCAGGTGCACCACGCACGTCTGGACAAGCGAGTCCGGCCAGGTCGCTTCGATAGCCTCTGGCAAGCCGGTCAGCCCGTCACAGCAGACGATGAGCACATCGCGGATCCCGCGGTTGGCAAGCTCGGCACAGACATGGGCCCAAAACGCGGCGCCTTCGGTGTCCTGGACCCAGATGCCCAGGACGTGCTTGATGCCGTCCATATCGACGCCGACAGCGATGTGTGCCGCTTTTGACCGCACATGCCCACCATCGCGGACCTTAACCCGAATCGCATCGAGGTAGATCACGGGGTAGAACTCTTCTAACGGCCGGTTCTGCCATTCCACAACGGCTTCCAGCACGGCGTCGGTGATATTGGCGATCGTCTCGTGAGACAGCTCCGTGCCGATCGTGACAGCCAGGTGATGCTGGATATCGCGGATCGTCATTCCACCGGCATACAAGCTGATGATCATCTCATCCAGCCCGCCCAGCCGGCGCGAGCCCTTAGGCACCAGACGCGGGGTGAACGACCCGTCACGATCCCTAGGCACCGTCAGCTCGATATCGCCGACCTCGCTGGCGACCGTCTTGGAATACGAGCCATTACGGGCATTGACCGGCCGGTCCGTGACGGCTTTAGCCTCCCGGTCACCAGGCCCGTAACCCAGATGCGAGGTCATCTCAGCCTGCAGGCCCCGTTCGAGTGCTTCCTTGATCAGTTCAGGAATCACTCCACCGTTGCCGGTCAGCTCGATCTCACCGGCGTCGATCCGAGCGAAAAGCTCGTCCAAGGCGCCACTGGCCTTCAACTGCGCAACAACATCAGCCCCACCAGGCTGATCAACACGATCATCTGTCATGGTCATCATCATGTCCTCTCATCGATAACTCTGTACACAAACAATCTGACACCCTCGTACTCAGGTTTCTGCGCAGACTCTGGGTAACCACGACTTCAACCGCAACCAGATTCAGAAGCTCTACGGTGAGCACTTCCACCAGCCCAACCTGTGGGAAGGCGACCCGACCGAGGGCACCTACTGGTTCAAGTACAACGGCGTATTGCATCTGAACATCAGCACCGAATATCCGCTGAATGATGGTAGCTACGATGCCTTGCGGGCTTATCTGCAGAATGTCATTGCTGAAGAGTCTCACGACACTCACTGGACCGTGCTGACCTTCCACCGCTCGATCTACTCCTCCGGAGCTACCCACTCGCAGACGATCACCACCCGGCGCCTCCGTGAAGGCATCTCCCCGATCGTCAAGGACCTTGATATCGACCTGGTGCTGGCTGGTCATGACCACAGCTACACCCGTACTCACCTGATGGACGGTACCACCCCGATCGTCCCCGAGGACGCCGAGGCTAACGCTGAGACGTTCGCAGCGACCCCCGTCAATGACCCGAACGTCGACCACGACGTTGTCTACCCTCAAGATGGTCAGGTGCTGTACATCACCGCGAACTCGTCCTCCGGTTCAAAGTACTACAGCCTTGTACCGTCTAGCTGGACCCCGTGGAAGCACACCAATAACCAGAACTACACTCCACAGTTCACCAACGTGGACGTCAAGGAGTGCTCGCTGACCATGACCACGCTCACTAACACGGGTGAGCAGGTCGATAAGGTCGAGCTGGTCAAGGACAAACTGGCTCCGGAGATAGTTCATCCCGGTGACACCTCGATTCAGGTCGGGGCTGACTTCGATCCGCTGGCCGGCGTTGAGGTTTCCGACGGTTGCGATGCCGTTGCCGTTGAAGACGTCACCGTCACCGGTGAAGTCGATACCGCCGTACCCGGAGAATACGAGCTGACCTACACCCTTGTGGATGCTTCCGGGAACGAACGGGCCGTGACTCGTACCGTGACCGTAATTGAAGGTCAAGCCCCAGGCGAAGACCCGACTGAGGTTCCGACTGAGGTTCCGACGGATGGTCCGACTGAGGTTCCCACGGAGGATCCAACTGAGGTTCCGACGGACGAGCCAAGTGAGGAGCCGACGGAAGGTACCCAGGAGCCTACTGAGGGTGCAACTGAGGAGCCGACGGAAGGTACCCAGGAGCCTACTGAGGGCGCAACTGAGGAGCCGACGGAAGGTAGCACCCAGGAGCCCACTGAGGGTGCAACTGAGGAGCCGACCGACGACACTAGTCAGAAGGCCAGCGAGGATGCTTCTGCGGCAGAGTCGACAGAGCCTGAGTCCAGCGAAGCTGGTCAGGACGCCGAGCAACCCGGTCAGCAAGACCGTGATGGTGATCTGGCCAGCACCGGTACGATGGCCTTGGCTATCGGCGTGGCAGCTGCTGTGCTGATTGCTCTGGGTCTACTGCTGACCATCACCCGACGGAAGCGTCACAGCTAAGAGTTGACCGACATAACCACAACAGTTCGGTGGCGAACTCACTGACGGGTTCGCCACCGAATTGCGTTCCGGTGGAGGTTTCGACGGTGTTAATCTTGGGGTCACCGGCGGTTCTCGTGTATCTGCTCTACTACTGGTGGTCACTTCATCACTCATGAGAGGAAATCTGCCGATGTTCTCTGCGCGCAAGCGTGTCCTGGCGACCATCTTGCTGGCGCCTCTGACCGGTGCCGGCTTGGTGCTAGCTCCCTTCACAGCCACCGCTGAAACTCTTGAACAACCATCCGCCGAGGTGGCCCAGTCCGAGGTCACGGTGGTGATTAATGAAGTCGTGTCGAAGGGTGGAGACCCTGGCGACTGGGTGGAGTTCTACAACTACGGTACTGAGGATGTCGATCTGTCGGGCTACGTTCTGAAAGACGATGACGACAGCCACTCCTATGTCTTCCCGGAGAACACGGTGATTCCGGCTGGGGGATACCTGGTCATCGACGAGAAAACCGCTGATAACCCAGGATTTGATTTCGGGCTCGGCGGAAAAGATCAGGTACGCCTGTTCGCACCCGATGGCACCACCCTGGTGGATTCGGTGTCCTGGGATACCCACGCCAATGGTAGCTATAGTCGCAACGCTGACGGTGACGTGGTCGAAACCGCCAACCCCACCAAGGGCGCTGCTAACGACTTCGGTTCCGAGGATACCGCTCCTGGAAACGACCGGTCTGTGGTGATCAACGAAGTCGTTTACGACGACATCGAAGGTTACGAAGACTCCATCGAGCTCTACAACACGTCCGAGACCGAGGTGGACCTGACCGGCTACAGTGTCCACGACGACAAAGATCGTCCCGGCGAAGGTGACTTGAAAGGTTCCTTGGCCCCCGGCGAGTTCCTGGTGCTCACCAAAGACAAGGACTTTTCCTTCGGTCTGGGGAAGGGCGACTCGGTTTCCCTCCGTGATGCGTCTGACGCCGAAATTGATCGCCTCGACTACGAGGCCACCAGCCCGATTGCTAACTTCTCTCGGTGCCCGGACGGCACTGGCGAGTTCCAGCACGGTACCAAGACCACGCTGGGTGCACCCAATAATTGCGAACCAGTTGCCGAGATTCCGACCCCAGGCGAGCTGGTGCTCAACGAGATTGATTCCTCCCCGGCTGACTGGCTGGAATTCTTGAATCCCGGTGATGAAGAGATCGACATTTCCGGTGTGGAAATTCGAGACAACTCCGATGACCACCGCTTCCGCTTCCCGCAGGACACCACGTTGGGCGCGGGTGAATACCTGATCGTCGACAGCAAGACCACCGGTGAGGTCTACAACGATACTGCCGATATCTGGGAAGAGGGCACCTTTGAGGCAGCGATCGGTATTGGATCCGGAGACAGCATCCGCGTCTACGATGCCGAGACAGGTGAACTGACGACCGAATACAGCTGGAGTAACCACCCGGCCATTGATGGCGATGAACAAGCTGCCACCTGGGCACGGTGCCCCAATGCGACCGGACCCTTCGGGCTGGGTTATGCCACCCCGGGTGAAGCCAACAAATGCGCTCAGCCGGCCGTGGTGATCAACGAAATTGAATCCAATGGTGACGCCACCGACTGGGTGGAGGTCAGCAACGTCTCCGAGTCCGAGGTCAACATCTCCGGCTGGACGCTGATGGATAACGACCCCATCGGTCACGCCAACGACACCACGCCACTGCCCGAGGGCACCACGCTGGCTCCCGGTGAGCTGTTCGTCTTCGACCAGGGTGAGCACTTCGACTTCGGCCTGGGCTCCGACGACACCGCAACCATCCGCGATGCCGCCGGCAACACCGTCGACGAGCACTCTTGGACCCAGCACGCCGAGGGCGTACTGGCCCGTTGCGATGGTGAACTGATCGACGTCCCGGTTTCCACCAAGGGTCAGCCCAACGCCTGCGGTAACCCCGTGGTGCTCAACGAAGTTGAATCCTCCGACGCCGATGGTGGCGAAGACTGGATCGAACTCTACAACCCCACCGCTGAGAAGCTGGATGTCTCCGGCCTGGGCGTGATGGATGACAAAGAGCGTGACTACACCATCGCCGAGGGCACCGTTATCGAGCCCGAGAGCTACCTGGTGATCGACAACCTGGACTTCGGTCTGGGTGGCGATGACGAGGTGCGCATCTTTGACGGCGAGCGGTTGATTCAGTCGACCAGCTGGAGCTCTCACGCTGAGCAGACCTGGGGTCGCTGCCCGGATGCTACCGGTGAATTCGCCAACACTCAGAAGCCCACCCCCGGCGCGGTCAACCAGTGCCACGGCATCCCGAATGTCATTGAATGGCCCGGCGACCCGAATCCGCGTGTGATTGATGAGGAACCGATGTTCTTGACCGACTCCTCCGGTCTGGATTTTGCTGATGGTCACCTGTGGGCCGTAGATAACGGCACCGGCATCTTCTGGAAGCTGGTTGCCCACCAGGACGGCTCCGTGGAATACGCCGAAGGATGGGAAAACGGCAAGCGTGCCCGGTTTATCCAGGATGCTGACAACCCGGAGGCCGCTGGCCCAGATGCGGAAGGCATCACCGTTGACGGCGACGGCATGGTTTACATTGCCTCCGAGCGTGACAATAGCGATAAAGGGACCAACTACAACACCATCCTGCAGGTTGATCCCAACGAGCCCGGCCCCGATGTGGTCGCCAGTGCTCAGTGGGATCTGACCGACCTGTTGCCCAGTGTCAATGCCAACCTGGGCATTGAAGCTGTCGAATGGATCTCCAACGACGCTGTGAAGGACAAGATCGTTGATCTCTCCCAGGCTGAAGACGGATCGGTGCTCTACGATCCGGCAAACCACCCGAACGCTATCGCCAACGGGCTGTTCTTCACCGCTTTGGAGAACGACGGCAAGCTGTATGCTTTCGTTCTGGAACCGGAAGGCAAGGCTACTTTGGTGACGGTCATTGATCCTCAGATCGGTGGCGCGATGGGACTGCACTACGACGTGGATGCCGATACGCTGTGGGTTGCTGCTGATGACGGATACCAAGGCACTCACGCCAAGGTGACCTTCAATGGCACCGACACTCCGGAGGTGGTTCACGTCCAGCGTCCGGCTGGTATGGAGAACCTCAACAACGAGGGCTTCGCCATCTCCACCATGGACTACTGCGTTGACGGTGAACGTCCGGTCTGGTGGTTCGCCGATGGGTTCGAGTCCGGTTCATTGCGCGCTGGCACCCTGAAGTGCGATGCCCCGGATGACGATCCAACTGAGGAGCCGACGGACGAACCGACTGAGAACCCGACCGGTGGTCCGACGGACGATCCGACTGAGGAGCCGACGGACGAACCGACTGAGAACCCGACCGGTGGTCCGACGGACGATCCGACTGAGGAGCCGACGGACGAACCCACTGAGTCTGACCAGCCCGGTCAAAAGCAACCGGAGGGCGACGACAGCGTCCCGGCCGCAGGCCAGGATGGAGAGGACGGTAGCTCTCAGGATGGTCTGGCTGCGACCGGTGCGGTGGGTATTCCGCTCGGGGTTGTCGGTATCGTCTTGCTCCTGCTGGGCGCATTCATGGCGATTCGACAGAACCGCCGGATGCTGAACTAACTCTCCCAGCGCTGCTGCTCGCGCGCGTGGGTCTCAAGGTAGGCACCTGGAGAAAACTTCTCGTCGTAGAAGTCAGTATCCAGGTGCTGAGCCTGGAGATAGTTCATAATCCACACTGACGGAACCGTGCCGGGGAATTTCCCGAAGGTCTCGTCGATATATTCGGCCTGGATCGAGATCAACTCGATAAACTCCTCGTCGAACGGTGCTGCTGCTGAACGCACGCGTGGCGTGTCCTTCCAGGGCCCCGGTGTGTCCGGGTGGAATGGTCCGCCGACCCCAAACTTCCGCTCCGCCAGAGCATGCACGGCCTGAGTCATCGAGCCGAAATGCGGGCGGGTGAAGGACTCGAATACACCCTCACGTCCGGTGGGGTTCGGGATCGCCCAGCGCTCATCCTGGTCGTAGCGGAAGCTCAGTCCCGGCACCTCTGCTTCACCGGATGCACCCAGCACCGAGAGCCGGTCGATCCCGTCAAAGCTCCACCCGCCGAGTCCGATGGCCCCCAATGCCAGATGTCCAACATAACTGGATGTCATCAGCTCGGCACTGGCTTCAGCCAGTGAGTACTGCTCGACGAAGCTCAGCGGTTGTGGGTCGTCGAAGTGGTCCAGCCGGTGCTCGAATTTCTCCAATCC
Organism: Auritidibacter ignavus; assembly: GCF_029853775.1. Taxonomy (NCBI): domain Bacteria; kingdom Bacillati; phylum Actinomycetota; class Actinomycetes; order Micrococcales; family Micrococcaceae; genus Auritidibacter; species Auritidibacter ignavus. Next base: position 2,058,962 of record NZ_CP122564.1, read on the forward strand.
GGGAATCGGACGATCGTTGATGTCGTCGAAGAGCACGTATCCGTTCTGGGAGAAGAAGGCGATGTTCAGTAGCGTCTGTTGGGCTAAGTCCGCGACCGGAATCACCAACAGTGAGCCCGGCCAGTTGCCAATCCAGGTGTTATGCCCCTCGAAATAGGGTTGTTTGCGAGGTAAATACAGTCGCTCGTCGTTGAGCTTGACCGCCCGAGCTAACACCGCGTTGAGTGTCGCTTCGACCTGGTCGGTCTCGGCGGGGCTCGCGCCTTCCCAGCTGTGCTCCAGCGGCTGATCGCGGGTGGGCAGATAGTAGGTGCCGGAGTCATCGGTGAAGAAGAACTGGGTGGTGTGAAACCCGGCTGCTGAGGGGAAAGTTCGGCCGATAGCCGAGCCACTGTAGTTGGGAAACTGGGGCTGGTAGCCGGGGTGTCGAGTAATGCCGAAGTGCCAACCGGTTTGACCGGTTACGGTGGCTAAAACCAACGCCCGTTGGAGATTGGTCAGGGGACGAGACGCCTGCGAGGAGGTGTAGGCTAATACCCCTTCCGGGATCTCACCGCCGACCGGAAACCGCCGAGATCGGCGACCGATGATCGCCTCATACAGCGGGAACTCCGCAAGTTCGGCCAGAGCAGTGCGTTCGTGATCGGATAAGGAAATCGACTGCAGGCCATTATCAAAAACCGTCATGGTGCTCCTTTGAGTGTGTCAGCAGGTCCGGTCAGTGATGCCTGTAGCCTAACGACGGGTACACCATGGCAGAAGGGTGCTGTCACGAACTGTCACATCGCCCTGGTCTCTTCACCGCCGATCTGCACCACGCCACGACCTCGAATTCTCCGGTTCGCCAGGTCTTGATACGCCTGATCGATCTGGTCAAAGCGGTAACGGTTGGTGATCAGTTTCGAGAACTCAAGTGCGCCGGTAGCCGCCAGCTCGATGACCTTCGGCATCGTCTGGGCCGGAGGAGCGCCGAAGCAGCCACGAATCTGGATCTTGCGACGGACCAGCTTGGTGATTTCGACCTCCAAGAGATGACCGGCCGGGGCAATACCTGCTAACACCACACGACCACCGTCATCCACCAGATCCACGGCCTGCTTGGTGGTGGGGGTCGAACCGAGCGCCTCAAACACCACCGTGGCGCCGTGTCCCAGCAACTGGGCCACCACCGTGGCTGGATCAGCTACGGTGGAATTGATCGTCGCAGTGGCACCCAGCTGTCGAGCGAGAGCAAGCTTCTCGTCGTCAATATCCACAGCAATGATGTTGGTCGCCCCGGCCACCCGGGCAAGATGAATAATGCTCAAACCGATCCCGCCGGCAGCAACCACTACCACGTCATCGCCGGGCCCCACCTCGCCGACGTGGTAGACCGCACCGTAGCCGGTGAAAATGCTGCACCCGAGAATCGCGGCGTCGGGAAGTGACACCTCATCCGGGAGCGGGAAGACCGCATTGGCCGGCACCACAGCACGGTCGGCGTGACCCGACATGGAATACATGGCCACCTGAGAGCCGTCGGGGCGGTGGAGCCGGGTGGACCCATCCAGGAGGCGACCGTTGAGTCGGTTCTGTGTGAAGAACACCTCGCAGAGTTCGGAGATGCCGCGTTCGCAGTGTCGGCACCGTCCACACGGCATGATGAAGCTACAGGCGACCCGGTCCCCAGGTTTCACGCGAGTCACCCGGTCTCCCACCTGCAGGACCACCCCGGAAATCTCGTGTCCTAACACCGCCGGGCGAGGGAATGCCACCTCGTCTTTGAGCACGTGCAAATCGGTATGGCAAACACCGCAAGCGGCCACCTCGACCAGCACCTCGTCAGCTCGGGGTGCATCCAGTGACAGCACTTCGGGGCGCAAACGAGGTTCACGGTCCTGGAGGACGAAAGTTCGTGCAGATGCCGGTGGGGTAGCGGTCATGGCAATCTCCGTGTTGGTAGAAGCGATTTAATCGTTGTATCCGCGGACGCGTCCATGTTGCTGGACATATTTGACAATGAGCGTGCAGTCTTTAGACCCGAGACCTTCGTCGACGAGACGTTTCAGTTGTGATTGAGCAAGTTCGGCCCCGGGCAGATTTAGGCCAGCGTGCTCTCCGGCTTGCAGAGCCAGGGTCACATCTTTGAGCGACAAATTCGCCGCAAAACCGGCCTCAAAATTGTTATTAGCGGCAGATGTTTCAACTACGCCAGGAACGGGATACCAAGTCTGTTGTGTCCAAGACATTCCAGATGAAGCCGAAATAATATCCCAGAAAACCTTAGCGTCCAGACCAAGAGCTTCAGCCAATTGAGATCCCTCTGAATTGGCTATTAGGTTGATATGAACCATCATGTTGTTTACGAGTTTGGTCGCAATGCCCTTTGTTCCCGTACCGGCCAAAAAGACGTTATTCGCCATTGGTTCAACGAGCCTTTGAGCCCTTCTTGCCACGGACAGATCTCCGCCAATCATGAAAGTCAGGGTTCCGGCCGCTGCGCCGGAAATGCCACCAGAAACAGGTGCATCAACGAAGCTAAAACCTCTTTGTCCGGATTCGCGGTGGCAAAACCGAGAGGTGCCAATATCAACAGTCGAGGAGTCTATAAGGATCGCGTTTTGTGGCGCGTGCGCCCAGATACCGTCTTTGCTTGCGAAAACACGGCGCACGTGTTCCCCGTTCGGCAACATGGTAAAGACCGCGTCCGCATCTTTAACCGCCTCGGGGAGGGATTCCACGGCTCGAACGCCATGCCGGCTCGCTTGGTCCCGAGCGACCTTATTGATGTCGAATCCGTAAACTATATGGTTTGCCTCGACCAGCTTCTGTGCCATTCGGGATCCCATGTTTCCGAGCCCGACCCATGCGTACGTAACCATCCAAGCCTCCTGATAGAGTGGTATAGATCACTTTATGGTGCATGCTTGCCGAGCTCAATGCGCACACGGAGTCAAGTAATGCAACCGTGCTGTGCAGTGAATCACAATAGGGGATTTGGTAAGGAAACCCAAGGAAGTATCGTTGCAAATCTACTGAGTATGACTTTATGGATTGGGAAAAGCTCTATTCGCACTTACCGTCGCTTATGACCTTTTTGAGCGTGTCACGAAACGGGACGTATTCTGCAGCGGCAGAGCAACTGGGGATCAATCACGCAACGGTTTCTAGGCGTATTGCAGGCTTAGAGGCAATTCTTGGCACCCGGCTACTTGTCAGCGGCGAAGATGGCTGGCATCCTACAGAAGAGGGCCTGCGGGTACGCAGGGTTGCCGAAGAGATTGAAGCTTCGCTAGCGAACTTAGCGCAGTCTGACCAAGCAGGGGCCGTTTCTGGCACGATCAGGGTAGGCGCCCCGGATGCGTTCGCAGTGGTGGCGTTAACGCCAGCGTTGGCGCAATTAAGAACTCGGCATCCAGCGCTTTCAGTAGAGGTGTTTAGCTCGACTAGGAATCCCACACAAAATAGTGCGGCGCTGGATTTAGAAATTGTCGTGGGCGAACCTCGAAAAGTACATGGAGAAAAGATCCCGCTACTGGAATATGGGTTCTCTCTCTATGCTTCAGGTCGCTACCTCGCGAACTATGGCACACCGCGCACTATTAGAGATCTTGAAAAGCATAGGCTCAACTACTACACGGAGTCCGGGATCGTGGTGAGAGCGCTCTTGGACGCCAAAGCCATCCTTCCTGCAATGAAGACGGGGATTGCGTCAAATAATGTATTTGTGCACCTGGAAGCTACTCGTCACGGCACAGGCATCGGTCTCTTGCCAGACTTTTTAGGCTCCCAAGACCAGCTTCTCATTCCAGTCTTAGAAGGAGAATATCGCTTCCCTGTAGAGTATTGGGCGATAATTCGCGATGGCGCTCTGCGTAGGCCGGCGGTAACTGCTACTTGCGCCGTTGTTAGGAATGTGTGTCAGTCTTTTTCCGCTGGCTGGCGCTAAGCGTGCGAAACGCGGCCCGTTATCGGGTGGCGCTACTCATTCTTTGGGAACCCGAGATTGATGCCCCCGTGTGATGGGTCTGGCCAGCGGGTGGTGATGACCTTCCCGCGGGTGAAGAAGTGAATCCCTTCTGTGCCGTGTGCATGTGTGTCGCCGAACAAAGAGTTCTTCCAACCTCCAAAAGAGTAGTACGCTATTGGCACCGGAATAGGTACGTTGATGCCAATCATTCCTACTTGGACCTCGTTTTCGAATTTTCGAGCTACTCCACCGTCATGGGTGAAAATAGCCGTTCCGTTTCCGTAAGGATTGGCATTAATCAGTTCTATAGCTTCTTTATAGGATTCGACGCGAACGACCGATAGTACAGGACCAAAGATCTCCTCGGTATAAATGGACATCTCGGGTGTCACGTGATCAAAGAGCGTCGGGCCTAGAAAGAAGCCTGCGCCCTCGGAATCGAAGTCTCCCTGTCGACCATCTACGACAATCGTTGCCCCTTCTCTTTCGCCGGCGTCGATATATCCCGAGACTTTATCGCGGTGGGCAGAAGTTACTAACGGCCCCATATCAGTACCGCGGTTTCCATCACCAGTGCGAAGTGCCTGAGCGCGTTTAGCGATCTTGTCGACGAGCTCCTCGGCAATGTCTCCAACGGCTAAGAGGACAGAAATCGCCATACAGCGTTCACCTGCAGATCCGAAGCCGGCATTAATAGCATTGTCTGCAGCGAGATCAAGGTCAGCGTCGGGTAGCACAACCATGTGGTTTTTGGCGCCACCGAGAGCTTGAACCCGTTTACCGTGCGCGGTTGCCGTTTTGTACACGTACTGGGCAATTGGCGTTGAGCCAACAAACGAAACCGATTCTATATCCTCGTGCGTCAGTAAACGATCGACAGCATCCTTTCCGCCGTGTACGACGTTGAATACACCGTCTGGTAGTCCGGCCTCTTTCCATAGTTCAGCTTCCCAATTAACGGCGCTTGGATCCTTCTCGGAAGGCTTGATGACTACGGTGTTACCCGTGGCAATAGCGATAGGAAAGAACCACATCGGAACCATTGCTGGGAAGTTGAAGGGTGAGATGATGGCAACGGGTCCTAAAGGTTGCCGTTTGGAATGTACATCGACACGGGTAGAGGCATTTTCGGTGTAGCTACCTTTGAGGAGGTGGGGGATGCCACAAGCGAACTCCACAACTTCCAGCCCGCGCATTACTTCACCGAGTGCATCGTCTAGAACTTTGCCGTGTTCGGCAGTAATGATTGACGCCAATTCCTCTTTGCGTTGATTGAGAAGTTCGCGGTACTTGAACACGATGCCAACGCGTTTACTCAGAGAGGTATCTCGCCAGTTCGGGAATGCCCTTTTAGCGGCATTGACCGCTTGGTCTACTGTTTGGCTACCGCCCATTATGACTTCACCGCTGACTGCGCCAGTTGCCGGGTTTGTGACCGGCGAGGTTTCTTGCTCCACGCCGTTTGTGTACTCGTTATTAATCCAGTGCTGAATGATGCGTTTCATGCTTGCTCCTTTATCTCGTGTTTGGGGTGTGTTGTGCGACCGTATTAAAGGATCATTGCGAACGGGATCATGATCGCTGTGACGACGACGGGGATTAGCAAGGTAATGACACAAACGTCTTTATAAGACTCTTTATGAGACATACCGCAGACCAGCAGAAGCGTAATGACTGCACCGTTGTGGGGCATAGAGTCCAAGCCACCAGATGCCATTGAGGTGATGCGGTGAAGTGCTTCCATAGAGATGCCCTGTTCTTCTGCCATTTCGGCAAAATCAGGTCCGAAGGCATTGAGCGCAATGGTCATACCTCCAGAAGCGGATCCTGTCACACCTGAGATGACTGAGGTGGATACAGCAGAAGTGATAAGAGCGTTGCTGCTGACCCCGAAGATTCCGTCACGAATAATGGTGAACGCACCTAGGGACGCGATTACGGCACCGTATCCAACCTCAGAAGCGGTATTGAAAATCGGTTGGAGCGAGTTCTTGGCTCCATCGATAAGTGACGCCCAGAGGTTTCTAATGCGACGAATATTGAAGAGCAAGACGCTGAGGATCGCCGCAAGTAGCGCTAGAAGGACGGCCCAGGTGGCGGAACGATCGGCAAGCGTGATCCCCCCAAACTTTTCATCTTCAAGCACTGACCAGTCCAATGCGGGGAAGACGAACATGGTGCATCCGAAGTTGACGATAAAAACCAAGAGGAAGGGGATAAATGGCACAATGTTATTTGGTGGAACAAGCGTCCGTGGTGCTTTGCCTTCTGCGTCTGGAGAATCTTCGGAGGCACGTGGTGGGCTGGCAACGTTTCGAACACCTTCCCGCGTTTCTTCTTGGTCTGACTCGGGCTGACTCAAGCCGAGGTCAGCTCCTCGCCCGAACTTAGACTCCAAAATTGTCGTATCGCCGAAGCTTTCACCCTTTCGGACAAGTGCCCGGGATCTGTACTCGAGCCAGACCATACCCAGCACAAACATCAATATTCCGGCCACAATCCCGATTAAAGGTGCGGCGAATGTACTGGTACCGAAGAACTGGCCAGGAATAATATTCTGGATCTGCGGAGCACCTGGAATTGCGGTCATTGTGAATGTCAGTATCCCTAGAGCGATGGTGCTGGGTACCAGGCGACGCGGTAGATTCGCTGCTTTAAACAGTTCGCGAGCGAGAGGAAACATGACAAAGGCAGCGACAAATACGCTGATACCGCCGTAGGTCATCAGCGCTGACGTGAGTACGGTGGCGAAGACTGCGCGCTTGGGTCCCAACCATTTCGTGATGACTTGCGCTAGTGCCGTTGCGTAACCAGAGGCGAGCATAAGCGCGCCAAAGATGGCCCCTGTGAGGAAAATAAGGAAATAGTTGCTGATGAAACCTGCAACGCCCGGCATGAATATCTCTGTGAAAGTTGGTAGTAGCGGGACTCCCGAGAGCAACATCGCAACAAATGCAGAGATAGGTGCCGCCACAATAACAGGGACGCCTCGGTAAGCTAACGTGATCAGTAAGATCAACGACGCGATAATGCCAATGAGCCCTATGGCCATTTTTTGCCCTTCGTGTGAATGTGAACAATGGTGTACGAGCCGATGCTCTTCACGAATCGACGGTATTGTGTTTCATGTCACATTACGGTGGCCGTGGTGTTGGCTCAATGTCCTGGGGGTGGAAGATTTTTAGGGCCGGCTGTGCGTGCGTGCACGGGTGCCGTGGCGAGGGCTCTTGAGCTCGCTTTTTAAGAAGGTGTGTTTTCCCTCAATCGCTCTCTATGGTCGGGTAGCCGTCCTTGAGTTCTTGCGACTTCAGCGGTGGCAGATTCCTTTTGAATAGGCCCTCCCGGGGTTTGAGGATCTTGCAATGTGGCCACTCCTTATGGGCCACGCAAGTATCTATCGCTTCTATTGTGTTTCGTTGGTGAAGTTTGGGGGAGTGCGTGCTGGAGCTGAATCTTTCACCAACATGACGAGATCCACGCAGGTATCTCAAAAATCAACAGTCTTAGCAAAGAGCGGAACTCGCGAGGTCGGTTTGAGCTGTCAAAACGCACCTCAGACCGAGAATCTGCGGAGTTTTCGCTCGCTGTGGCCGAGTCGCAGAATTTCCCATTCGGCTCTGACATGCACATTTACGCATATGTTTATAAGAGGCTCTGGAAAGTCCCGCGCTGACCGGGTTTCCCTAGCTTAACACAGTAGTGAGGTAGATCACGTTACCGGCGGTTACCCCCGTATGACTTACCGGACGGGCGTCAGTACGCTGAAAGCGAGTCCACGTCACAACTCACAAATACGACAAAGGGAGCAAAGTGATGAAGGCAGTACTGTACTACGGCAAAGAAGATCTACGCAACGAAGAAATCGATGAGCCAGAGCTGGTTCCCGGTACCGTGAAAATTGCCCCGGCATACAACGGTATCTGCGGCTCGGACTTGAGCTTGTACTTCAACGGTCCGGTACCGCCGGCACCGACCGCAGACGAAAAGCACCCCCTGACCGGAGACACCCTGCCGATCGTCTTCGGCCACGAATTTTCCGGCGTCGTTACCGAGGTTGCTGACGATGTGGAAGGCATCAGCCCCGGCGATCACGTTGCTGTTGAACCGGTCATCGTCTGTGGCGAATGCTTCCCCTGCCAGTCTGGGCAGTACAACCTGTGCACTAAGGCCGGTTGCCACGGTATCTCCGGTAACGGCGGTGGCTTGGCTGAACAGCTCGTCGTGGACAAGCAGTGGGTTCACCCGGTCGGTGACCTGCCCCTGGACCAGGCTGCGCTGATCGAGCCGCTGTCTGTAGCGTTGCACGCTGTGAAGAAGTCCGGCGTGGAGTCCGGTCAGACCGCGGTGGTTGGCGGTATGGGCCCGGTGGGCCAGCTGGTCGCCGCCGTGCTGAAGGCGCGTGGCGTACATGTGATCGCCTCCGAGGTGTCGGCCAAGCGGAAGGAATTCGCCAAGAAGGCCGGCTACGTCGACGCCGTGATCGATCCGACCGAAGAGGACCTTGTCGACTACGTCAAGGACAAGACCGACAACGCCGGTGCCGCCGTGGCCTTCGACTGCGCCGGTGCTCAGGTGGTCTTCGAACAAATGCTGGACTCCCTGGGCGCAGGCGGCCATCTCGAGGTCGTCGCTGTGCACACCAAGGCCGTTGACCTGGATATCACCAACAAGCTGACCCTCTCGGAGCACTCGGTGGGTGCTTCTTTCGGATACGCCGGTGACCACGAAGAAGCTATTGAGCTCGTGAAGTCCGGCAAGGTGAACCTCGAGCAGTTCATCTCCTCAGTGATCAAGCCCGAAGATATCGTGGAAAAGGGTTTCAACCAGTTGCGTGACCACGCTGATGAGGAAGTGAAGATCCTCGTCGAGGTCAACGCTCAGGACAAGTAAGACTGCGTTCTCGCTCACATCGCGCTCCCTTCCGGTAGAGTTTCCGCAATATGGACTTATAGTTCCGCGGACTGAGCGGACTGACTGGAAGGGAGCGCGAATGGTTAACGGCGTCCAATCGGTGGAGCGGGCTTTCCTCCTTCTGGAGCACATTGCCGGTGCCGGCGGTGAGATCTCGCTGTCCGAGCTAGCCGAGCAGACCGCACTCCCGCTGCCGACGATTCATCGGCTGTTGAAGACCCTGGCCCACAGTGGCTACGTTCGGCACTTGCCGAATAAGCACTATGGGCTGGGACCGCGCCTGATCCGGCTCGGTGACCTCGCTTCACAACAGTTGGGGTCCTGGGCGCGACCCTACCTCGCCGAAGTCACCAATGCCGTTCAGGAATCCACCAATATGGCCGTGCTGGACGGCGATATGGCGACCTATGTCGCCCAGGTTCCCTCCGCTCAAAGCATGCGCATGTTCACCGAAATCGGTCGGCGCGTCCACACCAATTGCTCCGGTGTTGGAAAAGCCATGCTCTCTCAGCTACCAGACGAGCAGATCGAACAATTGGTCGTCCGTGCGGGGATCCACCAGCCCACCGGACGGGGTCCTGCCACAGTCGCCGAACTGCTCGACGACATTCGCGCCGTCCGCGCTCGCGGATACGCCACCGACGACGAAGAACAAGAACTCGGCGTGCGCTGTTTTGCCGTCCCCGTCCCGGACTTGCCGACCCCGGCGGCCATTTCTGTCTCGGGTCCGGTGACCCGGGTGGATGCTGCGTTCAAAGAGCGAGCCGTCCCCTTACTCCAGCGAGTCGCCTGGCGCATCGCACGTGTCGCCGCAACGCGTGGCTAATATCCACGATACGGAAAAGAACTTTCACAAATACGCGAGGTGGGCTAGAGTACATTTCGTCACACCTGCCCGTGAACTCCATCTCAGGGGGACCGATGGAACGTCTTGCGCTTGAAGAGCTCCAGCAGCAACTCCCTGCTGACGTGCTGGTGACCAATCCCGCCACCATCGAGTCGTACCGCTGGGACCGGGCGAATGACCCTGAGGCCGGTACCCCTCTGGTTGTGGTGCGTCCGACCAGCACCGAGCAGGTCCAACAGATCGTGACCATCGCCGCCAAGTACCGCATTGCCCTGGTACCCCGGGGTGCCGGAACCAGCCTGTCGGGTGGTTCTACCGCCGTGGACAACGGTATTGTGCTCTCGCTGGAACGGATGAATTCCATCGAGGTTCACCCGCAGACACGTTCGGTCACCGCCGGCCCCGGGGCGCTGAATGCCGAGGTCAAGGTCGCCGCGGCAGAACACGGCTTGTGGTACCCACCAGATCCCTCCTCCTTCGAAATCTGCTCCATTGGTGGCAATGTGGCTACCAATGCCGGAGGCTTGTGCTGTGTGAAATACGGGGTCACCACCGATTACGTGTTGGGGATGACCGTGGTGCTCGCCGATGGCAAGATCATCACGCTCGGTGGCCCCTGCATCAAAGATGTGGCCGGGCTGTCGTTGACCAAGCTGTTCGTGGGGTCGGAAGGCACCCTCGGCGTGATCACCGAAGTCCACCTGCGCCTGATCCCGCGCCAAAAACAACCCACCACGATGGTGGCCACCTTCCCGTCGCTGGAGTCGGCGACCCAGGCGGTGCAACAGATCACCCGGACAATGCGCCCCTCAATGCTGGAATTCATGGATCACGCCACCATCCAGGCCGTCAACGCCGCCACCGGCATGGGACTGGACGATCAGGCTGCAGCGTTGCTGATTGCCCAATCCGATGAATCGACTGCCTCGGCGGTGGAAGAAATCCAGCGGATGGAAGCGATCTGTACCGAGCAGGGTGCCACCGAGGCCTTCTGCACCGATGATCCTGAGGAAGGCGAGGCTTTTGTCACCGCCCGCCGAGTCGCGATCCCCTCTATTGAACGGATGGGTGCGGTGTTGCTAGAAGACGTCGGCGTGCCTCTGCCGAAACTTAGCGAGTTGGTGGTGGGGATCAACCAGATCGCGACCCGGCACCAGGTGAGCATCCCGACCATGGCTCACGCCGGGGACGGCAATACTCACCCGTTGGTGGTTTTGGATCCCACCGATCCGGAGCAACAGGCCCGAGCGCACCAGGCCTACGGAGAGATTATGGACCTGGCTATCGGTTTGGGCGGGACCATCACCGGCGAACACGGAGTGGGTCGGCTGAAGCGACCCTGGTTGCAGGACTATCTTGGCGAGGACATCATGGAACTCAACCAACGCATTAAGGACGCCCTGGACCCGCTGGGCATTATGAACCCCGGCGCCATCTTTGACGCGACAGATAAGGAGAACTGACCGTGACTCAACCGAACTACGCCGAACGTGCTGGACTGCAGGTGGCCGATGAGTTGCTGGAGTTCGTGGAAACCCACGCGCTACCGGCTGCTGAGCAGGATGCCGAGAGCTTCTGGTCCGGGGTGGCTGAGATCTTCGCCGATTTGACCCCGAAGAACCAGGCGCTGTTAGCCACCCGTGATGAGCTACAGCAGCAGCTGGACACCTACTACCGCGAGCACAACGGCGTCGGCGACGCTGCGAGGTATCGCGCATTTTTGGAAGAGATCGGCTACCTGTTGCCGGCCCCCGAGGAGGTCAAGGCCACCACGACCAACCTGGATGTGGAGATCACCCACCAGGCCGGCCCGCAGTTGGTGGTCCCGGTGAGCAACGCCCGCTTTGCCATCAACGCCGCCAATGCCCGGTGGGGTTCGCTCTACGATGCCTACTACGGCACCGATGCGATCGATCAGTCTGAGGGGAAAGAACCGGTGGGAGACTACAACCCGGTTCGCGGTGCTGCGGTGATCGCTAAGGGTCGCGAACTGCTGGATCTCGCTGCCCCGTTGACCGCTGGCTCTCATGCTGATTCCACCGGCTACCGGGTGGTTGAGGGCGCCCTGAAAGTCACGTTGTCGAATGGGACCGAGACCGAGCTGGCTAATCCAGAGGGCTTCATCGGCTACACCGGATCCCCCGAACAGCCCGAGACGGTGTTGTTGCGTCATAACGGCCTGCACCTGGAGATTGACTTCGACCCCTTGGGCACCATTGGCTCCACCGATGGCGCCGGGATCCAGGACATCATGCTGGAATCTGCCGTGACCTCGATCATCGATCTGGAAGACTCGGTGGCTGCGGTAGACGCCGAAGATAAAACCCTGTGCTACTCCAACTGGTCCGGGCTGGTCAACGGCACGCTGAGCGAAGAGGTGACCAAAAACGGCACGGCCTTCACCCGCGTGCTGGCCGATGACCGCCACTACACCGCCGCCAATGGCACCGACACCATCTCACTGAAGGGCCGATCGCTTTTGTTGGTGCGCACCGTGGGCCACCTGATGACCACCGATGCTGTGCTGGATGCCGAGGGCAATGAGGTGCCCGAGGGTATTTTGGACGCGATTATCACCTCGCTGGTGGCCGTGCCGAACCTGCGCTCCGGCAAAGGGAATTCTTCGACCGGATCGCTGTATATCGTCAAACCGAAGATGCACGGTCCGGCCGAAGTTGCTTTCGCCGTGGAGACCCTGGGCCGGGTCGAGCAGCTACTCGGATTGCCCGCAACCAGCCTGAAGATCGGCATTATGGACGAGGAGCGTCGTACCTCGGTCAACCTAGCTGCCGCGATCAACGAAGCCAGCGATCGGGTGTTCTTCATCAACACCGGATTCCTGGATCGCACCGGTGATGAAATCCACACCTCCCTGCACGCCGGAGCGGTGGTGCGTAAAGCCGATATGAAGGCCCAGCCCTTCCTGCAAGCCTATGAGAACTCCAACGTCGACATCGGACTGGCTGCCGGTTTCCGCGGTACCGCACAGATCGGGAAGGGGATGTGGGCCAAGCCGGATCTGATGGCCGATATGTTGCAGGAAAAGATTGGCCAGGTGCGTGCCGGTGCCACCGCGGCCTGGGTGCCCTCACCCACCGCAGCCACGTTGCACGCCTTGCACTACCACCAGGCCGATGCCTTCCAGGTGCAGTCTGAGATTGCTCAGCGAGAAGCACAGTCGATCGAACCGCTCCTGGTACCGCCACTGGGTGAGCCCGAGAAACTCACCGATGAAGAGCGGACCGCGGAGATCGATGAGAACGTCCAGTCCATCCTGGGGTATGTGGTGCGCTGGATCGACCAGGGTGTCGGCTGCTCCAAGGTGCCCGATATTCACGATGTCGCGCTCATGGAAGACCGGGCCACCCTGCGGATCTCCTCCCAACTACTGGCCAACTGGCTGGAACACGGAATTATCACCCAAGATCAGGTTGATGAATCCCTGGCCCGGTTGTCGACCGTGGTTGATGAGCAGAACGCCGATGACCCCAACTATGAGGTGCTGATGCCAGGGGGTGAAGGTGGCATCGCCTTCCAGGCTGCCCGTGCCCTGATCGTCGAGGGTTCCACCCAGCCCAACGGCTACACCGAACCATTACTCCACCGTTACCGTCGAGCCAAGAAAGAAGAGATCCGCAACCGCGGCTAGTGGTGATCAACTCCACGTGCACTCTTCGGCACCGTCCTTTCCCCGGGGCGGTGCCGAGTCGTCTTAGAGCCCGCGAATGAACTCCACTGCGTGGCGCAGGGCGAGCCGGGCTCCGCGCCAGACACCCAGAGAATTCACAAAGGGGTGGATCAACCCGGTATTGACCCGTAGCGTGGTCTTCACTCCGGCTTGGTTGAGCGCTTCAGCGTAGGCAAGACCCTCGTCGCGCAGTGGATCAAAACCAGCCACCGAAAGATAGGCCGGAGCGGTGTGGGCCAGAAGCGTCCGAGGCGCCAGCAACGGTGAGACGCTCCAGTCCGTGGCCACCTCGAGGCGGGAGCCCAAATAGTGGTTGCGATACCACCGCATGTGTTTTCGGGTGAGAAAGTAGCCGTGATCGAACTCGTGATACGAACCGGTGTCCATCCGACTCAGATCCGTGACCGGCACAAAAAGCATTTGGGCCACCGGCTGAGCGGTACCCTGATCTGCCCGCAGAAGCGAGACTGTTGCGGCTAAATGGGCACCGGCGGAATCTCCGGCGATGATCACCGTGTGCGGTTCAACCCCGGGGACCTGTCCTTCCAGGACTGCATCCAGGGCCTGGTTCACGGCCAGCAGTGCCACGGGATGAGGGTGTTCTGGGGCGAGCGGGTACTCCAGGCTGATCGCGATCACCCCGGCGTGATGACAGAGAAACCTGGCGGTTGAATCGTGACTGCGCGTCGAACCCAGGGTCCAGCCCCCGCCATGAGCGTAGAGGACAGCGGGACGAGGGAGCTGAGCTCCGATCGGATAGTAGATCCGCGCGAGTACTCCACCCACGTATCGAGTGCTCACAGCCAATACGGCGGGCCTGATCTACCGGCAGATCGGAGAAATCTTTCGTGATCAGGTTGAGAACCGCCAAGGAGAGCCGAACGTCAGGGTCCATCCGGTCACCGGAGCGATTCGTCAGGGCCGGAACAACCCGGTCCAGCACGGAAACGGGAATCCGGTCGAGAGCCCGGGCAGCGAGCGTGAGCGCGCTCATGGCTCACACTGCCTAATACCGCATCAACGCGGAGACATTATCCACCCGACCGTCGGAGATAATGATGACCCGACCAGAGTTCAACAGCGTATGCAGAATGGCGGTGTTCACCTGACCGGTGCCATCTGAGGCGGACAGTGCGGGGTTGATAAAGAGTCGGTCCACCCGGCCTTCGACCGCTCCATCGCGGATCACATCGGGTTGGGTCTCGCCCAAGCCGGTGCCAGCCACATTGGCGAAGCGCTCATACTCGGCATCATCGGCGGCAGCGAATCGCGGGCGGATGATCTGCTCCCAGACCTCATCGCGCAACTCAGCACCGGATTTAGTCTCCGGGTTACCGGCCAAGAATTCCTCGGTCACTACCGGATACGACGAATAGCCTCGGACCTCTGGGACGAGTTCGGACACGGAGGCTACCACCAGTGGCTGCGAGCGCGCCCGGCCGAGTTCATCACCCAGCGAGGCCCCCACATCGTGTAAGAACTTTTGCTGTTCGACTTCGAAATTGCTGTTCCCATTGCCGCGCACGCCCGGGGTATAACCGGAACTACGATCATCCGACTCCCATTCTTCACGGGATTCCGGAACGTGGTTGAGCTCCAGCTCGGTGACGGTATCTTTGGTGGCATCAAAAAGCCGCACTTTATTTTGAGCCAGAGCCAGAATGTAAAACGCTGAGGACTCGGTGAGGGCCTCGGCAATCGGTCGCAACACGAAGTGCTGATTGACGTGAACGTATTCGGTGACCGGAACACCGAGCCGGTAGGCCCGCCAAAAACCATCGGCAGCAAAGAGTGCCAGGGTCTCAGACTGGTCACGCACAAAACCCGGGTCGGAGACTAGCTCCTCCAGCGGCGCCACGATCTGGTTAATGGCGTCGGGGTCGGAAGCCTGCTTTTTCGCCTCATTCAGCGCGGATTTAATCCGGGTCGCCGTCTCCGAGGAGCTGTGGTGGATCGGATTGGTGGGAAGGAATATCGAGACCTTCAACCCCTCGGCGGTAGCCATGGCTTTCAGGTCTTCTGCGGTGATCTGATCAAACTGTCCGTGTAGTCCCATGAGTTCACACTACCGAGGAGACCGAAGTCACGTCTAGGTGTACTTCCCCGTGAGGTTGTGAACGCGGTCTGCTGGTGAGAGTCCCCCGATGGCGGTGTGGGCTCGGTGGTGATTGTAGTCATGTAAGAATGCTGCGTACGAGTTTTCGCGAGCACTGTCACTGGCATACGGTCTCGCGTAGGCCCATTCGTTCATCAGCGTCCGGTTGAACCGCTCGACTTTCCCATTCGTCTGCGGACGGCGAGGCCTCGTCCGCTTGTGCCTGACCCCATCTCCGAGGGCTTGCTGGGAGTCCGCGGACCGGTAACAAGCCCCGTTGTCCGTCATGACTGCTTCGATCGCGACACTGATACTGGTGAAGAACCTGTTCGCCCGCTTCCAGAAGCCTGCTGCGGTGTGTTTCTTCTCGTCATTGAGGATCTCGGAGTAGACCAGCCGGGAGTAGTCATCGACGGCGTGATGCAGGTACCGATACCCCCGCGACGAAGGCTGCCCGGCACGCGCGGCTTTGCCCCGTGAGGACTGGACCTTCCGGTCCTGGCCCGATCCGCGGCCATGAGCCCGCCATCCGCCACCGTTAGGGATGCGGCCAAGCTTCTTGACATCAACGTGGACCAGCTGGCCGGGCTGCTCGGCTTCGTAGCGACAGGGTGCGGGCCGGCGGACCGGCAGGCCGGTGGCCTGATCGATGCATTCCAGGTTAGGCATCCGGTAGCGGGCCAGGACCTGCCCGACGGTCGAGCGTGGCACGCGCAGGTGGTAGCCGATCCGGTGCGGCCCCCATCGGGGGTTGAACCGCAGCGCGATGATGCGTCGCTCGGTACGTGCGCTGAGCCTGTTCGGGCTGTGGTGCGGACGGCTCGAGCGGTCAGCCAAACCGGTCCCTGCCCGGTGCCGGCTCACCCAGCGAGACACCGTTGCCGGGGACACCTGGAAGCGTTCAGCAACGCGTCGCTGGGGCCAGCCGTGATCGACAACAAGAGAGACGAGCCGGCGCCTACCCTCAATGGTCATCGGGGCGTTACGGTGTGTCATGGAAGACCTCCGGGTCAGGGTGCGTGTCGTTACCCACCTCGATACCGGGGGTCGTCTCTGACCTCAAATCCCGTTCACAACCTCCCGAGGAACTACATCTAGGTGTTGCGGACAATGATGGAGACGGCCCGTGACGCCGACCGTTATTGGATACAACAGGTGGGCTTCTATCTCTATTATGGGGTATTAGAGCCAGATATCGTACACAATATAGGATAGAACTATCGACGCACGCGGTAAGGACACTGAATGGCAGAACGACATTCACACACTGACGAATCTGTTCGGGGCCCACTGACCGGGGTCAGGGTGATCGAGATGGGCCAGCTCATTGCCGGCCCGTTTTGCGGCCAGCTACTCGGGGACTTAGGGGCCGAGGTCATCAAGATTGAAGACCCGGTCCGTGGTGACCCCTTGCGCCAGTGGGGCCAGGCTCGGGTGGCCGGCGACTCGCTGTGGTGGTCCGTGCTGGCTCGGAATAAAAAGTCCGTGACCCTGAACCTGCGCGAAAAAGCTGGCCAGAACATTGCTCGCGAGCTGATTGGCTCGGCCGATGTGGTGATCGAGAATTTCCGCCCCGGCTCGATGGAGAAATGGCACCTGGACTACGAGACTCTCTCCGCCCGAAACCCGGAGCTGGTGATGACACGAGTTTCCGGCTACGGGCAAACCGGACCGTCAGCCAAACACCCCGGGTACGGCTCGATCGGTGAAGCCATGGGCGGATTGCGCTACATCGTCGGTGATCCTACGACTCCTCCTTCTCGGGTGGGCATTTCTATCGGGGACTCT
This sequence comes from Auritidibacter ignavus, assembly GCF_029853775.1. Lineage (NCBI taxonomy): Bacteria > Bacillati > Actinomycetota > Actinomycetes > Micrococcales > Micrococcaceae > Auritidibacter > Auritidibacter ignavus. The sequence goes on from NZ_CP122564.1 coordinate 2,076,240, forward strand.
TTGGCCGCGATCTTCGCTACCCTCGGAACGCTGGCGGCGCTACTGGAGGTCAAGAACTCCGGACGCGGCCAAGTGGTGGATGCCTCGATCTACGAGTCGGTGCTGGGTGTGATGGAATCGCTCATCCCCGACTGGACCGAAGGCGGAGTCCAGCGTGAACGCACCGGATCCATTTTGCCCAAAATTGCTCCCAGCAATGTCTACCCCACCGGCTCCGGGGAGTGGATGATCATTGCCGCCAACCAAGACACCATCTTCGCCCGACTGGCTACCGCCATGGGCCGGCCCGAACTGGCCGACGATCCACGGTATGTCAACCACCAGGCCCGCGGAGAACACCAGGCCGAACTCGACGAGCTGATCGCGGAGTTTTCGATGACCAAAACCTTGACAGAACTCACCGAGCTCCTAAACGCCCATTCGGTGCCGGTCGGGAAGATTTTCCGCCCCCAAGACATGATCGCCGACCCGCAGTTCCTGGCACGAGACTCCATTATTACCGTGGACTCGCAACAGCACGGCACCGTGCACATGCAGAATGCCTTCCCCCGGTTATCGCGCACCGATACCCGGGTGCGGTGGTCGGGACCCGTCCTGGGTCAACACACCCGCGCGGTGCTGGAGGACCTCGGATATGATGCAACACGCCAGGACCAACGCCGCGCCGAAGGAGTGATCCGCTGATGACCGAACCGGCTCCCTCCCTGGCCCAAGCCTGGAACCTGCCCTCGAGTACCACCGTGGTCGACGTGGGGCTCCGCGATGGGTTGCAAGCGGTGGCCGAACCGTTGGACACCTCTCGCAAAGTTGAGATTGCTGATCGACTGGTGGCGGCCGGATGCACCGAGCTGGAGGTCTGCTCGTTCGCCCATCCGAAAGTGCTTCCCCAACTGGCAGATGCCGCCGAAATCGTGGCCGAACTGGACCGGCTACCCTGGCGTGATGCCGTCACGCTGCGTGGCTTAGCGCCGAACCTCACCGGAGCCCGCCGGGCGGTCGAGACCTCGCTGGACGAGATCGCGGTGGTGATTCCTGCCGAAGATGGGATGGCGCTGAAGAACCAATCCGCCACCACCGAGCAGCTACTCGACCACCTACCCGAGATGGTGCGCGTGGTCCAACAGGCCGGCAAGCGGATCATCGTAGCGGTCGCCTGCGCCTACTTCTCCCCCTGCTACGGGGAGGTCTCCGCGCCGATGCGCGATCGTGTCATCCAGGCCGCCGTCGATCTCGGGGTAGACAAGATCTATCTGGCCAATACCACCGGAGTAGAACACCCCGGCGAAGTCTATTCCGGGCTAGCCCAGGCCCGGGCCCACTACCCCCACGTCAGCTTCGGAACCCATGTGCACAACCGCAATGGCGCTGCCACCGCCAATGCGCTCGCGGCCTTGGCCGCCGGGGCCGGTTGGCTGGAAACCAGCGTGGCTGCCCTTGGCGGAGATCTGTGGTTCCCCGGTGATCCTGCGGTTCTGGGCAATATGGCCACCGAGGACCTCATCCACCTGTTGGAGACGATGGGCATTGCCACCGGCATCAACCTGACTGAGATCCGCTCCATCGCCGCGGACCTGGTGGACTTCACCGGTTTCCCGTCCAGCTCTTTCGTGCTCCGCGGTGGCACCCGGGAGGATCTTGCCGGAGCCAGGTGGCAGTGATGGAGGAGAAGATCCTGCAACTGATCCTGGACGGAGAAATCCGACCGGGGGAGTGGTTGCGTGAGACCGATCTGGCCACCCGGCTGGGAGTTTCCCGCACCCCGGTACGTAACGCCATCGCCAAACTGGCCAGTACCGGGGTGGTGGTCTTCCACCCGAATCGTGGGGCCCAAGTCCGCCACTACACCGTTGACGACGTGGTCGAGATCTACGAGTCTCGGGCCCTGGTCGAATCCTTCGTCACCGGTCTGGTCGCCGAGGTCATCGACCCACCCCGGCTGGAGCAGCTCCGGGAGCTTTCCGACCAGATGCGGGTGGCCGAGGATGGTGAGCGGGCTCGGCTGAACGGTCTGTTTCACCGGGCGATTCTTGCGGTGCGCGCCGACCACCCCCTCGTTGGGGCAGCCCAGAATCTGGTGATCCCCTTGCTCCTGCACCAAGTCATGGCGAGCTATGGGCCTGCGGCCATCGAGCGGAGCATGTGCCAACACGAGGAGATCATTGACGCCTTGGAACACCGGGACCGGGCCTGGGCGGAATCAGCGATGCGCACCCACATCCTCTTCGGGCTCAACCAATACCGACAGCACGCTAGCTGAACAGGGCGTGGTCAATCGCGGCTAACGTGGCCTCGGGCTGGTCGATCAACATCAGGTGGCCGGCATCGTGGACCACGGTGTGATGAGCCTCCGGCAACGCCTCCAGCAGGATCTGGGTGGCTTTGGGGGAACAGAGCTGATCGTTCTCCGCACTGATCACATGCACCTGGGCAGTGATCTGGGCGAGATCCTGATGGAACGGGGAGTCCTTGACCCCGGCCAGCGCCCGGGCAGCATTGGCAAAACCTGCGCCCTGCCCGATGTCCTCCACTCGCTGGGCGGTGAGGCTCTCCACGTCGACGGTGTCGTGACACACCATATCCCGAGTATCTTGCGTGAGCATCTCGAAGAACTGTGTGGGATGATCCACAAGTTCGGCCCGCTTCAGGTAGTAGTCAGCGGCTCGGGCTCCCACCACCGAAGAGGTCGCCATCACCACAATTCGATCAAAGAGCTCCGGTCGATGGGCGGCCGCCCACAACACAATCATCCCACCGAGTGAAAAGCCCACCGCGGTGCGGGCCTCGGTGCGCTCCATGACCTCCACCAGGTCTTGACCCAACTGCTCCAGGGTTCCCTCGGCCTCACCCAAAGGGGCCTGTCCAAAGCCACGCACATCGTAGGCCACCGCGCCGGTGACGTGCTCGACCACGGGCTCCCAACTTGTCGCCGATTGGCCTAGTCCGTGGACGAAAACTGTCTCATGTTCCATGCCTCTACTGTAGCGCCTGAAAGCTCATGTAAGGTGAGTCACACTGGTTGCTATTCAAGGAGTATCAATGGCGCACACCCACGCTGTTACCATCTTCGGCCCCGATTTCCCCTTCGACTACCGGCACTGGCTCACCGCAGGCCAACACATCGGTCGCCTTCCCGATCACGCACTTGGCACCGAGGTTGCGGTCATTGGCGCCGGCATCTCCGGGCTCGTGGCCGCCTATGAGCTGATGCGACTGGGACTGAAACCCGTGGTCTACGAGGCCGAACGTCTCGGCGGACGGCTACGTTCCGAGCCCTTCACCTTCACGGCAGAACACGCCGGGCGCGATCATTCCGCCATCATTGCCGAGCTGGGTGGCATGCGCTTCCCGGTCTCTTCCACCACGCTGTTTCACTATCTGAATCTGGTCGGATTGGAGACCAAGCCCTTCCCCAACCCGCTCACCGAGGCCGCCGGTAGTACCGTGATCGATTTGGGTGGTGACACCTGGTACGCGCGCAGTCTGGAGGATCTCCCCCCGTTCTTCGCCGAAGTAGCCGAAGCCTGGGATGCCGCCCTGGAGCGAGAATTCGGGCTCAAGAGCCTGCAGGAGGCCATCAAGCGCCAAGACGCCACCGGGCTGAAAGCGGCGTGGAACCAGATCGTGGCCGCCTGGGACGATAAGAGCTTCTACGAGTTCGTGACCGAATCCGAGGAATTTTCCCGCCTGTCCTACCGGCACCGAGAAGTCTTCGGTCAAGTTGGCTTCGGGACCGGGGGCTGGGACTCGGACTTCGCCAACTCCATGCTCGAAATTCTGCGCGTGGTGCTCACCGAATGCGACTCACATCAGCATCTGGTGATCGGCGGCTCCGAACAACTGCCTCGGCGTCTGTGGGAACGCGGTCTGATCGACCCGGTGCACTGGTCTCAGGGCACCAGTCTGGCCGCGCTCCACGACAACCGCCAGCCACGGGGTGCGGTGTCGGGGCTTTACCGCGATGGCGAGCAGATTGTGGTCACCGAAGCCACCGGGAGCGCTCAGCATTACGACGCGGTGGTGGTGACCTGCCAATCCTGGCTCCTGACCACTGAGATCGACTGCGCTGAAGACCTGTTCTCCCAAGAGATGTGGATGGCCTTGGATCGGACTCGGTATATGCAGTCCTCGAAAACTTTCGTGCCCGTCGATCGCCCCTTCTGGAAAGACCAGGACCCCGCCACCGGCCAGGATGTGATGAGCATGACGCTCACCGACCGCATCACCCGTGGGACTTACCTGTTCGATCACGGCGACGATCAGCCCGGGGTGATCTGTTTGACCTACTCGTGGATGTCGGATGCGCTGAAAATGCTACCCTACGACCCAGAGAAGCGTGCCGAGCTGGCGCTAGGAGCCCTGGAGAAGATCTATCCCACCGTCGATATCCGCAGTCACATTATCGGCGAGCCGGTGACCGTCTCCTGGGAAGCCAACCCCTACTTCTTGGGCGCGTTCAAAGGGGCGTTACCGGGCCACTACCGGTACAACCACCGCATGTACGGTCACTTCGTCCAGGACGATCTGCCCGCTAGTCAGCGCGGGATCTTCCTCGCCGGAGACAGCGTGTCCTTTACGCCCGCGTGGGCCGAAGGCGCGGTACAGACCGGGCTGAACGCGGTCTGGGGTGTACTTCACCACTTCGGCGGTACCACCGATCCGGCCAATCCCGGACCCGGTGACCTGTACGAGCAATTCGGACCCCTTGAGCTGGCGCCATGAGACTCGCCATCGCCCAAGTGCCACCGCTCGACGGGGACCCGCCTGCCAATCTGCGCCGGCTGGACCAGCTCGCTCGCCGGGCGCATGACTGCTCAGCTGAGCTGTTGGTGTTGCCCGAAATGTTTCTCACCGGCTACGTGATTGGCCGGCAGCGCATCCTCGAGCTGGCCGGGTCCTATCACCGTGAGGTCGCCGAGATGGCGACCCGCTACCACCTGGCCATCGCTTACGGTTACCCCGAACGCAACGGGGCGACCGTGTTCAACACGGTCGGGGTTCTCGATCAGGCTGGGACGCGGTTGCTCGATCAGCGCAAGATCCACTACTTCGGCCAGCTCGACGCCGACCAGTTCGACCCTCCGCCCAGGCGGCCGCCTCAGGTGGTCTCCTGGCGGGGCTGGCAGATCGGGGTGGCGATCTGTTATGACATCGAATTCCCCGAAACTGCCCGCGCGCTCGCGGTGGCCGGGGCGGATCTGATCGTGGTGCCCACCGCGAACATGATCGACTACGACCAGGTGCAACACCTGCTGTTGCCGGCCCGCGCTCTGGAAAATCAGGTGTATCTGGCCTACGCCAACTATTGCGGGTCCGATACCCAGCACGAGTATGGCGGACTGTCCCGCGTGCTGGCGCCAACCGGGGAGGTTGTCGCCACCGCAACGCGGGACCCCACCATCCTGGTGGTGGAGATCGATCGTGACCGACTGACCGCCTGTCGACAGCGCCATTCGTATCTGGTCGACCGACGTTTCGACATTACTCTTAGGTAAACTGATGTCAATTACCGCACATAGGTGTTGCGTAATTAGTGGGCGTGCCCTACACTCCAAAGTGTCAACGGTTTTGGAGAGGAGGGACATCATGACCGAGATTCAGGATTTGGCTGAATTTGTGGTCGCGGCCGATTCAGCCACGATGTCCGAACACGCTGTGAAACAACTCAAGATTCGTGTCATGGACACCATTGCCGTTGCTATTGGTGCCTTGAACGCCGAGCCCCTCGTGGCGATCCGCGAGCTGGTGGACGAGCAGGGTGGCTCCGAACAGGCCACGCTGATCGGTGGCGGACGTACCACCGCCGAGAAAGCCGCCTTTTACAACTCGGCACTCTCACGCTACTTGGACTTCATGGATGCCTACTTAGCGCCGAAGGAAACCAACCACCCCAGTGACAACATGGGGGCTGTGCTGGCAGCCGCCGAACTGGCCGGGGCCAGTGGCAAAACCTTCCTGGACGCTTTCGCGGTGGCGATTCAGGTCCACACGCGACTCTCCGACGTCGCTCCGGTGCGCGATCGCGGCTTCGACCACACCACCCAGGGTAGCTATGCCGCAGCCGCTGGCGTCGCGAAGGCCTTGGGACTCACCGCCGATCAAGCCGCCCATGCGATGGCCATTGCCGGCACTGCGAATAATGCATTGCGCGTGACCCGCACCGGGGATTTATCGCACTGGAAAGGCCTGGCCTACGCCCACGTGGCACAGGCAGCGACCTGGGCGGCCTTGCTGGCCCAACGTGGCATTACCGGACCCGCCGAGGTCTTTGAGGGCAATAAGGGCTTCAAGGACTCCATCGCTGGAGATTTCCAGATCTCCTGGTCCGCCGAAGATCTCGAGAAGGTCACAGAGACCATCATCAAAAAACACAATGCCGAGATCCACTCGCAGTCGGCCCTGGAAGCCGCTCAAGATATGCGCGCCCAGCACGATTTCGACCCCACAGCGATCGCCAGCGTGAAGCTGAAGACCTTCGACGTCGCCTGGAACATTATCGGTGGGGGTGAAGAAGGCGATAAACGCACCATCCGCACCAAGGAAGAAGCCGATCACTCCCTGCCGTGGATGCTGGCTTGCGTGCTCCTCGATGGAGAGCTCACTCCGGCACAATACAGCCCCGAGCGCATCGTGGCTGACGATGTGCAATCGCTGATGACCAAGGTCGAGATTGCCGAAGATCCCGAGTTCTCCGCGCAGTTCCCACAGCATATGCCCGCTGAGCTGACCGTCACGCTACAGGACGGCACGGTGCTCAACGCCGAAAAACGGTCTTACCCGGGCTTTCACGATGATCCGATGAACTGGCAAGACGAACGCGCCAAGTTCGACGCGCTCGTTAGCCCCTTCACCACCGAAGACTGGCGCGACCACATGGTGGAAGTCATTTACGATCTCGACAACCGCCCGATTGCAGACCTGACTGAGCTTCTGGCTCAGGTGAACCGCTAAGAAGAAAGAGAGGTTCAGATGTCGAACGAGATTCCTTTCGATGTCTCGATGAACTTTGTCCCGCGCGCTCACCGTCCCGCCAAGCCGCGCACCATCGGTATGACCGAGATTCGAGCGCCACACTACTCGACCTACGGCACCCGGCATATGCAGGATGTCTTCGACGTGGCCGGGCAGTGGATTGACGGCATTAAGTGGGCCGGTGGTTCTTTCGCGCTGATTCCCGACGAACAAGTCAAGGCCATCAACGAGATCGCCCACCACGGTGACGCCTACGTCTCCTCGGGAGGCTGGATCGAGACCGTCTTGCGTTACGGCGACGAGGCCGTGGACGAATACCTGAAACGGGCCAAGGACCTCGGCATGGACGTCATCGAGATTTCCACCGGCTTCATTATGCTCCCCACCTCGGGGTTGCAGCGACTGGTGGAACGCGTGGCGAACGCTGGGCTGAAACCCAAGCCCGAACTGGGCATTCAGATCGGTTCCGGTGGTGACTCCGCCGAATCCGAACTCGCTGCTGAAGGTGCCAAAGACGTCGGTGACCTGATTGATCGCGGCAAGGCCGCCCTCGAGGCTGGCGCCGAGATCATCATGATCGAATCCGAAGGGATCACCGAGAACGTCGCCGAATGGAATACCGGGGTGGCCGCTTCCATCATGAACGGTCTCGGTCAGGAGAACGTGATGTTCGAGGCCGCCGACCCGCTGGTGTTCGAGTGGTACCTGAAGAATTACGGCAACGAGGTCAACCTATTCGTCGACCACTCCCAGATTCTGCAACTGGAAGGAATGCGACAGAACATTTGGGGCAATAAGGGCTCCTGGGGTCGCATCATCAACCCGAGCTAACCGCAACGACTCAGTAACACCAGCGTTTCGCAGTGGGCGGTTTGGGGGAACATATCGAGCACGGTGCCCCGTACCGGCGTGAAGTCCGGCAGATACTCCAGATCGGCCGCCAAGGTCTTGGGGTGACAACTGGAGTAGAGCACGTGATCGGTGTGGGTGTTTAACCAGCTGGCAAGCTCGGCTCCGATCCCGCGTCGGGGCGGATTGACCACCACCAGATCTGGCCGTTCCTCCGCCGTTGCCAGTCTGGTGGCATCCCCGGCCCGGAACTGCACGGTGTCCGCCAGCCCCAGATCGGCCACCGTCTGATTGCCAGCGGTGATCGCTTGCGGTGAGCTCTCCATGCCCCACACCCGCAACGGGGTGCCGGCCCGACGCGCTGTGTCGGCCAGGGTTAACCCAAAACCGCCCACTCCGGCATAGAGATCCCACACCACACGGATCTCCGGCAACTCAGCGATCCATGTGGCCGCGCGGTGATATAGCTCGGCAGCAATGACGGTGTTGGTTTGGAAAAACCCTTGCGGGCGTAACCGCAACGGTACCCCATTGAGCAACATCGTCAGCGTCTGATCCCCGGCCAGGTGGATCTCCTCGTCGCCTTCCAGCAACGCTTGATGCTGGGGCAAAATATTGGCGGTGATCACCCGGGCCGGGGCCTGGCGCCGTGCCAGCTCGTCTTGGAGTGCTGGCAGATGCTCGCGTAGCGGGGCGAGTTGATCGGTGGAGCGCAACACGAACCGGATCATCAGCTGTTGTTGCGGTGAAACCGTGATGATCACGTGCTTGAGCTCGCCGCGACGCGTGGGCATCTGATACGGCTCGATCCCGGCGGCTATGATCAGTCGGCGGATCGGCTCAAAACTCGCTATGATCGCTGGCTCGTATAGCGGGCACTCGGACAGATCTACCCCGGTGCCATCGTGATGCTTCGGATGCTGATCCGGATCCAGAATTCCGAGATTCGGTTCGTGGGCAGATCCGGTCACGACCATCTTGGCCTTATTGCGGAACCCTTCCTCCGGTGAGCACACCGGCGCCGTCCAGAAGTCGTCGAGGTTGCTATCCCGACTGGCCAGGATCGGGTCAAGGTAGGAGCGCACTGTGGAGACCTTTTCGGACAACTGCACGGTATACGGGATATTCATCCAGGTGCACGACCGGCACAGCCCCTTGTCGAAGTAGTCACAGCGCATGTCCTCAATTTTAAACAGTGTCATACAGCGGTTGATCACAGGCGTCATCTACTAGCCTTCAGAAGTAAAAATCTGCTGTGATGTAGTACGCTTTCGGCAGTATTCCATCTCACACCTGAGGACATCATGAACTCACTCATCCTTGCCGTGGTCGGGGTCGCCATGATCCTGTTGGGCTACTTTCTCTATTCGAAATTCCTCTCGCAAAAGGTCTACAAGCTTTCTTCCACCTACCTCACGCCGGCTCACCAGTTCCGTGACGGGGTGGACTTCGTTCCCACCAATAAATATGTGCTGTGGGGCCACCACTTCACCTCGGTGGCCGGTGCGGCCCCGATCGTTGGTCCCGCGGTGGCGGTGATCTGGGGTTGGGCCCCGGCTTTCCTTTGGGTGACCCTCGGCACCATCTTCTTCGCCGGCATGCACGACCTGGGCGCCCTGTGGGCCTCCAGCCGGCACAAAGGCCGTTCCATCGGAACCCTGTCCGGCCGTTACATCGGCACCCACGGGCGAAATCTTTTCCTGGTGGTCATTTTCCTGCTGTTGCTGATGGTCAACGCCGCTTTCGCCGTGGTGATCTCCGGACTGCTGGTCTCCACCCCAACCGCCGTGATCCCCACCTGGGGTGCGATCGTGGTAGCGCTGCTGATCGGTCAGGCCATCTATAAGTGGAAGTGGAACCTGCCGCTCGTATCGGTGATCGGTGTGGTCGTCCTCTACGGCTTGATGATCCTTGGCGACCGGTACCCCGTTGAACTGCCCGAGACCATCATGGGCCTGTCCGCTAGTGCGTTCTGGATTGTGGTGCTGTTCATCTACGCCGGGATCGCCTCGGTGCTTCCTGTGTGGATGCTGTTGCAGCCACGTGACTACATCAACGGCCTGCAGCTCTTCGTCGGTCTGGCCCTACTCTACGGCGCTATCTTGATCTCGAACCCCACCGTGGTTGCTCCCGCGGTGAACCAAGACCTCCCCGAGGGTACTCCGGGAATCTTCCCGTTGTTGTTCGTCACGATTGCCTGTGGGGCGATCTCTGGTTTCCACGGCATCGTCTCCTCGGGGACCTCGTCCAAACAGCTCGATAAGGAATCCGATGCGCGGTTCGTGGGCTACTTCGGTGCGGTGGGCGAAGGCTTGCTCGCCCTGGGTACCATCATCGCGACCACCTCAGGTTTCCAAGCCTTGGCGGATTGGAAAGAGGTCTACTCGGAGTTCAATGCCGGTGGTGCCCCAGCCTTTGTGGAAGCCGGTGGCAACATTCTGAACATGGGATTGGGCATCCCACCGTCGCTGTCGGCCACGATCCTGGCCACCATGGCCGTGCTTTTTGCAGCCACCACCATGGATACCGGCGTCCGGTTGCAACGTTTCGTGGTTGCTGAAATTGGTCAGACTATGGGCCTGAAGCTCAATCCTCTCGTGGCCACCTTGATCGTGATGCTGGTGACCATGGGGCTGGCTTTCTCGGCTGGTGCGGATGGCGAAGGTGGCATGATCATCTGGCCACTGTTCGGTACCACCAACCAGCTGATGGCTGCCCTCACCCTGTCGGTCTTGACCATCATCCTGGCACGCCTGAAGCGTCCCATCTGGCCGGTGGTGATCCCATTGGTCTTTGTGCTGGTGGTCTCGGTCTACGCGCTGATCATTCAGCTGGGCCAGTTCTACCGAGAGGAAAATTGGTTGCTCCTGGTGCTGGATATCATCATCCTGGTCGCCTCGCTGTTGGTGATCATCACCGCGGTGCGGGCCTACATCACCACCCGCAACGAACCGCTGGATCTTGATACCGAGCATGATGATCTCGATGCCAACGCGCAGGCCAAGGTCTAATGGCTACGGCACGCTGGCGGTGGGTCCGGGACAAATTTGTCGCACTCGCCGCAGGACTCCATGAGTTCTACGCCGGACCCTACCGGCAGACTTTTGCACGTTCCGCCCGCGACGAGGATGACCTGCTGATGATGATGGTTTTCTCCGAAGCATTAGGTATTCCCAATCCGGCCACTTACTACACGGCTGAGCTAATGCCCGTGCTGTACGAGAACTTCCACGACTGGCACCGACGCATGGGAATGGAACGCTCACCGGTGGAAGGACTACGGTGCTGCTAAACCAGTTCCTCACCCAGGTGATCGGCAACCGATCCGTCGTGCTCTTTGGTGGGAAAGGTGGAGTCGGTAAAACCACGTTGTCTGCCACCGCCGCCCTGGCCGTGGCTCGTGCTCGCCCTGACGCGCGTCTTCTGTTGGTCTCGACCGACCCTGCACATAACCTCGGGCACCTGTTTGAGCGGCAATTTTCGGATCAGCCCGAACGGTTACACGACAACCTTTGGGTACTCGAAGCTGATCCGCAGCGGGTTGCCGCTGAGCATTTTGATACCGTGGCTGAGACGGTCCGAGGCATGATGCCCGCGCATTTGCACGGCGAGGTCACCCGGTATTTCCGGGCCGCCACCGCCTCGCCGGGCGCTCACGAGGCGGCGCTGTTGGAGCATATGGCGCAGCTGAGCTTGAGCCCGGACTGGGATCTGATGATTTTTGATACCGCCCCGACCGGTCATACGCTCCGGCTGCTGGAACTGCCCGAGACGATGACGACCTGGGCTGAAGCCATGCTGTCGCGGCGCCGGAAATCCGAGAACTACGTCGCGGCCCTAAATGCATTGCCCGGTCCTGACCAACCCGAAGGCACCACGCCCACCGATGAACGCAATGCCAGAATCCGTACCGCGCTGTACCGTCGCAAGGAATTGCTGGAGAACTTTCATCGATTGCTGACTGATTCTGCCCGGTGTGGTTTCATCCCGGTCACCGCCGCTGAGCGACTTCCGGTTCAGGAAACGCTGGAGCTGACCGATCAACTGCGATCCAGTCGCATCCCTGTCGTCGCGGTGATGATTAATCGCCGAACGCCGGCCGGATCCGAGGGAGTTTTTGCCGAGCGCCGGGAGCGTGAAGCAGTATGGGCTCAGCGCGTCACCGAGACATTCTCCCCGGTTTTCCAGGTTCCGCTCTATACCGACGGCGACCTGGAGCAGATCTTGGCCTCCACCGATGCTGGCTAAGATCCAAGCCGATAGGAAATCTCTGTCGCAGCCCTAACGACTTCATCGGCAAGTCCATGCATGTTGACGTTTTCCATGGCCAAGGTGGTCACCGAAACCGCATGAGAAACTTGTCCCAAGTAGTTGGTCACGGGTGCCCCGACGCAACGAATGCCCGGCACATTCTCTTCATCGTCGAGGGCGTACCCCTGTTCGCGCACCCGATCCAGCTCTTTGGTTAACGCCGTCAAGTTTGTAATTGTCCGGGGAGTCTTGGCGTTTAGACCTGGGTGGTCGGCGTAATCAGCCACATATTCTGGGCTGGAGGTTGCCAGTAGCACCTTGCCGATCGAGGTGGAATGTAGCGACAGGCGATCACCAACATGGGAAGGGAGTCTGTAGGGCATTCGACCGTTGTCGATAGCCACATATATGGCCTCATTATCGTTACGAGCTCCCACATGTACCGTAAACCCGGTCTCGTGCGCTAGACGATGGATAACCGGTGTGGCTACTGCGGAAATATCGATCGCGTCAAAAGCTTCGGATGCCATCGATAACATTGCTGGCCCTGGAAAATATTGCTCGTCGAAGGTTAAGAAACCGTAGCTCAGTAGTTTCTGCAGGATCCGATGCACGGTGGCTTTCGCTAGACCAGTATCTTCAACGATATCGGTGAAACGTCGATGAGTGATAGCAGAACGTAGCACCATCAGAGTTTTGTCGGTGGCGGTCACAGGCTCCATAGGAGACAAATCCTTGTGCTGGGAGATCGGTGAAACTAGGCTCAATAGTACAAAACAAAATATGAAACTTAGTTTCATCTGATGGAACTCAATGGGGAGTATGACATGAGCCTGATTACCCAAGCGCGCACAAGTGACGTGCGTTTTCCAACCTCCGATTTTCTCGATGGTTCTGACGCGATGAACCCCGATCCGGATTACTCGGTGGCCTATCTCACTGTCGAAACTGACGCCGGGGAGACCGGCCATGGGTTTGTGTTCACTATTGGTCGCGGAAACGACGTGGTTGTCGCAGCGATTGATTCGCTGAAACACTATGTTGTCGGCTCCGAGGTGGACGCGCTACTGGCAGATATGGGTGCGACATCTCAAATGTTTATAAACGATTCTCAGCTCCGCTGGCTTGGTCCGGAAAAAGGCGTGGAGCACATGGCCATTGGAGCGATGCTCACCGCCCTCTGGGACCTTAAAGCCAAGCGAGAGAAGAAACCGCTCTGGGAATTGCTTGCGGACATGACACCAGAGCAACTCGTCGATCTGGTGGACTTTCGTTATTTATCAGATGCCATCACTCGCAATGAAGCTCTCGACATACTGCGATGTGCTGAGCCCACTCGTGCCGAGCGCAAAGCTGACCTCTTAGCCAATGGTTACCCGGGATACTCGACAGCTCCGGGGTGGTTGGGCTACTCAGACGAGAAGATGGTGGGCTTGTGTCAAGAGGCCGTTAAGGACCACGGTTTCGGTCAGATTAAGCTCAAAGTCGGTGGCAGCGTGGAAGATGACTGGCGACGACTTGCTCTCGCTCGTGAGGCTGTGGGGCCGGACGTGAAACTAGCGGTCGATGCCAACCAAGTTTGGGATGTTCCCGAAGCAATTGAGTGGATCAACCAGCTTCAAGATTACGATTTAGCATGGGTAGAAGAGCCGACCAGCCCGGACGATATTCTCGGGCATCGTGCGATACGTGAGGCCATTACCCCTATCCCAGTCGCGACCGGTGAACAAATGCAGAACCGGATCATCGCCAAGCAGTTCATTACTTCGGGTGCTCTAGACGTTTATCAGATGGATGCCACTCGGGTAGCCGGACCGAATGAGAACATAGCGATCTTGCTATTGGCCGCTAAGTACGGAGTTCGCGTTTGCCCCCATGCTGGCGGTGTAGGGCTATGCGAGTTGGTGGCTCACATGTCAATGTTTGACTATATCGCCGTTTCGGCGACTAAAGAAAACCGATTCATCGAATATGTCGATAACCTACACGAGCATTTTGTGACTCCCACCGAAATTCGTCAGGGCCATTATGTGGCTCCCAGAACTCCAGGCGCGTCGAGCGAAATGAAGCCTGAATCAATCACGGCATATACCTTTGACGCCGCGTCGCAGCGACTTCTAAACCAGCAATAAGGAGACCTATCGTGGATCTGAAACTAGCAGAAAAACCCATAATTGTTACCGGTGGTAAACATGGCATTGGACGGGCCATCACTGAATCTCTGGCACGTGAAGGTGCTATACCCGTCGTCTTGAGCCGTTCGGAAGCCGATGAGGATTTTACCGCTTCAATGAGTGATCTAGGCGCTACCTATGAATATTACACGGTTGACCTAAACAATACGGAGCAAATTGCACCGATCGTTGATGAAGTCTACCGGAAGTACGGTGTCCTGGCCGGAGTGGTCAATAACGCTGGGACAAATGACAACCTGGATCTAGATAGCACCACTTGGGAAGAATTCGAGAAGTCTCTGCACGGCAATCTCACCCATTACTACGAAACCGTGCATGCCTCGGTGAATTACTTGCGCGAATCTAAGGGGTCCATTCTAAATATCACGTCCAAAACCGCGGTAACGGGTCAGGGAAAGACGTCCGCCTATGCGGCCGCGAAAGGTGCGATCCTTGGTCTGACACGCGAGTGGGCGGCCGCCCTTGCGAAGGACTCGGTACGTGCTAATGCGATTGTGGTTGCAGAAGCCTGGACCCCGATGTATGCCAATTGGATTAAAACTTTCGGGGCAGAAGCCGAACAACAAGCGCGACTTGAGGAGATCACCGAAAACATCCCCTTGGAAAAGCGGATGACGACTCCGAAAGAAATCGCTGATATGGGTGTTTTCTTGCTCTCACCACTGTCCAGCCACACCACAGGTCAGCAGATTTACGTTGACGGTGGGTACGTTCATCTCGACCGCGCGCTGAATTAGGAGCCATCATGTCTGCGGAAAATACCGGACGAAAAACCTCGGCCGTCCGCACGGCCATTATCTTGGTTACTGCCCTCTTCTTTATCTGGGGTTTGACCATGAACCTCGTCAATGGCATCCGTGACCCGTTTGCCACCTATCTTCAACTTTCCGGTGCGGAGTCTTCGCTCTTGCAGGTCGCTTATTTCGGGGCATATTTCGTGATGGCGATCCCAGCAACAATGGTGGCGAAACGGCATGGGTATAAGGGTGGCATGATTGTCGGGCTCGTATTTTTTGTTCTCGGTGCGGCGCTGACTATCCCTGCGACTTCTACATTGTCCTACTGGATATTTCTTATAGCGATGTTCGTTATTGCTCTGGGGGCCGCTGCGCTGGAAGCTAACTGCAACCCGTATATGACCAAGATTGGGGGTGAAAGTACTGCGTCGACGCGGATGAACATCGCCCAGGGGTTTAACGGTATTGGTCAGGTCATTGGCCCCTTGTTGCTTGGCCTGATCCTGGGTGAGACGGTAACCGCCGGCGACCCCGGCTTCCAGGAAGCCCGGGATACTTTTATGGGGCAGACCGCACTGATCTATACGGTCATCGGTATTGTTGTGCTTGCCGTGTTGCTGGTATTCGTCTTCGCCAAACTCCCCACACCCGCAGGCGATGATGTGGGGATGGCTAATTCGGCGAGGTTTGGAGCGGTGTTCTTTAGGCCCTACTTCACCTTTGGTGTAGTTGCCTTGTTCGTTTACGTGGGGTTGCAAACTCTTGGATTTTCAGTGTTTTCGACCTTTGCTCAGCAGCAGTGGGACGGGATCAACGCCGGAGTGGCTTCTACCCTTTTGGCAGTTCTGACTGTGCTCTTCGCGTTGGGGCGCTTCGCCACGGCGCCAGTTTTCAAATACGTTGAATCTGGAAAAGTTCTTGCCATCTATTTCAGTGCTGGTTTTGCGATGATGTTCTTAGCGGCACTTGGACTCGGGCCCATCTCAGTGATCGCGTTTATGGTGCTTTACTTCTTTATGTCGATTGGCTTCCCAACTATTTACGCGTTGGCACTGCGTGGCATTGATGGAGCCGCGGCGAAGAACGGTGCAGCGATACTCACGATGACTATTGGCGGTGGAGCAGTTATCCCGCTCCTGTTGGGTTTCGTCCAAGACGCTTTCGGTTTGGAAGCTTCGCTATTTGTGTCTCTGATTGGCTTTGCCTACCTGGTTTGGTACGGCATTTCCGGTTCTCGAATCGGCTACCACCAGAAAGTGAGTTAGGACAATGCTCAAGGGAATTGACTCGGTCATTTCGCCGGAACTTCTTAAGGTCCTTGCTGAAATGGGCCACGGGGACACAATTGTGCTTGCGGACGCGCACTTTCCCGCGACTTCCATCGGGCAGCGGATTGTGCGTGCTGATGGCCACGGGACTTTACGGCTAGTCAAGGCAGTTCTTGAGCTGATCCCGTTAGATACCTACATTGAGAAACCCGTTACGCTTATGGAAGTCGTGGCTGGAGATCGGGTAGAAACGCCTATCTGGAACGATTATATCGAGCTCCTAAACGAGGAGAATATTGGGTTTTTGAACCGCTTCGACTTCTATGAGCAGGCTCAGCAGGCTTATGCAGTGGTGGCTACGGGCGAAGTCGCGCAGTATGCCAATTTGATCTTGACCAAAGGGGTGGTTGTATGAAGGTCATTGACGCCCATTTTCACCAGTGGGATCCGAATGTTCAGTCGATCCCGTGGCTGAGCGACAGACTGAACCGAACGTACCGGTTCGAGGATCTTCGGGCTGAATATGACAAGTATGATGACGTCGAGTTTCTCGGTGGGGTCTACGTTGAAATTGATCAAGATGATCCAGAACAGGAAGATCAGTTGGTCTACGAACGTCAGAGACCACAAATCCTCGGACGGGTTTTGCGATCTCAACTAAGCCCGTGGATGAGGGTGCCTGTCCACGCTACCGGCATTCGAGAGCCGCTTCACACTGCTCCTTCTGGAAGAGTGATGGAACAGAGTTTTATAGAAGGTCTGCGCTCTCTGCCTCTGCCCTTTGATGTCACATGCAGAGGCGAAGACATCACGGATATAGCCCGAGCCCTGGCTAAGGTTCCTGAAGCACAGCTCGTTTTGGATCACCTGGGCAATGTCACCGATTTGACCCCTGAATCACGAGCTGCGTTGCGGGATTTGGCCCAGTTGCCTAGCTGCTATGTCAAGATCTCCGGCGATGACCCGGTGCAGAAGGAAGTAGTGGACTATGTTGCCGAAACGTTCGGGAAGTTCAAAGTGCTTTACGCATCAAATTTCCCGGTGCGAGCTGACTTCGATGAGCACTTCTGCTTTGTCCGATCAGTCTTTAAAGATGACGAGGATGTCTTCGCCTTCAACGCGCTTCGCGCTTATCAAATTGGTCAGGAGCGATAATGTTTAACGGAGTCTATACGCCGTCAATTACCGGCTCTTCACAATCGAGGGTGTAGACGGGGGTCTCGGGGAAGTGGCGCGTCGATAGCTGGATAGAGGTCGAGGCCTTCCGATGATGGAAGTTCCTACACAAGCCATCTGAAAGACCTCGACGTGCCTAACGCTACCTTCGACGACTGTGACCTGACCAAGTTTTGCCGGCTGGACGAGCTCGGCCTTCAAGCTACCGGGCAACGGGTGGAGCCCGGGCGGGCGGTACTGGCCTGTCGGGTGGTGGAGCCAGATGAGTGGTGTCACCGCTGTGGTTCTCAGGGCACCGCGCGGGGCACGGTGATCCGCCGGCTGGCGCACGAGCCGCTGGGCTGGAGGCCCACGACTCTGCACGTCACGGTTCGGCGCTACCGGTGCGCCGACTGCGCCCACGTCTGGCGCCAGGACACCACCGCCGCGGCAGAGCCGAAGGCCAAGCTCTCCCGCCGTGCCCTGCGCTGGGCCCTGGAAGCTCTGGTCGTGCAGCACCTGACCATCGCCCGGGTCGCCGAGGCGTTGGGGGTGCGGTGGAACACCGCCAACGACGCCGTGCTGGCCGAGGGCAAGCGTCTGCTCATCGACGACCCGGCCCGGTTTGACGGGGTCACCGCGATCGGCGTGGATGAACACGTCTGGCGCCATACCCGGCGTGGCGACAAGTACGTCACCGTGATCATCGACCTCACACCACTGCGCGTCGGCACCGGTCCGGCGAGGTTGCTGGACATGGTCGAGGGCCGCTCCAAACAGGCCTTCAAGACCTGGCTGGCCGAGCGTCCGGCTTCCTGGCGGGATGGCGTGGAGGTGGTGGCGATGGACGGGTTCACCGGCTTCAAGACCGCAGCCACTGAGGAGATCCCCGAAGCCACCACGGTCATGGACCCCTTCCATGTGGTCCGCCTGGCCGGAGACGCGCTCGAGCGATGCCGCCGGCGAGTCCAGCAACAGGTGAACGGCCACCGGGGCCGCAAACAGGATCCGCTCTACAAGGCCCGCCGGACCCTGCTGACCGGGGCCGACCTGCTCACCGAGAAGCAGTATTCCAGGATCCAGGACCTCTTCGAGGCTGACGAGCATGTGGAGGTCGAGGCCACGTGGGCGTTCTACCAGCACATGGTCGCCGCCTACCGCCAGACAGACAGGGCCGAGGGCAGGGCGATGATGGAGCAGCTGATCGCCAAGCTGGGCCGGGCAGTGCCGACCAAGCTCATCGAGCTGGCCGGTCTGGGTAGGACGCTGAAGAAAAGGGCGGCAGACATCCTGGCCTACTTCGACCGCCCCGGAACCTCCAACGGACCCACCGAGGCCATCAACGGACGACTCGAACACCTGCGCGGATCCGCCCTGGGCTTCCGGAATCTCACCAACTACATCGCCAGGTCCTTGCTCGAGAGCGGAGGATTCAAGCCCCGTCTACACCCTCGATTGTGAAGAGCCCAATTACCCCGCTGCAAAACGGTTCCTTCGATTTTGACAACTGGAAACGACACCTCGATCATCTAGTTGAGGCTGGGATAGACGGCGTGTTGCTCTTTGGTTCTATTGGTGAGTTCTACGGGTTCACCTTGGAGCAAAAGAAAGAAGCCGTGGCTATTCTGGCTGAGCATCTTGATTCGAGGATCCAACTGTTAGTGGGGACCGGAGCTACTCGCCAAGAAGACGTAATCGAATTATCGAATTTCTCGCGCGAACATGGTGCAGATGCAGTAGTTGTGGTTTCACCGTACTACTTCGGCCCTTCGGAATGCTCGGCTGAGAAGTTTTTCGCTACCGTCGCTGAATCTGTCCACATGCCGGTTATGCTCTATAACTTTCCGGCCCGGACTGGTTCGGACCTCGGCCCGGAGCTTGTAACCCGTCTCGCGAGCAAATATCAAAATATTGTGGGGATCAAAGATACGGTGGATTCTGCTTCGCATACCAGGGAAGTTATTCAAGCTGTGTCGAAAGCCCGGGATGACTTTTCAGTGCTATCGGGTTTTGATGAGTACTATTTGACCAACAGAGTCAGTGGTGGTGCCGGGATACTTTCTGGGTTGACCAATGTTGAACCCGAGCTGTTCGTCAGGCTACACCGGGCTTACCAAGCAAAACACTGCCAGACCGTGGTCGAGTGTGCTACTCGTATAACAAGTTTGATGCGACTTTATGACACAGCTGATCTTTTCATTTCGGCCATAAAAGTAGCGGTAAAAACCAAGGGACTACCGATAAGCACAGAGATTCTCGAACCAGGCGTACAGGCTGATCAAGAGCTAGAAAAAAGTGTAAGTAAAGTTTTGAAATCTTAACTGTGTGCCCTGACGTTTCGACGGGGAGTGGGATCAGGGTTCAGCCACGGAGCCGGTGAGAACCACACTCCCTCGCGGTCGACTCTGACAATACTCCACTTACCGGTGTGCACATCGGTATGGTGGGCGCTACAGAGTAGTACCGCGTTATCGATGTCCGTTTCGCCACCGTGTTCCCACTCTGTGATGTGGTGGACGTGGCACCAGGCTGGAGGCATAGTGCACCCCGGTGTGGCACACCCGCGGTCTCGAGCCACCAGGCAGCGGTGTTGAGCGGCGGAAAAATCGCGTCGCTGCCGTCCCATGTCTAGGACCTCGTGGTCGCCATCCATGAGTTGCGGGATGATTCCGGCGTGGCAGGCCATCGCTCTGAGTCGTGAGGGATGAATCGTTGCAGAATATTGACCTTCGGATCGGAATCTGTGTCCGCGAGTGGTGGGGTCATCAACCAACCAATCTCGAAGTGTGGACCTTCTGAGATCCTCATCGAGCTGGAAGCGTCGGGAGAGTTGATGGCTGAAGGTTTCGTAGTCCATGGTCACGATCATCTTCGTATCTTGACCGCGGGTGGAGGGGAGCGCGTTCTTCTGACGGCCTGCTCCGAGTCCCGCGGTGAGGACCGCGAACAGTGCATTCAGCGTACGCTGATTGCGACTTCTCCGGTCGAGCAGATCGTGCTCTGCGTACACCTGCTCAGTGCCGTTCTCGTCAACACTGATCACATCGTGGGGTTTCAGCTCTGGGAAGTTTGCCATGATTGCTTTGATCAGCGGATTGCGTGGCGTCTGCGCCTGAGCCTCGTTGGTGGCGTTGTTTTTCAGGGCAGCGTAGTTGTTCGCAGCATGGTCGATGGTCGAGAGGAGTTCGGCAGACAACCCGTACACCGTACCACCGAAATCAAGGCCACCATCTTCACGCGGTCGGACCCAAAAATCTTCCCGGCCCCGCTGTGGGTCGACGACCTCCTCGGGTGCCGGGCCGTCTTGATCAATGTGGTGGCAGATCTTGGGTAGCCATTCCTTGCAGAGCGTGTTGAACTCGTTGACGCTGAGTTCCTCGGCGCGCTCGACCAGCAGGGGCACGACCTCATCAAGCAGTCGATCGATCAAACCAGGTGGAGTATGTGTGTTCCGGGCATACTTCTTGACATCATTGACCAGGCGAATGAGCCGGTCCAAGTGTTCTGTGCTGATCGACCCAATGCTGAAGGCCTTCGTCGCTGCGGGAAACTCCGGTGGGATCTCGGGGCCGCCACTGATCGGTGGTGGACCGCCGGAGATGAATTCGGAGCGTTGCTGGCGTTGTTTGGCTTCTCGAGTTCCGATCCCGACAGACTCGGTAAAGTACTTCCGGCCATCCCGGTAACCACGAGCGCCCTCGGGAACGCCCAAAAGATCCTGCTGATCGGCACTGGACGCCGTGGCGCGTTGGGTATGACCGCTCAACAGCGTCTGGGCCCCGGCCAACGCAGTCTGCAAGGCTTCTGCCACATGGTTTATTTCCGGCAACGAGTCCCAGTAGTTGTCAGGTTCCACTAACCGCGTGGAGTCATGTTGTTGCGGGGCGGAGGCGAGCGACGAGTTCCAGTCTGCGCTCGCGGTTTCGGGAGTGTAGCGAGCGAATTTCTCGTAAGCGTCCGATGCGGCCAGGTCCTGCCCCAGCGATTTGAGCAAGACCAGAGCAGCGGCGGCCTTATCTCCCATGGAGGCCCCGGCCACGCCATCGAGATCCAAAAATGACAATGGGTGGCGGGCGCGCGGTGCGTCAGTGACCGTCATCGTGCACACCTCCCATCATCGATCAGTTGTTTGATAATATGCTCTGTCATTCGTTATGTAGAACATAGTATCGATTCCTGAGGACACGATAAGACCGCCGATTGTGACTGTGGATAGCGTGCAGTGTGGCGTCTTACGGAGTCATCTCTGGGTCTGTATTGAGGTTGAACGGGCTCGTCGATCTCTGAAGTCGTGTATGTGACAGCGGTCATGACAGCCTCATTGTGGTGTGTCAGACTAGCCCGGTAACCATCCAGATCGACCGAGAGACCTGGCTCGAAGACGTCGAGGCAACCCGCCATATGAGGCAAAGGTGCCAATGCCAGCTACGATGGAGGATTCCTATGATTTCTCTGCGTCACGTCACCACAACGTTCAAAGGTGGTGAGATTACCGCAGTCGATAACGTCAGCCTTGAGATACGTCGGGGCTCGATCCATGGCATTATCGGTTTTTCGGGGGCCGGTAAATCCACACTGTTGCGCAATATCAATCTGCTCGAACGGCCCACGGCCGGGCAGGTGTGGGTCGATGGCGAGGAGCTGACACAGCTCAACGCTGAGCAACTGCGTCAGCGTCGCCATCAGATCGGGATGATCTTCCAGGGGTTCAACCTGGTCAATAATCACACAGCGCTGGCCAATGTCGAGCAGTCTTTGACGTTTTCCGGGGTGAAAGACCGACGTGAGCGTCGCCGGCGGGCGCTGGAAGCGCTCGACTTGGTGGATCTTGCGGAGAAGGCTAGGGCCTATCCGGCGCAGCTATCTGGTGGCCAAAAACAGCGTGTTGCGATTGCGCGGGCGCTAGCCACCCAGCCGAATGTGTTGTTGTGCGATGAGCCAACCTCGGCATTGGATCCGTTCACTACTGCCACGGTCTTGCAATATCTGGCTGATATTAACGCTCAACTGGGGATCACCATTGTGCTGGTGACCTACGAAATGGAAGTGATTAAAGCCCTGGCCGATGACGTGACGGTCATGGAGCATGGCTCGATCGTGGAGCAATTCACCACCGATGACCTGCGGGCCGCAACCTTCCAGCCTCAGACCGCGATCGGGCGTTACCTGCTTTCTGAAGGGATCTCGGTACAGAAGGGACGGAGTACGCCCCCGGATGTTCCTGTCGTGGTGGAAGAGGCCGCGGAGTTGGCACTGCAGAAGGTGGGTGAGTGAGATGGAACGCATCCTCGAGCTCCTTCCCGAACTCACCACAGCACTGTTGCAGACCTTCGTTATGATCGGGGTCGCGATCCCGATTGCGGTGTTGCTCGGAACTCCGTTGGGAATTTGGTTGGTCAACCACGCGCCCGACGGGATTTCGCCCTCACCGCACTTGCATAAGGTGATATCGGCTTTGGTGAATGCGGTGCGGTCATTCCCGTTCTTGATCCTGCTGATCGCGATCATTCCCTTCACCCGTTTGCTGGTGGGGACCACGGTCGGCACAGCGGCGGCTATCGTTCCGCTGACGGTCAATGCCATCCCGTACTTCGCTCGACTGGTCGAACAGAACATCAATCAACTCGGCTCCGGGCCGATCGAGGCAGCCCGCGCGATGGGGGCGACCCGTGGTCAGATCATCCGGCAGGTCATGCTGGTAGACGCCCGGCCGGCGCTGATCGGCTCCATCACGATCACCACTGTCTCCTTTATTTCGTATTCGGCCATGGTCGGCCTGGTCGGAGGTGGCGGGATCGGGGACTTCGCGATCCGCTACGGCTATTACCGGTATGAAACCGAAGTCATGCTGGTTGCCATCGTGCTGATGCTGTTGCTGGTCAGCGCGGTGCAAATCCTGGGTAACCGCCTGGTGCGCATCACCGATAAACGCTTGGCCTAGCTCGCCAGTGGTCATCAGGCCCTTCAGAAATCTTGCTGTGAAAGGAAACTCACCATGACAATCACCATGCTCACCACTGCACCCTCGCGGCGATGGGGCGCTCTCGGCGCCAGCCTGCTGGCCGGGCTGTCCTTGACCTCCTGCGGGTTAGCTAATCAGCAAAGCACTGTTGATGAGGAACAGACCATTTCGATGATCGTCACCGAATCGGCGCCCTTCCAAGAGCCCACTGAGATCGTGAAAGATCAGCTTGAGGAAGAGGGGTGGACACTTGAGACCACCTATGTCACCGACATCGTGTTGCCGAATGAGGCGGTGAGCCAAGGCGAGTACGACGTCAACTTCTTCCAGCATCAGGCCTATTTGCGACAGTTTAATCAAGACAACGGAACCGATGTTGAGCCACTCTTCTCGGTCAATTACGCTCCCTCCGGTATTTTCTCGGAGAAGTACGAGACCTTGGACGAGCTTCCGGAGGGGGCGACCGTTGCCATTCCCGTCGATACCTCCAATAACGGTCGTGCTCTCAAGCTGTTGGCCGAGGGAGGCTTGATCGAGGTGGATGAGTCCAAAGACGTGACGGCGCTATCTCAACAGGACATCACCGCTAACCCGAAGGATCTCGAGTTCGTCGAAATCGATCAGCAGTCCTTGGGGCAGTCCTTGCCCGATGTTGACGCGGGCTTCGGGTTCGTCAGATTGATTGCCGAAGCCGGATATGACGTGGAGGAGACGGCTCTGATTCTCGAGGATAATCCTGAGGTTGAGGTCCCCTTCACTGTTGTCGTGGCTGCCAAGCCGGAATTCCGCGATACCGAGGCGGCTCAGGTCTTACAGGAGGCGTACCAGTCTGAGGAAGTCCAGCAGTGGTATGAGGATTATCTCGGAGGGGGAGTGGTCGCGCCTGAGGATACGATCACCGTAGGTGATTCGGCTCAGAAGTGGGAGGAGTTCACGTCGGGCAAGCTGTAAGGCTCGGCGGACGCGGGCTGAACAGAGAAATGGAGGGCTCTGCGGTGCGATCACTGTCTCAGGGCCGAGGTGTTGCTCGTCACCGTGGAAGATCGGCTCGCTGAGACTTCTGTGGTGATCGCGCTGGATTCCGCAGTGCCCTCCTGGCTCGGTCAACACACAAAACCTGAGCCATCACCAGCGGGTGCTTGAGGACTATTGGCAGTAAACCCGCGCTTAATTGTGATGCACTTCACATTACACCGGTGCGTGGGCGTGCGCAAGGGGGACGAATGGTTGAGGGAAGCGTTGGGGGTGCCAGAATCTCAAGGGCCATGTTTCTACCCGCCTATCAGATTTGCGGAATAGCTGTCGAAGAGAGCCACCCCCGCGCATTGTCAGAGGGCTGAAGCATGCGCCGGGGTGGCAATTTCGTAGGCTAGGTCCCTAGTGTCTGCGACGTGTTGCCGACAGTGCGGCTAGAGATCCCCCTGCGAGAAGCAGTATTCCTGCCCCGAGGACAAGGAGTAAGTTGGCTCCTGTGCTCGCGAGAGTGCCAGTTTTCTCTGACTCAGCGCGACCTGGAGAATCTTCTTGAACTTGTTCTGTTCCAGCTCCCGGATCTCCAGCAATATCTTGTTCGGGGGTGGTGGTTCCCGCGGTGGGTTCCTGGGTTGGTTGTTGTTCGGGGGTGGTGGTTCCCGTGGTGGGTTCAGGGGTTGGTTCTGTATCTGGTCCTGGTTGCGGGGCGGTGCTTGTTTCGGAGGTAGGCTCCGGAACCGGTTGTGGCTCAGGGGTAGCGTCTGGATTAGGTTCCGGCTCCTCCTCGGGATCTTGTGCTGGGGCGGCAACGACCTCGACTGTGTGTGAAGCGGTCTCGCCATTAATCGTGAAGGTGAGCGTTGCGGTACCCGGTTGGGTGGCTACGAGTTGACCAGGAGGTTGTCAATTCTGTTGTGTACGGGGGTTGGGTTTACAGGTATGGGTTCATTCGGTCGGGGTAGGCTGCCGCGAGTTGGGCTAGTGCCTGTTTCCAGTTCGTGGTGACTTGTCCTTCGACGAGTCTGCCGGCGGCTTTGCGCTGGCTGGCGGGTTTGCCGCGTTCCTTGGCTCGTTGGCGTGCGTGTTTGTCCTCGATCGTGCAGATCGCTAGCCACAAGAGTTTCACCACCGCGTCGTCGGTGGGGAACTGAGTGCGGTTCTTCGTGACCTTGCGCAGCTGATAGTTCAATGACTCGATCGCATTCGTCGTATAGATCACCCGCCGCAGCGCTGGCGGGAACGCCAAAAACGGCACGAAACGCTCCCAGGCGTTTGTCCAGGTCGCGACCGCTGACGGGTATTTCTGACCGAGTTCAGAAGCTGCGAAATCCTCCAGGGCAGCCTTGGCAGTATCCTCGTTGCTTGCGGTGTAGATGGCCTTCAAAGCCTGTGAAACCGCCTTGCGATCGCCGTAGGTGACGAACCGGTTCGCTGCCCGGATCAGGTGCACCACGCACGTCTGGACAAGCGAGTCCGGCCAGGTCGCTTCGATAGCCTCTGGCAAGCCGGTCAGCCCGTCACAGCAGACGATGAGCACATCGCGGATCCCGCGGTTGGCAAGCTCGGCACAGACATGGGCCCAAAACGCGGCGCCTTCGGTGTCCTGGACCCAGATGCCCAGGACGTGCTTGATGCCGTCCATATCGACGCCGACAGCGATGTGTGCCGCTTTTGACCGCACATGCCCACCATCGCGGACCTTCACCCGAATCGCATCGAGGTAGATCACGGGGTAGAACTCTTCTAACGGCCGGTTCTGCCATTCCACAACGGCTTCCAGCACGGCGTCGGTGATATTGGCGATCGTCTCGTGAGACAGCTCCGTGCCGATCGTGACAGCCAGGTGATGCTGGATATCGCGGATCGTCATTCCACCGGCATACAAGCTGATGATCATCTCATCCAGCCCGCCCAGCCGGCGCGAGCCCTTAGGCACCAGACGCGGGGTGAACGACCCGTCACGATCCCTAGGCACCGTCAGCTCGATATCGCCGACCTCGCTGGCGACCGTCTTGGAATACGAGCCATTACGGGCATTGACCGGCCGGTCCGTGACGGCTTTAGCCTCCCGGTCACCAGGCCCGTAACCCAGATGCGAGGTCATCTCAGCCTGCAGGCCCCGTTCGAGTGCTTCCTTGATCAGTTCAGGAATCACTCCACCGTTGCCGGTCAGCTCGATCTCACCGGCGTCGATCCGAGCGAAAAGCTCGTCCAAGGCGCCACTGGCCTTCAACTGCGCAACAACATCAGCCCCACCAGGCTGATCAACACGATCATCTGTCATGGTCATCAGCATGTCCTCTCATCGATAACTCTGTACACAAACAATCTGACACCCTCTTGACCAGTGGCAGGATTGACTCGGATCACCGCGGCATTCCCTTCTGATCCACCATTGTTGACTTCTACGTGGTCGCCACCCCATTTGGCGCTCATCGGCCAGACAAACGGCATGTGCTTGCCGTCCTGGGTGAAACTAGCGTCAACGGATACCTGGTCACCGACCGTCATGGTTGACGGGAGCTCGGTAGTTGCACCGAGCGTGATCGAATCGACAAAAGGATGCATCTGCACTTGTAGCCAGGCATTACGTGCGACTTCAGGCTCTGGGGACTTACCGACGATGCCCTGAGAAGGATCTATTGTGAGCATGCTCCAACCGACGAATCCTCCGGTCTCGGGTGTGCCGGAGGGACCTTTGCCACTGTTGCCGTTGATAATTGCGGGCACGCCGTCGGCGGTTGACGCATGGAATACTCCAACATGTCCGTTGATAACCGCGACGGATTTGCCTGTTTCGGTCCGGAAGCGGGACAGACGGTCTTGGACCTCTCGTGCTTCAACGCGATTTCCCATCTGGCTGAGCTTGGTTGGTAGCGGATCATTCATTGGGTGGTGCCACATCAAAACGACACTGGTCGTGCCTTCATCTGTGGCTGCTGCTTCCAGCCGATCTTCAAGCCAAGGAAGTTGGTCTCGATCGGAAGACCGGAGCCCGCCCTGAGCGGTGTTGAGGGTCAGGAACTGTGTCCCCTGTAGATTTTGAGAAGTCCTTGTGTCGCCGAATGCTTCCACAAAGTTGTCGATCTCCCCGCCCATGATTTCGTGGTTTCCGGGCGCATAGGTCACCGGAATTTCATCACCAATTTCTTCATCAAGGATCCGCTTAGCGAGTTCAAAATCTTCCGGCGAGGCCTCATCGACAAAGTCGCCAACGATGAATATTGCATCAGGAGATGCGGCTTTGATCTCTTGCAGTGCCCGTCGCGCTCCTTGGACATTTTGACTCTGAGGTGAACGAGCGACGAACTGAGCATCGCTCATCACTGCGATCTGTTGCGGTCGTTCTTCATACAGACGAGCGGTATCGACAACGGAATCGTGAATTTCTGTCTTTTCGCCCGCATCAGTGTCGGGGGCTACCACGGCGCCCAGGTTCGCAATTTTCACGCTGCCCGAATAGGAAGCGTTAGGGCGCGTTTCCATGAGTCGCACCATTTCGATCGTGATGGGATACTCGATCCCGTCGGGAACGGGGAACGTGACATCTCGCCACCCGTGCCAGGTGATATTTCCACCATCAAGATTCGATCGTGTGCCTGCTCCGTTTAAATACTGAATACGGGGCCATGCGCCATTGCCGTCACCGTAGATGCTCAGGGTAATTGAACGGGGCTGTCCATCCACTTGAATCGGGTGAGGCGGAGCAGCATAAGCGCCCCGAGTTGCAGTCGACCCCGTGAAGTCGTAGGAGATTTCAAGAGCATTTTCACCATTTTCACCCTCGCTAGGGGAGACCGATCCAGAGGCGCGGGCCTGGCTGAACTCCCAGCTGTCAGCATCTGAGAAATCAGAAATAGTGACGTCTTCGAAGCCAATGGTCACTGGGAGATCGATGCGCTTCTCGCCGACTTTAAAGTGGATGGTGCCACTTCCACTACCGGCGTTCGGGGACACGGTGAAAGTGTCCACGCCACTGGGTGTCACCTCGATGGTGTCGTTGCTGGAAACCTCGATATCCTCGGTTTCGATGGGTGCACGGAAACCGTCGCCGTCAATTCCGAGTACACGCACCGAAGCGGAAGCATCCGCATTTTCTAACGCTACTCTCTGATGACTTAGCTCGAGATGCTCGAGCTCTCCGAGAACGCGTACAGGTAGCTCTCCTTCTCCGCCGTTGCTTTCACCGCGAACGGTTGCGAGGCCGTGCTTCGTTCCAGTAACTCGGGCCACTGTTTGTCCTCGGTCGTTCTGTGTCGGGGTGCCGAGTAGCTCGAGGCCATCACCAGGAGAGATTGCGACGTCAGCGGGGAGTGGATCACCACTGGAGTTCGTTGCGGTACCGATGACAGTCCGGCCAAGTCCGGTGAATACGCGGTCGGTTCGTTCCGAGTCGCTTGCGGGGTTGACGGTGACGCCGGCGGTTTCCGCCGGTGCCTGAGCAGTTGAACGGAAGACGAGGGCGTTGGCGACGTCGCGCTCCTTACCGTCGGAAGGACGGTTGGTCGGTGATGCTGATGCGTCGCCTGGATTGCGGGTGTGCAAAGTGGTGGATCCACCACCATCAAGGTTGAGAGCCTGGTAGGCACCGAGATCTACCATCAACTCCGAAAGTTCGCTGAGCCGCATACCGACCGCGTCATCTTGCCGACCCTCGATTGAAACGACAAATAGCTGTGTCCCGTCTTGAGAGATCCCGACAGCTGTCCGGGCGGCAGTTGCCTGTTCTGCGCCGGTGGCGCGACCGTCACGGACGAGCACCTGTTGGCCAGAAACCGCCAGGTCAACATCGCGGTCCAGCGCTACCGAGATTTCAACGTTGGTACCAACAGTCGGGACGTGATCCGAGCTTGAACCGGAAAAGACGAGCACGCCCTCGCCCTCGGAAAGATTGGTGTCTGAATCTAGAGCGCTGGCTTCGAGAATCTCGGTAACAGCCCCGTCGATGACTTTGACGGCGGTCCGTTTGTTGGCAGACAGAGCTTGAGAAATCGGTGTTGTGCCCCAGGCAGCGGTGTAGTACGCAATGCCGTCGCGGTCTTCGGTTGGCGAGTTCACCGACGGCACGTCGTAGGTTCTGCCTTCGAAGGTGGCCGTGGCGGCACTGGTCAGTGCTCCGATGCTCGCTGTTCCTTCATGCACAGACAGCGCCTGTGATGAGCCATTTGCGATGGAACGGATCCCTTCTGAAGCAGACACATTTGTGCCTATGGGGGCTCCGGTGTTGTTCATATCAAAATAATCACCGTTGACGGCAGCGACGACGTTGTCTTCGTTCTTGATCTGATTGGATACGCTCGAAACGCCGGACACAGAACCGCCATCGACGACATCGAGTGAGAGTGAAGCGTCGGTCAAGTCCACGTTCAATACATGACCCGTTTGGAAGCCTGTCTTTTGTTCGCGCGTGAACGAGGTGTGGTTGAGGCCCGGGGCAATCGTTTCAGTGTTTGCTTCATGCAGAGTCGAGCCGCTACCGGTGAGGTTGAGACCGCCTGTCTCGAGCGTTTCACCAACGGGCTGTTTGGATGCCTGCTCAGTGGTTTGTTGTGAGTGGGGAAATTCAGGGGTGGCGAATGCCGGGGTCTGTGACAGAGTGAGGCCGAAAGCGAGTGTGGCGATCGTCGCGAAGCGACCGAAACGACGGAACCGCGTCGACCGGCCACGCTCGTGCGCGGTAGTTGAGTGAAGAGAGTGTGACACCTTTTCTCCCAGGTCAGAGTGATGATTCGACGCACTGACCATAGGTGTGAGAGGTAGCCTGATCGTGACGGGTGAGTTACCGAATGATGTCCCGTACGTATTAATGGGTACGCGTTGATGAGCGCGCGACACGAGCGGGGTATTTCGAGGTGCTGATCGTCAGGGCCGACTTATCTCTTGTAATCGGCTAGTACCGCGGGCTGGGACGCAGGTCGCTGCGGTCAAAGCGTTCGGCCACGCGGTTCAGCGCAGACTCGGCGGCGTCAGCCATGACCGAATCGGTGCTGGTGACCGCGCTGTTGAGGGCTTTCAGGGCGGATTCGTTCTCGGCTGAGATGATCTCGCCCAACGCGGTGGCGGCCTCCGAGCGGACCTGCGGGGTGGGGTCGTCGAGCAGGTCGAGCAAGGTGTCGGTGGCCTCGTTGAGGTCACGGTAACCGGCGACCTCAACGGCGATGACGCGGACCTGCCAGGCGGGATCGTTGAGCGCGGTGATCACGGATGTGGTGGCGGTGTGGTGCCAGAGTTCTAGTAGCGTTTGGGCGGCCCAGACACGGCCCATCCAGTCCTCGACGGCCTCCATCCCGCCCAGCACGGCGATATCCGGATCGCCGTCTGCTCCGTGCCGGGCGCGACCATCCAGCAGGCGGCAGACCCAGTCCAGCAACGGGTTGGTTCCGAGGGTTTCAGCAGCGTCGTGAATGCGGGACACGGTGGTGGGGGACAGTGAATGCGGTGCTGTGTTGCTCATGGTCTCTATTATGGTCGATGCCACAGTGATAAATTGAGAGGCATGCGCTCCCGTAGTTCACTTTCTCTGCAGTTTCGTGCCGAGGCGTACGATTTTCCGACCGGGAGCGTGACCGCGGGAACGGTGATGAGCTGGCTGGATAAGGCCGGGTATGCCACCGCGGCCTCGTGGACCGGAACGAATGTGGTCGCCGGATATGTGGGCAACTTGCATTTCGCGCATCCGGTGCCGGTGGAAACCCCGATCACGGTGCAGTGTCGCATGCTGTATACCGGAACCTCCTCGGTACATGTGCAGTCTCGGTTGGTGCTTCCGACCATTCGGGATGACGAGGGGCAACCGACGGTGGCCACCGAGGTGATCATGGTCTATGTGGCCATTGACGACAACGGTGAGAAGGTCCGGGTCAAGCCCTGGGAGCCGACCACGGATGCGGCCCAGGAGCGGGCGGTGAAAGCCAAGGCCCGCTCGGATCAGCTGAAGGCCTCCGAAAAGTCGTTGATGACCATTGCTTTTCCGGAGCAGGAAGAGACTACCGCCGAGATCATTCGTCTGCGGTTTATTGTCTCCGAACCGGATGCCGGTGTCGGCGTACGCGTCGGCGGTGGCTCGGTGTTGCGGTGGCTGGATGAGGCCGCCAACGTGTGCGGGGCCCGCTGGGTGCAGGACAATGTGGTTGCGGTTTTTGCCGGGGGCGTGCGGTTCGAGAATATGGTGTACGGCGGTGACTTACTGGAGATCGAGGCTCGCCTGGTGCACACCTCGGCACACTCCATGCACGTGATGTTGCGGGCCTGGACTTCGACCCGGTTTGACCCCACCCAGATCCCGGTGGCCCACGGGATCACGGTACTGGTGGATCCCGGCGAGGACGGGAAGGCCAAGCGACTTCGACCCTGGCATCCGCGCACGGTGTTGGAAACCGAGCTGGAGCAACACTGCACCGAGCTGGTGCGGATGCGCAATGAGATTGCCTATTCCTGGGCCCTGTAATGCTGGGTGGTCTGGCCGTCCGGTGGAATGGCGAGAGTGCTTCTCCGCCTGCTCAGTCGCTACGCCAAACCCTACGGGTGGCATCTGCTGATCGTGGTGATCGCGCAGGTGATGGCCACGATGGCGACACTGGCACTGCCGCGATTGAATGCTGACATTATCGATCACGGAATTGCCACCGGGGATACCGGATATATCGGTTCCACCGGGTTGGTGATGCTCGGGGTGGCGGGCCTTCAGGTGGTCTGTGAGGTCGGGGCCACGTTCTTCGCAGCACGGGCGACGATGGGGATCGGCCGGGATTTGCGGGCCGACCTCTTTGAGCAGGTCACCGACCTGTCGGTGCATCAGGTCCAACAGTTCGGTCCCGGCACCTTGCTCACCCGGACCACCAACGATGTCGAACAGGTGCAGTCGCTGGCCTTGGTGGTGGCCTCCACGGTGTTATTGTCCCCGATTATGCTGGTCGGCGGGCTGGTGATGGCCATGGAACAAGATGTGGTGCTCTCCGCCGTGGTGTGGGTGGCAGTCCCGGTGCTGTTGCTGTTCGTCTGGTTACTCTTCGCGCGGGTGCTGCCGTTATTCCAGGCCATGCAAGACAGCATTGACGGGGTGAATACCGTGCTGCGCGAGCAGATCGCTGGCATCCGCGTGGTGCGAGCCTTTGTGCGGGAGGCCGAGCAGACCCGACGGTTTGATCGGGCGAACCGGAAACTGACTGCGATCAGCCTGGGCATTGGTCGCTGGATGGTGCTGATGGGCCCGGTGATCGCGATGATTTTGCAGGCGGCGATGGTTGCGGTGCTGTTCTTCGGCGGGCACCGGGTGGCCGCCGGTGAGGTGCAGGTCGGCGGTGTGGCGGCACTGATGCAGTACCTGACGCTGATCCTCATGGCGGTGATGATGGGCGTGTTCGTGTTCATGATGATCCCGCGGGCGGCGGTGGCAGCCCGGCGCATCCAGGAGGTGCTGACTACCGAACCGGAGTTGGTTTCCCCGCACCGGCAGATGGCACAACCGGCCTCGGCGGAGCTGGTGTTTGATCACGTGCAGGTCCAGCTACCCGGGGCTGAGGCACCCATCGTGGATGAGGTCAGTTTCCGGATTCCGCCGGGGACTACCACGGCGATCATCGGTTCCACCGGGTCGGGAAAATCCACGCTGGTCAAGCTGATGAGCCGGCTGATTGATCCCACCGCGGGGGCCGTGCGGATCGGTGGAGTGGATCTTCGTGAGATCCCGCGCGCGAGGCTGTCGGATCTGGTGGGGCTCGCCCCACAAACCGCGACCCTGCTGTCGGGAACGGTGGGATCCAACCTGGGGTTTGCCACGCCTGAAGCCACCGAGGAGCAGATGCATCAGGCCCTGGAGATCGCTCAGTGCCGGGACTTTCTGCCTCAAGAGCTAGCGGAGTCCCTGGCGTATCCGGTTAGTCAGGGTGGGGCGAATCTGTCCGGCGGGCAACGTCAGCGGCTCAGCATCGCTCGCGCGCTGGTGGGTGGGCGGCAGATCTACGTGTTTGATGATGCGCTCTCGGCGCTGGATGCCAGCACCGAGGCGGCGGTGCGCGCCGGGCTGGCCAGATATCAGCGCTCCAGTGGCGCGAGCGTGGTGATGGTGGCCCAACGCGTGGCGGCCATCACCGAGGCCGATCAGATCCTGGTGCTGGAAGGAGGCCGGATCGTCGGGGTCGGTACGCACGCGGAACTGAGCCAGTCGAATCCGGTCTACCGGCAGATCATGGACTCGCAGCAGGTCACCTCATGACAGCACAAACGGCAGCACACAGCTCCCCCAGGTTTTTTGCCACGGCCGGGCGTGTGCTGCGACTATTTGGTGCCCACTGGCGGATGATCCTGCTGGTGCCGGTGTTGGCGGTGGTGTCGGTCATGGCTGCGGTCGCGGCCCCGCTGATGCTCGGGGCGGCCATGGATGTGATTTTTTCCGGTGCGGTCGATTCCCAGCACACCGCCGGAGCGGGCATTAATTTCAGCCAGCTGAACCGGTACGCGCTGCTGACCCTGGCGCTCTATGGGGTGGCCCAGGGGTTTGAGTATCTGCAGGGACTGGTGGTCAACCGCGTGTCGGTGCAGGTGGTATACCGGTTGCGCCAGCGGATCGAGGCTCAGCTGAACCGGGTGCCACTGGCCTGGGTGGATGGCCGGGCGCGCGGGGATCTCCTCTCGCGCACCACCAACGATGTGGATAACCTGCACGGGGCGATCCAAGGTGGTATGGTCTCGCTGATCAACGGGCTGATGACTCTGATCGGGATCGCGGTGATGATGTTGGCGCTGGACTGGCAGCTGGCCCTGGTCGCCCTGGGGATCCTGCCTGCCGGAGCGATCGTGGTGGTGCTGGTCGGGGCCCGGTCACATCGGAAATTCACCGAACAGTGGGCGGTGACCGGTGAGGTGAACGCGCGTGTGGAAGAAACCGTCAGCTCCTATCCGGTGGTGGTCGCCTTCGGGCGGGCGCAATGGGTGCGCGACCAGTTCCGCGAAGACAATCAGCGCCTGTATGCTGCCTCGGCTCAGGCAGAGTTTTATTCAGGGCTGATCTACCCGCTGATGGAGTGGATCACCCAGCTGGCCTATGTGGGCCTGGCGGTGCTGGGTGCGCTGAAGGTCGCCGGCGGGTCGATGACCTTAGGCGGGGTGACTGCCTTCATCCAGTACTCCCGACAGTTCTCCCAACCGGTCAGCGAGGTGGCCTCCACCTCGAATATGGTGATCTCCGCGGTGGTCTCGGCCGGGCGGATCTTCGAGTTCTTGGATGCCGAGCCCGAAGCCGATCCCGCCATTGACAACACGGAACCAGACGCCACCTCGGGTCGGGGTGCGGTGCGTTTTGAGGACGTGAGCTTTTCCTATACCGACGAGCCACTGATTCGCGAGATCAACCTGGATGTGGCGCCCGGGGAGATGGTCGCCATTGTCGGTCCCACCGGGGCCGGTAAGACCACATTGGTGAATCTGCTGATGCGGTTCTACGAGCTGGATGCCGGTCGGATCACCCTCGATGGCGAGGACATTTCGAAGATCTCCCGGGGCAAACTGCGCCGGAAGATCGGCATGGTGCTCCAAGACGGGGTGGTGCTCACCGGGACCATCGCCGAGAACCTGCGACTCGGCCGGCCCGAGGCCACCGAAGCGCAGCTGATAGCAGCCGCAAAGGCCACCCGGGTCCACGAGTTCGTGACCACGTTGCCCGAGGGGTATGACACGGAGATTTCGTTGCAGGCCGAGAACCTCTCCGTCGGCGAGTTACAGCGGTTGACCATTGCCCGAGCGTTTTTAGCCGACCCGAAGGTGCTGATTCTGGATGAAGCCACCAGCTCGGTCGATACCCGCACCGAAGAGCTGATCCAGCAGGGCATGGCCACGCTTCGAGCAGATCGGACCACCTTCGTGATCGCCCACCGGCTATCCACCATCCGACACGCCGACCATATTTTGGTCATGGACCACGGCCGGATTGTCGAACAGGGCAGACACGAGCAACTACTACGCCGTGGCGGCGCCTACGCCCGGCTGTACCACGATCAGTATGCCAGCAACGGTGCCACTCACAACACTGACAACACCGGTGACCAGTACCCCCAGTAGACTGGCAGTCATGACTGATCAGCAACAGCTTCCGCCGGGGTGGACGCAGCCGGCCGGCGCCCCGTATCCGATCCCGTCGGGCTGGCCCGGCTCCGCACCGCCCTCCCGGATGGGCGAGCCCCGCGATCCGGTGATCCCGGACTGCCGGCCCGGCCCGTTTGTGTGGCGCGACCTGCTCGCCGTGCTGGGTTACGTGTTGCTGTTTCTGCTCGGACTCGGAGCGCTGATGCTGTTCATTCCAGGGTTTGTGTCCTTCTCGGCGTGGCTGGTGGGCACCGATCCGGTCAGCGTCGAAGACCTTGCCCGGGGCGTGTTCCCGGTTGAAATCGGTTTCGCGGTGAATCTGATCAACTACCTGATCATGACCGTGTTGGTGCTCATCGCCGCCGGCCCGACGCTACTGTCCTCGCTCCGGTCCTTCCGCCGGCTGTGGCCACTGAAACTGTTGATGATTCCGGCCATCTGGTTCGGCACCATCATCATCAACCTGGTCGTGACCGTGTTGATCGGTGAGGTCCCCAGCTCGGAGAACCAGCTGGTGCTCGAGGAAATGACCACCGTGGCCCCGTTCTGGCTGATGTTTATCACTGTGGTAATTTGTGGCCCGCTCGTCGAAGAGTACATTTTCCGCCACCTGCTGATCGGTAAGCTCTCCCGCTGGGTCACGGTGTGGGTTTCGGTACCGATCTCGGTGATCACCTTCTCGCTGTTACATTTCATTGGGGCGGGCCAATTCAACATCATTGAAACCATTCCGTACGCGGTGATGGGACTGGCGTTCTCGCTGGTCTACACGCTGATGAAGTTCTCGCTGGCCTTCAGCTACGTCCAACACGCCTTCAATAACGCGGTGGCGGTCTGTCTGCTCTACCTCACCCCGGCAGAGCTGTTGGAACAAGGCCGGGAGCAGTTGGGTGCGGCATGGTGGTTCACCATCGCACCGTGGGCAGGCCTGGCTTAACGCGGTGCCTGAGGCTGAGTCCCGCCGTTCAGACCGGCCGCGGTCGGTATCTGCCCAGATTCTTTCATTGGCCGTGCCCTCACTCGGGGCACTGATCGCCGAGCCACTGTTTTTAGTCGTCGATACCGCCATGATCGGCAACCTGGGTACCAGTCAGCTGGCCGGGGTCGGATTGGCCGCCACGGTGCTGCAGACCGTGACCGGCTTGCTCGTCTTTCTGGCCTATTCCACCACCCCGGCTGTCGCCCGTTTTCTCGGTGCCGGTGAGCTCAACCGGGCCCTGCAACGTGGTCGTGACGGTATCTGGTTGGGGTTGCTACTGGGCGTGGTGATCGCCATACCTTTGGCTCTCACTGCCCCGTGGGTGCTGAGCGCGCTGGGGGCTAGCGGGCAGACCCAGGCTCACGCGGTGGAGTATCTGCAGTATTCGATGATCGGGCTTCCGGCCATGACCGCTATCCTGGCCACGGTGGGCACCCTGCGGGGACTGGCCGACGCCAAAACCCCGCTGGTGGTCGCCGGTGTAGGCTTTGCGATCAACATTGCGGTCAACTACCTGCTGATCTACGTGGTCGGACTCGGCGTGATCGGCTCCGCCTTGGGCACCTCAGTGATCCAATGGGCAATGTTCTGCATCTACCTGATGATTCTCACCACCCGCTACCGGGGAAAGGGCGGTCGCCTGTTGCCCACCCTGGCGGGGCTGAAAGACACCGCCCAGATCGGGTCGTGGTTGCTGGTGCGTTCGGCAGCACTGCGTGCCGGGATTTTGGTCACAGTACTGACCGCCACACAACTGGGCGCCCCAGTGCTGGCCAGCCACCAGATGGTGATGACCATCTTCTCCACGCTGTCCTTCGCCCTGGACGCGCTGGCCATCGCCGCCCAGGCACTGGTCGGTCAGGAACTCGGCGCCAGCCACCGCCGGGAAGTTCGGGAGCTGACCCGGACGATGATCCGCTGGTCGATGGGCTTCGGGGTGATCACCGGGCTGTTGTTGGCCGGGCTGTCTGCGGTGATCCCGCGAATGTTTAGCCAAGACCCGGTCGTGATCCAGGCCGGAGCGGCCGGGCTGATGGTGTTGGCCATCGCCCAGCCGCTGGCGGGGTATGTGTTCATCCTCGACGGCA
This sequence comes from Auritidibacter ignavus, assembly GCF_029853775.1. NCBI lineage: Bacteria > Bacillati > Actinomycetota > Actinomycetes > Micrococcales > Micrococcaceae > Auritidibacter > Auritidibacter ignavus. Next base: position 2,113,744 of record NZ_CP122564.1, read on the forward strand.
TCCTGATGGGTGCCGGGGACGCCAAATACCTCGGGATCGCCTCAGTGGTTGCCTTGGCGCTCTACCTGCCGTTCATTCTGTTTCTCGGCTGGCTGGCCGCCCAGCTCGACGACGGCTCCGGGGTCGTATCGGTGGTGTTGGTCTGGGTCGGCTTCGCCGTGGTATATCTGGGCGCTCGTGCGCTGACACTGTGGTGGCGGATTCGGGGCGAGGCCTGGATCGTGTTGGGCAGTGTGGTCGGCCCGTCGCGCTCGTCCTAGGCGTCGGGGTTGGTGAGCGTCAGAAATGGTTCGGCAGCGTCCACCGGCTCATTCCGGTTGGGGACCCCCAGCGCCTGATTCACCACGGCCTCGGCATCGTGATCAACCAGCCGGTCGACGAACTGCCAGTGCACGGTCAGCTGTAGCCCTTGGGCCGCTCGCAACAGGTTGGCTGCCGGGCAAGCGTGCTCCACGTCCTGGGCGAAGGCCCGTAGTCGGTCCGCGTCGCGCACATCGGTCTGGACTAACACGGCCAAATGATAGGTGTGAAAGTGAGGTTGGACATCCCGGCCTGCCGCCAGACCACCCAAATCCTGGGAGGCATAGGAGTAGGTGTGAATGCCCTGAATCGGGATCTGGTGTGTGCCGGACTTGGCCTCAATCACCACGGAAATACACTCGTTGGTGGCCCCGAGAATGTATTCCATCGGGTTAGGCGCTGCATTCTTTCCACCGGAGGCTTCCGGCTCATCAACCAGGAAACGGTACGCACCGGTGCTCACGGTTGTTTGAGCGGAACCGTAGAACACGCCGGACACCCGGTTGGATTCAGATTCGGCCACCTGGGGCTGTTCGGTGAACGTTGTCATATTCTTGCTCCCATCGATTCTGGCATTAGCACTCGAGATAGATTGCTGCGGCGTCATGGAGCCAGATCTCTCGGCCGCTCGTGATGGACATTTATATTCTGTCATACCGGGCGCGAAGGAGAAAACTGCCGGAGAACGTTTTCTTGCCTAGAATGTCTCCCGTGACTCAGACCCAACAGCAGCCTCCGTCCAAGATCAGCCCCGACACCGCCCACCTGATTTTTCGACCGTATCTGATTCGTGCCGGGGTGGCCTTAGCCTTCGGGATCTTCTCGCTGATCTACCAAGCGCCCGACCTGATGGACTCCGGCCCTGCCTGGGTTAATGTCAGCTGCGCCATCTACCTGTTTCTCACCGGGGTGGCGATGTGGGAATTCCTGCGCCAAGAACCGGTGCCGGAGGCCATGCGCTCGCCTTTGTCGATGGCTGCGGCCGCCTGGGTGCTTGGGCCGGTTGCATTAGTTGGGGCCCAACTGTTCTCCGCCGGGGTGATGGCCACCGCGATCATCCTCAGCCTGGCCTTGCTGGTTGCCGGTATCGCTCAGCTGGTGGCCGGTGGTGGATACCGCAAAGAATTCCCCCCGGCCCGCGACTGGTTGATCCCCGGAGCCGTCGATGTGCTCACGGCGGTGGCCACCGTCATCGCGATCTTCGTCGGAGCTGACTTCCACAATCTGCTCGGTATTGTGGGCTCGGCGGCCTTTATTCACGTGGTGTTTTGCAGTATTCCCGGGGTGGGGTACTACCTCGACACCCGCCGGGCTCGTCGTCGTGGGTGGAGACCGAAAGAATCCTGACCTGCAGTGCTGGTCTGTGGTGCGCCCTGTTGTTCACTCTGAGAGGTCACGTGCGGATTCTGTCAGCATGCCGTGATTAGAATAGTCAGGTGCGCCCTGGTGCCCCACGACGTGGATCATCCGGAGCGTGCAGGCATTATGTATTGTGATCATCGAGCACCCCAGGAGCGTGAGTCGTGACTACTCAGCGCGGCCCGCAACCTCCGAACGGCCCCGAGAAGAACAAACCCCTCGGCGTTGCGGCACCCCTGATTTTCTCAGCCGTCCTCGGTTTGATCGGTGGTGTCGTGGTCACGCTGGCCTCCACCGGTGGCCTGAACAACCCCGATAGGCCCCTCCGCCTGGACCTGGGTTTGATCGCTTTCGGGGTGTTTTTCATCGTCTCCCTGCTGGTGGTCTCCTTGCTCCAGCTGGCATCACGAGACAACCCCGAACACCTTTCCGAAGGCTCCGGCATTAACCGGTCCTCGGAACAAATGCACCGTGAAGCCATGGCCAAAGCGCGGGCGAAAAAACGCGCTGAGGCCGAACGGGCCGAAGCGCAGCGCTCCCCAGCATCTCACCCGCGCGACTCAACCCCGCAGCACGCGGAGGATGCGGACCGCGAGGACCCACAGCACGGTGAGGGTCGCTCCTCCTAACGCGTTCTGTGCAACGAACGTGGTGGACATCATAGAAATGTCCCGGCATGTTCACAAAGGACTGAATCTGCCCCGGAATGTGACGGGGCGGACATCGGGTCGATGGTAGTTTGGATAGTCAAGCGAGAGATAACCGTTGTCCACCACCATGAGATCGCGGTTCATGATGAAAAAGTGTTGTAAACACATTCTGTGTGGAGCTGAGGAGCCAGATGAGCCAGAAGAAGCCTGCCGGCCACGTCATCGTTGATACGTTGGTCGCTCACGGCGTGAAACGCGTCTACAGCGTTCCAGGGGAGAGCTACCTGAACGTGCTAGACGGACTCTATGATTCACCCATTGACAATATTGTCTGTCGCCACGAGGGCGGGGCGGCCTATATGGCCGAAGCCGAGGGCAAGATGAATTCCACCCCCGGTGTGGCCATGGTGACCCGTGGTCCCGGTGCCTCGAATGCGCACGTGGGACTGCACACCGCCTGGCAGGACTCGACCCCGATGGTGCTGTTTGTTGGACTCATCCCGTTCGAACACCGCGATAAGGAAGCCTTCCAGGAATTCGATCCGCATGCCTGGTTTGACTCTGGAGCCAAGCGTGTCATGGTGCTCGACCATGCTGAGCGCGCCTCCGAGATCGTCGCCGAAGCGATGTTCGCAGCCGCCTCGGGTCGCCCCGGTCCGGTGATTGTCGGTCTGCCCGAAGATGTCATCACCCACGAGATTGACGCCCGGCTGCACCCACAGATTCCGGTGGCTGGTGGCGGTATGACCGTGGACGACTGGAAGGCACTGCACTCTGCGCTGTTGAACTCCGATAAGCCGCTATTCATCACCGGTGGGAACGACTGGAGCCACGAATCCGCTGAGGAACTAACCCGATGGCTGGAAGACCACCACATCGCCGCAGCAGCGGAATGGCGCACCGAAGGCACCATCCCCTTTGACTCACCCAGCTATGTGGGGCCAATCGGGTATGGTCGGCCCAAGCCCACCTACGATTTGCTGGAAGAAACCGACCTGATCGTCTTCGTTGGCACGGTGCCCGGTGATACTGTTACCGACGGTTTCCGGGTGCGCCAGAACTGGGAGAAAACCAACTTCCTGGTCACTATCGACCCGTCACTGCGCGGTCGTTCTGGCCCGGTGTCCTACCAGATCGTGGCGAAACCGGCTCTGTTTATCCACGACCTGGTCCGCATGGACCTCGAGGTCAAGGACTCCTGGAAGACCTGGACCGCGAAGATGCGGGCCCAACAGGAAGAGTTTGCGGCGTTGCCGGAGATCACCGGTGAAGGCCCGGCCACCATGGATGAAATGATGGCCCATCTGGTTGCGGCACTTCCTGCACCCCAGGATCCAATGGTTACCTTTGGTGCCGGTGAACACACCAACTGGGCCCACCGTTACTTCCCGACCCGCTCCTATGCCTCGATGATCTCGGCCCGTAACGGCTCGATGGGCTACTCGGTGCCCTCGGGTGTGGCCGCCTCGTTGAACTACCCGGACCGTCGGATCATCACGATTGCCGGTGACGGTGAGTTCTTGATGAACGGGCAGGAACTGGCCACCGCCCGCCAGTACGGTGCCACCCCGCTGGTGATCGTAATGGATAACCAGGAGTACGGCACCATCCGCACCCACCAGGAACGCGATTACCCGGGCCGTGTGTCCGGTACGCAGCTGTTCAACCCGGATTTCGCTGGCATGGCGGAAGCCTTCGGTGGGTTCGGGGTCAAGGTCACCCACAACGCGGAGATTCCGGCCGCTCTCGAGCGTGCGCTGAAAGCTGTGGACGAAGACGGCACCTTCGCGCTGATCCACCTGGTCGTCGAGCAACGCCGGAAGGCGTACTAACCCGGTCGGGATGTGGCCCTGATCTGCTTCTTAGCTTAGGGGTTGCGGTCCTGCGCGTTGGCTTTCCCAGGTTCGTCCTGGTTCGTGTCGGCGTTCAGGGCCGCATTGCGTTTCATGGTACGACGGGCCTGGAAGATCGCCACCACAATCAGCGCCAGCGTAATCCACAGCAGATAGCGGTTGACGACCTCTACCACGGCCAGCACTTGATCTCCGAAGGTGTAGCCCAACCAGATAAACAGCCCATTGATTGCTAGCACACTGACCGCGTTAAGTACGATCATCAATCCAGCTGAGACCCGCAATAACCCCAGCAACGCGTTGATGATATTGCTCGGCACCGGTCCGGGGGTATAGCACAGGGGCACCAGTGCGCCGGTGATCCCTTTGGCCTTCGTGGACGTCATCGCCCGGTGGGCCATTTTCTTCAGCCAGGGCGTGTACTTCACCGACATGTCGATGAAATCCATGCCCCACCGTTTACCCATCCAGTAGTAGAAGGGGACAAACTTCAGCGCCCCGAGCAGAGTGAATAACCAGTACATCCACCAGGGCCCTTCACCGACCGAGGCGTGGGCGCCACCAATCACCGACGAGGTGTAGCCCCCCACCAATAACGTGTAGGCCACCGGCTCGGTCAACAGCCAGGCACGGAACGGGATGAGAGCAATGCCCCACACGGCCATGGCGAACAGCATGATCAGCAGGAAGATATCCACTTTGGTGGGGTGGGCCAAGAACTCGGGGAGGTTGAGATCTTCTTCGGCGGTCTTTTGTTGCGGGCGCGGATCGCGCCGATATTCTGCCCCCGGCTCGGTATTGTCCGGTTGCCAGGCGTCGGAGTGCGGATCGGGATACGAAGTGGTCATGATCAGAGATAGCGTCCTGCCAGTCGAGTCAACGATGCCTGGATACCCTGGGCGTTGAATGCCACGGTATTCGAGAAGTAGTAGGCCATCGCCACCAAGAACGGCACCGAGGAATAGTCGAAAGATTCGGTGACCGTGGTGTAGCCAGGGTGGTGCGCATCGGCGGCAAGTTCCCAGCGCCAGGTGTGGCCAGCGGGGTGTTTCCATTCCACAATCTCTCCCGGGATTGCGGCTACTGTGGTCAACTTCATGGTGTAGTCGATGCCGAACTTGTGCATGGCGACTTTAAACGTATCGCCGATCGTCAGCCGGTGCGGTCCGGAGACTTTGGGCTTGACCGTGTCAGAGCCGTCGATCTCGTGGTGGCGGTGGGGGTCGGCCAGAATCTCCCAGAGTTCCTCCGGGCTGGCCTTGACGTTGACGCGGTAGGAGATGACCTTCGGGCCAGCGTCGACCGCCGTTGGCCACCCAGCCTGGGGTGCGGTTTGTGGCAGCCCGGTGTCGGGGTTGATCGGACGGGATGAGGAATCGTTCATCACAGGGCACCTTTCGGATGATGGTTGCGTGTCATACTGTACGCGAAAATGCCGATCCGGTGCCGTATCCACAGCCAGATCTCGCAGCCCGATCCGCAGTAATATTGCCCCGGATTTTCGCAGGTGGGGCTTGCGGGTCTACCATGTATTGAACGCTGTTCAGTGAACGGTGTTTTAAACCCTCAGGTGTCCCGCCTGCGGATGATTTCTCATCGACCGTTGGAAGAATTCACATCATGGCTGAAACCACCTCCCCTGACGATGCGCGCACACCTCAACACGAGGCGAGAACCTCTCGCTTTCGAGGCGGTGTCTCGGCCCGCGCGCTGGCACAAATAGCGGTGTTTGCCGCGCTCATCGGAGCCTTCGGACTCGTTGGCAGCATCAATATTGCCGGCGGTGTGCCCATTACGCTACAAACCTTGGGGGTGATGCTGGCCGGTTCCGTGCTGGGACCCTGGCGCGGACTCGGTGCGGTGGCGCTGCTGGAACTGGCCGTAACACTGGGACTGCCCCTCCTAGCTGGTGGTCGTGGTGGTATCGGCGTGTTCGCCACCCCGACGGTGGGCTACTTGATCGGCTGGTTGGCCGGTGTTGTCGTCATCGGCCTGATCGTCCACGGCGCGAGCTCATGGCGTACCGGGTTGCGCATTACCTGGTGGAAAGTGGCACTGGGCAGCATCGTCGGCGGTATTTTGGTGATTTATGCTTTTGGTATCCCGGGGCAGGCGTTGATGACCGGGCTGAGCATGCTGGAGACCGCCTATACCTCACTGGTCTTCTTGCCCGGTGACCTCACCAAGGTGGTGCTGACCGTGCTGATCACCATGGGGCTGTGGCGCGCCTACCCGAAGGCCTTCCGCGCCTGAGGCCGAGGAGGGAATAACCACCTTGAGCATCTGGGCAAAATCACTGCGCACCTGGTTCCGCTCCGGCACCGTGTCCGCGGTGGTCAGGCCCAGTTGTTCGGCCTGCAATCGCTGTTGGGAGACCACGGCCGCACCTAAGATCAGTGACACCAGCGTGTCGGTCAGCAACTCCGGGTCTGGTTCCTGGTCCATTTCTCTGGCCTGGCGCAAGCTACGCCGAAGCCGGTTGCCTCCGGTTCCCAGTGCAATCACCGAGCTGACGAGTTCTGCGGCATCGCGGGTGGCGAGCAATCCCTGGTACAGCGTCAGGGCGCGGTGGCTCAATGAATCGGTGTTACGAATCTTCATGCCAGCCAAGATCTCATCGGCCATTAGTGCCAGCAACGACTGTTTATCTTTGACATGCCAGTACAATGCCGAGGGCCGCACCCCCAGTGTGGTGGCCACCCGGCGCATCGAGACATCGGCCAGCCCGTGGGTGCGCAGGATCTCCAGTCCGCACCGGATGAGATCGTCCACCACGATAGGGACCGATGTTTTCCGAGAGACCATGGGAATATCATAACGATGACGATTGCCTTCGATCAGTTGTGCGTCAGGGTTGATGCACCCGGTGAATCCTCCGGCCAAGCACAACTTCTGACCGATATCACCGCCGAACTCGACGCACCTCGAATCGCCATTATTGGCGAGAACGGTTCGGGTAAATCCACCCTGGCCCGCGTGCTGGCCGGCCTGCTGGGGTATACCTCCGGTGCCGCCACGGTGAATGGACACCTGGTCTCCCAGGGGCCTGGGAAACCGAAAATGGCTCCGGGGTTGCGTGGCAGGATCGGGATGATCTTCCCGCAGGCAGCCACTCAGGTGGTCATGCCCACGGTGGAAGAAGACATCGCGCTCTCATTGCGTGGCTCCGGGCTGTCCAAAGACGAGATGACCGCCCGCGTGCAGGCGGCCATGGAAGCGCATCACCTCACCGAGCTGGCCGATCGGCCGTGTCTGTCCCTGTCGTCGGGACAACTGCAACGCTTGGCGCTGTGCTCGGTACTGATTACCGAGCCACAGCTGGTGATCGCCGATGAGCCGACCTCGATGCTGGACACCCGCCACGCCTTGTTAGTCCGACGCAGACTATTGCACCTGCCGAGAGAAACCCAGCTGGTGTTGGTCACCCACGACCTGGACTTTGCCACCGCCTGCGACGACTGCTTGTGGATCCATCAGGGGCGTCTGCGCGAACACGGTCGCCCCCGTACGGTGGTGGAAAACTACCTGGACTTTATTCATTCCGAGATCGACCAGGAACGAATATGATTTCGCTCTATATCCCCGGAAACTCGCTGGTACACCGAGCCCCGGCCGGGCTGAAACTGCTCGTGCTGGCCCTGACTGCTCTGGTGTTGTTTCTGATTCCACCCTCCTATCCGGCGGCCGTAGTTTTCGTGCTCCTGCCGATTCTGGGGTATCTGGTGGCCCAACTTCCGTTGCGATTGCTGGTGACCGACCTGTTGCGACTCTCTTTTCTGCTGGTCTTTCTGGTGGTCACCCAGCTGATCTTTCTGGACCCCGTCCACGCTGCCACCAATACCGCACGACTCATCTCGATCATCCTGCTCGCCCAGGTGCTGACCCGCACCACCGAGATTTCGGGCATTGTGGCCACGACCGAAAAACTCTTCGGGCCCCTGCGCCGGTTCGGGGCGAATCCGGAGAAGATCGGGTTGGCGCTGGGGCTGATGCTCAACTCGGTGGGAACCCTCTCGGCGGTCATAAACCAGGTCAGAGAAGCCCAACGCGCCCGGGGTGTGCGCATCGCGCCGTGGTCGTGGGCGGTACCCGTTTTGGTCCTGAGCTTGAAACACGCCGATGATCTTGGGGATGCGCTCACCGCCCGTGGCCTGGACTAGCCCGTCTGGTCAACGAGGTCCTGGAATCCACCCCCGCTGATGTGTTGTGATGAGAAAAGCAGTACCCCCGGTAGAGAAAGGATGGCTCGGCGATGACGCAACAACGTGTCACGATCCCCCAGACAGACTTGGACGTTTTTCCACTGAACCTGGGGACTAATACGTTCGGCTGGACCGCAGATGAACCCACCGCCCACCGGATCTTGGACGCCTACTGTGATGCCGGGGGTAACTTTTTAGACACCGCCGACACCTACCCCCATTGGGCGCCGAATGCTGTGGGAGGTGAATCCGAGGCCGTGATTGGATCCTGGCTGGCTCGCCAGCCTCGTGACCGCGTGGTGGTGGCCACCAAAGTCCGCGATTTTCCGCAGGCACCACAGACCTTGGATTATCTTCAGTCGCAGGTGAAGGAGTCCCTACGCCGTCTCCAGACTGACTACATCGATCTGTACTACGGGCACTTCGACAACACTGAGGTGCCGATTGCCGATCAAGCTCAGGCCTTTGACGAGCTCGTCACCGCCGGGCACATTCGCTATATCGGTCTGTCGAATTATTCGCCCGATCGGATGCGGGAGTGGTTCCGTGTGGCCCGAAAGGAGAATTTGGCGTTGCCGGTGGCGATCCAACCGCACTACAACCTGGTTCGTCGTGCCGACTATGAAAACACCTACCGGGCCGTGGCCGAAGAGAATAATCTCGCGGTGTTCCCCTACTTCGGTTTGGCAGCAGGGTTCTTGACCGGAAAATATCGCACCGAGGCTGACTTAGAAACCGAACGAAAGAACCACGTCTCCGAGTACTTTAACGCTGACGGTCTGCGTGTGGTGGACCAGCTCGTCGAGGTTGCGCAGCACCACCAGGTCCAACCGGCCTCCGTAGCGCTGGCGTGGCTGTTGGCCCGTGGAGTCACGGCCCCGATTGCCTCAGCCCGCACGGTCGAACAGCTCCCGGCCTTGCTGGAAGCCACCACGCTACAACTCAGCGACGAAGAAGTCCGGTTGCTGACTGAGGCCTCCGAGATCTTCGCCTGATCACCGTCACTGACGCTGAGCGACGAAGTCCTCAGCTTTCTTGATGTACCACTCCAGGGTGTCGGCATCGCTGGCGGTGGCCTTATTGACGGTATCGGGTGAAGCACCTTGGAAGAGTCGTTTCACCGGAACCTCCAAGAGCTTGCCGGTCTTGGTGGTGGGTACTGCCGGGGCTTCGATGATCTCGTCCGGGACATAGCGCGGAGAAATCCGAGTGCGAATGGCCGTGACGATATCCTGTTTGAGCTCCTCGGTCACAGAGGTGCCTGGGATGGGCACCACAAATAGTGGCATATAGTAGTCGCCACCGGACAGCTCGGCACCGATCACCATGGATGTTGCGACGCCGTCAACCCCGTCGACCACCTGGGTGATGTCAGCCGAGCCCATCCGGATGCCACCACGGTTGATGGTGGAGTCAGACCGGCCGTGAATGATGAAGCCGTTGCCAGCAGTCTCGCCGGTTGCGCTGAGTGTTTCGCCCCCGGAGAGTTCGGTGGCCCAGTCCCCGTGACGCCACAGGCCATCGAAGACGTCGAAATAGGCGGAGTGATAGCGTTGGCCATCCGGGTCGTTCCAGAAGTAGATGGGCATGGACGGCATGGGCTGGGCGACGACGAGTTCGCCGACCTCGTCAAAGACGCGCTGGCCTTCGGGATTGACGACGCGGGCATCAACCCCCAGATAGGCACCCATCAACACACCGCGACGTACCGGCCGATACGGGTTAGTGCCGACAAAGGCCGAGCACATATCGGTGCCACCTGAGTCCGAACCCAGTCGCAGGTCGGGATTAATCGCCTGATACACCCATTCCCAGGTGGTGTCGGGCAACGGGGAGCCGGTGACCATCATGGTCTCGATGCTGGAGAGATCCATCTGACGGTTGGGGAAGATCCCAGCACGTTCGGCCAGCGAGAGCAGAGCAGCGCCGGTGCCAAAGAAACTGACGCGGTGTTTGGCCAGGATCTCGAAGGTTTTGGCGGGTCCGCCGGCGGTGGGAGAGCCGTCGTAGGTGATGATGGTTGCCCCGGACATCAGCATCGCTAGCAACAGGTTCCACACCATCCAGGTGGTCGCCACCGCGAAATAGCTACGATCATCGGGCCCCAACCCGGCGTGGATGCCACCGAGCTTGTAGAACTCGATGGTCATTCCGCCGTGAGAGTGAACGATGCCTTTGGGCTTGCCGGTGGTGCCAGATGAATAGAGCACCCACAGCGGGTGGCCAAAGGGTACTTGCTCGTATACCGCCTCGTGGGTTTCAGCAATGACCTGGGAGTACCGGGTGGAGGTAATTGAGCCCAGATCGGGTAGCTCGTCGCCCAGCTCCACCCCGGCAGCGGTGAGGTGCTCATCAGCTGAGTAGCGGTCAATCAGTAGGTGATGTTCCACGGTAGGAAGCACCTCGAGCAAGGCGGGAATGGTCGGGCGCAGATCGCGGTAGGTGCCGTTGAATTCGAACCCTTCGGCGGTGATCAGCAGCTTCGGCTCAATCTGTGCAAATCGGTCGGCCACACCGTGGGCGGAGAAATCCGTATTGACCACCGACCAGATGGCACCCACCGAGGCTGTGGCCAGCATAGCCACCATGGTCTGTGGCAGATTCGGCAGTACCGCCGAGACCGCGTCCCCGGGTTGTACCCCGACTGCACGCAGATAGTGGGCAAGGGAAGCAACCTGGTCGTGGAATTGTTGCCAGGTGAGTGTTTCGGTGCCACTGAGCTCGTGTTCACCGATGATGGCTTCAGCCTCGGGTTGCGTGGCGACATGGCGGAGCATGTTTTCGGCGAAGTTCAAGCGAGCATCCGGGAACCAGCGAGTGTGTTGCATATCCTCGCCTTCGTAAACCGTCTCGGAGCCGGTCGAGGCGATCAGATCGGAAAACTCCCAGACTTCGCGCCAGAAGTCAGCCAGGTGATCCACCGACCACCGGTGCAAGTCCGCGTAGTTTGCCAGAGTCACCCCATATTTGTCTTCGATTCGCCGAGCAAAACGGGTCATTGGGTGATGGGCGGTGTGTGCAACGGTAGGCTCCCATAACACCGGGTGTGTGGTCTCAGCGGTTGATGACATAGCCTGGGGTTCCTTCCGATGCCGACGAAGTGTTCGCCCCTTAGATTACCGCCTGTGAGGCAAAACACAACAAACGTACGGTTAGGCGTACGCCAGTTGTGGGGTGGTGGGGTCATCCTCGTGCTGTTCGTGGAGCACACCGTCCTGCAGCACCACGGTGCGGTCCATCAGCGCAGGCATCGACCGGTCGTGGGTAATAATCACCGCGGCGAGATTCAACTCGTGGGTCAGTTCCGACAGCAACGTCATCATCCGGGTGGACAGCTCGTGGTCTAGGGCCGAGGTGGGCTCATCAGCCAGGAGCACCTCGGGTTCACCCATCAGTGCCCGGGCGATATTGACACGCTGTTTCTCACCGCCGGAGAGCTGGGAGGTGTTGCGGGGCCCGTAGCCGGGCAGACCAACCCGTTCCAATAGCTGTTCGGCCCGAGACCGACGGGCGCGCAGGGACCGACCGCGCACACCGCGCAGGTGCTCGGTGATCAGTAACTGGTCCATCACGGTCAGCGAGCTCAATAAATTCGGTTGCTGGAAAATGAAACCAATGTGATTCAGTCGTACCCGGGCCCGTTCCGACGCCGAGGCGGAGGAGATGTCGTCGCCGGCGATGATCACCTCGCCGCTGGTGGGGGCGATCAATCCGGCGGCGATGGACAGCAACGTGGACTTACCAGATCCGGATTCTCCCAGCAGTCCGGTGACTTCACCGGGGTGGGCGGTGAGGTCGACGTGGTCCAGGGCGGTGATTTCGGAGTCCCCGTCGGGGAAGATCTGGGTCACCTGGTTCAGGTGCAGAGTTGGTGTCGTTAGTGTCGATGCAGTCATGATGTCTCCTGTGTGCAGAGAGGGCAGAAGCCTGGTTGGGGTCGGTGGCTGGTGGCTAGGCTGCGGTGCCCAGGGCTTCGAGTGGGTTGACGGTGGCGACCTTTCGGGTGGCGATCAGTCCGCCGATCATGCCCAGCACCCAGATACCGACCATCGGGCCGAACAGGGTCAGCCAGGTGAGTTCGAACGGTAGGACACCGGCTGCTAGTGCGCCGAGTCCGCCACCGGCCAGGGTGCCGATGATGACGCCGACGGCCAAAATGATGCCGGCTTGACCCAGGGCATCTTTGAACAGATAGGCCCCGGAGGCTCCCAGGGCGCGAAGCACCGACAGCTCGCGGGTGCGCTGCAAGGTCCAGACGGTCAGAAAGGAGACGATGACCAGAGCAGAAATCACGTAGAGGAAGCCCTGCATGCTCACCAGCGAACCCTGTTCGGATTGGTGGGCTGGCAGTGCGGAGAAAGCTCCCTGGGTGGTCACTGCCAGGGTGTCGGTGTTTGCGGCGGTGGTGGACCACGAGCCATCGGCCTCGTCGGGCTCGGTGCCCTGGACCAACAGCACGGTGCCCACAACGGTCTCGGCATCGGCTTGCTGGTGGGTGGCGGCCGCCCAGGTGTCGGTGTCGGTCCAGACCACCGGGGAGTGTGAGTAGTACTCATCCTCGCTCATACCGGCGACCTCGACCTGTTCAGAGCCGACCGTGATGGTCTCGCCGACGCGCAACTCATGGTCATCCGCCACCGACTGGGACACCAGAGCGGTGCCGGGCCGAACGGTTTCCCCTGAGGGGATCGCGGTTCCCTCCGGCAGAGACAGCAGAGCGATCGAGGAGGTGAAGTCGGTCTCCATCGTGGTTTGGCTAGCACCCAGACCGGCGACGTGATCTACACCGTTGGCCTCGGCCCAGTCCTCGGCCTGGCTGGCGGTGATCTGGGAATTGGCGAAGCTGGGGTCGGCGGTAGAGCCGTCTGGGTTTTGTTCTGCGGAGAACACCACCCGGTCGGCGTCCAGGGCCTGTAACGCGGAGGTGTTCTGGGCGCCGAGTCCGGCGGTGAGCCCGGTCAGCATAATCAGCAACAGGGTCATCATCGCGATCACTGCGGTGATCAGGCTGAACCTGCCTTTGGCATGGAATATTTCACGAACAGCAAGAAACATGGGGTTCCTTTCGTTGACTCACCAGCTATGCCTTCTAGTCTTCGCGTGAGGAAGAGCAGACACATCGGCTAACCGGTTGGAACCTGGCTCAACCTTTTGGTTGATGCACTCGGTGAGAAACCCGACTACGCTGACAATACGTGACCGTTGCGACACCCGAGCCCGTAGCGCATCTGACCACCGGCCATCCGGCTCCGGTGGAGTCGGTGATGCGCTGGTTGCGGGTGGTGTTGCACGTGATGTTTGCGTTTCTGCTGGTCTTCGCCACGATCCGAGCCGTGCTCTGCGAAACGCTGAGCTCTGGGATGCAGATCACGGTCGTCGTCTTGGCTGTGATGGTTGCTGCCATCTATGTGGCCGGCACCGTCTGGGAACGCCGAGTCGGGCTCGCTGCGTCCAGGCTGGCTTCCCGTTATGCGCCCGTGTGGCTCGTGGCGGTCATCGGTGGCTGGACGATGCTGTGTTTGATCTCGGCCGAATTCATCTGGGTGATGTTTCCCTTGGTCTTCGTCAGCATTCACGTGCTGACACCCATCAGTCGACTGCTTGCTCTCGGATGCCTGCTGGTGCTGTTAACGGTCACCATTGGAGCCGAGTACCTGGCCTCCGGGGCTGTGCAGGTCGCCGGGGTGATCGGACCGGTACTCGGCACGGTGGTGGCGGTGGTGGCCTACCGGGTCTATCACGTGCTGCACGATCAGGCGGTGGGATACCGCAAGCTGGTCGAGGACCTGATCGTGACTCGACACGAGCTGGCCACCAGCGAACGTCAAGCCGGACAGTTGCAGGAACGTCAACGGGTCTCCCAAGAAATCCACGACACCCTCGCCCAAGGATTCTCCTCACTCGTGCTCCTCTCCCGGGCCGCCCAACATGCCGTAGCCGACCAGGACACCGCACGGTTGCACGATCAGCTCCACCTGATGCACGACAGTGCCGAAAAGAACCTTGCCACCGCCCGCAAACTGGTACAGACCATGGCGGATCCGGCCACGGCCACCGAGGCGCTCGACGACAACCACCAGGCGCCCACCGGGTCACAGCTGATGCGACAACTAGGGGCGATGGTGCAACGCCACCAAGCCGAAGCGCGCGCCCAACGCCAGCCGGTGGAGCTGCTGCTACGCGGTGAACCGGCGGTGGAGGACCAACAGCTAGTGATCCAGACCGAGCGGTTCACCCCGGTGCTACGCATCGCCGATCAGGCACTGACCAATGCGCTGGCTCACGCCGCGGCCTCCACAGTGGTGATCACCGTGACAGCCACCGCCGGGATGCTCACTCTCGACGTTTTCGACGACGGCACCGGGTTTGACCCCGAGGCCGTGGACACCGAGCACCATTTCGGGCTCTCGGGCATGAAGACCCGGGCCGTTCAGGCCGGAGGAGAGCTCAGTGTGGAGTCAGCCCCGGGCGCCGGGACCGTGATCGGACTGCGCATACCGCTGGGAGGCGAGGATGATTAAGCTGATGCTGATCGATGACCACCCGGTGGTCCGTGCTGGGCTCAGGGCCATTCTGGAAAGCTTTGCAGACATCAGTGTGGTCGCCGAAGGCGCAGATGGCACCGCGGCGTTGGCAGACCACCGACCGGATGGGGTCGACGTGGTGGTTATGGACTTACAGATGCGCGGGATGGGCGGACTCGAGGCCACCCGGGCATTAGCCGAAGAGGCCCAGCAGACAGGGTCAGCGCCACCGGTGCTGATTCTGACCACCTATGATTCTCAGGCCGATATTCTGGCGGCAGTCTCCGCCGGAGCGGTGGGGTATTTGCTCAAAGACGCTGCTGAGGACCGATTACACGAGGCAGTACAAGCTGCCGCCCGGGGTGATCATGCTTTTTCCTCCAGAGTCTCCCAGGTGCTGATTTCCCGGGCCCAACAACCGGCCGATACACAACTCTCGGCCCGGGAGCTACAGATTTTGCAGGCCTTGACAACCGGGGAAAGCAACCGCGATATTGCCCGTAGCCTGTTTATTTCCCAAGCAACAGTGAAGACCCACCTGGTGCATATTTATCAAAAACTCGGGGTCGATAATCGCACCCAGGCGATTGCGGTAGCCCGGGAGCAACGACTCGTCTAGCTCACGCGCACCACAATATTGCCGATGGCATGCCCGGATTCGACGGTGGCGACCGCCTCGGCGACCCGATCCCAGTCGAGGATCTCTGAGACCACCGGCAAGGTCGGGTGCTGGGTCAGCTGGGTGGCGATGCGGGAAAAGATCTCGCGACGGCGGTGTCGGGTCACTCCACTGCCACCCAGGGTGGTGGCCAATGCTGGGTCGGCCACCGAGCGAATGCGCGGTGGGCAGTGGTCTCCGGCCAGCAAGGTAGCCGCTGCGGTGAGGGTTTGGCCCCCGACGGTGTCAAACACTGCAGCGATGGTGGGGGATTTTTGATCAGAGACAGCCTCAAGGGCCCCCGTTGGCACGTGGCTGGCGCCCAAGGACTCGACCAGTTCTTTTTTACTCTCCGAGGCCACCCCCACCACCCTGAGGCCGCGCCAGGTGGCTAATCCGGTCACCGCCGAGCCCACACCTCCGCCGGCCCCCAGTACGAGCAGTGTCTCGCCACGACTGAGCCCGGCTTGTTCGAGTTCGGCCAGCCCATCCCAGGCGGTGCCCACAGAGGTCGGAATACAGCAGGCTTGGGCAGCGCTCAATCCCTGAGGTATCGGGGTTGCGGAGGTAGCGGTCAGGAGTGTGTACTCGCCCAGGGTGCCCACTCCGGCAGCGGCCGAGCCGAAGACCCGGGTGCCCACCGGAATCTGAGTCGCGACCTCCGGGGTGAGACCGGGTCCGAGGCTGACCACGGTCCCGGCGGCTTCCCGCCCCATGGCCATGGGGAATCTGACGGGAAATGACCCGGTGCGGGCCCCGGACCGGACCTTGAGGTCTCCGGGATTCAGTCCCGAGGCCTCAGTGCGGATCAGCACCGTGTTCTCGGTGACCTCCGGGACCTCGACGTCGAGCACGCCGGAGACCTCGGGGCCACCGTAGCGGGTAAATCCATAGATCTGCATGGGTTCACCCTAGCTGGCACCCCGGACCACTAGCGGGCGAAACGAGTCAGCCGCAGTGAATTGGCCACCACCAGCACCGAGCTCAGTGCCATCGCGGCCCCGGCAATCATCGGGGACAGTAGCCCGAAGGCTGCCACCGGGAGGGCGAGCACGTTATAGGCGAATGCCCAGAACAGATTGGACTTAATCACCCGGAGCGTTTTCCGAGACAGCTGGATCGCCTGGGTGATCTGCCCCAGCGAGGATCCCATCACGGTGATCTGTGCGGCCTGACGGGCCACATCGGTGCCTGAGGCCATCGCGATGCCCAAATCGGCTTGGGCCAGGGCCGGGGCATCGTTAACGCCATCACCCACCATCGCCACGGTCTCGCCAGCTTCTTGGAGTTCGCGGATCTTGGCAACCTTGTTCTCGGGGTGAACTCCGGCGACGACGTGGTCGGTGTTGATGCCCACCTGACTGGCGACCCAGGTGGCCACCGAGCGGTTATCCCCGGTCAGCAACATGGGGGTCAGGTCCATCTCCGTTAGGTCTGCGATCGCCACATCGGCGGAGTCCTTGATCTGATCGCGGACGGCAATGATCCCGGCCGGGGCCTCATCGATGACGACCCAGATCGCGGTGGCTGCGGTTTCCTCCAGAGCATGGAAGGCGCGTTCGGCCTCCGGGGAGAGGCTGATCCCAGCCTGGTCGGTGACAAAACTGGTGCGACCCAGCACCATGCGATGATCTTCTACGGTGGCGAAGATGCCGCCACCAGCGGTGGCGGAGAACTCGGTGGCCTTCGGTAGGTGGCCGAGTTGCTGGCCGGCGTCGACGATGGCGTGGGCGATGGGGTGTTCGGAGCCGGCCTCCGCGGCGGCGGCCAACCGGAGAATCTCCTCGGAAGAGAAACGCTCATCCAAGCTGGTGGCCTCAGACACCGACATCGAACCTCGGGTGATGGTGCCGGTCTTGTCGAAGACCACCGAGGTGATCTGGCGAGTGTCTTCTAAGACTTCCGGGCCGCGGATCAATATGCCCAGCTGGGAGGCACGGCCGGTGCCGGCCAACAGCGCCACCGGGGTGGCCAGACCCAAGGCGCACGGGCACGCGATAATGAGTACCGTGACCGCGGCGTGGAAGGCCTGCTGCCCGGTGCCGAAGACCAGCCACAAGATCAAAGTGAGTGCGGCGATGACCAGTACGATCGGGACGAAGACCGCCGAGATGCGGTCGGCGATCCGGGCAATGGGGGCCTTCTGTGACTGGGCGTCGGAGACTAGTTGCCCCATGTGTGACAGGGTGGTGTCCTCGCCGGTGCGGGTCACCCGAACGAGAAGACGACCCGAAGAGTTGATGGTCGCCCCGGTGACCGTATCATCGGGGCCGACTTCAACCGGGACGGATTCTCCGGTGATCAACGATGTATCAACGGCGGAATGACCGGAGACCACGTAGCCGTCGGTGGCGATTTTATCCCCGGGCCGGACCACAAACTCGTCCCCGATCTGCAGTTGGCTGGCCGGAATCTCGACCTCGGTGCCCTCACGGACCACCACCGCGGTTTCGGGCGCTAACGTCAGCAACTCTCGCAGCGCGTCCCCGGCGCGGTGCTTGGCGCGATCTTCTAGCCAGCGGCCAAGCAGCAAGAAGGTCGTGACCACTCCGGCGGTCTCAAAATACAGCTGATGGTCGTGGTGGCCGGGGACCGCGGTCATCATCGGGTCCATCACCAGCCCGATGGTGGAATAGGTCCAGGCCGCCAACACGCCCAGCGACACCAGCGTGTCCATCGTCGACGCGCCGTGCCGGGCCGCTGCGAACGCTGCAGAGTGAAAAGGCCAGGCGGTATAAAACACCACCGGAGTGGACAGCACCAGCGCCACCCAGCCCCAGTGGGGAAACTGGGCGAACGAAAACATCGAGATGATAAACAACGGCACGGTCAGGATCGCCGCCACGATGAAGCGGGGTTTCAGCGTGCTGGCCGATGGGCCGTGGTTCATATGGTCTTCACCGGAGTGTTGATCCTGCCCGTCGTGGTGGTCGTGCTCAGCGTGGTGTTCATGCCCACTGTGGTGGTGTGGGCTGTGGTGCACTTCGGCGTCATAGCCGGCCGAGGCCACCGCGTCAATCAGTTGCTGGTCGGTGACCTGTTCGGGGGCCTGCACGCGAGCGTTATTCAGCGGCAGGTTGACGGTGGCCGAGACCCCGGGGAGTTTGGTGAGTTTCCGTTCCACCCGGGAGACACAGGATGCGCAGGACATCCCGGAAATATCGAGGGTGACGGACCGGTCATCGCCGGTGTGGGGCGTGTCCGCGGAGCCGTGGTGGGTCGAGTCGTTGGACGGGGTGGTCATCTCAGTGTCCTTCGTAGTGTGTGTCAACTCAGTGTGCGTCAACGAGGGTGTAGCCGGCTTCGTCGATGGCCTCGGCGTACTGGTGATGAGTCGGCGCTTGGGTGTCAGTGGCTACAGTCACCGTAGCGATCGAGGTGGCTTCGGGGTGCAAGTCCACCGCAACCTGCTCCACGCCGGGTAGTTGGGTGAGTTCACGGGTGACTGCCTGCACGCAATGCTCGCAGGTCATTCCCGAAATATCCAGGGTGGTGGTGGAAGTCATGGCGGGTAATCCTTCCTGTCAGTGGACTGTGTTTAGCTTCGAGTCAGCCGGGCGATTGCTGCGGTGGCTTCGGCGACCTTCTCCTGTAACTGCTGCTCATCTCCGGACGCGGCGGCTGCTGCCACACAGTGGCCCAGATGGTCTTCAAGAAGTTTCACACTCACCGCATGCAGAGCCTTGGTGACAGCAGAAATCTGGGTCAGCACATCAATGCAGTACTCGTTATCGGCCACCATGCGCTCAATGCCACGCACCTGCCCTTCGATCCGACGCAACCTGGTCTGATAACTCTGCCGATGATCGGTATAGCCATACTGATGCCGGTGCTGTGCTGTGTCCGGAACTGGTGGTGGTGTCGTGGTGCTCATCGCAAGTCTCTCCTGATGCTGGGTCGTTCACTACCCATAACTATACCCCGAAGGGGTATATTCCCGGGAGGGCCTAAACCTCTCTGGGCAATCGAATGGTGTCGGTGACGGGCCAGCTGTCGACGCAGGCCCGGGCGGTGAATCTATGATGGAGTAATGACCACCGCCCCCGCAGCGTCCTCCCCACCCCGTTCGGGCTCATTTCGCATTGAATCCTGGGGTATCTGGGTAGCGATCATCGCCGGGGCGCTGGGAGCCATGGTGGGCTGGTGGTTCTTTTCCGACCAGCTCACGCCCCTGTCCGGTTTCGCGTCCGTGGGAACCGTCACCGGTATCTCTGCCGGGATC
This sequence comes from Auritidibacter ignavus, assembly GCF_029853775.1. Classification (NCBI taxonomy): domain Bacteria; kingdom Bacillati; phylum Actinomycetota; class Actinomycetes; order Micrococcales; family Micrococcaceae; genus Auritidibacter; species Auritidibacter ignavus. The sequence continues at coordinate 2,133,512 of NZ_CP122564.1, forward strand.
ACCGCAGCGCTGGCCACGCTGATTGGCCTGTTACTCGCCTCTGCCCCCCGCCGTGGTGCGCTGGCGTGGATGCGATCCCGGGCCTGGTTCTGGCTGGTGTTGGACTGGGTTGGGCTGATCATTCTGCACGGGGCGATTGTGATGTTGGCCAGTCTGGCGCTGTTCCGGTTATTCCAGCAATCCTTCGTGGGACTCGAAATTGACGCGATTGCCGCCACCGCCATTATCGGGATCGTGGTCGCAACTGCCGGGTATTTCGGCCTCAGCTCGGCCGCGCGCGCCTCAACGCGCTCCCTTTCCAGCCTGCTGGCAGTGTTCATGGCCTCCGGCATTATCGCCGCCATGCTCCTGGCCGAAAACCCGTATTGGTGGCACGCCTTCTTCTCCGAACTCGGCACCGGCCAGGCCGGGGTGCTGTCCTTCTGGACCTTCAACACCACCCTGACCGTCTCCGGGCTGGTGCTATTTACGCTGGCCAATTTCATCTCTCAAGACTTGCGCACCTACTCCGACGTGCGTCGGTCCACGGGCAAACGTGGAGGCTCCATTTGGATGCTACGTAGCGGGCTGATGCTCATCGGTGCCTGTCTGGTGGGGATCTCGATGGTCCCCATCAATATCAATGACCCGCTGCACACACTCTTTACCCAAATTCTGGCCGCCGTGTGCCTCCTGTTATTTGCCACCATCCCGATCTGGTTACCCGGCGTGCCGGTGGTGATCTACCTGTTTTCCTACCTGATGATCGGGTTGTCGATCTTTGCGGCGGTGCTGTGGTGGCCACTGGGTTACTACAACCTCACCGGGGTGGAACTGGCCATGGCCGGAATCCTCTTCGCCTGGCTGGTGGTCTTGATCCGCGCGTTGAACGACGCCAACGGCTACGCCTCGGACCAACCGCGTCCGCGGGCCAACACGCCAGCCGGGACCTACCCCGAGGCCACACCGGCTACCACCCCGGCCCCCGCACCCGCTGACGTCTAACCCGGCACCAACACAACCTACAGGAGCACATCAACGATGGACACTGCACACGTTGTCGTTCTGGGCGCCGGCATTCAGGGGCTGATGACCGCGGTCTCGCTCGCCGACGCCGGGCATTCGGTGGTCGTGATCGACCACGACGACTCGCTGGTGGGCCCTGCCGGTCCGCGTGCGGACTTTGCCGGTCTCGGCGCCGTGATCAACCAGGTCACGACCATCGCCCGGCCCGCGCTGGAGGAATTGATCCGGCAGGGTTTGGCCGCCCACTCGCGCGTGCACGACGCAGCACTGATGCGACGGGTTGAGGACCAACAGGGCCCCAGCCCCGAGGAGTTCCAACCCTGGCTACACCTGACCGGGGTCATCGTGCTTGCCGACCGGTCTCATCCCACCGGCCCGGCAGACCAGGTAGCCAGCACCACCCTGAGTCGCGCTGACCTGGCACAGCTGGCCCCCAGCGTGCGACTCAATGCGGGCGGTGCCGAGGCGGGCCACGCTCTGCTCATCGACTCCGAGGGCTACCTGGACGATGACCGACTCATCGCCGAACTGGTCTCCCAACTCACCGAAGCCGGGGTCGCCATCGTCGCCGGACGCCTCGAATCGATGTCATCCACCGATCGGCAGGCCCACCTGCGGCTGCGGTACCGGCTACCCGCTGACCACCCCAGTGAGCCGGGCGGCTGGGGCGAGATCGAGGAAATCACCGCCGATGTGGCAATCCTCGCCTCCGATAATGTTCCGGCGACCGGCCACGAGGTGCTGGCCGTCACCGAGCCCATCGGCGTCGATCTCCACCATGTGGTGCTCACCGCTGGAGCTGCCATCCGCCCCGATACCAGCGGGCGAATCCGGGTACGCATGGCCGATCAGAGCACGCCGGAGGACATTGCCAGCCATCTCGCCGAGGTGTTAGGCGAGCGCCCCGTGGTCGAACACCTGACCACGGTGCCACAGTCTTCGGCCGATCCGGTCGCCGGGTATACCGACCAGCACCGCAGGCTCTACCACCTCAACGGCGGAGCACTCTCGCTGACACTGGCGGCGCTGTTTGCTGAGGTAGCCACCACCGAGGTGGGCGCTCGCGGACCGCACGCACGAGATCATCCCCCGGAACCGACCTACGCCGATCACCTGCTGGCTGAGTTCCGTCCCGAAATGTCATGACATTTCGGGTATTGCCACCACGTTCTCTGCGCAGAGACCCTTCTCAGGAAGCTAGCCCATGAACATCTCAAGCATTGTTCTCATTGGAGCCACGGCTGCCATCATCCTTGGCATTGGCGGCTCTTCGTAATTGAGGGTGTGGATCAGTGATTTCAGGACACGGCGTGGCGCTGTCCGGATAGACGTCGAGGTCTTCCGATGATGGAAGTTCTTACACAGTCCATCCGAAAGACCTCGACGTGTCCAAGCTTACTTTCTCATCTCCTGATCTCACGACGTTCTGCCGGCTCGACTCCCTTGACCTCACGTGCATTGGCCAGCACATCACCGGGCACAAAGCCATTCTGGAATGCCAGCCCAACACTGCCGATGACTGGTGCCGACGGTGTGGCGGACACGGGATCGTCCGCGACACCGTCGTCCGCCGCCTCGCCCACGAACCCTTCGGCCACCGGCCACCACGCTTCACATTCGCCTCCGCCGGTACAAATGCGTCGAATGCGGCCGCGTATGGCGTCAGAACACCACTGCTGCGGCGCCACCACGAGCGAAGATCTCGCGAACCGGCCTCGACTGGGCGCTGCGTGCCCTCGTCATCGACCACGACACCGTGTCCGTGATCGCAGGCAAACTCGCCGTGTCCTGGCACACCGCGAACTCCGCGATCCTCGCGCAGGGACATCGACTGCTGATCGACGACCCGGCCCGGTTCGACGGGGTCAGCGTCATTGGTGTCGACGAACACGTCTGGCGGCACACCAGGCGCGGTGACAAGTACGTCACCGTCATCATCGACCTTACTCCCATCAGCCAGAAAGCAGGCCCGGCACGCCTGCTCGACATGGTGCCCGGACGATCGAAACAGGTGTTCAAGCAATGGTTGAAAGCCCGACCGAAAGACTGGCGTGATGGCATCGACGTCGTCGCGATGGACGGATTCTCCGGCTTCAAAACAGCCTCCGTTGAGGAACTGCCCGAGGCTGTCGAAGTCATGGACCCGTTCCACGTCGTCAAACTCGCCGGTGATGCCCTCGACGAGGTACGCCGCCGCATTCAGCAGGAAACCACCGGGCATCGCGGACGAGCAACAGACCCGTTGTATCGAGCGCGCAGGACTCTGCACACCGGTGCTGATCTGCTCACGGCCAAACAGCAGGAGCGGATCGTAGACCTCTTCGCCGACGCCAACTTCACCGCCGTCGAAGTCACCTGGGCCGTCTATCAAGACATTGTGCGCGCTTACCGAACCAACGACGGCAACGAGGGCAAGAAGCTCTTACAAACAGTCATCGACGATCTGACGACGAATCTGCCGACAGGACTGGCCGAACTCAAGCGGTTAGGACGGACTCTGAAGCGTCGAGCTGCTGATATCCTGGCGTTCTTCACCCGACCGGGAACGTCGAACGGGCCTACCGAAGCGATCAATGGCAGGCTCGAACACCTACGGAGCTCAGCACTCGGCTTCCGCAACCTCACGCACTACATCGCGAGATGTCTGCTCGAGTCCGGCGGCTTCAGACCGGTTCTACACTCTCAATTACGATGAGCCGCATTGGCGCGTGGATCTCTTTTGTCGTCGGAAAAAAGCACGACACCGAAGACGATTGGCTAGTTGTACTTCCCCGCGAGGTTGTGAACGCGTTCAGCTGGGGTGAGACCTCCGATGCCGGTGTGGGGTCGGTGATGATTGTAGTGATGGAGTCAGGCCTGGTAGGGATCAGCGTGTTCGTTCTCGCTGGTGTAGGGCCCGGGGGTAAGCCGATTCCGATGCCAGAGTCTTGTTGAATCTTTCCACCGTGCCATTGGTGTGGGGTCGGTATGGCTTGGTCCGCTTGTGCTTGACACCCTCACCGAGTGCCTTGGCAATAGCGGCTGAGCGGTAGCAGGCACCGTTATCAGTTATGACCGCTTTGACAGTGTTTCCCAGATCGTTGAAGAATGCGTTAGCTCGCTTCCAAAAGCCGGCTGCGGTTTCTTTCTTCTGATCATCTAAGATCTCTGAATACGCGGCCCGGCAGTTGTCATCAACCGCGTGGTGACGATACCGGTATCCGTGAACTGGCACGGTTTTACGTGCCTGTATCTTGTTCCGTTGGGCCGCATGGTGACCCTCGCTTCCCCGGCCGTGGACTCGCCAGCCACCACTGTCTGGGATCCGGCCCTGTTTCTTAATATCGATGTGAACCAGCTCCCCTGGAGCGGCGGCTTCGTAGCGTTTGGGTTTGGGCTTGCGGACGGGAGGCCCGGTGGCCTGGTCGATATCGCAGAGCCTGGGCATGTTGTAGCGCTCCAGGACACGCCCCACAGTCGAGCGTGGGATACGCAGGTGGTAGCTGACCCGGTGTGGCCCCCACTTGCGGTTAAACCGCAGGTTAATGATTCCTTGTTCGGTCTTGGCAGGACGTTAGTTGGGAGAGGTGTGGGGCTGGGAACTACGGTCTGTCATGGGCAGTGCGGCCCGGTAACGGTCTGCCCATCGTTTGGCGGTAGCCGGTGAGCATGGGAAGCGTTCTGCGGCTTGGCGTATCGGTCATCCATCATCAACAATGAGCCCGGCGATGCGTTGAGGCCCCACCGGGCTGAAAGATGCGTTAACGTGAGTCATGAAGACCTCCGGGTTAGGTAGGAGTTGTGGTAACCCCATACTGCCCGGAGGTCTTCCCTAAATCACACCCGGTCAAGTCCTGAGTAGTGGTGTATGAGTCGTGTTCGGGGTGTGGTCTCGTTTCAGGGTGTGTTCAGGCGGGGATGGCTTCGAGGGTGGGCTCTGTGGTGCTCACCTTTTGACTGCTGGTGGGCTCGAGGGCCTGGGCTGTTTCGATGGATTCCAGCGAGAGGTATCGGCGGGCTTCTGCCCATTCATCGTGCTGCTCAGCCAGCACCGCTCCGAGCAGCCGGGTGATGGAGTCGCGGTCGGGGAAGATCCCCACGACATCGGTGCGGCGGCGGATCTCGCGGTTGAGTCTCTCGTTGGGGTTGTTGGACCAGACTTTGCGCCAGATCTGGTTGGGGAAGGCGGTGAAGGCCAGGATGTCTTCCCGGGCGGCGGCGAGGTGGTCAGCGACCTTGGGCAGCTTGGCATCGAGGTCCTCAACGACTCGGTCGAACTGGGCATGGACGGCCTCAGGGCCGGGCTGGTCATAGATGCTGTGCAGCAACGCCCGCACTGCTGGCCACTGCTGCTTGGGAGTGATGCTCATCAGGTTCGCCGCGTAGTGGGTCCTGCACCGCTGCCAGGCTGCCCCAGGCAGGGTCGCGGCCACCGCGGCCTTCAGCCCGGGGTGGGCATCAGAGGTGACCAGCTTGACCCCGGACAGGCCCCTTGCGACCAGGTCGCGGAAGAAGGAGAGCCATCCGGCTCCGTCCTCAGCAGAGGTGACCTGGATCCCGAGGATCTCACGGTATCCGTCGCTGTTGACTCCGGTAGCGATCAGCGCGTGGATGTTGATCACTCGCCCATGCTCACCGACCTTGATCACCATCGCGTCTGCGGCGACCAGGGTGTAGGGCCCGGCATCCAACGGCCGGGTGCCGAAGGCCTCGACCTGCTCATCGAGCTCGGCGGCCATGTCACTGACCTGGGACTTCGACAGGCTGGTGATCCCCAAAGAGCCGACCAGCTTGTCCATCCGGCGGGTGCTGACACCGAGGAGGTAGCAGGTGGCCACCACCGAGGTCAGAGCCCGCTCCGCGCGTTTTGTGCGCTCCAGCAGCCAGTCGGGGAAGTAGGATCCTTCCCGCAGCTTCGGCACCGCGACATCGATGGTCCCAGCCCGGGTATCGAGCTCTCGGTGCCGGTAGCCGTTGCGCCGGTTGCTCCGGGATGCATCACCGGCACCGTACTCGGCCCCACAGACCGCGTCAGCCTCGGCCGAGAGCAGGGTGTTGATGAAGATCTGCAGCAGTTCCCGAATCAGGTCCGGAAAGGCCTGCAGGACCTCTTTCTCCAGAAGGGCCTTCAGGTCGATACTGGAAGGGGTGACGGTCATCGTCGTGGCACCTTTCGAGAGTGCTGTGAGAGGTTCACTCGAAAGAACACGCGGTGGCCGTCACTGTCATTCCAACAGCCGACTCACCGAAGCTCGTACACCACTATCCCGGACGCTACTGCCGAGTACGCCCCAGCCCCAGAGAGCCTCGCGAACAGGGTCAGCAGCCTAGGTGGAACCTGTCACACACAACTCAAAGAACAGCAGTTCACCGTCACTGTGACTCTGCCGATCACATCCGCAGGCGAACAGGCGACCCTCAGATGAGGGATGCTCTACACATGAGCACCGGCTTCTCATGGGGGCATGAAGACTCTAGTTACCACGCTCTTCCTGCTGTCCACACTTGTACCGACTCCCGAAGCCCAAACGCCGCTACGAGCCCAAGAGCTCCCCCGGACAATCAACCGCACTTGTAACATCGGTCGAAGCAACCGCAGAAGCTTACGCGAAGCCGACCCAATGTAAGTTATGGCGTCTCATCAATAAGCCCAAGTATCGAAAGTACTGTCTGTGACTAGCCCGCGCCCCACTCCCTCAGAGCCGATCTCGGTCCTGGTGGTTGATGATGATAAGTGGACCACCAAGGCCATCAACATGGCATTGCAGAAAGACCCCGCAATCCGGATTGTCATCGCCGCATCGGATGGAGCTGAAGGAGTCGAGGCGTATCGCTCGTCCTCTCCCGATATTGTGCTGATGGACCTGAATATGTCCCCGGGTATGAACGGCGTGACCGCTATTGAGAAGATCCGTCAGTTCGACGCAGAAGCACGTATTATCGTGCTCACCACGGTCTCACCTGGGCCAGGGCTGGCTCGCGCTCTAGAGGCCGGCGCGTTAGCGGTCGCTCGGAAAACTGCGTCAGAAGCTGACTTGCGAAAAATCGTTCTGGCTGCCGCTCAGGGAGATGATCCAAGACTGCTGAAACGCCTAGCCCAAGACACTGTGATCAGTGGCGACCTGCTTCCTGATACGCCCGTAGTGGTTCCCCATTTGACTCCAGCCGAACGTGACATTCTCATACTCATCACAGACGGGCACGGCTACGAAGAAATCGCGAAACGCCAGGGCATCACCGTATGGACAGTCCGTTCCCATGTGAAGAAACTAAGAGAGAAACTCTACGCTGAGAACCTAGCTCAGCTCGTAGTCCGCGCCCTTCAATACCGTTACATTTCTCCCTGATGGCTCCGTGGCGAATCGGCGGAACCGGTGTATACACCGAAGGGTAAGAGCTCCCCGTTTGGGCTCATCGCCCCTTTTTACCGACCACCACGGGTGTGCCGGTTTCCTCGGGGTGCAGGACGGCTGCGTCGAGGCCGAAGATGTCGTGACAGTTGGCCTCGGTGAGCACTTCTACCGGGGCGCCGTCTTCTACGATATTGCCGTCTCGCATGGCGATGATGCGGTCACTGCAGCGGGCGGCGATATTGAGCTCGTGCAGGACCATGATAATGGTCTTGCCGGTCTGACGGTTCAGCTGCTGCAGCAGGTCGACCAGTTCGATCTGGTGGTTCAGGTCCAGGTAGGTGGTGGGCTCATCCAGCAACAGGATCTGCGAGTCCTGGGCCAAGACCATGGCAATCCAGACTCTCTGGCGCTGCCCTCCGGAGAGCTCTGAGACAGCAGTCTCAGCAAGGTCCGTGACCCCAGTCTGTTCGAGTGCCTGGTCGATGATGCGGCGGTCTTTTCGCGTCAGCCCGCCGAATACTCTGCGGTGGGCGTAGCGGCCGCGGGCGACCAGCTCAGCCACGGTGACGCCTTCGGGGACCACCGGGGTCTGGGGCAGCAGGGAGACAGTGCGGGCGAACTCCTTACTGCTGTAGCTGGTGATAGGTCTGCCAGTGACCTCGACTGAGCCGCCAGAGAGGCTGTTGAGGCGGGCGAAGGTGCGCAGCAGGGTTGATTTGCCGCAGCCGTTGGGTCCGATGATGGAGGTGACTTTCCCGCTGGGCAATTCCACGGAGACATCTTTGAGAACGGCCGGGCCGCCGTAGCCGACCGTGATGGCCTCGGCTTTCAGAACCGGCTCGGGCCCAGTTTCCTGGTGTGTGCCGGTGTCGGGGGTGAGGGTGGTCATGGGTGTTAGGTCTTTCTGATGGTTCGGGTCAGGATGATGCTCAGCAGGACGGGGACTCCGACGATTCCAGTGATCACACCGACCGGGACGGTTCGTGGCATGAGCATGGAGCCGACGACTTCGGCGGTGATGACCAGCAGTGCACCGACCAACGCTGAGCAGATGAGACTGTCGCGGCCGCGCAGCACCAGGCGGACCAGGGGGCCTGCCATGAAGCCGACGAACATGATCGGCCCGGTCAGAGCTGTGGCCCCGGCAACCAGTATCACGGCCAGGCACAGCAGTGCTCTGCGGGTGGCTGGCACGTTGACCCCGAGGCCGTGGGCCAGTTCGTCTCCGCTGGAGAGCATGTGCAGGTTCCGGGCCAGCAGCGACAGCAGCACCACACAGATGACCAGCAGCACTGCCATGTACTGGACCCGGTCCCAGGTGGCCATGCTCAGGGATCCACGGGTCCAGAGCACAGCATCTGAAGTTTGGCCGATGTGCATGCGCAGCATCATGTAGGTCACCAGGGAGGTGGCTACTGCTGAGACCCCGATGCCGACAAGGACGAACTTCACCGAGGAGGAGGCCTGTGCTCCGACCGAATGGGGGCTGCCTACTCCGTGACGGCTGCGTCGGCGGCCGCGGCTGAGCAGCCAGACAAGGATCGCTGAGCTGAACCCACCGGCAAGGGCTGCACCGACCTGGTGGATGCCATTCAGCGAGAACGAAGCCAGCCCGATGACCACAAACAGGGATGCTCCAGCAGAGACCCCGACGACATCGGGACTGGCCAGGGGGTTGCGCAGCAACAGTTGGAAGATTGTCCCGGACAGTGCGAAAGCTGCTCCGGCCAGCACTCCCAGCACCACTTTGGGCAGTCTGTCGCTCATCACGATGAACCGGGCCGGACCAGCACCGGGGATCTCTTCGCCCCCGAGGATGCGGAAGAAGTCCACGAACGCGATGGTGTAATCACCCAGCAGGACCCGGACAAGAGAGAGCCCCATCACCAGGACGGTCAGGCACGCAGCAAGGACAGGAACAGCGACCCGGCGCCTACGTGTGGAGGAATGTGATGTGACCGTGGGCATCAGACACCTACCTGTTTACGGCCGGTTCGCACCAGCATGATGAATACCGGGGCTCCGACGACCGCGGTGGCCACACCGATGGGCACCTCGGCTGGGGGCAGGATGACTCGGCCGATCACGTCGGTGCCCAACACCAGCATCGGACCCAGCAGACAGCAGGCTGGGATGATCCTGAGATAGCTGCCTCCAACAAACTTGCGTGCAATATGAGGAACCACCAGGCCCACGAAACCGATAGGCCCGGCAAGGGCCACCAGCGCGGAGCAGATCACAGCTACGCACAGGGTGATGACCCCGCGATGCAGGGCCACATTCATCCCCAGCGAGGTCGCGGACTCATCTCCCAGAGTCAGGTTGTCCAGGTTTCTGGCTTCAACGATCAGCACCAGCACCCCTAGTAGGGCGATTGCTCCCAGGATCAGGACCATCTCCCAGTCCCCGCGGTTCAGAGAGCCGACCTGCCAGAGCAGGAAAGAGCTGAGGGTCTCCTGGCTGAGCACGATGATCGCTGAGATCACCGAGGCAGCACCGACGGTGATGGCTGTTCCCACCAGCACCACGGTCAACGGGGAGTCCCCGGATTTCTCGGAGACCAGGTAGATCACGATCGCCACTCCGATGGCTCCGGTGAAGGCAGCGGCGACATAGGCCCAGGGCCCGGCCAGACCGAAGAGGTAGATGCCAAGGACCACTGCCATGGCCGCGCCGCTGTTGACACCCAGGATGCCCGGATCAGCCAGCGCGTTACGGGTCAGCCCCTGCATGGCAGCCCCGCACACAGCCAGGCCGAGCCCGACCAGGATCGCCACCGCAGTACGCGGCAGCCGGACCGAGACCGTGTCGGCAAGCTCGCCCTCTGTGGTGCCGCCGAGGAGAACATCGGCGACCGCACCGAATTCGAAGCCGACCACCACAGTGCGGGCCCCGACGGCAAGGCTGAGGAACACTGCCAGCGCCACTACCACCGGGGCCAGAAACCAGAAGAGCCTCCTGGTCAGAACAGGGCGGGTCACCAGCTCAGTTCGCTGTCTCAGCATTCTCTGCGGCTTCGATGAGCTCGTCGACGAATCCGCTTTCCTCCACCAGCCATTCCAAAGCCGCCGGTGAGGTGCCGATGGCGTTGGCCTGGTGGTTGTCGTACTGGATGATCATCGCGTCATTCTGCAAAGCTGGGATGTGCTGCAGCTGCGGGTCCTCAGGGATGGCTTCGGCCTGGGCCTGGTCATCAGCCCAGGTATAGAACAGATCCGACTCCAGCTCTGAAGCCCGCTCCGCAGAGAAGGAGCCGCTGAACTCCCCGGGGGCGAAGTCGATCTCATCCATCACCGGCGCCAGCTCGAAGCCCATGTGCTCGAACATGATCGGCCGGGTGTCATTGGGCGCGTAGATACCGACCTTCGAATCAGAATCAGGAGAAAGCCGGCCCGCCAGGATCGTCTTATCCTGCAGCACCTCGTTGTCCTCGGTGACCCCCGCCAGGGTTTCTGAGACGCGGTCGACAACCTCCTGGGCATCATCAGGACGTCCCAGGGCATCACCGATCTTCAAAGTCGCCTCATCCCACCCGGTGGTGTAGTTCTCCCCACCCTCGTCGAAGGCCACCACATCAGCGATCTCGCTGAGCTGGTCGTAGTCCTCCTGGCTCATGGCTCCGATGACGTTGACGATCAGATCGGGCTCCAGCTGAGCGATCTCGCTGAAGTTGATCCCGTCACCTTCATCGATCTGGGTCGGCATCTCTGCATCGAGCTCATCGAGCTGAGCATCGATCCAGTCAGTGGAGCCGTTCTCGTTGGTGCCCCAGGAAATCTCGCCCATGCCGGCGGGCACCACATCCAGAGACATCAGGATGTCACCGTTGATCCACCCGATGGCCACCACCGTCTCAGGCTCTTCCTCGATCGTGGTCTCCCCAAAGGCATGCTCAACGGTGCGGGGGAAAGCATCCTCTGCTGCCGCCACCCCCGTGTCGGAACCAGAGTCCTCATCCTCACCACCAGTTGCTCCGGTTGAGCATGCCGCCAAAGAAGCGGCCAGCACCACCGCACCACCGGCTGTTGACCACCGTCGAACCACACTGTTCATAACTTCCTCCATGAAGATCTCCGCTGGCGGCCCAGGCCAGCAATAGGTAAGGGGCAGCTTGCGAAATCATTATAGGCCTGCCATAAGTCCGACACAAATGTGAAGCTCATCCATGCCATAGCCTCGTCTCGACCGCCCTCTGCGCCCAACGTGTGAGCATAGGTCATATTTACGTAACCTCTCTCATTATGGTTACCCTAAGTTCATGAGTGAGCCTCAGAGCGAGTCAGCAAAGATACTGAACAGCACATCATCCGGTGAATACGAAGCCCTCATGAGTGAGGCAGCAGTCCGAATACGCAGCCACTTGGAGGGCCGCTCTCAACCAGCCACCAACTCTGCGGCTGGAGACCTGGAGGCGAGAGTGGCAGCGATCAATCTCGATAGCCCAGGCATAGGCCCCAGTGGAGCCCTTCGAGAGATTGATGAGCTGTTCCTGGCTGAAGCGGTCTGGTTCCACCATCCGCACTACATGGCGCACCTGAACTGCCCGGTGGAGATTACAGCGGTAGCGGCCGAGGCCATGCTCGCTGCTGTCAATACCTCGATGGACACCTACGATCAGTCTCGTATCGGGACGTTCATCGAACGCCACGTCGTCGACTGGATCGGGAAGAGGGTCGGCTTCTCCTCCTGTGATGGAGTGTTCACCTCGGGTGGGACGCAGTCGAACATGCAAGCTCTTCTCTTAGCCAGAGAAGCCGCACTCGGGGTGCTGCCGCAGGTTTCTAGGGCGGTGAGCCAGTCCCGCCAGGTGGTGTTCACCAGCGAAGAAAGCCACTTCAGCGTGGAGAAAGCCGCCATGGTGCTGGGCCTGGGAGCCGATGCAGCAGTGAAAGTACCAGTCGACCACGAGGGCAGAATGCGCCCGGAAGCGCTGGATGAGGCAATTCGCCGCTCCAAAAGCACCGGATTCCAGCCCATGGCCGTAGTCGCTACTGCCGGCACCACGGACCGAGGCATCATCGATCCATTGATCGATGTGGCTGATGTCACCGATGACCATGGTGTGTGGCTCCACGTAGATGCGGCCTATGGAGGCGGTCTGCTGGTCTCTGCGACTCGCCGAAGCATGCTTGAGGGCATCGAACGGGCCCGCAGCGTCACGGTGGACTTCCACAAGATGTTCTTCCAGCCCATCACCTGTTCGGTGCTGGTTATTCAGTACCCGCAGGACCTACGAGGCTCAGAATGGCACGCGGACTACCTCAACCCGGAGGGCGCGCAGGAGCCCAATCAAGTTGATAAATCCCTGCAGACCACCAGACCTTTTGACGCCCTGAAGCTCTATGCCACCCTGCGCAGTACCGGGGTTGACGGTTTGGGGAGATCGATCGATCAGGTGCTTGACCTGACCGAAAAGGCCCATGCTTTCATCACGGAACACCCTGACCTGCAGCTGTGTTCCAGCACCGATCTGTCCACCGTGTTGTTCCGCTGGCAGCCCCAGGGAGTCGACCCGGATACCGCTGCAGCGATGGTCAGTGGAATTCGGGACACGATGCAGCGCAACGGCAAGGCGATGATCGCTAAGACGGTCCTCGCCGGTCTCCCGTGCTTGAAGCTGACGCTTCTGAACCCGGCCACAACACTTGCTGATGTGAGGGCTGTTCTTGAAGACGTCGCCGATGTGGCCGAATCGCTGCACAGGGACCACCAGGTCAAACCTGCCCCAGAGGAGGTCGCAGTATGACCCAGCACCCCCAGCCCTACGACATCCTCGGTGTAGGCATCGGCCCCTTCAACCTGGGATTGGCCTGCTTGAGCCAGCCAGTGGACGGCCTCAGCACCCTTTTTCTCGATTCACGGCCGGAGTTTCGCTGGCATCCAGGGATGATGCTCCCAGAGGCAACTATCCAGGTGCCCTTCATGGCAGACCTGGTGACACTTGCGGATCCGACCTCAGAGTATTCGTTCCTGAACTGGCTCAAGATACGAGGGCGTCTATACCCCTTCTATATCCGAGAAGATGTTCATGCTCTGCGCAGTGAATTCGACCTCTACTACCGATGGGCAGCCGAGAATCTGCCGAACCTGCGGTGGGGCCATCACGTCGAAGAGATCACCTATGACCAACAGGCCGATTTCTTCCGCGTCCAAGCCATCACCCCGGAAGGAATACGCACCTTCGAGGCTCGGCACGTCGTCATCGGTGTAGGTACAGAACCGTGGGCCCCGCCGGTCTTCGGCGATGACCTCACCGGAATCATTCACTCATCGGACTACATGCACCACCGGGACGAACTTCTCGACGGTGACTCGCTGACAATCATCGGAAGCGGCCAATCAGCCGCGGAAATCTATCTCGACCTGCTCGAAACACAACCAGGCCACCAGTATCGACTCGAATGGATCACCCGGTCACCGCGGTTCTTCCCCATGGAGGACACCAAGCTCACCCTTGAGATGACCTCCCCGGAATACACCGACCATTTCCATGCCCTGCCCGAAGCCGTCCGGGACCAGCTCCAACGAGAACAGCGCGGACTATACAAGGGCATCAGCTCAGAACTGATCGCACGGATCTACGACGCTCTCTACCAGCACTCAGTACATGAGCAGATTGCCACCACATTGCTCACCGATACCGAACTGCTGGAAGCCACCAGCCGCTCGGCAGACAACCGACGAGAACTGGTCTTCCGCCACACTCAGACACAGACGACCTTCCGCCGCGAAGCCAGCCACGTCATCTGCGCGACAGGCTACCGGCCCAGAGAACCCCACTTCTTAAACCCCCTGGGCGATCTCATCACCAGAGACTCCAAAAACCGGCTCGCTGTCACTAGGGATTACCACGTGGACACTCTTGGAGGACGCATATTCGTCCAGAACGCCGAGGAACACACTCACGGGCTGACCGCCCCTGATCTGGGCATGGGCGCCTGGCGCAATGCGACCATCCTCGCCTGCATCACAGGCAAAGAGATCTATCCCATCGAGCGGAAAATAGCGTTCCAACATTTCGGCCCACTGGCTGACAACACCCCTCAGGAGCTTCCCCGATGACCACTCTTAGTTTTGACGCCCCGACCTGGCAACTCACCCACAGGTTTACCGCGCATCCCATCGACCCTCACAGGGATGCGCCGCTGCTGCATCAGTGGCTCACCCATCCTTCGGCCAAGTACTGGCAGATGCTCCACTACACCCAGAGCCAAGTCCAGCAATACCTCCAAGCAATCACTGACTCTCAGGACGAACAGGGATGGCTGCTTCACTCCGAGGCCGGACCGGTGGCCTATATCGAAACCTATAACCCCCAAGCCGTTCTGCTCACTGATGTCTTCGCCGCAGAAGACGATGACATCGGCATGCACCTACTGGTGGCTCCCGCCCCAGAAAACCCGGCCCTGAGGCAGCACGGACTGACCACACAGGTCATGGAAGCCACAGTCGAACTGTGCTTCAACACCGGCGCCCGGCGCATCGTGGTGGAACCAGACATCGAGAACACCAGAATCCACCGCAAGAACCAAGAAGCAGGGTTCCAATTCCTCAGAGAGATCGACCTTCCCGGCAAACGAGCAGCACTGAGCGTCTTAGAGAAAGACAAAACTGCCGCAGCCGGCGCAGGGCTCACAGATCACCTTGAACCTGCAGCTATGGCCGTTGCACAACGCCACCTGGTGACCAAAGCGCTCTCCGAATTCGCCCACGAAAAGCTCATCACCCCACATGCAGAGACCAGCACTGAGCAGCTCGACGACGAGACCGCAGAAGAGCAGTGGTTCAGCGTGAAAGCCGGAGAGAGCACCTACCGCTTCCAGGCTCAGCATCTAGCTCTGAGCCATTGGGAAATCGACCAAGCCAGTCTCCAGCGACTCCAGGGAGACGCAAAGACAGAACTCAACGCCCAAGAACTGATCATTGAACTCAACTCTGCCCTCGCCATTCCAGAACACCTGCTGGATACCTATCTGGAGGAGATCGCCTCCACCCTGGCCAGTGCAGCCTATAAGCACCACATCGGCGGCCCCACCGCAGAGCAGCTGGCCCGCGGCCGCAGAGACCTCGATACCGCTGGTGACTATCAGCAGACTGAAGCGTCGATGACCGAAGGACACCCCTGTTTTGTGGCCACCAACGGTCGCATCGGTTTCAGTCTCGATGACTTCCTTGCCTACGCCCCCGAAACCGGACAACGCTTCCGGTACCTCTGGCTGGCAGCCCGCCGAAACAAGACCGAAGTCACCCTCGGTAAAGGACTGGCCGAGAACCACCACTGGAACTCAGAACTCGGAACAGAAACACTCTCGAAATTCGAGCAGCAGCTCAACGATCAGGGCCTTGACCCCGCCGAGTACACGTTGATGCCGGTCCACCCGTGGCAGTTCCGACACCGGGTGGCCATCACCTTCGCCCCTGAGATCGCAAGACATGATCTGATCGTGCTGGGCGAAGCCGAGGACCTCTACCAGCCCCAGCAATCAATCCGCACCACGTTCAACCGCTCCAACCCACAGCGGTCCTACGTCAAGACCGCGCTGTCGATCCAGAACATGGGGTTCCTCAGAGGCCAATCGCCTGAGTTCATGCGGTTCGCCCCAGCCATCAGCGACTGGGTAGCCCAAACAGTACGCACCGACCCTGTACTCCAACAGATGAACTTCGACGTGCTCCGAGAACACGCCGCCATCGGTTTCACTGGAGACGTCTATCACCAGACACCACGACGGTCTGATCAGAAGAAGATGCTCTCCGTCCTCTGGCGGGAAAGTCCCATTCCCCGTCTGGAACAAGGAGAGCGGCTAATGACCATGGCCGCGTTGCTTCACCGCGACGCTGCTGGAACCGCCGTGACCCCCGAACTCATCAAACATTCCGGCCTCAGTGCCCAAGAATGGATCAGGCAGTATCTGACCAGCTACCTCGCGCCCCTGGTGCACTGCCTGGAGGCCCACGAGCTAGCCTTCATGCCCCACGGAGAGAACCTCATCCTCCGCATCCGGGAAGGCGTCGTCACTGGTGTTCTCATGAAAGACCTCGGAGAAGAGATCGGAATCCTCGGCGACCGCCCCCTGCCCCCGGAACTCGGAGAACTACGCCGCATCCAAGACCCCACCGAACACGCCCAAAGAATCTTCACCGACGTCTTCATCGGTTTCCTCCGCCACCTGGGTGCCCTTCTGCACGTCGACCGCGTACTCCCCGAGGACAAGTTCTGGGCACTGGTCTCAGAAACCATCGCCGCACAACAAGCACAGAGTCCTGGCCGGCGTCGAGTCATCGACTTCACACCAGAATCCTTCGACCAGTGCTGCCACAACCGCCTCCAGCTCAAGAACACCCTAGAGATGGTCAGCCTTGAAGACACCGCAGGATCCCTGATCTATGTAGGGCAGGTCAGCAACCCCATTGGAGAACAGCAAGCCTGATCCCCGGGAGCTAACCCTGTTGAGGCGCGGGTTAGCGTGGTAGGACAGTTCCATCGTTGGCAGCCCACGATGCCCCGAAGCGCTACAAAGACTTGCTCACGGACGGCTCCCTCACCAACAAGCTTATTGACTGTCCCGGGGTTTCTGCCGTGGTCCCCAGCTGACTAATGCCACTATTCCCCTCCGGGCGCAGACCAAGCCTTGCGAAGAAAGCACTATCTGACCACAGCCCTACAGGATCTTAGCCCGCTTTCAGCGGCTCGCCGCCTGCCACTCCTAGGAACTCATGCCTATGAGCCGACGAAGGTGCAGCGCTCTGTCTCCCTGCTAGTTCCACCCTCGATGTATTCAGCACGTAGCTGAGTTCGCTGATTTTGCATAGGAGTCGGGCCCTGAACACCCACTACAGGGAAGACAGGACTATCCGCCGACTTTCGAGGGCTCACGGAAAGGTGCCCTCGACGGTCGCACTCTCACATCTGTGGGGTATCCGTCGAGGGCACCTACGCGAGTTGGTGGGTTATGCCTGAGGTATGAGACTTCTTGAGGGAGAGACTGCCCATAGGGAGAAGCAAGCGAATGCCAGGTCAAGTCCTGAGTAGTGGTGTATGAGTCGTGTTCGGGGTGTGGTCTCGTTTCAGGGTGTGTTCAGGCGGGGATGGCTTCGAGGGTGGGCTCTGTGGTGCTCACCTTTTGACTGCTGGTGGGCTCGAGGGCCTGGGCTGTTTCGATGGATTCCAGCGAGAGGTATCGGCGGGCTTCTGCCCATTCATCGTGCTGCTCAGCCAGCACCGCTCCGACCAGCCGGGTGATGGAGTCGCGGTCGGGGAAGATCCCCACGACATCGGTGCGGCGGCGGATCTCGCGGTTGAGTCTCTCGTTGGGGTTGTTGGACCAGACTTTGCGGGCTCTTCACAATCGAGGGTGTAGACGGGGCTTGAATCCTCCGCTCTCGAGCAAGGACCTGGCGATGTAGTTGGTGAGATTCCGGAAGCCCAGGGCGGATCCGCGCAGGTGTTCGAGTCGTCCGTTGATGGCCTCGGTGGGTCCGTTGGAGGTTCCGGGGCGGTCGAAGTAGGCCAGGATGTCTGCCGCCCTTTTCTTCAGCGTCCTACCCAGACCGGCCAGCTCGATGAGCTTGGTCGGCACTGCCCGGCCCAGCTTGGCGATCAGCTGCTCCATCATCGCCCTGCCCTCGGCCCTGTCTGTCTGGCGGTAGGCGGCGACCATGTGCTGGTAGAACGCCCACGTGGCCTCGACCTCCACATGCTCGTCAGCCTCGAAGAGGTCCTGGATCCTGGAATACTGCTTCTCGGTGAGCAGGTCGGCCCCGGTCAGCAGGGTCCGGCGGGCCTTGTAGAGCGGATCCTGTTTGCGGCCCCGGTGGCCGTTCACCTGTTGCTGGACTCGCCGGCGGCATCGCTCGAGCGCGTCTCCGGCCAGGCGGACCACATGGAAGGGGTCCATGACCGTGGTGGCTTCGGGGATCTCCTCAGTGGCTGCGGTCTTGAAGCCGGTGAACCCGTCCATCGCCACCACCTCCACGCCATCCCGCCAGGAAGCCGGACGCTCGGCCAGCCAGGTCTTGAAGGCCTGTTTGGAGCGGCCCTCGACCATGTCCAGCAACCTCGCCGGACCGGTGCCGACGCGCAGTGGTGTGAGGTCGATGATCACGGTGACGTACTTGTCGCCACGCCGGGTATGGCGCCAGACGTGTTCATCCACGCCGATCGCGGTGACCCCGTCAAACCGGGCCGGGTCGTCGATGAGCAGACGCTTGCCCTCGGCCAGCACGGCGTCGTTGGCGGTGTTCCACCGCACCCCCAACGCCTCGGCGACCCGGGCGATGGTCAGGTGCTGCACGACCAGAGCTTCCAGGGCCCAGCGCAGGGCACGGCGGGAGAGCTTGGCCTTCGGCTCTGCCGCGGCGGTGGTGTCCTGGCGCCAGACGTGGGCGCAGTCGGCGCACCGGTAGCGCCGAACCGTGACGTGCAGAGTCGTGGGCCTCCAGCCCAGCGGCTCGTGCGCCAGCCGGCGGATCACCGTGCCCCGCGCGGTGCCCTGAGAACCACAGCGGTGACACCACTCATCTGGCTCCACCACCCGACAGGCCAGTACCGCCCGCCCGGGCTCCACCCGTTGCCCGGTAGCTTGAAGGCCGAGCTCGTCCAGCCGGCAAAACTTGGTCAGGTCACAGTCGTCGAAGGTAGCGTTAGGCACGTCGAGGTCTTTCAGATGGCTTGTGTAGGAACTTCCACCATCGGAAGGCCTCGACCTCTATCCAGCTATCGACGCGCCACTTCCCCGAGACCCCCGTCTACACCCTCGATTGTGAAGAGCCGCTTTAATGCGGTGCTGCGTTGACCACGGCGGTGGCCACGAGCGGGTTAGTGGCTAGCTTCGAGCGCTCGCAGGGTCGAGGGCGCATAACCGGAGCCAAACAGCACCGTGTGAACCAGTAGCGGAACCAGCTGGAAGACCGGGATGAGGTCCTCATCGACCGGAAGATAGTCGTAGGACTCCCAGCACTCGGGGCCGAACCCTCCGAATAGCGCCATCATCGCCAGATCTTCCATCGGGTGACCCCAGTGCGCGGACGGATCGATCAACCAGGAATAGCCACGGCTATCCACTACCCGATTTCCAGCCCAGAGATCACCGTGCACTAATACCGGGATGGTGGCCGGGCCCAGACAGTCCTCGGTGATGCTGGTGGCCAACTCGAGTGCTCGATCTGGAAGTAGCCCCGCGGTGACGGCTTTCTGGGTCAGTGGAATCACCCGGCGGGTGATCAACGAGTCGTACAGCGTATCGCTGGCGGTCAAATCCACTGGTTGGTCCCCCAAGAATCCTTGGGGCTGACGGTCCAGACCGCCGAAGTATCCCGGGGCGTCGGCCGCCGAGGTGCGGTGCAGGGTGGCCAGTTCACGACCGAACTGCTTTTCTGGCTCGTCCACCGGTGGCCCGGCCACGGTCGCATCGGTAATGCGGGTGATGGTCAATGAGGTATCGGTCAGCTCGAGGACCTCCGGCACCCGCGCACCGTAGGAGGCGAGTGCGGTGAGTCCGGCAGCTTCACGGGCGAAGAAACCTGCCGGGGCATCCGGACGGGATTTGGTGAAGACCTCGGGGTCTGATGTGCTCATTCGGCACCCTCCCAGATCTCGTCGATGCGGTCCTCGGCCAGCAGTGCGACGAGATGATCGCAGGCATCTTCAATGACGTCATACATGTGCTCGAAGGCATCGCGCCCCTGACCGTAGGGGTCATCGATATCTCCGGGCTGGCGTCGGGCCAGTGTGCCGAGCCGAACCACGCGGTCAGTGTCGGCCAGGGCGTGAATATCGGCGACGTTCATACCGTCCATGGTGAGAATGAGATCGGCACTGGCGACCAGCTCGGCGTTCAGCTGAGTTGCGGTGGTCGTAAACTCGTAGCCACGCTCGGTGCCGACGTCCTGGGTGAGCACGTGTGGTGGCTCGCCGATGTGATAGCCAGCGGTGCCGGCAGACGAGACGGTGACGCCAGCGAGCCCCGCCTTGTCAATCTTGTCGTTCAATACGGCTTCGGCGGCCGGTGAGCGACAAATATTTCCGAGGCAAACGGTCATGATGTGCATGGCACCATCCTAAGACTTGAGGTCTGCCGGGTGGTGAGAGCGATCTTTATACTGGTGTGATGACTGCTGAACTGCGCATTCGCCCGGCCCGGACCTCTGATGTGTCGGCTATTCGTGCCATGGTGACTCCCTTGGCACACCAAAAAATCCTGTTGGATAAAGAGGCGGTGGCCTTCTACGAGGCGATTCAAGAATTCGTGGTCGCCGAAGATGCGAGCGGCACCCTGCTAGGTTTCGGCGCCTTGCACGTGATGTGGGAGGATTTGGCCGAAGTCCGGACTCTGGCCACGGCCCCGGAGGCTCGCGGTCGCGGGGTGGGATCACGGATCCTGGGGCAGTTAATTGAGCGCGCCACCCGACTGGGTGTGGACCGGATCTTCTGTTTGACCTTTGAGACGACGTTTTTTGCCTCCCACGGGTTCGAGGTGATGGCGGATCAGAGCACGTTGGATCCGGAGATCTTTGCCGAATTGTTGCGCTCAACCGATGAGGGCGTGGCCGAGTTTCTGGATTTGGCGCGGGTGAAACCCAATACGTTAGGCAATACGCGCATGATTCTGCACCTGGACCGCACAAATGATCACGCTCAAGGCTAAAACTGCCGGTGAATACCCGGTAAAAGCTTGTGAGCGTGGAATTAACTTGTTCTACTAAAAAATAAGCGATCGAAAGGAGAGATCATGAGCGCATCAGATAAGTTTGAAAACGCTGCCGAAGACCTGAAGGGCCAGGCTAAAGAAGGCATCGGTAAGGCCACTGGCGACTCCAAGACCCAGAACGAGGGTACTGCCGAGCAGCTGAAAGCCAACGCCAAGGACACTTTCGACAACGCCAAGGATAAGGTGGCCGACGGCTTCTCCTCGGCCAAGGACAAGCTCACCGGTAAGGACAAGTAAGCTGCGGATGCCTGACTTAGTGGCCGTTTCCTCATCGGGGAGACGGCCACAGGTATTTAAGGGAGTGTGAGGTGCTGTTTGGTGGCGACGATCAGACCGTCGTGGAGCAGCCCGGAGACACAGCGTTCCCACTGGCTGTCATCGGGGCAGTGGGTTCCCAGCTTGCCGGTTGCCGTCACCGCTGACCGTAGCTCGGCGCGGTCAACACTGTCGCGGGCGCGCAACAGACCCATAATGGCGCCACGCACCTGTCGGTCGGTGCCGTGCCAGGTCTGGCCGGTGGGCTGGTAGTCGGGATCGGGTTTTCCCGCTGCGATCCACGCGCATTCGGACAAGACCGGACAGGCTGCGCAGGAGGGCGAACGAGCGGTGCAGACCAGGGCGCCAAGTTCCATTACCGCTTTATTCCACTGATTCGCGGTAATGGTGTCGTTGGGCATTAGCTGTTGTGCGAGCCGTTTTTCCGTGGCCGTCAATGAGGTGTGGGGTAGCCCTTTGCCGTTGACCAGTCGGGCATGGACGCGACGGATATTGGTATCGATCACGGTTTCAGGGATGCCGAAGGCGAAACTGGAGACTGCGGCGGCAGTGTAGTCACCGATGCCGGGCAGGCTACGTAGCTGTGCTGGGTCGGCCGGTACGGTGCCATGGAAACGTTCCACGAGAGCGGTGGCGGTGGATTGTAAACGTAGCGCCCGTCGTGGATAGCCGAGATTTCCCCAAGCGCGTAGCACCTCGGCGGTGGGTGCTTGAGCAAGGTCGGCGGGGGTGGGCCACCGGTGCATCCACTCGGTCCAGACCGGTAGCACGCGGACTACGGGGGTCTGTTGGAGCATCACTTCGGAGACCAGCACGCCCCAGGGGGAGCAGTCGGGTCGTCGCCAGGGCAGATCACGACCGTGGTGATCAAACCAGCGGGTGATCTTGTGGTGGAGAGCCGTGGTGTTCATCATCTTCTTTTTCTTGCCTCACTACAGTGGGAGCTATGGCTGAATCCTCCCGTCCGCATCCTCCCCAAGTGTATCGGCGTCGTCGCATCGTGGTGGGAACTATTGTGCTGCTCATCTTGCTGGGACTGGTGGCTTTGGGCGTCTGGATTGGCAGCCTGGTGTTTGGTGGGGATGATGAGCCGCAACAAAGTGCTCCACCCCCTCCGAGCGCGTCTGCATCGGTTAGTGGTTCACCGAGCGGGTCGGCGAGTGCTTCGGCCAGTGCCTCCGGCGATGCTCGCGAGTGTCGTTCCGGGGATGTGGCCGTGGAAGCGGTGACCGATCAGGACAGTTACGCTGCTGATGAGGATCCGGTTTTTGAGTTGCGAGTCACCAATACCTCGGATTCGGCGTGTCAGACCAATGTGGGGTCCAGTCAGCAGGATTATGTGGTGTCCGAGGTGGCTGATGACGAGACCTCACCGGTGTTTGCGACCTCGTACTGTCAGGTCGAGCCCGATGACCAGGTGGAAACTCTTCAGGCTGGTCAGGCGGTGTCGTCGACGTTTACCTGGGAGCGGATTGCCGCGGATTCGGAGTGCTCTGAGGTGGAGGACGATGTGCCCGATGGCACATATCAGCTGGTGGTCTCTCTCGGTGAGACGAGGTCTTCCCCCGCGACGTTCACCTTGACAGCAGAGGATGACTGATCATCCGGTGGGTGAGGCGCTCATCCCGTTGTCAGAGAGTTGGTGCGGGGCCACCTGCTGACAGGTGGGCATGGCCTGTTCGAATTCGGCGCGGGTCGCGAAAATCATGCCCAGGGCCTCTGGGAGCGTGGAGGCCTGGTAGACCAGGAATCCGGGTTCGGGTTGGAAAACGGTGTCTCGGCTGGCTGGGATGACCGCGCGGTTGAAGCCTAACCGGGTCGCTTCGTTAATGCGACGCTGGATCCCGGGCACGGCGCGGAGTTCGCCGGTGAGCCCGACTTCGCCAAAGGTCACGAGCCCGGGTTCCACAGCCCGGTCGGTCGCCGAGCCGGTCAGCGACGCGGCAACGGCCAAGTCCGAGGCCGGTTCGCTAATGCGGATCCCGCCCACGGTGGAGACATAGACATCCCGTTTGGCAGCGGTGATGCCCATCCGGCGTTCGAGTACCGCGAGCAACATGTTGATCCGAGACGTCTCCATACCCGAGACGGTGCGTCGGCCGGAAGAGGTTTCCGTCTGCGCCAGAAGCGCCTGGATCTCGGTGAGCAGGGGACGATGACCTTCCAGGCTAACGCTCATGGTGGTGCCTGCGATGGTGGAGTGCCAGGAATTGGTAAATAACCCCGAGGGATCGGTCACGGAGGTGATCCCGTGGTCATCGAGCTCGAAGCACCCGACTTCGTCGGTGGAACCATACCGGTTTTTGACCGCCCGGATCATGCGCAACCGGGAGTGCCGGTCCCCTTCAAAAGTGCACACCACATCCACGAGATGCTCCAAGACGCGAGGACCGGCGATCGAGCCCTCTTTGGTGACATGGCCGATCAGGATGGTGGCAATGTTGCGGGTCTTGGCCATATTAATCATCGCAGATGCGACCTCACGGATCTGATTGACCCCTCCAGCGGTGCCGTCAACGTCGGTCGATTCCAATGTTTGCACCGAATCGACAATGACCACGTCTGGGTCGACCGTTTCAACTTGTCCCAGCGCGTGGCCCAAATCTGTTTCTGCGGTGAGATACAGGGTCTCAGAGACCGCAGAAATTCGATCGGCACGCATTCTGACCTGGGCGGTGGATTCTTCGCCCGTAATATAAAGGACCCTGGCCGGGTGGCCATCCGGCCGGGTCATCTGGGTGAGCTGGTGGCCGAGAGTTAGCACCAGCGTAGATTTGCCGATACCGGGTTCACCGGCCAGGAGCACCACACCACCGGCAATCAGGCCACCGCCGAGCACCCGATCCAATTCAGGCAAGCCGGTGGGTTGGTGACGGGCCAGCGTTGCGTCGATATCCGAAATTTTTCGGGCTCGTTGTGCGGTGGAGATCGTACTGACCTGAGTGCGCGGGGTGCTGGTCTCCGCTCCAGATTCCACCACGGTGCCCCAGGCCTGGCACTCACCACAGCGGCCCACCCATTTGGCGGTCATCCACCCGCACTCGGTGCAACGATACGCGGGTTTACGTGTCTTGGAGCTCATAGGGGCAAGCCTACTGGGCCCGAGGGGACAAGATTAGAGCTTGGGCAAAAACTCCGAGGCTTCCCGTTCGGGCACCCCGGTGGCTTGAATGAAATCGACCATCATGGGCCGAACCAACATCACGAGCGCTTCGGCTTGGAGATCACCGCCGGCTAGGTGGGAAGGCACGAGTCGCTGGGTGGCGGAGACAAAGGCCTCACGGGCGACCGCTAAGGAGCGACGCCTGCCGGGTAGTGCCGGTTCGGAGAGACAACGTCCCATGATCGCGACGGCTTCTGCGGCTTCATCAAACCAGTCGGCTAGTTCCGTGAACTGTTCATCGGTGAGCGAGGATTCATCGATGACGGTGATCAGTCGTCGGGTCACCAATCGCAACGAGCCCAGAGCCAAGTCGGTCTTGGCGGCGGTGTCTTGGGTGCCAGCTAAGAGTTCACGGGAGGTTTTCGCGGTCGGAGAGTAGGTTGCCAACTCTTGGGATGCCCGCAACGATTGGTAGACGGCATTCATCTGGGTTTGGGTATTGCGGGCGGCCACCAGCGTCATCCACGCTTCGCGAGAATCCTGGGCCCTCAGGGCCTTGGAACAATTCTGGAAAATTTCCGTGACCGTAGAGTACAGCGTATTGAAGTCCTTCACCGTGGCTCCGCGAAGATTCTTGGGCATGATCATGGTGACGACCAAGGCAAATACGCCACCGACCACCGCGTCGAGACTACGGGTAAATGGCCCACCCTCTGGTAGCGGTAAGAGCACCACCAACACCGCTTGCAGGGACATCTGGGTGGTGAAAATGACCCCGTTATCCAGAAAGCGGGCAATAATGATTGACACGAAGACCACCAACAGTGCCTGCAGATATCCCTGCCCCAGGAAAATCTGCATCAGATCGCCAATCAAAATGCCCAGGGTGCACCCGATGGCGATCTCCAAGACTTTGCGCAGTCGGGTATCGCCTCCAAAACCGAGCGCGATCAAAGTCGCAGTGGAGGCAAATAACGGGTTGGTGTGACCCAAAACCACGCTCGCGAACGCATAGGCGGCCACCGCAGCAATCGCTGAGGTGGCTGCCGGCATCACGGCGGCCCGGGACCGGGCGAATCCGGCTACCGCGCGACGGCGTAAAAAACGCCCCAGCGACCGCAGAGATTCGGAGAACCGTTCGGGAAGCTGGGACACAGATATCATGGACTCTAGGGTATCGGTATTTCGTGGCCCGGCGATATCACCCACAGCACCCCGTCGGGTGGCCTATCACTAGGGACTATGAGATTAAGACCACGTCCGAAAGCCCATATCTCCGGAATAGTTTACCTATTGTTCACTCAGTTAGATTTCGCATGTAACTTCCGGGCGGTAGCTTGATCGATGGTTCGAGGGTCGCACTCTAACTCTTGTGACCTATGCGTCGCATAGACGCGAATCATCTCGAAACATGTCATCGACTCGAAAGAGGCATAGAAGTGAAGCTTCGTCGTTTTGGCCGCGCAATGGCCGCACTGTCCATTTCCGCCCTCGCTCTGACCGCTTGCGGTGCTGACAACGAAGGCGATAATGAGAACGCTGACAACGGTTCGTCTGAAGAAGGCGACCTGCTGACCATCGGCTCGGGTGAGCTGATCGGTGGTGGCGCTTCCTCGCAGGAATCCGCTATGACCGCTTGGTCAACCGGCATCAACGAGACCAATTCTGACCTGACCGTCAACTACGACCCAGTGGGCTCCGGCTCCGGTCGTGAAGGTTTCCTGAACGGTCAGTACTCGTTCGCTGGCTCCGATGCTGCTATGGATGCTGATGAGCAGGAACAGGCAACGGAGATCTGCGGTGACGCTGGGGTGTTCCACGTTCCGGCCTACATCTCCCCGGTTGCCGTGGCCTTCAACCTGGAGGGCGTCGACACCATCAACATGGACGCTGACACCATCGCCAAGGTCTTCACCGGTGAGATCTCCAACTGGAACGACCAGGAGATCGCTGACCAGAACGAAGGCGTTGACCTTCCTGACACCGCGATCACTGTGGTGCACCGTTCCGATGACTCCGGTACCACCGAGAACTTCACCGAATATCTGGCTGAAGCTTCCGACAGTTGGGACCAGGAGCCCTCCGATGCATGGCCTTCGGACTACACCGGTGAATCCGCTCAGCAGACCTCCGGTGTTGTTGACCTGACCTCCAGCACCGAAGGTGCTATCACCTACGCCGACGCTTCTCAGGTCGGTGACTTGGGTACCGTTGCTGTCGGTGTTGGTGACGAGTATGTGGAGTACTCCCCGGAAGCCGCTGCTAACGCTGCGGAAACCGCTGAGGAAGATCCCGATGCTGAAGGCGCACTCGAACTGGACCGCGAGACCGAAGAGTCCGGTGTGTACCCGATCGTGCTGATCTCCTACCACATCTTCTGCCACGAATACGACAACGAAGACACTGCTAACCAGGCTAAGAACTTCGCTGCCTACGTGGTCTCCGAAGATGGTCAGAACACCGCTGCTGACTCGGCCGGTTCCGCTCCGATCTCCGACGCCACCCGTGATGACGCCATGTCGCGCATCGAAGGCATCGGTGTTCAGGGCTAAGTTCCTGCCTCTCTGAGCGGGTACCGCTGAGAGACATATCTTGAAGTGTGCAGTCGTTGGTGGTTGTCTCAGCCGATGTGTGCCTGGGAAACCAGGGCGCATTGGTACGACAACCGCCGACGACTGCATCATTGTGTGCACCGGAAGCTTGTGATTCTCGTCTCCGCCACCACATATCACTAACCACCACAATTCAGGAGAGGTATCGTGTCCACCACTGCACCTGAGAAAAACCAGGATGGACCGGGCCCAGAGAAGCAGAATGAACCACGAGCCACGAATTCGGGCTCAGTCGCCGGGGATAAGGTCTTCTTTGGGCTTGCTATTGCCGCCGGTATCATCATTCTTCTCGTTCTGGCCTTCGTGGCAACCTTCCTGGTCATTGAAGCCCTGCCGGCTCTGTGGCCTGAAGTTTTCTCTGACCAAGACTCCATTCAAAGCGCTGATAACTTCTGGGAATATGTCTGGCCGTTGATGGCCGGTACCCTGATGGCATCGGCTCTCGCTCTGCTCATCGCCACCCCGATCGGCGTTGGCGTTGCGCTCTACATCTCCCACTACGCACCGCGTCGTATCGCTACCACCGTCGGTTACGTCATCGACCTGCTGGCCGCTATTCCCTCGGTTGTCTACGGTGCCTGGGGCATGACCTTCTTGGCACCGTTGCTGGTTCCCATTTACCAGTGGCTCGACGAGTATCTAGGATTCATCCCGCTGTTCGCCGGTGATGACAATGTGACAACCACCGGTCGTACACTGGCGACCTCCGGTGTTGTGTTGGCGGTGATGATTCTTCCCATCATCTGCTCGCTGTGTCGTGAAATTTTCGTGCAAACCCCGACCTTGCACGAAGAAGCCGCACTGGCTCTCGGTGCGACCCGCTGGGAAATGATCAAGATGACCGTGTTTCCCTTCGCCCGTGCCGGTATCGTCTCCTCGGTCATGCTGGCGCTGGGTCGTGCCCTTGGTGAAACCATGGCCGTGACCATGGTGCTGTCCGCTGGTGGGTTCTCGTGGTCGATGGTCACCTCGGGCAAGAACGCCACCATCCCCTCGGAGATTGCGCTGAACTTCCCCGAGGCCTTCGGAATGCGCCAGAACGAGCTGATCGCCGCCGGTTTGATGCTGTTCATCATCACCCTGATCGTGAACATGACAGCCCGCTGGATCGTCAACCGTCACAAGGAATTCTCGGGAGCTAACTAATGAGTACTACACAATCCCCTGATACCCGAAAGAGAAAGTCCTCGAAAAACGCACTGACGAAGGGTCAGAAGCCGTCGTGGACCTGGCTGGTTGTTGCGGCGGCCGCCCTGGTTGTGGGTGCGGCACTGTCTGCGTTGCTCTTCGAGAACTTTAGCGTAGTCGCGTGGATCATTTTCGCAGCGATCGTGTACGTGATCGCCATGTATTTCACCACCTACTCGTTGGAGAATCGCCGAAAGGCAACCGACGGGTTGTGGACCAACTTGGTGTGGTTGGCCTTCCTCATTGCGCTGGTGCCGCTCATCTCCGTGATCGTTACAGTACTGGGCAACGGTCTGCCAACACTGATCAACAATCCGGAAATCCTGACCAATGACATGAAGGGTGTTGCCGGGGCCGACGATATTGCAGCCGTCGAAGAGGGTGCCTCGATCGCCGGTGGTATTCTCCACGGTCTGGTCGGTACCTTGATGATCACGCTGGCCTCGACGATCATTTCGGTGCCGATCGGTTTGCTGGCTTCGATCTACCTGGTGGAGTACTCCAACGACAACTGGTTCGCATCGTTGATCCGGTTCTTCGTAGACGTGATGACCGGTATCCCCTCGATCGTTGCTGGTCTATTCGCTTTCGCTGGTATGACGCTGTTTATTCAGACCTTTATCTCCCAGTCTCCCTCAGCGTTGCAACAGGCCAAGACCGGTTTCACCGCGGCCATCGCGCTATCGGTGCTGATGATCCCGGTTGTGGTCCGTTCGACCGAAGAGATGCTACGTGTGGTTCCCAACGAGCTACGCGAAGCCTCCTACGCGCTGGGTGTGCGTAAATGGCGCACCATTGTCAAGGTGGTGATCCCCACCGCGATCTCGGGTATTGCTTCGGGTGTCACGCTGGCAATCGCTCGCGTGAC
Source organism: Auritidibacter ignavus (assembly GCF_029853775.1). Classification (NCBI taxonomy): domain Bacteria; kingdom Bacillati; phylum Actinomycetota; class Actinomycetes; order Micrococcales; family Micrococcaceae; genus Auritidibacter; species Auritidibacter ignavus. Next base: position 2,162,605 of record NZ_CP122564.1, read on the forward strand.
CGGTGAGACCGCACCGATCCTGGTGACCGCAGGCCTCGCGACAAATGTCAACTGGAACCTGTTCGATGGCTGGATGACCGCACTGCCGGTCTACATCTACCGCCAGCTGATGAACCCGACGGCTCCGTCCCACTCCGACCCCTCGCACGCTCGTGCGTGGGCCGGCGCGCTGGTGCTGATCGTGATCGTGATGCTGTTGAACCTCATTGCCCGCATTGTTGCCAAGGCCTTCGCCCCGAAGACCAGCAAGTAATACTGACCTTTAGACTCGTAAGTCTTCAAGAGAGGACCACAAACATGGCAAAGCGTCTAGACGCTATCGATGTGAACGTCTACTACGGCGACTTCTTGGCCGTGGAGGGCGTGAACATCAACATTGAACCCCGCTCGGTAACTGCGTTCATCGGCCCTTCCGGTTGCGGTAAGACCACCTTCCTGCGCACCATCAACCGGATGCACGAGGTGCTGCCCGGCGCTCGCGTTGAGGGTGAGATCCTGCTCGATGGCGACAACATCTACGGCAACGGTGTTGACCCGGTGACCGTTCGTACCATGGTTGGTATGGTGTTCCAGCGCCCGAACCCGTTCCCGACCATGTCGATTCGGGAGAATGTGCTGGCCGGTTACAAGCTCAACGGTTCGCGACTGTCCAAGTCCCGCTCCGATGAAATCGTGGAGCGCTCCTTGACCGGTGCGAACCTGTGGAACGAAGTCAAGGACCGTCTTGACCGCCCCGGTTCCGGTCTGTCCGGTGGTCAGCAGCAGCGTCTGTGCATCGCCCGTACCATTGCGGTCGAGCCCGACGTGATCCTGATGGACGAGCCCTGTTCAGCTCTGGATCCGATCTCCACCCTGGCTGTGGAGGATCTGATCAACGAGCTGAAGAGCGACTTCACCGTGGTGATCGTGACCCACAACATGCAGCAGGCTGCTCGTGTGGCTGATAAGACCGCGTTCTTCAACATCCAGGGCACCGGCAAGCCCGGTAAGCTTATCGAATACGATGAGACGAACGTGATCTTCAACAACCCGTCCAATAAGCAGACGGAAGACTACGTCTCTGGTCGCTTCGGCTAGAACGCACTGTGGTTAGTGAGCATCGGCGTCAGGAGGTTTCCTCCTGGCGCCGATGTGCATCCCGCTCCTTTTTCCAGCGACGCAACGCCACAATGGTCAGCACGATGACCACGATCCACGCCACGACCACCAAAGCGCCGTGGAGGAAATCCGGGGTGGCAATAAAGCCCCCGATGGCTGCCAAAGAAACTTGGCCGGGAATCAGCGCGAGCCCGGAGGCCGTGACAAACACGCGCTGACTAATGCCGAAGACCCCGGCTCCATAGTTCACCGGCCAATAGGGGAAGCCGGGCATCAGGCGTAACGTAAACACCGCTTCAAAACCGGCACCATCGAGATGACGTTGAATCGATTCCGCCCGGGACCCCAGCAGTTTCAGCACGGTGGAGCGTCCTAAACCGCGGGCAATCCAGTAGGCGCCCCAACATCCGAGCATCGCGCCAATGATGGACAGGATACTGCCGAGAATTCCGCCGAAGAGTAGCCCTCCGGCCACCGCCATAATGGTGACCGGGATCGGGGTCAGTGCCACGAGGGCGTAGGCGCCGATAAAGATCACGATGGCCGCCCAGCCAAAGGAGGAGATCTGGGCTTGGAGTTCTTCCAGGTCTGGGAGCCGAACGTTGAAGGCCAGCCAGGTCATCACCAGGATGACAACGACCAGGGCGCCGTTTTGGAGCCAGCTTTCCCAGGGCGGACGGTCCGATTGACCGCTGGATTGCTGTGAGGTGTCGTCAGATGCCACAGAGAGTACTCTACGGAATTTCTGGATAGTGCGAGTGGATTCACCCAGAAGAGTTGGAGGATGCCGGGTCGGGAACGCCTCACGGCGCGTGGCCGCTCGAAGCGGCAAAATGTTTGGAGCCCGGGGGTTACCGCGACCCGACATCTAGTTAACATTCTGCCCCTTCGGCCCAAGGGTTGTCCAATACTGCTGTGGTTCTTAGTCCCACAGTGGGGAGAAACCTGCGGTGACCAGTAAGGCGGTGGCGCCACAGAGCACGACCGTCAGGACGTAGTAGATCCCGATGCGACCGGCTTGAGGCCAACGGACCGAATGGTGGCGTTGGTTGTGGCCGGCACCGACAACGGCACCGGCGGTGGTGAGTGAGGATGACAGTGGTAGTTGCAGGCCGAAGGCACCACCGATCAGCAGTGCCGCGGAGGTTAGTGAGGCGATCGAGGAACGCAACGGGTCAATGGTGACCAGACGCTCGGTGAGCGTATGGGCGATACGCCAACCTCCCAGGAAGGTGCCAGCGACCATGCAGACCGCGGTGGCAACGGGAATCCACCACGTGGTGCCCACCTGTAGCCCAGCCAGGGGGAGAGCCACCACTGTGATGGCGTAGATCCGGGCTCCGTATTGGATCCCGTGACCCAGTGCGTTGGCCGCGCCGGTGACCGCCAGAGTCATCCGTGCGCGGGGATTGACGGTGGACGGATTCACGTCGCGGGCCAACCATAAGGCCGGAAACGTCAGTACCCAGGCCAAGAGGCCACCGGCCAGCGGTGAAGCAACCAGTGAGACTAGTAACGCCCAGGTGGTCGGTCCCATGGCTAACCAGGGGATGTCATGGTTGCCGGTGAGCACCATGGCGAGTCCGGCGCCGAGGAGTCCGGCGGTGAGTGCGTGGGATGAGGAGGATGGGACGCCACGAGACCAGGTCAAAATGCCCCACGCTAAAGCGGTCGCCAGTGCAGCGGCAATGCCGAGCAACCCCAGCGGGCCTTCGGGGAAGTGGACACAGAATTCTTCCACCGCGAAGTCGATCAGTAAGGCCCCGAGAATCACGCCGATGACACGCATCGCTGCGGTGAGTAGTAGCGCACGGAAGGGGGTTAGGGCCCCGGAGCGTACCGGCAGGGCAATGGCATTGGAATTGTCGTGGCCGGAGAGCATGACCAGGAAACTCGCACCCAGTAGGGACACGAGGATGAGAAAGAAAACGGTATCGGGACTCAAGGGTTTAGGACTCCCGAACCAAAACTTGGCCGAGTGCGACGATGACCTGACGCACTGCTTCGAAGGCATCGCCCAGTCCCAGGGCTACTTCGCGTTGACGGTAGTAATGCCGCGCCAGCAATTCGGAGGCATCTTGGAGTCGCCAGCTCAGTAGCACTCGTTCGGCACGGTGGCCGAGGCGCTCCAGTTGAATCCAGGTGACCTCGAGCTGATCAAAATCCGTCAGTTGTGCCATGGCTGCTTTGAGCAAGTCGGATTGGCGGTCCAAGATTTCGAGGACATCCATGGCGGCGGTCGGCAGACGGTAGGACCGCGACTGATGAATGATCGATCCAACCAGGCAGGTGCGTTCGATGGCTCTGTTGAGGCCGTTAGAGATCAGGTACAGGTCTTGGCGGGGCAACGGTGTGACGAACGCGGAGCGCAAGCTGGTCAACAGGGCCATATGAAGGGAGGTGGCCCGTGAGTCGAGGGCTCCGAGCTGGGTATCGAGCTCTTCGGCGGCGTCGTGGCTGGCCCCGAAGAGCTGAGCTAATACATCCACCGACTGTTCAAAGGCGTCGGCCATGGACTCGAGATGGTCCAGTGCCGCGGATTGAGGAGAGAGCAGTCGAGTGAGAGAAGGCTTCATGTCGGCTGAGGATACCCTGTGAAGGTAAACAAGCTTATTGTGAGGCGGTCATGACGCTACGAGCGGTCATCATCGTCGAAGGCGCCGGCTCGATACAGTGAGGCCGAGGCGTCGAGTTGTTCGGCGGTGGTGAGCATTCTGCGTGAGCGTTGCACCATGGCTCGGGCCTGGGCCGGGTGACCGGCGTCCAGATGCTCGGCGTGGTGTGCCATGCCCAAACTAATAATGCGCGCGTAGGCGGCCGCACGGTTGAGAGCGACGGCAAAGTCGCCGGAATACACCCCGGTCAAAATCTGGGAGGTCAGCGTCGACAGATCCTGGGCGGTGGGTGGTTCCACGGCACCGGCAATCACCCGGGAGACCTGGGCCTGATAGCCCGCGCGGTACCAGGCGGCCCATTGTTCCCCGTGTTGCTGGGTGCCTTGCTGCAGAGCATAGAGTCGCCACAGTGTGCCACCCAGGGTATGAGCCGGAGCATCCGACCAGAGCTGGGCCAGGGTATCCATGCCCACCTCATCGACGAGATCCACCAGTTTCTCCACTGACTGGTCGTCGTCGGCGTCCGTGTCTTGCCCGCCGGTCACCAGCGCGTGGGCGAGGGACTCGGCGGCTTCAGCCACCTGTTCGGCATCCGGGCCACTGTGAATCTGGTCAAATATCTCTGGCGAATACAACACGGGTTTATGGAATGACACCGTAGCGATCCATCCTTTCGATCAGATTGACGAAACTATCGGAGGGCAGTCAGGGGCCTTGCCGAGAGTGCAACGCCGAAACCAGTTTAAAACTTCCAGACACTTTGCGTTAGACTATTCTTCGGTCTTATCCAAGACCCGGGCCTTTAGCTCAGTTGGTAGAGCATCGGACTTTTAATCCGCAGGTCGAGGGTTCGATCCCCTCAGGGCCCACCAACCTCGGCACCGAATGCCACAACAAGAGGGGTGGCTCCCCGGAACCGCATGTCCTCAGCAAACTCAGGCACCGTAACCGGCATGCTTGGGAGTGAAGTGGCCCGCCAGTGACGAATGATGGGTACCCTAAAACCCGTCAAAATACACCGCATAGTGGGAGGCGCACCCCGGGTTGAACAGCGACCCACAGTCCGGACACCGGCTGGCTTCGGTATATTGCGCGACGGTCATCAGCTTCGCGCAGACACCGCACAGTACGGCAGGTTCGTCGAAACGGTTGCGCGGCCACGGTTGCCGGGCGTGATCAACGGTGTCGTCGTGGCACTGGAAGCACGGCCAGAAGGCCTCGTCGCAGCACCCGAAGCGTAGTGCGATGATGTCGAGGTCGGTGTGATAGTGCACGCACCGGGTTTGTTCGTCGACCATCGGACCGCGGACGTGCTCACGGGGATCACAGGTCATGTTCTGACCCTAGGGGCGAGACTCTTGCAGGGTCAACGTGCCAGCGGGTAAATCTTGTGAGCATGACCAACTCGCCCCAGTCTGTGACGGTGTTCTTTCCGGTGGTCGTCTCCGGTGTCGCTCGACTCAGTCCGTCGTTTGTGCGCGTTAGTTTCAGCGCTGATACGGATCCGAGGGCACTGGCCGGGGGGTATCGGCTAGCCGAGTATGGCGACCCCGGTTTTGACCAGCGGATCAAGATTTTCTTCCCGCAAGAAGGGGTGGCAGATCCCCGGGAGTCCTTGGCAACGATTCCCACCGGCGAGGGGTGGTTTGCCGCCTGGCGCCACCTTGACCCGGACCATCGTCCGACGATGCGCACCTACACCACCCGTGCGGTCCACCGCGATGCCACCACGGGTGAGGTCGTGGTGGATGTGGACATGGTCTATCACGATCCGCTCGGGCCAGCCGCCCGCTGGGTCCGTGACGTGGCGGTGGGGGACCCGGTGGTATTGCTGGGGCCGAATACCGATCACCCGGGGCCATTGACCGGCATGGATTTTGTGCCGCCGGCCCAAACCGACCGGTATCTGATCGCCGGGGATGAGACCGCGGTTCCGGCCATTGCTCGCATTCTGGAGGACCTGCCGTCTTACGCGCGCGGTACTGTCGTGGTGCAGGTCCCGCATCCCGAGGATGCGGGTTGTGTAACCTGTCACCCCGGATTTCAGGTGCACCTCGTCACTGTGGCGGAAGAGCAACCGGCTGGGTCTTCGCTGTCTGATAAGACGGTGGCGGTAGCTCGCGAGCTGGTAGAGCAGATCGGGGACCGGACGGCGGTGGAACTGACCACTTCAGACCTCGTTGACGACGCGGACGAGCTCACTGGTGATGAGCCGGTGGTATGGGTGGTACCGCGTACCGCCAGGGGTGGGGCGGCGCTGAAATATACCCCACTCTACGTCTGGTTGGCCGGTGAAGCCGGCACCATCACCACGATCAGACGTCAGCTGGTCACTGAGCTGGGCATTGACCGACGTTCGGTGGCCTTTATGGGCTATTGGCGTCGCGGACGAGCGGAGAGTTGAGCCTGCTAGACAAAGTTGACCAACAGCACGTAGCTGATGGTCCCGCACGCGATCGAGATCAGGGTCTTACGCCCAAAAAGCAGGTGGGAGGCCACCGTTACCCCAGCTGCGATGGTGGGTTTCCACCAGCGCGCCGGGTCATCGGTGATGGTTCCGGTGAAGATGGACAAGGCCAGAATCAGCAAGATGCCGGCCGGCATCCACAGGGCCATGATCGCCACGAGTTGGGAATTGCGCAGTGGCCTCAGCAATGCGAAAGGCAGCGCTCGCAGGGTGAACGTGATCGCCAAGATCACCACGAGGAGCCCGATGAGGTATCCGGTCGGTGGCATCGCCTCGCCGGTAAGGAGGTTACTGGCTAACAAAGCGGTCACCTCGTCGGGTTTTTGCGACTAGGTAGCGGATGATCAGTAGCATCATGAACGTGATCAGAGCCGTGAACAGCATCTGGTCGGGGGTGATCAGCATCGCGACGGCGAAGGAGGTCCCGGCCAGTAACAGTGAGGGCACCTGGGCGGTTGAGCGCACCGCATCCAAGGTGAGCGTAATGAACAGCGCACACAGCGCGAAGTCGAGCCCGGCGATTTGGCCGGGAATCAGAGCACCCAACAGGGCTCCGGTGAGCCCACCGACAACCCAATAGATCTGCAGGCATACTTCCAGAGCGATCAGTCGTGGCCCGGTCCATCCGGTGGGATGGGCGACGGTGATGGCGTAGGCCTCATCGGTCATCGCATACATGGCATAGATCTTGGCCACCGGATTTTTCACCACGTGCAGTGGGAAGGAAAAGGCGTAGAACACGTGCCGAAAGTTGACGAACAGGGTGGTCAGCCCCACGGTGAGCAGTGCGGTGGTGTTGACCAGCATCTCGATCATGAGAAATTCCAGCGACCCGGCGTATCCGGTCAGCGACAGCGCGGGGGCGACCCAGGCAGCCAGACCGGATTGGGTCACGAGTAACCCGAAGGCCATGCCCAGCGGAAACAGGCCGAAGCCAACCGCCACCGAGAGTCGGGCACCCTGGATGATCTCGGCCCCGGTGCTCGGGTTCGAGTCAGTGGATTCGTGGCCGGTGGTGCTCATTCCAATATCGTGTCACATTGACCACATCCGATACCACCGTTCCCGGGTAGGCAAGGGGACATAATAGGTCATCTAGCGGGGTGGTTTCGCGCTCGTGCGAGGGCTTCGATAGATTCGAGACGCACCTATGACGCCGCAGGCTCACACCGAAGGAGGAAATCGACCGTGCCCGTCTCCCCACGCAATGACGCTGTTCGTCCCTCGGGGATCCTCATGGTGTTGGGGTCGTGCTCCTCCCTGCAGTTCGGTGCCACCGTGGCGATGCAACTGTTCCCTGCGATCGGCTCCTGGGGCACGACCACATTGCGTTTGGCGCTGGCCTGTGTCATTCTGTTGCTGGTCTTGCGCCCTCGGTTCTGGGGGTGGACGAAGACGCAGTGGACCTCGGTGATCTGGTTTGGGCTCGCCCTAGGCGGGATGAACGGCTTCTTTTACTCCGCGATCGATAAAATCCCGCTGGGTGTGGCCGTGGCCTTGGAATTCACCGGCCCCCTGGTGCTGTCAGCCATCATGTCGCGGGCCCGTCGCGACTTGATCTTTGTTGGTGCCGCAGCCTTGGGCATGGTGCTGCTCGGGGTGGAGTCCAGTTTTGGTGCGGCAAGCTTCGACCCGCTCGGGGTGGCCTTCGCGTTGATCGCCGGTGGATTCTGGGCGTTTTACATTATTTTCTCGGCCCGCACCGGCCAACTGGTGCCCGGTGGCGGAGGCCTGGCCGTGGCGATGGGGATCGGTGCGCTGGTGGTGTTGATTCCGGGTGCGCCCGGAGTCGCCGAAACCGCGGTTCGCCCGGAGCTGTGGCTGTTGGTGCTCGGTACGGCACTGTTGTCCTCGGTGGTGCCCTATTCGCTGGAATTGGCCGCCCTGCGGCGGATTCCGACGCCGGTGTTCTCGATCTTGCTGAGCCTGGAGCCGGTGGTGGCTGCGGTGATCGGTTGGTTCATGCTGGACCAAACCTTCGGCTGGTTGCGCGCGGCTGCCTTTGGTCTGGTGATTGTGGCTAGTGCAGGCATTACGCGCAGTCAGGCCCGGCCCCGCCCGGAGTCCTTCGATGAGGAGAAACCGGTATCGCGCCATCGCGGTGGTGAAACAGCCTAGACTAGTGCTGGAGTATGCCGTGACTGTGCCCATCGAAAGATCGTTATGACTGCCACTTTGCCACCTGCCCGCTACCGTCGCGGCGCTGTGTGGGTACTGGTGGCCGTGATGACGCTGTTCACGGTGGTGCTTTCTGCCTGCGGGGTCAGTGTTGAATCCCAGCTGGAGTATCGTCAGGACGGGAGCGGTCAGCGCATCCTCCAGGTCGAGATTCCGGACGAGGTGTTTGACGAGACCGACCCGAATCAACGACAGGTCATCGAAGATAGTATTGAGACCCATCGCCCCGACCCGCTGATCTTTGACGGGATTGCCCACAACCCTGGCACGAGCGCGGTGGCAGAATTCCGCCTGGATTTCGCTTCCCTGGATGACTATCAAGGCCAGGTCAATCAGCTCCTGCACGCCTCTGACTACGCCGGTAGCACCGAGATCGAGGCCGAGATCTCTCACGGCACGCTCACCGACACCTGGGACATCAACGAGCCCTTTACGGTTGCGGATCTGCTTGGCTGGCTACCGGCTGGGCTGGAAGCCGATGGCGTGGTGACCGGCTCGCAACGCCAACAACTCGCCGACGGGTTGCAAAATGGGGCCACCAATGAGCTGGTGATCGACGGGGAGCAGTACGCTTCCGAGGATGACCAACGCCTGCAGGTCAGCGGGGAAGAGTCCTTCGGCTATGACCGGGTCGAGGTGGATCTGACGGTGACCGAATCCGGACCCATCGTCGGTGAGATCCGGCTACACGGTGGCTCCGGGGGAGAAACCGGCGACCAGCGACGCGCTGAGTTCCTCGACCAAGCGCCCGAGCGGCTCGCCATGGACGGGGTCTCTGATGTGCATCTCGAACACGGCCACGACCAGCTACGTTTCACCGCCGCGGACTTGTCGACCGCCGGTGAACTCGTGGCAGAGTTCGTGGGTAACGCCGAACTGGGTCTGCAGGTCAGCGACCAGGCAGTGGATGACAACCATTCCGAATTCACCGTGACCGGCCAGAATATCCAGTGCGGTAGTACGTGTCAGGCCTCCGAGAACGCGGTGACGTTCTCGCTACGGCTACCGGCCGACTACCGGCTACAGTCCGATACCTCCACCTCAGCCAGCAGCACCGAGCTGTCGGGAGACTTTAGCCAGGTCTATCTGCGGGAACGCATCGTGGAATCCCTCCACGTGGAGACCTCACTGGGCATGACCGGGTCGGTGGACCAACGCTACGAGCTCACCTTGGTCGAGGACCCCAGCGACTCCGGGGTCCAACACCTGAAAGACGCCCTGGAAGCCGTGGCGCTGGACGAAGAACACCGAGACGGCCAGACCCTGCTGAGCTTTAGCCTCGCCGGATCCGACGCCGCACAGCTGTCGGAACGGCTCGAAGAGATTGCCCCGGGTGCCCACCTGTCCCGCCAGAACGACGCCGGGCTGATATGGCCCAACTACACGCTGCGCGCAGACCTCTGCCCACTACTGGGCAGCATTCCGGCCGGGGTTGAGCAACCAGTGACCCACACGGTGCGCCTGCCGTGGATGCACCGTAGCGTGACCGTTGATGACCAGGGGTCCGAACAGGGGGCCGAGATCGAGCTGACCGGTGACCAGGCGCTGACCTTCACCGCCGGACTGACCGGCCCCACGGTTCTGGGGGCGACGTTACTGGTGGTCATCGCGGTGTTGGTCCTGGTTGCGGTGATTCTGCCACTGATCATTACCACCATCCGGTCACGTCGCGCCCGCCGAGCGGCCGAAACCCGCCCCATGGTGGATCCTGGTCCACCGCTGATGGCAACAGCGAATACGACCGGGCCGACCAATGCAGGCATCACCACACCGTTGGTGCAACGGCCCTATCCGGACGAACAATATCCCGACACTTCACTACCCGACCCCGCGCGGCTCGAGCAGTTCGACGATGAGAAGGGCGACGATCGTGGCTAAGTCTCCGCAGTTGGTGCCGGAAGCACTCGAAACTCCCGGCGAGCTCACCTCCCGCCGGCCACTGAAGGACCCCGCAGTGATCATCGCGATCATCACCGTCGCACTTGCGGTGCTGGCCGGCGTGAGCCAGCTGATGGCCGAAGTCACCGCAGCGTCCGGGTGGAACGTGGCCAGCATCGTGGCCTCGGTGGCCGGCATCTTGCTGGCCGCGACCCGTTTTGCGGTCTCAGCTGCCGCCCATGGTGTGGTGGGGCGACTTACCGACGATGTGCTGGCAGCCCTGGCGGTCATCCTCTGCGCTGCCGCCGGTGAGCCGGTGGGTGCGGTCTGGCTGACTGCCGGCTATTTGGTGGTCCGGACCTTTCTCTTACGTCGGTGGGACCACGTGCTGGTGCACTTCCAACGCCTTGCGGACCTTGAATCCCCGGGTCCGGATCACACGGTGGTCACTCGGGCACAGCTTAAACGTTCCCGCGTGGTGCGACGAGTCGACCGATGGGCCGAACGCGCCCGTCGGGTGGCCGTGATGTTGGCAGTCGTCATCGTGCTGTGGGGATTCTGGATTGAACACCCCACCTTTTGGGCTCCGGTGGCCAGCGTCGTGCTCCTGGTGCTGTCCCCGGCGGCGATCACCGCTGCCAGCTGGCTTCCCGCCCTGACCTTCATGGCCCGGGCCGCCGAAGCCGAGGTCCTGGTTCGCTATCAGGCGGCCGTGACCTCGCTGGCCACCATCCGTAACCTGGGGTTGGATAAAACCGGTGCGCTGACCTCACTGGAACCCACCGTGGTGGAGGTCGTCGGCTCCGACCGGGCCGAGGCGGACCGAGTGCTGGCGCTGGCTGCCGCGGTGGAACAACACTCCGTGCACCCCCGCGGTGCCAGCATTGTGACCCACTTCCGTCAGACCAGCTCTGCTCTACCCAGCACCGCCCAGCCCGAGCTCTGGCCGGCTACAGAGGTGGTCGAGCACCCCGGCCGCAGTATTGCCGGGAGCGTGACCACCCCGGAGGGCTCCTCAGTCTTCGTTCAGATCTCCTCACCACGCTGGGTGCGCGCCGGCGCGCTCGGGACCGAGATCGACCGACTGCAACACGCCAATTACACCGTCGCGGTGGTCTCGGCCGACCAACGCCCGATCGGGGTGATCGCCCTGACCGACACGTTGCGCGAGGACGTACCGGAAACTGTGGCCGAACTGCACGAGCTGGGCTGTCAGCTTACGGTGCTCACCGCCGATAACCAACGGGCGGCCCAACAACTGGCCAGTGCCGCCGGAATCACCGACGTTCGTGCCCAGCAACGCCCCGAAGAAAAAGCCGTCACGATTGCGGCCCTGCGCGAACACGCCCGCACCGGGATGATCGCAGCGTCGGTGACCGATGCGCCGGCCCTGCGGGCAGCCGAAGTAGGACTCGATGTCGCCACCGACCCGATTCGCCCCGATCCCCACGCCCCGGTGTCTGAGGGCATTGATATTCACCTGGGGCCCAGCAACCTGCGATTGGTCCCCACCCTGATCCGCATGGCGCGCGCCATCCACCAACGGACCCTGCGGAATCTCACGGCGACGATCGTGGGTGTGGCGCTGTGTCTGCTGGGGGCCGTGAGCGGGTTGGTGCCACTTCCGGTGATCACGGTGGTCTATGTGGCATATTCCGTCTGGGTCTCGCGTCGTAGCTTAAAGATCACAAATTGGTCACAATATTCCGGAACCACAAGACGCTAAAGAAGTGTTGTGGATCATAATAGGTGTATCGAGGGTCAGTGCATCGGCGTGACAGTGCCCCAGGTATCTCGTACTGCCAAATTACCTGAATTGTCACAGGATTAACGGCAGGTCACAACTTCATCACTGCCCCTTGCACGCTCCTGGTGGGTCCGTAGACTGAAATGGTGCCTACCCATCACGCCACCAAACTCGGCAGAGTCATCAGCGCCGCTGTCGTAGCGGCTGGGCTGACTCTGTCTGTTGGCGTGCCCGCGTCCGCGTACTATCAGACGCTCGAGGCCGAAGATCTAGGTACCGGATATGTTCCGGCCCAGGATTCCTCCGATGTGCGGGTGGCAACCTTTGATGTGAATCTGGTGGGCTCCTCCTCGGGTGAGCTCACCGAACGGCTGTCCACGCCCGGGGATCGGGATGCCTCCCAGGTGGCTCAGATTATTCAGCGAGTCCGCCCCGAAGTCATAGTCGTGACCGGTTTTGATACCGATGCCGATCAGGCCAATGCGGAGGCCTTTAGTACCAATTATCTCGCAGTGGGCTCCGGCGAGTACGATGGCATCGACTACCCCTATAGCTATGCCGGGCCGGTGAACTCCGGCGTAGACTCGGGCGCAGATTTGGATCAGGACGGCACTATTGGTGGCCCCGGCGACGCGTTGGGCCATGGTGAGTACCCCGGCCAGGGCGGGATGGTCATCTACTCCCAGTACCCGATCGACACCGACAATATTCGCACGTTTAATAACTTGTCCTGGACTGAGGTTCCCGACTCGAAAATTGCTCAGACCGGTTACAGCGAGAACGAAAAAGATCTCGTGCCCTTAACATCGGTGGGCGCCTGGGATGTACCGATCAGTGTGCACGGGCGTCCGCTACACGTGCTAGCCTCTGCTAGCGCCGAGGCCAGTCGCTCCGAGACGCATGCCTACCGTCAGGACGATCAGGTCGGCTTCTGGGCTGATTACGTCGGTGACGAACAGCCCGATGAGCAAGCTGATGGTGCCAACGACGGTGCTGGTGCAGACGATCAGGACTACATCACCGACGATGAGGGAACCTCCGGTGGGCTCGATGACGGCGCGCGCTTCGTGGTGGCCGGTCAGCTGACCCCCGGAACTGCAGAGTCTCGAGCCGAAGATTCTGAGACGATGTCCCAGTTGCTGGACGTCGACCGTGTGACGGACCCGGAACCCACCTCCTCCCGGGATTCCCAACAGGCCACCGAAGATGTCGCCACGCACACGTGGTTGAATCCGGACCCTGCGCCGGGCGATCCCCGATCGGCACGCACCGATTACATTCTGCCTTCGGAAGAACTCCCCGTGACAAATTCCGGCGTCTACTGGCCGGCCTCCGGGCAGGACGGGGCTGAACTGGTCGGTGGTACCGCCTCGTTGTCCGGTCTGCTCTCGAAACTGTCCCGTCAGCCGGCAGCCACCGATCATCGCCTCGTCTGGGCCGATATCAACCCCCAGCCCTAGTTTTCACCGTTACCGACAGTCGGTAAGCTACAAGAATGATCAAGTCCCGCACCGCGCGCACCGTCGGCACTACATTCCTCTCCGAGAAGGCTCTCACTTCCGCGGTCCATCGCGCCGTGGACCGTCAGGGCAATCCCACCCCGGGTTTTCAGCGCGCTGTGCTCTCAGCCCTGACCGTCCAACGTCCGGTGGTGCTAGCCAATCTGCGCCGATTGCGTCGCCGGTACCCCGAGGCCACCCCGGCCGAACTGGCCGATAAAATCACCGTGTTGTACCTGCGGTCACTGACCACTACCGGAGCAGCTGCCGGGGGAGCCGGCGTCATCCCTGGTATCGGGACCCTGGCTACCCTGGGCATCTCCGCAGCCGGTGCGCTGGGCTTCATTGAGCTCACCGGACTATACGCCCAATCCATTGCCGAGCTCAACGGTGTGCCGACCGGCGATGATCAGCGCGGTCAAGCACTGGTGATGGCGATCATGCTCGGCGACGACGGCCGCCGCATTTTGGCCGCCTCCCTGCACCAGCAATCTCCGGAGATCGACGCCGGACTGAGCGGGATGGCCTCGGCCTCCTGGATCGTCACCAGCCTGTCAGGGCTCACCGAGGGACTCTTCAACCGGTTGCAGAAATCCTTCTTCTCCTGGACGGCGAAATCCCAGTCCTCACACCTGTTGGGACGGCTGGTGCCCTTCGGCATTGGCGCCGTGATCGGCGGGCTGGGCAACCGCAAGCTGGCTATCCGCGTCGCCCGTCATGCCCAGCTACTCTTCGGGCCCATGCCGAGCTGGCATCAGCTGCAGGCCTGGGAACACCCGCTGGCGTTGCCGGTCGACAAGAAGCTAGCCAAAAAGCGCGGTGGCCAGGGTAAAGATGACCAATCCGGCCAGCGCGCCGATGATCGAGCCGTTAATGCGGATGAACTGTAGGTCCTTGCCCGCATAGAGCTCCATGGTGTCGGCGGCTTGGCGCCCATCCCAGCGGCGGATGGTCTCCTGAATGACATCCACCAGCTGGGGTCCATACCGCTCGGCCGCGGTCTGGGCGGCCTGTACCGCCCACTGATCCAGCGTGGTGGCCAGATGCTCATCGGTTTCCATCCGGTGCCCAAAATCGGCCACCGCTTGCACCAGTGCCCGATGCAGATCCGAGTCGGGATCGGCCAGCTGATCCAGGAGCGCCTGTTTGGCGGTCACCCAGGTGTGCGAGGCCAGTTGGGCGACATTCGGGTCCGCGAACACTCCGGCTTTCAGGTTCTCGACCTTGGCCCGCACCTGGTCATCGTGTTGCATGTCCTGGGCGAGCTGTTCCAGCCAGCCGGTGACCTGCTGGCGAAGCTGGTGGTTCTGAGAGGCCACCACCGAGCGGAGATACCCCAACAGTTCACGGTGAATGCGCTCGCCGAGTAGCCGGTCGACCACGCGTGGTACCCAGCCGGGGGAACGGTCCGCGACGGCATCAATAAAGAACTGCGGATTCTCTGCCACCCAGTCGGCGGCCCGAGAGGCCACCAGTTCCACGGCGGGCTGGTGGTGGTTTGCAGAGACGACTTCCTCGAGCACCGATCCCAAGGTCGGCGACCACTGAGGAGCAATCATGTGATCGCGCACCAGATCCGCGATCAGTTCTCGCACCTTGGTGTCATCGGTGGCCCGCAGCGTGCCCACCGCGATCTCAGCCAGCTGGGTGCCCACATCGCGGGCGTGATCGGGCTCGGCCAGCCAGGCGCCGACCTTGCGGGCCGGGCGCAGGTTGGCCAGCTTTTCGGTCATCACCTCGGATTCCAGAAAGTTCTGCTGAAAGAAAGTACCCAGCGAAACGGCCAGCTGGTCCTTTTTGCGCGGAATGATCGCGGTATGGGGGATCGGTAGCCCCATCGGACGCCGAAAGAGCGCGGTGACCGCAAACCAGTCGGCCAACGCGCCCACCATGCCTCCCTCAGCCGCAGCGCGCACATAGCTGAAGGCCGGGTGGCGTTCTTGCAGGATGAAGGCGATCACGAACACGATCGCTAACACGACCAGCACACTGGTGGCCACCAGTTTCATCCGGCGCAATCCGGCCCGACGGTCGGCTTCGGTGACTCCCGCCACTAGAACCCGGGACCCTGACCCCAGGCCTGTGCTGCGTCGACGACCTGGTAGGTCTTTTGGGCGATCGCCATTTCCTCATTGGTGGGGATCACCGCGACCTTGATTGCCGAATCCTCGGCCGAGATCAGCCGCGGTTCGGAACCGGTGACCAGATTCAGCTCGTGATCGTAGGTAATGCCCAACACTTCCAGCCGGTCCAGCACGCGGGCCCGGAACGGGGCGGAGTTTTCACCAATGCCGGCGGTGAAGGTGATCGCCTGGGCGCCACCGACGGCGATGTGATAGCCACCGATGTACTTGGCCAACCGATAGCTGGCCACATCCAGGGCGGCCTGGGAGCCACGGTGACCGGCATCGGCGGCGTGGAGCACTTCGCGCATATCGGTGTGGCCGCTGATCCCGTACAGTCCGGATTCGTTATTGAGTACCCGGTCGACTTCCTGGGCGGTAAAGCCATGGGAGGTCATCAGGTGAGTCACGATCGAGGGGTCGAGATCGCCGGAGCGGGTTCCCATCACCAGACCGGCCAGGGGCGTGTAGCCCATGGAGGTATCCACTGATCGGCCCCCACGGATCGCGGTGGCCGAGGCACCATTGCCCAGGTGCAGAATAATGCCGTTGAAGTTGTGGCGGGGCACCCCGATCAGCTCGGCGGTCAGGCCGGTGACCAGATCGTGACTGGTGCCGTGGAACCCGTAGCGACGAATACCGTAATCGGTGTACCAGGATTCCGGGACCGCATACCGCCAGGCCTCGGCTGGCATCGAGGTGTGGAAGGAGGTGTCGAAGACCACGACCTGCGGGATATCCGGCCACTTTTCCCGCATTGCGCGCAGTCCGGCTGCCGAGGGCGGATTGTGCAGCGGAGCCAGCGGGGCGAGGGCATCAATGGCGCGGATGACCTCGTTGGTGACCAGAGCCGGGGCCTGGAAACGCTCACCACCGTGGACCACACGGTGACCGGCGGCATCGATGGTGCGACCGTCGAGGACGTCCTCGAGCTGTCCCGAGACGATATCCAACGCCTGAGCATGATCGGAAATATCGGAATCGGGCTGGCCGATCCGTTCAATAATGCCCTCGGCCAGCACCGGCTTCTCGGTATCCGCGCCGGACTCATCGAGTTCACGGACCTGGTATTTCAGGGAGGATGAGCCAGAGTTAATAACCAAAATCAGCATGGTGGGGTCTTCTCCTATCGGGCGCGGGATGAGTTAGTCGCGAGCCTGTGCTTGCACGGCGGTGATAGCGACGGTGTTGACAATGTCCTCCACGGTGGTGCCGCGGGAGAGGTCGTTGACCGGCTTATTCAGGCCTTGCAGTACCGGGCCGACCGCCACGGCACCGGAGGACTGTTGGACGGCCTTATAGGTGTTATTCCCGGTGTTCAGATCCGGGAAGATGAACACCGTGGCCTGACCGGCCACATCCGAATCCGGCATCTTGGAGGCCGCCACCGAGGCCGAGACCGCAGCATCGTACTGCAGCGGGCCGTCGACCTTCAGGTGGGGAGCATGGGCGTGGACCAGATCAGTGGCCTCACGGACTTTATCCACGGCCTCACCGGATCCGGAGGTGCCGGTGGAGTAGGACAGCATCGCCACCCGGGGCTGAACCGAGAATTGCTCGGCGGTGGTCGCCGAAGCGATGGCAATATCGGCCAGCTGTTCGGCGTTCGGAGTGGGATTGACCGCGCAGTCGCCGTAAACTAGCGCCCGGTCGGGCAACAACATGAAGAATACCGAGGAGACGATTGAGACCTCGGGGCGGGTCTTGATGAATTCCAAGGCCGGACGGATGGTGTGGGCGGTGGTGTTGGCCGCACCGGAGACCATGCCGTCGACCTCGTCGAGGTGAACCATCATGGTGCCGAAATAGGCGCCATCGAGCATAACTTCCTGGGCACGGTCGAGATCTACGCCCTTGTGGGCCCGCAGGCGCGCGTATTCTTCGGCATAGCGTTGCCGGTCCGGGGATTCGGTCGGGTCGATCAGCGTAATCTCATGCAGGTCCACGCCCTCGGTGGCGGCCAATTCCTGGATCTGGTCGACATCGCCGAGGATCACCAGATCACACACATTGCGACGGTGCAGGATCTCAGCGGCACGCAGAATGCGGGGATCGTGTCCTTCCGGCAACACGATGCGTTTGCGGTCGGCCACGGCCCGTGAGATCAGCTGGTGCAAGAACCGCACCGGGGTCATTGCCGAGGAGTTGGTCAATTCCAGTCGCTCCAGCAACTCGTCACCATCGACGCGTTCGTGCCACGCCCCCAGGGCGGCAGCGATTTTGCGCGGCTGGGCGCTGGAAAGCTCGGCGCGGACCCGGGAGACCGCGGTGGTGGTGCTGAATGTGTCGCCGAAGGAGGCAAAGATCGGGAAGGGCGCGTTGGCGTACATCTTCTGGATCTCAGCCCGTGGCAACATCGAGTTGGTCAGGATCATGCCCGAGGGGACCGGGAATTCGGGTACCAGCGCGGAGGCCATGGTCGCCAGAATGGCATCGGAGCGGTCCCCGGAAACGATCACCAAAGCGCCCTCGTTGAGAATGCTCAAGAAGTTGCCGCCTTCCATCGAGACGGCTTTGACCTCGGAAACATCGCGCTGGAACTGATCAGACCCGCTAATGTGCTCGAGGTTTAACGCCTGGGCGATCTCAGCGATCGAGGGCAACGTGAGTTCGGGAAGCTCCGGGACGAGGTAGACCTTGGCCTGGGACTTCCCCGGACGGAGCGAGGACTCGATGGCTTCCAGTTGGTCGGGGTTGGCGCGGTTGACGATCACCGCCATGGGCTCGGCGCCAGACTCGTTGATGGTGGTCCGGGTGAGCTCCACCGCACTGGAGACGCCCTCCGGGCTCAAGTCGGCGCCAGAGACCACGGCCAGCACCGGGATGTTGAGGTTCAGTGCCAGCCGGGAGTTCAGTTCGAGTTCGAGGGCGGAGTCGGCCTCCACGAAATCGGTGCCTTCGACCACGACCACGTCGGCGGAGATTTGCTCGAAAATATCGACGCACCGAGCGAAGATCTCGTCTTCTTCTCCGGCGGCGACCAGCTCACGGACTTCAGCCGAGCTCAAACCGGCCCGGGCTTGTTCTTCACTGAGATCAAAATTCTCGCGCATCAGGTGCACCATGGGGTCCCGCTGTGGGTCTGGGGAGATGGGGCGGAAGTAGCCTAGTGAGCCGGTGCGCTTATAGATGGAGTCGGCCACCCCGAGGCTGACCAGAGATTTTCCGGTGCCGGCGGTGGTGGTGGAAATGAACAAGCCTTGGGACATACGCATCCTCTCGACCGGTGAAACGGAGATTGGTGTGGGTCACTTCTAACTATATCGACAACACCGCCCACGCCTAAGGGGCTGGTACACAGTGCTCACGTGAGGCTTCTAACGTTAGAGATGAGAAAACCTGGGGTTGTGGGGCAGACTGGAACCATGATTATTGCATTTTCGATCACAACCTCCGGCACCGGATCGCTGGGTGCCGATGCTGCCTCCGGGTCTCCGGAAGCCACCGCTGCCGGGTCGGTCTCGCATGCTGTGGCTGAGGCCATCGCCGTGGTGCGCGCCTCCGGATTGCCCTACCGCACCTCCTCGATGTTCACCGAGATCGAAGGTGAATGGGATGAGGTCATGGGGGTTATTAAAGACTGCGTGACCGCCCTGGAACCCTACGGCTCTCGGATCTCCTTGGTGATGAAGGCCGATATCCGCCCCGGATTCACCGGTGAGCTCGATGGCAAACTGAACCGGCTGGAACACCTCCTGCAGTCGCGGGGTGAGAGTGCGCACCACTCGAGTGCACAGGGCACTACCGAGTAGATGAAACGGTTCTTCCACCGATCAGCACGCACCGAGACCGGGGCACGCTACTACGTGCGCTCGGCGGCTGAGGCCGACGTTGAGCGGGTCATTCCGGTCAAACTTGCGGTGTGGGACGAGATATATACCCCGGTATTGGGCGCTACATTCAGTGCCAAGGCCTATGCCAGCGCTGAGGGCCAGGTGGCTTTCTGGCGACGTCGCGCTCGAGCAACAGCCGATGACCCGCGGTTGTTTTTGGCCGAAGACCTCCGCGACCGGGTGCAGGGTGTCGCCACCGTGGACGAGCTGGCTGACACCACTCGCACGTGGTGCCAACGCCTGGCAGATCAGGGTGAACTACCGGAACTGGACGAAAACCCGGGCGCCTGGCCGGTGCGAGAAGTTCGGGGCGTTTATGTGCTGGCCGAATCCCGGCGTCGCGGGTTGGGCACCGCGCTGGTACAAACCGCGCTCGGCCCGCGACCCAGCGTGGCCAGGGTGTGGCGTGACCACGAGTTCTTTAGGGCTCTGGGGTATCGTCCGGTGGGGGAGCCGGTAACGGTCACCGAGGGAGACTGGGCCGGAATGACCGAACAACTCATGGTCAGGGGTGCTGATGGCTAAACGAGGCGGGCGCTCGCAGAAAACATCACCGGCCGATATCACCCCCGGCCACTACCAGATCGACAGCGGAGTCGCGGTGATCACCGAGGACCCCTTCACGGCTGGCGCCTGGCTGTTAATGATTAATGGTGCTGAATCCTCGCAGATCAATGTGGACCATCCCACCGAGCTGGGCTTTGAGTACATGCGGTGGGCGGCCGCGGTGATCACCCACCGGTTTTCGACTGACACCCGGTTACGGTTTCTGCACTTGGGCGCTGGCGGTTGCACCATGGCCCGGTGGGCGGCCGCGGTTTATCCGGACTCGCGCCAAACAGCGGTGGATGATGATGCGACCCTGGTAAACCTGGTCCGAGAACACTGTGGCCTGCCGCGAGCACCGCGGTTGACGATCCGGGCCGCTGAGGCGGGCGAGGTGTTAGCCACCGGTGCTACGGGGTCGCGGGACGTGATCTTCCGCGATGTGTTTGCCCAGGATCAGGACACCGGTCACCAGGTCACGCCCGAACATCTCACCGGGCTGGAAGCCACCGAAGAAGCAGCACGCATTCTCGGTCCCGACGGCGTGTACCTCATTAACTACGCAGGCCCAACCGGACTAGCCGATGCCCGGAGTGAAGTGGCGACACTCCGAGAGGTGTTCTCGGAGGTGATCCTGATATCCGATCCGAGTATGTTCAAATCTCGCCGGCGCGGGAACATGATCTTTGCTGCCAGCAACGCCGAGATCCCGCAAGAGGAACTCGGCGGGCTGTCTGGACTCCAGCGCGCGGTATTGGCAGATCCACTGCCGGCCCACCTGCGCTGGAAGGCCCGAGAACTGGATGACTTTTGCGCCGGTGCGGCACCGCGTACGGCCCCGTTGCGGACCAAAGTCAGTAAGCTGGAGTTAACCACAGGCAGACGCTGTGGGGATCAAGAGAAGGGTGACAATCATGAGTGACCAGAACACTGCATATCAGGGAAAAACTCATGGCGTGGTGGTCGGAGTTGACGGCTCGAAGCGGTCACTGGCCGCTGCCACCTGGGCGTTGCGGGAAGCAGAACGCACTCACCGCCCACTGACGC
Source organism: Auritidibacter ignavus (assembly GCF_029853775.1). NCBI lineage: Bacteria > Bacillati > Actinomycetota > Actinomycetes > Micrococcales > Micrococcaceae > Auritidibacter > Auritidibacter ignavus. The sequence goes on from NZ_CP122564.1 coordinate 2,183,636, forward strand.
TCATCTCCGTCTATAGCTTGCCAATGTTTCCGTCGATGGTGATGGATTCCGCAGGCGGATCCGAACACGATAACGCGCTGGCCGATTCCGCGCGCAAGATTTTAGAAGCAACCGCCGAAAAGCTCGGACCCACCGATGTGGAGATCCGAGCAGCCACTGAGCTCGGCGATCCCGCCACGGTGCTGGTCGATTACTCCGAACACGCCGACCTGCTGGTTGCCGGCCCCCGCGGTCGAGGCGGTTTCCTCGGTCTGCTGGTGGGATCGGTGTCGCGTGGGCTCCCGGCACGCGCTAAGTGCCCGGTCGCGTTGGTGCCGAAAGGTGCTGAAGAATCCCGCGCCGGAACTGATGCACCGGTGGTGGTTGGTGCCGACGGGTCGAGGCAGGCACGACTGGCCATGCTCCGCGCCGGCGAGGAAGCCATGAATCGTGGAACCTGGGTGCGGTTAGTCACCGCCATGGCCCCGGTTTCTCCGGCCGTGGAATGGTTGCCTGCTCCCGTGGATGAAAACGCTCTCCTCGAAGAGCTTCGCGAAAAAATGGAGTACGGTCGCAACTGGTTGCAACACCATTTCCCGCAGTTACGGATTGAAGCGGAAGTCGTCGACGGCGTTCCGGTTGATGTGATGGTCAAAGAATCAGAAACCGCCCGCCTGGTCGTCGTCGGAACTCGTGGACTGGGTGGCTTCACCGGGGCACTGCTGGGTTCGACCTCTCAAGGCATCGTCTCTCACGCCAAGGGGCCGGTGCTGGTGGTGCCGGCCTACGACGATCCTCGGTTGGAAGACCGCACCGACTTTGGCCCCACCCTGGATGAGCACAAAGACAAGCGTCCGGATCATTCCTAAGATATTGTCGTTACCAGTCCTTTAACGTCTGACAGGGCGGTTGCCACATGACTGGCAACCGCCCTGCGGTGTGTGAGATGAGGTAGTAACCCCCAAGGATCCGGAGAACTTCCCCGGACTCCGGACCCCCGAGGGAATCTAGTAGCGTCCCGCTTGAGGCAGGATGTTGTGCATACCGCCGTAGTTCAAGGCAGTCACTGAAATACCCATCTGCGGGTTGCGGGCGTGGACAATCTGGTTATTACCCATGTAGATCGCCACGTGGTACACACCGGACCCAGATCCATTATTGGACCAGAACACCAGGTCACCGGGCTGCATCTGGCTCAGTGGCACGTACTGCTTGGCGGCAGCGTACTGTGCCTTCGAGCTACGGGGCAACGACTTTCCGGCGGCATTGAACGCAGCCACAGTCAGACCCGAGCAGTCATAGCCTTGGGGGCCGTTGCCGCCCCAGGAGTAATAGGTGTTGGGGTCATTGGCCTTACCCACGGCAAACTGGATTGCAGTGCTGGCCCAACCGGAGGACGAGGAGGACCCTGCCGTGCCGGTGGACGGGGATTTCGACGGAGCCTTAGACGGAGACTTCTTCGGGGCAGACTTCGTCGGCGACGGCGAGCTTGACGCGCGACCGTTTGAGGAGGAAGCTGAGCCCGACCGAGACGGTGCCGAGGAGCTCTGGGTGGGAGACGGGCTAGCCGGTGCGGAAGAGCTCTGGGTGGGAGACGGGCTAGCCGGTGCGGAAGAGCTCTGGGTGGGCGACGGGCTGGCCGGTGCCGAAGAGGTCTGCGTGGGAGACGGGCTAGCCGGAGCCGAGCTAGGGGTCTCGGACGGGGTTGCCGACGGCGTCGGTTCTTCCGTGGTCTCTGACGGGGTGGGTTCTTCGGTGACCGGAGTAGGTTCGGCCTCAACGGCCGGCTGTGTCGATGCGGGGGAACTCTGCTCGGTCTCCCGCGCGTCGATTTGCCCCAGAACACGGTCTAGCTCGGCGGCCCATTGTTCTTCCTCGATCTCGTCAATTCTTTCGGCAGCCTCTTCTTCTGGGATGCCCTCTAGCTCTGCCCACGCCTTGATGAGATCAGAACGAAGTTTGTCGAGCTCTTGGCGCTCTTCTTCGTAGCGACGGGCTTCCTCTTCACGTTCTGCCTGAGCACGAGCTTCCTCTTCGGCCTTTTGTTCGGCGTCTGCTTCCTTGGCTTCGGCGTTTGCCAGCAGACTATCGGCTTCGTTGGCTTGGCGGACAGCTTCTTGTCCTTCACGAGCCTGACGATTAGCGAGGTTTTCGGCGGTCGAACGCTGGCTGAGGCTATCTTCATCGCCCAGCATCAGGTCGCTCGCCGAACCGTTACCGTTGCGGTACATCTCACCGGCGGCTGCGCCGACAGCTTCTTCGGAGTCTGAGGCTTGCTCAGCTGCATTTTCCGCAGCCTTTCGGGCATCTTCAGCGTCACGACGTGCAGCTGCCGCCGCTTCTGACATCGAGCGGGCGTTCTCATTAGCTTCCAGAGCGGCTGCCTCGATATCGGCGAATCGCTCGGAGGTCTTCAAGATGGAATCGATGAGTCGCTGGCGCATCTGATCCCGATTGGCATCTGACGTTTTGGCTTGGTCGATCTCTTGCGAGCTCGGAACTTTCGGTAGATCAGCGGCGTCATGCTGGCGAGAGGCGTCAGCATCCAACATATTTGGTACTGCGGCCGCGGCGACTGCGGTTGCGGTGACAATGGCCACCGAGGCGGTAACCCCAATTAGACGGCGAGATTTCACGACAACGTCCTCATTCTCTGGCAAGTGATTCGGGCAGTGAGGTCGAGATCATTTCTTCACCGTTGCGTCACGAGATCATTACGATTCGGATCTGTCACTACGACACGCCGAAGAAATGCCAACTTCTTGGTCCAGAATAGTTGCACAATTGTCACAAATGCAACAAGAACCCCAGGAATAACATAAATAACAACGGTGTAATTTAGGATTGAATGACCGTGGAATTCGCGAGTTTCTGCGGTTTTGGCATCGTTTCGTGACCTTTTGCACGCCAGGCAGAAACGGGTAGAGCAGTGGTCTATCCCCAGCCCCAGGCGTGCAGTTGTTCGTCGCTAATACCGAAGTAGTGGGCGATTTCGTGCATCACGGTGATGCGGATTTGCCGAGCGAGCTCTTCGTAAGATGAGACCATGCGCTCGAGCGGATTCTTGAAGATCGTCAGATGGTCAGGCATGCCCAGTGGGTCGTCGCCACGCTCATCGAGCGGTACCCCTTCATAGAGTCCGAGGAGTTCGGGCTGTGGCTCTTCGTCGGGGAGTGGCTCGTATTCGTCGGCGACAAAGATCACGATGTTATCCAAAAGATTGCGCACTTGCTCAGGGAGCTCCTCGAGGGCAGCTTCAACGATCGCGTCGAATTCGGCGTTAGATAATGGCTCGATTTGCACACTGTAGAGTTTTCGTCGTAAACTCATGGAGGTCAAGTTCACGGGACATCTGTGGAGTCTCACGAATTTGCCAGGCCCCCATCGTCTAGCGGCCTAGGACACCGCCCTTTCACGGCGGCGGCACGGGTTCGAATCCCGTTGGGGGTACGACTGAAAGACTGTTGATTGACACGATTTCAGTGAGTGGGAAATCTCTGATACTGTAGGTTCCTGTTCAATGGCCCTGTAGCGCAGTTGGTTAGCGCGCCGCCCTGTCACGGCGGAGGTCGCGGGTTCAAGTCCCGTCAGGGTCGCGGATGCGAGAGCCTGTCCAATCGGACAGGCTCTTTGTCCAAGAGTGAATACCACTCAACAGGCTCTGTAGCTCAGTTGGTAGAGCGTTCGACTGAAAATCGAAAGGTCACCGGATCGACGCCGGTCGGAGCCACCAAAACCCTCGCCTAGCGCGGGGGTTTTGCTTTTACCCCGTATCTCGGATCGATCATCGCGCCCTCACAGCATTGGAACTGGTGGAACACATACGGTGCGTTTCGACCGTTTCTGGCTGATCGCTGTCACTCGGGCCCGGGGCAACGTGACTGATGTCGCCAGGTGGACCCTGATGGTAGGCTTCGTCGAAGAGTGGCGCGCATCACGACAGAGAATGAGGGCTGGTCGAGATGAAACGGGGTAAGGCCGTCAGCACAGACGGTACCGAGGCGGACCACCATTCTAGGGGCGCCAGTGCCCCAGCAGTGCACCGGCTGCGTCGGATACTGTCCACCCTGCGTCCGTTGTGGCGGATGCTGATACTAGCGGGGCTACTACTGATCGTGGCTGACCTGACTGGCTTGTTTAATCCACCGGGCGGTTTCGGCTGGGTTCTCGCTGTCATGATGCTGGTTCTTACCGGGTGCCTGCTGGCCGGAATTGCCCCGGTGACGCCGGCTCGTGCACCCGTTGTGGTTCAGCCTCCAGTGCGCGGACGGTGGCTGGCAGTCAATAGCCCCGGTCAGCAACTGCCCAGTCACGGTACGGCGACACGTGGACAATTCAGCGCCGTGGATCTGGTCCATCCCTCCGTTGCCGAAGACATGACCACAACGATCAACCCGGCCGATGTACGTTTGGTCGGACGTGGAACGCGCCCCGAGGAGTTCACCTGTTTCGGTGAGCCCGTGTACGCGATCGCGGATGGAACAGTGCTTCAGGCGGCTGATCGGCAACGCGACAAGCGGGCGCGCGACACCTGGCTCGGGCGGACCTTGATGCTCCTTCTTGAGGGCCCGGCCAGCGAATTTTTTGGCGGATATCGAGCCATATTCGGCAATCGCGTGGTGGTTCAACACGATGACGGAACCTTCGCAGCGTACGCGCACTTGCGCCGTGACTCCGTGGTGGTGGTTCCGGGACAGCGAGTGAGAGCCGGGGAACAGCTGGCCGAGGTGGGCAATACCGGAAACACCACCGAGCCGCACCTGCATGTACAACTAATGGATCGGGGGTCAGTGGATGCGGCTGCGGGGTTACCCTTCGTTTGGTCGAGTGTTGAGCTGGGCGATCTGGATCCAGCATGGAAGCCCTTTGCTAAAGACCGCGCGGCAAATGCCGTGACCGAGATGCCTCGAAACGGGCAGATTTTTCAGGTCGTCGAATTCGGCTCGGTCGGGTAGGGTGGCCTCCACGACCCATCGCCGATCGAGCATTCCCGCAAAATACGCAAAATCAACGGTTGATCATCGATCACGACCGCCGCAGTAGCGGTCTCGTTGTACGGGGGGTCGCCTCGTGGTCAGTTCCGGGGCCGTGGTGTCGGCCTCGGAAAACTCAGCGTTCTGTGCTACTCAGCAACGGTATGACTGCTTTGAGCACGCACCATGTGGCCACCATCATCCCAACGAACCAGGCAATAGCGCTCACCATCATATCGCTGAGAGCACCAGATAGCTGGAGCCCGATCAGAACCACCATGTGGATGCCTGCCAGGATGAACAGACCGATGCTTTGCTGAGTTGATTCGCTCTTTTCTTCCAAGCGTTTCTCCCGTTGTTTCTCATGGACGCATCTCGCCCTGCCATCTTGTTAATCGATCGTAAGTTGCGCGAGGACACCGAGGCAACGGTCAGAGCAGGGAAACGCTCGAATACCTCCAGAAGCTCTCGGGTGGCGTTCTCGCGTTGAGCGGTGAGCACATCCAGTTCATAGGGGCCTAGCTCATCTGGCTGTTCCAGGTCGATGGACTGCACGCGTTTCAAGAGGAACGAGTGGTGACCGGATCGTGCAACGATTTAGAGATCCTTCCAATGCATGTCCCTCTAGTCAGCGCTCGCCACCGGTCCCGTGCCCACGGTTCGCTTGTTAAACGGCGAAGCGAGGGCGGGGGGCGTAGTGCCTCATGTCAAACTGAGCGCGAAGGGTAAGTCGTGCCTCACAGATCGTGAGCGCGAGAGGTCGCGTGGCTGCAGTGTCGTGCCTCAGCTAGTTTGAGCGCGAAAACTTGGGTTAGCTGGCTTTGGTGCGGATGCCGGTGGTGCGGCGTTTTTGCCGGGCCTGGTGCTTGCTGTCGAGGTCGGCGGCGATGGTGAGGGTTTTGTCTTTGGCCAGGCTGATCAGCCGGTCTTGGTAGGTCAGGATTTGGCGGGTCAGCTGGGCTGGATTGATCCTGCGGTAGATGGCCGCTAGCTCTTCTTGTTGGGCGGTGGAGAGGATCCCGGCATCCAGCAGCCGGTGGTAGGGAGTCTTGGGTTTGTCATAGAGGCGTTTGCGCCGCCCGCTGGCGTCTTGGGTCCAGCCGGTGGGTTTTTTGGTGGCGGTGAAGTAGTTGAGTTTCAAACCCACCACCTGCCATAGGGCCGCCAGGATGGCGCGTTGATCTGCGGTGTCGTACCGGTAGTGAAACCCAAATTTTCGCACGGCGTGGTTGTTTTTGGATTCCACGGTGGCTTGATCATTTTTTTGATACGGCCGGCCCCGGGTGAAAAAGATCAACCGGTCAGCAGCCCAGTGCATGACTTCGTGGTTGATGAACTCTGACCCGTTGTCACAATCTAAGCCCGCGATCCCATAGGGGATGGCGGCTGCGGCCCGGTCCAATCCTGCCAGGATGTGCACTTGGGCGTTATGACGGAGCACTTCTAGGTGCACCCACCCGGTGCGCACATCAGTCATGGTTAGGGTGCGGGCGAATTCGCCTTGCAGGGTTGGCCCGCAATGGGCCACCGTGTCGGTTTCGAAAAACCCTGGTTCGTCTTCGACCTCATCGCCGGCTTGTCGCACCGTAATCGAGTTGCGCAACAAGGCCCCAGGCTTGGTCGTAGCGATGCCTTTGAGGCGTAACCGGTCGCGTTCGGCCTTGAGATACCGGTCAATCGTGGCGGCACTCATGGCCACCAGCTGGGCACGCACCGTGGGGTTATACCCGGAGCGGCCAAACGCCAACTCATCGTGGGCTTCTAACGCGTCTAACCAGTCTTCCATCACCGGTTTCATGTATTTGCCCGAGGGCATGCCCATCAACCGCCACACCCGGATCAACTGCTTTTTCGCATTCGCCGAATACTTCGTGGGTTTATGCTTTCGACGGTCAATGCGCACCACGTTTTTGACCCCGATGGTCTGCGACGTCAGATACCGCCTGGCCGTGGACCGGCCCAACCCAGTGGAAGCACAAAACTGATCTAAAATCGCTGACTTCTCCGCCTTGGACCCCGTGCGATAATCCCTACGTAATTGCTTGGTGACTTCAATCCGAGCACTCATCGAGACAATGTCCTTATCCATGCGTTCACACTATGGCTTCGCGCTCACGATACGTGAGGCACGACCTGAGCTACGCGCTCAATATCAATAAGGTACGTCGGGGGGTTGAATAAGAAAATATCACTCCGTTAAACTCGCCCTGCGACGACCTGAGGGTGACGCATGACGTCTCATGGATTCCTTGGAAGGCGGTCCTGAATGTGCTTGAGTTTCTAACTTCGCGGTGGGGAGATATTCTTTTTCGCTCCTACCAACACGCCAGCTTAGTGGTTCAAGCGCTGATCTTAGCCACGATTATTGCTTTAGTGATCGCAATGTTGGTGTCGTCACGGCCGTGGGGTGCTTCGGTTGCGAACGCTCTGAGCTCTATCGGGTTGACCGTGCCCTCACTGGCCTTGCTTGGGCTGGTGATTCCCATCGTGGGTATCGGTACTTTACCGTCGGTGGTCTTGGTGACCTTTTACGCGATCCTGCCGATCATGCGAAATGCCATTGTCGGCTTGCAAGCCATAGATCCGCTGGTTGTCGAGTCCGCCCGTGGTCAAGGGATGGGGCCTGCGGCGGTGTTGTTTCGAGTGCGGTTGCCACTGGCCTGGCCGATCATTATGACCGGCGTGCGAGTCTCTGCTCAGATGTCCATGGGTGTAGCCGCCATCGCGGCCTATGCCCTAGGACCTGGACTGGGTGGATACATTTTCTCGGGCCTCAGTCAAATTGGAGGGGCAAACGCGGTGTACTACGCCTTGGTCGGCACTTTTGGCATCGTGATCGTGGCGCTCATTCTTGACCTCTTACTCATGGGTCTGACCCGGCTCACCACTTCGAAGGGACAAAAAGCATGACAGAGTCACAGCGTCATCACGAATCCAACCGCGGCGTTGAGATCGAACTTCGCAAGGTTTCCAAACGGTACCCCGGGCAGAAAAATCCTGCCGTCCAGGAGATGGACCTCGTCATTCCTGCCGGTGAGATGGTGATGTTTGTTGGGCCATCGGGATGTGGGAAAACCACCACGTTGAAGATGATCAATCGACTGATCGAACCAAGCGCTGGCACGATTCTGATTGACGGGGACGATGTGACCAACCACAATCCCACGAGGTTGCGTCGCAATATCGGCTACGTGATTCAGGGCGGTGGGATGTTGCCGCACCTGACTGTGGGCGCCAATATTGGCCTCGTCCCGGGGCTACTCAAGTGGGATAAGAAGCGGATCCGCGCCCGAGTAGATGAGCTTCTGGACATGGTGGGGCTTGACCCGCAGATTTACCGTGACCGCTATCCGAGGGAACTCTCCGGCGGACAGCAACAGCGTGTGGGTGTGGCGCGTGGACTGGCTGCTGATCCCCCGATCGTGCTGATGGATGAGCCGTTCGGCGCGGTTGACCCGGTGACGCGCTCGCGGTTGCAGGATGAACTTATGCGGATTCAGTCTGAACTGCAGAAGACTATCGTGTGCGTGACTCACGATATAGATGAAGCGATCAAACTGGGTGACCGGATGGTGATTTTCCAACCAGGAGCCACGATCGCGCAGTACGACACGCCAGAAAAGGTTCTCGCCGCACCGGCCAGCGATTTTGTCGACGATTTCATCGGTGCTGGATCCACTTTAAAACAGCTCAGCTTACGGCGGGTTGACGAACTTGGGTTGTCGCATCCACCCACAGCCCGGATTGGCGAGTCTGTGGATGAGGTAGTGCAACGGGCCACAGTAGAGGGAGCGAGTGCTGTTGTGATCCTTAATGAGCGTGACGAGCCCCGTGACTGGGTCAGCCTGCGCACGCTCCAACGACAGGCTACGGTGCCAGATCCCAAGGCGGATTTGCAGACCGTCATCGACCACCGGTCAACTCTCAATGACGCGCTCGACGCAATGCTCACCTCCTCCCACGGTGGTGCCATGGTGGTCAAGCGTGGCACCTACCAGGGTGTGTTGCTTTATGAGACGGTGACGGATTATGTCCGCGCCCTGAATGAACAGGTTGCGCAGCCGGTACACGACGAGCAACAGCCCGGTTCATCCGACAATCTGACTGACGATGTGCGGGGAGTGAACTGATCATGTGGCGAAGGCTTTCTCGCGAAGACAAAATCTTGCTGGCGGGTATCCCGGTGCTCGTGATCATCTTGCTGGGGGGCTGGCTGGTCTGGCAAGCGGCCGCAACTTTGGACGATATTGAAGCCCGTACCTTGGACCTCTCCAACGTGGCGGTCATGGCGGGCGAGCACGTTGTACTGGTCTTGGTCTGCACCATTGTTGTAGTACTCACCGCGATTCCCGTCGGAATTCTCCTCACGCGCGGTAGCTTACGCCGGCTGGCAACTCCGGTGACCTTCATTGCCAATATGGGACAGGCAGCACCGGTGATCGGTGTGATCGTGCTACTGGCTATGTGGTGGGGATTCGGGGCGACAACTGCTGTTGTATCGCTGTGGATCTACGCTTTCTTGCCCGTGCTGGCCAATACGATTGCAGCCTTGCGCTCCGTTGACCCCGAACTTATTGAGGTTGCCAGGGGGATTTCGATGTCTCCGTGGCAAGTTCTCTTCAGAGTCGAGCTACCGATGGCACTACCAGTGATCATGGTGGGGGTGCGCACAGCACTCGTGCTATTGGTGGGTGCTGGGGCCTTCGCGACTTTTATTGACGCTGGTGGCCTCGGGACACTCATCACCACCGGAATCAGCCTGTACCGGTTTCCCATTCTGATTTCGGGTGCCCTGTTGATTGGTACTCTAGCCCTGCTGATCGAATGGGTGGGAAGACTGTGCGAAGCGATCTTGGCTCCGAAGGGGGTGACTGCGTGAAACGGTCAATGTCGTTGAAGATGTTGCTTCGGGTCGCTAAACGTCGAGCTGTTATCGGCGTGAGTAGTCTCGGGCTCATCGGAAGCCTGGTCCTGTCCGGTTGTGGTTTGGGTACTGCCGGCGGTTACACTCCCTCGGGGACGCTGACCGGTGAGGTCGCCGACATTAGCCTTGACGGTGCCAGTATTTCCGTTGGTTCCAAGAACTTCACCGAGCAAATCCTTCTGGGCAAGATCGCTGTGGTGCTACTGCAGTCAGCGGGGGCTGACGTTCAGGACCTGACGAATATTCCCGGCTCGACCTCGGTTCGCCAGGCCCAGTTGACAGGTGATGTTGACCTCACCTTGGAATATACAGGGACAGCCTGGATCACATATATGGGGCACACTGATCCGATACCCGATTCCCAGGAACAATACGAAGCTGTGCGGGACGCGGACAAGTCCAACGGGCTAACGTGGTACGAGCCCGCTGACATGAACAACACGTATACAATGGCTGTGCGCAGGGAGACGGCTGAAGAATACGGGGTCTCATCCCTGGACGATATGACGAAGCTCCCCGAGGCAGAACAAACATTTTGTGTGGATGCCGAGTTCCAGGCTCGCAATGATGGGTTTATCCCGATGCTGGAGGAATACGGGATGGATGAACCTCCTTCTGAACAGGTGTCGATTATCGACACCGGAGCGATCTATGCGGCCCTTGCTAACGGAACCTGTACCTTCGGTGAGGTATTTTTCACCGACGGTCGTATTAAGGCGTTGGACCTGGTAGCGCTGGAAGACCCGCGGGGATTTTTCCCCAAATACAACATGGCACCGGTCGTTGACAGTGAGCTCGCCGAGCAATATCCCCAGCTTGAAGACCTCTTTGCGCCGGTCGTCGCTGACCTAGACAATGACCGGATGCAGGAACTTAATGCCCGCGTGGACGTGGACGGAGAAGATTACGGTGACGTGGCCTATGAATACCTTAAAGATTTGGGAGTAGTCACCGACAGCTAGGGAGCGGACGGCATGACAACGTCCGCTAAAACGTTGTCTCGGGCTCAGCTACCTGTAACTCGAGTTGCAGGTATGAGACGCTATCCTCAATACTGTTGGTTGAGTCCTAGCTCACAGAAAAGGAAAAGGAAGGTCCATGCCCGAGGCATATATCTATGATGCCGTGCGAACTCCGCGCGGGAAGAATAAGAACGGGTCGTTGCACTCGGTGAAACCCATCGACCTGGTGGTGGGCTTGATCGAGGCTATCCAAGAACGCAACCCCTCGTTAGATCCACAACTCATTGACGACATTGTCCTGGGCGTGGTCTCCCCGGTTGGAGACCAGGGTGGAGATATCGCTCGCGCCGCTGCCCTGGCTTCGTCCCTACCTGACACGGCGGCTGGTGTGCAGGTCAACCGGTTCTGCGCCTCCGGCCTCGAAGCTGTGAACCTGGCCGCCCAGAAGATCGGCTCCGGCTTCGAAGATCTCGTGCTGGCCGGCGGCGTGGAATCCATGTCGCGGGTGCCACTGGGTGCTGACGGTGGCCCGTACTCTCAGGACCCCGCCACCGCCTATGACTCCTACTTCGTGCCCCAGGGTATCTCCGCAGACTTGATTGCCACGGTGGAAGGTTTCAGCCGCGAAGACGTCGACACCTACGCCGCTCGTTCCCAGCAGCGGGCTGAGACCGCGTGGCAAGAAGGTCGCTTCGACCGCTCGATCGTGCCGGTGAAAGACATCAACGGTCATGTGCTGCTCGACCACGATGAACACCGCCGTCCCGGCTCCACCGTGGAATCCCTGGGCGAACTGCCCGCCAGTTTCGCCAAGATCGGTGCCCAGGCTGGTTTCGATGACGTTGCCTTGCAGAAATACCACTGGTTGGAGCGGATCAACCACGTCCACGGTCCCGGTAACTCTTCCGGCATCGTTGACGGCTCCGCCCTGGTGTTGCTCGGTTCTGCCGAGATCGGTGAGAAGCTGGGCCTGACCCCGCGCGCCAAGATTATTCAGACGGCGGTCACCGGGTCGGAACCGACCATCATGCTCACCGGCCCGACCCCGGCCACTGAGAAAGCACTGGCCAAGGCGGGTCTGAGCGTGGACGATATTGACCTGTTCGAACTCAATGAGGCCTTCGCCGCTGTGGTGATGAAGTGGCAGAAGGAGCTGGGCGTTCCGGATGAAAAGGTCAACGTCAACGGTGGTGCCATCGCCATGGGCCATCCATTGGGTGCGACCGGCGCGATGATTTTGGGTACGTTGCTCGATGAGCTCGAGCGCACCGACCAGCAGCGCGGTCTGGCCACCCTGTGCATCGGTGGCGGCATGGGTATTGCGACCATTATCGAGCGAGTCTAAGGGGAACAGTCATGACGACAGAGAACTACACCGGATACCAGTGGGACCAAGACGCCGATGGCATCGTGACCATCACCATGGACGACCCCAATGCCTCGGTCAACACCATGAACGACCACTTCGTGCAGGCCTTCTCAGCCACCGTGGACCGGCTGGAAGCCGAAGAGATCACCGGCGTGGTGATCACCTCGGCGAAAAAGACCTGGTTCGCCGGAGGTAACCTCGAGCAACTGCGCGAGATGACCCCCGAGAACACCGACGCCCAGGTGGCAGAACTCAGCCACATCAAGTCGCTACTGCGTCGTCTGGAGCAACTGGGTAAACCCGTGGTGGCCGCCATGCACGGTGCCGCCCTGGGCGGTGGCCTCGAAATCGCCCTGGCCTCGCACTACCGACTGGCCGCCTCCGATAATCCCAAGGCACGCTACGGTGTGCCCGAAGTGACCCTGGGACTGCTTCCCGGCGGTGGCGGTGTGACTCGCCTGGTGCGCATGCTCGGTATCCAGGACGCCCTGCAGAAAGTGGTGATTCCCGGTACCCAGTTCAAGGCCGAGGACGCCCACGCGCTGGGGCTCATCGATGAGCTGGTGCCCGCCGAGCAGCTCCGCGAGGCTGCGGTGGCCTGGATCAAGAACAACCCCGAACCGGTCCAGCCTTGGGACCAAGAGGGCTTCAAAATCCCCGGCGGGGACCCGAAGAGCCCCAAGGTCGCCAGCCAGCTGCCGGCCCTACCGGCACTCTTGCGTCGCCAGCTGAAGGGCGCGTACTTCCCGGCACCGCGTGCTGCCATGGCTGCTGCGGTAGAGGGCGCCTCGGTGGATATCGACACCGCACTGGCGGTTGAGACCCGGTACTTCATTCACCTGACCCACTCTCAGGTGGCCAAGAACATGATCCAGGCCTTCTTCTTCGACATGCAGCACATCAAGTCCGGTGGCTCCCGTCCCGACGGCATTGCCCCGCGGGAGATCAAAAAGCTCGGCGTACTCGGAGCCGGTTTGATGGGCGCAGGCATCGCCTACGTGTCCGCCAAGGCTGGACTGGACGTGGTGCTCAAGGACGTTTCGCTGGAGGCGGCTGAAAAGGGTAAGGACTACGCCCGCAAGCTTGAGGCCAAGGCTCTACAGCGGGGCAAGACCACCGAAGAAAAGTCCCAGGCTCTGCTGGACCGCATCACCCCGACCGGGGAGGCCTCCGATTTTGAGGGCGTGGACTTCGTCATCGAGGCGGTCTTCGAATCCGTGGAGCTCAAACACCAGGTGTTCCAGGAGATCCAGGACATTGTCACCCCGGACGCACTGCTGGGCTCCAACACCTCCAGCTTGCCGATCACTTCGCTGGCTGCTGGCGTGGACCGTCAGGAAGACTTCATCGGCATTCACTTCTTCTCCCCGGTCGACAAGATGCCACTGGTGGAGATCATTTGCGGCGAGAAGACCTCCGATGAGGCACTGGCACGCGCCTTCGACTACGTGGCCGCGATCCGCAAGACCCCGATCGTGGTCACCGACTCGCGCGGTTTCTTCACTTCCCGGGTGATCGATAAATACATGCGCGAAGCCCTGGCGGCTGTGGGTGAAGGTGTGGAGCCGGCCACCGTCGAGCACGCCGCGATGCAGGCCGGTTACCCCTCCGGCCCGCTGTCGCTGCTGGACGACCTGACGCTGACCCTGCCGCTGAAGATCCGTTCTGAGGCCGAAGAAGCAGACCGTGCTGCCGGCATCGAGACCCCACACCACCCTTCCCAGGACGTACTGCGCTGGATGGTGGAAGAAGCCGATCGTCCTTCCCGCAAGTCCGGTCGCGGGTTCTACGACTACGACGAGAACGGCAAGCGTCAGCTGTTGTGGCCGGGGCTACGGGAGCACTTCAAGTCCGGGACCTCGGTGCCGGAGCTGATCGACCTGCAGGAACGCATGCTCTTCGCTGAGGCACTGGACACCATTGCCTGCCTGGAAGAAGGCGTGCTGACCTCGGTACCCGATGCTAATATCGGCTCGATCCTCGGTATTGGGTTCCCGGCCTGGACCGGTGGCGTGTTGCAGTACGTCAACCAGTACGCCGGCGGCCTGCAGGGCTTCGTGGCTCGCGCTCGGGAGCTCGCCGAGAAGTACGGTGACCACTTCCTGCCCTCCGAAGGGCTGATCGCGAAGGCCAAGGCCGGCGAGAAGTACGAGTAAAAACTCCATATACTCATCGCACCCGTCAGCGCTTCTTTGAGGTGTGCTGGCGGGTGCGGTGTGTTAACCCCGCAATGAAAACCCCCGGAATAGGCAAAGCGTGGCTGAAGCGCCTAAGATTTTGACGTACACGATTTCGTCAGAAGGTGGAGACTGCAGATGCCTCGTATCGTCGTTGACGTGATGCTCAAACCCGAAATTCTTGATCCGCAGGGTAAAGCCATTGCCCACCAGCTCCCCGGAATCGGGATCTCCGATTTCTCCGCAGTCCGTCAGGGCAAGCGTTTCGAACTGTTCGTCGACGGTGAGGTCACCGAGGCCCACCTGCAGGCAGCACGTCGGGCCGGTGAAGAACTGCTCTCCAACCCGGTGATCGAAGACGTGGTGAATGTGTCTGTGGCTGACGACGATGCGGTGGAGCAGGCATGAGCCCACGTATTGGCATTATCACCTTTCCTGGAACACTCGATGACCGCGATGCTACCCGAGCGGTGCGGTTGGCCGGCGCCGAGCCGGTGCAGCTGTGGTACAAGGACACCGACCTGGCCGGTAGCGACGCGGTGGTGATCCCCGGCGGATTCTCCTACGGCGACTATCTGCGCGCCGGGGCGATGGCCGCCAAAGCCCCGATGATGACCCAGGTGGTGGCCGCAGCTGAGACCGGCCTGCCGGTGCTGGGCATTTGCAACGGGTTTCAGATCCTCACCGAGGCCGGATTATTGCCGGGCTCGATGATCAAAAACGATCACCTGAAGTTCATCCGCACCGATCAACGTTTGCGCATTGACAACGCTACCACCGCCTGGACGTCCTCGTTTCGTCAGGGCGAGGAGATTGTGGTGCCCTTGAAGAACCAGGACGGCCAATACGTTGCCGATGAGCAGACGCTGGCGATGCTGGAGGAGTCCAACCGGGTGGTCTTCCGCTACCGTGGCCACAACCCGAACGGCTCCCGCAATGACATTGCCGGTATCACCAATGAGGCAGGCACTGTGGTGGGGCTGATGCCCCACCCCGAACACGCGGTGGAAGCCGGTTTCGGCCCCTCACTGGCCTCCGGAACCGCCACACCTGCCACCATGCGCCAGGGAACCGATGGGCTGGGCGTGTTCCAGTCCGTGCTGACCTCACTTGCGAGAGCCTAAGGATTACGATGTTCAACCTCGACACCGTCGACCACGCGACTGCCACCCCCGATGAAGAACTTCCCTGGGCCGAACTGGGATTGAAGGACAACGAGTTCGCCGAGATCAAAAAGGTCTTGGGGCGCCGGCCCACCCACGCCGAGCTGGCGATGTACTCGGTGATGTGGTCCGAGCACTGCTCCTATAAGTCCTCCAAGGTCCACCTGCGCCAATTCGGTGAGAAGGTCACCGACGAGATGCGTCAGGACCTGATGGTGGGCATCGGTGAGAACGCCGGGGTCACCGACATCGGTGACGGCTGGGCGGTGACCTTCAAGATCGAGTCCCATAACTCCCCGTCCTTCGTCGAGCCCTACCAGGGTGCAGCCACCGGCGTGGGTGGGATCGTGCGCGACATTATCTCGATGGGTGCCCGCCCGGTGGCGGTCATGGACGCGCTACGTTTCGGTCCGATCGACTACCCCGACACCCAACGGGTACTCCCCGGCGTAGTGGCCGGAATCGGCGGATACGGTAACTCGCTGGGGCTACCCAATATCGGCGGAGAAACCGAATTTGACGAGTGCTATCGCGGTAACCCGTTGGTCAACGCGCTGGCGGTCGGCGTACTGCGCCACGAGGATCTGCGCACCGCCAACGCCTCGGGGGCGGGCAATCAGGTCGTACTCTTCGGTGCCCGCACCGGCGGTGACGGCATCGGTGGCGCCAGCGTGCTGGCCTCAGAATCCTTCGACGACACCAAACCCTCCAAACGCCCGGCGGTGCAAGTCGGTGACCCGTTCGCCGAAAAGGTCCTGATCGAGGCCTGCCTGGAGCTATTCCACTCCGGACTGGTGGAAGGTATCCAAGACCTGGGTGCTGCCGGCATTTCATGTGCCACCTCGGAGTTGGCCTCCAACGGTGAGGGCGGGATGCACGTGGACCTCACCCAGGTGCTGTTGCGTGACCCGAGCCTGACCCCCAGCGAGATTCTGATGTCAGAATCCCAGGAACGGATGATGGCCGTCGTCACCCCCGAGAAACTGGCCGACTTTGAAGCCGTGATGGATAAGTGGGAGGTCGAGTACTCGGTGTTGGGCGAGGTGACCGACACCAACCGGCTGATCATTGAGTGGGACGGCGAGGTGATCGTCGACGTGGACCCGCGCACCGTGGCTCATGACGGGCCCGAATACCACCGCCCCTACCACCGTCCGGACAGTCAGGACGCGTTGGCCACCGACCACTTCCAGGCCCTCGATTTCCAGGCCCCCGAGGCCGATCTGCGCCAGACCATCTTGGACTTGCTCTCCACCCCGAATCTGGCCGATACCTCCTGGATCACCGCCCAGTACGACTCCTACGTGCAGGGCAACACCGCCATGGCCGAACCGGATGACGCCGGGGTGATCCGCGTGGACGAAACCACCGGGCTCGGCATTGCCGTGGCCACCGACTGCAACTCGCGGTTCACCACCCTGGATCCCTACACCGGCGCTCAGGCCAGCCTGGCCGAGGCCTATCGCAATGTGGCCACCTCCGGGGCCCGCCCGGTGGCGGTCTCCGACTGCCTGAACTTCGGCTCCCCGGAAGATCCAGCGGTGATGTGGCAATTCGCCGAAGCCGTGCGCGGGTTGGCCGATGGGTGCCTGGAACTGGGCATCCCGGTTACCGGTGGCAACGTCTCGCTATACAACTCCACCGGCGCCCAGGCCATCCACCCCACCCCGGTGGTCGCCGTGCTGGGCGTACACCAGAACGTGGAGAACCGGGTACCTTCTGGCTGGCAGTCCGCCCACGCCGGTCACGTGATCTACCTGCTGGGCACCACCGCCGATGAGCTCGACGGCTCCGAACTGGCGCGGATGCACGGGCACCTCGGCGGCGTACCGCCCCAGGTCGACCTGGCTGCCGAAAAGGCACTGGCGCAACTGTTGCAGACCGCCGCACAACGCCAGCTGATCTCCGCGGCCCACGATCTCTCCGGTGGGGGACTAGCTGCCGGGCTGGCCGAAGCCTGCCTGCGGTTCCAGGTCGGCGCGGAGTGCGAGCTGAACCACGTGGCCGACCGCGATGGGATTGACCTGCCGACCCTGTTGTTCTCCGAATCTCAGGGTCGGGCCATCGTCTCGGTGCCTCCGGTGCAGGTGACCGCCCTGGAGCAACTGGCCGAAGCGCACCACGTGCCACTGGCGCAGATCGGGGCGGTGACCGCCTCCACCAGCCTGCACATCAACGGGCTTGAGCCACTGATGTTCAGTGAGATCAACCGGACCCGTGCGAACCTGATCAGCGAGTACTTCGGATAGTGCCCACCAGCTCACCATCCCGTACGGCAGCCATCGTCGGCGCCGGCCCCAACGGGCTCACCGCCGCCGCCCTGCTAGCGAAGGCCGGCTGGCAGGTCGACGTCTACGAACGCAATGCCCGCATCGGCGGAGCCAGCTCCTCAGCGGAGATCTTCGGGCCCGGCACCGTGGTCGACCTGGGGGCTGCCGCCCACCCCTTCGGGGTGGCCAGCCCGGTCTTCGCCCGACTGCGACTGACCGATCATGGGCTACGCTGGCGACACGGCCGCTACCCCATGGCCCACCCGTTGGACGACGGCTCGGCCGTGGTCTTACATCACAGCCTAGAAGACACCGCCGCCGAACTCGGTGGCGACGGCACCGCCTGGCGGATGATTCACCGGTCCCTGGTCGACAATATTGACAAGGACCTGGAAAACGTCATGGGTCCGTTGCTGCGGTTCCCTGCCCACCCGGTACGCATGGCCCAATTCGGGCTGTTCGGATCCCCACCCTCGACGTGGTTCACTCGCACCGCCTTCCGCGACCAGCCCGCCCGGGCGCTATTTATCGGCTCGGCCGCCCACGCCATCACCCCGCTGGGTCACCCGTTTACCTCCGCCTATGGCGCGATCTTCGGCGCTCTGGGCATGACCCGTGGCTGGCCGGTGGCCGAGGGGGGCTCCCAGGCCATTTCCGACGCCCTGGGATCGGTGATTACCAGCCACGGCGGACGGATTCACACCGATACGGAGATCACCTCGCTACACGAGTTGGATGCCGAGAAAATCCTGCTGAATATGACCCCGGCCCAGGTGATGACCCTCGCCGGACGCGAGACCGCCGCCGGGTTGAGCGATACCACCCTGGGCCGGCTGTCTCGCTGGCGCTACGGACCCGGCGTGTATAAGGTCGACTATCTGCTCGACGGGCCGGTGCCCTGGAGCGATGACCGCGTCGGTCAGGCCGTGACCGTTCACGTGGGCGGTCAAGCCGCTGAGATCCGGTTGGCCGAAGCCCAGATCACCGCCGGACGCATGCCCGAACGGCCCTTTGTGATGGTGTGTCAGCAACAAGTCGCTGACCCCAGCCGGACCACCGATTCGCGCACGATCCTGTGGACCTACGCGCACGTGCCGGCCAATTATCACGAGCCCCGTCGCGGACTGGTAGCCGAGCGGATCGAGGCCCAAATTTCCCGGTTCGCCCCGGACTTCCGCGACCGAATCCTGGACCGCCACCTGGTCTCCCCACAAGATCTGCAGGACTGGAACCCGAACCTCATCGGTGGCGATATTGCCGGTGGGGCGATGACCCGCAGTCAGGCGGTGCTACGTCCCGGTCTCACCCGCGAACCCTACCGGCTCACCGACCGGCTCTTTATGGGCTCGGCAGCCACCCCGCCCGGGGCCGGGGTGCACGGTATGTCCGGGTACTGGGCCGCCCAGGCGATGGGGGCGGAACCCCGGGAAGCTTAGCTGAGGAACACCCCTCGGGCATAGCCCTCGGGCACAAACACCTCAGCCTCGCCGTGGATCAAGACATACCCGTCCGGAACCTGTTCCACAGTGACGTCGGTACCCAGCGTGATGCCCTGGGCCAGGCAATCGGCCAAGAACTCCTGATCAATCTGGGCGATTTCCCCGATCCGCGACAGGATGCCGTGGTCCCGGTCCACAATGCTGTCATCGGCGGGCTGGTCCACCGAATGCACCTGGGAACCATTGAGTTGCGGGACTTTATTGCCGAAAGGATCCACCTCCGGGTGCTCCAAGAGCCCGTCCATCAACTCCACGGCCTCATCACTGGCCACGTGCTCCCATCGGCACGCTTCGGCGTGAATTTTCGACCAGTCGAGCTTGACCACCTGATGCAAAAACTGCTCGATCACTCGGTGTTTGCGCATCACCGATAAGGCCTGCTGTTCGCCTTCTGCGGTAAAGTGCAACACCCGGTCGTTGCCCAACACCAGCAACCCGGCCTTCGACATCCGATTTACCGTCTCCGAGACGGTCGGGGAGGACTGCTCGAAGCGTTCGGCTAACCGGGCGCGCAGGGCCGGCAGGCGGGCCTCGTGCAATTCGGTAATGGCCTTCAGATACATTTCCTGTGTATCGACCAGGTCGTGGTGATCGGACATCGTGGCATTCACTCCTTGACTGAGGTTAACCTAACACTACCGTATGAGCCACGCGGTGGAATCGGGCTCCACCATGCTCTCGGCGTAACCGGGGCCGATCAGTAGTTCCCCGGGGGCGACCGTCACCGGCCGATCCGACAGATTGGCAATAACCTCGACGCGCTGAGTCCCCGTATGGTCTTCAGTGGTGACGGTAAAGGCCAGCACCCCGCGGTGCGGATCGTGGTGGGCGGACCAGGCGAACTGACCGGAACCCAACCGGTATTCAGCCCGCAGGCGCAACAACTGCCGGTAGGTTTCCAAAAATGATCCGGGCACCCCGTCTTGTTGATCCACGGCCAAGCGGTGATAGGACTCCGGGGCCGGAAGCCACCCGTCGGGCTGACCGGCCCGCCACGGCATGGGCACCCGGGCCCCGTCGCGACCGTACTCGGCACCCCGGGTGCGCCGGTAGGTCGGATCTTGACGTGCCTCGTTCGGCAGGGTGGTGTGTTCGGGCAGGCCCAG
Source organism: Auritidibacter ignavus (assembly GCF_029853775.1). Lineage (NCBI taxonomy): Bacteria > Bacillati > Actinomycetota > Actinomycetes > Micrococcales > Micrococcaceae > Auritidibacter > Auritidibacter ignavus. The sequence continues at coordinate 2,204,058 of NZ_CP122564.1, forward strand.
CTCATCGCCCTGATAGATATAGGCCGAGCCCGGCAGTGCCAGCTCGATCATCGCCGCCGCCAACGCGCGTCGGCGTCCCAGGGCTTCATCCGGCTGGATGTCTTCGGCGGTGATGCTGTCCGGATAGCTGGTGGGATCCGGCAGTCCGAAGCGGGAGGCGTGCCGGACCGTATCGTGATTCGACAGCACCCAGGTCACCGGCGCCCCCACCGCGTGCGCCTCGGCGAACGAGATGTCAATAGCCTCGTGGAGCGCCTGGGCATCGTAGCCGGCGGTGAGGAAGGTGAAGTTAAAGGCCTGCTGCATCTCGTCGGGGCGCACGTAGCGGAACAGCCGGAACAGCGGCGAGATCCAGGCCTCGGCAACCATCATCCGATCCTGGTATTCCTCCAGCACCCGGTGCCAGCTACGGTAAATCTCGTGCACGCCCTCCTGATCGTAGAAGGGGTGCACCGGGGTGAAGCTGTCCGAATCAGTGATATTGTGATCCAGTTCGGCATCGGTGATCATTCCCGGCCGGTGCGGATGATCGGGTAGTCCAGCCTGTTTGACCAGCCCGTGGGCCACATCAACTCGGAACCCATCGACCCCGCGGTCCAACCAGAACCGCAGAATATTCTCGAACTCTTCGCGCACCTCGGGGTGCTCCCAGTTCAAATCCGGTTGCGAGGTGTCAAACAGGTGCAGATAGTACGGGCCCGGGGTGCCATCCGGTTCGGTAATCTGGGTCCAGGCCTTTCCTCCGAAATGCGACAACCAGTTATTGGGCTGGTCGCGGAAAATATACCGATCCCGGGCGGCCGGGTCGCCTAAGGCCTGCTGGAACCAGGGGTGCTGATCCGAGGTATGGTTCGGCACCAAATCCACGATGATTTTCAGCCCGTGCTCGTGGGTGGCGGTAATCAGCCGGTCGGCATCGGCTAGAGTGCCAAACAGCGGGTCCACGTCCCGGTAATCGGCCACATCATAGCCGGCGTCCTGTTGCGGGGAGACGTAAAAGGGCGAGAGCCAGATGGCATCCACCCCGAGCTCGGCCAGATACGGGAGCTTGGCGATCACCCCCGGCAGATCACCCATCCCCGACCCCGTGGAATCGGCAAAGGAGCGGGGATAGATCTGGTAAATGACAGCATGGGACCACCAGGGAGTTTTGGACATAGTTCTAGCCTAATCGCACTCGGACAGGCAGTTCTGCTGACCTGCTCATCTGAACACATGCGCCACACTATGACTGGGGTTAAGGGCGTTTGCGGTTTCGACATAGCGAGAATTCAATAACGGGCTGTGGCGTAGCTTGGTAGCGCACATGACTGGGGGTCATGGGGTCGTAGGTTCAAATCCTGTCAGCCCGACGAGAAAGCCCAGGTGAGAACCATGTTTTCACCTGGGCTTCGTCGGTTTTTGTGGACGAGCGGGCGTCCCTCACTGCTCCCGGACGTCCACGGTCACCGTGAACGGTGCCAGCGGTGTGCGGGGCCGATATGACGAGCCGGGACCAAACCGGGACCAGACGGCTCGTGATGGTAGCGATTCGACCGCGTCACCGACCGGGGGCGGGTCGCCCGGGCTTGGGCTCGTGGCGTGTGGGCGTGTCTTGTTCGGCTGCCTGCGCGTCGAAGAACGCCGCTGCCAGGTCGGCTGCCTCCAGGAGCTTGCGGTGGTCCGGATGGAGATACCGGCGAGTCGTCTCGATCGACTTATGCCCGAGGATCTCCTGAAACACGTGCAGGGGGATGCCGGCATCGGCCATCCATGTCGCTCCCGTATGACGCAGGCCGTGTCGTGCCAGACCGGGCTGCCCGAGCCGGGTGACGAGGTCGTCCCAGTGAGTCGCGTCGCGCACCGTCGCAGTGGTGAGGACGCCGCCACGCGGCCCGACCAGGAATCGCTCGTCGGGGTCGCGGTCCTCCGTGAGGCGTTCGAGCACGGGCTTGAGCGGTGCGAGGATCGGGACGGGGCGAACGTCGCGGCCATTGGTCTGCTTGGTCACCAGCCCGCCCTTGCCGGGGTAGGTCTGCCGCCGAATTGTGACGATGCTCGTGTCCCACTCGACATCCCCGACCCCCAGGCCCGCGACCTCGCTGCCTCGGGCAGCAAGCAGCGGGGCGAGCATGACGAAGTCGGAATAGCACTGGTGCACCTCGGCGCAGGCGTCAGCGAGCGCCTCGAGCGTCTTCAGATCCCTGAGCGCGTAGGAGCGCGGTGAGACCTCTCCTTCGAGAACGTCCGCGGCCTTCTTGCCGAGGCTTCGCCGTGACCGATTGCGGGCAGGGGTGGCGGCGATGAGTTCGTCACGCACCGCTTCGTCGAGGATCCGCACGAGGGGCGCGATGCTCTGCTTGATGACCGAGGCGGAGTAGCGCTCCTCCCATACGTCGATGGTGCGATGCATGCTCGTCGCGGGACCGCTCGCGAAGCAGACATCAGTGGACCTGGTCGTAGGCGTCGAGGATCTCGTAGGGCACCCGCCCCTTGTCCGAAACCTGATGCCCCTGAGATCGCGCCCACGCCCGCACCGCGCCGAGATCACGCGAAGTGTTGCGTCGCGCCGGCTTCCGCGTCTGCGCGGATGCTTTCCGTGCCGCAGGCACGAACGGCCCCAGCGCTTCGCGGAACGCAGTCGCATTCTTCTCGGAGAGGTCGATCTCAAACACATGACCATCCAGACCAAAGACGATGGTTTCCCCCTCACCCTGCGGAAGCGAGGTGCCATCGATATCGTCAACGAGCTGGTGCACGATCTTCTTCGCCATGCCGCGAGTGTAGCCGCTCACAGCATGGCGAGCGTCAGCGGGAGTCATCTCCCGGCTACGAACGCCTCGTTCGTCGCCGGTGCCTCGGAGGTCCGGACGTGACTGTCGGGAGGCATACCGAACGGTCCCACTCGCCACGGTCCTGCCCCGAACTACTTAACGGAGTGATTCCCCATCCCACTCCCCGAAGGCCCCCAGCCCGCCACTACACAAGATCGTCGGGCACGCCCAGGTCAAACTCCCACCTACCTGCCGAGCCTAGACGCGAGGTGCGTGCTCCAGTTGCTCGGAGGCAGTAGCAAACCAAAACGGGTGCCCAACTTGTGACTCTGCTAGACTTGCTTCGAACCGCTAGAGAGGAGGCCGGTCATGAGCCGAGCAGGTCGGGACCAGCCGAAGCAACAGCGCGCCATCGAAACTCGAGAGGCTCTTCTTGAGGGGGCGGCCCGGGTGTTCACGAAGCTCAACTACGCTGAAGCTCGTCTGAAAGACATCGCCGCTGAATCGGGCATGAGCGAGGGCACCATCTACTTTCATTTCGGGAATAAGGCCGACATCGCCGCCGCTGTCATCCGTGCTCAACAGGATCGAATGACTGCGGTGCTCACCGATGTCCTTGGAGGCCCAGACGCTGGTATCGACAAGGTTCTTCTCCTCATTCAGCGGCTCGCCGTCCTCATTTCCGCTGACTCTGTGGTCCAGGGAGGGATCAGCCTCGCCGGCCAACTGGACCCTGGCGTCGTCAACGTGGCAAGCGAGCCGTTCTTCGAGTGGATCCGCATTACCAAAACCCTTATTCAGGATGGTATTGAAGACGGATCAATCACAGACGATATTGACGTCGACGAAGCTGCTGAGTTTGTCAATTCTCTTTTCGTGGGGGCGCAAACTCTATCGAAGATGGCTGACTCCTGGGCAAGCCTGCCGGTCCGCGCTGACAGGCTCGCTCCATACGTGCTCATCGCCCTTGCACCGCGCAAAGCGCACGTCAAGTGACTCCTACTCGCTCGCCGCATCCATTTGCGGCGCTGAAGTCATTCCGCCGACGAGGAAGAGATGCCTTTTCGCTAGGCCAGTCTTGAGAGGAACGGTGCAATGATCAATGATGATCAGCTGCCGGCGCCATCACTGCCCATTCAGCGGGTGCCAGATGCGCTAGATGTCGGAACTCTGGATGCTCACAAGTTAGACCCTTCCCGCTTCTGGCTTGCGCACCAAGGTACTCTTCTCGGACAATCTTTCCAGATTGGCTTCACGATTCCGTCAGTCGGAGACGCCGTCAGGTTCGCAGAGCTCCTGGAGGCGCAGCGGCAAGCTGGCCTCGCGTATGTTCATCAAGTTCTGCATGCTCCCAAAGATCGCGTTTTCATACTCGACTGGATTGTCTTGTCGAGTCAAATCAATGAGGCGCCTGGACCGCACGCCTGGAGTGTAGGCGAGATCACGGTGGAACCTCGTGAAGTTGCCGGAGACGGTCCCCGAACGCGGAGAGCTGTGCTCGCCGTTACGATTCATGCTCGGGGTGCCGAAATCGGCGATACGACGAGCCCGGATGCGCTGCTGCGCTCCGATACTCACGCCATGAATTGCGCCGGGTCGCCTGAACAAGACCCCGCGCCGGTAAAGCACCTCCAAGGCTTTCGCCGCGGTGCTCGGGTTCACCTCAAATGACTCGGCCAACTGCCGAGCCGAAGGGCAAGCGTCACAGTCCCCGAGGACACCCTGCAGAATGTCTTCCTCAAGCGAGAACACAATGCTCCTGTACTTCGGGATCCTCGACTCTCGAGCCCCCACTCGCTTGCTCCGGTCAGGCCCCAATGTCCACCCAACCCAAGGCGGCAATAGCATTGGCCGCCAAGAGGAAACCGACGATTCCGATTATCCAGGCCGTCGTGGACTGGGCGTTTCTCGTCAGCCAAGAGTCCCACCTCTGGAGCACAGGAACGAGCCGCCTGTGGCCAACCAGTCGCGCAACGAGAAGAACCATGGCCGGCAGAATCATAACGAGGCAGTACCCCAACAGAAGGAACGCCGGTGTCGGCCAGTGCGACGGCTGTGTCGAAATGATGCCGATAGCTGCCAAGTAGGGCAGCATCGTCGCCAATTCCAAGAGAACCGCGCTTGCGGCCAGTGCGATCAATGGAAGGGAAGTATTCCCTTCGCCGCTCATGATTCGCGTGCGCCATGACAGGAGTTTCCCGTTGCCAGTTTCGGCGCGGACGGCCGCGCGCGCCCGGGCCTTCTTGGTGTCCATAGCCCAACTAACCAGCATGAGCAATATTCCAAGTACGAGCTGTCCAATGAGAAACGGTGAAGAGTCCAGTACGCCTTCGAACCGAGTGACTGCGGCCCCCGCAAACAGCGTTAGAACCAGCCCGATTCCGAAGTACGCGATGGCGACGGTCAGCAGATATGCCATCACACGAGAAACTCGAAGGCGCCTGGGTGCGGTAAGCAACCAAATGGGGATCAGCAGCGTACCGAAGCTCGTTGAGTCGACCAAGGCCAGGACGATGAGTTGTGCTGCTGTTGTCAGGTCGATCATGATGGCCCCAATCTGAGGTTTCGCTCGCAGACGGCGCGAGCGTTGCTACCTTCGGCGCGATGCGACGCAACAACCTTCTCGTCCATGAGGATCCGGCACTCGATCCAACTGGCATCCTGAGCCGCGGACACCTCTACCCGACTACCGCGGTACGGGAACGGCGCATCGCTAGGCACATCAAATACTGCTGAGTACGGCAGGTCAACAGAGCCTTCTTCGACGCTTTGGGAATCAGTTGCTCCGTCGATGCTGATCGAAAGCTCGCCGCTGACAGGCGAGTCACTTTCTACCTCCACGGTCACAGAGAGGCTCGGCGAGAGTGGAGTCGGCTCGGGGGAACCGGGACCGCGTCCCATGACGCCATCGACTGTGTCTTCGAGGACCGCGCATCCGCTCATTGCGAGTGCAAGTGGCAGACCAATCAGCATCAGACTCCGTGTGATCTTGCGAGTCATTTCCAGACTCCTTCCGTTCAGGAAACTCATTATTCGGCTTGGCGGTTGTCGATCGGAGACGGCTTCGGCTCCGACCGGTAATTCGATGGCCTATGCATCGCAGACGGTGCGCGAGTACGAGAAGCAACCGAGCAAGTACAACTACTTGAGGCCTGAGAGGAGTTGTCAGGGTAATCTCATCAGTGCTACGGCAGGCCATGGCCATCGTCACGGTGAGTACGACTCCAGCGAGCACGACGGAAGAGAACCCTGCAAGCGCCATTGTGGTGCCGCCGTTTGCCGCGAGCAGGCGCCCGGCCGCCATAGCGAGGGCGCCGAGCCCCAATGCGACTGGTGCCACGACCCAGGGGACCACGCGAGCTTGAGCGATGGCCAGGTCCAAAGTGAGCCGCATGCTCTGCCCGAACGCCCGCCGCCCTCCGAGGTCGAGCGAAGGTGAGCGGGAGATGTGCCGTCGTACATGCTCAAAATCGGGTATCGGGCCTACCGCTTCCCGCTCCCAGGCACGAAACACCTCACGAAAATCCGCGCCGCCACCATCCGCGTACGAATCCTCACGCATCCTGCCTCCTCACCGATTCCTGTAACAACTGCCTCGCCCTAGAAACTCGGTTCTTTACCGTGCCGGTCGGTATCTCCAGGACGAGGGCGATCTGGCTATGAGGGAGCTCGTGCAACCAAGCGAGTTTCACCACCATGGCGAGATCCTCTGGGAGCTGCTCGAGTGCGTCGCGAAGCGTGCGTTCCCCATCCGCAGCGAGCGCGGCAGTGGCTGGATCACTGGACTCTGGCGCGGCGGGCGCGCCGGCCTCCTCGAGAGGCACCAGCCGAAGGCGTCGCCTTCGCGTGTGGGTCGAAACCTGACGGGCCGCGATGTCCAGCAGCCAGGTGAGAACCTTGCTCTCACCACGAAAAGCGTGGGCGGACCTCCAGTAACCGAGCCAGACGTCCGCAGGCACTTCCTCGGCAAGCCCCCGGTCCGTGGTGCGGCTGAGCGCGAATCCGAACACGACGTGGCCATAGCGATCGTAGAGATGCTCGAGGGCACGCTCGTCGCCTGCTCCGACTCTCCTAAGCAGGCAGAGATCCGAAGGGTCGCCGGGCTCTAGCCTTCGGTCGCTCATCCACCCCCCCTCTCCGCCGGTGCTCCACGCGCTTCTCTGGTGCTGATGAGGAGGCGCTGCATCCATCCCACCCAGGCTTCGGCAGCTGGCTCCTGCAGCTAGGCGAAGTCCGCGGGCCGATGATGCTGCCGACGTCGACCAGACGAGCTGCTCAGATCCCCACTTTACTAAAGTAGGGGCCCAAACTAAAGTAGGGGCCCAAGTTATTTTGGCGGTAGTGGCAGAGCAAGAGTGGGAGCTGACTCCCAGCTGGCCCTCGCCAAAGCCACTGGGAAGGAGGTGAACGAGATGACGACCGCAACGCTTGACGCACCCGTTCTGGATCGGATCGACGACCTGGACATCGCGCTCGACATGGATGTCGACGTGAAGCCCAACAGCTCCGATGTCGGACCGCAGATCACCAGCATCAGCCTCTGCACCGCAGGCTGCACCAGCCCTGGTGGCGGCAGCCAGTGCAGCTGGTGCTGCTGAACCAAGCAGGGGTGCAGTGAGCACGGCCTACTGTGGCCCACCTGCCACTGCACCCCTGTTCTGGCTCACAACCGCCCGGCCAGAGGCACGAGGACGAACAGCAAAGGTAGAGCGCGACCATGGACGCCAAGACGGCGAAACCCCTGCAGGCTTCACAAGCCGTGATGATCAGGCACCCTGCCCTTCCTGTGCGACTCGACGCTGACTCGGATCGGGCACTCGCTTCAAGCGATCCCGACGTACTGACCGCCTACCTTCGGTCGGTGTACGACGATCCTTACTGCCGTGCAGCTGTCGCCCACGCCGCGTGGCCCCTGTGGGAGTTTGTCGAGAAGGTCCTCGCGGGAGACATCTCCACGAAGCCTGCCAAGCTCCGCCGCGCTGCGATATCAACGGCCAAATTTCTCAATCGGATGACTACCCGTCCGACCCCCTTCGGACTCTTCGCCGCGGCCGCTGAGGCAAAATGTGTTCCGAGCAAGGAACTTGTCGCACCAGAATTTGGTGCAGATCTGATCAGCATTCACGTTGACTTTCGTTGGCTTCTTTCCCTCGTAAGGCGCTTGGAAAGTGATCCTGCAATTCTCGATCGTCAGACCGTTTATCTCAACGACCTGCTCAAGGTGGACAAGAATCAGGTCGTTCTCTACCGGCCGAGCACTGAGACATCGAAACAGTCACGCGTTGCAATTAAGCGCAGCGAGGCCATATCGGCAGTCATTGAAGCCTGCAAGAAGGACGGATGCCCGGCGGCGACGCTCTACGCCGAACTGCAGAAAACTACGCAGAGTAGCCATGACCAAGCACGTCGCTATGTTCAGAAGCTTATTGAACTTGGTGTGATTTACACCGCGCTTAGGCCAAAGCTGCTTGGTCAAGATCCTCTCGAGGAACTCATCGGCAACCTGGAGGCGTCGGGCGCCTCCGTTCCCGGTTTACAATCCATTCACGGCGCGCTCAACGATCTTGCCGCGTCTCGGCTCAATGAGGAATCAACATTTCGTGCCCTCGTAGACACCACGAGGCGAATGCGGCATATTGAGGCAAGCACGGACTACCTCCACATCACGAAAGTGTCAGGACTCGCAGTTGAGCTTCCTTCTCAGATGCTTGATGACGCGGAGACCACCCTTCGTCTTCTACAACGACTGTCCCAGCCCCGTAAGGGGATGCGGGGCATGCGTGCCTATCATTCAACGTTCCTGGAGCGATACGGCATCGATCGGATTGTTCCGCTACGCACCGTCGTGAACCCGCACACCGGCATCGGTGTCCCCTCCGACTACACCTGGCCGGAGCAAGGGCTTGGGGTCGAATCGGACTACAAAGACGCTCGAAGCGAGCGGCGGGAGGGGCGCCTCGCCCGCTTATATAGTGACGCCATCAGGAGCAACCGCAGCGAAGTGCATCTCTCCCAAGAAGACATTGCCGAACTGACCTATTCCGAGTTCGATGATGACGACGCACAAGACAGCGCCGAGCTTTATCTATCGGTCGTGGCCCCGGATCTGGAGCACCTCCGACGCGGCGACTACCGACTGGCACTCGGCCCCAATCCCGGTTCGCATGTTGGCCTTAGCACGGCAGGGCGATTCCTGTCCTACCTGCCCAACCTGCGCAGCATCGCTCCCCTAGGATCTTCTGGCGACAGCGGTGAATACAGCGCTGTCCTTTCCTACGCGCCGAGGGCCGACAGCGCAGCCAACGTCGGCAACACCGCGCCCTATGCCGACAAGATCATCGCCGTGAATACCCCACCCCTTTGCGGGCAGGACTACGTTGCCCTAGACGAGATCGGCATAGCCGCCACTATGACTGGCCTATTCGTTGTCGATTTGAGGGACGGGCGCCGTATTCGTATCACTGCCAATAATGCTCTCTACCCGCCCACCCAGGCCCCAAACGAAGTTCGTCTCCTATCGGACCTGATGCACGAGCACCAGAGGCTCTGGGAACCTTGGTCGTGGGGACATCTGGAGTATGTTCCCTTCACTCCCGCGGTCAGATTTGGGAAAGTGACCTTAGCTCCTGCGACGTGGAATCTCAACGAGCTCCGCCAAGCCTCACTGTGGCTGAGCGCCACACCGCAGGACGACTTTGCAGCCTGGAAGGCGCGACATCATCTCCCGCGTTACTGCTTGGCAAGCAGCCGTGATATGCGGCTCCTCATCGACACTGACAACCCCGGTCACGTCGAGCTTCTCAGGCACGAACTGAGGCGAGATTCTGGATTGGTTTTGGACGAACTGCCGGGTGGCGCGGCAACGCCAGACGACGCGTGGGGGTGGCTTGAACGAGACGGCCAACCACTCGGAAATGAAATCGTCGTTACCTTTGCGCGATCCAGCCGCAATCAAGCCGACGAAGTGCCCACAAAGCACTCGGCGGCAGCGGCGTCTGCTATACAACGAAAGTCGCAACCGGCTCCGAGTTTCAGGCCGGGCGGGCCTTGGACCTCAGCAAGGCTCTACTTGACCCCCGAAGAAATCCCTTCCGTGCTCCGCTCCCATATCGCCCCCGCATTCCGGCAACTCGCTCTGGACTCCCCAGATGTCACACCCTTCTTCCTGAGGTACTCGGACATGAATGGGACGCATCTTCGGCTGCGGACAAACAACGGGTCGCGAACCGGGAGCCAAGCGAACGAACCCCTCCTCGCTGTAATGCAAGAGCTCTGCGCTACAGGCGCGGCACGGAGCTTCACTCTCGATGAGTACGTTCCAGAAACGCATCGATACGGTGGTGAGGAACTGCTTGGCGTGCTCCATGCAGCTTTCTCCGAGGATTCGTTCATGGCGCTAACCGAGCTGTCTGAGCCGATCTCTCCTCAGAACGTCTACCATGACAACTACGTTCTCGGGGCATGGCTTGACACGATGATCAGCTTTGGCCCTGCTATCGCGCCGGATTTGGCCGACCCTCTAGCGATTGCCGTCATCGCGACGGAAAGACTCGGAATTCCACGGTCAAATGAACCGACCTACACTCGAGACCGGGAAAGATGGAGGCGTCCAATCCAGAGCCGTCTCGCGCTTCACGACGCGACGATCTGTGAGATGCCTCCTGCGCAACAACCGAGACCAGCCTTCCAGCGGTACGGCCACGCTCTCCACGCCTCAATCCAAACCCAGTCAGCCACGGCGAGCCCCGAACGCGTCCTCGGGAGCCTGCTCCATATGACCTTCAATCGGGTGAATGGCCCTGACGCAGATAATGAGAATCGCCTCCTCGGCGTGCTCAGGTCCGTTCTTCTCCAACTTGCCGAGGCGAGGCGTGCCCAGCCGGAGGTGTGACATGCATGACAGCAATGCCGGCGCGAGTGCCCAGAGCGTGCGCCCCCTACTTGAGCCCGAATTGGCCAAAGCGGTTCGTGAGGTGGCCCTGGAGGCGGCAGAACGGATGCACGACATCTCTCGACTCGACGACGCCATTAATCGGCCCGACAACGTCGAGCCGGTGTATCAATCAAGCATGTGGGCTCCGGGAAGCCTTAGCCACGGCTTGGCGGGTACCGCACTCATGTTCGCTCTCATGTCGACCACCGATCCAGGCTTCCAGCGCCTTGCCCACGAGCACCTGAGCCGCGCGGTCGCCGACCTGCAATGGAACTCCTACGCAGGGCTCATGGGAGGTCCCGCGGCGGCGCTAGCTGCCGCCCAAGGCGTCACCGGCAAGGGCGAGAACGACAGGACCCTGCGGCAGAAGCTCGGACAGTGGGTTGCTCAGAGACAAATTGAACATACTGACGCATATGAGCGGTCTTCATCCCCTGGAGTTGCCTGGCATGCTTATGATTTCATCAATGGCCTGTCGGGCACACTGAGGGTGCTGATCGATGAGGAATCGCCAATTACAAGGGAAGCCGTCCTGCGGACCGGCCGATTCTTCAGCCGAAGAATCCTCTCCCGCCAGGAAACTGGTTTTCCTGGATGGTGGGTTCCCGCTGCACTTCAGCCTACTCCACAAGATAAGGAGATGTACCCGTTCGGCGATCTCAATCTCGGGCTCGCCCATGGCGTGTCAGGTACCGTGGCCGCCTTGGTCTCGTTAGTGGAGAACGAAGGCCCGTCGGATGACCTACTCGAGGCCCTCAGCTTCGCCACGGACTGGATCCGTCGTTGGAAGCAGGAAGCGAACGAGATTTCCTACTGGCCAGCCCGTGTGCCGGCGCAATACGATCGCGAACCAGACCGGACACCAAGCCTCTTTTCGCGCGCAGCCTGGTGTTATGGGACGCCGGGGGTCGCGCTCACACTAGCTCGAGCCTCCCGAGTGCTCGACGCCAAAGATCTTGAAGTCGAAGCACTAGATACCCTCATCAGCCATCTCGGCGTGCCTTGGCGCGAGTGGAAACTTGACGGCCCTACTTTCTGTCACGGCAATTCCGGTACCTTGCAAGTCATCAGTCGAATGTGGCAGCTAACGGGCGACGAACGTCTCCTCCAACCGGCTAACGAGATCGCCGCCATGATCATCCGAGATCAAACATCGCCGCACTCTCCGTTGTTGTTCCAACACTGGGTTCCCGACAGTCCTGCTGGTTGGCGCAAGGCGACTGGACATAGGCGGCTAGACAGTGCAGAGCTTCTCGAAGGTGCGGCAGGCGTCGCTGCCACGCTCTACGACGCCGGGGCCGAGGCTCCCATCACAGGAGCCTCGTGGCGGCGAGATCGATATCCAGATCGAGCGTGGTGAGGATATCGAAGCCGGCATCGGTGTCGTAGAGGCGTTCCTGGATCTCCGGGGCCTCCTGGTGCCAGAACGCGGCCAAGGCAAGGTCCTTCGCGTCCTTGTCATGCCCGTACATGGCGCGGTCGATCCATGACCGCATCTTTAAGGCGGCGTACCCAGCAGGCTGCGGCAACCGCACCGACATGCGGTTCGGCAACGTGAGCCGGGGGAACGCTCGTAGACGTCGCGGAACCCGAAGACCACGAGATCCTCTCCGCGCGGCGGGGTGGGTGATGCCGTCGGGGTCCTCGACCTCGCCGAACGGCATGATGTCCACGGGGATCCCGGCGATCGAGTACCGGATCCCGTTGCTGCCGATTCTGCGGAAGCGTGCGTCGATGCGTTCAGAGATCGTCCAGCCGTGCACGGCGATGCCCAGATCGGTGTCGGTCGTCGCCCGCAGCGGGAAGGTACGGCCGAATGCGGCGTGGAGAATGTCACGGCATCCGGCGCCGACGACGAGCACGCTGTCCGGATCCAGGCCGACCGATGCTTGGAGCTCGTCGACAATGAGAGTGATGTCGTCGTGCAGGCGCGGGTCCACGCGGGTGAGGTCGATCATCGCCGGGTACTCCGAAGCTGCTGCGCGGCCTCACGCTGGCGGCTGTCGTTCGATGCGAGCAGATCGGCGTAGACCAGCAGCCAGGGCGCCTCGTGGACGCCGGGCTTCTCCGGTTCATGCGGGGCACACCAGAACTGTCGGCGGAGGAAGATATTCGGATGCTCCTCGTTGCACCGCGGCACCCCGCACACGACCAACAACATCCGCAGGCGGCTCCGCGACGTCACGGTCCGTGCCGGGATGGACGGCGTGACGCCGCACCGGTTCCGGCGCGCGGTCGCGACCGCGATCAACAAGGCCGCTGGCATCAACCTCGCCGCCGACCTCCTCGGGCACACCGACACCCGCATCACGCAGATCCACTACCTGCCCCGAGAAGAGATCGTCGACCCCTCCACCGCTGCCCATCTCGAGGAGGCCTTCGGCATCGCCGGATAGCCACTGGAGGCTCGGCTTCCCTGGCCGTCGCCGAGCCGCCGCCCCTCGCGATCGGGCCGTCCACATGGCAAGCTTGGAGGGCCGGAGAAGATTTCACACCTAGCCGACGTAAACCCAACGAAAACTCCAGACGGCGAGATTCCCCGGACCCGCAGCCACTGGATTGGCCGGGACTAAACCGGGACCAGAACCATGCAGCCCATGCATTGCACGCCTTGCAGAAGGCCGCAGAAACCGCCAGAAATCCCGGAAAACAGCCGAGAATGGCCGACGCAACTACCTGGGGGTCAAGTGGGTTAGCGGGCTGTTTCGGTCTGAAAAGTGAACAACGGGATGTGGCGCAGCTTGGTAGCGCACCTGACTCCCGTCACGTATCTTGACCGTACCGCCGCCATCTATCCCGACCACACCGCCGTAGAATGTGAAGGCACCAGCTGGACGTATCGCGAATTTCACCAGCAGGTGCGCCAACTCGCCGGGGCCTTGTCGGCCACCGTCGCGCCGGGCCAGACCGTCTCGGTGGTGGCTCCGAACCTGCCTGAGATGTTGGTTGCCCACTTTGCGGTGCCGATGCTGGGGGCGGTCCTCAACCCGCTCAACCCGCGCCTGACCTCGGCCGAATTCCGCTACATTCTCGATCACGCCGAGGCCCGGATCGTGTTCGTGGACCCGGATGTCGCCGACCGTCTGGCACCGGTGTGCACCGAGCTCGGAATCGAAATGATCACGCTGGATGAGCAGCACCACCGGCCCGCCGAAAGGTGTGATGTACACCCACCGTGGGGCCTATTTGGCCGCTCTGTCGGCTGCCTACCACTACGGCTATGATGCCACCACCCGATACCTGTGGACGCTACCGATGTTCCACTGCAACGACTGGACCGCCCCGTGGGCTGTCACCACCGCCGGGGCCGCCCCGCCACCGTCGATCATTGCCGGGCTGGAAGAACTGGGCATCACGCCGATCCCGGTCTACGGACTGACCGAAACCTACGGGCCCTTCTCGATTACTCAGGCCCAACCCGACTGGGAGGACCGCCACGCCAAGCTCTCCCGGCAGGGCGTGCCCATGATCCACGCCGGCGAGCTGGCCGTGGTGGATCCGCAGATGAATTTCTTACCGCACGACGGGGAATCCCTCGGCGAGGTCGTGGTCCGCGGTAACGGCGTGATGGCCGAATATTTCAAGGATCCCGACCACACCGCCACTGCCTTCGCCGGTGGCTGGTACCACACCGGCGATGTGGGCGTGATCGACCCCGACGGTTACCTACGACTGACTGACCGGCTCAAAGACATCATCATTTCCGGTGGCGAGAACATCTCCTCGATCGAGGTGGAAGGCGTGATCCACGCCCCGTGGCCTACATTGTCGGCGACGTCGATCCCGAGGACCTGCGGGCCCACTGCCGGGAACGACTCGCCGGGTTCAAGGTGCCCGACCGTTTCGAGATCCTGACGGAACTACCGCGCACCGCTACCGGAAAGATCCGCAAGAACGAGTTGCGCGGACAGTCCTAGCCTTTAGGACGCGACCGGACCTGCCGGTAGCGCACGCTTATGCGCTGAGGCCCGGTACGCGGAGATGATCCGCTCAGCCACGTCCTCGGGAACGATCTTGCCCTCGAGAAAGTCATCGATCTGATCATAGGTCAGTCCCAGCTCATCTTCATCGGTGCGCTGGGGCTGATCGGAGAGCAGATCCGCGGTGGGGACTTTGGCCCACAAATGTTCCGGTGCACCCAAATACCGGGCGATGCTGCGCACCTGTCGCTTATTCAGTCCCTGGAGCGGGCCGATATCGAAGGCGCCATCCCCAAACTTGGTGTAGAACCCCGTCACCGCCTCCGCGGCGTGATCGGTGCCCACCACCAGATCGCCATCGATCCCGGCGAGAGCATACTGCGCCACCATGCGCATCCGCGCCTTGACATTGCCGAAATTGAAATCGCTGATCTGCTCGCCGGTGGCCTGACGGAAGGTCTCACCGAACTCATCGGTGGCCGGACCGATCTGGAACGTCACTGCCCGGGTCGGACGAATAAACTCCACCGCAGCGGTGGCATCGGACTCATCGGCCTGCATCCGATACGGCAAACGCACTGCCGTAAACCGCGCTTCAATACCGTCCTGCTGGAGCTTCTCGACGGCCAGCTGAGCCAACCGGCCCGCCACGGTGGAATCCACCCCACCGGAAATGCCCAACACCAGCCCGGAAGCTCCGGCCTGTCGCAGGTACTGACATAAGAACTCCACCCGGCGCTGGACTTCGGTGGCCGGATCGATCTCCGGGGCGACGTTCAGGGCGCTGATGATCTGTTGCTGTGCGCTCGTGCTCATAGCACCCATGCTATCTATTAGATCACGTCACCAGGAGACCTTCCTCATGAGCAAACCTCCACGATCACCGGAACGTGGTCCGAGGGGCCCTTACCCTTGCGTTCGTCCCGATCGATCATGGTTTCCCCGGTGCTCACTGCCGGTGAGACCAAGGCAAAGTCGATCCGCATGCCCTCGTTCTTCGGGAAACGCAGTTTCTGATAGTCCCAGTAGGTAAAAGCCTGCTCGTGCTGGTCGCGCACGGGATCGTGCAGAATCTCTTCGAACGCGTGGAAGCGCTCCCGCTCCGGAGCGGACACGTGGGTCATCTCGTTCTCATAGAAGAATTCGATATCCCATACGTCCTGATCGTAGGGTGCAATGTTCCAGTCGCCGACCAGTGCTAATTTTTGCTGGGGGTTCTCGTCGAGTTCAGCGCCAATGTGCTCCCGCAACGCATCCAGCCAGTTGAGCTTATACGCCATATGTTCATCGTTGAGCGCCCGACCGTTGGGAACGTACAACGACCACACCCGCAGATCTTCTCCTACGACCGCCGAGATTGCCCGAGCCTCTTGCACCGGGTCGTGACCGCCTTTGCCGAAGGCCGGCTGGCCCGGGAAGGTTCGTTGGACATCGGTGAGGCCCACCCGGGAGGCAATCGCGACACCGTTCCACTGGTTAAACCCGAAATGTGCGACCGCATAACCCAAGCGCTCAAAAACCTCCCAGGGGAAGTTCTCATCTTTGCACTTGGTTTCCTGGATGGCTAACACATCGGTGTCGCTACGCTCGAGGAAGTCCTCCACCCGGTCGGCCCGGGCCCGCAGTGAGTTCACATTCCAGGTCGCTAATTTCACGCTACGTCTCCTCGTTTTTCACACCACCACACGTGGACTCCATAAAGCGGACTAGAACTGCACCTCGCAGTGGTCTTGCAGATAGGTCATCCCGTCCACAAACTCGTCGTCATCGGCCAGCTCGACCACCTCGGCGTAGGCGTCGGTATCCGACGTATCGCCGGTGCGGTGGTCTTCCAGAATCTCGGCCATGGAGATGACCTGGTCGATGCCGTGGCGTAGTTGCTCATCCGAGGCGTTATTTTTGATCTCCTCGGCCTGCTCGATGAATCCCTCATCGGCGGGCTCAGGTAGGCCCTGCAATTGCTCGCACGAGTCTTCGAGCGCGTCATCGCCACCGGAGCTACACCCGGTCAGCGCCAACCCCGTCGCGAGAGTAATGAGACTTAGATGCCGGAGGCGCATTTATCAACCAGAACCTCGGCCGATGTGGGATCGACCTGTGACTCGAGACCCTGTTGTTGGGCTTCTGCGATGCTGGCTCCGTCTTCCAGGGACTGGTAGACGCTGTGGTAGGAGCCTTCGATATCTTCCAGAGCGTTGGCAAGCTCCTGATCGGAGGTGTCATGAACCATCCGAGAAAATTCGTTTAACGCCGATTCCATCTGGCCGGTGGCGCGTTCGGCGTCATCGCCGGACTCCCCTAGGGCGTTTTGGACCTTGAGTGTGACGTTGTTGAGCTTCTGACAGGTCGTGGCGATTTCATCGTTGCCAGTGCAACCGGTCAGGGTGAGACCCAGCCCGACCACGGCACTGATTCCGAGAACGGTTTTTTTCAGGTTCATGGTTCCTCATCTCCGAAAAAGCGGTGCTGTTGACACTCTACTAAAGGGGCAACGCTCGTGACGCCAATTTCCAACTCACGATGTGTTGACCAGGATAAACAGTGGGCGGTGCACCCGCCGAGGCTGATCCGGCGATGCACCGCGTAAACTAGCCTGCATGGGAACCTATGCTTCGGATCGCGCTGAACTGGCAGAACTCGTCAAAGACTTGGCGGTGGTGCACGGAAAAGTGACGCTGTCCTCGGGCAAACAGGCCGATTATTACATCGACCTGCGGCGAGTCACTTTGCACCACCGCGCAGCTCCGCTGGTGGGGCGGGTCATGTTGGAGTTACTCTCCGACGTGGAGTTTTCCGCGGCCGGAGGATTGACCATGGGCGCCGACCCGGTCGGCACCGCAATGTTGCACCAAGCCAACCCGGCCCGGGAGTTGGATACTTTCGTGGTGCGTAAACAGGCCAAAGAACACGGTATGGGACGCCAGGTGGAAGGACCCTCGATCGAGGGGCGGAAAGTCGTGGTGTTGGAAGATACCTCGACCACCGGCGGATCTGCCTTGACCGCCGTTGAGGGTGTGCGCGCTGCCGGCGGTGAGGTCCAAGCCGTCGCTGTGCTGGTCGATCGGGATACCGGAGCGGCCGAGCGGATCCAAGACGAGGCCGGCGTCCCGTATCTGGCCGCCTTCCGTTTGAGCGATCTCGGACTCTAACCATCCCTGAAGGAGGATCACTATGGCAGACCACAAGACGGAGATTCAGCACCGCAAGACCGCACCGGCGGTGATCGCCGGGCTGATCGGTGGCTACGCCACGGCTCGGTTGACGAAGATTCGGGCCCTGGGCGCGGTCGGACTGGGTGTGGCCGGTAGCTACGCCACAAAAGCCTGGGCGCAAGCAGGTGGCGCTGGACGCGCCGTGGGACTGGCGACGGTATACCTGGGCGCTTTCGGCGCGTCGCACTGGTTATCGAAGAAAATTGGCGCGTGGCCATCGGTACTGACGGTCACCGGCATCGCCTCGGGGGCCGCCTGGGCGGTGCATGATCGGCACACCGAGCCGCACGTCGACGGCCCGACGACGTGACGGACTCCGCGCAGCACCCCACCGACAACGGCTACCACCGTGAAGTCGGTGTAGGCCCCTGGGAAGGACCCTGGCCCACCGGCGAACAGTACGATCCGCAACTACTGGCTGAGGGTGATCGTCGCAATGTGTTGGACCGGTACCGGTATTGGACAGTGGAGGCCATTGTGGCCGACCTCGACCGATCGCGCCACGGTCTGCACATTGCCATCGAGAATTGGCAGCACGATTTCAATATCGGAACCGTGGTGAGAACCGCGAACGCGTTTAACGTCGCTGGGGTGCACATCATTGGCAAACGCCGGTGGAATCGTCGTGGTGCGATGGTCACCGACCGCTACCTGCACGTTGAGCATCATCCCACTATTGACGACTTTGTGGCGTGGGCGCAAGAGAACAACCTACCGATTCTGGCCGTGGACCTTTTTGAGGATTCGGTGGCGATCGAGGAGTTCAGCTTCCCGAGGGAATGCGTGATGGTCTTTGGGCAAGAGGGACCGGGGATTTCCGAGGACATTCATCGGGCTGCCACGGCAACGTTGGCCATTGCGCAATATGGCTCAACCCGTTCAATCAATGCCGGGGTGGCCGCCGGTATCGCGATGCATGAATGGGTGCGACAGCATGCGGTTCGCCCGGCAGGTCCTGACCGCCGGGTGGTGGATGGTTAGACTGGGGGCAAAACCAGATCGATGAAGGAGCTTATATGCCTGTCGCATCCCCCGATAAGTACGCTGAGATGATTGACGCCGCGAAAAAGGGTGGCTATGCCTATCCCGCGGTGAACGTCACCAGTTCACAGACTCTCAACGCTGCTATCCGCGGTTTCGCTGAGGCAGAGTCTGACGGGATCATCCAGGTTTCGACCGGTGGTGCCGAGTATTTCTCTGGTCAGTCGGTGAAATCCATGGTCGTGGGGGCGAAGGCCTTCGCCGCCTTCGCCAAGGTAGTTGCTGATTCCTACGGTGTCACCATCGCTCTGCACACCGATCACTGCCCGCAGGACAAACTCGAGGGCTTCGTTAACCCGCTCCTGGACGCCTCCGCCGAAGAAGTCAAGGCCGGTCGTGATCCGATCTTCAACTCTCACATGTGGGATGGTTCGGCAGAGCCTCTGGAAAACAACCTGCGCATTGCCGAACAGCTCCTGGAGCGAACTCAGGCCAACCACCAGATTCTCGAAGTGGAGATCGGTGTTGTCGGTGGTGAAGAAGACGGAGTGGCGAACGAGATCAATGACAAGCTCTACACTTCGGTCGAAGACGGCATGAAGACCGTTGAGGCTTTGGGAACCGGCGAGAAGGGTCGCTACATTACCGCGCTGACCTTCGGTAACGTTCACGGGGTGTACAAGCCGGGCAATGTCAAGCTCCGTCCCGAGCTGTTGGACGAAATCCAGCGTGAGGTGGGAGCCAAGGTCGGCGTGGAGCGCCCCTTCGACCTGGTCTTCCACGGTGGTTCGGGCTCGACAGATCAAGAAATTGCTGACGCTGTGTCCTATGGTGTGATCAAGATGAACATCGATACCGACACCCAGTACGCCTTCACGCGTCCGGTGGCTGCCCACATGTTTGAGAACTACGATGGGGTGCTCAAAGTTGATGGCGAAGTCGGCAACAAGAAAATGTACGACCCGCGTACCTGGGGCAAGAAAGCCGAAGCCTCTATGAGCGAGCGGATCGTTCAGGCCTGCCAGGCGCTGGGATCGGCTGGCCACGCGCTGACATAAGCTGCGACCCTTAGTGATGCCAATATGCGTTACGCCGAGGGGTTGGATCTGGGCTCACCCAGGGTTCTGGGACAAACCAGACCCCCTTGGCGTCGATGCGTTGAATGCGCCATTTGCCTAAGTGCACATCGGTGTGGTGGCCCTGGCAGAGCAAGACCGCATTGCCCATATTGGTGTCGCCACCGTTTTCCCATTCGGTGATGTGGTGGATCTGGCAATAGGCAGCGGGCATAGTACACCCCGGTGTGGCACAACCACGATCTCGAGCCACCAATGCACGGTATTGCGCGGTGGAGAACATTCGTTTTTCTCGGCCAAGATTGAGCACTTCACTGTCACTGCCAAACACCAGCGGGATCAATCCTGCGTCACAGGCGGCTGATCGTAATTTGCTGGGATGAATGGTTCCAGAGAATTGACCTTCAGATCTGAATCGGTGGCCCGGAGAATCATCATCGACTGGATCGCCTTCTCGGTGGTGACTGAAGAACTTCACGAGTGATTGTCTCTTCAAATCGTCATCGAGTTGGTGTCGTCGCGACAATTGTTCGCTCAGGGTCTCGTAGTCCATCGAGATGATCATCTTGGTGGACTGACCGCGCGTTGCTGGCAACCCGTTCTTGGCGTTCCCGGCGCCAATGCCGGCAATCAGTACACCGAACAGCGCGTTCACTGCACGGTGTGCGCGAT
Source organism: Auritidibacter ignavus (assembly GCF_029853775.1). Lineage (NCBI taxonomy): Bacteria > Bacillati > Actinomycetota > Actinomycetes > Micrococcales > Micrococcaceae > Auritidibacter > Auritidibacter ignavus. The sequence goes on from NZ_CP122564.1 coordinate 2,224,605, forward strand.
GACGGGGATCGTAGAGGTTCTCCCCGTCAAAGGAGTGCTGGTTTCCCGCTGCATCGATACTGGCCAGTGCATCGGGGGAAATCTCGGGAAAGTTTGCTTTCAATGCCTGAATAACCGGGTTCTTCGGCTCGGTCGCCGAGCTCTCATCATCTGAGTTGTGGCTGTCAGTGACACCGGTTGTCTCAGAACCACGACGTAGCACGGCATAGTTGTTTGCTGCGGCCTCAATGGTTCGCAACAGCTCGGCATTGAGGCCGAAGACGGTCCCGCCGAAGTCCAGACCACCATCCTGTCGCGAGGCGACCCAGAACTGTTCTTGAGCTGGTTGTGGTTCAAGGCCATCTTCGGGTGCGGGGCCGTCGGCATCAATGTAGTAGCACAGTTTGGGCAACCACTCACGGCACGTTTGATGGAAGTCGCCGACGCTCATGGTTTCTGCGTGACGGGTCAGCACTGGCATCATTTCTTGAAGAATCGCGTCCACCCGTGCCGGATCCGCGGATGTTCTACGGGCATAGCGTTTGAGATCTTCGGTGAGCTTGATCAGGCGGTCGGCGTTAGCGGTCCGCATGTGACCGCGCTGGAAGCTACGCGCAAAGTCTGGGAACTCAAGTTCAGGGGCGGGGCCACCTGAAATCGGTGGTGGGGGCGGAACCGTATAGTGGGCCCGCATCGTTCGCTGGGCGATATCTCTGCGACCCAGTCCGTGGTATTCCTCGAGGTACTTTTTTTCATTTTTCGGTCCTCGAATTGTGCGGGGAACTCCCAGAACTGCTTGTTGTTCTGCGGTCGTGGTCAAGGCCCGGGTGGTGAGCCCCATCAGCGTCGTCTGGAGGCCGTCAAGACCGGTGCTGAGTTCTTCGGCTGCATGGGTGAGACCGGGCAAGCTGTCGTGATAGTTATCCGGTGCGGTGAGTTCGACCTGCTCGGAATCACGATCAGAGGCCAGCGTGGAGTTCCAGTCGGTAGCCGAGGCGTCTTCGCGCCACCTGGCGAGGTCATCGAAGGCACTCTCTGAGCCCATGCGCGACCCTAATGCTTGGAGTACCCGGCACGCGGCGTGGAGCATCTCGCCCGGCGATGCCTCTCGCAGGGCTTCTTCGTCGAGGAGGCCCGGGACAGCCTGCATGTCGCGACTGCGCGGATCCGCCGTCACTGACATGCTCTTCACCACCTCAATGCGTTCGATAAACCATCTGATTGTTCGAGTTATACTCCCATAATATCGTACAGCTGTTCCCATAACAAGGGTGTGCGCGAAGGGTGTGGATGGCTGCAAACCGCTTAATCATGCGGGAGTTGCGGTTGACGTCAAGTGTGCGTTTCGAACAGTGGACAACCGGCACTCGAACGGCTTAATCGAACATGTGCGACGTCTGAACAGTCACCGGCAACAACTCTGCGGAGGTATTCCAGCCCACGGTGGTCGTTTAGAGTATGTGCCATGAGCTATGCCGTGATTGTGATCTACGTACCGACCGAGAACGCCGAAGCAGTCCGTGACGCGCTCGCTGAGGCGGTGGGCCCGATCGGTGAGTATTACGGAGCATCGTTCACCTCTCAGGGCACCGGGCGGTTCACTCCGTTGCCGGGGGCTGCACCGGCCATTGGAGAGGTAGCGCGTGCCGAGGAAGTGGCTGAAGACCGGATCGAGATGATGGCCCCGATCGATAAAGCGCGGGCAGCGGTGCAAGCCGCACTCGCGGTGCACCCGTACGAGCAACCGGCCTATCACATCATCCCGGTCTCGACCCTGGAGGATTTTCGTGAGTAATGGGTGCCCGGGCACCGGGGCGCCCAGGGCGTTAAAAAAGCCTGCCACCGATGGCACAACTGTGGTGGTTGGCTGCGGTGGCAGGCGTTAGTCAAACCCTTAGTCAGACTCGGTGAGAGTTACTCAGCGTCTTCTTCCTCGGCGTTTTCCTCGTCTGAGGCGTCCTCGGAGGACTCGGAGCTGTCGCCTTCGGCGGGGATGATTTCACCGTTGGGCCATTCTTCCGTGATGAAGTCGGCAACTTCCTGGGAGTGCAACAGCTCCTCCAGGGTGGCAATGGCGTCGTTATCGTCGCCGGCACGCCAGACGAGCATGTTGCCCCACGGGCTGTCCTCGGCGGATTCCACGACCAGGGCGTCATCGACGCTCAGTCCGGCCTCCAGGAAGTAGTTGCCGTTGATGATGGCCAGGTCGATGGAGTCATCATCGACGACCTGAGCCAAGAACTCCGGCTGGGATTCTTCGAACTCCAGGCCCTTGGGGTTCTGTTCGTCGGTCAGATCCAGCGCGCCCTGGTCGTCACCGATGTCTTCCAGCAGACCTTCGGCTTCCAGCAGCTGCAGTGCGCGGGGCTGGTTGGCCGGGTCGTTGGTGATACCGATGGTGGCGCCATCGGGCAGATCGTCAATGGAGTCGTGCTTCTCGGAGAAGCCAGCGTAGGGCTCCAGGTGGATCGGATCGCCGTGATCGAAATCGTATCCCAGGTCCTCTTCCTGCTGTTCCAGGAAGGGCAGGTGCTGGTAGTAGTTAGCGTCGTCGCCGCCTTCGTCCAGCACACGGTTCGGGGTCTGGTAGTCATCGTATTCGTTGATTTCCAGGTCGATACCGGCATCTTCGGCCAGATTCTCATCGACGTACTCCAGGATCCGAGCATGCGGAACCGGGTTGGCACCAACGGTGATGGTGGTGACGTCTCCGTCGCCACCATTGTCGCCACCGCCTTCTTCACCGCAACCGGTCAGCACCAGGGCGGTGATGGTGGCGGTAGCCCCGAGGGCCAGTCCGTGGCGGATGCGACGGCGTGAGGTGAATGAGGTCATCAGAGAGTTCTCCTTCCAAGGTGGGTGTGTGGTTCGTTGGGGAGGAAAGCTTAACGGTGGTCGACGTACTTGACGATCTGATCGCCGATGAACTGGATGATCTGGACCAGCACCACGATCAGGATCACGGTCACCAGCATCACGGCGGTGTCGAAGCGCTGGTAGCCGTAGTTATAGGCGAGTCGGCCCAGACCGCCACCGCCGACCAGCCCGGCCATGGCGGAGTAGCCGATCAGCACCACGATCGTATTGGTGGAAGCGGCCACCAGTCCGGGGAGGGCTTCGGGCAGATAGATCTTGGACACGATCTGGGCCTTCGATAGGCCCATGACCTGGGCGGCGTCCACGGTGCCGGCGGGGACTTCACGCAGTGCGGTTTCGACCAGGCGGGCGAAGAACGGTGCGGTGGCGATGGTCAGGGACACCGTGGCGGCGATGGGGCCGATGGCAGTGCCGACCAAGAACTGGGTGAAGGGGATCAGCGCGACGATCAAGATCGCGTAGGGGATCGAGCGGGTGATGTTGACGATGATCGAGGAGATGATCACGTACAGCCAACGTACCGGTGCAAGTCCGCCCGGGCGGGTGATGTGCATGATCAGGCCGACGATCAGCCCGAGGATGATGGTCGCGATCGAGGAGATCACCACCATTTGGATGGTCTCCCACAGGGCTTCGGGCACGGCATTGGTGATGGCGCGGTTTTCGAGCACGTTCTCGGTGAACCAATCCATTACAGATCACCTGCCTTCAGGGCGCGAGCTTGGAATCCGGCGGCGCGCAGGACTTGTAAGGCTGGTTCGGCAGCGGGTGGCTGGTCCCCGCCGGTTACGGACAGTAGCTGGTGGGCGAACCGAGTGGGTCCGAGGTATTCGATGGTGCCGGTGGAGACGATGGCCTTCACCGGCAGGGCCTCTTCCAGCACGGTGGTAGGGGCGGGTAGGTGTTCGCCGGAGCCCAGCACCTCGATCAGCGTGGCTTGGGGGTCGCGGTGGGCTTCATCGAGTTCGTCCAGTGGCAACAACGCGGCGGAGAGCTGACCGTTCAGGTGGGCGGCGACTTCTTCCAGCGGACCGGATTCGACGATGCGACCTGCGTCCAGCAGAGAGACGGCGTCGCACAGGGTTTTGACCACGTGCATTTCGTGGGTAATCACCACCACGGTGAGGTTGAGTCGGTGGGCCACCGAGCGGATCAGCTCCAGGATCTCTTTGGTGGTGGCCGGGTCGAGGGCGGAGGTGGGTTCATCGCACAGTAGCACGTCCGGGTCGGCAGCCAAGGCGCGGGCGATGCCGACGCGTTGACGCTGTCCGCCCGACAGCTGGGCAGGGTAGGCCTCGTGGAAGCCGTCGAGGCCGACGAGATTGACCAGTTCGGCGGCACGCCGTTTGCGTTCGGAGTTGGAGACCGAGGAGATCTCCAACGGCAGGGCCACGTTGTCGACGACGGTGCGCGAGGACAGCAGGTTGGCGTTCTGAAACACCACGCCGATCCGACGGCGGGCCTGACGCAGTTGTTTGGCCGAGGAGTTGCTCAGCACCGTGTCGTTGACCGCGACGGTGCCTTCGGTGGGGTGATCCAACAGGGTCAGGCAACGCACCAGGGTGGATTTCCCCGCCCCGGAACGACCAATAATGCCGTGGATCGAGCCGGTGGGAACCTGAAGGTTCACGTCATCTAACGCCCGAACCTCACGGGCGTTTTGTCGGTAGACCTTGGTCAGGCCTTCAACAGTGATCATGCAGGGGTATCTCCTGATCCTGATGCGCAGAGCCGGTGGGCTCAGTGCATCGTGCGCGTGCTGACATTGCTGACAATGAGGTACCTCAAGAATAGGGGACACTGACTCGCAGCGCGGTATCGGTGTGAACGTGATTTCACCGGGAATGTCACATGGTGTCATCTTCGGAACTTCGCCAGGCTGGGTACAGTGGAAGCAGAATCTATGCGCTGAGGTGGCGAAAGGAGCCTGTTGTGGCCTCGATGATCGGTAAGAACTTGATGGAACCCGAGCCCACTCTGTTGGCGGCGGAACCGGAGGTGGACCAACGGCTGCAGGCCGGTGACCTGCCGGAGGATCTGGTGCCGGTGGCCCCGCGGTCCTCGCTGGTGTGGGCGTTATTGGCCGAGGACGCCTGGCAGGAGGGGCGGACCGTGGACTCGTACGCTTATGCGCGGGTGGGATACCACCGGGGACTGGACGCGCTACGGGCGGCCGGATGGCGCGGGCAGGGCCCGGTCCCGTACTCGCATGAACCCAATCGCGGATTTTTGCGCGCACTGTACGCTCTGGGCCGAGCCGCTGCCGCGATCGGGGAATCCGATGAGGTGGAGCGGATCACGACACTGTTGCATGACTGTGACCCCAGCGCGGTGGAGCAGATCGAGGCTCGCTAGCGTTACGGGTTGTCCTGCTGTGGGCGGGGTAGTGAGTCGATAAACTCCCAAAATAGCTCGCCGGCGCGGGCGAGGTTAGCCAGGAAGGTCTCGGGGCCTTGGGAGTTTTTGTCGTGCCAGCTGACGCAGAATTCTCCGTGGGCGGGTTTGGGCGTGTAGCTGATGCCGAAGCCTTCGGAGATCGTGGGGGGCGAAGGCATACCGGATGATCTGCTCGGGGCCACCAACCGAGGTGGTGGACAAAAAGTCCCGGCGGACCGACCGGATGGCCGGGTCGGTGAAGAACGGGTCGGAGGCCATCAGCGTGTTATCGGCGATCGCGGTGGCTTCCAATAGTTGCAGGTGTCGGTCCATCCCGGATCCGGCCTTGCATTTCTTGACCCAGATCCGGTGGGGGTTCAGCGCATCGATCAGCAGATTTTCGGTAGCCTTCCCTTGAGCCAGCGCGGTGGCAAAGCGCACGGCTTCCGGGGTGGCAGCCCGGAGGCATTCGGTGCGACCGGCGCGAAATTCGCGTATGTCCACGGCCTCGTAGACCGCCCGGATATGCTGGAAGGTCAAGTACTGGGCGGTCGACATCATCAGCTGGGCGCAGGCGTCTCGGCTGAGCTTGAGCGGATAGTTATCCACGGGTAAGAGCCGGTCCACCTCGACCATCGCCACCTGATAGTGGCGAGCGCGCTCGCGGTAGTGCTCCACCTCAGGCGTGAAGCGCTCCAGTAGCTCATCGGTGAACTCCCAGGTCAACGGTTCACTGGCTAGCTCGGGCTGGTGTGGATCCATGGTGGTGGGCTGGGGGTCGAGAGCCTGGATCCGTTGGAGTGCGGTGACCAGGGTGGCCCCGTCCACTCCGGTGTGTTCGACCTCCATGCACAACCAGTCGTGGTGGAGCCCGACCTGGTAGCTGATGGGCTTATAGACCCAGGCTGCCCCGGGGCGGAAGGCAAAGTTGCGCAACTCAGCGGCCCGGGGCAGGTCTGCCTCGGTGATGTCGACGGTGAAGAGCGTGTTTTTCAACCGCTGATAGGTCTGTTCATTCTCTCCTACAGCCCGCAGTTCTGGCAGGTGCTCGGCCAAGAACTCAGAGCCCAGTGCGGAGATCGCGGCGAAGTTTGGTTGCTGGGCTTGTTGGGCTTGCTGGGCGGTGTGTGCCTCGTCCAGAATCTGGTCGAGGGCGACCCGCAGTTGCGTGGGGGTGGCCAGGGTGCCGGTCTGATCGGTCACGGTGACCGCGTGTAGCTGGCCGCGGTGGAACACGCCAATCTCGCGCTCGCGGGCATCGAGGGTGCACGGCTCGATCACGTCTTCATCGACCTGCGGGGTGCGGATCCCGCCGTTGAAGGTAAACCACTGGTTCATCGTGATGCGGTTGCCACGGGCATCGATCTCTTCGGGCATCTCGCCACGGGCCTGGATGAGGTGGAACCGGAGCAGGCGGTGTACGAGGTCTGCGACTCGAGCAGATCCGGTCTTCTCGGAGGGGATTTCGATCTGGAAAGCCACATTGGAGGCCAGCATCAGTGGCTCGCGGACCGCGAGATAACTGGAGTACCAATAATCCGACATCCAGTTGGTGCCGGTGGCCTCGGCCCGGGAGGCTAGCTGTTCCAGCTGAGATTGCAGGATGGGGCCATTGCGAGTGCGGAAGGAATCGATGATCTTTTCGGCGTGAGCAAATTCCTCCCCGGCCAACAGGGTACGTAGCGCGTGGCGGAGCGTGTCCAAGGTGTCATCAAGATGTGGGAGAGGTAGTGGCTTGAGGTCGACGGTGGCCGGGTGCGGGGTGAGGGTCACAGCGGTATGGGCTTTCTCTTCGACAGGATGGGTTACCTCTATTGTCACCTGTCGGTGAGGTTGCTGTCAGGAGCCCTACCATCCGGTAGATAAAGTCACGAAAGAATAACAGGATATTCTCAGGTTTTCCCGGGATCGGCACGAGCATGCGGATTAAAGGGTATGACTTCGGGGTGAATCCTCAGTTAATTCAGACGGTCGGTTGCGAACAGATAACGATTGTGTCACGGTGGATAACAGTCAGATAACAACGCGCTGTTCGGGCGCGGTCCATTGATGTTCTCATCACGAGTAGAGATCACGAGATAGAGAAGGAATCCTGATTGATGACTTATTTAACTCGTCGCGAGCGTATTGACGCTGAGCGGGCCTTGAAGCAGGCTGCCACCCGCCGTCGTCGGAAGAATGTGACCAGCGGGCTGGTCGGTGTTGCTGCGGTGGCTGGTGCTACCTTCACCGGAATGAATTCGGCCACCGCTGCCCTGGAAGATGTGCCGGCCGACGCGGAGGGCTCCTCGACGGCGGCTCAGGTGGGCCCGAATAGCACCTCCGATAGCGCCAACACCGCTTCTGCTGAAACATCTGCTGATACCTACACCGTGGAAGCCGGGGATACGCTCTCACAGATCGCCGGCGAGTTAGGCGTGAGCCTCAATGAGTTACTGGAGGCCAATAGTATTTCGGCCTCTACCACCATTTACCCCGGCCAAGAACTGACCGTTCCGGGCGCAACGGAGTCCACCGGGGAACAGGCGCAGACTGCCTCTAATACTGCCTCCAATGCTGAGACAGCAACCAGTGAGGCGTCGGCCGATGAACCCCTGGACGTTCAAACCGTCTCGGCAACCAGCTCGGCCAGTGGCTGGCAGGGCCAGGCCGTGAACGCGGCCATCGACATCGTCAATTCCGGTGCTGTGTACAGCTTTGGCGCTAATGGTCCCTCGGCCTACGACTGCTCGGCCTTCGTCAAGGCCGCTTACGCCAGTGCGGGCAAGGACTTGCCACGTACCTCATCCGCCCAGTACTCGGCAGCCAACCAGCATGTCTCCCTGGACAACCTGCAAGCCGGTGACCTGGTGTTCTGGTCCAATAATGGCTCCGCCTCGGGCATTTACCACGTGGCCATGTACATCGGTGATGGCCAGATTGCTCAGGCCCGTAACCCCAGCGCGGGTATTACCATTGACAACCTGTCGACCTACCAGCAGTACAACCCGCCGATCCAGACCGCTGCTCGGTTCTAAGACCACCGAGCTCTCGGTGCTCAGCCCAGCTGGAGTGTTACAGCTGGGGTAGGTCGTCGAGTAGATGTCGGGTGTAGGAATGTGACGGGTTGTCAAGGACGTCATTGACCGGCCCGTGGTCGACAATTTCGCCCTGGTTCAACGCTGCCACTTGCGTGGCGATGTGTCGGGCCAGGGCGATGTTGTGTGTGACGAAGAGTAGGGCCAGCCCGCGCTGGTGGCGCAATTGGTTCAACAGGGCCAGGATGGAGGCTTGCACGGAGACGTCCAGGGCTGAGGTGATTTCATCGCAGACCAGCATCGAGGGTGCGTTGACCAGGGCGCGGGCGGTGGCTGCGCGTTGGCGTTCCCCTCCGGAGAGGTCTCCGGGCCGGCGGTCGTAGAAGCTGGGATCCAGCTGGACAGCTTCTAGGGTTTCTTCCACCACAGCCCGGTGTTGGGAGGAAGGTAGCCGCTGGGACATCCGCAACGGTACGGTCAGGGATTTCCCGATGGATTGGCGCGGGTTTAGGGAGGAGAAGGGCGACTGGAAGATGTACTGGATGTCTTGGCGGGCATCGAGGCTACGCTTGCGGGCCCGGTGTTCCAGTGCCTGGCCCCGTAGCTGGATGGTGCCGGTGTAGTCCGGGTTGAGCCCGGCGATCGATCGGGCCAGGGTGGTTTTACCGGAACCGGATTCGCCGAGTAATAAGGTCGATTCCCCGGGATCGATGGTGAGGTTGATTCCCTTGAGCACCTCATGGGACCCGTAGGACATCCGCAACTCCCGCACAGCCAGCAGGTGTTGGCTGGGCCCGGATTTCTCCTGCGGTTGAGACTGTCCCTGGGCGGCGGTGGAAGGCTCGGTGATCGCGGGCGCCTGGTTGGTTTCGGTGAGATTTTTCTTTCCGGCTAGATCGGGTACTGCCCGCAGGAGGCGTTGGGTGTAGGGGTGGTCGGGTTCGTTCAGGATTTTGCGCCAATCGCCGATTTCCACCAGGTCACCGCGTAGCATGACCGCCACGCGGTGGGCCAATTCGGCGACCACCGCCAGGTCGTGGGTGATGTAGAGCGAGGCCACATCGTGGCGGGGGTCATTTCCCGAATGGTGTCGAGCACGTGGGCTTGGGTGGAGACATCCAGCCCGGTGGTGGGCTCATCGAGCACCAGCACGTCGGGGTTCATAGAGAAGGCCATGGCAATACCGATGCGTTGTTGTTGGCCGCCGGAGAGCTGGTGTGGCCAGCGACGCTGGTAGGAATCATCATCGGGCAAACCGACATCGCCTAAGACCTGGGCGACTCGCTGGGCGCGCTCGGAGGAGCTGGAGCCGTAGCCGTGGATGTCGAGTACTTCCCGGATTTGGTCGCCCACCCGCATGGCCGGGTTAAGGCTCAACGCCGGGTCTTGGGGGATGTAGGCGATGCGTTCGCCACGCAGGGCTCGAATGCGGTCATCGGTGAGTTCAATGACGTTGATTGGAGTTTCGCCAGTGCGTGGGTAGAGGGTGATCTCGCCACCGGTCTGGGCTAGCCCGGTGCGGAAGTGGTTCAGACAGGCAAGCCCCACGGTGGTCTTACCGGAGCCGGATTCTCCGACCAGGGCGAGGATTTCGCCACGGTGTAGATCCAGGTCCAGGTCGTGAATGATCTGGTGGCCGGTGCCGGTGGCGGAGACGCTCAGCCCCCGGATGGTGAGCACCACGGTGTCAGTTGCGCTGGTGGGATGGTCGGGACTCATCGGTTGGCTACTTTCTCCGCGGTGGTCTCGGGGGTATTGGTCTTCGTGGCCAGTCGGGAGGCCTTCACCGGCAGGGCGGTGGCACGTGCCAAGGCGTCGGCCAGCAGGTTGGTGCCGATCGAGTAGGTCAGGCGTAGCCCGGCTTCCACGGCCAGCGGGCCGGTGATGTTGGGGAAGATCTCGCGAACCAAGATCTGGGTACGCGGGACCGCATAGAGTTCGGCGGCGCGGATGTAGTCTTCGGACGTGACTGCCAGCGTGGCAGCCCGGGCCACCCGGGCGATGCGGGGGGGGGCGTGGGTGAAGCCGATGACCAGGATGAGCACCAGGGCGGAGGGACCAAAGATTACGATGGCCAGCATGGCCAGAATCAGTTGGGGGAAGGCCAGCACCACGTCGTTGACGCGCATGATGATCGCGTCGGTGATCCCACCGGCGTAGGCGGCAATCATACCCAACAGGGCGCCGAGGACCAGACCGATGGCGGTGGCGGCCGCTGCGCACAGGAGCAACAGGAGCCCGCCCCCCACGAAGCGGGAGAGGACCGACCGGCCGAGATTATCGGTACCCAGCAGCGCGTCGTTGGTGAACGGCAAACCGACGAATTCGGTGGTGGAGTATCCGGTGATCTCCGGGGCGAAAAAGTAGCCGACCAGGGCAATAAGCAGCACCAGGCCAGTGAGGATGACACCGATTTTGCCTTCGGGTTGAGCCCAGATGCGGGCCATGAGTGGGTCGGGTTTGGAAGCGGAGGTTTTCAGCTGGCTCATGAAGCACTCCTGAGCTTAGGGTTGGCCAGAATGCCGACGATATCGGCGGCGAGGTTCACCAGGACGTAGACCACGGCGATCAACAACGAGATGGCTTGCACGACTTGCACGTCACGATAGGTGACCGCATCGATCAGCGCCTGGCCCAGGCCGGGGTAGCGGAACAGGTACTCGATCACGACCACACCGCCAGCCAACCAGGCTAACTGGATGGCCACCACCTGGGCGACCGGTCCGATCGCGTGGGGCAGTGCGTGACGGAACACCACTCGCCGTTCGGGCACACCTTTCAGGCGGGCCATTTCCACGTACCCGGAGTCCAGGGCTTCGATCATGGTGGTTCGGGTCATGCGGGCAATATACGGGCTGACCACCAGCAACAGGGCCAGGGTGGGCAGAATCAGCTGGGTGGGAAACTCCCAGACCCGTTGATCCGGTGGGTTCATGGTCACCGCCGGCAAGATTTGGAACACCGAGGTGGCAAACAGGGTCACCAGGCCGATACCGATGACGAACTCGGGCATGGCGGCCAGGGCCAGGGAGATCCAGGTGATGGTTTGGTCGCGTTTCTTCCCGCGGTGTCGTGCGGTATAGATGCCGACACCAATTCCGATCGGGATGGACAGTACGGCGGCCAGTACCATCAGCACCAGCGAGTTCACCAGCGGTTCGCCCAAGTATTCGGAAATCGGCCCGCCGGTGGAGGTGGAGGTGCCGAAGTCGCCGGTGAACAGTCCACCCAGCCACAGGAAATATCGTTCCCAAGCGGGCCGGTCGAGGTTCATCTCGGCTTCCAGGGCGGCGATGCGTTCGGGGGTGGCCTGTTGGCCCAGGATGGCGGTGGCCGGAGAACCCGGCAACAGCAGGGTGGCGCAGAAGACCACGATGGAAACTGCCAAGAGAATCAGCAGGCTGATTCCCAATCGTCGCACAATCAGCTTGGTCATGCGTTCACCTCAGCAATCCAGGCCCGCTGGAAGTTACAGCCAGACAGGGGCAAGCCGGTGGCATTTTCTTCAAAACCCATCACATATTTCTGCATCGCGTCGACCTGGTTGGAGAAGCCCCAGATGATGTAGCCACCCCGGTCGAAGAATTCTTCTTGGAGCTCGGCAATCTTTCCTTCGCGTTCGGCGTTATCGGCGGTGGCTTGGGCTTCGGAGACTCGGGCGGCGAAGTCGGGACCCTCCCAGTGGGTTTCATTAAACGGTGCTGTGTCCGTGGCGCATTGGTCTACCTGGGCGAGGAAGTTGCGGGTGTACCAGAAGGACTGTGAGAAGGGATAGTGCAGGTAGTTACCGTCACCGTAGAAGGTGGTGGTGTCGACCTGGTGGAGATTGGCCGTAATTCCGGCGGCTCGGACTTGTTCGGCTAGCACCTGCGCGGCCCGGACCGCGCCGGCTTGGATCTCGCTGGTGACCAGATCCACCTCGAGCCCGTCGGGGTAGCGGGCCTCCGAGAGGAGCTGTTTGGCTTGTTCGATGTTTTGTTGACGCTGTTCGAGGTGGTCCGGGTACCCCGGGTCGTAGAAGGCGAACATATCGTTACCAAGCTGGCTGTGACCGGAGAACACCTGGTTGACCATTTGCTCACGGTCGATGGCCAGTCGCATGGCCTGGCGGACTTTCACATCGTCGAATGGGGCGGTATCGACTCGCATGGTAAACGGGAGCCACATCCCGGTCTCGGAGTTCAACACCTGCAACCGCTCATCGGCATCCACCACCCGGGTTAGGGTCGGGTTGATTTGGCCGATGGCATCGACCTGGGTGGAGAGTAACGCGTTGAGCATGGCGTCTTCTTCTTGGAAGTTCACCAGCTCGACCCGATCCAGGTGGGCGGGAGTATCCCAGTAGTTGTCATTGCGGTTCAGGGTGGTGATCTGACCGGGTTCGAATTCACCGAGCGTAAAGGGGCCGGCCCCGATGGGGTCGCTTGGATCGTAGTCTTCGGGGACGATGCCCATCTGGTACTGGGAAAACGCATCGTCGAGCTCCGCATCCGGGGTGGAGAGCTTGAAAATCAGGGTGCGTTCATCGACGACCTCCATGCTGTCGATGACTTCCATCATCGAGGCCCCGTTCTTTGGATCATCAGGGTTGCGCACCCGCTCGACGGTAGCAATGACATCTTCGGGGCGGACCGGCCGACCATCGGAGAACGTCACGCCCTCGCGTAGCACTAGCCTCCATTCGGTGGCGTCGTCGTTGACCTCCATGGACTCCGCCAACCGGTATTCCAATTCATAGTTGTCGTCCCGGCGCAATAACCCCTCGTAGAGGTTGATCACCCGCGCGGTGTCTCCGGAGTTCACCGGTGCGTGGGCGTCTAACGAGTCGGTTGCTGACCCGCCGGCGAGCCCAACTCGCAAGGTGCCACCTTGAGTAGGCGGGCCGGAGGTATCCACCTGGGTGACCGGGGGTGCGCTACAGGCTGAGAGCACGCCGAGCGCGCCCAGGCCAAGAGCCCCGCCTAACAGCTGGCGCCGATTCAGGTGCAAGCCTGCCGGGCGGGGGTCGGGGATGCGGTGATGGTGGTTCATAGTGAGGAATACCCCGTGGTGGTGTGATGATGGTGATAGGTTTCGGAAACCATATGGCCCAAGATGAGCTGATCGGCCAGCGTCACGGCCCGATCGGCGTCAAGTCCTCCGGTAATCACCCGGATGCCCAGCCCGTCGATCAAAGCAGCAAAGACATCGCGGAGTGCATCGACAGGGGTATCGACCAGGACATGCTGGTCTTGACCGGTCTGAATGAGCGTGGTGACGGTGTCGAGCCAGCGTTGGTAAGCGGTGGCGTTGACTTCTTTAGCATCCGGGAAGGCGGGGGCAGCCGACCAGAATTGCACCCAGGTGGCCCATTCCAGTCGAGTACGTTCAGTGGTGGGTAACTGGGTGCGGGTCAGCGATCGCAGTGCCTGAACGGGGTCGGTGATCGCCAGCGACCGTGCCTGGGACTGGGCAGCTAACTGGCTGCAGTGGTGCAACGTCGCTCAGAAGATGGCGTTCTTATTCTCGAAGTAGTACAGCACCGCGACCGGGGACATGGAGGTAGCCCGGGCGATATCGTCGATTTTCACGGTGGAATATCCGCGGGAAGCAAACAGTTCCCAGGCAGCAGCCACCACCGCTTCGCGCCGAGAGCACTGGGTGTTGGTGTCCTGGCGGGTGGGGAAGGGATGCGAGGAGGTATCTGTGCCATCGCCCAGAAGCCAGTCCACGCTCACACCGGTTAGTCGCGCCAGCGCATGCAGTTCGGTGGCCGAAAATTTGCGCACCCCGGCTAAAGATTTGGAGAGTTTGGATTCATCGAGACCCATCTGCTGGGCCAGGCGTGAGTCACGCAGTAAACGTATCACCGGCTTGCGGTGATCGCAATACTTTGATTCACATTCAGGGGCAATCGCAATATCGGGATTGTTCCCGGGCGACTAGAGTAAAGCTCCGTGGCTCAACTGTATTTCCGTTATGGCGCAATGAACTCCGGCAAATCCACCGCGCTCTTGCAGGCAGCGTTTAACTATGAAGAACGTGGCATGCGCGTGCTGGTGACCAAACCTGCGGTGGACACCAAGGGTGCCGATCAGATTGTCTCGCGTCTGGGTGTGGTGCGCACGGTGGATTTCCTCGTATTGCAGGGAGCCTCGTTGCGGGAGAGCTTTGCGCAACGAGCCTCGGGCCGCGACCCGTATTCCTTGGTGCCTGATTTGGACGCGGCCAGCCAGCCGGTATCATGCTTACTCATCGACGAGGCTCAGTTCCTGAGTGTCGAACAGGTCGAAGATGCGTTGCGGATCGCGGTGCTCGATGATGTACCCGTGTTGGCCTACGGGATCCGGACTGACTTTCAAACCAGATCGTTTCCGGGAGCGCGCCGACTGTTTGAATTGGCCCATAATATTGAGGAGCTAAAGACCATCTGCCGATGCGGTCGTAAGGCTCTGTTTAATACCAGGAAACTAGGTGACCGATTTGTCTTTGATGGCGCTCAGGTGGCCATCGACGATGACGATGGTTCTCAGCACACCAATGTCACGTATATCTCGCTGTGCGCTCGCTGTTATCTAAAAGAGCGGGAGCGCTCGGGGATACCGGAGCTGTCATAAAGCCCTTGGGGCCCACTGTCCGCCCGAGCTGGTGACCTTGCTCGCCTGATAAACTAGGAAGGTAGGGTTCTCAGGCCAAGGTGTCGGTCGGGAACGTTTTCTATGTTGAGGGCTCGTCCTGCGCGTCCTGATCAGGAGAGATGCAACTATGCCAGCTATCGCAATCGTCGGCGCCCAATGGGGAGACGAAGGCAAAGGCAAAGCAACCGATCTGCTCGGTGGAATTGTTGACTATGTGGTCAAGCCCAACGGTGGCAATAACGCTGGGCATACCGTGGTGGTTAACGGTGAGAAATTCGAACTCAAGCTCCTGCCGGCCGGTATTCTCTCTCCGAATGCGACCCCGGTGATCGGCAACGGGGTGGTGATCAACCTCGAAGCGCTCTTTGAGGAAATCGACGGACTTCAAGCACGTGGTCACGACTGCTCGCACCTGAAGGTCTCTGCCAACGCTCACGTGGTCGCCCCGTACCACCAGACCCTGGATAAAGTCACCGAGCGATTTTTGGGCAAACGTGCGATCGGTACCACCGGTCGCGGTATTGGGCCCACCTATCAAGACAAAGTTGCCCGGCTGGGTATCCGGGTCCAGGACCTCTACGATGAATCGATTCTGCGTCAGAAAATCGAGGGCGCACTGCGGCAGAAGAATGAGCTACTTGTCAAGCTGTATAATCGCCGGGCCTTTAGTGTTGATGAGATTGTGGAATACTTCGATCGCTTCGCTGAGCGACTGCGCCCGATGGTGGTGGACTCGGTGATCCTGCTCAACGAAGCATTGGACCATAACAAGGTCGTGCTCATGGAAGGTGGACAGGCCACCTTTCTCGACGTTGATCACGGGACCTACCCGTTTGTCACCAGCTCCAACCCCACCGCGGGAGGAGCTTCGGTGGGTGCTGGAATCGGACCCACCCGGTTCACCCGCACGCTGGGAATTATTAAGGCCTACACGACCCGTGTGGGTGCCGGACCGTTCCCGACCGAGCTGGATGACGAGATGGGGGAGCGACTACGCACCAGTGGCGGCGAGTTCGGGGTGAACACCGGTCGTCCCCGTCGGACCGGCTGGTTCGATGCGGTCATGGCCAAGCACGCCTCACTGATCAATGGGTTTACCGACTACTTCCTCACCAAGCTGGATGTGCTCACCGGCATCGACCAGATTCCGGTCTGTGTCGCCTACGATGTCGACGGCGTCCGGCATGACTCGATGCCGATGACCCAGACGGATTTCCACCATGCGGTCCCCATTTACGAGTACTTCCAGGGCTGGCACGATGACATCTCTCAGGCACGGAGCATTTCTGATCTCCCCGAGGCTGCTCAACGCTACGTGCATGCTCTCGAAGAGCTATCGGGCACCAGGATCTCCGGTATCGGTGTGGGGCCGGGCCGCGACGAAGTGATTCAGGTCCGCGACTTGGTTTGGAACGACTAGCCACCACAACACGAAAGAGTTCTGCGAGGTCCCGATGCAGTATGTTTCCACTCGTGGCGGGATGGACCCCGCCAGCTTCTCCGACATTCTCTTGGAAGGCCTAGCCCCCGACGGTGGGCTGGTGATGCCCACCGAGATTCCGGTGATCGACCAGGTCACTATCGAATCCTGGCGTGAGCTGAGCTATCCGCAACTGGCACGAGAAGTCATCGGCCGGTACTGGACCGAGACCCCCACGAACGACCTCGAACAGATCGTCACCGCCGCCTATGGTGACCAGTTCTCCAGTAACCACGTCGTCCCCCGGACTCAGATTGGGGACAACACGTGGCTTTTGGACCTCTCGCAAGGCCCCACGCTGGCTTTCAAAGATATGGCGATGCAATTTCTGGGTGAGGCGATTCCATACGTACTGACCGAACGAGGTGAGACCCTCAACATCTTGGGGGCGACCTCCGGTGATACCGGCTCAGCTGCTGAGCACGCCTTTGCTGCCAAACCGAATGTGGCGGTGTTCATGCTCTCCCCTCAGGGGCGAATGTCGGCATTCCAACGTGCTCAGATGTATTCGCTGACCGATCAGAACATCCACAATATTGTGGTGGATGGAGTCTTTGATGATTGCCAGCACATGGTCAAACAACTCAACGGCGATCTCCCATTTAAGCGTGCCAATACGCTCGGCACCGTCAACTCCATTAACCTAGGCCGGTTGGTTGCCCAATGCGTCTACTACTTCTGGGGGTGGCTCCGCGCCACCGATGAGCACCCCGGTAGCACCGAGCCGATCGACGTCACGGTTCCTTCCGGAAACTTCGGCAATATCTTCTCTGGGCAACTCGCCCGGCTCATGGGCCTGCCCATCCGTCGACTGGTGTTGGCCACCAACGAGAACGACGTGCTGAACGAGTTCTTCCGCACTGGAGTTTATACCCCGCGATCGGCTCAACAGACCGTGGCCACCTCCTCACCGTCCATGGATATTTCGAAGGCCTCGAATCTGGAACGATTGATCTACCTGGTCCTGGGCTCCGATCCGATTAAACTCTCTGGCGCTTTCCAGGCGCTGGATGACGTGGGAACACTCGATCTGTCCCGCTATCAACCCCGGTTTGCCGAAGAGTTCGGGATGGTCTCCGGTGCCTCCACGCACGCCGACCGGTTGACGGCCATCCGGCAGACCTGGGAGCACGCGCATGTGCTCATTGATCCGCACACCGCTGACGGCGTCACCATCGCCGAACAGTATCGGGATGACTCGGTGCCCATGCTGGTGCTGGAAACCGCCA
Organism: Auritidibacter ignavus; assembly: GCF_029853775.1. Taxonomy (NCBI): domain Bacteria; kingdom Bacillati; phylum Actinomycetota; class Actinomycetes; order Micrococcales; family Micrococcaceae; genus Auritidibacter; species Auritidibacter ignavus. The sequence continues at coordinate 2,242,180 of NZ_CP122564.1, forward strand.
AACCGGAAAAGTTTTCCGACACGGTCGTCGAAGCTATTGGTCAGGCACCGGAGTTGAGCGAGGACCTGCAGAACATGTTAGAACGCGAGCAACACATCATCGAGATCCGCGACAACGTTGATCAACTACGCGACTACATTGCAGAACACGCTGTGCGGTAGAAAGGTGGCAAGGCGATGGTCACAGTAGCGGTTGCACAATTTGGGCCAACAGCCGATGTCAATGACAACCTGAGTGTGATCAAACGGCTGATCACCGAAGCATCCCAACGCGGGGCCAGACTCGTGGTCCTGCCGGAAGAAGCGATGCTGGCCTACCGCCTGGTCGAAGGATCTCTGGCCGAAGCGGTTGCCACAGCCTGGCCCGTGTTTGTCGAGCAACTGTGCGGGCTAGCTCAGCAACATGATGTGCATGTGGTGGCCGGAGGGTTCGAACCGTCCGCAACCGGCAAGCCTTTTAATACTCTGCTGGTCGTCAACGACCGGGGTGAGCAGGTGAGCACCTATCGGAAACTGCATCTCTATGATGCCTTTAACAATCGTGAATCAGACGAGATCTCTGCCGGTGACCAAGGGGTAGTCACCGTGGATCTCGAAGGCATCACCTGGGGTCTGCAAACCTGTTACGACATCCGATTCCCCGAGGTCGCTCGCGCGCTGACACTACGGGGCGCTCAGGCCATCATCACCCCGGCAGCATGGTTTGCTGGCGAACACAAGAAAATGCACTGGCAGTCACTGTTGACCGTCAGAGCGATGGAGAACACTGTATGGATACTCGCCGCGGACACCGTTGGGACCGACACGATCGGCTATTCCAGTATCGTCGATCCCTTGGGCGTTGCAGTAGCGGAGCTCGGTGTTGAGCCGGAAGGCGTCGTGCTGGCGGAGGTGAGCACAGATCGGGTGGCGGAAGTGCGCTCGATAGTACCAGTCTTAGCCAACCGACGCACGGATGTGACCGATCTCAAGAATTAGCGAACGCCCATGTCACCAAGGTATTTAGGGTCACCTGAGTAGAATTAACAGGAAATTGTCAGCTTAAACCCTAGACTCGCCCTGTTCGTCACCTTAGACTCAAAAGTACCTCATCAAGGTGCGAGTGATGACATAAGCCCCCGTCCGATTATCACAGCGTTCCCCTCACGCTTCGGACGGGGGCTTGTTGCTGTCTTTTCTACACTCTTCAGGCGCGATTGACTTCGAAACGGCCCGGGACCTGTCGGTAGTGGTTCAGGGTTGGTGGGTTCGGTGGGGCGGGTGGGGTTTCCCGGTATCTTGGGGAAGTTAGGTGGCAGACAAGAGGTTACTTAACGGTAGTTTTTGGTGTTACTGTGGCCCTGGCATTGGGGTGTGTCCGGTTGCTGGGCGTTCCAGGAGATTCATCACATTGAGCACCTGCGTTGGGGGTTTGCTGTGCGTCGGCGCGGTGTTCTCTCGCGGGATGTGTGACTATTTCCGCGAAGAGAAAGAGACGTGAGAGAAATGTCTAAAGCATCGAAGAATGGTGTTGGCTGCTTTTGCGGCTTTTGCGTTGCTTGGTGGTGGTGTCGTGTGTGGCGTGGCCCGGGCGGATGTGGCATCTGCAGACCAAAATCAGCCCTCGGACACTAGCAATACGGGGGATGAGAGTCCATTACGCCTCGTTGAATAGATCCTTTCTGGAGCTTTTCTGACAAATTTGAATGGACTGTGCTTAAGCCCGGTGAGACTAAGACGCTCCCGAAGCTGAGGGGTTCGGTTCCAAAGGGCGGGTGGGGTGTGGTGCGGGCACGGGGGAGTGCATGGTGGGGATCATGGCATGGGAGTGTAGCGTGAACAACACTGATCTGCGGCGACAGTCCGTTCACGAGCACATGAATTCTGTGTCACCGGTCCGTGTGCTCACCGGCCCGCGCGATGCTGTGCGAGGTCTGGCCGAGCTGCAGGAGCGCGAGCACGAGGCGTGAGAACCGGTGGGTGCCGACGGCCACATGCATCGCCATCCGGTCCCGGGATCCGGAGACGTCGAGATCGGAGCCGGAGATCATGTCGACGGCTGCCCCGATGAGCTGCAGATACTCGTCGCTGACCTCCAATCCCAGCTCCGTCATCTCCGCCACCACCGAGGTGGCCGCTGCCCGGGCGGCGCTCGGCGCGTCCGGCCAGCCCTGGGCTTCCATGACCGAGGTGACCCGCGCCTCGGCGGCGGCCGTGCGCGCATCCGGTGCAGCCGGCGAGTCAGCGGAGAGCGGTGGCAGCCCGCCGCCGAGGATCTGGGCGGTCTGCATGACATCGAGCATGCTCGCCAGTGGGTCGTCGATGACGGCGGTGAGCGTGCCGATCTGCTCGATCGACAGGCCGACGAGCTGCCGGAGCGCGGCGATGAGCTCTAAGCGCTCGACGTGGGAGTCGTCGTAGACCGCGGTCGTCTGGTTCCGCTTGGCTCCAGGCGGCAGGAGGCCTGCGCGCAGGTAGTACTTGATCGAGGCTGTCGAGGTGCCGGTGGCCGCTGCCAGCGCGCTGAGCTTCACTTAGCTCTCCTTGGCGGTCGGATACTGAATCGGGGTGTGGCTATCCACGTTGCACACACTTGGACAACGTCACTATCTTACCGAGTATGGAGACCATCCCGCTCGCCGTTATCGTCCATGCCAGCGCGGCGTTCCTCGTCCTTATCATCGGCCCCGTCAACATCTTCCGGCCCCGCCGCGACGCCGTGCACCGGGTGCTCGGGCGCACCTGGGTGGGGCTCATGTACCTCACCTGCGGCTCCAGCTTCTTCTTCGGCCTCGAGGACGGCTTCACCTTCCTCCACGGGCTCTCGGTGTTCACGACGGTCACCGTCACCCTCGGGGTCTGGATGATCGTGAGCGGCAGTAGGCGCGGGCACATCGGCAACATGGTCGGCTCCTACATCGGCACCCTCATCGCCTTCGGCTTCGCGGCCTTCGTGCCCACCCGCCTCATCTGGACGACAGCGGTGACCAGCCCGGTCGCGCTCGCCGCCTTCGCCGGTGCGCTTGCGCTCATCGCAGGTGCGTGGTTCGCCGTTCTCAAGGCCCGCCTCGGCAGCGGTGGAGGGAAAGGCTCGCGAAAGGGCATTGCGGAGGGGCCTCGCCAACCAGTAGGCTAACAATGTTAGCCAGTAGTGGCTGACGCTCACCCGCACCGATCGGAGTCCCCGCCATGACCGTCGCCCGCATCATCGCCATCTGCCTGTCCATCCCCCTCATCCTGGTCGCCGGCATCTTCGCCTACAGCCGCCTCAACCCGGTCTCGATCATCGTCGTCACCGAACTCGACGCCTCACCTGATGAAGTGTGGACGGTGCTGGCCGACACTGAGCGCTACAGCGAATGGAATCCCTCGATTATCGAGAGCTCCGGCACCGTCGCCGCCGGTGAGAAGCTGCACAACACCGTCATCTTTGCAGACGGCACGATGACCTTCACCCCCACGATCCTGACCGCCGAACCCGGTCGCGAACTGACGTGGATCGGGCGGATGTGGGTCCCGGGCCTGGCTGATGGCGAGCACTCCTTCCGGCTCGAAGCGCTGCCCGGCGGCGGCACCCGGCTGACCCAGCAGGAGACCTTCACCGGTGTCGTCGTGCCGTTCATGACGTCGATGCGTACTGACCTCGAAGCCGACTTCGCCGAGGTCAATGAGGCGATCGGGCAGCGGGCCGCCGATCTGCGGCAGACTGGTGCCCATGACTGAGATCCCGATCAAGCTGCCGACGCGTAGCCCGCGCCAGACCGAGATCCTCGTCGCCGCACGCCGCCGCGTCGAAGCCGCGGGCTGGGAGGCGCTGAGCATGCGCATGCTGGCAACCGACCTCGGGATCCGCGCCCCGTCGCTGTACAAGCACCTGCCGAACAAGGAGGCGGTGCGCACCCAGCTGCTCATCGACGCCTTCGCCCGGATGGGGCAGGCATGCTGGCGGGTGATCGAGACTGAAGCCTCGATCGACTTACTGCTGCGCGCCTACCGCGCCACCGCTGCCGCGTCACCGGAGCTCTACCGGCTGGCGACGAGCGGGCCGCTCGACCGGGCTGCGCTGCCTGAGGGTTTGGAGGAGTGGTCCGGCCGGCCGTTCTTCGTCGTCACGGGAAACCTGGTGATCGGACAAGCACTGTGGGCGGCCACCCACGGGCTCACGATCCTCGAACTCGACGGGCGACTGCCGCCCGGCAGCGACGTCGATGCCGCCTGGGAGGAACTCGCCGAAGCGTTCAAGTGAGCGGATCTGATCGAGCGGATCTGACTGTTCGGATCAGCGCGCCGCCTGCGGTGCCGGCCGAGAGCCAGCAGGACTGCCAAAGCTTCGGCTGGGATGGTGACATCAAGACCGGTGCACTCGCGGAACAGCCGCAGCCGAGGTAGACGAGCACGGTATCGATGACGCGCTCACGCTCATCAGCGGCGAGGGTCGCCAGGCCAGCCTGGATCTCTGACCGCCGCTGGGGAACATCTCCGTCAGGTGCTCGTTGAGGAACGGCACCCACACCTCGCGCTCTGTCGCCCACGTCCCGGGTTCGGCGACCCGGTGCGTCAGCGGGCGCGGGTCAAAGGTAGGCGCGCTGTGCGTATGACGAGTACTCCTCGAGGGTCTTGAGCACCTCCTCGGCATAGGAGAGCAGGCGCGGTGCATCGGCCGCATCGGAGCAGCCGGACAGGCGCGCGTGAGGCGCGGCCGTGCACTCGACTGGCTGTGCCTCGGTAGGATCGCTGCAGGCCATCCGCTCACCGTTTCTGACGAGGAGAGAAGCCTGGATGACCTCCGAACCATCCATGCCCGCAGGCCGTAGCGCCGGCCACCTCATGGTCGAACAGCTCGTGCGCGAAAGCGTCGAGCCCCTCTACAGCGTGTCCGGTGAGAGCTTCCTCGACATCCTCGACGGCCTCTACGACGCCCCGATCACCAACGTCGTCGCCCGCCACGCAGGTGGCTCGGGATTCATGGCCCTGGCCGAGGCGCGCCTGACCGGCAGGCCCGGCGTCGTCATGGTCACCCGCGGACCGGGTGTGGCGAACGCGATGATTGCCATCCACACCGCCTATCAGGACCAGACGTCGCTCGTGATGTTCGTCGGCCTTATCCCCATCCCCGACCGCAATCGGGAGTCCTTCCAGGAATTCGACCAGCATGCGTGGTTCGGCTCCACGGCGAAGAAGGTTCTCGTCCTCGACGACCCGGGCTCCGCCGGCGAACTCGTCTCCGATGCCATGCGCATGGCTGCCGGCGGACGGCCCGAACCGGTCGTCATCGGCGGTGACGGCTGGCAAGACGGCTGTGGAGCCGAGCTGGCCGCCTGGTGTGTAGCCCACGGGGTGTCGGTGACTTCCGACTTCCGCGTCTATGATGCGATCCCGGCCTCCAGCTCGGCCGCCATCCTCCCGGCTCTGACCGCCGAGGCGCCGGCCACCTCGGAAGCGGAAGCCCGCCGCACCCGACTGGAGCGGATGCGCAGCGAGCACGAGGCCTTCTCCACCGCCCGCGTCGACCGCGGGCTGGGCCGTCCACCTGCGGCGGTGACCGGTCCCGAGGTTCTTCGGAACCACACGAGACCGGCCACCGGTGTTTAAGACCCCACTTAGCGTTCAGGGGCAGCAATTCGGGTTCCAAGTGGCTGGCTTCTTGATCACGGTCTCAAGAGGTGCACATATGCCACTGATCTTCTGCAGGACTTGGGTTATTTGTTGTAACGAAAGATAACTAGATAGTTGTACGCCGTGGTATTCTGAGCGGTAGGTTACTCTATGGTCGGTGACAGCGGCCGCAGGGTCTATCATCACGATCACCTTCAGAAGGTTTTTCCGTGCGCGTGCACGGCGTTCTGTGGTGTGGTCACGTTTTTTCTCGACAGAAAGTGACTAGCCGTAATGACTGAGATTTCCAAAAACTCTGCGGGACAGTGGCCAGCTTGGCGGCGCGGTGCCATGGCTGCCTTTACCGCTTTTGCTTTGGTTGGTGGTGGCGTTGTCTGTGACGTGACCCAGGCCACCGTGGCGCGAGCTGATCAAGCGGACGCTCCTGCAACAGACGCTCCCGCAGCAGGAGAAGACGCAACCACCCCCGCTACCGGCGAAGACGTCAGTGACGCCATTGTCCCCAAGAAAGTGAACCCTGAGGGTGCGACAAATCGTTACCCGCGGGCGACGAATCCGCAGGGTACTCGTCCGGCTCCGGTCGCTAGTGAAGTCACTGGTCCGGTGGATGCGGATGCGATTGCTGCTGGTCGAGTTCGTACTTATGGTCAATTCGCTGACGTCACCAACCGTGGCTCGTTGGGGACCTTCTCAGGTCGTTTGTACTACAGCAATGGTGTGTCTTTCGACTCCAGTAACTCTGGTGCGGAGGCGTTGAATGATGTGACTCTGTACTTGCAGTGGATGGATAAGGACTCGCCTGCTAGCCCGGTGTTCACCGCGAAGACGCACAAATTGGCCGGTACCGACGGGGCTTTCGGTTTTGGTGATCTGAACTGGGTTGATGAGAACGGTACCTTGCACGTCTACGAGCCGATGAGCTTGATTAACGATGTGCGGATCAAGGTGTGGGTTGCTCCGGGCCAGACTGGTCCCGGTGGGGGTGAGTTGAAGGCTATCCGTCAGGGTCCGGGGATGATGAACGGCTTCATGAACCCCGGCCGTGATGGTCACTTTGGTTCCTTTACCACCGAACAGTTCTCCACTCAACGTGGTTCGGTGTGGGTTTATGAGAAGCCTGAGGGTGCGGATCCTGCTAGCTACCTGACGACCCCGCGTGATCAGTGGAAGATCGATAACGAAGGTCCGGTGCCCACGCCGTCCAACACTTCCGGTGTGGGTGGCAACGGCCCCAACATGGTTTCTGGCCGTGTTTGGTGGGAATCGGGCGAACCTGATCTTTTCGTTCCTTTCCCGACCCGCGCCGGTGAGAATCCTGCTCCCGGTACTCGGGTGGTGATGTCGGTGCTGACTGCGGAAGGTCGTTCGGCTATTCGTGGTTTGGGTAATCTGCCTACGGGTCAGCGGCTTCAGCAGCAGAAAGCGTTGTTGGAAGCGAATCCGCAGTATATTAAGCAAACTGTGGTTGCCCCGGTTGGGGACAATGGTCGGTACACGGTGCGTTTCGATCAGCCTATCCCGAATGCTGACGCGTTGTATGGTTTCGTGATTAATACCGACGATGAGATTGTGGCTGGTTACACGCCGTGTACTGTCCCGGCGTTTGGTGATCCGAATGATGGTACTCACACCGCGGCCTTCTGGCAGCCGGCTCGTGGCTCCCTGTACAACGTGTACTTCGCGCTGGTGCCTGACCCGAACCGTGCTGACATTTCGCTTGATCACGACACCGGTGCCAACACCGCCGGTGTTGGTGATGTGGTGACCCCGAGTGTCAATACCGTATTCTACCCCGGCCAGAATTACGCCATCCGCTGGGTTGATGAGAACGGTAACCAGGTCGGTAATGACTGCAAGATTACCTCGGCTGCTGAGGCTGCCAACTGCACCTTCACGGTACCCGAAAATGCTGAGCCTGGAACCGTTTACCAGGCGCGGTTGATCATCAACGGCAACATTATGGACTCGGCAGCTTTCCGCGTCACTGAATACGCAGAAACGCTGGACCCTGCTTATGAGAATGCTTCTGGTGCGCCGGGTGAGCAGGTAACTGTCCCGGCACCGACCTACAAGAACAACCAGGGCCAGGATGTTTCGGCCCCAGCTGGTACAAAATACGCCCTGCGGGACGACGCCCCCGAGGGGGCGACCATCGATGAGAACACCGGTGAGATCACCTACACGATTGCAGAGGATGCACGAAATGGGTCCTCGATCGATATCCCCGTCGTGGTGACTTACGCTGATGAGTCCGTTGACCACGTGACCGCCACGGTGAACGTGGTTGAGCCTGGTGTTGTGTCTTACCCGGATGTGACTGTGGGTGATGATGGGGATCGTCAGGTGTCTGTGGATCCGGTGATTACTGATGCTGAGGGTAACCCTGCTGAGAAGGGTGAGGGTGACCGGTTTGAGTTCGGTGAGTTGCCGGATGGATTCGTGAAGGATCCTTCTGATGAGTCGGGCAATACCATTATTTGGAATGGTGGCACTGAAGATCCTGCTGATGACATTACGGTGGTGATTGATCCGGAGACGGGTCAGATTACCGTGGATGCTGGTGAGGATGCTGATACCCAGGGCCCGGTTCAGGTTCCGGTCCGGGTTGTGGATCAGGATGGTAAGCCCACGTATGAGGGTTCGGTGACCATCGACGTTGATCCGAAGGCTCCGGCGCAGGCTGAAACCTTCGAGCCCGCATATGAGAACGCTTCTGGTGCGCCGGGTGAGCAGGTAACTGTCCCGGCTCCTTCGTTCACCGATGCTGAAGGTAAAGAGGCCGAGGCTCCGGAGGGGACCTCGTTCCAGGCTGGTGAGAACGCTCCTGAGGGTGTGACCATCGATGAGAACACTGGTGAGATCACTTTCACTGTTCCGGAGGGTGCTACCCCTGGTGAGACCATTGAGATCCCTGTGGTGGTGACCTACCCGGATGGTTCCACCGATGAGGTCACGGTGACCGTGACGGTGGATGAGCCGGAGGTTGTTGAGCCTGGTGTTGTGTCTTACCCGGATGTGACTGTGGGTGATGATGGGGATCGTCAGGTGTCTGTGGATCCGGTGATTACTGATGCTGAGGGTAACCCTGCTGAGAAGGGTGAGGGTGACCGGTTTGAGTTCGGTGAGTTGCCGGATGGATTCGTGAAGGATCCTTCTGATGAGTCGGGCAATACCATTATTTGGAATGGTGGCACTGAAGATCCTGCTGATGACATTACGGTGGTGATTGATCCGGAGACGGGTCAGATTACCGTGGATGCTGGTGAGGATGCTGATACCCAGGGCCCGGTTCAGGTTCCGGTCCGGGTTGTGGATCAGGATGGTAAGCCCACGTATGAGGGTTCGGTGACCATCGACGTTGATCCGAAGGCTCCGGCGCAGGCTGAAACCTTCGAGCCCGCATATGAGAACGCTTCTGGTGCGCCGGGTGAGCAGGTAACTGTCCCGGCTCCTTCGTTCACCGATGCTGAAGGTAAAGAGGCCGAGGCTCCGGAGGGGACCTCGTTCCAGGCTGGTGAGAACGCTCCTGAGGGTGTGACCATCGATGAGAACACTGGTGAGATCACGTTCACTGTTCCGGAGGGTGCTACCCCTGGTGAGACCATTGAGATCCCTGTGGTGGTGACCTACCCGGATGGTTCCACCGATGAGGTCACGGTGACCGTGACGGTGGATGAGCCGGAGGTTGTTGAGCCTGGTGTTGTGTCTTACCCGGATGTGACTGTGGGTGATGATGGGGATCGTCAGGTGTCTGTGGATCCGGTGATTACTGATGCTGAGGGTAACCCTGCTGAGAAGGGTGAGGGTGACCGGTTTGAGTTCGGTGAGTTGCCGGATGGATTCGTGAAGGATCCTTCTGATGAGTCGGGCAATACCATTATTTGGAATGGTGGCACTGAAGATCCTGCTGATGACATTACGGTGGTGATTGATCCGGAGACGGGTCAGATTACCGTGGATGCTGGTGAGGATGCTGATACCCAGGGCCCGGTTCAGGTTCCGGTCCGGGTTGTGGATCAGGATGGTAAGCCCACGTATGAGGGTTCGGTGACCATCGACGTTGATCCGAAGGCTCCGGCGCAGGCTGAAACCTTCGAGCCCGCATATGAGAACGCTTCTGGTGCGCCGGGTGAGCAGGTAACTGTCCCGGCTCCTTCGTTCACCGATGCTGAAGGTAAAGAGGCCGAGGCTCCGGAGGGGACCTCGTTCCAGGCTGGTGAGAACGCTCCTGAGGGTGTGACCATCGATGAGAACACTGGTGAGATCACGTTCACCGTTCCGGAGGGTGCTACCCCTGGTGAGACCATTGAGATTCCTGTGGTCGTGACCTACCCGGATGGTTCCACCGATGAGGTCACGGTGACCGTGACGGTGGATGAGCCGGACAACGGCGGTGGCCAGGAGGACACCCTGGCTGACATCACCACACCGACGTGGGAGAACGGTACCGTTGAGCCTGGTGGGTCGGTAGATATCCCGAATTCTGGTGACCAACTGCCGGAAGGCTCCAAGGTCGAGGCCACTGCCGATGCTGAAGGTTGGAAGGTGTCGGCCACCGATGATGGTACCCTCACCGTCACCGCACCCGAGGGAGCTGCTGACGGTGACAAGACCACTATCGAGGTGACCGCGACCTACCCGGATGGTTCGCAGGATGTTGAGAAGGTCACCGTGACCGTCAACGACCCCAATGGTGGTGGCGACGATGAGGAGGACGGTACCCAGGCTGATGACATCACTCCATCGTGGGTGAACAGCCAGGTTGCTCCCGGTGAGTCCGTTGAGGTTCCGAACACGGGCGAAGAGATTCCGGAAGGTTCCACCGTTGAAGCCAGCACTGATGCCGAAGGCTGGCAAGTTTCGGCCACCAACGACGGCACTCTGACCGTGACTGCACCGGAAGGTGCCTCGCACGGTGACAAGGCTGTGGTGACTGTCCAGGTCACCTACCCGGATGGTTCTGTTGACACCGAACAGGTCAGCGTCACTGTCGTTGACCCGGCTGTCGGTGATGACGATGACAACAACAACCAAGCTGCTGAGGTTCAGCCCAACTGGGATAACCAGGAAGTGGCGCCGGGCGAGTCGGTGACTGCGCCGAATAATGGTGATGCGTTGCCAGAAGGCTCTGAGGTCGAAGCGACTTCTTCCCAGGATGGCTGGAACGTGACCGTCGGCGATGATCACGGGATAACTGTCACTGCTCCGGAGAATGCCTCCACGGGTGATAAAACCACGATCACGGTAACTGTGACCTATCCGGACGGTTCCACTGACACCGAGACCTTCACCGTGACCGTCAATGACCCGAGTGGTGATAACGGTGGTGAAGAACCTGGCAGTGACCAAGCGAGCGAGGTAACTCCGAACTGGGACAACACCACTGCTCAACCAGGTCAGACTGTTGAGGTGCCGAATAACGGTGACGAACTGCCGGAAGGCTCTCAGGTCGAAGTTGCGTCCGATCAGGACGGTTGGACCGTTGAGGTTGGCGAGGACGGTAGCACTATCAAGGTGACTGCCCCAGAAGGTGCCACCTCGGGCGACAAGACCGAAATTACCGTGACCGTGACCTACCCGGATGGCTCCACTGACACCGAAACCTTCACCGTGACCGTGACCGAGCCATCTGATGGTGGTGAGGGACCTGGTGAGCAGGAGAAGCCGAACTGGGGTGACGCTGAGGGTGAGCCTGGTGAGCGGATCGTGATCCCGAATGAGGGTGGCGAGGTTCCTGAGGACACCACTGTTGAGGTGGAAGGCCCAGGACGTGCCTCGATCGACGAGGACGGCAACCTGGTTGTCGAAATCGATAAGGATGCGAAGCCTCGTGACACCATTGTGGTGGTCGTCAAGGACAAGGACGGCAACGTGATCGATGAGATCACCGTGACCGTGACCGAGCCATCTGATGATGGCGGTGCTGGTGACGGTGGCGACAAGCCTGGTGACGGTGGCGACAAGCCTGGTGACGGTTCCGGTAAGCCTGGTGATGGCGGCGCTGGTGACGGTTCCGGTAAGCCTGGTGATGGCGGCGCTGGTGACGGTGCTGGTGACGGTTCCGGCAAGCCTGGTGATGGCGGTTCTGGTGACGGTGCTGGCGATGGCGCTGGTTACGCCTCCGATGCGTCGAGTGACCACAGTGACAAGCTGGCTTCGACTGGTGCTGGCGTGCTGGGCGCGTTGGGTCTGGGTGGTCTGCTGGCTGCGGCCGGTGGCCTGTTGGCCCGTCGTCGCAAGTCTGAGGACTAAGACTCTGCGCTGCTACTAGTGGTGTAGTTACTGGCGGTGGCCGGTCCCGGGTTCTTCGGAACTACACGGGACCGGCCACTGGCGTTTTTAGGCGTCCACGACGGGCGTGACGGTGTGGCATAAACGATGAGGGGCTTTCACACGTGTGAAAGCCCCTCATTGTGGTCCCTTGCACGAATCTGGTTCTATCGATCTAATTCCTGGCGGCGCGAAGAGATGACCCCGGTGTTGAAACCAGCGAGGTTCAGCCCGCCGTGGAAGCGAGCGTGTTCAATTTTCACGCAACGGTCCATGACGATATTCATGCCATACGACTCGGCCAGGTGTGCCGCCTCTTCATTCCAGATACCCAGCTGGAGCCAGACGATCTTGGCCCCGACGTTGTGGGCATCTTCGACAACCGCGGGAGTGTCTTCGGGTTTTCGGAAGACGTCGACGATATCGGGTACGACGGGCAGTGCCTCGAGGCTCGGATACACCTTGTGGCCCAAGATTTTCCCACCCTTCTCCGCGAGAACCGGGTTGATGAAATACACATCGAAGGTGGTGGAACTAAGCAGGTAAGTCGCGACAAAGTTGGACGCACGGGAGGGCTTATCCGAGGCGCCCACGATGGCAATGGACTGGCTCTGACGAAGCAGACTCAAACGTTCCGGAGCCGAGGGGCCGGTCCAGGTGCGGTCTGGCAATGCTGTGCTCATGATGGTCCTTTCCTGGAGTTAGTGGCTTGCACCATCGGTGGCGGTGGTTAACGCTTGGTCAAGATCCCAGATAATGTCGTCGACGTCTTCGATCCCCACCGAAATACGAATCAAATCATCCGGAATACCGGCAGCAGCCAATTGTTCATCTGAGAGTTGCTGGTGCGTGGTCGAACCCGGGTGCAACACCAGCGTTTTAGCATCGCCAACATTCGCTAGATGGGATGCCAACTGAACGCTTTGGATGAAGGTATTTCCGGTGTCGCGACCTCCCTTCACCCCGAAGCTGAAGACCGAGCCGACCCCTTGTGGCAAGAGCTGTCTCCCCCGTTCGTAGTACGGGTTGTCGGGAAGCCCCGCATGGTTGACGTAGCTAATGCGCGAGTCCTCGTTCAGCCATTCGGCGACCTGTTGTGCATTAGCAATGTGCGCGTCCATGCGCTGTGGCAAGGTCTCAATCCCTACCATCAGTTGCTGGGCTGACTGCGGTGCCAGGGTAGGGCCAAAATCGCGCAGTTGCTCGTTGCGGACTTTGGTCAAGAACCCGTATTCGCCGAAGTTGCCCCACCAGCTCAGTCCGTTATAGGACTCCACGGGTTCGGTCATGGATGGGAAGTTGCCGTTATCCCAGGGGAAGGTGCCGTGCTCCACCACGACTCCTCCCAAGGTGGTGCCGTGGCCGCCCAAGAACTTTGTGGCGGAGTGGATGACAATATCGGCGCCGTGCTCGAACGGGCGAATCAGATAAGGAGTGGTCAGCGTGGAATCTACCACCAAAGGAACCCCGTGGTGATGGGCCACCTGCGCGAGACCGGACAAATCCACGATCGTCGATGAGGGGTTCGACACGATCTCGGTGTAGACCGCTTTCGTATTGGGCTGCATAGCCGCTTCAAAGTCGGTGGCCTCCGTGGAATCCACGAAGGTGGTCTCGATGCCGAAACGACGCAACGAGACGTCCAACTGGGTCACCGTGCCACCGTAGAGTCGCGATGAGGCCACAATGTGGTCCCCGGCCTGAGCCAGTGCGGCGAATACCACGAACTCTGCGGCCATCCCCGACGACGTCGCTACCCCGCCGATACCGCCTTCCAAGGAGGCCATCCGTTCTTCAAACGAGGCCACCGTGGGGTTGGCAATGCGTGAATAGATATTGCCGTATTTCTGCAGGGCAAACAGGTTCGCGGCATCCTCGGTGGATTCGAAGACGAATGAGGTGCTCTGATACACCGGGAGTGCACGCGATCCATGCACCGCATCGGGAACGGTTCCGGCGTGCAAAGCACGGGTGCGGAACCCAAATTGGCGTTCAGCCATCGTCGTCCTTCCATTTCAGGTCACTAGTGCAGATCACTGCATGAGGGGTCTGTTTCTCTTCTTGTCTATTGTTCTCGCGCTCCGGGGAGAATGCGACCTTTATGACTCATGAGGTCACCTAGACTAGAGAGAGCTTGGCTGAGGCCAACCAGATCAGTGTGTGAGGACTTGATGAGTGAAATGCAATCGACGAGCGAGCGCAAGAACTTTTGGGTCACGGGCAAAGGCGTGCTCACCATTGCGCTGATCGCTATCGGCATCACGGCCATCATCATCTTCGGTGTGGTGCGTGCGGTCGGCCCCGATGCCGAGGGCGTGGGGCAAGAGGCCACCTATACCGGCGAAACCACGGATTCGATCTGTGGGCTCGGCGGTGTCGCGCGTGAAGGATCCATTGGTAGCACTCCCGACGCTGACTGGGAAAACCACCGCAATATTTTCTTCCCCGTCTCTGAGCAATACGGGCCTGGTCAGCGCAATGATGACGGGGTACCTAGTTGTTTTGAGCATTCACCACGGGGCATGATGTTTGCTGCCGTGTCATATACCGCCATGCTGACGAACCCGGACCGGTTCGATGACACCGCGCTCGCGATGCCACTGGGACCCGGCGTTGATACCGAACAGCACAGCTCACAGATGGTCGATGAGGTGCGAGAGCGTTTCGCTGGCGAAGACTCCGCGATCGGTGGTTTTCGGCTGGTCCGCTACGACGGTGACGCTGGGCTGATTGAGGTCGCGGTCACCAGCTTTGACGGCACCCACACCACTCGAGCCTCGTTGTTGTTAGCGATGGAGTGGGTCGATGGTGATTGGAAAATCGTCGGTGACCTGGATGAGCAACCCGTTGAGATCAGAGACTTGCAGGACCACATTGGTTTCCAGCAATTTCGTGCCTAAGACCTCGTCGCACCCCGGCGGTGACGTCGCGAGTAGCCTCCTGTTCGCAAATTCAAGAAATATTCCTATAATAGATCATCTGTACCGGGCTGTCGTATTCCGGACGCGTCCTTGATTTCATCTGACGATCTAAGGAGTGACCATCGCATGTCGAATCATGATCCTTCAGACGAACCAGACGAGCCACCCACGGCTCAGTCCGCGGGGGCGACGACCACCGAGACATCCGGTGAGGGATCGGTGCTGACCGAAGAAACCGAAGCGGAAGAAATCGATAAGACCGCCTCCTTGCCCCAGTACATGTCGCTTGGCGAGCATGATTCTGATAGCCGCATCGTGGCCAAGCTGAGACGGCAGGGTGTGAAGATCGGCCGGGGCATGATTGCCCCGCACGTGTTCTGGCCATCGACTATCATCGTCATTGCCGTGGCACTGTGCGGTATCTTTTTGCCGGACGCGACCGGTGAAGTCCTGAACGCCATCCAGACCTGGATCGTCGATACCCTGGGCTGGTACTACGTACTGTGCATTATGGTCTTCATCGGCTTTGCCCTGTTTTTTGGGCTGTCGAAATACGGCAGACTAAAGCTCGGTTCCCCTGAAGACAAGCCCGACCACGGGTTGCTGTCCTGGTTCTGTATGCTCTTCGCCGCCGGCATGGGTATCGGGTTGGTTTTCTATGGCGTCGGTGAGCCGCTGACTTTTGCCACCGTGGAACCCAAACCCGGCTGGGAAGGCAGCGAAGCCGACATCGCCAAGCAAGCCATGGCCCAAACCTTCGTGCACTGGGGCATCCACCCCTGGGCGGTCTACGCCATCATTGGCCTAGCCGTGGCCTACACCATTCACCGGCGTGGGCGTCCGGTCTCGATCCGCTGGGTTTTTGAACCTCTGCTGGGGGAGCGTGTTAAAGGCATTCTGGGTGACGTGATCGACATCCTGGCGGTGTTCGGCACCATCTTCGGTGTGGCCACTTCACTGGGCCTCGGCGTGCAACAGATCGGGACCGGTCTGGAAAAGATCGGCATCGTCGAAACCGCTGATACTGTTCTGCTGGTCATCCTCATCGTGGTCATCACGTTCATCGCCACACTCTCTGTGGTCTCCGGTGTGGGACGCGGAATGAAGTGGCTGTCGAACTTCAACCTCAGTCTGGCCGGCGTGGTCCTGATCGCACTGTTGCTGATGGGACCGACCCTGTTCATCTTCCAGAACCTCGTGGAATCGCTGGGCGTCTACCTGGCCACCTTCTTCGAAATGTCGCTGGACGTGGCCACCTATACCGGGGAAGACGGATCCGCATGGGCCTCGTCCTGGACCCTGTTCTACTGGGGCTGGTGGGTGTCTTGGGCACCCTTCGTCGGTATCTTCATCGCCCGAATCTCCCGCGGTCGCACCGTGCGCCAGTTCATTGCTGGTGTGCTCCTGGTGCCGCCGCTGGTCGGTTTCCTCTGGTTCGGCGTGCTGGGCGGCACCGGGATTTTCCGCCAGCTTTTTGGGGCCGGTGACCTGGTCGAAGACGGCGAAGTCAGCCCCGAAGGGGTGCTCTTCGACGTGCTCGGCGACCTGCCTTTGGGGATGTTGTTCTCCATTGTGGGGATCCTGTTGGTCACCATCTTCTTCGTGACCTCTTCAGACTCCGGATCCCTGGTGATGGACATGCTCTCCTCGGGCGGCCACCCCAACCCGCCGATCTGGTCGCGCGTGTTGTTCTCCACCGCTGCCGGTGCGCTGGCTATCGGTCTCATGCTGGCCGGCGGATTAGAATCTTTGCAAGCCGCCGCGTTGGCCACCGCGTTGCCATTCTCTGTGGTGTTGTTGTTTATGTGCTGGTCTTTGGTGCGTTGTCTGCGCGCCGACTACGCCCGCGTGGAACGTAGCAAGCTGGATGACCGCTACCATGAGTTCGCCAGCAGAATGGCTGACGACTACGAGTGGGACTTCCCCGAACAGCTCACCAGCCACATTGACGACTGGATCGATTACCGGCTGGAGGCCACCCGCGGGATCTTCAACCAGAAGAGCAGAGACCCCGCCTCGCCACCGCCAGGCACACGTCCGTCCCGGTTCAACATGCCCGGAATTGGGCTACGCCGGCACGAAAAGAGCCGGGACGACAAGAACCGGGACGACCGCGAGTAGTCGCGAGCGCGACTCGTCCGGCGCGGTAGGTGTTGCACTCCACCATGGCCCGGGTTCTGATGGGCATTCTGCCCTTAGAACCCGGGCCGGTTGCTAGGATTGCGGTTTCGGTGTCCGTACAAACGGCACCAGCACCACGGTGACCACCGATAGCACCGCTCCGTACAGCAGCGCGTTGTGAATACCGGTCATCTCAGCCGTTGCAAGATCCTGGCCCAAGCGCACCCCGAGGGTGGTGGCCAGTGTCATGACCGTGATGTACAGTGAGGTGCCACCGGCAGCGGCGACCTGTTGCAGTGAATTGATCACCGCCGAGCCGTGAGAATACAGCCGTGGTGTCAGCGAGTTCAGCGCTGAGGTAAACAGTGGCCCCATCAGGGCCGCTAGCCCGATCGACATCACCACGTGGGTGGTGATCAAGCTACCGAGCCCGGTGTCGGCATCGAAGGTGGTCATCAGCCACATCGCCACCGAAACCACCACGGCGCCGGGGATTAACAGCACCCGGGCACCGACGGCGTCATAGGCCCGGCCCACCAGCCATCCCAAACCGGCCATCACCAGGCCCCCCGGGAGCATGGCCAGCCCGGTGTCCTGAGCAGAGAAGTGCAGAATGTCCTGCATGTAGATCGGCAGAATCACGATCACGCCGAACAGCCCCACCATGGCAATCAAGACGCATATGGTGGACAGCGTGAAAGTGCGGACGGTGAATACCCGCAGATTCAACAGCGCGATATCCCGCAAGGAGATCTGTCGTAGTGTGAAGATCCCCAACGCCACCCCGCCGATGACCAGTGGCACCCAGGGCGACAGGACCGCATGTCCGGTGGCAGCTTCACCGATAGAACTCAGTCCATAAATCACGCCGGCAAAACCGATCGCTGACAACACCACCGAAAAAACATCCAGCGGCACCTTGCGGGTCTCGGTCACGTTACGCAACCGCCACAGCCCCAACAGCACCACCAACACTCCGATCGGCAGAATGATCAAAAACATCCACCGCCAGCTCAACGCATGCAGGATCAGACCGCCGGCGGTCGGCCCGACCGCCGGAGCGACCGCGATGATGATCGACACCACTCCCATGGTGCGCCCGCGTAAGTGCAACGGCACTACGTTGAGCACCGTGGTCATCAACAACGGCAACATGATCGCGGTGCCCGCGGCCTGGATGACGCGACCGGTGACGAGTAGTCCGAAGACAGGTGCCGTCGCGGCCACCAGTGTGCCGAGGACGAAGAACCCGGTGGAGATGACAAACACCACCCGGATCGGCAACCGGGTCAGTAGCCAGCCGGTGGTGGGGATGACCACGGCCATGGTGAGCATGAACGCGGTGGTGAGCCACTGGACGGTGGCCGGGGTGAGCTGAAATTCGTCCATCAGCACCGGCAAGGCCACCGACATGATGGTCTCGTTGAGGATCATCACGAACGAGCCCAGCGCCAACATGGCCAGCACCCCCACAGCGCCCGGTGGTAAGGATGCTCCTGGGGTCTGGGTGGTTTCGGAGTGCTGTGATGACATGCTGGCCGTACTCCTAACGCGTCGCGGTGTAGATCTCGTCAATGCGTTCGCTGGCCGACTCGGCCCAGGCATCGAATGCTATCCCGTCCTGAGGATCGGTGGCTGAAGGATACACCGACCGGTACCGAAGCCAGGTGCCACCGGTTTCCAGCTCAGCGGTCCGGGCCGTAAGGAAATCCGAGACGACCACCTCTCGGATGGAAACCTCACCGGCCTCGGCGGAGACGGTGTCGTCCTCGATCTCGGTCATCTCCTCATTCACACAGTCGGTCTCTCGAGCTTCTTCGAGCTCGACCCGTTCACGGCGATCCGCATCGGTGCTGAACTCGACCAGATCGAGTTCTTCGACCGAGGCCGTCTCATCAAGCTGAGTCTCGCCGTCAACCTGGGCATAGACTGCAGGATCCGTTGAGTCCATGGCAACCTCGAGCTGTGAGAGTGTTGCCTGCTGACACTGGTCTGGGTCCGACACCTCCCGGAGTGAATCGACCACGAGCCACCGGTCGCCCCAGATTTCTTCGCCGGTATAGACCATCGCCTCCTGCAGGGTCTCATCGACCTGGTTCGCCAGGGCAATCGATTCCTCGCGGGGTTCCGGTGCTTGATCGGAGGGAATCGCTGTGGCGGGATCTTGGGCCTGCCCGGATCCCGGGTCGTCCTCGCCACCACAACCGGTCAACCCCAGGGCGCTGAGGCTGACCAGGGTGGCGAGCGCCACCGAGCGGTACCGCGCGGCGAGCGCGGGCGTGGAGAAAAGCATCGGGAATCATCCTGTCAATAGACGTCGTGCCGGGGAGATTCTTCTAGGCTACTCACTGCGGGGGCCTTTCGCCTGTCTCTGGTCCCGGCCGCGGTTTCGTGGTTTTCGACCCCCCAGGTATTGTGATCTGCCACACGCGCGCCGTAGGTTAGGGGTATGACGACTTATGCAGTGACTAACCCCGCCACCGGTGCTGTTGAAAAGACCTACCCCACCGCAACCGACGAACAGATTAGCGAGGCAGTTAACCTGGCTGCCGAGACTTTCACAAGTTATGCGAACACCAGCTTTGAGCAGCGCGCCCAGTGGATGCACCGCGTTGCCGATCTCTACGAAGAGCGTCTCGACCAGCTATGCTCGATCATCACCCGGGAGATGGGTAAACCGGTCCGCCAAGCCGAGTTTGAAGTCAAAATTTCGGTCTCGATCTACCGCTACTACGCCGATCACGCCGCGGAGTTCCTCGCCGATGAAGAACTCCCAGTTGCTCGCGGTGGTCAGGCCAAAGTGCAATACGACCCGGTGGGTGTGCTGTTGGGCATCATGCCCTGGAATTTCCCTTACTACCAGGTCGCCCGTTTTGCTGGGCCGAACCTGATGGCCGGAAATACCATCGTGCTTAAGCACGCCCCGCAGTGTCCGGAATCGGCCGAAGTGATGGAGCAGATCTTCCACGAGGCCGGATTCCCCGCGGGCGCCTACGTCAATATTTACGCCTCCAACGAGCAGATCGCCGAGCGAGTTATTCCCGACCCGCGGGTCCAGGGTGTGTCTCTGACCGGCTCTGACCGGGCGGGGGCAGCGGTGGCCGAGACCGCCGGTAAACACCTGAAAAAAGTGGTGCTTGAGCTGGGTGGTAACGACCCCTTCATCGTGCTTGACCGCGACATCGTGCCCCAGGCCGTCGAGCTGGCTGCCACCTCGCGGTTTGGTAACGCCGGCCAGGCCTGCAACGCGGCTAAACGCCTCATTGTGCTCGAGGAGTTCTACGACGACTTTGTGGAACAACTGAAAACCGCCGTGGAACAAGTCCGGTTGGGCGACCCCACCCAACCGGAGACGGCCATGGGACCGATGTCTTCCCAGCAAGCGTTGGAGAATCTCGACGCTCAGGTCCGCGACGCCATCGACCACGGTGCGACCGCACACGTGGGAGGGGCGCCCGAAGACCGCGAGGGGGCCTGGTACCCGGCCACTCTGCTCACCGGGCTCACCCCCGAGATGCGGGCCTATTCCGAAGAGCTCTTTGGCCCGGTGGCCATGGTCTACTCGGTGGCAAGTGAAGAAGAAGCCATCAAGCTCGCCAACGACACGCCCTACGGTTTGACCGCTACCGTCCACTCCTCCGACCCGGCGCGCGCGGCTGAGGTGGGAAATCAGATCCACACCGGCCAAGTGTTCATCAATGAAACCTCCACCACCGCCGCAGAGTTGCCCTTCGGCGGTGTCAAGCGCTCCGGTTTCGGGCGTGAGCTGGGACCGTACGGCATCAAAGAGTTCGTCAACGTCCGGTTGGTGAAATACAGCAAGAACTAACCCTGCACCAGTCCTGGCAGGGCGAGTAGTTCACGTCACATTTCTCAATGACCTGTGATGTGACATGGTCACTGACTACAGTGAGGCCCAGACCATCCAGAGTGGCTGAGAGAGCTGGCTCGATGACGCCACAGCAACCAGGGGTGCCGTTCAGGCCACCCAGGTGCTAATGCCAGTTCCGATGGAAAGGACCTTCGCTGTGTCGCCTTCTGCCCGGACATTTCACGACGACGTCGCAATCTCGGCCACCCCCGTGGCCCCGCATGTTCCGACCGTCTCGGACTATCACAGCCTGAAAGACTATTTCGCCCCACTGTTTGACTCGATCGCTGTTGGTGCTAGCCAGCGGGAACAGCAACGCATTTTGCCCTTCGCCGAGATCCGCGAGCTCAACCAGGCCGGCTTCAGTGTGTTGCGGGTCCCCACCGCATACGGCGGCCCCGGGGTGAGCATCGAAACCTTTACGCGGTTGCTGATTGATCTAGCCACCGCCGATGCGAATATCGCCCACCAATACCGCTCCCACGCCGGATTCACCGAATCCCTGTACTTTCTGCCTGAACCGCAACGAGCAGCGTGGTTTCAGCGACTGCTGTCCGGGGTCACCGTCGGGAACGCCTCCACCGAAATCGGCGGGAACACCCTGGGCACGCTCAACACCTCGCTCTCGTTGCACCCCGACGGTAGCGGGATCCTGAACGGCACGAAGTACTACGCCACCGGGTCGGCTTTCGCCAGTCATACCCGGGTGTCGGCCACCCTCTACAATCCCGACGGATCTGCCCAAGAAGGTCGCGGATTCGCGGTGGTCGGGGTCAATGATCCCGGGGTGGAGCTCCTCGATGACTGGGACGGGTTCGGTCAACGCCTGACCTCCACCGGTACCGCACGATTCACCGACATCACTGTTCCGGCCACCCACGTCTTACCACGTGTCCCTGGTTCGCCCGAGGCCCACCATGAAGCGACCTTCTTCCAGTTGGTGTTACTGGCCGTCTCCGCCGGCATCGGGGCTGCTGCAGTTCACGACGCCACTTCTGGGGTCCGGCACCGCAAACGTACCTTCAACACCGGTCTGGGCGTGCCCTACCGTGACGATCCGCTCATCCTCGAAACCGTCGGGCGCCTCGGTGCCGGGGCTTTCACCGCCCGCGCCACCGTGATCGAAGCCGCCAGGTCTCTAGACAGCGCCCTGGAGGCGTTGGCCGCGAGAAGCCAGATGCACAACGCCCATGCCGAGGTCCCCGAGGAATTTATCACCGCCCAGATTGCCGTGGCCAATGCGCACGTCACGGTCCCCGAGATCGTGATCAAGACCTGTTCCGATCTGTTCCTGACCGGTGGCGCCTCGAACACATTGCGCTCTAAGAACCTCGACCGGCACTGGCGCAACGCCCAAACCGTGGCCACTCATAACCCCATCGTCTTCCGTGCCCGGGCGATCGGGGACTGGCTGGTCAATGGCACCGCCCCCGAAGGGCTCAACGCCATCGGTGATGCCCCCACCGGCAACTCCTCGCAGACGCAGACACCCCAGGAGCACGCGTGATGAAACCCCTGCTATTCAACGCTTTCGAGATGATGGTCCCGGTCCACCAATCCCCGGGCCTGTGGCGCCACCCCGAGTCCCGGATCGTGGCCTTTGACACCCTGGAGTACTGGACGCAACTGGCCGAAACCCTGGAACGAGGCCGATTCTCCGCCCTATTTTTGGCCGACGTGCTCGGTGTCTATGACGTCTACGGGGCATCGGCCGAGACCTCCTATCGCGGTGGCCTGCAGTACCCGTTGCTGGACCCGCTGTCGGCAGTCTCGGCCATGGCCGACCACACCCGTCACCTTGGTTTCGGGGTGACCGCCTCGGTCTCCTATGAGCACCCGTTCCTGCTGGCCCGCCGACTGAGCTCCCTGGACCACCTCACCGCAGGACGTTTGGCCTGGAATATCGTCACCTCCTACCAGGACTCCTCGGCCAAAAACATGGGACTCGCCCAGCAGATCCCGCACGATCAACGCTATGATCGCGCCGATGAATACATGGAGGTGATGTACCGGCTGTTTGAATCCTCCGTCGAGCCCGGCGCAGTGGTCAACGACGCTCACGCCGGCGTGGTCGTCGACCCGCAGAAAATCCACCCGGCCGAGCACCGGGGCGAATTCTTCACGGTTCCCGGCCCGGCCTTGACCCACCCCGGACCGCAACGCACCCCGTTGTTGTTCCAAGCTGGCGCCTCCCCGCGAGGCAGAGCACTCGCCCTCGATCACGCCGAAGCCGTCTTCCTCATCGGTGCCACCCCCGAATTGGTCCGCCACTGGGTCGATGAGCTACGTGACGGACTCCGGGCCCGGGGTCGTGACCGCAACGCGGTGAAGATTTTCGCCATGGCCACCGTGGTCACCGGCGCTACCGATGCGGACGCCATCGCCCGCTGGGAGTCCTATCGGGACTACGTCGATACCGAAGGGGCCTTGGCACTCTTCGGGGGCTGGACCGGTGTGGACCTGGCTCAGGCAGACCCCGACGACACGCTGGAATACGTCACCACCGAGGCCAACCGTTCCGCCCTGGAGGCGATGACCACCCTGGCCGAAGCCACCGGTGGCAGTGCCTATACGGTCAAGGACCTCGCCGAATTCGTCGCCCTGGGCGGGCGTGGCCCGGTGTTAGTCGGATCCGCTGAAACCATTTCCGACCAGCTAGAGCGCTGGGCCACGGTGGCTGACATCGACGGGTTCAATATCTCCGGTGCGGTGCGACCGGCAGATCTGGAGCGCTTCGCCACCTACGTCTCCCCGGTGCTAGCTCAGCGAGGACAGCTAGCCTCCCCGGCGCCCGAGGACACCCCGCGCACCCTACGCGAACAGTTCTTCAACGCCGGTCCGCACACCGCCGCCGATCACCGAGCCACCAGCTACCGGCACTCCGTGCGCTAGTGAAGGGTAACCTATCCAGGTTAGGGTAGGGGTATGTCTGAAAAAGTCCGCCCAGCACGCACGAAAAACCCGGCCCACCTGATGGAAATCGTCGGTACCGAACGACTCTCCGCACACTTCATCCGACTGACCTTCGGTGGGGGAGACTTCGAGCAGTTTCTGGTCCACGATTCCCACTCCGCGGATCGCTACATCAAACTGCTCTTACCGCCGGATCCCTCCCTGGGGTTGAAGCCACCCTTTGATCTGGACGCATTACGCACTGAGCTACCCAAGCATCAACTCCCGGTGCGACGGACCTACTCGGTGCACTCCATCGACCCGGTCGCCCAGAGCTTTCAGGTCGATTTTGTCTTGCATGGTGATGCCGGGGTGGCCGGCCCCTGGGCCGCACGCGCTGCGGTCGGGGACCCCGTTCAGTTCAGTGGCCCCGGCGGACAATACACTCCTAACCCGCAGACCGAGTGGCACCTTTGGGCCGGAGACGAAGCCGCCCTACCAGCCATCGCGGCGTCTCTGGCCGAACTGGCTGAGACCAATCCGGCCGCCCGCGGAGTCGCGTTGCTCGAGGTCGCCGGCGCCGATGACGAATTTCCCATCGTGGCACCGCAGGGTGTTCAAGTACGCTACCTGCACCGGGGCGGTCCCTTCACACCCCAGACCGCGATGCTGACCGAGGCAGTCCGCGATGTGGCCTGGCCGAAGAAGCTCACGGCCGACTACCTGCGCAACGCCCCACACAGTATGCAGGCCTTCGTGCACGGCGAGCGCGAAGTGATCAAGCAGCTCCGCGCGTATTTGATGGACGAGCGCGGGCTATCCCGGGCACAACTGTCGCTGTCGGCCTACTGGGCCTACGGTCGGGTCGAAGACGCGTTCCAGGCGGAAAAACGCGAGCCGATTGGGCAGATTTACCCGGCCGAACAGCAGTAGCCCGTCTCGTCGGACGGTCAGCGACCCTCCATGGCGCAGTGCCGCACCGGATGTGCCTGGGTGTAGTCGAAGAGGTCCTCAAAGATTGCTTGGTTGAACTGAAACCCGCGCCGGGTCTCGTCGATAAAAGCCTCGCGGTCCTGCTGATCCAGCTTGAGGGCATCCAGGCTGGCACGGTAGTGATCCTTATAGACCTTCGGTTTTGGGATGGCGGCGAAGGTATACATGTGTAGTTGATCGTCACGAGCCTGATAGTGCCGACGGACCAGCGAGGCGATGGCCAACCCGCCGGATAAATCGCCCAGGTATCGCAAGTAATGGTGAGCCGCGAGTCGGACCGGATCATCGCAGACCCGAACAATCCGGGCCACATAATCGGTGGTCGCTGTCATAGCAGCCGGCGCGTCCCAGTCAGTCAGTGGCAACAAGGACTCCAGATCTGCTGCCAAGGCATCGCGTCGATCCAGGTTCGGATCGAACAGGGCCCGGAACGCTTCGTTGCCCGTGGCTTCCCGGCATGCCTCTACCGCGGTATCCAGGGCGCCATAGATGTAAAAGTACTGACACACCAGCAGTGCGTAGTCGCGCAAGGAGCGTTTCCCTGACATCAGCTCGGTGATGAACGCCGAATTTTCTGCCTGCGAGTGGTCCTCGCGAGTCAGCTGGCGGACTCTGGTGGACAGCGCATCGTCAGCAGATGTCGTCGCGGCGTGGATGTCCATAGCAGTGACCTCTTTTCGCAAGATCGGGAGCGGGGTGCTAAGGAAGGCTACCCTTTGTGAGTGAAGTAATTAGGGACGAGACTATCGGGTTCTGCTGACATTTTCATCACCGCGTCTGACAAAAATGAAGGTTTTTCCCTGGAAAATTGGTCATGGTGACCAGATGTGACATAAATTACCACTGTACGGCGTTAGTAATTCAGTCAGGGTAAGCTAATCTGTTAGACGTTGGCACGCGATGAGACGTCCCTCATGCTCATCGCGCGGCTCTCCCGCAGACCCGGGTCCCAAGGTGGGGTGGACCCGTCGCCGAGAGTTCTCGGCACACAACAGTGGCGGAGAATTCCTCAGGATTCTCCGCCACTGGTTTGTTAATCGAGATGGTCCGTGGATACCTCGACGGCAGCTGTGGCCCACCCGAGGTATCAACGGAGGCGTTTTAGACCTTATTCAAATCAATGCCACGGGTTTCGGGCAACAGACGCACAGCAAACAGGGTCACCACGCAGAGGACGATGATGTAGAAGCTCGACAGCCAGGACATGTCAATGGAGATGAACAGCTGGTTGAGGTAGGGAGCTGATCCACCAAAGACGGCCACCGAAATCGAGTAGGCCAGACCGATATTGCGGGTACGGAATTTGGTCGGGAAGACTTCAGACATCATGCAGGACAGCAACGCACCGGCTGCTCCGACGATCAACAACGCGATCGTGGCCGCAATGAATAAACTCCAGGGGTTATCCGAGATCATGCTCTTCAGCGGAATCTGGGTGATGATCATCAGCACGGCGAACGCTGCCATAATCGGCCGGCGACCGATGCGGTCGGAGAGGCGTCCCCAGAACGGCAACGAGAACAGAGCGATCAACTGCGCGCCGACGCTGGCCGTATAGGCCAGGGTGGGCTCCATGCCTTGTTCCACGATAGCGTAGGTTGATACGTAGGAACTCCACGTATAGTGGGCGGCGGTAGCGCCGCTGACCATACCGATAATGAGCAGAATAGCTTTGGTCTGGGAGAATTTGCGCGGGGTGAGCTGCATCGTGGTTGGCGCGCTGGCCTGTGCCGGGGCAACAGGTGTCTCGTCTGTTTCGTGATGCGCCTGCTCGTGGACGGCGGATTCAGCCATGTTCCGACGCAACAGCAGAGCGACAACGGCCAGGATTGCACCCAAGACGAACGGAATGCGCCATCCCCATGCTGCCAGAGCAGTTTCGTCCAGTACCGCCGAGATACCGCCACCGACGCTATATGCCAGCACGGAGCCACCGAAGATGGTGACAAATACGAGCGAGGACCACTGTCCGCGTTTGTGGGCGGGAGCGATTTCAGCAACGTAGGAGTTAGCCGCTGCTGACTCACCGCCGTGGGCCAAGCCCTGGGCGATGCGTAGGAGCAAAAGACCGGCCGAGGCCCACACGCCAATGGTTTCGTAGGTGGGCAAGACGCCGATGAGCACCGAGGCGGTGGCCATAGTCAGCATGGTCATAATCAGGACCGCTTTGCGGCCTTTGCGGTCGGCCATGGCACCGAACAGGATGCCACCCAGCGGGCGGACGAGGAATCCGACCGCGAAAACAGCCAGGGTGGCCAAGAGTGCAGACACCGGATCGCTGTCATCGAACATAGCCCCGGCAATAAAGGGCGCGAAGACCGCGTAGGCGCTCCATTCGTACCATTCCAAAAGCTGGCCGGAGGTGGAAGCAATCAGAGATTTCTTCGGGGCTGCTTGGGTGGGTTGGGTGGGTGAGGGTTCTTTGGGCAGGGTGGTGGTCGTCGTCATGACGGTTACCGACTTTCTCGAAAAGTCAGGACCTATGCGGTGGTGAATTGATGGGCGGATTCCAACAGGGCGGGCACTCCGTGTTTCAGACCCGCAGCGAAGCTCGGATCGTCGGGTGCTTCGCCGTTGAGGAATCGGGTGTAGATCGCTTCACAGAAGATAGCGGATTTCCACAGAGCTAGTACCTGGTACCAGTTCAGCTGGGAAAGGTCGAGAGAGGACTCTCGGTTATAGTGGGCCACGAGTTCATCGCGGCTGGGGAAACCGGGTTGACGGGTGACTGGTGTGAGTTCCATGACGGTGGGAGTATCACTGCCACTGGCATAGGTGGCAGCGAAGTAGCCGAGATCAGCAAGCGGATCTCCGAGGGTAGCCATCTCCCAGTCCAGCACCGCCTGGATCTCAGGTGTGGTGCTGGGTGAATACATCAGGTTGCCAATGCGATAGTCGCCGTGGATGACGCTGTGCCGTTGAGTGGTGGGCACATGCCGGCCAAGCCACTGCGATAGCTCATCGACCAGCGGAATATCTCGTTGTGTTTGCTGGGGCCACAGGTGCGTGAAGCGCTCGATCTGGCGTTGTAAATAGCCCTCGGGCCGTCCCAAAGATGCCAGAGGTTCGGTCGAGACATCGAGGCTGTGCAGTTGTTGCAGAGCATCCACTGCGGCAAATCCGATCTGGCGCCTGGCCTCGTCGGATTCGAAGCGTTCGGGTAGCTCTGAGGTGATGACATCACCATCGAGGGTGTCCATGATGTAGAACGGTACGCCCAACAGATCGCCGGTTTCTTCCACCGCGCGGATCGTGGGCACCGCAAATCCGCGGGTGGCCAAGGCTGATTGCACGCGGGCTTCCCGAATCATGTCGTGGGTTGAGCGCGGGATCGGCGGTCGCGGTCCGCGACGCAAGATCACATCGGCGCCGTCACGCTGAATCCGGAAGGTGGCGTTAGATTGGCCTTCGCCGATCCGTGTGATCTGCAGGCCGCCCTGGCCAATATCGTGCTGATCCAAGAAACTCTCCACGGTGGAGCGAATCAACAGTGGTGGCTCGGGCAGATCGCGGGCCTGTTGCGGAGTCTGAACAACATCAATAAGGGGGGTGGTGTTGGTCATCAGTGTCCCTTGGTCTGGTGGCAGGTGAGGTGTTAGCTGGTGGTGGGCTCAGCGGTGTACTGCGTGCGCAACACACGACGCTGAATCTTGCCGGTCGGGGTCTTGGGCAGGTCGTTGAGGAGGTGTATCTCTTTGGGGGCCTTGAAAGCCGCTAGCTTCTGGCGGACCGTGGCCCGTACGTCCTCGGGGTCGAGGGCTTGACCCTCCTGAACGGAGATGAAGGCGATGACTTTCTCTCCGGAGTACGGGTCTGCAACGCCCACGACCGCAGCTTCTTTAACGCCGGGGTAGTCGTAGATGGCGTCCTCGACCTCGCGCGGCCAGACCTTATAGCCGGAGACATTGATCTGGTCCTTGCGCCGGTCGACAATGTAGATCCAGCCCTCGTCGTCGAGGATGCCGATGTCACCGGTGTATAACCAGCCGTTTTGAATGGTGCTGGCGGTGGCTTCGGGATTGTTTAAATAGTGGTCAATGCACGAGGGGCCCTGGAGTACCAATTCCCCGGGTGTGCCGTTGGGGGCCTGTTGGCCGTCGTCGCCGATAATGCGAGCTGCCACATCCGGCATCGTCTTACCGATGGACAGGCTGGCGGTTTCTTCATGAATCGGGGCCCGCTCACCGAGCGGGACACCGATCACCGCCGAGCTGGTCTCGGTCATGCCGTAGACGTTGTGTATGTAGTGGCCGAAACGATCCTCGAACTGACGCAAGGTCGCCGGAGGCACCGGGGCGCCACCGGTATAGGTCGACTTGAGCGTAGCGAAATCCTCTTCGGTCACGCCCGGGGCATCCAGTAGCGCGTTGTAGACAGTAATGGAGCCCACCATGTGGTTGACATCGCCACGCCGCAGCGCATCCAGCACCACCTCGGTACGGGTCCGGCCACGCAGAATCAGCTTTCCACGGCCTGCGGTGAGCGTCGCGGTGGCACTGCCGACCGCACCGGTGATGTGAAACAGCGGGGCCACGGCCAGCACACCGTCGCCGGGCTGTTGGTGGATCAGCTGCGGGAAGGTCAGTGCGACAGCCACGAGGTTGCGGTGGGTCGCCAGGGCCCCCTTGGGTGGTCCGGTCGTTCCGGAGGTATAGGTCAGGAGCGCTGCAGTGTCCGCGGTGATCTCCGGCGCGGTGGGGGTTGTGCCCAGGAAAGTCTCCAATTCCTGCCACAGGTCGGGGTCGCTGGGGTCAGTGAGATCAGCGGCAACGACCCACGGTGTGGTGCCGGCCAACCCCCAGGTGGCGGTCTCGGCACCGGTGGTCTCCGAGGACACCAGTCCCACCGCCTGAGAGTCTTGGAGAATGCCGGCCAATTCGTGTTGACCGTACATGGTGTTCAGGATCAGCGGGGTGGCCCCGATCTTCCACAGCGCGAGCATGCACAGCGGAAAACTCACGGTGTTCTGCAACTGGATGCCCACCCGTTGCCCGGGCTCGACACCTCGAGATTGAAAATAGCTTCCCAGAGCGTTCGTCAGGTCCTCGGTGCGTTCAACGGTGTAATCGTTGGTGTGATCAGTCAGTGCGATCGCTTGTGGTTCGTCCGCGACGCGCTGGCGCCACAGCTGCGTCAACGTGGTGTTGATATCCATGTGTGTGTTGTCCCTCCAACAGGTCCGACCGATCGTTCGCTCGGTCGTGCATAATGTAATTTATATCACGTTTAGCTACCAGGAGGGTACTCATGGACAAAGATGAGGTGGTCACAATTCATCCGCGCATGTTGCCGCTACAACTTCCGCTACATCCCATTGCCCAAGCAGCGCTGAGCTGCTTTGCGGTGAGTGGATATCACGGCACCAGTATTCGCAAGATCGCCCAAACGGCTGGGCTTTCGGTGCCCGGGATCTATCACCATTTCGGCTCAAAACACGAGATTTTGGTCGAGATCTGTAACGTGGCGATGCATGAGCTGATCGATGCGTCACAGCGGGCTGTTGACCATGCTGGTCCAGACCCGCTGGACCGTTATGATGCGCTGGTGGAATGCCTCGTGCAGTTCCACGCCGACTTTGCCGCGGTAGCCTTCGTGTCGTTTACCGAGATTCGTGCGCTGAACGGTGATGCCCGTGACCACCACATTGCCCAGCGCCGTCGCGAACAGGATCTCGTGCGTCGGGTGGTTGATGAGGGCATCGCTGCCGGGGTATTCACCACCCGAGACCCCGGGGATGTGGCCCGAGCCGTGGTCAGCATTTGCCTAGGCATTTCGCGCTGGTACCGCCAAGACGGTCCGCTGAGTTTGGATCAGGTCTGCGCAATTCACGTGCGTATCGCCCGCGCCACCGCCGGATGCATCCAGGCACCGGAAGAGTTACCCACCGATCGGCGGTGTGTGAGCGTCTAGCGGGTGGCCAGGACCTCGGCAATACTGGCCACGGCCGGCTCATTTTGCAGACTGGTGGTATCGCCGAGGGTGTCCCCGGTGTAGAGCTGGGTGAGTAGCCGTCGCATGATCTTGCCCGAACGCGTCTTGGGCACATCCGGGACGACCACGATGTCCTTGGGTTTGGCCACCGGGCCGATCGTCTGCGAAACCAGCTCACGTAACTCGGCCACCGCTTCCTCGGCGGCGAATCCGTCCCGCGTGACCACAAAAGCGATCGCAGCGTGACCGGTTTTGGCATCCGGTACCGGGGTGACGCCGGCTTCAACCACCTGCGGGTGTGTCACCAAGGCGGACTCGATCTCGATGGTGGATAACCGGTGACCGGAAATGTTGATCACATCGTCAATCCGGCCCAGAATCCAGGTGTCCCCGTCGGCATCCACCTTCGCCCCGTCACCGGCCACAAACCAGCCACGGGAGTCTTCCGCATCGGCGTAGTCCTTCCAGTACGAGTTAAAGAACCGCGCCGGATTGCCCCACACGGTCCGTGCCATCGCTGGTCCGGGTCGGGTGATCACCACCACGCCCTGCTGACCGGCTGGGGTCGGGTGCCCGTTGTCATCGACCACCGCGGTGTGGACCCCGGGCAACGGCCGGGAGCCACACCCGGGTTTGAACTCGGTGTCATCCTGTCGCGGTGAGAGCACCGTCGCACCGGTTTCGGACTGCCACCAGGTATCGACCATGGGGACCTGGCCACCACCGAGCTGGGTGCGCGCCCACCGCCAGGCCTCAGGGTTGACTGCCTCGCCCACGGTCCCGAGTAGCCGAATACTGCTCAAATCATAGCCGGGCTCCACCCCGTCGGGGTGCCACCCCATCAACGATCGGATCAGCGTCGGGGCGGTGTAATAGCTGGTCACCCCGTAACGCTGGATTACCTCAAAGTGCCGGCCCGGATGTGGCTGGTTGGGCACCCCCTCATAAATCACCTGCGTGACCCCATTCGATAGGGGGCCGTAGAGTTCGTAGGTATGGGCGGTGACCCACGCTAGATCGGCGGTGCACCAATGCACGTCCTGGTCCCGGGTCGCGATATCCGGATTCGAAAAGAGATAGTCATAGGACCACGACGCCTGGGTGAGATAGCCGGCCGAGGTATGCACTAGTCCTTTCGGCTGACCGGTGGTGCCCGAGGTGTACATGATGAACAGCGGGTGCTCGGCGTCAAAAAACTCCGGGGTGTGGGTCGCAGGCTGCCGATCCACGATCTCGTGCCACCACACGTCTCGACCCGGCACCCAGGTGATCTCGTCTTGATGACCGGTGCGGTTGAGCACCAGCACGTGCTCAATGTTGTTTTCCCCGGCTACCGCGGCATCGGACGCGTCTTTGACCGGTACGGCTTTGCCCCGCCGGAACTGCCCATCGGAGGTGACCAGCAACTTCGCCGCGGTATTCTCCACCCGGAACTTCAGGGCTTCGGCCGAAAAACCGCCGAAGACCAGTGAGTGCACCGCCCCAATGCGGGCACACGCCAGTGCGATCACCACGGTCTCGACCAGCACCGGCAGATAGACCACCACGCGATCGCCGGGGCCAATGCCCAGCTCGGTTAGCGCATGGGCGGTCTGAGAGACCTCGGCGAGCAACTGCCGGTAGGTCACCGCCCGCCGATCGCCGGGCTCGCCCTCAAAATACAGGGCCACCTTCTCGCCCAGACCGTTGTCCACGTGCCGATCCAGGCAATTCACCGCCACATTGAGCTTGCCACCGGAAAACCACCGCATCACCGGGCCACGTTCGGCGGCTGGTGAAGGATTGGTCCAGGTGTGTACCGTGTCGAATGGCTCGTGCCAGTCCAACCGTTGGGCGGCAGCCTCCCAGAAGGCGATCCGCGCCCGCTCGTCCACTGGCTGTCCATCGCCGCGACCGCCGTGTAAGAGCTCGGGATCTCGACCGGGATGCACATCCGGATCGGCGGCGTCCACGATCTCGGCGGGCAACGGTCCGGGCACGATGCCTGGCAGTCCGGTCTGCTCCGGGGTGAGTGGCTGGTACTCAGAAGTAAAAAGCTGTGCGGCCAACCCGGCCGGATACCGCTGATCAACCTGGACGGGCTCGGCGATCAGGGACTGAAAGATTTCCCGATCAGAGGGGTGGGACGCGGAACGCTCAGTGGGTGTTGCGGACACGAAAAATCGCACCTTCCTTCCATCGCTTCTGGCATGAGCACCTGCCGAATCGAGAATGGAGTCGGTGGTTGCTGCGGCGTCATCGAGCCAGATCTCTGCTACCGCTCTGGATGGTCGTACTGACCTCTAGTCTAGGTCGTCGATCAAGCGGTCAACACCGAGGTGTCGCAGACCGACATCTTGTGAGATCAGCAACAACACCGACCCGCCGTGGGCCGGCTTGTGGTCGTCGAGAACGCCCCACAAGCTGATATCTGCACTAAAAGTAGGAAAGTCTTAGCAGTCATACATGCAGTCGCTATATTTGCCAAATAAAGATAGGTGAGGCTAAGCTTGCCGTTAGCTTTGAGTATTCACCATCACCCGCCGGATACGATCCCGTCGAGAAGAGGTCACCTACCGTGCAGACCGTCCAACACGCACCGAGAACGTCACGCCGTGGCCAGCGCGCCACGCTGGCAGCCCTGCTAGCCACCCTGCTGTTTGTCGTCACCGGTTGTGGCGGACAGGCTAGTGGCACCGTTGATGTTGGCCAGGCCCTGGACAACGCCCAGTTCATCGACAACCCCAAGGATTACGAAGGCCCCACCACCGCGCATTTGGCCAATTCGGCGATCAACCCGATCGCCACCAACCCACAATCCCAGTTGCCGGTGACCGTCACCGACGCCCAAGGCACTCAAGTCACCGTGACCGATACCTCCCGGATTCTGGCGGTGGACCTCTACGGCACCGCCTCCCGGACCGTCTATGAGCTCGGCCTCGGCGATCACGTGGTTGGCCGCGATATCTCTTCGGGTTTTGCCGAGATCGCCGATAAACCGTTGGTGACCGAAAACGGGCACGATCTCAACGCCGAAGCCATCCTCGAGCTGGCTCCGACCGTGATCATCACCGACACCTCCCTGGGCCCCTGGGACGTGATGTTGCAGATGCGCGATGCCGGTATTCCGGTGGTTGCTATCGACTCCAAGCGCGATGTCGACACCGTTGACGAACTCACCATGCAGATCGCCGAAGCCCTGGGCGTACCCGAAGAAGGCCAAAAGCTCGCCGAACGCATCCAGGCCGACACCGAGGAGATGCTGGCAGAAATCCAGCAGTACGTGCCCGAATCCGACGACGAGAAGTTACGCATGATGTTCCTTTACGTCCGTGGCCAGGCCGGGGTCTACTACATTTTCGGGCCCGGCTCCGGCACCGATTCGTTGATCAAAGGTGTCGGTGGGATCGATGTGGCCGATGAGATCGGCTGGGAGGGCATGATGCCGATGACCGACGAAGCGATCGTGGAAGCCCAACCCGATCTGGTGCTGATGATGACCAAGGGGCTCGAATCGGTCGACGGAGTCGACGGGTTAATGACTGCCGTGCCCGCTCTCGCGCACACTCCCGCCGGCAAAAAGCGCCGGATTGTTGACATGTCCGACTACGAAGTGCTCTCCTTTGGCCCCAATACCGCCGGCATCCTCGAGGCGCTCGCCGTGGCCATCTACGCACCCGACTCCGCAGGTACCTCCACCGACGAATCTGGTACCTCCACCGAAGAGTAGAGCCTGCCCATGAAGACCCCGACGACCCCGGCTACTCCGGCAATTCCGCTGTACTTCGCCCCGCATCAGACCGTGGGCGATAACGTCGACACCGGCCTGCTCAACTCCGCTGCCACCCGCACAGTGTTGCAGAGCCAGTCCCACGGACGCGCCCGCTGGCTTTTCGTGGTGCTCACGGCCTTGTTCATCGTCCTGATCCTGGTCTCAGCCGGGATCGGTCAGATGCAGATCGCACCGCTAGAAGTCATCTCCTCGGTGCTTCGCGGGATCGGGATCGACACCGGCATCGAATCCGAGCACACCTACTACGAAGCCGCCCTATGGGATGTGCGCTTCCCGCGGGTGGCACTCGCGGTGATCGTCGGCGCTGGATTGGCCACCGGCGGGGTACTGATGCAGGGCGTGTTCGGCAACCCCCTGGCCGAACCCGGCATCGTCGGGGTCTCCGCCGGTGCGGCTGCCTTCGCCTCGGTGGTTATCGCCCTGGGCCTGAGTGTCTTCGGTGCCTGGACTTTGGTGTGTGGCGCCTTCATCGGCGGGCTACTCGCCACCACCCTGGTGTATCTCACCGCCCGCAAAAACGGTCGGACCGAAGTAGTCACCCTGATCCTCACCGGCGTTGCGGTCAACGCGGTGGCCGGAGCCCTCACCGCGGTGATGACCTTCATCGGCGACACCTCCGCCCGCGAAGAAATCGTCTTCTGGCAACTGGGTTCGCTGAATGGCACGCGCTGGCAAGACGTCTCCGTCGCCGCACCGGTGATGCTGATTGGTATTGGTCTCTGCCTGTTCTACACCCGCCAGCTTGACCTTTTGGCCCTGGGTGAACGCCAGGCCCGCCACCTGGGAGTCGATGTGGAATCGCTACGCCGACAGATCATCATTCTCGTGGCAGTTATCACCTCCGCGGCTGTTGCCTTCTCCGGCATCATTGCCTTCGTGGGCCTGGTGGTACCCCACATCATCCGCATGATCGTCGGCCCTGGCCACCGCGTGCTGCTCCCCGCCTCGATCATCGGGGGAGCGGTGCTCCTGCTGGCAGCCGATTCTGCTGCGCGCACGATCATTCCCTACGCGGATCTACCGATCGGAATTCTGACCGCTCTGGCCGGTGGACCGTTCTTCTTCTACTTGATTCGTCGCACCCGACGTGGCGCCGGGGGGTGGAACTAATGACCCACACTGCTCACGGTGCCCCCATCCGGAACTCCCGGCCCAACCATCGCGCCCCGGTGCTGGTTGCCGACAACGTGTCCGTGACGATCGGGGAGCAGTACCTGATTGACCACCTGGACTTGGAGGTCTACCCCGGTGAAGTCGTCGCACTAGTCGGTCCCAACGGTGCCGGAAAATCGACGTTCTTGGCCACGCTCACTGGCGATACCACCCCGAGCGCCGGCACCGTGACGCTCTACGGAACCGAGCTGTCCGAGCTGCGCCCCGCCCAGATGGCCCGATTGCGCGCGGTGCAACTCCAAGAAAATCGGGTCGCCTTTGCCTTTACTGCCAGTGAGGTCGTGCGATTGGGTCGAGCCGCCTGGGCCGGCACCGGTGAAGAAGCCCGTGACGATGCCGTGGTCTACGAGGTCATGCACGCCACCGAGGTCACCCCACTGGCCCAGCGCGCCTATCCGCAACTGTCTGGAGGCGAGAAAGCTCGCACCACCTTCGCCCGCACCCTGGCCCAAGAGACTCGGATGCTGCTCCTTGACGAGCCCACCGCCGCGATGGATATCCGCCACCAAGAACACGTGCTGCGCCACGTCCGCCAGCGCGCGAACGCCGGAGCAGCCGTGGTGGTGGTCATTCACGATCTGTCGGTGGCCGCAGCCTACGCCGACCGGATCATGATGATCAGCAATGGTCGCCACATCCGCACCGGAACCCCGAAGCAGGTGCTGACCGCACAGCTGATCACCGAGGTCTACGGTCATCCGGTCGATGTGTTGCAACACCCCACCAACGGGGAGCTGATCATCGCCCCGGTCCGTGACCGCCCCCGACGCTCAGCACTATCACCCACACCATCACCTACGACATCTGGAAGTTGCATTCATGAAAACTCATTGTTTCACTGAATCTCGCACGCTGGCCCACGCTGGGCGTACCGTGCGTACTAGCCTGCCGGCTCACCTGCTGGCGGGCCTGCTCGCTGTGGTCATCGCTGTGGCCTGCCTGGCTGGAGTCATCGGCCACCAGCTCCTGACAGCCTCCAGTGCCTCTGCCGCCCCGCAGGTGGCGATCTCCGGACTGGACGGCCAAGCCAAGGTGCGCGCTAGTGGCATCACCGATATCACCGTCAGTGGCCGGGGCTTCCAGTCACTGCAGGGCGGGTTCGGCGGCATCTACGTGGCCTTCGGCTGGGTGGATGATCCCCGCGGTGGTTCGTGGAAACCCTCTCAGGGTGGAAAGACCGGCGTGAACTACATGTACGTCCCCGATACCGAGGCCAAGGATAATAACGGCTACCTGCGCTTTGTGACCTTCCCCGGCTCATCCACCGCTTCGGCCGCTAACGGCGGAACCCTGGCCGCCGACGGGACGTGGAAGCTCACCATGCGTACCCCGGGCGCGAAGTTCAACGCCGTGGACCGTCAGGGCAACCAAAAAACCGTGGACTGCACCAAAGTCACCTGTGGGATCATCACCATCGGCGCCCACGGCGTGCACAACCCGTCCAATGAATCCTTCACTCCGGTCGAGATCGTCGGTGCTGCCGGCGACACCGTCTCGGTGAGTGTCGATGACTCCGCTGCAGCCGCCAACCGCAGTGCTGCGGGTCACCACACTGGCGGTGGCGGCCAGGCCGGAACCGTGGAGAACCCTCAGCAGGCCGCCGTCGATGCGGCTGCGGCTGATCTGGCCAACGGACAGCCAGCTGAACAGGATGAGGCCGGCGACTCCGCCGGCGCTGTAGACGCCGGACAGGCAGAAGAACTGACCGACAACACCGCTGAGGCCAACGCCGCCTTTGCCACCGTCGGGCTACAACAAGAGGTCATCCAGGCCGGTCACGTGCTGGGCTTCACCGGGCAAGGTTTCCAACCGGGCGAGCAAGTGGTCGTCACCCTGGGCGATGGTTCTTCTGGAGCCGGCCCGTTGACCGCCGGTGCAACAGGAGAAGTAGCCGGAGCGATCCCGATCCCCGACGATGCCAGTCCGGGCACCCACACGCTACGACTCACCGGCGCCTCCTCGGAACAAACCGTTGAAGCCCAATTCACGGTCGCGGCCAACGCCACCGCGACCTCGGCCGAGAACTCCAGCTGGTGGTCCCCGGCCTTCATCACGGTCTTGTGTCTGGCCGCGGCCATCCTGATCTTTGTCATCGTCTGCGTCATCGTCTCGCTCCTCAAGCGTCGCCGGGCCCGAGCAACTGTCTCCGAGCAGCCTGACCAGTCTGACCCATACGACGAATACGACCAGCAGGACGATGTCGATCCAGAACCCGAACTGGAGGAATATGATGACGCCACCCAGATGACCGAGGAGATCTCGGCCAGCCACGACCCTTACGCCACCGTGCCAGCCGCCTCGCCAGCAACGGCACCGGCTGAGCGTCTCTCGGGCGGTGGACGCCACCGCCACCTCAGCTCCTCGGACCGGTGGTGAGCCATGGCTAACACCACCCCAACCCGGCAAGCCACTCGGCGCTGTCTGCGCAGACTCGGTGCACCACGACGCGCGTCGGCGGTGACTGCATTGTTGACGGCACTGCTGTTGGTCCTAACCGCATTGCTCAGCGTCCCGCTGGCCGCCAGCCCCGCCATCGCCTCACTCGATGACTCATCGGACGCCCAGGGGTCCTCACGTCGCCAGGTCGATATTGGCGTCGAGATTCCCGAGGGCCTCAACGCCCGGGTCACTCCCGACCAACAAGGCAATTTCACCATCGACAACGCCCAGTTCCGGTGGGGGATCAACGTCGAATCCAACGCCGGGGCCTTCTTCGGCGGCTGCAATTGGCTGCAAGCCGGAAAGGCCGGCAACTGGGGCCGGTCCGAGGTCTGGAGCAACGACAGGTTGTTCAAGGTCAAAGAGGGCAATGTCCGGATCGAAAAACGGCTCGGCGCCACACAGTGGACCACCCCCACCTGGCAGAACAAATGCCAGGATCTCACCGGTTCGACACCCCGCACGGTGCTGACCAACCCCGCAGAAACCGGCACCCAGGCCGAAGTCGTGATCGATGGTGGTCAAGGCCACTACGATGCCACCACCGATACTCTCCGGATCAAGTGGAAGGGGAGCTTTACGGTGGTGTTCTACGGCGGGATGACCTACTGGTGGGCCACCGACCCGGTGCTAGAGCTCACCAACGGCAAAGGCACGCTCACCGCGGACCTGGGTGGGTACGGCGCGGACATGTACGACCTGTCCAAATGGACGGTGCTGGAAACCCACAAAAAGGTGCCCATGGCCACCATCAACTCCGTGTCAATGAAAACCGACCCACAGACCAAACAACTCAACGGGTTGACCACCACCCCTCGCTACCGCGGGGTGAAAGTTGATGTTGCCGCGGTGGGTCCCTCCAACCCGCAAAACCGCAACGAACCCAACTGGGGTTCTTTCCCCCAACAGTTCGTGGACTTCCAGGTCCTGACCGGTCAAGCCGGTTACTGGTACACCACAGGTGGGCTGCGTGACCCGGCCAAACCCCCGACTCCGATCACTGTCTCCTTCGACGCCACCCGCCCGATCTCGTCCGGCAGCGCCACCGAGGTCCCCCCACAGCTGACGGAACCCAGTGAGGCGACCCAGCCGCCCGCGCCCCAGGCGCCGTTGCAGACCGTCAGGAACCCGGCCGGTAGCGCTCGGGTCCCCTCAGCCGGCTGGGCCTCTCCCACCGGGCCCTCGACCACGGCGAGTTATGAGCCGCTGGATCTCAGTGCGCTGCTGGCCGCCATGGGTCACCCGGCCGCGCCAGAAGCCACTGGACTCGCCGATGCCAACGCGGCCGCTCAAGCCGCCGAGGAAGCCAAAACTTCCTACGGGCAGCCCGTAGCCGCCCAAGACATTGACTGGCTGGGAGGCAACTTGATCCCCGACGACGTCGCGCAATTCCTCCAGGATCACCGCGAAGCGTTCCTGTGGGCGCTGGCCGGACTGCTGGTGATCGGCGCCGGCACCGGTCTAGCCTTCTGGCGCGGCTGGCTCGTACTGCCCTGGAAAAACTGACCCTGCCACCACCACAGTCCCCTTTCCTGCCAACCCTTCAACCGATCAATCCATCAACTCACCACGCAAGGAGAGACATGCAGAACAAGATCACACGCCTGTTGGGCGGTGTCGCCGGTATCGCGCTATTGGCCGGTGGCCTGACCGCCACCGACGCCAACGCCGATCAGAACCTCCCGGTCAGCGACGTGCAGTTTAGCTGGGCCGTCAGCGAAGAAGCCGGTGGCGGTGCCTTCTTCGGTGGCGCCAACTGGCTGGTGGCCGGCGAGGTCGGCAATGTGCACGGCGATCAGAACCGCGGTGCCACCGTCTGGGATGAAAAGAAGGACGCCAAGTACTTCACGAATCGCGACGGCAACGTCACCATCACCCGCCCGGATGCCCAGGGAAACCAGGTGCCAGCCACCTGGGCGGCCCGGAATTTTGAATCCATCACCGCCGATGGTGAGCCTGCCGGAAACCGTTTGAAAACAGCCCCGGGCTCCTCTTCCTGGAATCAGGCTAATATTGCCGCCGGTTCCGGCACCGTTGATCCCGAAGGCGAGAACGCCGAGATCTCCTGGGACGGTTCCTTCACCACCGTGTTCTACGGCGGGATGACCTACTGGAGCATCAACGATCCGAAGCTGACCGTCACCAACGGCAAGGGCGAACTGACCGCGACCCTGACCGGTTACGGCGCTGATATGTACGACCTGTCCAAGTGGGTCAAGCTCGATCCGATGCACAATGCCACCGTGGCCACCTTCTCCGATGTCGACGTGACCGAGACCGGGATCGAGATCAAGCCCGATTACCTGGGCGTTGCGGTTGAGGTTGAAGCCAACGGCCCCTCCAACCCGCAGAAGCGGGAGGGCAAACACTGGGGTTCCTTCCCCCAGGATACAGTGGACTTCAACGTCGGCACTGGCCAGGCCGGGTACTGGTATTCCACCGGCGGCCAGGTCGACCCCAAGAAACCGGCCGCCCCGATCTCGGTGTCCTACCCCAAGGTGGAAGCCCCGGCCCAGCCGACCCCCGAGCATGAAGATTGCACCACCGCCGGGGCAGCTGACGGTGAGAACACCGAATGTGTCGATACCGATGTGACCATCCCCGATGCTGATCAGAACCAACCTGGCCCTGGCAACCCCGGCGGACCCGATGAAGGTCCCGGCGATGGTGACGGTGATGACACCCCCACCGGCGCGTTCAAGTTGACCATCGAGAAGAACCAGACCTCCCTGGGCCAGGGTGAAGTGGATCAGGCTGGTGGGGTGGTGGCCTCCGGCCGCCTGCCCGAGGCCACCGTGCTCGATACCCGCTCGAACTCTCAGGGCTGGAACGTGACCGGACAGGCCTCGGCCTTCCAGAACGCCGCGGGAACCGAATCCTTCGGCGCAGCCGCCCTGGGCTGGGTGCCGCGGGTGACCCAAACCGGTCAGACAGCACGAGCCGGTGCCGAGGTGAAGCCCAATGTGGAGAACGGTTTGGCCGCCAACCGCACGCTGGCTACCGCCACCGGCGCCACCGGTGAAAAGACCACCCTGGGTGCGGAACTGAACCTCAACGTGTTGCAACAGAATATCCCCTCCGGTGGGAACTACCGCTCGGTGCTGACCGTGACCGCCATCGCGAAGTAGCCCAGCAGAGTATTACACCACCCGACAGCCTCGGTGAGGTGTTGTGCCCCACGGGGTCGCACCTCACCGAGGCCTCGGATCCTTTTTCACCACCCGGAGCACCATGACCACCCGCCTGACTGTCCCCGCAGCCGTGATCACCACCTTGTTATCAGCCCTGCTGTGCTTGATCCCGTACACCCCCACCGTTGCCACCGCTGCCACGCCTGAAACCCCAGCCTCGGCTGAGATCCCTGCTACCGACCAGAGCCTTTCCCCGGATCAGACCGGGACCTGGGGGATCGCCCCGGCAGATAACGACTACGGCACCGGTCGCAGCTCGTTTGCCTACCAGGTCTCTGCCGGTGAGACCATTGAAGACCAGATGGTCGTGGTTAATTACGGCGCCGAAGAGCTCACCCTCAACACCACCATCGCCGATGCCGAAACTTCCGTGGATGGCACACTGTCCCTGAAAGAACCCGGCCAAGAGCCCACCGGCCTGGAACTCTGGGGCACCGTGGAGACCGAGTCCATCACCGTCGCCCCCGGCGAATCCAAGACCGTGGCCTTCATGATCGAGGTCCCCGCTGATGCCACACCCGGAGACCACCTGGGCGGAGTGGTCACCTCCCGGCTCTCGGAAGGCGACGGCCAGGTCGCAGTCAACCACCGGCTGGCCTCTCAAATCAGGATCACCGTCGACGGCGAGGTCATCCCGGCGCTGGAGATCAACGAGATTAGCATTGTCGACGCCCCGGTGGCCTGGATACCCTTCGCACCTGTGGGAGCCACTGTGCGGTATGAAGTCACCAATACCGGCAATGCGCTCACCCGGATCAACCCCGACAACTCGGTCTGGCTGGGCGCCGTCCATGAATCCGATGCCACCGATCAAGACTCCAGTACCGTGCTGGAACTGATGCCCTCCGGCACCGGGATCGTGGAAGAACGAGCCACCATCTGGCCGATCGGCTACCATCACGCCACCGTCAAGCTCACCCCAGAAGCCGTCTCGGGTGCCCTGGGCGAACCCGTTGAAGCCAACGGATCCGGGATCATCATCCCGTGGGGTACCCTGGTGGTGCTTCTCGTCGTGAGCGGAGGGATTATTGCCTACGTGGTGATCACCCGCCGACGCCACACCCAGCAAGCCGATCCAGCCAAGCCTCAGTCACCCCGCCAGTAAGGACTCCACCGTATGGCCTCTTCCCAGCGTTCAACCACCGTGCGGGATCTGCTCTTCGGATCCCTCGCGGTGCTGATTCTGCTGATCATCGTGGCCTTCGGTGTGCTGGCTTTCCGCCCCGATTGGGCCACGAAACTCGGCATCGGCCCCACCACCGGCCAGGATCGGGTCGCGGAGATGACCGACGCTGACAAAGCCCAGGCTTCGGCAACCATCGCCCCGATGGCCGCCGTCGATGCCCCGGGTGCCGAGTCCACCGCTCGCGATGCGACTCAGACACCAGACAAGATTGACCCCGACTGGCTACACGCCGTCTCCGAGGCCACCGGGATCCCGCCCCGGGCCCTGTCGGCCTATGCCAGCGCCGATCGACGGGTCCGCGAGGAACAACAGTGCGCGGTCGGCTGGAACACCCTGGCCGGCATTGGCTGGATCGAGTCCCAGCACGGCACCCTGCAGGGTGGCTCGGTGGCCGACGATGGCCGCGTCACCCCCAAGATCTACGGCGTCCCCCTGGACGGCACTGGCCATACCGCTCACGTCCCCGACACTGACGGGGGAGAACTCGATCAAAACGAGGTGTACGATCGCGCCGTCGGCCCAATGCAGTTCATCCCCGAGACCTGGGCCCGTTGGGGTGCGGACGGTTCGGGCGACGGCGTGGCCGACCCTCATCAGATCGATGATGCTGCCTATACCGCCGCCCGCTACCTGTGTCACTCTCGCGCCGGGCTCGAAGGCTCTCAAGACTGGATCGCAGCGATCCGGTCCTACAACAATTCGGTGCACTACCAAGCCGACGTGGCCGCCACCGCCGAACGGTACAGGGTAGCAACCGGCGAGATCACCGCCAGCTAGTTCTCCACACCCATCGGTCACTCACAGGGAGACCGCCGGACATTCGTCGGCTTTCTCCACCGTTGCCGCGCTACGGCTACCCTGGCTGGCAACGATTCCCTACCGTCATCGGTATGACAGCTCAGTTCCCTCCACCAACCCAGCCGGCTCATCCAGTCCAGCCGGATCACTCGGCACCTGCGGATCAGGATACCGTCACGCCCGCCGCTGAGTTGCTCGATGCCTTCCATAACACGGGCGATCAACTCCGCCACCAGCTCGCCACCCTGTCGCTGACCGACCAGGCTGATGCCATTGATTTGCTGGCTGCTGCCGAAGATCTCACCCGCACTCTGGACGGGATCAAAGCCACACTCACCGCCCAGCTGTCCGCCCTGCGTATCGAGGCCGAAACCGCCGACAACATCCCGGCCTTACGCCGTGGCTCCGGGCTCGGCGCCGAAATTGCGCTCGCCCGTCGCGTGGACCACCGTACCGGAGCCAAGCTACTGCGTGCCGCCCGGACGCTCGCTGACTCGTTGCCCC
This sequence comes from Auritidibacter ignavus, assembly GCF_029853775.1. Taxonomy (NCBI): domain Bacteria; kingdom Bacillati; phylum Actinomycetota; class Actinomycetes; order Micrococcales; family Micrococcaceae; genus Auritidibacter; species Auritidibacter ignavus. The sequence goes on from NZ_CP122564.1 coordinate 2,285,836, forward strand.
AGGCGCTGGCCTCGATGACCAACGGGGGACTGTCAGAAGCCGCCGCCCTGACCTTGGTCCGTGACACCCAAGGAGTCGATGCTGACCACCGTCGCACCATCGATCAGCACCTGGCCGGCGACTACGCGACGCTGACCCCAGCCGAACTGGGACAGCGCTCTCAAGCCCATGCCCAGCGCCTCGATCCCGAGACCATGGATCGCCAGGCCTCCACCAACCGCACCAAACGCAATGTGAAAACCGGCCCCGCTGGTCCCGGGATGGGAACGCTCAACGCTTATCTTCCCGCCGAACAAGTCGCCGCCTGCCACGCCACGCTCCAACGCGACGCCCGCCGGATGATCCGTACCGGCGAGGACACCCGCAGCGAAGAACAACTTATCGCCGACCTACTGGTCGAACGTCTCACCGGCCAATCCTCTGCCCCGGCTATCCCCGTCCAGGTCAAACTCGTGATGACCGACCGTACGCTCTTTGGCACCGATGACACCGTGGCCCGTATCCCCGGGGTCGGCACTCTGCCGGCCTACATCGCTCGGCAGTGGGTTGCGAACCCCGAGGCCAACGTCCTGCTCAACCGGTTGTTTACCGCCCCTCAGACCGGCCATTTGGTCGCGATGGAATCCTCCGCCCGACTCTTTCCTCCCGGGCTGAAAGAACTCATTCGCCTGCGCGACGATCTCTGCCGCACCCCGGGTTGCGAGAACCCCATCCACGAACTCGATCACGCCACACGCTTTGCCGACGGTGGCCCGACCTCCTTCGCCAACGGCCAGGGACTGTGTCGGGTGTGCAATCAGACCAAAGAAAAGAAGCACTGGAAACACCACTCCACCGTCGCCGACATGACCGTCGAAACCCCGACGGGCCACCGTTACCGACGCCCTACCCCGCCAGTGCTACCCGGCCTCGACCTCTCCGATCCCGAACCGCCAGCTCCCGATCCGCCAGCTCCCGATCCGCCAGCTCCCGATCCGCCAGCTCCCGATCCGCCAGCTCCCGATACCCTGATCCCGCTGGAGGCAATCGAACATGGACCGGATGACGTCCCGGACCCTTTTAGCACCGACGGCCCGCCACCGTTCTAGGCCCACCGCTTGATGGCCCACTTCTCCAACAGACCCAGTAACGCATCGGTGATTTTGCCAATCACCGCCAGCAGAATGATCGCCAGAATCAGTCGGTCGGTCCGACCGTTGTTCTGCGAATCCGTGAGCAAGAAGCCCAGCCCCATCGAGGAGGCAATCAGCTCGGCAGCCACCACGAACAGCCACGCCTGTGCCAAGGCAAGGCGTAGTCCGGAAAAGATCGACGGCACCACGGCCGGCAACTGGACGGTGCCTAGGAGTCGTAACCCGTGATAGCCGAAGGCTCTGCCGGCCTCCACCAGCTGTGGGTTCACGTGTTTCAGAGCCGAAAAGACCGTGGTGAACACCGGAAAGAATGCTCCAATGGCGATCAGCGTGACCTTGGAATTCTCTCCGATCTGCAACCACAGGATCAACAGGGGCACCCACGCCAGTGACGGCACCGCCCGGAGCGCGCCCAGGATCGGGGACAGCATCGCCTCAGCCCATCGGTTTAAACCCAGCACGGCCCCGAATACCAGCCCCAATGCGGCACCGATGCCGAAACCAAGGAGCACCCGCTGCAACGAGATCAGGATGTGAAACCCGAGATCGCCACGTTCTGCCAGCACCACACCGGCATCGATGACCTGGAACGGAGAAGGCAACTGTACCGGGTTGAAGACCTCGGCGGCGGTGACACCCCACCACATCAGCAACAGCCCGACCGGCACGATCAGCCCGAGCACAACCCGCCCCGCGGTGGTGCCCAACCACCAGGAGCGCCCGCCTCGTTGATCCCGTGGCTTTTCTGCGTGACCCGACCGAACCCTGGCCCCTGCTCCCGAACGGTCAACGCTGAGGGTCTGATCAGCCTGACCAGCTGTTTCAGGGGTGTCGGCGCTACCAGAGCGACCGGAGGCCGATGCTGACGATGTTGATGTCGTGACAGTTTTTGTGCTGTGAGTGCTCATCAGTGATCAGTGCTCTTCTCAGTGGGTGCAGTCTCCCCGGTGTGCTGATAGTTGCCAGCATGCTGCGCCTGCTCGGCAAACCGGGGCTCAAAAATCTCGTCCAAAGCGGTCTGAATATGTTCGGGCCGATCAACATCTGCGGTTTCGACGAAGATGGGGCCGATGGTGCGCAACACCGACAGCTGATCCGGGCCAGGCACCGGTGAAATATCCAGGTTCGAACGTTCAAAGATCACCGTTTCGGCCACCTCGATCTCGATGCCGGCCTCCTCGGCCAGAATTTCCGCGGTTTCCTGGGGATGCTCCAGGGCCCACTGTCGGGCCCGCTCATAGGTATCGACCACCAGTTGCGCCCGGTCAGGATGGTCCTCAATAAACTCCTCGGTGGCGTTGAGGAAGTTGTAGGTGTTCAGCGCCACGTCCCGATACATCAGCTGTGCCCCCTCGGCTTCGGCCCCAGCCATGATCGGATCCAACCCGGCCCAGGCATCCACCGACCCTTGCTCCATGGCCTGCCGGCCATCGGCGTGTTGCAGATTCTGGATTTCCACGCTTGCTGGGTCCACGCCGTGCTCTTGCAGAGCTTGAATCAAGAAGAAGAACGGATCGGTGCCACGGGTGGCTGCCACGGTGCCCCCGGCAAGGTCTGCTACCGAGCTGATGTCGGCATCCGCTGCAGTCACCAGCGCCGACCATTCCGGTTGATTGGTGATGGCAATGGTCTTGACCGGAGCCCCATTGGCACGGTTGAGTAAAGAGGCCGATCCCGCAGCCGACCCGATATCGATGGCTTCGGCTCGCAGGTTCTCGTTGGCCTTATTCGAACCGGCTGAATAGACCCACTCCACTGAGATCCCCTGATCGGTCAGTTCATCTTCGAGCCAGCCCTGATCTTTGATGATCAAGCTCAGCGGAGAATACGTCGCGTAGTCCAGGGTCAGCGTGTCGTCAGGATTATCGATGGACCCCGATCCTTCACCGACCAGACAGCCGGACAGGGTCACCGACAGCGCAAGAACGCTTGCAGTGGCCACACCACCGCGGAGAAACTGGAATGTCATCGTCCTGCCCCCGCTGTGTCGGTGGTGGCGGTCGATTCGGTCACGCCCAGCCCTTCGTACAGATGCCGGGCGAGGTCGACGAGTTCTGGGGTGGAGAGATCCCGTGGCCGGGCACCGGGAACCTGGCAGATCTCCTGCACTGTCGCTCCGGGCTGCCCAGACTGGTCCGAGCCCAGCAACATGATGTGATCGGATAAGTGTAGGGCCTCATCCACGTCGTGGGTGACCAATAAGATCGTGGTGTTGGTGGCAGCATGCACATCCAGTAATAGCTGTTGCATTTTGATCCTGGTCAGCGCGTCCAAGGCGCCAAAAGGCTCGTCCAGTAGTAGCACTTCCGGGCTCCGTGCCAGCGCCCGGGCCAGGGAAGCGCGCTGGGCCATACCTCCGGAAATTTCTCGAGGCCGGTGCTTGGCCACCTGCCCGAGCCCGACCAGCTCAAGGAGTTCGGCCACGCGCTCGCGACCGGCCCGCCGACCGGTGCCACGGGGTAGCCCGAGCGCTACATTGGCGGCAATGCTACGCCACGGCAACAGTCGGGGCTCTTGGAATCCGACACCGGTTCGGGGGTCATAGGCTACTACCGTGTCGCCACCGATCAGCACATGCCCGGTGTTTTCGGTATCCAGGCCCCCCACGGTGCGAAGCAACGTGGATTTTCCCGATCCGGAGGCTCCGATGATCGATAAGATCTCCCCGGGAGCAACCGTGAACGACATATCGCGCAGAATGGTGCGTGTCCCGGTGTCGGTGGTAAAGCTACGCCCGACGTGGTCGAAGGTGACCGATAGTTGTGAACCGGACGCGAGTTGACCGGAGGTACTGGAAAGGGGTTGACCGGAGGCGCCGGCGCCGGGGGTGGACGAAGCAACAGAAGGCACGTACATCACTCTCCATCGTTCCTGGCGTTAGCACCCTGCTGATTCACGTCAATGTGCCAGTCGAAGCAACAGACAATTGTGTCTCACGTGTCGGGGTTGCTGCGGTGTCAAAGAGCCAGATCTCTCAACCGCTCTGGATGGTTACGTGCTTATCTAATCTTTTCGTTTCTCCGCTTGTCAAAATCGGGTGTCATAAAAGACCCCGAGCAAACGCGGTCTGGGATCTCATCGTGGTGAAACCGCGTTCGTCGGGGTCTTGATCGGGGAGTTCAAAGCTCGGGAAATTCCAGAGCGTTTAGGCGTCGTCTCGGTGACGCCACCGCACCAGCAGGATGCCCACCAGCAACACGATCGCGCCACCCACGCCAGCCCAGAGCAACGAGGAGGTACTGCCGGTCTTGGCCAGTTCATCGTCAGCTACCTGGGGGTTGTGTTCACCGTTGTTGCTGTCTGACTCGGCCCGGTCGGTGTCATCCACCTCTGCCGGGGCATTGACCGGCTTGGCGACGTCCGGGGTCGCGGGGCTAGATTCGGTGTCTGCGGGCTCTTCACTGGTCTGGGTAGGGGATTCTTCCGGTTCGTGTGTGGGGGTTTCTGCGGGGGTTGGGGGCTGCTGGGGCGTTGCTTCGGGCGACGTCTCAGAGTCTGCCGGCTCCTCGGCTGGGGAACTGGACGCTACGGCCGGCTGAGTCTCGGTCCGGAAACTCAGCTCCACCTGGTCTTCGTGCCCGTGTTGCCGGGCGGTGACGAGCAAGAGCGCCTGAGAGCGACGGTGTGACTCGGGGTGTACCGGCAGAGTGACGAACCGGTGTTGGGAGACGTGGGATTGTTCCAGTGTCCAAGTCACGGTGTCTTCGTCAGGAGAATCCGCAGTGTGCGCTAGGTAAATCTCGTCGCCGTGCGCCACGCGTTGTAGGTCGACCGGTTCGCCGTCTTCATCGGTGTAGGTGTACTCCAGGCCGGAGTCTGACTCAGCCGACAGGGCCAGATGGCCTGATGCGGCGTCGATGGTCACCGGCCCCAGCAAGGTCGGGTCTGACGCATCACGGTCGGCAGGAATGAGAAACTCTTCGGCGTCCACCTGCAGGCTCCCCGGGGCCGCCGCGGTGCTCTGATGCGCCTGAAGATCAAGTCCCGAGGCCTCTTCGATGAGATAGTCGTAGACTGCCCGCACGTGATCCACCGAGTTCTCACCCAGATCGGCGCTACGGTTTGAGGCCGAGACGGTCTTGTCCTCCAGCTTGATCTCGTCGGTATAGTGCCAGATTGCCGCCTGGGTGGCAGCGATGGCCTCGTCGCTGGCCAACTGGCTGACTCCGGGTACGTTGGCCGCCAGCTCCTCCAGTTCCAGGGCCGGGTAGGAATTCTGCACGATCCACCCCACCCGCAAAGAGGTGGAGGCATCCCGCGTGTGCTCCGGGCCCGGGGAGGTTTTGGCGAAATCGTCCCACCGATCTACGGTGCCGATAGAATCGATCAAGGTCGCTTGCGAGATCTCCAAACAGTAGGCCGGAATTGTCTCGCCGTTGATCTCAACCTGGAACAGGCCGGTGGCCACCGTCCGGGGGTTGCTCCCGTCGGCCTCAGTGGTGTGCACGCGGTAGCCGGGTTCACCGTGGCCGGTCAGTGTGGTGGAATCACCCACATCAAAGTCCGGGACCGAATGCCATGAGGCCGTCTCGTGTGAGCCGGTATCCCGCCAGACGCCGGTGAATCGTGTCTGCGTGATCTGGTGGTCGGTGACAGTGGCGTGGGCGAGATCCGGGGAAGCGGTCATCGCCACGGCCACACCCAGCGTGGCCCCGGTGGTCAGCAACCGGGTAGGAATCAGAGGTGTTGAGCGTGCGTTCACAGCGAGTTTCCCTTCAGCAGAGATGTATCGGACGGTGTTTACGCTAGGAGCCGGTGGGTTACCCCGGGCCGGGACCGAACTAATCTGTGGATACAGCCTGCGCTGTGGATGAGGCTTCGCATGGATCGAGCCCGATATGCTATGCGAGCCCTGATGCAGCCGATCGGCAGGTCACGTCGCTGATTGGCGCCTGAGCGATCATCGGTTACAGTGGATGCATCAATCGTTCAGAGCGCCCGAGAAACCTCGCTCGTTGACGCCGCAGTAATCGCCTGTTCTTTCGGGAGCGGGCGCTCATGCCAACAATGATGGAGGCATTACCGGCTGTGAGTTACGCACATTTTTCCCGTCAGTTTCGGCAGCTCTTTGACGAGATCGGCCGTGGTGATCGCGCGCGAGAAGCCGGGCGACATCTTCCGATCATTCCGCTCGAGCAGTTGCGCGATGCCGGGCTCGGGGCCGTTACGGTGCCCCGACAGGATCCGCAGCAACCGGTCGCGAGCTTCGAGACGGTGCTGCGCCTGATGATGGATCTCGCCACCGAAGATGTGAACGTCGCCCATATGTGGCGATCGCATGTGGTGTTTATTGAGTATTTGCGCGCGGTGACCACCTCGTCCGAGATGCAGCAGTGGTGGCATCGGATTGACCAGGGCGAGTGGGGCGGTTCGGCGTTGTCAGCCACGATGGATCAGGTCTCCCAGCCCACCACAGTCAGCGCCGATGAGGTGGGCAACCTCACCGTGTCGGGCACCAAGTACTACTCCACGGGCACGCTGGCCTCGACCTGGACGATGGTGGGCGTGGATCGTGACCATGATTTGGCGCTGAAACGAGCCCGTCAGCGACGCCGTCATGGCGAATCGGGGGTGCGCGTTGAGGATTGTCTGTCCGCGGTGGCCGTGGTTGCGGTGAAACAGCCCCGCGTGCGAGTCCGTGATGACTGGGACGGATTTGGGCAACGGCTGACTGCGACCGGATCGCTGATCATGAAAGACGCTTTGGCCGAGGCGGTTTATGACCGGCCGGGTGATTCCCGGCGGGGTATTCTCAACGTGATGCTTGAGGTCACGTTGCTGGCCCTGCAGGCCGGTATTGCCCGGGCGGCGTTGCGCGATGGGATGGCCGCGTTGCAACAGCGCACCCGCGTTTTCAACACCTCGACCGGGTCCACCCCGCGCGAAGACGATCAACTGTTGGGGATTGTGGGAGAACTCTCCGCCAAATCAGCGCTGTGTGAGCAAGCGGTGCGCGCGATCGGTGCGCAACTGGATGAGGCCGTGGTAGCCCAAGAGGCCACCGACGCTGGTCGTCAAGAGACTCAGCCCGGTTCCGGGTGGATCGAGACGCTGGTGGCCTCCCAGCGGGCAGCGATTACGGTCCCGTCATTGGCGTTGGAGGTCTGCACCGGTATTTTTGACGTGCTCGGGGCCTCGGCGACCTCCACCGGTTTGGCCCTGGACCGGCACTGGCGCAACGCCCGGACCTTGGCCACCCATGATCCGTCGGTCTTCAAGGCCAGGATGGTCGGTGACTGGGAAGTCAACGGAACCGTGCCCAGCACCTATCTGGCGCAGAACCGATAGCCCCGGCAGCACGCCCCGGTAGCAACCGGTCTCCACTCGCACTGCGGTTTGCCTCACCCACATTCTGTCGAAAAGCCCCAGGTCAGGTGATGGTCTCGTCCCATCCAGAGTGGCTGAGAGACTTGGCTCGTTGACGCCGCAGCAACCCGTGGTCCACGGTCCGTGCCCGGGTGCTAATGCCAAGACCGATGGAAGGAGTATCTTTCGATGTCGACCACCCCTGAAACCGGCCAGAACGGTGAGCGCGAGATTTTCTTCAACGCTTTCGACATGAATTGCGTGGTGCACCAGTCCCCGGGGCTGTGGCGCCACCCGGAGGATCACGCCCGGGAATACAACACGATCGGCTACTGGACCAAGCTGGCCCAGATCTTGGAAAAGGGCCTGTTCGATGGGCTATTTATTGCCGATGTGCTCGGTCCCTACGACGTCTTTGAGGACTCACCCCGGGCAGCGCTGAATTCCGGGGCCCAAGTGCCGGTCAACGACCCGTTCTTGCTGGTCTCGGCGATGGCCGCGGTGACCGAGAACCTCTCCTTTGGGGTCACCGCCGGTACCGCCTATGAGCACCCCTACCCCTTCGCTCGGCGACTGGCGACCTTGGATCATCTCACCGACGGCCGGATCGGGTGGAACGTGGTCACCGGGTATCTGCCCTCCGCGGCCCGCAATATGGGCAATGTCGATCAGATGGAACACGACGAGCGCTACGATCACGCCGATGAGTACATGGACGTGGTCTATAAGTTACTCAATGGCTCCTGGGAGCTCGATGCGGTGGTCGAGGATCGTGGCACCGGGGTGTTCACCGATCCGACCAAGGTGCATAATATCAACCACCAGGGTCGGTACTTCTCCGTTCCCGGCACCGCGGTCACCGAGCCCTCCCCGCAACGGGTGCCATTGATTTTCCAGGCTGGTGCCTCCACCCGAGGTCGGGCGTTTGCCGGTAAGCACGCTGAAGCCTCCTTCATTAACTCGCCCACCCCACAGCTGATGAGCGCGACTGTGGAAAAGCTACGCCAGGCGGCAGTGGATGCCGGCCGTGACCCCTATGATCTGCGGATCTTCGCGATGCTGACGGTGATCACCGCAGCCACCGATGACGAGGCCCAGGCGAAGTTTGAAGACTACGCCAGCTACGCCGATGTGGAAGGCGCCCTGGTGCTGATGTCAGGCTGGATGGGCTTGGACCTGTCCACGTTCGATCTGGACGAGCCGCTGGGTGAGGTGGAATCAAACGCGATCCAGTCCACGGTGGAGACCTTCAAGCAGGCGTCGGGAGATGACGGGGAGTGGACCGTGCGCAAAATGGCCGAATGGGTCGGTGTGGGCGGCTTCGGCCCGGTCATCGTCGGCTCCGGCGAGACCGTGGCCCGGAAGATGATCCAGTGGCAGGATGAGACCGATATCGACGGGTTCAATTTAGCCTATGCGGTCACCCCAGGCACCTTCGAGGACATCGTCGAGTACGTGGTGCCACAGCTGCAGAAGCTGGGGCGGTACAAGACCGGCTACGCTCCGGGCACGTTGCGTCAGAAGCTGTTTGGTCAGGGCGATCACCTCAATGAACGCCACCACGGTTCCCAGTTCACGCCGGGATCTTTGCAGCGCTAGGACCGCTAGACAACAAACCGGCAGGGCCTCTCCCGCTGAGGGAGAAGCCCTGCCGGTTTTCTCATGCCGTGTGGGACTCAGCGAGCCCCGGCCCTTACTGGTTGCGGTCCTTCCTGGATACCTTGGGTAGCGGGGCCGAGCTAGTGCGGGCAGCCAGGGTACCGTGCTTGGCCCTGGGCTCGATCGTTTCCAGATCCAGGTACGGATCGCGCATGACCGGAGCCGGTTCTTCGGCCTCGGGCTCGACGACCACATCATCGGTGTTGAAGTCATCGTCGGCGTCACGACGGGCGTATTCCTCCGGTGGCAGGACTTTCTTCCACTCGCGAGTCCGGATCTGGGGCAATTCACCGGCGTCCTCACGCAGGGCGCGGTAGAGCGCGTACATCTGGAAGTAGCCCATCACGAAGAATGGCAGACCGACCAAGATAATGGTCTGTTCCAGTGCAGTCAGACCGCCCTCAGCGGAGAAGACCAGCAGGGTGGCGGTGATCAGACCGATGGCCACCGCCCAGAAGATGCGTTGGCCCAGCGGGTTGTAGTCCTCGTGACCGTTGGTCATGGTGTCGGTGACCAGTGCGGCCGAGTCGACTGAGGTGATGAAGAAGATCACCACGAGGATGATGGCCAGGATCGACATCGGGTAGGACCACGGGTGGTGTTCCAGGAAGGCGAAGAGCGCGCCGGGGATGTCTCCCTCGTCGACCACGCGCTCGACCAGCCCACCGTCGCCATTGAGCTCGATATCGAAGGAACCGTAGCCGAAGATACCGAACCACAGGATGGAGAAGGCCGATGGAATAGCCAGCACACCGAGCACGAACTGACGCACGGTGCGACCCTTGGAAATGCGGGCGATAAAGATTCCGACGAACGGCGACCAGGTGATGGTCCAGGCCCAGTAGAACACGGTCCAGGTGTTCTGCCAGCCGGTATCAGCGAAGGTGTCGTTCCACAGCGCCATTTCGGGCAGGTGGTGCAGGTAGCTTCCCAGGGACTCGAAGGTACCGCGCAACATGAACAGGGTCGAACCGGTGATGAGCACGAAGATCAGCAGACCGATGGCCATCACGATGTTGATGTTGGAGAGCACTTTAATGCCCTTATCCAGCCCCAGCGACACCGAGAGCAGAGCCACACCGGTGACCACACCGATAATGATCAGCTGCCAGCCAGCCGAGTTCGGCACACCGAAGAGCTGACCCAGACCACCGTTGATCTGCAGGGTACCCAGACCGATGGAAACCGCAACACCGAAGACGGTACCAACGATGGCCACCACGTCGATGAACTTACCGATCGGACCGTGGATTCTTTCACCCAGAATGGGCTGGAAGATCGAGGACACCCGCGGGGGCAGGTTGCGTTTGTGAATGAAGTAGGCGAAGCACAGTGCCGGCAGGGTGAAGATGGTCCAGGTGTGCAACGTGAAGTGATAGAAGGTGAAGTTCATCGCCTCCGCGGCGGCCTCGTCGGTACCTGCCTCAATGCCCAGCGAGGGGCCGCGTGGCGGATCACCGAAGTGGCTGACCGGTTCGGCCACACCCCAGAACATCAGAATCGAACCGATACCGGCCGCGAACAGCATCGCGAACCAGGCTAGACCGGAGTGCTCGGGCTTTTCGTCATTGGGGCCGAGCTTGACGCGACCGAACCGGCCAAGCGCGATGTAGATCAAGAACCCCAGGAAGACGGTCACACCTAGGACGTAGAACCAACCCAGGTTGGTCAGCAACCAATCGGAGGCGGTGGAGACTGCCCCGCCCAGTGGCTCGGTGAAGGCGATGGTGGCAATCACGAACAGAATGATGATCCCGGCGGAGGAAAAGAAAATCACCGGGGATGTTTTCAACTTTAACGCGTCGTGCAATTTGGTCAACATCGGTGCCTAAGCACTCCTGACAAGGTTGAGTAGATGATGAACCGAGCCATCGGCCACGACCCAAGGGCGGGTATTCGTCGTCTCAGGCACGTTCAGGCCCTGGTTTTCAGGGCTGAGCTATACGATACAGAAGTAGGTGTTAAATGCAAGTGAATTAGGTGATATTGATGGTGACTCATAGATGAACAACGGCGTGACGGAGCCGTTATGACGACGTAACACGGGAGGTCTCAGGTTCTGGTGTGCTGTTGCTCTCGAGCATCACAACCGAGCCCGAACCCCCGCTCATTGAGGGATCCAGGCCCGGATATGACGGTGTATGACACGGCGGGTGAACGCCGGTGGTCATCATGAGTTGGCGTGTGCACCGCCGGACGGCTTGGTGGTCTTGGAGGTGGAGTTCGACGTCGAGTTGGACGTGGTGTCGGAATCAGCGGATGTGCCGGTGTTCTCGGACTGGGCGGTCTCGGAGGTGTAACCGGTGGAGCTGTCGACGATGCCGGCGGCGGTTTCAGCAGCGTCGCCCAGAGCCGGAGACTTTTCCTTGACCACACTGGTCACCTTGGAGGTCACATCGTGTACCTGTTGCTGGGTCTTGGGGTCGGTCCAGAATTCCTGGGCCTGGCGGGCGATCTCCTCGGCCTGCTTGCGCCCCTCGCGGGAGCCCAAAAAGTACCCGGCGGCAGCACCGGCACCGAAGGTCAAGATGTTACGAAAGCTGAAAAGACCCATGTCATTCTCCTTTTTCTTCACCCGAGGTGGGGGTGATACGAAATGGTGGACACCCGATTTTCAAGCGAGGGTGCTCTCACTTCGATTCTTCCCTACGGCTGTAGCAAGGTCAATGTTCGACGTCTTCCCAGGACACGCAGGACCGAACTTGGTGCCTCAAGGCCTGCTCGAGCCACCAAGCGCCACCATCCGAGGCGATCTTGGCATCCACGATCAGCGGGGTGCCGGTCAGGCGACCGTGCTCATCGGCGCTCACGGCGGTCTCGAGCCAATCGGTGACCTGGCTGAGGTCCTCGGCGACACGCACGGTGATCCCCCGGGCCCCGTAACCGATAGCGATCCGGGCGAAGTCGGTGTCGGGGAAGGTCACCGCGTTCCGGGCAGTATCTTGCCCCGGTTGCAGGCCGAAGTGATGGAGCTCGGCCCCATAGGCGGCATCGTTATAGATGATCACGACCGCTGGGATGCGCAACCGAACCAGGGTCTCCAGTTCGGAGATGCCCATGGCGAATCCGCCATCGCCGGTGCCGAGGACCGGCATGCGGGTCGGTTCGGCGAAGGCAGCACCGACCAGCGTGCCCAGTCCCAGCCCGATGGACTGAAAGGCCTGGGTGAAACAGAATCCGCGCACGTCCGGAACGCGCAGATAGGCCACCGGGTAGCCCATGAAGTTTCCCGAATCGGTGGTCACCACGCGCTGTTCGGGCAACAGCCGGTTGAGTTTGGTAGAGAGCACGCGGGGGTCAATACGGTCCTCGGTGCTCAGATCGCCACCGGCAAGGGGGACCTCGTTGAAGTATTTTGCCGAGAGCTTGGTACGCACGTGATCGGTGCGGTACCCGGTCACCGACGGTGTCTCGGAATGTTCCGCAGCGTCATGGTGTAGGCGAGTTAGCTCGGCGTTGACGGCCTCCGCCACCGCAGCGGAATCAGCCACCAGGGTTTGGGAGACCTCTCGGAATTTCCCGATCGCCCACGGGGAATGGTCCACCTGGATCAGGGTGGCCTCGTCGTTAATCAGCTCCCCGTGGCGGGTGGTCCAGTCGTTCAGGGCACAACCAAAGGACAGCACCAGATCGGCCTGGGAGATGAGCTCGGCGGTCACCGGAGAGGAGAATCCACCGGAGATGCCCAGGTTCCACGGGTGTCCCTCGAAGAGTCCGTTGGCCACCGCGGAGGTGGTCAGCAGTGCCCCGGCGGTTTCGGCCAGAGCGATGATCTCGGTGCGGGCGTGCAACGCGCCCCGACCAGCCAGTACCACCGGGCGCTGGGCGTGAAATAAGGATTTGGCTGCTCGGGTCACCTGGGAAAGTTGCGGGATGGTGCCGGTGCGCGGGCCCCGGTGGGGGACTTGACGTTCGGCGGTGACCGGTTGGGTCTGCAGATCGATCGGTAAGTTCAGCACCACGGTATGACGTCGGGCGAGATGTTGGAAGACCTCGTCAAGTACTGTCGCCACTTCATTGGGGTCACTGATGCGTAGCGGGGTGGCACCCACGGCTTCCACCAGGCTGAACTGGTCGATCTTGAAATTCGAGCCCACCGACTCCTGGGGTGTTTCAGCGGTGAGCACCAGCATGCCGGTGCCGGATTTGGCGGCTTCGGTCAGTCCGGTCAGGGTATTGGTCAGCCCGCACCCTTGGTGGACGCTGACCGCAGCGAACCCGGTGGGGTTCAGCTCGGGACGGACCTGTCGGGTTTCGGGGGAATCGAGGCTGGCCAATCGGGTGTAGGCGTCGGCCATCGACGCGGCTGCTCCCTCGTGGCGGGCTGCGGTGAACTCGATCCCGGCGGCGATCAGCTGGTTGGTGAGATGAAAGTTCCCCGAGCCGACCACACCGAAGACGTGGGTCAGGCCGTGCTCGGCTAAGATCTCGGCCACACGTTGGACCAGAGTCGGCTGGGCGGGTGAGTCGTGCGGGGCGGGTTGGGGTTGTTGAGCTGGTTGTTCGGTCATCGGCGATCACCGTCTGAGCTGGAAGGACTGGCGGGGCTGGAAGGATAAGACGGGCTGGCGGGGTGCTGGCCGGCCACGGCACCGGGGCGTTCAACGATCGCGAAGACGCGCGCCGGGGCGGCGGTGCCGTTTTTGATCGGCAATGGGGCGACGACGATCAACGCGCCGGTGGGTGGTAGCTGATCGAGGTTTTGGAGGGAGGTGACCCCATATTTATCGGCCCCGAGCAGATAGTGGTGCACCGGGAAGGCCGGCTCGAATCCGGCAGCCAGGCCGGCATCGATGCCGACGGTTTCAACTCCGAAACCGGAGACCTCCTCACGCTGGGAGAGCCATTCGGCGGCTGCGGGCGACACCCCGGGGGTGTGGGGGCCATGCTGGTCAGCGTTGAGGGATTTTTCGGGATCGCGGGCGTAGGCATCCCAGCCGGTGCGTAGTAACACCCAGCAGTTTGGCGGTAAGGGGCCGTAGGTGCGCTCCCATTGCTGAACGTCGGCAATCTCCAAGCACCAGTCGGCATCAGCCCGCGCCTCGGCGACGAAATCGAGGACCACGGCCGGACCAATCAGTCGGGTTGGGGCCAGCTCGTGGATGTGCTTGCCATCGCGACCGGTGATCCAGTGGGCGGGGGCATCGACGTGAGTGCCCACGTGTTCACCCATCCGGAAATTATGATGCGCCCACAACGGGGCCCGCTCATCGAAGGCGGCCACCGGCTCGAGGGAGAAGTCGTGCAAATTGATGTAGGGGGCGGGCAGGCGCAACACCGCAATATCGGCTGAGAGCTCGTTGGTGAGATCGATGATCTCCACCGTGCCTGTTGCCTGGGCCCGCACCAGGGCGTCGATCAGTGAGCCCTGGACCGGGGGTCGTTGGGAGTCGTTCACAACTTGACCCTACTACGGCTGACGTGAGTGTGTCAGGACCTGTCAGGGTTGTGCCGGTCCACGGTGGTGCGCCAACAGTCGCGCACGCCTCAGGCAGCCGGCCGACAGAGCCTCAACCCCACGCGGCGATGAGTTGTTTGTCGACGGCGAGCCGGTCGGCGGGGTCGAAGATGCCACCGGTGACTAGCACCTCATCGGCCTCGTAAAATTCGGCCAGCTCACGCACCCGGGCGGCCACGGTCTCGGGGGTGCCGGCCAGGCCTTGAGCGAGGTGCTCATCGGTGTGCGCACGTTCGCGGGCGGTGGCGTGATCCAGGGCGTGGCGGACCTCGGTGGGATCGTCCAAGGGTGGGAAGGCGCCCACGTTCCGGGAGCGGGCCATCGCCCAGGCCTCGGAGAGCAACAGGTCGTGGGCGTGGGCTTCCGTCTCGGCTACTGCCACGTTGAGGGATAAAATCACCCGGGGTTGCTGGTTGCGGTGCGGATCGGGGACAAACTCATCCCGATAGGCGGCCAGTTCCTCGCGGTGGGCTACGGAGAACTGGGGGAGGGCCGGTCCGCCGATCACCACACCGGCCCCCACCTCGGCGGCAGTGGCCACCGAACGCTTTGAGGCGAGCACAAACAACGGGGTGGTTGCCTCATTCGGTGGTTGCAGGGTGATCTCAGCAGTCCCGTTCAACAAAGCGATGATCTCGCGCAGTTGCTCAGGGAAATGGTAGCGGTCGGCATGTTGTTGGTGGAGTGCGCGACGGATTGGGGCCGTGAAGCCGACCGACGAGCCCAGCCCGATATCGATCCGGGAGGAGAACAGGGCCTCCAGGGTGCTGATGTACTCGGCGGCCACGAGGGGCTGATGGCTAGGAGTCATGATCCCACCGGAGCCGATCCGGATGGTCTGGGTAGCTTGGGCGATGGCGGCCATCAACACGGCGGGGGTGGATCCGGCGATGCCGGGGACCGCGTGGTGTTCGGCGACCCAAAACCGGTGGTACCCCAGGGTTTCGGCGTGTTGGGCGCGGGTGATGACGTCATGCAGGACCGCACCGGCTGAGGAGCCAGTTCGCGTATTGGCCCGATCCAGGATGGACAGGGGCAGGGATGTCTGCCTCGGTGGGGATATTGGCTCTGCACAGGTCATCTCTCTAGCCTATCCCGCCGGGAGTGCTTCGGGCTGATGTGCGCACAACCAGCGGTTGTGCACTCGGTAGACCAGTTCGAGCCCGAGCGATCCGGCAACCGCAATCCCGATTGAGGCCAGCAGGATCGGGGTGGGGGGCAGGATGAACTGGTGGTACCACTGCGAGAAGGGCATGGCGACCACCAGCACGAGGCCGGCGTACATGATCGCCAGGATCCCGATCTTCTGCCAATTCAGCGGACGGGAGATGACATTTAGTAGCCACAATCCGGTCAGGGTCAAGGTGATCATGGTGGCGGTTTGGAGTTGTTCCATGGTCAACGCAGCACCGGCGACGTGCTCTGCGGCGGCGACGTACCCATCCCAAGAGGCCGGGGAGCCCAGCGCGTCGAGGGGGTCGTCGAAGAAGGGGAGCTCGCCGGCGAAGGATCTGGCATAGCACCGGCCTACCAGGTTGATCGCCACCAGTGCGAGGACGATGACCGCCCCGGAGGGGATGGCGAAACGCAGTGCGCGGTGGAGAAAACCGGGCACATAGCGACGCGGGTTGGGCATCAGGGCGAGGAGGAAGGACGCGATGCCGATGAACAGTGCGTCGGCGGTGGAGGCTTGGCGGGGCAGGAGCGGGTATTGCCAGAACAGCAGAGAGAAGATCAGCACGAAGCCGAATGCGTAGGCGGTTTTGGCCAAGAACAGATGCGCTAGGCGCTCGACGTTGGCGATAACTTTGCGACCCTCGGCCAGTACTGAGGGGAGGCGGTCGAATTTTGAATCCAGTAGCACCATCCGGGAGATGGCCTTGGTGACCGGGGCAGCGTTGCCCATGGCGATCCCCAAATCTGCGGACTTCAGCGCCAGGGCGTCATTGATGCCATCTCCGGTCATGGCCACCGTGTGACCGGAGGCGCGCAGGGCCTCGACCATGCGTTTCTTCTGGTCCGGGGAGACGCGGCCGAAGACGGAATATTCGTCCATGATGCCGGCCAGTTCGGCGTCATTTTCGGGTAAATTGCGGGCGTCGAAGGCGAGGCTGGGGGCCGTACTCTGGGTGCGCTCGCTAGCTGGGGCGTCGTGCTCCCAGCCCACGGCACGGGCCACGGCTGCCACGGTGTGGGGAGAGTCCCCGGAGATGACCTTGAGCTGTACGCCTTGGGAACGGAAATAGTTCAGGGTCTCTGCGGCGTCTTCACGCACGTTCTCTCCGAAGGTCAGCACCAGCTCGGGTACTAAGCGATCGGGCAGGTCAGCGCTGTCACCGAACCAGGGGTGCTCGGCGGTAGCATGAGCAGCACCGGCGTGGGCTCGGGCCAGCACCATGGTGCGCAGACCGTTGGTGGCCAGGGCGGTGGTGTGTTGCTGAATGACCGGTGCCAGCGTGGGATCCAGCTGGGAAATCAGGGCCTCCGGGGCGCCCAGAAACCAGCCACCGGTCACCTCGTCTGCTGCCGGGTCCGCGGTAGTGGGGGTGCCGAAGCTAAAGGCTGACCAGCGCCGTTCGGAGGCGAAGACCACGTGATCGGTCAGTGGCTGATCGGGTTGCTGGGTGAAGTGTTCCCGCAACGCGATCGCGGTGGGGTTGGCGTTGGGGTCGGCGCCAATGGTGGCCAGTACCTGTTGCCAGGCGGGTGGCTGGGCCGTGGAGTCAGTGGCCGATGTGGTTGGGGTCCTCAGCGTGGTGAGATCACCGCTCGTCGGGTCGATCCGGTAGGCGGCGTCGAACAGGATGCCACCTTCGGTCAGAGTGCCGGTTTTATCCAGACAGACCGTGTCGACACGGGCTAAGATTTCCACGGCGGGTTGTTCTTGGATCAACACTTTTTTGCCGGTGAGCGACAGTGCGGCCATAGCGAAGCTGATCGTGGTCATCAGGGCCAGGCCCTGCGGGATCATGGTGGTAATACCGGCGATGGTCGAGATCAGCGGGGTCTCCAGACTGCCGTGGCCTAAGACCTGGTCCCATCCGCCCACGGCCATCACCTGGCCGAAAAGGGTGATGGCGATCAGCGGGATGAGTGAGACCGTGATCCAGCCGGCGACTTTTTCCAGCCCGGCGCGTAGCTCGGAGTGCACGGTGGTGAATTCGCGGGCTTTCAAGGTGAGCTGGGCGGCGTGGGAATCGTGCCCCACCCCGGTGATACGCATCAGGGCGGTTCCGGAGACAACTGAGGTGGCTGACAGCACGGTGTGCTGGACTTTTTTCGCCACCGGGTCGGCTTCACCGGTGACCAGAGATTCATCGACCTCAAAATCCTGGGAGGAGATCACCACCCCGTCGGCCGGGACTTGATCGCCACGACGCAGCACCACGACATCGTCGAGCACCGCGTCGGTGAGGCCGATCGAGGTGGGGGTACCGTGGCGCATCACCACAATGTCGTCCTGATTCAGCAACGCGATGCGATCGAGTTTCTTTTTCGCCGAGTACTCCTGGATCACGCCGATGATCACGTTGGACAGCGCGGCCAAGGAGAACAACAGGTCCAGCCAGCGGCCTAAGAGGATAATGCCCAGCGCGCAGAGTCCAATCACCAGATTGAACATGGTGAATAAGTGGGTGGACAGGATCGCCCACAGCGTGCGGGAGGTGCCCGCAGGTTGGGTATTGATCAGCCCGCGGTCGATGCGGGCCTGTACCTGCTCGCCCGTGAGGCCCTGGGTGCCGGTGACCAGGCCGGGGTCGTTGACATCGCGCTCGCGGAGGAATTTTGCGCGAGCGTCGGGGGATGGGTCAACCTCGGTGGAGGGTTGAGAGCGTTTCCGGATCTTGCGGGTACGCTGGCTACTCTCCGGGTCAGTCACCGTGGTGTTCCTCCCTGGGCTGTGTGATGTGGTCTGGGGATGGGCCGGGTGTCGGTCCGGGCCTTACTTTAGCCGGTGGGGGGTGTGGGTGGGGTCCTCCTGGAGGATGATGTCGCTCATCGAGACTCACAGTAAGTTTCCAGCTGGTTCCCGGCCAGCTTTCATCGCGGCTTCTTAGACTAGATAGTGCCTCTTCAAGGTGTGAGTGATGAGAATAGGTGCATGGCCCCGGTCGCAGTCAGCGGCCGGGGCCATGTGCTGTTTCGGGTCAGTCACTGCTGGTGGTCACTGCTGGCGTGCTCGCCGCGGCGGTAGGTTCCGCCACGTTCGGTCAGCGAGTACAGTACCGGCACAATGATCAGCGTGACCACGGTGGAGAACGCCAGCCCGCCGATCACCGCGATCGCCATCGGGGCGGAGACGAAACTGGATTGCCCCGACAGACCCAGGGCTGGGGGAATCATCGCGCCGATGGTGGCCGCAGCGGTCATCAGGATCGGACGGATGCGGTGCCCGCCACCGTAGAGTAGGGCGTCGTTGATCGACATCTTCCGATCACGGTACTGGTTCACCAGATCGATCAGCACGATCGCGTTGGTGACCACAATGCCGATCAACATCAGCTGGCCGATCATCGCCGGGGCGCCGATGGGCGTGCCGGTCAGCAACAACGCCAAGATCATCCCGCTGATGCCGAAGGGGATCGACATCAGCAACACCAGTGGTTGGATCAGGGATTTGAACAGCCAGACCAGCACGACATAGATCAGCAAGACCGCGGCGACCATGGCCAGCATCAGCTGGTAGAAGGTGGTGTCAATGTCGCTGGCCAGACCACCGATCTCCGCGGTGACGCCTTCGGGTAGATCGGTGTCGTCCATAACCTGGGTGATCTCGTCGGTCAGAGTACCGATATCGTCGGGGTTGGTCGGAGTGGCCGAAAGGGTCACGGTACGCACCGCATTGGAGGTATTGATTTGTGGGGCGATGGAAATCCGCTCGATGTCGGCCACATCGGTCAGTGGGATCCCGCCTAAATCGAGGTCTTCCAATTCCTGGATGGTGTCAATATCGGCGGCCGGGGTGAGGTGGACGTCCAGATCGGCCCCGTCGATACTGACATTGGCCACCGGATAGTCGGTGGTGTAGGAGGTGATCAGCCCGGTGACCTCGTTCAGGGTCATTCCTGCCTCGGCGGCGGCCTGTGGATCGATGGTGATTGACACCGAGGGCTGGCTACCGGCCAGATCGGAATCGACGCGTTCGACCGAGTCGAGCTGTTCGATCTGATCGACCAGCAGGTCGTTGGCCTGAGTACGGGAATCATCGTCAAGGGCTTCCAGCACCACATCGACGGTGGAGGAGCCCAGGATGGATGAGGCATCGGTGAGCTGTATCTCACCGGCCTCAGGATGCTCTTCGCGATAGGCCGTCACGGTCTGCTCGATGGTGGCGGCGGCCTCGGCTTGATCGGCCTGGGGATCGGTAATCAGCGTGTAGTTCGCGATATTGCTGGCCAGAGCTCCGGTTGTGGCATCGGCGCCAATATCGACCTGGACCACATTGACCACCTCGAGTTGTTGTAGTTGCTCCGAAAGGCCCTCGGTCAGCTCGGTGGTGCGTTGCAGGCTCGTGCCTTCAGGGGCGGTTTGGTCCACGGTGTGCATGTTCATACCTGAGTCGCCGAGCAAGTTGACCTTCAGCAACGGGGTCAGCGCCAGGGAGCCGAGGAAGACCGCGATGGCCAGGGCGACGGTGATCCAGCGGTGTGACAGGGCCAAAGACAGCACGGGGCGGTAGCCGCGGGCCAAGACGCCGGTGGGTTCGTGAATCTCGGGCTGGGTAGCAGTCTTGAGGTCAGCCTCAAGGTCATGATCGAGGTCAGAGTCCTCCTTGGTGCTGGCAGTGTCGGTGGACGTTTTCGGAGCCCGCATAAACCAGTAGGCCAATACCGGCACAATGGTCAGTGCCACCAACACCGAGCCCAACAGCGCTAGCACCACGGTGATCGCAAACGGTCGGAAGAGCTCACCGGCCAGTCCGGAGACGAAGAACACCGGGGCGAAGACCAGCATCGCCACGACGGTGGAGGACACCACCGCGGAGGCGACTTCAGCGGTGGCCCGGTAGATGGTGGCGCGTCGTTGGGCGCGCGTGACCGGTCGCGTGGTTTTCAGGTGGCGGACGATATTTTCGATCACCACAATGGAGTCATCGACCATCCGGCCGATGGTGATCATCAAACCCGCCACCGACATCATATTCAGCGTCGTGTCGGTGATCAGCATGCCGCCGAAGGCAAATAGGACCGACAAGGGGATCGAAAGACCGGAGATGATCGTCGGCCGCACGGCGAAGAGGAACCCGAAGATCACCACCACGGCCAGCGCGAGACCGATCAGGCCTTCTTGGGCCAGCCCAGAGAGGGATTCCTCAATAAAAGGGGCCTGGTCAAAGATGACGGTGAACTGAGTGCCATGGCCGAGCTGTTCTTCAGACTCGTCGAGCACCTGGGTGATCTGGTCGGAAAGTTCGATGAAGTTGGCATCGGCGGCCGGGATGACCAGCAGAGACACACCATCCTGGCCGTTGGTGCGCGAGACGGTGGTGGGCTCAGGCTGTTCAGCCTGCACCTGGGCAAGATCACCGAGCGGGACGGGGTTCTCATCGGTGCTGATCAGTAATTGTTCGAGATCTTCGACGGCGGTGAGCTCATTGCCGATGGCTACGTCCATCTCGCTGCTGGGATCATCTTCGTCGTTGACGGTGCCCCCGGGGAGCACTACCCCGGCGTCTTCCAACGAATCGACGAGCTCGGTGCGTGAGGTACCCGCTGTGGCCATCGCCTCATCATCCGGGGTGATGCGCACTATGCGCTGGTCCCCACCAAACTGTTGGACCGAGGCCACCCCGTCAATCGTTTGCAGATCCGGAATGGTGGCCAACTCGAGATCGGCGATCAGCTCCGCGGAGTCCCGGTCCGAGGACGCAGAAAGCACCATCGCCGGGATATCACCGGTGCCACCGCTCAACACGGTCGTCGTGGTGCCCTCGGGCAACTGATCGTCGAGGTAGTTGGTGATCACTTCCGCCTGCGAGGCTGCCCGATACGTGTCGGTGCCGTATTCCAGCTCGACGGTGACCATGGAGAAGTTGGAGCTGGAGATGGCCGAGGTTTGTTTCAGCCCGTCGAGGGTGCGTAACTCACGCTCGAGCGGTTCGGCCACCAGATCGGCCATCTGCTCTGAGCTGGCGCCGGGATTCACGGCGGAGATGGCGACCGCCGGAAGCTCCACCGGTGGGATCAGCTCGCGTCGCAAGAGAAACATCGACAGGGAGCCCAGTAGCGTGATCACGATCGAGACCAACGCGATAAAGGCGCGGTTTCTCAGCGACAAGCGAGGCAAGAATGACATGGTTTAGCTCTCTTTGTCAGGACCTGGGGCAACAGGCGCCGTGATCTCAACGGCCTCGGTGCTGGCATCAACGACGCCGATCCGGCCTCCGGAAATCCCGCGGGCGGAGATGAGCCCGCGGATCCGGACTTCTTCGGACAACGGGACCGAGACCACTGCGGTGTTGGGATGATCGGGCCCTGGTCCGGGCTGGGGCGCGGGGTCGTCACCCGAGGGAGTGGGAAGGGTAGCTCGCAATCCCACGTGGTGGGGTGCTGCCATTGACTGCAGGGTAGCTTTGATGGGGCCGGTGCCCACCGCGTCAATCATCAAGGATCGTGATGCGGCGATGACGATCGATTCCAGGGTGGTCGGATCAGTGGGGCCCAGAAGATAAAGGGCCGAACCGTCATGCTCGGGACGTAAGGGAATATCAGTAATCACCAGTGCTCCTCAGAGATGAGCATGAGCGCTCCTCACGGTGCAGAGTCTGCGTGGATCGGACCACACACATGTTACCCGCCCGCGCACGGGGGCGCGAGAATTGTCAGCTGAAGCCTCGGTGTAGCGTGGGTGGCACGACCTTCGGTTTCAGGCCTCATATGGCGGTGGCCTGGCCGAGCCGTGAACAGCGTGTTGCACGCGATCGACCGCAGAGTTCGGCCCATTCTGTTGCGACGGAGATCTCAAACATGGTGTCGTGACATACGGTGATACCACCAGCTGCTCCTCGCCCGCGGGTTCCTGCTCGTAACGGTCCTCTATCACCGCTTTCACCAAGCATTCCCGAAGTATTCCAGGGGTTGGTTCCGAAGGCGGTAACGCATCGAGCTGGACGACGAGCATTGTTGGGCTTCGTCTGTCGAGGGAGAGTTCGGCCGATGTGAGAACGTCATCAGTGTGGTTGGTGCGTGCCGATGCTCGGGCATACTCCAGCAGGTGTTCAAGAGAAGAGTTGCTACAGCGGCTCGTCATGGATCGGCGCTTCTGAAAGAGAAAGGTGCTCCCGCTGCTGGGTTGCTGGTGAGCGGGAGTGTAGAAGAAGGGCTGCGGAATGCCGAAAATGCGAACGTCAGGCCGAGGTGTGCCAACCCGGAATATAAGGCACCACGACGCTTTCGGAAAACTGGCCCGAGAGCGCCGTGGTGCGAGTGAGGGCGTTGAGGGTTGAGATGTGGCTACCGATTAACGGGAACCTTCTGCTGTTGCTGGGCGGGGTAGCGGATCGACTCCACCATCTCCTGAACTTCCTGGCTGGGAGGTCTGGTGAGTTTTGAGACCACAATGGTAATCAGGAAGTTCAGCAACGCGCCGACGGGCCCGATGCCTTCCGGCGAGATACCCAGGATGGGCTCATTGGCAGGGGTGCCGAATAGCTCCAGGGTGTAGACCATGTAGCCGCCGCTGAAGACCAAACCGGTGAGCATGCCGACCGCTGCACCGATGGCGTTGGCATTCTTCCAGAAGATCCCCAAGATCAGGATCGGGAAGAACGTTGCGGCCGCCAGTCCGAAGGCGAAGGCCACTACCTGGGCCACAAACGCCGGAGGATTCAGTCCGGCAATGATTGCGATGACTACCGCAACTGCCATGGCCAGGCGTCCGACCAACATCTGCCGACTCTCGGAGGCTCTTTCCTTCGAAATCATCCGGTAGTAAATATCGTGGGAGGTCGCCGAGGAGATCACCAACAGCAGGCCAGCTGCCGTGGAAAGCGCTGCCGCCATTCCACCAGCTGCCATCAACCCGACGATGGGGGTGGGAAGGCCTCCAATTTCGGGGGAGGCGAGCACCAAAATGTCGTTGGAGACTACGAGATCCGCCGTTCCGGACACATTCGACACCGAATTAATGTCACCGGTGGTGTTCACCTCAACGAGTCCGGTTTCTTGCCATGGTGTGATCCATCCCGGAAGGCCGTCCTCGTCGGAACCCTGGGCGCCCCGGAGCAGATTGAGCTTGGTAAAGGCGCCCATCGCCGGAGCGGTCAGGTACAACAATGAGATGAAGAACAGTGCCCAGAAGGCGGAGAAGCGAGCGCCACGAACTGTTTTGGTGGTGTAGAACCGGATGATCACGTGTGGCAGACCAGCGGTGCCCAGCATGAGCGAGAGAGTGACTAGAAACACATCCAGCTGGCCCCCCTCACGACCGGCGAATGCATCGGTGAACTCATGCAGACCGAAATCCGTACGGAGCATGTTGAGTTCTTCTAAGATCTGCCCGTAAGTGATCTGGGGGATTGGAAAGTTACCGAGATACTGCGAGATGGCCACCGCGGGGATTAAGTAAGCGATGATGAGTACCACGTACTGCGCCACCTGAGTATAGGTGATGCCTTTCATCCCGCCCAGCACCGCGTAGAAGAAAATCACGGCCGCACAGGCCACCACGGCCCACTGCGGGTCCAGACCGAGGAACCGCGAGAAGACGACACCCCCACCGGTCATCTGACCGACGACGTAGGTGAAGGAAACGATGATGGCGCAGATAGCTGCCACGAGCCGGACCGTGTCGTTGTAGCGTTCGCCCACGAATTCCGGGACAGTGAACTTGCCCCATTTACGCAGGTACGGGGCCAACAACAGGGCTAGCAGAACATAGCCGCCGGTCCACCCCATCAAGTAGACCGACCCATCGGAGCCGAGGAAAGCGATCATGCCCGCCATACCGATGAAGGAAGCCGCTGACATCCAGTCTGCGGCTACCGCTGCACCGTTGGCTATCGTTGGCACCCCACGAGAAGCGACGTAGAATTCCTTGGTCTCTTTAACTCGGGAGCGCCAGGCGATGACGATATAGATACCGAAGGTCAGGATCAGGAAGAAGAATGTCCAGAATTCCAAGGAACTCATGACGAGTGACCTCCCTGCTGAGCGTCGCGCTGGTCAACTTCAGAGACGCCGAACTCTCTATCGAGCCGGTCCATCCACAGCGCGTAGACCAGAATCAGGAGCACGAAGGTGTAGATCGAACCCTGCTGGGCAAACCACATGCCCAAGGGGAATCCAAGAATCACGATGTTATTCAGAGGCTCGATCAACAGAATCCCGAAACCAAATGAAACGGTAAACCAGATGATCAGTAGCACAATCATCAGTCGAAGGTTCTTCTTCCAATAGCGTTGCCGCCAGCCGTTATCCGGAGGCGGAGCGTGTGAAGAAGGGTTTTCTTGTGCCTTGTCAGACATGTGATGCTCCTTTGTCGTCGATCGTGGGCACGGGCCCAGTAGATTCAGGAATGCGGCAAAAACGCTTGAAAGGAGACTACCTGAGTGTGCGCTACGTCACAATAAAAAATAAGAAGAGATCTACTGGTCATCATTGACTGATGGGTCACGTAAGCTTTCCACCCCAGTGCTAGGTTATGGGGCTCATCGTAATTGAGAGTGTAGAACCGGTCTGAAGCCGCCGGACTCGAGCAGACATCTCGCGATGTAGTGCGTGAGGTTGCGGAAGCCGAGTGCTGAGCCCCGTAGGTATTCGAGCCTGCCATTGATCGCTTCGGTAGGCCCGTTCGACGTTCCCGGTCGGGTGAAGAACGCCAGGATATCAGCAGCTCGACGCTTCAGAGTCCGTCCTAACCGCTTGAGTTCGGCCAGTCCTGTCGGCAGATTCGTCGTCAGATCGTCGATGACTGTTTGTAAGAGCTTCTTGCCCTCGTTGCCGTCGTTGGTTCGGTAAGCGCGCACAATGTCTTGATAGACGGCCCAGGTGACTTCGACGGCGGTGAAGTTGGCGTCGGCGAAGAGGTCTACGATCCGCTCCTGCTGTTTGGCCGTGAGCAGATCAGCACCGGTGTGCAGAGTCCTGCGCGCTCGATACAACGGGTCTGTTGCTCGTCCGCGATGCCCGGTGGTTTCCTGCTGAATGCGGCGGCGTACCTCGTCGAGGGCATCACCGGCGAGTTTGACGACGTGGAACGGGTCCATGACTTCGACAGCCTCGGGCAGTTCCTCAACGGAGGCTGTTTTGAAGCCGGAGAATCCGTCCATCGCGACGACGTCGATGCCATCACGCCAGTCTTTCGGTCGGGCTTTCAACCATTGCTTGAACACCTGTTTCGATCGTCCGGGCACCATGTCGAGCAGGCGTGCCGGGCCTGCTTTCTGGCTGATGGGAGTAAGGTCGATGATGACGGTGACGTACTTGTCACCGCGCCTGGTGTGCCGCCAGACGTGTTCGTCGACACCAATGACGCTGACCCCGTCGAACCGGGCCGGGTCGTCGATCAGCAGTCGATGTCCCTGCGCGAGGATCGCGGAGTTCGCGGTGTGCCAGGACACGGCGAGTTTGCCTGCGATCACGGACACGGTGTCGTGGTCGATGACGAGGGCACGCAGCGCCCAGTCGAGGCCGGTTCGCGAGATCTTCGCTCGTGGTGGCGCCGCAGCAGTGGTGTTCTGACGCCATACGCGGCCGCATTCGACGCATTTGTACCGGCGGAGGCGAATGTGAAGCGTGGTGGCCGGTGGCCGAAGGGTTCGTGGGCGAGGCGGCGGACGACGGTGTCGCGGACGATCCCGTGTCCGCCACACCGTCGGCACCAGTCATCGGCAGTGTTGGGCTGGCATTCCAGAATGGCTTTGTGCCCGGTGATGTGCTGGCCAATGCACGTGAGGTCAAGGGAGTCGAGCCGGCAGAACGTCGTGAGATCAGGAGATGAGAAAGTAAGCTTGGACACGTCGAGGTCTTTCGGATGGACTGTGTAAGAACTTCCATCATCGGAAGACCTCGACGTCTATCCGGGCAGCGCCACGCCGTGTCCTGGAATCACTGATCCACACCCTCAATTACGAAGAGCCGGTTATGGTTGGACACTGTGATATGTGTCACTGTAGAGTGCCGGGTATGAGCACCTCCGCACGAGAACAGACTGCATCGGCTGGCGCCGACGACCAGGGCTTATCTGGGATCGTCGCGCGATTGAAAGCAGGCAAGGCGCACGGGTGGGGAATCTTTCACCTGGGGAGCTGGCCGATGATGCTCGGCGGAATGATGTTCATTATCTCCGCTTTTCTCCCGTGGGTGTCATTGCCCTGGGTGGAGGACCTCACCGGTGAGACGTTCCATCTTCGTGGGACCGACGGCCCAGGGGTTCTCACGTTGGCGGTTGGATGCCTGGCGTTTGCGGGAGCTTTCGTGCCCCGTCGCAAACTGGCTATCGGTCATGCGGCAGGTCCGGGAGGTATCGTTGCGCTTATCGTGATGCTTCAATGCTGGAATATCGTCTCCCACTCGATTCAGCTGAATGCGTGGGGTGCTTTCGTGCCCGGAATGGGCCTGGTACTGGCCGCTGGTGGTGCGGTTCTCCTGATGAAAGCTGGGTGGACTATGTACCGCCACTGGCCACAACGCGATTCAGCGTCTTCACGCGGTTCGATCCGGTCTTCGTGAATCAACCACATGGAGGTGGTGGGTGCTGCCAAAAACTCGGATCGATATCGTCGCCGGAGCACACGAGGGGTCGGTGCGCACTCTGGTCACGTGTTTGCTAGTCTGCCAGAAATGACAACACACTGACTGGAGTGCATCGATCATCTCGACCACGATGCGCGCAGTGATCGGTCTCATTCTCCCTGACCGAGCCCTGGCGAATCCCAAGAGCTACCCATCTGTCAGGGACGTCGTCCCCGGCGGATGAGTAGCTCTTGCGGTATCTCAGTGGGTGGTATTGCCACCGAGCCTTAGGAGGCCAAGGCTTCCCGGAACTTGACGGCTTTGCCGATTTTCAGCACGGAGTTCTGGTAGATCCGGGTGGCCAAGGCCAATACCAACGCGGTGGTGAGAATTAACAGCCCCAGTGACCCCAGCACTTCCCACAGCGCCGCCTCGCCGGTGAAGACCCGAATCGGCATGGCAACGACTGCTGAGAAGGGAATCCAGCTCATCGCCGTGACGAGCGCGGTATTGGTGGGGTACATGACAATCAGCAGGTAGGGGACCAAGATCAGGAGCACGATGGGCGTGGAGATGGAACCAAGGTCTTCATTGCGCGAAACCATCGAGGCGGCCGCGGCGTACATCCCGGCCACCATGACAAACGAAATGGCGAAGAACAGTACGAACCACAGGGTCGGAGCGATCATTTGTTCACTGAGCAACGGCATCTGCTCGTCGTCGCCATTAACCAGAATGCCGATGACCGCGGCCAGTGCCATCAGCGCGATCTGGGCGAAAGCGACAATGGAGTTGCCCAGTACCTTGCCGAACAAGATGGCTCGAGCCGGGACAGCAGCCAACAGAATCTCGATGATCCGGGATTGTTTTTCTTCGACCACGGAGCTGGCCATGGTCTGACCGAAGAGGATGGCCGCCATAAAGTAAACCAGACCGAAAATCATGCCCAGCAGGTACATGATGGCGAAATTCTGGGCATCGGAATCCTCCAGGATGGTGATTTCCGGGGCGATCGACAGGGCGTCGATGAGCGCGCTGGGGGGTTCGCCCAGGGAGAGGACTTCAATACCCATGGGGTTGGTGTCGGTCACTTCGGTCAGGATCAGCCCGGCATCGGCCTCGCCGGAGGTCACCTGGTCTGTGACGGTCTCGGCGTCTTCGACGGTGGTGGCCTCAAGCCCGGGGACCGCATCGAGTCCGGCGTGGGGTTCGGCGGTGTTGCTGGCGTCCACGACGTCTTGGGAGATGGCTACGGTGGTGTCCGAGGAACCACCGGAGGTCAAGGATTCGGCTACGCGAGGTCCGAAGAGCGTACCGAGCAGCACCAGGGCGATCAAGATGATCCCGGTAATCACAAAGGCTTTGGACCGCAGGCGGGTTTTGATTTCACGTCCGGCCACAACGCTGGCCGCGCTCAAGCTGGTCATGGGTGGTCTCCTGGGGTGGTGTCAGCGGTATCGGATTGGTCGGTGACGACGTCGTGGAAGATCTCGTGCAAACTCCGGTGGATCGGACCGAACTCGAAGACGGTGCCACGGGTGATGGCCTGGGCCAGTAACTGATGGGCGGTCTGGGGGTTTTCGGCGGTGAAGCGTAGATCGCCGCCGTCGAATTCGGTGACCGTGATGCCGGGGACCTCTCGGGCCCACCCGGTGTCGGCATCGGTGCGCAACCTCCAGTCCTTAATTTCGGCCTGCTCGAGTAGCTGATCGCGGGTGCCGTTGGCGGCCACCTGCCCGTCGGCGAGGATGACCAGCTCGTCGCAGAGTCGTTCGACCAGATCGAGTTGATGAGAGGAGAACAGCACCGGGGCACCCCGGCTGGCGACATCTTGCAGGACCTCCAGGATGGTCTCGACCGCTTGCGGGTCGAGTCCGGAGAACGGCTCATCGAGCACGAGTGCGGCCGGCTCGTGGACCAGCGCGGCGGCGACTTGGACGCGCTGTTGGTTACCCAGGGAGAGATCTTCCAGATCATCTTTTGCCCGAGAGGCGAGGCCGAGACGCTCTAGGATCTCCTCGGAACGGTGGGAGGCAGCAGCGGAGTCGACGCCGTGGAGTTTGGCCAGGTAGACCAGCTGTTCTTTGACCGGCATCTTCGGGTACAGCCCGCGTTCTTCGGGCATGTAGCCGATTTGAGAGCGGTACCGGGCATCGATGGGGGAACCATTGACGGTGATGGTGCCGCCATCGTGGTCGAGTACACCCATCAAGATGCGCATGGTGGTCGTTTTACCGGCACCGTTACCTCCCACGAAACCGGTCATCAGGCCCGGTTTGATGGAGAAGGAGAGCTCTTTGAGCACTTGGCGGGTGCCGTAGGACTTGATCAGGTTGTCGATGACGATTCCGGACTCGGCCGAGGCCCCAGCGGCCGGCGGGGGAGCATTGTCGTGATGTCTCATATCACCAATGTAGAAAACGGGTGGCCGGGGCGTCCTCCCCCTATTGGGTGAACTTTGACCACTTGCGGCCGGGCGCCAGAAGACTGAGAGGAGCGAGATGAGTGAGATGGGCTAGATGTGGTGTTCGTAGGCCCAAATCACTGCGTGGACCCGATCCTTGACCCGCAGTTTCATCAGCAGATGCGACACGTGAGTCTTGACGGTGGCAGCACCGACGACCAGGTGTTCGGCGATTTCGGGGTTGGAATAGCCCTGGATGAGCATGTGGAAGATCTCGGTTTCTCGCCCGGTGAGCTCGTTGAGGACTTCCGGTCCGGCGGCTTCGAGCAGGGCAGCCGGTTTCGGGCGAGTAATGGGGGCCGGCTGGTCAGGCTGGTCTGCGGTGGGGGTCTGGCCGGCGAAACGCTGCAGGACCCGTCCGGTAACTTCCGGGGCCAGTAGTGCGTCCCCATCACCCAGGGTGATGATTGCGTCGATAATGTCCTCGGCCCCGGCGGTCTTGAGCAAGAATCCGGAGGCGCCGGCCTCGAGGGTTTCGAACAAGAAATCGTCGCGATCGAACGTGGTCAGGATCAGCACCGAGCTGGTCGTGGAGAGCCGGGCGATCTCCCGGGTGGCTTCGATTCCATCCATCACCGGCATGCGGACGTCCATACACACCACATCGGGGTGGTGGGTGCGAACCAGCTCGATGGCTTCGACGCCGTTGGCTGCTTCACCCACCAGCTGTAATCGGGGTTCGGTCGCGATCATCGCGGCCAGTCCGGTACGGATCATGGGCTGGTCATCGACCAGCACGACGCTCAAGGTCTCATCGAGTTCATCGGGGGTGTTCATGCGAGCTGGGTCCTGGACGGTGGTGGAGCGTCGAACGGTTCGGTTGCTTCGGTGGAGATCGTGGTTACCTCGCTCGAATCCGCGGGTGTCTCGGTGAGCGGGATGTTGGCTCGAATCAGCCAGCCACCGGAAGATTTCGGTCCGGCGGTGAAGGTCCCATCCAGCGCGGTGACGCGTTCGGTGAGCCCTTGCAGCCCGCACCCGGTGCCCTCAGCGAGGCCGGTATGCTGAGAAGCCCGACGCATCGAGCTGGGGGACTGGTTATGATCGGAGACTTCCAGTTCGATCGCATCAGCCAGATAACGCAACCGGACCACCACGGTGGCGGTGGCCCCGGCATGTTTGCGGGCGTTATTGATGCCTTCCTGGGCGATCCGGTACAGCGTCAGCTGCACCGAGGAGGGGACCTCGGGGCGGGCGACACCGGGCTGGCTGGGTTCAATAATTTCTAGTCGGACGGTTTGGGAGGTGGCATGAGCCGTTCGCACCAGATCGGGAAGCTGACTGAGATCCGGTAGCGGCGCGGTGTGTTCTGGCTGGTCGCGCAGTGTGTAGACCAGGGCCCGCAACTCGGCGATGGTCTGCTGTGCGGCGGTCTCGATGGCACGCAATTGCTCGACTCCAGCGACATTGCCGGTGCTGTCGGTACTGCCCTTGGCTGATGTGTCCAGGCTACGCCGGGCCGCGGAGGCATGAATGCCCATCACGGTCACGTGGTGGGCGACGACGTCGTGTAGTTCACGGGCAATGTGCATCCGTTCGGCGTGCACGGCCGAGGCCGCCAGTTGTTGTTGCGCCTCGTGAAGCTCGCGGTGGGCCGTCGAGAGCTTCTGATGGGCGAGATGGAGCTGGTTGTGGGCGATTGCGCCCTGCCAGGAGGAGTTCCCGAAGATCCAGGCCAAGAAATAGAAGATTGCGTTGACCAACCATTGGGATCCCAGCGCGGTGAGGGTCTGATAGAGGTCCGCACCCGTGGCTTGGGCCTGGGTGATGGCCTGGATCGAGGTCGCGATCAGCCACGCGAGGATCAGTCCGATAATCCCAACCCGGACCCATAGGGCGCGCCGGCGATCATTCGACCAGGCCCCGACCCCGTAGAAACTCACAAAGAGCACGATCTGGTACGAGTACACCTCCACGCCGATGGTGTGATTGAACACGATGGCCGCCACCGCCAGGTAGCTGGCTACCGTGCAGGGGAAGCGCCGGTAGAGGATCATGGGTAAAGCCAGCAACGGCACGCTGAGATAGGTGCCCCAGGTGGTGAATCCCATGGTCTCGAGCAGTCCCGAGCGATGCGATAACGCGGTAAAGATTAGCCCGATGATCACTAAGCCGGCACCGATCAGTGCGTCGGTGCGTAGCCAGTGGGGCGGAAGGTCGCGGCGGTGCTCGGCGGATTCGGTCACAGCGTGCTCCAGGGGGTCAGTACCTCGAGCAGACGGGCACGCAACACCTGAGCGCGCTCGGAAAACTCTTTCTGCAAGCGGGTGTATTCGGCTTTGCCGTCCCGGGTCTCGATGCGGATGGGGTCCAGACCCCAGTCGGAGAGGTCATAGGGCGAGGCGCGCATATCCATCACCCGGATCTGCCAGGCCAGCTCGAACGTCTCGGCCATCAGATCCGAATCCACCAGTGGCACCATCTTGTAGCTGTGACGGTAGAGATCCATATTGGCGTGCAGACAGCCGGGCTGTTCTAGTTCGGGTGCGCGCTTGCGGGTGGGCCTGAACTGGTTGAGCGGTTTGGCCTCGGGCGCGTAGAACCGGTAGGCATCAAAGTGGGTGCACGTGATCTTGTGGGATTCCACCACCTCGTCGGTACCGGATGCTCCGAGTCGCAACGGTAGCTGGGCGTGCCGAATCCCGTGGCGGTCCGAACGGTAGGCCATCGCCCACTCGTGCAGACCAAAACAGCTCAGCTGGGCCCGGCGGGGTAGTGTGGCGGCGAGCAGATTGACCGTGACATTGATGGCGGTCTGGCGCTTGGCACGAAAAGAGTCGGTATCCACGCGGTACCCACCCCAGTCTGAGTCATACCGGTAGTGCGGGTAGTCAGCATGGTCGGGGGCCTGACCGGTGTGATCGGGGAGCAACACAGCGTGGGGACCCGGATGCCAGCGCTTCAGCGCTCCGGCGGTGAAGGAATAGTAGGAGAACATGAAGTCGAAGATCGGGTGTTTGATCCCGGCCGCGCGGAGCTCGAAAAGTTCCCGGGTCAGCTCGGTGATGCGCTGGCTGTGTGCGGTGGATCGGGCCCGATAGTCCTCGGCATCCACCACCGTCAGGGTTCCGGGGCTGGTGGCTGTGTGCATGGGTGACAGTCTAGAAGATCACTG
The DNA here is from genome assembly GCF_029853775.1 of Auritidibacter ignavus. Classification (NCBI taxonomy): domain Bacteria; kingdom Bacillati; phylum Actinomycetota; class Actinomycetes; order Micrococcales; family Micrococcaceae; genus Auritidibacter; species Auritidibacter ignavus. Next base: position 2,318,645 of record NZ_CP122564.1, read on the forward strand.
CGAGGTGGGTCATCCCCCGCGGGAGTGAAACAGGCCGGTCCGCCACCGGGTGAGTACCCGGGGTGGTGGACCGGCCATCACGTGTGGTCAGTTGCCGTGACGTCTTGCTGTGTTGAGGTCTTAACCTCTTAGCGCCACTGGCGGGACCGGTGTTAGCGGCCGGTGCCAGCGTAGACGGTGGCTTCTTCTTCGGCGTCGAGGTCGAACTCGGTGTGGATCGCCTTGATCGCGTCATCGAGCTTCTCGGCAGCGGTGATCACCGAGATGCGGATCTCGGAGGTCGAAATCAAGTCGATGTTGGCGCCGGCGTTGTGCAGTGCGTCGAAGAACCGGGCGGAGATCCCGGGGTTGGAGCGCATACCGCCACCGACCAGGGAGACCTTACCGATGTTCTTATTGAACAGCGTGTCCTCGAAACCGATGTCCTCCTGCGCCTCGCGCAGGGCCCGCAATGCCTCGTCGCCCTGATCCTTGGGGATGGTGAAGGAAATATCGGTACGACCGGAGCCGGCACGCGAGACGTTCTGGACGATCATATCGATATTGGTGTTGGTCTTGGCCACGACGTGGAAGACCTCGGCGGCCTTACCCGGCACGTCGGGTACACCGATGACGGTGACTTTACCTTCGGATCGATCGTGAGCAATACCGGCAATGATGGGTTGTTCCAAGGGTTCGCCTTCCTTCAGGTGGATCGAATCGGCTGGATCGGGGATGACCCACGTTCCTTGATGGTGGGAAAATGAGGAGCGGACGTGGAGTTTCACACCAAAGCGGCGGGCATATTCCACCGAGCGCAAGTGCAGGATCTTCGATCCTGAGGCCGCCATTTCCAGCATTTCCTCGGAGGAGATTTCGTGGATTTTCTTCGCGGTGGGCACCACGCGGGGGTCTGCGGAGTACACGCCATCAACATCGGTGTAGATCTCGCAGGCGTCGGCCCGCAATGCTGCCGCCAAAGCCACCGCCGTGGTATCGGAACCACCGCGTCCCATGGTGGTGATGTCTTTGGATTCAGGGCTCATGCCCTGGAAACCGGCCACAATGGCAACATCGCCCTCATCGACGGCTTCTTTAATGCGGTAGGGGTTGACCTGCACGATCCGGGCATCCCCGTGCTGGGTGTCGGTGAGCATACCGGCCTGAGAACCGGTGAAGCTACGGGCCGTGATACCGCGTTCGTGTACGGCCATGGCCAGCAGGGACATGGAAATGCGCTCGCCGGCCGAGAGGAGGATATCCATTTCGCGCACTGGGGCTTGACGAGAAATTTTATCGGCGAGGTCCAGCAGGTCATCGGTGGTGTCTCCCATGGCGGAGACCACCACGACCACTTGGTTCCCAGATTTTTGGGTGTCGGCAACACGACGTGCTACCCGTTGGATGGATTTGGCATCGGCAACCGAAGAGCCGCCGTATTTTTGAACGATAAGACTCATTGAGAACTTTCGCGATTGATGTGCGTGCTAACAAGACATTAAGTGTACGGAGGATGCCACCCCAGCGCACCTGAAAAAAGGTGTAATTAAGCAGATACGGGTGAAATATTGCGAATTGGGGGTATGTTCGTGGCTGAGTTGTGAGCTGAGACATGCGAGGTGATGACCTGTATCACTCTTGTGAGGGGGATTCTCCCAAGCGACGGCGGCCTTCGAAGGCTCGGCCCAGCGTGACTTCATCGGCATATTCTAGATCTCCACCCACCGGCAAGCCCGACGCCAACCGGGAGATGGTGATCCCGGTGGCAGCGAGCATGCGAGTCAGGTACGTTGCGGTGGCTTCGCCTTCCAAGTTGGGGTTGGTGGCAATGATGACCTCTTGGATGGTGTCGTCTTGTAGTCGGGAGAGCAACTCGCGGACGTGGAGTTGCTCGGGTCCCACTCCACCGATGGGGTTAATCGCTCCGCCTAAAACGTGATAGCGACCGTGGAAGGTGCGAGTGCGCTCGATGGCCAGCACATCCTGGGATTCCTCCACCACACATAGCAGTCCGCGATCACGAGACTCATCGGCGCAGATCGGGCAGATCTCGTGTTCGGTGACATTGAAACAGACCGAGCAGAGTTGAATCTTTTCCTTGACCACGCGGATGGCATCGGCGAGTTTCAGCATCTCCTCGGCATCGGCCTCCAAGATGTGGAAGGCAATGCGTTGGGCAGACTTCGGGCCGATACCGGGTAGTCGGCCCAGTTCGTCCATCAAGTCTTGGATGGCGCCGTCATACACGATGGGACCTTCTTTGGTTGAGCTGGTGGTAAGCGATCAGGATGAGAACTTCGGAGTGCCGTCGGGGTTGAGTTCTTCCACGAGCCGGGCGTTGAGGATGCGCTCTAGCACCGGGCGTCCGACAAGGCCGGAGTCCTCAACGAGAACGTCATCCTCGCTGGCAACCTCTTCGTTCCAGGCTACTGGTGCCGGCTCGTCGTGAGTGGCTGGTTCGGGGTGGCGATCGCTCGGGTCCTGGTGGGGGTGCTGTTGCGGTGAAGGAGCGGGGGGATGGACCGGGGAAGACGCGACGGTGTTATGTGCCGTGTTTTTCCGGTACTGGTTCATCATCTGCTGGAACATTGACGGCCGGGAAGAGTTTTGGGTGTCTTCACCGGGCGCGGATTCCGCAGCCTGGGGTGTAGTGGTGGTCTCTGCGGAGCCGGGGTCAGTATCGGTGGTGTTCTGGGTGCCGGGGCGATTGGTGTCTGGCGCGTGAGCGCTCGGCGGAGCAGGAGAGGCTGAATCTTGCCTCGGCGTAGAGGAATCGGGGGTCTTGGGGGGATAGGTCGGGATCAAATCCCCGAAACGTTCCTGGAACTCTGCGCGAAGTTCAGCCTCGGGTTTGGCGAAGAAAGGGACCTTGGGCTTGGTGGCTGGATCTGGGGTAGGGATGAATCCGGCGTAGCCGTCCTCAGCAACCGGCTCGGAGGCGGACTGAGTTGCCTGTGGCGGTGCGGGGGCGGGTTGCTGCTGTGGGGACTGGTGAGGTGCGGGGGATGTCTCACCCTCGTCGGGTATTTCGTCCCAGGCCACAGGGGCCTGCTCGTCTTCGGCGAGTTCAGCAAGTTCTTCGGCACTGGGCTGGTAGTCGGAGACGGCCGATCCGGTGTGCACAGGCGTCTGGTCCGGCGCCCCGGGGCGCTCGTTCTGACCAGTCTCTGCGGACGGAGGTTCCTGGCCCGACTCGCGCGCTGGAGCAGATCGCGTGGGAGTCTGTGGCGCCGGGGGCGCAGAGACCTCGGTGGACGTCACTGCTGGGGTCTCTGCCGCCGGCGTCGGGCGGCTTTCAGCTTTTGGGTCGGCACCACCGCCACCACTACCGCCGGAGTTGGGGGCCGCAACCGATGGGGTGGCCGTATCTGATCCGACCACTAAGTCCACCTGAGGTTCAAGGCCCAGAATCTGCTGGTAGGCCTGGGCAATGATCTGTTCACCACCACGCTTTTGGGCGGTGTGCTTGGCCCCGTCATTCCGGAAGCCGATCGTCAACGTGGTGCCATTAAAGCCGGCAATGCCCGCGTTGTCTTTAAATGTCATCCACATCAGGCGTGAATGTTGTTCGAGATAGTTGATCACCTCCGGCCACGCGCGACGAACCATTTCCACCCGGGAACTGCCTTGGTCCGGGCTGGGCTGACGCGGCTCAGCCGACTGGTCCGGCTGAGTGTGCTGGGGTGGCGCTTGTGGTGGTTCCGACTGCTGGGGTTGGTCGCTGGGAGCAGGTTCCGGTTGTTGCTCGTCGCCGGCATTCCCGCGCAGAGTAGCCCGCGCCAGGGCGGCCCCAGAGGTGGTGGTATTGCCAGCAGTGGCCGCAGTGGCGGATGCACCGCTAGCTGTCGACTCAACTGCCCCGGTTGGGGCAGCAGGGGGCGCTGCGCCGTAGTCCAAACGGCGCTCAATGCGTTCAATCCGGGCAGCCAGGCCCTGCTGGGTCTCATCGATCGAGGGCAACATCAGTCGCGCGACCAACAGCTCCAGGTGAAGTTTGGGCGAGGTTGCCCCGACCATTTCAGTCAGGGCCTTTGCGGTGATGTCCGCGGCTCGCGAAAGCTCAGCGGCTCCCATCTGGGCGGCTTGGGCATTAAGGCGACGGATCTGGTCCTCAGAGACGCCATGCAACACACTTCCAGCATTCTCGGCCATGGCTTTGACGATTACCACGTCGCGCAACCGTTCCAGGAGATCTTCCACGAAGCGACGCGGGTCCTGCCCGGATTGGATCACCCGGTCGATGACTTGAAAGGACGTTTCGGAGTCTTGGGCTGCCAGGGAATCGACGACATCATCTAATAAGGACTCGGGGGTGAACCCCAACAGGTTCACAGCGAGCTCATAACTGACGCCTTCCTCGGTGGCTCCGGCAATGAGCTGGTCGAGTACCGAGAGCGTGTCGCGCACTGAACCGCCACCGGCTCGAACCACCAAGGATAAGACTCCGGGCGCAATCGCAATGTGTTCGAGTCCGGCCAGCGACTCCAGATAGTTCATCAGCGGTTCGGGGGGAACCAGTCGGAACGGGTAGTGATGAGTCCGCGAGCGGATGGTGCCGATGACCTTATCTGGCTCGGTGGTGGCAAAAATAAACTTGATGTGCTCGGGTGGTTCCTCCACGATCTTCAACAGCGCGTTGAAACCAGCAGAGGAGACCATGTGTGCCTCGTCGACAATAAAGATCTTGTAGCGGTCCCGGGTGGGAGCAAACGTCGCACGTTCCCGCAGGTCACGTGCATCATCTACACCGCCGTGAGAGGCCGCGTCAATCTCGATCACGTCCAGGGAGCCCGGACCACCGGTGGCTAGCTCGCGACAGGAATCGCACTCGCCACAGGGCACCGGCGTGGGCCCCTGGACACAGTTCAAGCAACGGGCCAAAATACGGGCCGAGGTGGTCTTGCCACAACCGCGTGGACCGGAGAACAGATAGGCGTGGTTGACCTTATTTTTGCTCAGCGCGTTCTTCAGCGGCTCGGTCACATGTTCCTGACCGATCACATCATCAAATGTGTCCGGACGGTAGCGACGGTATAAGGCGGTGGTCACATCAGTACACCTTAGTCGCTGTCAGCCAAAAGTGTGTAGCTGACCGAATCCGCATCGATCGTATCCCCTTGACGAGACCGTCGAGAAGTACTTGCGTTAAAAGGGAGCAACAGGATCTCAAACCTGCACGACAAATGCATCGACAATCCATCGGGATATCGTGAACAACGTCGCGAAAGGAGTCACTGATTCTCGTGGCACAGCGTGTTGCTTTTTTGGTCACTGACAACTATGAGCCTTCAGAATTGACGGAACCCTGGAAAGCTGTAGCCGAAGCAGGGGCTGAGCCCGTGCTGGTTTCTCCGAAGCAGCAGGAAGTATCCGGTAAAGAAGGTGCCCACGCCCAGCCGGTTGACCTTGAGGTGGCCCAGGCGAAGGCAGAGGATTTCGATGCTCTCGTTCTACCGGGTGGCACCGGCAATGCTGATGCGATCCGTCTGGATGAAAACGCTGTGGCTTTCACTCGCGGGTTTTTCGACCAGAACAAACTCGTGGCCGCAATTTGCCACGGCGCATGGATTCTGACCGATGCTGAGGTACTCCAGGGTCGGAAGCTCACGAGCTTCCCCTCACTGAAAACCGATCTGCGCAACGCCGGGGCAACCTGGGTGGACGAGGAGGTTGTCGTCGATGGCAAGCTCATCTCCTCGCGCACTCCGGCAGATCTGGACGCCTTTAACCGCGAGATTGTCAACAAACTCGGGTAATCACGTGGTTACTCACTAAGTTGCTGTGCCACCAGTGCTTTGTGCTGGTGGTACTGCTCGGCGAGGGCGCCGATGATGGATGCGGCCGGCGCCACGGCGTCAATTTGTCCCACGCCTTGGCCGGAACCCCAGATATCTTTCCAGGCTTTCGCGCCACCGTCATTCCAATCCATTGTGGAGGAGTCTCGTTCAGCCAGGTGGTCGGGGTCTAGGCCGGCAGCGGTGATACTGGGCTTCAGGTAGTTTCCGGCAACGCCCGTGAAAGCCGAGGTGTAGACGACATCTGCGGCAGCAGAATCGAGCACCATCTGCTGATACGCATCGGGCACGTTCGCTTCCGTGGCAGCAATGAACTTCGTGCCGACATAGGCAAAATCTGCGCCCAGCACTTCGGCGGTGAGAATAGATTGTCCGGAGGCAACAGAACCGGACAGTGCAATCGGCCCGTCGTAGAAACGACGAATTTCAGGGACCAAAGCAAACGGGCTGGTAGCTCCTGCGTGACCACCCGCACCTGCACAGACCAGGATCAGCCCATCGACGCCGGCCTCGATAGCTTTACGTGCGTGCCGAACGGTGGTGACATCGTGGAAAACTAATCCTCCATAGTCGTGGACTACTTTGACGACCTCGGTGGGAGCGTGCAAAGACGTGATCACGATCGGAACTCGGTGCTTGACACAGACGCCAAGATCGTCCTGGAGGCGCTTGTTCGTGGGGTGGACGATCAAATTCACCGCATAAGGAGCAATGCGACGTTCTGGCTCTTGTTCTTTGAGGGAAGCCAGTGTCGTTTCGATCTCGTCAAGCCAGACCTCAAACTGTTCCTGTGGCCTGGCATTCAAGGCTGGAAACGATCCGATAACGCCATTGCGACACTGTTCAATGACCAGTTTCGGATTCGAAATAATGAACAGGGGTGCACCGATGACTGGCAACGTCATGTTCGCTTTGAGATCTTCGACTACCGTCACGGCTTTTTCTCCCTTGGTTGAGCTCTTTCGGGGGTGAGCTTGGCGCTTTGCAGAGCCCATGCCCCGCTGACTAGTGTAAGTGATTTTCACCATATGTCACGAGGCTGTGGTAATGCGGCTTGTCGTGTTGTTTGAATTTGCGCAACAAAAAAGTGGCCCGGATGGTATCGCATCCGGGCCACCTCTCATCACTCACACCTTGAAGAGGTTGATATCAACTCTAAGGGGCTTAAATGTGAAGAGGCTTGAGTCAAGGTTAAAGGAATCTGGGAATCTGACGATCTTTTGCTACCGCGAAGAGTGCTTCGTTGTAAAAGAGCACGCAATGTGGGCGATCTACCGGCGCGCGGTGGAGAGTCGGAGAGAACCTCGAAACTGCTGCGCCACGCTAAGCTGTTCCCCTCACGCCGTGGGGCACATGTGCTGAGACAATGTTGGATGGACGGCGATGGCGTGGCTGGATAACTCGCCGGTTACGGGCTAGACCGGGATTGTGAACGGTCTGGTCGTGGATGTCTGGCCGTGGATAGCTCATGGTCGAACGCAGTCTGTTGAGTCAAAGAATCGGCCCGGATACTTGGGGGAGTATCCGGGCCGATCACTATCACTCATCACTCACACCTTGGAGGCGCTGGTTCCAGTCTAAGATGCGAATATGTGAGGACCCTTGGAACCGGGTCAGCAGTTGCTGGCAATTCTGAGTTAGCGCGAGAACTTCAGGAACGGGGGCATGAGATAATAGGAGTACGTAGTGGTCACAACAGCTTTCGGATCAAGAGGAATGTGATGAAGTACTTGTCTACCCCCGGATTGTTCGCTGGAGTCTGGACCGGTGTGTTGTTCGCCTTTATGTTCACTGTCGACTTTAACTTCTTATTGGCCCTGGTCTTTGGATTGGTGCTCGGTCTCGTCGTGACCGTTGTCTTCAACCTGGGTACACCCACCGATCAAGAGCCGTGGGCTAAGCGGGCGCGGAACAAGGGCGAGACTGCAGCCTAGCCTAGAAGTTATAACAAAAAGGCCCCTCACGTACCTGCCAGAGCCTTCCTACCCTTGCTACATTCCTGTCCTGGGGGAGTTCAGAAAGATGACACCACGTGAGGAGCCGTGACCCATCGTATCAGGTCATGACAAGAGCCGGGCGCAGGAGTCATTCAGGCACTGTCGGTGCGCATTTTGAAAACGTGTCATGATTTCAGCTATGCTTGAACCTGCTCTTGCACGAAGACGGCATGTGTTCGAGTGAGAGCTCAAGGAGGATTCGCATAGCGGCCTAGTGCGCACGCCTGGAACGCGTGTTGGGTTAACAGCCCTCAGGGGTTCAAATCCCCTATCCTCCGCGTACGACCCCGGGAACCGTTGAGTTTCCGGGGTTTTTCGTTGCAAACAAAGGAAATAAGTGGAATTGGCTTATCTCAGGTTGTTCCAGGATATGCGCCAAAATACCCTAAAACTAGGGACAGGACATAGGGACATGGCACGACCTGAGAAGCTACCTCGAGGGATCACGTTCAGGCGAGGTAAGTACAGGGTCAGAATGAGCTACTTAGGTGTGCAGTATGAGATAGGTCAGTTTGATCGGCGTCAGGACGCAGAGAAAGCTCTTGAGATAGCTAAGGAACAGAAAGCTATGGGTGTTTTCGTTCCCCCGGCCAAACTGAAGCAACAGCGAAAGGCTCAGCGACAGGTTGAAGAAGCACAGGCGGTCAAGGACGCTAGAACAGTGCGTGACCTCGGCGAGGCGTGGCTGGCATGGTTGGAAGAATAGAGCCGGAGTCTTGGCACCCTGTACATGTACAAACGACTACTTGAATGGCATGGCCAGTCTATTGTCGGTTTTTTGGATTCAAGATGGCGTCGATATTGATGGGGCAGGTCTGCTATGACCTGCCCCATCAATATTTGTGAGTTGCTTTGTTGCAGGGTCGGTTTAGGCCGACCTATTTTATTTGTGTTTTAGGAGTGAGCGCGGCGACGTGCTGCGATGAGTGCAGCTGCACCACCGGCAACAGCCAGAGCGCCAGCTCCGGCGAGTACGCCGGCGGTGGCACCGGTGTTAGCCAGGGTGTCTCCGCCACTCTGCTGACCGGAACCTGCGGCTACAACTTCCTTGTCGCCAGAGCCCTTGTCGCCAGAGCCTTTGTTGCCAGAGCCCTTGTCGTCGGAGTCCGAGCCGTTGTCGGCGCCAGAGCCGTCTTTATCTGCCACGACGGTGAAGTTGACGGTGCAGTCTTTGGCTGGTTCTCCGTTGCCCTGCGTGCCGTCAACAGTTACGGTGTAGTCGCCAGTGGCCAGTGCGGTCTGGGTTCCTTCCCCGGGTGCCTCGTCTTCGTTACGGGTCTCTTGGCCCAGATTGAAGGCGAAGAATCCTTCTTCGTCGGCTTGATCCGAGAACTCAGCGTTGTCGACGTCTGAGTCAGTGGAGACTGCCCAGGTGTACTGGGATCCGGGTTCCAGGCCTACGCCGGCGAAATCGACGCCGGACAAGGTTTCACCCTGGGCCAGGGTGTTGTCTTCGCGTGGGCCACTGCCGGCTGAATCAACGATCCACACATCACAGGTATCCGGCAGTTCCGTATCAGTAGGCGACGGCTCGTCGGTGGGTTCGTCGGTTGGGTCGTCGGTGGGCTGGTCGGTGGGCTGGTCGGTTGGGTCGTCGGTGGGTTCGTCGGTGGGCTGGTCGGTTGGGTCGTCGGTTGGGTCGTCGGTGGGCTGGTCGGTTGGGTCGTCGATGGGCAATTGTCCACCGTTGCCGGGCTCATTGGGGTCAGCGATAGCCGGGCTGATCATCAGGCCACAAGACAGCGCAGTTGCGGATCCGAATCCGACGATTGTCGCCAGAACGCTCTTTTTGGATGAGGTGGACATGGGGCTCTCCTTAGTGGAATGAAGTTGTGCCTAAAAGAATTGAGGGAATGAACTACCCGGAGGCTGAGCGACCCTCTCGAGTCAAGACTTTGGCTCGAACTCAAAATCAAGGGTATAAGCACCTCGTGGGAGGTACAAGGGCTTTTTGTCAAACTTCGGCGGTATCGCAGGGATGTAGCTTCGATTCTGGTCAGGCAGTCTCCGGCAAACTGGCTAGTCAGGATGATATTTTTTGACTTTTAGGGTGGCTGTGCAATCTTTTTTAACCGAAGAATATTATTCTCATTTCTGACGCCGGGTGCGCGCGTTCCGACCTTGAGGCGTTCGGTATCCTGTACGTTTCATTATTTGACTTTTGATCCGGAGGGTCGGCGCCATCTGGTTATTGTTAGCTATGTGGTAACTAATCATTAACTATCGGTTAATTATTTCATTTCGGTTAGTTAAGGATCATCGACTCATCGTGGCGCGGAAGTACGAGTGGCATGAGCGGATTCTCGGGTACTAGAAACCGGGGTTAGCACTATCGTTGACGGTGGGGAAAGTGGAGGATTACTCATCGGTGGTCGGAACGTTCTACAAGGTATCTTCGACACGGATGTTTTCTCTGTCTGGGGTTGAATGGGTTCGTTGTTCCTCCTCTCCCATCGGTGTAGCCCGGATTGGTGACTCATCGGAGAACGTGGCGTCGCGCTGACCGTCTTCCTTACTGCGCTCGGCGGGTTCTGCCGCCGGAAACGTGCCATGATTTGTTGTCCGAAGGCTAACCTGTCGGTGCCCATAGGGTTACCGTCCTGGTCGTCGTTATCTTCGGTGTGCTCCGTTCTTCCGCCAGGCTTCCGTTAGCGCCGACGGGTTGTCGGAATCGTCAACACGGGGTACGGCTAGTATCCGCGAAAGCTGGAATTGGGGGCGTTAGGCAAGGCTGCAGTAACACTTCACCCTGGGGTTGCTACAAGAACACGCCAAGGTGCCTCGCGAAGTCCATTCTGGACCGTGCGAATCTTGCGCTCGCCGTTCGCGTGTAACTATGATGTACGCCACATTGAATCGGGTGAGGTGGAGGTCAAAACCTCTTTCGCGACGGGGATAGATAGGACGAATTCAGATGCCACATGTGCCAGAACTGAGAGAACTACTAGCGAATGCTCCGAAGAATTGGGGACGTTGGGGTGCGGACGATGAGGTGGGCGCCCTGAATTTTCTCACCAGAGATGAGGTGCTCCGGGGTATCAAAGCTGTGTCGGAGGGCGAGGTTCTCACCCTGCAACGCATGATTGGTGATCCGAAAGGCGACCCGGTTTTCCCAGGGCGCGAACCAGCCAAGCTAGAGATGATTACCGATGAGTCGTCCTGGGATGTTGGCACGGGGCCAGAGTTCCCCGGCGGTATGCACTATGCCGATGACAAAATGTTGGCGTTCTTGCAGGGATCAACCCAGTACGACGCTCTGGGACACGTCTGGTACGACGGAACGCTGTGGAATGGCTACGATGCACGCACCACGGTTGGTGGTTTAGATAAAGCGAGCGTCGCCCCCATTGCGCAACGTGGTGTGGTGGGGCGAGGAGTCCTTCTCGACATAGCTCGGTATCGAGGCGTGGAATCACTCGATGCCGGGGAAACCTTCGACCACGAGGAGCTTTTAGCTTGTGCAGAACATCAGAACATCACGCTCGAGAAGCACGACATCGTGGTCATCCGTACCAATTACCTCCAACGGTTCCACGATGAGGGGGAGTCGTTCTATGAGGATTTTTGCGAACCGGGCTTGGCTTATTCTCCGGATCTTGTGGAGTGGTTCCATGAGATGGAGATCCCCAATTTGGTGACCGATTTGATTGGTAACGAGGTCACGTTCGATCCTGCCACCGGGGTTGCTTTGGTGCTACATAATGCGCTGATGCGCAACCTGGGGGTTGTTTTTACCGAAATTTGCGACCTCGAAGAGCTGGCAGAGAAATGTCACGCTGACGGTAAGTACGACTTTCTCTACACTGCCGCGCCACTGAAGATTCACCGCGCTACCGGGTCTCCGGTGAACCCCCTCGTGATTCGATGAGTACTCTCACCGCGACTCCTCTTGGCGTCATGACGAACTACGACCGGTCGTGATCTTTTGCACTGCCCGGGCCAGGTGCAAAGCAGCTTCAGCAGCTTCTCGGCCTTTGGACTCGCGCGCCCCGGCTGCTCCCGAACGATCCCAGGCTTGTTGCTCGTTGTCTACAGTCAATACCCCAAATCCGACGGGTTTGCCGGTATCGAGCTGGACCCGGGTGAGCCCCTGTGTGACAGCACTGGAGACATAGTCGAAGTGCGGAGTTTCTCCACGGACGATGACCCCAAGACAAACCGCGGCATCAAATCCCGTCCTTAAGGCAACCTGGGTAGCCAGGGGAAGTTCGAAGGAGCCGGCCACGGTAAAAGTTTCCGCTTCGGCCCCGGACTCGATGATGGTCGTGATTGCCTCCTGTTGCATGGTCGAGATGACGTGGTGATGCCAACTGGCGGCGACGATGGCTACGTTAAGACCCTCAGCATTCACGGAAAGCTGGGGCGCTCCTGCAGAGCTCATGCGGACAGGTTCCTCTCTGTACTCTGATCTGTGGCGGGACCTACGGATTGCGCCGAGGAAACTCCGGCGGTCGTCACAGACTGGGTGTTGGTCGTGATGGTCAAGGTCTGGGGGAGTGTATGGCCCATCTTGTCGCGTTTATCGCGCATGTATTGGACATTAGTGTCATGGATGTTGACCACCAGGGGCACGGTATCGACGACGGTAATACCTTCGCTGGTGAGCTGAGCGACCTTCTCGGGATTATTCGTCAACAGTCGCACCCGCGTCATACCGAGCTCGGCCAGGATCTCGGCAGCCACCTCGTAATTGCGGGCATCGGCTGGTAAGCCCAGCTGAAGATTGGCCTCCACGGTATCCAGTCCTTGTTCCTGCAGGGCATAGGCCCGCAGTTTGTTGGCCAGTCCAATACCGCGCCCTTCGTGGTCGCGCAGATAAATTACTGCGCCGCCCTCGGCGTGGATCTGCGCTAGAGAGGCATCGAGTTGCGGACCACATTCACACTTCAGCGAGCCGAAGACCTCACCGGTAATGCACTCGGAATGGACTCGCACTAACGGGACGTCGCGCCGGTCTTCGGCGTTGGCCGAACCCGGGGCTGTCACCGCCAAATGGTCAATGCCCTGCTGGCGATCCCGATAGGCCTTGATCCGGACATCACCGTGGATCGTGGGGACCAGCGTGTCGGCCAGTAGCGAGACCCGGCGGTGGGCGCGGTGCTGTACTGGTGAGGTGCCCGACTGCAAGTGCTGGGAGGCGTCAGTGGCATGGCGGGGATCGCGCTCATTGAGGTAATCAATCAGCTTCTCGATCGTGGTCACCGGAACCTGTTCGGCAGCACCGAGTTCTTGTAGCTGCGGCAGACGCATCATCTCACCGTCATCGGCGACAATTTCGGCAATGACCGCCACCGGGGCCAGGCCGGCCAGCTTCATTAATTCCACCGAGGCCTCGGTGTGGCCTGGGCGGACCCGCACCCCACCGTCCACGGCACGTAAGGGGAGCACATGCCCGGGACGGGTCAGGTCTGCTGGCACACCGCAGGGGTCGGCCAGCCGGTGGAATGTGGTCATCCGGTCATGGGCTGAAATCCCGGTCGTGATTCCTTCGGTGGCATCGACGGTGACGGTATAGGCGGTGGCTTGGGGATCCTGACTGTGCTCGACCATCATCGGCAGATCTAACCGATCGGCGATCTCGCGCGTCATCGGTGCGCACAGCAACCCCGAGGAATGTTTGACTGCCCAGGCGATCGACTCCTGGGTAGCCAGCTGGGCGGAAATGATGACATCGCCCTCATTTTCGCGGTCTTGATCATCAGCGACAATAACCGGCCGGCCTGCTTTTAAGGCGGTGACCGCCTCGTCAATGGATGCTAAGGACAACAGATGCCTCCGTTCAGAACGATAGGGTGATACCTCAGTTGGCTGAGGTGCGGTCGAAGGGGACGATGAGTGAGCGGTCGAATTGGGCCAGGCGCGCTAGGTGCCGGGCTAGAACATCGGTCTCGAGGTTGACCGCGTCCCCGGGGCCGAGTTGCCCCAGCGTGGTGGCTCGCAAGGTTTCGGGGATCAGCGAGACCTCAAACCAGGGAGTCGTTTCAGCCGGTCCTGACACGGCGGAAACGGTCAGGGAAACGCCGTCGACGGTGATCGATCCTCGATCCACGATCAGTGGGGCAACCGTTGTGGTCGCCGCATCCCCGAGTAGTGCGAACCGGATCTTGCGCCATTGCTGGCCAGGGTGGATTTCGGCGACCACTGCGCGGGCATCGCAGTGGCCCTGGACCACATGCCCACCGAGTCGGGCATCCGCCCGCAGGGCCCGCTCCAGATTCACCGGAGCCCCGGCGCCTAAGTTGCCCAGCCCGGTAACGGCCAGAGTTTGGGCCATCACGTCCAGGCTGATCTCGGTGTCGGTGTGGTCAACGATGGTCAAACACACGCCGTTGACGGCAATCGAGTCCCCGTGGCTGGCATCGGATGCCACCAGCGTGGAGCGGACGCGCAAGCGTTGGCCATCTCCATCGGGGGTGAGATCGAGGACCTCTCCGAGGTCTTCCACCAGTCCGGTAAACATCAGGGCCTCCTGTCAGGTGAGTAAGCGATTGGGTGGTGTTCTTCTGTGGTTGATGGTATGACGTATGGGGCGGGAGTTGCGATCGTCACGTGATCCGCACCCAGCTGGTGGCGCTCGTGGATGATCAGCGGGGGTGCCTGCTCCAGGCTGGTGACGCCGATATCGTCCAGGGCAGTGCGCGGTCCTCCCAGTAGCACCGGTGCGGTGTAAATCAGGAATTCATCCACGAGGTGTTCCCGGATCAGGGAGGAGATCACGCGTGGTCCCCCATCAACCAGCACGCTGGTGATGCCCTGATCCCGCAGGGAAGCGAATTCGAGCAGCAGTTCACCCGGGTGTTGCGGTGTGAGGCGCACGGCGGAATGCAGTCCGCGAGCTGCCAGAGCAGGGCTACGGTGCACGGCTGCCGTATCGGGAATATCCCGTGAGCCGAGCACGATCGGCACCGGTTGCTCGTCGGCGGGCACCAAGAGCTCTCCCTGCGCGGTACGAGCGGTGAGAGCGGGATCATCGGCCAGCACGGTTCCGGTGCCGACCAGGATGGCGTCGGCCGCGGCGCGACGACGGTGCGCATCAGCGCGTGCTGTCGGACCGGTGATCCACTGACTGGTGCCATCGGTTGCGGCTATTCGACCGTCTAAAGATTGCGCCCACTTCGCCGTGATCTGCGGGCGGGGGAGTGTGCGGGCCAGCCAGGTGCCCAACAGGCGGTATCCGGTGACGGGATCGACCGGTCCGATAACTTGCACACCGTGGCTGGTCAAGAAGTCTGCGCCCCCGCGTGCGGTGGGGGTGGGATCGTCCATCGCGTAGACCACTGTGGCAATCCCGGCCTCGAGCAGTGCCTGGGCACACGGGCCGGTACGACCGGTGTGGTGGCAGGGTTCTAGCGTGATGACGGCGGTGAGCTCGTGGCCACGGTCGGCCCAGGAAGCAGGTAGTTGCCTGAGTGCGTCCACTTCAGCGTGGTCGGTTCCAGCACCACGATGCCACCCCTCGGCCCGGATTCGGCCGGCGGGATCGATCAGCACACACCCCACCTGTGGGTTGTCGGTGTCGGCCGGGCCGAAGCGGGCGATTTGGAAGGCACGATCCAGCGCTATCCGCCTGTGGGTGCGTGCTACCGTGGAGAAAGAGTTCTCGGTGTTCATCATCTTCTCTGATCATGATTCCCGGCTCGGTGAGCCGGTATGCACCGAGGGAAGGCAACCCCAACATAACGGGTGCCTTTGTTGCAATCATCGTGTTCCTTTTATCCGGACTCGCGCCTGAGGCGCATCACCGTCGGTCTCGGAATTTCGCCGAGTCGGCCTCGCGGGTGCGAGGTTCGCGGACTGTCACCGCCGGTTCGGATTCTCACCGACCCCCGGAACATGAGGGTCATCTTACTCTGGTTTCGTCGTGTGTGCACCCGCAGGGTCATGTCGACTGTCATATTTCTGCACCCTGGCATCAGGCGGGTGGCGCGGGGAGGGACTGGAGACACAGTTGAGGCCCATGAACGCCCTCACGATGGGGCAGATCACGGGCCTCAACGGGATCTGTCTAGGACACCAGATGAGCGCGGTTCTTAGTGTTCGTTGTGGATACGCACCAGACGTTCATTGGTGAAGCCCTGCAGTGCCCACCGTTCGTTTTCACGACCGTAACCGGAGCGGTTAATACCGCCGAAGGGGTACTCGGGGCTGGACTCTTGGTGAGCGTTCACCAGGCACATACCGGCGTTGATCCGCTCGGCGAACTCGCGACCCTTCTCGGGGTCCTGAGTCCAGACCGAAGACATCAGGCCGTACTCGGTGGAATTAGCGATGCGCAGGGCATCTTCTTCGTCCTCGGCCTTAAAGATCATCACGGCCGGTCCGAAAACTTCGGTTTGACCCAGCGTGGAGTGCGGATCAATATCGGTCAGCAACGCCGGGGACATCCAGGCGCCGGGGCGATCCAGCTTTTCGCCACCGAAGCGTAGGGTTGCGCCGTCGGCGACACCGTTGTGAATCTGTTCGAGGACCTCGTCACGGGCCTGTACCGAGGAGAGCGGGCCCATGTCGGTCTCGGGATCGTCGTAGGGGCCGACCTTGACATCAGCCAGCGCCTTTTCGGCAGCGGCGACGAAGTCGTCGTACAGCTCCTTGACCACGATCATCCGCTTCGGGGAGGTGCAGACCTGGCCGGCGTTCGAGGTGCGAATACCAACCAGCTTCTTGGCCAGGGCGTCCACATCGTTGGTGTCTAGCACCACGGCCGGGTCGTTACCGCCCAGCTCCAGCACCGAGCGCTTGTAGTATTTGGCTGCCACGGAGGCCACCGACGCGCCGGCACTTTCTGAACCGGTCAGGGAGAAGCCCTTGACACGGAAGTCTTTCAGCACTTCTTCGGTGTCGGAAGAGTTCAGGTAGATGTTGGTGTACACACCCTGGGGCAGTCCAGCTTCTTCCAGCAGGGTCTGGAACATCTGCGAGGACTCAGGACAGATCGAAGCCTGCTTCATCAAAATGGTGTTACCCACCATTAGGTTCGGCAACACGAACCGAGCGATCTGGTTATACGGGAAGTTCCACGGCATGATGCCCAACAGCACACCGAGCGGGTCGTGCTTGACGTAGGTACGGTCCGCCACGGGAGCATCCGGCAATTCGGTGGTCTCCAAGAACTCTGCGGAGTGCTTGGCAAACCAGCGGGCCGTGCGGGCAACCTTATCGACCTCCGCCTTGCCTTGGGGGAGTGGCTTGCCCATTTCACGCCCGATGATGTGCGCCAGCTCTTCGGCACGTTCATCCAGGAGATCTGCGAACCGGTTCAGAATCTCAGCACGCTTGCTCAGGTCGGTCTGGGACCAGGATTCGTAGGCCTGATAGGCCGTGTCAATGATGACGGGAATCTCTTCGGTGGTCAGTGAGTCGAAAGTCTTCTCAACTTCACCCGTGTTGGGGTTAGTGACTGCGTATTTGCTCATGGTTCCAGCAAACACCGGAAAACCGATTTGGTAAAGGGGCATCGCGCCCCGGACGCCGTATTCATGCGAAAAGCGTAAAAATTTCTGCGTCTTTAACGAGATTAACGACACCTCGCCAGCCCGCGTCTCCGTTGTGGCCCGCGTGTGAGAGGTCGCGTGTGCGCGTGAGCGACTCAGACAGCGGGCTAGTCTTCCAGATCAGCCGGAGATAGCCGTTCCCCTGGTTCCGGTCCGGTGGTCGCAGCACCGGCAAAGGCTTGGGCGATCTGCATCCACAGCTTTGCGGTCTCACCCTCGATGCTGAGGTCGGCATCGGCAAAGTGTCGACGCTGCGTAACTACCGCGCAGAAACCCCAGGCGGAACCAATAACGCGGTTCTCGGCATCAGGGTCACCAAAACTCAGGTCAGGGCCGACCTGTAAGGACAGCTGGACATAAATTGGCTCCTGCGGTGGCGTGTGGCCGTGCAACGTGAACGCGAAGTCACGGGTCTTCACACCGAGCTCGGCAACCGAAGCTTCGGCTTCGTTGCGGGGCTTGGTCCACCCCACAGCGTCGTAGATGTCCAAGCTGTGGGCCCAGAGCTCCATCGTGCGAGCCTGGGCCATGCTGGTGGGGCTCATGGGGCGGGCCAGCCAGGCGATTTTCGTCTCCTGATCGTCGCCGTATTCTTTCAAGCGGGTCAGTAATTCGTGATGAGTTGTCGTCCACTGATTCAGCAGCTCGGCAGGCTCCTGCTCAGCTAGTCGGTGGGCTTCAGCATCAACGTGCTTGGTGAACGCCTCTGGGTCACTACCTTGAGCCAGCGCCACCACCTGTTGAAAGCGCTCGTCGTTGTCGATGGCCGACAGACAGAGCTGATCGGTCCACACTAAGTGACCTAATTGGTCGGCAACGGTCCACCCCTGACTAACGGTAGCTTGTCGCCACTGCTCGTCGGGGATGTCTTGGAACAGTTTGTCAACCTCGGCGATTTCGCGTTCAAGTAGCACAACGGCCTCAGACAGTTTCATAAGTTTCCTTGCTTCCAGGGCGACGACGTGACCCTCCGGGCTGAAGTAGGGCGACATCGGTGCGGTGATGGGTGGTCAGATTGACTCCCTTACTGTCCAGTGTAAGCTCGTTCACACGGCTTTGTCTGCTAGGTCCATCATCATCTCTGTGGCCTCTCACTCCGGGGCGAGCATCACACGGGTGCCCGCCATGGACGTGTGCGCCACGGCCAGGACCCTGTGAATCAATGTTTTACGCCCCAAGTTTCAGCTCAGAGTGAACGCGTGTTGTGAT
This sequence comes from Auritidibacter ignavus, assembly GCF_029853775.1. Lineage (NCBI taxonomy): Bacteria > Bacillati > Actinomycetota > Actinomycetes > Micrococcales > Micrococcaceae > Auritidibacter > Auritidibacter ignavus. The sequence continues at coordinate 2,337,116 of NZ_CP122564.1, forward strand.
CACCCGATGGGAAATTCAAAAAACTCAAGCCGTTTTCTTGGGGTCTCATGATTTGTGGGCACATAACACCGCACTATGTGATCGTTACCTTCTGGCTTCTGATCATAGGCTTCTTGTTCGTCTGGACGGAATGGTTGACGCATTATGTGCAGTAAATCTCATTGCATTATCTGCCCGGTTGGGTAGTTTTATCTCATCCGAATTTGTGGAGCCAAGATCTGAATTATGAGATATTCCCCTGAAAGTTTGTTATTATCATTAGCTGGTGACCTTTTTGTGGCATCTCCCGCAAGGGATCGCCTTCTTGATTTTGCATGTCAACCCAAGGGAAGCGTGTATGACATCATCGCCACACATCTCGGAGCAACCGGAGCCAACAGGTAGTGCAGGCCAGTCCGATGCCCCGGTGATTCGGGTACAGAATGTTTATAAGGTTTTCGGTAAACGTCCCGAACGAGTCGTCGAGAAAATCAAGGCCGGTGCTGACCGAAAAGACATTGGGTCTGAGGGTGTTGCCGCGGTGATTGACGCTTCCTTTGAGGTGAAGCCCGGTGAAATTTTTGTTGTGATGGGGCTATCTGGTTCCGGAAAGTCAACCCTGATCCGAACCCTGAACGCGTTGCAACCGGCCACCTCGGGCACTGTTGAAGTCATGGGGCAAGACTTGGCTCAGCTGTCGAAAAACCACCTGAGAGATCTGCGAGCCAGGCACATGTCGATGGTCTTTCAGCACTTCGCATTGCTGCCGCACTGGACCGTGCTCGATAACGCCGCCTATGGGTTAGAAATCCAGGGTTACGGTCGAAAAGAACGTCAGGAGATGGCTGCGCAGGTGCTGGCCTCGGTCGGTTTGGCCGGCTGGGAAAAGCGCTACCCTAGTGAACTCTCGGGCGGTATGCAACAGCGTGTGGGACTGGCTCGGGCGTTGGCCTCGCAGACCGATGTGATGCTGATGGATGAGGCCTTTTCAGCCTTGGACCCGTTGATCCGGCGTGAGATGCAGGAAGAAATGATCTCCTTGCAACGTGAGCTACATCGGACCATCGTGTTCATTACCCACGATCTGAACGAAGCCATGTACATGGGTGATCGTATCGCGGTGATGAAGGAAGGCCGCATCGTCCAGATCGGTACGCCCGAAGAGATCCTCTCGGTTCCCGCCAATGACTATGTCGCCTCCTTCACCGCGGATGTGGATCGGTCTCGGGTTCTCACCGCGCAATCGGTCATGGTTCCGCCTGCGGAGCTTTCGGAAGCAGAAATTACCAGCTTCGGGCGCACACACCGCAGTGTCAAGCCCGGGGCGACTTTGCAGGAGATCGTCCCGGTTGCCGTGGAAGCCGACGGCCCGGTTGCGGTTGAAGGCGAGGACCATGGCAAACGGGTGAAGGTCGGTTATGTCCGCGTCTCGCGTCTGCTGGAGGCCATGAGCCCTCAGCGCTCGGAAACACTGTCAGAGCGGTTGGAGTCAGCTGAGACCACCGACCCTGCGGACGCCCCGCCAGATGCCTCGGTTGGTCGCCACGCTGAACAAATCGATCCGTCGCCTGCTGGCGATACCGATCGCCACAAGACCGCTGGGGGTGATGCGCTGTGAGCTCGACACTGTCTGCTCTAATCCCGGCTTCGGACATCACCTGGTTCGAATTCGAGTCCATTAACGACTTCCGCTTCGGCGTCGGCGAAGCCATTGAAGCCGGTCTGGACTGGTTGCTTGGCACTTTTTCGGAAGCGTTCTCAATCGTGCGCACCACGCTGGCGACGCTCAACGACCTGCTGGTCGGTCTGCTCACCTGGCCTGACTGGTGGGCGGTAACCCTCGTCCTGGCCGGGCTGGGCTGGATCGTCAAGTCCTGGAAACTAGCGCTAGGCACCGCGTTGGGCTTCACCCTGATTGCCGGGATGAACATGTGGGAACATGCTATGGACAGCCTGGGGCTGGTGACGATCTCCACCTTTATTGCCGCAGTCATTGCGATCCCGCTGGGTATTCTGGCCGCCTCCTCGAATACGGCCTCGGCCATTATTAAACCGATCATGGACTTTATGCAGACCATGCCGCCGATGGTCTACCTCATTCCGGCGCTGGTGATGTTCCGTGTCGGTGTTGTTCCCGGCATGGTGGCCACCATTCTGTTCGCGATGGTGCCCGGTGTGCGTTTTACCGAATTGGGTATCCGCGGTGTGAACGCTGAAGTGGTCGAGGCCGGCCAGGCCTTCGGTGCCTCACGGTTCCGGATCCTGCGTCAGATCCAGCTTCCACTGGCCATGCCGACCATTATGGCCGGTATTAACCAGGTCATTATGCTGTCATTGTCGATGGTGGTCATCGCTGGTATGGTCGGCGCCGGTGGCCTGGGTGGCCAGGTCACGTCGGCCTTGAGCAGTATCGATGCGGGACTGGGCTTTGAAGCCGGTATCGCCGTGGTCGTGTTGGCGATGTATCTGGACCGGCTGACCGCGCTAAAGAAGAAAAGCTAACGGACCGGGTGCCTGAGTTGTACCGGTTCGGTTCATCATCCACACTGACACTAACTGGAGGTAACAGAGTGAGGAAGTTCAACAAGATCTGGAAATCCGTTGCTGCACTGTCTATCGGCGCCCTGGCCCTGACCGCCTGTGGCGAAGGCGACGGCACCGGCGACAACGGTGGTGAGGACAAGGGCGAACTGACCATCGGCGTCTTCAACGGCTGGGAAGAGGGCATTGCTGTGTCCTACCTGTGGAAGCACATTCTGGAGGAAGAAGGCTATACGGTCAACCTCGAAGAGGCTGAGCCGGCCGTGGTGTTCTCCGGTGTTGCCACTCAGGACTACGACTTCACCATGGACGTCTGGGAGCCCACCACCCACGCGTCCTACCTGGATGAGTACGGTGACGACCTGGAAATGCTGGGTACCTGGAACGATGAGTCCTCGCTACAGATTGCTGTCAACGAGGACGCGCCGATTGACTCCCTGGAGGAACTGGCCGATAACGCCGATGAATTCGACAACCGGATCGTCGGTATTGAGCCCGGCGCCGGTCTGACCTCCGCCACCGAAGATGAGGTCATCCCGACTTACGGCTTGGACGGGATGGAATTCACCACCTCGTCCACTCCTGCCATGCTCCAGGAGCTGAACACCGCCATCGATAACGACGAAAACATCGTGGTGACTCTGTGGCGTCCGCACTGGGCATACGAGGCCTTCCCGGTCCGTGATCTGGAAGACCCCGAGGGTGCTCTGGGTGGTTCTGAAACCATGTCGACCTACGCCTACAACGGTTTCAGCGATGATTTCTCCGAGGTCTCTGAGTGGCTATCGGACTTCACCATGGAAAACGACCTGCTCTACGATCTCGAAGCCCAGATGTTCGCCGATAATGACGACGAGGGCGAGTACGAAAACATCGTGGCAGACTGGGTCGCGGAGAACCAGGATTACGTCGACTCCTTGACCGAGGGTGGCGACTCTGAGGATAACGGCGACGAAGAAGATGCCGGCGACGAAGAGTAAATTTTGCGTGTCGTCTCCGTCTTGGTGGGTCACTTGCTTGGTTAGGTGGCTGCAACACCGAGACTGAACACACTGCCTGTGTAGATCAACAGCGGGCCCGGCCAGAGAGTGTCTGGTCGGGCCCGCTGTGCTGTGTGCTCGGGGTTGTGCTCTAGGTCCCCAGGTGCCTCAGACGGCGACGCGGGTGTTGGCGTCAGCTGCCAGGTAGGCGTTGTAAGCCGGGATGGTCAAGAATTCAGGGAACTCTTCGGCGAAGACCACGGCGGAAAAGACCTCCTGGGCCTCAGTGATCCGATCCTGGTCTGACCGATCCGCAGCAGACACGATCTCGTTGATGAGCTCATCGACCCACTCGCGGGTTACGGTGCGTTCGGACCCCTGCGCGGTCGTGGCCGTGGCCTCGGTTCGGATCCACTGCCACAGCTGGGAGCGGGAAATCTCGGCGGTGGCAGCGTCTTCCATCAGGTCGTTGATGCTGGCTCCACCGTGACCGCGCAACCAGGCGTCCAAGTAGTGGATACCGGCCTCGATATTGGTGCGAATGCCAGCTTCGGTGATCGCCCCGGTGGTGGCTTTCACGTTCAGCAACGCCTCAGCATCCGGGACCACATCCTCTCGTTTGCGCGTGCGAATCTGGTGCGGGGTCTCAAAGAGCAACTCGTCGTAGACCCGCATGCACACCGGCACCAGATCTGGGTGAGCCACCCAGGAACCGTCGAAACCGTCCGCAGCTTCACGGGACTTCTCCTCGCGCACCTTCTCCAGAGCGATCCGGTGTTTGACGGGGTCCGACTTATCCGGCACATAGGCTGCCATCCCGCCAATGGCGTGAGCACCACGACGGTGGCAGGTACGCACCAGCAACTCGGTGTAGGCCCGCATCATCGGTTGTTGCATGGTGACATCGGAACGATCCGGGAGCACGAACTCGTCGGAGGAGTCCTGGAAGTTCTTGATGATCGAGAAAATGTAATCCCACCGACCAGCGTTCAACCCGGCAGAGTGATCGCGTAACTGATACAGAATCTCATCCATCTGGAAGGCTGCAGTGATGGTCTCGATCAACACCGTGGCCCGGATGGTTCCGTGGGGAATGTTCAGGTAGTCCTGGGACTTGGTGAACACGTCATTCCACCAGCGAGCTTCCAGATGGTGTTCCAGTTTGGGCAGGTAGAAGTAGGGGCCACGGCCCAGGTGTACCAGCTCGTGCGCGTTATGGAAGAAGAACAGCCCGAAATCCATCAGCGCTCCGGCGATCGGCTGATCTTCGACCACGATGTGGCTCTCGTCCAGGTGCAACCCCCGCGGCCGCGGGAGGATCGTTGGAGACTGCGCTAGGGCTGGTTTCTTGAGCTTGTAGGTCCGACCGGTAGTCTGGTCGGTGTGGCGGATCTGGCCACGGATCGCCTCGTAGAGGTTCCGCTGGCCTTCGATCATGTTCTCCCAGGTGGGAGTACAGGCATCTTCGAAATCAGCCAGCCAGCATTTGGCCCCGGAGTTCAGGGCGTTGATGGTCATTTTCCGATCCACCGGTCCGGCAATTTCGGCACGGCGGTCTTTCAGACCGGGCGCCAGTGGAGCAACGCGCCAGGAATCATCATCACGAATCTTCTTCGTGGTGCTCTCAAATCCCGGACGCGCCCCAGCCGCAATGGCTGCGCGCACCTGCTGACGCGCTACCAAGAGTTCTTGACGCTTGGGCTCCATCGTGGTGTGGAGGTAGGCCAGAAACTCCAGGGCCGCATCGGACAGTAGCGGCTGAGTGGCTTCGGAGACCTCGCCGAGCACGCTGACGGTCAGTCCCGAAGAGGTAGTGTAGCGAATCTGGCTGGTCATGATCATCACGTCCTATCTGGCTGGCTGATTTCTGAAGAATCAGTGGTGGTGAGGGATTAGAACTGTCCAGACTCCGTCGAACCGGCCAGAGCGACCGTGGAGGAATCCGGGTTGACAGCGGTGGAGATCGCGTCGAAGTAGCCGGTGCCGACTTCGCGCTGGTGCTTGGTAGCGGTGTAACCCTGTGGCTCGGCAGCGAACTCGCGCTGCTGCAACTCGACGTACGCTGACATCTGGCGCTCCTTGTAGCCACGCGCCAGGTCGAACATCGAGTAGTTCAGAGCGTGGAAGCCCGCCAGAGTGATGAACTGGAAAGTGTAGCCCATCGCGGCCAGTTCGCGCTGGAACTTCGCGATGGTCTCATCATCCAGGTTCTTCTTCCAGTTGAAGGACGGCGAGCAGTTGTAGGCCAGCATCTGGTCGGGGTGCTCGGCCTTGACAGCCTCGGCAAACTCACGAGCCAGCTCCAGATCCGGAGTACCGGTTTCCATCCAGATCAAATCGGCGTACTCTGCGTAGGCCTTCGCACGAGCGATGCAGGGCTCCAGGCCGTTGCGCACCTCGTAGAAGCCTTCAGCGGTGCGACCACCGGTCAGGAACTGCTGGTCGCGCTCATCGACGTCGCTGGTCAGCAAGGTGGCGGCTTCAGCGTCAGTGCGGGCGATGATCACCGAGGGAACATCGGCGACGTCAGCGGCCAGACGGGCAGCGTTGAGAGTGCGCACGTGCTGGTTGGTCGGAACCAGCACTTTACCGCCGAGGTGACCACACTTCTTCTCGGAAGCCAGCTGGTCTTCCCAGTGCACACCGGAAGCACCGGCGGTGATCATGGCCTTCATCAGTTCATAGGCATTCAGTGGACCACCGAAGCCAGCCTCAGCATCGGCCACGATCGGCACCAGCCAGTCTTCGACAGTCTGGATGCCCTCGGAGAACTCGATCTGATCCGCCCGCAACAGTGCGTTGTTGATCCGGCGGACGACCTGCGGGACCGAGTTAGCCGGGTACAGCGACTGGTCTGGGTAGGTCTGGCCGGCCAGGTTAGCGTCAGCAGCCACCTGCCAACCAGACAGGTAGATGGCCCGCAGTCCAGCCTTGACCTGCTGAACAGCCTGATTACCGGTCAGCGCGCCCAGAGCGTTGGTCCACTCACCTTGAGGGTGCTCGGTAGTCAGTTGCTCCCAGAGCTTCTCCGATCCGCGACGCGCCAGAGTGTGCTCTTCCTGCACACGACCACGCAACTTCACGACCTCGTCGGCCGAGTAGGTGCGCTTGACGTTCGCCCAACGAGGGTTGGTGTCCCAGTCGTGCTGGATCTGCTCTGCGGAAGCGGGAGTGTGCTGTGACATGATCTGAACTCCTTGAGTGTGTATCAGTGTGGCGTCTCTTGTCGTTTTCGTGACGGTTCCGAATGGTTCGGTTCCCGTCTGGGTAGTTTCTACTCTTCCGTGTTTGTCGCCAGTGAGGCAGGGGATTGTCGAAAAAAATTGCGCTTCAGATAACCATTTGGAAAAAATATGACTTCTTTCGAACGATTCGCCCCTCATCTGCAAAATTGTGAGATGCAGAACAAAAAAAGCGACGATTTGTCGGATGGTTACCCTCATACACGCCCGCGCGCCTGCGAGAGCACATGCGCGCACGCGAACACTCCGCGACCCGGACGGCAGGTAGCAGTGTCCCACCAACGACCCGAAGTAGTTCGGGTGCCGGTGGCGGTGACCACCGAGGCAAACCATGCAAGAATATGTAGGCCAAGGTGACAAGTAGACGATGGGAAGATGCACCATGACCTATCTCTTGCACTCCGTTGATAACGTCCAGCACGGGGCCTCGGCCCCACGGTTGGAAGCACTGGAGAGTATTGAACAGATGTTCGCGCGTCTGTCGTCAGACCCCGATGCTAGGGCCCATGTGGTGGTTTCAGAACCCAGTTCGGCTGAAATTCAGCAGTGTGCCGAGTACTTTGAGCTACACGAATTAGCGGTCGAAGATACCTTGCAAGGACACCAGCGCCCCAAACTTGAACGCTACGACTCGGTACTGTTCGTCGTGCTGCACTGGGCCCAGTACGTGGACAAAACCGAAAAAATGAAGTTCGCGGAACTGCATATCTTTGTCGGCGACCGTTTCTTCTTGGTCTTCGCTGATGACCACTCACTGGCTCAGAAAGTCGTGCATTGGCTACACCGCCCCTTCCGGCGGCATGTGATGGACGCCGGGCACCCGCAAACAATGTTGTACTTCGTCTTCGACGGTATTGTTGACGGCTATGCGCCCATCATTATCGATCTCGACGATGATCTGGACGACATCGAGGACTCACTGTTTGGCGATTCGGCAACGGTGGCAACCTCGCAACGCATCTACGAGCTATTCAACGAGATCGTGAAGTTCCTGCGGGTCACTCGCCCGTTATCGCACATGATCGATCTGCTGACTCGGGGAGCCACGAAGTACGGCATGGATCAAGAATTCGCTCGTCACCTGCGTGACGTCCGCGATAATGTTACCCGTGATGTCGAACAACTCGAAGGTATTCGGGCCGCATTGCAGAATGCGCTGACCGTGGAATCTACGCTGGTGGGCCGAAAACAAAACGAGGATATGAAAAAAGTATCGGGATGGGCTGCGCTGTTCGCGGTCTCCACGGTGATTGCCGGGATTTACGGGATGAACTTTGACGACATGCCAGAACTCCATTGGTCCTTCGGATATTTGTGGGCCATTGGGCTGATGTTGACCGCGAGCCTCACCTTGTATCTGATCTTTAAGAAGAAGGGCTGGATGTAGGAGGAAAAATCCGCGGTTTTTAACTACGCTGTGATTATGGTGCAAAACACAGTAGACGATGTGACCGATACCGGCGAGGTAGCACGGCTGGATTCCGTGGTGCTGGGACGCCAATTGCGTCACCAGCGGAAGAAGGCCGGATTTACCCTGGAACATCTGGCAAGCAGGGTGGATGTTACGGCCTCTCACCTCTCCCAGATTGAGAACGGCCACCGCGAGCCGAAGCTATCACTGTTGTCTGCCTTGGCGGCAGAACTTCGCGTCTCGGTTGACGACATGCTCTCGGCTAAACCTCCGAGCAAACGAGCCGAACTGGAAATCGCGGTGGAGAAACTCCAACGATCCCCGCACTTTCACGCGCTGGGGCTTCCCGGAGTCAAGATCACCTCCCGGACTCCCACCGAGGTGCTCGAAACGATTGCGGGCTTAGCGAGCGAATTACGACGTCAAGCTGCCGAGCGGGTTGCTACGCCGGAGGAAGCTCGCCGAGCCAATGTCGCATTGCGGATGGAGATGCGTGAGCGCAACAATTACTACCCCGAGCTGGAATCAACAGCTCAAGAACTGCTGGAAGCGGTGGGCCAGCCCTCGGGGCCACTGACTCACCGCAGAATCGCAAACATTGCTGACCACCTGGGATTTTCGATCCACTTCGTCGGCTCATTGCCCCACTCCACCCGCTCGGTTACTGACCTGAAGAACCGACGATTCTATCTGCCCGGCGGACCGCACACCGACCATGACGCTCGGTCGGTCTTATTGCAGGCGATTGCGGCCTATGTGCTCGGATTCGGTGAGCCGGTGGACTATCAGGACTTTCTGAAACAGCGGGTCTACATCAACTACTGTGCTGCCGCGTTGCTCATGCCAGAAAAATCTGTGGTCAAAGAGCTGAAGGCTGCTCATCAGAACCGAGATCTGGCCATTGAGGATCTGCGAGATGGCTACGGGGTCTCCTATGAATCTGCTGCCCACCGGTTCACCAATCTGGCGACCGAACACCTGGGTATTACCCTGCACTTTCAGAAAGTGCACCAGTCCGGAGTGGTGCATAAAGCCTACGAAAACGACGGGGTGAGTTTCCCAACAGACAGTATTGGAGCCATCGAAGGCCAGCAGATTTGTCGGTACTGGACCTCCCGAGAAGTCTTTGACGTCCAGAATCGATTCCGCGCGTTCGATCAATACACTGATACCCCGGCCGGTACCTATTGGTGCACCGCCGTGGTGGAGTCTTCCTCCTCGGGTCTTTACTCGTCCTCAATTGGGGTCCCTTTCGATCAGGCGCGGTGGTTCCGTGGTCGGGATACCACCTCGCGGTCTGTCTCGCGGTGTCCGGACCCGACGTGCTGCCGCTTGCCTTCCCCGGAACTTGAAGCCGAATGGGGTGGACATGCGTGGCCCGCGGCGCGAACTAACGCCCACATTTTGGCGGCCATGCCCACCGGTGCCTTCCCGGGTGTCGATGAAGTGGAGGTCTTCCAATTCCTTCAGGAACAATCCGGTGTCGACAACGTGTAGCGCTGTCCAGCGAGGGTGAATTCGAGCCTGACATGCCACGTGCATGTCATTCTTGCTCTGAGTGATATTTTGTGGTATGCGGCCGTTTCCGTGCTAGTATGGTGTACCTCAGTAGGAAAACAGCGAGCGCTCGGTATTCCGACACTTCGTTGCAATGCCGGGCGCTTATGCTGTGCCATCAAAGAAAGGTGCATCTGCTCCATGCGTTTAACCCCAGGCAAGTTCGTCGTCCATCCGCAACACGGTCCGGCCGAAGTGGTGAGCCGCAACACCAAAAAGATCAAGGGTGAAGACGTCGACTATGTCGTCCTTGAGGTCCAGGAGCAGCGCCTGCAGATCGCTGTGCCTGAATCGAGCCTGTCGGAGATCGGTGTTCGAGACCTGTCCAGCCATACTCGGTTGCGCAAGTTGATGTCGTTGCTGGCCAAGGATGGTGACACCTTGGAAAAGCAGTGGTCCCGTCGTTTGAAAGCACTGCGCGAAAAGCTGGCTACCGGTGATTTGGACAATGTTGCCGAAGTCGCCCGGGATCTCTACCGCCGCCAGAAGGAGAAGGAGCTCTCGATGGCCGAGCGAAACCTCTATCAAGAGGCCAAGGACATGATTATCGCCGAGGTCGCTTTGGTGCTTGACGTCGATCACGACGAAGCTGAGCGCACCATCGATGGCGCGATCGACGGCGTGCCATTGACCCGGTTGGGTCTGGACCGCGGTAAAGAATCGAAGGAGGATAAGGAAAAGGAAGCCTCGATGGCCTAACAGCGCCCGGGATATTTTCCAATCCTTTTCCTCTGAGGCAGACGTTGACTTCCTCGGTGTGGTCTTTTAGTCGACGTCGCGATTTTCCGGGGCTAGTGGGTTGCTCATGGTCCGACGAAGGGTACGGGCCTCTTCGATCAGCTTGTCCTGGTCTTCCTTAGCCTTCTCAGCACCGGCGGTATCACGCGGTGGAAGCTGGACGTGGACCTCGGCAGGAATGCCGGATTCCAGCTGGCGGGCACGGAACATTTCGTGATCGATTAGGGCCCCCAGCAGCATCACCATATTGAAAATCCAGAGCACGAACAGCACCGCCATGATGGTTCCGACCGCACCGTAGGATGAGTACGAGGCAAAGTAGGTCAGGTAGATCGCCATGGCCACACCGGCAATCGCGCTACCAACCAACACCACCACGGCGCCAATGGAGAACCAAGTGAACTTCGGCTTCTGCACATTGGGGGTGAAGTGGTACATCACGGCGATGACCAGAATCAACACCAAAGCCACCACAACGTAGCGTAGCCATGCCCAGAGCGGCAAGAAGGTGTCCGTCATAAATGCCAGGACGCCTTCCAATCCTAGCGGCTCCGCAATGGGGCCGAACAGCCCATCGACGAGTGGACGGTTCAGGGCCAAAGAGATCAGGATGACGACGACACCGACCAGCACCGTTGCGGTCGTGAGCACCATGGTGAGGTTCTTCTTGATGAAGGTGCGACCTTCAGCCACCCCGTAGATGGAGTTCATGTTCCGGGAGAACGCCTTAACATAGGCCGATGCCGACCACAGTGCTGTAATCACACCGATGATCAACGCGATCACGCCACCGGTGGCCGAGTCCATCATGGTTTCCACGAGGTCTTGTACCAGCGCTTGATAGTCTTCCGGAACTGCCTGGGTGATCACATCATCGAGCATGTTCTCAATAACCTCGGCGTTGGAGGACAAGACCAAGGACAGCATGGAGAATACGGCCAGCAGACCGGGAGCCATGGACAGGACCGTGTAGTAGGTGAGCTTCGCCGACAGATCGGTTCCGCCATCGGTGCCGAATTTCTTCAGTGCCCGTTTAAAAGCGTATTTTCGGCCCGACCACGATAGGGAGTTTTTGTACAGTTTCGGGTCGGCATATTCTTGATTGCGGTCGTCCTCGTTCAAGACGCGAACGATGTCATCTCTGGCAGACAAGGTGGAGAACTCCTGAGTGATTAGGGTTTTGGGGGCCGACGATCACGCGCCGGTGACGATCGCGGTGCAACGGATTCAACTTTAGTGCACGACTAGGCTAATCGTCCTGCACCCAAGCCCCCGATGACCGTAATGATGAGCGTCGAGAGGGTAGCCAACATTATCGGGCGAGCGCCCACCTGCACCAGCGACCGGATGCGTACACCCATACCGAGCCCAAACATCGCGGTCGCCAAGAACAACGACTGGATCAGTTGGACCACCTCAAGGGCCGTCGGAGGCAGAATATCGACCGAGCGCAGTGCCACCATGATGAAGAACCCGATCACAAACCAGGGCACCAGAGCAGGACGTGATCCAGGGGCTGGGTCTTCCGGGGTGGATCGAGATGACGGGTGGCGGGAACTGAGAAATGCTATCGCTGCCAGCACGAAGGCCAGCATCATCACCCGGCCCAGTTTCACCGTCACCGCTGTGGTGGAGGCTTCTGGTCCCAGCGTCTCGGCGACCGCAACGACCTGAGCGACTTCATGAACCGATGTGCCAGCCCAGATCGCCCCTTGAGTTGTGGAAAATCCGCATAGTGCCACCAGCACCGGCATAGCGGGGATCATCAGGGTGCCGAACAGGACCACCAGCCCGATTGAGGTCGCAGTGAATTCTTTCTTGGCTTTGAGCACCGAATCCGCACCAGCCACCGCCGCAGCTCCACAAATCGAGAACCCGCTGGCAATCAGTAACCCCAGAGCGCTGGGCACCCGCAAGGCCTTGGCCAATATAACGGTGGCACCGAAGGTGATGACCACAGCGAGCACGATCAGCACAATGGTGCCCCATCCGAGTGCGAGAATCTCATCGACCGCCAGCTGAAGCCCCATGAGCACAATGCCCCAGCGCAACACCGTTTTTGATGCCACCGTGATCCCCGGTTCAACCACCTCTGGCACGGGGGCGATATTCCGCCATAACACCCCGATGACAATGGCGACCAGCAATCCGGAAACACCGGGTAGGTAGTCGCCGATGCCAGCGATCATACCCAGTGCCAGTGCTCCTATCGCGAAGGAGAGTACCAATCCGGGAAGAATGGTGCGGTTCACGATCAATCCTTATTAGGGGCTCGGTTCCCCCGGTATTTTCGATCCTGAGATGATCACGAGCAGGGGAGCAATCTCACGGACTACCCTAGCATCGCAGGCCTGCAGGCCGGTGCTTCGCCTCATGTGGCTGTTCAGCACCGGTATTCGTCGGTATTCCTCACAGCACCTCGATCATTAGCTACACTTTAGGGAGCACGTTCGATCAGAGGTACCGCCCTCTGACGTGCTGGACCCGCCCTCGTCGTCAAGTTGCTAGCGAATCTTATGTCTTCAAACCCCCGCCGCAAACGCCGCATCAACTGGTCCATCATGATCTTGTTGACCCTGGTGGCCTTGGTGTTGCTCACGTTGACTGTGCTGACGGTGGTACGAAATCTCGCCCAAGACGAGGACTCCGCGCGGATCGATGAGGTGCTGACCGGACAGTCAATGCAGATTACCGCTAACACCGGTGAGCAGGTGGTCCGCATGCAGGCCATGCGCGCCCCGGTTCCGCCTGAAGATGATGCCAGCGAAACGCTGGACACCTGTTTGCATGACGAAGCTAAAAACCAGCTCGAACAACTGGCGCCTGCCGGCTCGACGGTGAATCCCACCTACCCGGCCTATCCGAACGCCCCGAATGGCGAGGTCTGGGCGGATTTGGAGAAATCTGGCGATGATCTGGCGCTCGAAATGGTGCGTTCCGGTTATGCGGTGCCCTATACAGAAGAAGCGCAAGACGATGCTCGGGCTCAAGAGTTCAACGAGGCGCGTCAGCAGGCCTTCGAGGCCAAACGCGGGATCTACTCCAAAGATGCCGACTGTACCTTGCCGTCGCAGATCGAGCCGGTGCTGGAGGAACTCGAAGAGATTCCCGATTCGAATCTGAACGATCTTCAGGAAACCTCCGAATATATTGCAACCTTGAACGGTTTGCAGACCGAGGCCCAACAGGCTCGTTCTATTCTGGCCGCGATCCCCACGACGGGCGAGTCGGTCTCCGCCTTGGCCTGGGGCCAGCTGAAAGAGACCTATATGGAGCAGATCGAGGAGAGTCTCAGCGAGATCGAGTCGAAACTTTCCGAAGCACAGCAAGCTCGGGCTTCGATGAGTAGTGAAGACGGAGGATTCGTGCCCGAAGACTCCGATGAGGGTGGTGCCGGCAACGCCGAATCACGACCCCCTAGCCCAGATTCCTCCCAGCCCGAACCGACCGAGCAGGAACTCAACGAGCAACAAGACTCCTCCGGTGATGGTGCGCAGCAACAGTCTGCACAGCAACCCCAACAGCAAGACTCTCAACAGCAGCTTCGGCAACAGTCGGCCGATCACCAAGCTGAGCCTTCCCAGCAGAACATCCGCGCGGAATTCCAGGTCGAGCAGGTTCCGTCGGAGCAGCACGACAGTCCCGTAGCACCTGCGCGACCGCAACTGGTGCAGGCTGACTAGTCACTGGCATCCTGGAAACTGCCAACCGCAGTGGAGACGATCCGCGCCGAGACGGGGATGAGCCTGGTCCACGCCGTCGATGTAGCCCCACCCTGCTCTCTGCACTGGTCACCGCGCCGGTGGCGACGGTGTGAGCGCAACCTTTAGCGCAGTCCGCCTTGCCAGAGCATGTCAAACGGGGTCTTGGCGCTCACCCGCTGGGCGATGCCACGAGTGACGAATTCCTTGGCCGTATACGCAGCCTCACGCGGGGAGGCACCCTTGGCCAGCTCGGCGGTGACCGCAGCCGCCAGCGAGCATCCGGCCCCGGAGACGGCATGATCGCCGACCTTCGGTGTGCTGAGCACCTCCATATCAGTTCCGTCGTAGAACACATCGACCGCCTGGTCACCCTCTAAACGGATACCACCTTTGGCCAGCACCGCTGCACCAGAGTGATCGTGGATGATCTGAGCGGCCTCCTGCAGATCCTGCACCGAGGAAATCGTCAGGCCCGACAGCTGCTCGGCCTCGAAATGGTTCGGGGTGGTGAAGGTCGCTAGCGGCAACAGTTCCGCCTTCAGCGCCTCATCGGTATCCAGGGCGTGGCCGGGCTCTTGACCCTTGCAGATCAGTACCGGATCCAGGACCACGTGCTGCCACTGTTGAGACCGCAGTGCGCGCGCCACCGTGTGAATGGTCTCCGGTGAGCCCATCATCCCCAACTTGGTGGTGTGCAACTGTCCGGCGTAGTTAGCCTGAATGGCCTCTAGCTGATCGGCGATCACCTCGGCCGGGACCGGGGTGAACCGGTGGTTCCAGTCATCGTTGGGGTCAAAGGCCACGATGCAGGTCAGCGCAATGATGCCGTAGGCCCCCAGCTCCTGGAAGGTCTTCAGATCCGCTTGCGCCCCGGCACCACCGGTGGCTTCTGAGCCGGCAATAGACAGCGCCAGTGCTGGTTCGTGGATGGAGTATTCGGTCATCGTCATATCCTCATTTCCGTCAGGGCTTTTCCTCAGATTTTCCTCCGGCAGGCCGGGTCTGATCGACCGGCTACTGTTCGTCGATGATCGGATCTTCGTCAGCCTCACCAGGGGCCAAAATGTGTCCGTCGGCATCCACCACATCGGTGAACGGGATCGCCAGCCACCGGCCTAGGGCCATCAGGATCCCGGCCGGGAACCCGACCACCGGAATCAGTAGCGGCAACAGCCCCTCGAGCCCACCGACGAGCACCACCAGCCCGTAGAGCATGCCCACCAGGGCATAGGCCAGTACGTGCACCGCCTGGTTGAGCGTGAACCGAAACAACCAGTTCACCAACAGGGTCAGTGGCAGACCCAGCACCAGACCGGCTAGCCCCACCAGGGTGAGCAACGGGGTCAGATCACCGACCTGCTCGGCCACCGGCAAGAGATTGAGGATCACGACCAGCCCGGCCATGACAATATTTGGTGCCAGCCAGGCGATGACATAACCGTAGATCGACATCTTCAGTCGTGGCCGGCGATCGGAAGTGCCGGATTTCTTGCCCCGGGGCTGGGCAGTTTTTTGCGGAATAGGAGTGGTCATACCGGTCGGAGTTAGCCTTTCTTGCGCAACACGATCATCGCGGTCAGATCCGGTGCTTCTCGCACCAGCTCGGGGTGCTCCTGGGCCCACCGGGTTGCGATCTGCTGTTCTTCATCACGCACACCGTCGTCCAGGATCACCACCGCACCCGGTGCCAGCCGGTCTGCCAGCGCGTTGAGGGCCGGATACCGGGCGTGTGGGCCGGTGGCTGCCGGGGGACCGTCGACGAATAACAGGTCGATCTGCTCGGGTAGTCGCGCCTGGGAGAGGTCGTACCACTGAGGTGGCTTGGCATCCTCAGCCGGCTCGGTGTCTGCAGTTGGTACCAGCGGTGCCAGGGGGGCTAGCTGCAGATCCACCACCGGCTCCAGCCCGTGCAAACTCACATAACTGGCGGTGAGATCCCGGTAGTGGTTCAGGTGATCGAAAGAGTACAGTCGGCCACCGTGTGCGGTCAGATAATGGCCGAACAACAACGTGGTCGTGCCCGAGCCCAGCTCGACAATATGCTGCGGGCGAGCCTGATCGAGCAGATCGAGCAGGTATACCGCCGAACGGGCATTCAACGCCCAGTCACCGGTGGACGGCCACAGCGTGCCGGTATCGATGCGACGCTGCAAATACTGCTGGGCCTCAATCTCTTCTCGCGCGTAGCCCAGTCGCCGGTTGATGTTATTGACGTGGTTCCGCGTTTGCCGATCGAGGTGCTGGGTACCGTCCTGGACCGTCTTGAGGACCTGATCGTGACGATCTTGCGCGGTGCCACCCTGCTGGGTCAGTTGCCCGGCGACCTCATCCACCGTGGCGTTGATCTGCTCGGTCGCCGAGGCGATCGATGCGGTGCGGGCCACCGCCTCGCGCTGTTGCTCGACGACCTCGGTCAGCGCAGTCTGGACCTGATGCTGACCGAGTAGCACCTGGTGTTGTTGGTCCAGCAGCTGGGTCTCCCGCCGGGCCATCACCCTGAGCATTTTCCGATCTCGCATGCTCCAGATCCCGAGGATCGCGACCGCGATCAGGGCAGCCAGCCCCGCCCACCAGCTGGCGTGCAGGCCCCAGGCAATCAGGCCACCGGCCAGCGCCAGGGCAAACAACGCGCTCAAGATTTTGTCGATGGTACTCATCTAGACTTTCCTTCGGTTCTGGGTAGCTCCAATGCTCTCGCCTGCGCCGTGCGCGCACAGCACGCTCAGGTGATCCCCTTCTATCCTGTCACACCCGCGTAGCCGGGGCGTGATCCGCACGCGGGGCATCTTTCCGCACCCGGGGACACCGTTGGTACACTAGCTGCGGACGCCGCCTGGGGCAGCAGGTGTGCACGGGGCCGTAGAGGCCGGTGAGACCGTCGTCGTCCAGCGCTGGCAACACGACCAGCACACGTGCCGGTACCAGCGAGCACGACTGCATCATTGACAACACCGTCCAGGAGGATCACCGTGTCTGCCCCCGATTCTTCCACCCCCAGCTCACCCCGCTCTGGCAACGTCGGCAACTCTAAGACCTCAGCTACTGATCACTCCCGACCGATCGCCCGCTTCGCCCCGGCTGGATCCGGACTGTACGCGATCATCACCGCGATCATGGCCACCGTGTTGATCCTGTCAAATATCGGTGCATCCAAGGGCGTACAGATTGGCCCACTCGTGACCGACGGTGGCTTCTTCCTGTTCCCGCTGGCCTATATCGTCGGCGACGTGGTGGCCGAGGTCTACGGTTTCAAAAATTCCCGTCGCGCGGTGATCACCACCTTCGCGTTGTCGATCTTCGCGGTGCTGTGTTACTGGATCATCATTAATCTGCCCCCGGCCGATTTTTATGACGGCCAACAGGCCCTGGAACGCACTCTCGGGCCGGTGTGGATGATCGTGGTGGCCTCGTTGTTGGGCTTTTTGGTTGGTCAGCTCTCCAACGCCTGGTTCATGGTGCGGATGAAGCGCTCCTTTGGCGAGAAAGTCCTGTTTGGTCGTATTGCGGTCTCGACGTTGATCGGCGAATTTTTGGACACGCTGGTGTTCTGCTCGATCGCAACACCGGTGATCGGGATCGAAACCGTTGGCCAATTCGTCAACTACGTGGTCGTGGGCTTCCTGTTTAAATCCGCCGTGGAAATCATCCTCGCCCCGGTGACCATGTGGGTGATGAAGCTGATCAAACGCGCTGAACCGGCCTACGGGGTCACCGAAAAACGGGCCGAAGCCCCAGGCGGGTCCGAGGCCTCAGCAGAGTAATACCGTCCCAGCACCTGTTCTTTCAGCTCCGGGTAGGTGCCTTCGATCATGCTGGTCCGGATGGTCTCCACGAGCCGAATGACGAACCGTTCATTGTGGATCGAGATCAGCGTGTGCACCAGCAACTCTTTGGCCTTGATCAGATGTCGTAGATAGGCCCGCGAATAATGCGCGCAGGTATAGCAGTCGCACCCGGGCTGTAGCGGGGCAAAATCGTCCTTGAACTGCGCTCGCGGCAGGTTGATCCGTCCGTAGTCGGTGTAGAACGCACCGGTGCGGGCTACCCGGGTCGGCGAGACACAGTCGAAGGTATCCGCCCCCGACTCGATCGCCCACAACAAATCATCGGGTTCGGAAATCCCCAGCAGGTGACGTGGCTTGTCCTCGGGTAGTTCCTGGGCACACCAGGACACGATCGTGCCCAGGTTCTTCTTCTCCAGTGCGCCGCCGATCCCGTACCCGTCGAACCCGGCGCGGTCAGTGCCATGATCGGTGACAAATTCAGCCTGCATGGCTGAGAGATCCTGGCACGCCTTACGTCGCAAATCCTCGTATTGGGCGCCCTGAATCACCCCGAATAAGGCCTGATAGGGTCGATCGGACCGGTGGGCGGTGAGCCCGGCGTGGTGATCCAGACAGCGCTGGGCCCACAGCCGGGTGCGTTCCAGGGAGGTTTCTTGATATCGACGGGAATTATGCAGGGTGGTCAGCTCATCAAAGGCGAACATGATGTCCGCACCCAGCTGGTGCTGGATGTTCATCGAGATTTCCGGGCTGAACCTATGCTTGGAGCCATCCAGATGGGAGGTGAACCAGACTCCGTCATCATCCACGTGGGCCAGCCGGTTTTTGCCGGCCGCGGTGTCGTCATCAGACCCGGTCCCGTCGGGAGCGTGCGGTCCGGACATATCGATCACTTTCTTGAATCCCGACCCCAGGCTCATCACCTGGAACCCTCCCGAATCGGTGAAGGTGGGTCCCGACCAATTCATGAACTGACCCAGTCCGCCGGCTCGATCGACCAGCTCGGCCCCTGGTTGCAGGTAGAGATGATACGCATTGCCCAGCAACGCCTGCGCGCCGATGGCTGACATCTGCTCGGGGGCGACGGCCTTCACGGAGGCCTGAGTCGCCACCGGGATGAACGCCGGGGTCTGGATCTGCCCGTGCGGGGTGTGAATCACCCCGGTGCGACCCAGACCGGAGTCCATCCGGGTCTGGATGCTGAAGCTGACGTCCCGCGGGCTTGGGTGGTGGGTGGGAACCACCGCGGGGGTGGGATCGCTGGGTTGGCGACGGGTCTGTGGGTAATCTGCCATCTCTGTCATGATAGAGCCCCGGTTGGTCGCCGTGTTAACCGTGCGAGGTTAGCACCTTAGCGGGACCGGGTGAGCGTTTCACCGATTTCGGATGAGTGAGCGCAGGTTCAGGTCCGGATCGGCCAGGTCCACCGGGTCGATGACGATCCCGCGTTGCATCAATCGGGTGGCCGCCCGTAGCACCATCGGTTGGTTCAGTGCCGCTACCGCGCACAACCGGTGTTGCGGATCGAGCACGAAGCTGGCGTGCTCGCGTCGCTGTCCGCCACTGGCTGCGCTACCCTGCAGCGTGCTTTCGTCCTCGTGGATCGGACGGCGCCAACGCTCGATGAGCTGATATCCGGGCCGAGCGGCCAGGGCCATCTCGCCCAGGGCCCCGGCGTGCGTGTCGTAGCGATCCGTCCAGATCCAGCGCGGAGCCACGCGGTGGTGTTCGTTGTGTTTGGGCAGGACCTGGTCCGGTTCGGCGGTCGGGCTGGTATCGAGTAGGTCGGCGACCGCCCGCTGGGCAGAACGCACCGCCTGATCCCAGTGCTTGGCCCCCGGGGTGAGATCCCCGATCGCGTACACCCCGGAAACACCGTCCACCCGTTGCCGGTCATCGACGGCAACACCGTTGGTGACCGGCAACCCGGCCTGCTCGGCCAGTTGCGTATTGGGTACCGTCCCGACTGCGGCGAGCACCAGATCGGTCTGGGCCGTGAACCCTTCCGGGAGCGCATCGGCCTGCAGATACTGCTGAATCAGCTCGACCCCGTGCCGGGCATGGTCGGCGTCGAGTAGCTCGGCAATAGTGTCCCCGAAAATCTCCGCAGCCTGCCGATGGTGCGGTTGATACAGTCGCACCGCAGCTCCGAGCTGATGCACCCCGGCGGCCAGTTCTGCGGCCAACAGCCCGGCACCGGCCACGCCGATGCGCAGCGGGCGTGACGAATGGGACTCCTCGGCTCGGGAGGTGATCAGCTGCCGGATTCTGTCGACGTCGGTGTGGTCCCGTACGGTGAGTACCGGCAAAGGCTCGCCGTCTTGATCGGCTAGCGAGTGCTCGAAGGGTGCCGGGGAGGCCCCTGTAGCCAGAATGACCACCTCGGCCGAGAGCTGTTGACCGTCCCCGGTGCGGATCAGGTGTGTGGATCTCGTTGCTGCGGTGGCCACCGATCCGGCCGTCTGCTCAGCACGGCGGTGCCCCAGGTGTAGCTCGGTCGCGACCGCCTGCACCCAGCGGATCTGGTGCTGCTCGGCCCAGTGTGCACCGCCCAAGCGCAGACCGGGCTCGTCGAGCGCCCCGGTGAGATAATCTCCGGAGACCGGTGGTCGATCATAAGGGTAGGGGTTCGGGTCGATCACGGTGATCGCCCCGGCATAGCCACGTTCGCGCAGGGTGTGCGCGGCGGTGAATCCAGCGACCGAACCGCCGATGATGGCGACGGACCCGGGCGTTGCCGGCTCCGTTGCGGCGCTCATGCCTCGGTCTCCTCGGCGGGCACTCCCGGGTAAAGGATCAGGCGCCCGTCGACCACCTCAACCCGGTGGGTGGGAGCAGCCACGGTGGCGGGCAGGCCCAGAGCCTTGCCAGTGGCCAGACAGAAGGGGGAACCGTGCAGGGGGCATTCCACCGTTCCGTCTTCGATCCACCCTTCGGCCAGAGAAGCGTTACCGTGGGTGCACCGGTCGTTGAGCGCGAAGAATCCGGTTTCGTCGTGAAAAATAGTGATTGGCACGGTGCCGGTGGTGCTGGCCGGAACCAGTAGTGTCTCCTCCACCGGCAGATCCGCGGCTGCGCCGACATCGAGCCCAGGCTGGTCAGTCATCTTCGCTACCTTTTCGAGATTCTAGATGGATGTGAGGTTGGCATGGATGCGAGGTTGGGACGGATGGGAGAGCAGACCGCAGGAACTGCCCGGTCGGAGGATCCCAGCACGGGCGGTTAGCGCCCCCAATTCACGCTGGCCAAGGCCTGCTGGATAATCCGTCCCCGCCCGCCGACGAATTCGGACTGGATGTCTTCAGCCATGGCTTCCTCCGGGGTCAGCCAGCTGAGCTCCAGGGCATCCTGGCGTGGCTGACATTCTCCGGTCACCGGCACTAAATAGCACAACGCCACCGCGTGCTGACGGTCATCGGTCAACTCGGTTTCGGAAGGATGGGGGAAGTACTCCGCGACAGTAAACGGTCGCAGATCGGCTGGAATTTGTGGCAATGCCAGCGGGCCGAGGTCCTTTTCCAGATGCCGCATCAACGCTGCCCGCAGCGTTTCCCGGTACATCACCCGACCGGAGACAAACGTCCGTCGCAGGTGCCCGTCTCCATCGGCCACGTAGAGTAACCCGATCTGGGAGACATATCCCAGAGGATCGACCCGGACCGGGATCGCCTCCACGTAGACCATCGGCAACCGTCGCCGGGCCTCGTAGAGGTCTTCGTCGGAGAGCCAACCGGGATGTGGATCTGGGGTACGAACGCTCATAGTTCTTTTCTACCAGCCCGGTGGGTCCGACAACACCGGATTCAGCCTCCAGCAATCGAGGTCGATGTCGGGCTGTTCTCGAGGTCTGTTGCGAGCCCGCCCTCGAGACTACCCTGAGGCTCATCATCGAATTGGTTAAGGTAGCGTTTTTCGGCCTGCGCAATCCGCCAGCGCCGGTTTTCGGTTGCCAACAACACCACGAAACCGCCCAGCAATGCCACCGCGGCGATCAAGACCGAGGGATTGGATCCGAACAGGCGCACCCCGATGATGGCAGCTAGCCCCCAGGCCATGCCGACGACGATCACCACGCGCCCTCGTTCGGTCATCGACACCATGGGAACGAACAGCATCAGTGCCATCAGAATGACGATTGCCCACACGGATTCGGGCAACCACAGCAGGTGGAGCACGTCCCAGATCCCGGCCACAGTCAGCAGTTGGGAGGCCATAAATACCAGCGCCCACCCGGTCAACAGCCCGATCGGGGCGTCGGTGAACAGTTGCTCGCCCTGGGTTCGCGAGGTGTGTAAATTCAGGTTCCGGACCGCAGTGACCAGCAGCGCGCAGAGCAATATCCACACGATGATTTCCAGTCCCCACGGTTCGATATGGACCAGTGCGAACCACAGGGCCAGGGCAAACATGGCGTTGGCCATGAGCCACCCGGTGCGCCGTTGCCGGGAGGCCGACCGTTGCGAGGGGGTCCACTGGTGCAAGGTGTACAGTCCGGTAGCGATCCACAGCACCGGCCAGATCGCGACGTGCCAATTTGCCATCGATAACAGGGTTGCCGACGAATGGTAGGCCCCGTCATTGACCTGGGACAGTGGCTCGGTGCCACCGATCCACCCCAGACCCACCAGCCCACCGATCACGAACAGCACCCAGGCGATGGTCACGATCACCCGACGGACGCTATCGAGTCGTTCCGGTTGGGGATCCTGCCGTTCCGGAAGCAGGTAAGGCGGAATGTAGCCGGAACCATCGCCAAGCCCCAGTGGGTCGTGGGCATCGTCACCGGTGTCGGTTTGGTCTGTGCGTAGCTGGGCCTGCTTGGCCTCAATCGCTTGGGCCTTTTCCACGATCCGGTCACGACGTCGCCACTCCGGCAAGAGTGATCGGGCCCGAGACAGCAGTTGTTGATCGGAGAGTTCTTCCCCGGGCCGTTGCAACATGGGCCGGTGATCGGGGGCCGGTACATAATCGGTGCCGTCTAGTTCGCGCGCTGCGGTCACCAAAGCCTGGGTCTCGCGTTCTTGCTGCGCCTTGAGCAACTCCATCTCGGCCAACCGTTGGCGTTCCCTCTCCTCGGCAGCCCGCTCGGCTGCCTGGACCGCTAAGATCTGTTGGATCTCGGCGACCTCGGCCTCGAGTCGTTCCCGCTCTTCCCGCGCCCTTCGTTCCGCTGCGGCTTGCTCTGCCGCGCGACGCTTCTTCAGCGTCTGTCGGGCCCGATGTTTGAGCCAATGCCGCCGTAGCCGGGCTGGCGTATCAGCAATATCGGCCTCGACCTTGTCCATATCTGGTCCGCCGAATGAATCCAACCACGTGGTTAGCCGGGTCCCCAGGGTGTCTTTGCGCTGTTCTTCTCCGGAACCGGTATTGAAGCTCACCGTCCACAGGGCTTTGTCTTCGGCCGAGACCTCCGGGGACTTCCTGGCCGGCTCACCAGGGGCGGGTTCAGTAGGCTCAACGGGTTCCGTAGACTCTGTTGGTGTTGCTGGTGTTGTGCCGGGTTCCTGCTCCGCGCTCGGATCAGCCGAGGTTGGGGTCGGCGACTCGGTCTCGGGAGAGTCCTCGACGGCCGAGTCTTCGAACTGTTGCTGGTCAAAGGGCTCGCGCGACGTTGACGAAGAACTTTTCAGGCGCGACAAGGCCTCGGATGCGGCGGCGTCGTGACCGTGCTCATCGTTCATCAGCAGGGCATCCTTTGCTGTGGTGTGGGGACGTTGCCGAGAACCCGCCGGGTTCTGTCAGGGATATCTCAGGCTACCCAATCATCCTGAATTCTTCATCAAAGACGCTGGACGTTGCCGGATTGTGATCTTGGGGTTTACCGAGGCTGATATGCGAGTCGTCGGCCGGTCTGAAATCGGCGGGCCTGACCGCTGAGCGGATCGATAAACTCCAGGGTGCTGGCCAGTAACTGCAATGGCCGATCCATCTCATCGGGGGTCTCAGCTAAAAGCTCGGGGTAGAGCCGGTCGTGCAGGATCGGGGTACCCAATTGGGCCAAATGCACCCGCAACTGGTGGGTGCGCCCCGTGCGTGGTTCCAACCGCACCCATCCCAACCCGTGGTGCGGGACCGGACCCTGGGCATCTCTCGCCCCCAACCACGAGATCCGGGTCTGGGCATTCGGTCCGGTGGTGGGATCGTGACTGCGCCGGCGTTTGCCGATCCGCGGTGGGGCGAGCCGACCCGAATCGGCCACCGGATAGTCCTGGACATCCACCGTGATCACGCCCCGAGTTTTGATGATCCGGTTGCGATACACCAGCGGTAAACGTCGGCACTGCTGAATCGCCCGATCCGGATCCTCATCGAGCCGCACGATCGCCTGATAGGTTTTGGTCACCCGCCGCTGCTCGAAGAGCATCTGATAGGCCCCACGGGTGGCCGGATTAGTGGAGAACAGCAGCACCCCAGCGGTGGCCCGATCTAACCGGTGTAGCGGCACCAGATCGGAATGACCGGTCGCCACCCGGAGCTTGACCAGCGCGGACTCCTTCACAAAACGCCCGCCGGGAGTGGTGGGCATGAAGTGCGGTTTATCCACCACCAGCAGGTGCTCATCTTCGAACAGCACCTGGACCGACTCCGGTAGTGGTTGCTCGTCTGGCACCGTGCGGTAATACCAGATGAACTCGTGGGATCCCAAGGGCTGCTCCCACCCCACCGGATCGCCGGTGATCGTAACCACCTCCCCGGAGTCGAACCGCTCGCGTAGCGTGGCGGGATCCACGTGGTCGAATCGGGCCATCATGTACTCGGCAATGGTGCGCGGGGGAGTGGGCCGGTACTGTTCGGCGAGCTCGGCGAGTTGGTTGGCGGTGACCGGTAGGTGCAACCGGGTGGGATTGATCCCGTCTTTGACCGGTAGCGGTGGCGTCATGGTCATAGGGTGAGCCCTCCTGGTGTCCTACTGCTGTTGGCACGCCGGGCACCAGTATAAATCTCGGCCCGCCAGCCTGTCGTGCTGGATCACGGCACCACAGCGCGGGCAGGGCGCCCCGGTGCGCGGATAAACCCAGAACCGCCCGCGCCCTCGCGTGCGCGCGGATGCGCCCGTGCGCGTGGACGCGTGTTCGGGCCTGGCACCACTATTGGCCAGCATCAGCGCGCGGGCTAAATCCACCACCGCGCCCAGCAAGACCGGATCACGATCACCGGCGGGAGTATGTGGAGCCAGCCGGGCCACAAACAGCACCTCGCACCGGTAATATTGCCGATTCCGGCCAGGATGGACTGATCCAACAGCGCGATCCCCACCGAGCGCACACCGGTGATCCGGCTTCCGGTCAGCTCCGCCGTCGCGTAGCGCTTGGTGCGTACATCGGAGTCGGTGATAATCTGCCCGCGCAACAACGGGTCCAGTTGGCCGGCGAGATGGAAAAGTGTGTCACCTTCGGGCATCGCAACTACTTTCGGGCAGAGCCGTCACGTTCAAACATGTGGATGGAACCGGACCCCCTGTGGTGAGGACGAGAAACCGGCCGAGAGCAGTGCCTCGGCGAGTTCGGTGTTGCGGATCGGGGACCCGTTGACGGTTTTGACATGCACCGCAGCTGCACCGGCCCGTTGCAACGCCTCGACCAGCGCCTGCGCGATCAACGGGCGGTGGGTGGCTGCGGCGGGGAACTCCAAGATGGTTTTGCCCCCGCGTTCTAGGTACACCGCCAGCTGGCCGTCGAGTAAGACCACCAGGGCACCGGCCTTACGGCCCGGGCGGTGCGGGCCGGAGGACTTCCCCATTGCGGGGTGATCAGTAGCCGGTTCGGCGATCTCGGGCCAGGGCAAGGTGGCCCCGTAGGGGTTGGCCGGATCGGTGGCAGCCAACCCCACCGCGTGATGGGTGGCCCGCGGATGGTCCGGATCATCCTCGCCCGGGGCCGGGTGGAAGCTACGCAACGCATCGACCGTGTTGGCGGTGGCGAACTGGGCGGCACCAAGCTGATCGATGAAATACCCGCGCCGTAGCGCACCGAGCTCTTCCAGGTGGGTCAAGAACCGGTAGTAGTATCCGAATCCGCCGGGGATTTTCTCGGTGCTGACCGCCCCGCGGGTGATCACCCCGTACCGGTCCAGCAACACCTCGGCCTGAGCGTTGGCCGCCAGGGTCGAATCGGGGCCGGTGGCCTCCGGGTGGCGCAACAGCGAGAACCGTCCGGCCGCGCGGGGCTGATCGGTGGCAGCATCCAATCCGGCGCTCGACCTTACCCCGGTGGATCTCACCCCGGACGGCCTCAGCCCGCCGGAGTCCAGCCCGGTCGACAACCGAGGTCGAGCCCGCCGAGCCCGGGAGCGTCGTGGTTGCGATCGTTGCCGATGCGCGCTACGACCGGTGGCCAACCCGGCCCGGATCATCGTGAAGCTGTCATTGGTCACCACCCCGGCCCAGAACAGATCCCACAAGGCCGAGAGCACCGCCGAGTCGCTGAACTGCTGACCGGCCTGCTGGCTATCGGGCTGTGCGGACTGCTGGTCACCATCCAGTTCCGCGACCCGGTGACATAACTCGGGAAAAAAGAACGCCCCGGCGTCGGCCAGCACCTCGATGATCCGGTGATGCACCCTTCCGAAGGCCTCAATCTGTGCGGGATCGGGAATGGGCACGGTCAGTTCGGCGGTTTCGACCGGGTGGAAGGCCAACCAGCCATCATCTCCGGTGCCTGGGGCGGTGCCGGCCATCACAAATTCGCCGGTGCCCAATAGCTCATTGAGCATCCCGGGCGCATAGTCGGCGACCCGGGCGGGCAGAATATAGTGCTCCCACGCGCTGGCCGGAGCTGGATACCCCGCCAGCTGGGTGAGCGTTTCGGCTACCGCATCGATCCCCCGTTGCCCGGGCCGGTAGAGTCCATGCTGGGTGCGCGGGGGAACGATCCCGTGCGTGTCGAGCACGAAGCGAGCGTAATCGGGACCGGTCACCGGCTCGACAGCCTGGCGCAAGACCGCCAAACTCCGTTGCCGGATCCGACGCAACACCTGGGTATGACAGTACTGCGTCTGGCGTGTGTGGACTCCGCCGGACTGAGCACTCTGCTGGAAGATCCCGGACGCCACCCTCCGGCGTTGCACCTGATCGGCGAGATACTGGGTGACCACCGCGGTACCGAGTCCGAAATGGGTGGCAATGTGCTCGGCGGTGACCACCGTGTGGGTGCGCAGATACCGGCCCAACAAGTCCCCGAGCGGATCGTCCACCGGCTCGATGAACGCCACCGGAATACCCATCGGCAACGGGATCCCCAACCCATCCCGGATCCGGGCGGCATCCTCGATAGCGACATAGACCTGACGACCGGCCATTCGCACCCGTATCGCCCGGCGCTGGTGCACCAGATCCTCCGCGAGTGCTTCAGCCAGCTTGGCAGTCGGCTCGGCAGCTGATTCAGTAGCTGGCTCAGCGTCATCCGGCCGCATGCGGGCTGCCAACTGGCCAGCATCCAACGGCCCCAGCACCCGCACCAAATCCGCCACCGATTCAGTATCCCACCGCAGTTGCCGTCGCGGGCTCAGGTACTGCAGGTCGGCCTCAATCTCGGCAATCACCTCATCGTCGAGCAGATCGTGGAGCTGATCGTCACCAAACAGCTGGCGCAACAGTTCGGGATCCAAACTCAAGGCGGCCGCGCGCCGTTCGGCTAACGGCGAGTCCGTTTCGTAGAGGAATTGGGCAGTATAGCCAAATAGTAGATGCTGGGCAAAAGGTGAGCCGGTGGCGGTCTCGACCTCGACCAGTCGCACCGACCCGGACTGCAGGGACCGCATTAGCCACATCAGCCCGTCCATGTCGTAGACGTCCTGCAGACACTCGCGCACGGTTTCGAGGATGATCGGGAACTGCGGGTGCTCGGCGGCGACGCCGAGTAATTGTGCGGCCCGCTGACGCTGTTGCCACAGCGGGGCCCGCTGGCCGGGCTTCGTACGTGGGATCAATAATGCCCGAGCCGCATTTTCCCGAAACCGGGAGGCGAACAACGCTGAGGACCCGACCTCGGTCCGCACCAGATCGGCCAGCTCGTCGGGATCGAAGAGGAAGAGATCGGCCAGTTGCGGGGCGGTCTCCATCATCGGCAGGCGCAACACGATTCCGTCATTGGAACTTTGCACCTGCGCGTCAAACCTGTACTGCTCGGTGAGTCGGGCTGCCACCGCTAAGGCCCACGGGCCGTGTACGCCGTGGCCGAAACCTGAATGCAAGACCACCCGCCAGTCGCCCAGCTCATCTCGGAACCGCTCGATCACCAGGGTCTGATCAGTGGGTAGCACCCCGGTCGCCTGCTGTTGTTCAGACAGATAGGCCACCAGGTTAGCCTGGGCTCGCTCGTCCAACCCGGCCGCGGTCAGTCGTTGCGCGATCGGGTCGTCAGGCCCGGCTAGATGGCCAGCCGTGGCCGAATCGGCCCGTCCCGATCGGCCCAATGGCCCCGATGCTCCCGCTGATGATCCCACCAGGTGCTGGCCGATCTCGCGTCGGAAGGCTCCCAGTGCGGCCCCGAGCTCGGTGGGCCGGGCCTCGGATTCGCCGCGCCAGAACGGCAGTTTGCCTGGCTGTCCGAAGGCTGGAAGCACCAGCACCCGATCGTGGGTGATCTCCTGGATCTTCCAGCTGGTGGTACCCAACACGATCACGTCCCCGACCCGGGATTCGTAGACCATCTCCTCGTCCAGCTCCCCGACCCGCCGGCCACCCGATGAGTCGGTGCTACGCCGTGTGACGCTGTCAGCTCTCTGGGAAGGGTCCGACTCCTGGATTTCCTCGGCCCGCTGGGTATCCTTCGTGCCGTCGGCCAGAAACACTCCGAACAGCCCCCGATCCGGGATGGTGCCCCCGGACGTGACCGCCAGTCGCTGGGCTCCCGGCCGGGTCGAGAGCGTACCGGTATCCCGATCCCAGAGCACCCGGGGCCGTAGCTCGGCAAAATCATCGGAGGGATACCTTCCCGAGATCAGGTCCAGCACCGACTCATAGACCTGATGGCCCAGTGTGGTGAACGGTGCCGCCCGTCGCACGGTGTCGTACCAGGCCTCCACCTCTAGATCATCCATCGCCACCGCCGCAATGGTCTGCTGGGCCAAAATATCCAGCGGGTTATCCGGCACGTGGAGCTGTTCGATCTTCCCCTGCAGCATCCGCTCGGTGATCACGGCGGTATTGACCAGATCGGATCGATGTTTGGGATAAAACACCGCGTGGGAGATTTCGCCGACCTGGTGCCCGGCTCGACCCACCCGTTGCAGGCAGGAGGCCACCGAGGGGGCCGCTTCCACCTGGATCACCAGATCCACCGATCCCATGTCGATCCCCAACTCCAGCGAGCTGGTCGCCACGACACACCGCAACGTGCCGGATTTCAGTGCCTCTTCCACCAACGCCCGTTGCTCCTTAGAGACCGACCCGTGGTGGGAACGGGCAAATTCCTCCGCCTCATCCGCCTGCCCGCCCGCGCGCCTCGCCCACATCTCATTCAGATCCTGGGTGAGCCGTTCGGCCAACCGGCGCGAATTGGTGAAAATAATGCTCGATCGGCAGGCGGAGACCCGGTCGATGATCTGGTGTTCAATATGGGGCCAGATGCTACTCACCGGTTGCGGATCCGCTTGCAGTTCAGGACTCGCGAGCCAGGCCGTGTCCTGTCGGGTCGGCTCGCCGGGACCACCACGTGTTGCCGGTTGTTCGCCGGCGACATCGGGCAACCTGGTCATATCGTCCACCGGCACGCTGACATGCAGATCCCAACGCTTAGCCGATGCCGGATTGACAATGGTGACCGGTTGCACCCCGCCGATAAACCGGGCCACCTCCTGGGCCGGTGACACCGTGGCGGAGAGCCCGATCCGCTGAGCCGGGGTTCCGGTGAGCCCATCGAGGCGTTCCAAACTCACCGCCAGGTGCGCCCCGCGCTTGGAATCGGCCAACGCGTGCACCTCGTCAATGATCACGGTATGCACCGAGGCCAGCGTGTTGCGCGCCTTGGAAGTCAACATGAGGTAGAGCGACTCGGGTGTGGTGATCAGAATATCCGGCGGGTCGGTGACCAATCGGCGCCGGTCCCTGGCCGGAGTATCGCCCGTGCGTACGCCCACACGAACCTCGGGGGCTTCGACTCCCAATCCCGCAGCGGTCTGGGTGATCCCGATCAGTGGCGCGCGCAGGTTCCGTTGGACATCCACCCCGAGCGCCTTCAACGGGGAAATGTATAACACTGTGGTGCCACGGGCATCAGCCTTACCGGATGCCTCGGTTCGATCGGATGCGCTCGTCCGCAGGAACCCGTCCAGCGCCCACAAAAAAGCCGCCAACGTCTTTCCCGAACCGGTCGGTGCGATTACCAGTGTGTGGTCACCCCGTGAGGTCGCCTCCCAGGCCCCCAGCTGTGCTTCAGTAGCGGAGGAGAAGGCCCCGGTGAACCACCGGCGGGTGGCGGGAGTGAACCGGTTCAGCACCTGTTCTGCCCGGTCAGGATCCGGTGTACTGTCAGGATCCAGCACGCTTACCTCGGCTCGCTCGCATCTTCATCGCCATAGGTCACCATAGGAGACGATTCTACGGCCGGTCCGGTCCTCCCGGAGATCCTGCGACAGAACAATCTCAGCTCACCGATGATGATACGACCGTCCACCCGCAATTTCCTGGCACCGGTAGATCTGCTCGGTGACGATCAGCCGCACCAGCTGATGGGGGAATACCAAATCCGATAGTGACCACACCAGATTCGCCTGAGCTCGCAACTCCTCGGTCACCCCGTACGCCCCGCCGATGAGCATCACCACGTGCCGACCCCGATCAAAACGGCCCTGCAAGGTCCGCGATAACGACTCCGAATCCAGCATTGTCCCGCGCTCATCCAGCAGGATGACCTCATCGTGGGCACCACAGGCGGCCACCAGCCGTTCGGATTCCTCAGCGCGCGCCTGCTCACCCTCACGAGAGGAGTGTGGCAACAGCTTCCAGCTGATCTTCCAGGGCTTCTTCAACCGTTGAGCGTAGCGGTCGATCCCGTCTGCCACCCAGGACTCATGTTTCTTTCCGATCGCGACCACCGTAATGTCCATACCGGTCAGACTAACTGGTGAATCGAACCGATGAGACTCACGATGCTCCTTCCCGCACCCGCGCCCGCGCCCGCCTCCGCGCGAGTGAACACCCGGACAGATTAACGTCCTGCTATTCAACTCCGAGTAGTATCCGTATCCATGGAGTTCACACCGTGGGTTGCCTTGACCGATGCTACCTTGATTGGCGTTCTTCTGCTCATTGGTGCCGTCCTACGTGCCTGGATCAGACCGATCCAAACTCTGATGATCCCCGCCAGTGTGCTGGGTGGGATCCTGGG
Organism: Auritidibacter ignavus; assembly: GCF_029853775.1. Classification (NCBI taxonomy): domain Bacteria; kingdom Bacillati; phylum Actinomycetota; class Actinomycetes; order Micrococcales; family Micrococcaceae; genus Auritidibacter; species Auritidibacter ignavus. Next base: position 2,368,381 of record NZ_CP122564.1, read on the forward strand.
GCTAATCTTTGGTCCCATGGTGCTGGGCTGGTTGCCTTTCTCCGATCAGCTCTCCACCTATTCTTCGGTGCTGATCGCGGGAGTGTTCGCCTGCGTGGCCATGACCGACGACTTCAACATCTTCAAACTCAACCGCACGGTAGGGGGTTTCGCCGCCCAAGGCGTGATGATCTACGCGCTCCAGGTGTCGCTGGGCATGCTGTTGGTGTTGGTACTACTGCAACCGTTATTCGGCACAGGTGATGAAGTCGGTGTGGTGCTGTTCGCAGGCTGGGCCGGAGGGTATGGTACGGCCGCAGCCATGGGGGATGCCTTCGCCGAGTCCGATCCGGAGCTGAGTACCTTGGCTTTCACCTCGGCGACCGTGGGGCTCGTCGTGGGAATTGTCGGTGGTCTTATCCAGGCTAAAATTGGTGCGATGCGCGGACAGGTCGAGGCCTTCGCCAGCATGTCCGCTCTGCCCGAGGAAGAGCGCACCGGTCTGATCCGACAGGTCAATAAACGCCCTTCGATCGGTCAGCACACCTTTTCGGGTTCTTCGGTGGAAACCCTGGCCATCCAGATCTCCTTGGTGGTTGCTACCGCCGGGGCCGGATACGGGATCACCGAATGGATTCAAGGGCGACTCCCCGAGCTGTCGGTCCCCGTCTTTGTGGTGGCCTTTTTGATCGGCTTGGTAGCCCGCGCGGTGATGAGCCGGCTCAACGTCGCCAAATACGTCGACCCGGGTTCACTGAACTCCACCTCGGGGGCCTTTACCGATGTGCTCATCGTGTGCGGTATAGCTTCGATCGACCCTTCCGTCGTGGCCGGAAACTGGCTAGAACTGAGCATCTTGTTCGTCTTTGGCCTGGTCCTCTGCTTGTTCTTAGGTCAGGTGATCGCGCCACGGATCATTCAGCATGGCTGGTTCGAGCGCCAGCTATTCACTTGGGGGTGGTCCACCGGCGGTGTGTCCACCGGCATCGCTATGCTGCGCGTGGTCGATCCGAAACTAAAATCCGGAACCCTGGAGGACTTCGGCCTCGCCTACCTTCCGGTCACCCCGGTCGAGATCACCGCGGTGACATTCGTTCCCGGTCTGGTGCTGGCTGGACTCGCCTGGACCGTCGTCGGCATCTGGGGTGCGATCGCGGTCGTCACGATCGTGGCAGCTTTCATCCTGGCCCGGATGAATGCTCGCGACGGCCAGACCCTCACGACCTCAAGCGCCTCAACCGGTTCCTCGCGCTAAACGCTTTCCTTCTTATCTCCTCCTCGGTCACAGCTGATCTCATCCACAGTTCGTCCGCAGGGATCGGGGCGAGATCCCGGATCGGGCCAGCACTGTCCACAGTAGAGATCCACCCCGGATTTTTGGTGCCGTGGCCACTTACCGTGAACCTATGACACATTCCACACCGGCGCTTCCCCGCCACACCCCCAGCACCGGCCCCAGCCCCTCCGGCCATCCCGGCGTCTTAACCTCGCCGGAGATCCCAGATGATCCGGCCCTAGACGAACTCACCGCCGACCAAATACGCGATCTCGAACGTGATCTGGTCGACCACCTTGCCGCCGCCGAACGCGCTAAAAATGCTCTGGCTGCACAACAAATTGCCTCCACCGCACAGCTGAATCGATTACGAACCCGTCGCGACAAACTCGCCAACATCCCGAAACAACGACGCGCTGGCGGACTGGGCGCCGAAATCGGACTCGCGCGTCGTGAATCCCCCTCCAAAGGCAACGCTCGCCTGCGCGAAGCACTGCTGTTAGCCCACCACGCCCGACACGCCCACACCGCACTGAGCCAGGGCCATCTGAACGAAGACCAAGTCACCGTACTCGCCCGTGAGCTAGCCGGCACACAACACCAGACTCAGCATGAGGTCGATGCCCAGCTGAAGGACCGCTACCGGTTCCTGGGGATCTCTCAGCTCAAAGATGAAGCCCGCGGCCATGTCCAACGCCTTGAACCGCAGTCCTCCCGCGACAAATCCGATCGCGCCCAAGCCTCCCGCAAAGTGGCCCGCTCTGACCGCTCCGACGGCATGGTTGAAATCTCGGGGCTGGTCGAAGCCAAATATGGGATCCCCGTCCTGGATATCCTGCGCCAGCAAGCCGAAAAGATCCTCCGCGCTGAGCGGGCTGCCTATACCGAATCGTTGCGCGCGGTCGAAGACTTCACCGATAATGCCGATGATGTCGATAATGCTGAGCTTGGTGATGATGCCGAGCGAGCGGAGAACCCTCAACATGACACCGCAGCTTCGACGCCCACTCCGCCCCGCACCATCGACCAGATCATGGCAGATCTCTTCATCGCCAAGCTCACCCACGATCCCGCGAACGACCCAGACCCCGAGCCGGCATCCGACGCCCAGTCACCGGTCATCCGGGCTCCACGAGCCATCGAACTCAACCTGGTCATGACCGATGCGGCACTGTTCGCTGGCGATGACACCCCGGCGCAATTTGTGGGATACGGTCCGATCCCGGCCGCTCTAGCCCGAGAATGGGTCCACGATGAGCAGATCGAAGTCTTCCTGCGCCGACTCTACACGAGCCCGGAAACCAACCAGCTGGTCACTATGGACTCCCGATCCCGCGCATTCCCTAAGACCCTGCGCAAGATGCTGGTGCTCCGGGACCACCGGTGCCGCAATCTGTACTGCGACAACCCGATCGACCACGCCGACCACATTCGTCGCTACCGCGATGGCGGTCAGACCAGTTTGGACAACGGTCAGGGACTGTGTGCAGTATGCAACCAAATGAAAGAAACCCACGGTTGGACCCAGCGTCCCGTGAAAGGTGGGCTCAAAGTCATTACCCCAACCGGACACAGCTACTTCACTCAGGACCCGCCGTTGATCCCCGGTATGCGCCGGGCTGCCTAGTGCCGGCGTTGTAGGACATAATCTTTAGACGGACTCGCTTCACTGCGCAATGTGTTGTGACGGAGTTGCCCCTAGGGTCTGACACGAATCTGACAGGAAAATGGCACGAGAGGATTTCATGCCAGCGATAGGGGCGCCTGCCAGTCAGCCTCCGACAGGGGCACTAACCCCGCCACGACAGTTCTGCCAACATCCATGCTCCCAAGGACCCGGGCTCGTCGATGAGCTAGCCGGATAGCCGGACCCGTCGATGAGATAACGGTTAGAGCCCACCTTCCGCTCTATATCGCGCCCGGGGTAATGATCCTTCCCGATGATCTGCCCGGTCACCGGGCGACGATCGCGGACTATGGTCAGGAACCGATCAGCGTAACGGGAAGGGCGCGGATAGGCTGGCCTTAATGTTGCTTAAACGAGTAGTGGAAAGCGATGAAGATGGCTAGCGATATTCCTTCAATTGATGAATTCCGACCACTGGTCCTGCGTGCTCTCGCTGACGGCGAGGAGCGTGGTCGACAGGAACTTAATGAATTGGTTTCCACGCTGGCCGGCTTGTCGCAACACCAATGAAAGAAACCTTGGAATCGGGGCGGCCTCGCTACCGCAACCGGATTGGCTGGGCGCTCTCATCGTTGTCGCTGTCTGGGTTGGTTGATCGACCTAAGCGTGGGCGCTACAAGATCACTGAGAACGGGAAGACGGTCGACCAGCGCTCTTTGCGCGAATACAGCGAAACGGACATGCTCGAGTGGTCCACGTGGCGTGAGTATAAGGACGAGGTTGCTCAACGCCGTCAGATCAAGGACGGTGATAGTTCTGGCGAAAGTGGAATTGAGCCTGCCGGTGACCCGGTAGAGGCTATGCGCACTCGCGCGAGAGCGTTTAATGCGAGTACCGAGACTGATTTGCGTAAGCGCCTGCAGTCGTCATCCCCCGAGTTTTTCGAACGGGCTGTAATCGAACACCTGTGGGCCCTTGGCTATGGTGGGACGCACGGCGCTAAGCAGCACGTGGGGCGATCTCACGACGGAGGAATCGACGGAATCATTCGTCAAGATGCACTTGGGCTGACCAACGTCTACATTCAGGCGAAACGCTACGCCGACAACAATAAAGTCAGTGACCCTGATATCCGCACGTTCATCGGATCTCTCGATGCGCAAGGTGCCAATGTGGGCGTATTCATTACAACGTCGAGTTTCCAAGACAAAGCAAGGCGTACGGCCGCAGGGTATCGTCACGGCAAGATCGTGCTCATCGATGGACTCCGGTTAACAGAACTCATGCTTGACTACGGTGTTGCAGTTCAAAAAGCACATCAGTTCACACTGTATGAAATCGACGATGATTTCTTTGAGGACGAACTGCTGTAACGGCATTGCTGATCCATAACAATCAACGAAAACAGCTGCCCACTGGGTTGTTCCAATGGGCAGCTGTTTTCATTATTCAGCTGAGCCGTAGGTGTCCTATTCCTGGTAGAGCACTTCGGGCAGCCACGTGACGATCTCGGGGAAGATCGAGAACAGAACAATCGCCAAGCCCAGCACCACGTTTTGAGCCCTATCTGGCACCAGGGACTCTCGCTCTGTTCAAACACTGCGGGTGCCTGTCTGGTTGGCGCCCCGTCGCTCCTCGCGCAGGATCGCTGAGCCACGTCAGAGCCGCTATCATAATTATCATAAACTTTCATAAGCGATCGTGAGAGTGGCACATGACTGATGCATTCGACATCCCGCCGGTTCCCGATGCCGATTACGTGCGCTCACCATTCACCCCGACCTTCGGGGTGATTCCGCCCCGCTTGGCTGATCGACAGCAGCTGGTTGATGCTTTCGCTCGGATGCTTGATGAGGGCCCCGGGGCTCGCGGGCAGGCCACTCTCATCACCGGACAGCGCGGCATGGGCAAGAGTGTGATGTTGAAGGTGTTTCAAATGGTCGCTCAGTCGCGTGGTTGGATATGTGCTCAGGACCAGGCCAGCCCAGGTGTTGTTCAGCGGTTGACCGAGGCCCGAATCCCTGAAGCTATGGCGACGCTCGATTGGGAATCGAAGTCGAGCATGCGCATCACCGGGGGAGGATTCAGCGTCATGGGTTTCGGCGGCAGCGTTTCCACCACTAGTGAAGTCCGTTTCCCCGTAACTCCCGATTTCCAGCACCAGCTCATACGTGCAGTTGAAGCACTTGCGGAGCGAGGCACAGGACTGCTGGTCACTTTGGATGAGGTGCACAGATCAAATATCGATGAGCTGCGTCAGGTTACGGATGCCCTAAGTGCCGCTGTTTCCGAACGAGCTCCCGTTGCATTCGTCGGCGCGGGCCTGCCTGCCTCCATCGATGACCTGGTGAATGACCGTGTGTCGACGTACCTGCGGCGTGCAGAGCGCATTGACCTGGAGCTTCTAACGGAGGCCGGGGCTCGGGAAGGCTTGACCCGCCCTTTGGAGAAAACGGGCAAATCAATGTCGAAACAGGCTCTAGAGGTGGCTGTCGCGGCTTCCGGTAGGTACCCGTACCTTGTGCAGCTGATCGGCGATGAAGCATTCAAACTCGCAGGCAGTGAAGACGTGATTACGATCTCGCACGTACGTCAAGCGGCAGCGGACGCTCAGCGGGTCATGTACCGGCAGATTCACGAACCCACATTCGCTGGTCTCTCCAGTCGTGACCGCGACTATCTGTACGCCATGTCTGCAGACGAAGGGCCGTCCATGACCGCCGAAGTGGCCAAACGCATGAACATGGACCCCCGCAATGCTGGCACCTACCGCAACCGGCTGCTGGCTGCAGGTGTCATCGAATCGCCTGCACGGGGTGTCGTGACGTTCACGATGCCTTACACGCGTGAATACATTCTGGAGCGTGAGCGTCCGTCCTGACGGGTCATCATAAAAATCATAAACTTTCACAAAAAGGGGAGGTCGGTGGCCGTGGATTCTCGTCATCGAGTGTCCCGTTATGAGGCGGCTGAGTGAAGTTGGTCTAGTGGGGTGTGCCCGGAAGGTTTTGTCGAGCACACCATTCACTCACGATGCGGAGGTTAGGTTTCTATGCATCTTCCAGTTCCGCTTGTGGGGTGAGGTGGCGGAAACCGCGTGTGATGACAAGTAGTCAGGTCAAGCCCAAGACTGCCCAGATTCCGCCAAGGCGCAAGGCGTGGCCGTCAAGGTGTCCCATCAAGTAGATGATGACTGCCAAACCGATAGCCGGCTGGACCACCCACGAAAGTGTGTGGAGGATGTCAGTGTTCTTCGTGGCGCCGGTTGCGTTCGGCTGGCGACGATCCCTCAGGAACTGCCCGATCACGGAGATGTTGACGAACGCGAATGCGATGAAGGCGCCGAAGTTGATGAACGACGTAGAAGAGGACACGGTCAGAGCCAGAGCGATGAAGCCGATGACACCGGTCAGAAGGATGTTGATGACAGGTGTCTGGGTCTTCTGTGAGATGCGGCCGAAGACTGCGCGCGGCAGAACGCCGTCGCGGCCCATGGCGTACATCAGTCGTGCCCCCGCAGACTGAATCGGGATTCCGGCCGTGAACTGGGTCATGATCACGGTTGCCAGGAACACCGCACCGAAGAAGTTTCCGCCAATTGTTTTGGCCATCTGCAGCGGGGCGCTGTCTGGGTCTTCGAATGCGTAGCCGGGATGACCCAGCTGGAAGAAGTACGCCACGGTCGCAAAAAGCACACCTGCAATGAGTGCGGTGAGGATGATGGCCTTCGGCACGGTCTTGCGAGGGTCGACAGTCTCTTCCGCGAATGTGGACACTGCATCGAAGCCGATGAAGCTGTAAGCGGCAACGGCTGCGCCGGCTGTGATTGCAGTCAGGCTTGTTCCGGAGTTCCAGAAGGGAGCGAAGAGCGATCCGACGGTGAATCCTTCAGGCCCGGCACCGTAGATCTGGCCGTTGGAAATCGACACCACGGTGAAGATGATGAAGAGCGCGATCACCAGCAGCTGAAAGCTGATCAGGACGATGTTGACCTTGGTCGCGACTTTGACGCCGATGATGTTGATTGCAGTCGTCAGGCCAATGAAGGCGGTCAGGAATACCCACGCCGGGACAGCTGGGAATGCGCTGGTCAGGTAGGCCGTTCCGATCAGCCATACAACCATCGGCAGGAAGAAGTAGTCCAGGAGCGTAACCCATCCGACCATAAAGCCGATGCGGGAGTCGAGGGTTTTCCTCGCGTAGGTGTAGGCGGATCCTGCTGATGGGTAGAGCCGAGCCATCTTCGCATAGCTGAAGGCTGTGAAGATCATGGCCACGGTGGTCAGAAGGTAGGCGGAGGGAAGTGCTCCTTGGGCGATTTCCGAAAAGCTTCCCGCGGTGGTCAGCACGATGAACGGTGACACGTAGGCAATGCCGAACAGCACCAGGGGCCAGAGTGAAATCGTGCGGTTGAGTTGTGTCATGCGATTCCTGTTGGGCTGAAAGGTTGTCAGTTTGATGAGTCGCCAGCGAATCAGTCGCGGCTAAGCGGCGGCATTGTGCCGCGGTAGAACGGGAGCCGCACAGCTGGGTCGCCGTCACGCGATTGGTCCCACAGGCGGTTCATTCCAGCGGTCCCGACGCGGCGGTCTCTCTCTACGGTCTCGAAGTCAATGACGTCGGTCAGCACTGCAGGGTTCTCCGAAACTGCCGTGTAGCGGACGACGCCGTCAGGATCGACAAGTATCGACTGGCCTGTGCCTGAAGGAGCTGCCGCGTTTGCGCTGAGTACGAATACTTGGGAGTGAATAGCTGTCGCACGGGCAAGGACCAGTTCGTGTTCCCGGTCCCGTGTGGATGTTTGGAATGGGTAGACGATGAGATCTGCCCCGAGATACGCTAAGTTCCTTGCGACTTCGGGAAACCAGAGGTCGTAGCAGATCGCCAGTCCGACTTCGCCCTTTCCGGGTATCTCAAAGACGGTGAATTCGCTTCCCGGGTCAAACGGTTCGAATGGTCGCCACGGGAAGATTTTCCTGTAGGCGGCAGCGAGTTCGCCGTTAGGGCTGATGGCTACTGCCGTGTTGAACAGTTCGCCGTTGGGCCCACGTTCAATCACGGTCCCAGGGATCAGCCAGATGCCAAATTCGCGGGCTATCGCTTTCAACCCACTTACACGCGGGCCGCTTAGAGGTTCCGCAAGCTGTTCGTAAGCAGCAGCGCGTTCAGCAGGCGTGCCCTCAACATCGACTGTGTGGTACTCGGGGCAGACCACGAGTACAGTTTGGGGGAAGTCAGCCAGCAGTTCTTTCAACTCGTCTCTAAGCGATTCAACGGCAGTGTCTGGCGTTCGAGCCGGGGCCTGCAGCGTGAGTATGTAGAGCGAAGCGGACATGGTGAAGCAGCCCCCCTATTTGTTTCGAGTTGTTATCCGGACTGGCAGTGCCGGACGTCGTTGCTGAGTGTAAGGCACAGAGGCCGTCTCACCTGATCGCTTTCCGCATAGAGAGCCGGCGTCACTTCTCCGGTCTGTCGTAATGATTGGCAGAGGGCAATAAACTCCCCAGCACTTGCGGGTTATCGCATGCGTTCTTCCAGCGGATGTCCTTGTGCCCATTGCGGACGCGATTTCGAGCCGTAATGGACACGAAATTCTTGAAGCGACGCGCTGGTCAGCGACTCACCGCGCGGGACCGTCTAATATGGAGAAAGTTGCGAAGCTAGGGTGACCCGTATGCCCTGTTGCCTGGAGGTTGTTGTGGGAGCTGTTTCCCGTGAAGTTCAGCGTGATCGTCTGCACCGGACCATCTGGGAAGTTGCAAACGAACTCCGCGGCTCCGTCGACGGCTGGGACTTCAAGAGCTATGTGCTGGGGCTGCTGTTCTACCGCTTCGTCTCCGAAAACCTCTCCAACTTCATTGAAGCGAACGAAGGAGCAGGTTTCCGCTACGCCAATCTGACCGATGCCGAGGCTGAACCCATCCGCGACATGATGGTGGATGAAAAGGGTTTCTTCATCCTTCCCTCCCAGCTGTTCGAGAACGTGCGGGCTCGCGCAGCACGGGACCCGAACCTCAACGAAACACTGGAAAAGGTCTTCCAGAGCATCGAAGGGTCGTCACTCGGCCGCCGCAGTGAAGATGACATCAAGGGCCTGTTCGACGATCTCGACGTCAACTCAAACCGCCTGGGCAACACGGTTGAGCGCAGGAATGACAAACTGAGGAACCTACTCAATGCCATCGGCGACCTTGACCTGGGCGAAAAGCACGATGAAGGCATTGACATGTTTGGTGATGCCTACGAATTCCTCATGCAGATGTACGCATCCCAGGCCGGTAAATCCGGTGGTGAGTACTACACGCCGCAGGAAGTCAGCGAACTTTTGGCACGGTTGACGGTCATCGGCAAAACCCGGGTGAACCGCGTGTATGACCCTGCGGTCGGCTCAGGTTCTCTGCTGCTGAAGTTTGCAAAGGTCCTTGGACCCCACGGTGTCCGTCAGGGGTACTACGGGCAGGAAATCAACCTGACCACGTACAACCTGGCCCGCATCAACATGTTTTTGCATGACGTGAACTACGACAAGTTCAGCATCGCCCACGGAGACACCCTCACGGACCCACAGCACTGGGACGACGAACCCTTCGATGCGATCGTCTCGAACCCGCCGTACTCCACCCGGTGGGAAGGCAAGAACAACCCGCTGCTCATCAACGACCCCCGGTTCGCTCCAGCCGGAGTTCTGGCGCCTGTGACGAAGGCAGACCTTGCGTTCACGATGCACGTGCTTTCGTGGCTCGCGGTCGATGGGACAGCTGCGCTGGTGCAGTTCCCCGGTGTTCTGTACCGGGGCGGCACCGAACAGAAGATCCGCCAGTACCTTGTCGACAACAACTACGTGGACGCTGTGATCCAGCTGCCGGAAGACATGTTCTTCGGAACCACGATCGCGGTGTGCATCCTCGTGCTGAAGAAGTCGAAGTCAGTTAACGATGTGCTGTTCATCGATGCGTCCAAGGACTTTGTTCGTCGGGGCAAGAACAACGTGATGACCGAATCGCACCGCGACAAGGTCGTGAGCATGGTCGAAGAGCGCCGCGAAGAACAGTACGTGTCCAAGCGCGTCAGTGCTGAAGACATCGCGAACAACGACTACAACCTGTCCATCAGTTCCTATGTCGAATTCGAAGACACGCGCGAAAAGATCGACATCACCGAGCTGAACGCAGAGATTGCACGGATCGTAGAGCGACAGGCCGAGCTGCGCACCAGCATTGACGCAATCGTTGCCGAACTCGAGGCAGGTGCACACAAGTGAACCGCATCGAGAAACTGATCCAGGAGCGCTGCCCGAACGGGGTTTCGTTTGTTCCTTTGGCGGAAATCGCCACAATCAAAAATGGACGCGATTACAAACATCTAGAAGAGGGATCGGTCCCGGTCTATGGGTCTGGTGGAATACTCGCGTATGTTAACGAGGCTGCGTATGTAGGTGAGACGGTTCTCTTGCCTCGCAAGGGGTCCCTTTCGTCAGTTTTCTATGTAGATGGTCCAGTTTGGACTGTTGATACGTGCTATTACACGGTCATTGATAGTTCTACTGTCCTGCCTAAGTTCTTCTATTACTACATGGTTGTGAGTAGGTTGGAGAGGCTTAATACGGCAGGCGGGGTTCCTAGCCTTACGCAGCGAATTCTTAACAGACTACTAGTTCCTGTTCCTCCATTGGAGGTGCAGCGGGAGATCGTTAAAGTTCTTGATCTCTTCACTGAGCTCGAGGCTGAGCTCGAGGCTGAGCTCGAGGCGCGTCGCAAGCAGTACGAGTACTACCGCGACCAGCTGCTGTCGTTCCCCTACGATGGGGGGGTGCTTCTATCGTTTTCGTCAAGCTGCTGGGGCTAGTTGGGCTGGTCGAGATTCGTAGAAGGTACCGTCTCTGAGCATCGCGAACAGGACGTCAGTTCTTCGACGGGCTAGGGCGATGACGGCTTGGTTGTGACGTTTCCCTTCGGCGCGTTTCTTGTCGTAGTAGGCCCGCGAGGCGGGGTCGCCTTTAATCGAAGCAAAGGCAGACAAGAACAGCACTCGTTTGAGGACTTTGTTGCCGCGCCGAGATGGGGATTCTCCACGAATGGAGGTGCCGGATTGGCGGGTCACGGGTGCGATGCCAGCATATGAAGCTAGGTGTGCTGCGGATTTGAAGTCTTTGCCGACGACTTCGGTGAGGATGCGTGCGGCTGTCCTGACCCCGATGCCTGGCATGGAGGTCAGGACTTCGGTAAGAGGGTGCGCATCAACGACTTTCAAGATCTCTGTTTCGATATCTGTTCGTTGTTGGGTCAGCTGTTGAAGTTGAGCCGCCAACCGCCCGACGATGTGTTCAGCAGCGTGCGTGCCAGTCACGATGGTGGTTTGTTCAGCTAGCGCGGCAAAGATCTCGTCGGTGAGTCGCGCCGCCATTCGGGGCGCTAATTTCTTTAACCGGGTTCTGACATGTCCTCGCCCGGCGCGCTGCAAAGCGGCCGGAGTTGGATACCTACCCAGCAAATCTACCACGGCCGGGTGGGCCAGCCTGGGTCCAAGCACCCGTTCCAGCGTTGGGTGAATCTGGGTCAATAATCCTCGCAGCCGGTTGCGGACTTGGGTCAGTTGCGCGGCGAGATCGTCATCAAAACCACACAGCATCGATAGTTCTGCAATCCGCTCCTCAGCCACGGTGATGCCGCGCAATGTGTGGGGCATGGTGCGCGCTGTTTCAGCAATTATGTAGGCATCTCGGGCATCCGTTTTAGCCTGGCCCGGATGTAAATCGGCCACCCGGCGCATCGTCAATCCTGGTAGGTAGGCGACTTGGATCCCGAGTTGTTGGGCAACCGCGATCACTAACGCGCCGATGGTTTTGGGCTGATCTACCACAACCAACAGCTCACCGTATTTGGCCGCAAGATCTTTCAACAGCTCCTGAATCTTTGGTTCAGATTGCGGCAATGGCTTGTCATATACAACCTTGCCATCGTGGTTGACAGCGGTGGCATGATGGTCGGACTTGCCGACGTCGATTCCAAGAAACACTTGAGGTTCCATCGGGTACCTTCTTTGACTCGTTCCACTAAAAGACCAGGTCACCGATGGCCCGTCCGCTCACAACCACGTTACAAGGGCCCGCAAGTTCCAAGAGCGTGCTTCTATTAGCGATCCGAACGAACCAGACCGGTTCCGGTGACAACACCCCCCGGATTATGGTCAACTGGGGGCAAACATCATGCCGGAACCAGCCGGCTCCCTACACTGCATATCCTGCCGGAAAACAGTGACACCTAAAAGGTAACGGGGCAACCCTGGTTGAGCTGGCATCGTTGTGTGACAGAGTCTTGTCGGGTGGTACGCCTGCCGCTGGCAATCCTGCGTATTATGGTGGACAAATTCCGTGGGTGCGAACACAAGACATAGATTTTTCTGTAGTTGATCAGACCTCGGCTTCGATAACTGAAAGTGGACTCGAGAATTCGTCAGCGAAATGGGTCCGGCCGAATTCTGTCATTGTGGCAATGTATGGGGCGACTGCGGCAAAGGTTGCAGTGAACAAAATTCCCGTTACGACAAATCAAGCATGCTGTAATCTTGAAATAGATCCCTCTAAAGCGGATTACTGGTATGTATTTCACGCCTTGTCGAACTCCTATCGGGAGCTTAAATCGCAGGGCGAAGGGAGCCAAAGCAATCTGAACGCGCGCAAGATTCGTCAGTTCAAGATTCCCCTTCCTTCACTTGAAGAACAAGCTCGTATCAGTCACGTCCTGAACAACTTCGACGTACTGGTGAACGACCTCTCTTCCGGTCTGCCAGCTGAGGTCGAGGCTCGGCGGAAGCAGTACGAGTACTATCGGGACAAACTGCTGTCGTTCAAGGAACAGGAGTCCGACGCGGCATAACCGCGCGTTGTTTCAATGACTGGGGCTGGGATGGAATTTTCGACGGGTGACGAACTTAAGCGCAACAGAATTGCGCCCATTGCAGTCAGCGACGAAGCCACTGTCGTTGCCTCCTACGAACCTGATATCCAGCCTGACGACTCCTACCAGTCCGAAGCTCAGCTCGAAGCTGAGCTCATCAAACAGCTGCAGGCTCAGGCCTACGAATACGTCACGATTCGCGACGAAGCAGCCCTCGTAGCGAATCTCCGCAAACAACTTGAAGCACTCAACAAGGTTGAGTTTTCGGACAGCGAATGGAAGTCGTTCTTCGAAACAAACATCGCCAGCAAGAACGACGGCCCCAAAGAAAAAACGTGGCGACTGCACAACGACAACATCCAGCTTCTACGCCGCGATGACGGCACTACGCGGAACATCCGACTGCTCGACAAAACATACATCCACAACAACAAGCTGCAGGTGATCAACCAATACGCAGTTGAGGCAGGCACTTCGCCCGGCAGTGCAACCCACTCCAACCGGTACGACGTCACGATCCTCGTCAACGGGCTTCCGCTCGTTCACGTGGAACTCAAACGCCGCGGAGTGAGCCTCCGGGAGGCGTTCAACCAGATCGCCCGCTACCAGAACCAGTCACTGTGGTCCGGCCACGGCCTGTTCGACTACGTCCAGGTGTTTGTGATCTCCAATGGGACGCACACCAAGTACTACTCGAACACCACCCGGCCCAAGAAGAACGACGGTACAAAGCGGACAGTCAACACGTGGGCGTTCACAAGTTGGTGGGCCGATGGCAACAACAAACTCATCGCCGACCTCCACGGATTCACGCGCACCTTCTTCGCCAAACACACAGTCCTCAACATCCTCACCCGGTACTGTGTGCTGCGCGAAGACGGCACTCTTTTGGTCATGCGGCCCTACCAAATCGCCGCAACGGAACGCATCCTGCAGCGCATTAACGTCGCCGCAAACAACAGAATGCTCGGCAGCACAAATGCCGGCGGATACATCTGGCACACCACCGGATCCGGTAAAACACTCACCAGCTTCAAAACCGCACAGCTGGCCACAGCCCTGCCCAGCAACCCCAAGGTTCTGTTCGTGGTCGACCGCAAAGACCTCGACTACCAAACCATGCGGGAATACGACAGCTTCAAAAAGGGCGCAGCAAACTCCAACGCGTCCACCAAGATCCTCACGGAACAGATGGGCGATCCCAACGCGCGCATCATCATCACCACAATCCAGAAGCTGTCGAACTTTGTTGAAGCCAACGCGAAGCACCCCATCTACAGCGAACACACAGTACTCATCTTTGACGAGTGCCACCGTTCGCAGTTCGGCGCAATGCACGAGGCCATCACGAAGAAGTTCAAGAAATACAACATCTTCGGCTTCACCGGCACCCCGATCTTCCCCGCCAACGCCGGTAAGTCGTACGGAGCCCGTGAAGGCCGCGTGATCGTGCGCACCACCGAAGAAACCTTCGGCGACCAACTGCACACGTACACGATCGTCGACGCAATCGAAGACAAGAACGTCCTGCCGTTCAAACTCGCCTACAACAACGTGCTGGGCAAAGTTCGACGCTCAGCCGGGCAACCGACCACCCGAGCCGAACAAGAAGACGAACTCCTGGAACCTCGGCGGATCAGTGCCGTCACCTCGTACGTCCTCAAACATTTCAACCAGCACACCCGCCGGCAGACACTCGGCAGCGAAACCGACGATTCGTACCTCCACACCGTGACAGCCAACGTGGCTGCCGTTGCCCGCAGGCGCAGCGGTCCGGGCAACATCGAAACAGCCAAGCGGAAAGTTGTCGGCTTCAATGCCATGATGGCGGTGCAGTCAGTAGAAGCCGCGAAGCTGTACTACGAGGAATTCAAAGCGCAGCAAGCTCAGCTGCCACAAGCAGCACGCCTCACAGTCGCCACCATCTTCAGCTACAAAGCGAACGAAGACCCCGAAGCCGGCATCCTCGCTGAAGAAGGATTCGACACCCGTCAACTCAGCGGAGAAGACCGCGTATTCCTCGACACTGCCATCGGTGACTACAACAGCATCTTCGGCACAAGCTACGACGCCAACGGCGATAACTTCCAGAACTACTACCGCGACCTGTCCATGCGGGTCAAAGACCGGGAAGTGGACCTGCTGATCGTGGTCAACATGTTCCTCACAGGGTTCGACGCCCCAACGCTCAATACCCTGTACGTGGACAAAAACCTGCGGTATCACGGGCTGATCCAGGCATTCTCGCGCACCAACCGCATCCTCAACTCCGTGAAGCAATACGGCAACATCGTGTGCTTCCGGGACCTGCAGAAGAACACCGAGGACGCGCTGGCGCTGTTCGGCAACAAGGACGCCGAGGGCATTGCCCTGCTCAAGCCGTACGAACACTACTTGAAGCAATACAAGGGCAAAGTCGCTGAACTGCTGAGCGTCCACGGAATCGGCGACGCTGGCCCCGGCAGTGAAACCGAGCAGAAACACTTCGTGCAGGTGTTCGGCGAAATCCTCAAGCTGCGCAACATGCTCGCAGGATTCGACGAGTTCACCGAAGACGACGACCTCAGCCTGCGCGATATGCAGGACCTGCAGAGCGTCTACCTCGAAATCCGGGAAGAACTCGGTGGGGGCGACGATGGCCCCACGGTCGGTTCGGAGTCTTATGAACAGCAGGAACTCGAATTTGAAATTGAGCTGCTGCGCCAGGTGGACGTCAACGTCGACTACATCCTCATGCTCGTAGAGAAACTGCATACGCCGAAGTCGAGCTCCACACCGGCTGATGACGACATCAAGGAGCAGATCCGCCAGGCGATCGATGCCAGCCCCACGCTGCGCGACAAACGCGACCTGTTCATGGACTTCATCGAAGCCGTCGACACGAGCAAAAACGTGGTCGACCAGTGGAATGCATTCGTTCAGCAGAGGCGTGAGCGAGAGCTCGGCAATCTCATCGAAGAAGAAAACTTGCGAGAACCACAGGCGCGCGCCTTCGCGGACTATGCCTTCGAAATAGGCGAGGTGCCGACTACCGGAACCGATATCGTTGAGATCCTGCCGCCCATGAGCCTCTTCGGCCGCACCGCCGCCGGGGACAGCCGCGAGGACGTTAAAAAACGCGTAGTCAAAAAGTTCATCGAGCTTTTCGAGCGGTACGGAACCCTCGGCTGACAACAGCCCGGCACACACCCGCATACCGCCCCTCCACCTCGTCATCCCACAGGGCCGGCGCAGGGGGCTGTCAGATTCGGTCCAGACTCCGGTAGTACCTGACTTAGCGCACGTGAGTGTGGTTTCGGGGTCCGTGGGTCTGTGACCTGGGGTTTTGTCTTTCGGAATGGTGGTTTTGGGACACTAATTGTGTGGTATTTGTGAGGAAGGTCCGGGTTGCTTCAGGGGCGACTGCGGTTCAGGTCGTAGAAAAGCGTCGTGGGAAACTGCGGGTGATCAAGCATGTGGGCTCAGCGCATACCGATGCTGAGCTTGGCCTGCTGATGGATCGTGCCGAGGAGATCTTGGTTGGCGATCAGGGGGTGCTCGATCGTGGGATTGAGGATGCGGTGAGGCAGGAATCAGTGTTGCCAGGTCCTGGGAGACAGTCCCAGCTTCTGGAGCCTGCGCACTGAACCGTCCTGGGTTTTGTTCCGTCCTGTAATGAGAGGATAGAACTATGCCAACCAAATACCCTCAATCGTTTAGAGATCGTGCCACGCGTATGGTGTTTGATCGGCTCGAAGACGATGATGCGCCCAGCCGGTATGTGGTGATTCGTGAGACCGCGCCGAAGCTGAGTATTGCCACCGAGACGTTGCGCCGGTGGGTGGAACAAGCCGAGGTGGATACCGGCAAGAAGCCGGGTGTCCCCACTGATGCCCAGGAGCAGATCCGGAAGTTGAAGCGCGAGAATGCTGAGCTGTGCTGGGCCAATGAGATCCTCAAGACGGCGTCAGCTTTTTTCGCAGCGGAGCTCGACCGCCCCACGACGAGATGATTGCTTACATTGACATGTTTCGGGGATCGTTTCGGAGTCGAGTCCATCTGTCGTGTGTTGGGTGCGACAGGCCGTGGGTTTATCACCTCAGGTGGCTATCGGGCGGCGAAAGCCCGGCCTGCCAGTGAGCGTTCGCGCCGGGATGCTGTGTTGATTCCGGTGGTCAAAGAGCTCCACCAGGCTAATTATGGGGTCTATGGGGTGGGTAAAATGTGGCATGCCATAGACCCGTGCTGGGTGGGATGTGGGCCGCGACCAAGTCGCCCGGCTGGTGCGCCTGGCCGGAATTAGCGGTGTGACTCGTGGCCGCAAACCACCAACGACGATCCCAGCGAAGGTGCCGGATCATCGGCCGGATCTAGTCAACCGGGACTTCAAGGTGAATGCACCGCATCAGCTGTGGGTTGCTGAGATCGAGCGCCACGAGGTGCTCTCGAACCTTGCGGTGGTGAAAGGACACCGCTTCGCGTCTGTCGCAGCAGGCGTGTGATAGCTGGAGGACGATCTGGCCCGTTGGCGTGAGCGGGTTGGGTGGAGCAGTCCTCGACAACGACGAGTCGTGCCAGAACTGCCAGATGGTGCGGGCTCGGCTAGCGAGACGGAGAGGCATACGGATAGGAACCAGTGGCTGAAAGCCCCTCAATTGAAGACCACCGACTCCAACCTGGTGGATGTGGGTCGGGTTGCATCGCGCACCCTCACTGCTTCGGCGGTGAGGGGAACTCCTGTGCTGGGTGATGTCGCCGGTCGGGAGGCCACGGTGAATGCCTGCGGCGTAGTCGTGGCGAGGATGCTGGGGCATAACTGGGTGCCGATCCCGTCGAAGGGTTCGAGAGTGAACGTGGGAACCATCCCGGTTCCGCCGGGGCACCGTCGCAGCCAGCGACGATTTCCTCGGCTGAGTGCACGGTCTGCTGATCGGGCCGGGGTGGGGCGGAGGGCCTGTAGTAGTCCGAGGCTGGGAAAGCCGGTCACATGGCGAAGGGGTCCAGTGTGATCGCAGTGACAGAAGCAGAAAAGGAGGCACAGCCGTGAATGCGGATGTTTCGTGGCCTGCCGACACATCGGAGGCGTGGGCGCGGGTACTGACTATGCAGACGAAACTGCACCGATGGGCGACGGGCGATCCTGCTCGTCGTTTCGATGATGTGTTCAATCTGGTCTATGACCCCGCGTTCCTCGCCGCGGCGTGGAATCGGGTGGCGGGCAACAAGGGAGGCCGCACTGCTGGAGTCGATGGGATCGCGCCGCGATCCGTCCCACCGGAGAAGGTGCACGGGATGCTCGCCGATCTGCGCGAGAGCGTCAAGAACGGCGAGTTCGTCCCGGAGCGGGTGCGTCAGAAGTCGATCCCGAAGGGCAACGGCAAGGTCCGTAGCTTGGGGATTCCGACGATGACGGACCGGATCGTTCAGGCCTCTCTGAAGCTGGTGTTGGAACCGATTTTCGAGGCGGACTTTGTGCCGTCCTCGTATGGGTTCCGGCCGCGCAGGCGGGCGCAGGACGCGATCGCGGAGATCCACTACTACGCCTCACGTGGCTACGTGGAGGTATTTGAAGCGGACATCACCGCGTGTTTCGACGAGATCGACCACGACGCGCTCATGCAGCGTGTCCGCGGTCGCATCACCGACAAACGTGTATTGCGTCTGACCCGCGGTTTCCTGAAAGCGGGAGTCCTCAGTGAGGACGGCGTGAACAGGGACACCTACACCGGCACCCCGCAAGGCGGGATCCTGTCGCCGTTGCTGGCAAATATCGCCCTGTCCGTGGTGGACGAGCACTTCCAACGCAAGTGGGATGCGCTCGGCCCGCAATGGTCGCGCACGAAGCATCAACGCGCTGGGGGCGCGACGATGAAGCTGGTCCGCTACGCGGACGACTTCGTCGTCCTCGTCCGAGGCACCCACGCTGATGCCGAAGCGCTCTGGGACGAAGTCGCCGCGGTGCTCGCGCCGATGGGTTTGCGCCTGTCGGCCGAGAAGACGACGGTCACGCACATAGACACCGGGTTCGACTTCCTCGGGTGGCACATCCAGCGCCGCCGGATCAGAGGTCACGGTGGGAAGACCGCGATCTACACCTACCCCTCACGGAAGTCGCTGGCTTCCATCCGGGACAAGGTGCGGACGCTGACCCGCCGGGCATCTCATCGAACGCTCGCCGACCTGCTACGCCGACTCAACCCGGCGCTACGGGGCTGGTGCGCCTACTTCCAGCACGGCGTCGTCAAACACCTCTTCAGCTATCTCGACCGGTTCGCCTTCTGGCGGATCGTGGGCTGGCTGAAAAAGCGGCACCCGAAGCTGAACATGCGCACCCTCGTCAGGCGACTTCTGCCCCGGTGGCAGATCCGCGCCGAAGGGATCGAGTTCTTCCGCGCCTGGCAGGTTCCCGTGACCCGCTACCGCTACCGAGGAACCCGCATCCCAAACCCCTGGGCGAGCGGCACGGCGTGATCACATGGAGAGCCGGATGCTCAGGAATGGGCACGTCCGGTTCGGAGGGCGGCCAGCAGAAACCCACCAGTTCAAAGACTGGCAGGGCGCTGCTGGCCGACCCTACACGTATGTGCGCACGACCAGCGGGTTCTGTTATACCGCGTTTGTCACCGATGCATTTTCTCGCAAGATTGTGGGGTGGTCGACCCGGACCACCATGCGCACCGATGTGCTGCCGTTGGAAGCGTTGGAACACGCGTTGCTCAGCGCCAAGGATCAAGCGCTGGAAGGGTTAGTCCATCACAGCGATCGAGGATCGCAATACGTCAGCATTCGCTACACCGAACATCTGGCCAAGGCGGGCCTCACGGCTTCCGTGGGAACTGCTGGAGACGCGTACGACAATGCGTTAGCAGAGACCGTCAACGGGTTGTATAAGACCGAGTTGATCTATGCTAGGCCCGCTTGGCCCACAGCCACCGAAGTCGAATTCGAGACGATGAACTGGGTCCACTGGTGGAACACGAGACGATTGCATGAAGCCCTGGACTATCAGACCCCGACCGAATTCGAAGCAAGTTATCATATGACCCAGGCTCACGTCCTGAGCCCCGTATAAAAAGCGGAATAAAACCCAGGACGCTTCACACACTGTCGAGGGTCCGCCGGTGGTGAGTCGGCCGCGCACGATCGGGGCGGTGTCGGATGTGTTGTGGTCCACGCTGGAAGCGGCGTATACGAACCTGGGTTTCGGCGTGGTCGGTGATGAGGTGTTCAAGCAGGTGGTGCTGGCCAGGCTGGTAGAGCCGACCTTGAAGCGCGATACGGTCCGGGTGCTGACCGAACTCGGGGTGCCGGCCCCGCACGTGTCAACGATCTATCGGCATCTGGCCAGGGCTCAGGAGAAGAACTACCGGGATGCGATCGCGTCGAAGTGCTTTGCTCACTGTCTTAGGGACGGTGATGTCAGCTTGGTGATGTACGACGTGACGACCCTGTATTTCGAAGCCGAGCACGAAGACGGACTACGCAAAGTTGGATACTCCAAAGAACGGCGCGTGGACCCTCAGATCGTCGTTGGTCTGCTGGTGGATCGGACCGGGTTCCCGCTAGAGATCGGTTGCTTCAAGGGCAACAAAGCAGAAACGGTGACGCTGCTGGAGATCATCGAGCGTTTCCAGACCCGCCATGGTATCGCTGACATGGTCGTCGTCGCTGATGCCGGGATGCTCTCAGCAGCCAACCTCAAAGAGCTCGATGAGGCCGGTCTGCGGTTCATCGTCGGCTCCAAAGTAACGAAAGCACCCAACGATCTGGCCTCACATTTCCGGTGGCACGGGGATGCGTTCATCGACGGGCAGATCGTCGACACCGTCACCTCACGCTACGGCAGAACGGCCACCAACGACGTTCTGCTGCGCGAGGAACCAGCGTGGAATCCAGAGCAGATGGACAAGAACTGGCGGGCAGTATGGGCATTCTCACGCAAACGAGCGCTACGGGATCAGCAGACCCTGAACCTCCAGGCCAACCGTGCTCAAGAGATCATCGACGGGCAACGCCAAGTGAGGTCCGCGAGGTTCGTCAAGACCACAGCAGCCGGGCGGAAACTCGACGAAGCCGCGCTCAAGCGGGCTCGCCGCCTGGTCGGACTCAAGGGCTACGTCACGAACATCCCCGCCACGATCATGCCCGCCAAGGAGATCATCAGCTCCTATCACGACCTGTGGCAGGTCGAGCAGTCCTTCCGAATGTCGAAGTCCGACCTTGCAGCCCGGCCGATCTTCCACCACACCCGCAACGCGATCGAAGCCCATCTGACCATCGTGTTCACCACACTTGCCATCGCCCGCCACATGCAAGCCAGGACAGGACTGTCGCTAAAGCAAATCATCACCACGCTGCGGCCCATCCACGCCGCACTCATCGAGACCAACGGAAAGATCGTGAAGATCCCGGCCCGCATCCCAGACAACGCCGCAAAAATTATCACCCAAATCAAGGCAGAACCGGGACACTAAACAAATGCGCTAAGTCAGGTCCGAGGTGCCGGGTCGGCTGAGCCTTGTGAGTGTGCAGCTGTTGGAGGGGTGCTGGTCTGCATTAAAGCGTGAGTCTGGCCTCTAGAACCCCGCTCCAACCCCTACTGAGCCCAGCGGTAGTCAAGCCTTTGCAACGCCCACGCCCAGTTGATGCGTTCCTGTTCCAAACGCACATTGCTACCCAGCCGGTCCGACACTAAATCGTCGTACAGGGCTCGCTCCGTTGGGGTTAAATTCTCCAAATACGCATTCGTCGGTGCAGGCTCAGAACCCCACAATTTGCGGTGCGCTTCCAGGGTGTCTTCATCCATTAACACTGATTCAGCTTGCGGCAGCTGTGTTCGCACCCCGTGCAGAATGCTGAATCCGTGTGTATCCACATCGCCCCAATACAACACATCCGATCCCACAAAAAACGCGAGTGTTTGGCTGCGCTGACTCTCAAAACCCTTGCCCCACACCACGGCCCCATCGGCGGGCACGGGAACCGTGAGGAACGTAATTTCGTTCTCCACAATCAGGACGATGTCCGGTACAAAACCAAAATCGGACATCTGATCCGCTCGAAGAGTGAACTCATCCACACCGGGTACCGGGGAACGAGCAGGGTCTACCCGCATGCGCACATACGCAGGCTTTGTCGCCAAGCCCAATGCCTGCTCAAACTTGCCCTTCGCGGCAGGCACCCCGAGCATTTCCGCCAACGGTCGTCGGTTGGACTCCACGAACTTCGTATGCACCCCGGCCGCATCCACCTGCCGCAAATAGCGGTCTGAACCCCGCGCCGTATCCAACCACTCGTACGCTGCCAACACCTGCGGCCACTCCGCTGCCAACCGCAGCGCCTCCAGTGGACGGCGCAAAACCCATTGCCAGGGAGCCCCCAACTGCCACTTTTTCGTCACCGACAACAACTCATCAAAGGCGGCAACATCCCGGCCGACCGAAAGAAGCTCCCAAGCCTGATCGAACCGACTGAACACGGCCCTGTGAGGGACCGAGTTCGCACCTACCGCACCCCGACCCCCAACAGACTTAAGTTCGAGGTCGTAGTGAGCTCCACCTCGTGAATCGTGGGAAAGGTCAGAAGACCAGGCACGCCATTCGTCCCAGCGGGAGGCGAGCTCAGCGGAAGTGGGCCCGCCCAGGGGCACTGTGATTACCGGGAAGTCCTCACCCAGGGCGTAGGCGCGCAGCAGCGACCCGTCTTTCCAGCGGCGCTGCACCGCGGTGCGGATGTCTTGCGGGGTTTTCCAAGCGCGGACTCGACTCACACCGAACCCCCGGGCTTCGTACCACCGGGCTTCGAGCCGCCACCGGAGTCGGCCATGTTGTTGTAGTACTGCTCGATGGTCATGGTCAGCAGCCGAGAATTATCGCCGCCTACGTTGTCGACGAAGCCGATGCTCTTGACGTACGGGGCGATGATGTGGACCTTCTGCAGCGGCGTGACAATCAGCAGCTGCAGGCCCAGTTTGCGGAACAGGTCCAAGGCATAGCGGGTCGAAGAATCCGAACCTCGGCCAAAAGCCTCATCAATCACGGCAAAGCGGAAGTCCTTCGACTTCGCAGCACCCCACTTCAGGTCGAATTGGTAGGCAAGCGAAGCGGCGAGGATCGTGTACGCCAGTTTTTCCTTCTGCCCTCCGGACTTGCCGTCAGAATCGCGGAAGTGCTCCCATTCCTCATCAGTTTCATGATCGCGCTCGGATGCTGAGAACGTAAACCAATTGCGCACGTCGGTAACACGGGCCGTCCATGTCTTGTCGGCGTCTGTGTGACCCTCGCGGCCCTTGAATCGCTCGATGATCGCCCGCACATCCTGGAAACGCTGCTCGGAGTACAGGGAGGAATCGTCGTTGTCGCTGACTTCGGCGGTAACATCACGCAGATCACTGCGGAACTTGCGCACATCCTGGTTGATGGTGGCGGACTTCTCCAGACGAATGTAGCGGCCTTCATTGAAGTCCACGGCTGACAGGGCCTCGTTGATCTTGCCGATTCGCACGTCCATTTCGTCCGCCTGCCGGCGGAGCCAACTGGAAAAACCAGCAATTTCGCGAATCGCGTTGGTGTTCAGCTGCTCCTTAAACTCCGTTTTGAACCGCGGGAGGTCGTCATTTTTCACCCGTGAGTGGAATTCGCGGTAGGCATTGCGCGCGTCCACGCTGACATCCATTTCCGTGGTTTCTGCAGGGAACTGTTCGCGCACATTGCCCATCTGCGTCAGCAGCGTTGTGGTGTGGCCGTTGATCTTCTCCTGCGCCGATTCAATGTCCTTCGCAATCGCACTGACTGTCGAGGCTTGGAGCTCGTCTGCCTGTTCAACGGACGCGATGTGCTTAGGCACCCGGGCCTGGAGATCCTCGAAGGATTCTTGGGCTCTCTCGAAAGTGCCTGCTGCGAGGATTTCACGGTCACGTTCTAGCGCTGAACGCTCCTGGTCCAAGCGCATTTCGAGGGTCGTTGCATTCCGGGCAACATCATCTAGCGCGGCCTCGTTTTCCTTAATCTGCTGTTCCACGAACTCAAAGCTGCGAGTGATCTCCGCCAGCTCTGAGGAACCGTTCTCCAGACGCTCAATCTCAGCTTCAGCAGCTTGCACACGGGCGCGAGCTGATTCCCAATCGACTTCATCCCACGAGTCAAAGTCCAGAACCGCACGCAGAGCTTCGGACTGAGTTTGGACTTCTGCCTGCCTGGTCTTAAGCCGTTCCCGCGTCTCATTCAGCTGCGACTGACGTTGGTACTGTTCTTGGATTTCACGAAGCAGAGCTTCTTGTTTGCGCTCGCTGACCCGACCCAAGACCCAAGCGCGTGGATCGTCAACACGACGCCGGTCGTCTTTTTCGTGACGGTCGCGCGAACGCACTTGGCCCTCACGCGTGACCGCGCGCTGCGCTCCGCGAAATTCCTCAACGGTGTTCGCACACAGGTGGTCAGCGCGGGACTCTACCTCGCTCTTCAAATAGGTGCGGAAGGGCGAATCCTCGATCTCGATCGTGTCCGCAAGTCGCAGCCCAGCCGAAGGTTTGCGCTGCAGCGGCACGTGCCGATCCGGTACACGTTCATACACCAGACGCACACCCTTGGTGCGGCCACCGCGACCCGAGGTCTGCAAACGGGTTCTGTTCACCCATTCGGCAACCGCGGGGTAGTGTGCCTGCGGAACCAACATCGACAAGGCGAAGTTGCTAAGCACACGTTCAGCGGCGCCTCGCCATTCTTCGAACTCCTCGGCAACATCCAGAAGCTCACCCGCAAAGGGGAGCTCGTCTTCAGCAATTCCGGTGGCAGTACTGAGCTGTTCACGGATATCCAGCAGGTTGCTGGGCAGGTTGTTCCGGCGGGCGGCCAGACTATTCAGTTCGCGTTTGGTTTCGCGTTCATGCTCGGTGAGCAGCAGCTTTTCGGCTTCGATGGCCGAACGTTTCTTATCAAGTTCGGTGGCCTCTGGCTCCAGCACCGCCCGTCGGTCTTGAGCCTTGCCGGGCATCTGGTTGAAATCAGCCTGCGTTCTAACCTCAGCCAAGCCTGCATTCTGCAGTTTTACCTGCAGACGTTGGTTTCGAACGTGGCGCTGCTTTTGCTGTTCACGCGCAGACGCAGCCTTGTGCCGCAGGGTCTCCAGGCGCTCGCCACCAGCCGAGGCACGCGCCGCGATGAGATTGTCACGTTCAGCAGACAGCTTGTCGCGGGTTTCCCGCTTCGCCGCCAACTGCTGGTTGACGGTGGTGAGATCAGCTTCCAACTGCTCGATACTGGCAGTTCGCAGCGTCGCGCGTATGTCGGAAAAGAACACGGCCACAGCGTCGCGCTGCTTAGCCAGATTGTCTTTCTTGGCAACCACGGCGTCGTATTTATCCGCGTTTTCCACCAGAGGGGTCAGCAACTCCAATTGTTCCTGGGCTCGCTGCACGGCCTGGTATGCGTTTTCAAGATCATCGAAGTGGTCGATGATCTGCCGGATCCGATCACCAGCGTCGGTGGGCTCGAGCATGTGTGTGCGCACAAACTCGTTGAGATCCCCCACGGCCTTCATTGACACCGTCTGCTGGAACAAGTCCATGGCCTGTTCTGACCGGATGCTCAGAAGCCTGCGCATGCGGCGGGCGTAGCTCGGGAAAGTGTCGTCAACAGCGACATCTTTCTTCCGCAGATTGCGCAGCAGGTCGTTGATATCGGTGCCGAAGCCTGAAAAGTCATCCAGGATGGTCAGCCGCTTGGGTGCTGAGAAGAACCGTCGCCACGGCTGGCCCGTTGAATTGCGCTGTTGGAACACCTGGGCCAGGGTCACAGTTTCGCCGTATCCCTCGTTGGTGAAGGTCCCTAGAATCACCGAATAGGCATTGTGACCGCGCAGCGCAACTGGGCGAGACGTGCCGGTTTGTTCGTCGCGCTCAGATTTGTAGTGGCCCTCAACGTAGCTGCGCAAACTGCGCTCACGCCTACCGGCACCTGCGGCCTTGTTGTATTCAATCGTGTGCGAAGGCAACAGCAAGGTGCTTACAGCATCGACAATCGTCGACTTTCCACTGCCGATATCACCTGTCAGCAGCGCCGTTTCACCATTCGGGTACAAGTAGCTGACGTGGTTGTCGAACGTACCCCAGTTGCACAGTTCAATCCGTTCAAGTCTGTAGCCAGGTTTGCCCGTCGCCTCAACTTCAACTGCGGAGAACAGACCTTCGCTCATTGTCCCCCCTGGTTCAGGACGGACTTATATTCGTCCAGCTTCTGCGCAAAATCAGACAGCGTCTGCGCATCGACGTAGGCCTTCAGAATTCGGCGGACTTCCCAGACATCGTTTTCACCGCGCAATTTGCGCAGAAAACCGAGCTTCTCGATCCTGCCTATGCTCTGGTCGATGTTGTTGATGATCCGGGCTTCGTCAGAAGAGTCAGCCAGAAAGACCCGGAGCGAATCAACGATGTCATCCCGATCCACCGCCAGGCGGCCCTGATCACCGTGCGATTCAAATTCCACCAAGCGCCTGCGCAGCAACACTAGCAGCAGGGAATCGTTGTAGGGAAGTTTCCGGCGTGTGATCAAACGGGGGAGTGGTTCTTCACCCTCCCGTTCTTCCTGCATGCGCAGATAGGCGTAGCCCTCGTTTTCATCGACCACAACATCCAGGCCGATGGTGTTGAAATGATCGCGCACTGGAGCGGGGTTCTTCATAAGCTCACGCCAGACGTCTTCTGCAGCTTCCTGGTACACCACACCGCGCATCAGGGCGATGATGCTGCGCGCCGCCGCTGTTTCCTCGGGAGTTCTCATGGCTGCAGTGTCCTCAAGATCTGGTCACCTTAATCTGTGCAAGCCGCACCTGGTACGTGAGTTCGTCATCCTGGGCTTCAATGGTCGATTCAACATCGTCGTTGATATTCACCTGAACATCCTCAGCCGGCAGGGACAGATAGCCGATGAGTTCGCTCACGCCCTGTTCTATCGGGTACATCTGCACAATGTCGTCCAGCAGCGCCGATTCGCCCTGCGGGATGATCGCGGCCAGCTGGCTCAAGAGTTTCGTCTGGTCAACAAAGACCTGCGACGTAAGCGCAGTGGTGTCGACGTTTTCGGCCTCGCTGGGTTGTAGGAGACTGTCGACCTCGGCGGTTGGACGCACGTCATACAGTGGGCGTTCCAACGGCAAAGCAACATCAATGCCCGGGACATCGACTTCGATGCCGACGGGAGAGTCCTTCTTCGGCGCTTGCGCACGGACATCGACGGCATGGCGCTCGATGTCTTTTACCAGTTCCAGAACCCTGCGGTTTTCCACCCAGATTTGGTCATCCAGGAATCTGCGAAACTGTTCAGATATCTGGCGCACCGTCTGCTGAGTGCGCTCAGCGGCATCCGCCCAGTTGTGATGGATAGTGCGCAACCGGCTATCTGTCTGTATCTGGGCAAGTTCCGACACGCGGCCAAGCAGCTCCGACAGTTCTTCTTGTCTGGCCTCCGACAACAGCAGGTCATAAAACGCCTGAAAGCTGCGGCCCTGATCCGAACTATCGATATTGGCCCTGGTCGACACCAGTTCATCCAACAGTTCGCCGCGGCTGCCCTGCCACGTGGCGATCTTTTCTCGAGCACTCCGATCCAACGAACGGAAGTTTTCCTCCACCTGTCGAAAGTCCGCCAACAGTTCCCTGGCGGTGGACGTGAACTGCTGATACCGATCCCTCAGCCTGGTGCCATCGAGCATGCCAAACTGCGGGTCCTCGTCAATCTGGCGAATCTCGCGGTCAATTGAATCGCGGCGCCGTTTGAGTTCCGCAATACGTTCCTCAGGATCTTCTTCCGAACCCATCGAGATCTGCCGCAGCAGCTCTACAATCGTCTGCAGCCTCGACTCGGTGGCCACAAACGGGCGCACCTGCAGGCCGAGCACCCACGAATACGCCTTCTCCAGCGCAGGCGTGGCGTCGTAGTGAAGCTCGTCAGAATCCACCGGGTAGAACCTGCGCAGCCAACCGGAATCGTCTGCCGCCCAATCCTCTAAATAATCCGTCGGGTCCTTGGGGTATGGCGCTGGTTCGTCAAGGCTGAAGGCCTGGTCATTCAGCCCGTAGAGCTCGTCATCCAGCGCACCCGCAAGTGTGCTGGCGGCCGTGGCCCCGTGGTTTTCCTCGATGAAATGCCGACCCAAGAACGACAAAATCAAGGGCGCGTTCTGCGCGCGCAGCAGCTTCCACGCGGGGTTCAGACGGCGCAGCCGGTCGATCTGTTCGGTATCCATAACGCTCCAAGGTTAGCCGGGAAATAAGGGGGATAACAAGGGATGAGGTGGCGGCTCCTCCCGGGGCCTCTCCGGCCCGTTCTCACGCGGCTCGCCATAGTCTGTGGCCTAGCTGTAGTTCCTCGACACGTTGTGAACGGTCGGTGACCTCAGCGGAGACCTCCGATATCGATGTGGGTAACCACACTCACGAATCGATAAACGGACGTCTCCTATGGTTCACCGTAGGTCACCGCTGACCCCTGAGGGAAGACGACGCATCGTAGCCCTGGTCATCGAGGATGGGTGGTCCCAGCGTCGGGTCGCTGAACGCTTCCAGGTCTGCCCAGCCACAGTCAGCAAATGGGCCAAACGCCACCGGGAGGGCCACGGGCTTAACGACCGCTCTAGCCGCCCTCACTACAGCCCCCGGCGTCTGCCTCAGCGTGCTGAGCGGGGCATCATCGCACTGCGGTTCACCAGGCAGTGGGGCCCTCACCGGATCGGCGCGCACCTGGGCATCCCCCGCTCCACGGTGGGACGGGTGCTCACCCGGTACCGGATGCCGTCCCTGGAGTGGATCGATCAGGCCACCGGGCTGCCAGTACGCCGCCCGGCTACGAACAGGTACGAAGCCCGCGCCCCAGGTGAACTGGTGCATGTAGATATCAAGAAGCTGGGCAAGATCCCTGATGGTGGCGGCTGGCGAGTCCACGGCAGAGGCTCATCCCAAGCGTTGAAAGCACTGGCCAAGACGCAGAAGGCTGCCGCCCAGGGCGCTGCCCCGGGCCGGGGATACCGGTACCTGCATCACGCTGTCGATGACTACTCCCGGGTGGTCTACTCCGAGATTCTCGATGATGAGCGCAAGCACACCGCCGCCGAGTTCTGGAAACGAGCACGTGCCTTCTTCCACACCATCGGCGTCGAAGTCACCGCAGTAATGACAGATAACGGTTCCTGCTACCGCTCAGGCGAGTTCAAACAGGCCCCGGGGTGACGGGATTAAGCACAAACGCACTAAGCCCCTATAGGCCCCAGACCAACGGCAAAGTCGAACGCTTCAACCGTACCCTGATGAAGGAATGGGCCTACGCCCGCCCCTACACCAGCGAATCAGCCCGAGAAGCCTCTTACGAAGCCTTCCTCCACCACTACAATCATCACCGAACCCACACCCCCATCAGAGGCGCTGTGCCCTCAGAGCGTGTTCACAACCTCACGGGGAACTACACTTCGAGTGACTCGGTGCCTGATGCGACGGTACCGATGGCGGAAACACCGCCGGCGACGCCGCCGTCGCCGACATCACCGCCAACCCCGAACGTAGCCCCGCAACAACCCGACTACGGTATCCCTGTTGACGCTGGACATTCGGTTGATGCTGAGCTTCCTGCTGAGGCCAGTATGCCGGCAATCTCGGCTGATCCAGTAGCTACGAATCAAGGATACGCCCCCGGTGCCCAGGCATCTCCCGAGGCGTATACCCAGCCTGCGGTAGCCAAGCCGATGTCCCGAAAGACGAAGCGGAACTTGTTGATCGTCTTGATTGCCGTCGTAGTGCTGGCGGGGCTCATCGTGGGCTCATCGTGGCGTTTTTCGTGACCCGCAGTGTGCTGGCTTCCAGTACCTTTGGGCCCGATAAGAAAGTGGAGGAATACTTGCAAGCCGTGGTAGACGGTGAAGCCTCGACCGCGGTGGAACTGGCCGACCCGAATGTGACTAATGATCGGCGAGGCCTGCTGAATGATGAAGTTTATGCGGCAGTCGAGAATCGTCCTACCGAATACCGCATCGGTGAGGTTGGTGAACAAGACGATGCTGGGAATGTCACGGTCGAAGCGTTTTTGACTCAGGACGGCCGGGAATATCCGATCACTGTGGAACTGACCGCCGAGGGTAACCAGGCAGTCCTCTTCGACGACTGGAGGATAACCTCTGCACCGTGGAGTTACGTCTACATGAGCCAGGGCCCCTCTACGCTGGAAGTTAACGGTGTAGAGACTGAGCTGTCACCTGCGACAGAAGGAACGGAGATTTCCGAGGGACCCAGCCCGGAGGACTCGGACTACTTTTCGGATGAACCCCAGGATGGTGATGTCGACGTCCCCAGCCTAGATGAACCAGGTATGATGCCGGCCCTCCCCGGTACCTATACTTTCCAGGCGCCTGAAGGTAGCACCTATGTCTTCTACGGTGATGATATTTCCATCACCGTCACTGCGGAGACATCAGATCCGACAGCCGCTGAAATCGTACACTTTGAACAGCAATACACCGATCAGCTGATCGAGGATGTGGTCGCTGACGTCGAATCCAGATTGGCTTCCTGCGTGACCAATGAGAACGTGATTGTGGTGCCTGAATGTGAGGCAGTTTCCTATGAGTCAACCATCTACGAGGCCACCCGCATTGTCTCGCGTAACTGGAGCGAAGGTCCCACGATCCGGTTGAACTCCGATAACGACTCAGGGTATAGCTTAGGCGATGATCAGGTTCCTGCCGAGGAGCTTACTGGCGACTTGTTTGTCACCGTCGACGCGGAGCTTGAGATCGAGTACGAATACCGTGATGAGGGTGACGAAGACTGGGAAGAGAGTTCCACCACCCTCAATCTATTCACCCCGCTGAGTGTAACGGATGAGGCGCTTTCAGTTGTGGTGGATGGTGATTCCTTGAGTGTTGATTACTCTTCCTTGCGAGAGATGAACCCCTCGAATGTCAAGAGTGACACCTACAGTAACTATGATTCTCCCGCTGAGCCATCCAATGGTGAGGATGGGCCGGATGAGACATAGTAGTTCGACCTATCGGGGGAACGATCAGAAATGATCCCGGCAACGTATTCAGCAATCTGTCGTGACTATTGCTGAAAACGTCGGCCGAAGGTATCCGTTCACAGGAATAACGCGCGAATCGATTACTGCGCCTGCTGACGACAACAGGTTCATCGCATGTAGGGGCTCATCGTATTCGAGGGTGTGGGAGACGTCTGAAGCCTCCGGTTTCGTGGGGGCTTAGGCCGGCCCGTTGGGCGTTAGTGGGCGGGTGAAAAATGCCAGTATGTCCTCTGCTCGGTTGATCCCTCACGGTGTGGGATTCAGCACCAGACGACTGTCCGTCGTGGCCCGCCCGACAACCCAGCAACCCGACAACCCGCTGGCCCGCTGCACCGGGCAGATAAGACCCTGCTGACAGGCACCCTCTGCCCAAGCCCCCATCACAACAACGGAACAGGAAGCAATCATGAACCTGTTGGCTAACCCAGGCTTCACCGTTGTCGACGTGACCTGGGGGCTCTACCAGGACATCGTCACCGCCTACAGCACCCGAGAGAGGCGACGGCACAACGCTGTTACACAAAGTCATCTCCGGCCCATACGATCCAGTCGCCGATGACTGGAGGAGCTCAAACGACTCGGACGAACACGCAAACCCCGAACAGAAAACATACTCGCATTCTTCACCCGCCCACCAACGCCCAACGGACCGGGCGAAGCCATCACGAAACCGGTAACTTCAGGCCCCTCCCACACCCCAAATACGATGCACCACATTCCTGTGGAGGCGGTTTTGACCCAGGGCGGACGGGAGCACACGGTCACGTTTGAACTCGCCACCGCTGGTCAGCGGGGCGTGGTGTTTGATGACTGGACGAGCACTTCCACAACCGAAGCGTACCTCCAAACCGCCGCCGAGGACCTGGACCACTCGATACGGGCCCCCACCGGTGGTGATGTCTGCCTTGCCTGGAACCCTTTGGGCCCCTTGCCTGGAATCTCTGTGTTTCACGGGTCTGAAGGTACAAACGACTCCTCGTGGGGCGGTGATGTCACCGTCACCGTGAGTGTAGATATCCCCGATCCCTCGGCCGTAGCATCCGTGGAGTTCGACCAGGGCTATACCGGGAGCTGATCGGTGATGTGGTCGCTGGGATCGAAGCTCGAATCGATGGGGTTAACACTGACAAATATGAGGGTGAATGGAGCAGGACGAGACCACCATCGACCCGCTGGATGTGTGGGACCTGCCCGATCAGGAATCCTTCGTGGTGACCGACGGCGAGTCCTTCACGCATAACGACCAGGCACCCATGAGGACCTTGACGACTCAGCCATGAGGGAAAGCAACCCCTCCCTTGCCGCGGACGAGAAAACCAGGAAGCCGACCATTTATCTGGGCAGTTTGCTATGCCCCGGGAGACAGTCCAACTATCCAGTGGCCATCTGGCCATCGTCCTCATCCTCATCCACCCCGATCCCCGATGTATACATCGACCGTGGGGCG
Organism: Auritidibacter ignavus; assembly: GCF_029853775.1. NCBI lineage: Bacteria > Bacillati > Actinomycetota > Actinomycetes > Micrococcales > Micrococcaceae > Auritidibacter > Auritidibacter ignavus. The sequence continues at coordinate 2,400,644 of NZ_CP122564.1, forward strand.
CTGGCTGATGTTTGGGAAAAGTGCCATGAGGTATCGATCTCGAGCACGACTGTGTATACACTGGGGTGATGTGAGAGCAAGTGACCTAGCTTACGAAACACTTCGGGATGACATCATCCATTGGACCTTAGCCCCGGGAAAGGTACTGGCTGAAGTAGAACTCTCGGAGCGACTCGGTGTATCCCGCACACCGGTGCGAGAAGCCATTGCCCGGCTGGTCGCTGACGGCTTGGCCACCCAGCAGGGGACTCGAGCCACCACGGTCTCCGATGTTTCGTTGCCGGAAGTGCGTCACATGTTCGAGTTGCGCCGGTTGCTCGAAACAGCGATCGCCCGAGCCGCCGCGAGTGCTGATCAGATGCACCGTGAGCCGTTCGTGGAGTTGGCCGAAGCTTTTGAGAACGCTGCCCGGCGACACACACTGGAATCCGAACCCTATTATCAGCTGGTGTCCCAGCTTGATGACCGGCTCGACCAGGCCGGGCAGAACTCATATATCACCGCCGCGGTGAGAAATCTGCGGATCCACCTGCAACGGGTGCGACTGATGGCCCAAGATGATCCGGACCGGTTGCGCGCCTCAGCTTCCGAACACGCAGAGATCGCCCGGGCCGTGGCCAACGGTGATCCCGATGTTGCCCAAGCCGCGACCACCCTCCATCTGCACCACGCCCTCCGACACATTCTTGACCACGCCCTGACCCCCGCATTCAACGCCGCCATTGCGGCAGATCATGAAAGGACATGTGACAGAACATCATGAAAGACCATACAGTACGGGTTTACCGCTCCGAAGAGAACCTGCCCCGAGAAGAGCAACTGGCTTATCAGCTCGCTCGCGTTGCCGCCGATGAGGTCGAGGTCACCGAGGAAGTGCGGGAGATGATCATCAACCGGATCATCGATAACGCCGCGGTCGCCATCGCCTCCCTGAACCGGGCCCCGATTATCTCCGCTCGGTCGCAGGCCACTATACACGAGGTCTCCCACGGCGGGTCCGGTGCCTCGATCTACGGCGTGGAGACCAAAACCTCTCCGGAGTGGGCTGCCTGGGCCAATGGGGTAGCGGTGCGTGAGCTGGATTATCATGACACGTTTCTGGCCGCCGAATACTCGCATCCCGGTGACAACATCCCGCCGATTCTGGCCGCCGCCGAACACGTGGGGGCCTCCGGCCACGATCTGATCCGCGGTCTGGCCACCGGGTACGAGATCCAGGTCGATTTGGTCAAGGGGATCAGTCTGCACGCTCACAAGATCGATCACGTTGCCCACCTGGGCCCCTCGGCGGCAGCCGGTATCGGAACCGTGCTCAAGGCCGAGGTGGAGACCATTTTCCAGGCCATCGGGCAGGCGTTGCACACCACCACCGCGACCCGCCAGTCGCGGAAGGGCGAGATCTCCACGTGGAAGGCGCACGCACCGGCCTTTGCCGGCAAGATGGCCGTGGAAGCTATGGACCGTGCCCTGCGCGGGCAGACCTCGCCGGTGCCGATCTACGAAGGCGAGGATGGCGTGATCGCTTGGTTGCTGGATGGCCCGGACGCTGAATACACCGTCCCGTTGCCCGAGGCTGGCGAAGCCAAGCTGGCCATTTTGGATACCTACACCAAGGAGCATTCCGCCGAGTACCAGGCCCAGGCCTGGATCGATCTGGCACGCAAGTTGCACCACGAGCACCCTGAAGTGGCCGATCCGGCCAACGTCGAGTCGATCAAGATCGCTACCTCGCACCACACCCACTATGTGATTGGTTCCGGGGCAAACGATCCACAGAAGTACGATCCCACCGCCTCGCGGGAGACCCTGGACCACTCGGTGCCCTATATCTTCACCGTCGCTCTGCAGGATGGTACCTGGCACCACGTCGATTCCTACGCGCCCGAGCGTGCAGGTCGCGAGGATACCGTGGCCCTGTGGCACAAGGTCACCACCGAAGAAGATCCGGAATGGACCCGTCGGTACCACTCGCTTGATCTGGATGAGAAGGCCTTCGGCGGTTCGGTCACCATCACCCTGACCGACGGATCGGTGATCACCGACGAGATCGCTGTGGCCGATGCGCACCCGCTGGGTGCTCGTCCCTTCGGTCGCGAGCAGTACATCAACAAGTTCCGCGCACTGGCTGAGGGTGTGGTGGATGACGAAGAGATCCAGCGCTTCCTGTCGGTGGTCCAGGATCTGGAAAACCTGCCGGCCGGTGAGCTGGGACAGCTCAACATTCGCGCGACAGCCGGTGTGATCAATCCGGCCGATGATCCTCGGGGATTGTTCTAGATCTGGTCGTGCCTGACCGATGTATGTCGTAAGGAGAGGATGACACGCTATGTTGTACTCCACCGTCGCCCCCGAAGCGAAACGTCAACACCTGCGGGAGATTCTCAAACCCGGGGCTGCCGTGCAGTTTCCCGGAGCATTCAACCCGCTCAGCGCCAAGCTGATCTCCGAAAAGAATTTCGATGGCGTCTACGTCTCCGGCGCGGTGCTGGCCAATGACCTGGGGCTACCCGATATCGGGCTGACGACCCTATCTGAGGTGGCTACCCGCGCCGGGCAGATCGCCCGGATGACTGACCTGCCGACCATCGTGGATGCTGACACCGGATTTGGCGAGCCGATGAACGTGGCTCGCACGGTGCAAATGTTGGAGCTGAACGGCCTGGCCGGGGCCCACATCGAGGACCAGTTCAACCCGAAGCGGTGCGGACACCTAGATGGTAAGAACGTAGTCGACACCGAGACCATGATCAAACGCATTGCTGCTGCGGCAGATGCCCGGATCGATGAGAACTTCCTGATCATGGCCCGCACCGACATTCGGGCCGTGGAAGGCCTGAACACCGCCATTGATCGGGCCAAGGCACTGGTCGATGCCGGAGCGGATGCGATCTTCCCGGAGGCGATGAAGGACCTGAGCGAATTCGAGCAGGTCTGCCAGGCCGTGGATGTCCCGGTGCTGGCCAATATGACCGAGTTCGGTAAGTCCGAGCTATTCACCCGCCAGCAGCTGGCTGATGCTGGTATCGCAGTGGTGATCTACCCGGTCACACTGCTACGCTCAGCCATGGGAGCCGCCGAACGGGTGTTGGATGAGATTGCTTCCTCGGGGACGCAGCAAGCCGCCGTGGACCAGATGCTCACCCGCGCCAGGCTATACGAGCTGGTGGACTACGAGGCCTACAACACCTTCGACACCGGAATTTTCAACTTCCAGGTGCCCGGGTTGGACATTGAACAGAACGCTGAGAACCTCTAGACCCCTGGTCGCGGAGGGAACTAGATGTGGAAGGAATACTCTCAACCATGAGTGAGAACACCGAGATCAAGAAAGGACTGGCCGGAGTTGTCGCAGACTACACCGCCATCTCCAAGGTCAACGCTGAGACTAATTCCCTGCTCTACCGCGGGTACCCGGTCCAGGAGTTGGCCGCAGAGAAGTCCTTTGAAGAAGTAGCACTGTTGCTGTGGACGGGCGAGCTTCCCACCGAGGAAGAACTGGCTGCCTTCACCGAATTCGAACGCGCCAATCGGGCCTTGGACCCAGCGGTCAAAGAAGCCATTGACCTGTTGCCCACCGACTGCCATCCGATGGATGTTGGCAGGACCGCCGTCTCCGTTTTGGGTGCCCGCGACGATCGCTCGGAAGACTCCTCCCCGGAGACCGAGCTGGCCAAGGCTCAAGAGATCTTCGTGGCGTTCCCGGCCGTGGTGGCCTACGATCAGCGTCGCCGGCGTGGTCAGGAGATCATCGAGCCCCGCGATGATCTCAACTATGCCGAGAACTTCTTGTGGACGACCTTTGGCGAAGAGCCCGCCCCCGAGGTCGTGGATGCGTTCCGAGTGTCGATGATCCTCTACGCCGAGCACTCCTTCAATGCCTCCACCTTCACCGCGCGGGTGATCACCTCCACCCTGGCCGATATGCACTCAGCGATCACCGGTGCCATCGGGGCTCTGAAGGGATCGCTCCACGGTGGGGCGAACGAGGCCGTGATGCACACCTTCGAGGAGATCGGCATCCGTACCGAGGAATCCCGCGAAGAGGCCGCCGCGCGGGCCAAGAGCTGGATGGAACAGGCCCTGGCCGACAAGAAGAAGGTCATGGGCTTCGGCCACCGGGTGTACAAGAACGGCGACTCGCGCGTGCCGACTATGAAACAGGCCCTGGATGCCATGGTCGACTATTACGGTCGTGGAGAGCTGATGGGCCTGTACGACGGGCTGGAAACCGCCATGTCGGAGGCCAAAGATATCAAACCCAACCTGGACTACCCGGCGGGGCCTACCTACTACCTGATGGGCTTCGATATCGAGATGTTCACCCCGCTGTTCATCGCTGCCCGGTTGACCGGTTGGACCGCCCACATCATGGAACAGCGTGCCAATAACTCGCTGATTCGCCCGCTGTCGGAATACAACGGTCCCCAGGAGCGTCACCTGTCCTAATGTGCGGTGACAGCGCTGTTCGGCCCCGGGATCTGCTGTTGTGGCGGGTTCCGGGGCCGAGCTGGTGTCCGTCGTCGTTTTCGCGCGACGGACACCGTGCGAGCGGGCATTTGTCACCTGCTCGTGAAGAATTCTCGCAACGTTAACGTTCGGGCCATCTTCCGGTATGACGGGTGGTTTTACCCTAGGGACTATGCGCTTTTCACCATCACCACACCCTGCAGATCAACCACGAACCCTGTCACTTGCCGGCCTGGCATTGCGCGCTACGTGTGCAGCCACCGCAGCCGGTGCACTGGTAGCAACCTCTACCATCACCAATATCGCCCTCACTCCAGCCGTGGCAACCAACCAGGAACAGCCGACCGATAGTCCCCAGGCACTTGATCAGCAGGGCCAGACTGATCAGGACGAGCAGGAAGAGGTGCAGTTCAGCGTTACCTCGGGCACCTTTGACGAAGAGCTGGTCAACCCCACCGAACAGTCCTACGAGCAGGCACCCAGCGAGGTAGCGCAGCTGGACGAGCAGACGCTGGATACCAACTCTGAGGGCCCGGGGCGACAGCCGTACCAGATCTACCAGGTCGACAATGCTCGGGCCGGCCAGATCATCACCGTCACCGCCGTGGTGGACCCCAGCCGGAAAGTCCAGCTGATGGTCTGGGATCAGCAGGCAGGCGAGTGGGAGCTGGCCGCCGATGAGCAGGGGCAGGCCCCCGAGAACACCGAGCTCAATGCGTTGCTACGCGCTCAGGCCTTCAACGACCAGGGACAGGCCTACGTGGCCGTGGTCGGCGAGGACCCACACATGACCGGTTCCACCGAGTGGAACCCCACCGACGCCCCGGCTTTGGGTGGCTTCCGCGATCCCAGCACCTATGATTTTTCGATTGCCCACATCACCGACACGCAGTTCCTCGCTGAGGGGGCGGTGTCTGAGGATCCGGAAGTAGCCCAGCGCTTCGGTCAGGTCTACCGCGACCAGGTTGAGTGGATCGTGGACAACGCTGAGGATCGCAAGATTGCCTACACCGGTCACACCGGTGACATCATCGAAAACTACATGAACCTCAACCACTCCGCCGAGCACGCTCGCAAGGAGTTCGGTTTTGCCTCGCAGATGCAGCAGATCCTGGATGATGGCGGGGTCCCGAACGGTATTTTGCCCGGTAACCACGATAATAAGTGGGGCCGGGAAGATAACTCGCTGTACAACGAGTTCTTCGGGCCGGAGCGCTACGAGGCGCTCTCGGAGACTTGGGACAACGCCGAATACGGTGGCCCCTGGGCCGAAGGCGACAACGCGGCGCACTACGACCTGTTCTCGGCTGCGGGACAGGATTTCGTTGCCGTGCACCTGCCGTACGGTCACAGTCGCGAGATGCGGCAGTGGGCCAGTGAGATCTTCCAGTCCTTCCCCGATCGCGATGGGTTACTGTTCACCCACGCCTACCTGCAGGCTTCGAATAACGATGACGGTTCCATCTCGGGGATCGCGCCATATGGCTTCCACGGGTTCCTGGGGGGTGAGGGGTTCTACATTCGCGATGAGGTCGTCGAGCCCAACGAGAACGTCGTGATGGTGCTGTCGGGTCACTATCACGGTACCGCCTGGAACGTGAACCACAACGGTCCTGGTGCACCCAGCTTCGAAATGCTGGCCGACTACCAGAACTATGAGGTTGACGGAGAACGCCGGACCGGGTTCATGCGCCTGTTGCAGTTCGATGTGGACGACAGCGAGGTCACGATCAACACCTACTCGCCGACCTTGGACTCCTTCGACGCGCCCAGCTACGACACCTCGATCCCACGGAATTACATTCCTGAGTCGGACCAGTACACCGTGCCTATCTCCCTGAGCGCGCGCAGCACCATGCTACGGACCGACGAGGTGCGCGTGGGTGAAGCTGACGAGTCTGAGTCACAGGCACCGGTGCGTGTGGACCCGATCTCCGACGTTCACGGTACGGTCAACGAGCCCATTGAGGATGTTCAGGTCGTAACGCACAACGCGGAGACGGTCACGATCTCCGGTCTGCCGAGTGGTCTGAGCTATGACGGTGAAACCGGCGTCATTTCGGGAACTCCGACTGAGGCGGGAACCTTCACCGCTACCGTGACGGCTACTGGTGAAGCTGGTGAAGACACCCAGTCGGTGCGGTTCGTCATTGAGCCGGAACCAGAAAACCTGCAGGTGAGTATCGCCGAGATCGCTGATCAGACGGTGACCGTCAACGAAGAGATCGACCCGATCGCCGTTTCGGTCGAGCCGGCCGATGCTGAACTGGATGTCACCGTTGATGGCTTGCCTGAGGGCGTGTCCTACAACGCTGAGACCGGCGCGATTGAAGGAACTCCGACCGAAGAGGGAAGCTTCGAGGTCTCGGTGCGGGCTCAGAATGAGTCTGGTGACTCCGCTGATGAGATCACCTTCACGCTGACCGTTGAAGCTGCTCAGGAGGGGCCGACTGATGGGCCTGGTGACGGTGAGTCGTCTGATGAACCGAGCGAGGATCAGACCGAAGAACCGAGTGAAGAGCCCGGTCGCGACACCGATGGTGACGACACCGACGGTGACGACACTGACACCGATGACCAGGCCGGCTCTGACAAGGAATCTGGCGAGGATTCTGGCCAAGATGCCGGTGAGGACCAAGCTCAGGATACCGAAGGCGACACCTCAGCTGAGGACCCCCAGGCAACTGAAGACAACGAGGGAACCTTGGCGGCAAGCGGTGCGACAATCACGTTGGGAGCGCTCGGTTTGGCAGCGCTGTCGATCGGACTGGGGTGGGTGCTGATGCGCCACCGTCGCCAGGTCTAATTGAGACCAGCGTGGCCTCGTGAGGGGGTCTCGTGCAGTCTCACGACCTTCGGGGAGTGCTACGCCGAGAGATTGGGGTGGGGCTCCCCGTCGTGTTGGTCGGCTTGTTGCTGGAGTGTACGAGCGCGAGCTTCTTGGGCGCGAACGATCGGACGACGTGCGAGGAAGGTGACGACGAAGCTGAGCACCAGTGCAACAATCACACCAAGGTTGGAGTAGGCCCAGTCGCCGTCTTTTCCGCCCAGAGGCCCCAGGAAATAGCCCTGCCAGTTGTTCCACGGCGCCTCGGCGGCGAATTGGTTGATCACCAGTCCCCAGCCGATGATCGAGCTGATGACGAAAGTCACCAGGGAAATCAGGTCCCAGGAACCATAAAGACCGCGGGGGTTGAATAGGGAGGGCTCGTGATAGTCCACGCGCCGGGTGAGGATATCTGCGATGAGGATGCCGGCCCAGGCAGCCAGGGGTACACCGAGGGTGATCAGGAAGGACTGGAATGGGCCGAGGAAGTCTTCGGCGAAGAACACCACCCAGATGGTCCCCACGGTCAGGATCAGCCCATCGATGCCGGCTGCCGCCGGGCGGGGGATTCGAATACCTAGGCTGAGCAGGGTCAGCCCGGAGGAGTAGATGCCCAGCACCGCCCCGGAGACTAGTGCCAGCAGTGCAGTCAGCCAAAACGGGATGATCGCCCAGGTAGGCAGTAGCAGTGTCAGCGTGCCCACCGGGTCTTCGGCGACTCCATCGACCAGGACAGGGTCGGAGCCGGCCAGTAACAGTCCGATGGTGACCAGGATGATCGGAGCCGCGGCACCACCGAGGGTATTCCAGAAGACAATCGCAGCGTTAGAGGCGGAACGGGGCTGATAGCGCGACCAGTCGGCGGCGATATTGATCCACCCCAGGCCGAATCCGGTCATGACCATCACCATGGCGCCGATAGTCTGTTGCAAGCTTCCCGGCGGGGTGGACAACACCGCAGCGAAGTCGATCTGGGGGATCACCAGGATGAGGTAGACGATGGTGACCACGCCGGTAAACCAGGTCAAAAATCCCTGGAGCTTCATGATCGTGTGGTAACCGGCCACCGAGGCGGCGACGATGACAGCGGAGACAAAAAGAGCCGCGATCACTTGAATCCCGGTGCCATCCCCCCAACCCATGGTGCTGAACACCGCACTGGTGGCCAGCACCGCAGAGATGGCCAAGAACGTTTCCCACCCGATGGAGGTCAGCCAGGATATCAGGCCGGGAACTTTTTGGCCGTGGACGCCGAAGGCTGCCCGTGAGAGCACCATCGTGGGGGCAGAGCCACGTTTCCCGGCGATCGCGATCAGGCCACAGAGTAAGAACGAGACGACAATACCGATGATCGACACAACGAAGGCCTGCCAGAACGAAATGCCGAAGTCCAAAACCCAGGCACCGTAGCTCATGCCGAAGACCGAAATATTGGCGGCAAACCAGGGTTTAAAAAGGTCGGCGGGTTTAGCGGTGCGTTGCTCGGGGGCGATAACCTCGATCCCCGTGGTTTCGACCAGCGGTTTGGTGCTCATAAATTCGGCCCCTTGTCGTTGTGGTGAAGAGTGAGTGCGTTTGTCAGTGATGCAGAACATTATTGATCAGAATGATGATAGTGACGCATTGGAGACAGGTGGTCTCAATAATGGAAAAAACTCACGGTGAACAGCGTCATAACCTGACACAGTAGCCGACCAGGACCCCGAGGTGCATAAAAGTGCATAAAAGAGTCCCACAACATAGCCAGAACTATGTCGTGGGACCTTAACTCGGCGGTAGCGGAGGGATTTGAACCCTCGGTACGGGGTTACCGTACACGACATTTCGAGTGTCGCACCTTCGGCCGCTCGGACACGCTACCTGAAGTTTCCCGGAGGAAACTTGACCCACATAGCATAGCCGACATTGCGCGCACTCTCCAATTGAGTCGATGTGCTTAGCGGCGCGCGCGGAAGAAGGTGCGCAATAGAGTAGCGGATTCCTCGGCCATGATGCCTGCGATGACTTCGACCTGGTGATTGAATCGTGGCTCCCGCAGAACATCCAAAATTGATCCACAGGCGCCGGTCTTGGGTTCCCAGGCGCCAAAGATCACGCGGGGGATCCGGGCGGCCACAATTGCCCCAGCGCACATTGCACACGGCTCGAGCGTGACGATCAACGTGGAGTTTTCCAGACGCCAATCAGCCGAGGCGGCCTGGCGGATGGCCAGCATCTCAGCGTGGGCGGTGGGATCGCCAGATACTTCGCGACGGTTGTAGCCCTGGCCAATGACAGTGCCGGTGTGGTTGACGACAAGGGCTCCGATGGGAACGTCGCCGGCGCGGGTGGCTGTTTCTCCGAGAGCCATGGCAGTTTGCATCCATGTTTCGAGCTGGGCGCGGTCCGGCAATGGGCCGGGCCCGCAGGGAGGATCACAGGCTCCTGTTTCGGTCACGTATCACAGCTTAGCCGTGGGCCCGTTCTCAGGAAATCCAGTCGGGTTGAGTAGAGTTTGGAGCATGCGATTCCACGTTGTTGATCATCCCTTGATTGCCCATAAACTCACCGCGCTGCGCGATGAGAATACGCCGTCACATATTTTCCGTCAGCTCACCAGCGAACTGGTGACGTTGCTGGGATATGAAGCCACCCGCGACCTACCCGTGGAAGATGTCGAGATCAACACGCCGGTTGCCGCGACCACAGGCGCCCGTCTGGCCGCACCCCGTCCGTTGGTGGTCCCGATCTTGCGGGCCGGTCTGGGCATGTTGGAAGGCATGATGACGATGACTCCGACCGCTGAGGTCGGTTTCTTGGGGATGCAACGCAATGACGAAACTTTGGATATCATCACCTATGCCGAACGACTCCCCGGGGATCTGGCCGGACGCCACTGTTTCGTTCTCGACCCGATGCTGGCCACCGGGGGAACGCTGGTGGAGGCTATCCGTTTCCTGCACGAACGCAAAGTTCGGCGGGTGACCTGCATTTGCTTGGTGGCCGCTCCGGAAGGGTTGAAGAAGGTCGACGAGGCATACCACCAGATGGACATCGATCTTTTTGTGGCAGCACTCGACGATAGGTTGACCGAACAGGCCTATATTTCTCCAGGCCTCGGTGATGCCGGCGACCGGCTCTACGGTACGGCGGAGTAATCCTATACAGGGATTTCTTGGGTCCAAAAGGAATGCATCGCTATATTACGAGTGATTTTTCTCATATTCAGGGCTGATAATTTCAGTATGTGGGATATGGGTGGGCCGTGTACTTGCGTTACGGGAATGTTACGGGGGAATCTAAGGGGATAGAACATTGTCGAGGCGACGCTCGTCTCGCCGGATGAATCGCACGATGGGAATGCGATGGATCGGGGACAGCGTAGTGTCGCAGAGTCTGTGTAAGGAATTGCATTCTATGTCCAGCTCAGCCCAAGGATACGTTCACATTTCCGTCCGCAATGCTCGCCGTCGAGCCGAACGGGCTCGGATGGTCCAGGAGCAAGCGCATCATACTTCTCGGCGTGCTGAGTCTGAGGCGATGCAATCTGATCATGCCCGCGCGGACGGGCAGGTGCGTGAGCCCTCGACCATGATGGCTCGTGACGAGGCCCACCCGGGTCTACAGCCGGTGGCGCAGGAAACTGAAGCGCGTGGATTCGTGATCTACGTTGGCATGGATGAAGGACTGGCCTCGGCGGCTGGTACCTCGCTGACCAGGCTGGCCAATGAATTGCGCCACTACGTGGAATCGCTGGTTCCCGGGGCGGATACTCACGCAGCTGTGGCCGTTGCCCCGGCCGGAGCTGCCGGTGATGACCTCGAGGTGGTCCGGCAGGTGCTGGGCGATCCGACGATGAATGCCGGGGTTCGTCCTGACTTGGCCCAGCCACCAGCTCCCGTCTCGACACGTCAGCCCGGTGTCTTGATCGACCTGGCCCGCCGCGAAGTGTTGCTGGACGGTGAGCCGTTGAATCTGACTTTCAAAGAGTTCGAGTTGTTGAATTACCTGATCGACAACGGATCCCGCACGGTGAATCGTGACGAGCTGTTGCACGCGCTGTGGGATGAAAGCGATGAGGTCCCCAATGAACGCACCATTGATGTGCATATCCGCCGCTTGCGCTCCAAGCTGGGACGTCTCTCCGGCACGGTACGTACGGTGCGCGGTCAGGGGTACCGCTTCTACGAGCACCCCGAAGTGGTGGTCTGGGCTGCTCCGGAATATTCCATTTAGATCGGGTGGCCACGATAGCAGTGAGGGTATGCCGTGATGACTGTGCGAGGTAACGATCAGCAGAAAACATTAGTGATCATCCGGCACGCTCAAGCCGAACACGGTCTGGGGGTGGCTGACCATGAACGCACTTTATCAGCCACCGGAGCTCAAGACGCCCCGGAAGCGGGGAAGTGGCTTCTGACTCGGGGGCTGATCCCCGATCAGATCATCACCTCGGATGCGGTACGCACCCGACAGACCACCACCTGGGTTCTCTCCGAGCTCGGCGAGCAGGCGGTGACTCCGGCGTTGGATCCACGGCTTTATGAGGCCACCGCGGCCCAGGCGCTATCGGTGATCAATGAAACCGAAGAATCTGTGCGCACACTGTGTGTGGTGGGACATATGCCGTGGGTACAAGACCTCGGGATGCGACTGGCCTCGGTCGCTTCTGACGAGCAATCGGTGATCCGGATGGCCGAGCATTACCCCACGCTGGGCATCCAAGTTTTTGAGATCTCAGCGCGTTGGGCGGAGCTGGATGGGCGGGATGCGCGCATGGTGGATTTCATCGCACCGCGGGGCTGATCAACCGCGGTAATTGGTGGTAATTGGTAAAGTCCGCAGATCGGGCCGAATACCCAAAGGGGAATGCTCCAAAAACTGAAAACCCACACCAGAGCGGATGTGATCTCGGACATAAAAAAGCGCGCCCTAAGGGATTCGAACCCCTGACCTTCTGTTCCGTAGACAGACGCTCTATCCAGCTGAGCTAAGGGCGCTGGGTCATCATGACCGTTGAATACTATACGCGGATCAGAACTGAATGCCAAATTGAGGCAAAACCCGCGTGAACACGCACCTCAGGTCTCGACGCGCAACGATCTCAAGCGACACCTCAGCGACGTCTAAGGGGCCGATATGAATAAGAGGGAAATTCCGCTGGGGCGCTGATAGACTGGCCACAGGAGTAACACTGAACTCATCACGTGCTGATACAACGGCGTGTTAGTGGCGATGATCCGATTGGTGGGCTGAGGTAGCTCCCAGCATCGGGTGGATGAGCGTGCTGACTCCGTTTAAACCGAGACCCTAGACTCTAAGGACCCACATGGTTGCTCATGTTGCCTCGAATGATCTCTCCGCACTGGAGGAGAATGCGCCCACGACCTACCGTGACCTGCTGGATTGGGTCAAGGAGGTCGCCGGGCGTACTCAGCCGGACTCCATCTATTGGGTGGACGGATCGCAAGAGGAGTATGATCGGCTCGCGGCGGAACTGGTTGAGGCCGGAACGTTGACCAAGCTGACCGATCCTCAGTTCCCCAATTCCTATGCGGCATTCTCGGACCCCAGTGACGTGGCCCGAGTGGAGGGGCGGACCTTTATCTGCTCCGAAAAGAAAGCCGACGCCGGATTCACCAATAATTGGATGGATCCTCGGGAAATGCGTGCCATCCTTAACGACGCCTTCGCCGGCTCAATGCGTGGGCGCACCATGTACGTGATCCCCTTCGTGATGGGGCACTTGGACGCCGATGACCCCAAGTTCGGTGTCGAGATCACCGACTCGCCCTACGTGGTGCTCTCGATGCGGATCATGGCCCGGATTGGCCAGGATGTGCTGGACCGGCTGACTGAGACCGAAGCCTTCTTCGTCCCTGCCCTGCACTCGGTGGGTGCCCCGCTGGAAGAGGGCGAAGAGGATGTCGCCTGGCCGTGTAATGACACGAAGTGGATCGTGCATTTCCCCGAGAGCCGCGAAATTGTCTCCTACGGTTCCGGATACGGCGGAAATGCTCTGTTGGGCAAGAAGTGCTACTCGCTACGTATCGCCTCAGCCATGGCTCGCGACGAGGGATGGCTGGCCGAGCACATGTTGGTGTTGAAGCTCACCAGCCCGCAGGGCGATGTCCGGTACATTACCGGCGCCTTCCCCTCGGCGTGCGGTAAGACCAACCTCGCGCTGATCGACCCGACCGTGAAAGGGTGGAAGGCCGAGACCCTGGGTGACGACATTGCCTGGATCCGCCCGGACGCGGAGGGCACTCTGCGGGTAGTCAATCCCGAGTTCGGCTTCTTCGGTGTCGCTCCCGGCACCGGTTGGTCCACCAACCCCAACGCGATGCGGGCAATCTCCAAGGGCAACAGTATCTTCACCAACGTCGCCCTAACCGATGAAGGGGGCGTGTGGTGGGAAGGTCTCACCGAAGACCCCCCGGAGCATTTGATCGACTGGCGGGGTCAGGACTGGACTCCGGACTCCGATACCCCAGCTGCCCACCCCAACTCGCGGTTCTGCACCCCGATCACCCAGACCGATATGCTGGCCCCGGAGTACAACGAGCCCAATGGCGTGCCGCTGGACGCGATCCTGTTTGGTGGACGCCGGAAGACCACGGTACCACTGGTCACCGAAGCCACCAGCTGGACCGACGGCGTTTTCAAGGGTGCCACCCTGTCCTCAGCGCGCACCGCCGCGGCGGAAGGCCAGGTCGGCGAGGTACGTCGGGACCCAATGGCGATGTTGCCGTTCATCGGATACGCTGCCGGTGACTATGTACAGCACTGGCTCGATATGGAAGATCAGATCGGCACCGAGAAATTGCCCAAGATCTTCTTGGTCAACTGGTTCCGTCGCACCGCCGACGGCGATTTCGCCTGGCCCGGGTTCGGCGAAAATTCTCGCGTGCTGAAGTGGATCGTCCAGCGACTGCAGGGCGAAGCCGAGGCGATCGAAACACCGATCGGTCACGTCCCGACCCGCGATTCGCTGGATCTGACCGGCCTGGATGTGTCCCAGGGCCAAATTGATGCTGCGTTGCACGTCGACCGCGATGAATGGAAGGCCGAGGTCGAACTGATCGAGGAATGGTTCGACAAATTCGGCGACAGCCTGCCACAGGCCATGCGCGAGCGACTCGACCAGCTCAAGGCGGATCTGCAGGCATAACTCCACCTGACCCTCGAACACGGCGGTCAGCACCGACTGTCACCGTTGCCCCGTGACCGTGCACATTTCAGCACGATGACGGGGCAGTGGTGGCTCCGGGGTATCGGGGAGGTGCTTTCTTCCTGATCGCCCGGCTGGTGCTCTATCAGCATGATGTCAGCATGATGAGGCCGGTGCGATGACCCAGGGCACTGAGGATCCGCACAACGGCCAGCACGTATCGGCGGGGCTCGACCGGAACCTCGCCGAGCAGGCACAGCGACGGCTGCTGGAAGAGCAACTCATCAACAACGAGCTGACCGCCCTGGTGGCCACCTCGGCCCTGGGGATGGGATTCGATAAACCCGATCGGGGATTCGTGATCCGCCTTGGCGCTGGCGGAATAAAGAACCCGACCGGATTACTGATCGCGAATGGCGGCCAAGGCCCGATCACGAACCTCAGCCATCACGGATTCGTCCTGGGCCTCACCGTTGTACCGTAGCAAGGGCTCGGTGTTCGAAGGCCGAACGTTGAACCACCAGCCACCGGACTGGGAGGCCACCGTCACCCCGTCGAGCCGGTCAACCGTGAGGTCGTTATCGGCAGAGTCGGTCTGGAAGGCCTCCAGCACCCGCGCGGTGGCCGCCTCCTTATCGGCAACCTCGGAGTTGATCTCGCCGGAGGCGATGTAGGGGTTGAATTCTTCGGCCACGTCGGACATGGCCCGTTCGGTGCTACCCAGCACGGCCAGCACGTGCATGGCCGCCAACATGCCGGTGTCGGCGTTGAAGAAGTCCCGGAAGTAGTAGTGGGCCGAGTGCTCACCACCGAAGACAGCATTCTCCTCGGCCATGACCGCCTTGATGAAGGAGTGCCCCACTCGGGTGCGCACCGGTCGTCCACCGCTGGCGGTCACCAGCTCCGGGACCGCCTGGGAAGTGATCAGGTTGTGAATAATCACCGGGGTCTGTTCACCCTCTGCCTGAGCACGCTGAATTTCACGCTGAGCCACGATCGCGGTGATTGCCGAGGGCGAGACGGGGTCACCGTTCTCATCGACCACGAAGCACCGGTCGGCGTCACCGTCGAAGGCCAGTCCCAGATCGGCGCCGGTTTCGCGCACACGTGCTTGCACATCCTTGAGGTTCTCCGGCTCCAGCGGGTTGGCCGGGTGATTCGGGAAAGTACCATCCAGGGTGAAGTACAGCGGATCGATCTCGATCGGTAGCGCCTCGAGAAGCTCATCACCCAGCACCGCCGGGGTGGTCTTGCCAGCCATACCATTACCGGCATCCACCACGATCTTCAGCGGACGAATTTGAGACAGATCCACCAGGGAGCGCAAAAACGTGGCGTAGTCAGTCAACGTCTCGGTATCGGAGTACTCGCCGGGGTTTTCCACCGCAGGAATCCCGCCCTCGTTCAGGTAGCGCTGGGCTAGCTGTTGAATCTCGGCCAGCCCGGTGTCGGCCGAGATCGGGCTGGCCCCGGCACGTGCCATCTTCATCCCGTTATAGGAGGACGGATTGTGACTGGCGGTGAACATCACGCCCGGAGCATTCAATACTCCCGTGGCGTGGTAGAGCATGTCGGTGGAAATCAGCCCCAGGCTGGTGACATTGGCCCCGCGGGATCGCGCGCCGTCGGCGAAGGCCTGCATGAATTCCGGTGAGGAGGCGCGCATATCGCCACCGACGAGCACAGTGGCACCGGCCAGCTCGAGCACATCCACGAAAGCGGCTCCCACCGCCCGCACGGAGTCATCGGTGATGGTGGACCCGACAATGCCACGCACATCGTAGGCTTTAAACGATTCGGATAGGTCAACGACATCTGGTGTTTGAGAACTCACATCAGACACTCTAGTCAGTCAGTGCCGATTGTGCCGAGCCTCGGCAGACGCTGGAGTTCCCAACCCCGGGCGCTCGGCCACAGGCCGGGCTGAGAATGACGGTGCACTCCAGTTACCGACCAGCTGGGCAGCGTACCGGACCCACCGAATGAGACGAACAGACCGGTCAGGAGGCGAGACAGACTGTGGGTGAGAATCGTGGATGATCAGCACACAGCCACCCGGGCGTGGCACGGGCACGTGCCTCAGACCGCCGGATACCGCCGGTTATTGGCGGGCCTCTTGTTAGCCGGGATCGCCACGTTCGCCCAATTGTACTCACCCCAAGGGCTACTACCACTGATCTCGGCGGATGTGCAGATCAGCGCCGATCAAGCCGCACTGTTGATCTCGATGGCCACCGCCGGGCTGGCGCTGGCGGTGATCCCGTGGTCTTTCGTTGGTGATCGTCTGGGACGCAAAAAAGCCATGGCCATCGCGCTGATGGCGGCCTTGATCTTCGCCGTTGCCTCGGTGGTTGCGCCGTCGTTCAACCTCATGCTGGTGTTCCGGCTCCTGGAAGGCATCAGTCTCGGCGGGGTCCCGGCCCTGGCGATGGCCTATTTGAATGAGGAAGTTGATCGCAAGTATGCCGGCCAAGCTGCCGGAACCTACATCGCAGGCACCGTGATCGGCGGACTTATCGGCCGGGTGATCGCCACGCCGATCGGCGACTGGGCCGGGTGGCGAGTCGGGATGCTCATCGTCGTGGTGATCGCCGGCATCTCAGGGATCGGATTCTTATTGCTCAGCCCCGATGCCAGAGGGTTCACACCCTCCGGGCACAGCATCAAACACGCGTTGGTGGCGATCACCGGCAATCTGAAATCCCCGCAATTGATCGTCACCTATCTGCAGGGCATGTTGCTGATGGGCGGGTTCGTTGCGATCTACAACTTCCTGGGATACCACCTGATGACCGAACCTTTTTTCTTGCCCGCTGCGGTGGTCTCCGTGATCTTCTGGGCCTACGTGATGGGGATAGTCACCTCTCCGATGGCCGGGCGTTTGGCCACCCGTTACGGGCCAGCGACGGTGCTGCTAGCGGTTTCGGCAGCCATGGTGATCTCGGTGGCGCTGACACTAGTCCCCAATGTGTGGGCGATCTTGTGGGGGCTGATCATTTTCACCGGAGCGTTTTTCGCCGCCCACTCAGTGGCCTCCGGCTGGGCGGGTGCGGCCGCGGTGGCCGGCCGGGCACAATCCACGGCGCTGTACAATCTCTGCTATTACGCTGGATCGAGTCTTTTCGGATGGCTCGGCGGAGTGTTGTTGGATGCCCACGGTTGGCCGGGCACCGTGATGATGACCATCGTGTTGACCCTCACCGCGGCGTTGCTGGTGGTAGCCGTTGTCATCACCCGGGGGATCCGCCATCGTCGCGGGTAGGTCATGTGACCACATCAGGGCGACAGAATGCGCTAGGGGACCGTAGAATTGTCCCCATGGAATACCTGATCCCCGTGCTCATCATCCTTGGTGTTGCTGTTCTTGTTGCCCTGGGGTATCGCGGGGTAGCCGCTGTGGCGAAGAAAAATAACGGCTCCTCCAAGCCGTCTCGGTCCTCCTCGGGGACCGGTGGCGGGTCTCAGCGACGCGGTGGTGGATTGTCCGAACGGATTTCACCGATCACCGCAGCGCAAGCCTCCACGCGGTTGGATGAAGAAGACCACCGCCAGGTTTATCGGCTGATTGCCGTCGGTAAGATGCGGGAGGCCGCCATGCGGTACCGTGAGGCGACCGGTGTGTCCTCGATGGATGCGATGCTGGATGTGCAGGCCCTGGCGTCCTACCCACAGGAATGGATCAGCATCGACGAGGCCGTGTCGTCCTCGGAACCGGACACGCCCCACATGGCACGTGACAGTGTTGAGAATACTCCTCTAAACGATCGGGACGACCAGCGCGACCAGGACGATCTGACCCCGACAGACCGCTCAGTACCGGATGACTCCGATGGTGCTACATCGGCTGATCAGGCTGGCTCGGAGCAGTCCCCGGCAACGGAGGACGGAGAACAGGAACTGACCGACCTCACGGTTCCCGTCGAGTGGGAAAACGAAGATTTCAGCACCCCGGAGCCTCGTGGTTTCCAGGTCGAAGTCATGCGCGATAACGGCACCGTGCAACTCTCGAGTGAGGACCTCCCACCGTGGCTACGAGATCAGTTACGGGCGATGGTGCGTGATCACCGCATTGACGAGGCAGCCCAAACCCTGTCAGAGCACACCATGCTCACGGTGCCCGAAGCGATGGACCTGATGCAGATCTTGTCGCAACAGGATAATAATCCCCAAGACGACGCCTAGGCCTCTAAGCGTCGTCCTCGCCGACCGGTCCGCCTTCACCTTCCCAGTTTTCCACCTGGGTCACTTTGCTCCGGGGGAATTTGGCGCGCACCCCCTGACCACCGTGGGCATCCTCGGTGATGAATCGGGCCCCGAGATTCTCCAACGTTGTTTTGAGCTGGTGGGATTCGGCCTCGGAAAGTTCGCCCACACCCTTTTCGAAGTCGCGGAGCTGTTGGCGAGATAGTCCCGCTTCCTGCGCGACGTACATGGGGTTGACACCTGCAATGGCCCGAGCAGCCCGAGCCAAATGACCGTTGAATTCAAGTTGTTGACTCATATCACCATAGTCTCATGTGCCACGCGGGGATTCTAGGGCCTACTGTGCCACCGGCCACTGTCAAGCGTGGGTTGTGATACCGCGGTGATCCTAGTTTTGTCGTATCACCTGACGTTTTGGGGGCATAAATGACACCAACACGATTGGGTCCAATTCCGCTACTTCCCTTTATTTGCAACGAAAAACCCCGGAAACTCGACGGTTCCCGGGGTTATACGCGGAGGCGGGGGGATTTGAACCCCCGGTCCGGTTTAACCCGGACCCTTCATTAGCAGTGAAGTCCATTCGGCCGCTCTGGCACGCCTCCAGATGCGCCCTGAGGTAGGCACAACTCTCTTAGCATAGCTAACCCGGGGCTCGATCTTCAAAACAGCCAGATGAAGCGACGGTCCGTGACTGACCCCAGTCTAGCAATTGTGCTTCAGATCACTCCTGCTGTATGTTGTCTCTCAAGGAAGGCATTGACACCATCACAACGACAATCATGGAGATGATGTGATGAACCAGCAGGTTACGACGAATCAGACCTATCAGGATGTCTACCGCTACGCCACAGACCATCCAGAGCAGTTTTGGTTGGAGAACGCAGCGTCGCTTCAGTGGGAGAAGGCTCCCAGCGTCGCAGTCGAGCAACCCGATGAGTTCCACTGGCGGTGGTTTCCTGATGGCGAAATCAACATTACGGTTCAAGCCCTAGACCGGCACGTTGCTGCCGGTCACGGTGATCGAATCGCGATCTACTACGATTCGGCGGTCACCGGGGATAAGCGAGCCGTGACCTACCAGGAGTTGCTGGAGGAGGTCGCCCAAACCGCTGGAGCTCTGCAGGATCTCGGCGTGACCCGGGGTGACCGAGTGTTGATCTATATGCCAATGATTCCCGAGGCGGCGGTGGCGATGCTGGCTTGTGCCCGCTTGGGAGCGATCCATGTGGTGACCTTCGGCGGTTTTGCTGCCAAAGAGATCACCACACGAATGGACGATACTCAACCGAAGGTGGTGCTCACGGCGTCTGGTGGGATCGAGCGCACGAAACAGATCCCGTACTTGCCACCGATCAAGGCCGCCATCGAATCTGGAGAGCATCAACCGGAGTATGTGATTGTCAAAAAACGGCCCCAGTTCGACGAAGAGGCCCGAGACTTTGATCCATCATGGTTGGACTGGGACGAGACAGTCGCCACGGCTAGCGCCGCGGAGGCCGTGCCGGTGGCCTCCTGTGACCCGCTGTACCTGCTTCACACCTCGGGTACCACCTCGAAGCCCAAAGCTGTCATGCGTGACCAAGGTGGATACGCCACCGCGTTGGAGTGGTCGATGCCTCGTATCTACGACCTGCATGCCGGTGAGGTGGCATTTGTGGCCTCCGATATCGGCTGGGTGGTGGGGCACTCGCATATTATTTACGGACCCCTGATCACCGGGGCATCCACCGTGCTCTACGAGGGGAAACCGGTGGGCACCCCGGACGCTGGAGCTTTCTGGCGGGTCGCGGAAGAATACGGAGCGAAGATGCTCTACGCGGCTCCCACAGCATTCCGCGCGATCCGGAAAGAAGATCCGCGCGGTGAGGAAGTGAAGAAATACGATCTGTCTCGTCTGGAGAACGTGTTCTCGGTTGGGGAGCGACTCGATGAGGCCACCTACCACTGGATTGTCGAGATCACTGGCAAGCCGGTGGTCGATCACTGGTGGCAGACCGAAACCGGATGGCCGGTGGCGGCCAACCCCCGTGGCCTGGAAAAGCTCCCATTCAAGCCCGGCTCCCCGACGGTGCCGATGCCCGGATTCCAAGTCTCTATCGTGGATGCAGCCGGAGAACCCGTGGCTGAGGGGATGGAAGGCAATATCGTCATCAAGCTTCCGTTGCCACCCGGGGCGTTGATCGGACTTTGGAACGAGGAAGATCGATTTAAGCGCTCGTATCTGGAAACGTTTCCGGGATACTATCTCACCGGGGACACCGGGTTTATCGATGAGGATGGTTACATTTTCGTCCTGGGCCGGTCGGACGATGTGATTAACGTGGCCGGACACCGGCTGTCGACCGGGACTTTGGAAGGTCTGGTGGCAGAACATGACGCGGTGGCCGAATGTGCCGTGATCGGGGTGGCCGATGAGCTCAAAGGTCAGAAACCGGTAGCCTACGTTGTCTTGGCAGATGGTGCCGAGATTTCTCAGGATCAACTGGCCGAAGAGCTGATCGCCAAAGTTCGGTCAGACTTTGGCGCGGTGGCAGCATTCCGAGATGTTGAGATCGTCTCCGCGTTGCCCAAAACCCGTTCGGGCAAGATCCTGCGCCGGACAATGCGTGACATTGTCGAGGGCAAGGAATACAACACGCCATCAACCATTGAAAACGCCAGCGTGCTGGACAGCTTCGGGCAGGAAACCACCCGACTGAACGGCTAGTTCGATCCACAGAACCGCTCACAGAAGCGGCCCCTCGACGTCCAGACTGCGAAGCGACGTAGCCTGATGTGTCGAGGGGCCGTGCGTTGCGGTCTGTCTGACTCATCACGCGTGAGTTAACAGACCACTGACAGCGGACGGTGTGGGATTTGAACCCACGAGACGGGGTTACCGCCTACTGGTTTTCAAGACCAGCGCCTTCGGCCGCTCGGCCAACCGTCCTGACCGCACTATCATACAGGTCTTGATCCCGATCGGCACCTTCAGATGACGCGACCATGACCCTCGCGACGAGACGAACCACCCAGCAAGGGTAGGGCGATGAGCATCTGCGGTGTTATATCCAGCACAGGTCTGAGACAATGAAGGTATGTTTGCAGCACGGTTTTACACCCCCGCAGGACACGATCAGCCCTCGGTCGACCACCCCTGTGAGGTGAAAGTTGTCGAGGAGTCCGTCCCGGAATACGGTGCGAGGGAGGTATTAATCAAAGTTGCTGCCGCCGGGATGAACCAGGCCGATATCCACCAGCGGGCCGGTAACTACCCCCCTCCGGAAGGTGCTAGCGAGATTCCCGGACTGGAAGTGGCCGGCACCATTGAAGCCGTTGGTGCCCAGGCCGGTCACTGGGACTTCGGTACGCCGGTGTGCGCCCTACTGGCCGGGGGCGGTTACGCCGAATACGTGGCGGTGGATGCCCGCCAGCTGTTGCCCTTACCCGAGAATACGTCCATGACCCAGACGGCCGGACTCGTTGAGGTCGCGGCCACGGTGTGGGCCAATGTGTGGATGCAGGGTGGGGCTCAGCCAGGCGACGTTGTGCTGATCCACGGCGGTACCGGAGGGATCGGTGAGTTTGCGATCCGTGCCGGGCTCGGCCTGGGGTTGCGCCCGATCGCCACCGCCGGAAGCGAGTCCAAGTGCCAGGCCGTGCAACAGATGGGTGCCGAGGCCATTAACTACCGGAGCGAGAGTTTTGTCGATCGGGTAATGGAGCTGACCGACGGCCACGGTGCCGACGTTATCCTGGATACCGTGGGCGGGGCCTATGTGGAGGACCACGTCAAAGCGGTGGCTAGTGGCGGTCGGGTTGTTACCATTGGCACCCAGGGCGGAGCCAAAGGAACACTGAATGTGATGCGACTGATGGCCAAACAGGCCTGGTTTACCGGAACCCGGTTGCGCTCACGGACCGCTGAGGAAAAAGCCGAGGTGCTCGCAGGAGTACAGGCTCACCTCTGGCCGTTGATCGCAGACGGTCGGATCTGTGTCTCCGAACCGGAGGTGTTTGATCTCACGGATGTCGCAGCGGCCTTCGACCGGTTTGGTGACGCTGAGCGACAGGGCAAGATCGTGTTACGGATGCCCGAGGCGTAAGATACCAGCTCAGACGAAACAGTACAGAAGAACACCGAGACCGAAAGTAGCTGAGGCGATGAAGCTGGGTCCCTTTGCGCGTCGTCGCCAACAACGTCGCGATGACCGGGAGTTGGGTCACCATTTGTGGCGTCAGGCCCACGACCGGTTTCATCGCTCGCTGCAACGCTATTGGCAGATCGTGGACCCGGATGAGGAATACGCCCGCAACGTCCAGGGTTTCGTCTCGGCTGAAGAACGCAACGGGTTGATTAACGCCGGCAATATTTTGGCCGATCTGTTGCCCAGGGTGCGGGCATTGTGTGTGGCCGCGCGCCGGGCCAGCCCCGATCAGCAGAGCCTTGATGTGCCCGGAGAATTTCAGGATCTGCACCGGTGGATTTCACGGGCTGCTAATGATTTGGCGGCGGTGGCCCAGGCGGCTGCGATGTTCCGACGGGGGCAAACCGATGTGTATACCGTCGGTCGTCGGGCCCAGAAAGTCATCGAGGACATTGAGGCCGCTGAGGCCGCACTACCCGATCTGACGTCATAGGGCGGGCGGACCTCGATCAGGGGTTGGTCCGTAGCCGGGGTGGCCAGGACAGCAGGCGTTCGGCCGGACCAGTGCCGAACCTCACCCACCAGCCGTGGGCGGCTAGCACGAGGGTTGCTGACAGGCCGATGGTGACCAGATATCCCTGGGCTAAGTTCTCCGGGGCGGGACGGATGACCAGGGCCAGAATGATCAAGTGGGTCAAATAGACGGTAAAGGCGAGACGTCCGGCCGATACCAGGGCCGGGACCCACCGTTTCAGGTAATGCTGGGTTAGCAGACAAACACCGAGAATAACCGCTGCGATCCCGATGCTGGAGAGCAACCATAACGGCATTTCGGAGTGCCCCTGCGCGGTACGTAGCTGATCCCAACCGGCCTCGGAGCCCACAGGACCGAAGAGGTGCATCAACGCGGTCGCGGTACCCAGGCCGATGACCGTGGCGGCCAGGCCGAAGAACACCAGCTCGCGCTGAACGACGGGCGGCCTCGCTCCAGCCGGCCGAGGCTGAGCTCGATCAACGTCAGACCGAAGCAGTGCAAGCCGGTAATACCACCCACATCACCGTGGTGGATGACAGTGGGATGACGGTTTCGATGACGCAGACCCTGACCAGTTTTTGGGGAGGGGATCAGTCTGAGTATGTGGCCGGGTTCTTTCTCAACGATCAGCTTAACCGGTTCGCGGCACTCGACACTGAGCAGAATCAGCCCGCGCCTGGACGGAAGTCGGTCAGTTGGTCTGCACCGGTGTTACTCCTGGATGATCAAGGGCGGCCGGTGTTGGGCATTGGTTCCCCGGGGGACATCAGATCCCGAATATTTTGGCCTCCACAGTGTTGCCGTGGACGTTGAGCGGAGCCAGCCTTGAGCAGGCGGTTACCGGACCGCGACACAGTCTGCAGGGCTCAACCTTGGCCTTGGAAACGGAACCTGCTGCCGAGGTGACGCAACTGGCTGAGGACCAGGGCTGGGAGATTCAGGTCACTACCCGCAACGACGCGGTATTCGGCAGCGTTCAGGCCTTGGAGATCGACTATGAGGCCAGGACCCTCACCGGGGCACCAGATCCCCGTCGCGATGGCGACGTGGAGATTATAGACGGCGATTCGACCGGGGCCGGCTGATGCGGCGTCTCTTGCATTGACACCGTCACCCCGGTGGTGATTGACTTCACAGGGATATTCAGTGACGTAGGTCTCAGACCCTTGATCAGGAGGACCACGATGCCCACCGTGCTGGTCGCGAACCGTGGAGAGATTGCCGTGCGTATCGTGGAGGCAATCCACGCGGTGGGGATGAGCGCCGCCGTGGTCTATACCGCCGACGATCAGGCACACATCCGGCACGCCGACGTGGCGGTGGAGCTCAACGGTACCGGGGTGGGGCCGTATCTGGATATCGATCAGGTGATCGCAGCCGCGCAGTCGGTGCAGGCCAGTTACCTTCACCCTGGGTACGGATTTCTCTCAGAGAATCCGGAGCTAGCCCGGGCCGCCCAGCAGGCTGGGATCGTGTTCGTCGGGCCTGATGCGCACGTGCTGGAGGTTTTCGGTGATAAGGCCCGGTCGCGACAGTTGGCTGTCTCGGTGGGGGGGTCCGGTCGTTCCTGCCACGGGGTTGAACCCGGACTTGCCACAGGCTCAAGAATTCTTGGCTGAGCACGGCACCGTGATGATTAAGGCGCTCGCCGGTGGTGGCGGGCGAGGGTTGCGCCGGGTGTCGGATCCGGCGCAGTTGGAGTCACTGATGCGCGAGTGCGCCCGGGAAGCGCAACAGTTCTTCGGGGCCGCAGATGTGCTGATCGAAAAATTCGTGGCCGACCCGCGCCACGTGGAGGTGCAGGTGATCGGAGACGGGCACCACGTGCAACAGCTGGGAGAACGAGACTGCTCGGTGCAACGTCGCCACCAAAAGATCGTGGAAATCGCGCCGAGCCCGCACCTGAGCGAGCAGCTACGGGAACGTCTGACTGCAGTGGCGCGACGGATCGCTGAGGCGGTGCAGTTGAGGTCGTTGGCGACGGTGGAGTTTTTGGTGACCGGTCAGGGACCCGACGACGACCTCTACTTTATGGAGGTCAATCCGCGCTTGCAGGTCGAGCACACGGTGACCGAGGAGATCACCGGTGTGGATCTGGTGGCCGCTCAGGTGCACCTGGCGGCCGGGGCATCACTGACGGAACTCGGTCTGGACCAGCCACCGGTATCGCGAGGGTATGCGATTCAGGCCCGGGTCAACGCGGAGGTATTGGAGGCCGACGGAACGGTGACCCCCACCGCGGGCACGGTGGAGCATTTATCGTTACCGGCCGGGCGCTATGTGCGGGTTGATACCGCGCTTCGGGCACCCGCGGTGATCAATCCCCGGTTCGACTCGCTGATCGCGAAGGTGATCGGACGCTCGGAGACCTTTGCCGGGGCTGCTCAGGTGACCGCCCGGGCGCTACAGGACCTTTCGACCGCGCCGGTGGACACCAATCGTGGCCTGTTGCATGCGATCCTGACAGACGAGCAGTTCCGGTCCGGGGCTATCACCACCGGATATCTCCAGGCTCGACTGCCGCAGTTACGAGAGCACCCGCCAGTCGGGCAACTAGACGACCAGTTGCAGGACGTATCAGCTAGGCGGGCAGCGCTTCCACATCAGGTCACCGCAGAGAGCCGGCGCGCGGTTCCTGAAGGGGCGCAACCCATCAGCACCCAGGTCACCGGGGTCGTGATCTCGGTCGAGGCGACACCGGGCGAGCGTGTGCCGGCTGGGACGACGGTGGCCACGGTGGAAGCGATGAAAATGGAACATCCCGTACGGGCGCGCACCGAGTGCGTGGTGCAGGGTGTGTTGGTCGAGGTCGGAGACACCGTCGAAGCTGGGCAACCACTGGCCTATGGTCAGTCGATGTCCGACCACAATGCCGTCTCGAGCGAGTCCAGTGACCCCGATCGCCCGGCGGGTTCGGACCGGACCAGCTCGACCAACCTCGAGGAATGGCAACCGGAGTTGGACGAGCTAGCCCGGCGAGGCGAGTTCGCTCACCAGCACGGGGGTACAGCCAAAGTCGAACGCCAGCACGCCGCGGGTAAGCTTACCGCACGGGAACGGATCGCACAGTTGGCTGACGAAGGTTCCTTTGCCGAGATCGGAGCGCTGACCGGATTCGGTGAGTACGATGACCAGGGTCGTCTGATCCGGGTCAAACCCACCAATTATCTGTCCGGCACCGCCTCGATCGCAGGGCGACGGGTGCTGTTAGGGGTTGATGATTTCACGATCCGTGGTGGATCCGGAGATGCCGCGATCTATGACAAACAAATCTTCACCGAGCAACTGGCCGGGGAAATGCGGGTCCCAATGGTGCGGGTGCTCGACGGGGCCAGTGGGGGCGGGTCGGTCACCAAAGTGCTGGATGCCCAGGCAATGTATCTGCCGGTCAACCCGGCGTGGAATCACGTGGTCGACAATCTTTCCCGGGTTCCGGTGGTCTCGGTGTGTGCTGGCCCTACGGTCGGGCTCGGCGCGGCTCGGTTTGTTATGTCTCATTTCGGGGTGATGATCGAGGGGATCGGGCAACTGTTCACGGCCGGACCACCGGTGGTCAAAGCCGCCACCGGTGAAGACTTGAGTAAAGAAGAACTCGGCGGGGCCACCGTGCACCGAGGCAACGGCACCGTGGAACGAATCGTGGCCGATGAACAGGCCGCCTATCGGCTGGTCCGGGAGTTTCTGTCCTACCTTCCGTCCTCGGTCGATGAGATCCCCGAGGCCATTGCCACCGATGACCCGGTGGATCGAGCCGATGAGGCCCTCGTCTCGGCGATTCCTCGCAACGAACGACAGATCTATGCCATCGAGCCGATCGTGGAGGGTATTTTTGACCGGGGCTCGGTGTTCCGCTTTGCCGAATACGGGGCCGGCACCTACACGGCGCTGGCGCGACTAGACGGACACCCGGTTGGCGTCATCACCGCTAATCCGGCCCACGGTGCGACGTTATCCCGCGAGGGTGCGATGGCGGTCGAGCGCCTGGTGAACCTGTGTGAGGCCTTCCACGTGCCGTTGGTGAGTTTGACCGATCAGGCCGGGATGACGATCGGCTCCCGCGCGGAACGAGATGCCACGATCCGGCTCGGTGCTCGGGCAATCAGTGCGATCTATCAGGCCACGATTCCGCAGGCCGAGATCATTCTGCGGCGGGTGTACGGGGTCGGTGGTGCTGGGATTGTCAACCGGCACCGGGCGGTGCGTAGCTGGGCTTGGCCCTCGGGAGATTGGGGGTCGCTACCATCCCAAGGCGGAATCGAGGCGGCGTTCCGTTCTGAGTTGGCGACTCATCCCCATCCGGGACAGCGCTTGGCAGAGATCACCGAACAACTGCAACGGTACTCCTCACGGTTTCGAACCGCCGAAACGTTCAGCGTCCAAGACATCATTGATCCCCGAACCACCCGCCGGCGACTGTGCGAGTGGATCCATGACGCCTACCGGGTGCTACCGCGTCTTCTCGGGGCGCCCTGCTTCGGTGTGCGCCCCTAAGTACGGCTGGTAGCTCAGAGTCATACCAGCGTGCACCGTAGAGTGGTTTCAGACAGCTCACGGCACAACCGATCCACACAGAGAGGCGGAACAGGAACCATGGTTCATCGGATTGCAGTGATTGCCGGAGACGGTATCGGCCACGAAGTCGTGCCCGAAGGCCTCAAGGTCTTACAGGCCGTTGCCGAAGCGTATCAGGTGCCCCTAGAATTTGAGCACTTTGAGTTTGCTTCGGCACAGTATTGGTCGCAAACCGGGCACATGCTACCGGAGAACTGGAAAGCGATTCTCAGCGGGTTTGATGCGATCTATTTTGGTGCGGTGGGGTGGCCACAGACGGTGCCCGACCATATCTCGTTGTGGGACTCGCTACTGACATTCCGCCGGGAGTTCGACCAGTACGTCAATCTCCGTCCAGTGAAACTTCTGCCCGGGGTTCCCTCACCGTTGGCCCACCGTCAGCCCGGAGAGATTGACTTCGTGGTGGTCCGGGAGAACACCGAGGGGGAGTATTCCCGCATTGGTGGCACCATGTTCGAGGGCACTGAACGAGAAATCGTGGTCCAAGAGACCTTGATGACCCGGACCGGGGTGGACCGGATCGTGAAATTCGCCTTCGAGCTGGCCGAACAGCGTCAGCGGAAACTGACCTCGGCAACTAAATCCAATGGCATCTCGATCACCATGCCTTACTGGGATCAGCGGGTGGCTGAGCACGCCAGACACTTCCCCCAAGTGGAGGTTGAAAAATTCCACATTGATATTTTGGCAGCCCACTTCGTCTTGCACCCGGACCGGTTTGACGTGGTGGTGGCCTCAAACCTGTTCGGTGATATTCTCTCCGATCTCGGTCCGGCGTGCACCGGAACCATCGGGATAGCCCCGAGCGGGAACATCAATCCGACCGGTAGGTTTCCCTCGCTGTTCGAACCGGTGCACGGCTCCGCCCCGGATATCGCCGGCCAGGGGATCGCCAATCCGATTGGCCAAATCTGGGCCGGTGCGATGATGATGGACTTCTTGGGGTACCGCGAGGCGGGGCAGGCGATCGTCACCGCCTTCGAGCAGGTGCTGGCTGACGGCGCGGTGCTCACCCCGGATCTCGGCGGGACCGCGGGGTGCGCAGAGCTGGGAACCGCCATTGCTGAACGGGTCACTCGCTGAGAAATCAGCGTTGCGGGTCGGGGCGTTGAACACCCGGGCGCCCGGACCGGGCACGTCTGGAGCCTCCTACCGGATTCGAACCGGTGACCTGCTCTTTACGAGGGAGCTGCTCTGGCCAGCTGAGCTAAGGAGGCGAGGCTGAACAAGCCACGACTAGAAATCATAGCGGTTGCGGTGGCCGTTGAGCAAAACGTTGTGCTCAAGCATGACAGCTGACCACAGACGTTCGGGGCACGCCAGGGCGAGGACTAGGCGTTCGGGCAGGTGGTGCCGTCCTCCGGTACGGTGCCGTGGATCAAGTAGTCATCCACCACCTCGATGATGCAATCGTTACCGGGAACGTAGGCGCCGTGGCCTTCACCCTGATGGGTGACCAACACGCCGGAATCGAGTTGACTGGCCAGGGCCTCAGACCACTGGTAGGGGGTAGCCGGATCCCCGGTGGTGCCCACCACGACAATGGGGTCTGCCCCGGTGGCAGAGACTTCACGGCCTGGCTCGGGGGTCTCAATCGGCCAGACGTCACAGGCGATCGCTCCATGAGACATATGCGGTCCAAACGTCGGGGAGACCTGCGCGAGTTGCTCGGCGTGAGCATCCATGTGCTGTTGATCGGCATCGACCGGGTGGTCGGCGCAGTTGATGGCATTAAAGGCGTCAAAACTGTTGGTGGTATAGGTGCCATCCGGGGCCCGGTCGGCCGTGATATCAGCCCAGGACTGCACCAGCGACGGGTCACCATCGATGGCCTCGGTCACGCCCTGCCCTAGCAACGGCCACGACGCTTCGGAATACAGGGGCACGATCAGCCCTGACACGAAGGTCCCGATCGGCACATCCCGCCCATCGGCGGCGGTGGGCGTCGTCTCGGCGACATCGGCTAGCAGGTCGCGGACGGTCTCCACGATCTGCGTGGTGGAGCCCTCTAGCTGACATTGATCCGGGGTCTCGGTGCACCAGGTGGCCCAGGCGTGGAGGGCTTGTTCAAATCCTTCGGCCTGAGCCAAGGTGATCTCGTCGGTGCCCACCGCCGGATCGAGCGCGCCGTCAAGCACCATGGCCCCAACCCGATCCGGGAACTGCTCCGCGTAGCTGGCACCCAACGCGGTGCCGTAGGAATAACCCAGGTAACTCAGCTTCTCATCTGCGAGCACGGCCCGCAGAATGTCCATATCCTGGGCAGCACTGTCGGTATCGATATGATCGAGTAGCTCACCGGAATTCTCATCACAGACGCTGGCATACTCTTCGGCCTGCTCGCGCACCTGCGCTAAACCCTCATCGCCGGAGAGATCGCCCTCATCAACGGCGCGCAACTCATCGGTACCGGCATCATCGAAACACTCCACCGCAGAGGAATCACCCACCCCGCGGGGATCAAAACCGGTAATGCTGAAGGCCTCGAGCAGATCCTGGGAAAACAGGGTCTCGGGGTCTTGCTGAACGAAATCAACACCGGAGGCACCCGGTCCGCCGGGGTTGACGAGGAGGCTGGGCTGATCCGCGGCGGTCCCGGCCGGACGGGTCACCGCAATCTGGATCGAGGCCTCCTCGGGGTGGTCATAGTCTAAGGGGACTTGCACCATCGAGCACTCGAAGTCCGTCGTCTGCTCGCACTCGGACCATGCCAGGTCTTGATCGTAGTAGGACTCCAGGTTGCCAGCCTCCTGAGAGATACCGGGGTTCTCATCCTCGGGCTGTCCGTTCTCGGTGGGTTCCTCAGAGCCCTGGCCGTCAGTGACAGGTTGCGAATCGCGACCGGTGTTGGTGCTGTTCTGGTCTTGCTCAGACGAGCAGGCAGACAGCCCGAGACTCAGCGCGGTGATGACCGCCAGAGCGGTCGTAGTAGTGCGGTCAGACAGCCAGCGTGGGGCGGTGGGGGATGGGGGCATCGGTGATCCTTCCTCACTCAGGGGCGGGGTCGGCGTGGGATCAAGGCCAGAAACATGGCTTCCAGGGCCAGCTGGGGCGGGACATTGCTCCGCAGGCGTAGCCGGGCCTCGTTGATGGCCTGTAGCGCGTTGAGAGGGTGGGCCGGGGTCACGGTACGGGCGTAGTCGAGTAGCTGATCGGTCAAATGCGGATTGATCAGCTCGATATCGTGACGGGTCGTGGCATCCGGAACGTGCTGAATCATCAACACATCCCGGTACAATCCACTCAGATCAATCATCGCCCGATCTAATGCATCGTGCACGCTACGTTTCGTTCGGGCGGTCTGTTCCTCCTCGAGACGTTTGACGTGGTGGCGCAGTTTCGGCGGAATCGTTTCATCCGCGTTCAACCCTAAGGACCGCAACAGGCTGGCGCGTTCGTCGGCATTGCGTTCGGTGGCCGAGTCATCGGCTTCTTGCTTGGTGAGTGCGACGAGTTCTTCGGCGGCTGCCACCGCTGCCGAGGCGGTGCGAATGGTCAGCGGCAGGCGCACCACCTCATCCCGGCGGCGCATCGCCTCGTCGTGACTGGCTAACCAGCGGGCCATTCCCACATGGTGTTGAGCCAGCTGGGCAGCACATCGCGCTCGTTGCGGATCGAGGCCGTCGCGGGAGACCAGCAGATCCGTGACATCCTCCAGCGAGGGGATCGCCAAGTTGAGCGATCGGGTGCGGGATCGAATAGTGATCAGCACATCGGCCGGGGAGGGGGCACACAAGATCCACAGCGTGCGCTCGGGGGGTTCCTCAATGGATTTCAGCAACACGTTGGTGGCCCGTTCGGTCATCCGGTCGGCATCTTCCATGATGAAGATCCGCCAGCGCGCGGTGGCCGGGCGGTCCTGGGCCTCGGCGACCAGGGAGCGGACTTCCTCGATCGTGTAGTTGACCTTCTCGGTGGCCAGGATCTTCACATCCGGGTGAGAGCCGGCCGCCACCGTGGTACAAGCCGGACATTGCCCGCAACCACGTTCGGCGAGCTCCTCGCGCTGACAGACTAGCGACTGGGCGAAAGCTCGGGCAGCGGTGGAGCGACCCGACCCCGGAGGCCCGGTAAACAGCCAGGCGTGGGCTGGGGCGCGCAGTGTCTCGGGACGAGTTAGTTGGGCAATCACGTGGCGCTGGCCGGCCAGATGGTGCCAGACCGGCGGAAACTGGCGCGAGAGATGCGAGTCAGTGGCGAAACTGGAGTTGACGGTGTGGTTCATCGGCGCGACTCCGGGGGCCCCGCGGGTCCGGTCGACGCCGTCGGCTTGATCAATGCCCGGGTCAGCAGATCCTGCTGCACGCGCTGGGCAATGGTGCGGGCGATGTCGCTGACCTCACCGGTGGCATCCAACACGAGGTGGTGTACGGGATCGGCGGCCGCTTGGGCGAGGAAAGAGTTCCGCAACCGCGTGTGAAAGGCGTACCCGGCCGATTCGATCCGATCCTCACCGACACTGTGTTGTCGTGCCCGGCGTCGGTGCGCGCCCAGCTCGGGGTCGAGATCCAACACGATGGTCAGATCAGGACGTAGTCCCGCCACCGCTGGGGCATTGAGCCGTGAGACCAGATCTTCGCCCAGCTGACGGCCGGCCCCCTGGTAGGCCACTGACGATGCCAGAAAACGATCGCTGACCACCACGTGTCCGGACCGTAGTGCCGGGTCAATCACCTCAGCACAGTGGGAGGCGCGTGCCGCGGCGAACAGATAGGCCTCGGTCAACGGCGTGATGTGCTCCTGTGGGGACTCCAACAGTAAAGTCCGGACGTTTTCGGCCAGCGGGGTCCCGCCGGGTTCCCGGGTGTGGATAATCCGCTGATCGGGATGCACCCACGGCAAACCGGCCAACAACTTGTGCAACCGGGTTTTTTGGGTGGATTTGCCGGTACCGTCGCCACCCTCAAACACCACAAAATACCCGGTGCGGTCGTCGAGCGCGTCCGGGCGACGGGCAGAAGCAGGATCAAGTGCGGGGTGACTCACGCGGATCAGTCTACCCAAAACCCGACGAGCAACACTCAGGGTGTGATCGAGATCGAAACCAGGATCTGCGCGTAGAATAGCACCATGCTGACATTATCTACCCCCGGGGCGATTGTGCTGACCATTGAGCACTGGCTCAGCATCATTTTTGCCGTGGTGTCACTGGTCATCCAACTCTGGGCGTTCATCGATTGCCTGGGGCGCAAAAGTCGTGACTTCCTGGCTGTGGGACGTCAGTCGAAAAACTTCTGGCTGTTGCTGACCGGGATCTCGGCGGCCGTCGGTACCATCATGACCGCCCTGCCGTTGTTGTTCTACCAGGTTGGAACCACCGGCCTGCTGACTCTGGTAGCGCTGTGTGTGGCTGCGGTGTACTTGGCCGGTCCGCGCCGAGAGATCAAAGGAGATACCGGCGGATACGCCTTTTAGTCCGCGGGTGAGGTGACCGACAAGACCCGATATGCTGGAGCCATGACTCAAAATTATCGTCTCGTGCTCTTGCGTCACGGCCAAAGTGTTTGGAACGAAAAGAACCTGTTCACCGGGTGGGTGGATGTCCCGCTGACCGAGAATGGTCGCGCCGAAGCGACCCGCGCCGGCGACCTGCTGGCTGAGGGTGGCTTTTTGCCCGATGTGGTGCACACCTCGCTGTTGCGCCGGGCCATTACCACCGCGAATCTGGCTCTGGACACCGCTGATCGGCAGTGGATTCCGGTCAAGCGTTCCTGGCGATTGAATGAGCGCCACTACGGTGCCTTGCAAGGCAAGAATAAGACCGAAGTACGCGATGAGTACGGCGAAGAACAGTTTATGATCTGGCGTCGATCCTACGATACGCCTCCGCCGGAGTTGGCAGACTCCTCCACCTGGTCCCAGATCGGTGACCCCCGCTATGCGGACCTGGGAGATAACGCCCCGCGCACCGAGTGCTTGAAGAACGTGCTCGAGCGTCTGTTGCCCTACTGGAACGACGCGATTATTCCGGATCTGGCCGAGGGCAAGACCGTGCTCATCGCCGCCCACGGTAATTCGTTGCGCGCTCTGGTTAAGCACCTGGAGAACATCTCCGACGACGATATTGCCGGGCTGAACATCCCCACCGGAATTCCGCTGGTCTACGAGCTGGATACGGACTTTGCCCCGATCGCCCCGGGACGCTACCTGGACCCTGAGGCCGCTGAAGCTGGTGCTGCCGCGGTGGCCTCCCAGGGCAAGTAGTCGGCCCGGCCATCCGCCACGATGGTGTCGGCTCACCGTCTGCTGGTGATCGATCACCAGGACTCCTACACCTATAACTTGGTCGACCTACTGGCTACCATCTCGGCAAC
Organism: Auritidibacter ignavus; assembly: GCF_029853775.1. Taxonomy (NCBI): domain Bacteria; kingdom Bacillati; phylum Actinomycetota; class Actinomycetes; order Micrococcales; family Micrococcaceae; genus Auritidibacter; species Auritidibacter ignavus. Next base: position 2,434,842 of record NZ_CP122564.1, read on the forward strand.
CACCCCCACGGTGGTCGAACACCGTGAGATCACTGCTGAGCTGGTGGCCGCAGTGCGCGCCGGAGCCTACACACATGTGGTGGTCTCACCCGGTCCGGGGACCCCCACCCGAACCCAAAACTTTGGAGCCACCGCCGACATCATCCGAGCAGCCGGTGATATTCCGGTACTTGGGGTCTGCCTGGGTCTGCAAGGCTTGGCGATGCTACACGGAGCCACCATCGACCGCCTACCTCACCCCGCCCACGGCCAGGTCTGTGCGATCCAGCACTCTGGGGAAGGGATCTTTTGCGGGATCCGCCAACCCACCACCGCGGTGCGCTACCATTCGTTGCAGGTTACCGATCTGCCTCAGGGCCGGATGCGGGTGCATGCCCGCACCGAGGATGACGTGGTCATGGCGCTGAATGTTCTCGATGAGCAGGGCGGGCCCACCAACCACTGGGCAGTGCAATATCACCCCGAATCGGTGCTGACCGGGCACGGTCCAGATCTGATCCGGAACTTTCTGGCTCTCGGAGACACCGCGCCTACTGGATCCGGGAGCACCTGCCAGAGTCCTGTGGACAGTCGGTCGGCCAGCATCCAGCACGCCCAATCCCAGCCGGAACCCCAGGCCCGGGCCGAATACCGGATCTATCACCGCCAGCTCAACGGGTATCGGGCCGATACCGCAGCGACCTTCGCGCGCCTGCGCGCACGTGCGCGCACGCCCGAGACCGATGTGGCGATCTGGCTGGATACCTCCGCGCCCAGCTCAGCCGGTGCCACCGGACCGATCCGCAGCATCCTGGCTGCACATATCGGCCCGCTGTCCCAAGTGGTCAGCTACCGGGCCACCGATGAGCAGTTGTGGGTGCTCACCGGCTCGGCTGCGGATGCCGGGAACTTCCAGCAACTCCGCGGGAACGTATTGGAATATTTGCAGGACCACCACCTGCTAACCGACGCCACTGACCTCAGCCACACCGCCCCGGGGCCGGTTGGATTCCGTGGTGGGTGGTTGGGGTATTTCGGATATGAAGCTTGGCAGCACATCACCCCCGGTCTCCTCACGGCACCACGTCATCGGTCCCAGGTACCCGACGGGTACTGGTTGCGCCCACAGTGTTTCACTGTGATCGAGCCCGATACCGTCCACCTCTACGCTATCGGTGACCCGCGGCTGCTGGATGATCTCCACCAGGATCTGGTGCCACTGGGTCCCCAGACTGACCCGCCACCGGCAATCGACGAGCGACTCCTCAGCAAAGACAGCTCGCTGACCCCACCCGGTGACACCGGGTCTTGGCAACTGGGTGACGAGCAGTACCTACAGGCAATCGACCGGATCCAGGAACACCTGGCGGCCGGGGATGCCTACGAGGTATGTCTGACCGATACTTACACCCAAACCGTGCCCGAACAGCTCGACACCTTCGCGCTGTATTGCCGGCTACGTCAGGCCAACCCGGCGCCATACTCGGGTTACTTGTGTTTTGACTGTTTTGCAGGGCTCGAGCTCGACCGCTTCGGTCGGACCGATCATCGTTTGGAGATCCTGTGTAGCTCGCCCGAACGATTCCTGACGATTTCGAAAAACGCTGTGGGGGAACGAATTGTCGAATCCAAGCCCATCAAAGGCACCGTGGCGCGTAGCGCGGATCCCGAGCGCGACCGGCAGATCATCGCCGAGCTGGCCACCGACGAGAAAACTCGGGCCGAAAATCTCATGATCGTGGACCTGCTACGCCACGACCTCAGCCGAGTGGCCGAACCCGGCACCGTACACGTGCCACAACTGATGAATATCGAAACCTACGCAACTGTGCACCAAATGGTGTCGACTATTACCGGTCGGCTTGCGCCCCAGACCAGCGTGGCCGAGGTACTGGAAGCCAGCTTTCCCGGCGGGTCGATGACCGGTGCACCGAAAGTCCGGTCCCTGGAGATCATCGATGCGCTGGAGGCTGGCGCCCGGGGTGTGTACTCGGGCACCATCGGTTGGCTGGGAACTCAAGGGGAAGCCGACCTAAATATCGTGATTCGCACGCTGGTCCGGCATGGATCACGGGTCTCGATCGGCGCCGGTGGGGCCATTGTCGCCGACTCGAACCCTCAGGCGGAACTGGCCGAACGCAATCTCAAAGCCCAGGTGCTGATCACCGCGCTCAACCGCGCCGTCCAGGAGACGACCGGCGACAGTACCCGAACAAGGCCGAAAGGGGAACGACCATGATGCTGGTCTATGACCTGAACCGCGACCGGTTCGACCCGGTTCCGGCGGAGGCCAGCGCCGAGGGGCGAGTGAACGCGGACCAGGTGGTGTTGGCCGAGTCTTTTCGGGTTCGGCACGGTGCCGCACCGGATCTCCGGCGCCACCGAGACCGCTTCCTGGACGGGTGGTATCGATTGAGTGCGCAACCGGAGACCGCTGGCCTTGTGCCCTGCCTCAGCGGTGGCACTGCACCGATCGAACACATTTGGTGGCGAGGCATTCAAACGTTGTCAGAACACGTCACCGACCGGCCAAACCCGACCACCGAGCGCCCGGATCTGTTCCCCCGGATTGCGGTCGAAATCCCGGATCGGTCTGCCCGGGATGCTCCGACGCCGAAGGTGACCTTGTCGTTACGAGTTGCGGCCCCGTTCCGGCAGATAACCCGCCTGTGGATTCCGGCAACCCCTGATCCACGACGGTATCCGATGGTCAAAGGCCCCGATCTGGCGAGATTGGCTACCTTTACCCAAGACTCTCGGGCCACGGCGATCCGAGAGGCGGACGTGGACATCGACGATGTGGTGCTCCACGACGGACGAGCCGTGTGCGAAGCCGGTAGCGCTGCCTTGGCGATGGTTGACGACGATCAGCTGGTGTTCTTCTCCGGGGAGGCCAGACTGCCGTCCACCAGTCTGGCCTGGCTCCAACAGGCGTGTGCAGAAACCGGGGGTACCTTCGGGGCGATGCGCATCACCGCAGGCACGGTCTTGCTCGATGACTTCCTCCGCCGGGTCACCGATCCTCAAGCGGGGGGAGCCATCTATTTCAATGCGCACCGTGGCCCCAGCGCCGTGATCTTGGCCGGGGCAGAGAACACTGTTCCGAACGTAGGCCGGACGTCGGTGAGTCAGGATCTGTTGGAATGGGTCGAGCGCCTGCGCCTCCGGTGGCTGGACAGCTTCAGGCCCGTGGAGCAACAGTGGCGACAGGGGCTAACCGAGGTGGCGCCGGGTTAGCTGGCGGGGCTAGTGTATTGGGTTGCCCGGTGCGCTACTGCTCAATCTAGATACCGGAGTGAATTCAGCCGATAGGAGCACTCCTCGCCGATTGCCACCGTTTCCGCAATGAGACCCTCATCCCTGAGTCGAAAGAGCTCCGGGAGGACCCGATCGCGTAGCGTCCAGGGATCGATGGTGTTGACATAGATCTTGGTGCCACCTTCAAAACCAGCGAGCGTGGAGACCCGCCATTTCATCAGCACCCGCCACGGCATATTCACAACCGAACCGATCGGCTGGGCGTACCACTCTTCATTGGCCGGCACGAGAGGACCGGTGGCGGCGTGCATTGCCTGGACGAGATCGGAGACGCCCCGTAGCTCGTCGGTGGTGTGGTCGAAGGGCTGGGCGTGTTCGGAACGGGACCACACTTCCAAGCAGGGGTAGCGGTGCCCCACCCCGGCGAGCATGACCGCATGCTCGTTTTCGGCCAGCACGAGGTTGTGATAGCCAGCGTAGTCAACGGCGGCTTCGTTATACAGGTTGGGATTCTGGCGTAGCAAAGTTTCTTCACGTGCTGCCCACACGGGAGGTTGGTCAATGCCGACCAGTTGTTTATGCAGGTGATCGAAACTTGCCCCGGCGGGTTTGAGCCAGTTCTGGAAGACCTGGACATAACGCACGTAACGGTTGTGGGCATAGATACTGTGCATCGCGTCGGCGCTGAGTTCAAAGAACGCCGCATGTTCATCGGGTGTCAACGTACCGGCTGAGGCTAGCTGGTCACTCCGGGTGGCTCCCGGCTGGAAATGGTGGCGGCCGATGATCAGCTCGTGGCCGCCACCGAAGAAGGATAGTGTCGCGTTTTCCCGGGCTGTGGCGGTCGACTCGATACCGGAGGCCTGGAGCTTGGTGGTGACAATGTCGTCGACGTGTTGCCGACCTGCCGGATCTGCCAGATACCGTTGCATCCGATCACGGTCGGAATGAGAAAGCTGATAGCCGTAGTTTTTCGCCCAATAGTCGTAGCTGAGGATCTCGAACAGGTTGGGCACCCGCCGGAAGTTCCACGGGTCCTCGGTCACCTGGCTGGCAGTTAGCCCGGTCCGAATGGCTGAGCCCACGGTGATTCGGGATTTTTCCGGGGGCGTGTCCATCAGTCTGCCGGGACAAAACGCACAGAAGTGGTCGACCCCGGCGGGGTCGAGGGGCTTAACTGCTGGGCTCGCTACGTTGAGGGGCCGATGGGCTCTGCCGGGGACGGTCCACACCTGGGTGCCAGAAAATGGGTTGGTCTGTTTGACGGTGCCGTCGGTCATCTTGGTGAGCGGGGGTGGGTACAGCGTGTCAGACCAGGTGGGAACCATAAGTCCTACAGTATGCGAAACGGCCCCGGTGGAGAACCGGGGCCGTGCGCGGGGTAGAGGTGACAGTCTTACTCGGCGGAGGCCACGTTCGGCTCCCACTCACCGGTGACCAGGTAGGCCACCTTGCGAGCGATGGAAACGCTGTGATCGGCGATCCGCTCGAAGTAGCGAGAAGCCAGGGTGACGTCAGCGGTCTGGTACGGGGTACCTTCCCAGCTAGGGTCGGCAATGGCAGCGAAGTTCGCTTCGTGAATCTCGTCGATTTCGGTGTTGAGCTTGACGATCTCACGGGTGAGATCCAGGTCGTGAGTCTTCAACAGTTCATCAAGCTTGACGGCGACCTCGACGGTGTTGTCTGCCAGAGCCTTGAAGGCTTCACGGCGGGATTCCGGAACGACGTGCTCGGGGTAACGCAAGCGGGTCAGCTGAGCGATGTGGCGAGCCAGGTCGCCGGTGCGCTCCAGCGACGACGACATACGCAGGGCTGCGACCAGGGTGCGCAGGTCAGTGGCTACCGGCGACTGTAGCAACAACAGCTCGATGGCTTTCTCGTCCAGGGTGTTCTGCAGATAGTCGATCCGAGCATCTTCGGAAATAACGGTCTCAGCCAGCTCGACATCGGCGGTTTCGAACGCGGTGCGAGCCTGCTCAACGGCACGGCGCACCAAACCGGCAATTTCTTCCAGCTGGTCTCCCAATGCCTTCATATCGGCCTGGAATAGTTCACGCATGTGAATTGTCCTCTTTTCTAGGGTGTCTTTGCTGTCAGTCTAGTCAGCGCGCCGTTTAACGAGCAGTCAGAGCACGGAGAACAGCACAGTAGCCGGCCGCAGGCGCGCGGCCACGTCCCACCATCTCGTACTGAAGTTAACGTCATTTAAACACAAACTAGCTTGGTGTGCACGATAGGTGGCTTTAAAACTTCCGGTGGACCAGAGGCGTTTTTCTCCGTACGCAAGCCCAAAAATTCGGTACTGTGTTGAGGTGTGAACGACCCGGTAGTTATTGGCATCATCTGCGGATTAGCTGGTGTTGTGCTGGGTGTTTTGGCCATGTGGGCGTTGAGAGCATCCGAACAGCGCCACGCGATCCACTACGAGGTCGACGAGCCCTCGATCCCCACCGGCGCAGCTGAAGTTTTGGCTGTGGTGGGGCGCGCTTATGCGGTCGTGGACGCTGTTGACGGTGTAGTGCGAGCTAATCCATCGGCCTATGCATTCGGTCTGGTTCGGGGCCACCGGCTGGCCCAACACAAGCTGATCGAATTGACCAGACGTGTCCGTGCTGATGGTGCAATTATCGACCAGCGCTTTGAACTGCCGCGTGGACCGCTGGGAGAAGGCGCCTGGATGGTCCAGTTGCGGGTGGCGCCATTGAGTGACGAATACATTTTGCTCTTGGCCGAAGATCGTTCACAGGTTTCTCGGACCGAAGCGATCCGTCATGATTTCGTTGCCAACGTCTCCCACGAATTGAAAACCCCGGTGGGCGCGATCCGGTTGCTGGCCGAAGCGATCGATGACGCAGCCGATGACCCGCTGGCGGTGCGACGGTTTGCCGATCGTTTGTCGGTGGAATCAATGCGCTTGGGTGCCTTGGTGCAAGACATTATCGAACTCTCGCGCCTGCAGGGTAAAGACCACGTCGATACGGCCGAACCTGTGCGTATTCCTGGACTGGTCCGTGAAGCGATGGATCGGGTGCGTACGGAAGCTGAACGGAAAAATATTACGCTCAAGACAGCGCAGATGGCCGATGCGATGGTCTTCGGCGATGCTGACCAGCTCATGACAGCGATCCGTAACCTGATCGATAACGCGGTGAGCTACTCACCCGATGACACTACGGTGGGCATCGGCGTCAAGATCGCTAAGGGCCTGGTCCAAATCTCGGTGACGGACCAGGGACCGGGCATCGATGTCGACGAACAAGAACGCATCTTTGAGCGTTTTTATCGCGTCGATAGCGCCCGTTCTCGAGGAACCGGCGGAACGGGTCTGGGCCTGAGTATTGTAAAACACGTGATTGCTAACCACGGTGGTGAAGTTTCGGTATGGTCGCGCGTGGGGCATGGATCGACATTTACGATCCGACTTCCGCTTGTCGACCCTGACACTGTGGATATTATTGACAAAGATGACACGAAAACCACCACCGATCACGGTGGGAAAGGAGAGCGGCCATGAGCCGTATTCTCGTGGTGGAAGACGAACCTTCCATTAGCGATCCACTGTCCTACCTTTTAGAACGAGAAGGGTTTGAAACCACCGTCGTTGAGGATGGGAATGAGGCGGTTGAGGAGTTCGAACGCCACGGTGCTGACCTGGTATTGCTGGATCTGATGTTGCCGGGACAGTCAGGTACCGAAGTCATCCGTCAGATTCGGCAGAACTCGACGGTTCCTGTCATCATGCTCACTGCGAAGGACTCCGAGATTGACAAGGTCGTGGGCCTGGAACTTGGCGCCGATGATTACGTCACCAAGCCGTATTCATCGCGTGAGCTTGTCGCCCGGGTACGTGCGGTACTGCGTCGCCAGTCTGAACCAGAAGACACCGAAGCCTCGATTATCGAAGCGGGCAATGTGCGCATGGACGTTGAACGGCACGTGGTATCGGTCGACGGTGAAAATATTGCGATGCCGCTGAAGGAATTCGAACTCCTCGAGATGCTGTTGCGCAACTCCGGGCGCGTGCTGACTCGCGGGCAACTGATCGATAGGGTATGGGGCCCCGATTATGCCGGTGACTCCAAGACCTTGGATGTGCATGTCAAGCGGTTGCGTACCAAGATCGAACCAGATCCTGCCGAACCGCGCTATCTAGTCACGGTGCGTGGTCTGGGCTATAAATTCGAGCTCTAGTTCTCGTCTTCTCGTCGCGTTTTCTTTTCCTCACCACAACGGCGGTGGGACTGCATCGTGAAGATCAGTTCCACCGCCGTTGTGGTGTGCCGGTAGGACGGCCCGGATCGCGCTGGGGTAGGCGGGCTAGTGCCCTTCGTAGTCCTCGGAGTAGGGGCCTTCGTAATCCTGCAGGTGTTCCACGTTTTCTTCCGGATCAAAGTCTTCTTGCGGCACGAACTGCCGGTACTCTTGCAGAGTGCCATCCAGCACGCTGACCTGAAGGTCTGCTGAATCGCCCATGCTCTCGACCTCAGAGTCCACCATCTCGCCGGGCGCACCCGTGGTGTTGTCGATGACCACAGCGTTCTCATCGTCTTCCAGAGCAATCCGTTCGCCGGCGGGAACAGTCCACGTGGCCGAGTCAGACCCGACCTTAATAGTGACCGTGGCCTCTGCATCCGACCGGTTATCCAGGCTACCAATGAAGCGACCGGCCCCATTGGGCTCATCAGAAACCAGAGCCAGGTTGCGGATCGCCATATCGGAGACTTCGACTTGGACGCCGTCGGACGGCGCATAATCCATGGTGGTGGCCTGGTCGTTGATAAACATACAACCGCTGGTACCGAAAGCGGCCGCGACAACCAATCCCACTCCGGTCGCGCGACGGATAATAGAACCCTTCACGGTGGTTTCTCCTCAATAAAGGTGCGATGAAAAAGTCAAAATAACTCAACCCCGAGGTTACCGTAAAAAGCTAGCGAATGCTTCTGTATGGCATCCCCTCATCGGGGCCTAGCCGAGCACCCGACGACATTCAGCCGATGCCAGCTTAGGGTTCAGCAAGTCGACCCGGTAGACTCTGTACGCGTGGCACAACGATTTTATGACTCCAAGACCGCACAGATCCGCGACTTTGAACCTCTGGTTCCCGGTAAAGTCTCGCTGTACTACTGTGGTGCCACCGTGCAGGGCAAACCACACGTCGGTCATATCCGCTCCGCTATTGTTTTCGACATCCTGATTCGCTGGATGGAGTACAGCGGTTTCGACGTCATCTCGGTGCGTAACGTGACCGACATCGATGACAAGATTCTCGACCGCTCAGCGGCTTCCTATGGGGAAGACTTTCAGCCCGATTCGCTGTATCCGTCCGAAGATCCATGGTATGTGCTGGCCTACCGTTTCGAACGGGCCTTCCACGAGGCCTACACGAGCGTTGGGGTGCGTCCGGTCAGCTATGAACCACGCGCGACCGGTCATATTCCGGAAATGATCGTGCTCATTGAGCGGCTGATTGAGGCTGGACACGCTTATCCGGCCCTGGACGGCTCAGCTGACGTGTACTTCGAGGTGGCCTCATGGGCCGAGTACGGATCGTTGACTCGCCAGTCCATCGATCAAATGCAGGATGCAGCCGATGCCGATCCGCGCGGGAAAAAGGACCCCCGCGATTTTGCGCTATGGAAAGCCGCCGACCCGAAAGACCCCGAGACCGCCGGTTGGAACTCACCCTGGGGTCGGGGCCGGCCAGGGTGGCATCTGGAATGCTCGGCGATGTCGACCAAGTATCTGGGCGCCCAGTTCGATATTCACGGTGGTGGCCTCGATCTGCGGTTCCCCCACCATGAAAACGAACTGGCCCAATCAACGGCTGCCGGAGATGGGTTCGCTCGATACTGGTTGCACAACGGGCTGGTGACGATCAACGGGGAGAAAATGTCGAAATCGATCGGCAATATTGTCACCCCCGAACAAATGTTGGCCTCGGCCCGCCCAACCGCGGTGCGCTACTTCTTGGGTCAGGCCCACTATCGGTCGCAACTGGATTATCAAGACTCCTCATTACAAGAGGCCCAGGCAGCCGTGGAACGCATTGAGTCCTTCCAAGCACGGGCAACCCGTACCGTGGAGGCCACCGGCGAGCGCCAGGTGGCCCCGGAATTCCGGGCGGCTATGGAAGATGACTTGAATGTCCCGCAGGCGTTGGCTGCTCTGCACGCCACCGTGCGTGCCGGTAATATTGCTCTGGATACCGGAGATTCTGTCGCTGCGGCCCAAGCGCTGGATCAGGTCAATACGATGGTTAGCGTCCTCGGGCTGGATGATGTCCCAGAAAACGATGACGTGGCCGGAAACAACCAGGTGCTGGATGCGGTAATTCAGGCGCAGCTTGACGCTCGGGCCCAGGCGCGCGCGGATAAAGATTGGGCTACCGCCGATACCATTCGCGACACGCTAGCCGCTGCCGGGATTACCATCGAGGACACGCCTTCGGGCGCCGAGTGGCACCTGGCAGAAAGGACATCGAGACCATGAGCAACCCCCGCAAGAAAAAAGGCCCCACGAAGGGTAGTGGTGGTCAAGGACGGCGCCGTCTAGAAGGGAAAGGTCCCACTCCCAAAGCCGAGGATCGCACCTGGCACAAAAACTATAAACCCAAGAAAAAACGACCCACGAAGGCGCCGAAAACCAAACACGATGCGGTGGCCGGACGCAACCCGGTCGTGGAAGCCCTGCGCACCGAGATTCCAGCCACTGGATTGTATGTGGCCACCGGCGTGACCATGGACGAACGGATCCGTGAGGCCTTGAAACTCGCCGCCGATCGAGGTCTTCCGGTGCTAGAAGCCACCATGCCCGAGCTGGACCGGATGACCCGGGACGCCAAACACCAAGGGATTGCTCTGCACATTCCGCCCTATAAGTACCAGGACGCCACGGAATTGGGCCTGCAGCTGATGGCGGATTGGAACCGTGGCTACCGGCACGAGCCGCCATTGATCGTGGCTCTGGACTCCATCACCGACCCCCGCAACCTGGGTGCGATGGTCCGCTCTGCTGCTGCATTTGGGGTCGACACCGTGGTGGTGCCCGCCCGTCGCTCGGTGGGCATGACCGCCACCGCCTGGAAGACGTCTGCCGGTGCCGCTGCTCGGCTCCCGGTCTCCCAGGTCGTGAATTTGCCGACCATGCTCGTTGAATATCAGAAGGCCGGCATGTTTGTGATCGGGCTGGATGGCCACGGTAACCAAACCCTGCCGGGGCTTCCTCTCGCCACGGAACCTCTGTGCGTGGTCGTCGGTTCCGAAGGAAAAGGACTGTCTCGACTGGTTGCAGATACTTGTGATCAAATTGTCTCGATTCCGATTGTTGAGTCCACCGAGTCACTTAATGCCTCGGTGGCTGTGGGCGTGAGCCTGTATGAAATTTCCCGCCAACGAAACGGTCGTGCATGACTGAAACGATGACATCCACCTATCCCTCACGGCCCAACCCGTGGGGGCTGTCCGAGTCCTTAGAACAAGTTCCCGACCGCTGGTTGCAGAACTTTGCCGTCTACGCGCCCGGGTTGCAGGCCGCTGATGTGGTCTTCACCTCCGCCGGGCTACCGCTGGACCACACTCCCGGCCTGGAGGATCTCACTCGCGTCCAGTTGCCGGGATTGAGCGGTGGCGTGCACCACGGGGTGATCCCGGATCTGCATGACGGGGCGATGTATGCCATCATCGATCGCGCCACCGCCGATGAAGACATCCTCGAGGCCATCCTGCTTGACCCCTACGCTGCTGCGGTGACCGAGCGGGAAGGCTATTGGTGGTCGGTGGCCATGCACAGTTCCTTTGACTGGGACGGAGTGACCCGCCCCCAGGTACCAATGCGTGACACCGTCATCTATGAGGCCCATGTGGCGGGTCAGACCAAGCTACACCCGCACATCCCCGAGCACCTGCGTGGCACCTATGCCGGCATGGCTCACCCGGTGATGATTGACTACCTAAAAGATCTGGGCATCACCACGATCGAGCTGTTGCCCGTCCACCACTGTGTCTCCGAGAATCACCTGGTCGATAAGGGGCTGGATAACTACTGGGGCTACAACACCATCAACTACTTCTCCCCGCACCCCCGCTACGCCACAGCAGAATCCCAGGCTCAAGGCCCAGCGGCGGTGGCCACCGAGTTCAAGGGCATGGTCAAGCTGTTGCACCAGGCCGGGCTGGAGGTCATCCTGGACGTGGTCTATAACCACACCGCTGAAGAAGGCCAAGGTGGCCCGGTGCTGTGCTGGCGCGGGTTGGGCGATCGTGCGTACTACCGGTGGGACCCCACCGGTGAGCACTACGACGACACCACCGGTTGTGGTAATGCGCTGGACTTTTCCAATCCCGCCGTGGTGCGGATGACGCTGGACTCGCTACGCACCTGGGCTAGTGATTTCGGGGTCGACGGCTTCCGTTTTGATCTGGCGACCACCCTGGCTCGTGACGAGGAAAACACCTTCTCGCCAACCCACCCGCTGTTGGTGGCCATCACCCAGGATCCGGTGCTGTCCAAAGTCAAGATGATCACCGAGCCGTGGGATGTCGGCATGGGAGGATGGCGGACCGGGCAATTCCCGCCCGGATTTTGCGACTGGAATGACCACTATCGCGATATCGTCCGTGAATTCTGGGTGCTCGGCCGGCGCGCACTGGTGCGCGGGGAACAACCCAGTACCCTGGGACGGTTCGCCGATGTACTGGCCGGCTCGCAGAACATCTTTGCCGAATCCGGGCGCTCGCCGCTGGCCTCGGTCAATTTCGTCACCGCCCACGATGGATTCACGCTGGCCGATGTGGTCAGCTACGACCACAAACACAATGAGGCCAACGGCGAAGATAACCGAGATGGAACCGATAACAACCGGTCCTATAACCACGGGGTGGAAGGTCCCAGCGATTTGCCGTCGGTTTCCCAAGCCCGGATGCAAACCCAGCGCAACGTGTTGGCGACCCTGGCCTTGTCGCTGGGGGTCCCGATGATTACTGCTGGGGACGAAATCGGACGTAGCCAAGGCGGAAATAACAACGCCTACTGTCAAGATAATGAGATCTCCTGGACCGACTGGTCGCTGTTGGACACACCCGAAGGTAAAGATCTTCACGATACGGTGCGCCTGTTGCTGACCATTCGGCGCAACTTCATGGCCGGCCAGCCCTACACTTACCCCTCGCAGTCGAACATGCTGTGGTTCAACGGCGAAGGCCGGCCAATGAGCGCGGTCGAGTGGGAATCCCCGCAAGAGCGTTTCTTGCAAATGTTGCTCTCCGCCCCCGAAGGTAGTGTCGACGGTCTCGTGGTCTTCAATGGGGGGCTGGAATCCGAACAGTTCCGAATCCCCGATCTGGCCGAGTTGGCTACAGAGGTTGCCGACGGAGACGAGGAACACGTTATCCCGGTCGCCTCGGGTCTGCCTTTTGTCCGTGAGCTGACCACCAACGTGCCGGACCGTCCGCGGCAAGGTGGACTAATCTATCCCGGTGAGACCGACACCATCGCCCCGTTTTCTGTGTCGATGTATTCCGTCCAACGGCACGAGTCCTAGCTTCTGAGGTGTAAAGTAATCTGGGTCACTGCACGTGCAGCGGTGACTGTATCACTCAACTCACCGATCACTGGAGAGCTCATGAAACACACTCGAGACCTACTGGCAGTATCCGCGACCGCGGTGATGGCCAGCCTGGCACTATCTGGATGCGGCGATAACGGTTCCGGGGGAGGCGACGGCGGGTCCTACCAGGTCGGGATCTCCCAGTACGTGGCTCACCCTTCTCTGGATGCTACCAGGGAAGGCTTCAAAGAGGCCCTGGAGGAAGCCGGACTCGAGGTTGACTACGATGAGCAAAATGCCGCCGGAGACCAGTCCACGGTGAACTCCATCTCCGGGAACTTCGCCAATAATAGCGACCTGGATCTGATCGTGGCCGTGGCAACCCCCTCGGCTATTGGTGTAGCGTCGGCGATCACCGATCGTCCGATCCTCTTCGGTGCTGTCACCGACCCGGTGGATGCCAACCTGGTGGAAGACTGGGAAGCCCCCGGTGGAAACGTCACCGGAGTCTCCGATCTGAACCCGGTCGAAGACCAGTTCCAGATGATCCGTGACGTAATGCCCGATGCCACCACCATCGGTATCCCCTACTCCTCAGCGGAGAGTAACTCCGAGGTCCAGGTGCGCTTGGCTCGTCAGGCCGCCGAAGAACTCGACTTCGAGATCGAAGAGTCCACCGTGACGAACTCCTCCGAGGTCCAGCAAGCGGTGAACACCTTCTCGGATGTGGACGCCATCTGGGTCCCGACCGATAACGTGATTGTCTCCACCCTAGAAACCGTGATCGGTTACGGAGAAGACCACCAGATCCCAGTCTTTGCCGGCGAACCTGATTCGGTCGAGCGCGGTGCGGTGGGCACCTTTGGTATCGACTACCATGCGCAGGGGCAACAGCTCGGTGAGATGGCCGTCGAGATTCTGGAAAACGGTGCCGACCCGGCAGAGATGGCCGTCATCCGTGCCGAGCCGGACACCATGGAAATGACTGTCAACCCCGGCGCGGCCGAGCGGATGGGCCTGGAATTCCCGCAAGAGACCCTCGACGAGGCCGTCACCGTCGGCGACGACACCGAATAAGGTAACGCGGCCAGACAACAGGCCCGCTCGAGAATCAACGAAACACAGAACAACATAACGGACAAGACAAAGACAAGTCGAAAAGGAACCGATACCGAGATGCTGGTGGGTATTGAACTCGGGCTGATCTACGCGCTGCTCGCGTTGGGTGTGTATCTGACCTTTAGGATCCTGGATTTCCCAGATCTGACGGTGGACCAATCCTTTACCACCGGTGCCGCCACGGCAGCGATGATGATGGTCCATGGGGGCAGCAACCCGTTGCTGGCCATGTTGGCGGCCTTCGTGGTGGGGGCGCTGGCCGGGATCATCACCGGTCTGTTGCACACCAAAGGTGGCATCAACCCGCTCTTGGCGGGAATTTTAACCATGCTCGGGTTGTATTCAATCAACCTGCGCATCATGGGTAACCAGGCCAACGTGCCACTGTTGGGTACCGAGACGATCTTCACCTGGATGGGCCCCTACGCCCGTACTTGGGTGTCGATATTGATCCTGCTGGTCGTGGTGTTGGCGATCAAGCTGATTCTGGACTGGTTCTTGTCCACGGACCTCGGTCTGGCGTTGCAAGCCACTGGTAATAATGAATCGATGGTGCGTAGTTTCGGGGTCTCTACCGACACCATGAAGATCATCGGTCTGGCTGTCTCCAACGGCCTGGTGGGCCTGTGTGGCGCCGTGGTCGCCCAGTCACAGGGATCGGCTGATATCTCGATGGGTATCGGGCTGATCCTGGTGGGGCTGGCCTCGGTGATCCTCGGACAGGCGCTGTTTGGTCAACGCAACGTGTTCATCGCCACCACCGCGGTGGTCGTCGGGTCGATCCTTTATCGCCTGGCGATCCAAGGGGCTCTCGAGCTGGGGCTGAACCCCAACGACATGCGCCTGATTTCGGCACTGATCGTCATCGCAGCGCTGCTGTTGCCCAAGCTCAAGATCGTGCGGAGACTACGACGCAAGCGCGAGATTAACGCAGATCCCTTGGGTCCGGTCCAACCCATGCCTGAATACCTGCCCAGCGAACATACTGCGGGGACCGCACCGCGGGCCACATCCCAGGAGGGTCATCGTGCTTGAGCTCACCAATATCTCCAAAACCTTCTTCCCCGGCACGCTTAACGAGCGCCGGGCGCTGAAGAGCATTAACCTGACCCTGAACGACGGCGATTTTGCCACCGTGATCGGGTCGAACGGTGCCGGTAAATCCACCCTGTTAAACGTGATCGCCGGCAAGCTGATGCCCGACACCGGTTCGGTGTTGATCGACGGTCAGGACTTGACCCGTACTAAAGATCACCGGCGTGCTGCCCTGGTCGGGCGGGTGTTCCAGGACCCGCTGGCCGGAACCGCGCCGGATCTGACCATTGAACAAAATATGGCCGTAGCAGCCAAGCGCGGGCGCACCCGCGGGTTGGCAATGGCGGTCCGTCGCGAGCAGCGCGAGTTATTCGCCCGTGAGCTGACGGTGCTGGAACTGGGACTAGAACACCGGTTGAAAACTAAGGTCGGGTTGTTGTCAGGAGGCCAACGTCAGGCCTTGAGCCTGTTGATGGCGACCTTCTCACATCCGCAGGTGATGCTCCTCGATGAGCACACCGCAGCCTTGGACCCGCAACGGGCCCAGCTGATCACCGAGCTGACCGCCAAGGTCGTCGAAGAACAGCAACTCACCACGTTGATGGTCACCCACAATATGTCCCAGGCGCTACAGGTCGGCAACCGGCTCATCATGATGCATGACGGAGAGATCATCTTTGATGTTTCTGGTGAGGAGAAATCCCAGTTGAGCGTTGCTGACTTACTGGAGAAATTCGCCAGCATCAAAGGTGCCGTCCTGGACGATAAAACCCTGCTGGATTAGGCATCCAGGCCTGATTGGCAACGATTCATCCGGCAACTCTGGCCCCGTGGTGCAGACCCACGGTAGCGTAGAGACCGTGATGATTCCCCACCAGGTCAATCCCACCGCCGAGAGCGTGATCCCGAGCGTAACCCGGATCCCCGTCATCGATGTCAGCCCGGTGGTCGATCAGGGGCGTTACCCGGCAACTGCCGTGCTGGGAGAAGATATCCCAGTCAGCGCCACCGTTTTCCGGGAAGGCCACGACTCCTTGGGCGTCACCGTGGTGTTGCTGGATCCGGAGGGGAACGAAGTCCAGCGGGTCAGAATGCATCCCGGCGCCCCGGGAACTGACCGGTGGCACGCCAGGATCCGGCCCTCCGCACTCGGACGGCACACCTTCGCGATCGAGTCCTACGCCGATGACTTTTTGACCTGGTACCGGGCCGCGGTGATCAAGGTTGATGCCGGGGTTGACGTGCAACTGATGTTGGACGAGGGCGTGCACCTGTTTGAACGCGTCCAACGGTCCCGCCCCGAACGCCAGAAGTTTACTCCGCAGGCTTGCGAGCTGTTCGCCGACGCTGTCACCGTGTTGCGGGATTCTTCGCTGAGCCCACAACAACGACTGGAACAGATCAACACGGCCGAACTTCAGCAGGTGTTGGAAGATCAGCCGCTGCGTTCGTTCGTGGGAACCACCGGCGGGTATCCGCTAGAGGTGCAACGCCTGGCCGCCGGTCAGGGGAGCTGGTACGAATTCTTCCCCCGCTCGGAGGGGGCCTATATCGACGAAGACACTGGACATTGGGTATCCGGAAGTTTCGCCACCGCCGAAAAGCGGTTGGCCGAGGTAGCCGAGATGGGGTTCACAGTGGTGTATTTGCCACCGATTCACCCGATTGGCACCACCCATCGCAAAGGTCCCAATAATACCCTCACCGCCGGTGAACATGACCCCGGTTCCCCGTGGGCCATCGGAAGCCCGCAGGGCGGCCACGATGCAATCCACCCTGATTTGGGGAAGAAGAAAGACTTCAAACGGTTCGTCAAAACCGCCCGTAAACACCAGCTGGAAATCGCGTTGGATCTGGCCCTGCAATGTTCTCCTGACCACCCGTGGGTGGAAGAACACCCCGAATGGTTTACCACCCGGCTGGATGGCACGATCGCCTACGCGGAGAATCCGCCGAAAAAATATCAGGACATCTACCCGCTGAACTTCGATCACGACCCGCAGGGCCTTGCTGAAGAGATCCACCGGGTGGTGTTGCACTGGATCAAGCTCGGGGTGAAGATTTTCCGCGTCGATAACCCCCACACCAAGCCGTTGTGGTTCTGGGAGTGGCTGATCGCCACGGTCCGGGAGGACCACCCCGAGACGGTTTTCCTGGCCGAAGCCTTCACCCGTCCGGCCATGATGCACGCGCTAGGAAAGATCGGATTCCAGCAGTCCTATGGGTACTTCACCTGGCGTAATTCCCGCGACGAGATTGCCGGGTACCTGCACGAAATCTCCCACGACACCCCGGCGTTCTACCGCCCCAACTTCTTCGTCAACACCCCGGATATCCTGACCGAGTTCTTGCAGTCCGGGCTACGCTCGGCCTTTGCTATCCGGGCCACCCTGGCCGCTACTGCCAGTCCGTTGTGGGGCGTGTACTCCGGGTTTGAACTCTTCGAACACGTCCCGCGTCCGGGCGCGGAAGAATACATCGACAACGAAAAATATCAGTACCGTCCCCGGGATTTTCGCGGTGCCGAAGCCGCCGGAAACTCGCTGGCACCCTATCTGCGACACCTTAACGCCATTCGCGCCACCCACCCAGCACTAGGGCAGCTGCAGAACCTGCAGTTGCACTCCGCTGATACCCCGAACATTTTGGTCTACTCCAAGGTGCGCAACGCTACCCCGGCAGGCATCCACCGCGATCGAGACCTGGTCACCGACAGTCTCGGGCCGGAACACAGCGACAGCATCGACCGGGTGATTGTCGTGCTGACCACCGACCCGGAACATGTTCAAGAAGCCACCATCACTCTGGACCGTGCGGCCCTGCAGTTGCCCGCAACCGGGGAGTTTCAGGTCAAGGACCTGATCACCGACGCGGTCTGGACCTGGTCCGATCAGAACTACATCCGGCTGGACCCCGGAATTCACGTGGCGCACATTCTCACCGTGTTGCCCCCTGAGGAAGAACAGTCGTGACCCACCAACCACTCAACCCCTCCGAACGTCGTACCGGCCCGGCCCCACTCGAGGTGCCGGCTGAGATCCTGCAACTGGTCTCGGAAGCCCGCTACCACCAGCCACACCAAGTGCTGGGCGCCCACGCGGTACCCGGGGTACTCACCATCCGCGTGTTGCGCCCCTTTGCTCGCTCGGTCACCGCGGTCACCGAGGAGGGGGACCGCATTGATCTGGTGCATGAGTTCGACGGGATTTGGGTCGGAGCCATCGCTCATGAGGACCCCAAAGATATTCCCGGCTATCGTCTGGTGATTAGCTACACCGATGACGAACATGACCAGTTCGAGATCGACGATCCCTACCGCCACTGGCCGACCGTGTCGAACGAGGATCTCGCAGCTTTCCACTCCGAGCACGGGGTGGAAGATCTCTGGCGGATTCTCGGAGCCAGGATTCACCCCGAAACCGGTGGCACCTCCTTCACCGTGTGGGCCCCCAACGCCCGCGCGGTGCGGTTGATCGGCGACTTCAACCACTGGGACGGCCGACTCCACGCCATGCGCAGCCTCGGAGAATCCGGGATCTGGGAATTACTGATGCCCGAAGTCGGTCACGGCGCCCACTACAAGTTCCAGATCCTGGGCGCTCATGGTCAGTGGGTCGACAAAGCCGACCCGATGGCCCGCTGGACGGAAGTCCCCCCGGCCACCGCATCGCGGGTGTTCGATCCGAATCACCCGAAGGCCTACACCTTTACCGACCAGGACTGGATAACTCACCGGGCAACCCATAATGTCCACAACGGTCCCATCTCGATCTACGAGGTTCACGCCGGGTCCTGGTCCCCAGAAGTCATGCACGAGCAGACCAAAGTCAGCTACCGCACCCTGGCGGATCAACTCGTTGACTACGTGACCATCCACGGCTTCACCCATGTGGAATTCATGCCCCTGGCCGAGCACCCCTTCGGTGGGTCCTGGGGATATCAGGTCTCCGGATACTATGCCCCCACGTCACGCTACGGCACTCCCGATGACTTCAAATACCTGGTCGATCGACTCCACGGAGCCGGAATCGGAGTCCTGGTCGACTGGGTACCAGCCCATTTCCCCAAAGATCAGTGGGCACTGGCCCAATTTGACGGGGCACCACTGTACGAATACGAGGACCCGCGGTTAGGTGAGCACCCCGATTGGGGGACCAAGGTTTTTGATTTCGGACGTCAAGAAGTCCGCAACTTCCTGATTTCTAACGCCTTGTACTGGCTCGAAGAATTCCACGTTGACGGTCTGCGCGTCGACGCCGTTGCCTCCATGCTCTACCGCGACTATTCGCGCAATGATGGTGAATGGGTCCCCAATGTTTACGGTGGTAACTACAACCTCGAAGCGATTTCGTTACTACAGCGGGCCAACGAGTTGGCTTACCAGCGCAATCCCGGCATTGTCATGGTCGCCGAAGAGTCGACCGCCTTCACCGGAGTGACAGCCCCGACCTCCTGGGACGGACTCGGTTTCGGTAAGAAATGGAATATGGGGTGGATGCACGATACCCTCAACTACCTTGCCGAAGACCCGGTTAACCGTAGCTGGCACCACAACGAGATCACCTTCTCGATGGTTTATGCCTACTCGGAGAAATACATCTTGCCACTTTCCCATGACGAAGTCGTGCATGGCAAAGGCGCCCTGGTCAACAAGTTCCCTGGAACCCGACAACAACAACTGGCCACACTGCGCGCCTACTACGGCTTCATGTGGGCCCACCCCGGCAAGAAGCTATTGTTCATGGGTGGAGAATTTGCCACCGACCGTGAATGGTCCGAACATGCCGGGTTGAACTGGAGGCTGATCGAAAATCTCAGCCACCGTGGCGTCATGAACGAAATCGCCGACCTCAATCAGCTCTACCGTAAGACCCCGGCACTGTGGGAACTCGACGATGATCCGGAAGGGTTCTGGTGGATCGACGCGCACGCCGCAGAGAAAAACCTGGTGGCGTTCCTGCGCTGGGACCGTAACCAGCAACCGGTATTGTGCTTGACCAACTTCTCCGGCATTGAGCACCGAGACCACACCGTCGAGTTGCCGGTACCCGGAGTCTGGCACGAAATCTTCAACTCCAACGCCGTTGAATACGGTGGATACGGAGGAGGGAACCTGGGACAGGTCACCACGCACCCAAACGCAGAAAACCCCTCTAAGAATGAAGCGCAGATCACTATTCCCACATTGACGACCCTGTACCTCTCACCGCGCTAAAACCCTTGACATCGCGGGGAAGTACAAGGAGTTCACCCCGATTTTGCACTCACGCAAAAAGCGTGTAATGTTGTCACTCGTGCCCGGGAGATGTTCGGAAACGAAGATCGGTCGGCACAGATGAGAACGGGATACGAACCGGATCATCATCCACAAAAAACCTAATATTAGCTCGCACCAGAGCGCTTGTGATGTAGATCACGACGTATCAAGTTGACAAGCTGAGAGTGATGAGCATATATTAGTAAAGTTGCTTCGGACGGAAACGATAAAAATTCGCTAAAGTTCGAAAGTGAACGGTTGTTTGATAACTCGATAGTGTGCCAAGTTTGTTGATGCCAAATTTTTTTTGTTTGGTTGCCATGGCCTCTTTTTTGCCTCGTTGGTTTTGGGGTTGTGGTTTGGCCAGTGGTGGGTTTTTCCGGCCTGCCTTTTGATCGTTCTTTCTGGGGCGTGACTTCATTTTTGTTGTTCTTGTTTTGGAGAGTTTGATCCTGGCTCAGGATGAACGCTGGCGGCGTGCTTAACACATGCAAGTCGAACGATGAAGCTACAGCTTGCTGTGGTGGATTAGTGGCGAACGGGTGAGTATCACGTGAGTAACCTGCCCTTGACTCTGGGATAAGCCTGGGAAACTGGGTCTAATACTGGATATGACTTCTGACCGCATGGTTGGTTGTGGAAAGTTTTTGCGGTTTTGGATGGACTCGCGGCCTATCAGCTTGTTGGTGGGGTAATGGCCTACCAAGGCTTCGACGGGTAGCCGGCCTGAGAGGGTGACCGGCCACACTGGGACTGAGACACGGCCCAGACTCCTACGGGAGGCAGCAGTGGGGGATATTGCACAATGGGCGCAAGCCTGATGCAGCGACGTCGCGTGAGGGATGACGGCCTTCGGGTTGTAAACCTCTTTCAGCAGGGAAGAAGCTTTGGTGACGGTACCTGCAGAAGAAGCACCGGCTAACTACGTGCCAGCAGCCGCGGTAATACGTAGGGTGCGAGCGTTATCCGGAATTATTGGGCGTAAAGAGCTCGTAGGCGGTTTGTCGCGTCTGCTGTGAAAGCTCAGGGCTTAACTCTGAGTTTGCAGTGGGTACGGGCAGACTGGAGTGCAGTAGGGGAGATTGGAATTCCTGGTGTAGCGGTGGAATGCGCAGATATCAGGAGGAACACCGATGGCGAAGGCAGGTCTCTGGGCTGTTACTGACGCTGAGGAGCGAAAGCATGGGGAGCGAACAGGATTAGATACCCTGGTAGTCCATGCCGTAAACGTTGGGCACTAGGTGTGGGGGATATTTCCACGTTTTCCGCGCCGTAGCTAACGCATTAAGTGCCCCGCCTGGGGAGTACGGCCGCAAGGCTAAAACTCAAAGGAATTGACGGGGGCCCGCACAAGCGGCGGAGCATGCGGATTAATTCGATGCAACGCGAAGAACCTTACCAAGGCTTGACATACACCGGATCGTTCCAGAGATGGTTCTTCCCTTTTTGGGCTGGTGTACAGGTGGTGCATGGTTGTCGTCAGCTCGTGTCGTGAGATGTTGGGTTAAGTCCCGCAACGAGCGCAACCCTCGTTCTATGTTGCCAGCATTTGGTTGGGGACTCATAGGAGACTGCCGGGGTCAACTCGGAGGAAGGTGGGGATGACGTCAAATCATCATGCCCCTTATGTCTTGGGCTTCACGCATGCTACAATGGCCGGTACAGAGGGTTGCGATACTGTGAGGTTGAGCTAATCCCTTAAAGCTGGTCTCAGTTCGGATTGGGGTCTGCAACTCGACCCCATGAAGTCGGAGTCGCTAGTAATCGCAGATCAGCAATGCTGCGGTGAATACGTTCCCGGGCCTTGTACACACCGCCCGTCGAGTCACGAAAGTTGGTAACACCCGAAGCCGGTGGCCTAACCGTTGTGGGGGGAGCCGTCGAAGGTGGGACTGGCGATTGGGACTAAGTCGTAACAAGGTAGCCGTACCGGAAGGTGCGGCTGGATCACCTCCTTTCTAAGGAGAAAGTTTTTTTCTCAGTGTTTTTGTTGGTGCCCTGGTGTGGTGACTGATGCTGTTGTGGTGTTGGTGCCAGGGTGCTGTTTGGGTGGATCATCAATGAATCCCTGGTTGTGTGGGGGTCATGCTGTGGGCATGGCTGGTTGCTGCTATTAGTACTGTTCCGCGCCGCGTGTTGTGTGTGGTGTGGTTCGTGGAGTGTGGTGGTTGCTGGTGGTGTTCTGGTGTGTTTGGTGCACTGTTGGGTTATGGGGTAATTGTTCCCTGGTGGCCTGTCTGCTCTTGTTGTCATCGTGTTGGTGGTGATGGGGGTGGGTGGGGTGTTGTTGTGGTAATTGCATAGTGGACGTGAGCATCTATCACGACACTGCGGTTTTGTGGTGTTGTGGTTGTGCTGCAAAGAGCATGAGTTTGTGCTGCGATCATTGGCCTGTTGGGGTTGGTGGTTGTGGTGGTGTTTCTTTGTGGTTGCTTTAGTTGTTTGTTTTGTGTGTCCAGTCACCATCGCATGATGCTGGTTTGGTGTTGTGTGTGGTGTTGGTGTTGCTTGTTTTGTGGCTTACGTGTGGCGCCACCGGTTGCCCCCTGTGATTCCTTCGTTGTGTTGGGTTGTGGGGGTTGGTGGTGTTTGTAAGTTGTGAAGGGCGCATGGTGGATGCCTTGGTAATAGGAGCCGATGAAGGACGTGGGAATCTGCGATAAGCCTGGTGGAGTTGATAACCGAGCGTTGATGCCAGGATGTCCGAATGGGGTAACCCCGCGCATCGTGGTGGTGCGTGACCGCTGGTTGAATGTATAGGCCAGTTGGAGGGAACGTGGGGAAGTGAAACATCTCAGTACCTGCAGGAAGAGAAAATAATAATGATTCTGCTAGTAGTGGCGAGCGAACGTGGATGAGGCTAAACCTGGTGCGTGTGATACACGGTAGTGGTTGCGTGCTGGGGGTTGTGGGATGCGCTGTGCTGGTTCTACCGGGCTGGCGAGTGATGGTTGCGTGTATGCGAAGTAGTTTGGATGCTACACCGTAGTGGGTGAGAGTCCCGTAGTGGTAACGCGTTGGCCGGGCTTTGGTGTTTTCCCGAGTAGTACGGGGTTCGTGGAGTCCCGTGTGAATCTGCCAGGACCACCTGGTAAGTCTAAATACTTCCTATTGACCGATAGTGGATCAGTACCGTGAGGGAATGGTGAAAAGTACCCCGGGAGGGGAGTGAAAGAGTACCTGAAACCATGTGCTTACAATCCGTTCGAGCGTCCTGTGGGGTGTGAGAGCGTGCCTTTTGCAAAATGAGCCTGCGAGTCAGTGATGCGTGGCGAGGTTAACCCGTGTGGGGTAGTCGTAGCGAAAGCGAGTCTGAATAGGGCGGTGAGTCGCGTGTTCTGGACCCGAAGCGGAGTGATCTACCCATGGCCAGGTTGAAGCGTGTGTAAGAGCACGTGGAGGACCGGACCCACTTCAGTTGAAAATGGAGGGGATGAGCTGTGGGTAGGGGTGAAAGGCTAATCAAACTCCGTGATAGCTGGTTCTCCCCGAAATGCATTTAGGTGCAGCGTTGCGTGTTTCTTGCTGGTGGTAGAGCTACTGGTTGGCTGATGGGCCCGACAAGGTTACTGACGTCAGCCAAACTCCGAATGCTGGTGAGTGAGAGCGTGGCAGTGAGACTGTGGGGGATAAGCTTCATGGTCGAGAGGGAAACAGCCCAGATCATCGGTTAAGGCCCCTAAGCGTGTGCTAAGTGGAAAAGGATGTGAAGTTGCTGAGACAACCAGGAGGTTGGCTTAGAAGCAGCCACCCTTGAAAGAGTGCGTAATAGCCCACTGGTCAAGTGATTTTGCGCCGACAATGTAGCGGGGCTTAAGCATACCGCCGAAACTGTGACAAACCACCGTGTGGTGGGTTGGGTAGGGGAGCGTCGTGCGTGTGGTGAAGCAGTCGTGTGAACGGTTGTGGAGAGCGTGCGAGTGAGAATGCAGGCATGAGTAGCGATAGGAGGGTGAGAAACCCTTCCGCCGGATGACTAAGGGTTCCAGGGTCAAGTTCATCTTCCCTGGGTTAGTCGGGACCTAAGGCGAGGCCGACAGGCGTAGTCGATGGATAACGGGTTGATATTCCCGTACCAGTGGTAGACCGTCCCTGCTGAGCTGGTGATACTAACCACCCGAGCCTTCCTGGATCACCTTTCGGGGTGACGTGGTTGGTGAGCGTGGGACCTGAACTGGTGAGGCAAGCGTGTTAACAGGTGTGACGCAGGAAGGTAGCCGGGCCAGGCAGTGGAATGGTCCTGGTCTAAGCGTGTAGGATGCAGGGTTGGTAAATCCGCTCTGTGTGTGTCTGAGACGTGATGGGCTCCCACGTGGTGGGAGATCTGGTGATCCTATGCTGCCAAGAAAAGCATCGACGCGAGGTTGACATTGCCCGTACCCTAAACCGACTCAGGTAGTCAGGTAGAGAATACTAAGGCGATCGAGAGAATCATAGTTAAGGAACTCGGCAAAATGCCCCCGTAACTTCGGAAGAAGGGGGGCCTCGACCTTGACACCCACGTGCTGGGTGGAGGGGGTAGGGGCCGCAGAGACCAGGGGGAAGCGACTGTTTATCAAAAACACAGGTCCATGCGAAGTCGTAAGACGATGTATATGGACTGACTCCTGCCCGGTGCTGGAAGGTTAAGCGGAGCTATTAGCCCTTTGTGGGCGACGTGGTGAAGTTAAGCCCCAGTAAACGGCGGTGGTAACTATAACCATCCTAAGGTAGCGAAATTCCTTGTCGGGTAAGTTCCGACCTGCACGAATGGAGTAACGACTTCCCCGCTGTCTCAACTGTGAACTCGGTGAAATTGCAGTACGA
The DNA here is from genome assembly GCF_029853775.1 of Auritidibacter ignavus. Taxonomy (NCBI): domain Bacteria; kingdom Bacillati; phylum Actinomycetota; class Actinomycetes; order Micrococcales; family Micrococcaceae; genus Auritidibacter; species Auritidibacter ignavus. The sequence goes on from NZ_CP122564.1 coordinate 2,459,843, forward strand.
GTAAAGATGCTCGTTACGCGCAGAAGGACGGAAAGACCCCGAGACCTTCACTATAGTTTGGTATTGGTGTTCGGTGTGGCTTGTGTAGAATAGGTGGGAGACTGTGAAGCTAGCACGCTAGTGGTAGTGGAGTCGTTGTGTGAAATACCACTCTGGTCATAGTGAACATCTAACTTCGGACCGTGATCCGGTTCAGGGACAGTGCCTGATGGGTAGTTTAACTGGGGCGGTTGCCTCCTAAATGGTAACGGAGGCGCCCAAAGGTTCCCTCAGCCTGGTTGGCAATCAGGTGTTGAGTGTAAGTGCACAAGGGAGCTTGACTGTGAGACTGGCAGGTCGAGCAGGAACGAAAGTTGGGACTAGTGATCCGGCGACTCGTTGTGGAACGGTCGTCGCTCAACGGATAAAAGGTACCTCGGGGATAACAGGCTTATCTTGCCCAAGAGTTCATATCGACGGCATGGTTTGGCACCTCGATGTCGGCTCGTCGCATCCTGGGGCTGGAGTTGGTCCCAAGGGTTGGGCTGTTCGCCCATTAAAGCGGTACGCGAGCTGGGTTCAGAACGTCGTGAGACAGTTCGGTCCCTATCCTCTGCGCGCGGTGGAGAATTGAGAAGGGCTGTCCTTAGTACGAGAGGACCGGGACGGACGAACCTCTGGTATGTCAGTTGTACCGCCAGGTGCATGGCTGATTGGCTACGTTCGGGATAGATAACCGCTGAAAGCATCTAAGCGGGAAGCTTGCTTCAAGATGAATTCTCCTGACACCCTTGTGGTGTGAGAGGTTCCCAGTAGATGACTGGGTTGATAGGCCGGGTGTGTAAGCACGGACTGACGACGTGTTGAGCTGACCGGTACTAATAGACCAAAGACTTACAAACACCCCCAACCAACCACAAACCACTCCCCGCCCGCCGGGGGTTGGTGAAGGATCACGGGTCTGGGGTGTGAGATCGTAAGCCAGACACAACACCACACCCTGACACAACACCACCCCAACCGGGGGTGGCCTGTCAGGGTGATCACGAGCAAACACTCACGGCACACACAAAAAACACGACACCCAACGTGTTCTAGCCAGCACAACCATGCCAACGTCCACTATGGGATTACCCCAACAAACACCGCCGTGTGTGAAACACACAGGCCCACACAATCGAAGACAAGGTTTCCCACCCCCACCCCCCGGGGGTTGGTGAGAAGAGTTACGGTGGTTATAGCGTAGGGGAAACGCCCGGTCCCATTCCGAACCCGGAAGCTAAGACCTACAGCGCCGATGGTACTGCACACGGGAGTGTGTGGGAGAGTAGGACACCGCCGGACAATCATTACACGGTCGGGGACGAACAGACCACCCTGGTGACAACGACGCCACCACCGCCCAGGCTCTGTTCGTCCCCGACCACCATTCAACCCACCAAACACCACCCAGCTCTTCCGCGGACTGTCGATCGGTTGCGACAGATCTGCTGCGCATTCGCTTCGTCGAAATGTTTCCGGTGGTACTTGGGACGGGACTTGTGCTCGGGCACGCGGTTTTCAATCTGATTTGCTATTATTTGTTTCGCTGGGTAGGTCTTGATTGTTGTGTGACCGTTCACGAGGTAGAGCTCGGGGTGTTGACGCTTTTCTGGCTGAGTATCCGTGCGTACCACGGACACTGTCTTGGGTAGGTTGACTGAAGGAAGGAACCACCATGAATTTCTTTGCTTTTCTCGTACTTGGACTCTTGGCCGGCATCATCGCCAGGATGATTCTGGGACGACAACATGGCTGGTTCGCCACTCTGATTGTGGGTGCACTTGGGGCCATGGTCGGTGGCTGGCTCGGTAACCTCATCTTTGGTGTCGGGGTGAACGAATTCTGGTCGCTGTCCTCGTGGGTGCTGGCCGTTGGAGGCGCGGTGATCGTCCTGGCGATCTATGGAGCCGTGTCGGGCCGGAACAAAGTACAACGCTAAACTAGCTACGTGACCAGCAGAAAGAGGCTGCCCCACTGCGGGCAGTGGAAAGACCTGGACCCCTTACTCTGCTACGGTATAGCGCGTTTGCGATTCCAGGTTTTTGTCATGGAGCAAGGCGTGATCAGCGTCGAAGAATTAGACGGTCGAGATCTCGAGCCCGGCGCGGAGATGTGGTGGTTGCAGGACGGTGACGTCCCGATCAGCACGCTACGTGTGCTCCGTGAAGGGCCACAACGTATTGCCATTGGTCGGGTTGCTACCCATCGTGATTATCGCGGTCAAGGACTGGCTGGAGCTCTGGTGCAAGCAGCCGTGGCTGCTTATCCGGAAGATCAGATTGAGTTGCACGCGCAGGCGCATTTAGAAAACTGGTACACGTCGTTGGGTTTCCGCAGAGAGGGCGAAGTTTTCATTGAAGCAGAGATTCCGCACGTGATGATGCGACGTGGCTGAATCAACACAACGTGTCCATGTGTGAGCTACGAGACGTCTTTTGGATATTTCCGGTTGTGGGTTTATGATAGGTACTCGTGGCTGAAAGGCCACGGACTCAACCCACCGGGGTGTGGCGCAGTTTGGTAGCGCGCGTCGTTCGGGACGACGAGGTCGCAGGTTCAAATCCTGTCACCCCGACCACCTTTGAGCCCTTCGTGCATGGCACGGAGGGCTTAGTTATTTCTCCGATACGCTATTTTAGTCCTGGCGGGACCCTGGCAACAGATAGCGGAGCTCATCGATCATCACCTCAGCGTCCATCGGCCGGTTGAAGAGTTTTTCGCCCGGCTCGAGGACCCAGCCAGACGCGAGGTTTGGTAACGTGACCGGGGCGAACCCGAGTTGGTCGAGCATACCGGCAACCAGCGTGGCTACCTGCGGGACATCGGTGGCAAGTGCTGAGGCACGTCGTGGAGTGGCAGTGAACCGATCGGCGGCATCCAGGTCCCAATGCGAAATATGATTTAATGCCTTAACCACAGCCAGCGTGCTGGAGAAGTGCGCGGCAACAGCCTCGGAGGAGGAGAGCCCCTCAGATCGCAGTGCCTGCAGCCAGGCCGGCAATGGCTCCTCCTCCCACCGATTGGTGGCATCAACCAGCACCACTCCAGATAGGGTCTCAGGATCGACGTCGTCCAGATCTTCTTGGGGCACCATCAACACCACGAGGTCAACTTCGGCTGCAATCTCATCAGCCTCAACGGCATGAGCATGGGGAGCGTACTGTGCTAGATGGTACTTCAGAGCTCGCGGTGGCCGGGAAGCAGCAATATCGACCTCAAAACCGGCCTGGTGGGCGACCCGGGCCAGCGCGGTTCCGGCTCGACCTGCCCCAAGGATCCCGAAGCGAGTGACCGAGTCAGGACGAGACAATGTCATTATGCTGGACACCGAGTCCCTGAATGCGAGTTTCCACCTCATCACCGGGCACCAGCCACGGTCGGCGACCTTTGTCGTTCTTCATCGCCAGTGCGACGCCACCCGGAGTCCCGGTCAGGATCAAATCACCGGGTGACAGCGTAATAATCTCGGAGAGGTAGCTGATCAACTGTGCCGGGGTGAAGACCAGATCGCCCACGGAATCGTCTTGGCGCACCTCACCGTTGACCAGCGTGGTAATCCGGGCGTTGGGGTCAAACTCATCGGGGGTGACCAGCCAGGGGCCGATCGGGGTGGTAGCTTCAAAAATCTTGCCCTGTGTCCACTCCGAGGTGCGTCCCTGATAGCCACGCAATGAGAAATCATTGGAAATGGTGTAGCCGGCCACGTGATCTAGGGCCTGGTCTTCGGGGATGTTCCGACCCGGTGTCCCGATCACCACGCACAGTTCCCCTTCGTAGTCAAGCCGGTGGTCCACTGCGGGGATCGCAATGGATGCTTCTGCTGAGGTCAGTGTCTGGGAAAATTTCGTAAACACCGTGGGATAATCCGGAAGTTCCAGTCCTGTTTCCTTGATGTGGTTGCGGTAGTTCAGCCCAATGCAGAACACCTTTGCGGGGTAGGGGATCAGCGTGTCATAAGTAGCCTGACTGACATCGAGCAACTGGCGTGGATCCTTTGTCGTGGTCTCTAAGGCGCGTTCCGCCAGCTGCTGGCGGACCTCGGGCGGCTGAGTGACTAGCTGCCCCACATCTGTGAACTCGGGGATCTGGACTCCCAGAGTGGCGTGCTCGGTTCCCTGTGCGTCAGTTTCGGTTTCGGTAATCAAAGCGACGAAACTCGCACCGAGCTTATCGGTGGGCTCATCGGGGACACGGAAGGTCGCAAACTTCATATCCTCATACCACCACAGATTCTGTGACCACCACAATAGGCTTCCTCTCGTCTTCTGCCAGGTCAGAGCCTAGGGTGGTGGGTATGAGTAAGCAGGCCTCAATCATGCTGGGCACCATGGAATGGGACGACCCGGTGAGAGCGCGTGAGATCCTTTCCCGCTGGGTGCAAGCACACCAGCAACCGGGCTCTGCGGTGTTCGACCATCAGCTCTGGGTGGACACCGCGGATATTTATCGTCGGGGTCGTGCAGAGACAGCGCTGGGTTGGTTGTTGGTCGAACAACCCGAATGGCGCGAGCAGTTACAGGTGCAAACAAGAATTGGCGTCGTTGCCGGCACCGACGAAACCCCAACCTGCTATAACAACTCCGGCGACCACATCCGCGCCGGGCTGGAACGTTGCCTGCAACACCTCGGTGTGGACACCATTGACCGGGTGCTGATTCACCGTCCCGATCCACGGACTTCGTTGCGGGATACTGCTCTGGCCCTGGTCGGTGCACACCGACAGAAGATCACCCGGCAGGTGGGCGTTTCCAATTTTTCCGCGCCCCGGTTGGAGGCCTTCAACCAGGTGTTGGCCGAGGCTTCCCAGGGGACGTTAACGATTAGCGCTCACCAGGTGCAAGCCAGTCTGACCGTCCCCGACGTGCTGGGGGCAGTGGTGGACCCCAACCGGTACCCCGGCTGGATGGGAGTGATCGAACACCGCGACACGCTGGGCATTGAGATTCAGGCCTACTCGCCCTTGTCGGGTGGCGCGGTCTTTCAGCGGGCCGGTGGGGCCCGTATCGCCGAGGAGCTCTCCGCACGAATAGGAGCGGTGGCAACCGGATGGCTGATGGCCGCCGGGAGTGTGGCCTCAGCGATGAACTCATCAATAGCTGTGAACGGCGAGGTTGCCATAGGCGAGAATGGACATATGTACGAAACACTTGATTTACAGAGCGGGAACCTTCTGATCGGGCTGGGAGTCATCCTGGCGATTGCGGGGCTCGCCGTATCGGCTCATGCCGCCTGGCGGAAACGCCGTTACCGGGCTATCGACACCGGTAAGACCATGGCCTTTGAAGGCGCCGACGCCCGGGTGGAAGGTCCCGAGGGCCGGATCGATGCCCGCTTTGAAACCTGGGCGGGACTCGGGTTGGTGGTGATCGGCGCCGGGCTACTGATCTGGGGGCTGGTGACCAACGCGAATACCAACCGGGTCATCACCAACAACGTCACGACCAAATATCCCGAGGTCGTGGAAGTCGAACCCAATCGCTGGATCGGTTATGCCCTGGACGCCACGCTGGTCTATGAGGACGGTCGTGAAGAATCTGGAGTTCGGATCATCTTCGATGAGCACACCGGTGAACCCCATATCAGTGGCGAGACGGACGAGAATCAACAGTGAGGACACCTCGATGACAGCACCTACCGCTACCTACCGCGTGCAGCTGAGCGACCATTTCACCTTGGCCGATGCTGGCCAGCTGTGGGGATATTTGCGTCGGTTAGGAGTGACCGGACTATACCTGTCTCCGATATTGCAGGCCAACTCAGGGTCAGACCACGGCTACGACGTGGTGGACCCCACCTGCGTGGATGCTTCCCGCGGTGGTGCCCAGTCCCTGCAGGCGCTGGCCGAGCAGGTGCATGCCGACGGGGGACAGCTGATCATCGATGTAGTGCCCAACCACGTCGGGGTGGGGGTGCCAGCCGAAAACCCGTGGTGGTGGGATGTGCTCGCCCATGGCCCGACCTCGCGCTACGCGCGATTTTTCGACATTGACTGGGCGGCCGGCGACGACCGGCTGGTTATTCCGGTGCTCGGGGAGGGCACCGCACAAGACCCGGGCGCCGAACGCGACCGGCTGTGCGTGCGCGAAAGCACTGCGGAGGCCGGGGCCGGGGCAGACCAAGGCATAACAGATCTGCGGTTGTGCTACGACGACAATGAGTACCCATTGGCCGAAGACACCGACCTGTCGGGCCAACCCCCGCAGGACGACCCAGTTGCTTATGCCGCTTGGGTGCGGGGTATCCACGACCAGCAGCATTACCGGCTCGAGCCGTGGCGAGATGGCGAGTACGAGGTCAACTATCGACGGTTTTTTGCGATCAACGAGTTGGCCGCGCTGCGGATAGAAGATCCGATAGTCTTCCAAGAAGCCACGACAGAAATCCGTCGCTGGTTCGCCGACGGGGTGGCAGACGGGCTACGCCTGGACCACATCGACGGACTGGCCGATCCGGGGCAGTTTCTGCGTCAGCTCCGGGACCACATTGGCGACAACGCCTGGGTGGTGGCCGAAAAGATTCTGGAACCCGGAGAAGCACTACCTGAGAGCTTCCCCGTGCAGGGCACCTGTGGCTATGACACGTTGCAGGCACTCGACCGGGTACTCATCGACCCGCGCGGAACCCAGGTTTTAGCGGGTATGACCGCCAGCGAGGCAGCGGAAACACCCCGGCAGCACGATCCGGTCGAGCGGTACCGGGACCTGGTCTACCAGCTCAAACACCGGGCGGTGACACAGATGCTGACTCCGGACCTGCACGCGGTGGCCCGGCTGGTGGCCCCGGACCTGGGACGCGAGTCCGATGACCAGCAGTTATTGGTCGGATTGACCACGCTGATGTGTGCCTTCCCGGTGTACCGTAGCTATGTGCCACTCGGCGAGGAGTACCTGCATCAGGCCGCCGCGGTGGCGGTCGAGCGCGATCCCAGCGTCGCCGAGGTCGTTGGACAGCTGATGCCGGTCCTGGCCGACCCGCAACATCCCGGCGCCATCCGATTCCAGCAAACCACCTCGATGGCGATGGCCAAGGGAGTCGAAGACACCGCCTTCTATCGGTTCAGTCTGCTCAGCTCAGCCAATGAAGTCGGCGCAGACCCAGCCCAAATCGGCATCAGTGTCCAAGAATTTCACGACCAGCAACGCAACCGGCTGACCCGGTGGCCAGAAACGATGACGACCATCTCGACCCACGACACCAAACGCTCGGAAGACGTGCGCGCTCGCATCCACGTGCTCAGCGAGTGTGCCCAGCAGTGGGCCGAGACCTTCGCGCAACTGACGCGGATGATCACCGACCAGCTCCCACGGGTGGGGGACGATCTGGCGCTATGGAAAATCGTGGTAGAAACTGGATTCGGCGCTCAGCCACTGTCCAACGCTGGGCTGGAATATCAGCGGTGGGACGACTACGCGGTCAAAGCAGCCCGGGAGTCTGGGGCGATCACCTCCTGGACCGAGCAAGATCAGGAGTATGAACACCAGCTGGGCGAGGCCCTGGAATTGTTACTCGATGATGCCCACCCCGTCGGGGCGCTGTGGGAGCAGTTCACCAGCGAGCTGGTGCCGGCCGCGGTGTCGAATCAGCTCAGCCTGAAGCTCTTGCACCTGGTCTCGGTGGGTGTGCCCGATATTTATCAGGGCACCGAAATCGTGTTCCCGACTATGGTAGACCCGGATAATCGGTGCGCGGTGGATTTCGCCTACCGCGCCGATCTGCTCGATGAGTTGGACCGACGGGTCGAGGCGCTGGGTTCGCCCGGTCTGACCCCGCCGCCCGACCCAGCGCCCGGTGCCGGCATCGATCGAGCGGCCTGGGGCGAGTTCGCCGATCTGACGAAGTTGTGGATCACCACCCAGGTCTTGCACCTGCGTTCGGATTGTCCTGACTGGTTCACCGAATACATCCCGCTTGAGGTACATAGTGACCAGGCTGGGGACGACCACGTGATCGGCTGCATCCGTGGCCAAGCCATTGCGGTGGCAACCCGGTGGCCGCTGGGCCTGGAACGCCAGGGCGGATGGGACACCACGACCAGCATTGTGGTGCCGAAGGCAGAATGCGTCTACCTAGACCTGCTGACCGGTACCAGCTACCGCTCGGATGCTAACCGCCGCATCGAGGTGGCTGATGTACTCCACATTCTTCCGGTGGCCCTGCTTGCCCCACAGGACCTGGTGCACCAAGACGATCCGGACACAGCCGGTGACACAGAACAGGCAGGCTAGTCCCGTGATGAACAACGACTCGGCCTTTCACTTCCACTCTCCCCCGGCCAGCCGTCGCCGGTATGCGGTCTGGGCCCCCGAAGCTGAAGAAATCGAGCTGGTAATCGTCACCGAACCTGCCGGTGAGCTCGCTCAACGCACTGACGGGCTGGCCACCGCAGACACCTGGCCGGTGACTGCCCGCTACCGGTTGACCACCGATGATCAGGCCGGGGGCTGGTGGTGGTTGAATGAGAAACACCGGGGCGAGATCCCCAACGGGGCAGGGTACGGCTACGTGCTGGACGGGTCCGGGCCCTTCCCGGACCCGCGCTCGCGGTATCAACCCGACGGCGTGCACGGCCCCTCCCGGCCGGTACCACCGTTACCGTGCGCATCGTCGCAGACGGCACCCAGCCACCCAGCACGGTCCAATGAACTCGCCGAGATGGTGATTTACGAGCTACATCCCGGCACGTTCAGCCCCACCGGGGATTTTGCCGGGATCATAGAACGGCTGGACTATCTCGTCGAGCTAGGGGTTACCCACGTGGAACTCATGCCGGTGGCAGGATTCCCCGGTCGTTTCGGGTGGAGCTATGACGGCGTGAACTGGTTCGCTATTCAGGCCAGTTACGGCGGACCGGCCGAATACGCCCGGCTGGTCCAGGCGGCTCACGCCCGTGGGCTCGGAATCATTCAGGATGTGGTTTATAACCACTGGGGCCCCGAAGGACATTACCTCAATCAATTCGGCCCCTATCAACGCGCCGACGAGACCCGGTGGGGCGCCGGCCCCAATCTGGACGGTCCCGATTCCGACGAGGTCCGGACCTATATTCTCGATCAGGCCCGCATGCTCTTGCTGGACTACGAGGTCGACGGGTTCCGGTTGGACGCGGTGCATGCGCTGTCCGACACCCAAGCAGTCCACATCCTACAACAGTTGCGCGCGCTGACCGATGAGATTGGCGCCCAGACCGGGGTGAACCGGGTGCTGATCGCCGAATCCGACCTGAACGACCCGCGCATGATCGATGGGCTCGAGACCAACGGCCTGGGACCGCATGGGCAGTGGTCCGATGACTTCCACCACGCCGTCCACGTGGCCGCCACCGGGGAGACCCAGGGCTACTACGCTGATTTCGCCGACCCGAACGCGCTACCCAAAGCCATTGATCAAGGGTTTTTCCACGACGGGACCTATTCCAGTTTCCGCGGTCGCCACCACGGCCGAGCCCTGAACCATCACCGGCACCGGCCCAGCCAGCTGATCGTTTCCATCCAAAACCACGATCAGGTCGGCAACCGGGCCGCTGGCGATCGTCCGACCGCCAGCATCGAGTTATCCCGGGCCATGGGGCAAGCGGCCCTGATGCTACTCGCCCCGGGGACCCCAATGCTGTTCATGGGCGAAGAATTTGCCACCCGCACCCCGTTCCCCTTTTTTGTCGACTTCGCCGAACCCGAGCTGATCACCGGGGTCTCAACCGGGCGACGTCTCGAGTTTGCCGCCACCGGTTGGGACCCCGACACCGTGCACGAGCCCACGGCAACCGCCACCCGAGACCTGGCGGTCTTGGACTGGGACGAGCCAAACCGCGTGGGGCACCGGCAAGCTCTGGCCTTCTACCGCCGGCTGATTCAGCTTCGACGACAGCTCCCTGCCCTGCTGCGGACCGGTGAGTCCGAATCGCCCGAGGCGCTCGACTCGTTTGACTCGGTGCACACCACGGTGGACCCGGAGACCGGACTGATCCACCTGATCCGGACTGTTCCTACCGCACCAAGCCCCGCAGTGCCACGATTGCATCTGCTCCTCGCCTGGGGGCCCGACCCCGTCGAGGCTCGGATCTTACGTCGTGAGCAACGCCCACAGGATGTGCACCTACTGACCGGATTTGATCCGGTGCACGAGGTGGTCACCAACGACCTGGAGGCGCTAGTCGTTCCCAGACGGGCCCTGATACGTCCCGGGGCGGTGATGGTACTCGGTGTTGGGACGAGAAGCCTGTGAGCGGGAGACCGTATCTGCGGTGAGGGGATCATCGGGAGCACGCGGTGTCAGAATCTCCTGGAGATAAGACGTCACGGTCTCTTCAAGGCTGACCTGCTGTCCGGCCCGTTCGGAGAGATACCAGCGGTGCTCCAAAATCTCGTGCATGATTTCCGCCGGCTCCATCTTGCCAGCCAGTTCTGCCGGTAGGTGCTGAATGATCGGGTCGAAGACTTGCTGTAGCCACAGCTGAGCAGACAAGTGTTCATCGGTCTGCCAGTGTTGTTCTCTTCGGTAGTCGTCAATGGCCTGCAACAGTCGGCGAGCTTGATTTTCTTCCACGCTCAGCCCGGTCAATTGCAGTAGCCGACGGCGATGGTGGCCGGGATCGACGACTTTGGGGTTCAGCACCAGTTCACGACCACCGCGGGCGGGCGTGACATCGTATTCTTCAACATCAAAACCTAGCTCGTTGAGCCGACGGATGCGGTCTTGTAGGTGCATACGCTGATCGGTGGGCACCGCAAAGTCGGTGGTCAATTCATGCCACAGGTTGCGGTAACTGGCAGAGACCTGCTCCGCGGTGGCCACCGGGTCAACGGTTTCGGCCAACAAGCCACCGGCGATCAGATCCATGAGCTCGCCGGCAATATTGGTCCGAGCAATCTCCATATCGTGGGCGCGTTGCCCGGCCGAGACGTTCGTGCGTAGCTCCCCGGTCTCGGCGTCGACCAGATAGGCGGCGAACCCGCCGGCATCGCGACGAAACAGCACGTTCGACAGTGAAATATCGCCCCAATAAAATCCTTCGAGGTGTAGTTGGACGATCAGTACTGCTAGCGCGTCGATCACCCTGGTGAGGGTGTCGCGGGAGAGTTGCTGACTCAACACGGCCCGATACGGCAGAGAAAAAGGTAGATGTTGGGTGACCAACATAGCGGGGAGTGGTTCGTCTGCGGGATCCCGGCGGCCGGTAATCACCGCCAGGGGCACCACACAGGGGATATCGCGCCGGCCGAGCTGGCGTAATAATCCGTACTCAGCTTGGGCCTGTGCCGGTGTGGTTTCTTTCAGCGCTACCACTGCCGAGGGCAACCGGACGAATCGCACGACGTGTCGCGAAATACCACGGGGCAGTGCGGTGATCACCTGCTCGGGCCAATCCTCGAGGTTCTGGTGCAGGGGTAGGTCCAAGAGCTCGGCGCTGAGCGTGGGAGAGGAGTGTGTCGAGGAAATGCGGACCTGGTCATTGATGGGATGTGGAGCGGAATTCATTAGTACATGAGTGTGCCCCGAACTCCGGTTGCTGTCGAGTCCTGTGTAGCTGAGACACAAACTTTAAGATATTCAGATCCTTGGCACGATCACCGGTTATGCTATCCCAGGAGCCCGTGACCACCACGTTGTCGAGGATCAAAGATATGGCCAAAAACTCCAAGTCCGCAGGGGATGCGCGAACCAGAGCGCGCCAGATGCACGAAAAACAACTGAAAAAAGAAAAACGCAACGCCCAGATCACCACCTGGAGCATTGTTGGTGTGGTGGTTCTAGTCATTGCGGTGATCGCCGGGTTGCTTATATGGAACCAAAACCGTTCCATTCCTGAATCTGGTGAAGCCCCGACCATCGCCAATGAACACGGTGGTATTACCTTGGTGTCCACGACAGAATTCGCTGAGGGCGAGTCTCTCGGCGAAGTCAGCGCCAACGAGGTCGGCGAATCCAATATCACCGATGAACCCCCCGAAGAGGTGCCCGGCGGGGAAGAACGTGACCAGGATGAGCCCGCCCAGGTCATTATCTATGCCGACCCGGACTGCGTGCACTGTGCTGACTTCGAAATGGCCAATTCCGAGTTCATTAATGAGAAGCTAGACGCCGAAGAGATCACGGTCGAGTACCGCTTGGTTAACTACCTGGATAACCCCGGAACGAATAACTTCTCGTCTCGGGCTGCCAACACCGCGCTGTGCACCGCTGCAGAGCATCCCGAAAAGTTCAATGATGTGCTCACCGCATTATTCGAAACCTATAGCACCCATCAGGGCCAAGGCCTGTCCAACGATGAGCTGAAACAGCTGGCCAGCGATAACGGTGCTGACGTTTCAGACTGTATGTCGAATAACACCTACCGTCCGTTCGTGGACTACACCGCGGCGAAGGCTCGTGAAGGTGGTATTGCGGGAACTCCATCCATTTGGGTCAACGGCACGTTTACCACTCAGGATTCCTTCCAGGACGATGTGAATAACGCCATCGAGGACTAGGCACTCGAGGCATGAATGCAGCTGGGCGGCCCGAACCGGTTGGCATCTGCCACCGTTCGGGCCGCTCGCGTCTGCAAGATGAAATCGCCGACAAGTCTGCCGATCCGGTATGCTAGAGAAGTTGCCTGAGGGCTTTGCCTCCTTAGCTCAGTTGGCCAGAGCATCTGTCTTGTAAACAGAGGGTCGCCGGTTCGAATCCGGCAGGGGGCTCTGACGCCGAGGGCCCTGTATCCACTAGTGGGTACTGGGCCCTCGGCGTTGAATTCGAGGAATAACCTGCACGCCGGTCACCTTCCGCCTGTGGCTGGCATCCTGGGATCGATTCCCAGACAGTCCTCAGGCATGGTCGGGGCTAACGATGCAGTGTGGTCACCGCGACGTCCGATTTCGCGTTGACTCATCTTCCTGCTAAAGTATGACCTCTGTACGGATCCTTAGCTCAGCTGGTTAGAGCGTTCGCTTCACACGCGAGAGGTCGCTGGTTCGAATCCAGTAGGATCCACGGCGAGTCCCTGTTTGCTCCGAGCAAGCGGGGATTTTTTCATGTCTAAGATGTAGATGATAGACAACGCGGAGAGTGATCTGTGTTGCACTCCGATTATTGTCATGTGTACATATTGCAATATCTTTATATGTCTGGTGGAATAGAAATATGGACAGCGAATCAGGCGTTGCCGAGGCGGCGAAATTGTTCAAAGTTCTCGGTAGCGTTCCCCGATTGGAACTGTTGCACGAGATTGGACATGAGCCTCGCACTGTTGGGGCGCTTGCGGAAGCGACAGGACTGTCGCAACCGCTGGTCTCCCAGCATCTGCGGACCCTTCGGCAGGCCAGTTTGGTGACCGCGGTCCGATCGGGCAAAGAAGTGATCTATCACTTGGCTGACCTTCACGTCAGTCACGTGATCGATGATGCGCTGGCCCACGTTCAAGAACCTGAGACAAGCGTTGACGCGCCAATAGAACCCACAGGCACCGATGAAAAGGAGTCGTCATGACCGAGCAAGATGTACACGCTGAGCACACCATTGAAGAGCACGAGCACGGCGAGGACTGCGGCCACGAAGCAGTTCAGCACGGTGATCACGTGGACTATATTCACGATGGCCACCGTCACGCGCTACACGAGGATCACTACGATGAGCACTAAGCGCTGAGTTTTGGCTCTGGATGTTAGCTCAGTGGGGATGCCCGAATTGGGTAGCCCCACTGAGTTTTTTTAATCCCGGGCTAACGCGCAGCTCACGACGGAACAGCAACGTGCATCACTGTTCGTGTGCTTCGCCAATTCACGTCGCATAAAGCGCCTTACTGGAGAGTAGAACGTGATGAGTCACTCTCACGACAACTGTCACGGACCAGCTCAACACGGCCTAAAATTTAGGGTGGGTTAAGGCTGAGAATCTCGGCATCAGAATGAACTTTTTGAGGAGGCAGTATGTCTAAAAATGTGCGTACCGAACGCGACGAAGACGTCACAGAAACCACCTCAACGGATCATTCTGAGGCCCCGACAGAACAGCCCAGCACAGATTCGGACGTCATTCCCGTCATTCGCCCGGCTGTGGTGGCACCCAACCCGGATGCGTCAGCGCCACAGACCGCACCGGTGTACGAAGAACCGGAACCGGTGGCTGATCATGACCCGGTGCCTACCTCGGTGCTGTCGTCTACCACCACGGACCTTCCCTCGGTTACTCCCCGAGACTCGGAGGACCAGTCCGAGCGCGGTGGCTCCTCGCCCGAGAAGACTAGTGAGGACCAACGTCATGAGTTTGATGAATGGCGGCGTCCCGCGACCGACCCTCAGCCGATAGTTCCAGCTGGCTATGCCTCGGAGACCGAGACGGAAGCCGAGCCTTCCCGTCGTCGTTTTCCCGGGCTACCGACCTGGAAACCCAATCTCGGCGGGCGCACCCGCGGGGGCGTGTTTCGGAAAAGCGCCACTGATACTGCTCCCAGTAACGCCGCAGAGGATCGTCACTCCTTCGTTGACTCGATCCCTACCCAAGCGCTCCAGCTCAATAACCGTCTTTTCCAGTCGCCCTATCAAGCCCGACGAGTTGCCAACGCTGGACGCGACTATCGTCAAGTCGCTGAAAATGCTGATGTTGGCAATACGTTGCAATTTGCGTTGCGTTTGGGTGAGACCATGTTCCGTTTCGGAGCTGGTGCGCTGGAGGTCGAAACCTCCATTATTGTGGTCACCCAAGCATTCGGCGTCCCCGACGCGGAAATCGACATCACCAACCAAGCGATCTCTCTGAACTACGTTCCCGCCGGGGAAACCCCCTTCACCTATCAGCGCGTGGTGCGTTCCTGGTCCTCGAACTACGCGGGGCTGTCCTTCCTCCACCAGCTGGTCACCCGGATTGCCAACGGCGACGCCACCCGAGACGAGGCCGAAGCAAAACTGGCCGAGATCCGTCACCAGTCCAAGACCTTCCCGGGCTGGGTTGCACTGCTGGCCACTGGACTATTCGGCACGTCGTTCGTGATGTTCATCGGCGGTAGTCCAATGGCCGGCTTGATGACGTTTTTCTCGATGATCATGACCATGACGGCCGTGGATCTGATGGGACGGATCCGCATGCCTGAAGTCTTTGCCACCATGACCGGTGGCGCGGTGGCTACCGGGGTGGCGCTGGCTTTGTACGCCTTCGATGTTTTCCAAGACCCCTCGGCGGTCATCGCCGGGTCGCTGATGATGCTCCTACCTGCGCTTCGCATCGTCTCGGCTGTGCAGGACGGTATTAACGGCTTCCCGATGACGGCTGCCGGACGTATGGTTTCATCCCTGCTCAGTTATATCGGTCTGGTGGCGGGCATTGTGGTCGCTGTGGCGATCTCGGACCTGATCGGAGTGCCACAAATCGACCTGACCCGGGTTCCGGACTATGAATACCCGGTATGGCTGCTGGCCTTATTCATCCTGATGGCCGCTCTGTTTGCGGCCATGAGTGATCAGTCTTCGGTGCGACTGCTGTTGCCCACCGGCTTGGTCTCCGGCATCGGTTACTTGGCGTATGTGGCCGGAGAAAATCTCGGCCTGGGGCCCACGGTCACGCCCGCGTTCGCAGCAGTGGCTGTCGGTTTCCTAGCACGTATTGTCGCGCTCCGATTGGGCGCACCCCAGCTGGTGGTTGCCGTGCCGGCGATCATGTTCTTGCTACCCGGGCTGATGATCTTCCGCTCGATGTACCGGATCACCATCTCAGCTGAAACCGTCCCCTCGGGCTTGATTGGAATGTTTAACGCGATGGTGATCATTCTGGCTATGGCCTTCGGGTCGGTGCTCGGTGATACTCTGGCTCGGCCGCTGACCGGTCGACTCTCCGATAACGAGCGTCGCCGGATTGGTCGTCGTTAGTCGCAAAGACGACAGGGGTTCACCTACTGCGGAAGTTCCCAGTCAATCGGTTGGAGCCCGTGGGCGACCAAGAACTCATTGGTGCGGGAGAACGGTCTGGACCCAAAAAAGCCCCGTCGGGCCGAGAGGGGTGAGGGGTGCGGTGACTCAATGACCGCAGTGTTGGTGCCGCCGAGAATCAGGGGCTTGGTTTTGCGGGCATCAGCGCCCCACAGCAGAGCTACCAGCGGCGTTCCTCGAGCGACCAATGCTTCAATTGCCTGCTGAGTGATCTCCTCCCACCCCAGTCCGCGGTGTGACCCCGGCGATCCAGCGGTGACGGTCAGCACACGGTTGAGCATCAGCACGCCTTGATCGGCCCAATGAGTGAGATCGCCATGCTGCGACGGGGTGATGCCCAGGTCATCGTGTAATTCCTGAAAAATATTGGTCAGCGACCGTGCCAGGGGCCGGACGTTACGATGAAGAGAAAAACTCATCCCCATCGGATGCCCTGGAGTGGGATAGGGGTCCTGTCCCAGCACTAAGACCCGTACGCGATCAAAAGGCTGGCGAAACACCCGGAGAATGTTGTCGGGTTCCGGCAAGACTTCCACATTCCGTGCGTTCAGGTCACCCAGCCGGTCAGCAATGAGCTGAAACTGTGTCGCACACGGTGCCAACGCCTGGGCCCAGCCAGGATCCAATGGATGACGCATCGGCGGTAACTGTGAGGCGGTAGCGGCTGAGTCACGGGCCGAGCCGGAGGCGCTGGAGGGTCTGGAGGAGTCTGCCGAAGGTGCAACCATAGTGCGAGCCTAACCGGTGAGAACCAGCCTGCTCTACTAGACTGGGCCACGATGACGAAGTTGGAACCGCTGAACGACCGTGAAAAAAAGGTGCTGGACTTGGAGCGCCGTTCTTTCCGGTACTCCGGAGCGAAGGACCGGGCCATTCAAGATGACTTGGGCATGACGCCCACCGGCTACTACCAGTTGCTGACACGGCTCGTTGACGACGAACGCGCCATCGCCGCCGACCCGATGTTGATCAACCGCATTCGCCAACGTCGTCGCACCGCCGACCGCGCCGACCGCCACCCACAGAGCACCACTAGATGAACAAGATGTCCAAGACAGAGTATGAGCCAGACCGGTTCTCTCACGTTCCGGAATACACCACCGAGCACGGGGCCCACCGGGCAGATTTCCGTGGCCCCGAATCCAGCGCCCACCTGATCTGGATCATTCTGGCCGCAGGGTTGGCGTTGGCCATTGGTGCTTTCAGTTTCATTTTGCTCCCTCAACTACGGTCGCAAATTTTCGCTGATGCTCCTGTGGTGGCAGGCCCCTCGCCCGAGGAGGATCCGGACGCTGTCTTGGAATCACCCACAGACGCCTCGGATGCTAGCAACGATGTTGGCTCGCCGGATCCCGCTGATTCCGCCGTCCCGGACGACGCTGAGACGGCTGTCGACGAGGACGCAACCGGTGCTGAGCCCTCTGCCACGGAAGAGACTCAGGAATCCGCGGAGGTTGACTATCAAGCTCCCGTCTCGGTATATAACTCGACCACCATTAACGGTCTCGCTGCCCAAACCGAAGCTGAGTTGACCCAAGCTGGGTTCAATGTTGTGACCGTCGGAGATTGGAATGGGGGCCCGGTGACCTCCAACATCGTCTACTTTGATGATCCAGCACTGCAAGCCACCGCCGAAGAAGTTGCCTCTCAGGTGGGTGGCCAAGCCCAGCAGAATGACACGGTCAGCGGTCTGACCGTAGTGGTCGTTCAGTAGGGCTCGTCTTGCGATGAACAGCCCCGGAACTCTACTTGCACTCGCCCGGGGGGAGTGCTAATAATGGAGTTAGCACTCTTAGGTTGTGACTGCCAAAGTTGCCCTAAGAAGTAGACGCCCTTCACTCCAGTGAGGTCGGGAGTAAACCGCCACCCGGTGGTTGCTCCTCACCGTCCGTCGCGGGCACTTGAGTGTGGGACTTCACCGAGAGATTCGTCCAGAAAGGACTTGTGCATTTCATGGCTAAGACCATTGCATTCGATGAAGAAGCACGCCGTGGCCTCGAAAAGGGTTTGAACACGCTGGCTGACGCCGTCAAAGTGACGCTCGGCCCGCGTGGTCGTAACGTCGTCCTGGAGAAATCCTGGGGCGCTCCGACCATTACCAACGACGGTGTGTCTATCGCTAAAGAAATTGATCTCGATGACCCCTATGAGAAGATCGGGGCCGAACTGGTCAAAGAGGTCGCGAAGAAGACTGACGATGTTGCCGGTGACGGTACTACCACTGCGACCGTGCTGGCTCAGTCCCTGGTGAAAGAGGGACTGCGCAACGTCGCTGCCGGGGCTGATCCCATCGCGATTCGTCGCGGTATCGACAAGGCCGTACAGGCTGTGACTGAGAAGCTGGTTGCTCGCTCCCACGAGGTCGAGACCAAGGAGCAGATCGCAGCGACCGCCTCTATTTCTGCTGCTGACCCACAGATCGGCGAACTGATTGCGGAAGCCCTAGATAAGGTCGGCAAGGAAGGTGTGGTGACCGTTGAAGAGTCCAACACCTTTGGCCTGGACCTGGAATTGACCGAAGGCATGCGCTTCGATAAGGGCTTCCTTTCCGGTTACTTCGTCACTGATACTGACCGTCAGGAAGCGGTTCTGGAAGATCCCTACATTCTGATCGTCAACTCCAAGATTTCCAACGCTCGCGACATGGTCGGTCTGCTGGAAAAGGTCATGCAGTCCGGCAAGCCGTTGCTGATTATCGCTGAAGACGTTGAAGGCGAAGCCCTGGCTACCCTGGTGGTCAACAAGATTCGTGGCACCTTCAAATCTGTGGCGGTCAAGGCTCCGGGCTTCGGTGACCGTCGTAAGGCGATGCTCAACGACATCGCTGTCCTCACTGGCGGGCAGGTCATCTCTGAAGAAGTCGGCCTGACCCTGGAGAACGCCACCGTTGACATGCTGGGTACCGCTCGGAAGGTGACCATCACCAAGGACGAGACCACCATTGTTGAAGGTGCTGGCGAGGCCGATGCGATCTCCGGTCGTGTGGCGCAGATCCGGGCTGAGATTGAGAACTCTGACTCGGACTACGACCGCGAAAAGCTTCAGGAACGTTTGGCTAAGCTGGCCGGCGGTGTGGCCGTGATCAAGGCCGGTGCTGCTACCGAAGTTGAGCTCAAGGAACGCAAGCACCGTATTGAAGACGCTGTGCGCAACGCTAAGGCTGCTGTTGATGAGGGCATCGTTGCCGGTGGTGGCGTGGCACTCATTCAGGCTGCTGCTGAAGCGTTCGCCGAGCTGAAGCTGGAGGGCGATGAAGCCACCGGTGCTCGGATCGTTCAGATCGCTGTGGAGGCGCCAGTGAAGCACATCGCCGAAAACGCTGGCCATGAGCCCGGCGTCGTGGTGGCTAAAGTCAAGTCCCTGCCTGCTGGTGAGGGCCTGAACGCTGCCACCGGTGAATACGAGAACCTGCTGGAAGCTGGCGTGAACGACCCGGTGAAGGTTACCCGCTCGGCTCTGCAGAACGCTGCTTCGATTGCTGGTCTGTTCCTGACCACCGAGGCTGTTATCGCCGACCAGCCGGAGCCGGCACCTGCCGGTGGCGATGCCGGCATGGACGGCATGGGCGGTATGGGCGGCATGATGTAACCACCCCACCCTCCCCCCCCCGGGGGTGATGGACCTCTTGAGATCACAGCGGGGCGCGAACCGGATGGTTCGCGCCCCGCTGTGATCTGAGTCGAAGTCCGCTCTAACGAGCGGACTTTTTGGCTTGTTCTATCTTCTTGATCGCCTGCTTGCGGGCACGCTCAATACGCTTGACGTCGTCGAGCTGGCGGGCTGTTTTCGTCTCTGAGGCGGGATCCTTCTCGATGCCTTTCGGTCGTGGATAGATCTCGGCAATCAAATTCTTGCGGGCCTGACGCTCCCATCGCTTGATCGCGGTCGGGGTATTGAAAATCGGGTTTCTCGCCAGAATTCCGCGTAGCACTTTCTCCCGCCCGGTGGTGAAGTCGTCATCCGAAACCTTGGCGAAATCCCGACGAACCGCTTGTTGGTAGCGCTGATACGGGCCGGGGCTGCGACCTAAAACTTCCAGGTCGGCATCGCAAAGGATGCGACCAGCTGCGTCGTCGTTATGCGGGTCGTGGGTGAAAGTCAGGCGGACCAGACGGGAGACTTCAAGGATCTCGGGGCCGGGGACGCCGAGGGTCGGCAAGACACGTTCGGCCAGTCGGGCTGAATCCTCTTCATCTTGTCCGGGCGGAAGATGGGGGTCGGCCCGATAGACCGCGTCGTGGAACCAGGCCGCTAATTTTGCCGCGCGAGGAAACTCGCCCAGAGGTTCTCCGGCCCGCTCGAGAAGATCTATCCCTTTTAAAACCGACAGTAGGTGTGAGGGGTCATGGTAGTGCCGGTGCGGCTGCGACCACCGTTGATACAGATCGGTGAACACCGGGTCTCGATCCAGTTCGGATGTTTCTGGGAACAGTCGGTCGAAGCGACGGTGGAGGATTTTTTCGAGTTTGGAACTCCGCTCAGCGGCAGTGATGCGTAGCCCAGATTTCACCAAACGACGCACCAGCTCATGACCGGAGACTTCTTCGGCACCGGCTGCGACCAGATTGTCGTAGAGCTCGACCGGAACGTCGTAATGATCACCGTCAAAAGCCCTCGGATCGAGGTTATTCACCCGCGCAAACTCGTGTAGTTCCTCGAGAGACTCATCTGAGACCAGATGAGAAAACACGGTGCCGTAAGCCGGCCACCGCGCCGGGTCAATGAGAACGGTCATGGTCCCAGCTTACCCATTGTCAGCTGGATCCATGACCGCTACTCTCTGGTACTGGACTAAGATCAGAACATGAAGAACCGGGTGTTAACCACGGAACATTGAAGCATTTGAGGTTTCGGTATTCAGGTACTGGGTGGCTGCCTGTGACATCGCTTCACGAATGGAGGACAAGGATTCTTCCACTCGGGCTTGTACCGCGCGCCATTCGCTCAGTAGCGTCTGGAAGTTTTCTGAGGCCTGCCCTTTCCAGGTGCCCTCGAGCTGGCGCAGGTGGCTTTCCATGGTGTTGACTTCGGTTTGCAACCGTCCCACTGAGGTTTCTACCTGGCGGGATTTGGCCAATAGGTCGTCGGTGTCGATCTGAACAATAGCCATGTCGTCTCCTGGTCATTTCATAAGGATCGGGAATCTCCGGCGCCGGAGTGGGCCGGTGATTTCAGCCTAAGAAGTTCTCCCGAGGACACCGTGGCACCGCACGATTTTGTGGATAACAGATCTCACGTGGCGTTGTGACCTAAGAAGGTGTGGATGAGCCCGAACTGTCAGGCCCCGCGGGGGTCCTCAGACCGGTGATGCTGATCTGCACCTGCGTTCGTCTCGTCCATCTCGTCCTGATCCGTGGGCTCGTCGTCGGTAGCGTCATCGTCGTCACTATCATCCTCGACTGCCTCGTCACTGGGACGCCATGGCAAGCGAACCGACATCGTCGCGCCACCGCCTGGTGTCTCTTGCAGGCGAACGGACCCGCCGTGTTGGGAGACAATCCCGGCAACGATAGCCAGGCCCAGTCCGGTGCCCCCGGTTTGGCGATGTCGTGAGGAGTCAGCCCGATAGAAGCGTTCGAAGATCCGGGAGGCATCTTCTTCGGAAATGCCTGGGCCGTGGTCACGGATTTCGATGACGGAGTTGCGCTCTTCAGCGTTGCTCGCACCGGAACTTCCTGGCAGACCTGAGAGAACATCCACGGACCCCACAGCAATCTCCAAAGGAGTGCCGTCGGGCGTGTAACGTAGCGCGTTGGTAATCAGGTTTGAGATGACCTGCCGGAGCTTATTTTCGTCTCCAGTGGTCATTGCGGACTCGGGTTGATCGGTTTCGAGTCCCACCAGTTGGATAGTGCGATCCGGAGCTGAGGCTCGGGTGTCCAGCACGGCGTCACTGGCCAGAACCAGCAGATCGACCGGTTGCTGGTCACTGTCACGCAACTCGTCCAATCGAGCTAGGGTCAGAAGATCCTCCACCAGCTGGGTCATACGGGTGGCTTCGGATTCAATACGGCTCATGGCCGTTTTCACGTCATCGTCATTCGTGATCGCCCCGTGACGGTACAACTCAGAGAATCCTCGGATCGTCACCAGCGGGGTGCGCAACTCGTGCGAGGCGTCCTGGACGAAACGGCGCATTCGTGATTCGGAAGACTCTTTGGCATGGAAAGCGTTCTCAATGTGGGCCAGCATCGCGTTCAAGGACCGGGCCAATCGGCCAACCTCGGTATCCGGCGGGCCCGGAGGCACGCGTTGGGTTAAATCGCCAGCAGCAATCTTGGACGCGGTACGTTGCACTCTATTCAACGGCCGGAAAGACCGGGTGACGACCACGTAGGCAATGACGGTCGCCACCACGGTCGCGAGCAGTCCGATGCTGACCACCAAGGTGGTGACACGTTCCACCGACTCCTCAATCGGCGCCATGGGCAATGCCACCGCGACCGACCCGGACCCGGAATCCAATCGATAGACCTGGACACGCCAGGACTTACCTTCCTCATTGCGCCCGGGTACCGTAAATGGCGTGTTGCCTTGGGCGATGGCTTCCTCGGCGGTCATGGGCTCGATGGCTGGAGTATCGGAGCCTTCTGAGCGGATGGAGGCTACGACTTGGCCATCGTTGGTCCACGATTCCCCATAGAACCGCACAATAGATTGCTGAAAGTCGCCCAGATATTGGTCGGCTTGACCCAGCGAGGTCAAGTACACCGAGACATTGGAGCGGTTCGCGAAGAGATCTTCATCCATACTGCGAATCAGCTCGTGGCGGTACAGCGAGGCGGTCAGGACCGCGGTCACCATCACCGTAGCCAGCATCAGCAACGAGGTAATCACGGTCAGCTGGGTGCGCAAGGAAAAGCTACGCCAAGAGCGTGAGGCGTACTTCACTGGATTGCGCGTGCGCGGACCGTGATGCGGTCGCGGGGGCGGATACTGCGGAGGTTGCGGAATCGAAGCGGACGAGGTAGCGGACATAGCTGAGTGAGTGACAGCCCAGAATTAGCGTTTGCCGGCCGAGGTACGCAGAATGTAGCCCACACCGCGTTTGGTGTGGATCATTTTTTCTTCGTCGTCGGTGTCGATCTTGCGGCGCAGATAAGAAATATAAGACTCGACAATTGAGGCATCACCGTTGAAGTCGTACTCCCAGACATGGTCCAGAATCTGTGCCTTGGACAGCACGCGGTTGGGGTTTATCATCAAGTAGCGCAACAGCTTGAACTCTGTCGGTGACAGATCGATGGAGCGTCCAGCGCGTCGCACTTCGTGGGCGTCATCATCGAGTTCCAGATCGTCGACCCGCAGGATAGCCTCGTCATCTTCGGCCGGTGCGGTGCGACGCAATACGGCACGAATACGAGCGACCACCTCGTCGAGCGAGAACGGCTTGGTCACATAGTCATCGCCACCCACCGTAAGGCCGGTGATTTTGTCGCCGGTATCATCGCGGGCGGTGAGAAAGACGACCGGGAAGTGCATACCGTGAGAGCGCAACTTCCGGGTGACGGTAAAGCCATCCATATCGGGCAACATGACGTCGAGTACAGCCAGGTCAGGTTGTTCTTGTTCGGCAGCCTCCAGTGCTTCACGGCCGTTGGCGGCTGCGACAACCTCGAACCCTGCAAAACGCAGGGACGTTGACAGCAACTCACGAATATTCTGCTCATCGTCAACGACGAGCAACTTCGCCTCGGCAGGCTGAGCATTCATATTGGTCATGCTGTTAATTCTGGAATACTTAGCTGGAAGATGTCTGAGATGTTGCTGAGTAACTTCCCCGGCGCGGTCAGGGTAGGTGGTCTGGCAGATCGCCGGCATCCAGGATCCGATAGCTATAGCCTTGCTCACTCAAGAAGCGCTGCCGGGAGGCGGCATATTGTTGGTCGACGGTGTCGCGGCTGACGACCGTATAGAAGTACGCATTGCGTCCATCGGATTTGGGGCGCATGAGTCGACCTAAACGCTGTGCTTCTTCTTGGCGAGAGCCAAAGGCCCCCGAGACCTGGATGGCGACTGTTGCTTCGGGCAGGTCCAGGGAAAAGTTTGCAATTTTAGACACCACGAGCCGTTGCACTTGCCCGGCGCGGAAAGCATTAAAAAGCTTCTCCCGTTGAGCCACCGAGGTCGACCCGGTGATGACCTCAGCGTCGATGGCATCCCCGATGGCTTCGAGGTGATCCACGTACTGACCAATGACCAGTAGTTGCTCGTATCGGTGGAAGTCAACCAGCTCAGTAATGACCGGCATCTTGGACTCGGCGGTGGCAGCCCAACGATATTGATCGCCACGGTCACTGATGGCGTACCCCATCCGGTCCTCGGCTGAGAGAGTAACCCGAATTTCGGTGCAACTGGCCGGGGCGATCCAGCCTTGTGCCTCAAGGTCTTTCCACGGTGCGTCATAGCGTTTCGGGCCGATCAGCGAAAAAACCTCATCGGCGCGATTGTCTTCACGCACGAGAGTGGCGGTCAGTCCCAACCGGCGCCGAGCCTGCAGATCCGCGGTCATCCGGAAGATCGGGGCTGGCAAGAGGTGAACCTCGTCGTAGATGATCAGCCCCCAGTCGTGATCGTTGACCAGCTCAAGGTGCGGATAGATGCCACCACGGCGAGTGGTCAGCACCTGGTAGGTGGCGATGGTGACCGGGCGGATCTGTTTCTTCGATCCGGAATACTCACCCACATCAGTCTCGGTCAGGGTGGTGCGGGCCAGCAGTTCGGCTTTCCACTGTCGAGCCGAGACAGTATTGGTCACCAACACCAGGGCAATGGTACTGGAGGCAGCCAATGCGGCCGCCCCCACCAAGGTTTTTCCCGAGCCCGGAGGCATCACCACCACCCCGGAACCGGTCGCGAAGAAGTTGTCCACCGCCATCCGCTGGTAGTCGCGCAACTGCCAGGTTTCGTTCTCGGTGAGCTGGATCGGGAATGCGGTGCCCTCGACGTAACCGGCCTGGTCATCGGCCGGCCAGCCCAGCTGGACCAGGGCCTGTTTGAGCTCACCGCGGGCGGTGGAATGAACTACCACCGTGTAGCCATCTAACTGTGCACCCACCAGGTCCCGGGTGGTCTGAGCACGGAGCACTTCTTCCAGGACCGCGGCATCATCGCTACGCAACACGAGCCCGTGTTGGGGGTCAACGGTCAGAGCGAGTCGTCCATACCGCGACATCAGCTCGGCAATATCGATCAGCAGGTTCTGCGGTAGGGGATAGCGCGAATGGGTGAACAGCGTATCGATGACTTGCTCAGCGTCCACTCCCGCCGCCCGCGCATTCCACAAGCCCAGCGCGGTCATGCGATAGGTATGGACATGCTCGGGCGCGCGCTCGAGCTCGGCAAATTGGGCCAGGGCCCGCCGGGCGTCGTCGGCGGCAGGATGTTGGAGCTCGAGCAGAATACTGCGATCGGATTGGACGATGATCGCCCCGGTGGGTTCAGGCGCTGGTGAATTCATCTCACACTCCGTGCTTGCTGATCATAGTGCTGGATGGGGTACTGATTCCTCGGTGTCTGGGTCCTTTTCGGTCACATCGGATCGTCTGGGTCCACGTCGTTAGCCTCGGGTGGTTCGGCCGAAAGAATACGGAACAACGGGATTGGTGGCGTTGGATCCGACTGGCCCTGAGGTTCTGCCGTCTCCACGACCGCGCCGTGTCGGAGACGGGGACTGCGGAGGAAGTGTTGTTGTAAGTGACCAGACTGGTCGGTGTAGGTAACAAGCATCGGGATCCCACGTTCGGCGGCGAGACGAATCACCGACACGGACACGGCCTGCTCGGTATCGCGCGACAAGGGTGTCGTGGCGGAGGTCAGAGCAGAGTCGGTGTGGTCTGCGGTGTCTGCCTGGGTGAGGTACTCGGCGAGCTGATGCTGGTGCCGACGATCATCGGCGGTGCGGCACAGCCCGGCCTCGGCCAATTCGGCGTCGACGTACCGCGCCAGTTCGGCGTAGTCATCCAGCACCGTGTGCGTGGTCTGTCCCTCGGCGGTGCTGGAGCCGGATGATGCCTGCGGTGGTGGCACCGTCAGACCTAGCTCGGTGAGTGCGCGGTGGAGTTGGTGGGCGGTCAGGGAGCTGACCGCCACGGTGTCGGACAGGCGCTGGGCAGCCAGCCTGTCGGCGCGCGGGCTATTCAGTAAGACATCTAGTTCCTCGGGATAACGACACCGGATCCAGGACCCGGCGGATCCAAGGCGGATCCGCTGATAGTCGGTGGTGGTCTCGACGATCAACCGAGTCAGCGTTTCCGGGATAGGGTCCTCGGAAACCTGCTCGAGGAACTGCAAGAGCTCATGGTGGCTGGCCCCGGTGTCGAGTCCGGCACGTACGGTCTGTTCCTTGATGCGGTACACCGTGGCGTAGCCGGAGGATTCGACTTTCGCCCAGCGGGCCAAGATCACCGCCAGTTCAGGGCTGGGTGGGGCGGTGGTGATCAGCGTGTGGTCGGGGAGTATCCGAACGGTATCGGCGGTCTCGGGCAAGAGGTCTCGCAACGTAGCCAGGGCTTGTAGAAACCGGTCGTGGGCGATCAGTTGCCCGGGTTGGGTGAGCGCTCCGGCACAGAGCAGGCCCAGAGCCACCGCGTCGTCGATGACCTCGGCGATGGGCCGGGATAGGGGAGTGAAAGGATCCTCGCCGGCTAGCCAGCTCATTCGGGTGGCCAGGACCGGCAGAATGCGTCGGGGTGATCGCGTCGTCTGCGGGCTGGACAACTCAGCAGCGGCGCGGAAAAAGATCCGGCGCCACCGGCCTTGATCCTCCTGAGTAGCATCCGAAGACAACGCCCGGTCTGTGCGACGGGTCAGCGCTGGACCCGTGGACTGTAGCCAGCATCGAATCAGCCACACCCACCGTCGTTCGGGGGGCAGTCCCCTGAAACCGTGTCCCAACGGGGTGAGTGTCCACCGTGAGTGGTCGCGGTCTCGGGTGAGCAGGCATGCTGTTGCTGCCAGTTGCAGGAGAAAGTGTAGGCGGGACTCGCTGAGGCGGGCTTGGGCAGCGATCTCGGTCTGGAGAGCTCGGAAGCCCCGCACGGAGAGCCCCCCGGCTTTAACCTCGGGTAACCCTTCACGCACCATATCAGCGTCCAAAACGAGCTGAAGATGCTCCAGTAGCGTGCTGACCTCGGTCACGGTGGCGGTGGCCAGCTCGTCGGGGGAGATCTGTTGCAGCGGGGGTGTCACCGGGGTAGCACGAAACTCTCGATTGATCAGGGTGCCACCGGTCAGCGCCAAACCGTAGCGTGCTGGAAAGATGACCTGCTGTGTTCCGGCAGGAGTGCGGACCAGGCCGAGGTTTCGTAGGCGATGGATCAAGGCTGTCGCGGTGCGTTGTGACCGAACCGGGTGGATCCGGAGCCGGTAGAGCTCACTGATCAATTCTGCCTGATCCGCAGAGCCATCCGCTGGGTCGGACCCACTCTGCTCATCGATCTCGGACAAAGTCGTAGCGCGAACCGTCCGGGCTTGAGTTAATAAGGAGCGGGCGGTGGCGGGTAGCTCGTTCAGTTCAGGGGCCGAGACCTCGGTAGCAAGGCCCGCTGGGTGGGGCCCGATGGCTTGGCGCACTTCCGCCGGCAACATCCAGTGCTGCTGGGCAGAGTCGTACGAAGGGGATTGCGCGAAGATCAACAAGACCCAGGACAACTCGTCGAGGACCTGGTCCACGTCCGGACTGGCTGAGTCGGGTACTGCGAGTAAGTGTCGTATAGTTGCGGAGTCAACGGTGCCAGCAGATGAGGATAAGGCAGAGGCACCCGAGAGATCGGTAGCCACCGCCAGGGCTTCGAGAACATCGCGTTGGCTACGGTTGAGTCCTGCAAGGCAACGGGTTAGCGACGAAATGCTCAGGCACCGTCGAGCTAGCTCTTCCAAATTCTCAGGTGGTGGGAGACTCCCTGTCGTGGCGAGATCGGGGCGGGACGTGAAGAGCTCGACAA
Source organism: Auritidibacter ignavus (assembly GCF_029853775.1). NCBI lineage: Bacteria > Bacillati > Actinomycetota > Actinomycetes > Micrococcales > Micrococcaceae > Auritidibacter > Auritidibacter ignavus. The sequence goes on from NZ_CP122564.1 coordinate 2,487,705, forward strand.
GCTGGTTTTTGTCGCACCGGTGTAACCAGCCCTTAATTCGGCGTACCGGGGTAGTGGTTAGCCTGCGTGAGAAGGTGTGCTCAGAAGGCATCCGCGCAGGCTACCTGGTGTACTCAGATTGCTCGGATTGCTCATGGGCTCTTCGAGAGGTCCGGTTCCGGCGGAGAACAATCATGCCGACCAGATATACCAAGACAAGAATAAACCCAATCGGGAACCCATACAGGCCCATAAAGAACAGGAAGGGCGGCTCGTGGATATCGGTGAAATACACCACCACGATCGCCACCAACGAGATAAAGGAGGCCACGACGAGCACGACCCCGATGCAGAGAACGATCGGAAGCCATAGCGGTGCTCGCACGGGCTTGGCGCGCTGCACGGAGGCATGCTGAACGGTGTGGGGACTCTCAGACGAGGAGGGCATGTCGTCATTCTACGCCGGGGGCGATGAAGGCCCGAATGACGGGGCTCTTTTCAGCGGAATATTGCTGAAGCGGTTATCCTAGAGGTCAAGATTTGAGTTTCTTCCGCGAGCAAGGATGAAGAGAGAAGACCTATGCCAACTGGCAAAGTGAAGTTTTATGATGCCGAGAAGGGGTTCGGGTTCATTCGAACCGATGATGGTCAAGATATCCATCTGCCCTCCTCAGCCCTGCCTGCAGAGGTTAATAAGGTCCGAGCAGGGACCCGCGTCGAATTTGGCCTGGCCGAATCGCGACGGGGCCCGCAGGCACTGAGCGTGCAGTTTTTAGAAAAGACCCCGTCGGTGGTCAAAAATACCCGTCCGCATGCTCACGATATGGCCTCGGTGGTCGACGATCTGATCCGTCTGTTGGATCATGCCTCAACTGAATTGCGTAAAGGCAAGTACCCCTCCTCACACCAAGCCCAACGCATCGCGCAGGTGATGCGGAGAGTCGCCGATGATTTCGACGCCTAAGGTTGCTACTGACGAGACCGTTAATCCTGAAGACGGTACAGCGTTCCCGGTTTTCGGTCCACCGCGGCGCCGAATTCGTCGTCCCCGCCACGATGAGTTGCTCATAGAGGCCGTGGAGGTTGCCCGTAGCGCTCTGCTGGAGATCACGCACCCGGCCGAGCTGGGGGATCATCTCAGCGCGGAGATGGACGACGAACGACTAGCTACCCACCGGTTCGTTGCTCAGCTGCCGGGTTATCGCGGGTGGAACTGGTTCGTTACCGTGGCTCGCGCGCCGCGGTCGAAGACAATCACGGTGTGCGAGCTGGGACTACTACCCGGTGAAGATGCCCTATTGGCTCCAGAGTGGGTTCCCTGGGAGCAACGTGCCTCCGAAGAAGAACGTATTCGGCTCAAGGCCATTGCCGACGGGGAAGACCCGCAACAGGCCCTGAAAGCAGCCGGATTCGAGCCTGAGGCTGGGGGCACCGACGCCGAGCACTCAGATTCTGCGGACAAGCCTCGTCAGGACATCGCGCAGGACATAGAGGCCTCTCAGAAGCAATCCGAGGCCAAGGAGAAAAAGAAGAAAAAGAACAACGCATAACTTCTTCTTCTCACACGGTCTTTTTACACCAGAGTGGGCGGTGGTTGCTGCATCCAATGCAGCAACCACCGCCCACTCTGGTAATAGTAGCGTTATCGGATTTGGTCGATCACGTAGTCAATGCACTGTAGTATCTGGGCTACGTCGGTTGGCTCGATGGCTACGAAGGTAGCGATGCGCAACTGGTTGCGCCCGAGTTTACGATACGGCTCAACATCGACGACACCATTGGCTCGCAGTATGGAGGCGATGTGACCCGCATCGATCTCATCGATGAAATCGATGGTGGCAATCACCTGAGAACGGTCCTCCGGTTCGGCCACAAAGGGGGTGGCTACGTCACTGGCTTCGGCCCAGTGATAAATCTGCTCCGCAGACTCACGGGTCCTGGCTGTGGTAAATTCGAGGCCACCGTTGGCATTCATCCACTTGACTTGCTCATTCATGGTGATCAAGGTGGCCAACGCGGGGGTGTTGTAGGTCTGGTGCTTGCGAGAGTTATCCACGGCGGTTTTGAGATTTAGGAAGTCAGGAATCCACCGCCCGGAGTGTGCGATTTCATCGACACGTGCCAATGCGGCCGGCGAGAACAGTGCGCACCACAGGCCTCCATCGGAGGCGAAGTTCTTTTGCGGGGAGAAGTAGTAGACATCGACGTTGGTGATGTCTACCGGCAACCCACCGGCGCCCGAGGTTGCATCGATGAGAATCAGAGCGTCATCGTCGGCGCCTTGGACGCGTTCTACCGGTACGCAAACCCCGGTTGATGTTTCGTTGTGGGGCCAGGCGTAAACATCGACTCCGGGCTCAGCCTGAGGAACGGGGCGAGAACCCGGCTGTGCTGAGATGACGGTGGAGTCCTCTAGGAAGGGTGCCTTCGTGGTTGCTTTGGCGAACTTGCCACCGAATTCTCCGAACTCGAGGTGCTGTGCTTTGGAACGGATGAGGCCAAAGGTGGCCATATCCCAGAAAGCTGTTGCGCCACCGAGACCCAAGATGACCTCGTAGTCATCCGGCGCTTGGAACAGCTCTTTCAAACCGGCCTGGAGTTCTGCCACGAGGTTCTTCACTGGTGCCTGGCGGTGAGATGTTCCCATAACTGACTGGGAAGCATCAACAATCGCTTGAATTTGTTCAGGGCGGACTTTAGAAGGTCCTGCGCCGAATCGACCATCTCGGGGTAGTAGTTCTGCAGGGATAGTGATGTTGTCCTGAGTTGACACGCAGACTCCTATAAAAGATTGGCAGGCGTACACAGCTGGGCAACATTATCTTTTCATTCTTCTGCGCTTCATGCACCTCAACACCACGAAATGTTCAGATTATTGTGAGTTACTACATATAAAGGGAACACACTTTGGTCACTCGTTCTGATAGCTAGTATGGAAGGCGACATTGCGTGACCTCCCAGAGAGGGGCTCGGGGCGAGAACGCGTCAGGATGAGGGGTTAAGAGAAAAATGTCGGAGCTCATCGACACCACGGAGATGTATCTTCGGACCATCTACGAATTGCAGGAAGAAGAAATCGCGCCACTGCGAGCACGCATTGCTGAACGCCTTGAGCACTCTGGCCCGACCGTGTCTCAGACCATTAATCGGATGGAACGGGATGGACTGGTGGATCTTGGTGCGGACCGTAGAATCCGGCTGACTGACAAGGGATTGGCTATTGCCGCAAAGGTGATGCGTAAGCATCGCCTGGCTGAACGGTTGCTCTCTGATGTGATTGGACTTGAATGGCCCCAGGTTCATAACGAAGCGTGTCGGTGGGAGCACGTGATGAGTGATGAGGTGGAAGCTAAACTCCTCAACTTGCTACCTGAGGTCTCGACCTCTCCTTTTGGAATCCGGATCCCCTATGTCTCGGAGCTTGAGGGAGGTTCGGGTCATGAAGGCCCAGAAAACTATCCGGGGCAGCGACTGACGGATCTGCTTCGTTCGCACCGGACATTTCGCCTCTTGGTCATCACCGAAGCCATTCAAACCGATCACGGTTTGCTCAACCACTTCATGGCGGCCGGCATCGTCGTGGGCTCAGTATTCACCGCTGAACTTGATGACGGATATATCGACATCCAGGTGATTACTCCGGGCCAAGCTGTCACCGGTGCGACAGGGTACAGTCGCGAAGGTTTGGAAATCGTCGAAGAACTTGGGCAACACCTCAGAGTCGAGCCCGTGGATTCTGTTTCCTAAACCCCAGTTGCCCTCAGGCAACTTCGCAGTTCCACCCGCTCGATGATCATTAGGATCTCGAGCGGGTTTTGGGTTTATGTAGCGTTGATACGCGCACAGTGACAAAGATCTCGATAGTCAGATGTCAGTCAGCGCGTTAGGGAGCTCAGCCCAGGAAATCGCGCGCTGAAATCGCGCTCTTGGGCGTTATATCGCCGATGATTCAGAGGTTTTGCACAGGTATCCCGATCCCTTGACGATAAAAAGTCACAGAAAATAACGACCATAGATCCGCATGATCATGCGGATCTTGGCCCAGATTCTAGGCCTGTCCACAGTTTATCGTTATCTCAGCGTGACTTTTATAAAGGATTGATATACGCTGTACGAGGTACCGGAGACAACCGGTGTCCCTCGAAGGTCTAGCACCTTGAGCCCCGTGGCCTTTGGGGACAATGCAGTCGTAACTATTCATCATGACGGGGCAGAGCTTAAAAGCTCCGGATACTACGTGAGAGAGGTTCTCAAGTGTCGAAGCGTTCCACCGCCCGCCACCGCGCCACCCCTGCAAAGGGAGCTACCTTAGCCGCTTTGTCTCAGTCTGTGACGCAGAATGCTGGTAGCTTTGGTCGTCAAGCCGCTATTGTTGCTACCGCATCCGGCCTGGCTTTGACTTTCGTTCCGCAGGCAGAGGCCGCGCAGGCTTCCACCGCCCGCGAAACCTCGGTCCTGCCAGCCACCGGCGCTGACCTGGAACGTGCTTCTCAGAACGAGACCGTTACTGTTGACTCTGACGCTGAAATTGATCTTGGTCGCGTCCAAGTCACCTCCACACCGGCTCCAGAACCTGAAGTAGAAGAAGAAAACGACACCGAAGACGACACTGACTTCTCTGCTGTGACGTCCGCTGAGCAGTTTGACAGCTACAGCGACGACGAACAGGACACCCCCTCGTCCGAGACCTCCTCTTCTTCTGAATCCGAAGATAACGATGTCGAGACTGCTAGCGCAGAAACTCCTGAAGCACCGGAGAACGCAGCTTCTGGTGCTATGGGCCAGGTTGTCTCGGCTGCTTACTCCGGCATCGGGACCCCCTACGTCTGGGGCGGTAAGACCCCGGCCGGCTGGGACTGCTCGGGCTTCACGTCCTGGGCATACGCTCAGGCTGGTATCAGCATTCCCTCCTCGACCTCTGCCATCCTGGGCTCCGGCAAGTTCGTCCGCACCTCCAGCCCGCAGCCTGGCGACCTGGTTTTCCAGAACGGTGGTGGCCACGTGGGCATCTACGTTGGCAACGGCCAGATGATCGGCGCCCAGAATCCTTCCGTGGGCACTCTGCTCCACAGTGTGGACCGTAATCCGTTGATGGGCTACTACACCTACGTTGGCTAAGACCAACATTCTGCGTCTCGGATAAACTCCGAGCCTTTGACGACTGCAACATCAGGGCTTCCTCCACTCGGAGGAGGCCCTGATGTATTTCTATCCCGGGCGTACTGACAAAGGAGTCACGGTGTCACACATCCCACCCGTAGCCCACCAGTTCTCTCCGCAATGGGCCCACGCTCTGCTGCAGGCGTTAGAAATTGACCCCCGCATCGAGATCAATTCCGCGCAACTACATCAGATCAGCTGTGAACAACACTTACAGACCGCACCGGAGCATCTCACCTTGGGTTTCATTGCCGGCTATGCTGCCGGATTGGCTGAAGGTAGCCGACAAGCTGAGTTTCCCCAAACTCACCGTGCCAGCTTGCGCTATATTGCCAGGGTGCTACCCGAGATTCTGGCTACTGGCTCTCACAACGAGGGCGGGACGCGCTCATGAGCATGGACCGCGCTGCGCATTTGACCATGTTCCGGTTGCAACGCCACGCCGGACAATCGCACCCGGGGTTGCGCCCCGGCACGATCGCTCGATGCTTCAGATTCCTGGGTCGCTATCAACTACGAGTGCTTAGCTACGTGGCGGTGTCCATCTTGGGGGCGGCATTGACGATCGTCTCTCCCATCTTGGCCGGACGTGTGGTAGACGCTATCGTCGAAGGTCACAGCACCGAGGACGTAGGAACCGTGATCCGCCTGGCGCTACTCATCGCCGCGGTAGCGGTCGCCGAGGCCATACTTGCCGTACTCTCCCGCTGGCAATCTGCCTCGTTGGGCGAACGGGTCATTTTCGACTTACGTACCCAGGTTTTTGATCACATCCAGACCATGTCGGTCGCCTTTTTCACCCGGGCTCGGACCGGTTCACTGGTTTCGCGGGTCAATAACGATGTCTTAGGCGCGCAAACCGGTATTGCCCGAACCTTTCCAACCGTGGTGATGAATGTCGTCACCCTGATTTTGACCCTAATCGTTATGCTGACCACCTCGTGGCAGATCACAGTACTGGCTCTGGTTCTTTTGCCCATCTTCTTACTGCCGGCACGCGCACTGGGGAACCGACTGGCAGCACTGACCCGGGCGCGAGCCGATCACCAAGCTGCCATGGGATCACACATGACCGAGGACTTCTCCGCGGCAGGCTCCACCTTGATTAAGCTCTTCGGCGACGCCGAGAAACAATCGGCGCGCTTTCGCAGCCGCGCTGATCGAGTCCGTGGCTCAGGGGTGGAGATCTCGATCTGGCAGTCGGTGTTTACCACACTGCTCACTCTGGTTTCCGCACTGGCGTTGGCCGCCGTCTATGGCATCGGTGGGTGGCAGGCTATCGTCGGTGATCTCAATGCCGGCGAGGTCGTCACCATGGCGTTGCTACTGACTCGGCTCTACACGCCGCTGACCGGCCTGGCCACTGCCCGGGTGGAGCTTATGAGCGCACTGGTGAGCTTTGACCGGATCTTTGAGATTCTCGACCTCACCCCCTACGTGCTCGATCCGGAACACCCCAGAACAATCCCGGCCGGTCCAATACAGGTCGTCGTAAAAGACGTGGACTTTTGGTACCCCCGGGCCTCGGATGTGTCTTTGGCTTCTCTGGAAGATGTTGCCCAGCTCCATGATGAAACCCCGCACCAGGTGTTGCACCAGATTAGTTTCGAGCTCAAACCGGGAGAGACCGTGGCGTTGGTGGGCTCGTCCGGAGCCGGCAAATCCACTATCGCTTCCCTGCTGGGCCGGCTTTACGACCCGGTTGCCGGGTCCATCACCTTCAACGGCATGGACCTGCGGGATACTTCACAGGCCCAGGTCCATTCCCGGATGGGAATGGTGACTCAGGATGCACACTTACTCCACGACACCATCCGCAGGAATCTCACCCTCGATGTGCACGAGTCCACCGATGAGCAACTACTCGACGTGCTCGAACGGGCCCAACTAGGCCAGCTGATGTCCCAGCTACCTCATGGGATCGACACTGTGGTGGGCGACCGAGGGTACCGACTCTCCGGTGGCCAACGGCAACGCCTGGCCATCGCACGGGTACTACTGGCCCAACCCGATCTGGTGGTGTTGGATGAAGCCACCGCCTCGCTGGATTCCACGTCCGAACAAGCTGTCCACGCTGCCTTGGATGAAGTGCTGACCGGTCGGAGCGCGGTGGTGATCGCCCACCGGCTGTCCACCGTGGTTTCGGCTCACCACATTCTGGTGGTCGAAGATGGCCACATTATTGAGCGCGGAACCCATTCCCAGCTAGTGTCAGCCCACGGACGATACGCTGAGTTATATCGAACTCAATTTGCCACCGACGACTAGTCACAGAAAGCGGTGAGATAGATGCCACGTTTCGCCGATCTCGATGCTATTACCGAAGAACAACTACGCGCTACCGGCGCCACCAAATGGGTGCACCCCGATCGCGCCATTGGTGCCTTTATGGCAGAAATGGACTTCGGCACCGCCCCCGAAATTACCGCTTCGTTGGTTCGCGAGGTGCAACGCGGTCGTTTCGGATACCTGCCACAGGACCTTGCCGAGTCGTTAGGGGAGGCCGTGGCTCAGTGGCAAGCTAAGCGTTATGGCTGGCAGGTCGATCCGGCCGATGTCCACCCGGTCGCCGATGTGATTACCGCCTTTCGGGCCGCTATCGAACGCTTCACCACCCCGGGTTCCCCAGTGATCATCCCGACACCGGCCTACATGCCTTTCCTCCGCATGGCGCGGAGCTTGGACCGGCCCATCATTGAAGTACCGATGCTGACCGAGGTGAACGAACAAGGCCATCTGGTCTATACCCACGATCTGGACGGCATCCGCCAGGCCTTTGGTGCCGGTGGTGAAATTCTCGTGGTGTGCAACCCTCATAACCCCACCGGTCGGATCTTGACCCGCGAGGAGCTCACCGATCTCGCAGCGGTAGTCACCGCAGCGAATGGGCGGGTTTTTGCCGATGAAATCTGGGCTCCGCTGATCTACGATGAGTCACCACACATCCCCTATGCCTCGGTGTCACCGGCTGCTGCCCAACACACCATCACCGGTTCTGCTGCTTCCAAAGCCTTCAATCTCCCCGGCCTGAAATGCGGTCAGTTGATCACCGCGAATCTCACCGACCGCAACCACTTCAACGCCACCGGTTACTTTGACCGCCACGGGGCAGCCAATCTCGGTGCGGCCGCAACCGTTACCGCACTGACCGACCCGGCGGCTGCCGCCTGGCTCGACGATATTGTGGCCTACTTACAGCGCAATCGAGATGAGTTGATTCGATTCGTGGACGAACGACTGACACGTCATGGTGTGCGGGTTACCGAGATTTCCGGGACCTATATCGCCTGGTTGGACTTTAGCCAGACCGTGCTGGCCGGCCAGCCCACCTCGGTGGCCCGACAGCTGGTGAAAACCGCCGGGGTACAGCTCACCGACGGTGCTCACTGCGGTGAGGCCGGCATCGACCACACTCGCTTGGTGATGGCCATGCCACACCCGATACTGCAACGGGCCCTAGAACAGATCGAGAAGGCCCTGCAACGGGCCGAATAAAACGACAAGTCCCCCCGACTGGAGTCGAACCAGCGACCTACCCTTTAGGAGAGGGTTGCTCTATCCTGCTGAGCTACGGGGGGGATGCGGTACTACTCTAACGTACCGCTACCGGCTCTGAAGCGCGGGTGGAGGTCACGATCTTGCGGAAAATTGCCACGATCACACCCACCGCGAGCAATACCAACAGCACCCACCGGCCGATGGTCAACGCGGAGGCCAACGATACAGCCTGTTGTGTCACCTCGTGCAAGGCCCGCTCGATCGCGATGTTCTCCCACATATCGACCACAGCAAAGACCACACCGGTGGCGATCATCACCGCCCGTGGCACCCACGACCGCAGGGCCCAGAAAGCAACCACCACGGCCAACAGGGCCACCAAGACCGGAAAAATCACCCCGGCGGTCTTGTGGGTCCAGTTTAGTTGTCCCAGTGCCGGATCATCCATTGCCGTCGCGACAGCCTCAACCTCGTCGAGACGGTAGCCAAAAGGGCGGTGGTCCAACATCGGCATCCCACCGGTGAGCTGGCGCATCTGGTTCAGCGCCAAGACGTGATAATAAAAGCCCATGAAGATCACCGTGCCCGCCAGGGCCAGCACCAACATCCCCGGGGAGGACTGCGGTTGCTCAGCAACCGGTTGCGCGGTGGCAGTGGGTCGGTTCTGGGTGTTGCCCACGAAACGTTTTCCTCCTCGTACAGTGACTGACCGTCACGGGGTGCGTTGCAGTGCGGGGTGCTTCTATCGTTTTCGTCAAGCTGCTGGGGCTAGTTGGGCTGGTCGAGATTCGTAGAAGGTACCGTCTCTGAGCATCGCGAACAGGACGTCAGTTCTTCGACGGGCTAGGGCGATGACGGCTTGGTTGTGACGTTTCCCTTCGGCGCGTTTCTTGTCGTAGTAGGCCCGCGAGGCGGGGTCGCCTTTAATCGAAGCAAAGGCAGACAAGAACAGCACTCGTTTGAGGACTTTGTTGCCGCGCCGAGATGGGGATTCTCCACGAATGGAGGTGCCGGATTGGCGGGTCACGGGTGCGATGCCAGCATATGAAGCTAGGTGTGCTGCGGATTTGAAGTCTTTGCCGACGACTTCGGTGAGGATGCGTGCGGCTGTCCTGACCCCGATGCCTGGCATGGAGGTCAGGACTTCGGTAAGAGGGTGCGCATCAACGACTTTCAAGATCTCTGTTTCGATATCTGTTCGTTGTTGGGTCAGCTGTTGAAGTTGAGCCGCCAACCGCCCGACGATGTGTTCAGCAGCGTGCGTGCCAGTCACGATGGTGGTTTGTTCAGCTAGCGCGGCAAAGATCTCGTCGGTGAGTCGCGCCGCCATTCGGGGCGCTAATTTCTTTAACCGGGTTCTGACATGTCCTCGCCCGGCGCGCTGCAAAGCGGCCGGAGTTGGATACCTACCCAGCAAATCTACCACGGCCGGGTGGGCCAGCCTGGGTCCAAGCACCCGTTCCAGCGTTGGGTGAATCTGGGTCAATAATCCTCGCAGCCGGTTGCGGACTTGGGTCAGTTGCGCGGCGAGATCGTCATCAAAACCACACAGCATCGATAGTTCTGCAATCCGCTCCTCAGCCACGGTGATGCCGCGCAATGTGTGGGGCATGGTGCGCGCTGTTTCAGCAATTATGTAGGCATCTCGGGCATCCGTTTTAGCCTGGCCCGGATGTAAATCGGCCACCCGGCGCATCGTCAATCCTGGTAGGTAGGCGACTTGGATCCCGAGTTGTTGGGCAACCGCGATCACTAACGCGCCGATGGTTTTGGGCTGATCTACCACAACCAACAGCTCACCGTATTTGGCCGCAAGATCTTTCAACAGCTCCTGAATCTTTGGTTCAGATTGCGGCAATGGCTTGTCATATACAACCTTGCCATCGTGGTTGACAGCGGTGGCATGATGGTCGGACTTGCCGACGTCGATTCCAAGAAACACTTGAGGTTCCATCGGGTACCTTCTTTGACTCGTTCCACTAAAAGACCAGGTCACCGATGGCCCGTCCGCTCACAACCACGTTACAAGGGCCCGCAAGTTCCAAGAGCGTGCTTCTATTAGCGATCCGAACGAACCAGACCGGTTCCGGTGACAACACCCCCCGGATTATGGTCAACTGGGGGCAAACATCATGCCGGAACCAGCCGGCTCCCTACACTGCATATCCTGCCGGAAAACAGTGACACCTAAAAGGTAACGGGGGACCGCTGTCGGTGCCGGTCGCGTGGGCAACATATGCGGCTAGGGTCATCCGAACCGGAATAATGGATGCTATGGCAGACAATCCACGTGGCGGGTATAACCCGTGGGAGACCGGATCCACGGTGTACCGACGCGCGCTTCTGAGTGGGATGGCGGTCCTGGGACTGGGGATTCTCCTGGCCATTATTGGCGCTATTGCTCAGGTGATGGTGATCTCCTGGATTGCGCTGGGCGTCATCGGGTTGGGACTTGTCATTCACCTCTTTGCGCAGTGGACTCGTTTTCGCCAAGCTCAGCGCGACCGTGATCAGCGCGGGGGAGTACCCCGTAACTGAGTACTTCTCGCGGTGCTGGGTAGACTGGGATCATTGCGTGCGGACTGTTTTGACAAGTTGAGAGGACGAACGATTCGTGAGTTCACCGATCACCGGCCGTGAATACCCGGCTGTAGGACCGTATCTCGTCGCCAGGGAAAAGATTCGCGACTTTGCTTTGGCCACCAAAAACACCCACCCCGTCCACCGTGAGGTGCAGGCGGCGCAGCAGGCTGGCTATGCGGACCTGGTGGCGCCACCGACTTTTTTGGTGACGTTGGCTCAACGTGCCGAAGCTGCAGTGTTGGCGGATCCCGAGGCAGAGATCGATTTCTCCCGGGTGGTTCACGCCGATGAACGCTTCAGCCTATCCCGTCCTATTGTGGCCGGTGACGAGTTGTTCGCCCGCGCCACGGTTGCCTCGGATAAAGCACTGGGTGGACACCGGATGGTGACCACCGAAACCGTGGTGACCGATGCCACCGACACGCAGGTAGCCACCGTGCGCTCCAGCCTGCTGGTGCGTGCGGTAGATGAGGAGGCCTAAGCGATGACCACGTCACCACAAGCACAACCAGCACTGCCGGTCGTCTCCGAGCTGTCCCCAGGAGACATCATCTCTGAAACCACCGTGGAACTGCGCCGGGCCGATTTGGTGCGCTACGCTGGAATTTCCGGTGATGCCAACCCGATCCACTGGTCCGAGGAGACCGCCCGGGCCTCTGGACTGCCCGGCGTGATCGCTCACGGGATGCTCTCGATGGGCACCGCGGTGGATCTGGTCAGCCACTGGTGCACCGATCCCGGTCGTATTCTGGACTACCAATCCCGCTTTACGTCCATGGTGCCCGTTGCTGAGACCACCCCGGAAGCAGACCCCACCCAGCCCTTTACCACCGGCCCGGCCGGAGCTCGCCTGGCCATTACCGCCAAGGTCGGTGCCGTCACCGCAGACACTGGGGTGGTCCGTATTGATCTGGTCGTCACCAACCCTGACGACGGTGACAGCAAGGTGCTCACCAAAGCACAGGTGCTCGTGCAACTGGATCCTGTGGCATGAGCCCGTCGCCGATCACGCTTGCTGAGCTGACCACCTCTCGGGTCGGCGGCCCGGCGCAGAGCCTCATCCGTGCAGAGACTGAAGACCAGCTTATTCAGGCCGTTACCGCCGCCGATGCGGCCCATCAGCCACTTCTGGTGCTCGGCGGTGGCTCCAATCTGCTGGTGGCCGATCGGGGATTCCCCGGAACCGTCGTGCAGATTTGCACCCGGGGCATCGACACGTTGCAGCAACACGATGACTATACGGTTGTGCGCGTGGCTGCCGGAGAAACCTGGGATGACTTTGTGGCCTATACCGTCGAACAAGGCCTCAGCGGAGTCGAAACGCTCTCCGGGATTCCCGGGTTGGTTGGGGCCACTCCGGTCCAGAACGTCGGTGCCTATGGGGCCGATATTTCCGAATCGTTGCAACGCATCCGGGCTTTGGACCGAGAAACCCACCGCGTGGTGGAACTGGCCGCCGATGAGCTGGACTTCGGATACCGGGACTCGGTCATCAAGCGGAGCCTGCACGACGCCCTGGCCGGGACACGAGTCGAGCACGACGCTTCACCACGGTGGATTGTGCTCAGCGTGGATTTTCACCTGAAACACACCGGAGAAAACGCTGCGGTCCGATACGGGCAACTGGCCAAAGCGCTTGATGTCGAGCTGGGCAGTCACGCCGGACTCCACCGGATCCGTGAGGAAGTGATCCGACTGCGCACGGGCAAAGGGATGGTCTTGGACCCGGCCGACCACGATACCTGGTCCACCGGCTCGTTCTTCACCAACCCGATTGTGCCTGTCGAACGGACTACTCATCTGCCCGAGGCCGCCCCGAGATTTGGTGCCGGTGATGGGATGGTAAAACTCTCGGCAGCCTGGTTGATCGACCACGCGGGATTCCACAAAGGCTTTCACCTCGACCACGGGCGGGCTTCACTGTCGACCAAGCACACTCTGGCGCTGACCAACCGGGGAGAGGCCAGCACCGAGGACCTGCTGGAGGTTGCCCGCACGGTGCGTGATGGAGTGCTGGACCACTGGGGTATTGAGCTACGTCCGGAACCTGTGTTGGTGGGTGTGACCTTCTAAGAGTGCTCCCAGACAGGGTCTTAGAGGACTGGCCCACGCTCTACTGACACCACAGCGGGGCCTAACTCGCAACAAAAGGTTTAGCCCCACTGTGGTTGGCGGCGTTTAGAGGTTACCGGTGGCAATCATCAGCATCCGGCGCACCGGTTCGGCGGCGCCCCAGAGCAACTGGTCGCCGACCGTGAAGGCCGACAGGTACTCCGGCCCCATCTGCATCTTCCGCAACCGGCCCACCGGGATAGTCATATCCCCGGAAGCTGCGACGGGAGTCAGCTCTTGCATGGTCGCTTCCTTGGTGTTGGGCACGACCTTGGACCACGGGTTGCTTTGCTCGATCAGATCGGTGATCTCATCCAGGGGAACATCACGGGTCAGCTTTAGGGTCAAGGCCTGCGAGTGGCTACGCAACGCACCGATCCGCACACAAATCGAATCAAAAGGGATGCGCTCGGACTCGGCGGTCCGTCCCAAGATCTTATTGGTCTCAGCGCCACCCTTCCACTCTTCGCGGGAGACACCGCCGTCCAGCTCGGAGTCAATCCATGGGATCAACGAACCGGCCAGGGGTACCTCGAACTCGGTGGTATCCATGGACCCGTCGCGCTGGGAGGCCAAGACCTTGCGGTCAATCTCCAAAATGGCCGAAGACGGATCAGCTAATTCATCGGCCACTGACTGGTGCAGGGTGCCGAAACCGGAGAGCAACTCGCGCATGTGCTTAGCGCCGCCGCCGGAGGCTGCTTGGTAGGTCATCGCGGTGCCCCACTCAATGAGCCCTGCGGTAAAGAGGCCACCGAGGCCCATCAGCATGCAGGACACCGTACAATTACCGCCAATAAAGTCTCTGATACCGTCGCGCAAACCGGCGTCGATGGCGGGCCGGTTGATGGGGTCCAGCACGATCAACGAGTCAGCGCTCATCCGCAAGGTGGATGCGGCATCAATCCAGATGCCGTCCCAGCCGGTTTCACGCAGCTGCGGGTGGACCTTCTTGGTGTAGTCACCACCCTGCGTGGTGATGATGACCGGAAGCTTTGCTAGCGTCTGGATATCGTAGGCGTCTTGCAGGACACCGTTGTCTTCAGCGGAAGAAAAGCTCGGGGCCGGCGCACCGGGAGAAGATGTGGAGAAGAAGACGGGATTCAGTTTGGAGAAGTCCCCTTCTTCTTGCATCCGTTGCATCAGGACTGACCCCACCATGCCACGCCATCCGACGATTCCTACCGTCTGGTTCTGCGCGGGGTCAGCATGTTGGAATTGTTGTGCATCATCTACGGTCATGCTCATCTATTCTACCGACTGGGATGGCGAGGAACTGTGGGAAAAATTACGTTTTCGGGCCGTATAGGCCCAAATACCCAGGGCAAGAAATGCCTGGGTGGGAATCAGAATGAAAATCACTCCGGCGATGGTTCGTTCGGTCAAGATCAGCACCAGTCCCATCCCGGCGCTGACGACGGCGAGAATGGGAGCAGCGATCAAGGCCAAAAAGGTCAGCACCTGGGCCCTATCTGTTGTCGTCCCCGGGTCCGTGGAGTGCGTGGATGAGGAGGTGTCGTGCTCAGCCATCAGCAGTGGTCCTTTCCCAGAGTTCAAACCGGTAGTCCACTCCAGACCGGGAACGGTGCCACTGCTCGGGGTTTTCGGGATCGGCCTGGGTCAGGTGCCAGGCTTCATCGAGTTCAGGCGCTTTAGTGTCTCCGCCAACGTTGACGCGAAGCAGGGAACGTTGGATGAGGTCTGCACGGTGTAGCAACGCCACATAGAGGGTTGCTCCGCCGATGATCCAGACTTCTCCGTTCTCGGCGCGCTCGATGGCGGCATCCAGCGCCGCGTCGAGGTCGGTGAACACACTGGCACCTGACGCCTCGTCGGGGTCCAGAGACGAGGAGACCACGATATTATCCCGGTTCGGCAACGGGCGGAACTTTTCGGGGAACGACTCCCAGGTGCGACGTCCCATCACCACCGGGTGGCCGGTGGTGACACGTTGGAAGTGTTTGAGATCTTCCGGAACGTCCCAGGGCATGCCCCCTTGATCGCCGATGATCCCGGTGGAGGTTTGGGCCCAGATCATCCCGATCCGTGGGCGCTGAGGTGTCGATGGGGTTTCGGTTGAGATGTGATCAGACTGCAACGGGAGCCTTAATGGTCGGGTGGTGCTGGTAATCGAGGAGTTCAAAGTCCTCGAACTCATAGCTGAACAAGTCCTGCGGTGTTCGCCGGATCCGCACCCGCGGGTACGGGTAGGGCGCCCGGGTGAGCTGTTCTTTCACCTGGTCCACGTGATTGGTGTAAATGTGGGTGTCACCGCCAGTCCAGATGAATTCACCGGGTTGGTATCCCAACTGGTCGGCGATCATCAGCGTCAGCAATGAGTATTCCGCAATGTTGAATGGGACTCCCAAGAACATATCGGCCGAGCGCTGGTACAGCTGGCAGGACAGCACTGGGGTCGAACCGTCAGCCGTCGGAGCGACATAAAACTGGAAGAGTGCGTGACAGGCCGGAAGCGCCATTTCGCTGAGCTGTCCCGGGTTCCATGCGGTCACCACGTGCCGACGGGAGTCCGGGGACGTTTTCAGATTCTGCATCAGCTGGCTGATCTGATCAATGGTCTCGCCACTGGGAGTGGGCCATGATCGCCACTGGACACCGTAGACCGGCCCCAAATCGCCGTTTTCATCGGCCCATTCATTCCAGATGGTCACGCCACGTTCTTGCAACCACCGCACATTGGATTCACCACGCAGGAACCACAGCAGCTCGAGCACCACGGACTTGAAGTGGACCCGTTTAGTGGTGATCAACGGGAACGAGGAGCTCAAATCGAACCGCATCTGACGTCCGAACACCGAATAGGTGCCGGTTCCGGTGCGATCGGTTTTGGCGGTTCCATGCTTCAGAACATCGGCCAAAAGGTCCTCGTAGGGCGTGACAATATCCTCAGCTGACGCAGACACGTCGGTAGCCTCTTCCTGAAGGTTATGGGGTGTATTGGGAGGTGTGCTGAAATCGGTTTATCGTCGGTGTCAGTCAACGACCATGTCTTGATATTCCGGGTAGCGTTGCAAGTAACGGTCAATATAGGAGCAACTGGAGATGACCTGCACGTGATCTTTACGCAATTGATCTAACACCATGGTGACCAGGGCGCGTGCGTACCCCTGGCGCCCATATTTTTCGGAGATGATGGTGTGTTGCAGGTGCAGGACTTCACGGCCATTCTCATCGGTAGAGGGGTTTACACTGAATCCGAGAAAGCCGATGAATTCGCCGTTGTCCCACAGCTCAAACCGATCATTGGACTCAGACAATCTGATGGTTGCTCCAGGATGGACGTTCTTGGCCGGTTGGTTCTCGGATCCGGGCTGTACCTCAGTCATCTCAGTTTCCTCACTCCGAATAGTTCTTGTCCTGAATCCTACCGGCATGTCCCCGGCAGACGTCACTATCTGCGTTAAAGGTCGTAGGAATCGTAGATCTCGACGGACACAATACGTAGCTGGCGATCCACGGCCTGATGCACCACAATCACCGCGCCAGGGCTAACGTAGGGGTTGTCCGTTGGCAGGGCGTTGAGTAACCGGTCTCGTAGGTCTTTAGACTCGGCGTACTTTTTGAGGTGTGCCTTGATAGCCTCAAAAATACGCGGGAAAACGGGCCGATGAGTGCAGATGACCCGCGGGCGGTTCTTACCAAGTTGCGCCAGGAACTCTTTGGTGGCTTTCGATGCCTTCTTACCGGCTTGCTTTTCGGTGAGAATATCGCGTTGTTTGACGTTTCGCTTAGCCTGCTTGGCGAAAGGCGCCACAGTCTGCATGCAACGGACCCAGGGCGAGGAGATCACTCGCTGTGGCGACCAGGCCTCCAGCAGGCGTTTTACGGTCCAGGCCTGACGACGCCCGGTGGCCGCCAGTGGGCGTTCCGATTCGGCCCGCGACCAGCTGGAGCGTGGTTTGGCTTTGGCGTGACGTAAAAACAGGCAGGGACGCGTTCTCAACGTCTTATTCTCGAATGCTTCAACCAGGGCGTCGAGAGGCTGGTGGTCATTGTCATTGGTCAACCGTTGACGAGCCTGCTCTACGGAAAGCCATTCCACCCGATCGACTTCACCCTGATCAGCACGGGGCTGCTGCGTGGTGACTTCAGCCGCCCAGTACCAGACTTCTTTTGACTTTCCCTCCACCTGGTACCGGATGATCGGCAGAGGGATGCCCAACTCGACGTCGAGATTAATCTCCTCTCGTGTTTCGCGAATCGCGCACTCGGGTAGAGTCTCCTCCTCATCGAGTTTGCCTTTGGGCCACGACCAGTCGTCGTACCGGGGACGGTGAATTAATAAGACTTCGAGCGCGCCACGCTCGCAACGCCAAGGGAGGATTCCACAGGCGACGATGTCAGATGCTGGACCGGGATCTTCCACCGCAGATGAGGTACGTTGAGCGGTGAGATCCTGAATATATTCGGCTACCGAACTCACGAATCATTCTCCTGGACATGATGTCGGGACGTCGTCGACGAAAACATGACATCGACATTCTCCACAGAAAACCCTAACGAGTCATACAATTTTGTCGCGGGTGTATTGTCCGCATCGACATAGAGCACCAAATGAGTGAGACCATTTTCGACAAGATGGTTCATCCCGCGTGCGGTGAGTGCTCGTCCCAGTCCGCTACCTTGAGCCTCGGGGGAAACACCGACGGCATAAACCTCTCCGGACTCAGCACCGGGAACCACCTTCGTCCAGTGAAATCCCGCCATGTCTCCGGTATCTTCCTGCTCAGCCACAAAAAACCCATCAGCGCTGAACCAGTCCTGTTTCATCCGTGACTGCAGATCCTGAAGGGTCATTTTGCCCTGCTCGGGATGATCCACGAAGGCCGCGGCGTTCACCTCGAGCCAGGCACGCTCATCCTGGTCGGGTACGAAGGTCCGGAACCGATAACCTTGCGGCGGGTGATCTGGCCAGTGGGACCCTTCAGAGCCGATGAGCCCCATCCGCCACAGCTCACGGACCGGGGCAAGACCATACCGCTGGGCCAAAATATTCGCAGCTTCGTGATTGCCGTGACTCCAGGCGGTCACCAGCGCGTCGGCGGGCGCGTTTTGCTGAAGATACGAGGCGATTTTATCCGCCACAGCACAGCCGAGACCGCGCTCGCGTTCTTGGGGATGAACCACCATCTCCACGAGATATGGGTTCTCAGCGTTTCCCTGGCCAACCAGTGCCGCCGCGACCGCCCATCCAGGATGAGAGGTAGAGTCCGCGGTGAACACCACAGCTCGACCGCTACGGATCTCGACCCAGGTTTGATCAGAAAATGGCTCATTATTATCTGCGCGAAGCCCCAGGGCTGCCAAGGCCTGAAGATAACTGAGCTCTTGGGAATTAAGATCGTGGTCACGCACCTGCAGGGAGTTCATAGCCTCCACAGTACCGGTGTCCGCCTGCAGGCCAAAGTTTGCTGAGACACGAAATCCCGGCGAGAGTCCGAGGCCATGACAGAATGAAAACGTGCGTTTAATATATGCGGCTTTAGGAACCTTACTGGCGGGTGCGGGTCTCTCCCTGGCTGTGCTGATGACCAACGACGTGGCCCGGTGGGCTGTGCCCGGGGTTGTCACCGTCCTGGTTATTGTCTTCAGCGTGGGTCTTGCTCGACTCGTCAAGGGACGTTTGACAGTGCTGCTCATCGCCGTGATTGCCGCCGTGGGGATGATCTCCACCTGGTTATTGGCCCTGTTGCCTGAGGACACCCGGTTCAGCGGGAATTATTCCTTCGAGATGGCACGCCCGGACCTTTGGATGGCCCCGGTGGCGATCACCTTATCGCTGGGCCTGATCGCGCTGTTCGTCACCGAATTAATCGCGGGACCGCAAAATGGAAACCGTCCGCCACGTCTGGGACTGGCAATCGTGTCGATCTCCATCATGGCCGCGACCGGACTGTGGTCGCTGATTGCCCGCATGGACGTTGACCGGATCCTGCGCTACGCCGGTTACGGAGCCGAGATCGAGGCCACCCAACAAGTTGGGGGCCTGAACTGGTTGGCTTTCACCGCACTCATCGGCGTGATGGTGGCCGGTGTGGTCTCGCTGTTTCCCATCCAACGTTTTCTTGCTAGTGCCCTAGGGATCGTGGCAGGTATCGCCGCCACCACCGCGTTGCAGCTGCCTCACCCGCTGGTACTTTCTGTTCCTACCGTCATTGCCGCCGGGGTCGGAGCCTTGATGGTCGTACTGGTTCACCACATGGTGTATGTGCTGGGTCGGCGCACCACCGCCGAACTCCAGTCCCTGGGCGCACCCCCCATCGAAATCCGCGATGCACCGGTGTCGGCGATCGCAGTGGGCATGGTTCCCGTGCTGGGGCTGGGCATCCTGCTGTATTTCACCGTCTGGGTAGTGCCCGCATTGATCTAAAAGCCTTAGGGTAGTGACATGACTGAATTTTCTCGCGAGCTCTCGGTCGAGCAAGCCCGACGCCCGGCACACGAATTTTTCACCGTCGCTCTGGAACCAGCCGGTCGTGACCGGGTGGAACGAGTGTTTCGTTTCATCGGGGGAGTCCTCACCGCGGCTTTTTCGGGTCCTGGCGCAGGTTCCGAAGTTATCGGCGACGCGGTGGTGATCCGTGATCGTGAGACCGAAAAGCCCTTACTGAGCCTGGACATCGTCGACACTGGCGGAGACCAAGAACTGCTGGAAGTTGTCAACGAGGATCTGGAGGCGTTCACCGCCGGAGAATTTGCCGACCAGTGGCTCCACGCCGATCATGAAGGGCGCCACATCCAACGTCGTCACTAAAGCTGGTGGTCGAACACCCGGGCCTCGACCCGTAAGGATCGGTCGTAGCCGGGTCAGTGCAGTAGGATAGGGGTTATGAATCTTCTCGCACTTGAAATTTTCTTCCTTGTGTTGCTGGGCCTGATTGCACTAAGCATGGCCGCCGTCGCCGTGCTGGTGATCGCTGGGCTGTTCAAAGGACAAAAGTAGCCGTCGCAATCTGATCCTGGGCGTTCGCCCCGTGGCCAGGCGCCCAGGATGATGTAGGAGTACCTCGTTTCTATGGTGATGGAACTGCCGGTAGACCTCGTTCCCGAGCTGGCACCACTGAGCTGGCTGATCGGTTCCTGGGAGGGGCAGGGCCGACTCGGCCAAGGCACAGAGTCTGACGAGATCTTTTACCAAAGGGTTGATTTCACCGAGTACGGGTTGCCCTTCCTGGAATATCGTGCCGAGTCCTGGCTGTGTGAAGCCGACGCCACCTTGATTCGCCCGTTGACGATCGAAACCGGCTTCTGGTCTCTGGCGCGCGAACGCCACGACGCCGATGTGGGTCCCGGGATGAAACCCGCCGATGTGGTGCCGGCCTACCGGTCGGCTGATGATGTGGAATCGCTGCGGTTCTCGGAGGACGAATTCCCTATCACGGCTACCATCACGCACCCGGGATCACTCAGCGAGCTGTATTACGGCGTGGTGCGTGGTCCGCAGATTAGCCTGCGCGCCGAGACCGTGATGCGCGGGGAGCTGACGGGCCAGTACCACAGCGCCGAACGCATCCTGGGACTCGTTAACGGCCAGCTGTTCTGGCGCTGGGATGTGAAAGAGACCGCATCGTCCTCGGCGCAACCGCACGCCTCGGCCAGCCTGGACCGCATGAAGAGTCTCACCGATGGCCGGCTTGCTCCCGGCACCGTCCATACCCCGGGAAAACACGATCTATCCTGAGCTCATCTCACCGATGCTGACTGAACCCGATACGACACGCACTGTTCCCGATCCGTCACCGCTGTTGCTACCACCCACGGCAGTGCCCGGCGCCGTGGCCGCTGGCGGGGTGGATGAGCCCGTTGCTGCTCACTATGGCCATCCCATTGCCGAACAACGTGCGCTGGACCGGGGGCGGGCCGTGGTGGATCTCTGTCACCGTGGCGTGGTGACCATCAGCGGAGCTGACCGGTTGCAATTATTGCACGTGCTGAGCTCCCAGGATCTGGCGACCCTGCCACCGGGAACCTCCACTGAGACCTTATTCTTGGACCTGCACGGGCGCTTGGACTTCCAGGTACACCTGGTTGACGACGGCGAGACGACCTGGATGACCGTAGAACCCGGGCTGGGTGCCTCCCTGGCCGGATGGTTGGAGGCGATGAAGTTTGCCTCCCGGGTAGAGATTGCCGACCGTAGCGACGACCTGGCTGTCGTGGCCACGACCGCCCCAGTGTCCGGATGGGACGCGACCCCGTGCTGGCAGGATCCCTGGCCACACATCGGTCCGGGCGGATACGCCTATACCCCGGACGTCGACCCTGATGACCACCCGGGAGTGGACTGGTCCTGGTACGAATACCTAGTGGACCGGTCCGCGCTGGGCGGCTCGAACCGTGATGAGCAGTTGTTGCCTGACGGCTACCGTTGGGCGGGCATGATGAGTGCTGAAGCACTACGCGTCGCCGCGGGGCGACCTCGTCAATTGGTTGATACCGACGAGCGTTCTATTCCCCATGAGCTAGACTTGCTCCGCACCGCGGTGCACCTGAATAAAGGTTGCTATAAGGGGCAGGAAACCGTGGCCCGTGTTCATAATCTCGGCCATCCGCCCCGCAGACTGGTGCAACTTCTTCTCGACGGCTCGGTTCACGGGCTACCCGAACCCGGCGCGGATGTCATTCTGCGCCCCGAGGGTGGCGAAACCGGTGCCGACCGCGCCAGGCTCGACAAAGCTCGCGCGCTGGGGCGGGTCACCTCCGTGGGCCATCACCACGAAATGGGACCCATCGCCTTGGCAGTCATCAAACGGGCGGTGGACCCTAAGGCAGAGTTGCTCATCCGGGAACAGCTCCCCGCAGATCACGCCGACGACCACGCCCCGAACGGTGCCGAGGATGCACCCGACTACACCTATATGGCAGCGACGCAACAAGTCCTGGTGGCCACAGATGCCGGCAATACCGTGGGGCGACCCACCGGTTTGATGAATCTACGACGTCAACGCCCCGGCACCTCACGCTCGTAGCGCCCATCCAGGGCTTTAGGGTGTTCTGTTGCTCCAGCCTCCCACTGGCTATCCGGCGTGGGATTCGGTTGCCTCAAATTTAAGGGTGGTCTGGGAACCACTGAGTTGGAAGCCCATGGCATCAGCCATCCGTTGGGCCGCGCGGTGGCCCATGGCAGCCCGCCACTGGGGGATCAGGCCCGCCATGAAGGCCTCTTCGGCGGCGACGGCGACGGCGTAGGTGCCTAAGCCGTGGCCCCGGAAATCCGGGTCAACCAACACCGTGAGATCCGCGATTAGCGACGCCCATTCCTCGTAACCGGAACCGGCGACCACCTGCAGATTTCCGGGGTCTTGGTCGGAGACCACCGCAAAGGTTTGCGCGGTTTGCGACAGTGCGGCTGCCCCCACATCGTCGGAAGGACACCTGGCTTCTAACTCAGTGATAAATTCGCGGTCCTCACTGATCGCTACCGCATCCGACCCGCTGGTCTCGGGGAGGTCCTCGGCATAGTACAGCGTGGTTTCTCCCAGCGAGCGTGCCCCGTGCGAGGCGCCGAGACGAATGAGTGTGGATTCCAGGGGGAGAATTTCGTCATCAATCTCATTGGCGGCCTGTAGAAACCAGGACGGACCGTAGATGAACGTGATGTTGTAAATCCGAATCACGCTGGCGATCTTCGAATCGGCGTGGTCGGAGAGCACGGGAAAACGGTGGGGTCCGGAGCCGGGCTGGTCCGCGACGGTTAGCACCTGCTGGGGGTCCGCCCCCATGGAGGTGGCCCAGGCTAACAGGATCACACGTTTGTGCTGATCCGAGGGATCGGTCGGGTGCATGCGTGGATTATCGACCAAAAAGAACCTTCGCCTCGTCGTAGCGTTGCTGGGGGACTTCTTTCAAACCGGCCAGAGCTTGGTCCAAGTCAACGTCGACGATCTCAGTACCGGCCAAAGACACCATGCGACCGTAGTGTCCGCGATGGATCAGATCGATGGCGGCCATGCCGAATCGGGTTGAGAGCACCCGATCATATCCGGTGGGTGCCCCGCCACGTTGAATGTGTCCCAAAACGGTGTTGCGGGTCTCGATGCCGGTTAGATCCTCGATCTGGTGGGTGACCCACTCTCCAATTCCACCCAGTCGCGGGCGGCCGGATGCTTCCACCCCGGCCTCTGCCACTGGATCGGTGTGGCCTTCAGGGATGAACCCCTCAGCCACGACAACAAGTGGCGACCGACCGCGTTCGTGCACCTGTGTGACCCATTCGCTGACCTGCTCCATCGGGGTTGGGAATTCTGGGATTAAGATTGCGTGGGCGCCGGCGGAGAGGCCTGAGTGCAATGCGATCCAGCCAACGTGACGTCCCATCACCTCAGCGACCATGCACCGGTGGTGCGACTCACCGGTGGTGCGTAACCGGTCCATCGCATCGGTAGCAATCGACAGTGCCGTGTCGAACCCGAATGTGTAGTCGGTGCCACGCAGGTCGTTATCGATGGTTTTCGGCACTCCTACCAGGTTGATCCCGTCCTGGTAGAGTCGTTGCGCCCCGGCGAGGGTGCCTTCTCCGCCGATGACGATCAGCGCGCCGAGTCCCATGTCTTCCATATTGCGCTTGATATTCTCCGGCCCACCGCCTTCAGCATTATACGGGTGGGTGCGGGAGGTACCAAGAATGGTGCCTCCGGTGCGTGCCAAGCCCCGAACCACCTGGCGGGGGAGCTCGAAATAGTCTTTGTCAATAAGTCCGGTCCAGCCGTTGCGAATTCCCACTAGCTCGTCGTCGAAAGACTTGATGCCGTGCAACACCGCTGACCGGATCACGGCGTTGAGCCCGGGACAATCTCCGCCAGAGGTTAAGATTCCGATGCGCACCAGGGGTATCCTTTCGTCAAAACAGTCAAGAAAACCGCTCAGAAATCCCGGGTACAACCCTGATGGGTTATCCCAGACACTTTCCAGGCTAGTAGTTTTTCTCCGGTGCGACTATCGGTCGTGGGCGGTCTTAGGAGAACAAACGCAGAAGGCGAGAGGTGCCTTCTTCGAGGTCCTCGTCCGACAGTGCATAAGACAGTCGCAAAAACCCGGAGGGACCGAACGCTTCACCGGGAACCACCGCGACCTCGGCCTCCTCAAGGATGATGGTGGCCAAATCCTGTGACGTTTCGGCGACACGGCCGTTGATCTTCCGGCCCAGTGCGTCGCGGGCATCGACGTAGACGTAGAACGCGCCACGCGGTGTCGGGCAGGAGAATCCGGGCACCTCGTTGAGCATCTGTACGATCTTTTGTCGACGACGATCGAAGGCCTGGCGCATCTCTTCGACGGCCTCCAACGAACCATTCAATGCGGCAATGGCAGCCCGCTGAGAAACATTAGCGACGTTCGAGGTGGCATGAGATTGCAGGTTGGTGGCTGCCTTGATGACGTCGACCGGGCCCAGCATCCAACCAACACGCCACCCGGTCATCGCGTAGGTTTTGGCCACACCATTGAGGATGATGGTCTGGTCCTTGAGCTCGGGGACGACCGAAACTATGGACTGTGCTTCGGCCCCATCGTAGAGCAGGTGCTCGTAGATCTCGTCGGTAACCACCCACAAACCGTGTTCCAGGGCCCACTCGCCAATGGCACGGGTCTGTTCGCGCGAGTACACGGCTCCGGTGGGGTTCGACGGTGAGACGAAGAGCACCACTTTGGTTTGTTCGGTGCGAGCAGCCTCGAGCTGGTCGACGGTGACCAAGTAATCGGCCTCCGGGCCGGCAAACACATCGACCGGGACTCCACCGGCCAACTTGATTGATTCGGGATAGGTCGTCCAATAAGGTGCAGGCACCAGCACCTCATCGGCTGGGTCCAGCAGAGCAGCGAAGGTGTTGTACACCGCTTGCTTAGCCCCATTGGTGACCAACACCTCCTGCGACTGGTAGCTCAGCTTCGAATCACGTTGTGTCTTGTTAATAATGGCTTCTTTGAGCTCGGGCAACCCACCGGCAGGGGAGTAGCGATGGTTGACCGGATCGGTGGTAGCTTCCTCCGCGGCGCGAACGATGTAGTCAGGAGTGGGAAAATCTGGTTCTCCAGCGCCAAATCCAATCACCTCGCGACCAGCGGCCTTGAGCTCTTTGGCTTTCGCGGTCACCGCCAGAGTGGCGGACTCGGTGATGGCATTTAACCGAGCGGAAACGCGGCGGGCGGGTTCAACCATGATGTAGGTCCCTTCGACATATTGTTCTGCCTTCACACGCTGAGTGACACCGGCTACCGTCGGCGAAGCAGGCGAGGATACTCGTACCCGTTTTCTTCTGAGCCATCACCGACCGAGGGCGGGGACACCAGCCACTCTTTACAATACTTGAAACCGTCTGACAGATACCGGGGCGATAGGCGACTTCGTGCAACTTCCGTGTTCAATTTGGTGATGAGCGGACAACATCGTAGACTAGTCATTCGGTGTCCACTCACCATTTGTTGTGGTGCGTGAAATACCCCCCGAACACCGAGGGCAGTGGCGCAATTGGTAGCGCGACGGTCTCCAAAACCGTAGGTTGCAGGTTCGAGTCCTGTCTGCCCTGCGCAGTAAGTTGCCGGAATAACCGCCAGCGTACAGCAGATCACCCTTATTGATGACCGAGCGAGGATCCGTGGCCGAACAATCAACGCACGAAACTCAGGACGGTGGCCAGAGCCGCTCCGAACGGCGTGGTTTCTTCAGCCGCATCATGTTGTTTCTGCGTCAGGTCGTTGATGAGATCCGTAAGGTCGTCACCCCGACCCGCGAAGAACTGCTGAAAATGACCGGCGTTGTTCTGGTCTTCGTGATCATCGTGATCGCCGTGGTATTTGTGTTGGACTGGCTCTTTGGGCAGGGAGCGTCGTTCCTCTTCGGCGGTCAAGAAACTGTCTAAGAGCCTCAGGCCGGCAACTGTCACGGCCATCAGACCAGCAAGTTACCGAGGAAAGCAGGAATCACGTGTCCGAGCAAGAACGCGAGCAACAGTCCATCGATGAGTCGGTTGTGGCCTCCGATGACACCGTTGCAGACCAGGATGCCGTGGCAAACCCTGAGGGCAACGACGTCGCTGAGGCCCAAGCGTCTGCAGAATCCACTCCTGAAGAATCTGGCGACACTGACGCCGTAACAAGCACAGAGGAAGCTGACCAGGCTCACGAGGCCGAGACCGACAGCGATGATGATGGCGAAACCGATCTGGAGAAGATCGGCGAAGAACTACGCGCGAAGCTTCGTCGCCAGCCTGGTGAGTGGTACGTGGTGCACACCTACGCCGGCTACGAACGTCGTGTCAAGACCAACCTGGAAACGCGCATTCAGACCATGGACGCTGACGAGATCTATGAGATCGAAGTTCCCATGGAAGAAGCTGTGGAGATTAAGAACTCCAACCGCAAGGTCGTCAACCGTGTTCGGATTCCCGGCTACGCGCTGGTGCGTATGGACTTTACTGAAGAAAACTGGGGCGTGGTGCGCCACACCCCTGGCGTGACCGGATTTGTCGGCGCCGACGCCTACGAGCCCGAGCCGCTGAGCCTAGACGAGGTCTACGACATGTTGGCCCCTTCGATTCTGCAGGAAGCCGCGAAGAAGGCCCAGGACGAAGGCAAACCTGCACCCAAGGAAGCCGTGCAAGAAGTGGCTCCGGAAGTCACCGTCGACTTCGAAGTCGGCGAATCCGTTACCGTCAAGGAAGGGCCGTTCGAGTCGTTGCCGGCTACCATATCGGAAGTCAAAGTTGACTCCCAGCAGCTGGTGGTGCTGGTATCCATCTTCGAACGCGAGACGCCGGTGACCCTGTCCTTCAGTGAAGTGACCAAAGTGTAGAAAAGACTTCGTGGTCCCGGTTGCTTTGGCCGGGCGCTACGACCTCGATCACCGCGCCACGGTGATCACCCCTTCGATCACGCTCCTGTGATCGAAGAACGACGATAGAAAAGGACCCGAATATGGCCCCCAAGAAAAAGGTCGCTGGTCTGATCAAGTTGCAGATTGAAGCTGGTGCTGCTAATCCGGCACCTCCGGTTGGTCCGGCGCTTGGTCAGCATGGTGTGAACATCATGGAGTTCTGCAAGGCCTACAACGCCGCCACAGAGTCCCAGCGTGGAAACATCATCCCGGTGGAAATCACCGTTTACGAAGACCGTTCCTTCGATTTCATTACCAAGACCCCTCCGGCGGCGCAGCTGATCAAAAAGGCAGCCGGCGTGAACAAGGGATCTTCGACTCCGCACACCGATAAGGTCGGTAAGGTCACCAAGGATCAGCTGGCTGAGATTGCTCAGACCAAGATGGCTGACCTGAACGCTGACGACATTGAAGCCGCTACCAAGATCATCGCCGGCACTGCACGGTCGATGGGTATCACTGTCGAAGACTAACCAGGTCCATACGGATCATCGTTGTTGCCCGTCAACAACACCCATAACATTTCAGTGGCATGGGTCGAGCGCGGCCCGTTACACCACGACTGCATAAGGAGATTTAGCAGATGGCAAAGCGCAGCAAAGCATACCAGGCAGCCGCGGCCAAAATTGAAGACCGTCAGTACAGCCCCTTTGAAGCAATCAAGCTTCTGAAGGACATTACCCCCGCTGAGAAAAACGCCACCGTGGATGTGGCGATGCGTCTGTCAGTGGATCCCCGCAAGGCTGACCAAATGGTTCGCGGTACCGTGAACCTTCCCAACGGTACCGGTAAGACCGCGACCGTTGTCGTCTTCGCCACCGGTGACAACGCCGCCGCTGCCGAAGCAGCCGGTGCCGACTACGTCGGGTCCGATGATCTGGTCGAAAAAATCCAGGGCGGTTGGACTGATTTTGACGCCGCCGTGGCCTCCCCGGACATGATGGGTAAGGTCGGTCGCCTCGGTAAGATCCTGGGTCCCCGTAACCTGATGCCGAACCCCAAGACCGGAACCGTGACCCCGAACGTTGCCAAAGCGGTTGAAGATATTAAGGGCGGTAAGATCGACTTCCGCGTCGACCGTCATTCCAACCTGCACTTCATCATCGGTAAGACCAGCTTCGATGCTGAGAAGCTGGCTCAGAACTACGCCGCGGCACTGGAGGAGGTTATCCGGCTCAAGCCCTCTTCCGCTAAGGGACGCTACATTTCCAGCGTTACCGTGGCATCGACGCAGAGCCCCGGCATCTCCGTGGATCCTAACCTCACTCGGGTTGTTACTGAACAGGCCTAAAGCCCTCCGGTAGCCCGTTAGCTGTGGCCTTCACCGGTTGTCTCGGTGAAGGCCACAGTAGTTTTCAGAGTCTCCCACTCCCACAACAGGCCCCCAGAGAGCCACATCGTTGTTAACACGCCTGACATTTTGCGTTCACAACACCACGGAGCGAGGGTACTCTGATCTGCAGAGCCGATGACCTAGACCTTTGCGAGGTCCGTCTACGCTTTGTCGCCCTGTATCCACCTCACGACAGAAAAGAAGCACCGCTGTGGCATACGATGTCGCTCAACACGACCAGCGTCTGAAACGAGACTTGAAGAATCGGCACATTCAGATGATTGCTCTGGGCGGCGCTATTGGTACGGGGCTGTTCTATGGTTCTGCCGATTCCATCAGTCTGGCCGGGCCCGCCATTCTCATCGCCTATCTCATCGGTGGCCTCATCATCTTCTGGGTGGTGCGTGCTTTGGGGGAGATGTCCGTCCACGAGCCCGTGGCCGGAGCATTTACCCACTATGCCCACAAATATTGGAGTCGGCGGGCTGGCTTCGTCTCCGGGTGGAACTACTGGTTCAACTACATTGCGGTAGCCATGGTCGAGCTGGCGGTGGTCGGATCCTTCGTCAACTACTGGCTCCCCGAGGTACCATCCTGGGTCTCAGCAGCCTTCTTTTTAGTGCTGATCACCTTCATCAACCTGGTCGGTGTCAAAACCTTCGGCGAATTCGAATTCTGGTTCGCCGTGGTGAAAGTTGTGGCAGTCATCGCCATGATTGTGCTTGGCACCGTGGTGGTTATCCTGGGCGTCAATTCCAATCCCGAACTGCCAGACCCCAGCTTTAGCCACTTGTGGGACCACGGCGGATTTATGCCCATGGGACTGACCGGCATCATCGCCGCCATGGCCGTCGTGATGTTTTCCTTCGGCGGCACCGAACTGGTGGCGGTGGCTGCCGGGGAAGCTGACCGTCCGCAGCAATCCATCCCCCGAGCCATCAACCAAGTCATTCTGCGCATCCTGCTGTTCTATATCTTGGCTCTGGCTGTCATCATGTCCGTGGTGCCCTGGCACCAGATCGACGGGCATTCCAGTCCTTTCGTGCAAATTTTTGATGCCGTCGGCATTACCGGAGCTGCCCACATCCTGAACTTGGTCATGCTCACCGCGGTCATTTCCGTTTATAACTCCGGACTTTTTTCCAACGCTCGGATGCTGTACTCGCTGGCACTGCAAGGAAACGCTCCCTCGTTTCTCACCAAGGTCTCCGGACGTGGCGTGCCGTATTGGGGTGTGCTCATCTCCTCGGCGGTGACCGTCATCGCCGTGGTGGTGGTGATGCTCTGGCCCGATTTCGCCTTTCGGTACCTGATGTCCGTGGCGTTGGCGGCTGCGCTGATCAACTGGACTATGGTCATGATCACCCACCGCAAATTCCGTGCCCAGCTCAGCCAAGAGGAACGCGAAAAGCTTCACTTCAAACTTCCCGCAGCCTCGGTGGTGTTTTGGATTGTGTTGGTGTTTTTCGCCCTCCTGGTCGTGATCATGGGATGGTCGCAACAGTACCGTACCGCGGTCTTTGTCGGACCACTGTGGCTCGTGCTGTTGCTCGTCGCCTATGAGATCAAAACTCGCCGGAGGTCTCAGCGACCGGGCCAACCCCAGCAACACTCTCAGCCCGCTAGCAAACACGTCCGCTGATGATCTCGCTCTCATTCCAAGCGTGGATTTGGTGTTGCGGGAATCGGTAGGGTAGCTTATTAACCACCAAAGACCGCCGGTCGTTAATTCTGGTGCCCATCTGACAACATGAGCGCCGCGACGGAATGACTATAAAGCTTTTGACACAAAAGCGACCAGCGCAGGTGTGAACGTCAAGCCAGTTGAAGACTGCTGATCACAATCTTCAGTATTGCTGCGCCCTGTGCACGCCTGCACGGGGCGTTTTTTGTGTCGAAGCCGTTAGGTACCGGCTGAAGCAATCGGAAGGAGTGCCATGGCGACTGCTGAAAAAGAGGCCGCAGTGGCTGAGTTGGTGGAGCGTTTCCGCAACTCGGATGCTGCTGTGCTCACAGAGTACCGTGGTCTGACCGTGGAGCAGCTCAGGACCTTGCGCCGCTCTCTCGGTGAGAACACCCACTACGCCGTGGTGAAGAATACGCTTGCTGACATTGCTGCCAAAGAAGCCGGAGTAGATGCCTTCGAGGGACTACTCAACGGTCCGACTGCTATCGCTTTCATCGAAGGTGAGCCGGTTGAAGCAGCAAAGGCTATGCGTGACTTTGCCAAGGACAATGAGGCCCTGGTCATCAAGGGCGGCTACATGGAAGGTGCCGCACTCGATGTTGAGGGTGTTAAGAAGCTTGCGGATCTGGAATCTCGCGAGGTGTTGCTGTCGAAGCTGGCAGGAGCAATGAAGGGTGGTATGTCCAAGGCCGCCGCGCTGTTCCAGTCCCCGCTGTCGAAGGCCGTGCGTACGACCGAGGCACTGCGTGCCAAGCAGGAAGACGCCGCCTAACCCCATCGTCGAGGCGATGGACTACGTGGTCAACTGATCACACCAAAAACTTCACATCTGAGTTCTTGAACCTGAGAACCCACTACGTAAAGGAGCCACACTCATGGCTAAGCTATCCACTGAAGAACTGCTGGACACTTTCAAAGAGCTGACCCTGGTCGAACTGTCTGACTTCATCAAGGCATTCGAGGAAGAATTCGACGTGACCGCTGCTGCTCCGGTTGCCGCTGCTGCTGCTCCGGCTGCTGGTGACGACGGTGACGGTGACGCTGCTGACGAGCAGTCCGAGTTCGACGTTATCCTGGAAGCTGCTGGCGACAAGAAGATCGGCGTGATTAAGGAAGTTCGCGCACTGACCTCGCTGGGTCTGAAGGACGCCAAGGAACTGGTCGATGGTGCTCCGAAGCCCGTGCTGGAAGGCGTGGACAAGGAAGCTGCCGAGAAGGCTAAGGAGCAGCTGGAAGGTGCTGGCGCTACCGTCACCCTGAAGTAATGCCAGTGGCATCAGCTGCTTAGCATCGACTGAACTGCTTGTGGCCCCGCACCATGGATGGCGTGGGGCCACAAGTGTCTCAGCAGGGGCTTGGGGTCAGGATAGAAATGTGATAAGCTGTTTCTTTGCGTATCCCTATCTTCCATGTGTCGTGTCATGAGCCCCTTCTGGCACGCCACGATAAATATACGGTATACGGTCTTGACCTTCATATAGCGGTGGGTCGGCCAACCTCGCGTGTCGCACCGGATGCGACACGGTGTGTAGGGAAGTCAGAACTGTACACAGAAGGTCTGTGAAAGGATCACTCTTTTGGTCGCTTCGAGCACCTCAAATAATTCAGCCGCTACCAATCCTCGCCACGCCGCCTCTGCAGGCCGAGTTTCTTTCGCGAAGATTGCCGAACCTCTGGACGTGCCCGACCTGTTAGCACTTCAGACCGAATCTTTCGACCGCTTGGTCGGTAACGAACGGTGGAAACAGCGTGTTGCGCATGCCCAGGAAATCGGTGATGATTCGGTAGCTACCACATCCGGGCTCTCCGATATTTTCGAGGAAATCTCACCCATTGAGGATTTCCAGGGAACGATGTCGCTGTCGTTCACTGATCCGGAATTCTCTGACCCTAAGGTCACCGAAAATGAAGCGAAGGAGAAAGACTCCTCTTACGCTGCTCCGCTGTACGTCAAGGCGGAGTTTATGAACTACAACACCGGTGAAATTAAGCAACAGACGGTGTTCATGGGTGACTTCCCGTTGATGACTGAAGAAGGCACCTTCATCATCAACGGCACTGAACGTGTTGTGGTTTCCCAGCTGGTGCGTTCCCCGGGTGCCTATTTCGAACGCCACCCTGACAAGACCACCGATAAGGACGTCTACTCGGCCCGGATTATCCCGTCCCGTGGTGCCTGGTTTGAGCTGGAGATTGACCGTCGCGACCAGGTCTCGGTGCGCCTGGATCGTAAGCGCAAGCAACCGGTGACTGTGTTGCTCAAGGCCCTGGGCTGGTCGGAGTCCCGGATTCTCGAAGAATTCGGTCAATATGACTCCATGCGGTTGACCCTGGAAAAGGACCAAACCGAAGACCAGAAGGCAGCCCTGCTGGACATTTACCGCAAGTTGCGTCCAGGTGAACCGGCAGCTGTGGATCCAGCCCAAACTCTGCTGGCTAACCTGTACTTCACTGAGAAACGCTACGATCTGGCTAAAGTGGGTCGGTATAAGCTCAACCGCAAGCTCGGCGTCGACGCTCCGTTGTCCGACCCCGCATCGAGCGTGTTGACGGAGCAGGATGTGGCGCAGATGATTCACTTCATCTGTGCTCTGCACGCTGGCGAGAAGACCATCAAGGGTCAACACAACGGTGAAGAGGTCGATATTCGCGTCGAGATGGACGATATCGACCACTTCGGTAACCGTCGCATTCGCGCCGTCGGCGAGTTGATTGAAAACCAGATCCGCACCGGTCTGGCTCGTATGGAGCGCGTGGTGCGCGAGCGGATGACCACCCAGGACGTTGAGGCTATTACCCCTCAGACTTTGATTAACATCCGTCCTGTGGTTGCTTCCATCAAGGAGTTCTTCGGAACCTCCCAGCTTTCGCAGTTCATGGACCAGAACAACCCACTGGCCGGTCTGACCCACAAGCGTCGTCTCTCCGCCCTGGGCCCAGGTGGTCTGTCTCGTGATCGCGCGGGAATGGAAGTCCGCGACGTCCACCCCTCGCACTACGGTCGTATGTGCCCGATTGAGACCCCAGAAGGTCCCAACATTGGGCTGATTGGTTCGTTGGCAACCTTCGGTCGGATCAACGCCTTCGGTTTCATTGAGACCCCGTACCGCAAGGTCATTGACGGTAAGGTCACTGACCGTGTTGAGTACCTCACCGCTGATGACGAGCTGGACGCCCAGATTGCCCAGGCTAACGCGGTGCTGAACGAGGATAGCTCTTTCGCTGAAGAACAGGTCTTGTGTCGTCAGCGCGGTGGTGACGGTGAACCGGTACTGGCTGAACCGTCCGATATTGACTACATGGACGTCTCCCCACGTCAGATGGTCTCGGCAGCCACCGCCCTGATCCCGTTCTTGGAGCACGACGATGCTAACCGCGCGCTGATGGGTGCGAACATGCAGCGTCAGGCGGTGCCACTGTTGAAGTCTGAAGCGCCGTTGGTGGGTACGGGTATGGAGAAGTACGTCGCGCTGGACGCTGGCGACTCCGTGACCGCCACCAAACCCGGTGTTGTCACCGAGGCTTCCGCCGACATGGTGACCGTGATGAACGACGATGGCACTACCACCCATTACAAGATCCAGAAGTTCGCTCGCTCCAACCAGGGCAACGCCTACAACCAGCAGGTGCGCGTGGCCGAAGGTGATCGGGTGGAGACTATGTCGGTCATCGCTGATGGGCCCGCCACCGATAACGGTGAGCTGGCCCTGGGGAAGAACCTGCTCGTGGCATTCATGCCGTGGGAAGGCCTCAACTACGAGGATGCGATCATCCTCTCCCAGCGCATGGTTTCCGATGACGTGCTGACCTCGATCCACATTGAGGAGTACGAAATCGATGCCCGTGACACCAAGCTGGGCGCTGAAGAGATCACCCGCGACATCCCCAACGTCTCCGAGGAAGTGCTGTCACAGCTTGACGAGCGTGGCATCATCCACATCGGTGCCGAGGTCGAGGCCGGGGACATCCTGGTCGGTCGCGTCACTCCGAAGGGTGAAACCGAGCTGACCCCCGAAGAGCGCCTGTTGCGCGCCATCTTCGGCGAGAAGTCCAAGGAAGTTCGTGACACCTCTAAGAAGGTTCCGCACGGTGAATCCGGAACCGTGATCGGTATCCGCATCCTGGACCGCGAAGACGACGATGATCTGCCGGTTGGTGTCAACCAGCTGGTCCGTGTCTACGTGGCTCAGAAGCGTAAGATCACCGATGGTGACAAGATGGCTGGTCGTCACGGTAACAAGGGTGTGATCTCCAAGATCCTTCCCGTGGAAGATATGCCGTTCTTGGCCGACGGTACTCCGGTCGATATCATTCTGAACCCGCTAGGTGTTCCGGGTCGTATGAACCTCGGCCAGGTGATGGAACTACACCTGGGCTGGATTGCGGCCAACGGCTGGAAGATCGAAGGCGAGCCCGAGTGGTTGCGCAACCTGCCCAACCTGCCACGTGAGACCGGACCACTGAACGTGGCTACCCCGGTCTTCGACGGTGCTGAAGCCGAAGAGATTCAGGGACTGCTGCAGTCGGTGAATCCTTCACGCGACGGTGAACGCCTGATGGGTGAAAACGGCAAGGCGCAGCTGTTCGATGGTCGTTCCGGTGAACCCTTCCCGGACCCAATCTCGGTCGGCTATATGTACATGCTGAAGTTGCACCACCTGGTGGACGACAAGATTCACGCCCGGTCCACGGGCCCGTACTCGATGATTACCCAGCAGCCGCTGGGCGGTAAGGCGCAGTTCGGTGGTCAGCGCTTCGGTGAAATGGAAGTGTGGGCGCTGGAGGCCTACGGTGCTGCCTACACGCTGCAGGAGTTGCTCACCCACAAGTCCGATGACGTGCACGGTCGTGTGAAGGTCTACGAGGCCATCGTCAAGGGTGAAAACATTCCTGAGCCCGGCGTTCCGGAATCGTTCCGTGTGCTGGTCAAGGAAATGCAGTCACTGTGCCTGAACGTTGAGGTCTTGTCCTCTGAAGGCCAGGCCATTGAAATGCGGGACTCGGATGAGGAGTCATTCCGGGCCGCTGAAGAACTCGGTATCGATCTCTCCCACGCAGAGCCCGACTCTGTGGATACCATCGGGGAAGTCTAAACCGTCTGATTCAGCACGCCCGCCAGAAAGCTTTCATCCCCTTTTTAGACATCAGGAGTTCTACGGACCATGTCCACTGAAAACTCATTCGGCCTCATGCGCATTGGGCTAGCCACTGCGGATCAGATTCGCAATTGGTCCTATGGTGAGGTCAAGAAACCCGAAACCATCAACTACCGCACTCTCAAGCCCGAAAAAGATGGTCTGTTCTGTGAGCGCATCTTCGGACCGACCCGCGACTGGGAGTGCTACTGCGGTAAGTACAAGCGCGTGCGCTATAAGGGCATCATCTGCGAGCGCTGTGGTGTGGAAGTCACCCGCTCCAAGGTCCGCCGTGAGCGCATGGGCCACATCGAGCTGGCCGCACCGGTGACCCACATCTGGTATTTCAAGGGTGTGCCCTCCCGCCTGGGCTACCTACTGGATTTGGCACCGAAGGACCTGGAGAAGGTCATCTACTTCGCTGCCTACATGATCACCGATGTTGACGAAGAACTTCGTCACCAGGATCTGCCTAATCTGCAGGTGGAACACGACCAAGAGGTCAAGCACCTGGCTGACCAGCGCGATGCCGACATCGCCGCAGTGGCCAAGGATCTCGAGGATGAGCTGGCCCAGCTGGAATCCGAGGGTGCCAAGTCCTCAGCTACCACCAAGGCACGCAACACTGCTGAGAAGACCATGGCTCAGATCCGTAAGCGCGCCGACGACGAGATCAAGAAGCTTGAAGAGCTCTGGGAGACCTTCAAGAACCTCAAGGTCTCGGACTTGATCGGTAACGAGTCGATGTTCCGCTCCATGCGTGACAAGTACGGCGAGTACTTCGAAGGTTCCATGGGTGCTGAATCGATTCAGCGTCGTTTGGAGAACTTCGACCTACAGGCAGAAGCCGAAAAATTGCGCGAAACCATTCAGAACGGTAAGGGCCAGCGCAAGACTCGTGCCCTGAAGCGTCTAAAGGTCATCAACGCCTTCTTGACCACCAATAACTCCCCGCAGGGTATGGTGCTGGACGCGGTGGCCGTGATTCCGCCTGAGTTGCGCCCGATGGTCCAGCTCGATGGTGGTCGTTTTGCCACCTCGGACCTCAACGACCTCTACCGTCGTGTGATCAACCGCAATAACCGTCTGAAGCGTCTGCTGGATCTGGGTGCTCCCGAGATCATCGTGAACAATGAAAAGCGGATGCTACAGGAGTCCGTGGACTCGCTATTCGACAACGGGCGTCGTGGTCGTCCGGTGACCGGACCAGGTAACCGTGCGCTGAAGTCGCTATCGGACATGCTCAAGGGTAAGCAGGGCCGTTTCCGTCAGAACCTGTTGGGCAAGCGTGTTGACTACTCCGGCCGTTCAGTGATTGTGGTGGGCCCGCAGTTGCGCCTGCACCAGTGTGGTCTGCCCAAGCAGATGGCTCTGGAGCTGTTCAAGCCCTTCGTCATGAAGCGACTGGTGGACCTCAACCACGCGCAGAACATCAAATCCGCCAAGCGCATGGTAGAGCGCACCCGCCCCCAAGTATGGGACGTGCTGGAAGAAGTCATTACCGAACACCCGGTACTGCTCAACCGTGCACCGACTCTGCACCGTCTGGGTATTCAGGCCTTCGAGCCGCAGCTGGTGGAAGGTAAGGCCATTCAGTTGCACCCGCTGGTCTGCGCTGCGTTCAACGCAGACTTCGATGGTGACCAGATGGCCGTGCACCTGCCGCTGAGCCCTGAGGCTCAGGCCGAGGCTCGGGTGCTGATGCTCTCCAGCCACAACATCCTCAAGCCCTCGGACGGCCGCGCGGTTGCTGTTCCGTCGCAGGATATGATTATCGGCCTGAACCACTTGACCACCGTGCGTGAGGACGAGGTCGGCGCCGGCCGTCACTTCACCCACGTGGGTGAAGCCACCATGGCCTTCGACAACAACGAACTGCACCTCAATGCACCGGTGACCATCACCGTGCAAAACTTCGTGCCATCCGAGGCGGTATCAGCTCCGGAAGGCTGGGAACCCGGTCAGCCGGCAACCATCGAAACTACGCTGGGTAAGGTCGTGTTCAACGACCTGCTGCCGGATGACTACCCCTGGGTTGATGAGCGTCAAACCAAGGGTACCCTGGGCGCACTGGTTAATGATTTGGCTGAGCGCTACTCGCTGATCGACACCGCTACCACCCTGGACAACCTGAAGAACGCTGGTTTCCACTGGGGTACCTGGTCTGGTGTGACTGTGGCAATTTCCGACATCACCTCGGACTTCGACAAGGTTGCGGTGATGGCCAAGTACGAAGACCAGGCCAGCAAGGTCCAGGGCCAGTACGACACCGGTCTGATTTCTGACGACGAGCGCCGCAGTGAACTCAACGACATCTGGTCGCGGGCAACCGACGAGGTCGCCGAGGCCATGCGCGCTGGTATGGGTCCACTGAACACTATTAACCGCATGGTGACCTCGGGAGCGCGTGGTAACTGGCTACAGGTTCGTCAGATCGCTGGTATCCGTGGTCTGGTGACCAACCCGAAGGGTGAGATTATCCCGCGTCCGATTAAGTCCTCCTACCGTGAGGGTCTGTCGGTGCTGGAATACTTCTCCGCAACCCACGGTGCTCGTAAGGGTCTGGCCGATACCGCGTTGAAGACCGCAAACTCCGGTTACCTCACTCGTCGTCTGGTCGACGTCTCCCAGGACGTCATCATTCGCGAGCACGACTGTGGTACCCGCCGTGGTCTGACCGAAACCATCGCTACCGCCAACGCGGACGGCGAGTTGGTCTTGGATGAGAACGTGGAGACCTCGTGCTTCGCACGCACCCTGGCCACCGACGTCACCACAGACGACGGCACCGTGCTGGCTGAGGCCGGCTCGGACGTCGGCGACGTGCTGATCGGGAAGCTGATCAGCAACGGCATCACCGAGATCAAGGTCCGCTCCGTGCTGACCTGTGAATCCCAGGTGGGCACCTGTGCGAAGTGCTACGGTCGCTCGATGGCAACCGGCCAGCTGGTCGATATTGGTGAAGCTGTCGGTATTATCGCTGCGCAGTCCATTGGTGAGCCCGGTACCCAGCTGACCATGCGGACCTTCCACACCGGTGGTGTGGCATCGGCTGACGATATTACCCAGGGTCTGCCCCGTATTCAGGAGCTCTTCGAGGCCCGTACCCCGAAGGGTGTGGCCCCGATTTCCGAGGTGGCCGGTCGCGTTCGGATCGAAGACGACGACCGTCAGATCCAGCTGATCCTCACCCCGGACGACGGCTCCGACGAAATCGCCTACCCGGTGTTGCGTCGCTCCCGCCTGCTGGTGGAAGACGGCGAGCACGTCGCTGTTGGTACCCAGCTGGTCTCCGGTGCGGTTGACCCCAAGCAGGTGCTGCGTGTGCTCGGACCGCGGGCCGCTCAGAAGTTCCTGGTTAAGGAAGTTCAGAACGTGTACCAGTCCCAGGGCGTGGGCATCCACGACAAGCACGTGGAAGTCATTGTTCGCCAGATGCTACGTCGCATTACCGTGATCGAGTCCGGCGACACCGACTTGTTGCCCGGCGAACTCACCGACCGCACCGAGTTCGTCAACGCCAACCGCGCTGCCGTGGCCCAGGGTCAACGTCCGGCCTCAGGCCGTGACGAGCTGATGGGTATCACCAAGGCGTCGCTGGCTACAGACTCGTGGCTGTCGGCTGCATCCTTCCAGGAGACCACCCGCGTTCTAACACAGGCGGCTATGGAGGGTAAGACCGATCCGTTGCTGGGTCTGAAGGAGAACGTGATCATCGGTAAGCTGATCCCGGCCGGTACCGGCTTGGACCGGTACTCCAACGTGGTCGTGGAACCCACCGAGGAAGCCAAGAACAAGTTATTCACCTCTCCGATTGCTTACCCGGACTTCGATTACCCGGGTATGGAGCAGATCGGTGGCGACTACCACGCGATTAGCTTGGATGACTACGGTCTGGGTGGCGATTTCCGCTAACCGATACGAAGTCCTTCATACCGATGGCGCCGACTCCCGGGGGAGTCGGCGCCATCGGCGTTTAAAAGCGCGTTGACGAGATGAGTTGATGGAAGAAGCGAGGCCCTGAATGATCGTTGAACCTTCCTGTAGACTTCAGTTATGGCGTTAACTGGATCTCATCACGAACACTCACTCACCACATCACTGACCAGGTACTTTGTTGGCTTCGCTACTCTATTACTCCTGCTGACTGGTTGCGCTGGATCGGGGGATCCCGAGGCAGCTGATACCTCCTCGATTCCAGGCACGGATACGCAAGACGCCCCGGAACCCCCGACTGAGGCCGAGGACTCCTCGTCTGCGCCGGATACACCCTCGACTGAGGAATCGAGTGAGGAACCGCCCGAGCCAACCGAGCCGGAAATTGAGAGTCTGGAAGATACCGACTTTAGTTCGATTAGTTTTCAATTTGTGGGTTATTCGGATACCGATGACTCAGAAGAGAAGACATTCGTCGATGGCACGGTGGAGGCGGGAGATCCACAGTTTCCAGTTACCTACGAGCTCGGAGAGGTGATTCATCAGGATCTCAATGGGGACGGCATCGTCGACGCAGCCGTGGAAATTGAACGTTATGAGGGCAATAGTTACGACGGTCGGTGGTACATGTGGATTGCCACGGAAGACGGTCCGGAACAGTCGCCCCTCCCGTTCGCCCGGTCCGGAAATTGCGGTGATCAGGTCGAATCCGTGACTGCTACGAATGACGGACTTGAAGTGCATGAGCACTTACGCGCTAAGGAAGACGATGTCTCCTGCGCAGAGCATGGCTTGCACGAACGAACTCGCACTATCGCCGCAGACTATTTTGATCTAGCAGGCGCGTGGTGGCCTGTGCAAGTGGCACCTGTTATCGGGTACGGCGGAATTTGTTCTCTGACGGGAGACGAAGGAATGACGGCTCCGGTCGATATTGCGCATGTAAATCCGTACAAAGAAAGCGCATCGATAGCTGAGACTAATGCTGAGACGCACCCTGAGCTCACGATATTGTTTCCGTTCGGTGAGGGGGATGGCAGTGATCGCAAAATCGACGGTGAATGGTGGGCAATCGGGGGCATCTTCGATGGTTCACAGGTTCTCGGGTGTGGCTGGGTCGCCTACGAAGACTTGCCGATCGGTATTCGGTTTGGCTAGACGGGAATTTCTCGCGGTGTCCCGAAACACTGAACGTGTTGCTCATGGTTCGTTAACAGGTCGGTCCCCGCACTAACTGTGGGGTTTATCGTGGAGCTGATGCTGAAACCAGTCAACTGAATTTTCTCCGCGTCCGTCCCGCCACGGACACGGCTTCAGCTAGCTCAGACCAATAGTTACTCCAAGGTTACTGCGGGTGAAGTGACGTGGCCCGATGATGGGATTCGAGATCACTGGCTGGTCGTGGGAACAGTACACGAGGGGCGGGTCGGCAGGTAGGCTGAGTGTTATGTATCTCATGCGCTCACCGAGAAATCGCAACATCACGACGTACTTTATCGGCAGTATCGTCCTTGCTTTGATGTTGACTGCCTGCGGGGGCGCGGGTTCCCCTGAGTCTTCCTCCGCCTCGTCCACGCCTTAGAACGAGGAATCTGAGGAGCAGACCGAAGCAAAAATTGAGGGTTTGGAAGATACCGATTTCACCTCGATGAGTTTTCACTTTTCCGGCTATGTGCCTGGAGCAGACACGACGGAGTTGACCCTTAACGAGGCTAAGCTGACCGAGGCCGAGCAGGAACTATCTCACCTACCCTATTCTTATGAACTCGGTGAAGTGATCCGTGAAGACCTCAACGGGAACGGTATCGTGGATGCGGGCGTGGAAATTGAGCGTTATCAAGGCAACGCTTACGACATCAGGTGGTACATGTGGATCGCTACAGAGGATGGACCGGAGCAGTCCCCTGTACCTTTCGCACGAAGCGCACATTGTGGAGACGTGGTTGCGGACGTGACCCCGGTAGACGGGGGCTTGGAGGTCCACGAGTTTCTGCGGTATCCAAGCGATGAAGCTCCCTGCTCGGATCCGGGATCGGGGGAGCAAACCCGTGTTGTTCGTGCCGAATATGTGGAAGGACTCCACGAGTGGTGGCCTGTCCGGACTGACCCTTATCCCGCATTTGGTGGAGTCTGTCACGCTCCCCGTGGCGAGGAAGGATATCCGGTCTCGACTCACCATACCTACCTAGTCCCGGACGAAAAGAGCGCACCACTATCCGAGCGGGACCCCACGTTAGACGAGTTCCCGGAAGGGCCCAATGAGACCATGGTGCTGGGTAGCTACGATCCGAGCAGACCGCAGGACAAGTTATGGCCGGGATGGGTGGGTGTCGTGATTAAAGGAGATCGAGATAACCTTGGGTGCGCTTGGGCCCCGGTCGGGGACTAACGCAGTGAGCTAACCACGACGGTTCATATAGAAGTTGAACCCGTTGGCCAGCAACTTGTTGAGTGGCAAATCCCATTCACCCAAAGTCTGGTGCACATCAGCGCCCATAGTGGTTTTGAACCGGCTCAGACCAGCCAAGGGGTGTTCTTTATCCAAAGTTGGTGAGATCCCGCCGAGATCGTACCAGCGACAGCCCGCCTCTAACGACAGTTTAATCTGTTCCAATTGCAAAGCACGAGGTGCGTAGCGTTTGGATTCGGCCCGTGACGAGGCGCCATAGACGTACCAACCGGTATCTCGTTGCTGGACGTAAATAGCCGAAGCCAGTAGCTGATCCTCGTATTCTGCCAGTAGCACCTTGAAGTCTGAGACTTCAGACTCGCCCAGCGCCGTGGCCATGCGCTCGAAGTACTCCTGCGGCCTGCCCGAGAATCCATCCCGTTCGGCGGTTTCTTCAAAAAGTTGCTGCCAGCGATCGAGAGCTTCCGCTCCCGTAGCGGTGATTTTCAACTCCGAGCGCGTGGATTTACGGGTCTGTCGACGCGAAGTGCTGTCCATTCGTGACAGGACCTGCTCGACCGCTTCCTGAAAACCTTCAGATTCTCGGTCGTTACGCTCTGCTTCTGACAGCTCAGGCAACGGTATCCGGGCTTGGAACTGGGCCTGGCCGGCCTGGAAATCCGCGGTAATCTTCGGGCGGGACCAGCCCTGGTCGTCGAGCAATCGGGTCATCTCCACGACCTGATCGTTCTCGGAGTCGGCATCCAGCTCTGTGACAAGAGTTTCGTCGCCTTTGGATAGTGTCGAACGAACGGTATGTGCACTCCACGACCGTTCCGAGAACGGCAATCCCATCCGAATGAGGAACGCGCCTTGAGAACGCAGGTAGGGGACCAGCGGTTCCAGAATGTCGCCGAGGGCAACGGTGTCAGCAGAGAATACCGGACCATCGGCGAGATAAGCCAACGACTTTGTGCGGAGTAACGGCGCTGGAATACCCCGATACAGCACGAGGGAGGCGGCCACAAGTTCGTCACCGCGGTACCAGCCTAGTGACTGTCCTCTCCACCCTGTCTTCACCTGGGGCCAGCGCGGGTTTTGCAGAAAAGACGCGCTTGGTTGGGAGGCTAGGAACTGTTCGTGCGTGGAGGTTGAGATGTCAGTAATCCGGAGGTCCTGTCGTGAAGTCACATCGCTAACCTACCGTATCGATCTGAACAAGTGGCTCCTCGGATCGCTCCACTCAAGGAATCAAGTCCGATCGGCTGGGGGAGTGCCCTTGCTCGTGCTGTTGCTATAGTCTGGCGTTTATGAGCTCGAAAATTAGCGCGGAGCAGCCCGTTGTCCCGGTGATCACCGGAGGTGATTTGGGGGCCTATAGTCTCGCCCGGGAATATCACGAACGCTTCGGCTGGATGTCTGCGGTGGTGCCAACCGGGCAGAACCTGATTGTTGGAGGAAGCAAACTCACCGAGCTCTACCCGGCCGGTCCCATGTTCGACCCAGAGACGGTAACAGCGCACGTAGAACAGGTTGCTCGTTCGGTCAATGCTCACACCCCGGATCGGCCCTTGGTGCTCCACAGCGGATACGATCATCTGGTTCGCATTGTGGCCCA
The DNA here is from genome assembly GCF_029853775.1 of Auritidibacter ignavus. Taxonomy (NCBI): domain Bacteria; kingdom Bacillati; phylum Actinomycetota; class Actinomycetes; order Micrococcales; family Micrococcaceae; genus Auritidibacter; species Auritidibacter ignavus. The sequence continues at coordinate 2,531,026 of NZ_CP122564.1, forward strand.
AAAAGCAGACAGGTTGCGCGACGCTGGCTACGTGTTCCCCGCCGTCACTGTCGAACAACTCGACCGTGCGGCGCTCAAAGATCATTTTTATGCGCTCTGTCGGACATACTCTGTGCCCTACCCGCGTACCTTGATCTATGACTCCCATGCGGCAGCTGAGCAGACCACAAGTTCTGATGATTTCCTCAATTCCTTTCACGGCGCACGACTGTCGTATCCGGTAGTGCTCAAAGCCGATGATGGCGGCCAATGGGCCTCCACACGTTTCGAAGGGCGCCGTAAGGTCCACTACATCGATAACGACGCGAACCTCAAAGAGGTTCTTGACAAGGCAACTGACGCTGGGTATCGAGGAGGGCTCATTGTCCAGGAGTTCATTCCAGGGCCTGACTCCCAGCTACGCATCCTGACGATGTACCGCAACGCAGACGGAAACATCACCTTGTCGGGGCTCGGCGAAGTCATCGTGGAAGATCATGCTGTGGGACTAGAAGGCAATGCCCGCGCGGTGATTGCTGTACCGGATAACCCCCTTCATCACCACGGTGCGAAAATTCTCGACAGCCTTGACTGGCACGGCTTCGCCATGTTTGATATCAAGGTCCATCCCACCACGGGGGAACCGATGTTCTTAGAAATGAACCCTCGGCTAGGACGTCATCACTACTACCTCACCGCGGCCGGACGTAACCCCGTGGATTTCTACTTGGGAGATCTGCTCGGCGACTTTGATGAACCAGCACCGGCACATGTTGAGCACCTCGCGTTGTCAACGACGATCCCGCTTTCGGTTGCCCAACGCTACGCCAACGACCAGCAACGCCACTACATCTCTGAGCTCAAAAAGTCTGGACAGGTCTACACTCCGCTTCAGTATCGGCAGGATAAAAACTTCAAGCGCGACCTGTATCAGAAGTACCGACTGTATAAAGCTGCCGAAGAAGTACAACACCGGCCCGGCAGTATGAACTAGCCCTACGGACCACGAACAGTCTCAGTTCCCATTCTGGTGCTAGACCTGGTACTATAAGATCGATTGTTTCCAGTGTGGCAATAGGACACAGTCCGGGTTGCGGGGTTCTTGCGCAACAAATGCCACCTTTTTGCACGCCCAAACACTTTTTGAGTTTCGGGTAGCGAGAAATAAACCACGGACTTCGGTCCAGACCGTCCTCGAGTTCACCTCCCGTTCATGAGCTGGGTGCGTGACGGGGCGGTCGACCGAGATCATACATAACGGAGAATAGTTTGCCTACAATTCAGCAGCTGGTCCGTAAGGGCCGCACCCCCAAGTCCAAGCGGGTGGGCGCTCCTGCCCTGGAGGGCCGCCCGATGCGTCGTGGCGTGTGCACTCGTGTGTACACCACGACCCCGAAGAAGCCGAACTCTGCACTACGTAAAGTTGCACGTGTGCGTCTCGCCGGCGGTATCGAAGTCACCGCCTACATCCCCGGTGAGGGCCACAACCTGCAGGAACACTCCATCGTGCTGGTGCGCGGTGGTGGTGTGAAGGACCTGCCCGGTGTTCGTTACAAGATCGTGCGTGGCGCACTGGACACCCAGGGTGTCAAGGATCGCAACCAAGCACGTAGCCGTTACGGTGCAAAGAAGGAGAAGAAGTAATGCCACGTAAAGGACCTGCTCCTAAGCGCCCGCTGGTCGTTGATCCGGTGTACGGCTCCCCGCTGGTCACCCAGCTGATCAACAAGGTGCTGATCGATGGTAAGAAGTCCACCGCAGAGCGCATTGTCTACGGTGCACTGGACGGTACCCGCGATAAAGGCGGCGACGATCCCGTTGCAACGTTGAAGAAAGCTCTGGACAACATCCGTCCGGCTCTGGAAGTTCGTTCCCGCCGCGTCGGTGGTGCAACCTACCAGGTGCCGGTTGAGGTCAAGCCCGGTCGTGCGACCGCGCTGGCCCTGCGTTGGTTGGTGGGCTTCTCCAAGGTGCGCCGTGAGAAGACCATGACCGAGCGCCTGACCAATGAAATCTTGGACGCTTCCAACGGCCTGGGTGCTGCAGTGAAGCGTCGCGAGGACGTGCACAAGATGGCCGAAGCCAACAATGCCTTCGCACACTACCGCTGGTAAGCCAGCATCCCGAGATCCGACCATAACTACAGATCACGAGATAACCAACGGCCAGGTTTGGGCAGACACCGCAGAACGGTCAGTTCCTGAACTTCCGGTCACAACCCCAAGGGAGACACTGTGGCACAAGACGTGCTGACTGACCTCAAGAAGGTTCGAAACATCGGCATCATGGCCCACATCGATGCCGGCAAGACCACGACCACCGAGCGTATCTTGTTCTACACGGGTGTGAACCACAAATTGGGCGAAACCCACGATGGTGCGTCCACCACCGACTGGATGGAACAGGAAAAAGAGCGCGGTATCACCATTACCTCCGCGGCTGTAACCTCCTTCTGGGAAGGTCACCAGATCAACATCATCGACACCCCGGGACACGTGGACTTCACCGTTGAGGTGGAACGCTCCTTGCGCGTGCTCGACGGTGCCGTTGCTGTGTTCGACGCAAAGGAAGGTGTGGAGCCTCAGTCTGAGACCGTTTGGCGCCAGGCCGATAAGTACGGCGTCCCACGCATTTGCTTCGTCAACAAGATGGACAAGCTCGGTGCAGACTTCTATCACACCGTCGACACCATCGTGAACCGCCTGCAGGCCAAGCCACTGGTCATGCAGCTGCCGATCGGTGCTGAGAGTGATTTCGTGGGTGTTGTTGACCTGGTCACCATGAAGGCCTACGTCTGGGAAGGTGACGCCAAGGGTGACGTGACCTTGGGTGCGTCCTATGAAACCCAGGAGATTCCGGCTGAGCTCCAGGAGCGCGCCGAGGAATACCGCAACGAACTGGTGGAGTCTGTTGCTGAGTCCTCCGAGGAGCTGATGGAGAAGTACCTCGAGAACGGAGAGCTGAGCGAAGAGGACATCAAGGCCGGCGTCCGCGCCATGGCTGTCAACGACGAGGCCTACCCCGTGTTCTGTGGCTCGGCCTTCAAAAACCGTGGAGTTCAGCCGTTGCTGGACGCCGTGGTTGACTACCTGCCGGCACCATTCGACGTCGGCGCTGTCCACGGCTACGAGGTCGGTGACGAGTCTGTCGAACTGACCCGTGAACCCAGCACCGACGCGCCGTTCTCTGCTCTGGCCTTCAAGATCGCGGCTCACCCGTTCTTCGGTACCCTGACCTACATCCGCGTCTACTCCGGTACCATCTCCCAGGGTGACACCATCCTGAACGCTACCAAGGGCAAGCAGGAGCGCATTGGCAAGCTCTTCCAGATGCACGCCAATAAAGAGAACCCCGTTGAGCAAGCTCAGGCAGGCCACATCTACGCTGTGGTGGGTCTGAAAGACACCACCACCGGTGACACTCTGTCTGCCAAGTCCGATCCGATCATTCTGGAATCAATGGAGTTCCCCGAGCCAGTGATCTCCGTGGCTATCGAGCCCGCATCCAAGGGTGACCAGGAGAAGCTCTCCACCGCTATTCAGCGTCTGGTCGCTGAGGACCCGACCTTCACGGTCAACCACAACGAGGAAACCGGCCAGACCGAAATCGGCGGTATGGGCGAGTTGCACCTCGACGTGTTTGTGGATCGCATGAAGCGTGAGTTCAAAGTGGAAGCAACCGTGGGTAAGCCGCAGGTAGCCTACCGCGAAACAATCCGCAAGAAGGTCGAAAACGTGGAATACACCCACAAAAAGCAGACCGGTGGCTCCGGTCAGTTCGCGAAGGTCATCGTCACCTTCGAACCGATGGAAACCTCCGAAGGTGAGATCTACGAGTTCGACAACGCCGTCACCGGTGGTCGGGTTCCCCGCGAATACATCCCCTCGGTGGACCAGGGTATTCAGGAAGCTATGCAGTTCGGTGTGCTGGCCGGCTACCCGATGGTCGGCATCAAGGCTACCCTCGAGGATGGCGCCTATCACGATGTGGACTCCTCGGAAATGGCCTTCAAACTGGCTGGCTCGCAGGTCTTCAAAGAAGGTGTCCGTCGAGCTAAGCCGGTGTTGCTGGAGCCACTGATGGCCGTTGAAGTCCGCACTCCGGAAGAATACATGGGTGATGTGATCGGTGACTTGAACTCCCGCCGTGGCACCATCGGTTCGATGGAAGACGCTCAGGGTGTGAAGGTCATCAACGCACAGGTACCGCTGTCCGAGATGTTCGGCTACATCGGCGACCTGCGGTCCAAGACTCAAGGTCGCGCTGTGTACACCATGACCTTCGACTCCTACGGTGAAGTGCCACAGACTGTCTCGGAAGAGATCATCCAGAAGCACTCAGGCCAGTAAGAGTCATCGGTACCGGAAATATCCGGTAAAATCACTCTGAAACAACTTGGGATCGGAGGGGTGGAGAACAGACGCTTCACCCCACCGGTCACACAGCCTCGACCACACTCCGGAGGGACGGGGCTAGACAGGACTTTTGGTCCGGTCCGCCTGCTCGGCCGAGTAGGCCTCAAGCGACGGGCGCCGGTCCTGATATCCGGGGAATTTAGAAAAGAAAAATCTGACGCGTAGACTGTAGAAAAGTCAGACCGCACATCAAGCGGCTGCCATGTCCTTCTCCAGTCGAACAGTTCTAGGAGGAATCTGTGTCGAAGGCAAAGTTCGAGCGGACGAAGCCGCACGTCAACATTGGTACTATCGGCCACGTTGACCACGGTAAGACCACTCTCACCGCAGCTATCTCGAAGGTACTGCACGGTAAGTACCCTGACCTCAACGAGGCACGTAACTACGACGAGATTGACGGTGCTCCTGAAGAGCGCCAGCGTGGTATTACCATTAACGTCTCCCACATCGAGTACGAGACCGAAGCACGTCACTACGCACACGTTGACGCCCCGGGCCACGCCGACTACATCAAGAACATGATTACCGGTGCTGCCCAGATGGACGGTGCGATCCTCGTGGTTGCTGCCACCGATGGCCCGATGGCTCAGACCCGCGAGCACGTGCTGCTGGCTCGCCAGGTTGGCGTTCCCGCTTTGCTGGTTGCATTGAACAAGTGCGACATGGTTGATGATGAAGAGCTGCTTGAGCTCGTTGAAATGGAAGTTCGTGAACTGCTGAGCTCGCAGGACTTCGATGGCGACGAGGCTCCTGTGATCCGCACCTCCGGCTACATGGCTCTGCAGGGCGACGAGAAGTGGGTCAAGTCCGTTGAAGAACTGATGGACGCTGTTGACACCTACATTCCGGACCCCGTTCGCGATAAGGACAAGCCGTTCCTGATGCCGATCGAGGACGTCTTCACCATTACCGGTCGCGGTACCGTGGTGACCGGTCGCGCCGAGCGCGGTACTCTGGCTATCAACTCTGAGGTTGAAATCGTCGGTATCCGCGAAATCCAGAAGACCACCGTCACTGGTATCGAGATGTTCCACAAGCAGCTCGACGAAGCATGGGCAGGCGAGAACTGTGGTCTGTTGTTGCGTGGTCTGAAGCGTGAAGACGTTGAGCGTGGTCAGGTTGTTGCTGAGCCGGGGTCGATTACCCCGCACACCCAGTTCGAGGGTAACGTCTACATTCTCTCCAAGGACGAGGGTGGCCGTCACAACCCCTTCTACTCCAACTACCGTCCGCAGTTCTACTTCCGCACCACTGACGTTACTGGCGTCATCACCCTGCCGGAAGGTACTGAGATGGTTATGCCTGGCGATACCACTGAGATGTCAGTCGAGCTCATCCAGCCGATCGCTATGGAAGAGGGCCTCGGCTTCGCTATCCGTGAGGGTGGTCGCACCGTTGGTTCCGGTCGTGTGACCAAAATCGTCAAGTAAGACCTCTGACTGAGTTCGGGCTGAGCTCAGCCTGAGGCTCGTCGACAGGGCCCCGTTACCGAGATGTCTCGGAGGCGGGGCCCTGTTGTGTGTCGAGGTCTCGTGGCAATAACGTGATCTTGCCAATAACGAGACTCGAGGATTCGCGTTGCGCGCCAAAACATGTCATACTAGATAAGTTGCTCAGCATGGACGAGCGAATCATCGTGTCTGAATCGGTATTCGCCCCGTGAGCAGAATTCCCTCCCTCTCCTCGAGCGTAGTGTTCCGACATAGATTTCGACACGCCCGAGCGCGTGGATGGGAGCCCTTCAGGAGCGAGGAACCCGAAGTTTTCGGATTTGTTGCTGGAGGTGGAATAAGCGAAGACGGTCGATGAGGCGCAATTGTCTGGTCCATGGCCGTTGAATCGCACACAGGGACAGGTACGGACAACAAGGACGAAAGAGGCAAGACGCCATGGCGGGACAGAAAATCCGCATCCGTCTGAAGTCTTACGATCACGAGGTGATTGACACTTCAGCACGGAAGATCGTAGATACGGTCATACGCGCAGGCGCTCAGGTAGTGGGCCCGGTGCCGCTACCAACTGAGAAGAACGTTTACTGCGTGATCCGTTCTCCGCACAAGTACAAGGACAGTCGCGAGCATTTTGAAATGCGCACTCATAAGCGGCTGATCGACATCGTAGACCCGACTCCGAAGGCCGTCGACTCGCTGATGCGTTTGGACCTGCCCGCGGACGTCAATATTGAAATCAAGCTTTAGGCTAGGGAGGTGCTGAGAGAACTATGACCGCTAACCGTCAAACAAAAGGTTTGCTGGGCACGAAGCTCGGCATGACCCAGGTCTGGGACGAGGAGAACAACCTTGTTCCGGTGACCGTGGTTCAGGCAGAGCCCAACGTGGTTTCGCAGCTTCGCACTGAAGAATCAGATGGCTACACCGCTGTTCAACTGGCCTACGGTCAGATTGATCCCCGTAAGGTAACCAAGCCACTGACCGGCCACTTCGAGAAGGCAGGCGTCACCCCGCGTCGCCATGTGGTCGAGATCCGTACCACTGATGTCGCTGAGTACACGCTGGGCCAGGACGTCACCGTTGAACAGTTTGAAGCTGGTCAAAAGGTTGACGTGACCGCTAACTCTAAGGGTAAAGGCTTCGCCGGTGCCATGAAGCGTCACGGCTTCGCCGGTGTGGCCGCATCCCACGGTCAGCACAAGAACCACCGTAAACCCGGTTCGGTCGGTGGTGCTTCCACCCCGGGCCGCGTCTTCAAAGGCCAGCGCCTGCCCGGCCGTATGGGCAATAAGCGCACTACCACTCAGAACCTTACTCTGCACGCTATCGATGCAGAGAACAACCTGCTGTTGATCAAGGGCGCCATTCCTGGCCCCAAGGGTCGGGTTGTGCTGGTTCGCGATGCAGCGAAGGGAGCATGAGCAGATGGCTGTCAAGAAAGTTACGGTTGATCTGCCGGCCGATATCTTTGGTGCCGAGACGAATGTGCCTCTGATGCACCAGGTCGTCGTCGCACAGCAAGCGGCTGCACGGCAGGGAACTCATAAAACAAAGACTCGCGGCGAAGTATCCGGTGGTGGCCGTAAACCATTCCGCCAGAAGGGTACCGGTCGCGCTCGTCAGGGCTCCAACCGCGAGCCTCAGATGACCGGCGGTGGTATTGTCCACGGCCCGGTGCCGCGGGACTACTCCCAGCGGACCCCCAAGAAAATGAAAGCTGCCGCTCTGCGGTCAGCACTGTCCGACCGTGCTCGTCACGACCGGATTCACGTGCTGGAAGCTCTCGTGACCGAACAGACTCCGTCCACTAAGGCCGCAAAGGCCGCCTTGGAGGAGCTGAATACCGGTCGGAAGAGTTTCCTGGTAGTCATTGATCGCAGTGACGATGTGACTGCCCTGAGCACCCGCAACCTGCAACGAGTCCACACCCTCTACACTGATCAGCTCAACACCTACGACGTGCTGATGAGTGATGATGTGGTCTTTACCAAGCCGGCCTACGAGGCCTTCGTGGCTGCCGCCGGCAGCAACAAGAAGGAGGAGGCCAAATGAGCGGCACCATCAACAAAGACCCGCGCGACGTGATCATTTCTCCCGTCGTCTCGGAAAAGAGCTACGCCGATATGGATGAGGGTCGTTACACCTTCATCGTCGACCCGCGCTCGAATAAGACCGAAATTAAGTTTGCCATCGAAAAGATTTTTGATGTCAAAGTTGATTCGGTCAACACCATGAACCGTCCCGGGAAGCGTCAGCGCACCCGCTTCGGATGGGGTTCGCGCAAAGATACCAAGCGCGCGATCGTCACTCTGAAGGAAGGGACCATTGACATCTTCGGAGGTCCGGCTCTCTAAGCCGGAGACCACTTAATCGAGGAATAAAGATATGGCTATCCGTAAATACAAGCCGGTTACGTCGGGCCAGCGCGGCTCGTCGGTTTCCGACTTTTCAGAAATCACGCGGAGCACGCCCGAGAAATCACTGCTTCGTCCGCTGACGAAGACTGGTGGGCGTAACAGCTCCGGCAAGATCACGACCCGTCACAAGGGCGGCGGTCACAAGCGCCAGTACCGCCTGGTCGATTTCCGTCGCTACGACAAGGATGGCATTCGGGCCAAGGTCGCACACATTGAATATGACCCGAACCGCACTGCCAACATTGCACTGTTGCACTACGTCGACGGCGCGAAGCGCTACATCATTGCTCCGGCCAAGCTGAAGCAGGGTGACATCGTCGAATCGGGTGCGAACGCTGATATCAAGCCGGGTAACAATCTGCCGCTACGCAATATCCCGCTGGGTACTGTGGTGCACGCAGTGGAGCTACGCCCGGGCGGTGGCGCTAAGCTGGCTCGTTCCGCTGGTGCCTCCACCCAGCTGGTGGCTCGCGAGGGCAAGTACGCCCAGTTGCGTCTGCCCTCCGGTGAAATTCGCAACGTTGACGTTCGTTGCCGCGCCACTATCGGTGAAGTCGGCAACGCCGAGCAGATCAACATCTCCTGGGGTAAGGCCGGTCGCATGCGCTGGAAGGGCGTCCGCCCGACTGTTCGCGGTGTTGTGATGAACCCGGTCGACCACCCGCACGGTGGTGGTGAAGGTCGTACCTCCGGTGGTCGTCACCCTGTGAGCCCGTCCGGTCAGAAGGAAGGCCGCACCCGCCGCCCGAATAAGGAAAGCGACAAACTCATTGTTCGTCGTCGTCGTACCGGCAAGAAATCACGATAAGGAGCTGATCTCTCAATGCCACGCAGCCTGAAAAAGGGTCCTTACGTTGATCAGCATCTCTACCTGAAGGTTCTTGCTGAGAACGAAAAGACCAATAAGAACGTTATCCGCACCTGGTCCCGTCGTTCCATGATCGTTCCGGACATGATTGGTCACACCATCGCTGTCCACGACGGTCGGAAGCACGTTCCGGTGTTCATCACCGAAGCCATGGTGGGACACAAGCTCGGAGAGTTCGCACCAACTCGAACCTTCCGCGGCCACTCCAAGGACGACCAGAAGGGCCGCCGCTAAGGCGGGCCCTGCGAGATTCGAAAGAGGATAAGCAATGGAAGCCAAGGCAAGTGCGCGCTACTTGCGCGTGACGCCAATGAAGGCCCGGCGCGTTGTCGACCTTGTTCGTGGTAAGCAAGCGACTGAAGCGCTGGCTATTCTGAAGTTCGCTCAGCAGGGTGCTTCGGAGCCGGTGTATAAGGTTGTTGCCTCCGCGGTGGACAATGCCCGTCAGAAAGCAGACCGTGAAGGTCTGTCCTTCAAAGAAGACGAACTGTTCATCTCCGAAGCTTTCGTAGATGAAGGACCGACCATGAAGCGCTACCAGCCTCGTGCCCAGGGACGCGCTTTCCAGATCAGAAAACGCACCAGCCACGTCACCGTGGTCGTTGCGACCGAAGAAGAGAAGGGTGGGACCAACTAAATGGGTCAGAAAATTAATCCCAATGGATTCCGCCTCGGTATCACCACCGATCACGTCTCCCGTTGGTTCGCTGACTCCAACCAGGAAGGCCAGCGCTACGCCGACTTCGTGAAAGAAGACGTTCGCATTCGTGAACTTCTGTCCGATGGTATGGAGCGTGCTGGCATCGCCAAGGTGGAGATCGAACGCACTCGCGATCGCGTTCGTGTGGACGTCCACACCGCGCGCCCGGGTATCGTCATCGGTCGCCGGGGTGCAGAAGCCGATCGTATTCGTCGGTCGCTGGAAAAGCTGACCGGCAAGCAGATCCAGCTCAACATTCTGGAAGTCAAGAACCCCGAAATGGACGCCCAGCTCGTGGCACAGGGTGTCGCTGAGCAGCTGGCCGCCCGTGTGGCTTTCCGTCGCGCGATGCGTCGTAGCATCCAGTCCGCAATGCGTGCGGGCGCCAAGGGTATCCGTATCCAGTGCTCGGGCCGTCTGGGCGGGGCTGAAATGTCTCGTTCGGAGTTCTACCGTGAAGGTCGCGTGCCTCTGCACACCCTGCGCGCCAACATCGACTTCGGCAAATTCGAAGCGAAGACCACCTTCGGTCGCATTGGTGTGAAGGTCTGGATCTACAAGGGTGACTTGACCGATAAGGAACTGGCTGCAGTCGAGGCTGCCAAGCCGTCCGGTCGTGGTGGACGCGGTGGCGGCCGTGGCCGCAACAACCAGCGTCGTCGTCGCGGCGGGGGACAGGACGCCAAGGCACAGACCGGCGCAACTGAAGGAGGCAACGCCTAATGTTGATCCCACGTCGTGTGAAGTACCGCAAGCAGCACCGTCCCGGTCGTCGTGGTATGGCTAAGGGTGGAACCGAAGTGACCTTCGGTGAGTTTGGTGTCCAAGCTCTGACCCACTCCTACGTCACCAACCGCCAGATCGAGGCAGCTCGTATTGCCATGACCCGCCACATTAAGCGTGGTGGTAAGGTCTGGATCAATATTTTCCCGGACCGTCCGTTGACCAAGAAGCCTGCCGAAGTCCGTATGGGTTCCGGTAAGGGTTCGCCTGAGTACTGGGTTGCAAACGTCAAGCCCGGACGAGTGATGTTCGAACTTTCCGGTGTTTCCGAAGAGGTCGCCCGTGAAGCGTTGACTTTGGCCATCCACAAGTTGCCGATGAAGGCACGTATCGTTCGTCGTGAAGGTGGTGAGTGATCATGGCAGTTGGTTCCAAGGAACTCAACATTGAAGCTCTCGATGGCTTCGATAACGCCCGCCTGACCGAAGAGCTGCAGAAAGCAAAGGCTGAACTGTTCAACCTGCGTTTCCAAGCCGCCACCGGTCAGATCGAAAACACCGGTCGTATCAAGGTCGTCAAGCGCGATATCGCACGGATCTACACCATCCTGCGCGAGCGTGAACTCGGTATTCGCGAGAATGTCGACGTTCCGGCTGATGACGTCAAAGAATCCAAGAAGAAAACCAAGAAGTCCAAGAAGAAGGCTGAGGAGGAGGACAAGTGACCGAATCAACGAACACCGCCGCCACCGAAGCCGCTCCGGAGCGTAACTACCGGAAGACTCTTCGTGGAATCGTGGTTTCCGACAAGATGGATAAGACCATCGTCGTGGAGATCGAGTCCCACAAAAAGCACGCACTGTATGGCAAGATCGTTCGCACCACCAAGCGTGTGAAGGCTCACGATGAGGAGAACACCGCAGGTGTGGGTGACCGCGTCGACTTGATGGTGACCCGCCCGTTGTCTAAGAGCAAGCGCTGGCGGCTGGCTGAGATTGTTGAGCGCGCTCAGTAATCCCAGGCGCACTGAGTAACACAGGCCCACCACTTTTGTGGTGGGCCTGTGTCGTTAACTGAGACTTTGTCACGTGCTTTTCTCAGGACGACGCCAATCGACAGAGAGCGAACTAACACCCGCACCACCATGCCATTAGATTGAAATAGCGCCAGTATGGCGTGTAAGATGAAGAGTCTGTGTGCTCTTGATGGTGAGACCATCCATCTCACGTGCCAAGAACCACAGAACTTTCGCCGAAAATGCCTCGGCCTTGCCCTGCACGTGGATGACGTGAATGAGTGTTCTCGAGCGGTCTGAACAACGTCGAGATTGCTCGTTGTTCGACGCCACGAGCCTCTCAGGGTGAGGGAAAGCAGAAGGCGAAAGCTATCAGTTCACCGTTCGGCTAGGCTCACCCGGTCTTCGGGGGAGAACCAGCACGACGACAGGAGTAATCAAGTGATTCAGCAGGAGTCGCGGCTTAAGGTCGCCGACAATACGGGCGCCAAGGAAATCCTGGCTATCCGTATTCTCGGAGGATCTGGACGCCGCTATGCATCCATCGGCGACGTGATCGTCGCAACCGTAAAAGACGCTATCCCCGGTGGCAACGTCAAGGCTGGAGATGTCGTCAAAGCCGTGGTAGTCCGTGCCAAGAAATCGGTACGCCGCGCTGACGGTTCCTACATCAGCTTCGATGAGAACGCAGCTGTAATTCTCAAGGGTGACCAGGAACCCCGTGGCACTCGTATTTTCGGCCCGGTCGGTCGCGAACTTCGTGACAAGAAGTTCATGCGTATCGTGTCACTGGCACCGGAGGTGATCTAGTCCCATGGCCAAGATCAAGAAAGACGACCTCGTGCAGGTTATTGCAGGCAAGGACAAGGGCAAGCAGGGCAAAGTCCTGCGCGTGTTCCCCAAAGATGAGCGCGTGCTCGTTGAAGGTGTCAACCGCGTGACTAAGCACGTCCGTGCCGGTCAGGGACCCCAGGGCGCTACCGAAGGTGGTATCCAGGTGGTCGAAGCCCCGATGCACATTTCGAATGTTGCCATCGTAGACCCCGAGTCTGGCAAGCCGACCCGCGTTGGCTACCGCTTTGAAGAAGTCGAGAAGAACGGCGAAACCAAGACCGTCAAGGTCCGTTACGCCAAGGCCTCTGGAAAGGAGCTGTGATGACTGAGGTTAGCACCGATACGGCCGCAGCCCCCAAGGTCACCCCGCGTCTGAAGGCCACATACCAGAACGAGATCAAGAAGTCGCTGCAGGACCAGTTTAACTACAGCAACGTGATGCAGGTCCCGGGCCTGACCAAAGTTGTGGTGAACATGGGTGTTGGTGAAGCAGCTCGTGACTCGAAGGTCATCGAAGGTGCCATCAAGGATCTGGCCGCCATCACTGGTCAGAAGCCACAGGTTTCCAAGGCCAAGAAGTCCATCGCGCAGTTTAAGTTGCGTGAAGGTATGCCCATCGGCGCCCATGTGACCATGCGCGGCGACCGCATGTGGGAATTCCTGGACCGTTTGGTCTCGTTTGCTCTGCCACGTATTCGTGACTTCCGTGGTCTGTCCTCCAAGCAGTTCGATGGTAACGGTAACTACACGTTCGGCCTGGCCGAGCAGACCGTGTTCCACGAGATCGATCAGGACAATATCGACCGCGTACGCGGTATGGACATCACCGTCGTGACCACCGCAACGACCGATGACGAAGGCCGTGCGCTGTTGCGCGCTCTGGGCTTCCCATTCAAGAAAGACCAGTAATCTATCTACGCTACAGGTCCCATCCGGTGTACCGGTCCGGGAAACCACAGCGAGAAAGGGCGTGAAGCCCACATGACTATGACCGATCCTGTCGCAGACATGTTGACCCGTCTGCGCAACGCAAATTCGGCCTCACATGACTCGGTATCCATGCCGTCTTCGAAACTGAAGACCCGCCTGGCCGAGATCTTGAAAAACGAAGGCTACATCGATGACTGGGCCGAAGAAGAGGCCCGTGTTGGCAAAACCCTGACCATCCAGCTGAAGTTCGGCCCGCAGCGCGAGCACGCTATTGCTGGCCTGCGCCGTATTTCTAAGCCCGGTCTGCGCGTTTATGCCAAGTCCACCAACCTGCCTCGTGTGTTGGGCGGTTTGGGGATTGCGATCCTGTCAACCTCCTCCGGTCTGCTCACAGACCGTCAGGCGGCTTCCAAAGGTGTAGGTGGGGAAGTCCTCGCCTACGTGTGGTAACGGAACACGGACGAAAGGTAGAGAAAATGTCACGTATTGGACGTCTTCCGATCACCGTGCCTTCCGGCGTTGATGTGAAGGTCAATGGCTCGCAGGTCGATGTGAAAGGACCTAAGGGCGAGCTGAGCTTCACCGTTGCATCGCCTATCACCGTTGATTTGGAAGAAAACACTATTACTGTCAGCCGTCCCGACGATGAGCGCGAATCGCGTTCGTTGCACGGTTTGAGCCGGACCATGATCAATAACATGATCGTGGGTGTCACCGAAGGCTACTCCAAGACGTTGGAGATCATTGGTACCGGTTACCGCGTGCTGGCCAAGGGACAGGGTCTGGAATTTTCCCTGGGCTTCTCCCACACCATTTCCGTAGACGCGCCGAAGGGCATCGACTTCAAAGTTGACGGCAACAAGGTGACTGTCTCCGGGATCGACAAGCAGCTGGTCGGCGAAACCGCAGCCAATATCCGGAAACTTCGTAGAACCGAGCCTTATAAGGGCAAGGGCATCCGGTATTTGGGCGAGCAGGTCCGTCGTAAGGCCGGAAAGGCAGGTAAGTGATGTCGAACGTCACTGTCAAAGGCAAGGGCAAATACGCTGCTCGGGCTCGCCGCCACCAGCGTGTTCGCAAGCATATCTCCGGAACCTCGGCACGTCCTCGCTTGGTCGTCAACCGTTCAGCCCGACACGTCTTCGTGCAGGTGGTCGACGACACCAAGGGACTCACCCTGGTTTCAGCTTCCACTATGGAAGCCGATCTTCGGAGCTTGGACGCTGAGAAGGTCGAGAAGTCGCGTAAGGTTGGCGAGCTCGTCGCTGAGCGCGCCAAAGCAGCCGGCATTGAAGCGGTCGTCTTCGACCGTGGCGGTAACCGTTACCACGGTCGCGTCGCGGCAGTAGCTGAAGGAGCACGCGAAGGGGGGCTGAAACTGTGAGCGAAAACACCAACGAAAAGGACAATCAGGTGACTGAAGCTAACGAAGACGCCGTGTCTGAGACCTCATCAGGTTCGGTTAGCCAGAACACCGAACGCACTGGTGGTCGTGGTGAGCGCGGCGGTCGAGGCCGTCGTGACCGCGCTGCCAAGAACGAACGCGGCTCCCGCCGTAACAACTCCCGTGGCAACGACAACCGCGACGAGTTCCTCGAGCGCGTGGTGACCATCAACCGCGTATCCAAGGTGGTCAAGGGCGGACGTCGGTTCTCCTTCACCGCTCTGGTTGTCGTCGGTGACGGCGACGGTCTGGTTGGCGTTGGTTACGGTAAGGCCAAGGAAGTTCCGGCCGCTATCGCCAAGGGTGTTGAAGAGGCCAAGAAGAGCTTCTTCCGCGTTCCGCGTATCGGGACAACCATTCCTCACATCGTGCAGGGTGAAGACGCTGCCGGCGTTGTGCTGTTGCGTCCTGCTTCCCCCGGTACCGGTGTGATCGCTGGTGGTCCGGTGCGTGCTGTGCTGGAGTGCGCAGGAATCCACGATGTGCTTTCCAAGTCGATGGGTTCAGTGAACGCCATCAACATTGTGCGAGGCACGATCGATGCGCTCAAGCAGTTGGAAGGACCCGAGGAAGTTGCTGCCCGTCGCGGTAAACCTGTCGATGAGGTCGCTCCGCACGCCATGCTTCGCACCATGCAGGAAGATCGCGCCAAGAAGGCCGAAGAAAGGGCAGGTGCCTGATCATGGCAACGAACAACGGTTCAACTCCAAAGAACATCACGGCCTCGGATGCGACTCTGGCGATTACCCAGATCCGTTCAACCGTGGGCCGTAAACCCAAGCATCGTGAGACTGTGCGTTCGCTCGGTCTGAAGCGAATTGGTCACACTGTGACCCGTACAGCCGATGAGTCCACGGTGGGCATGATTAATACCGTGCGCCACCTCGTCACAGTGGAGGAGGTCAATAATGGCTGACACCAACGAAGGCCAGAACGGCCCAGACATCGTCAAGCTGCATGACCTGCGTCCAGCTGCCGGTTCGAAGAAGACCAAGCTGCGTTACGGACGCGGTGAAGGCGGTAAGGGTGGCAAGACCGCTACCCGCGGTACTAAGGGCACCAAGGCTCGTTACCAGGTCCCTGCAGGTTTCGAAGGTGGTCAGCTTCCGTTGCACATGCGCCTTCCGAAACTGCGCGGATTCAAAAACCCATTCCGCACCGAGTACCAGGTCGTCAACCTGGACAAGCTCGCTCAGCACTTCCCCGACGGTGGCGAGGTCACCGTCGATTCTCTGGTGGAGCGTGGCTTGGTGCGCAAGAACCAGCCGGTGAAAATCCTGGGTACCGGAGAGATCTCCGTGGCTCTGAACATCACCGCCGATGCATTCTCCAAGTCGGCTGTTGAAAAGATCAACGCCGCTGGAGGGTCAACCACGGCTCGCTAAGGCGAAACACTCCGATTCAGGCCAATCGGTCCTCGATTCTGTGCAGGAGGTCTTGCAACGAATCGAGGACCGAGGCATTTAACGCTAGAATCTCTACGGTGTGTCATCACCACACCCGCAGATGCGCGGGTTATGGCCCACCCACGCAGACTACGAACGGCTTCGGCCACCTCGACCATTACCCCTTCAGGAGGACGCTTGTTCAGCGCGATTGCACGGGTCTTTAAGACCCCGGATCTGCGGACCAAGATCCTATTCACGCTCGGTGTCATTGTGATCTACCGGATCGGTTCTTTTATCCCTGCACCGGGAGTGAACTACGACAACGTGCAAATGTGTCTGGCCAGCGGTGAAACCGAAGGTGGCCTGTACTCGTTCGTGAACATGTTCTCCGGTGGCGCGATGCTCCAGGTCTCCATCTTCGCGCTGGGCATCATGCCCTACATTACCGCCGCGATTATCACCCAACTGTTGCGCGTCGTGATCCCACGGTTCGAGCGCCTCCATAAGGAAGGCGCCGAAGGACAAGCCAAGCTCACACAGTACACCCGCTACCTGACCATTGCACTGGCGCTACTGAATGCGACCACGCTGTCTACCTTGGCTTCCTCGGGTGCACTGCTGAACTGCAACCTCCCGCTGCTCACCGATAGCAGCATCCCTTCCATCCTGTTGTTGGTGCTGATCCTCACCACTGGTGCCGTGGTGCTGATGTGGATGGGGGAGCAGATCACCGAACGCGGTGTGGGTAACGGTATGTCGCTGATGATCTTCATCTCGATCGCAGCTGGCTTCCCGGCCGGACTCGGCCAGATCTGGACCACCCAGGGTTGGCAGACTTTTGCGATCGTGATGGTCGTGGGATTGTTGACCATTATGGCCATCGTGTTCGTCGAGGATTCGCAACGTCGCGTACCGGTCCAATACGCCAAGCGTCAGATTGGTCGTCGCACCGTCGGCGGTACCTCGACCTACATTCCGATCAAGGTCAATATGGCCGGTGTCATTCCGGTGATCTTCGCTTCTTCAATCCTGATGCTTCCGCAGATCTTGATCCAGTTCAACCAGCCAGCTCCCGGTAGTCAAGAAGAACCCAAAGAATGGGTGGTCTGGTTGCAGGAGTATTTCGGCACGCAGTCGCACCCGGTCTACATGCTGATTTTCTTCTTGCTCACGATTGGGTTCACATATTTTTACGTGACCATCACGTTCAATCCGCAGGACATTTCGGACAATATGAAACGCTACGGCGGATTCATTCCAGGCGTCCGGGCGGGCCGGCCCACCGTGCAGTATCTGGAATACGTGATTTCTCGTATCACGTTCGTGGGTTCCTTGTACCTTGGTGTTATCGCCATGATTCCGCTGGTAGCCTTTGTTCTGATCGGTGCGAATCAGGACTTCCCGTTCGGCGGTACGTCGATCTTGATTATGGTGGGCGTTGCTCTGACGACCATCAAGCAAATCAATGCCCAGATGGAACAACACAACTACGAAGGACTCCTGCGTTAGTGGTCTGATCCTTGTGTAGAGCAGAGTAGATAGGACTGAGGTATCACACATGTCTCAAATCTTGATGATGGGCCCTCCAGGGTCGGGTAAAGGCACGCAGGCGGCCCTGATCGCCGATAAGCTCGGAATTCCAGCGATTTCCACCGGCGATATCTTCCGTTATAACGTCAAGGAACTCACTGAACTGGGGCGTGAGGCCAAGCAGTATATGGATAACGGTGACTTCGTACCCGATGACGTCACAAACCGCATGGTGGAGGATCGTCTGGCCCAGTCGGATGCTACCGAAGGTTTCCTCTTGGACGGATATCCTCGCACCGCCGGACAGGTTGAGGCCCTGAACAACATCCTGGACAACCAGGGTAAAACCCTTACTGCCGTTCTGGTTCTGGAAGTGCCCGACGACGAACTTGTGCAACGCCTGCTGGCCCGCGCCGAGACCGAAGGCCGTAGCGATGACACCGAAGAGGTCATCAAACACCGCCTGGAGCTCTACCACCGAGAAACTGCGGACCTGGTTGATGCCTACCTCAAGGACGGTATTGTTGCCCGCGTGGACGGCACCGGCATGATCGATGACGTCACCGAGCGGTTGTTGCAAGCCGTGTACAACATTCGTGCACGCACCGGGACACTTCCCGTGATTCGTCCGAGGAAAGACCAGTAATCACGCAGTCGCCACCACATCATCACAGCGTCGGCCGAGCATTCTCGGCCGGCGTTGTTGATTTTTGAGCGCACACCGTGAGAATACCTTTGCGAGCACCGTCAGGAGGCGACCATGAGCCGTCGCAAAATTGAACTGAAGACCGCCAATGAGATGGCAGTGATGCACCAGTCAGGACTTATCCTGTCTCGAGCCCTGGACGCGGTCGCTGCGACCGCGAAACCCGGCACCACCACACTGGAACTCGACGAGATTTTCTCTGAGACCATCACCGAAGCAGGAGCGACCTCAAATTTTCTGGGATATTACGGATACCCGAACTCCATATGCGCCTCTGTCAATGACCAGGTGGTCCATGGGATTCCGAACGCAACACCCTTGCAGTCTGGTGACGTGCTGAAAATTGATGGCGGTTGCATTCTGAATGGGTGGCATTCCGATTCGGCTCGGACCGTGATCGTAGCCGATGAGAACAACACCGGGGTTGACCCGGAAGACCAGCGACTTTCTGAGATTACCCGCAAAGCGATGTGGCGTGGCATTGCTGCTTTTGCCTCGGCCAAATATGTCGGAGAGATCGGCGAGGCCATCGAAACCTACGTGCGGGCCCAGCCAGGCTCGCACCTGGGGATTTTGGAAGAATACGTCGGGCACGGCATCGGCACAGCCATGCACCAAGCCCCCGACGTGTTCAATTACGACTCCGGAATGCGAGGGCAACGCATCAAACCCGGGCTTTGCCTCGCGATCGAACCCATGCTCGTTCGTGGCGGTATCGACACGACCGTGTTGGACGACGACTGGACCGTGGTCACCAACGACGGATCGCGCGCCAGCCAGTGGGAGCACTCGGTTGCCCGTCATCAGGACGGAATTTGGGTACTGACCGCCGAAGACGGGGGAGCCAGCGAACTCCAACCGTTGGGTGTGACACCGGTTCCCTTGCCTTCCACGGCATCGTAAGCCGTCCCACGGCGGATCGAGCTGGAAAAATGTGCCTGTCTGAGATAACATAATTTGTTGGCTGTTTTTGTCTTCAGTGGATTGGCGTGTCGCCAGATCACAGATCACGAACAGCGCATCAAGTATTCGTCCCCACGTAGCCTTTGTATACCTGTTTCAGGAAGACTGCGTGGGCCAAGCGATTGTGGAGGACATGGCTAAGAAGGAAGGCGTCATCGAAGTCGAGGGCACCGTAACCGAAGCGTTGCCCAATGCAATGTTCCGCGTCCGCCTTCAGAACGAGCACGTTGTGCTTGCGACGATTTCAGGCAAGATGCGGCAACACTACATTCGGATTCTTCCCGAAGACCGAGTGGTAGTCGAGCTTAGCCCGTACGACCTGGACCGGGGTCGTATTGTGTACCGCTACAAATAAAAATAGAAGAACTAGCACAACGCTCAAGGAGGAACCATGAAGGTTCAGCCAAGCGTGAAGCGGATCTGCGATAACTGCAAGGTTATTCGCCGCCATGGCAACGTTATGGTGATCTGCAGTAACCCACGCCATAAACAGCGTCAGGGCTAACACCCCGCGGGGTGCCCTTCCAATAGGCGCTGAGAACGAAGGCTCGTCCAGGAGCCGACAGCGGTGCAGAGCACATGAACTATTCATGTGTCTCAACCTCCGGACACAGCAAAGGCCGGAGACTGAACTGGCTGACTACAGTATTGATCGATCTTGTTCTGAGATCGTCGATTCTTAGGGTTAGCAGATGATAAGAGACCATCATCACGGTTCAGGACGTACCGTTGCAGACCTTTGCTCGACAGAACAAGGAGAACGGCCATATGGCACGTCTAGCAGGCGTTGATATCCCGCGCGAGAAGCGTGTGGTCATCGCTCTCACCTACATCTACGGGGTGGGTCGTACCCGCTCGCAGCAGACCCTTGAGGCGACCGGGATTTCTCCCGATACCCGTGTCAAGGATCTCACCGACGCTGAATTGGTGGAGTTGCGCGATTACATCGAAGGAAACTATCGGGTTGAGGGTGACCTCCGCCGTGAGGTCGCCGCTGATATTCGTCGCAAAGTGGAGATTGGTAGCTACCAGGGCTTGCGCCACCGTCGTGGCCTGCCGGTCCACGGTCAGCGCACGAAGACTAATGCACGTACCCGTAAGGGCCCGAAGAAGACCGTCGCTGGTAAGAAGAAGTAGTCTCCTGGGCCATCAATCCCAGAGCTTTACTGTCTAATCACCTCAATAGCTTTTCGTAGGAGAGAGAAACATGCCCCCGAAGGGACGCGGAGCGACCGTACGTAAGAGTCGTCGCTCGAAGAAGAATATCGCCCAGGGCCAAGCCCACATCAAGAGCACTTTCAACAACACCATCGTTTCCATTACTGACACCACCGGTGCTGTGGTTTCCTGGTCGTCAGCTGGAGAGATGGGCTTTAAGGGCTCCCGTAAGTCCACTCCTTTCGCAGCTCAGACCGCTGCTGAGCAAGCTGCGAAGCGCGCTCAAGAGCACGGCATGCGGAAGGTCGACGTCTTCGTCAAGGGCCCCGGCTCTGGACGGGAGACTGCGATTCGTTCGCTGCAGGCAGCAGGACTGGAAGTCGGATCGATCCAAGACGTCACTCCTGTCGCCCACAACGGTGCCCGCCCGGCAAAGCGTCGTCGCGTCTAAACCGTTGAGCACACCAACTGTGGATCAGTAAGCTAATTCCGCGGGCCATGCGCCGGAAGAGGCCTACTGGTTTACAGCAAAACATCATTATCTCCCTCGTTTCCCCATACCTGCGGGCGTCATATGGCGGACGCCTCGCTGAAAGGAAATGTCAGTGCTCATTGCACAGCGCCCCACGTTGACTGAAGAACCCGTATCAACTCAACGCTCGCGGTTCGTTATTGAACCCTTGGAGCCTGGTTTTGGTTATACACTGGGTAACTCGCTACGGCGGACCCTGCTGTCATCCATACCCGGTGCGTCCGTGACCAGCATCCGCATCGACGGCGTGCTTCACGAGTTTTCTACCGTCAACGGTGTGAACGAAGACGTCACCGAAATTATCCTCAACATCAAGCAGCTCTCGGTTTCCTCGGAAAACGATGAGCCGGTCGTGGCTTACCTGCGCAAGCAGGGTCCCGGCGAGGTAACTGCCGCTGATATCACTGCGCCGGCAGGCGTTGAGATCCACAACCCCGAACTGCATATCGCGACCCTGAATGAGAAGGGGAAGTTCGATATGGAGCTGACCATTGAGCGCGGTCGTGGCTACGTTACCGCTACTCAGAACAAGACCCCGGACGCTGAAATCGGACGAATTCCAGTCGACTCCATCTACTCTCCGGTCCTGAAGGTCACCTTCAAAGTCGAAGCCACGCGTGTTGAGCAGCGCACCGACTTTGACAAGTTGGTACTGGATGTGGAGACCAAGGAATCCATTGCTCCGCGCGACGCGCTGGCTTCGGCCGGTTCCACGCTGGTGGAGCTGTTCGGTTTGGCCCGTGAGCTCAACGTTGCCGCCGAAGGTATTGAGGTTGGCCCTTCGCCGGCCGATGATACCGTCGCTGCCGATATGGCCCTTCCCATCGAGGAGTTGGAGATGACCGTGCGGTCTTACAACTGCCTGAAGCGTGAAGGGATCCATACCGTCGGTGAGCTGGTGGCTCGTTCTGAGACCGACCTGATGGATATCCGGAACTTCGGTGCGAAGTCCATTGACGAAGTGAAAGAGAAGCTTGCTGAGCTGGGCCTGTCCTTGAAGGACTCTGGACCGGCAAGCTTCGATCCTCTGGCTACCGACTCCCAGGAGTACAACGGCGGCGAAGAGTACAACGGTGACTTCCAGTCCTACGACCAGTACTAAATCCGTTCCGTACTGGTTACTGAGAAGACATCCGAACCCGAATAAGTGATTCCTGTGTCGGTGGCTTCCGCCACGCGTGCGGGAATATCCCAAGGAGAAAACCATGCCAACCCCAACTAAAGGTCCGCGCCTGGGCAGCGGCCCTGCTCATCAGCGGGCTATGCTGGCCAACCTGTCGGCGAGCCTTTTCGAGCACAAGTCCATCAAGACCACCTTGGCCAAGGCTAAGCGAGTGCAACCTTACGCCGAGCGTCTGATCACCTTCGCTAAGCGCGGTGACTTGCCCGCCCGCCGTAAGGTGCAGTCCATGATTGCTGGTCGTTCTCGCACCAACAAGTCCGTCGTGCACGAACTGTTCACCGTAATTGGCCCAGCTATGGAGAACCGCGAAGGCGGCTACACTCGCATCACCAAGATCGGTACTCGCTCCGGCGATAACGCCCCGATGGCCGTAATCGAACTGGTCATGGAGCCGGTTTCGCCCAAACAGGCTGTGGTTCAGGATGCCGAAAACGCAGCCAAGCACGCTGCTGAGGTGGTAGCTGCCGACGAGCAGGACGAACAGGCTGAACAACAGCAGCCGATTGCCGACGATATTGTCGACGAGTCGCAAGAAGCCGAAATGGCCGAAGCTGAAACTCCTGCCGAGACGGAGACTGAATCCACTGATGAAGCTGACGCTCCAACAGCAGACGAGGCCAAAGAGACTGACGAAGAGCAGAAATAATCTGCTGTCAACACCTCACCAGGCACGTGCCTGACACCAAGGCGGTGTGAGCCCTACACGAATGAGCAGGGTTCACACCGCCTTTTCGTCTCAGTGCCTACACTAGATGTGATGGACGACGAGAAGGCACCCCCCGGGGCCCAGAACGTTTTTGTGCAACCAAGGCCCGCGAATAAATCAGCTCGTACTAGCCGTTCGGTGCGGGTTAAAGTCCGTTGTGGTTATGACGGAGGCGCCTTTCACGGTTGGGCCCGTCAACCAGGACTCACCACGGTGCAAGGTGAGATCGAACAGGGGCTACACACACTTATTCGTCGCGAGATAAGGACAGTGGTTGCCGGTCGAACTGACGCCGGCGTGCACGCAGAAGCCCAAGTGTTTCAGTTCGACCTGACTCAGGACGAATGGTGGGGGCTTGCCCGCGGTAAGTCTGCACTGGATCCTGGCGAAAGCTTGGTGCGACGCCTGAACGGGACTCTCAAACACCTGGGCGGAGCGATCCACATTTATACTGCCGAGCGGGCTCCAGAAGGTTTCGATGCTCGATTCTCGCCCACCCAGCGCCGTTATCGGTACCGGATAGCCGACCGTGTAGAGAACTTCCGACCTCTCGAACGGCATTTCACCTGTTGGTTACGTCGTGAACTCAACGTGAGCCTCATGCAGGCCGAAGCCAACACGGTTTTGGGACTACATGATTTCCTCAGCTTCTGCAAACCTAAACCCGACGCCACCACGATCCGCACGGTCCACGACATTCGTATAACCCGCGACGACAGTGGCATCATTACCGCGGAGCTGGTCGCAGACGCCTTCTGCCACAACATGGTGCGGGCGCTGATGGGAGCACTGATTCAGGTGGGGGAGGGGTCGAAGGACCCGGGGTGGCTGGCGCACCGTTTAGCGGCCAAGGTTCGCGACTCGCAGGTGCGGTTGGCTCCCGCTGAGGGACTTATCCTCAGTGGTGTTGACTACCCTAACGATGAAGACCTGGCCTCGCGAGCCGAACAGACTCGAGCCAAACGCGACACAGAACGCTAGTTTCGTCACAGCCCACATGCCCCATATTTGGTGTTAGGGGTAGACTCGCGCTAAACTAGGTTGCTGTTGTGCGAGTCATCCCAGACTGTACGCTGATCAGACTGACGTCGTTGCATCGTTGCAAAGTCTCATCGCGCTGGGAAATATCGACCCGGCTTCACGCCAGCCCTCACCTGGTGTACCGGAAGCACCCACAAGATACAGTCGAGTCAACTTGGTCTCACGCCCAAGAACTCGTCGAATGTTGCAGACCGATACCGAATTAACGAAGGCAAGAATAGTGCGTACGTTTACACCAACGCCAGACGACATCGATCGTCAATGGCACGTTATTGACGCCACCGATGTGGTGCTGGGGCGTCTTGCTAGCCAGGTGGCTCCGCTACTGCGCGGCAAGCACAAGCCAAGTTTCGCCCCCCACATGGATATGGGCGATTTTGTCATCATTATCAATGCAGACAAGGTGACCCTGACCGGGCACAAGCTGGAGCAGAAGAGCGCTTACCGTCACTCCGGCTTCCCGGGTGGTTTGACCTCCACCTCCTACGCTGAGCTGTTGGAGAAAGACCCGGTCCAGGCCGTCGAGAAGGCTGTTCGTGGCATGTTGCCGAAGAACAAGCTCAACGACAAGTTCATGTCGAAGCTGAAGGTCTACCGCGGCTCCGAGCACCCGCACGCTGCCCAGCAGCCCGTTGAGTACACCTTGAACCAGGTGGCCCAGTAGGGTCAGCCCCATTAATTCTTTCTAAGGAGAACCATGACTCTGAATGAGAATGAGTCCACCGAGGAAGTGGAGCTGACTAGCTACACCTCCGAATCAACCGAATCTGTCGATGCAGGTGCCACTGTTGCTGAGCGTCCTGCCCTGACTCAGTCCGGTTCCGCCGTGGGTCGCCGGAAGCGGGCCATCGCCCGCGTGCGTCTGGTTCCGGGCACCGGTGAGTGGAAAGTCAACGGCCGCGAGCTCGACACCTACTTCCCGAATAAACTCCACCAGCAGGAAGTCAACGACCCGCTGAAGCTTCTCAACGTTGACGGCGCCTACGACGTGATCGCTATTGTGCGTGGCGGTGGCCCTTCCGGCCAGGCCGGTGCAGTCCGCTTGGGCGTCGCTCGTGCGCTGAACGACATCGATCGCGACAACAACCGTCCTGCCCTGAAGAAGGCCGGATTCTTAACTCGCGATGCGCGCGCTGTTGAGCGGAAGAAGGCCGGTCTGAAGAAGGCCCGTAAGGCCCCGCAGTACTCCAAGCGCTAAACTCCTTTTTGTACTGGCGCATTCAGCCAGCACACCACACGGGGACCTCGCCATGATGGCGAGGTCCCCGTTGGCTTGTAGGGTTCTCTAAAAAACGCCGCTGGTCCGGGCTTAGAGCACCTTGGAAAGGAAGTCTTGTAGCCGTGCAGACTGCGGGTTTTCAAAGACCTCGGCAGGCGACCCGCGCTCGACAAGTTGGCCATCGTCCATGAATAGTACGGTGTCGGCAACTTCGCGAGCGAAACCCATCTCATGCGTGACCAGCACCATGGTCATGCCTCCGCCGGCCAGATCCCGGATGACTTGCAAAACCTCACCGACCGTCTCAGGATCCAATGCTGAGGTTGCTTCGTCAAAGAGCATGACCTCGGGGTTCATCGCCAACGCGCGTGCGATCGCCACACGTTGTTTTTGGCCACCCGACAGGGACGATGTTTTGGCTTCAACCTTATCCTCCAGGTTGACCCGCTTCAACAAGGCCATCGCCTGGTCACTGGCATCTTGGGCGGCTTTATTCTTCACCTTGCGCGGGGCCAAGGTGATGTTGTCCAGGACGTTCATATTGGGGAAGAGATTGAAGTGCTGGAACACCATCCCGACATGTTTACGAACCTCGTTGATGTCCACCTTGGGATCAGCCAGGTTGTAGCCTCCCACCCAAACAGCGCCGTCGCTGGGAGTTTCCAACCGGTTCAGACAGCGCAATAACGTGGATTTACCGGACCCCGACGGGCCGATAATGCAGACCACCTCGCCAACTTTGATCGTGGCATCAATACCTTTGAGGACATGATTCTTGTCAAAAGACTTGTGGAGGTTCTCGAGCCGGATGATGTTGGACGAATCATCGACCACCAGGGGGATGGTCGAGGTGTGGGGATTCGATGATGTGTGGCTCATCAGTGATTCACCTTCTTATCGACAAAGTTGGCGAGCTTGGTCAGCAGATAGATGGCGATGAAGTAGATCAGACCGGCAATGGCCAGCACTTCGGTCACGCGGAAGTTGGCAGCGTAGATCTGCTGCGCCTGATAGAGCAACTCACCGAAACCGATAGCCAACAGCAACGAGGAGTCTTTGATCATAATCACCAGCTGGTTGATCAGCGACGGGGTCATGATCTTGAAGGCCTGTGGCAAGACCACGTAGCGCATAGACTGTCCGGACGTTAGGGCAAGTGACCGAGCCGCCTCTTGCTGACCGGAGTCAACCGACTGAATACCCCCGCGAACAATTTCGGCGATATAAGCACCGGCGTTTAGAGACAGCGTCAGGGCACCGGCCACCCAAATATTGACTTCTGTTTGAATGAGCTGGGGGAGACCGAAGTAGAAGAAAAACGCCCAGACCAGAACCGGAGTGCCCCGGAAGAGATTGACATAGGTGGTGGCAATACCGCGCAACACGATATTGGAGGAGACCTTCAAGAAACCGAAGACCAGACCGAGCACCATCGCCATGGCAAAGGAAATGCCGGTAATCGCCAGGGTGTTTCCCAGACCAATCATCAGGGCCGGCAGGGAGGTCTGCAACAGGCAGATGAATGTCGAATTATCTGGTCCCTCGGCATCTTCCCCCAGATAACGGTCAAGGATCTCGTCGTACTCACCCGAGGCCTGGATTTCCTGCAAGCCCTCGTTAAACATGGTCAGCAATTCTTGGTTCTCGCCTTTATTGACAGCGAAACCGTAATCGCCGGCCGGCTCGGGATCAGAGACCAGTTCCAAACCCGAGCCCTGCTGAATTCCGTAGGCAATAATCGGTAAGTCATCAACCAGCGCGGCATCGTGGCCGGCTTTGACTGATTCGACTAAGGAGGTGGTCTGGTCCAGCGAATTCAGCTCGAAATCGTAGTCCTCTTGCATTTCTTGGGCCCACTCTTCGGATAGGGACCCGGTCTTGACCGCAACCGTCTCCCCTTCCAGGTCTTCCCAGCCGGTGATGCCACTGCCTTCGTTGGCGGCGATGGTCAGCTCGCCGGTGAAGTATGGGTCGGAGAAGTCATAGACTTCCTGGCGTTCGTCGGTGATCCCCATACCAGCGATCACACCGTCGACCTGATTGGAGCTCAACGCCTGCAGGGCCGCGTTAAAGCCCATCGAACGGAACTCGACTTGGAAGCCCTGATTCTCGGCAATCGCGGTCATAATATCGATGTCAATACCGACCAATTCGCCGGACGGATCCCGGAATTCAAAGGGAGCGAAGGTCGTATCCGTCCCGATCACGTACAGTTCACCAGCGTCGTCACCGGCGACCTGATTGTCTCCTGAATCCCCGGGCGGTACTTCTTCGGCATCGGCCCAGGCACCAGACGATCCAGCGAGCAATGCCGGTATGAGACACAGCATTGCAATCACCAGTGCCCGCAGGGCGCTGAGTTTGCGCATCATCGTTACCTCTTCTGTGTGAATAGTGGTGATGTGATCCAGCATACGTGCTTTGGTCCCCTGACGCTGTGTCCAAGGCACCCCAGCAAGAACCCGTCGCGGTGCGGTGGCGACTGTTTTCTCACGGTGTGACACGAAATCACAGGCCGGCAAAAACCAGGAAACGATCCCACGTGCGTGGTGAATCTCGGGCATTTATCTTTCGCGATTACACTAAGTGGAATGACTCGATTGTTTGGAACCGACGGCGTTCGAGGCAAAGCCAATGAAGAACTGACCGTCGAACTGTCTGTACAGCTCGCGCAGGCCGCAGCGGTGGTTTTAGGTCATCACACCACCGACGGCCGTCGTCCTCTGGCCGTGGTGGCCCGAGACCCACGAATCTCCGGGGAATTCATTAACGCCGCGGTCTTGGCTGGTCTCGCCGCTTCCGGCGTCGACGTCTACGATGCTGGGGTGCTTCCCACCCCGGCGGCAGCTTTCCTGATTGCCGATATCAACGCCGATTTCGGTGTGATGATTTCGGCTTCTCACAACCCTGCCCCAGACAACGGCATCAAATTCTTGGCGCGCGGTGGCCTGAAACTCTCCGACGCACAGGAAGACGCCATCCAGGAGCAAATGTCACAGCCACCACAACGCCCCACCGGAGCTGAGGTCGGGCGGGTGCGGGTGTTCGCCGACGCAGAAGACCGCTACGTGCTTCACCTGCTGAAAAGTCTTCCCAACCGGATGGACGGGTTGCGGGTCGTGATCGATGCCGCCCACGGTGCCGCAGCCGGTTGTTCTCCGCAGGCCTTCGCTAACGCCGGCGCCGATGTGGTGGTCATCGGGGCGGCCCCCGACGGCCTGAATATCAATGCTGGATACGGCTCAACCCACTTGGAACGTCTCCAAGAGGCTGTCGTGGACCGCGGGGCCGATCTCGGGATCGCGCATGACGGGGATGCTGACCGTTGCCTGGCCGTTGATGCCCAGGGCCATGTAGTTGATGGTGATCAGATCATGGGCATCATGGCTACAGCGCTCAAAGAAGCCGGCCAGCTCGCAGACGACACGCTCGTGGTCACCGTGATGTCGAACCTCGGCCTGAAGCTGGCCATGCAAGACCAGGGCATCAACGTCGTGGAAACCAAGGTGGGCGACCGCTACGTGCTGGAAGCCATGGACCAAGGCGGATACTCCCTGGGTGGCGAACAGTCCGGCCACGTGATCTTCTCGGACTTCGCCACCACCGGCGACGGCGTCTTGACTGGTCTCCAGCTCGCTGCCCGCGTTGCTGGAACCGGATCGTCGCTGGCCGAATTAGCCACCGTGATGACGAAGCTCCCCCAGGTGCTCATCAACGTCAAGAACGTGGACAAAACCGCAGTGAAAGATCATCCCGCAGTACAGCAGGCAGTGGCCGAGGCGGAATCCCGACTAGGCGAAACCGGGCGGGTGCTCTTGCGTCCTTCTGGTACCGAGCCGGTGGTTCGCGTCATGGTCGAAGCCGCTGATCAGGCGCAGGCTGAGCGGGAAGCTGAGTATCTGGCCCAAGAGGTCGCCACACAGCTCGCTCTGTAAATCTCCTGTCAAGGATCTCGAACATCATGGCATCAGAACATCTCGTCGACCCGTCGCAACAGGACAACGTTGACGCAGGGGACGTGATGCCACAACCAGCCCAACACCTGTTGCGGTGGCAGTGGGTGCTGTTCATCGGGATTGTGGTGCTGGCTACCGGCCTCGTCTTGTTGAGCTGGACGTTGATTACTGCACCGGATTGCGAACAGGCCACGCTGAACTGGGCACCGTGTTTGGATGGTTCCGGTTAAAGGGCTCAGCGCCGGGCACTTGGCCGGCGCTGAGCTGTTGATGATGGGAGAAATCTATTCGGCGTGGCGTCCAGAGGATTCGTCGCGGGAGTGATCTGCGAGCTGATCGGTACCCTGGGCCTTGGCCTGGGCGGTTAGCAAATCGCGGATATCGGTCAGTAGCTGAACGTCTTCGGCCACGGCGTCCTCTTCGGGTTCGATGCCGAGTCGACGGTTGCGAGCTTCGATCATCTTATTCATCGGTAGCACGATCACGAAGTAAACCGCAGCGGCGATCAGCAGGAAGTTCACGGCCGCGGTGAGTAAGACGCCGAAGCGGATCTCGTTGCCGTTCAGTTCCAGTACCGCGAAAGAGTCGAAGTTCGGTGATCCCACCAGCGCTGAAATCAACGGCATCAGGACCGAGTCAGTCAGCGCGGTCACGACCTGGCTGAATGCCGCACCAATAATCACAGCCACGGCCAGGTCAATGACATTGCCCTTCATCATGAAGTCTTTGAATCCTTGGAGCATGACATTCATCGTAGGACGTAGAGAACCGTGTGACTAGTGTGACTCTTCCGGATATGTTGTGGCGGCCTCAAAGCCCCACGCTGTTTCGGCAATGCCCCCGGCATCGACAATTGCTTCAGCCTGTTCTTTCCCGACGTATCGCAGGTGCCAGGGCTCATAGGCATACCCGGTTAGCTCGGCGGAATCCTGCGGATAACGGATCACCCAGCCGTGCTCGGCGGCGTGGTCAACGAGCCATTGGCCCTCGACGGTCTCGCCAAAGCAGGCCGACAGCACACAGTGATGATTCTCTCCGGCCACATCCACGGCCAGCCCCGTCTGGTGTTCGGAGTAGCCGGGACGGGCAGAGAAGTGCTCGGCCTGATCGGTACCATGACTGGCCACATACTGCCGGTGGAGCTGGTTTTGTCGTTCATAGGACCGGTAGCCCGACAGTAAGGAGAACGTGACCTCATCGTCTGTGGCTGCTTCCATGAGCTCTTCCAGTGCGGTGGCAGCCTCCTGGCGTAAGGTGACAGTCTGTGAGGTGCCGGTGCCCTGAACGGACACCAGGTCCTCGGGCGCGTAGTCTATTGGCTCCAGCGGGTGGTGCTTATTGACCATGACGTGGATGGAGGCGGGGTCCTGATGGTCGAGTTCTTCGACAGTCGTGGTCTCGGTGGGCTCCGGGCGACTCGGCGATGTTGGGCTCGACTCTGAGGCGGTGCCGGCGCTCGGACCCGGCGCGGTCGGGACAGCGGATGGCTCGACAATGGACTGTTGTCGCAAGGGCCGGGGCGAACTGTGCAGAATCGAGTGTTGACGCGCCGGATGTGGCGAGGATTCCAGCACCGATTCCTGGCGAGTTGGAGCGCTCCGGGCCTGTAAGAGGGGCTCGCGAGACGACGGGGGTCCTGTGGCGGGAGAGACCATAAGCGGTGAGTCGATCACAAACTCCACCCGCGGGTGCTCTTGCGGGTGCTGTACCCGGTGTTCCATCCGGTGGGTGGCCGAGGTTCTCGGTTCGGCTAAGGCGCACGAAGTCAGCGCCAGCACGACGATGGCAGCAGAGGCCACCGCCCGATAGGCGCTGAGCTGTGTGCGTGGTGGAGCCATCGAACGCTTCGTTAAACTTTCCGCATTAAAACCCGCTTGACGCGGTGATGCTCGTCCTTGGTTAACACTAGTCTGGCACGCCCGCGTGTGGGTAGTACATTGACCTTCAAATTCGGGCCATTGATCCGATCCCAAATATCGGATGCCGTACGCTCGGCTTCAGCATCCGACAGCGTGGAATAGCGGTGGAAATAGGAGCGGGGGTCGGTGAAAGCCGATTTGCGCAGGTCCATGAAACGCTCGGTGTACCAGCGCTTGATGAACGTGGTCCGGGCATCAACATAGATCGAGAAATCGAAGAAGTCAGAGACACTTAACCCTGCGGTGCCATCAGCTCGAACGGTGGGCGGGGCCAACACGTTCAGCCCCTCCATAATTAACACGTCCGGACGACGGACCACCACTTGTTGGTCGGGCAGAATGTCGTAGGTCAAATGCGAGTACATCGGAGCCCGCACTTCGGGTTTACCGGCTTTCACATCGGAGACGAACCGCAGCAGGCGACGTCGGTCGTAGGATTCCGGGAAGCCTTTGCGACCCAGCAGATTGCGACGCTCTAACTCTGCATTCGGGTACAGGAAACCGTCTGTGGTGACCAGTTCCACACGCGGGGTATTGGGCCAGCGACGTAGCATCTCCTGGAGTACGCGAGCCGTGGTCGATTTTCCGACTGCTACCGAGCCGGCGACTCCGATGACGTAGGGGGTGCGTCGGGTGGACTCTCCGAGGAATTCATTGGAGGCCTGGCGCAGTTTCGACGAGGAATCGACGTAAATCGATAACAAGCGAGACAAGGGCAGATATACTTCGGCGACCTCCTGTAGAGAGAGTTGCTCTCCCAGTCCCCGCAAACGTTCCACGTCGGACTCATCAAAGGGCTGTTCTAGCTCATGGGCGAGCCGGGCCCAGGCTGGACGGTCCAGTTCAATAAACGGCGAGTAGTGATTTTGCTCTTCCATCGGTGGCGAACCGACCCGGGGGTTGCTGGCAGTCACCGGCGACACCGGGGTCTGCCGGGCACCAAAAACTTTGGGCACCGAGGGTGTGGAGTATTGAGAATCAGTCACCGCTCTATTATGGACCACGACGGTAAACACCGTGCTGTGAGTGACATCAGTGGTGCGCATCGGGTGACAGGTAGCTCAATTCCGGCGACAACGATACTCAATGGTCTGGAAGTGGTCCATCACCGGCTATTGTTGAATCCATGTGTGGAATTGTTGGATACGCAGGACAGCCAGTCTCCGTGACACAGCGCAACGCGGTGGACGTGTTGACGACCGGCCTGAAACGACTTGAATACCGTGGCTATGATTCCGCGGGTATTGCGGTCATTGCCACGGAGGAACCAAGCCACGTGGAAATGCGCAAAAAAGAAGGCAAACTCCAGAACCTTCTGGACAACATCGCCGAGCACCCTGTGCCCGAAGCGCAGGTCGGTATCGGACACACCCGCTGGGCAACTCACGGTGTGCCCTCGGACGAAAACGCTCACCCCCACCTGGCCGATCAGGGCCGACTCGCTCTGATCCACAACGGGATCGTGGAAAACTTTGCGGCCCTGAAAGATGAGCTGGTGGCCGATGGCTACAGTTTCATCTCTGAAACCGACACCGAAGTGGCCGCGGTGTTGATGGGCCACCTCTACCGCACCGAGGCGCACCAGGACCTCACCGAGGCCATGCGGCTGACCGTCAACCGGCTCGAAGGGGCCTTCACGCTACTGGCTGTGCACGCCGAGCATCCGGATCACGTGGTGGCCTCGCGTCGCAACTCGCCGTTGGTGGTTGGTCTGGGCGATGACGCCAACTACCTGGGCTCTGACGTTGCCGGCTTCATCGATGAGACCCGCAACGCCATTGAACTGGATCAAGACCAGATCGTAACCATCAGCGCCGATTCAGTGGAGATCATTTCCTTCGAGGGCCAGCCGGCCGAAGGCAAACCCTTCACCGTTGACTGGGACGTCTCGGCTGCTGAAAAGGGTGGCTACGAGACCTTCATGGAAAAGGAAATCCACGAACAGCCCACCGCAGTGGCGGATACGCTGTTGGGACGTCACGATGCGAGCGGTCGGCTGACCCTGGACGAACTGCGCATTGATGAAGAAGAACTCAAGGCCATCTCCAAAATTGTGATCTTGGCCGCCGGAACCTCCGCGTACGCAGGAATGGTGGCTAAATACGCCATTGAACGCTGGGTACGGATCCCGGTGGAAGTCGAGCTCTCGCACGAATTCCGCTATCGTGATCCGATCATCGATCCCTCCACCCTGGTGGTGTCGATCTCTCAGTCCGGTGAAACCATGGATACGCTCATGGCGGTCCGTTATGCCTCCGAGCAGGGCGCGCGCACCGTCTCGATTTGTAATACCAACGGAGCGACCATTCCGCGCGAGTCGGACGCGGTGCTCTATACTCATGCGGGCCCGGAAATCGCGGTGGCCTCCACCAAGGCCTTCTTGGCCCAGATCACCGCAGCATACCTGCTGGGGCTCTACCTGGCTCAGTTACAGAAGCAACTTTTCAGCCAGCAGATCAAGGATATTTTGGCCGAACTGGCCGAAATCCCGGCAAAGATTCACAAGGTGCTGGAAAACGCTGCGGCGGTCAAAGACTTGGCGCAACAGATGCAGCAGAACAACTCGGTGTTGTTCTTGGGTCGCAACGTGGGCTACCCGGTGGCTCTCGAGGGTGCCTTGAAACTCAAAGAGCTGGCCTATATCCATGCTGAAGGTTTTGCCGCCGGTGAGCTCAAGCATGGCCCCATCGCGTTGATCGATCAGGGCCAACCGGTGTTTGTGGTGGTGCCCTCTCCGCGGGACCGACACTCATTGCACGCCAAAGTGGTCTCCAACATTCAGGAAGTTCGCGCTCGCGGTGCAGCCACCGTGGTCGTGGCAGCCGAAGGAGACGAGAAGGTCAAGGAATTCGCCGAGCAGGTCTTCTACGTGCCGGAGACCATGCCGCTACTGATGCCACTGTTGACCGTGGTGCCGTTGCAGATCTTCGCCATGGAACTCTCAGCTGCCAAGGGCTATGACGTGGACCAGCCACGCAACCTTGCCAAAGCGGTCACCGTGGAATAACGCTCCTCTGGGGTGCCAGCAGACAGTAACACCAGGACGAACAACAGGGAACGGTAGACTGAGCACATGATCATCGGTATCGGGATAGACATGGTGGATATCAACCGCTTTGCGGGGCAACTTCGCAAAGCCCCGAAACTTAAGGAACGGTTGTTCACCCCGCCCGAACGTGAGCTCAATCTGCAATCCCTGGCCGCCCGCTTTGCCGCCAAAGAAGCCGTTGCCAAAGCGTTGGCCGCCCCGGGTGGCATGAACTGGCAACACTGCACCATCGGCGCCGAAGCATCCGGGCAACCCTACGTGGTGGTGACCGGAACGATCGCCGATATTGCTGAAGCGAAGGGCGTGCGTCGCTGGCACCTGTCCCTGTCTCACGACGGTGGCTGGGCGGCAGCCATGGTGGTCGCTGAAGGCTAAGGTCTCTCGTGAAAAAGCTCTACTTTGGAACCAGTGTCCGAAAGGCCGAGGCGCCCCTAATTGCCCGTGGCGCCTCGGCGCTTTTAATGCGCCGTGCGGCCTGGGGACTCGCGCACCACGTACTGGCCTACCTGGCGGAGACTGCTCACGGTGCGGTTTATGGGAGCCGGGTTGTGGGGCTGATCGGCAAAGGAAAGAACGGTGCTGACACCCTCTGGGCGCTGTCGATGCTGGCCGAGCGTGGGGTCTCGGTCGAGGCCATTGCGGTGCTCGGCAATCCGGAGCAGAACGCGCAGGACGCGGTGAGCGCGTTCCACCGAGCAGGGGGCCGGTTCGTCACCGCCTTGGGCCAGCGCACCGACGTGGTGATCGATGGGGTCTTGGGCACTGGCGCTTCCGGTCCTTTTTCGATGAGCGCCGTGCTGGCCCAGAGAGGTATCGATCGACCCCGTCCGGAGACCACAGTTATCGCCTGTGACATCCCCTCCGGGATCAACGCCGATACCGGACAGCTGGACGGAGACACGCTGACCGCTACCGCCACGGTCACTTTTGGGGCCACCAAAACTGGACTGTTGCTCTCGGCAGGGCACCAGCACGCCGGTCGTGTGCACACTGTTGATATCGGGTTGCAGGAGCACCTATCCTACCAACCCACGGTGTGGTGCCCGGACCCCCACGACGTCACAACGTGTTTTCCACCCCCACGGGCTACCGACTACAAATATTCCCGCGGTGTCGTTGGAATCATTGCCGGATCCGAAGCCTATCCGGGCGCGTCCCTGCTGTGTAGCCGAGCTGTGGCCAGTTGCGGAATCGGCATGGTAAACCTGAT
Organism: Auritidibacter ignavus; assembly: GCF_029853775.1. NCBI lineage: Bacteria > Bacillati > Actinomycetota > Actinomycetes > Micrococcales > Micrococcaceae > Auritidibacter > Auritidibacter ignavus. The sequence continues at coordinate 2,566,361 of NZ_CP122564.1, forward strand.
CGCCGACCCAGAAACCGTGCCGAGCCTACGACCGCTCGTACTCGGCGATCGCCCGGAAACCGTGGTCACCGCCGCACCGGTGCCCCAGGTCACCAGCCTGGTGATCGGCCCCGGGCTCGACGACACCTCAACCAGCCGGCAACGGCTCGACGAGGGGCTCGACCATGCTGTGGAACACGACCTACCGGTGGTCATTGATGCCACCGGATTAGACCTGGTGGACCAGGGGTGGCTCGACCGACTCCGTCTCGGAGGCACCAGCTCGCGGACCGCACCCACCGTGCTGACCCCGCACCTCGGGGAAATGTCGCGACTGAGCCAGAGATTCGTGGGCACTGAGGCAGTTCCGGCAACGATCGGTGGAGACAAAGACGCGCTGGCCTGGGCCACCGCGTTGGCGCAGGCAACCGGTTGCTACGTGGTGCTGAAAGCCGCCGATACCGTCGTGGCCACCCCATCGGGTCAGCGAGGACTCCACCCGGCCCAAAGCGCCGACCTCGCCACAGCCGGCACCGGCGACACCTTGGCGGGGCTGATCGCTGTCAGTTTGGCCACGGCGTGGACACGCACGAACTCGCCTGTCACCGAACACCAGGTGCTGCACCATGTGCTGGCTGCCATCCACCTCCACGGGGCCGCGGCCGTGAGCGCACGCCACGCCGGACCAGTCTCCGCCTCGGACCTAGCCCCGGCCGTTCGAGCCGTACTCGCCTCACGAGGCTAAATCCCACACATTCGGTACCGTCGCCGTAGCGGTGGTGGAATAATGGAGTCGTTATGTCTTCTGCTGAGTTCATCCCAGAGGCCCCAGACGGGCACCGGATCGCCGTGATCAATCACGCCAACCTCGCCCACAATATTCGCGTCATCAAAGACTGGGTCGCCCCGGCCCAATTGATGGCCGTCGTCAAAGCTGACGCCTACGGTCACGGGCTGATCCCCGTTGCCCGCACGGTACTCGAGGCCGGTGCCAGCTGGCTGGGCGTGGTCCTGGTCGAAGAAGCACTCCAGCTACGGGCCGCTGGCATTACCTCCCCCACCCTGGCCTGGTTGCACGCACCCGGCACGGACTTCGCCCAGGCGGTGGAACACAATATCGATTTGGGCGTCTCCGGCTGGGAGCTACCCCATATCGCCTCGGTGGCCGAACAGATGGGCACCCCCGCGAAAATTCACCTGAAAATCGACACGGGGCTGGGTCGCAACGGTTGCGTTCCCGAACAGTGGGAAGACCTGGTCAAAACCGCCGCACGGTACCAACAACAAGGACTCATCCGCACCGTCGGGGTGTTTTCCCACCTGGCGGTAGCCGATGAACCCGAACGAGAAGAAGACGTGGACGAACAGCTCCGTGTCTTCCACTGGGCCGTTGAGCGGGCCCGCACCCATGGGCTGACCATCGACCTGCGCAATATCGCCAACTCTCCGGCTATCCTGTCCCGCCCCGACACCCACCTGGATCTGGTGCGCGCCGGAGTCGCGATCTACGGGCTCAGCCCCTTCGCCGACCGCTGCGCCGAAGACCTCGGACTACGCCCGGTGATGTCCTTACGCACCCGCGTGGCCAACAATAAACCGGTGCCGAAAGGCCAAGGGGTCTCCTACGGGTACCTCTATCACACCAGCGCGCCAACCCGGCTGGCCTTGATCCCCCTGGGCTATGCCGACGGCATCCCGCGGATCGCTCGGGAAGCCCCGGTGTGGATCGACGGGACAATCTACCGCAGTTGCGGGCGCGTGGCCATGGATCAATTCGTCGTGGACTTGCATATCAGCCCCGAAGACACCGTTACTGCACCCGTCGGTGCTGAGGTGGAACTCTTCGGGGAACGCTCGGGCCTTTCCGCGGCCCACTGGGCACAGTCTGCCGGAACGATCAACTACGAGATCGTCAGCCGCATTTCCCAGCGGGTACCCCGGCAACACATCTACCCCCACGTATCGGAGGGCATCGATGGCTGAGAGCACCAAGTCCCAGGACTCCTTGGTCATCACCGTGGCTAATCGAACCGGAACCACCGCGGTAGCCCATCATCTGGCCACGCACTTGCGTGGCGGTGACGGGCTGGTGCTCACCGGAGACCTCGGTGCCGGCAAAACCACCTTCACCCAGGCCCTGGCTACCGGGCTGAAGATCACCGACCCGGTGAAATCCCCGACGTTCGTCATCGCCCACCACCACCGCAACCAGCACCCCGGACTGCCAGACTTGGTCCATGTGGATGCCTACCGGATCTCGGGCGCCGACGAGCTCGCCAGCCTCGACCTCGACACCGATCTCGAGCAGTCCGTAACCGTCATCGAATGGGGCCGTGGCCTCGCAGAGGCCCTGTTCGCCACTACCGGCTGGCTCGAACTAGACTTTCAGCGCTGTGGGACCCCGGATCCCACTGCACCGATGGTGACCGACTTTTCCGACGCAGACGACCACGACGAATCTCGCCGGATCGTTGTCTGCGACCACCACAGCCGTTTTCACCTTGCCGAGCTGATTCCTGATCACCCAGCCGTCGTCTTCGAGGAATCGACTGGCCCCGACCAACCCTAAGGTGGGATACTCCCGTATGTACTATCTCGCTGTTGATTGCGCTGCCGGAGCCTCGGTAGCGATCGTCACCGGGCACGACACCATCGCCACCCGGCACACCGAGGACACACGGAGCCACTCCGAAGTTTTGGCTGGCTATGTGGCGGAAGTGCTCGAGGAAGCCAGCCTGGGGGTCCAGGACCTTCAGGCGGTCTTCGCTGGGGTGGGCCCCGGCCCCTTCACCGGACTGCGCGTCGGTGTGCTCACCGCCGCCACCCTGGCTGATAGCTGGGGCATTCCCTGCTATGGGGTGATGAGCTTGGATGCGCTCGCCGAACAGGCTGTGGCACCACTGTGGCGTGAGGGGTACGAAGAACTGGTGGTCGCCACCGATGCCCGCCGACACGAGGTGTACTGGGCCCACTACGAGCTGATCGGGGGACAATCCCAGCGCCTGCACGGCCCCTTTGTCACCTCCGCCGAAGACGTCACCCGGTTGCCGGTTGTCGGCGCCGGAGCCGGGCTGTACCCTGACGCTCTGCACGCCGTACCCGGATGGGACCGGGCTCAGCCGCTGGCAGAATTCCTGGGGCACTACGGCATCCGGGCACTCCGCCGTGGCCGTGGGCTCGAACCGGTTACACCGATGTACCTGCGCGGTCACGACGCCCACATCCCGGCCGCAATGCGCCACGGGTGATCCCGATGACTATTGCCTACCGACTGCGTCAGATGACAGCCGAGGACATCCCCGCCGTGCATGCGCTGGAACGAGAACTGTTCCCTCTGGATGCCTGGCCGGCCTCCTTCTTCCACGACGAACTGGCCGCCACCACCCCACCGGAGCAAGGCGGGACCCGAGCCTATCGGGTTGCGGTCACCACCGGCGAACCAACAGAGCAGGTCGTCGGTTACGCGGGGTTGATGTGTGTGCTACCCCTGGCCGATATCCAAACCATCGCGGTAGCAGAATCCGTTCGTCGCCAGGGTATCGGGACCGCCCTGATGCAGTGGATGCTTGACGAATCCCAGCAACGTGGCGCCACCGACCTGCTCTTAGAGGTACGTGCCGATAACCCCGGCGCTCAACAGCTCTACCAACAGTTGGGATTTGAGCACATTTCAACCCGCCCGCACTACTACCCGCCCGGAGTCGATGCCTTGGTGATGCGTAAAATACTGCCCAACACCCCGACCCACGACGACCCGAAAGCGCGTTCATGACCTTCCCGACACATCCTGTGACCATGCCGACCGAACGGGCACCGCTGGTGCTCGGCATCGAATCCTCGTGTGATGAAACCGGTGTGGGCATTGTGCGCGGTCGAGAATTGCTGGCCCACCAGGTGGCCTCCTCGATGGACGAACACGTTGCCTTCGGCGGGGTGATCCCCGAGATCGCCGCCCGTGCCCACGTCACCGAATTCCTGCCCGTCTTCCATGCGGCCCTCGAGGAAGCCCAGGTGAGCCCCGAGGACGTGGACGCCATCGCAGTCACCGCCGGACCCGGACTTGCCGGAGCGTTGATGGTCGGTGTCGCCGGGGCTAAAGCGCTGGCGGTGGCTTATCGTAAGCCACTATATGGAATCAACCATCTGGTGGCCCACATCGGGGTCGGCTTTCTCCATCAAGCCCACACCGACGACGTGCCAGCACGCCACAGTCGTTTCGGCTCCGAGGACTCGGAGGCCCTGGGAGCGTTACTGGTCTCCGGTGGTCACACCGAAATTCTGCAGGTCACCTCCTTGGCCCACAACGTCGAGCTGCTGGGTAGTACCATCGACGACGCCGCCGGTGAGGCCTACGATAAGGTCTCCCGGCTACTAGGCACCGGATACCCCGGTGGGCCAGTCATCGACCGACTTGCTGCAGAAGGCGATCCCACCGCGTTTCGGTTCCCACGTGGCTTGACCGCCCCTAAATTCGTCGGTAGCGCCGAAGAGCCTGGCCCGCACCGCTACGATTGGTCCTTCTCCGGACTAAAAACCGCGGTTTCTCGGGCTGTGGAGCAGTTCCGCGCTCGCGGAGACCAGGTGCCGGTGGCCGATATCGCCGCCTCTTTTCAGGAAGCCGTCGTAGACGTGATCACCTCGAAAGCGGTCCTGGCTTGTCAAGAGCACGGCATCGACCACGTGCTTCTGGGCGGGGGAGTAGCCGCCAATTCGCGATTGCGCGACCTCTTGGCCCAGCGGTGCGAGCAAGCCGGTATCTCGCTGACCATCCCGCCGGTTGGGCTCTGCACCGATAACGGCGCCATGGTGGCAGCCCTGGGTGCGCATCTCGTCTCGGCCGGGGTGGCTCCCTCCGGTCTGGACTTCTCCGCCAACCCGAGCCAACCAGTCGACCAGATTAGCGTCTAACCCCAGTTGAGCAGTGAATGCTCGGTGCGACCGGCCGCATCCAACACCACGTGGGCTAGATCCGCAACATCCGGGGCGCGCCCCGGGTCTCCTCGCTGAGCAATCTGGCGTTGTTGCGCCGCCGGGCCCCCGGATCGAATCAAATCCTCCACCCAGCCTAGCTGCGTGTGACAACCCAGCCGATGGGCAACAGGCTCCAACCGGTTGATGGTCTCCATGAGGTGTTCGGTGACCAGCTGTTCATCCCCGGCGGCATTGATAATCACGATCGCATCCAGCCCGTACCGGGCAGCCCGCCATTTATTCTCCTGAACAAACCAGGGTGCCATAATCTCCACCGGGGCGTACCGGTCTGACTCAGGGGTGATCACTTCAGCCACCAAACACTGGGTCAACGCTGCCAACGCACCGATCTCTTTCAGCGTCGAGACCCCGTCGCAGATCCGCATTTCCACGGTGCCCAAACGGGGCACCGGGCGAACGTCCCACCGGCACTCGGTGACATCGTCGACCATCCCGATTTTGATCAGATCGCTGACCACCGACTCGAACCCGGACCACTGCTCAAACTGGAAAGGAAGTCCTGAGGTTGGTAGCTGTTGGAAAATCAAGGTCCGTTGGGAGACATATCCGGTATCTTGAGATTCCCAATACGGGCTGGAGGCTGACAATGCCAATAAGTGTGGGTAGTAGTTAATCAGCTGGTTGATCGCCGGCATCGCCGCACCAGTACTCGGTAACCCAACATGCACATGGACCCCGTAGATCACCATCTGCTGGCCCCACCACTGGGTGCGGTCTAGCATCCGCTGATAACGCTGCTGAGGAGCCACCGTTTCCTGTCGTGGCGACGCGAAGGGGTGAGTGCCCTGCGAATACAACAGCAGGTTCTCGGCCTGAGCGTGCTTGAGAGCTTCTCGCCCAGCGGCAGCCAGCTGGTCTAATCCCTGGTCAACGGTACGGCACACACCAGTGATGAGCTCAATGGTGTTGAGCATAAACTCACCGGAGACCAAATAGGGTCGTTGCTCAGAGGGTGCCACCACCCGGTCAACGATCCGATCGCTCAGAGGTTGTAGTACTCCGGTCTGGCGATCAACCAGCCCCAACTCCCACTCAATTCCCAGTGTTGCGGGTTCAGACGGTGCGAAGGGTAGATGCATCAGCGGTACTTGAGCCTTTCCCGAGCGGTAACAATACCGATGATTTTAGCCAGTGCATCAGCCGGTATCCCAGTTGTGGCCTGGTGCGACATGCCGGGCTGACATCGTTCGACATATTCTGCCCACCAACCACGCTCGGTAGCTCCATGTCATTCCCTCCACAGCCACCCGGCGAGAGTGTTTTATGCCACACGACAGGTGCGGACGAAAAGAAAGCCTGCGGTTTTTCTGGCGAAATGGCTCGATGGCGCTGAGATAACGATGAGTGAATGGCGAATATCTGGCAGGTAACGGTGGACGAATTGGCAATGCTCTAGTAGCGTAAATGAAGTTAGGTAAGCCCAGCCTTTTGAAAGGGTCCCACCCTGAGGCTTGCGAACACTCACCAAATACTCAATTGGAGTTCAAGAATGCAGAATAAGACTCGCACTCGTCTGGGCGTCATGGCCTTCGTGACCGCCGCAACCCTGGGATTAACCGCCTGTGGTGGCACCGAGTCGGCCAACGATAACGGTGGCAATTCGGAACAGGACGGTAGTGCTACTGCTACCGAGGTCACCGACATGGGTGGCAACACGGTGGAGTTGCCCGAAAACCCTGAATCCATTGTGGCCACTGATAACCGGATCTTTGGGACCCTGGCTGACTGGGATATTGAGCTCTCGGCAGCACCGGTGGATCTGATGCCCGATACCGAGACCCTGAAGCCCTACCGCGAGAACGAGGACATCCTCAATATCGGAAACCACCGTGAACCGGACTTCGAACAGGTCACCGCTGCCGCACCGGATCTGATTTTGAACGGTCAACGTTTCGATCAGCACACTGAAGCCATGCAGGAAGCTGCTCCCGATGCAACCATGGTGGACACCAACATTGTCTCCTCCCCCGTTGACCGCGAAGGTCAGGAACAAGAAGGCTTCCGTGACGTCGCTGACCAGTATCGGGAGCTGACCACTTTGCTGGGCGAGATCTTCGGGCGTGAGCAGGACGCCGAGCAGATTGTCGATGACTTCGACGTGGCCATCGACAATGCACAAGCCGCCTACGATGAGGACTGGACCGTAGCCGGGCTGATCACCTCCGGTGGGGACATCAACTACTCAGCTCCGACCACCGGTCGGGCCGTGGGCCCGGTCTATGACATCATCGGGCTGACTCCAGCTCTGGACCAAGACGGTTCCGCTAACCACCAAGGTGACGACATTTCCGTGGAAACCATCGCCCAAGCCAACCCCGACTGGCTGATTGTTCTGGACCGCGACGCAGGTACCAGCGCCCGTGACGAAGAGGGGTATTCCTCGGCTGAAGAACTCATTGAAGAGTCCGAAGCCTTGGCTGACGTCACCGCGGTGAAAGAAGATCAGGTCATCTACATGAGCCCTGATTTCTACACTGCCGAAGACATTCAGCACTATACCGAGCTGTTCAACCAGATGTCTGAGGCCTTTGAAGACGCTGGTGGGGCTGAAAACTAATCCCGACCTGGCCGAGCAGGTGGCCTGTCCCGTCGCACCGATGGGGCAGGCCATTTCGTGGCCGAAGTGAGGAGACATGTCAGAGACGATCTCCCGGAACAGGGCCCCGTCCCGTTCCGAGACATCTACACCACCAACCAGTGGCCCCACAGCTCACCGGTCAATCTGGCACACCATGTGGCCCTTAGCCCTCGGCGTTCTGGTCACCCTCGGGCTGGTGATCGCATCATTGTTCATCGGCGTCTACGACCTGAGCCAAGAGGGTGGACGGCAGATGTTTTTCATTACCCGGCTGCCACGCACCCTGGCACTGATCCTGGCCGGTGCCGCCATGTCGGTGGCCGGACTGGTCATGCAACTGATGACTCAAAACCGGTTCGTTGAGCCCTCCACCACCGGAACCATTGAGTGGGCCGGTCTGGGGTTGATGCTCACCTGGCTGCTACTACCCGAACCGACCCTGATGATGCGTATGGTCGGAGCGATCCTCTTTGCCTTTATCGGTACCATCGTCTTCTTCCTCTTCCTGCGGCGCGTGGCGCTGAAATCATCACTCATTGTGCCCATCGTTGGCATCATGCTCGGTGCTGTGGTGGGATCCTTCTCCACCTTCATCGCGTTGCAATACGACATGTTGCAGAACCTGGGCATCTGGTTTGCCGGATCCTTCACCTCGATCGTGCGAGGACGCTACGAGCTACTGTGGATTGTCGCGATCGTATTGGTGCTGATCTTTCTGACAGCCGACCGCTTCACCGTGGCCGGACTCGGTGAAGAAGTTGCCACCAACGTCGGTTTGAACTACCGGCTGGTGCTCTTTACCGGTATTGCTCTGGTGGCCGTGACCACTGGTGTGGTCACCGTGATCGTCGGAGCGTTACCGTTTTTGGGCCTGATCGTGCCCAATATCGTCTCGTTGTTCCGTGGAGATAACCTGCGCTCAAACCTGCCGTGGGTGTGTCTGGTCGGCATCTGTGTGGTGACCGTCTGCGACATCATTGGTCGCACCATCATCATGCCGTTCGAGATTCCTGTCTCGATGATCCTGGGTGTCCTGGGAGCGACCGTGTTCGTCTACCTGCTGGTCAGGAGGCGCACGCGTGTTTAAAACTCCGCAGGCCCCGCAACGACATCGGGCGAAAACCGGGTCCTTTGTCACCGCACGGCACCGCAAGCGTTACTTCATCCTGGTGGCCTCACTGATCGTGTTATCCCTGCTGACGACGATGGGAATGCTCACCTACGGTATTCCGGTCCCGTTCGGGCACAAGGGGTTCTGGCTGATTGTCGAATCGCGGTTGTCGACCATCGTGGTGATGATGCTGGTCGCCACCTGCCACGCGATGGCCACCGTCTCCTTCCAGACAGCCACCGCCAACCGGATCGTGACCCCCTCGATCCTGGGGTTCGAATCCCTCTATGTGGCGATCCAAACCGCCTTAGTGTTTTTCTTCGGTATCGCCGGTGCAGCGATCGGCCGGGGCCTGGTGCCCTTTATCCTCCAAATGGTGCTGATGGTCGGACTCGCCTCACTGCTCTACGGCTGGCTACTCTCCGGCCGATTTTCCAACGTGCACATCATGCTGCTGGTTGGTGTCGTGATCGGTGGCGGGCTGAGCTCCCTGTCGGCCTTTATGCAACGGATGCTGGACCCCAATGAATTCGATGTGCTCTCGGCACGCACCTTCGGCAATCTCGCCAACGCCAACACCGACTTCTTACCGGTCGTCATCCCACTTGTCATCGTCGTCGCGTTTCTGCTCTTACGCCGAGCCAACCGGCTCAACGTCCTCAGCCTCGGCAAACCGGTGGCTGAAAACCTGGGGCTGGTCCACCGACACGAGGTGATGAAAACCCTGCTGCTGGTCTCGATCCTGATGGCGGTGACCACCTCGTTGGTGGGGCCGATGACCTTCCTGGGGTTCTTGATCGCCGCGATGGCCTATAGCTTCACCGACACCTACGATCACAAGCGCATCTTCCCGGTGGCCATATTGCTCGGCTATGTGGTGTTAACCGGAGCGTACTTCGTGTTGCGCAATATCTTTTATGCTCAAGGGGCGGTGACCGTGATCATTGAAATGATCGGTGGCTTGGTGTTCCTGGTCGTGATCATGAGAAAGGGGCGACTGTGATTCAGATCAGCAATATCGCCAAAAAATACTCAGAAGACGCTGAGATCGGCCCCATCGACTTAGCAATCCCAGCCGGGCAAGTCACCGCGTTGGTAGGCCCCAATGGTGCCGGTAAGTCCACGCTATTGACCATGATCGGACGGCTTCAGCAACCTGATACCGGCTGGATTACCGTCGCCGGTCAGGACGTGCACAAGGTGCCCTCGGCTCAAATCGCCACAACGCTGGCCATCCTGCGTCAGGAGAATCATTTCATCACCCGTCTTACCGTCCGCCAACTCGTCGGTTTTGGTCGTTACCCTCACTCGAAAGGGCGACTCACCGTCGACGACGAACGCGCCATCAATGAGGCGTTGGAATTTCTCAATCTGGTCACCCTCCAGGACCGGTACCTCGATGAGCTGTCGGGCGGTCAGCGCCAACGCGCCTATGTGGCGATGGTGATGGCCCAAGAAACCGACTACCTCTTACTCGATGAGCCGCTGAACAACCTGGATATGTCCCACTCGGTGCACATGATGCACCAACTGCGCCGAGCCTGCGATGCCCTGGGTCGCACCGTGGTGATCGTGCTCCACGACATCAACTTTGCCGGCCGGTACGCCGATCATATTGTCGCGATGAAAAACGGCCAGATTTCTCATGCCGGCCCCACCGCAGAGATTATGCAACCCGAGGTACTCACCGAGATTTTCGGCACCACGGTCCGTATTATCGACGATCACGACGGCCCGGTGGCGGTCTACTTCTAGGACCAGTTTTCGGCGGGGGTGCGGTCAGGACTGCTCGGCCGGTTCGACGACGAGCGCCACTCGAGAGTTACCGATCCGGGTCAGGACAAAGGTCGCCTGATGGCCACCGGCCTTGGTTTTCTTGCGAGTTTTCGCCGTACCTGCCATCAGCATCCGACGAAGCTGCTCAGGGGTGACGTCCACTCCACGCTTTTTAATATCAAGGCGAGAGATCCCGTGTTCGGCGATCCAGGCCCTGAGCTTTTTCAGATGATAGGGCAGAACCTCCACAACCCGATAAGCGGTCGCAAAGTCGCTGTCGACCAGGTGATCGGAACAGAAATAAGCGATGTGCTGATCGAGCAACCAGCTGGGAGAGTCTTGCGCGGTGGCCCCAAACTCCCGAGCCATCAACTCGCGGATCAGCCCCGAACGGATCACCGCGCCATCGGGTTCGTAGAGATAGCCACCCACACTGGGAGTAGGACGGACCTCTACCTTGGGATCGTCACCGAACTCCCGATCCGAGGTGAACTCAGCACTACCGTGGGCGGTCGTCACCAAGGCGGCTCGGCGCACCCGGGGACGGGCAAGATCATTGAACCACAGGGCTACCTCCACTACCGACCCGTGATCCGAGACCCACTGGGCCTCGGCGGTGGTGGGAATGGAGTCATGGGCGAGACCGGGACCGAGCTTGACCCCGACGGCGTGTCCGGCATCGGCGAGCCGTTCGACAAAGGACAAGGGGGGAGAGAAAGACTCCGGATCGAAAATCCGGTGGGCGGATTCGGCGGTGGAGACTTCACGTCGGGCCGGGTCCAACCACAGCCCGGCTCCCGAAAGCTGCTCGGCATGATCGGCGACCCAGGTCTCGACCTCGGCGGCGATCACCTCAGCGTGCGGGAACGGCGTCAAATTCAAGGTGGCCACCGCCGCGGTGATGTCGTCGACCTCCACCGCGGTGACCTGCAAATCGATCGCCGCAAAAGCCATGGCATCGCCGCCGATCCCACATCCGAGATCAATCACGTGCTGGATGCCGTGGGCCTGAAAACGGCGGGCATGGTGGGCCGCCACGCCCAGGCGGGTGGCCTGCTGTAACCCATCAGTGGTGAAGAACATGTGCTGGGCGAACTCGCCGAACTTTGCGTGGGCTTTTTCGCGCAACTTCAGCTGGGTGAGCACTGCGGCAGCGAGCGTGGAGTCCACGCCGTCCCGGCGCAGTTGCGTCGCTAACTGCAGGGGATCTTCACGGTGATAACTCGTCTCGGTGGTGAGCTTATCGAGCAGAGCGCGACCGGCCGGAGAGAGCAGTTGCGCCCAGGTTTCGGCGTTTTCAGCAGTGGGTTGGTGTGTTGGCACGATGTTCACGTTACCGCCTGCTCCTCTCTGAGCAGAACAGGCTGGCACTCATCTTGACCGAGTGCTAATCACAGAATAGAGTCGAGTTAGCACTCGAACAGTGAAGGTGCTAAATGCCAGACGCCATCCGGCACCCGCGACGACGGTTGGCTCGCCCGGCGCAAAAACCTTGATTCAGTTCACGAAAAACGTGACAAAGAACTACAGGAGAGTTTGATTATGGCAGTTTCCATCAAGCCCCTTGAGGACCGCATTGTCGTCCAGCCGCTGGAAGCCGAGCAGACCACCGCTTCCGGTTTGGTCATTCCCGATACCGCACAGGAGAAGCCACAGGAAGGCACCGTCGTGGCCGTTGGTCCCGGTCGTATCACCGATAGTGGCGAGCGCGTCTCCGTCGACGTCAACGAAGGCGACGTCGTGCTGTTCTCCAAGTTCGGTGGCACTGAGGTTAAGTACAACGGCGAAGAGTACCTGGTGCTCTCCGCACGTGACGTGCTGGCTGTTGTCACCAAGTAAGTCTGCTCAGTCGCTGATCATTCACTGACAGAACAGATTGAGTGAAAAGACTGTCCTGAAATAACCGGAAGGAGAACAGATGGCCAAGAAGCTACTGTTCAATGACGATGCTCGCCGTGCACTGCAGGCCGGTATCGATCGTCTGGCCGACACTGTGAAGGTCACTTTGGGGCCCAAGGGTCGCAACGTCGTGCTCGACAAGGCATTCGGCGCCCCGAACATTACTAACGATGGTGTCTCGATCGCTCGCGAAGTCGAGCTGGAAGACTCCTACGAAAACATGGGCGCCCAGCTGGCTAAAGAAGTTGCCACCAAAACTCAAGACATCGCTGGTGACGGTACCACCACCGCCACTGTGCTGGCTCAGGCTCTCGTCAATGAGGGTATGCGCTTGGTGGCTGCCGGCGCTGCCCCGAACGAAGTCAAGAAGGGCATCGAGCAGGCCGTGGCTGTTGTGGAACAGCGTCTGCTGGACAACGCCAAGGACGTCACCGACAAGAACCTGGCTCAGGTGGCGGCTATTTCCGCTGGCGACGACGAAGTCGGTGAACTGCTGGCTCGCGCTTTCGATGCAGTGGGCACTGACGGTGTGATCACCATCGAAGAATCCTCCACCACCTCGACCGATCTGGATATCACCGAAGGTATGCAGTTCGATAAGGGCTACCTCTCGCCCTACATGGTCACCGATACTGACCGTCAGGAAGCGGTACTGGAGAACCCCTATATCCTGATCACCCAGTCCAAGATTTCCAACGTCCAGGAATTCCTGCCCCTGTTGGAGAAGGTCCTCAACGAGAAGAAGCCGTTGATGATCATCGCCGAAGACGTCGACGGTGAGGCACTATCCACCCTGGTGGTCAACAAGATCCGCGGGACACTCAATGCTGTGGCCGTGAAGGCTCCGGGCTTCGGTGATCGTCGCAAGGCCATGTTGCAGGATATCGCGATCCTCACCGGTGGTCAGGTGGTCTCCGAAGATCTCGGTATGAAGCTGGACCAGGTTGGCCTGGAAGTCCTGGGTAGCGCCCGTCGAGTGACTGTGACCAAGGACAACACCACCATCGTGGAAGGTGCTGGCTCCGATGCTGACGTGGAAGCGCGCGTGGCTCAGATCAAGTCCGAAATCGATGCCACCGATTCCGACTGGGATCGCGAGAAGCTCCAGGAACGCTTGGCTAAGCTCGCCGGCGGTGTCGGTGTGATTAAGGTTGGTGCAGCCACTGAGGTCGAGGTCAAGGAGCGTAAGGCTCGGATTGAAGACGCTGTCTCCTCGACCCGTGCCGCCCTGGAAGAAGGCATTGTCGCCGGCGGTGGTACCGCGCTGATCAACGCACTGAAGGCTCTGGATGACAACGCCGAGCTGGACCAGCTCACCGGCGACCGGGCCGCCGGCGTCGGTGTGGTTCGTCGCGCTCTGGTGCAGCCGTTGCGCTGGATTGCTGAGAACGCCGGCGAGGACGGCTACGTCATTATCTCTCAGGTCGCTGAGCTGGAAGCCAACGAGGGCTTTAACGCCAAGACCGGCGAATTCGGCAACCTGTTGGAGCAGGGCATCATCGACCCGGTGAAGGTGACCCGTTCAGCTTTGCAGAACGCAGCCTCCATTGCTGGTCTGGTGCTGACCACTGAAACCCTGGTCGCCGACAAGACCGACGAAGACGAAGACGAGGACTAATCACCGGCGCTGACCGTGCTGATGCGTCCTGACATCTTCAGTGTGGCCCCGCCTGAATTGGCGGGGCCACACGTGTTTTTTCCGGCGTGTCGTGAGTGTGCCCGTCAGAATGGTGATGTGTTGAGCAGTGATTCCCAGATCACGTAAACTGACGGTGATGCCGTTGAGCGCAGGCGGGAGAATCTCATTCGGTGGCAACACCGGAGGAGGTACCGAAGGAGTAACACCCCCAAGAATCTCTCAGGTCACAGAATCGCTTGTGTTAGGCAACTCTGGAAAGTAGCCCTGAGTCACTCAGGTCTCACCGACGGTGCAAAACCGGACCCGGTCCCGACCGAGTGCGGCTAAAACTCTCAGGTCTTGAACAGAGCGGGGACACGACTACCGGTCGTGGGCCACCGACAGCACAATGAGAGGTACTCCGATGAGCTCATTTATCACCCGTCATCTCGGACCCACCGCACAAGATGTCCAGACCATGCTCGACACAGTCGGCTATGCCTCCGTTGAGGATCTAGTCGACGCCGCCGTTCCCGAAGACATTCGGATTACCGAGCCGCTGAACCTGCCCGCCCCGCTCAGCGAAGAACAGGCGCAGGATCGCCTGCGGGAGATGGCCGGTAAAAACCAGGTGAAAACCCAGATGATCGGGCAAGGTTTCTACAACACCTTCACCCCGGCAGTCATTCGTCGCAACGTGGTGGAGAATCCGACCTGGTACACCGCCTACACTCCCTACCAGGCCGAAATCTCCCAAGGCCGGTTGGAAGCATTGTTGAACTTCCAAACCATGGTGATGGACCTGACCGGGTTGGAGTTGGCCAACGCCTCCCTGCTGGATGAAGCTTCCGCCGCCGCCGAAGCGATGCTGATGATGCGCCGTGCCAATCGGAAGAAATCCAAAGGCATCATCCTGGTCGACGAAAACATCTTCCCGCAGACCCTCTCGGTAGTGACCTCTCGGGCTACCATGGTGGACCTGGAGATCGACATTCGTGACCTCTCCAACCCTGACAACGTCACCGACAATCTGCCGGAAGAAGGCCTGTGTGGCATCATCCTGCAGCAACCCGGCAATAACGGTGGGGTCCGTGACCAGTCCGAGGTGATTGCCACCGCCAAAGAAGCCGGCGGATTCGTGACGGTCATCGCTGACTTGCTGGCCTTGACCCTGATTACCCCTCCCGGTGAGCAAGGCGCTGACATTGCGGTGGGTAACACCCAGCGGTTCGGTGTGCCCCTGTTCTACGGTGGTCCGCACGCGGCTTATATGGCGGCTCGTGCCGGGCTGGAGCGTTCCTTGCCGGGCCGTCTGGTGGGTGTTTCCACTGATGACGCCGGAACCCCGGCCTACCGTTTGGCCCTACAAACCCGCGAACAGCACATTCGACGCGACCGGGCGACCTCCAATATCTGCACCGCGCAGGCACTGCTGGCGGTCACTGCCTCCATGTACGCCGTCTACCATGGCCCGGCCGGGTTGCGGAAGATTGCCTCCGAGGTGCATGCCAAGGCCCGCGTGCTCGGCGAGGCCCTTACCTCGGCCGGACTAAACCTGGCCACCACCAGCTATTTTGACACTCTCGTGGTCGACACCGGCTCCGAAGCCCAAGCCGAGCAGGTCATCAGCCAGGCCCTGGACGCCGATATCAACTTGCGCCACGTGGATGCGACCCGCGTGGGTGTGTCCGTGGATGAGACCACCACCATTGCGCACCTGGAAGCGGTTGCCAAGGCTTTTGGCGCCGAGCTTCCGGCCAGCGCTACACGCGAGCTGGACGAAGTTTCCTACGAGATCGCCGATGTGGTGGATTCTTCCCTCGTGCGTACCAGCGACTACCTGACCCACCCGACCTTCAACACCATCCACTCCGAAACACAGATGATGCGCTACCTGCGCAGCTTGGCGGATAAAGACCTGGCGCTGGACCGGACCATGATCCCATTGGGATCGTGCACCATGAAGCTCAACGCCGCTACGGAAATGGAATCTATCACCTGGCCCGAATTTGCCAGCATTCACCCTTACGTTCCGGCCGATCAGGCCGCCGGCTGGCGCGAGCTCATTGCAGAACTGGAAGACTGGCTGGCGGAGATCACCGGATACGCTGCCGTCTCGGTCCAGCCCAACGCTGGCTCGCAGGGTGAATACGCTGGTCTGATGGCGATCCGCAACTACCACATCGCTCAGGGTGATCAACAGCGTCGTCTGTGCTTGATTCCGGCCTCGGCCCACGGCACCAACGCTGCCTCAGCAGTGTTGGCCGGACTGACCGTCAAGGTGGTCAAAACCGCCCCCGATGGCTCGATCGACATGGAAGATCTGGACAGCATCCTGGAGAAGTCCGGGGATCAGGTCGCTGCGATCATGATCACCTACCCCTCCACCCACGGCGTGTATGAAACCCAGGTGCGCGCGGTGTGCGCGAAGATCCACGACGCCGGCGGTCAGGTCTACCTTGACGGCGCCAACCTCAACGCGCTGATGGGGCTGGCCAAGCCCGGCCAATTTGGTGGCGATGTTTCCCACCTGAACCTGCACAAGACCTTTTGTATCCCGCACGGTGGTGGTGGCCCCGGTGTGGGGCCCATCGGGGTGGGGGAGCACCTGGTGGATTTCTTGCCCGGTGACCCGCTGGCAGACGACGGTGCCCACGATCTGACAGCCCGCGGTGGCAATCCCGTGGTGGCCACCATCTTCGGTTCCGCCGGCGTGTTGCCCATCTCCTGGGCCTATATTGCGATGACCGGTGCTGAAGGACTTAAGGCCTCATCGCAGACTGCCATCCTCAACGCCAACTACTTGGCACGTCGGATCCACGAGGACTTTCCGATCCTGTTCACCGGAGACAACAACCTGGTCGCGCACGAATGTATCATCGACGTCCGCGAGCTCACCAAGGACTCCGGGATTACTGTCGAAGACCTGGCTAAGCGCTTGATCGACTTCGGCATCCATGCCCCGACCCAGGCTTTCCCGGTTCCGGGCACACTGATGATCGAGCCGACCGAGTCCGAGTCGCTGGACGAGATCGAGCGTTTTCTGGCGGCGATGCATGCCATGCGTGAAGAGATTCAGGAAGTCATTGACGGCAAGGTGGCCGCCGAGGATTCGGTGCTCCGTCGGGCACCGCACACCCAGGATGCTGTGATCAGCTCCAGCTGGGATCGGGCCTACTCGGTCGAACAAGCCGCCTTCCCGGTTCCCGAGTTGCGTCGTGGTAAGTACTTCGCGCCGGTGGGACGCATCGATGGTGCGGCCGGTGACCGCAACCTGGTGTGTTCCTGCCCGCCCATTGAAGCCTTTGAGGTATCCGGCGACGACCAACAGCAGGGGGAGTAAAGCCATGACTGAACAGCTAAAAACGAGTGCACTGTACGAGACGCACCAGCAAACCGGTGCCAAGTTCACCGATTTCGCCGGTTGGGACATGCCACTGCGTTATGACTCCGAGCGTGTGGAGCATCAAGCGGTGCGCACTCATGCCGGTATCTTTGATCTGTCGCATATGGGTAACCTGCTGATCTCCGGTCCCAGCGCTGTGGAGTTGCTCAATAGCTCGCTAGCTGGAAACTTCGCCCCGATGGCTATCGGCCGGGCCAAATACACCCTGGCTCTGACCGAATCCGGTGGCATTGTGGACGACATGATCGTCTACCGGCTGGGCGAGGACCGTTTCATGGTGGTCCCCAACGCCGCGAACGTGGACCCGGTCCGCGACCAGATCGCTGGCGTCAACCAGGGGCTAGCGCAGCCAGCTGAACTCGTCGATACCACCGAGCACACCGCAATCATTGCTGTGCAGGGCCCGGCCGCAGAACAGATCGTCGCCAGCGTGCTCACCGACTTGATCGATGAACACGCCGCCAGCGTCGTAACCGAGCTGGGATATTATCGTTGCGCTCGCTGGGAGATTGACAACCTGGGCGAACTGGTGGTGGCCCGAACCGGCTACACCGGGGAAGATGGCTTTGAACTGTTCTTGGATGCCACCCAGGCGGTGAGCCTGTGGGAGAAACTTCGGGCAGCTGATGAGCAACTACTACCCTGTGGGCTGGCGTGTCGCGACTCGTTGCGCCTGGAAGCCGGGATGCCACTCTACGGTCACGAGCTGACCGAGCACACTACTCCGGCGGAAGCCGGGTCGCTGGGCGTGGTCTCGGCCAAAAAGACCGAAGACTTCCCGGGGCGTGCCGCGGTAGATGCCGACCGGGAGAACGAGGCGACCCCGGTCCGAGTGCTGATTGGCTTGCAAGGAACCGGTCGACGCGCTGCCCGCGAAGGGGCGCACCTGCTGGACGAGCAGGGACAGCCCATCGGAGAAGTGAGCTCCGGTCAGCTGTCGACTACCCTGGGATATCCGATCGCACTGGCCTATATCCAGGCACCGGCCCCGGAACCAGGTACAGTGCTCACTGTGGACATTCGCGGTAAACAGCACGAGTTCACCGTGGTGCCCCTGCCCTTCTACCAGCGTAACCGGTGACCCGGTATATCGTCTCAGTAGCTTCCAGAAACAGCTTCCATCAACCCACCACAAAGTAAAGGACACCTGCGATGCCCGCAATCCTGTCAACCCTGAAATATTCCGCCGAACACGAGTGGATCGATGAGTCCAGCCCGGTGAAAGTCGGTGTCACCGAGTTCGCGACCGAACAGCTCGGCGACATTGTGTTCGTGGACCTGCCACAGGTTGGTGATGAGGTCACCGCCGGTGAGGTCTGCGGTGAGCTCGAGTCCACCAAATCGGTGTCTGATCTGTACTCTCCAGTGAGCGGGACCGTGGCTGCCATCAATGAGGAGGTCGTGGACGACCCCGAGTTGGTGAATCAGGACCCCTACGGTAAGGGTTGGCTGTTCAGCGTGGAGGTCACCGAAAATGGTCCTCTGTTGGATGCTCAGGCCTACGCCGAGGAATTCGACGTCGAGGTGACGGAGGGCTAACGCCCAAAAATCTGTCGAATCGCCTCATCGATGGTCTCGGCGCGGAACCGGTAGCCAGAAGCTAACGCCTTCTCGGCACTCAACCGCGCCGAGGCCATTGCTAATTCACGGTTGCCT
The DNA here is from genome assembly GCF_029853775.1 of Auritidibacter ignavus. Lineage (NCBI taxonomy): Bacteria > Bacillati > Actinomycetota > Actinomycetes > Micrococcales > Micrococcaceae > Auritidibacter > Auritidibacter ignavus. The sequence goes on from NZ_CP122564.1 coordinate 2,585,376, forward strand.
TGTCGCCCCAACACCAGCGCCGGCGCCCACCCGGGGGTGGGTAGGCGTGTGGGCCGGGTGATCACCTCGCCGAGGACCTCGGCGAATTCGCGTTGCTGGACAGGCGCCGGGGCGACTGCATTGAGGGGGCCAGTGATGCTATCGTGCGTCACCGCCCAAACATACAGCTGGATCAGATCATCGAGCCCGATCCAGGGCATCCACATGGTTCCCGGACCCAACGGGCCTCCCGCGCCGGCAAAATACAGGGGCAATTGCGTGGCCAGTAAACCGCCACGAGCTGAGAGTACGAGGCCGGTGCGCATCGCCACGGTGCGGATCCCCAGATCTTCGGCCTCACGGGCAATGCCTTCCACCTGACGGCACACAGCCGCTAAGAAATCGTCACCGCTGGGATGATCTTCGGTAATCGGCTCAGCTGCCAGAGACATCGGAGAGGCATCGTGACCATAGAACCCCGAGGCCGAAGCCGTAATAAAACTGGCTGGAGCACGAGTGGTACGTTTCATGGCCGCGACCAGCGTGGAGTTGGTCTGCACCCGGGAGGCAAAGATCGCGTTGCGATGCTTTTCGGTCATCACGCCCACGATCGATGCACCGGCGAGATTAATGACCGCATCCGCGTCCTCGAGCACCTCCGAGTCCAGCTGGTGCCGAGCAGGATCCCAACTGAACCGGTCCGCATCGAGCCGACGCGATTCACCACGACGGCGCTGTAACCGAATGACCCGGTGACCAGCGGCGGTCAGCAGGGCCACCAACTGGGTACCCACCAGACCCGAGGCACCGGCGATCACGACAGTCAACGGCCTGCTCCACGCGAGATCGGTGTGGAAATTCAAGTCGCCGGCCACGACCCGGGAGCGGTGGCGGAAAACGCGTTCCAGTTGCTCTTCAAATTCCTCGCGCAGTCGCAGCACCTCCCGGAGATCACCGGGAAACTCGTAGGTGATTTCATCGCAGACCAGAGTCTCCTCGGTGCCACTGGGCACAAACCGGTGGATGTGTTCCCAGGATGCTAAGGGCCCGGACACCATCTCGTCCGTGAAGGATACTCCCGGCTCTAATGTGGTGTGTTCCGCCACCCAGCTGGTACCCACCGGCGTGAGATGCTTCAGCCCCGGCACCATTGAGACCACCGCATCGACCCACGGCGCCCCGTGCACCAGGTGAGTTCGCGAACCAGGTTGCAGGCCGTTGGTGGGAGGCTCTACCACCGTGGTCAACCACTGTGGAGTCAACCGAGTCAGAGCCCCCGGGCTGGAATACCAGTCCCAAACCCGTTTGGGCGCATGATTCAGCAGTGAACTGTGAAAAAATTTCAATGGTGCCGTCACGAGAAACCCCTTTTCATCTAGTTCACACCCTACCTGCGGACCCCTTCGGTGAGTAGCCATTGCCAGCGGCTCCATATCAGGCCCCAATACCCCGTGCCGAGGTCGGTCATCGTCGGTCACCGACCGTGACGCAGTAACCCCAGAGGAATAGACTGAGAACCAACCTGTGTTTTGATCGAATACTTGGTGCTGTTCCTGCATCATCTCGTGAAAGGCGACCATCGTGAACAACAACACCTCTGGACCGTCACAACAGCCAGTCACCGAAGCCGCCGACCCCTTCGGGTTTGTGGGGCTGACCTACGATGATGTGTTGCTGTTACCGAATGCCACTGAAGTCATTCCCGCTGACGCCGATGTCGCCACCCGGCTCACCAAGCGGATCAACATTAACGTCCCGATCATCTCAGCGGCCATGGACACCGTCACCGAGTCCCGTCTGGCGATCGCCATGGCCCGCATGGGTGGGATGGGAGTGATTCACCGCAATCTGTCCATCGCAGACCAAGCCTCGGAAGTCGATAAGGTCAAGCGCAATGAGTCCGGAATGATCACCGACCCGGTCACGATTTCTCCGCAAGCCACTCTGAGCCAGTGGGACGAACTCTGTGGCCGCTACCGGGTTTCCGGCTTGCCGGTTGTAGAAGAAGACAACACGTTAGTCGGGATCATCACCAACCGCGACACTCGGTTTGTGCCCCGAGGACAGTTCGACACCATCACGGTGGCCGAGGCCATGACGAAGATGCCACTGGTGACCGCCCACGTCGGCATTACTCGTGAAGAAACCATCCGGTTGCTGTCTGAAAACCGGATCGAAAAGCTCCCGCTGGTCGATGATCGCAACCACCTCCAGGGGCTGATCACGGTCAAGGACTTCGACAAGGCCGAGGAATACCCGCTGGCCTCCAAAGACCACGAAGGGCGCCTGCTGGTCGGGGCTGCGGTCGGGTTTTTCGGTGACGGCTGGGACCGTGCTATGACCTTGGTAGACGCCGGAGTCGACGCACTCGTGGTCGATACCGCCAACGGTCACACCCACGGCGTGCTGGATATGGTTTCCCGACTGAAGAAGGAACCTGCCGCGGGGCATATTGATGTTATCGGCGGACAGGCCGCCACCTACGCCGGCGCGAAAGCTCTGGTTGATGCCGGAGCCGATGCGGTCAAGGTCGGGGTGGGCCCCGGCTCTATTTGCACCACCCGTGTGGTGGCCGGTGTCGGCGTGCCCCAGGTGACTGCCATCTACGAATCCGCCAAAGCGACCATTCCTGCCGGCGTGCCGTTGATCGCCGATGGCGGTCTGCAATACTCCGGTGACATCGGCAAGGCGCTGGTCGCCGGCGCCGATTCGGTGATGCTGGGGTCGTTGTTGGCTGGCACCGCAGAATCTCCTGGCGACCTGGTGTTTTACCAGGGCAAACAGTTTAAGGCCTACCGCGGCATGGGATCGCTGGGTGCGATGCAAACCCGTGATGGTCACCGTTCCTACTCCAAGGACCGCTACTTCCAGGCCGATGTGCCCAGCGAAGAGAAGCTGATCCCCGAAGGCATTGAGGGACAGGTGCCCTACCGCGGTCCGGTCAGTGCCGTGTTGCACCAGTTGGTGGGCGGTCTGCGCCAAACCATGTTCTACACTGGCGCCGCCGACATTCCTGCCTTGAAACGCGACGGCCGCTTCGTGCGGATCACCCCTGCTGGGCTCAAAGAGTCCCACCCCCACGACATTATGATGACCGTGGAAGCCCCCAACTACCACAACCGCTAAATCTGGAGCCAACTAGTGAGTCACGAGATTGAGATCGGTCTCGGCAAACGAGGCCGAGCATCCTACCCGCTGGACGCGGTCAATATTGTTCCGGCCCGCCGGACCCGCGACCCCGAAGATGTGTCGCTGGACTGGCAGATCGATGCCTTCAAGTTCTCCATGCCAGTCATCGGAGCCCCGATGGACTCGGTCATGTCTCCGGCCACTGCGATCGAGCTGGGCAAGCTCGGAGGCATGGGCGTGCTCAACCTCGAAGGTCTCTGGACCCGCTATGAGAGCCCGGAACCGATTCTGGAAGAGATCGCCCACCTGCAAGTTGCAGCGTTCTCCCCAGAGAACACCGCACGCCTCCAGCAGCTCTACGCGGCCCCGATCCAGCCCGACCTGATCACCGCCCGGCTGGCCGAGATTCGCGACGCCGGAGTCGTGGTCGCCGGGGCGCTCACGCCTCAGCGCACCCAAGAGTTCTACCGCACCGTGCTGGACGCCGGGGTGGACATGTTCGTCATTCGTGGTACCACCGTTTCGGCACAGCATGTCTCCGAAACCTCCGAGCCCCTGGATCTGAAACAGTTCATTTACGAGCTGGACGTTCCGGTGATCGTCGGTGGTGCCGCCGGGTACACGCCCGCTCTTCACCTGATGCGCACCGGTGCTGCCGGGGTGCTGGTCGGATTCGGTGGTGGCGCGTCCTCCACCACCCGTCGTGCCTTAGGCATCCGGGTGCCGATGGCCACCGCCATTGCCGATATTGCTGAGGCCCGTCGCGACTACATGGATGAATCTGGTGGACGCTACGTGCACGTGATCGCCGATGGCGGTCTCGGAAACTCGGGAGACATCGTGAAATCTCTGGGTATGGGCGCTGACGCGGTGATGCTCGGCGCCGCCCTGGCCCGAGCCGAAGAAGCTCCTGGAGCGGGATGGCACTGGGGCCTGGAAGCCGCCCATCCGGTCTTCCCCCGTGGCGATCGCACCCATGTGGGCACCGTCGCCCCGTTGCGTGAAGTATTATTGGGACCTACCGATCACACCAACGGCACCGCCAACCTGATGGGCGCACTCCGGCGTGCCATGGCTTCGACCGGATATACCGAACTGAAAGAATTCCAGAAAGTCGAAGTTCAGATCGCCCAGGTCTAACCCCTTCCCATCTGCTGTAGCTACCCCCGATAAAGCGAGGTCTGATGCTCCGTACCGCGCTGAAGCCTCGGTGGCTGGGTTTCCTAGCGGTCGCGATCCTGGTTTCGGCGGTGTTCATGGCCCTGTCGGTCTGGCAAGCCCGCCAAGCAGTCTCCAACCCTGCCCCGCCACCGGAACAAACCGAAAACCCGGTGGAGATGACCGAATTCTTCGAACCATTTACCGCTATGGTTTCCACTCAGGCTGACCAGATGGTGTACTTCACCGGCACTGTTGAGCCCGAGCACACCGTCCAAGTTGCTCACCGCGTGCACGACGGCCAGACCGGATATTGGATCGTCTCGCGTGCCACGGTGACCGGCACCGATCGTAACGTGAGTATTCCGGTGGTGTGGGGCTGGCGCGAAGAACCGCTGGATTTTGAGGCCACCGAGCAGAACCCCACGGACCTCAGCGTTGCAGAACGCCTGTTTACTGAGGCTAGTGGCATCGAACCGAGCCAGACCGTGACCATGACCGGAAGACTCCTTCCTGCCGATGGGCCGGATACCGGCTCTGATCTGTCCACCACCCCGGTAACCGTCTCGACCCTGGCTACCGCCGAGCTGACCAATATCTGGGATGAGCCGCTCTATGCCGGCTATGTTGTCGTCGAAGAATTCGAGGACACCGAAGGGACGGTGCACACCGTTCAGGCCCCCGGCTCGTCCAGCACATCCGATGGCCTGGAAGCTGTCCGTGTCTCCGCCCCGGAGCAGGAAACCGACGTGGTGTGGCTCAACGTCTTCTACGCGATCGAGTGGGTGATTTTTGCGGCTTTCGCGCTGTATCTGTGGTGGCGATTCGTGCGCGATGACTACCTGAAAGACCAACGCGAGGCAGAACTCGACCGGCTGTGGGAACAGCATTGGCGACGCAAAGAACTCGAAAAACGACGCGAACAAGCCCGCGCCGAAAAAGCCGCGGCGGTGGTAGCCTATCGAAATTACTATGGGCATGACCCTGAACCACCCGCCGACCAGTGAGCTCGACCCAACGAAGGCACCGTGACAGATCGTGACTGATAGACAACCTCCCATCGACCCCAACACCCTGCCCGACCCCGACCAGATCACCGAAGAGGATCTGCCGGCTGCGCCACCCCGCCCTGAGTCGGTGGGCAAACGCCGTTTTGGCGGCACCCACAAACAGATTCGTGGAGCCCTGACCTTTTACCGGATCTGCGCTTATCTGACCGGTATTTTGCTCCTGGCGCTGGTAGTCGAAATGATCCTGAAATACGGTTTCGACCTCGAGCTTTTCGCCGGTGGCACCACCTTTGATAGTGCGGATAACACGCTGGGACTACACCCCCCGGACTCCGTGCTGGGCGGAGTAAACTTGTCGTTGCTAGTACTCATCGTCCACGGATGGATGTACGTGGTGTATTTGGTGGGTTGTTTCCGACTGTGGGCTCTGATGCGCTGGTCCGGCTGGACGCTGTTGGCGATGGCCGGCGGTGGCGTGGTGCCATTTTTGAGTTTCTACACCGAGCATAAAATAGCTCAACGGACCCACCAAGAACTTGCCGAACACCCCGAAGGAGTGCGCCGGTACTAACGATCGGAGACACCATCATGCTCCAGGAGGTGATGGCCACCCAGGCCAACTCCGCCGACTCTGCTTTTGGCCTGATCGGCGATTGGGCCGTGGCGGTAATGAACGCCTTAGGCCCCACCGGTGTCGGGCTGTTGGTGCTGATCGAAAACCTCTTCCCGCCGATTCCCTCCGAAGTGATCCTGCCCCTGGCCGGATTTAGCGCCGCCTCCGACCAGGCGCAGTTCACCTGGGCCTCCGCGGTGCTGTTCGCGACCGTTGGATCAGTCCTGGGCGCATACTGTCTCTACGGGCTGGGTGCCTGGCTGGGGAACCAGCGCACCATGAATCTGTTGACGAAATTGCCGCTCGTGGAGCGCAGGGAGATCGACGCCACCATAAACTGGTTCAACAAACACGGTTATTGGACCGTGTTCCTCGGTCGTATGGTGCCGATCTTCCGCTCACTGATCTCGCTACCGGCGGGAGTTGAGCGCATGAACTGGTGGAAGTTTGGGCTCTTGACCCTGACCGGATCAGCGATCTGGAACACCATCTTTGTCTACGGTGGATTTCTGCTCGGGGAGAACTGGTACCTGCTGGAACAGGCCGCCGGTTGGTTCCAATACCTGGTGATCGGGTTGCTCCTGCTGGCATTGATCGCCTACGTGGTCTACAAGATCCGGTCCCGAAAAACGGCGCAGCGCCCCGGTGCGGCTCAGTTAGACTGAGAAGGTGACTGATCCATCCCGCGCAGATAACCCAGACATTGCCGCCGATTTTCCCACCGTGTTGGTGGTGGACTTTGGAGCTCAATACGCCCAGTTGATTGCCCGGCGTGTCCGTGAGGCTCATGTCTACTCCGAAGTGGTCGCGCACTCCACCCCGGTCCAAGACATTGTGGCGCGCAAACCCGCCGCGCTTATCCTCTCGGGCGGACCATCCTCGGCCTACGAAGACGGCGCTCCCGGAATTGACCCGGACCTGCTGGAAGCCGGCATCCCGGTGCTAGGTCTCTGCTATGGATTCCAGGCCATCACCCAGGCGTTGGGTGGTACGGTGGCGCGGACCGAACGGCGCGAATACGGCTCCACACCGCTGACCAGCCTAGCGACAGACTCCGTACTGCTGGCGGATCATCCCGCCGACCAGACGGTGTGGATGTCGCACTCCGACGCGGTGTCGCAAGCCCCCGAAGGGTTTACCGTCATTGCCTCGACTCCGCATGCCAGTGTGGCCGCTTTCGAGAACACCGAAAAGAAGATTTTCGGCGTCCAGTGGCATCCCGAGGTGAAACACACTCCCTTCGGTCAGGACACCATCACGAACTTCCTCTACCACGGTGCCGGATTGCGTCCGGAATGGACCACCAGCAGTGTTATTGACGAGCAGGTACAACTGATCAAGGATCAGGTCGGTGACGCTCGAGCCATCTGTGGCCTTTCCGGCGGGGTGGACTCCGCGGTGGCCGCCGCGTTAGTGCAACGCGCCATTGGTGACCGGCTCACCTGCGTCTATGTCAACCACGGACTGATGCGCCACGACGAATCAGTCGAAATCGAACGTGCTTTTGGAACCGCTTCCGGGGGAGCCCGTCTGGTGATGTTGGACGCCGAAGGAGACTTCCTGCAGGCGTTATCCGGTGTGAGTGACCCCGAAGCCAAGCGCAAGATCATCGGCGAAAAATTCATCCGCACCTTCGAACGGGCACAAGCTGAGATTGTGGCAGAAACCGCTGATCAGGATCTGCCCCCAGTGAAGTTCCTGGTCCAGGGAACCGTGTACCCCGACATCGTCGAATCCGGTGGGGGAGACGGGACCGCCGTGATCAAGTCCCACCACAACGTGGGCGGGTTGCCGGACGATATTGAATTTGAACTCGTCGAGCCACTGCGAGCCCTGTTCAAAGACGAGGTCCGCGCCGTGGGAACTGAACTGGGCCTACCTGATGAGATTGTCTGGCGTCAGCCCTTCCCCGGCCCCGGCCTGGGTATCCGTATTATCGGCGAAGTCACCAAAGAACGTCTCGACACCCTGCGGGCCGCCGACGCAATTGTGCGCGCCGAGCTGACCGCAGCCGGGTTGGATCGGGAGATCTGGCAGTGCCCGGTCGTGCTGTTGGCTGATGTTCGCTCCGTGGGTGTGCAGGGTGATGCCAGAACTTATGGTCACCCGATCGTACTACGCCCGGTGGTTTCCGATGATGCGATGACCGCTGACTGGGCGAAGGTGCCCTACGACGTGCTCTCCAGGATCTCCAACCGCATTACCAATGAGGTCGATGAGATCAACCGGGTTGTATTGGATGTGACCTCCAAGCCCCCGGGAACCATCGAATGGGAGTAATAAAGCGATCCCCGTGAGAAAATCTGGGACCATCTCGGTGGTTCACCGCCCGATCTCGCCCAATGTGCGGTTGGATAGTTTCAGCGAGGACTATCGATCAGGAAGGACGAGGCTGCTGTGAACGAAACGGATCCCACTCGTCGTGATGACGACACAGAGCTCGGTGGCGCCGAAGACCAGGAACTGGACAGCACCGATCTCGACTTCATTGCCGATGATTCCGCACCGAGCACAGCCGGTTTCGACGATCCCGAGATCAGCTTCGGCCAATGGCTACACCAGATCACGACCGGGCAAGAGTCTGACACCATGTTGCGGTTTGCCCCGACCACGGCAAACTCCCTGGAAATCACCCACTCCCACCCCTCGGGGCTGACACAGTTTCTGACCAAACGTCGCACCCGCCTCTCCACGCTGATGCGGGATCAACCCGGACAAAACTCGGCTCGAGCTACCGCCACAGCCATGATCTCCAAGATCGACGAACTCGCTGAAGATCGTGGGATCAACGTCGGCTTCGTCGCCGCCGGCATTGCGACCTGGCGGATCAGCGATGGCGGGGCATCTCACCAGATGTCAGCGCCTGTGTTACTGGCTCCTGTGCGCTTGAGCCAGCGCAATGGACGCGAAGACTTTGACGTCCAGCTTACCGGACAAGCTATCCTCAACCCGGCCCTGGCCCGGTACTTCCACTCGGTCTACGGTGTAGAACTTGACCCAGAGCAGTTCCGTCGTGCCGCCTACGCCACCAATAAGCTCGAGCCTCTGCCCGCACTGGAGCTGATGCGCGAGTATAGCTCTGAGGTTCGAGGTCTGGTGGTCGAACACCGTATTCTGCTCTCGACTTTCGCTGATCTCACCGACGAATCGGTTTCGGCGATCACCGGATTTGATCACCCCGTGCTCCGCGACCTCTACCGTGCGCAAGCCGGCACCGAATTCGCGACCGAACTCGTCGAACCCGAAGAATCGAGTCTGGAGGCGGTGGACCTCACCCCGTTGGACCAGCGCGACCCCGCCGATGAGCCACTCGTCTTCGACCTCGACCCCTCACAACAAACCGCCGTGGACCTGATTCGGTCCGGACATTCCGTGGTGGTAACCGCTCCTCCGGGAACCGGCGAAACCCAGACCGCGCTGGCCGCTGCAGCAGCCTTGGCCGCTGATGGTCGCCGGGTGTTGCTGGTGGCTGAACGCACCACGACACTCAACGAGCTCTACCGTCGTGCCGACGCGGTGGGACTAGCCAGCATGCTCTTCCACGTCAGTGCAACCCATACTTCCGCTCAGTTGCGTGAAGAAATGATCCAGGCGTTACTACGTGTCGAAGCTGCCAAAGAGCCGGCCACCCAGCGGGTGAACCAAACCTTGGTGCAACGTCGTGATCAGCTGGTTGCTCATGCCGAGAGCCTCCACCGGGTGCGCGAGCGGTGGAATTGCTCGCCTTACCAGGCCATGCGCGCCCTGGCTGAGCTCACCGCCTTGGATCCGCCACCACGCACTTCGGTGCGCTTGAAGCGTTCGGTGCTGGATTCCACCGTGGCACGGGACGATATTGCCGAAAAACTCACCTCGGCGGCCAGGCTGGGTGCCTTCTCACGGACCGCCTCCGAATCGCCGTGGTACGGTGCGCGGTTACGCAACGTGCAAGAAGCCGAAGCTGCCTACCAGCTGGCCGAAGACATTAACGACCACCTCCCGCGAGTTCGAGAGCTGATGGTCCAGGCCACTGAGGATGCCCACCTGCGGACCGGGACGAACATCAATGAGTGGAACGACCAAGTTTCCCTGCTGCAAAGTGTGCGCGGCTCCCTGGACCACTTCACCCCCGATATTTTCGATCGGCCGGTGACCGATCTGATTGCTGCCACAGGGTCAGGATCCTGGCGACGCGATCACGAGATCGAGATGTCGGCGATGACGCGGTCGAAACTTCGTCGTGTGGCTAAAGAGTACGTGCGGCCCGGCGTGTCGGTACCCGATTTACACGACGCTCTGGAGAAAGTCCAAGAACAACTCACCGCGTGGAATCAATACTCCACCTCCAAACGCCATCCCAAAATTCCCACCGGACTAGACACCCTCGAACGGGAGCTGTCGGTGCTGACCGACAATATTTCGCAGCTCCAAGAGCGGTTGGCCACACCAGCGGTGCGAGCCGAGGAGCTGGGGCGTCTGTCGATCAACGATCTCTCCGATGTCGTCCAACGTCTGGTCGACGACGCTGAAACGTTGCAGACACTGCCCGAACGGACCCTGGTCGTCGATCAGCTGACTGAACACGGGCTCGGTGAGCTACTTCGCGACTTCTCCGAACGGGAAGTCACCGCAGACAACGTGGTCGCTGAACTCGAGATGGCCTGGTGGCAGTCCGTGCTGGAAGCGATGCTGTCCTCCGACGAGACCCTGACTGTGATGGACGGCGACGAGCTGAACACACTAGAAGTCGAGTACCGTCTTGCCGATGGGACGCATCTGGACTTGGGCGCCTCCTCGTTGAACTGGGCGCTGGCCCAGCGCTGGAACGAGGTCTGCGACACTCACGAGACTGCCGCTTCGACGCTACGGACCATGCTCAAAGAGGGCGAGACCACACTCGAGAACCTCGCTGACATTGATCCCGAGCTCCTGCAGCCCTTGATCCCGGTATGGATGTCCTCGCCGATGGCCCTGGCCCAAGCTCCGCAGAAACTGCACTTCGATGCCGTGTTGATCCTGGATGCTGGTTCCTTGGCTTTGCCCACGGGTCTGGGCGCGATGGCCCGGGCTCAACAGGTGGTTGCCTTCGGAGACCCGGTCTCCGAACGGCCCCAGCCGTTCCACGTCTGCGTGGAACCCACCACCGGTAGCGAACCAGCCGTGACCGAATCGGTGTGCGTGGCTCTGCGCCGAGTGTTGCCGACCACCGCGCTGTCGACCATGCACCGTGGTGTCTCCCAGGCGCTGGTCCGATTACTCGGGACCCAACTCTATGACGGACAACTGGACAAAATGGCCACCGCCGCGGAAATCACCGGGGCCTATACCTCCCGAGGGGCCGAGGTCGAATACCTCACCGCGCCGGGTACCCCGGGCTACGGCGACGATGGAGTGGAGTCCACCACTGCTGAAGTCAATCGTGTGGTCGATTTGGTCTTTGAACAGTTCCAGACGTTCCCCCATCGCTCGGTGGCGGTGTTGACCACCACACCGTTGCACGCCCGCAGGGTGGCCGAAGCAATACGCGTGAACCTCGCTGATCACCGCTGGGCCACCAGCTTCTTCAATGCCGAGACTGCCCCCCACGGCGAATCCTTCGTGGTCGCACCACTGGAGCGGGCGGGGTCAATGGTGCGCGACACCGTGATCTTCTCCCTGGGTTATGGACGCACCTCCCACGGCACCGTGGTGCACCACTTTGGCCCACTGTCCGAACAACACGGCGTGGAGTACTACGCGAGACTGGCAACCCGTGCCCGCGAGTCGTTTCGGGTGCTCAGCTGCATTCACCCCCAAGAGGTCGACCCCGCTCGTTTATCCGCTGGGGCCGGCTACTTCTGGGAGATGATAGAACTCATTTCTGCCCCACGGACAGACACCGAGGCCGTGGCTGGCGGCGTCACGAAATCGACCACCGACCCCCTGGTGCAACCGATCGCTGAGGAACTCCTCGCCCGGGGCGCCCGGGTGATCACCGATGTTGCTTCACATGCGGACTTGCTGATCTGGAACCCGGATCCAGAAATCTACCGGCCTACTCCCGGTGGGGAGGACTACACGGTCCCCCTGGCGGTCACCACCGACGGTAGTAGCCACTATCAGCACCTTTCGGTACGTGAGCGATCGCGACTTCGCCCGCTGGCTGCTCAGCGAGCGGGCTGGCGGCCAGTATCGGTGTGGAGTATCGATTCTTTTGCCGAACCGCAAAAAACTGTGGACCGACTGGGTGATCTTATCGGTCTGCAACCGGGCACGATGGACCAGCAGAAACAACGCACCCGGCGCAGTAGCCGCTCCCACCGCAAAGAGCCCGACACCAACGATGTGACGGAACAGTGACCCGTGATGACTCCGCACGAGCCATCTCAGCACCGCCCGCAACCGCGTCGGCGTGGACACCGTCGGGTGGATGTGGGGCCGACAGGCCAACCTAACCCCGACGGTGATCAGCACCCCACGGCGGAGGTAACACGCCGCGCAGATCAGGCGCGCCCGGTGCCCACTCCGCGCGTTAAAAAATCCACCGGCCACGCTCAGTTGTCTGAACGCGACCGGTGGATGCTGGAGCAACGTCCCCCACACTGGGGATGAGGGGTTAGCTCACGATGCTGTCGTTTGAGTAGTCGTCGCCGGGCTCATCAAGCTGGTCGGCATTGTAGTTGTCTCACTCGGAATCGTCGAAACCTGGCATCGACGGAGCTTGCTCAGTACCGTCGACGGGGGGGTGTCCCTATGGTGTTTGTCAAGCCGCGGTCGGGGTGCGGGGTTCGTATAGGGTGCCTGTTTTCATCATCGCGTACATGACGTTTAGTCGACGCCGGGCTAGGCACATGATCGCTGCGTTATGGCGCTTGCCTTCGGCTCTTTTCCGTTCGTAGTATGCCTTTGATACCGGGTCGTGGCAAGACGCAACCCATGCAGATCGAAATAACGCGTTCTTCAACTTCTTGTTCCCGGCACGGGCAGGGAACTCGCCTCGGATTGACGTTCCGGATCGTCGGGTTACTGGAGCAATTCCGGCATAGGCGGCCAGGTGTCCTGGCGTGGGGAAGGCGGACAGGTCGCCAGCGGCCAGGAGGATTTGCGCTGCGGTCTTGACTCCGACTCCTGGCATCGACGTCAAGACCGTGGAAAGAGGGAAGTCGTCGACCAGCTTTTCTACCTCTTCGGCTACGATGTCCCGTTGATGCTTAAGCTCTTTGATCTGAGCGGCAACCCTCGGGATGATGAGTTCGACAGCGTCAGCACCTGGCACTGTGACGGTCTGCTCTGACAGTGCTGCGAAGACCTGGTCGATGAGCGGGCCGGGGTCTTTGCGGCTGTGGTGACGTGCCCACCGTTTCACTCCGGCTTTGCCTGCAGCTTTGAGTCCGGCGGGACCGTGGTAGCGGATCAAGAGATCCAACACGATCGCCCGAGTGAGAACGACACCGGGGAATACACGTTCCAGTGATGGGTAGATCTGGACCAAGAGAGACCGTAGCCGATTGATCGCGCGCGTTGATTCACGAGCGAGGTCTTCATCGAACCCTGAGAGCACCTTCAGTGCTGACAAGACCTCGGAATTACGGTCCACGGCTCGTAGCGTGTGTGGCATTGTCCGGGCGGTATCAGCGATGATGAACGCGTCCCTTGCGTCGGTCTTCGACCGTCCCGGATACAGGTCTGCGGCCTTGCGCATTGCCAGTCCGGGCAGGTAGGCGACGTCCGCACCGAGATCACGGGCGACAGCGATTGGCAGTGCTCCGATCGTGTTCGGCTGGTCGACCACAACCAGCACCGGACCGTGCTGCTGCAAATCGGTGATGACCTTCCGTAGCGCGGTCTCATCTTGAGGCAACTCTTGGTCATACACACGTTGCCCCTCGGGTGTGAGCGCGCATCCATGATGGGCGGTCTTACCGACATCGAGTCCTAGTGTGATGGAGTATTCGGCTGTCATGACAGGTCCCCCTCGTCCTGTAATACCCGGGTCGCTGATGTCACGACACCCGATGCTGGCACCCACGTTACGAAGAGACCTCGAACAAAGCCGGGCCACGTCCCTATCAGCAGTCAACGCGCGTCCTGGACTCCTGGCGGCAACACCCCCCGGATCATCGATGACAGGGCAAAAAAACCATACCAGGACCAGCGACCAGATCCTCTGATGAGGACCTACAAATGAATGTAACGGGGTGTCCCCTGTGCTTTAAGTCAAGCTGCTTGGGGAACTTTGTTTGGGGTAGCGTGATAGAAGTTGCTATCTCGGACCAAGGCGAACATGACGTTGAGGCGGTGGCGTGTCAGACAGATCACTGCGGCGTTATGTTTCTTACCTTCAGCGCGTTTCTTGTTGTAGTAGGCCTTTGATACCGGGTCGTGGCAGGAGGCCACCCATGCGGATCGGAATAAGGCGTTGTTGAGTTGTTTATTGCTAGAGCGGGCCGGGGACTCACCTCGGATCGAGGTCTCAGAGCGACGCGTTACGGGAGCAATGCCGGCGTAGGTGGCCAGGTGATCTGGGGTGGGGAAGGAGCTGAAGTCTGCTGCAGTGAGCAGGATCGTGGCGGCGGTCTTGATTCCGACTCCTGGCATAGAAATCAAGACCTGGGTAAGAGGGTGAGCATCGACCATCGCTTCCACCTCGGTGGCCACCAGAGCGCGTTGAGCTTTGAGTTCTTTGATCTGGGTGGCCATCCTGGGGATGATCAGTTCCACGGTAGTTGCTCCAGGCACGGTGACCGTTTGCTCGGCTAGGGCCGCGAAGATCTGGTCGATCAACGCGGAGGGGTCTTTGCGGGCATGATTTTTCGCCCAGCGTTTTACCCCAGATTTGCTAGCAGCCTGCAGGCCGTGGGGTCCGTGATACCGAATCAACAGCTCCAGGACAATGGGCCGTGTGAGGACGGTGCCGGTGAAGACTCGTTCCAGTGACGGGTAAATGTGCACCAGCAACGATCGTAGTCGGTTGATGGCTGGGGTACATTCCCGAGCCAGGTCATCATCAAACCCAGCCAGGACTTTCAACGCCGAGAACAGATCAGATTCCCGATCCACGGCTCGTAGCGTATGGGGCATGGTTCTGGCAGTATCAGCAATGATGAACGCGTCCCGGGCATCAGTTTTGGGCCGGCCGGGATACAGATCAGCGGCCTTGCGCATCGCCAAGCCCGGCAAGTATGCCACGGTGGCGTCACAGTCTCGGGCCACCGCGATCGGTAAGGCACCAATGGTGTTAGGCTGATCGACCACCACCAGCACTGAACCGTGCCCTTGGAGCTGAACGATGACGTCTTGCAATGCGGTTTCGTCTTGCGGTAATTCCCGGTCGTAGAGTTTCTCGCCGGTGGTTGTCAGGGCGCATCCGTCATGTGCGCTTTTACCAACGTCTAGCCCCAGGATCACATCGTCGGTTGTTGTCATGGCAGTCTTGCTCACTGCTGGTAGCAAGGCCGCTGTGATCATGACACCCGATGCTTGCACCCACGTGACGAACAGACCTCAACACACTGCTTGGGCCGCATCCCTATGAGAAGTCAACGCGCGTCCTGGACCTCTGGCGGCAACACCCCCCGGACCATGAAATGACAGGGCAACACAGCCATACCAGAGCCAGCGACCAGGTCCTTAGATAGACCTAAGAAATACCCTAGAAGGACCTATAAACAAATGTAACGGGTCTTTTCGAAAGATCCTTCTCAAAACGGGAAGCTTCTTTTCTCGTATGGAGCGAAGGGGTAGTGCGTGGGGAGTTCGATGCTTTGTTCGAGCGTAACCGCGTAGTGTCTATCCGTGGTGTTGCAATAGAAGACGAGACGGAATGTGCGTGTCCCGAGAATGTTTTTGGACAGTACGTTTACCGTAGGGATTTTAGCCCCAGGGAAGCATGCCCGGATGAGTACAGCGGAGCTCAACACCTTTTAGGCTCCCCGTCCGGCGGTAGTTGTCCAACATGGGAGAAGCGAACCCCCACTGGTCGCTGGCTACGCCCATCTGGTCCAAACCAACGTCTAGCCCCCGATCCTGCAATGCCTTGTGTAGGCGCCGGATTTTACTCGCGTTCGGCAGCTTATCGCGGCTCCACGTCGATTGCGCCGTCCAGCAAGCGGTTGTTCATATCGACGATAGCCTCGTGGCGTTCCGCTTCGGTCATGTCCGCTGCGCGACGCTGGTTTACGCCAGTAGCGCTTCCGCTTCCTCCCGAGTGATCTGACGGGCGACCTGCGCGATTATCAATTCCTGGAAGATTGACGGGGAGTCCACTTTTGATCTGTCAAGTCCGGCTGCTTGTACGGTGGCTGCGGTTTGGTCATTCCGTGCCGCTGGCGTGCCACTGTCCACCATGGGGGCTGCCCGTCGCCACTTTAAAAGTATCGGTTGTTGTCCCAGATTTCCCAACTGTCGAACTGGTCGCGTAGGGAGTAGTTCAAATGAAGCATCTCCGGGGTGCCTCATGTCAAGATCCCCGCGAAAGGTAGGCCGTGCCTCAGACAAATAATCCCCGGATGTTCGATTAGCTGGCGCGGCGGTGGATCTTGATGCCAGCAGGGTGTGGTGGCCGATCAGCGGCGTCAAGTTCGCGTTGGAGTTGGCGGGTTTTAGCAGCAGCTAAGCGGATGAGTTGCTGCTGGATGGCATCAATTTCGGTGGCCATTGCCGCAGGGTCCAGACTGGCCTCGTAAGCAGCGAGTTGTTGGTGTTGTGCCGGGCTGAGGATCCCCGACGCCACAAGGCGCTGATAGGGCGAGGTGGGCTGATCATAGACTCGTTGGCGGCGGCCCACCGCGTCGGTGGTCCAGCCGGTGGGTTTTTTGGTTGGCGTGAAGAAATTCAGTCGATCATTGACCAGTGGCCATAACCGCTGTAACAGCGCCAGTTCCTCGGCGGTGTCGTAGCGGTAGTAGAGCCCGTATTTGCGCACCGCGTGATGGTTCTTGGATTCGATGGTGGCTTGGTCGTTTTTCTGATAGGGCCGGCCACGGGTGAAAAACACTTTGTGGTCGGCGGACCAGTCCAACAGGTCGTAGTTCATGAATTCACTGCCGTTGTCGAAGTCCATGGCGGTGACCAGGTACGGGATCGCGTCTACAAAGTTGGTGCAGGCGGCCACAACGTGTTTCGCAGCGTTATTGCGGATCGCGGTGGTGTAGACCCAGCCGATGCGCACATCGGTGAAATTGACACTGCGCACAAATTCGCCTTTGAGCGTGGGCCCGCAGTGGGCCACCGTGTCGACTTCAAACACTCCGGGTTCGTCGTCGAGCTCGTCACCGGCTTTACGAATCGTGATCGAATTGCGCAACAGGCTATCGGGTTTGGTAGCGGCTTTGCCTCGGATCGGATCCTTGGCCCGCACCGGTTGCAAATACCGGTCAATCGTGGCAGCACTCATCGCCAATAACTCTGCTCGTACTGTGGCGCTGTAGCGGTTGTGACCGGCCACCAGCCCACCGTAGGCCTCCAGGCCTTCGAGCCAATCAGCCATCGAGGCAGCCAAATATTTGCCCGATAACCCACCCGAGACCGACCACACCGACTGCAAGACTTTCACGGCGTCATAGGAGTATTTGCGGGCCTTGGTCTTGCGCCGATCGATGACCGCCACCGTCGCGGTGGCCCGACCCTTAGGCTGAGCTAATCGGCGCTTGAGCTGCTGACGGGCATGATCCCGGTGCCAGCCAGTCAGCTCCACCACCGTATCCAGAATCTGACCCTTGACCTTCTTGGAAGCCGCAGCATACCTGGCCGCATAGTGCTTGGTGACTTTAATCCGAGTCTGCATCGAAACATCCTTATGCGTCATACCCCATCGTCGCCCCACCCCAGCCCACCGGTAAAGACATTTCGCGGGGAAACTACCTGAGGCACGGCCCCTGCCTACGCGGGGACTTTCTATGAGTCTCGTCGATCTCTGGATTTAGCCTGTGCTCGGCATGTAGAATCTCGTCATACCCTGCCAGTTGGTGACGCCCGTTAATCGAGGAGTGTGCAGTTCCGGTGAACATGTGATCTCCACTCAGCCCTGCTGAGAAGTGACCCAAGCTTCTACCCCCCGGAGATCACTATGCCCGCAATTGCCCTCGATGATGTTTCTTTTTCCTATGGCTCCCGTCTCGTCCTCGACCGTGTGAGTCTGCACGTTTCTGCCGGTGAGCGAGCCTTCTTAATCGGCCCGAACGGGGTCGGTAAATCAACGCTGCTGAAAATTCTGACCGGTGATCTGATACCCGTTTCGGGAGGAGTTGTTTCTGGCGTTGTTCCTCAGCGTATTCCCGATCCGGAGTCTTTCGACGGCAGCGTTGCGCAGTTCCTCGACTCGGCACTGGCACCGTTCAGGGAGCTGTTGTTGCGTTTTGAGCAAGTCACTGAGGCCATCGCGTCTGGGCAGGATGGTCTTGCGGGCGAGTACGATCAGATCCTCGCTCGGTTGAACGCGCTGGATGTATGGTCATTGGATTCACGCGTGAACGAGACTCTTGCCGGGCTGGGTCTCGTCGAACTGACTGGGTCTGGTGCAAATCGGATGTTGGTCAGACTTTCGCCCGGCCAGCGTGCGCGGTTGGAGCTAGCTGTGCTGCTGATCATCCGGCCTGAGGTGCTGATCCTCGATGAACCGACCAACCACTTGGACGGCGAGGCCATCGAATTCCTGGCAACTGTCGTCAATAACTGGGACGGTCCAGTGCTCGCCGCCAGCCATGACCGGGCTTTCATCGAGAATTCCGCCACCGTTATCTACGACATGGATATCACCGTGTGGCAGGAATTAGCCAAAGTAGACGGTGAGGAGCTAGTGGGCGTTTACCGCAACGCGGGCAACTACACTGACTACCTAGCCGCCAAGGCGACCGCCCGAGAGAAGCACCTGCAGATCCACGCCGCGCAACAGGACGAAAAGCGCGAGTTGCACGAGCACCGGCACGAGAGCATGAAGATTGGCCGCGGTGGTGTCCGGGTCGAAACAGCGGTTGGCAAGCAGAAGAAGTTCTTCACGGACCGGGCGGCAGCGACAGCGGTAAAGAGAACGCGTGCAGATGATGTTCGCTTGGAGCGCCTTGTCCAGCGCGAGGTACGAAAACCCCGTCACTACGATTTGGAGTTCCCCTCCCTCGAAACTGACCCTCGATCTGGTCTGGCCGTTTCAGCCAGGGACGCGACGGTGGTAGGTCGGCTTGCGCCGGTCACGTTCGATCTCAGCAGAGGCGAACACCTCCTCGTGACGGGGACAAACGGGGCAGGGAAATCAACCCTGCTGAGCTGGGTTGCTTCCGGTAACCCGCCGACCAAGGTGACCAGCAAGGGCACCATTACCCGCGATGAACCCGTCGGTCAGGTGCTGCAGAGGCTTCCAGCTGAGTCAGACCCAGGCTTTGAATCGCAGACGTGGAGGAACGGGGTTGGCTCGGCTGGGAAAGGAATCTTGCATCCGTCTATGTGGCGCACCCCAATTCCCGACTTGTCGGCAGGGAATCAACGCCGCGCCCAACTCGCAATCGCATTGGCCCGTCGTCCAACCGTGCTAATAATCGACGAACCTACCAACTACCTCGATTTGGAGACGATGGACGCGCTTGAAGAAGCGCTGCGCAATTGGCAAGGAACCCTAATCATCGCCAGTCATGACCGTTGGCTGATTGAACACTGGCACGGACGCCATCTCCACCTCAAGCCTATGCGCCAGTCACCATCAATATGAGAATTGGGAACCGTCATTGAAGCTTTGGCAGAGCTGATGGCTGCTGCTAAGGAGATGGGGGAGCTGGACGAATAGCCCCCTAAAGATTTTGTCGGACTGACAGGATTTGAACCTGCGACCCCTACACCCCTAGTGTAGTGCGCTACCAAGCTGCGCCACAGTCCGCCGCCACCCTTTAAAAAGGGCAACGGCGATAAGGGCGCTGATGAAGCCCGCGCAGATGAGTGTCATGACCAGTACGTAGGCGCAGGCCGATGGAAAACAGCATGAGGGTCACGCCGATGACGGCGAGAAGATCGAGGGACTCGACATGTTTCACACCCGCGGCATTGAGTGCGAAGCCGGAGGCGACGAACCCAATGAAGGGCGGCAGTCGCACGGCCCAGGCGATGAGGCCGCAGGCGAAGAGTGAATCGAGGAGACGAGCAGGTCCCGGAGATGGGGGGTCTTTTCGAAAGATTCTTCTCAAAACGGGAAGCTTCTTTTCTCGTATGGAGCGAAGGGGTAGTGCGTGGGGGAGTTCGATGCTTTGTTCGAGCGTAACCGGGTGGTGTCTATCCATGGTGTTGCAATAGAAGACGAGACGGAATGTGCGTGTCCCGAGAATGTTTTTGGACAGTACGTTTACCGTAGGGATTTTAGCCCCAGGGAAGCATGCTCGGAGGGGTACAGCGAGGAAATGATTGATTGGGAGGTCCAAAGCAAGTTCGGTTTGTCCTTCTTCAATACCTCCCGGCTGAACTTGACCACCATTGCCAAGCTCGACGATCACGTCTACGACGCGCTGATGGACTACGTTGGCGCGTTTTCTTCCTCCGTGCGCGACGTGTTGGATGCCTTCGATTTCGCAGTGAAGATGAAGACCCTTGACACTGCGCACCGCTTGTGGCCGGTTGTGAAGCACTTCGCCACCATCGACATGAGCATGCAGGATCTGCCCGACGTACAGATGGGCGACCTGTTCCAGCACGTCATGTACAAGGCCTTTGACACGAAGGGTAACGCTGCGGGTGCGTTTTATACCCCGCGTGATGCGATCCGGCTGATGGTGGATATTCTATTCGCTTCCGACGACGTTGGCCTGACCTCCGACGGCGCTTCTCGCACTGTCTATGATCAGACAAATAGTTCTAGACGCAGACTCGAGGAAACTACCCAAACTCGGTGTTCCTCAAGTTTCTAGACGGCGCAGGATACGCGGGGGCTTTGCGTGGCGACCTTGGACACATGTTGAACTTCGAATCCACTCAGGATTTCATACAGGTTAAGTCAATCCTGGTGCGCTTACGCAGAGCACTTCAGCAGATTTGTTTCCTTACCCCTCGCGAAATCGAGCATGCAGTGATGCTCTCACCAGAAGGGGATTTACAAAGAGTCCAGCAGTACCTGAAGAGCGAAGGCTATCCCCCCGACGAGGTCGCTCGAGCCATTCAATCTGCAGTTGCTAGGGGAATCATCCGCCGTGAAACAAATCGGCTCGTCATCTCGTCAGAAAGGTTGCCGATCGCACGTAGCCTCCGTCTCCTAGATCTTGTCGTTCTTTCGTCAGAACATCTCGAGGTTCCGCTAGGGGGCTCAGAAACGGTCTACATGGTCCCTGGATACGGAGCCGACTTCGGCTGCACCCATAGAAAGCTGACTCAGAAGATTCAACTAGCTGGTACAAGCGCCTTATGGCCTGACGACACAGCCGTGCAGCAAGACCTTGAGTGGCTAATGGTCGAGCAAGTGCTTAGTAAGCACCCAATCGATGACGACTAGGTGGGTACGCCTCCTCTGCGCTGCCCGAGACTTCAGTCGTGTGGCGGTGAGCTCGGAATGTATCCGCTCATTCAATGGGCTCTTGGGTGCCCAAGCTCACCAGAAGAGAATTGACCAAGCGGTAATGAATCCAGAGTGGCTAGTCCGTTGATCATCGTTTTTCATGGCGTCGGCTTCTTTCGTGTTACGTACGAACACCATCTGATTAGGCTAATAGCAACTCGTTGACGGCGATACCATTCGGCGACTTCTAGGCCTTTTGGCGCTCCAAGAGCAGTCGGAGGTTTTGTCAGTTAATACTGCTGCGGCCAGCTGCTGCCCCGCTATTGTTGCGCGCGAAATCCCGACTGGTTCACCCCTCTACGGGCACCAGCCGAAGTGGAGGCGTGCCGGACACTCAGCGGTTCAGCAGGTTAATCTCCAAACGACGACGCCGGTACGAATTCCCAGGTCATAGCCGGTAATGACGCTATCCGATGGCACCACTCTGCACTTGGGTCTTGTATCCATCGTGATAAGTTGTGCGATGGTTATGT
The DNA here is from genome assembly GCF_029853775.1 of Auritidibacter ignavus. Lineage (NCBI taxonomy): Bacteria > Bacillati > Actinomycetota > Actinomycetes > Micrococcales > Micrococcaceae > Auritidibacter > Auritidibacter ignavus. Next base: position 2,607,219 of record NZ_CP122564.1, read on the forward strand.
TTGATGTCGGATACATCCCGGTTTCTGAATATGAGGGTGAAACGGCAGACGACAAGGCGCGAGAGCGAATGAGATTGTTCCTGGACCAGTATCCCGAGGTTTAGACCGACTACTTAACACCTTGTTCGCTGAGGATTTCACGGAGCTTCGTGCGAGCGCGGTTAATGCGGGATTTGACGGTTTGAATGCCGATTTTTTGGTGTGTCGCGATCTCTTCGTAGGTGAGACCACCATATTCGCGCAAGATCAGGGCTTCCCGAAAGTCTTCCCCTAGCTGGGCGAGGCCAGCTCGGACGACCATGACGGTACTGACTTTCTCGTCGGCAGTGGGGCTAGTATCGGCCTGCGTCATCCCGATCTCGTCGTCGAGGACATCGCGTCGTGCACGAATAATCTGTCGGGCTGCGTTGGCGGCGATCCGGTATGCCCACGTTGAGAACTTGGCGCGCGGTTCAAATTGGTGCAAATTTCTCCATGCTGACGTTAGTGCATTCTGCATGGCGTCTTCAGCATCGTGCTGATTGCCAGTGATCGAATAAACCACTGCCCACATTCGACGAGAAGCGCCCTCGACCAAGGTGGCGAAGGCGCTTTCGTCCCGTGTTGAGCACGATGGATGAGATCGAGTTGAGCAGGATCAACAGGCATGAAGCTACTTTCTACAGCTGGGGGTCTGAAACATCCTCCTCGGACCACAGATCAGCGCTGTTGGCCATGTCTGCGTCTAAGTCGTGTTCTGGCACGGCGTCGTCAGGGACCAACTCGTCTTCTGGTTCAGGGGTTTCTGGGTTGGTCGCAACAGACAGCATCTGCTCTAGCTGGGAACCAGACAGTTCAGGGATGGCTTCAGGATCTCGATAATCCGGCAGGACGTACTCGTCGGTCTCGTCAAATTCATCGGTCAGGTCTGGGATTGCGTGATTACGTGGTGACATCGCTGATGTCCTCCTGAGACTCGAGCGTCGCTACTGTGTCAATAGTGCAATAAATGCACTGTCGAATTTGTTCCCGTATGTCTTACTGTGATGAAGAGGTCGTGCTAGACGATGACGTGCTCGCCTCGCTCGACGAGGAAGTTGACGACGAGTCCGTTGAGCTCCGAGAATCGTTCCGGTAGAAGCCGGACCCTTTGAAACTAACCCCCACGGAGCCGAATTTCTTGCGTAAGACGCCACCGCACTTGGGGCAGGCTGTCAGGGAGTCCTCGGAAAAAGACTGGTGAATATCAAAAGCATGAGAGCAGTCTCGACAAACATATGAATACACCGGCATAGTAAGGCACTCCTGATCCTGGCCCGAATGAAAAAAATAACGAGAAGATAACGTCGCTAGTTTACCCGCAGATTTCGCGTCTCATTTTTCGTGTCGGACACGGTCCAATGGATTCCAGCGGTGGTGACCGCGCCGTTGACGGGTTGATCGTGGTCATCGGTTGGAATCGGCGAGAAATCCGGGTAATACTCGTGCGAGAACACGGGACTGAGGGTTACGACAGGCTGATCGAGAGTCTGTGCAAGGTGGGAAAGAACACGGTCATAAAAGCCGCCACCCTGCCCCATGCGGTGGCCGTGAGAGTCCACGGCGAGCGCTGGAACCTGGATCGCTTCCACCTCGGTGAGAATGTCGTGATCAAAACGCTTGCCAACGGGCTGGCTGAGTCCTTTCAATTCGGTTTCTTCCAGCTCGACATCGGGAGTCCACACAGCCCACCGCATCGTGTGATCGGCGTAGGGAACCGGGACAATTACCTGGATCCCGCGCTCATGAAGTCCGGTGACGAATTCGGTAGTATCCGGCTCAGTGCCGTAGCTGATAACCGACGCTACCCGGCTAAACGGTGTTAAACCGGCATCCCGCTGTGCGTCGTACCAGCCCAATAACTGTTCGCAGATCAGGTGTGACTGTCGCAGACGTTCAGCGTTGCCCAGTGCGACACGGCGTTGTCTCATCAAGGTTCGGAAAGCTTTTTTGTCCATTCTCCTCCTTCGCTGGCTACTCGACCGCACCTAGCTGTCGTCTCCATTGTCTCACCTTCTCCCAGCGTGAACGGGAGCGAGCGTGATCTGCGGACATACTCGTGAGACCACTGATAGCGAGCTATGTACTGGGGCATCAGGGAGGGGTGTGTTCTACCATGGGGAAGGTGCAGATCTTTGAAGGCGTCTCGGCGCAATGGCCGGTCGCGTTGCGGTGGCAGAACCTCGTGTTGCGTCCTCTCAAACGACGCGACGGCGCCGAGTGGGATAGCGTCAGAGCTGCGAACGCCCAATGGCTTCAGCCGTGGGATGCTACCCATCCACCGGTATGGGGCGAAGCTGACCGATTGCCGACCTTTGGCCACATGGTGCGGGCGATGAATCGTGACGCCCGCGCGGGGCATTCTTTTCCCTGGGTGCTCTGTGTTCAACAACCCGGTCAGCACCATGCCCGAGTGGCCGGCCAAGTGGTGGCCGCGCCGGTACAGTGGGGTTCGGTCCGGTCAACCGCGTTGGGGTATTGGGTCGATCACCGCCTCGCCGGGCGCAATATTGTGCCTACTGCGGTTGCGCTGGCGATCGATTATCTGTTTGATCGGGTGGGATTACACCGGGTGGAGATCAATATCGTTCCGCAGAACATTGCCTCACACCGGGTCGTCGAAAAACTTGGTATGCGGTATGAGGGGTTGCGAAAAAACTATCTGCACATCAATGGCATGTGGACCGATCACGATAGTTTTGCCATCAGCACTGAAGAGTGGCCGTTAGGTGGACTTGTGGCCCAGTTACAGGCGGATTTTCCGCTAAAGCAGTGACACACCACCGGTGAATCACACCGGTGTGATTCTGGGCGAGTACTCTCAAAGAGTGGACCATCGGATAACCCAGCTCGAGGAATCCCTGTCGCAGGCGTTGGGATACCTGCCCGAGCTGCAGATTGCAACCTCCGTGGTGGTGGTGCTTGCAGTTCTGGTGTGGATGATCATGATGGGTCGTCGCGAAGACGTCCGAGTCCGCCGGCCGAAGGTGACCGCCACCGCTCCAAGGAGAATCATGGCAGAACAGACATCAACCCCGACGTTCACGATCCGGTGGGGGAGAACAGCAATTTTTGCTGTGGCCGTCTTGGCGACCCTGGTCTTCATCGTGACTGCTGTTGCCGGACTATTTGGTGCCGCTATGTGGGCCTGGGCCTTGCTGTCGCTTGTGGTCTCCGTGGCGTCCTTGGCCAGTCTGCGCGCCCTGGCGATCCGCGATCAGTACCGTCGGGCCGATGCTCAGCGTCACAGCGAACGGCCTGCCACGACGGTGGAAGCCGGATCGTCAGCTGACACCGACACCGAGCACGACGCTGATCGCACACCTGAGAGCTCGGCCAAGGTTGAGCACAACCATCCGGTCTTTGATCGTCAAGCACAGGCCGGTGCCGTAGCAGAGCGCACTACTGACGAGCCGGGCCGGTCTGAGGAACAGGACCACACCCCGCTGGTTGAGCTCAGGATCAAAGAAGCCCCGGTGCCGAAAAAGTCAGTCGCCCGCCGGGGTATTCCACGGCCGATGTATCTGGACGCTGCCGAAATCGTTCGCGAACAACCCGAACCGTTGGCGACCGAGGTTACTCCGCAACCGTCGGCCGATACGCAGCTGAAAGACGGCGTTTCCCCGCAGTATCAGGCCAAGGTTACTGCCAAGGCCCACCGCAAACTCGACCTCGACAAAGTCTTGGATCGGCGCCGGGCGATCTAGTCTGGCGGGGACATTTGCCGACCGTCGCGAACCGATACGGCTGGGATTTGGTAGCCTAATCCGCTATGAACAGCCATGACTTGATTGAGCTCTTGCGCGATTATTGTGCGCGTAAGGGGTTTCGTCTCGATCGAGCCGCGGTGATTGACACCCAACGACGCGGGCCCGAGCTGACCTGGCTAATCGAAGGTTTTGTGGTGGACGGTGGCCGGGAGAGTCGCCGGTACTGGGGTATCACCACCGAGATCTTGCCGGTGGGTGTGGCAGAGATGATCACCGCAGACGATGGCACCGAATTGGAGCTCTGGGAGCATCCGGCTGACCCGTTGTTGCCCGGATTGAAACTGGCCAGTACTCCCAGTACCGTCCAGCAACGTTTCGAACACCTGGGAAAATTGCGGAGTCTGCGCATGGTGGCCTACCGTCCGTTGCGGCGCGCGGTGCTACGGGCGGATTTCCACCTCGGTCGAGGACTGGACCATAGCTTCTTTCTGAAGGTGTTGCCGGAAGGAGAAGCTGACCAGATCTACCAGAAGCATCTGGTGTGCGCAGACGCCGGCGTGCCAGTGGTGCTTCCCGTGGCTGAGCCGTCCCGCGACATCCTGGTCCTGGACGCCGGGTGCGGAATCTCGCTGACCGAACTGGTCAATTCGGGTCGTGGCGAGGCCTTCAGCCTGTGCGAACTGCGCGCGGTGTTGGAACAACTTCCCGACCAGCTAGTGGATCTGCCCCATCGTGCTTCCTGGGCCGAGCGGGTCAGTGAATTCGCGGTCGGGGCACAGCATCAGTTCCTCGGTCAGGCTGGCCGGATCGAACAGCTCAGCACCGAAATTCATCGCCGTCTGGATGCCACCGATCCCGGCCCCCAGGTTGCTGTCCACGGTGACCTCTATGAAGCGCACCTGCTGCTGGACCCCACCACCGGTGCGATCCGATCGATTCTCGACGTGGATGCGGCCGGACCGGGTCACCACATTGACGATTTGGCCTGCTTGATCGGTCACTTGGCGGTCTCTGAGACGAGCGTGACACTACACCAGCGCTGGCGCCTGGTCGAGACGTACTTCGACCAGCTCACACACCCAAACCTTATGGCCCGAACGGCTCCGTTTCGGGATCCGGTCGACGCCTCTGGGTTGGGTGGGCGAGCCGCCGCGGTAGTACTGAGCCTGTTGTCCACACTGTCCGAGCACGACGTCCAGGCGGCCGAGCAGCGCTTGGAGTTGGCCGAGCGACTCCTTGAGCACTCGTGAGATCAGCTACTCGATCAAGTTGCTCACGCTAGCACGTACTCTCATCACGACGATTCAGCGCCTGGGCTTCCAATTCTTCGACCCGCCGTCGGCTCTGTTGGGCGGCCATATTGTCTCCCGTGCGTTCCTGAGCTTCTGCCAAGCCCATCAGTGCAGCAATGCGGGCACCGGTATCCAGCGTCTCGGTCTCGAGCAACTGAGACAATAGGGTGGCCGCTTCGACCTCGCGATCCTGTTCCAGCAAGACGTGGCCGGCAAAAAGTTCCGCGCGGGCCGCGCCGTCGGGATCGTCGGCCGTGGTGAACAGATCGGCAGCGTTCAGCGCGGTGGCTACCGCGTTGACGCCGTTGTGCAACGACCAATACCCGCGGGCCTGAGTGTCCATGTAGTCAGCCTGATACCAGGTGGCCCCGGTATGCTGGGCAATCTCAATGGCCTCGTTGAGATGCAAAATGCCCTCATGATCGCCCTGGTCACACATTAAATGACCCAGCGCGTTCAGAGCCTGCGCCAAGACCATATTGGGTGTAGGCAGTTGACGGGCTACTGTCACGGCGTGCTGGACGGCGGTGCGCGCACGCCGGGGCTCGTCTTCGGTCGAATGCAGTGCGCCCAGGGCCAAATAAACGTGCACCGCCTCCTGGCGGGCCCCAGTCGATAGCATCAGCTCAATGGCCTGGTGCCAATGCTCGATGGCCTCCTGGGTCCGGTGTTGACGGCGCAGTGCTTGCCCTAAATCCACCAGCACCTGAGCCTGAGAGGCACGGTCGCCGGAGATCTCGGCTCGCCGGACCAGACCGGTGAGTACCTCTTCGGCGTCCTTATACTCCTCCGCCTCTAACAACTGATGCCCCAAGGCAAAGAGCAATCCGCCGGACTCGGGGATTTCGCCTTGCTCGGCTTCGGCCGCGGCAATCTTCCAGGCGGTGACTGCCACGGAGGTCTCGCCCAGCTGGGAGGCCATGGCAGCGCACAGCCCCGCTGCCGAGGCAGCGCCAGATCGGGCTCCGATCCGCACGTAGGTCTCGAGGGCTTGCACGGCGTACTCGGCGGCTAAGGCAGAGTCTTCCCGGTGGTGGGCCACTGCGGCCTGTACCATCCACATCGCAGCCCGAATCGCGCGGTGGCAACCGGTCGAGAGTAGCTCGCCGGCGGTAGCGGCAGCGGCGCTGAACTGTTCGGTCATCAAATAAACGTGGGCGGCAAACATGTGTGCAGTATCGGTCGCGGACCGGGAAACCACCAATCCCTCGTCGCGTCGCCATCGGATGACGTCCAGAGCCTCGGTAATCAACTCCAGGGCTTCCTCGGTGGCGTGTTCGCAGACCCGAATCGTTGCCAGGGCAATCAAGGCATCGGAGAGGACTGTGTCGTAACGGTGGCGTTGGAGCGCCTCCCGTTCGGTATCGACGACACCCTGCAGGACCGTGGCCGAGAACGAATCCGGTTCAGCAAACAACATGGTCCCCAGTTGCTCTTCCAGATCCGCTTGATGGTACTGGCCTACCGAACGCAATACCTCGGCACGTGCTGTCACATCTTGTTCGGCCCGCTGGGTCTCACCCAGCGAATGTAGCACGGAGGCCCGAGTGCGATAGGCAGCCAACCGTACCTCCGGTCGATCAGACCCCGGGGCGTGCTCGAGCTGAGTCAAGGCCTCTAAGCACTGTTCCACTCGCTGGGCGTAGGCGGCTTCTTGAGCTAGGTCCAACCAGCCACTGGCGGTATCGGCATGGTGGCGCACCAGATGGTGGACACGGCCGTGCAAGATATCGTCGAGTTTTCTGATCATCGAGAACGGAAGCTTCCGTCCCGAATCAGACGACGTCGTTTCTGCCATACTCCCAGTGTAGTAACTGTGGTGAGGTGTTGTGATTCAGCACGTGGTCGGGCGAAACCTTTAGACTGGTGGGCATGCCCCGTAGCCTCCGCGCGCTGTCGATCACTCTGGTAGCGGTGATGGGCCTGAGCGCCTGTGGCGATCAGAAAGCCGTCGATCCTGATCCTTCGGTCGCTACCGTCCGCGTGCTTGCCGGCCCGGACCCCCTGGATGAAGCCATGGCCGTGGCCACCGTGGAGTTTCTGAGCACCCGCGGTATTGCCGCTGAGCGCCATGGGTTGGAATCCAGTTCCGGGCAACAACTCTCGGAGGCGCTGGAAGCCGAGAACACCCTGGTCGTGGCCAACTCGGTGCAGCTGGTCGCCGCTGACGACCCCGAACAGGCCATGAAGGACACGTCCGGAGACGAATCGGTCGACTCGGCGGATCAGATCGTCAATTCCACATCCGCCGATATTCTGTCGACCTCAGAGGCCACCCTGCGTATCCAGCCGGTGGTTACCCGCGCCACGGCTGCTTACCACGAACTGGAATCAGCCGACGATCTGCACAACTCGGTTGACATCGACTCCGCTGTCTCGCCGGCTACCTCCTCGCAGAGCGCTGAGGAGTCTTCCTTGCGGTGTGAGCACCTACAGATGGGAACCGGTGCGCTGACCGATGAGCTGGTGGAGGTTGTGGCAGCCGAGCTGGAGCCCTGTGATCAGGGGTGGTCGGAACCACCACAGTCCTTTGCGGGATACCAGCAGGAGCTGGCCCGGTTACAGTCTGAACCAGATGCCCTGACGTGGCTGTACGCGCCCGATCCAGCCATCGCTGACCTGTCTTTTCGGGTGCTGGAAAGCCACGACTACCCGGAAGGTCGGATGTTGGTGATCGGTGACCCGGAGTCGATTCAAGCATCGGTGGAAGAACCACTCCATGAGCTCTACCAGGCGGTGAGCGGGGAAGAACTTGCCAACCTGAGCCGGATGGTGTACCAGGCCCGGCGGCCCGCTGAGGGATTGGACCTCGACGAGGCCTCAGCGGCGCGGTCGTGGTTGTCGTCAGCGGGTTTGCTGGAGGCCTCCGACATTTTGGACGAACCGTCCGCAGCACCCAGTACTCTCTAATCAACACAACCCCTTAGACCCTGGAGGTCGGTCCCGATGACACCAGCACGACCGCGTGAAATTCGCCAGTCATCCAAGTTGCATAATGTTCGCTACGATGTGCGCGGACCGATCCTGGAAGAAGCTCAGCGTCTCGAAGCCGCCGGGCATCGGATCATGCGACTGAATATTGGGAACCCGGCCCCCTTCGGTTTTGACGCCCCCGGGGCGATCCTGAAGGATATGGTCTCCCATCTTCCCCATGCCCAGGGGTACTCCGATTCTCAGGGTATCTACTCGGCCCGCACCGCCGTCTCGCAGTACTATGAGTCCCGTGGCATCCGGGATATCTCGGTTGATGATGTTTTCATCGGTAACGGGGTCTCAGAGATGATCTCCATGGTCCTCCAAGCCCTGATCGATGACGGGGACCAGGTACTGATTCCCGCGCCGGATTATCCGCTGTGGACCGGGGCCACCACGCTCTGCGGTGGTGAAGCCGTGCACTACCGGTGTGTGGAAGAGGAAGGCTGGGTCCCCGACACCGAGCACATCGAGTCTCTGGTCACCGACCGTACCAAGGCTCTGGTGCTGATCAACCCGAATAATCCCACCGGGGCGGTGTATTCGCGCCACGTACTAATGGAAATGGTCGAGATCGCTCGCCGGCACGGGCTGGTGCTACTCGCCGATGAGATTTATGAAAAGATTCTCTACGACGGAGCACGCCACATTAACGTCGCCGGGCTGTCTGATGATGTGCTCACCCTGACGTTCTCCGGGTTGTCGAAGGCGTACCGGGTGGCTGGATACCGGGCCGGTTGGGTTGCCGTGTCCGGGCCCAAATATCGCGCTCAAGACTTCCTTGAGGGGCTGACTCTGCTGGCCAATATGCGCATGTGCGCCAACGTTCCGGCCCAGCACGCGATCCAGACGGCGCTGGGCGGGTATCAATCCATCAACGACCTCATTCTCCCGGGTGGACGACTGCTGGAACAGCGCAACCTGGCCACCGAAATGCTCCAGGCCATCCCGGGGGTGAGCGTGCAACCGGCCCACGGCGCGATGTATCTGTTCCCGAAACTCGAACCTGAGATGTATCCGATTGACGATGACGAGAAGTTCGTGATCGACCTGCTTCGACAACAAAAAATCCTGGTCTCACACGGTCGGGCCTTCAATCTTGACACGACCGACCATTTCCGCTTGGTGACCTTGCCGGCCGTGCGTGATCTCGAAGAAGGCATCCACCGGATCGCCGAGTTTTTAGAGGGCTACCGCCACGGCTGAGTCCTACTCATCGGTCTCATCGGTCTCGTTGGTGCTGGCCGTCGTCTCGGACTCGGCACGGACCTGGTCAATGCGTTGCTGGGCCTCGGTCAGCCAACGTTGACAGTGTTGTGCCAGGGCTTCACCGCGCTCCCAGAGTTGTAAGCTTTCTTCTAGTTCCACCCCACCGGATTCCAGCCGGGTCACGGTCTCAATCAGTTCGGTGCGGGCCTGCTCGTAGCTCAGCTGGGCAATATCGGAGGTATCGGCGGTCGAGAATCCTTGTGTCATCATCATCCTTCGTCGTCTGTGCTGGGGTTGATTGAGGTGACTTCGGCCTGGAAGTCTCCCCTGGAGAGCAAAATGTTGACCGGGGTGCCGACCTGTAACTGATCGGCCCGTCGAATCAAGCCCTGCTCAGCCTGCACCACCGCATAGCCACGGTCGAGTGTGGACTGCGGAGACAGCGAACGCACCCGAGCCATCACCTGCTCGACTACCTCGCGCTCGCGAGAAATCAGCTGACGCACGGCCGTTCGTGCTCGTGTCAGCACACCGGTGAGTTCCTCGTGGCGGGTGGTGATCATCGTTTCAGGATGCAGTAGCACCGGCCGGGAACGCACCGTAGCCAGGTGGGTGGCCTGCTCGGTGACGAGCCGCTGCACCGCAGCAGCCATCCTTAACCGGGCCTGAGCGATGCTCTCGGCCTCCACCGTCGCGTCGGGAACAATACGCTTGGCCGCATCGGTGGGAGTGGAAGCCCGCAGATCAGCCACATCATCGAGCACCGGACGGTCGGCTTCGTGCCCGATTGCCGAGACCACCGGGGTGGTTGCTGCCGCCACCGTGCGCACGAGCCGTTCATCCGAAAATGGCAGGATCACCTCTTCTAAGGCCCCACCGCCACGGGCTATCACGATCAGATCCACCCGCTCATCGGCATCAAGCTGGTGCAGGGCCTCGATGATCTCGGTGGGTGCCTGGGCGCCTTGGACGGCGGTGTGCACCACGGTGAATTCAGTGGCCGGCCAACGCAAGAGCGTATTGCGCATGACATCTTTCATGGCGTCGGAGTCTTTGCCGGTAATCAGACCGATGCGTGCCGGCACCAGGGGCAACGGTTTCTTCTGGGCAAACAGGCCTTCTTCGGCCAACGCGTGTCGCAAGCGCTCGACTCGGGCCAGCAAGTCACCGATGCCTACCGGGCGAATATCCTGGGCAATCATCGACAACCGACCGGTCTTGGTGTAAAAGTTGGGCTTCACCCAGGCCACCACACGCGCGCCCTGTTGCACTCCAGGGTCCAGGTGCGAGGCCACATTGCGCCAGGCGGTGACCGGCAGGGAGATCTCGGCTTCCATATCGCGCAGTGTCATCCACGCATTGCCACGTACCACGCGATGCTCGATCAGCTGACCCTCCACCCAGGTCGCCGGGGCCCGATCAATATAGTGTTTGAGATTCTCCGACAGTAAGCGCACCGGCCAGGGGCGATCCGCCGAGGTCTGCGCCGCTGTGGCCGGTAGTGCAGGTTCATCGATCACCATGCGCTCACCACACAACCACCACTCACATTGCCTCCGTTACAGTAGTCTAGGGACGTCCCCCAGACTACTACCGCCGGGATAGAAGGACACCATGAGAACGCTTTTTGCCAGCATTTTTGCGTTGGTTATCGGCATCGTCACTGTGATCGGTTTGACCGGATGGCGAGCTGATGCATTGTTACACACCGCAGAACCATTACGGGAGATTTCTGGTGATGAGCAGGTGCTCGACGCGGTCCCGGCATTAGTGGCCGATCAGGTGACCTCGAATGCGGAATCCCAGTTGCCCTTCTCCGATGCGCTGGGCGGGGTGACCGAGAATTTTGCGTCCTTGGTAGTAGAGGACTCCCGGTTCGCTCAGGCGTGGGGCGAAGCCGTGGAGATGACCCGTCAGGACTGGGTTGAGGGGCTACAACAGGCCTCCACCCCGGCCGAACCCGATGCCGGATACCTCTCGATCCATCTCACCCCGGTGGCCCAACTCGCCGGTGTTGTGCTGGGCGAGCAACTCGACCAGATTTCCCTGCTCGACGGTGTTGATCCCACTGGCTGGGTACCCAGCGAGTTGGTGATCGACACGCAAGTTCCTCCCTCAGAACTCATCTCGGCCGATGACCTGGTGTTGATCGAACAGTACGTGACCTACTGGCCATTGGTCCTGGGCGGGGCCGCGATGGCCTTCGTCCTAGCGCTGTTGCTGGCCGCCCCCGGAGCCCGCTGGAGCGTCTGGCTGATTTCCGGGGCGGTGATTGTGCTTGGCGGAGTCACCTTGCGTACCGGCATCGGCCGGCTGGTGGACGACTCGATCGCTGCCACAGTCGAAGACGGCACCGTGGCGATTGTCGAGCCCCTGATGCATGCGTTCGCCAATTGGAGCTATCCCCAACTGAACGTGATGATGATCGGTGGCGCGGTGGTGGCCGGCGTGGGCTTGATCGGCGCGTTGATTGCGATGGGGCGCGAGACCAGTAGCGCCTAGTTCGTGCCCCGTTGCTGAACCTGCTAACGTGAGATAAATAACGTCAGTATTGACTAACGCCAGTATGAGAAGATGACAGGAATATGTAGCAACAGCGTGTGCGCTGGCGCGTGATGCGCTGAGGACCGTTGGGGGACAGTCCGATGAGTTCAGAGAAGTCGACACGTCATTACGCCTCGTCGCATTACACCAAGACTCAACACGCTTCGTCACAATATCCGTCCACGCAGTATCGCTCGACCCAGACCGAACTCTCTGAGGGGATGAAAGCTCCGGCGGACGGTGACTTGATGCGTCGGTTGATCGGACTTGGTCTCGGCATCGTGCTGGCACTGCTGGTGTACTTCCTGCTTCCCGCAGACACGGGAGTCTGGCCCCGGCTGACCGGTGCCACCGCGGTATTGATGGCCGTGTGGTGGATGACCGAGGCGATCCCGATTCCCGCCACCGCTTTGTTGCCACTGGTGATCTTTCCGGTGTTCGTTCCCGCCGAGGAAACTCCAGAGGGCGAGGGCGTCAGCTTTGATACGGTCGGGGCCAACTACGGCAATAATGTCATCTTCTTGTTCTTAGGTGGCTTCTTGCTCGCTCTGGCGATGCAACGCTGGAATTTGCACCGTCGCATTGCCTTGCTGGTGTTGCGCTCGATGGGATCAAATAGTTCGGCCTTGGTCGGCGGTTTCATGATCTCCACCGGTTTCCTGTCGATGTGGGTCTCCAACACCGCGACCGCGGTGATGATGTTGCCTATCGGTGTGTCGGTGCTGGTGCTGGTCAATCAAGTGACACAGGAAGGCGACGCCGAGGCCAGCGTGGAGTCGATGGTGAAAACGAAATTCGGCACCGCGCTGATGCTGGGCATTGCCTATGCGGCCTCCATTGGCTCGGTCAGTACCATTATTGGAACTCCGCCCAATGCACTGTTGGCCGCTCACATGTCCAGTAACGAGGACATGACCATTGGCTTTGGGCAATGGATGCTGGTCGGGGTGCCCTTGGCGGTGGTACTGATGCTGGCCACGTGGTTCATCTTGGTCAAGGTGCTGTTCAAACCCGAGATCAAGCACATTCCCGGTGGCCGTGAGATGTTGCAGAAAGAGTCGGAGAAACTCGGGCCGGTGAGTTCCGGTGAGCGCCGGGTCCTGATCATTTTTATCCTGGCGGCGGTCAGCTGGGTCTTCATCCCGTTGCTGTCGGAGTACGTGTTCGGCCTGGAAGATGCTTTCATCTCCGATGCTGGCATCGCCATTGCTGTCGGCCTGTTGCTATTCCTGTTGCCGGCCGGTCCGGACGCCGAGTCGGGGGTGCGCCTATTGGATTGGGAATCTGCCGTGGAACTTCCCTGGGGTGTGCTACTGCTCTTTGGCGGTGGCCTGGCACTGTCGGGTCAGTTCAGCGATTCCGGACTCTCGGAATGGCTGGGTGAACAAGCGACCAGTCTGAGCGGGATGAGCCTGTGGATCCTGGTGGCGTTGGCGGCCGTGGCGATTTTGCTCCTGACCGAAATGACGTCCAATACTGCCACCGCTGCCACGTTCTTGCCCGTAGCCTCCGGCGTGGCAATGGGGACCGGGGTGGAACCACTGATGCTGTGTGCACCCGTGGCGCTGGCCGCAACCTGTGCGTTCATGCTTCCGGTGGCTACCCCGCCGAACGCCATCGCCTACGGTTCTGGCTACGTCACCATCGGTCAGATGGTGCGAGGAGGTGTGCTGGTCAATATCGTCGCTGCCATCCTGATCACTCTGGTCTCGATGACCTTGCTGGTGTGGGTCTTCCTCTAAAACCAGCTCTACAACCAGCCCTGATCCCGGGCGTATCCGGCGGCCTGGGCGCGGTTCTTCGAGCCGGTCTTGCTGATTGCCTCCGAGAGCAGGTTCCGCACCGTCCCCGCGGAGAGGTGTAACTGCTCGGCAATGTCCCGGACTGAACGACCGGTCAGCGTCGCGCGCAACACGTCCTGTTCCCGGGAGGTGAGAGGGTTTTGCTGCGTGAGGGCCTGGACAGCCAAGGCCGGATCGACTACGGTCCGACCGGCCATGATCGACCGGATGGCTGCGGTGAGCTCCTCAGCGGGGGAATCCTTGACCATAAACCCCTGTGCCCCGGCATCCAGTGCGCGTTGCAAGTATCCGGCGCGACCAAAGGTGGTCAGGATCAGAATCTTGGCCTGCGTCTGCTCGCTGACCTGAGCGGCAGTGGCCAATCCGTCCGTGCCGGGCATTTCAATGTCGAGGATGGCCAGATCCGCGCTGTGGTCTGCAATGGCTTCCACCACCGAGGCGCCATCGGGCAGTTGTGCGACCACCTGAAGATCCTGTTCCAAATCTAATAAGGCCGCCAGCCCCTGACGAACCAGCGCCTGGTCATCGGCCAGCACAATCTTAATCGGATTCACTGACTCACCTCCAACACAGTGCCACGGTCCGAGGACGAGATGGTCAAAGTCCCCTTGGCTGCTTCGGCTCGATGGCGAAGCCCAGCCAGACCATATCCGGTGGTGGGACGAGTGATCCCGATCCCGTCATCGCTGACGCGCAACCGATGGGTGGTGATCTCAATATTCACGGTGCTCGCCTGCGCATGCCGGAGCACATTGGTGACCGCTTCACGCAGGCACCAGGCGAATAGTTCCGCGGTGGCCGGGGCGATCTGTCGCGGGATTTCTGTGGTCGTGACGTGGATTCCTTGGTTACGGAGCATCTCCAGTGCGACCTCCAACTGGTTGCCTAAATCCGGGGCTTCCAGAGTGGTGATCGCAGTGCGGACATTGCTAATGGAGGACCTGGCCAATCCCAGGATACTCTCCAGCTCCGCGCGGGCGGCCTGGTGGTCAGTGTCGAGCAATCGCATGGCTAACTGCGTCTTGACCGTGATGGCGGTCAGCGACTGGCCTAAGACATCGTGGACCTGGCGATCTAATTCTTCCCGTTGGGCGGCTAGTGCGTCTCGCTCCGAGACTTGGCGCTCCACTTCCTGACGTTCGACGACATAGCGGATGAAAAACAACATGAGCCAGGCCAAGGTCAGTGACAGCAGCAGGGGCCACCAGAGATCCATTTGGTCGCTGATCATCAGTAACGCTGTGCCGGCCAGTGTGGTCGAGACGAAGGAACCAATTGCCCCGGGAACAAGATTGTGCGTGAACAGCCACAGCGCTGCGACAAATGTCAGGCTCATCCCTGCATCCGCTCCGGTCAGCAACGCCACTGGGACCACGAGTAGACCCAGCACCAGGGTGTAGACAAGGGTCGTGGCGACCCGGGGGAGCAGTGGCCACGGGCGCGGATGGGTCAACATCCACAGATAGCACCCGGCGAACAGGACCAAACAGGCGATGCCGGCGATCTTGGCCCACAGCGGATGATCTGACAGGACGACGCTCGTAGCCGGGATGAGCAACAGCGCGAGCCAACCGCCGCCGTAGCGCAGTTGCTCGCGTTGCTCCTCCTGACTGAGCTGATCTGGATACATCGACTCTTATCTTATCGGCGAGTAGAGCGTAGGGTGGACAGCCAGCACAAGCCGGCGAAAACCACCGTCCAGGCTAGGGAGATCCCCAGAATCCAGGCGAGGGAATCGGATTCAAACTCGCCGGCGACGAAAGCTTCCTGATCCAGAATGAGACCCTCAGCCTGGGGATAGTGAGCCAGCTGGCCAGTGCCATACATCGGCGTGAAGCGACCGATCTCGAGAAGTGTTCCGCTCAAGGGCATAAACAGGTTACCGAGGAAGGCCAACACGACCAGGAAACCAGACCCAATGGCGACCGCGGACTGGGCACGGAAAATCATCGCCACGGCGAGCCCATAGAACACGAACGGGATAGTGCCAACAATGGTCAGTGCTGCCGTAGCTATCCAATGCCCCACCGTATCGAATTCCGCTCCCGTGGTGGCTCCTAGAATCAGGATCAGCGTGGTGGGCAGAATGGCCAAAATCATGCCCATCAGCATTTTGGACACCATAAACAAGGGGTTAGACAGCCCCGTGAGCGCTAACACTCGATTCCAGCCGTGTTGCTTTTCCACTACCGCGGAACTACTGACCGCCGTAGCAGCGATCACCGAACCGTAGCAAGCCATGGAGGTCATCACCCAAGCGGTCATATTGCCGTCGCCGAAGTTCAACTCGGCAACATCACCGGCCACCCCAAACATCAGGTACAACATGGCCGGTAAGACCAGGATGAAGAAGGTCGACTCCCACATCCGTAGGGACCGCCACGTGTCCCAGGCCAGGTAGTGGACGAAAATGCTCAGGGTGGACCGAGCTGGCGAACCCCCGTGTGAAGGTTTCGTGGTGGTGTGTGAAGCTATGGCGGTCATGAGGGGTCTCCTTCCAACAGGTTTTCCAGCCCGTGTTGAGTAATCTGAACGTTGGAAATCCATCCGTGATTTAGCAATTCGTTAGCCAGCTGATCGGACCGATCGGTTCGGATGCTGATCCGTCGTTTTGCTGGGTCCCAATCGAGTGCGGTTTTTTCCGGTAGTACCTCGAAGGGTTCTTGAGAGTGGCGCCATGTTCCCGTGATGGTGCTGGTGCCTCCGAGTTGGTCAGCCGGTGCGTCGGCGGTGATGGACCCAGATTTCATCACCACGATGCGGTCGGCGAATTCTTCGGCCTCTTGCAAATAATGCGTGGCAAAAATGATGGTTCCCCCACCACGCGCCCAGCTCGTCATCGAGTCCCAAAACCCTCGACGCGAGGTGATGTCCATGCCGGAGGTGGGCTCATCGAGTAGCAGA
The DNA here is from genome assembly GCF_029853775.1 of Auritidibacter ignavus. Lineage (NCBI taxonomy): Bacteria > Bacillati > Actinomycetota > Actinomycetes > Micrococcales > Micrococcaceae > Auritidibacter > Auritidibacter ignavus. The sequence continues at coordinate 2,623,671 of NZ_CP122564.1, forward strand.
ATCTCCGGGTCGGGAAGGATCGCCAGGGCGAACCGGAGTCGTTGGACTTGCCCGCCCGAACACTTGCCGACCTTGGTCTTCTTGAAAGCAGTGACCCCAGCCTTTTCCATCACCTCCGGTATCGGGAGGCTGTGTCGATGCAGACCAGCAATCATGCGTAGGGTCTCTTCGACCGTGAGGTCTTCCAATAGGCCTTTGGTCTGGAGCACGGCACCGATACGGCCACTGGCCTCAGTCGGCGGGCCTGCTAGGACCTTAACGGATCCGCTTTGTGGCGTGGTGTAGCCCAGAATCATATCGAGCAGTGTCGTCTTTCCGGCCCCATTAGGGCCCAACAAGGCCAGGATCTCGCCAGAATGAACACGCAGTGAGAGGTGGTCCACGGCGGTTAACTGGCCGAATCTTTTGGTGACATTTTCGATGTCGATCGCTGGAGTAGTCATGACATCCACTTTTCCGTACCGGCTCGTTGTGGTGCAGTGTCGCCGATCAGGACTCTCGAGTGACAAAAGTCAGTTCCACCACCGTGGGCGTTATCTGTAACCAGGTTATCTCCGCCGGCTCTGACAGCGGTAGGCTATGGGTGTGCCTCAGATCACTTCGGCTGTGTTGAGAAAGGACACCACGATGACTCACGAATCATCCAACATTTTGAGCGGCAAGACCGTTATTCTCTCTGGAGGGTCACGGGGTATCGGTTTAGAGATCGCCAAGAAACTAGCGTCCGACGGGGCCCAGATTGCTTTGCTGGCCAAGACTGCTGAACCTCATCCAAAGCTACCGGGCACGGTCTACACCGCAGCCGATGAGATCCGTGAGGCAGGTGGGAAAGCGCTTCCTCTCGTGGGGGACGTGCGTGAGGAATCCAATGTCGTCGAGGCAGTTAACAAGACGGTGGCTGAATTCGGTGGAATCGATATCGTCATCAATAACGCCTCCGCTATTAATCTTGAGCCTTCGGACAAGATCGAGATGAAACGGGTGGATCTGATGCATGACATCAATACCCGTGGGACGTTCTTGTTGACTCGGACGGCGTTGCCGTACCTGAAGAAGTCCTCCGACCCGCGGATCTTGACCCTGTCGCCACCGCTGAACACCTCGCCGAAGTGGCTAGGTGTAGCCCCGGCATACATGCTGGCCAAGTATGGGATGACCCTCGCTGCGTTGGGCATTGGCGCTGAACACCGTATCCCCTCTACCACGCTATGGCCTGAAACCACCATCCAGACCGCGGCAGTACAGTATGCCTTGGGCGGAGACGAGATGATGAAGGTCTCCCGCACGGCAGATGTATACTCGGATTCGGCTCATGTGATCCTGACTTCAGCACCGCAGAAGTACGCCGGAGCCACCGTGCTGTGTGAAGAGGTCTTGCGCGATCACGGCGTGACGGACTTTTCCAAGTACAGCCCGGGCGTGGATGAGAAGGACCTGCAAAAAGATCTCTTTGTGGACTAGATCAGATGAACGCTGTTCTTGGCCCACACCCCGTCCTGGCGCTGATTGATTTTCAGCGGGTCTTCCACGACCCTGAGCTGGGGTGGGGGTGTCCGGGATACCTCGAGGCCGAGGCCCATGCTGAGCAGATCGCTCAAGCCATTCGCGCTCGCGGGCTGTCGGTGATTCGCACCCGATTCGTCCGCGATCCCCACGAAACCGGAAGTTGGCGGGCCTACTACGATCGCTGGAACCAATTTCGGCTTGACCCCGAGGACCCGATCTGGGATTTGACGAGCCCTTCGGATGACACCGTAGTGGATCGTCCCACGTTCGGGAAATGGACCGAGGGGCTTGAGCGCCATGTCGATCGCGATTCCGCATTAGTGGTGTGTGGTGTTGCCACGGACTGTTGCGTGCTCTCGACGGTATTCAGTGCCATCGATGCTGGGCAACGCGTCGTGGTGGTGGAAGATGCTTGTGCCGGAGCGACACCGGAACTGCATCGTGAAGCGATTCGTCTGATAGAGCTCCAATCACCGCATGTCACCACCGTCTCAACGAGCGAGGTGCTTCGGTTGCTATCGGCAGATCACTGAAGGAAATAGCCGTTGCGACGTAAGGTGAGGTCGGGAAGATGCCACGGAGCGGCGGCGTACCAGACACCGTCTCGATCGATCCGGGCAATACTCCATTTCCCTTGGTGAATTTCCGTGTGATGTCGCGAGCAGACCAGTGCGGCGTTATCGATTCGCGTTGCTCCGTGGTTTTCCCATTCCACGATGTGATGCACCTGGCACCAGGACGCAGGCATGGTGCATCCGGGGGCTGTGCACCCCTTGTCCCGTGCGACCAAGGCTCGGTGTTGGGCAGGGCTAAAGTCCCGGCGTTCTCGTCCGTAGTCCAGAATGTCGTTTCGTCCGTCGAAAAGTATCGGAACGATTCCCGCTTCACAGGCCAGCGTTCGGAGTCTGGATGGGTGAATGCTTCCGGTGAACTGTCCTTCAGATCTAAAAGCGTGTCCGTTTTCTCCGGGCCGATCCGGGCCATCTGACCCCGGTGGCTTTGATCTGAGGAACTGCTCGGCCCCGGTGCGAGGTTGTTCTGGTCGATACCGTTCGGGAAGTTGTTTGGAGAAGGTCTCGTAGTCCATGGTGACAAGGACCTTGGTGACCTGTCCGCGGGTATGCGCTAAACCGTTCTTTTTCTGTCCCACACCAATGCCTGCGATTAACACTGCCATGAGAGCTTCGAAGCTACGCCGTTTACGGGTTGAATGATTGAACAGAGCGTGCTCGGCATAAAGGATCTCTCGGGAATTTTCGTCGATGGCAGCTACTGCTTCGGGGTCGACTTGCGGGAAGTTGGCTTTGAGCGCAGTGGCGATAGGACTCTCAGGCACCCTGGTCTCTGGGTTTGCGTTTCCAGCACCAGCGCCACGATGATTTTTCAACACGGCGTAGTTATTGGCCGCGTGGTCCAAAGTTGACAATAGCTCTGCACTCAAGCCGAAAGCTCTGCCCCCGAATTCCACGCCACCGCCGGATAGTGGTCGCACCCAAAATTCATCCGTGGCCTTCTTGGGGTCGAGTTCTTCTTCGGGTGCGGGGCCATCTTCGTCCAAGTAGTAGGTGAGTGTTTGTAGCCGGTTTTTGCAGACTTTGCTGAACTCAGAGACGCTCATCGACGCTGCATCCTCAATCAGAATGGGCAAGATCGCATGAATGACCTCTGTGATACGCTCCTGATCAACCTGGCACTGGCGGCCGTAACGCTGGAGATCTTTGAGAAGCTTAATGAGCCGGTCGGCGTTATCAACACAGATGCGACCGGTACTGAATGCTTCGATGAGCTCGGGATATTGGACTGGCTGTGCCTCACCCAAGCCTGGCGGAGGAGCTGGGACCAGATATTCGCTTCGAGTTTGACGCCGTTTGAGATCGGGCTTACCCAGACCGAGTGCTTCGAGGTAGAAGATTCGCCCGTTTCCATAAGTCATTGATGAACCTGTGGGGACACCGAGCAGAGCTCGTTGATCCTCCGGGCTTCGTGTGGCCTGATGGGCGAAGGACAGTAGCCGAGTTTGAACGCTGGTGAGCAGGGTTGCTGATTGTTCAACGCGACGCGCGACCTCTGGGAATGCATTATGCGGTTCCTCTGGGGCGAGGAGATCTTCCGGTTCTTGAGGGTGTTGTGGTTCAGAGGAGCCAGCCAGAGACGTATTCCAGTCGGAGACTTCTGCGGCACGAGACCAATGCGCGAACATCTCATAACTGTCCTCGGCATCCAATTTCGCGTTAAAAGCCGATAGCAGTTGAGCGATCCCGTGAGCGAGCTCGCCTAAGGAGGCTTGATCCGCGGCTTGCAGATCAAGGAACGCGGTGATGTCCGGGCCGTGCGGTGGGGCTGGGCTGGCGGTGCGCACCATGGTCGACTCCTCCTTTCTTGCCATCCATTCTATAGAACAGATATGCCAAGATAAGGTGAGATCGAGTGAATTGTGGAGAGTGACTAGAATAAGCGTTCTATATCCATGAGGGTGGGGAGAGACGGTGTGCGCTGACAGTATCTCGACAGTTGGCGGGTTGTTCCCTTGTCGTTAAGAAAAAGCCGGGGTGGCGAATCCGTGAGGACTCTCCACCCCGGCCCGGTTCGGTGCCAGGTTGTCGACCCGGCGACGAGAGAGGCTGTTACTGGTCGCCCTTGATCAGATCGGAAGCCCGCTCACCGATCAGGTAGATGGTGATGTTCGGGTTCACGGCCACGATCTGAGGCATCACCGAGGCGTCGGCAACGCGCAGGCCATCGACACCCTTGACCTTCAGGTCCGAGGTCAGCGGTGACATCTCGTCATCGTCAGCACCCATGCGGACACTGCCGGCCGGGTGGTAGACGGTGTTGTGGGTCTTGTGCACGTAATCGGCGATGTCTTCATCGGAGGTGACATCTTCGCCCGGGAACAGCTCGCGCCCTTTGAACTGGGCCATGGCCGGCTGATCCATGATCTTGCGGGCCAGTTTGATGCCTTCGACGGCCACGCGGGTATCGTGGCCTTCTTCGTCGGTGAAGTAGCGGGGATCCACCTTCGGTTTGTCCCGATAGTCCATCGAACGTAGGCGAACGGTACCGCGCGACTTAGCGTGGGTGATGTTCGGGGTTAGTACGATGGCCTCGTCAGCGGTGGGGTAGCCCTGACGGCGGGTGTGCATATCGAAGGGGACCGAACCATAGTGCATCATCAAATCGGGCAGATCGTGCTCACCGGTGGTGTCCTTGAAGATGCCGATCTCCCACCACTGAGTGGCCTCACGGGTCATGGTGACGTTGGACTCCCAGGAGATGACAGCTTCGGGGTGATCCTGCAGGTTCGAGCCCACACCGGGGGAATCCACGACCACGTCGATGTTGAATTCCTTGAGGTGCTCGGCTGGGCCAATACCGGACAGCATCAGCAGCTTCGGCGAGTCGATCGCACCGGCGGAGACGATGACTTCGCGGTCGGCACGCATGGTCTTCAACCGGCCGAAGGCGTTGTCTTCATACTCGACCCCAACGGCTTTCTTCTTGGACCCGGCAACATCGTCGAACAGCACCCGGGTGACCCGATGGCCGGTGAAGATGTGCAGATTCTCGCGATCCATGTTTGGGTGCAGGTAAGACACAGAGGACGAGGCACGGGTGCCGTCCTTCTTGGAGTTGATCTGGAACCAGCCGGCACCATCACCGACGGTGTCGGCGGAATTGTGTTGCACGGTGGGCAGCCCGGCCTGTTCGGCAGCTTCGAGGATGGCCACACCGACCTGATCTTTGGGTGGGACGTTCATGATCTCCACCGGACCGTCGGAGCCGTTGTGATCATAGTCGTTGTCGTTGGTTTCCATGCGCTTGATCAGCGGACGCACCTCGTCGGGGCCCCAGCCGGCGGCACCCATCTCCACCCAGGCTTGCAGGTCTTCTTTGGGCGGGTGGAAGGCGATGCAGGAGTTGTGCGAGGAACAACCGCCCAGTACCTTTGCACGGGCGTGGCGCATGAAGCTGTTGCCAACTTCCTGTGGCTCGATGGGGTAGTCCCAGTCAAATCCGGATTCCAGCAACTCTGGCCAGCGGTTCAGGGTCAGCACCTCGTCGTGGCCCTGGTCGGTGTCGCCACCTTCCAAAAGCGCGACCTGAATGCTGGGATCTTCGGAGAGTCGAGCGGCGATCACGGCACCGGCGGAACCGCCGCCGACGACGATGTAATCAAAGTGTGGATCGGTATGGTCAGCCATGAATACTTCCTTCACTTCTTCGGTTGGGTGGTCCAATGGACCGGGATCAAAGAACCGGGATTTTTAGTGGCGAGGGAACCAGTCGGCCGGGGCCGGCTCGGTGTTGTGGTAGATGTGCTTGGCCTCGACGTACTCACCCAAGCCCATCTGGCCCAGTTCCCGGCCGATGCCGGAGCGCTTGAACCCGCCCCACTCGGACTGCGGGACGTAGGGGTGGTAGTCGTTGATCCAGATCGTACCGTGACGCAGAGCGCGGGAGACACGGTTGGCGGTCCCCATATTTTGCGTCCACACGGCCCCAGCCAGACCATATTCGGTGTGGTTGGCGATGGCGACGGCTTCTTCTTCGGTGGTGAAGGTCTCCACGGTGATGACCGGGCCGAAGCCTTCTTCGATCACCGCGGGGTTCTCCTGGGTGCAGTTGTCCAAGATGGTGGGAGCATAGAAGAACCCGTGCTCGTGCTCTGCACCGCCCCAGTGGCCACCCACGCGTAGGGTGGCGCCGGCTTCCACACCACGCTTGACGTAATCGGTGACCTTCTCGCGGTGTTCGGCGGAGATCAGCGGACCGGTCTCGGCATTCTCGTCGAAGGGGCCGCCCATCACGATCTTTTCGGCCCGGGCAACCAGCTCGTCGACGAACCGATCGTGGATGGACTCTTCCACGATCAATCGGGTGCCAGCCGAGCACACCAGCCCGGAGTCCAAAAACGCTGCGGTCAGGGCGTTGTCGACGGCGGAGTCAAAGTCGGCGTCGGCGAAGACCACGTTGGGGTTCTTGCCGCCCAGCTCCAGGGCGACCTTTTTGACGGTCTTGGCAGCTTCTTGGGCGATCGTGGTGCCGGTCTTGAGCCCACCGGTAAACGAGACCATGTCAATGTCGGGGTGAGAAGACAGTGGGGCACCGGCGACCGCACCGGAGCCGAGCACCAGGTTGGCCACGCCGGCCGGCAGGCCGAGCTTGTCGTAGACGTCGATGATCAACATGGTGGTGTGCGGGGTCAGCTCGGCGGGCTTGATGATGAAGGAGTTCCCAGCGGCCAGGGCAGGGGCCATCTTCCAGGCGGCCTGTAGCAGCGGGAAGTTCCAGGGGGTGATCATCCCCACGACGCCGACCGGCTCGTAGACCACGCGGTCGATCACTGAGGCGTCGCCGGTGTCGACCAGTCGACCCGGGTTGGCATCGGCGATCTTGCCGAAGTAGCGATAGCAACCGATAATGTCGTCCATATCGCCTTCGGCCTCGACCAGGCGCTTGCCGGTATCCAGGGCTTCAGCCCGGGCGAACTCGTCCTTACGTTCGGTGATCGCATCGGCGACCCGAAGCAGGAAGTCACCGCGTTCGGCGGCGGGCACTGAGCTCCACACTCCGGAGTCGAAGCAGGCGCGGGCGGCGGCGATGGCTTCTTCCACGTCGGCGGTGGTGGCTTCAGAAACCACATCCACCTCGGTGCCATCGGCCGGGCAGATCACGGTGCGGGTACCGCCGTCAGAGGCTGGCTTCCATTGACCGTTGATGTACAGGGTTGTCGGTTCGGTTGTGCTCATAGAGTGTTACCTAGCCTTGCGGAATCCGTCGGAGATGGTCAGGAATTTTTGGAGTTGGTGTCCTGGGCGCTGGTGGGCTCAGGAACCGGTACCTGGTCAATAGAACTCGTATCAGCTTGGTCGGTGTCGTTCCAGGTCTCGGGGGTGAAGGTCTCATCGGCTGGTACCGGTGCCCCGTCCTCACCGGCCATGGACATGTACGCCATGTGGGTGTCGTAGGAATCCAACACGTCGGAGATGACCTGGTCCTTGCTCAGACCGTAAATATCACGCCCGCGAGAGCCGGTATTGGAGAAGACCTCCAGCTTGAAGAAGACCTCCTGAACGGTGCGGATGTTGGTGGCGAAGCTCGGCACAGGGTATGCGACCGGGTAGGCCTGGTACTTGAAGTCTTCCTGATCGGTGAAGTGCACGACCAGATCCACATAGGGTAGCCCATGCTCGGGGTGCTGGCCACGGTGGCACTGGACATCTCCGCCCAGGGCCTCGATTTCGGCGGCGACCTCTTCGATCGCCGGAGCAGCGACGGTGTTGACGTACTCGGTCAACTGCTTGTGGCTGGCGAAGCTCATCCGATGACGCAAACGTTGCTGCCACTTGATGCGCTCACCGGACTGGTTCGTGCGCGAGGAGAGCGCGGTGGGTAGCGCCCGGGCCTGCGACAAGGCGACCAGGCGTTCATGCCGCAACATCTTCCACAGGCTGTACATCACCAGGTAGAGCATGATCGACAGCGGGAGACCCACGATCACGGTAAAGGCCTGAAGCGTGTAAACGCCATCAATAAACAGCATCGACAGGGTCAGTGCACCGGTGACCACCGCCCAAACGATACGCAACCAGCTGGGGCCGTCGGAGTCGGCCATGGTGGCCTTTGAGGTCATATTGGCCATCACTAGCGAACCGGAGTCTGCCGAGGTGACGTAGAAGAACAGGCCGGTCAGCACGGCCAATCCGATCGTGAAGAGCGAGCCCGGGTACTGCTCCAGCAGGGTAAAGAACCCAGATTCGGGAGTGTTGTAGGTCTCTTCGAGGAAGGTGGGATCGGACTGGAAGAAGCCCAGCGCGGCGTTGCCCAGGATGGAGACCCACAGCAGGATGAAGGCAAAAGGAATCAGTAGCACGCCGACGACGAATTCGCGTAGCGTGCGACCGCGGGAAATACGCGCCAGGAACAGGGCAACGAACGGCGCCCAGGCGATCCACCATGCCCAGAAGAACAAGGTCCAGTCGGCCATCCACTGATCAGCGGGTAGCTCAGGTGCCTGACCATCGGTGTAGGCGAAGGTGTTCATCAGCATCGAGGGCATGGACGAGAAGAAATCCCCGATGTTTTGGACCAGGGCGTTGAGTAGCTGGGTGGTGTTATCGGCAATCAGTATCCAAGCCAGCAGAGCGATGGCCAGGTAGATGTTCAGCTCGGAGAGCAGGCGAATACCCTTATCCACACCGGAGACGGTGGAGACGATGGCGATCAGCACCGAAATGGCCATCAGTGCGATCTGTACGGTCATGGACTGGGGGATGTCGAACATGGCCGACAGGCCGTAGTTCAAAAACACCACGCCAATACCTAGGGAAACGGCAATACCGGAGATGGTGCCGATCGTGGCGGCGATCTCGACGGTGTGGCCCACCGGGCCGTGGATGCGTTTGCCGAAGATCGGGGCCAGCGCCGAGCGGATACTCAGCGGCAAGTGGTAGCGGTAGGCAAACAGGCCGAAAGCCATACCCAGAAGTGCGTACATGGCCCAGCCGGGGATGCCGTAGTGGAAGATGGTCCAGATCGGGGCCATCCGAGCGGCCTCTTCAGATTCGGGAGCGACATCCGGGGGAGTCAGATAGTTCGTGGCCGGACCGGAGATGCCGAAGAACATCAGGTCCACGCCAATACCGGCGGCAAAAAGCATGGCCGCCCACGTGAACATATTGTATTTCGGGCGGGCATGGTCCGGGCCGAGCCGGGTATGTCCGGACCGGGTGAGCGCCACAATCAGTACGAATACCACAACGATGGCCGCGGTGAGTACGTAGTACCAGCCAAAGTTCTCCGAGACCCATCCCATGGCCCCAAAGATGGCATCTTCGGCGGTGGATGGCCAGATCGATGCAAACAACACGAAGGCAACCAGGATGATCAGGGCGCCCCAAAAGACCGGCCAATTGACCTTTGACGGTGCGGAAGAGTCGGAAAGATCGTCTTCTGGTGACTGTTGTGCTTCAGTCACTGAAGTGGCGGCTGACATGCAGTCGGACCTCAACTTTCTGTGGTGTTGTGTCCTGCGACCCCGGTGGTACCTTGCCCTGAGCCGGGCACGCAGGTGATCGAGTATGGATAAGCGACACACAACCGCCGAGCGTGATCGATGAAACGCAAGCACAGCCGATCTGTCTCGACGGTAACCTACGTTAGGCTACTCTGACCGAATAACGCCCTCAACATCTCACCAGCGGTTGCGATATGACCTTGACCACGGGTCTTGGCGAGCGGGACATATCATGCCTGGAGACGAAACCGCGACGCGGTAGAGTGATACACCGTGGCTTTAACTATTGGATTCGTCGGACTTCCCAACGTGGGGAAATCAACCCTGTTTAATGCACTCACGCGACAGACCGTGCTAGCAGCGAATTACCCCTTCGCGACTATTGACCCGAACGTGGGCGTGGTCAACCTCCCCGATCAGCGCTTGTACCAGCTGGCGGAGATGTTTCACTCGGAAAAGATTCTGCCGGCCACGGTATCGTTCGTGGATATCGCTGGAATCGTCAAAGGCGCCTCGGAAGGCGAGGGGCTGGGTAACCAGTTCTTGGCCAATATTCGTGAAGCTCAGGCCATTGCCCAGGTGGTGCGGGTCTTCGAGGACTCCGATGTGGTTCATGTCGACGGACAGATCAACCCGACCTCCGATATGGAAACCATTAACACCGAGCTCATCCTGGCGGATTTGCAGACTCTCGAGAAGGCTATTCCTCGAGTGGAAAAAGAAGTCAAAGGCAAGAAACGCCCGCAGGCGGAACTGGATGCCATGGTGGCGGCCCAGAAGGTGCTGGAACGTGGCGAGACGATCTTCTCGGTCATCGAGTCGGAGAAACTTGATCTCGAGGCGCTCAAAGAGCTCAATCTGCTCACTGCCAAGCCGTTCATCTACGTGTTTAACTCCGATGAGACGGTCCTGAACGATGAGGCCAAGAAAAAAGAACTAGCTGAGCTGGTCGCGCCGGCGCAGGCAGTCTTCTTGGATGCCAAGTTCGAGGAAGACCTGGTTGAACTGGACGAGGAAGAAGCCCAGGAGATGCTGGCCCTGAACGACCAAGAAGAGTCAGGACTGGACCAGCTAGCACGCGTTGGTTTCGACACCTTAAAATTGCAGACCTACCTCACCGCCGGCCCGAAGGAAGCCCGGGCCTGGACCATTAACCAAGGAGACACCGCTCCACAGGCTGCCGGCGTGATTCACACTGATTTCCAGCGGGGCTTCATCAAGGCCGAGATCGTCTCCTTCGACGATTTGATGACGGCCGGATCAATGAACGAGGCCAAGGCTGCCGGTAAGGTCCGAATGGAGGGCAAAGACTACATCATGCAAGACGGCGACGTGGTCGAGTTCAGGTTCAACGTGTGATCGGCGCTCTCTGCGATGATCCGAGCACCGCCCCGGTTGCCTCGTCATGAGAGGACCGGGGCAGTGCCGTACTTGGAGGGCCCTCGCCTCTGTCGCGGTTGCTAGGTGCTCTGCTATCATGATTGATATCAGAGGAGGTGTTCGCAGATGTCATCCATCATCGTTCGCGGTCTCGACGACGCCGTGAAGCAGCAACTCGCTGCACAGGCGAAGGAGCACGGTCGGTCGATGGAAGCCGAAGTTCGCGCCATCCTGACCAAAGCTGCACGCCGGCCGCACATAGGAATCGCTCTGCTGGCAGCCGCGCAGGATGTCGGGGGAGTCGAGGAGCTACCGATCCCGGTGCGCGATGACGTCGCGCGGGCGGTGGACTTCGAGTGATCATCCTCGACACAAACGTGATCTCGGAGATCTTTCGACCCTTGCCCGAGCCACGCGTAGCGGACTGGCTCACGTCCCTGGAGGGTGACGTAGCCATCACGTCCGTCACGCTCGCAGAACTGCTGGCAGGTTTGCGGCGGTTGCCGGATGGTCGGCGCAGAGATGCGCTGACCAGACGAATTGACGTGGCGCTCGCACCGTACAGGGGCGGCCGCGCTGTGTTGCCGTTCGATGACGTGGCCGCCGACCGCTATGCCGACGTGCTCGTGGCTCGAGAGCGCGCGGGAGCGCCGATCAGTACCGCCGACGCGCAGACCGCCGCGATCTGCCTGGCGCACGGAGCAACCTGCGCTACGCGCAATGTGAAGGACTTCCAGCACACCGGCGTAGAACTGGTGGATCCGTGGAAGGTCGATGCGTGAAGCATCATTCGATTGAGGTCATCGCCCATCAGCAACGCACTGAGGCAGATCTGGCGTGAGCTTCGAGAATTCTTCGGTAGTGAGTATCTCGAGGAGTTCGGAGAGTGGGATCCGCAGCAGTCCTACGGCTACGCGTCACATGATGTCCACGTCAGGGCACGGGCCGAGAACCGCGTCGTCGACCACGTGGGATGGGTGCGCGGCGAGATCGCTGTCGGTACGGAGGTCGTCGCGATCGTGGGAGTCGGCGGTGTCTTGATCTGCGCTGACGCAAAAGGGGTGCGTCTCGGGGGTGAGCTCATGGGGTGGGCTGAGCAGTCGGTGCGGGATCTTGACCAACTCGCGTTCGACTACTTGTGCTGTCGAGAGCAAGTCGTCCCGTTCTACGCTCCATGTGGTTGGCCTCGGATCTATGCCCGCGAGAAGTCGATCGGACGTGACGGCGAATCTGTCGTGGATGAGCTCGGCCCGTCGATCCTCATCCTGCCAATCGCCCCGCTCGAGTCGTGGCCAAAGGGCGACGTCGACCTGCGCGGACGGGCTTTGTAGTCGCTGACTGCAGATGGCCGTACGTGCCGGAATGCGGTCGAGTTCCGCTTTAACGTGTAGCGGATCAACCACCGGTGCGAAGAAGTAGCGATGGCGAACGAACGGATCACCGACCGAGGATTTCGTCGAGGCTCAGCTTCGATTGCTAGGCTTCTACGACGGTCCGGACGAAATTGTCGTCGAAAAGCCTGTCTTCGCTGAGATCTAAGACTCGTACCCGGCCGTCGACCTGCCGAAGCTCTGGATCCAGTGTGTCAAGAAGATCATCGACAAGGCCCGCCTGCCTGTCGCGAAGCTGGAAAGCACGACCCAGCTTCAGGTCCACCCCCGAGCTACGCACGCCCACCAAGGGCTACCCACAGGGAGTGCTGAACAAGATCGTGACGCTGCTCCCCGAGAAGGTGATTCTCTTCCTCACGGTGTACCAGGACTTCGACGTCGTGGCATCCGTCATGTCGGAGTCCTCAGGCCAGTAACTCCCTTCTATCCGAACAGATGGTGGGGATGCTTAAAATGTGACGGGGCTTCCTTCAGACTTAGGTCATGGCGAAGCTCGACACCGGCTGGGCGATCATTGAGATCGACCGATTCTCGCCCATACCGGCGCAGGTCCACCCGGGCACGGGTTCAGGGCTTGCATTTGTCGGCACCGTCATGCGTGGCCCCAGGACCGAGGCGTCAGAGCGAGCGCATGTTATCCAGCAAATCCTTGATCGGGCGTTGCCGGGGTGGTCGCGGAACCGTTCGGACAAGGACAAGGACTACTCGTGGCTGCGCGATCAGGCGTCTCGGGCGAAGGTCGCACTGCGGAGGCAAGTAGGGCTCGCCGAGAAGCTCGAGGACAACGCCCCGGATATGGACGCAGCCAATGTCCACCCGTGGGCATGGGAGAATGGGCGCTTGTACTGGAAAACCCGGCACTATCATCAGACTGTCATGCACGTCGCCATCCGGATGAACGTCGAGTCACAGGCCAAGCTTGGCCGGAAGGATATCTCGGAGACTGCGCTGTTCAACGAGGCGTTCTCGCTGACCCCTCCAAATCTGAAGCCACTAGGTGGCGACTGGTCGAGGATGACGGCAACAAGACGTACGAAAATCTCCACCGTGGGGCTCGTGCCTTTGCCGAGGGGCTCTACGCTGCCCTCGGCAACCCTTGAATGCGCACCCGTGAAGAGGGCATCGGACCGGGGCGGAGATTTGTCGATGCGGACGGCAATGGAAGGACGAACTCTCGTTGTATGCGTGGCGAGCTCTCGCGGAGCATAGGAAAAGTTGCCGAAATATGGGGTGGCGATTTTCGCTCTAATCTCTGGGAGCACTCCCAGTCCCTATGAGAACTTGAGTGTAGAACTTGCAGGGTCTATGGTGAGGGCATGTGGAGCGTCGACATTGAGCCAATTGAAGAGTGGCTCGCTTCACTGGATGACGGTTCGCGTGTGCAGGTGGTCGCCGCGATCGAGTTGCTGGAGGATTAAGGGCCCCAGCTCGGTCGACCGATCGTCGACAGTGTAGCCGGGTCCCGGCATAAGAATATGAAAGAGCTCAGGCCCGGCTCGTCTGGCCGGTCCGAGTTGCGCGTTCTGTTCGCGTTCGATCCAGAGCGAGTGGCGATCATGCTGATCGCCGAAGATAAGATCGGCGATTGGAAACGCTGGTATAAGAAGCACATTTCGTTGGCCGACGACCTCTTCGACGAGCATCTGGCCCGACTGAGAAGAGAGTGATTGAAATGCCAAAGAACCTGAAGGATTTCGTCGCCGAGCATCCTGTTGACCGGGGACGGGTTGAGGCGCACAAGAAGCGGATGCTTGCTGAGGTTCGCGCCTACCGTCTGCGAGAGCTACGGGAGCAGGCCGGACTGACGCAAGCGCAGCTGGCAGAGCGCATTGGCGTCGGGCAGCGGCAGGTTTCGAAGATCGAGCAAGGCGACCTCGACAGCGCGAAGGTTGGCACCATCCGCAGTTACCTTGAGGCCGTCGGTGGCGAACTCTCCCTTGAGTACGTGATGGGAGACCAGCGAATGAAGGTCGCCTAACGGCAGATGTTTGTCCGTGCCAGAACATAGTCGAGTTCCGCTTTAACGTGTAGCGTTGGAGGGTCTCGGTCGCCGTCTCGTTGCAAGATTAGGTGACGGTTGTCTCCTCACTTCCTGGATGATCCGTTAGGATCGGTTTACAGTACTGATATGTCCTCGGCCGTAACGCGGGATCCCTCGTTCACGTCGCCCGGAAAATTTAACTGGATCGCCGATATTGGCCAACAGCTCTTGGTATATATTGCAACTCTCTTGGTGCTGGCCCTCCTGGTTGTCCTGGCCGCCGCGGACGTGCTGAGGGGTGATGTGGGCAGTGATGATCCCGTACCTGCGGAATTTGTGTTACTTTTTTGGGGCGGGATTATGGGATGCTACCCCGTGTAACACAGGGCCCTTGCGGTGTAAAAGATGACTATATTGCGCAAAGCCCTCGCTTTATTCCGACGTTGCTGTTCTCGCAGATCATCGGTGGGGTCTTGTTCACCGTGGTGGCTGTCCTTCTCGTCACCTGGCAAACGGCCGAATATTCACCAGGAACTGTGATTGGTTCAATTTCTCGCGAGCCACAAGCATTGGCCACGGTGGTATTTTATTGTGTCACGCTCTGTGTTCGGCCACATGCCGCGGCCCATTTCCTGATCAAGATGACCTCGAAACCAAACACACAGGTTCTCGGCCTGATTGTCGGGCTTCCGGCATTTCTGGTGACTTTATTGGGTGGTTTGATCTTGGCAGCCGTCCAACGCACTCCGGACTCCGTGGATCTGGCCCAAAAATTTGCCCTCTGGGGTGGGCTCGCTCTCTGTGGCCTGGCTGTTTATCTGGTGACACTCATCTGGTGGAGCATCTCGGTGCGTAACCAACGGCTCAGTCCACCGCCGCGTCACCCGGGGATGTTCGTTGGGGTGTATCAACGGGGCCGGGATAACGACGCAAAGGGACAGCACTAGAGCTCTCGTGCACGCCTGAGACGACGGACACTTGTCGATGTTAACCTAGTGTGGAGACATGAACGCTTGGACCATCGTCACCATCACGGTGATAGCCGTACTGGTCGGCACGATCCTGCAACGGCTATCGGGAACCGGTGTGGGCCTGGTTGTTGCCCCCGTACTGTCACTTGTGCTCGGTCCGGCCTTCGGCGTACTCCTGACCAATATGACCACGATGGTGTCCGGGTTTCTGATTATGCTCAGCGTGTGGTCGAGCATTAGCTGGCGTCACTACGGGTGGATCATTATCCCAGCTGTTCCCGGTGCATGGGCGGGAGCCTGGCTGGTGAGCCAGCTCTCTGCCGCCTGGCTGTCTATCGTCCTGGGAGCGATCGTCGTGCTTGCCATAGTGGTCACCGTGTCCCTACGTCAGCTACCAGAGTTAACGGGGCGCCCCACAACAGTGGTGGCAGGTGCACTGGGAGGACTGTTTAATTCAACGTCGGGAGTCGCCGCGCCGGTGATGGTAATCTACTCCCGGCTCTCACGGTGGGACCAGCGCTCTTTTGCGGCCACGCTCCAGCCGATCTTCATGACCATGGGAGCACTCTCTGTCGTGATGAAACTAGGTATGGGAACGGTGATGGACGGCCCAGAACCAGACATCCCGCTGGTGGTGTTGTTGGTCTGTATTGTGGTCGCGGTGGGATTGGGTTTGACGGTCGCGCTTTTTCTCTCCCGCTACGTCTCCGCTCTGACAGCACGCAGAATGGCCATGACACTGGCCGGCCTCGGTGGCGTCAGTGCGATAATGCGGGGAGTGTTTCAGCTAGTGGCTTGACCATGAGCCTCGATCTGCATGGTGAAAAGACGAATGGCGTCACGAGCACCGAGCAGCAGTGGTGGAAGACGGGTGCAACGTGCCGCAATGATCGAGCGTTGTGCGCAGGTGTGCGAGAGTTTCGCACACCAGTTGGTTGGTCACGCGATTGCTCACCATCAGCACGGCTCGGCAGATAGGGGAGACATCCAGCTCCCGCGCTGAGGCCGGCAGGATACTGATTAGGAGAAAATCTCGTTCAGTTGCTGGTAATGAGACAACCGGCCCCTATCATCTGCAACTGTTCATCATGACTCGTGCTCGAACCAGGGTATAAGAAATCCTCAATCAGGATGTCGACTTGGTTGAAGGGATATCAGATACCGTTGTGTCTTTGATGTCGGATATTAGATTCGACGGATCTGGGTGGTACAGCGGTGCGCTTGGTCGTCGACATCAGGACAAGAGCAAAACTCTGTATCTGTCTGATATGGCCTTCGACGACCGTAGTTATACTGTTCTGAGTCTTCTGGAATGTGACGGTCGAGTAGATTCCGCAACGGCGAGTCGGCGTCTGAACCTCGGGCCTGCTCAAGCTCGCCGTATCGTACGGCGGTTGCTCGGGTCCCGGCAGATAGCCCAACGAGTTGAAGCAGCTCATATGCAAGATCAGTGGTCAGGAGTCCTGGTGCTGTGGATGATGGTCTCAGCACATCGCCTCCTGGACGTTTCGAGGCGAATCGAACAGATACCAGGTGCCAGATTATGCGCAACACTCGTGGGCGGAGGCGCGAATTTGTATGTTGTCACGTGGTTGAAGTCCCTCCGTGATGCTGCTGAGACAGAAGCTGAGATTGTCTCCGATCTTCCGGTACGGGTTGTAGACCGGAGCCTCGTGCTGCAGTACTTCAAAAGGATGGGCGTGCTCATCGACCACAATGGGCGACGCATTGGTTATGTGCCGTGGGTCCAAGACTCCAGTCAACCGGTTCATGAGGGGCGGTGTCTCGCTGAAAGCGTGCAACACATCACATAGTTTTCGGTGCTGACATACGATGAGATCGTGGGCACGCTTATCATCATCGTGCTAGCCGTGATGGTTGGCACGGTCCTGCAACGATTGTCAGGGACCGGCGTGGGATTGGTCGTCGCTCCGGTACTGTCGTTGGTTCTTGGGCCGACCGCCGGGGTGTTGCTGACCAACATGACCACGACGATTTCTGGCTTTCTGCTTATGCTCAGCGTGTGGTCAAGAATTCGTTGGCGCCAGTATTGGTGGATCATTATCCCGGCCCTTCCAGGTGCGTGGGCGGGCGCCTGGCTGGTGAGTCAGCTTTCTGCCGCGTGGCGTAGTGCCTCATGTCAAACTGAGCGCGAAGGGTAAGTCGTGCCTCACAGATCGTGAGCGCGAGAGGTCGCGTGGCTGCAGTGTCGTGCCTCAGCTAGTTTGAGCGCGAAAACTTGGGTTAGCTGGCTTTGGTGCGGATGCCGGTGGTGCGGCGTTTTTGCCGGGCCTGGTGCTTGCTGTCGAGGTCGGCGGCGATGGTGAGGGTTTTGTCTTTGGCCAGGCTGATCAGCCGGTCTTGGTAGGTCAGGATTTGGCGGGTCAGCTGGGCTGGATTGATCCTGCGGTAGATGGCCGCTAGCTCTTCTTGTTGGGCGGTGGAGAGGATCCCGGCATCCAGCAGCCGGTGGTAGGGAGTCTTGGGTTTGTCATAGAGGCGTTTGCGCCGCCCGCTGGCGTCTTGGGTCCAGCCGGTGGGTTTTTTGGTGGCGGTGAAGTAGTTGAGTTTCAAACCCACCACCTGCCATAGGGCCGCCAGGATGGCGCGTTCATCTGCGGTGTCGTACCGGTAGTGAAACCCAAATTTTCGCACGGCGTGGTTGTTTTTGGATTCCACGGTGGCTTGATCATTTTTTTGATACGGCCGGCCCCGGGTGAAAAAGATCAACCGGTCAGCAGCCCAGTGCATGACTTCGTGGTTGATGAACTCTGACCCGTTGTCACAATCTAAGCCCGCGATCCCATAGGGGATGGCGGCTGCGGCCCGGTCCAATCCTGCCAGGATGTGCACTTGGGCGTTATGACGGAGCACTTCTAGGTGCACCCACCCGGTGCGCACATCAGTCATGGTTAGGGTGCGGGCGAATTCGCCTTGCAGGGTTGGCCCGCAATGGGCCACCGTGTCGGTTTCGAAAAACCCTGGTTCGTCTTCGACCTCATCGCCGGCTTGTCGCACCGTAATCGAGTTGCGCAACAAGGCCCCAGGCTTGGTCGTAGCGATGCCTTTGAGGCGTAACCGGTCGCGTTCGGCCTTGAGATACCGGTCAATCGTGGCGGCACTCATGGCCACCAGCTGGGCACGCACCGTGGGGTTATACCCGGAGCGGCCAAACGCCAACTCATCGTGGGCTTCTAACGCGTCTAACCAGTCTTCCATCACCGGTTTCATGTATTTGCCCGAGGGCATGCCCATCAACCGCCACACCCGGATCAACTGCTTTTTCGCATTCGCCGAATACTTCGTGGGTTTATGCTTTCGACGGTCAATGCGCACCACGTTTTTGACCCCGATGGTCTGCGACGTCAGATACCGCCTGGCCGTGGACCGGCCCAACCCAGTGGAAGCACAAAACTGATCTAAAATCGCTGACTTCTCCGCCTTGGACCCCGTGCGATAATCCCTACGTAATTGCTTGGTGACTTCAATCCGAGCACTCATCGAGACAATGTCCTTATCCATGCGTTCACACTATGGCTTCGCGCTCACGATACGTGAGGCACGACCTGAGCTACGCGCTCAATAT